>NZ_JACLCP010000009.1 GCF_014243395.1 Winogradskyella flava | reverse complement strand
AGCCACAAGCTGAAAAACCAATGGCAGAATATATAAATCCATTTGCAGATAGAACACATTACCGCGAACACGCTGAATGGATTGGCGAACATTTGAACAAATTTTTTGACCAAGATTCAATGTCAGTTTTCCACGAAATTCCAACATTGGATTTACACCTTGACGTTTATTTTATCAAACCGAAAAATGCACAATTCAACATTCTTCTGACTTCTGGTATGAGCACTCTGAAAATGGAAGTGGACGAACAAGCAGGAAATCCAGCGGAATTGGAATTTGCCGAATTAATGATGATTATTCCTAAAGAAATAGAATTTGAACAAGTTTACTCTGGAAAAAATAAAAACGATTGGATTATTTCAATACTCAAGCAATCAGCTAAATTCCCTCATTTTTACGACACTTGGATTGGAATTGGACACACATTACAGGCGGAAATGGATATGTCACCTTACTCAAGCCAAACTGAATTTGTAGGAGCGTTAATTCTTCCGTCTGTGACATTTGACAAGGATTTTACCGAAATCCATAGAAATGGAACAAAAATAAATATCTACAATGTTTTTCCACTTTATAAAGATGAGTTGGAATTCAAAATAGAAAATGGATATAACAAACTATTGGACTTATTAATTAAAGCTAACGGAAAAGAAGTATTGAATCTAAATAGAAAAAGTCTGATTTCAAAAAAATCATTCTGGAATAAATTAATTGGAAACTAATAAATATATAAAGCCAGTGCCTAACAACGGCTATAGTTCATTACGGCTGAAATTCCTAATCGGAATTTCGAGCCTTTTTGCTAAATTTATGGTTACGGCGGAATGATACTCGCGTACCATTCCGTAACGAAACCATAGCCAAAACCGATGATGTACAATTCACCAAAAGGTGAACTCAAGTTGCTACATTGTCGCTGCGCTCCAATTCCCACCACTTGAGATATGTAAATCATCGCAGGGCTATGCCAATTGTAACATAACATTGATGAAGTACATATCAGCATGTTTCGCCGCTGCGGCTGATTTACTCAACATATCAGATCGCTAGATACAATTATTCATGACATCTATATTTTAAAAATAAGAATTCATCGGTCGCTTCGCTCGGTGGTTGCTCTTTTTTTGTTCCCAATAAAAGAAAAATCAAAGCTAACGCTCGCTTCGCCAGCTAGCTCAAGGTCGATAATTGGCAATTAAAAAACATACCGCGGGATAACTATTGCAAATCATCGACACGATTTTTCATTATCTTCACAAAAAAACAGACAACTGCACATAGCGCAGCGTTGTGTTTAATTTGACAGCAAAATTCAATGAGAATAAAATCAAATGCATCACCAGACGAATTATCCTCACCATTTTTTAAATCGAATGAGGAATTTTGTTCTGACTTTGAAAGTTTTATTGCGAATAAAAATGGAAAAGTAAAAGGAAATTACAACGCTTGGTCGTATTTGATTTTCGGTAAAATATCAAATCCTACAAATTGGAATTTGACTTATAAGAAATCGACCTTTACTTCAACTGGAAATTTATTACTTTCATCAAAATATCAAAGCTTACTTGTTTTAGCGGAATGGGAAACCGAAAGAAGAGGAACTCATAATTCGGAATTTACAATAAGAAAAAAAATACGAACTGACTTTTTGAAAAAAATGGTGAATAAATCGTTGTCTGAACTTGATTTTTCTAAAAAGTATATGCTTGAAATAAAAAATGAGAAATCTAAACTAATATTCAAACTGACAGAAATATTAAAACCTCTTTTCCAATCTGGAGAAATATATAAGATTGAACATAAGAACGACAAACTAAAAATTGAAATGAGAACTGAAAAACATCATTTCGAATTATTTGACAAATTAATAAACGAATTATAAAAACTAAACACAACAAAGGCTATAGTTTATTACGGCTGAAATTCCTAATCGGAATTTCAAGCCTTTTTACTAAATTTATGGTTACGGCGGAATGATACTCGCGTACCATTCCGTAACGAAACCATAGCCAAGACCGATGATGTCGAATACGCCTGCGGCGTACTTTTGTCTATGCTGCTTCGCAGACTATATATCCAAAAGCCCTTCGACATCATCGCTGCGCTATGCCAATTGCAACATAACATTTATCAAGTACATAGCAGCTAGTTTCGCCGCTGCGGCTGATTTACTCAACATATCAGGTCGCTAGATGCAATTATTCATGACATCTATATTTTAAAAATAAGAATTCATCGGTCGCTTCGCTCGGTGGTTGCTCTTTTTTTGTTCCCAATAAAAGAAAAATCAAAGCTGACGCTCGCTTCGCCAGCTAGCTTGAGGTCGATAATTGGCAATTAAAAACCATAGCACGGGATTACTATTGCAAATCATCGACACGATTTTTCATTATCTTCACAAAAAAACAGACAACTGCACATAGCGCAGCGTTATACGGCATTTAACAATCAAGTTAATGTTGAACTGAGTTCATTTTTATAAAAGAAGTTACATCCTGTTCATATTTCTGCAGCACAAGTTCATCTGCACCTTGATATGCGGTAAAAGCAATATTCTCACCCCTTCGGACCGTCACTTTTTCTAGAGGGCCTTCAAAAAGTAAATGACCTGCATTTTCGTAAAAAATAAATTGAATCGGATGCCCTTTACTCCGCTGAGAATTCAACCAAGATTCAATTGAAATAGGAGAAGTTGGATACGTTCTTGTCCATACAAAATCAGTGTCCGATTTTCCCGCCCAATTGTCCATTTTACCGAAAAGAATGATTGTCGGAATTTTTAACTCTCCCAATGAATAACCCGTTGCGGCAGGTGCTTCAGAAATAATTCCTCGCACATTTTTATTAATTAACTCATTACCGGCATATAATACCGTTCGACCACCGTTTGAGGCTCCATAAAAAAAGATATTTCGACGATCCCAATTTCCATTTTGTGTCGCATAGGCAACGGCTCCCTTAAACACTTCCCAAATTAGATTTTGCTTGCCTGTATTTGTAACCTTACGAGTAACAAAGTTCCAATCTAAATCATTCATTTCGTAAGCATCGAATGATATAGTTGCGTAACCATTATTACGGAGCATCTCAACTCGTCTTCGATCATCTTCACGAAATCCCGCACCACCATGGGCGTATATAACTAACGGCACTTTATTTTCATCTTCTGGAGTCCATATCTCAACTGATTCATGACTAGGATTGAATTTGGCAAAAGGCTCGAGTGTAGTATACCAACCTCTTGTGTCTACTTGTTTAAGCTTAGCGGTTCTCGATGTCGATTTACAACCAATCAACCCAAAACAAACAAAAAACAATAGGATAAATTTTTCCATTATAATAACTTTAGTGATAATATCTTAAGGACTGGTTTTTTAGAAGCATGTTGCAAATTGCAATCATTTAAGTTCTAATAGGTGTATATATTGCTTACGATTACATTAAAAACGCCGTATAACAACGTATATAACACATTGCCAAAATTTGGCTAACTTTAAACGCTTCCCTACTAATAAACCTCAGTTTCGGCTGAATAATATAAAACTATAAATATGGCAACGTGCCATATACAAGAC
>NZ_JACLCP010000007.1 GCF_014243395.1 Winogradskyella flava | reverse complement strand
AGTAACCCTTAATCCTGACGGGACCATTACATATACGCCGGACCCTGGATTTACCGGTGAAGACTCATTTACATACACCATATGTGACGATGGCAACCCACAGCTCTGTGATACGGCTACCGTGACGGTAACAGTACAGGATGCAGGGACGCCCAATACGACCAACGCCAACGATGATGCCTTTAACACCACTCCTGGTGCTGCCCTTACCGGTAACGTACTGGCCAATGATAATGATATTGAAGGGGACACCCAGACCGTAACAACAACTACGGTTGTTACTTCCGAAGGGGTGACCGTGAACATCGATCCTAACACTGGTGTGTTTACATATACGCCTAATGCAGGGTTTACAGGACAGGATTCCTTCATGTACACCATCTGTGACGATGGAACGCCCCAGGCCTGTGATACGGCTACCGTATATATCACCGTTGACGGAGTTGCAGGTTTAAGTATCGTAAAATCAGCTTCTAGTACAGCTACTGGTTGTGTCGGTGAAGGTGATAATATAACTTACACATTCACGGTTACCAATACTGGTGATGTGTCGATTAATTCTATTACTATCATTGATGATTTATTAGGTGGTGATATTACTGCCACACTCACCCTTACTGGAGACAATGGAGACAATATTCTTGATCTTACCGAAACATGGATTTTCACCGCTCCTGATTATACAGTAACGCAAGACAATGTAGATGCTGGTAATATTACCAACAACGCAACGGCAAATGGTCTGGAACCAGATGGTATGACTACCGTCCAGGCAACCGACACCTATATCATAGATGCCAACAATCCTGATGTCACCCTTTGTAATGAATCTGGTATTGGTCTTTTAAAAGTTGGTGTTTTCAATAATGAAAATGGCAATGATTGCTCTGAAATTGATGAAACCATTACATATACGTTCACAGTTACTAATCCTGGTGATATCGCATTAGAAAATGTAACTATTACGGATCCATTATTAGCAAATGCATCACCACAAGTAACGATTGACTTTGCTTCAGGAGATACAGACAACGATAATCAATTAGACCCAACAGAATCTTGGGTGTATTCTGCAACATATTTAATTACACAATTAGATATTGATGCTACTGAAGTCACTAATATCGCAACCGTAACTGCAGAGGATGTAGTAAGCGGTACTAGTGTATCTATAACATCCCAAACTACAACAGCTTTAGTCGAAGATACTACACCTCCAGACACTTCTAATTGTGCCGTCCTAAACGAAATTATTGAATGTAATGGCTCTGATAATGAAACTATTGCCAATGATTGGAATGCTGCTAATATTTTAGCATTAGAAAATTGTGTGACCGATGCTTGTGATAATAATGTAACGGTAACTTCAAATTATGCCTTTGGCAACCTCATTACAAATTGTGGTACAGGAGGCACAATAGAAGTAACATACACATTGACTGATGCAACTGGTAATGCCAGCACATTTATAGCTACACTTACACTTGAAGATACAACAGGTCCCGATTTAACTGCATGTACTGTGACGGATGACATTATTGAATGTAGCGACAATGACAATGAGAACCTAGCTGCGGCTTGGAATGCTAATAACATTGCTATTTTAGAAACTTGTGGTACTGATGCGTGTGACGCAGTCGCTACAAATATGGTAACGTCAAATTTCGACTTTGCTAATCTTGTGTCCACTTGTGGATCTGGTGGCTCTATTAATGTAACATACACCGTTGCAGATGATTGTGGGAATACTTCGACATTAACTGCAACGTTAACCATCGAAGATACTACATCTCCAACTATTGACGATTCTGGAATTCAGAATATAGATATTCAATGTGGTGTTACACCAGATGGGACATTAGATGATTGGTTAGCGAATAATGCCGGTGCTACTGCATCTGATAATTGCGGCAACGTTACTTGGTCAAATGATTTCGGATCTAGTACTAACGTTGATTGTGATAACGGCGCTATTACAGTAAATTTCACTGCCTCTGATGATTGCGGAAATGCTTCTTCAATAGCAGCTACCTATTCTATTATAGATACTGTTGCTCCAGAATTAACTATTCCAGTGAATATCACCATTGAATGTGATGAGGACTCAAGTCCAACAAATACAGGAACAGCCTCAGCAATAGATGACTGTGCTACACCTACGATTACTTTCGTTGACTCAGAAATTGCGGCTTGTGGTAGTACGAAAACCATTACCAGAACATGGACGGCAACTGATGCTTGTGGTAATATAGTTTCTGCAGATCAGATCATAATAGTACAAGATACAACACCTCCGACATTAACAGTACCTGCTGATGCTACCATAGAATGCTCAGAAGATGAGTCCTCTACTAATACAGGAATGGCAACCGCAATAGATACTTGTGGTAGTGTAACGATTACTCAGTCCGATGTCGATACAGCTGCTTGCGGTACAACAAAAACCATTGTAAGAACATGGACAGCAACTGACGAATGTGGTAATTCTGTTTCGGAAACTCAAACTATAGTTGTTCAAGATACTACAGCTCCTACATTTACAGTTCCAAGTGACGTGATTTTAGAATGTGATAGCGATATAAACGATTTAAGTATTACTGGAGATGTAACAGATGAATCAGACAATTGTTCAACTGGTCTTCAAGCTACTTTTGAAGATAGTAGTACCAATGGCAATTGTGCTAATGAAACCATTATCTCTCGTACTTGGTCACTAACCGATGCGTGCGGAAATACTACAAGTTTGGTACAAACTATTAGTCTTGTGGATACAACACCTCCAACATTTGACATAAACTTACCAACTGATATATCAGTAGAGTGTGATGTCATACCTAGTATAGCAACCGTAACGGCTATAGATAATTGTGGAGATGCCACAGTAACAGTTGGAGAAACAACGACTTCGGGAAGTTGTGCGAACGATTATACGTTAACAAGAACTTGGACCGCTGTAGATGCTTGTGGAAACGAGGTGGTGCATACACAAATCATAACGGTTATAGATACAACAGCACCTACTTTTACGGTTCCAATTGATATTACTGTAGAATGTGATATAGATATAAATGATCTTTCGATTGTTGGTGATGTTACTGACGAATTAGATAACTGTTCCGCGGGTCTTAATGCCACTTTCAATGATCAATTTGAAGATGGAAGTTGTCCAAACGAATTCATTATCACACGTGAATGGACGTTAACAGACGCGTGTAACAATACTACATCAGCTTTCCAAATCATTAATGTTGTTGATACTGTTCCACCCACCTTGGTAACACCTTTAGATACTAATATTACTGTAGCTTGTGATGGCATACCTGACATACCCAATTTAGTCTTTCAAGATCACTGTTCTAATAATATTGAAGTCCAATTCGAAGAAATATCGGATCCAAATGACTTTGAAGATTATATAATCACAAGACTATGGACAGTTACAGATTTATGTGGAAACTCTGACACGTTCACACAAACTATAAATGTTGAAATCAGTAATGTTATTACTGCTTTTGACGCTAGTCGTTGCGTGCTAGATGCTGAATTTGACTTATTTGATTTATTATCTGGAGACTTTGATATGAATGGAACTTGGAGCGTCATTTCTGGAAATGCCTCTATAGATGGAAGTGTGTTTGATCCATCTTCTGTAGAAGTTGGCATATACACATTTATGTATGCCATAACTGATGGTCCATGTCCTAACGAAGTTGAAGTTAACGTAACTATAGACGACGATTGTGTCGTATTACCTTGTGGTGCAGAAGATGTGGTAATTTCTAAGACTGTTACAGCAAATGGAGATACTTTTAATGAATTCTTTACCATTAGTGGTGTTGAGGATTGTGGGTTTGTAATAGAGCTTCAGATTTTCAATCGTTGGGGAGCAAAGATTTACGATAATAATAATTATCAGAACGATTGGGGCGGTGAAGCTCATAATTCTTCAGCAGGAGATTCTGGAAAAGTCCCTACAGGAACTTATTATTATGTAATTAATTTAAGAAATAGTGGATTAAAGCCATTTGCTGGTCCTATCTACGTGGCAACAAACAAATAAACTTAACCGATGAAGCTATCAAAAATTTTAAGTATTGCTGTATTCCTTTTGGGTGTCTCTACTGTCTTTGCACAGCAGTTACCTCAATTTACGCAATACATGTTTAATACAATCTCTATTAATCCCGCTTATGCTGGTAGTAGAGGGACTTTTAGTGCCGTTGGTTTACACAGAAGCCAATGGGTCGGTTTAGAGGGCGGACCTGAAACACAAACACTTTCTTTCCATACACCTTTAAAATATGAGAAAATCGGATTAGGACTTTCATTTATAAATGATAAGCTGGGTTATGAAAATTTTTCATACATCTATGGCGATTTTTCATATACTATTCAAACTGGGGAGAACTCGAAATTAGCATTCGGTCTTAAAGGCGGGCTCACACATTATAGTTTAGATGAAGAATTACTTAACGACCCTTCTGTGGTTAATGATCCTTTCTTTAACGATGTGTCGAATAGATGGAGTCCTAATTTAGGAGCTGGTTTGTATTGGCATTCGGAGCGTTGGTATGTTGGTTTATCTGCCCCAAGAATTCTTAATACGGATTATAATAAAGGGAGGCAAGGCACTTTAGACTATGTTGCCTTAGAGCGTGTTAGTTATTATGTCACTGGTGGATATGTATTTGATTTAAATGACAATACAAAACTAAAGCCATCAGTATTGCTTAAAGCCACTAATGGTGCACCATTATCTTTTGACATTTCGGCCAATTTCTTATTTAACGAAAAATTCTGGTTGGGTGCTGGATACAGGATAAATGAATCTGCAGCCGCAATAGGTGGTATTGCCGATTTTCAAATATCAAAACAAATGAGAATTGGATATGCCTATGAATACCCTATTTCGGATATAAGACCCTATACTAGCGGTACGCATGAAGTATTGCTAATGTTTGAAGTGTTTAAAAGTAAACGTATAAAATCGCCGAGATACTTCTAAAATGACACATATTATGAAGACAAAAATATTAGCATTCATATTCACCATAGTCTGTTCATTGTCTTATGCCCAGACCAAGTTAGCAGATAAGTTTTTTGAAAACTATGGCTACATCAAAGCTATAGAGCTATATGAAAAGGCTGTTGAGAATGGAAACAATAGTCTGCACGTTTTAACACGTCTTGGAGATGCATATTATAATAATTCCAATTCCGAAAAAGCTGCAAGATGGTATGGAGAGGCTTTAAAAGCTCACAAAAAAATTGATGCCGAGTATCTTTATAAATATATCCAATCCTTAAGAAGTGTTGGTAATTACGACGAAGCCGACAAGTGGTTTAAAGAGTTAAGTGTTGCACAACAAGGTGATAGTAGGTTGAAAGGCTATAACCCTGATGAAGTAGATTTATATGCGAAATTAACTTCTAAAAGTGAAGTCGTTGTAAATATTGAAAATCTACCTATAAATTCGGGAAATTCAGACTTTGGTTCTTACTTATACAATAATACCATGTATTTTGCTTCAGCCAAAGGTAATGATGATAGTAAGGTTTACAACTGGAATAAAGAACCCTTTTTAGACCTGTATGAAGTCGCCATAACAGAAGATAATGGTGCAATGGCTTATGGTTCTGTTTCAGAGCTTTCTTCTAATGATATAAATACCGAGTATCACGAAGCCTCTATTGCCATAACTAATGACGGTAAAACATTATATTTTACAAGGGATAACGTCAATAAAAGGCAAAGATTAAAGTACGATAATGATGGAACGACACATCTTAAACTTTACAAGGCAACTATAGTAAATGAAAAATGGACCAACGTTGAGGAATTACCTTTTAACGATGACATTTTTTCCACAGGACACCCAGCCTTAAGTCCAGATAATAAAACATTGTATTTTGTCTCTGATCGTGAAGGAGGTATAGGGCAGTCAGACATTTATGCCGTTACGATTAACGATGATGGCACTTATGGTGAGCCAGAAAATCTTGGCGAGAAAGTGAATACTGAAGGGCGTGAAATGTTTCCTTTCATAGCACAAGACAGCACGCTCTATTTTTCTTCAGACGGACATCTAAACCTAGGTTTGTTGGATATTTTTAAATCGGATATTCTCAAAGGATTAAGAAATGAACCAGAAAATATAGGAGCTCCTTATAACAGTGGATATGATGATTTTGCATTCTTTGTAAATTCTGAAACTAACAGAGGGTTTTTCTCATCCAATAGGCCAAACGGTAAAGGAAGTGATGATATTTATGGTTTTAATACTGTACAATGTAAACAAGAAATTGTTGGCACAGTAAGAGATAGCAAAACAGATATTATCCTTACCGGTGTGACCATAAGGTTGATCGATGAAACAGGAAAAGTTATCGAAGAAGTCTTTACAGGAGATAATGGAGACTATAGGTTTACGATTGATTGTAACAAAACATATACTGTTGTTGGAAATAAACCAGACTATAAAGAAGACCAAAAAATAATTACAACAGCGTTTGATCATGAAAAAGTTAATACTGTAGACTTAAATCTTGAGCCTTTAATTATTGATAATCAAATTGTAATCAACCCAATATTCTTTGATTTCGATAAGTCTAATATAAGAACTGACGCACAATATGAGTTAGAAAATATTGTTGACGTTATGAGAAAACATAAGGGCATGATCATTAAGATTGAGTCACACACAGATAGCCGTGGTAGAGATAGATACAACATGAAGTTATCTGATAGACGTGCGAAATCTACGAGAGATTATATCATATCTAGAGGTATTGCTGCAAACAGAATAAAAAGCGCCATTGGATATGGCGAAACACAATTGTTAAATAAATGTGCTAACCGCGTTAAATGTACAGAAGAAGAGCATCAGCTCAATAGACGTTCTTACTTCTATATTGTAAAGGAATAGTTTTACCCTCAAAATTATGTGAGTTAAAAGCAAGCTTTATAGGCTTGCTTTTTTTATGTATTATGATTAACAATTCTTAAATATTATTCTAAAACAATTCAATGTTAAATGCTCTACAATCTCTAATAAAAGAAGCAGAGTCATACACATAGATTTCTATAGCAAGTCTTTACCCTAATCTTTAGAATGGCTTTAATATCAAACTATAAAACAAAAAGCCACAACTTTCGCAATGGCTTTTCTTGGCTATTAATCAACTATTCAAGCGATTTAACGCTTAATAAAGATATTGGTAAAATACCATCTACCTTCAGAGTTTTGTTCTGCGGAGATATCAAAATCGGTATAATCGCCTTCTATATTCTCTCTATGACTTGGACTATTTAACCATGCATTAACTACAGATTCAGCAGAACTAAAACCATAGGCTACATTCTCTGAAACAATATTAGCATTGGCGTTAACCTGCAAACTTTGTTTTCTTTGAAAGAAGTTATCATGTGAAACATTATCCGCTTCAATCATATAATCTGTATGTGTATAGGCAACAGCTTTTACCGTATTATGATCATTTAATGCTGTTAGACCCTCGTTGATTCTATGAGCATTAATAAGCTCCATAATTTCGATTTCAATTTGTTTTGCTTGTGGTGCAGCCAGAACCTCAATAGCACTGATTTCATCTTCAGCAGCACTATCAGGTGAGCAAGATGTAAAGCCCAATAGGGCAACAATAGCCAATAGTGGCAAGAGTTTGACAAATTTCATAAGTAGGTTAAATCTAGGTTTGGGACTACTAATTTAACGGCCTACATATGCTTAATAGTTAAATAAATGTTAAAATCGATTAAAAACATGCTGTTTGTCGATTTTAAATGCATAACATCGATGAAATACACTTTTGGGCAATAAAATTATCGACTTAGTCGTATAAAAATACCTTTTGTCGATCATAATTCAGGATCTTATGGAGCAAGTCGCTCTATCTTCCAATTAAAGTCTTTTTGTAATTGATAACGAATTCTATCGTGAAGTCGGTTTGGGCGTCCTTGCCAAAATTCGAATTCAACAGGTTTTACTATAAATCCTCCCCAATGTTTTGGTCGCTCTATATCCTTGCCCGTATATTTATTTTCTAGGGCTTTTAATTTGTCTTCCAATTCTTTTCTACTAGCAACAACTTCACTTTGATTGGAAACGACTGCTCCTAGCTGACTTCCACGTGGACGCGATTCAAAATAGCCGTCACTAAGGTTTTCTGCTATTTTCTCTGCCTTTCCCTTAATAATAATCTGTCGCTCTGCAGCATGCCAAAAAAAGGATAGGCAGACATTAGGATTAGATGCTATGGCCTTACCTTTCTCACTATTGTAGTTGGTATAAAATATAAAACCCTCATAGGTATATTTCTTAAGAAGTACTACTCTACTTTTTGGGTAGCCATCTATACCAATAGTTGAGACCGTCATCGCATTGGTCTCATCTATATTAAAATGTTCATCCACCTCCATAAACCAGTCCCGGAATAGTTCCATTGGATTTTCTGATACATTATCCGCTAACAACTCACCCTTTTCGTAAGATTTTCTATAATCGCTTAAGTCTTTTTGCATAGTTCTACGAAGTTAATTCAATATTTTGTTTCTTTCAAAAAAAGTGTAGATTTGGTAAAATTATTAACCTTAACTAAATTTTGTCCCCTATATGCGCTTTGAAGATTCCCCTCTTTCAAAATCGCTTTCTTTTGAAAAAATAGAACTTGGCTTCGGCACGAACTATTTATTTGACGACTTCTTTATTATGGAAGTTAATGAAGGTGTTCACTTTAACTCTGAAACTCTCAACAGCTTGCTTGCAGAAGTTCGAAAACATTATGGAAGTCATAAACAACTTGCATATATAGCGAATAGAGTGAATTCGTATTCCATCGATCCTGTGCTTTGGTCTTATTTTGATAAAGATGATAGTATTTTAATTGCCGCTGCAATTGTAAGCTACAGAAATTCTACCTTAATGAGTGCCAATATAGAAAAACAGTTATCATCTATTAGCATGAAACGTTGCACAGATATTGAAGAAGCTATAAGCTGGGTTAGAACCTTATCTGAGCTAAATTAAAACTCAAATACTTTTCCATCTTTAGCAAGGAAGACGTTATCAAATTCTTGCTTTGCCTCGGACTCAAAATCGTCATAACCATTGTAACGTGTAGAAAAATGTCCAAGAATAAGGTTTGCCACGTTAGCCTTTTTGGCTATAATAGCAGCCTGCTTTGCTGTACAATGCTTCGTTCGCTTACAAAGATCCTTATTTTTCTCCAAGAACGTGGCTTCATGATAAAGTGCCGTAGCTTTTTTTATTAAAGGAATAATGGTTTCATTATAAACTGTATCACTGCAAAAGGCATAGCTTTTAGATGGTATGGGGCTGGTCGTTACGGTTTCGTTTTTAATTAAAACACCATCCTCATTTTCGACATCGGCACCTTGTTTTAGTTTTCTGTAATAGGCCACACTAATGTTGGCATTTAAAACCGCATTAATATCTAACTTTCGTTCGTTTTCTTTTTCCTTAAACAAAAATCCATTGGTGTAAATACGATGGTCTAGGGGTATAGTATGCACCTCTACTTTATCATCTTCATAAATTAGTTCCGATTCTTTTGAGGTCAACTCATGAAAAACCAAAGGGTAGTTAGTCCAAGAATCTGATAATTTTAACTGAAGTGTTATCACTTCTTTCAGTCCTTTCGGTCCATAAATATGAAGTGGTGTTTCTCTTGTTAATAGTGTGAACGTACTTACCAAACCAATTAAGCCATAATAATGGTCTCCATGAAGATGGGAAACGAAAACATGCTTTATCCTTGAAAATTTAATCTTATTGCGACGTAGTTCAACCTGAGTTCCCTCACCACAATCAATAAGAAACATATGGTTTTTAATCTCTAAAACTTGAGATGTTGGATTGGTATTAGTGCGTGGTGTTGCACTATGGCACCCTAGAATTGTGAGCTTCATCTATTAAAACCCTAAATCTCGTTCGATATCTTCCATTTCAATGATATCGTAAGCCTCGTGAATTGTTGGTACTACAACGATTTCATCAGGCATTTGCTCCAAATCCACCTTATCCGTTACAATAACAAAAGATTTCTTATCGCTTCGATGATTGTTACTTAAGCGTAAAAATTCAATGATATCTTCTAAGGCTATGTTCTCGAGACTTGATAAATTAACTATTAAATGATAGTTGTTATATTTATTGTAAGTCTGCTCGATATTATTTACCAATGTTTTTACTGATGCCTTTTCTTGTGTAATTATGGTAATGTTACCATCTCTATCTACTATCATAACCTATTGTTTTATTTTGGCAGCGAATAAGTAAATGACAGCCATCCTCACCGCAACGCCATTTTCTACCTGATCTAAAATAATGGCTTGCTTAGAGTCTGCAACATCACTCGTTATTTCAACTCCACGATTTATGGGCCCTGGATGCATAATTATTAGTTCTTTATCTAGACTATCCAATAGTTCTTTATTAACACCATATTGCTGTGTGTATTCTCTAGTGGTAGGAAAGTAACTAATAGCCATTCGCTCATTTTGCACGCGCAACATGTTGGCAACATCACACCACTCTAGGGCTTTTTTGAGGTTAGTTTCAACTTTCACGCCAAGCTCCTTAATATACTTAGGAAGTAAAGTTTTGGGACCACACACCATGACATTAGCACCTTGTAATTGTAAGGCATAAATATTGGATAAAGCCACTCTACTATGTAGAATATCACCAACAATAACTACGTTCTTCCCTTTTACATTTCCTAATTTTTCTCGTATTGAATAAGAATCTAAAAGCGCCTGTGTTGGGTGTTCATGTGCGCCATCTCCAGCATTTATGATGCTGGCATTAACATGTTTAGATAAGAATACTCCAGCTCCAGGATTGGGGTGACGCATGACCACCATATCCACTTTCATGGATAGAATATTATTTACAGTATCTATTAAGGTCTCACCTTTTTTAACAGAAGATTGGGATGCGGAAAAATTAATGACATCAGCAGATAAGCGCTTTTCCGCTAATTCAAAAGATAATTTTGTACGTGTGGAATTTTCGAAAAAAAGATTAGCTATTGTAATATCTCTAAGTGAGGGGACTTTCTTAATAGGCCTATTAATGACCTCTTTAAACTGATCTGCAGTTTCAAAAATCAATTCTATATCTTTCTCATTAAGATATTTTATTCCCAGTAAGTGATTTACACTTAGTTCACTCATTGTTTCGTGTTCTATTTATCAATTAAATAAACCGCATCCTCTCCTTCATTTTCCAACCAATTTACTTTTACCTTTTGATTATCAATGGCATCAACTTGTCTCCCTTTATAATTAGGTTGGATAGGCAAATGACGGCTAAATCGTCTATCTATTAATGTTAATAGTTCTATATTATTTGGTCTCCCAAACGATTGTATAGCTGTTAATGCAGATCTTATGCTACGACCTGTATATAAAACATCGTCGACAAAAACGACGTTTTTATTTTCGACTATAAAATCTATTTCTGTGGTATTGGCCTCAAGTGGTTTATCACCTCTTCTAAAGTCATCCCTAAAAAATGTAATATCCAAATGACCTAGTTGAATATTCTTAATCTTATAATCATTAGTGAGTATTTCCGCTAAGCGATCCGCTAAGAATTTTCCTCTTGGCTGAATACCAATTAATACAGTTTCAGAAAAATCATCATGGTTTTCAATAAGTTGGCAAGCCAATCGATGTAGAGTTATATTGACTTCTTTAGAGTTAAGTAATACTTTCTGACTCATGTAGTTTCCAAACATTATTGCTTGGCAAAGTTAAGGCAAATAATTAGAGTATCAAATATTAGACACGGCATAAAAAAAGCCTCTCGTTTTCGAGAGGCTTTAATAAAGTTATAATTTCAAGGAATTACTTCTTCCCGTCCATTTTATCCTTAAGTGCTTGTAAAGCATCATTTGCATCACCTAGAGTTGGCTTAGCTTCTGCCGCTTGCGCTTCTGCTTTCTTAACAGCCTGCTTAACGATTTTAGCTTCCTCTTCTCTAAATACTGCTGTATGAGATGCTACAACACGCTTGAATTCTTTATTAAATTCAATAATCTTGAATTCTGCTTCCTCGCCTTTCTTAAGCTTAGAACCATCTTCTTTCTCCAAGTGACGTTGTGGAACAAATGCTGTGATATCGTCATTAAAATCGATAGTTGCACCCTTATCCACCATTTCAGTTAAAGCAATAGTGTGAGTAGTACCTAAAGCGAATTCCTTTTCGTACTTATCCCAAGGGTTATCTGTAGTTTGTTTGTGTCCTAAAGATAATTTACGTCCTTCTACATCCAGCTCTAATACTACAACATCCAGGTTATCGCCTACATTACAGAATTCTGATGGATGCTTTATTTTCTTAGTCCAAGATAAGTCAGAGATATAAATTAATCCGTCGATACCTTCTTCTAATTCAACAAACACTCCAAAGTTTGTAAAGTTACGTACAATACCTGTGTGCTTAGAGCCTACAGGATACTTAGATGTAATATCTGTCCATGGATCTGGTGTTAATTGCTTAATACCAAGAGACATCTTTCTGTCTTCTCTATCTAAAGTTAAGATTTGAGCTTCAATCTCATCACCTACTGATACGAAATCCTGAGCAGAGCGTAAATGCGTAGACCAAGACATTTCACTAACGTGAACTAAACCTTCAACACCTTCTTCTACTTCAACAAATGCACCGTAATCAGCGATTACAACAACTTTACCTTTAACTTTATCACCAACTTTAACCTCTTCACCTAAAGCTTCCCAAGGATGCTTAGATAATTGTTTAAGACCCAATTGAATTCTTGATTTGTTCTCATCAAAGTCAAGGATTACAACATTTAATTTCTGATCTAACTCAACAATCTCATTTGGATGGTTAATACGAGACCAAGATAAATCTGTAATATGAACTAAACCATCTACACCACCAAGATCGATAAACACACCGTAAGACGTAATATTTTTTACAATACCTTCTAATACTTGTCCTTTTTCTAATTGGCCAATGATTTCTTTCTTTTGCTCCTCGATATCAGCTTCGATAAGTGCTTTGTGAGACACTACTATGTTTTTAAATTCATGATTGATTTTCACAACCTTAAATTCCATAGTTTTATTTACATACTGATCGTAATCTCTAATAGGTTTCACATCGATTTGAGAACCTGGTAAGAAAGCTTCTATACCAAATACATCCACGATCATACCACCTTTAGTTCTACATTTCACAAAACCGTTTACGATTTCACCAGTATCATGTGCGTTGTTTACTCTATCCCATGCTTTAATTACACGAGCTTTTCTATGAGATAATACCAATTGACCTGTAGCGTCTTCGCGTACATCAATTAATACCTCAACTTTGTCACCAACTTTTAAATCTGGATTGTAACGGAACTCATTGAGAGAAATTACACCTTCTGATTTGGCGTTGATGTCAATAATAGCATCTCTATCTGTGATGTGAATCACTTCACCTTCTACAACTTCGTCATCTAATGTGTCAACGAAATTTTCAGATACTAATTTTTCAAATTCTTCTAATTTCTTGTCGGCAACTTGCTCAATTCCTTCCTCGTAATTGTGCCAATCGAACTCTTTTAAGAATTTTTCTGGATTTGCCTGAGCTTCAGAGACTACTGGAGCTTCAACTGTAGTGGCTTCGGTTGCTTCAACCTCAGCTTTTGTTGTTTTCTTTTCAGCCATTGTGCTGATTAAAATTTGTATTCTGAAGTTTTAGAAAGTTTAGCGATAAACTTACAGAAGTCATTAATTAAAATTTGTTATACCCTTTTCTACTCTCAATAATCCGCTAAAAAGGAGCGCAAAAGTACACTATATTTTCTGTTTTTCAAAAAGATAAGTTGCATAAGTATAAAAAACAGAAAAGCAACTGTTAAATTTGGGTCTATCTGCAACAGTTGCTATTTTTTTCAGTCTTTGTTTAAAATATAACTCACATGAAAATATTACTAACTTCCGCCGTAAGTATTCTATTATTTTTTTCTTGCCAAAATAGAATTAAAAAAAACTCTGAAATCATAGTCTTAGGTACCGTACATTTTCCAACAAAACAAGTCAATGCAGATTCAATTTATGACATATTAGTGAAAGTCCAGCCAGACATCATTGTTATGGAAGCAGACTCTTCAGTCTTCAACTCAGATTTCACTTTTAAAACTACTTATGACGAAAATGAATATAATGCAGTGGTAGAATATTTAAAACTCAATCCAAATGTTATGGTCAGACCAATGGGGTTTGAAGGCCGAAATGCTTATAGAAAAAAGATTGGAATATATTCTGAAGCAGGTTTTGTATATGGTGCCATGTATGACTTATTAGATGCGGGAAAACTTTCTAAAAAACATGAAGCGATGCTAAATCATTATGAGTTCTTATGGGCCGAACAAGAAAAATATAAGGATAAAAGTCTAAAACATATTAATCAATCAAAAGTGGATCGGCTTATAGACTCAGTTAACGCATATCAGTATGTTAAGACAAAAGATATTGTTGACTCTAGAGATGAATTCTACTATAAGATACTTGGTGCAGATAAAGATAGCGTGACATTAAAATCTTATTTCAAAAAATGGATTTATTTTGAAGGGATACAAAGAAACGAAGCATTAGCCAACAACCTCCTCAACATAATAAAACAAAATCCAAATAAAAGAATAATAGCCCTAACTGGCTTTAAACACCGCTCTTACATATTAAATAAACTAAAAAAGAAGCAAAATAGTTTGAATATAGAATTAAAAGAGTTTTATAATATTTAATAGTATCTCATTATCATGTGACATATCTATAAAAACTGTGTCATAGAAATAGATATACTTTATGATGCTAAGAATTGGCATATAAATTGGTATATTTACAATACTATTAATACTTAAAATTTTAAACAATTATGGTTAGAGCTAAATACCAAGGCGTATTAGACTTAGGCGAAAAATTAAACATTCAAAACGGAGATGTTAGTGAAGAGAACGGTGTACTTAAAGTAACAGGTACTGCCGCTACACAATACGAGAAAAACTTATTATGGGATGCTATTAAAGTAGCTGGTGGAGATAATCCAGCGGATATTATGGCAGACATTAAAGTAGCAGACGAATCTGTATATGCAAGACACACTGTTTCTTCAGGTGAAACTTTAGGTAAAATTGCAAAGCACTATTATGGTGATGCCATGAAGTACAAAGAAATTTTTGCCGCTAATACTGATATTCTTAAAAATCCAGATGTTATTCATCCTGATCAGGAATTAATTATTCCTAATCTTTAATAGAAAGATTTAGACATAAAAAAAGCGACCAGATATGGTCGCTTTTTTTATGTCATGGCTTTTGCAAGCTTTAGTAAGGTATCGAGCTGCACTTCAATAGTCAAATCAGAATTATCTATTTCTATCGCATCTTTAGCTTTAATCAAAGGCGAATCTTCTCTGGTTGAATCTATACGGTCTCTTGTAGTGACATTCTCTAAAACCTCGTCATAACTAAGATTGTGACCCCGTTCCAATAATTCTCTATAGCGTCGTATAGCCCTAGTCTCAGCTGATGCTGTCATAAAAATCTTTAACTCTGCATCAGGAAAAACAACAGTACCAATATCACGACCATCCATTACAATTCCTTTATCTTTTCCCATAAGTTGCTGCTGCTCGACTAATTTTTGTCTTACTTCAGAAATGGTGGCAATAGGACTCACAAATCTAGACACTTCTAATGTTCTAATAGCTTTTTCAATATTTTTCCCATTTAAATAGACTTCAGCAAAACCAAGTTTCTCATTAAACTTAAATGTGATATTAATGTCACTTAGTCGTTCTATAAGTTTTTCGGAGTGAAAGAAATCCTTATCTATAAGATTATTTTCTAGGGCAAAATAGGTCACAGCTCTATACATGGCACCAGTATCTACATAGATGTAGTTCAGTGCTTTTGCTAATTGCTTGGCTACCGTGCTTTTTCCTGTTGAAGAAAACCCATCAATAGCAATGACTATTTTATTCATATGCTCTGTTTTAAAATCATCTTCTTCTACCATCCAAATCTATTTGTAATCCAAAAAAACTGGTATTCGAAGCGCTCGTATATCTTGCATGCGTATAACTGAATCGCATTTTATTTAGTCTAATTCCTACCCCTACCGAAATCCCTGAAAAGTTTCTTTGATCAACGATTCTTAATTCTTCGGCGCGTCTAAAGTTATAACCTAATCTTAAATTAAAACCTTTTTCAGGCCAAAGTTCTGCTCCTAAAATTAAATGACGGAGCGCATTGTTAAAAAAACCTACTTTTTCTTGTGTCTGATTGCCATCCAAGTCTGTTGTTGCTCTTGCCGGATTTGAAACGCCGATTGGCCATTCTTGTAAATTCTCTAAGGTAAGATGCCAACGTATAGGTACATTCTCCAAAGTTTGGGACATCCCAAAATTAACCTCAAATGGTAAAGGCTCATTTTGTCCAGCGTAAGTGGTGAATTGAGTTCCTAAATTCCTAACCGTTAAAGCTGCATGAAAATCAAGTTTTTCATTGATATACATAACGCCGAAATCGACAGCCCCACCAATAGAATTATACTGTTCTAATAGTGAGGTTATTACCTTTACATTTGCACCAATATAAAAATCCGTAAATGGAATATTGTAATTGTAACCTGCTGAAACGGCTGCTTCATTACCAGTAAAGGTACCCGTAGACACACCATTGACATCATAACCATCAAAAGTACCGTAGTTGATATAAGTAACTCCAAAATGAAAAGTTTGCAAATGTCTATCCCAAGTATAGGCATAGGCTGCTGTACCATAGGTTATGCCTCCCAAAAAGTTAGATACATTAAGAGCTAATTGGTTGTGCATTTTCCAGTTGAGTGAAGCAGGATTATAAAGTGCTTCTGTAACGTCGTGATCGAAATTAGTAATGATTTTACCACCTAAAGCTGCTTGTCTTGGCGACGACACTAAATTGAGGAATTGGTAAGTAGATTCTCCACCCAATTGCGCAAACAATGGCAATGCCAATAGCATAAAACAGAATTGGGTAACCCTCTTAATCATAGATTTTGCAATATTATATAATTTTTCCTTTATAATTACTGTTATAAAACGCCCTTTTTTCCTTTTAACTTCAATAAAAAAACAAAACGTAACTTAGGCTATGCTTCATTTTTATATTTCGTTAAAAGCAAAAAATCATCATTTTCTTAAAACACAATTACAAAGGAAGAATTATATGACTAAATCTATCTTAAAACGATGATATGATTTTTTTATTTTTTGAATGCTTGGTTTTCTAGTTAAGACGAAGTTTTTGACCGACATAAATAGTATTTTCAGTCAATCCATTTAAGCGCTTTAATTCATCAACGCTAATTCCATTTTTCTTGGAAATACCAAATAAGGTATCCCCTTTAGACACTACCCAAATAGAATCAGAAGTATTAGTTTGGTTAAGGTTTGCAGCACTAACAGGATTTTCTTTAACTCGAAGCGTTTGACCAACCGTAATTATATTTGAACTTAAGTTGTTCAAACGTTTTAATTCTTCTAAACTTAAACCATATGCTTTTGCTAAACGAAATAGGGTTTCCCCTTTAGAAACATTATGGTAACCCGATTTGTTTTCAGCATTGTTATACGTGGTTTCAGATTCTGTATTAGTATTGTCTGGGATGGCTGCATCAAAATTTTTAACCCTTAAAACTTGCCCTTTACTTATTAAAGTGGTTTCAAGATTGTTCGCCTTTTTAAGTTTGGTTAGAGAAACATTATAATATTTTGATATGTCAAATAGGGTTTCACCTTCTTGGACTACATGTAACCCAGCAATCTCATCCTTATTACTAGTCTGCAAAGAATCCTTTTCTTTTGCAGCAACAAAATCATCAAACTTTACTGGTGCCTTTTTATCTTTTGGATTTACAAATGTAATTTCTCCTGTAGCAATATTAAGTTTTGCAGGTTTGCCATCTAGAACAACATCCCTATACTCCACCTCTTTTTCTTGACTAAAAGCAAAGGCTCCAGCCAATAAAACAACTACTATAGAAAGAATTAATTTATAATTTCTTCGCATTCTTCACTTTTTGTTTCGTAATAGCAATGTCTAAGACATCACTCATATCCCTTACATAGTGAAAGGTTAATCCCTTTAAATATTCAGGTTTTATTTCGTCTATATCTCTTTTATTATCTTCACAAAGTAAAATCTCCTTAATTCTTGCGCGTTTAGCAGCCAAGATTTTTTCTTTAATGCCTCCAACAGGTAATACTTTTCCTCTTAGTGTAATTTCTCCAGTCATCGCCAAACTCTTTTTGACTTTACGCTGTGTAAACAAAGATACTAAAGATGTTAACATGGTAACGCCTGCACTTGGTCCATCTTTAGGAGTTGCACCTTCTGGAACATGAATATGAACATTATATTTATCAAATACTTCTGGATCTATTTCAAACTTATCGGCATTCGCTTTGATATATTCCATAGCAATCGTAGCAGATTCTTTCATGACCTTACCTAGGTTTCCAGTAATGCTCAAATTACCTTTACCTTTCGATAAAATAGACTCTATAAATAAAATATCACCACCCACTCTTGTCCAAGCTAAACCGGTAACAACGCCTGCGACATTGTTATTCTCATATTTATCGCGCTCCAAACGTGGACTGCCTAAGACTTCAATAACATCTTCGTTCGAGATTTTTACATTATAGCCTTCATCCATGGCAATATTCTTGGCTGCATATCTCACCATTTTGGCAATTTGCTTTTCTAGACCTCTTACTCCAGATTCACGAGTATAGCCTTCAACTATTTTTTCTAATTGAGGTTTCCCAATTTTTAATGCTGTACCGTCTAGGCCATGCTCTTTTAATTGTTTTGGTAATAAATGGCGCTTCGCAATTTCTACCTTTTCTTCAATAGTATAGCCTGTCACATTAATAATTTCCATGCGATCTCTCAATGCAGGCTGAATTGTTGCCATGCTATTTGAAGTCGCTATAAACATCACTTTCGATAAGTCGTAACCCATCTCAAGAAAGTTATCGTAGAACTCACTGTTTTGCTCAGGATCCAACACTTCTAACATTGCAGAAGAAGGATCGCCTTGATTGCCCGTAGATAATTTGTCAATCTCATCTAGCACAAATACTGGATTAGATGTGCCCGCTTTTTTCAAACTTTGGATAATACGGCCTGGCATGGCACCTATATATGTTTTTCTATGTCCACGGATTTCAGCCTCATCACGCAATCCACCAAGAGATATTCTTACATATTCTCTTCCCAAAGCTTCAGCAATGGACTTTCCTAACGAGGTCTTACCTACACCAGGTGGTCCATATAAACAAAGAATTGGAGACTTCATATCATTACGAAGCTTTAATACTGCTAAATATTCAATAATACGTTTCTTAACATCGTCCAAACCAAAATGGTCACGATCCAAGATTTTCATAGCACGTTTTAAATCAAACTTATCATCACTGAATTCATTCCATGGTAAATCCAAGAATAAATCTAGGTAATTACGCTGAATGGAATACTCAGCGACCTGAGGATTCATGCGTTGCATCTTAGCCAATTCCTTATCGAAATGAGCCTTTACTTTATCATCCCATTTCTTATCCTTGGCACGCGCTTTCATATCTTCAATCTCTTCACCAGAAGACACACCTCCACCCAATTCTTCTTGAATGGTTTTCATCTGTTGATGCAAGAAATACTCACGCTGCTGCTGGTTCATATCGCTCTGAACCTTGTTTTGAATATCATTTTTTAATTCTAATTTTTGATATTCAAGATTCATGAACTTCAAGGTTTCTAAAGCACGTTCCTTTAAGTCATTGATCTTTAATAGCGATTGCTTCTCCTCTACCTTGAGATTCATATTAGAAGACACAAAATTTACAAGAAATGAATTACTTTCTATATTCTTTATTGCAAAGCTTGCCTCTGAAGGAATATTTGGACTTTCCTTTATAATATCTAAAGACAAATCCTTTATGGAATCTATAATGGCGCTGAATTCTTCATGTCCTTTTTCAGGTTTTGTTTCAGACAAATCAGAAATTGTTGCAGTTAAATATGGTTTTTCTGAAATGACTTCATTAATCTGAAAACGTTTCTTCCCTTGTATGATAACAGTAGTATTACCATCAGGCATTTTTAGCACTTTTAATATTCGAGCAACAGTACCTGTTTTATATATATCCTTTGCTGCTGGATTCTCAACTGCTTCGTCTTTTTGTGCTACCACACCAATGACTTTTCCACCTTTATTAGCATCATTAATAAGTTTGATAGAGGTATCACGACCCGCTGTAATTGGAATTACAACACCTGGAAATAAGACCGTATTTCTAAGTGGCAAAATTGGTAAGGAGTCTGGTAATGATTCATTATTAATGAGCTCTTCATCCTCTGGAGTCATCAATGGAATCAATTCTGAATTCTCGTCAAAATCCTGCAATGACAAACTGTCAAAGCTTATAAAATTTGATTTTTTCATACTATTTTTAAGCCATTCTGTCACTAAAACTAACAGATAGGCATTTGTTTAAATGTATTAATAATTAACTTTATATTGAATATCAATAAGTTAGAAGATATTCAAAGTTATTCACACTACTATAAATTCAATTGTTGTGCCATTACCTTTAAGAAATTTTAAAAGTTTTTTACTCAAACTGTAACAATGAACAAACAACCACATCTATAAAATAAAGCAATTGTTTTTTTGACATCAACCAATCAAGATATCGAACAGTTACTATTGCTTTGTAAATCTAGTAACCAACGTGCACAGTTGGAAGTTTACAATAGATACAACAAAGCCATGTATAACACAGCACTAAGGATTGTAAAAGATTCTTTTAGAGCTGAGGATATAATGCAAGAGTCTTTTTTGACAGCATTTACAAAATTGAATACCCTAGAGGACACCAAATTATTTGGTGCATGGTTAAAACGAATTGTAGTGAACAATAGTATTGCGCATTACAATAAAACGTCCAAACAGAATGAAGTGCCTTTAGAACAAATAATGTATAAAGTTGAAGATGACAGTGGCATTGAAGAAGGTAGCCAAAATACCGATAAAGTAAAACAAATTATGAATGTGATGAAAACCCTAAAACCCAACTATAGCTTAGGTTTGTCCTTACATCTTATAGAAGGTTACGATTATGAAGAAATCTGTGATATTATGAATATTTCTTATGCTAACTGTAGAACCATGATTTCTAGAGCAAAAGAAAGTTTACGTAAAAAATTAATGCAAACAGCTTAAAGTAAGAACTATGCAGAAAGATACTTTAGAAAATTTATTTGAGAATCTTAAGGGTGAATTTGATATCAATGACCCGAATGACGGACATCAAGATCGGTTTTTAGACAAGCTTAAGGCCAAAAATATGGTTTCAGCTGAAACTAAAAAGTCAAAACGCTTTAGTTGGAAACCTTACTTGGCTATTGCGGCTTCTTTAGTGATTTGTCTTAGCGTGTTCATAACAAACCAAAGTGAACCTGAAATCATGGATTTGGCAAGTGTATCACCAGAGCTATCCGAAACACAAGATTTCTTCACGGCTACTATTGAAGCTGAATTGAAGCAATTGAACAATGAACGTTCTCCATTAACTGAACAAATTATAACGGATGCCTTAGAACAAATTCATTTATTAGAAGAAGATTACCAAAATTTAAAAACAGATTTAAACGAAATTGGAAAAGACCAGCGTGTTATTTATGCCATGATTTCCAACTTTCAAAGTAGAATAGATATATTAAATACTGTTCTAGAACAAATAGAAATTATTAAAGAACTAAAAATCAATACTGATGAACCTAAAAATACAATTTAGATTAGCACTATTATTTTTGTTAGTACCTCTTGTGGCATTAGCAAACGAAGACATAGAAACGACTAAAGCAAGCAAAGAAAGAACTATTAAAAAGTCATTTAATGTCTCTTCTAATGCTACTGTAAAAGTAAAGAACAGCTTTGGAAACTTAAGCATCATTACTTGGGATCAAAACCGAGTAGAGTTTGACATAACGATTAAAGTAACTGGCAATAACGATGAAAAAGTACAAGATCGTCTCGATAGAATTGATGTTCAATTTTCATCTTCTAGCGATCTTGTTTCTGCTATAACTGAAATCGATAAAAATGAGAAGAGCTGGTGGAATTGGGGAAAGAAGATGAATCTAAAAATGGAAATTGACTATGTTATTAAGATGCCAATGACTAATAATGTAGACCTTAGCAACAAGTTTGGATCAATTAATTTAGATAAACTAAAAGGTTCTAGCAAAATTAGATGTGACCACGGTAAAATTACGACTAAAGAATTGATGTCTAATAACAATGTGATTAGTTTTAATCATACAAGAGATTGTTATTTTGAATACATTAAGGAAGGTGAAATTTCAGCCAACCATAGTGGTTTTACAATTGCAAAAACTGAAAAAATAAATCTTAATGCCAATCATACAAGATCCACAGTAGAGTTTGCAGAAAATATTGAATATGATTGTAACCATGGTTCTTTAAAAGTTGATAACATTAATAATTTAAATGGAAAAGGCAATCACCTCACCTTTAGAATAGGTAATCTGTTCAAAAATTTAACAGTTAAGGCTAATCATGGTTCTTTAAAGATTGAGAAAATAGCACCTAAAGCCAATAATATAGATATTGATGTTAAGTTTACTAGCATGACTATAGGTTATGATAATGCCTTTAATTTTAATTTCGATTTGGACTTTCAGCATGGATCATTAAGAGATTCTGAAGGGTTTAATTTTATAAACAAAGAAATAAATCATACTAGTAAAAAGTATCAAGGTTACTATGGCACTAAAGATTCTGGGAATATGTTAAAAATTAAATCTCAACATGGAAGTGTGAGTTTCAAAAAATTATAACAATCAAATAACGAATAAAACCAAACAATTATGAAATTTTTAAAATCAATTACAGTATTAGTTTTTCTCTTGAGTACTACTCTTTCATATGCACAATGGAAGAAAATAAAAGGCGATGGCAACATTACTACGATTACAAGATCGACAGGAGATTATAGCGGCTTAAAAGCAGCAGGTTCTATGGACTTTAAATTGGTTCAAGGCAAAGAAGGTGAAATTACAATAAAAGGAGATGCCAACCTTATGGAATATATCATCACAGAAGTTAAAGACGGTAAACTCGTAGTTAAATCAAAAAAAGGTGCTAATCTAAGACCTACAAAAACTATTATTGTAACCGTACCTTATGAGTCTATTGAGTCTGTATCCCTAGCAGGTTCTGGTGATGTTGAAAATTCTGGCACCATCAAAGCAGACGAATTTAAAGTATCTCTAGCAGGTTCTGGCGATATTAATTTACAAGTAGATTCTAATTCTTTAGAAAGCAGTATATCAGGTTCTGGTGATATTCAATTAAGCGGTTCTACAAATAATCTAGAAACAAAAATTGCTGGTTCTGGTGATTTTCAGGGTAGTAGTTTGGATAGTAAGAATGTAGAAGTGAAAATTGCTGGTTCTGGAGATGCAAATGTGGTTTGCAACGGTGTATTAAAGGTAAGAATAGCGGGCTCTGGAGATGTAAGTTATTCAGGAAAACCAACTAGCAAAGACACTAAGGTTAGTGGTTCTGGAAGCATTAGTAATTAATACTAAACTAAATCAACCAAAATTGAAAAGGACAAGTGTTTTGCTTGTCCTTTTTTTATTAAAAAATGAGAGTATTATAAATTAATTCTCAATAGGTTCTTTTGGTACTCTGAAAAGTAGAATAATTCCAACTAAAAAGAATACGAATAGAAACAGAATTGAGTTGCGCATACTACCTGTTATTTGATCTATAAAACCATAAATGAGCATTCCTATTACAATACCAATTTTTTCAGCGACATCATAAAAACTAAAATATGATGTTGTATCTTCTGTTTCTGGTAAAAATTTAGAGTAGGTTGATCTTGCCAAGGATTGGATCCCTCCCATTACAAATCCTACTAATGACGCAGCAATATAAAATTGATAAGGTGTTTCCATGAAATAGGCATAAAAGCAAAGCGTCATCCAAATAAAATTAACCGCAATAAGTGTTTTAATATTACCCAATTTTGAGGATACCCATGAGGTGAGCAAAGCGCCTATTATAGCTACAATCTGAATAATTAATATGCTACCAATTAATCCTATTGTTTTAGATTCATCATCTCCCCAAGAAATTTCTTCCTCACCAAAATAAACTGCTACAAGCATAATGGTTTGTACAGCCATACTAAACACAAAAAATGCATACAAATAGCGCTTTAATCTCAAGTTTTCTTTAAGTTGAGACCAAACACCTCTCAACTCCTTAAAGCCATTAAAGATGACATCTTTTGTCACTTTATGTCCAGCCGACACTCCTTTTGGTAATACATAAAATGTATACTGACTAAATAACGCCCACCATATACCTACTGTAATAAAGGAAATTTTCATAGCTTCAAAAGATGCCTTATTTTTAGCCTCTTCCATCGCCTTAGCAATTTCAGTTTCAGTACCATTTTCTGCAATAGCAGAACTAATACTTACATCAAAACCGAATAAATTTGGATATAGCACCATTCCAAGATTAATCAATAACAAAATAACACTGCCAATGTAACCCATACTGAAACCTTTAGCACTAACACTGTCCTGTTGTTCCGGATATGCTATATCTGGAAGATAAGAATTGTAGTATACCAAACTTCCCCAATACCCTATCAATCCCATAAAATAGAACAATAGGCTAAGATGTATTCTATCTAGACTAAACCAATACAATCCAATACATCCAACTGAGCCAACATAACAGAAAAATTTCATGAAATTCTTCTTATTTCCAATGTAATCGGCTATACCAGATAATATTGGAGATATTATGGCAACAACCAAGAACGTAAACGCAGTAACAAAAGTAATTAACGCCGTACTTTTAAATTCATAACCAAATGCCGTAACTTTCTTTATCTCAGACAAAAACAATGCTGAATAGAAAATTGGAAATATTGAGGATGCAATGGTTAGTGTATAAACTGAATTTGCCCAGTCATAAAATGCCCAAGCATTTAGAAGTTTTTTGCTTCCTTTTTTAAGTTCACCCATATAATATTGAAATAAAAAAAGCTGCTCTCAATGAGCAGCTTCTAAAATAGTCAAATATTATTTAACCAAATATTAATTTATCGGTCTAAATGTAGTGACACCAAATTTTTTAGCTTCTGCTTTCATTTTTGGAGCTAATGCCTGTAAATTCTGAATTCTACTATCATTGCTTGGATGTGTGCTTAAAAATTCTGGTGGTGCTTGCCCTCCACTGTTAGCTTTCATACGTTTCCATAATTCTGCAGCCTCATCGGGATTATATCCTGCTATACCCATTAAAAGCAATCCTATTTTATCAGCTTCTGTCTCATGACCTCTGCTAAACGGCAATGCAAAACCAACCGTACTTCCTATACCGTAAGCCTGCATCCACATTTGTTGTTTTTCTGGGCTTTCGTTACCTGCTGCAACTGCGACTGCCACACCACCAAGCTGCTGTAACATTCCAGAACTCATGCGCTGTTGACCGTGATTTGCCAATGCGTGTGCAACCTCATGTCCCATAATTGCCGCAACTCCTGTCTCGTTTTGAGCTATAGGCAGAATACCTGTATAGAATGCAATTTTACCACCTGGCATACACCATGCGTTTACTTGTTCAGATTCTATGAGTTTATACTCCCATTTATAATCATCGAGATAACCCTGATTACCATTTGCATTTAACCAACGTTCTGCGGCAACAGCTATACGCTGACCTACACGAGTAATCATCTCAGAGTCCTTGGTTCCTGTAACAACTTTACTTTCATTTAATACCTGATTATATTGGGAAAATGAAGATGGGAACAATTGATCATTAGAAACTAGTGCTAGAGTCTTTTTGTGAGTGAATGGATTCGTAGCACAGGACACTATAACGGCAACAATTCCAATGGCTAAAATTGATTTTTTTAAATTCATAGCTAATGGTTTATATATTGAATTACTAAAATACGAAATGATTTCGTATTAATAAGACACTAAAATAATATGTAAGTCACTATGGTTTTGACTTTACACCTATAATATGTAACTCAGAAAAATTCTTGTCTACTACAAAAGAGTTTGTACCATTAGACTTTAAATGCTTTAAGGAAATTGCTTCATTATCTATTTGAATTTCTGCTATATCAAAAGGCAATCCATGAATTTGGATATTAAAGGTCTCATATGGTGTCACATATTTACCTTCCTTATACTGATTAATTATCAATTCACTGGAACGTCCCGTCAAGCTAAAATTCCTGAGACTATATCTCCCTTTGGTATAATCATAACCATCATTGGCATCACTGAACAATTCACTTTCCTCCTTACCTTTTTTGTAGTAGACATCTAACGTAATCTCCTTTATCTCCTTTTCCCCAACATATTGTTGTATAGGATATTTAGGAATTATAGCGCCTTCTTTTACAAAAATTGGCATACTATCTATATCTGCATCGACCCACATTTCTTTTCCTCCCTTGACAATTTCATCCGTCCAAAAGTTATACCAATTGCCTTTAGGAACATACATTCGTCTTCCTTTGGCATTTGGCTCTAGAACTGGACAGGCCAATATCTGTTCGCCAAAAATAAACTCATCCGTTCTATAATGCGTATGCACATCGGTTTGATCATATAATACTAACGACTTTAACAATGGCGTACCATGATCTACATAGTTCCAAAATGCGGTATATAAATAAGGTAATAGTTGATACCTTATTTCAATAAACTTTCTAACGATATCAGTCACATCTTCATCGAAAGCCCAGGGTTCTTGGTCACCATGATCTCCAGAAGAATGAACTCTAAAAAATGGATGAAAAATACCCAATTGAATCCAACGCGTAAATAATTCGCCTTGTGGCTGCTCGGCAAAGCCTCCAATATCACTACCTGCAAATGAAAAACCAGACATTGCTAAACGTTGCGCCTGAATATTGGCAATCCAAAGATGTTCCCAAGTTGCTACATTATCACCTGTCCAAGTAGATGTATAACGCTGCGTACCTGAATAGGCCGCTCTTGTAATTACAAAAGGTCGTTTCGGATAAGAATACTTTTTTAACCCTTGATAAGTAGCTCTTGCCATTTGCATGCCATAAACATTATGCGCCTTTCTATGGCTGCAGGGATTACCATCATAATCATGACGTACATCATCTGGGAATGTTTTATTTGGCACTTCCATCACAGCGGGCTCATTCATATCATTCCAAACACCTTTTATACCAATATCGGAAATCAACTCCTTAAACAAACCTGACCACCAATCTCTAACTTCAGGATTTGTGAAGTCTGGAAAATAGCATTCTCCTGGCCAAACCTTTCCTTTCATGTAATCACCATCGGCACGCTTACAGAAATAATCCTTTTCCAAAGCCTCTTTAAAAATGGAATAATCTTTATCTATCTTAATACCTGGATCAATTATAGCCACGGTCTTAAAGCCATCGTCGGCTAATTCTTTCACCATACGTTTTGGATCTGGAAAGTATTCCTTATTCCAAGTAAAACAACGGAAACCTTCCATGTAATCGATATCCAAATAAATGGCATCGCATGGAATTTTGAGTTTTCTAAATGTAGCAGTAATATCTTTTACCTTAGTTTCTGGATAATAACTCCATTTACATTGATGGAATCCCAAAGCCCACATTGGAGGTAATAAATGAGGTTTTCCTGTAAGGTCTGTGTAACTTTCGACAACCTCTGTCATTTTTGGACCATAAAAGAAATAGTAATTCATTTCTCCACCTTGTGCCCAAAAGCTTGTGACATTGCGTCGTTCAGCGGAAAAATCAAAACTCGTCTGAAAAGTATTATCAAAGAAAACGCCGTAAGCCTTATCATGATGTAGACCGGTGTAAAAAGGTATTGCCTTATAAATTGGGTCTGTATCCTTTCCGTAAGCATAAGAATCAGTTACCCAATTCGTATATCTTTTACCCTTTAAACTTAAATGATTAGGTTTGTCACCAAGACCATAGTAACTTTCACCATCATTGGACACCTTACTCATCTTAACAATATTACCACCTTGATGATAATTCTCCTCCCAATGAAAACCTGTTTCGTCCTGATTTATTAGCACACCATCCTTGACATCATAAATAGAAACGCGCAAGCTTTCCTTTGAAATTTCACATCGCAATTTTGAAGTCGTGATTTCATAGCAATTTTCATCTTCTTTTATCTCAAGCTTATTATAACCAGTACTTGCGTATTTGGTTATAGCATAAGAAAAGTCATTTTTAAAGCTACCATCAGTAGTATATCTAAAACGTAGAACACTGTCCCTTACTACAGTGAGTTGTAGTATGACATCGTTTTCTGTGGTGAAGTATAAAGTATCGACATCTTTCTTGAAGTCAATTATTTTTGAAGGAAAAAGATTTCCTTTATTTTCTAATTCTGTATTTACAATCATAGCAGGATTTAATGCAAAATGATTGTAAAAAAACGGAAAAATTAGCAGTAAAAAAAACTTTGAAAGTTTAATTCAGATGAATTGTCAACTACATCGTTTTCGGGCTATTATAATGCAGAAAATTAAAAAAATGGCATCGTTTTTAAACAATTCTAAAGTCTAAATTTATAATTATCCAAGTTTATTTTGAGGTGTAGCTTTAGAACTGCTTTTACTTTCTTTTTTTAGTGCTTGTCTTAGGTTTTGATTGAGCATTATACTTAAAAACTACCATTCCTAATGGTGGAATGTCAATCTCAATTGAATGATCCCTAAAATGCCAAGGATCAGATTTAGTCGTTTTTAAGCTATTCTTGTAATTGCCACTACCGAAGTATTTTTTAAAATCACTATTAAATATTTCCTTCAATTTTCCTTTTCTAGATAATCCCAATTTATAATTTTCCCTTGGCATAGGTGTCATATTGCAGGCAATCACCAAATTATCTTTGTCATCAATACCCTTTCTTACGTAGGTAAATACAGAATTCTCAGCATCGTTATAGTCTATCCATTCAAATCCTTCAGAAGAAAATTGTTTTTCATAAAGTGCTGGTTCAGATTTGTATAAGGCATTTAAATCCTTAATGAGTTCTTTAACACCTTTATGGGGTTCGTATTGTAGTAGGTGCCAATCCAAGCTATTTTCAAAGTTCCATTCTTCACTTTGCCCAAATTCTCCGCCTTGAAATAATAGGTTTCCGCCCGGATGTGTAAACATATAGCTGTATAAGAGCCTTAAATTTGCAAAACGCTGCCATTCATCACCAGGCATCCTGCCCAAAATAGAACGCTTGCCATAGACTACCTCATCATGACTTAAAGGCAACATAAAGTTTTCTGTAAATGCATAAGTCATAGAAAACGTTAAATCATTTTGATGATGCTTTCTGTAGACTGGCTCCTTTCCAAAATATTGTAAGGTATCGTGCATCCAGCCCATCATCCATTTCATACCAAAGCCTAATCCTCCAAGAGAAGTGGGCCTTGAAACCATAGGAAAAGCTGTAGACTCTTCGGCTATGGTTTGTACATCTGGAAAAGCTGAATACACTGCCTCATTCATTTCTCTTAAAAATGACATCGCTTCTAAATTCTCTCTGCCACCAAACATATTTGGTTCCCACTCTCCATCTTCTCTACTGTAATCTAAAAACAACATAGACGCTACCGCATCTACACGCAAACCATCGGCGTGAAATTGATCTAACCAGAAAATAGCGTTACTTATCAAAAAAGATTTTACCTCATTTCGGCCATAGTTAAAAATTAAACTCTTCCAATCTTGATGATAGCCTTTTTTAGGATCTGGATGCTCATAAAGCGCAGAACCATCAAAAAATCCTAGGCCATGCGCATCTTCAGGAAAATGTGACGGTACCCAATCCAGTAGAATTCCGATATCATTTTGGTGCAACTTATCTACCAGGAGCTTAAAGTCTTCTGGATCACCAAACCGTGATGTTGGTGCAAAATAACCCGTAAGCTGATAGCCCCAAGAAGGATCATATGGAAATTCCATGATTGGCATTAACTCCACATGCGTAAAATTCATGTCCTTAACATAAGCTACAAGTTCATCAGCCAAATCCTCATAGGATAAAAAACTATTATCCTTTTTTCGTTTCCAAGAGCCTAAGTGCACTTCATAAACAGAAAATGGAGCATCTAAAGCATTGTGCTTTTTTCGCTTCTTCATCCATTTACTGTCTTTCCAATTATAATCATCTTCCCAAACTATGGACGCAGTTTTAGGATTATGCTCCGAACGTCTAGCGTAGGGATCTGCTTTTTCCGTTTTTATATCGTTGTGATTACTTTGAATTTTATACTTATATATGCTTCCTTTACCAGCACCAGGAATAAAGCCTTCCCAAATACCACTTGAATCCCAACGCACATTTAATTTGTGTTCGCCCTCAACCCAATAATTAAAGTCACCTACTACAGAAACCATCTTTGCACTTGGTGCCCATACTGCAAAATACACACCCTCTATACCATCGACAGTAGTGATGTGTGAACCGAATTTTTCGTATAAGCGATAATGTTTACCCGCTTTAAATAGATTAATATCAAAATCGGTAAAAAAACTATGAGGAATTACTTCTGCCATAAACTAATTATTAATGATGTTTGAGATACCTTTTAAAGGAATCACTGCCCATCTTGGACGAGAATTGAGCTCATAGCCCAACTCATAAACTGCTTTTTCTAGCAATGAATACTTTAATAAAAATATACGTTCTTGATGATAACCTATATTAAGATTTGCTTCCTGCACTTTAAGTATATACGTACCCAAAAACGCGGATTTTAAATATTGGTATAACACTTCTCCAGCTTCAAAAAGTTCTTCTTGACTATGTTTGTATAAATCTAAATTATTAAAAATCGTTGCGTAAATCGCATAGTGAAATGATCTAAATAAACCAGCAATATCTTTTAAAGGTGGTTGCTTTACCTTTCGATCTCTAATTGTACTTTCTGGCTCGCCTTCAAAATCAAGAATGTAGAAATCATCATCTTTAACCAAAACCTGACCAAGATGATAATCGCCATGAACCCTTATGCGTTCGCCTTTAAGTTTTGTCCAATCGAAGTTTACAAACTGTTTACGAATACTATTCTTTTTATCTAAAAATTCGTTCGCTAAGTCTAAGGCTAACCCATCAAGTTTATGTAAACTATTCTCGATGGTATTCAAGCGATTTTGGAATTGGTACAACAATCGGTTTTTTAGCCATACTTCGTAATCACCGTTAAAATGGGCTGGCGTGAATGCTGTATCCTCAAATTCACTTCCTAATGCAATATGCATTTCCGCAGTGCGTTTGGCTAATGTCTGTACTTTCACAAATAGATTTAAACCTGCCCAATCTATAATTTCTGGCGGAACATCCTTAATTTCCAATCGTCCAAAATCTTCTGTCTTTGGTAGTCCAGAAATATCAATATTTTTATATTCTAGATTAGAAAACACCTGATGCAATTCCTTAAGCATATAATCCCAAGCATCACCTTGGTTCTCTACCATTTCTTGCATCAACGCTATGGTAATATTAGTATTATCGCTATCCTTTATCTGTATACTTCCAAGATATGCTGGTGTGTTTTTGTACTCCTTCTTCTCTGAAAGAAATCTGCTCATTTCGTAATCCGGATTTCTATCAGCGTAGATTCTTCTGAAAAATTTTAGAACATATTTATCATTATAAACAATGGAGGTGTTGCTTTGTTCCATACCCATGAATCTTGAAGACTCATATATACAATCTTTAAAAAGTTCACTTTTCTGATAACGAACACGTGTTTTGTCATTCGGCACAGCAGTTAAAATACGTTCAAAGACCACTTTTCTAAATGCTTCAAGATTAATAGCATCTATAATGAATCCTTCTTGATTCTGTATGCTTATGGGCAGAATTCTATCATCTTTTGCAAAATCTTCATCAGAAACAAAGGCGATAGGTAAAAAATAATGTTGATAGAATGCCTCGACAAAATTAACTTCTAAAATCAAACCATAATACACCTCATCATGCTGTTGAAGTCTAAAATATTCAGCGAGTTCTATATATTTTAATTTGCTTGCTTTGCCTCCATACCAGCGTTGCTTAATAATGTAGTCTTCCAAAACATCAGATAAAAACACCTTGATAAACTCTTGGTTTTCCAAAAGTTCCTCCCACTTATTGTTAAAATTATAAGGTGGTTGTAGCGCAGTTGCTTTCTCTGATTTTTTTGCCATACTATTTAGATATCTTAAAGATATGAAATGGAAGTGCTGGATGCAACTCCACGAAATTCCATTCGTCATACCAAGTGTAGCTATTTCCTGTCACTAAATCCGAGACTGTTATTGGATGACCTTGATTTACGGCCAACTCTTTCAAAGGTAATTGAACGCTTCCTCGTTGAGGGTAATGATGGTCTAAACTAATTATGATTAATAGCTCGTTACTTCTATCATGATTCCATTTATAGAAGGCCATAAGATTTTCATTATTGACATCACAAAATCTAATATCATTTGTTTGTTGCAATGCTTCGTTTTGATGGCGGATGGCATTGATCCTTGTAATCAACAAGGTGAGCTTATTCTCCTTAAACCAGTCGTAATGGCAAACCTGAAACTTTTCAGACATATAATATTCCTCTTTTCCTGGAATAGCTGCATCTATTTGTTGTTCGAAAACTGGTCCGTAAATGCCAATATTAGAACTTAAGGTTGCTGCTAGAGCATATCGCTGAATATATTTCGATTCGTTAGCACCTTGTAGGTGGTATGGGTTTATATCTGGTGTATTTGGCCAGAAGTTTGGTCGCATATATTCACGCTGATCAGTTTGCGTTAACTCCGTCATATACTCAATCAATTCATGCTTTGTATTACGCCAAGTAAAATAGGTGTATGATTGCGAATAACCTTCCTTAGCCAAACGTTGCATTACCTTTGGCTTAGTAAATGCTTCCGCTAGAAAAATAACATCTGAATGTTTTTTCTTAACCTCTGAAATCAACCAGTTCCAGAAATAGTATGGTTTGGTGTGTGGATTATCTACTCTGAACACATTGATACCACAATCGACCCAATAGAGCATGGTATCCAGACATTCGTTCCATAAATTTTTATAGTCCTTACTTTCCCAATAAATAGGAAGAATATCCTGATATTTTTTTGGAGGATTCTCAGCATATTGTACAGTGCCATCTGGACGCCATTTAAACCATTCTGGATGCTCGGTTACCCAAGGGTGATCCGGAGCAGCTTGTAAAGCATAGTCCATGGCGACTTCAACACCCAAGTCTTTAGCTTTCTTAACTAAACGCTTAAAATCGGCTACAGAACCCAACTGCGGATGAATAGTCTTGTGACCACCATCTTTAGAACCAATTCCCCAAGCAGATCCGACATCTCCATCTTTGGCTTCTGTTGTATTGTTTTTTCCTTTACGATTAATTTCACCAATAGGATGTATTGGAGGGAAATATAAGGTATCAAAACCCATATCTGCGACTCTTGGCAACAAGCGTTCACAATCTTTAAAGGTTCCGTGAACACCCTCTTTTTCTGATGTTGAACGTGGGAAAAATTCATACCAAGTACTAAATCTTGCTTTTTTTCTATCTACATAAACTTGTAGTTCCTTTGTTTCGTTTACCAGCGCTTTTTCTGGATATAAATAAAATATGGAATGAAGTCTTTCGCTTTGTGCTTCATTTATAGCTTTATCGTAATGCTTGTCTTCACTAAAAAATTCAATACACTTTTCAAGGTAGTTTTTATCCTTACCCTTTACTTTTTTTAATAAAGGCTCCAAATACATTATACCTTCTAAAAGTTCTGACTTTACATGTTGACCGTCTTCAATTTTTCGCTCTATACCATGTTGCCAATTCAGGGCATAATCTACCCAACCTTGCACTTTGTATGCATAAAAACCTTGATTGGCGACTGTAAATGATGCTTTCCACTCATCATTTTCAATGAGTTGCATTCTTACCTCTTCCCATTTTTTAGCTTTTTCATGTTTAAATAGCACAGAAGCAGCTATAACATCATGACCATCTACAAGGACATTAGCATCTATATTTATAACTTCATTTACAACTCTTTTAATGAAAAATTCTCCACAGTTAATTTGTGGTTTGACTGCATCTATAACGACTCTTTTCTGATTGTACATGCTTAGATATTAACAAATAAATTCCGAATTTAATAAAATTTGAACGAATTTATAGTGCATTATTAAGGATTAATCAATTAGACAGCAACTATAACGTTTGAATGTTAATTATTAAAATTCAGAGCAGCAAATTTGGATACTACGATAAAATATCCTTAACCTTTTCGTTCTTAGTTATTTTAGATAAGTTAATTGCAGTTTCTATAAGTGCTAAGTGTGAATATGCTTGAGGGAAATTACCTAGTAAACGTTTAGTCACAAAATCTAGATCCTCACTGAATAAACCCAAATGGTTGCTGTAGGATAATAATTTATTAAATTGCTTAACAGCACTTTCTTCTTCCCCTATTTTATACAGACTGTTAATGTACCAAAATGTACAGATTGTAAAGGATGAAGATGGTAATCCGAAGTCATCTTGATTTTTATAGCGATATAGCAAACCATCATTAGATAATTCTCTACCAATAGCTTTTACTGTACTTACATATTTTGGATGTTTAGCATCTATAAAACCGTAAGACTCCATTAATAAAACAGAAGCGTCAAGATCTTCTGAGTCATAGGCTTGAGTAAACGCTTGTGCTTTATCGCTCCAAGCATTTACCATAATATCTTCTCTAATTGCTTCTTCTAGTAATTGCCAACGTGCTAATTTTGAAGTTTTACCTAATAATATAGCTACTTTAATGGCCTTATCCACAGCTGTCCAACAGAGTACTTTGGAGAACGTAAAGTGCTGGTCTTCTGACCTAAATTCCCAAATTCCCTTATCTGGTTCCTGCCAATGTCTGTTGACTACCCAGACTATACCTTTTGTAATATTCCATAATGCTTCACCATCTTCAATATCGTTATTGAAATGTAATAACAGTTGATGAATCATATCCATTAAAATTCCATAAATATCATTCTGCTTTTGTTTATACGCAGCATTACCGATCCTTACTGGGCTGGAATTTCTATATCCTGATAAATGTTCCAAAAATTCCTCTGTTAATTTTTTTTCACCATTAATGCCATACATAATTTGAAGTTTTTCTTCTTTGTCTGGTATTAAATTGATAATGAATTTTAAATAGCGTTTCGCCATATTTTTATGACCTAGCTTCGACATGACTTTAATGACCATAGAGGCATCACGAATCCAACAAAAACGGTAGTCCCAATTTCTAACTTCTCCAATGGTTTCTGGTAAAGATGTAGTGATCGCAGCCAAAATAGCACCCGTTTTATCATAGCTTAACAACTTCAGAGTCATGGCACTCCTGGCTATATAATCATTATATCTATTATATGATGGCGTGCGCTCCATCCAATTTAACCAGTATACTTTAGTACGCTCATATTCCAAAAATGCCATTTTTAAGTTTGGCGCAAACAATTTTTCATGATACCCCACTAAAAAGAAATGATCCGATTTTATTTCCAATGCTTCACCATTGACAACTTCATCTTTACTCATATCCGTATATAAAAATAGCGTGTCGTAGGCTACATTATTTGTCAAGCTTACAATGAAATCGTTTTTTACATAGGTATTTGTCTCTCCTTTAGCATATTCTAACTTAGGATCATATATAACTTTTACATATGGCTTTCCCGAAATATATTTTATATAGCGAATAAACTCCGGAGGTGCATGGTAAGCACCATTTTCCTTATAGTATCTAGGCATAAAATCCCAGACCTCAAATACATCCAACCCATTGCTAAACTTGGTTACTAAAACAACCGTATTATCTATATATTGCTGAGTGATCTCATAACTATCATCTACTTTGAACCCAAAACTTCCTCCAATATTTTCATCTAGTAATTTTCCAAAAATGGATGGTGAATCAAATTGCGGTAAACAACACCAATCTATAGATCCTGTTTTGGAAACCAATGCTGCACTTCTGCAATTACCTATAACACCATAATCTAAATTATCCATAATCTCTTTGCTTTTAGAAGTAGAAAACCCTTTATTTTCTTTAAATTAACGAAATACTATCAACTAGCGCAAATTATCTCTATGAATAAAACTATTATCGTTTCAAATCGTCTACCGCTTCAAGTTTCAATTCAAGAAAATTCTTTAGAAATTTCACCAAGTGTAGGAGGGTTAGCCACTGGAATGAAGTCTGTGCATTCGGAAGGAAAAGGAATATGGGTCGGTTGGTCTGGTATACCAGAGAACGAACTAAGTCCAGAACTTTCGCAAAAAGTACAACAGGAAATACGAAAAGAGAAATGTGTATCGGTTCCCCTTGATAACCAAGACATAGAAGAGTATTATGAAGGCTTTAGTAATAGAGCGCTATGGCCTCTATTTCATTACTTTATGGAATACACAAACTTTGAACAACAAGAGTGGGAAGCTTACAAGCGTGTCAATGAAAAATTTGCTAAAGTTGTAATTGATAATCTAGATGATGGTGATACGGTTTGGGTACATGATTATCAATTATTATTGCTGCCACAGCTGATTAAAGATCAAAAACCCAATACAACTATTGGCTTCTTTTTACATATCCCATTTCCATCTTATGAAATCTTCAGAACCTTTCCATGGCGTCAGGAAATTTTAAAAGGTATGTTAGGCTCAGATTTGCTTGGGTTTCACACTTATGATTATGAGCGTCATTTTTTAAGCTCTATAAAAAGAATTTTAAGGCTCGATGTAAATTTCAATGAGATAAACTATCATGATAGAATGATTAAAGTCGATTCTTTCCCTATGGGAATTGACTATGATAAATATCGCAATGCCGCATTAAAGCATCATAGTGACTCTTTAGAAAAATCTGATCTAAGAAAACGGCTAGAAGAGCATATGATAGAAGATAAAAAGTTGATTCTATCAATTGACCGAATGGATTACACCAAAGGCATTCCCACTAGAATAAAGGCCTTTGAATTCTTTCTGGACACTTATCCTGAGTATAAAGAGAAAGTACGTTTAGTGATGCTTGCCGTTCCTTCTCGTTCTAACGTACCGCAGTATCAAAAGTTGAAGCGTGAAACAGACGAGCTAGTTGGCAGAATCAATGGCAAATTCGCTACTGTAAGCTGGACCCCTATTTGGTATTTTTATAGGTCGTTGCCTTTTGAAGATTTAATAGACCTTTATATTTCATCTGATGTTGCACTAATTACTCCAATAAGAGACGGAATGAATTTGGTTGCCAAAGAATATGTTGCCACAAGAACTCAGGGAAATGGCGTTTTAGTTTTAAGTGAGATGGCTGGTGCCTCTAAAGAAATGAATGAAGCTTTATTAATTAATCCAAACAGTTATGAAGATTTTGCACTAAACTTAAAGCGAGCTCTGACAATGCCTTTGAAAGAACAAGAAACACGCATGAAATTTTTGCAGAAGCGCTTAAAACGCTATGATGTAGAAAAATGGGCCAATGAATTCTTTAAATCCCTCGAAGAAACTAAACAAGTAAGAAATACGACTATAACCAAAAAACTGGCTGGTGACTACGAGAAAGACTTAATACGCGATTTTCAAAGCAAAGAAAAAAAATTATTGCTTTTAGATTATGATGGAACCCTTGTTGGTTTTAAAGATAATCCTCAAGATGCTGCACCCGATGAGGCCTTATTTCAACTGTTAGATCAACTTCAAGAAAAAGCGACTTTAGTGCTTATTAGCGGACGAGATCGAGATACTTTTGAACGTTGGTTTGGAAACAAACCATATAATTTAGTTACTGACCATGGCGTTTGGTTGTATCAGAACAAAGAATGGACAGCTTTAGAGCGTTTAAGGACAGATTGGATGCAAAGTATACGTCCTATATTAGAAACTTTTAGAGATAGTACTCCAGGAACTTTTATTGAAACCAAAAAATACTCTTTAGCCTGGCATTACAGGACTGCTGACCCAGAACTTGCAAAAATCAGAACTATGGAGCTTAATACAGTTCTAACTAGTATGGTAGCCAATAACGGTTTGTCTATTTTACAAGGAAAGAAAGTTATAGAAATAAAAAGCAGTAACGTCAATAAAGGTAGAGTTATAAGTCGTTTGTTAACTCAAGAAAATTATGATTCTATTACTGTAATTGGTGATGATTGGACAGATGAATATATGTTTGAGGAAGCACCAGAACACGCTTATACTATTAAAGTAGGTTTTACAAAAACCAAAGCAAAGTATCAAATAAAAGACCCTGAGCAGGTGCGTGAACTACTACAAAAGTTGGTCTAAAAAGAACATATCTTAATAGACTTTCTTAAATTATGGTTCCTGCCGGTATAAGTGCATCTTTCTTTACCACAACAATGCCATCCTTAATTACGTAAGTATCTGTTTCAGTATCTTTAAGATGTGGCCCTCCATTTATTCTAACGTCATCACCTATTCGACAATTTTTATCTAAAATTGCGTTTTTAATAAAACAGCGCTCACCAATACCAAGCAAAACATCAATCCTATTATCTTCTATATATTCTAAGGACTCATAACTATCACAACCCATCATGTACGTATTAATAATTGTGGACTCTTTCCCTATTCTGGATCGGATACCAATCACGGATCTTTCTATTGTAGCGGCATGCACAAGACAACCTTCAGCAATTACTGCTTTATTCAAGGTAGTTCCTGAAATTTTTGATGTTGGTAAAATCCGCGCATTAGTATAAACACGATTATCTAAATCATAGAGATTAAATTGAGGAATTGCATCAGTTAAGCCCAGGTTTGCCTCGAAAAATGAATCGATATTACCAATATCTGTCCAATAACCTTCAAATGGATAGCTAACAATTTTTAGTTTATCAATATTTTGCGGAATAATTTCCTTTCCAAAATCAACAGTGCTATCATCATTCATTAATTCTACTAACAAATCTCTATTGAAAATATAAATACCTGTTGACCCCAAGTATTCGCGACCTTGCTGTTTCATTTCGTCACTTACGTCAGACTTCCAATCTACAATAACATCGGCTGATGGCTTTTCTATGAAAGATGTTATTCTGTTTTGATCATCAGTTTTCATAATACCAAACGATGTTCCGTCTTTAGCATTTACTGGGTAAGTACCAACTGAAATATCCGCTCTGGCTTCGATATGTGCATCAATCATTTCGTTATAGTCCATTTGATACAATTGATCTCCAGATAAGATTAAGGCATACTCAAATTCATGCTCAAGAAAATGATGCATACTCTGTCTTACGGCATCTGCAGTTCCCTGGAACCATTTATCACTTTGAATAGTCTGCTCAGCAGCAAGTACATCTACAAATGCAGAACTAAAAAAACTAAAATGATACGTGTTCTTGATATGCCTATTTAAAGATGCAGAGTTAAACTGAGTCAATACATACATACGTTTAATGTCCGAATTAATACAGTTAGATATTGGAATATCTACCAATCTATACTTACCTGCTATTGGTACGGCAGGTTTTGATCTCTTCTCTGTTAAGGGATAAAGTCTAGAACCTTGTCCACCACCCAAAATTATACTTAAAACCTTACTATTTATCATTATTTATTTATTAGCGATTGATATATTTTTTTTGTTTGATTAGCTATGGCTTTCCAGTCAAAATAAGCCTCAACTCTTTGCCGCCCGTTCTTGGCCATTCTATCTCTTAGCATTTTATCTCCAGTGACTTTATTTATACCATCTGCTAAGTCTCGAGAGAACTTATCTGGGTTAACAGGTTCAAAAGGTGCAAAATCCTGCTGCTCTAAATTAATCAATAATCCCGTTTCTCCCTCAAGAACAACTTCTTTTATACCTCCAACTGCACTTGCAACTACAGCCGTTTCACAAGCCATGGCTTCTATGTTTATAATTCCGAAAGGTTCATAAATAGATGGACAGCAAAACACATCTGCATGAGAATACAGTTGAATCACATCCTTTTTATCCAACATCTTATCAATCCAGAAAATATTATTCCTCGTTTTTGAAGCTTCATGAACCGCATCTTCCATTTCCTTGGCTATGTCCTTGGTATCTGGAGCACCTGCACAAAGTACAATTTGAGTATCAGGATCTATATATTTTATGGCATTTACTAAATGAACGATACCTTTTTGCCTAGTAATTCTACCGACGAATAAAACATAAGGTTTTGATTTATCAATCCCATAAGTCTCTAAAACGTTGGTTTCATTAACGAAAACATACTCTTTTAAATCTATGCCATTGTAAACGACCTCAATCTTACTTTCATCGACGTCGAAATGTTTTAAAACATCTTCTTTTGTTTCTTCGGAAACAGCAATTAAGCAATCTGCCATCTCAATAGCTGTCTTTTCGATCCATGACGAGGCATCATAACCTCTTCCCAACTGCTCCCGTTTCCACGGTCGTAGTGGCTCTAAAGAATGTGTAGTAACTACCAAGGGCGTTCCATAACACAATTTCGCCATTATACCGGCAAAGTGAGAGTACCAAGTATGACAATGTACCACATCCGCATCAATAGGATCAGCGTTCATATGCAGACCTGTACTTAAGGTTTTAAACACAGACTTTAGTCTCTCATCACTATTTTCAAAAACACCATCATCAAAAGGATAACCCTTAACACTCAGACTTTTACTACTGGTGTCCTGGTCTCCGAAAGACCTCACATCTACCTGCATTAATTCTGACAGTTCTTTCGCTAAATATTCTACATGTACTCCTGCACCTCCATAAACATAGGGAGGAAATTCCCTTGTAAGAAATAATGCTTTCATTAATTGCTTTTATGGTTAATTATATAAACTCCTAAGTAGCGAAATTACGGAAGTAATCGATACGCAGTTTAAAGTTACTAAACTTAAATAAACTAAAACGGTTTCGTAATTTTTAATTTGTTAATACGACAGAACAAACACATAAAAATTTATAACTTTACATAATGAAAAAGATACTATTATTTGCATTGGTTAGCGTACTTTTTAACTGTAACGGCTCAGCCCAGAAAAACGAAACCCAAGAAAAAGAAACATTTCCTGTAACTAAAACAGAAGCTGAATGGAAAGAACAACTCACTGAAAAACAGTATTATGTTTTGCGTGAAGCCGGCACAGAACGACCATTCTCTAGCCCTTTGAACAAGAACTACGAAGAAGGTGTTTATCATTGTGCTGCTTGTGACACGCCTTTATTTAGAAGTGAGCATAAGTTTGACTCTGGTACAGGTTGGCCGAGCTTTGACAGGGAAGTTGAGGGTAATGTAGCATTTTCAACTGATTATAATATTGGTTACGCTCGTACTGAAGAACATTGTGCTACATGTGGAGGACATTTAGGCCATGTGTTTAATGATGGACCGAAAGATACCACAGGAAAGCGTCACTGTATTAATGGTGTTGCTTTAAAATTTGTTCCAAAAGGAGAATAAGCTAAATAGCCATATTTTGTTTCAAGCTGTTTGTTTTCTGTAATATTATTAAATATAGACATTGTTTCAAACTATGATAAATTCTTATTTTAATCATAATTTGTTCATAGCTTTATGCTGAATTAAATGAATTATGAATACCTCTTACCTATCCTCCGCCATTAAGCAGTTTGAATATTATAAAAGCCTCGGAGATAAGACCATCTCGCAATTGACTTTTGAAGAATTAAAGAAAGAGTTCGCAACAGACTCTAATTCTATAAGTATAATAGTGAAGCATATTGTCGGGAACATGTTGAGTCGTTGGACAAATTTTCTGACAGAAGATGGCGAGAAAACATGGCGCCAACGTGATGAGGAATTTCTGGATACCTTTACTACTAAACAAGATCTAATTGATGCATGGAACAAAGGTTGGGATTGCCTCTTCGATGCCATCAAACCCTTGTCTGAAAATGACATGCATCAAATCATATATATTAGAAATCAAGGACATACGGTTACCGAGGCTATAAATAGACAGATGATGCATTATGCCTACCACATAGGACAAATTGTTTTCATTGGTAAGCTTATTAAAGGTGCCAACTGGGCTTCCTTATCTATTCCTAAAGGTAAATCTAAAGATTACAATACGGATAAGTTTTCTAAGGACAAGGCAAAACGTCATTTCACGGATGACTTATAATTCAGAAAATAAACACCAAATTCTAGATTATCTTTTACTAAGTGCTTTCAAGGATTGAAAGTTTCATAATTTGGAATATTTCTTTTTGGAATTTATTACTTTTGTGCTTCAAAATTCAACTAAAAAATTACTTATGAGCAAATACGATGTTATAGTTTTAGGAAGTGGTCCTGGTGGTTATGTTACAGCAATTAGAGCTTCTCAGTTAGGCTTTAAAACAGCTGTTGTTGAAAAGGAAAGTTTGGGAGGTGTTTGTTTAAATTGGGGCTGCATTCCAACGAAAGCACTTTTAAAATCAGCTCAAGTATTTGAATACCTTAAACATGCTGAAGATTATGGCTTAAAAGTAAAAGATGCCGAGCACGATTTCGACGCCGTTGTAAAACGCAGTCGCGGTGTTGCTGATGGTATGAGTAATGGCGTAAAGTTCTTGATGAAGAAAAACAAGATTGATGTTATTGAGGGCTTTGGAAAAGTAAAACCAGGTAAAAAAATTGATGTTGATGGTACTGAATATTCAGCTGATCATATCATTATAGCAACTGGAGCACGTTCTCGTGAACTGCCGAGCTTACCGCAAGATGGTAAGAAAGTTATAGGCTACAGAAAAGCTATGACTCTAGAACAGCAACCTAAGAAAATGATTGTAGTAGGTTCTGGAGCTATAGGTGTTGAATTTGCTTACTTCTACAATTCTATGGGAACTGAAGTCACTATAGTTGAATATATGCCAAAGATTGTTCCAGTTGAAGATGATGAAGTATCAAAGCAATTAGAACGTAGTTTCAAAAAATCTGGCATAAAGATCATGACTTCAGCCGAAGTCACTTCTGTTGACACCTCTGGCAAAGGCGTAAAAGCTACAGTTAAGACTAAAAAGGGAGAAGAAATTCTCGAAGCTGATATCGTACTTTCTGCCGTTGGTATAAAATCTAATATTGAAAATATAGGTTTAGAAGATGTAGGTATTGTAACAGATAGAGATAAAATAATCGTAAACGATTATTACCAAACTAATATTCCTGGATACTATGCTATTGGCGATGTTACTCCAGGCCAAGCTTTAGCTCACGTGGCATCTGCTGAAGGTATACTTTGTGTTGAAAAAATTGCTGGACATCATGTGGAGGCATTAGACTACGGAAACATTCCTGGTTGTACCTATTGTTCTCCAGAAATTGCAAGTGTTGGCTTAACTGAAGCTCAAGCAAAGGAACAAGGACTTGATATTAAGATTGGTAAATTTCCATTCTCTGCTTCTGGAAAAGCGAGTGCAGGTGGTAATAAAGATGGTTTTGTGAAGGTAATTTTTGATGCCAAATATGGTGAATGGTTAGGTTGCCATATGATAGGAGCTGGTGTAACCGATATGATTGCAGAAGCGGTTTTGGGAAGAAAGTTGGAAACTACAGGGCATGAAGTTTTAAAGGCTGTTCATCCTCACCCAACGATGAGTGAAGCAGTAATGGAAGCTGTCGCAGATGCATATGACGAAGTGATTCATTTATAATATTTTAAAAACTTTAATAAAAATGAAAAAGCGATTCACTTAATGGTGAATCGCTTTTTTTATTAGAACTTATAACCAATACCAAAGTTAAAAGAGCGTTTTTTGCCATAAATGGACTGAGAATCAAAACCTTGAAATATGGGGAATTGACTTGTCAATCCATGAATATATCGTCCCTCAATAAACCAATGAGAGTTAATATTGTATTGTGCACCAAGTATAAGTGATGCACCAAAACGCTTATTTCTAAACACTTCAGCAGAGTTTTTCTGCTCAAATGAAACATCTAGTGTTCCACCTCCATAAATCTCAAATTTATCTGTGATTTTATATTTTAAAAGCAAAGGGAATTGCAAAATTGATGAGCCAATATAATTTGATTCTAGTTGTATCCCCCATTTATTTGATAAGCGTTTTTCAATAAAGACTCCGGCATAGAGACCATTCCAACTCCTACTGTCGTTTGGCGCCTTAATAGTATAGATGCTTGTACCTAGTCTTGCTCCAAAATTAAAAGCCTTAGTCTTTACATCAGTAAAATCCTGGGCAAATAGGTTTGAGATTGAAAAAACTGTAAAAGTTGTAATTAAAATAAACTGTTTCATGATTGATTGTTGTTAGAATTAATATCAGCAAACATAGCGGGCGTTGCTGTTAAACAATCCCAAGTAAATCACAATCAAAACAAAAATGACAGTTAATTAAAAGTGAAAAGGCTTAAATTTTTATGATAAGGAATTCTTAAAACTAAAGCTTATAACCTAAGCCAAAGAACAGAATATTAGGAGCAAGTTCTTGAAAACCAATAGTGTATTTCATATGAAGATCAAGGTTGGTAGATAAATTATAGGCCAAACTAAGATCTGCCCTAACCTTGAATTTATTTGAGAAAAAGTCGAAGAAATAGTTTAGACTTGGACCAATGAGAATATGAAAGTCTCGACTCACATCATATTCTAAATAAATCGGTGCATTTAAAAACTGAAAGTCCCTGATGTGAATGTAAAGCAATTCAGGTTGAAGGTGCAGTTTATCTTCAAACTCAATATCAAAAAACACGCCACCATAGGCACCAATCTCCTCACTGGGATTTGTGCCAAAATCGCCCTCAGTAACCTTATAAAATGTAACATTAAGACCTCCTTTAATTCCGAAATCAGTTTGAGCATGTGCGGTGACTGCATAACAAATTAAGACAAAAAGTAAAAGTGCTTTCTTCATTTTAGTTTTATATAAAACTTTGAATAGCCAAATCATAACTTTTCAAACCAAATCCGAGTATTACCCCTTTAGCATTTGGAGAAATGTACGACTGGTGCCTAAAGTCCTCTCTTGAAAATGTATTGGATATATGAACTTCCACTATAGGAGTAGTTATGGCCTTTATGGCATCACCAATTCCAACAGAGGTATGCGTGTATGCAGCGGCATTCAATATAATACCATCATAGGTAAAACCAACTTCTTGAATCTTATCAATTAATTCACCCTCTATATTAGACTGGAAGTAATCGATATTAAAGTTGTTATATTTAGATTTTAAGGTGTTTAAGTAATCTTCAAAAGTTTGATTACCATAAACTTCTGGTTCACGTTTACCCAAAAGATTAAGATTGGGACCATTAATGATGATGAGTTGCTTCATAAAGTAAATATATTAAAATATAAGCATAAAAAAACCGAAGCATATGCTTCGGTTTTTTTATGCTTAATCTCTAGTATTTAGAAATGTAGTGCAAATCCAATATTCAATTCAAGAACACCCTCATCTGTAAAATCTTCATTTAAAGATAAGTTGTATCTTAAACCTGGCTCAATAGAGATATTGTCTGCAACAAACCAAGCATAACCACCTTGTATACCTAACCACAATGGGCTTTCTTCACCGAACACGTCATCTCCAGATGCACCAGTTACATCGATTTGTACAGGAAATTGACTAGCTACATAGTACTTCGCACCTAACTTGTAAGTAAATGTTGAAGCGCCATCAAAATCATTGTAACCAAGACCAACTTTTAAAGCTAAATCATCCTTTATAAAATAACCTGCTTCACCACCAATTGACCATATAGTAACACCATCAACTGCTGTTAAACCAAACGATGTATTTGATCTATGAGCTGCACTTGTAGCACCTCCACCAAAACCGGTATTAGCTTCTACTAACCAAGAACCCTCAGTAAGAGCATTTGAGCTTTCTTTGTCTTCTTGTGCATTAACATTTGTAAATCCGAATACTGCAACAGCAGCCATTAGTAATAATTTTTTCATGTTTTGTAAGTTTAATTTAATAATATTTGGTCGGCAAATGTAGGGTATCGAATTATAGTATAATTCTATTTTATGTTAAAAAAATATGTATTTCGTCGATAAATAAAGTTTTTAAACAGAAAAAGAGGCTTAAAAGCCTCTCTTAAAATCCTATAACTTAATCTCTAGAACCTATACCCTAGACCTATTTGAAAATAACTAAATCTAGCTTCTATATCGAAGTCTTCAAATTCATCAATATCACTATCAAATCTATCTGATAATCCAAAACTATAACGCGCATCTAAAATTACATTTTCAGTAATATCATACGCTGCACCTATTGTAAAACCAAGACCCAAACGCTTTAAACCTTCAGAATCTTCTTCGTTGGTTAAATAATCAAACTGTGGACCAGCAAGTAAACTAAATTCTTCGTTTGCTTTATATTTAGCCAAAATAGGAAGTAATAGTACCCCTGAGCTCTCACCATCTTCTGAATAATTTCCGAAAACAAGCTCTGGCTGAAGTGCGAATTTTTCGGACAAATTAATTTCGGCAAAACCACCAAAGTAAAACCCCGTGAGGTCTTCTGTAGCAGAACCAGCACCATCAGCTGAAACTTTTAATGCTACTGAAGAATATCCTGCTTTTATTCCAAAAGTTGTTTCAGATGAAGATGAAATAGTGTCATCATTTTGAGCGTTTATCTGAGTAAAACCTAATACAGCTATTGCTGCCGATAGTAATATTTTTTTCATTTCTAGTAAGTTTATTTATTGACAAATGTAAATTTCTGTTCGAAATATTTAATTTAACAAACATTATTTTTTATACTAATTAATCGATTTCATAAAAAAAAGAGGCAGTAAAGCCTCTTTTTTAAAATTTAAATTGTTATAATTAAAATCTATAGCCTACACCAACTGATAATGTATTAACAGCCCCTATTCCATCAACATGCTCGTTTAATTGTAAACCATAACGTGCCTGAGCGAAAATTTCCTCAGTTATATTATAGGCTAAACCAAATGCTAATTGCAGATTTAATGATGAAAAATCATCACCAAAAGCATCATCTAAAGCATCTGGAATGTCACCACTTGCAAAACCTATTTGAGGTCCAGCCAAAATAGCAAATTCTTCAGACACATTGTATCTTGCCATTGCGTTAACATTTATTAAATTGTAAGAAAAATCGTTGTCACTTGAGCTTGTGTAAGCTACTTCTGGCTGAACTGAGAATTGATCAGAAATACTGAACTCAGCTAAAACTCCAATGTTGAAACCTGAAGCATTGTCATCACCATCAAATGAATTACTCACATAATTAGCAAAAACACCAAAATCCTGTGCACCTACGCTTGCGAAAGCAAATACTGCAAAAGCAGCTAAAAATAATTTTTTCATAATCTCTTAAGTTTTAAAATTGATTAATACAAACTAAAGCCTTTTTTTCTAAATAATAAAGCTTTAGGGTGTAGTTATTAACAATTTTGTAAACATTATTTTATAAATATTTGAAAATCAATTATTTAAATAATCACTTATTAACATTTTTTTATGAAAAGAAAAAAAATATAGTCCAAATTTCATTATGAATAGGGTATGATTTCACTATTTTTAACCATGAAATGGTCTCAAGCAATAACGGATTACAAACACTATCTACAGATTGAACGTGGTTTATCCAAAAACACGATAGAAAACTACTGTTATGACATTAAAAAGTTGACAACATATCTTGAAGAACACGACACAACCATTTCTCCAATAGCCATAGATAGCGAAACTGTCAAACAGTTCATATATACTATTTCAAAAACTGTAAACCCGAGGTCACAGGCAAGGCTGATTTCTGGTCTTCGTAATTTTTTTGACTATCTCGTCTTTGAAAACTACAGACGAAATAACCCTTTAGATCTCATAGAAACACCAAAAATTGGGAGAAAACTGCCAGACACTTTGTCTATTGATGATATAGACTTATTAATAAGCACTATAGATTTGAGCTACTCATATAATGGTGTTAATTTAGGTGAGCGAAATAGAGCCATTATAGAAACGTTGTATAGTTGCGGACTACGAGTTAGTGAGCTTACAGAGTTAAAACTATCTGACTTATTCTTTGATGAGGGCTTCATTAAAGTAACTGGTAAAGGAAACAAGCAACGCTTTGTGCCTATTGGAGCAACAACACAAAAGTATATTTATATATGGAAGTCAATTAGAAATCATATTAACATACAGCCTGGCTCCAAGGATATTCTTTTCCTTAACTATAAAGGTAATAAGCTAACTCGCGCCATGATCTTTACCATTATCAGAAATTTGGTCGAGAAATCTGGTCTTAAGAAAACAGTTTCTCCACATACGTTTAGACACTCTTTCGCCACACACTTATTGGAGAATGGCGCAGATTTAAGAGCAATACAAATGATGCTTGGTCATGAGAGTATTACGACTACAGAAGTTTATATGCATGTCGACCGTTCACACTTAAGTGAGGTATTGAATAAATTCCACCCTAGAAAATAAAAAAGAGCATCCAGAAAACCGAATACTCTTTTTCAACATATTTGAGTTAGTTATACTTTATTTGGCAATATTTACTGCCCTTGTTTCTCTAATAACCGTAACCTTTACTTGTCCAGGATAGGTCATATCGGTTTGTATCTTCTGTGAGATTTCGAAAGACAAGCTTGCAGCCTTGTCGTCAGATACCTTTTCGCTTTCCACGATGACACGTAGTTCTCTACCTGCTTGTATCGCATAAGCTTTCTTTACGCCTGTAAAACCAAAAGCCACATCCTCAAGATCTTTTAATCGCTGTATGTAAGAATCCAATACTTGTCGTCTCGCTCCTGGTCTTGCTCCAGAAATTGCATCACATACTTGAATTATTGGAGACAGCAATGTCGTCATCTCTATTTCGTCATGGTGAGCACCAATTGCATTACAGACCTCTGGCTTTTCACCATGTTTTTCGGCCCACTGCATTCCTAAAATAGCATGAGGCGTCTCCACATCTGTTTCAGAAGATGGCACTTTACCAATATCGTGCAATAGACCTGCACGCTTAGCCAACTTAGGGTTTAAGCCTAATTCTGCCGCCATCACACCACAAAGTTTAGCAACTTCTCTAGAGTGTTGCAATAAATTTTGCCCATAAGACGAACGGTATTTCATACGACCTACCATTTTTATCAATTCAGGGTGTAAGCCATGAATTCCTAAATCTATAACAGTGCGCTTTCCTACTTCTATAATTTCTTGCTCAATCTGTTTCTGAGTTTTTCTTACGACTTCTTCAATCCGCGCTGGATGAATCCTTCCATCTGTTACTAATTTGTGAAGGGATAGGCGCGCAATCTCACGTCTTACAGAATCAAAACAAGATAGTATTATAGCTTCAGGTGTATCATCTACTATAATTTCCACACCCGTTGCAGCTTCAATAGCCCTAATATTTCTGCCTTCCCTACCTATGATTCTACCTTTGACGTCATCAGACTCAATATTAAATACGGAAACGCAATTATCGATGGCTTCTTCTGTACCGATACGTTGAATGGTGTTGATTATAATTTTTTTCGCTTCTTGCTGTGCAGTTAATTTAGCCTCCTCCACTTTATCTTGAATAAAGCCCATGGCATCAGTCTTAGCTTCTTCTTTGAGCGATTCTACCAACTGCTCTTTAGCTTCTTCAGCTGAAAGCGATGAAATAACTTCTAACTGTTTAATTTGGCTTTTGTGCGCCTTTTCGACCTCGTCCTTTTTCTTTTCCAGGAATTCCAGTCTAAAATCATAATCTTTCACTTTACTTTCTAAAGACTGATTAGACTTCTTTGCTTTTGAAAGCTCATTGGATATTTGAGATTCCTTATCCCGTATACGTTTTTCGGCTTCAGCCATTTTCTTGTCACGAGATAAAATAACCTTTTCGTGTTCGGCTTTTAGCTCAATGAATTTTTCTTTTGCCTGAAGTATCTTATCTTTTTTTAATGCTTCTGCATCAACTTTCGCTTGTTTTAATATGGATTTAGATTCGCTTTCTGCATTTGCGATGAGCTTTGATGCCTTTCCCTTTTCTAATGATTTTGCGATTATATAGCCTAGTATCAATCCTAATACTACTCCTCCAACAATATATAAAATTGTGTTAGTGTCCATGTCATTTGTTTAGTTTAGTATATAAAAAAAGCCTACATCAGTTATCGGTTTTGTATAAACTCCTTAAAAACAAGTTTAGGGCTAACAAGCTGATCAAAAATCTGTCCAAGATACCGAAACAAGTTCGGCACTAACAGCACGATTTTACAACTTCAACTCACCCTTTTTAAAGAATTAACGTTGAGTTTATCAAAAAATGTAACTAATGTAGGCAGTAACCTTTGTATTTTAAAGAACGTACGAGTTATATATGTGCTTTTAAAAGTTCGTTTAAAGCTTCTAACTTTTCCTGAACTTCTTCATTCACATACTCTTTATCTATTGACTTTTGCTCTACTTGAGCCGCAAATTGTAAAGCGCACATGGCTAATACATCTTGCTTATCCCTTACAGAATAATTCTGCTCAAACTGTCCAATCATAGCCTCAATTTTCTTTGTGGCTTTACGCAAACCTTCTTCTTGATGAGGATTTATCGTCAATGGATACACCCTATTTGCAATTGAAAGTTTAATTTTTAATTGATTCGACATTCAGTCTAAATTTACAACTTTATTCCGAGAGTTGACCTATACAATGGTCAATATCTCTGATAAGTGCATTTATTTTGAGCTTTGTTTCTCGTTTATTTTCGTCACTACCAAGCATTGAATTTGCTATTTTGAGTGTTTCATACTTCTCTGCCCAAGATGCTATTTCTTCTTGTTGCTCCAAAAGCTTTTGTTGTTGTTGCTCTAACTGTTCTGAGAGTCTAGAGTTAGTCTGCTTTAAGACTTCCTGCTTATGTAAAACCTTACTGATTTTATTCTCTAAAGCATCAACAATGTCTTCTATTTTACTCATTAAAGTAATTCAATACTATTGAAACAAAGTTAACATACCTGATGAAAAAATACAATTCTTTTACAATTATTTTTAAAGGGCATAACATCAAAAGTATAAATGCGTTAACAAAAAATAATACTGTTAGAAGGTTTGCAAATCTTAATCAAATTAATATTTTAGCTTCAATTGATTAATCTATGAAGAAATTTCTGCTCCTATTTTTAATACCGCTTATCTCCTATTCGCAATCTGAATATCCGCAAGATTACTTTAGAGACCCATTGGATATTACTTTGGTACTTTCTGGTACGTTTGCAGAACTTCGATCTTCTCATTTTCATTCGGGATTAGATATAAAAACACAACGAAAAGTAGGCTTAAAAGTATATACCGCAGCAGAAGGCTACGTCAGTCGCATAAAGATTTCTCATTACGGTTATGGCAAAGCCCTTTATATAACACATCCTAACGGTTATACTTCGGTTTATGCACATCTCCAGAAATTTTCGGACCGACTAGAAAAATATATCAAGGAATGCCAATACGATAAGGAAAGTTTTGAAGTTGAAGTTTTTCCGAGTCCAGATGAGCTTCCTATTTCAACTGACGAAGTCATTGCCTATTCTGGTAATACTGGTGGCTCTGGTGGACCACATTTGCACTTTGAAATTAGGGATAATCAAGAACGGCCTATTAATCCAATGTTATTTGGTATTGATGTAAAGGATACAAAACAACCTTTTGTTTCTGCGGTTTACGCCTACCCAAAAGATGAAAATGCTATCATAAATGGGAAAAACGAACGTGTTCCATTACGATTGATTCCTCAAAAAACAGGAGATTATGAGGTAGAAAAAATTACAGCCTACGGAAACGTTGGCTTTGGAGTTACATCTTACGACAAACAAGACCTAGCACCCAATAATAATGGCGTGAGCAATATTCAGACATTCTTTAATGGTAATAAAAGCTTGGAAATTGATTTTAAGCGCTTCAGCTTCAGTGAAACAAAGCATATTAAACGTTTGATTGATTATGAGTATTTTAAAACCAAACACTCTAGAATTCAAAAATTGTTTATTCAAAAAAATAATCCCTTGAGCCTATATAAAGATGCTTATGACAATGGCTACATTACTATTGAAGACAGTACTTCTTCGGTTTACAAAGTGAGAATACAAGACTATAAGGGTAATGAAACCTGGGTGAATATTCCTATAAATGGCAAGAAAGAACTATTAGATAAGCAATCTGAAGAACAAGATATCTCGAATAAGTCCTTGATATATAGTGATCAATCAACAACCTTACAATCTGGCAATGTGACCGTAAACTTTTACAAGAACACAGTCTACGACGATACAATGATTGATTTTAAAGTGAGTTCGGATACGCTTCATCTCCATGAAGATCATATACCACTTCAAAAGAATTTTTATATCAATTACGATTTAAGCAATTACAAGTCAGAACATTTAGATAAAATCTTTATAGCCAGATTATATGGGTATTACAAAAAACCAAGTTATGTTAGCACAAAACGGAAAGGTAATATCTTGAGTGCTGGTAGCAAAACTTTTGGCACATATACTTTAGCCATGGATACGGTCGCTCCAACTATAGAATCCGTTAATTTTCAAGACAAAAAATGGTTGAGTAAATACAGATACCTAAAAGTAAAAATTGAAGACGAATTATCTGGAATAAGCAAATATCGAGCAACCATAAATGGCAAATGGATTTTGATGGAGTACGATTACAAAACCAATATGCTTATGCACGATTTTAATGATAACATCGTTAAGGATACTAGGAACGAATTAAAAATCATTGTTACCGATAATGTTGGAAATAGTTCTACATTTGAAGCAATCTTTTTCAGAAAATAAAACTAAACTATTTGAAACGCTTACATTTCATTGTTCTACTGGGTCTGCTTATAAGTGCTTTCTCATTTTCACAAACCGCTATCATAAGAGGTGTCATTTTAGACGAATCCAACCAACCTATTAAGGACATAAACATTAAAGCTAGTACAGGTGAAGGAACAACTACAAATGAAAATGGTTTCTATGAATTAAAAATTCCTTCGGACTTAGAAGTCACCATAGAATTTAGCCACGTAGGTCATAAGCGCGTTGTACAAAAATTTCAATTAAAGAATGGCCAAGAGTTAGAATACAATCCTGTAATGCTAGTTGAAGTAGAGCAAATTGCAGAAGTCGTTATTAATACCAACACCAGACAATCTGTAGATGGCGTCACTTCTATTTCACCTCGAATGATTAGAACGATTAAGGGCGCACAACCAGGCGTTGAGAATATTCTAAAAACCCTACCAGGCGTTAATATTTCCAATGAGTTGAGCACACAATATTCAGTTAGAGGAGGTAATTTCGACGAAAACTTAGTTTATGTTAACGAAATAGAAGTTTACAGACCTTTCCTAATTCGGTCTGGTAACCAAGAAGGTTTGAGTTTTGTAAATACGGATTTAGTTCAAAACGTAGATTTTTCTGCTGGTGGATTCCAAGCAAAATATGGAGATAAGTTATCTTCAGTTTTGGATATAACCTACAGAAATCCCGTCGGATTTGGTATAAGAACAGATTTAAGTTTGCTCGGTGGAAGCATTGCTGCCGAAACGGTTTCCAAAAACGGAAAATTTTCTGGTATCGCAGGTGTTCGATATAGAGACAATAGTTTAATATTAAATAATCTTGAAACCGAAGGTAATGTCGAACCCGTTTTTGCAGATGCGCAAACCTATTTGACTTATCGTTTTTCTGATAAATTCCATTTGAACTTTCTCGGCAATATTTCCTTGAACAAGTACAACTTTCAACCAGAAAATAGACAAACCAACTTCGGTACGCTACAAGAGCCTGTAGCCCTTTTGGTATTTTATGAAGGTAATGAAGAAGATCAATACCAAACTTATTTTGGTGCTCTTAAAGCCAATTATTTTGTCAATGAAGATCTGACATTGAAATTTATTGGTTCCGCCTATCATACCGTGGAGCAAGAGTATTTCGATATTTTAGCACAATACCGTCTCGGTGAAGTTAATACTAATATTGGTGATGACGATTTAGGTGATGTAGAATTTAGTGAGGGTATTGGTTCACAACTAACGCATGCAAGAAATGATTTAGATGCTTTTATCATAAACGCAGAACATAGAGGTGATTATAAAATCGATGAAGAATCTACTGTAGAATGGTCTCTTAAATACACGCATGAAGATATCAGAGATCGACTTGTAGAATATGAAATTATCGACTCAGCCGGATTCTCTATACGGCCTCCAAACTTTAGTATTCCAAACTTACAGCCTTACGACCCATTTGAAGGTCCATTAACAGCCTTTGAAAATATAAGAGCACTTAATAGAGTGCAAATAGACCGCATGCAAGCTTTTGCCCAATATAGCAAACGCACAGAATGGGGAAATAGCGACGTATTCTACAATGTCGGTGTTAGAGCACATCATTGGACGGTTAGTGGAGAAAACATTGAAAGTAACACACAGACCGTTGTTAGTCCGAGAGCCCAATTTGCCATTAAACCAGATTGGGAAAAAGACATGTTATTTAGGGTTGCGGGAGGTTTGTACTACCAACCACCTTTTTATAGGGAATTAAGAGATTCTTCTGGTGTGGTTCAACCCAATGTGAAAGCCCAGAAGTCATTTCATATTGTTTTGGGTAACGAATATAGTTTTGAAATTTGGGATAGACCATTTAAACTCGTTACGGAAGCCTATTATAAAGGTCTCTCTGACGTAAATCCTTATACTTTAGAAAATGTAAGAATTCGATATAGAGCGAACAATAATGCGAAAGCCTACGCCTACGGATTGGACATGCGACTTAATGGAGAGTTTGTACCAGGTACCGAATCTTGGTTTAGTTTTGGTTATTTAAAGACTGAAGAAAATATACACAATCGTGGTTACATTGCAAGGCCAACAGATCAGCGTTTAAAGTTCGGCGCCTTATTTCAGGATTATGTACCGAATATGCCACACTTAAAGATGTATCTTAATTTGGTCTATAATACTGGTGTTCCAGGGGGTTCTCCGAGTTATGCAGACCCCTATGATTTTCAAATTCGATTACGCGATTACAGACGTGCAGATTTAGGAGTTTCCCTAGAGTTGGTAAATCCAACTAAAACCTACAATGCACGCTGGAAAAAGAAATTCAGGGAACTATCTATTGGTTTCGAAATTTACAACATGTTCAACAACCAAAACTCTATTACCAATACTTGGGTTAGAGATGTTTATACCAAACGACAATTTGCCATCCCTAATTTTTTAACACCTCGTGTTTTTAATTTGAGATTGTCGGCGAAGTTCTAAATTTCAGAAGAATTTCTAGGAACTCACAAAATCCTTTAATACATCAACCACATAATCTAATTCGTCCTTAGTATTGAAAATACTAAATGAGAAACGCACTGAGGGCTGATTCAATTGCTCTTCGTCCAGAATAGCAGAAAGCACATGGGACTGCTGATTGCTCCCACTTTGGCAAGCACTTCCCTTAGAACAAGCTATACCTTTAAGGTCCAATTGAAATTGTAACATAGGTGCTTTTTCAGGAGCTATTGGTAGCCAAACGTTGACAAGTGTATACGTGCTATTGCCCTGATCTTCACAGCCACCATTAAAGCAAACACCAGGTATATGTTTTTTAAGTTGCTGAATGAAGTAAGTTTTCAATTCTGAAACATAGGCTTTTTCATCATCAAGATTGGTGTAAGCTATTTTCAAAGCTTCGTCCATACCAACAATGTTATGAATTGCTTCCGTACCGGCTCTATAGCCTCTCTCCTGCTCACCTCCAAAGATTAAAGGTTTTAATCCAGATTCTTTCCTAATATAACAAAAACCTACACCCTTAGGACCATGAAATTTATGGGCGCTGGCTGCTAAAAAGTCAATCCGAATCGCGTGCAAATCAATCTTATAATGACCAATCGATTGTACGGCATCGGTATGAAACAAGGCATCATGATTTTGGCATAGTTCACCTACATGTTCTACATCTAAAATATTACCGATTTCGTTATTAATGTGCATTAAGCTTACAACAGCTTTGTCTGCAGACGTTAATAACGCTTCCAAGTGGTTATAATCAATCAGACCACAGCTGTCTAGATTCACAAAACTTAGTTTTACTCCATATTCACTTTGTAATTGTTCTGCAGTATGCAAAACCGCATGATGCTCTATTCTGGATGTGATGATTTCGGTGACACCCAAATCCCTAACCGCACTGCGTAATGCTAAATTATCTGCTTCCGTGCCACCAGAAGTAAATACAATCTCCGAAGCGGATACATTAAAATAGCTGGCAATATTTTTTCTGCACTGCTCTAAAAGTGCCTTGGAAGAGCGGCCAAAACTATGTGTAGACGAGGCATTTCCAAAGTTATTTCTTAATACTTCGGTGATACGTTCTATCACTTCCGGACGTAAAGCTGTCGTTGCTGCATTATCTAAATAAACCTGCTTCATGCTGCAAAAATATCGCAAATAAAATTATTTAGACAATGCAACGTTATAATTTTACAAATCCTTTATTTTTGTTCAAAATTGAGACTATGATGCGTCGTTTTTTTATATGCTTTTCTTTGCTTTCTTTGTTCACTTGCGATGATGGTGATATCATTACTGTAGAATTAGAATTTGACCAAGATTTGGAACGCTGTGAAGATTTTGAGGATTCTTATGTGATATTTGATACGAGAGAAGATCCTAATGAAGCTTTGATCTTGATTTTCCCGAGAGATGAAACAACCGATGAATACTTCACCAATGATACTCCTGCAGAAGAGATCGATGGCAATAGCATAATTAATTCACTTACAATTGACGAATCTGCGATTAGATTTATTTATAGAACTTACAATAGAGCATTAACCGCAGACGATATATGCTCTATTTTGCCGCCATCTAATCTTAACATTATAGAAGATTATGAAGCTGATGCAGGCGGGACTGTACAAGTTACCTTTTCATTTGTAGATGATGACAATGATGATGTACCAAGCATATATGAATATGGGCCAGGTGGTATTGATGATCCGCAAGATTCAGATGATGATGGAATTCCTGATTATTTAGACCAAGACGATGATAATGATAACGTACTCACAAAAGATGAGCTTAATGATGACGATGATGACGATGACCCTATGACTAACCCTTTGAATACTGATGCTAACTTACCAAATGGTGATGATATACCAGATTATTTAGATAATGATGATGATGGAGATGGATTCCCTACAAGACTAGAAGATGAAACAGAAAGCCAAAACCCTAGGGATCTTGAAAATTTTGTTATAGACACAGGTGGAATAGAAGTTTATCGTTATTTGTCTAATGATGCAAATGCTATGGAGTCATTTCCAGATTCTGGATTCATATTTAATACTTACACAAGATCTGCAACGACTCGCTTTGAAATATTAAATGCTGGATTGGAGATTATTAATTCTACCTATATCGATATGGGTACTTTCGAGGATTCATTCGATATAGACAACGAACCCGATGAAGACTAAGGCTCTAAATTCTGAAATATCCTTACTTCAGTAGCTCCCAAACCATAGGTCTTATAGTCGGCATCATAGAATTTTACATTGTTGTAGCGTCCAAATAAGGTTTCTAATTCTTGTCGAAGTACGCCCTCACCAACACCATGAATAAACACTATTTTTGGAATACGTTTTCGAATCGCGAATTCTAGCTGCCGCCTAGCTGTATCCAGTTGAAGATTCAACATGTCGTAATTGGTCATGCCTTTTGTAGAATCCGTTAAATGGTGAATATGTAAATCTACTTCAAACTTTGGTGCATGCCGTTCTTTGGGTTTTACCTTCGTAACTTTTCTTTTCTTATTGCCTTCCTTTTCTTTTTTTATGCTTTCAATGTCAGTATCATAAATGGCATTATCGAATTTTGATTTTGACTGTTTTAAGATAAGTTCGTTCGCATGAAATTGAAACTCAAAACCATCAACATCTTCAATAGTAATGTCATTTTCTGAAATTTTTATGACTTCACCAATTATGGCGTCATCAATCGTTTCTACCGTATCGCCTACTTTAATCTTCATCTAGCTCTTCACTTTTAACAAACGTCTCCTCCTCTTGCTTATCGTACTTACTAGGAATATTACGAGATGTTCTGTATATGCCAAACATGAGTAATACAATGCCTCCTATTAATAAATAGGTATTTTGTTTTTCTTCGGCTTGCGCATAAATGGCTATAGCACCTCCAATGACTATACTTATAAAATTTATTGTTCTAGAAATATTCATGATAAGATCTTATGATTTACAAAAATACGCTTTAAGGCAATTTACTTCTGTAATCCTAAAAATTATTTTACAAATCCTTAATTTAGCGCTATGCTTTTATCAATTAAAGGGTTAGAAGATTACATGCTACCTTGCCTTAATAAAAAATATTTTGGTTTTGAATGCATGGGCTGTGGGTTGCAACGCTCCTTTGCCCTACTTCTGAAAGGCCAATTTATAGAAGCCTTCTATATGTATCCTGCTATTTACACATTAATTGCCCTCTTTGGTTTTGTTTTCTTAAACAGTTTCAAAAATTTTAAAAACGGAACTAGAATTATTGTTATCTTGGCAATATTGAATGTGGTTGTTATCATAACCAGCTATTTACTTAAACTTTATATTAAATAAATCTAATCATGGAAAAACAAAAATTACCTTATGCCACCGCAAGTTTAATTCTAGCAATTTTATCATTAATCGGCTGTTGTTGCACGAGTGGAATTGGAGGCATTATTCTTTCTGGAATAGCACTTTTCTTAGTTAAAAAAGACGAAAAAACTTATGCGGAAGATCCAGATAAGTATGACAATTTTAGTCAGGTAAAAACAGCTAAAATTATCGCAATTATATCTTTAGTACTAAGTGTAATTATTGTAGGTATTTACATTTACTTAGTCGCCACAGGTCAATATGATGAAATGATGCAGCAGTACATGGAAATGCTTGAAGAAATGCAGCAGCAAAATCAATAAACAAACTTCTTTCTATATAAAAAAAGCGATTTTCAACTTAGAAAATCGCTTTTTTTATATTATAATTGTTGTTCTAATTAATCTTCAAACTCTTTTAAAGTCTTGGCAATAATAGACACGCAATCTAGTAATTGATCTTCCGTCATTACTAAAGGTGGTGCAAAACGAATAATATTACCATGTGTTGGTTTTGCCAGTAAGCCATTATCTCTCAACTTTAAACAGATATTCCAAGCTGTATCACTATCCTCATCATCATTAATAACTATAGCATTTAAAAGACCTTTACCTCTTACTAGGTTGACAATTGAGCTACTCTTAATGTATTTATTCATTTCGGCTCTAAACAGTTTACCAAGATAATCTGCATTTTCGGCTAATTTCTCATCTTTTACAACCTCCAAAGCTGCAATGGCCACTGCAGCAGCAATCGGATTTCCACCAAAAGTACTCCCATGATTTCCTGGTTGAATGACGTTCATGATTTCGTTATTGGCCATTACGGCAGATACAGGATATAAACCGCCACTTAATGCTTTTCCTAAGATTAACACATCCGGTTTTACATCTGGCGTACCAGAACAATTCTTATCTGCACAGTCGCAATTTCCGCAGCTTGCTAATAATCGACCTGTACGCGCGATACCTGTTTGCACTTCATCTGCAATAAATAATACGTTATACTTTTCACAAAGTGCCTTAGCTTCTCTTAAATAGTTTTCACCTGGTACGTAAACTCCTGCTTCTCCCTGAATTGGTTCTACCATAAATCCAGCAACATTAGGATTAGAACTTAGCACAGCCTCTAATTCTTCAAGATTATCGTATTCTACTTTGATAAAGCCATCAGTATAAGGTCCAAAGTTTTTGCGTGCTACAGGATCATTGGAAAATGAAATAATTGTTGTTGTTCTTCCATGAAAATTATTCTTACAAACAACAATTTCAGCTTTATTTAAATCAATACCTTTTACCTCATATGCCCATTTTCTACAAAGTTTCAAAGCGGTTTCAACTGCTTCAGCTCCTGAGTTCATTGGTAACATTTTATCGAACTTAAAAAACTCGGTCGCATATTTTTCGTAACGTCCAAGCATATCGTTATAAAATGCTCGAGAGGTTAATGTTAATCGTTGTGCTTGCTCGGTCATAGCATTCACAATCTTTGGATGACAATGTCCTTGATTAAGAGAAGAGTACGCTGATAAAAAGTCGTAATACTTTTTACCTTCTACATCCCAAACAAACACGCCATCTCCTTTACTCAATACTACTGGTAACGGGTGATAATTCTGTGCTCCATACTTGTTTTCTAGTGCCATCGCCTCTTGCGATGAAATGTGGTCTAAAACAGCCATTTCAAAAGTTTTTAAAGTTTAACATAAGCTGAGCAAAGAGTGAGGGGTTGCCTAATCTCGCTTAGCGAGTTCCTTATCTACCTTTATTCTTTCGAAGAGTCCGAAAAAGCAGCGTGGGAAAGAAATCATCCCTTAGAGCCCGCAAATTAATAAATAATCTTGTTGTTTTAAAACTTACTCAGAAATTTTACCAGATAGCGATGATACTTGCAGTTCAAGTCGTTTTATTTCTCTTATAATGGCCTTTTTATCCATTTGCATCCAAGAAAATAATTTAAGCATACTAGATCCTATTAAACTAATAGTTCCAAAAACGCCCCATTTTATGAGATCGTTTGTTGATTCAACTTCAAAGAACTGAATTGCACAGTAAATAAAAAGCCCGAAGAAAACAACTTGAACAATGCTCATTGTATAAACGATCCAGCTATTCTTTCCTGAGAATATACCAGATATCATCTGCATGAGGTTTTGTTCTTCTAATTCGTCATAGAACTTCGCTTCTTCTTCTGTAAGTGTTTCTTTAATTAATTGGTCTATGTCTTCCATATTAGTTTTCATAATGTCTATGTTTTAAAGTTTTTTTTAATTTTTCCCTTGCGTGGAACAACCTCGATTTTGCGGTTCCTACAGATATGTTCAATAGTGTACTTATTTGTTTTAAGCTATGGTTTTGCAAATAAAATAGTTTTACAACAGCGTTTTGATTTGGAGGCAAATTGTTTATAGCTTTTAAAAGCATTACTTTCTCAATATCGTTTTCGCTGTATTGCCCTTGTTTACTTTCTATTTCCGTATCATAGCTCAAAGTTCGTTTTTGATTTTTGGATTCCTTTCTAAGCCAGTCCGTTGATTTGTTGCACACAATTCTATAAGCCCAAAATTTAAATTGATTAGGGTTCTTGAGACTATCTATTCTATTAATAATGATCGTCCAACTATCCTGCGCAATATCTTTGGCTACATCCTTATCCTTAACTAGCCAGTAGGCTTTATTACAGAATAATTTGTGCCATCGTTTTACCAAAGTTGCCAAAGCGGTTTTGTCACCCAGCTTATAGGCTTCAATCAGTTCTGCATCTATGCTGTCTTCTTTTTTCAACTAAGCATGTTTGGTTTGAAACGATTTTCGTTTGTAAACTTCCCGCAATAGTTTAACCCATAGATTGTATTCACTGTGTGCTTTTTGTTCTGTGAATTGATTTTCAACTTTATCAAATGCATCCTCTATCAAAGCATCATGCAGCCAACGAATGACAAAAACCCATAAAAGAGTAGCTCTGAGAGATAGTTTTGCACTTATAATATGTTCTATTGCTGTCTCTGAATCATTAATCTTACTAATTGCAAATTCATGAGTACCATTAAAACCATCAGGTTTTGAAAATTGAAACTTTATTGATTCACCAGTTTGAAAATCAATAATTGTATAGCGAATACGTCCATGGCCACCTTTAGAGCCTACTTTTAAGCCGTCTCTAAAACGTATAGCTGGCCAGTTTTCACCTGGCCAAATCAAATCGTTTTGAGTAGCAAGAGTCCTGAATATTTGAGACACCTGTTCTTTGGGTTTGTGAATCTTGCGCTTATGTATATTTAGTACTGTCATGCTATAAAGACGTGAAAGCATTGAAAAGGTTCAATTTTATTTTCAAACTATTTAAAGATAGTCTAAAATGCATCTATATTTGCATTCAAATTTGCATAGATGCCTAGACGAGAACGTAACAAGTTTGTTAAACGTGGACAAATCATTGAGATTTTAATTGAAGATTATGCCTTTGGTGGTAAAGGCATCGGTCGTATTCGTAATGAGCATGGTGAATTTGTGGTGTTCGTCCCCAATACACTTCCTGGTCAATGGGTTAAAGCTCAAGTAAAAAAGTCAAGTAAAAAATACGCAGAGTGCAAACTGCTTGATGTTTTAAAACTTTCAGAAGACGAAATAGAGATGCCTTATCAGGACATTCCTGGTGCTCCATATATTCAACTTCCTATTGAAAAGCAACATGAATACAAAAAGCAAAGTACATTGGAGCTTTTTAAACGAATTGGTAAGGTTGCAGATATTGAAGACAAATTTGACGAATTCGTTAGTTCACCAAACACCTTTCATTATCGCAATAAAATGGAATATGGCTTTTCTGCTATAGGCTATGACAGAACTTTAAAAACCGATGTTGACGAGTTCACTCTTGGATTTAAAAGACGAGGCCTTTGGTGGTGTGGCGAAAATTTAAATAAGGACTCTGGCCTATTTGATGCTGATGTCGAAAACCAGCTTAAAAATATAAAGGTATATTGTGAGAACACTGGGTTAGCACCTTGGCACGCTCCGAGAAAAGAAGGCTTCTTTAGATATTTTGTAATTAGAAAATCTTATAAAACCAACAGATTGTTATTCAACTTAGTAACAACATCTCATGATTTACCAAAATTCGATTTAGATAAATTCGCTCAGTATTTAGTGGAGCTTTTTGGAAGTCGTGTTGCAGGATTACTTCATACGATTAACGACGAGATTGGAGACAGAACTATTGCCACAACTGGAAGTATCGATTTAGTATATGGAGACGATAAAATTGTAGAAGAACTTTTAGGTTTAAATTTTGAAATTAGCATGAAGAGCTTTTTTCAAACTAATCCCAAATGTGCTGAAAAACTCTATTCTAAGGTTGCTGATTATGCCTTAGAAAAAAAAGAGAGCATTGATAATTCCGTGGTATTAGATTTATTTTGTGGTACAGGAACAATTGGACAGATTGTTGCGAGCAGAGCTGAAAATGCAAAAATCATTGGTGTAGATATCGTAGTATCGGCTATTGAGGATGCTAAAGAAAATGCCAAGCGAAATGTAATTAAAGGATTAGAATTTTATGCCGCAGATGTTGGTAAGTTCTTAAATGAGCACCCAGAATACAAGGATAGTATAGGAACAATTATACTAGATCCAGCACGTGCTGGCATTGCGCCAAAAACCCTTAAAAAAATAATAAACCTTAATGCAGAACGTTTGGTTTATGTATCTTGTAATCCTGCTACACAAGCCAGAGATACAGAGCAACTAATGTTGGCAGGATATCAATTAAAAAAGTTGAGTTTAGTGGATCAGTTTCCGCATACAGCGCATATTGAAACTGTGGTATTGTTTGAGAAATAGTTAATGAAAAAGCTAAATATATTTATACTACTCATAGCGATTGTATTCATCGGATGCGAACGTGATGACATTTGTGCAGAAAGCACACCTACAACTCCAAGACTTAGGATTGAGTTTTATGATGCTACTAGTCAAGAGGATTTAAAAAGCGTACCTCGATTAACTGTTTATGGAGAGGGCCTTATTTTAGACGACGACGGCATGGAAATAGAACCAATTGTAGTTTCTAATAAGACCATCATATTCAATTCAAACCAAAATACAGTGGACCTACCTTTAAGAATCGATGATGACATAGAGGAAGAACGTACCATTACAAGATTCATTTTGGAAAAAGATACCAATCTAAGATTAGACACCGAAAATCCTGAAACGTCCAACGTTGATATTATAGAAATCTCATATATACCAAAGTTTGAATATGTATCTAGAGCTTGTGGATATAAAAGTATCTTTACAGATGTTGAAGTCACTTTAGATACCAATAATGACAGTGATACGTGGATCAGTAACAATATAGCTGTTGATATAAGAGATGTTGAAAACGAAAATGAAATACATGTCCGCATCTTCCATTAAAATTCTCATAACCTTTTTGCTATGCTCTACAATAGCCATAGCCCAGCAGCAAGAGAAGAAAACCGAAAAGGATACTTTGATTTACAAACAAAAGTATGGTTTACGGCTTGGTGCAGATATCAGCAAATTGGCTCGTACTTTTTTTGATGATGCTTATACTGGCGTAGAAATTATGGGAGATTATCGTCTTACAAAACGCATTTACTTGGCTGGTGAGATTGGAAATGAAGAACGCACAATTGAAAATGAAGTCTTGAACAATACCACTAAAGGAAGTTACTTTAAAGGGGGAATAGACCTAAATTTCTACAAAAATTGGCTAGACATGGAAAACATGATTTATGTGGGTTTCCGAGGTGGTGCAAGTACCTTTAGTCAAACTTTGAATTCTTACGACATTTACAATATCAATAATCAATATTGGGATGAGCAGTTTTCTGTAGAAGAAGGTACTGAATTCAAAGGACTAACGGCTATTTGGGGAGAAATACTCATTGGTATGAAAGCTGAAGTATTTAATAATTTTTATGCCGGTATCAATGCTCAACTTAAAGGGCTAATCACCGAAACCGCGCCAAATAACTTCGAGAACCTTTACATTCCCGGTTTTAATAGAACATTTGATAGTGGTCGTTTTGGAGTGGGATTCGGATTTAATTTGTCTTATCTCGTTCCTATCTTCAAAAAAGATAAAATAGTTGTTCAAGAAAAAGAGGCTGAAGATTAGTTAACAACCATTTAGGTTAATATACTATTCAACATTTTTTCCTATCTTTTCTTTATCAAAATTAACGTCTTTATGGATAAAGAAACTATTGCCGAACTGATAGAAGTCAAACACACCGAATTACTTTCTTGGCTAGAACAACAACCCAATGAGTCGTGGACTCAAGGACCTGAGGGTAAATGGACTCAAGGTCAACAGGCTTTACACTTGCTTCAAAGTATTAAACCATTGAACACCGCCTTAAGTATGCCCAAATTTTTATTACGCTATAAGTTTGGAAAAGCCAATAGACCTGTTAGAGATTATGAGACTGTAACAAAACGTTACCAAGAACGATTACGAGATGTCAAAGGCAAGACCTACAAGGGTTCTCAAAATATGAAAGTACCCTCTATGAATGAGAAGCAGTATATACTTAACAGACTACAAACCGAAAGCAAAAAACTGCAATACAAAACAAAAAAGATTAGTGATAAAAATTTAGATACTGTAATACTTCCTCATCCCTTAATGGGTAAAATGCCAGTTCGAGAAATTATCATGTGGACGGCACATCATGTAGAGCATCACATGGAGAGTTTGAAAGAGAGGTATTAGTTCCTATGTTATGCTGAATTTAGTTCAGCATCTCACAGAGAAAAGCAGGCTAGATTCTGAAACGAGTTCAGAATGACACATCATCGAATTAAACAATAAACAATTAAACGTTTTCTAAATACTCCAAAACATTAGCCTCTATCCTACTCTGGATGTTTGAAACATCAGCTTTGACAAAAGTTTCGCCAGTAATGTTCTCGTATAATTCAATGTATCGTTCACTTACCGTTTCAATATAGTCGTCACTCATAAAAGGAACGCTCTGGCCTTCTAAACCTTGAAATCCATTACCTATCAACCATTGGCGAACAAACTCCTTGGACAATTGCTTTTGTGCTTCTCCACTATCTTGACGCTCTTGATAACCATCTGCATAGAAATAGCGAGAAGAATCTGGCGTATGGATTTCATCAATCAAAACGATTTTACCATCTTTAGTTTTTCCAAATTCGTATTTGGTATCGACTAAAATCAAACCGCGCTCTACAGCGATTTCTGTTCCTTTTTGAAACAACTTTCTGGTATAATCTTCGAGAACTATATAATCTTCTTCAGAAACAATACCGCGTTTCAATATGTCCTCTCTTGAGATATCCTCATCATGATCACCCATTTCAGCTTTTGTAGCAGGTGTGATTATTGGCTCTGGAAACTTATCATTTTCTTTCATACTATCTGGCATTGCCACGCCACAAAGCGTGCGCTTACCAGCCTTATATTCACGAGCGGCATGTCCGGACATATAACCTCTGATCACCATTTCTACCTTAAAAGGTTCGCATAGATGACCAACAGCTACATTAGGATCTGGCGTAGCCACTAACCAATTTGGCACCAAATCCTCAGTGTCTTTCATCATCTTAGTCGCGATCTGGTTAAGAATCTGTCCTTTATAAGGAATACCCTTAGGCATGACCACATCAAAAGCGCTCAGTCTATCCGTAGCGATCATCACTAATAGCTCATCATTGATGTTGTAAACCTCTCTTACCTTTCCCTTGTAAACACTTTTCTGACTTGGAAAATTGAAATTGGTATCTATTATGGTATTGCTCATTGTTGACTATTAGTTTATACGTTGAGTTGTTTATGTGTTACCCTGATATTGAGACTGACACTGCGTACTAGTCGCGATTTTCTATACTCTTATATGCAGAAATCACTTTCTTCACTAATTTATGGCGAATCACATCTTTGTCATCCAAATAAATCATACCAATGCCTTCGATATTCTTCAGGACTAGAAGCGCCTCTTTAAGACCAGAAATCGTTCGACGTGGTAAATCTACCTGCCCTGGATCTCCTGTCAATAAGAACTTGGCATTCTTTCCCATTCGCGTTAAGAACATTTTCATCTGTGCATGTGTCGTATTCTGTCCTTCATCCAAGATGACAAAAGCATTATCTAGAGTTCGCCCGCGCATAAACGCTAAAGGCGCAATTTGTATAACACCCTTCTCAATATAGCTTTCTAATTTTTCATGCGGAATCATATCTCGCAGAGCATCATACAAAGGTTGCATATAAGGATCCAATTTCTCTTTTAAATCACCTGGGAGAAATCCTAAATTCTCTCCTGCCTCAACCGCTGGTCTTGTTAAAATTATACGCTTTACCTCTTTATTCTTAAGTGCTTGTACAGCAAGTGCTACACCAGTGTAGGTCTTACCGGTTCCAGCAGGACCAATAGCAAAAACCATATCATTTTTACGCATACTTTCAACCAGCTTGCGTTGATTAGCCGTTTGCGCCTTGATCAACTTACCTCCAACACCATGAACAATCACTTCACCACTTTTAGCAGAAGTCGTGTAATCCTCACTACTATTGCTTGTCAGTACACGCTCTATAACATTTTCGTCTAACTTGTTATACTTACCAAAATGTTTCATCAGCATCATCATTCTAGTATCAAATTCCTCAAGTAAATCTTCATCACCATATGCCTTGATTTTATTGCCTCTAGCTACGATTTTAAGTTTAGGGAAGTATTTCTTTAAAAGTTCTATGTTGGCATTTTGGGCACCGAAGAATTCTTTAGGCGTTATTTCTTCGAGTTCAAGGATAAGTTCGTTCAAAAGGCTAATAAATTTAGTATGTTAATCTGTTTTCTTTTCTTAGTTTTGTGTCACGTTTGTGTACAAACAAATCTAAGAATTTTACAACCTCATTTCTAAAAAAAATATCAACAATTAATCCATGGCAATAATCACCTTAACGACTGATTTTGGAGAAAAAGATCACTTTGCTGGTGCCATAAAAGGAGCTATTTATAGTGAATTGTCGGATATTAGAATAGTAGATGTATCACATTCCGTATCGCCATTTAATATTTCAGAAGCAGCTTATATTATCTTAAATGCCTACAGTAGTTTTCCAAAAGGCACTATACATATCATAGGAATTGATTCTGAGTTAAGTCCTGAAAACAAGCATATTGCACTTAAGTTAGATGACCATTACTTTATATGCGCTAACAACGGCATAATGAGTATGATTTGTACTGAGATTGCGCCAGAAAAAATTGTTGAGATTAACATTCATGATAAAATAGAAACGAGTTTTCCGGTTTTGGATGTGTTCGTGAAGGTTGCATGTCATATTGCGCGAGGAGGTACCCTTGAGATTATTGGAAAAGTTATTAACACCATAAAACCAATTAAAAATTTGATTCCTTTTGTTAATGACGAAAAAAATCAAATTATTGGTAGTGTGATCTATATAGACAACTATGGGAATGTTGTTACCAATATCAAGCAAAAGTTTTTTGAGGAAGTTCAAAAAACAAGAGCTTATGAAATTTCGGCACGCAACCATAAGTTCAAAAGAATATATAGTAAGTACAGTGACATTGTAAATTTTGAAATCGAGGAATTCAAACGTAATGATGAGGGCAAGGGACTTGTGGTCTTTAACTCCTCTGGGTATTTGGAAATTGCTGTTTATAAAAGTAATTGCACTACGGTTGGTAGTGCGTCTACGCTCATGGGATTAAAGACAATGGATACGGTAACGGTAAACTTTCAGCCCACCCTTAGTCCCTCCCAACGCGAGGGAAACCTGAGATAGTGCTGAAAATATTTTCACAACAGTGAGAAAGTTCTTTCCTTTGGAAAGGATTTAGGAAAGGCTTTTAAAAATGTTAGTAAGAATTGTAAAAATGAGTTTTGAACCGTCTAAGATTGAAGAATTCTTAGCTAATTTTGGAATCAGTAAAAACAAGATTCGCAATTTTGATGGTTGTCAATTTTTGGAGCTCTACCAAGACCAAAACAATACCAATGTCTTTTTTACGTATAGTTATTGGAACTCGGAAGACGATTTAAATAATTACAGACATTCGGATCTGTTTAAAGGTGTTTGGGCGAAAACCAAACCGTTGTTTAATGCAAAACCTGAAGCTTGGAGTGTAGATAAAATCGCTTCACTTAAATAAGAAATGAATATAAAGATTTATTATTGATTTTATAAAATGCTAGCAATCCTAAAAAAAGAAATAAATACCTTTTTCGCCTCACCAATAGGTTATTTGGTCATTGGTGTGTTTTTATTACTTAACGGTCTTTTTCTATGGGTATTTAAAGGAGAATTTAATATCCTAGATAATGGTTTGGCGAGTTTATCATCATTCTTTTTGTTAGCACCTTGGATTCTTATTTTTTTAGTACCTGCTGTGACCATGCGAAGCTTTAGTGACGAAACAAAACAAGGCACGTTAGAATTATTGGTTACAAAACCTATTTCTCATTTTCAGATTGTTCTTGGAAAATATCTAGGGGCGTTGGCACTTATTCTTTTGGCCTTAATTCCAACATTATTATACGTCTACACAACATCACAACTAGGAAATCCAGAAGGAAATCTCGATATGGGCGGCACTATTGGCTCCTACTTCGGTCTACTATTTTTAATTGCTGCTTACACGGCAATTGGCGTGTTTGCTTCCACTCTTTCCGATAACCAAATTGTAGCATTCATTATTGCTGTTTTTATATGCTTCTTTTTCTATTTTGGATTTGAAGGGCTTTCAAATTATAATGTTTTTGGTGATATGGTCTATATGGAAAATCTAGGTATGTCAGCGCATTACAATAGTATGAGTCGTGGTGTTTTAGACACTAGAGATTTAGTCTATTTTATAAGTATTGCCTTGGCGTTTTTATTATTTACAAAACTTAGAATTCAAAAATAATGATCATTACACCATTTCTTATCATTTTTATGATAGTGGTTTTTGTACTGCTCTTTTTGTTTTTAAATACCGTTGACAGGCGCAAATGGCTAACAGGCTTAATCAGTCTAATCCTGACACCTTTCGTCTACTTTTATTTGTTCTATCCATTTGTTAATATTATTAGTAGTTATCATCATCAAAAGTATTTTGACAATGAAACTTGGGTAGAACAACCAGCTTTACGCTATGAAATGATCGATCATACCATCACATCAGATACACTTATTGGTATGCCTAAATCTAAAATCGAAAGCTTATTGGGCAAGCACGAATGGCTCTCATGGGATGATGACAAAAAAGATCATGATTCCGACAAATGGAATTATGCCTTAGGCATTGAACCTGGTGCATTCAATAATAAAAAAGAATGCGTGGAAATCACATTTAAAGAAGACAAAGTGGCTGTGCTAAAGCATTATCAAGAAGAAATTACATACGAGGATGAAAAAGAATAAAACCCAAATTTACATACTCGGTATTATTGTTGGCTTAATTGCTGTCAACGCTATTTCGAGCAAATTTTACGGTCGTTTTGATTTAACTAAAGATAAGCGTTATACCTTGTCTGATGTTTCAAAGAATCTAGTAAAAAATTTAGATTCACCCTTAATCATTGATGTGTTTTTGGAAGGCGAATTTCCGTCGGAGTTTAGATTACTTCAAACTGAAGTAAGACAAATCATAGAAGAGTTTCAGTTGCAAACTAGTGATATTAGGGTTAATTACATAGACCCCATCGAAAACGAAAGCACAAGAGAACGCTATATTGAAGAGCTTACGAGAGCTGGACTAGAACCTTATGTAAATACTGACAATAGTACTGGTAAGGTTACCCAAGAAATAATTTTTCCATGGGCATTTGCGAGCTACAAAGATCAAACGGTTAAAATTCCACTGTTAAAACGAAGCATAACCAAAGGACTTCAAGAACAAATTAACAATTCGGTTCAAGGTCTGGAATATGCCTTTGCTGATGGATTTAGCAAGTTGGTAAAATCTAAATCAAAAAAAATTGCCATTTTAAAAGGTAATGGCGAGTTAGATGACTTAGACTCTAATGGAATGATTAGAACTCGTTATCTAAATGATTTTTTATCAACCATACACCCTTATTACAACATTGCTCCTTTCACATTGGATAGCGTAGCTAAGAATCCTCAAAAAACCTTAGATAGCTTAAAAAGATATGATTTAGTTGTTATAGCAAAACCGACTGAAGCGTTTTCCGAAAATGAAAAACTGGTTCTAGATCAGTATACGATGTCAGGCGGCAAAAGTCTTTGGCTAACAGAAGCAGTTATCATGGATAAAGACAGTCTCTATAATGACTCTGGTTCTGGCGTATCCATTATGCGAGATTTAAATTTAAAAGATTTCTTTTTTAAGTATGGTCTAAGAGTTAACCCTAATTTGGTAAAAGACCTCTACTCTGCTCCAATTATGTTGGCAATTGGTGAAGGAAGTCAAGCACAACTCCAACCCATTCAATGGCAATATTCGCCACTAGCAGCGTCCAACCCAAATCATCCTGTTACCAAAAACCTGAACTTGGTTAAGTTCGATTTTGCAAGTCCTATGGATACACTTAAGAATGGTATTAAAAAAACAATATTGTTACAAAGTTCTCCAAAATCTAAACTTGAAGGTGCACCTACCAGCATTTCCCTGGCAAGTGTTACTAAGTCTCCAGATGAATCTACATATATGGCAGGACCACAAAACCTAGCCATTTTACTTGAAGGCGAATTTACTTCGGTTTATGATAAACGCGTACGTCCTTTTAAAGTTAACAACTATAAAGCGAAAAGTTTACCTACGAAAATGGTGGTGATCTCCGATGGTGATGTCGTTAAAAACAAAGTCATAAGAAATAGACCTCAAGAATTAGGTTTTGATGAAGTTACTGGTAAAGCTTTTGGAAATAAGGAATTCCTGCTCAATACAATCAATTATCTACTTGATGATACTGGACTTATAAACATTAGAGCCAAAGAGATTAGCATTGCGTATTTAGAATCTGATAAAATTAAAGACAATAAAGGGAAATGGCAGTTTATAAACATCGCCTTACCATTACTGATTTTGGCAATGTTCGGATTCGTTTTCAATTATCTTAGAAAGCGAAAATATACGTAATGAAATTCATTTTTTTCAATATTCCCATTCCCGCTTTCGTGGGATTTTTTTGTTAATAAGTTTGTTTTAGAAAACCCTAGTATTGGGATATATTTGTAAGACAAAATAATACGACCAAAACATATAATTTTCATGAAATTTATAGTTTCAAGCACATATTTATTAAAACAACTTCAGGTATTGGGAGGTGTGATTAACAATAGCAATACGTTGCCTATTTTAGACAACTTCTTATTCGAGTTAAACACATCGAAACTTACAGTGTCTGCGAGTGATTTGGAGACTACAATGTCCTCTACAATTGATGTGGAAAGTAATTCTGAAGGTAGTATCGCGCTACCAGCACGTTTGTTATTGGATACACTCAAGACATTTCCTGAGCAACCGTTAACATTTGTTGTAGAAGATAATAATACTGTTGAAATCAGTTCTAATCATGGTAAATATGCTTTGGCTTATGCTGATGGCGCTGAGTTCCCAAATGCAGTTTCTGTTGAAGATGCCAGCAAGACCACAATTATGGGAGATATTTTAGCAACGGCTATAAGTAAAACTATTTTTGCAGCTGGGAACGATGATTTAAGACCTGTCATGAGCGGCGTATTTTTTCAGTTTTCACAAGATAATTTAACCTTTGTAGCAACTGATGCACACAAGCTAGTAAAATATACAAGAAATGATGTTTCGGCGACTGAAACTGCAGAATTCATAATGCCTAAGAAACCTTTGAATCTTTTAAAAGGAATTCTAGCAGGAAGTGATGATGATGTAGTCGTTGAGTATAACGAGTCTAATGCCAAATTTACATTTGAAAATTCGGTACTTATTTGTCGTTTAATTGACGGTAAATACCCTAACTACGAAGCGGTAATTCCAAAAGAGAATCCAAATAAATTGATTATTGACAGAACACAATTTTTAAATTCCGTGCGTCGTGTTAGTATTTTCTCTAACAAGACTACGCATCAAATACGTTTAAAAATTGCTGGCGCAGAACTAAACATCTCTGCAGAAGATATCGATTACAGCAATAAGGCCGAAGAACGCTTAACTTGTGATTACCAGGGTGACGATATGCAAATTGGTTTTAATTCGCGTTTCTTAACCGAAATGATTAACAACTTAAGTTCTAACGAAGTACAGTTAGAAATGAGCTTACCAAATAGAGCTGGTATTTTAACACCGACTGACGGTCTTGATGAAGGTGAGCATGTAACAATGCTTGTTATGCCTGTTATGCTTAATAACTAAATTAAGCCAACGCTTTGCTATTTCAACAATTTTGACTGAGAAAAGGCTCACTGTAATGGTGAGCTTTTTTTTTAATTAAAGTATTAAAAAACTAAAAAAGACCCATCATAAGATGAGCCTTTTCAATTCCATTTTCTTTAATAACTAACTAACAAAATTAAGAGATAATGGATAGCTAGGTAATTCTCCATTACTAGCTTTAATAGCGTTTATGATTGGCATTACAAAGGCTAAGATGCCTATTAGTAATAAAGGTATAAAACCTATCAAAAAAAGAGGGATAAGAAATATACTTATAATAACATATACAATGATGCTTAATTGAAAATTAATAATTGCTTTTCCATGAGCATTCAAACCATCTACACGATCTTTTTGTGTAGCCCAAATAATTAACGGCACAATTAATCCACCAAAACCTGTAATATAAGTCAATAGTTGGGCTAAGTGCGTAATCATTATTAAATGGTTGTCCGTTCGTTTAAGCGTATGATAATTCGATTCCATTTTATTCTAATTTACAACTATGTGACGCAAATAATTTGAAAATGTTACAAAAAAAAGCACACAAAATTGTGTGCGTGAAAAACGATAGATAATTTGGTTAGTTGTCTTCGGTTTTGTTCTTGCCCTTACCACTCATCATAAAATTAACCAAGACTCCAATTAATATGACACAAACCAAGGCAAAGACGGAGATCATTACTACGCCATTAGTCCAGTCGTATAACAAAGCTAATAATGTACTAGTCATAATTTATTCTATTAATTTGAATGATAAAATTATAGCATTCTACAATTAATACACATGATATTTATCATATATCATTGTGCTTTCTGTTTTTATGATGTATGTTAAATCATTAGGAAAAAGTGTGACCCATGATGTGCCAAATTAAGATTCAGAAATTACTTTGATAGCTCTTTAAAGATAATATAAACACCCATAACGAGTACAAACCATCCAAACCCTTTTTTGAGTTTTTTACCTTCAATAAAGTTAGAAAGGTAAATCCCCAAGAATATTCCAATAACAGAAATTGAAGTAAAAAGCAATAGGAATGACCAATCTATCTCAAGATTCTCTACATCACCAATAAAACCAATTAGAGATTTTATGGCTATAATTAAGAGTGATGTAGCAACAGCTTTTTTCATTGGCAGCTTGGCCAGTAACACCAACGCAGGAATAATTAGGAAGCCACCACCTGCACCAACAATTCCTGTGATAATCCCCACTAATAAGCCTTCAATAATTATCAGAGGGTAATTATAGGTTATTACAGTTTCTTCAGGCGAATCTGCGCGTTTATTTCTTATCATAGATATTGAGGCGACCAACATTACAATAGCAAAAAATAACATTATAGCTATATTCTTAGTTACAGAAAAATTACCAACTGTAAATACAGTTTCAGGAATAGCAGGCACTAAGTACTTTCTTGCAATATATACTGCAATAAAAGCAGGAACCGCAAAAACGATTGCTGTTTTAAAATCAACTAAACCTTTTTGAATATTTCTAATGGCTCCTACCAAAGAGGATACACCAACTACGAATAATGAATATGCCGTTGCAGTAACAGGATTTACAAATAACAAATAAACCAAAATTGGAACTGTTAGTATGGATCCTCCACCTCCAATTAGTCCAAGTACAATACCTATGAGCAGTGCACCTAAATATCCAAATATTTGATTTATATCCATATAAGATTGGTTAGTTTCGATCCAAAACTAGTTGATAAAGATATTTAAGATAGTAACCAATGTTACAGTATTCATTCTAGTCTAAACATATTACTTCCCAATACAAAAATTAGCAAAGATGTTACCTAATAAATCATCATTAGTAATCTCACCAGTAATTTCTCCAAAGTGATATAAGGCTTGTCTTATATCTATTGCCAATAAATCTCCAGAAAGCCCAGTCTCAAGACCATTCCGTACTTTCTGAATTTCCTCAGAAGCCTTTAATAAAGCGTCATAATGACGTGTGTTTGTCACTATAGTTTCATTATTTCTTAATGCACCTGTATTTATTAAATTCAAAATTGAATTCGTTAGTTGTTCTACTCCAAAACCTGTTTTGGCAGACAACAATAATACATCAGCAATTATTTTATTGATTTCTGCCAGTTGTATATCAGTTAACGTATCTATTTTATTAGCAATTACCAATAAAGGTTTTTGAGGATGCTTATTCCGTATTTTCTCTATTTCAATTCTGACATCCTCTAAACTTGCAATATTTTTTTGTGCATCGAACAAGTAAATAGTCACTTGAGATTGTTCAATCTTCTCAAATGTCTTTTTAATACCAATACTTTCTACAACATCTTCGGTTTCTCTAATACCCGCAGTATCAATAAAGCGGAATCCTATACCACCAATGGAAATTTCATCTTCAATGGTATCTCTAGTGGTTCCAGCAATTTCAGATACTATCGCTCTATCTTCGTTTAATAGTGCATTGAGTAATGTAGATTTTCCAACGTTGGGTTCGCCAACAATGGCCACTGGTATGCCATTCTTGATAACATTACCTACAGCAAAGGAGTCTATAAGACGTTTCAAAACAAAAGTAATGCGCTCAATAAGCTCCTTGAATTGCGCCCTATCTGCAAATTCTACATCTTCCTCAGCAAAATCCAACTCCAACTCTATTAGTGATGCAAAGTTCAGTAGCTCTTCTCTTAGCTTGGCGATTTCGGAAGAAAAGCCTCCTCGCATTTGCTGCATAGCTATCTGATGTGAGGCTTCATTATCGCTTGAGATTAAATCGGCTACTGCTTCGGCTTGGCTTAAGTCCAGTTTTCCATTCAAAAAAGCACGTAATGTAAACTCTCCCGCATTTGCCATGCGACAACCACACCTTAAAAACAATTGAATGATTTCCTGTTGTACATATGACGAACCATGGCAAGAAATTTCAACAACATCTTCACCTGTATAAGAATTAGGATTCTTAAAAATAGAAACCAAAACCTCATCTAATGTTCTTTTTCCGTCTACAATATGTCCTAAATGAATGGTATGTGTTTTCTGGTTCTTGAGCGACTTCTTGGGAGTCACAGACTTAAAATTATCATCTGCGATAGTTATAGCATTTTTACCAGACAAGCGTATGATAGCGATAGCACCGCTCCCAGAAGGTGTCGCCAAAGCTACAATAGTATCGTTATATATCATTTTCACGTGTTACAAATGTATAGCAAAATATGGGATTGGCTCAAAAAGAGTCTCATGTATTTTTTAGATTTAATTTATGTATCACTCCTGTAACTTTCCACTTTGTTTTTATATTTGTGAGACAAAAATTTTAGAGTAATGAAGTACAGCATCTTATTAATGATATCTGTTTTATTTTTTTCTTGTAAAACTGAAACAGCTAGCACTGGATATTTAATTGAAGGCAATGCTCCTGGTATTTATAATGGCATAAGGTCATATATTATGACCACTGATGACCGCGGAAGACAAAGGGCCATTGACACTGCTATCGTTATGAATGAGAAATTTGTGTTTGAAGGTCAAACCGATAATCCAGATCAATATGTTTTGACTATTGACAATGTTCAACGGTCTTTACCTTTCCTGTTAACAAATGAGACCATGACAATAGATATCAATAAATCTGATATCACTAAGTCCGAAATTAAGGGTTCTCAAGCAAATGCTGACTATAATAGATTTAACAAAGGTCTAGAAGTTTTAATCTCTGATCTAAGATCCATCAGTAATGAGAGACGTGCAGCCATTAGGAATAAAGATACTGCTCTAGCCAAATCGTTAGAAGACAAATTAAGGGAGGATCAAGTGAAAGTTGTCGATTATGGATTTGAATTTATTAAAGACAATCCTGAAAGCCTCACGTCTTTGGTTATATTAGGCCAACAATTGGGAGCTAAAAATATTAACGCTGAAAAGTTGTTGAACACATTTAATGGTTTAGGAGAAGACTTAAAAACTACAAAAAAAGGTAGAAGCTTAAATGCAGCAATCCAAACACTAATAGATACTAAGAAAAAAGAAGAAGCTCTTGCCATAGGAAAAATGGCACCAACGTTTGAGGCGCCTTCACCAGAAGGCAATACGGTTAGTTTAGGTGACATTAAGGGCAAAGTTACTATTATTGATTTCTGGGCAGCATGGTGTGGGCCATGTCGTAGAGAAAATCCTAATGTTGTTAGAATTTATGAAAAATATCACGATAAAGGATTAGAGATCATAGGTGTATCTTTAGATGGTGAAAGAAGACAACAAAACCCTAAAAAAGCTTGGACCGATGCTATTGAAAAAGATGGATTAAAATGGCATCAAGTTTCAAATCTAAAGTACTTTAACGATCCTGTCGCTAAATTGTACAACATAGAAGCCATTCCTGCAACCTTTATTTTGGATGAAGAAGGTAAAATTGTTGCAAAAAATTTGAGAGGTAAAGCTTTGGAGAATAAAATTATGGAGCTTCTTGAGAAGTCCTAAAATAAATAAAACTTTATATTCTATTAAAGCCTGCATCTGCAGGCTTTTTTTAATGCAATTTACCCGTCTTATATAAGATAAATAAAATGATAATCGGAATAGCGAGAAGACCAATATGGCCTAAGTCCGTTTTAAACAAACTAGGCATGAGTATCAGTGTTACGGCATAACCTCCTACTGCGCCACCAAAATGGGCATCGTGACCTATATTGCCAATTCTTTTCTTCATACCATAAATAGAGTATAGCAAATAGCCTATACCAAAGATGTAACCAGGTATTGGAATAGGTATGAAGAACATGTATAGACTCATTTCAGGTTGTAAGAGTATCGCTGCATAAAGTATCCCGGTTACAGCACCACTCGCTCCAACTGCACTATACCAAAACTCATCTTTATGAAAATAGAGTGACAGAAGATTGCCAAATACTAAACTTGCGATGTAGATTATAATAAAATTAAGTTGACCCAACTCCAAAATCACAGGATTAGCAAAGAAATATAAAGTGAACATGTTGAAAAGTAAGTGTGTGGTGTCAACATGTAAGAATCCAGAACTAAACATCCTGATTTGCTCGCCTCGTGTAATACTACCGACGTTAAACTTATATTTTTCAAAAAAAACACGGTCGTCGAAGCCTTTAATAGACATTATAACGTTAGCCGCAATTATAGCAATTGTAACAGGATCTAAATTGTACATAAACTCTAATCTAATAAATCAAATATAACATATATTTGTGCTATAAAACTAACAATCAAAGATGCAACTTATTGCTTATATTTTAATCTATCCATTTCTTTGGTTAATTTCTATTTTACCGTTTAGACTACTATATTTTGTCTCCGATATAGCCTATGTTTTCGTTTACAAAATTTTTGGCTATAGAAAGAAAACCGTTATTCCCAACTTAAAATTGGTTTTTCCTGAAAAATCAGAAAAAGAAATTTTAGAATTGGCTAGTCTGTTCTATCATCATCTTTGTGATATGATTTTAGAATCTATAAAATCTTTGACCATATCAGAAAAAGAACTCAAAAAAAGATTTGTTGCTACAAACATAGACCTCATTAACAACCTAGGTGTAAAAAACAAATCAATTATTATAATGTGCGCACATTATGGTAGTTGGGAATGGATATTTATTATTCAAAAGTCTATTAAGCATAAGGGATACGCCATTTATAAACGCTTAACAAACAAATATTTTGACAAATTGGTTAAGCGTATAAGAGCTAAGTACAATACGTACCTCATCACGAATAAACAAGCTATTACAACATTAACGGAGTCTAAGAAAAAAGGTGAATTAACACTTAATGGTTTTATATCTGACCAATCGCCAAAAGCTCACAAGGCCTACTATTGGAATGAATTTATGGGTATAAAAGTACCCATGCACACAGGCGCTGAAATTCTTGCTAAAAAACTAGACATGGCAGTTGTATTCTTTAGGGTCAAACGAAAAAAACGTGGTTATTACGAACTAACGTTTGAAACTATTACCGAGAATCCTAAAGACTATGAAAACTATGAAATTACGGATATATTCTTTAAAAAGGTTGAGGAACAAATCTTAGAAGCACCACAATATTATCTTTGGACACACAAACGTTGGAAGCATAGAAACAAGGTTCCTCCTGAGTTTCAATAGAAGTTAATCTAAGTCAAACCAATCATCAACATTAGTAGCATTGCATGGCTTATGTAGTAATGTCTTATGAATAAATTCATTATTACATCTTGAGTATTCATAATCCTTAGCCCATGCATCATGATGTTTTGCTAAAGCTATAATACTGTCACAGACAAATTCAATTTCTGCGTTCGTTGTAGTAGGGTGAATAGACATACGAATCCAACCCGGTTTTCTTACCAAATCACCAATGGAAATTTCATCAGTTAATTCTTTTGAGGTTTGTTGATCCACATGCAATAAAAAATGACCATAAGTACCTGCACAACTGCAACCACCTCGTGTTTGAATACCAAATCTATCATTTAACAACTTTACCCCTAAATTATAATGTAAATCATCAATATAAAACGAAATGACACCTAACCTCTCTTTATGTTTACTTGCAAGAATATTGATATTCGAAACAGGTTCTAACTTTCTAAATACAGTGTGAACTAATTCATGCTCACGCTTTAAAATATTGTCAACACCCATTTGCTCCTTGAGCTTAATGGACAATGCTGTTTTTATAGTTTGAAGAAATCCTGGTGTACCTCCATCTTCACGATCTTCGATATTATCAATGTACTTATGTTCGCCCCAAGGATTCGTCCAACTCACGGTACCACCACCTGGACAGTCTGGAACCATGTTATGGTATAATTTTTTATTAAAAACCAAAACGCCTGAAGTTCCTGGTCCTCCTAAGAACTTATGAGGAGAAAAGAAAATTGCGTCTAAATAAGAATCTTCATCCTTTGGATGCATATTAATATTGACATAAGGTGCCGAACAGGCAAAATCCACAAAACATACGCCGCCATGTTTATGCATAAGTTTCGCAACGTCATGATACGGTGTTTGTATACCTGTAACATTTGAGCCTCCAACAATAGAACAAATTTTAAGTGTACAATCTTTATATTGCTCAAGAAGTGTCTCTAAATTTTTAAGACTAAACAGTCCGCTTTCATCTGGAGGAACGACCTCAACTTTAGCCATCGTTTCTAACCATGACGTCTGATTAGAATGATGCTCCATATGCGAGATAAAAACGACTGGTCGAATTTCATCGGGAATATCAGTGTAATCTCTTAAATTTTCAGGAACCTTTAATCCTAAAATACGTTGAAATTTATTCACAACACCAGTCATTCCATTTCCGGTAACAATTAAAACGTCATCCTCACTAGCATTGACATGGTCTTTTATAATGTGCTTAGCCTTGTGATAGGCTTTGGTCATTGCTGTGCCAGAAACTGTAGTTTCCGTATGCGTATTTGCAACAAAAGGACCAAACTCGTTACACAATTTTTCTTCAATAGGTCTGTACAAACGACCAGAAGCTGTCCAGTCGGTATAAATGATTCTTTGTTCACCATAAGGTGATACAAAAGTCTGATCTTGACCAATAATATGCTTTCTGAACTGCTCAAAGTATGCCTCAAGCTTAGTAGTATATTGTTTTGTGGTTTCAGAAATCATATTCAAAGTTACTAAATATTAGCGACAGCCTTTATTTCATCAATAAAACGGGCGGCTAAAGTATCGGCAGTCTCTTGGGATTGTGCTTCTGTATAAATTCTTATAATTGGCTCTGTATTACTTTTTCTCAAGTGTGCCCAACTATCGTCAAAATCAATTTTAACACCGTCTACTGTAGTTAATTTTTCATGACTGTAATTAGATGCCATAGTTTCCAAAATACCATCCACATCTAACCCTGGAGTTAACTGAATTTTCTTTTTGCTCATAAAGTAATTTGGGTATGTTGCTCTTAATTCGCTTACCGTCATTTTCTTTTCTGCCAAAAGACTTAAAAACAAAGCTACGCCCACCAAGGCATCACGTCCATAATGCAATTCTGGATATATAATTCCTCCATTACCTTCTCCTCCAATAACCACATTGTTTTTCTTCATCAATTCCACAACATTCACCTCACCTACTGCACTGGCTTCATACATGCCGCCGTGTTTTTCAGTAACATCTCTCAACGCCCTAGTCGAGCTCATATTACTAACGGTGTTTCCTGGATTTTTACTTAAAACATAATCTGCACAAGCGACCAAGGTGTATTCCTCTCCAAACATCTCTCCAGTTTCATCCATAAAAGCCAAACGATCAACATCTGGATCTACAACAATTCCGAAATCAGCACGCTCTTTGACTACAGCTTCTGCTAAATCGCCCAAGTGCTCTTTTAGCGGCTCCGGATTATGAGGGAAATGACCCGTTGGATCACAATATAATTTTACAGGATGTACGCCTAAGCGTTCCAACAATAAAGGAATAGCGATACCACCTGTAGAATTTACACCGTCGACTACCACTTTAAAATTAGCATCTTCAATCGCTTTCTTATTCACCAATGGTAAATCTAAAACTTCATCAATATGCAAATCGATATAAGCTTCATTTTTAGTGATTTTGCCTAAGTCATCTACTTCGGCAAAATTCATAGTATTAGATTCAGCTAACTCTAAAATCTTCTGACCTTCAGCACCATTTAAAAATTCTCCTTTATGATTTAATAACTTCAGGGCATTCCATTGTTTTGGGTTATGACTAGCAGTTAATATGATACCACCATCTGCATGTTCCATAGGTACAGCAACTTCTACTGTTGGTGTTGTTGATAATCCTAAATCAATAACATGTATCCCAAGTCCAACTAAGGTATTCATTACCAAATTCTGAATCATTTCGCCAGAAATACGTGCATCTCTTCCAACGACTACACGATAGTTTTCTTTTTGACGTTGCGCTTTTAACCAAGTACCATAAGCTGCTGCAAATTTTACAGCATCAATAGGTGTTAGATTCTCCTCAACTTTACCACCAATTGTACCACGAATTCCAGAAATAGATTTTATTAAAGTCATGTCCTTTGTATTTTCAGCAAATATAACATCTTAATACTATTTTGTAATTATGAATTTGTAAATTCGATGAATGAATTTTCTCGCTCACATCTATCTTTCTGGTGAAAACGAATTAGTGACCATTGGCAACTTTGTAGCTGATGGCGTTAGGGGAAATAAATACAAAAACTATCCCAAGGATATCCAAATAGGCATCCAGTTACATCGTGAAATTGATACCTTTACAGATGCTCATCCCATCTTTAGACAAAGCACGAAAAGACTCCACAAAGGTTATGGACATTATAGCGGTGTTATTGTAGATATTTTTTACGATCATTTTTTAGCAAAGAACTGGATAGCCTACTCCGATATACCTTTAGCCAATTATATTCAAGATTTTTATAAAAGCTTAGATAATAATTTTGATAGTCTCCCACCACGTTTTAAACATTTAACGCCAATAATGATAGAGGGCAATTGGCTCTTAAGTTATGCAACTGTTGATGGTATCCAGCAAGTTTTGAATGGCATGAATCGACGAACTAAAGGAAAATCAAAAATGAATGAAGCCACAAAAGAACTTCAGACCCATTACAATGCATTTGAAACCGATTTTACCTTGTTTTTTGCTGAACTGGTTGAATTCAGCACTAAAAAGCGTGAAGAGATAGAAAAACGATTCAACTTATGAAACAAAACATCATCGTCTTACTTTGCTTTGCAATTTGTTATTTAAGCTGCAAGGATCAATCAAAAACTTCTAATTCAGTAATAGAAAATAGAGGTGTGATTTCTAAAAGTGCCATGGTTGTAAGTGCACGTGGAGAAGCCTCTAAAATTGGTGTTGAAATTCTTAAGCAAGGTGGAAATGCCTTTGATGCCATGATGGCTACCGAAATGGCTTTAGCAGTATGCTATCCATATGCTGGAAATCTTGGTGGTGGTGGGTTTTTGGTCTACAGAATGGCTGATGGTACCAAAGGTGCACTCGACTACAGGGAAAAATCACCTTTGGCATCTAGTAAGAATATGTATCTAGATGAAGATGGGAACGTCATCAAAAACCTCAGTACTATTGGCAGTATGGCCGTTGGAGTTCCTGGAACTATTGCTGGTATTTTTGAAGCCCAAAAACGCTTTGGTAAACTTGATGTTGCATCCATTTTAAAGCCTGTCATTGAATTGGCACAAAATGGTTATAAAATAACTGAAAAACAAGAAAGACGTATTGCCAGTTACGACAGTCTTATTACAGCTGTGAATGAAAAAGAAATTCTTTATAACAAAAAGCTTAAAGCTGGCCAAACTCTAATAAATACTGCTTTAGCGAAAACCTTGCAACGCATTGCCGATAATGGAAGAGACGAGTTTTATACAGGTGAAACAGCAAAGCAACTCATAGATTACTTGCAATCTAAAGGTAGCATCATTACCCTAGAGGACTTAGCGAAATACGAGGCCAAATGGCGCGATCCTATTTCGTTTCAATATGATGATTTAACCATTACATCAATGTCACCTCCATCTTCAGGTGGCATCTGCCTAAATCAAATCATGACGATGGTAGAACCTTTTGATTTAGAAGATTATGGTCATAATTCCTTGAGGACCATTCAAGTCTTGGTCGAAGCTGAAAAGCGCGCATACGCAGACCGAAGTTTTTATTTAGGTGATCCTGACTTTGTTGATATTCCTATTGAAACATTAACAAGTGATATGTACTTACAGGAAAGAATGAAAGAATTTTCTTTTCAAGCACCAACGCCAGTCGATTCCATTTCACATGGAAAGATAATTGCTTATGAAAGTAATGAAACGACCCACTACTCCATTGTGGATCAATTCGGCAATGCCATTGCGGTAACCACAACACTAAATGGCGGCTATGGTTCTAAACTCTATGTTGAAGAATTAGGTTTCTTCCTAAATAACGAGATGGATGATTTTAGCAGCAAGCCAGGAGAACCAAACTATTACGGTTTAATCGGTGCTGAGGCCAATAGCATTGCACCAGAAAAACGCATGCTTAGTTCTATGACACCAACAATAGTCGAAAAAGATGGTGAATTTTACATGTCAGTGGGCACACCTGGTGGTTCAACCATTATCACTTCGGTCTTACAAACCATTCTTAATGTTCATGAATTTAAAATGACCATGCAAGAAGCTGTAAATGCACATCGTTTCCACAATCAATGGTTGCCAGATGAAATCCGTATGGAACCTAACTCGTTTGATAAAAGCTTAGTCAAGCAACTCCAAAATCTGGGTTACAATATAAATGAAGAGCGATCGCCTATTATTGGTATCGTTGACGGCATTCTCATGCAGGAGGATGGTACTTTGGAAGGCGGCGCTGACAAGCGCGGAGATGATACAGCTGTTGGGTTTTAATAAATCTTGATTATGTTAAAAAGAGTTCTTCAAATAGTTCTAGTTATATCATCATTTATTGGATGCAAAAAGCAACCTAGTGTAGAATTATATGAATCCAAGACTTTAAAAATAGAAAAGATAAACGACAAACTTTACAGACATATTTCCTATCTGCAGACCAATGATTTTGGTATGGTACCTTGTAATGGATTGGTTTACATAAATAATAATGAAGCCATTGTTTTTGATACACCAGCTAACAATTCAGCATCAAAAGAATTAATTGAGATAATTAACAAAAAGAATAAAATAAAAGCAGTGGTAGCTACTCATTTTCACATTGACTGCTTAGCTGGACTAAATGAATTCCATAAGAAAAAGATAAAATCTTATGCTAATAATCTAACAATAGCATTGGCTAAGCAACCTCCAAATAATTTACCTCAAAATGGTTTTGACAATAAGTTTCAACTTACAATAGGTAATGAGACAATCATCTTACAATTTTTTGGGGAAGGGCATACAAAAGATAATATTGTAGCCTATTTACCTAGCGAAAAAGCTATGTTTGGTGGTTGCCTTGTAAAATCTTTAAGTTCAACAAAGGGTAACTTAGAAGATGCAGACACTATTAAATGGTCTAATACCATTAAAAAAATAAAGCGTGAATTTATTGATCTTGACATTGTCGTTCCTGGTCATGGTAAAACAGGAGGAATGGAATTACTTGACTACACCGAAAAATTGTTTGAATACAATAATGATTTTTAACAATTCTCTTGATTAATAGCCTGTTCTAATTTGTATCTTTATTTCATCCAATTTGGACATAAACCAACTTCTTAAAACCAACTCAAATGCGACAACTCATTGTTACACTAGCTTTCTGCTATTCATTATTTACATTTTCACAAGGCACACAATTACTTAGACAACCAACACTCCATGGTGACAATGTGGTCTTTGTATATGCCAACGATTTATGGAAAGCGTCTCTTAACGGAGGAACCGCCATTAGACTTACCAGTGACGAGGGTTATGAATCCAATCCTCATTTTTCAAACGATGGAAAGATGATTGCTTTTACAGCACAGTACGATGGTAATGTGGATGTTTTTGTAATACCATCCGAAGGTGGAGAGCCGAAACGATTGACATATCATCCTAGTGGTGACATAGTCCAAGGATGGACACCAGATGGCAAGGTACTGTTTCGATCCAGCAGAGAATCACAACCAACAATGACCAATAAATTCTTTACGGTTTCTACCAAAGGTGGTCTGCCAGAAGCTTTGGACATTCCTAGAGCTGCATACGGTGAGATGTCTGCTGATGGTAAATTCTTAGCATACACGCCTATTACAGGTTGGGATGCAGAATGGAGAAATTATCGAGGTGGGCAAGCCATGCCTATTTGGGTCGTAGATCTTAAAACAAAAGAGTTAATTAGAACCTCACAGCCAACAAAAGAGCGACATTTGAATCCTGTTTGGCTAAATGACATTGTCTATTTTATGTCCGAGCGTGACTACACTATGAATATTTGGTCATTCGACCCATCTACTAAAGAAGAAAAGCAAATTACCTTTCATAAAAAGTTTGATGTTAAAAGTTTAGATACTAGCGCCGACAAAATTGTTTATGAACAAGGCGGTTATCTTCATATCTACAATCCAAGTTCTGGGAATTCAAATCAATTGAATATTGATGTTAAGGCAGACCTGAATTTCTATCGTACGAAATGGGACGATGTTATGCCTTTTCAATTATCCAACCCTAATCTATCGCCAAAAGGAAAGCGTGCCATCTTTGAGCACAGAGGTGAAATTTTTACGGTTCCTAAAGAAAATGGTACTTGGATGAATATTACCAATTCACCAGGGGTTGCGGATCGAAGCCCTATCTGGTCGCCAAAAGGTGATAAAATTGCTTGGTTTTCAGACAAGAGTGGTGAATATCAGCTCATGCTGGCTGATCAAGATGGTCAAAATGCTGAAGCCATTAAATTACCAAATCCAACTTTTTATTTTCAACCAGATTGGTCGCCTGATGGCAAACATATTGCCTATACAGATACACATTATAATATTTGGATAATCAATCTAGATACTCAAAAAACTAAAAAAGTAGCAACAGATCGTTACGCACATCCTAACCGAAGTATGAATCCTGTGTGGTCACCAGATAGCAAATGGATAGCCTATGCTAAGCAGCAGGACAGTCATTTTAAATCCATCTTTGCGTATAATGTAGACTCTAATAAAACCATTCAGCTTACAGATCCAATAGCAGATGCTATTTCGCCAGTTTGGGATGCTTCTGGTAAATACCTTTATACCTTGGCAAGTACCAACTACGGATTACAAAGTGGTTGGTTGGATATGAGCAACTATGATCCTGCGGCAAATTTGACACGTAGTCTTTACGCCGTGGTTCTTAATTCTGAAGATAAAGCACCGAATCTTCCAAAAAATGATATGGAAGCGGCTGATAAAAAAGAGGCTGGAAATAAGTCTGATGATAAGAAAGGTGACAAAAAAGATGATAATAAGACATCTGACGGTGTCACCGTAACAATAACTGAAAACGGTATTTTCGATAGAGCTGTAGCATTAAAATTGCCAGCAAGAAATTATGTGGCCTTGCTAAAAGACTCAAAACATAAAGTGTTCATAGCAGAAGCCATTCCGAATGCCAACGGATTAAAAGTGCACACATATGATGTTGAAAAAGAAGAAGCCTCGGATTTTGCAGATGGTGTTAATCAAATGGTGGCATCAGAAGATAGAAAATCGGTTTTATTATTTCAAAATAGAAATTGGGTACTAACTAGTGCTTCGTCACCGCCAAAACCCGGAAAGGATAATCTAAAAACAAACATTAAAATAAAATTAGACCCTAAAGCCGAAGCCCACCAAATCTTTAAGGAAGGTTGGAGATATATGCGTGATTTCTTGTATGTAGATAACGTGCATGGCGCGCCATGGGATGATGTTTATAAGTGGTATGCACCTTGGATAGATCACGTACGTCACAGAACGGATTTAAATTATGTGGTCGATATTATGAGTGGTGAAGTTGCTGTGGGTCATTCTTATGTCTCTGGTGGTGATTTTCCTGATGTTGATTTCGTTCCTGTAGGTTTGCTGGGTTGTGATATTGAAGCAACCGATGGAAATTTTAAAATTTCAAAAATCTATAATGGTGAACGTTGGAATCCAAATCTAAGAGCACCACTTGCCCAGCCGGGAATAGATGTGAAAGAAGGAGATTATCTCTTGGCTATAAATGGAAAACAATTAACAGCAGATAGTAATCCCTATAATTTATTGGAACAAACTTCTGGTCGTGAAATCAATATTACCGTGAATTCTAAACCAACAATGACTGGCTCTAAGACAGTTTTAGTTAAGCCAATAGGCAGTGAGCGTGGCTTGCGCACTATTGAATGGGTTGAGAGTAACCGAAGAAAAGTAGATGAACTGTCCAACGGTAAATTGGCCTACGTTTATGTACCAAATACAGGTGGAGGCGGTTTCACATCCTTTAATAGATATTACTTTTCACAACAAGATAAAAAAGGAGTTGTTATCGATGAACGTAATAATGGTGGAGGTTCTGCAGCAGATTATATGATAGACATTATGTCTCGAGAACTCTTCGGTTTCTTTAATAGTAAGGCTGGAGATAAGCGACCATGGACCACACCTATTGCTGGAATTTGGGGACCTAAGGTAATGATCATTAATGAGCGAGCAGGCTCTGGTGGTGACTTATTGCCATACATGTTTAAGATGAAAAATATCGGACCACTTATTGGAACTAGAACTTGGGGAGGATTAGTAGGCACTTGGGATACGCCACGTTTTATTGATGGTGGACGTATGGTAGCCCCCCGTGGTGGCTTTTATGATATCGATGGCGAATGGGCCGTTGAAGGCGAAGGTGTTGCACCAGATATTGAAGTGACTCAACATCCAAAAGAAACGTCAAAAGGTAATGATCCACAATTAGAACGTGCTGTCGAAGAAGCACTAAAGTTGCTTAAAGGTAATGAGTTCGAATTAAAACCAGAACCAAAAGCACCAGTACGCTGGAAGCGTCCACAAGGTTATAAAAGCGATAATTAATCTTTGCTGTCTGTTCGAGTGTCCCGACGTTTAAAGTCGGGATGTATCGAGAATTTTTTAATGCTGAAAGCCTAAATGAAAACATACGATGTCGTTATACTCACAGATCAGAAACACGCTTATCCAAAGTCTGTAGATGATTACACAAAAAACGTCATAGCCGAAGATGCACTGGTAATGAACGCCTTAGGTAAATTAGGCCTTAAAACTATTCGTCTTGCTTGGAATGATCCTGATTTCGACTGGTCCACAACAAGATCAGTCTTATTTAGAACTACTTGGGACTATTTTGATGATTTTGCTAAGTTCTCAGAGTGGTTAAATTATATCGCAAAAGTGACAACACTTATTAATTCAGAGCGCTTGATTCGTTGGAATATAGATAAGCATTATCTGCAACACCTAAATATAAATGGTGTACATATAGCGCAAACACTATTTGTTGAGCAAGGCAATTCCAAAACCTTAAAAACCTTGCATCATGAAACAGGTTGGAATGAGACAGTGCTAAAACCTTGTGTCTCTGGTGCAGCACGGCACACTTATAGATTAAATACAGAAAATATTGCTGATCATGAAGCCATCTTCAAATCACTGATAGCACAAGAGGCTATGATGCTTCAACCATTTCAGCACAAAATAGTCACTGAAGGCGAAGTATCAATGATGGTCTTTAATGGGATATTTACACATGCTATTTTAAAGCGTGCTAAAACTGGGGATTTTAGGGTTCAAGATGATTTTGGTGGTAGTATACAAGACTATACACCTACTGACAAAGAGATAGAATTTGCCATTAATACGGTTAATGCTTGTAATGAACTACCGATATATGCCAGAGTTGATATTTTTAATGATAATAATGGAAACATTACGTTGGCTGAACTAGAATTGGTTGAACCCGAACTATGGTTTAGAAATCATCCACAAGCAGCATTGATATTGGCAGAAGCTGTAAAAGAAAAAATTAGTACTTTGTCATTCCACACTTGATGCGTAATCCACATTTATGTAAACGTTATTGTGGATTCCTGATTTCACTTCGACCACTTCGAGTAACCTCAGTGACCAAAGCTCAGTGTGATACGCAGGAATTATGGTAATAATATTATTTTTGAAGAATTATAAAACCTCATGCCAAAAAAGTCAAAAACAAAACGCATCCTTAAAATTATTGGAGGAGTTATCATATTCTTTACACTGCCCACTCTCCTATTTTTCGGTTTTATGTATTTAAAATATAATGAAGATCTGCCTGATGGGCAACAAGGACCAAAAGCAGATCAATTGGCTACTAGAATGTTAGAAGCATTAAACGAAGATGCTTATCGCAATACCGATTATTTAGAATGGACATTTAAAGGTATTCATCACTATAAATGGTACAAAACAGATAAAACCTGTGAAGTGTCTTGGGGTGAGATGACGGTGATTCTTGACCTTCAAAATCAGAATAACTCTAAAGTATTTGCAGGGAAACAAGAATACAATGGCAAAGAAAAATATGACTACATTCTTAAGGCTGAATCATATTTCAACAATGATTCCTTTTGGCTTGTAGCGCCTTACAAAGTTTTTGACGTAGGTACTGAGCGCAGGTTGGTCATAACCGAAGAGGATAAAGACGCACTTTTAGTCACTTATACTTCTGGTGGTTCTACACCTGGAGATTCCTACTTATGGCATTTAGATGACAATGGTAAACCAAAAAGTTTTCAAATGTGGGTCGACATCTTACCAATAGGGGGATTGGAAGCCACTTGGAATGATTGGTTAACAACTGAAAGTAGCGCCATACTACCTAAATTTCATAAACTGTTGTTTTTGAGTTTGGATATGGGTGAGGTTAAAGGATTACGGTTTTAAGTTGCAATTATTTTTGATAAAAGTACCCGATTACTAAACCAAAACTTACTTACTCCTTTGTCCAACAAACTGTTGAGACTTCAATTTAAACAACACATTAAAACTCGTTAAACTTCCGTAACTTCTCGTAATATACTGCTGCAAGTCTATCTTTTCTTGTTCTTCAAGATTACTGGAATTAATTTTCTGTTCCATGACGCGCAAACGGTCACGGACCATGGTTATTTTATGAAAGAATTTATCGATAGGTAGTTCACTTGATTTAAGATTGTCATCCGCTGGTTGCATTATTATTTTACCGCCTTTCCATTTATCGGCAATAGATACGACTTCAGATACATCAGACCATTTTTTAAGAATATCTCTGAGACTCCTTTCAACCTCATAAAAACTTACGGTATCTACATCGTCTTCAGCTGCTTCAATAATTTCAAATTCAGAGTCGATATCTATGGTTTCCAAACCTTGATCAATAAACGTCACCCAATAATGTTTTGAGGTGACATTGGTAACAACACCTTTACCATATTCAGAATGGTTGATTCTTGATCCTATTCCTAGTAATTTCATTACAATTTAAAATTTGTTCCCATAATATATAGGGAAGCTATTACACAATAATTATAAAACGAAATTAACTAATATCGTTTAAAACTAGATATAGGAATTTGATAAAATTTTTGGCAATCGCAAAATATCGAAAACAAAAAAAGCAACGTTTACGCGTTGCTTTTCCAATTAATCATTGTCATCTTCTCGATCGCAATCAGCCAGTTGCTTCATGTAATTAGAAGTGAGATTTTTAATAAGACCAATCATAGAACCTTTAATAGCCTCCAAAGACTTGGCTTGCAGTTTATCTTTCTCAATCGAAGCATTCAAAACCTTATTATCACAATCACATGCCTGCAATGCATTGTTAAAGGTAGTCACATTCTGAGTCAATGTAGATTCTAGTTTAGCAATCAATTCTTCTTTCTGTAAGCGTAGTTCTTCTTGTTTCTTTTCAGTTAATTTTTGCTGCAACTCAGCTTGCTTACGTTCTAGTTCTTGCTGTTGCTGCAACAATTGATTTTGTGCAGCCTCTATAGAAGCCAATTCATTTGTAGCTTCATAACTTTCCACATCAGTAGATTCCATTATTGGTGCTTCTATACCTAAGGTGCAAATATCCAATTGCGCTATAGTGGCATCAGCTAGTTTTTTACCTTTATTGGCGTAGTAATACGCGTCTTCTAAGGTTGTTGACTTTTTAGCTTTGGACAAATATTGTATAGCATCATAAACGGTATCATCTACTTCATCACAATCGCAATCGTTTAGTGATGTTTGTACTTTTATAAAGGCTTCTTTAGCGCGCTCTGCGAAATGTTTGGCATGCGTAATATTGTTAGCTTCTAAGGCAGATTCTGAATGCGATAGTGCATAAACAATATGTGCATAAGCTGTTGAACAGTCGGATTGTGCGAAAGTCTTTAGATAAGCAGCACAACAAAAGAGTAGAAAAATGTAGGTGTTTTTCATGTCGATTTGGGTTATTTTAGTTTAAGTAGGTAGGCTAAAATAACTAAATTTTGGAATTGGGCCCGATTTTTATCAACTAATTCGATGAATCGCTCTTATAGCTAATACGATCCCTTATTCCTCCACTTTCGCGATGAATAATGACATCGGCCTTATAGCGCTTGGCCAATGCTTTGGCTTTTCGTATTGCTGTGCTTTGCTTTCTATGTTTTGAGGTAATACGTTTATTGCCTTCACGATGAACGGCCCAGCCATCTTTATAAGGAACTACATGTTGGTGCCAAGTACGTTTTTTGGCGCTACTGTAACCTAGAGCTTTGAATATAGCTTCTATAAGGTTTTGAATAGCATCTATCAAGGTATTCTGCTTAGGCATGGATTTTATTTTAAAAAGTGTATGAATCTAACGTAATTATTAAAGATATCAAAAGCCTTAATTATTTGATAAAAGATAATAACAAAAAAGTCTATTAAATAATGATTAAAATCATTGTTTAAATTAGTTATTCTCGATAATTTTGCATTATTCTTAATTTAAATCGATTTAATTATGAAAAAAATATTTTTTACCCTCTTATTTTTCGGATGTTGTTTTTTGATAAGTGCACAAACTGAACCTAAAGTTGGTGATGAACTTATTATTGAAGCGCAAGATGGACCAACATACCACCATATTAAGTTTCCAAAACTCAATATACTTGTGAAACGCGGAAAAGTAGCTAATTACAAAAGCGTTCATGGTAATGTTGTAATTATTGATGATGTTATAACCGACAAGGATAATAATACGTATGTAGTTCTAAAGAAAAAAGATGGGTCAAAATTCTTTGGATATTTAACTAAGGTAAAAGCCAATTATGAAAAATCCATAGCCTCAGGCGAAATGGTTGTTAAGTCATAAATAGTATTTTACACTCATAAAATTAGAGCCTTGATTCGTCAAGGCTTTTTTTTATGAATTGGAACTAAAACTCATAGCTATCGTATAAACCTTCACACTAAATTAACAACTAAATATTGTACCTTTGCACCTTCGTTCATAAATGCAAATAATGCAAAGGTGAATCATCTAAAAACAAAAGAAAGAGCATAATCATCTATGAGTCTATTCGAAGATTCCATTGAAGTAAAAGGCGCACGAGTACACAACCTCAAAAACATTGATGTTACTATACCTAGAGAGCGACTGGTAGTTATTACAGGGCTTTCTGGTAGTGGAAAATCGTCATTAGCTTTCGATACCATTTATGCAGAAGGACAACGTCGTTACATTGAAACCTTTTCTGCTTATGCTAGACAATTTTTAGGGAGTCTGGAACGTCCTGATGTCGATAAGATTGATGGTCTTTCACCTGTTATTGCTATTGAACAAAAAACAACGAGCAAATCACCTCGTTCTACTGTTGGTACTATTACTGAAATTTATGACTTTCTGCGTCTGCTATTTGCTAGAGCTGCAGATGCTTACAGTTACGAGACTGGCGACAAAATGGTAAGCTACAGTGATGAGCAAATTAAAGATTTGATATTAGAATCCTATCAGGGAAAACGCATTAATATATTATCTCCTGTTGTCCGCTCTAGAAAAGGTCATTATCGCGAATTATTTGAGCAAATCGCTAAACAAGGCTTCGTTAAGGTACGTACCGATGGTGATATTGTAGACCTTGAAAAAGGTATGAAGCTCGATCGTTATAAAACCCATGATATAGAAATAGTTATCGACCGCCTAAAAATTGACGATATTCAAGATAAAGAAAAACGATTGATGGAAAGCATCAACACAGCTATGTATCATGGCGACGATGTACTGATGGTGATTGACCAAGACACCAATGAGCCACGCTACTTTAGTCGCAATCTCATGTGTCCATCATCCGGTATTTCCTATCCAAATCCAGAGCCCAATAATTTTTCATTCAATTCGCCTAAAGGTGCATGTCCTAACTGCAACGGAATTGGAGAACTTTATGTGGTTAACGAGCAAAAATTGGTTCCTGATGAAAATCTATCCATAAGAAATGGTGCACTTGCGCCTCACGGTCCAGAAAAGAAGAGTTGGATATTCAAACAATTTGATACTATAGCACAACGTTTTGATTTTTCATTAAATGATGCATGGGCAGCTATTCCAGATGAAGCTAAACAAGTAATACTCTATGGCGGAAAAGATAGTTTTTCCGTTGAAAGCAAGTTGCTAGGTGTAAAACGTGATTATAAAATTGATTTTGAAGGTGTCGCTAACTTCATTGAAACACAATACAAATCCAACTCTACGTCCTTAGTGCGCTGGGCAAAGGAGTATATGGATAAGGTAGAATGTTCAGTTTGTGAAGGATCAAGGTTACGCAAGGAATCCTTGTACTTTAAAATAGACGGCAAGAGCATTTCGGACCTTGTGAAAATGGATATCATAGAATTGGGTGAATGGCTAGAAGAACTCAATGACAGACTATCAGAAAAGCAACGTCAAATTTCTGAAGAGATCATTAAGGAAATCAAAGCGCGCACACAGTTTTTACTTGATGTTGGTCTTACCTACCTCTCCCTAAATCGAAGTTCCAAATCTTTGTCTGGTGGTGAAGCGCAACGCATTCGTTTAGCAACACAAATTGGCTCTCAATTAGTCGGTGTACTCTATATTCTGGATGAGCCCAGTATTGGTTTGCATCAAAGGGATAACGAGAAGCTTATTAATTCTTTAGAGTCTCTTAGAGATGTCGGTAACTCAGTGATTGTAGTTGAGCATGACAAGGATATGATTGAACGCGCAGATCATGTTATTGATATTGGTCCTTTTGCTGGAAAGCATGGTGGTGAAATTATCAGCGAAGGCACTCCAAAAGAATTACTAGAGCATCAAACACTAACTGCCGACTACCTTAATGGCACCAAAGAAATAGAAATTCCAAAAAAACGGCGTAAAGGCAACGGTAAAAAAATAGTACTTAAAGGTTGTACAGGAAATAATCTTAAAAATGTGGATGTAGAGTTTCCTTTAGGTAAAATGATTGGTGTTACTGGTGTTTCAGGAAGCGGTAAATCGACCTTAATCAATGAAACGCTCTACCCTATTCTCAATGCGTATTATTTTAACGGTGTAAAAAAGCCAATGCCTCATAAAAGTATTAAAGGTTTAGAGCATATCGATAAAGTGATAGATATTAACCAGTCACCTATTGGACGAACACCTAGAAGTAATCCTGCTACCTATACTAAAACGTTTGATGAAATAAGAAAGTTATTTGCTCAGATCCCAGAAGCAATGATTAGAGGTTACAAACCTGGTCGCTTTAGTTTTAATGTTGCTGGTGGACGTTGCGAAACCTGTCAAGGTGGTGGATTACGCGTTATAGAAATGAATTTTTTACCTGATGTGTATGTTGAATGTGAAACTTGTCAAGGTAAACGCTTTAATAGGGAAACCTTGGAAATTCGCTATAAAGGAAAGTCAATCAGTGATGTTTTGAACATGACTATTAACGAAGCTGTTAGCTTTTTTGAGCATATCCCAAAAATTTATAGAAAACTTAAAACCATTAAAGACGTAGGTTTGGGTTATATAACACTTGGACAACAAAGCACCACACTTTCTGGTGGTGAGGCACAACGTATTAAGTTGGCCACAGAATTAAGCAAGCGCGATACTGGAAACACATTCTACATATTAGACGAACCGACAACTGGTTTACATTTTGAAGATATTCGGGTGTTGATGAAAGTCCTGAACAAATTAGTAGACAAAGGCAATACAGTATTAATTATAGAGCATAACTTAGATGTAATAAAAACTGTTGATTATATTATTGACATAGGTTATGAAGGTGGAAAAGGTGGTGGTGAAGTTGTTGCCAAAGGCACTCCTGAACAAATAATAAAAGACAAAAAGAGCTATACAGCTAAATTTTTAATAAAGGAGTTGAAATAGTGCTATATTGTTATTGTACTTAACAATAATCTATTAAATAAAGTATATTAGCGAGTTTGCAAAAGTTTGCGACACGAGAAACAATAAGAACAGAATATTAAAATACATGAGACAAGAAAGCAAGCATAAAGGCTGGAATGAAATAAAAACCAATGACTCTTGGGCCATATTTAAGATTATGGGCGAGTTTGTAAGTGGCTATGAGAAATTGAGTAAAATAGGACCTTGTGTATCTATTTTTGGATCTGCACGTACTAAGCCAGATCACAAATACTATAAACTTGCGGAAGAAGTTGCCCAAAAAATCGTTGAACATGGTTACGGAGTCATCACAGGTGGTGGTCCTGGTATTATGGAAGCAGGTAATAAAGGTGCACATATTGCAGGTGGAACTTCTGTCGGTCTTAATATTGATCTTCCTTTTGAACAACATGATAACCCTTACATAGACAATGATAAGAGCTTAGACTTTGACTACTTCTTTGTGAGAAAGGTCATGTTTGTAAAATATTCTCAAGGTTTTGTTGTTATGCCTGGTGGTTTTGGGACTCTAGATGAACTATTTGAAGCCATGACATTAATACAAACCCATAAAATTGAGACATTCCCTATTATTTTAGTTGGAAAAGAGTTTTGGGGAGGCCTACTAGATTGGATAAAAACTACACTTTTAGATGCAGGTAATATCAGTCCAAAAGACTTAGATTTGATACATTTAGTTGATACAGGAGATGAAGTCATCGATATATTAAATAGTTTCTATAAAGAATACGGTTTAAGCCCTAACTTTTAAGAAAAGACCATATTTTACATTCAAATGCTATGAAAATGAAAATAATAGGTTTTTTTGCAATAAGTCTATTGACTATTTTAAGTGTTTCCGCACAAGAAACGCTTAAAGTGATGTTTTATAACCTATTAAATTATCCACTTGAAGATGCCGTACCCAATCGTGAGGTAGATTTGGAATTTATACTTGCAGATTATCAACCCGATTTGTTTCTAGTTTGCGAACTTAATAATGTTACTGGAGCTAATAATGTCCTAAACATTACAAGAACTGCCATATCTTCAAATTATGAAATGGCGACTTATGTTTCAAATACATCAGATGATACTAGTGGCGACCCAAATGATCTACAAAACTTACTCTATTACGATAGCACCAAATTTATTCTTGAGGATGAAATTATCGTTCCAACGAATTTAAGAGACTTCAACATTTACAAATTACAATTAAATACTATTGACCGAGCTACAAATCCCATAGAAATTTATGTTGTTGTTTGCCACTTGAAAGCATCAAGCGGAGCGCTTAATGCTCAGAGAAGATTTGAGATGGTATTAGAATTGGATGCATACCTCAATACGCTTCCTTCAAATACCAAAGTGCTCCTAGGTGGGGACTTAAATATATATACTGCTAGTGAATCTGCTTTTCAACAGTTATTGCAAGACACTAACAATATTACTTTTGCAGATCCAGCAGGCAGAGTTGGAAGTTGGAACAACAATCCTAACTTTGTTGATGTTTTTACACAATCTACACGCACACAATCTGGATTGGGAGGCGCTTCTGGTGGCTTTGATGATCGTTTTGATTTTATCCTAACTTCAGAAAACATGTTAAATACTGGCAACATAACTTATGTACCTGACTCCTATCAAGTTTACGGTAATAATGGATTATCTGCCTGTTACAACCAAGCGATAAATTCTTCGGCTTGCGCTATACCCGGTTCTAAATTCACGTTTCCTATAAGAGATGCACTGCACAACTTCAGTGATCATCTGCCAGTAACCCTGACTTTAGAAACTGATGCCACGCTTTTGAATATTGATGATATTGTAGCTAGAGAAGGTTTTTCCTTAGAAAAAACCATGAATACATCAAGCTTGTCCATAGTTGTGAATTCACCTAGATTCTACAATGAATCTGTCTCTATTTACAATATTTTAGGAAAGCACATTAAAGATTTTCAAACAAATTCCAACAACAAACAACAGGTTGATATTTCAGAATTACAAAACGGTATGTACTTTTTAGTTCTAAAAAATTTCGATATGCAACCGCTTAAATTTATTGTACAACATTGAATAAGGTTTTATTGACAATATTGGGCTTGTGCTTTTTTTGTTCGACTTTGTCTGGGCAAAATAAGATCGATGTCAATGCTATTGTCGATATTGAAACCAAAACAATTTCCATAACACAAACTATTGTTTACAAAAACGAGACAGAAGACACTTTAGAAGACATCTACCTTAATGATTGGAACAATAGTTATTCTAACAAGTCTACACCTCTTGCCAAACGTTTTGAGGAAGAATTCAGCACTAAATTTCATCTTGCCAAAAGTGAACAACGTGGTTTTACCCTTATAACTTCAATTGAGGACGATGGTGATAGGTTAGATTTTAATTATTTAAAATTACACCCTGATGTTATTAAGGTAAGCCTTAATCAGTCTCTTAAACCCGGTGAATCCTACAACCTCAAACTGAGCTACATATTGGTTTTACCAGATGCAACGTTTACGGGTTATGGAATAACAAAAAACAAGGACTTTGAACTAAAGCATTGGTATATTACGCCTACGGTTTATGATGGAAAATGGCAGTACTACAGTAACAAGAACCTAAATGATCTTTTTGTCCCAAAGACAGATATCACAATTGCTTTAGAACACCCTATTAACTACAGAACTACTTCTGAACTTGACTTGGTCAATATGATCACGGATAAAGAAAAAAGAAGGCAGACAACTATTCTATATGGAAAGGACAGAATTGACACCTATCTATCTCTTGAAAAGTTTCCGCTTTATCGCATTGTGCAGACGGATGATTTAATATTTATATCTAATATCAACGAAAAAGGACTACCTAGTGTCGATAAAGCTATTCTAACGGATAGAATTGGAAAATTCTTAACTGAAAATCTCGGTAAGTATCCTCACAAGCGTTTATTGGTTTCAGAAATAGACTATAGCAAAGATCCACTCTATGGACTCAACCAATTACCTGATTTTTTAAGCCCATTCCCAGATCAATTTCAATATGAATTAAAGCTTTTAAAGACATCCCTCAAAAAATACATTAATAATATACTACTGCTTAATCCGCGCAAGGAGCATTGGCTAAGTGAAGGTCTTCAGGTCTACTTTTTAATGAAATATGTTGAAACGTATTATCCAGACATGAAACTGTTGGGCAAGCTAGCTAATTTCTGGGGAATTCGAGCGTTTCATGCGTCAGATTTAGACTTCAATTTCCAGTACTTTCTATATTCTATGGAAATCGCTAGAAAGAACAGAGATCAACCTTTATCTACATCAAAAGACTCCCTTATAAAATTCAATAGTAATATTGCAAGTAAGTATAAAGCTGGTGTAGGCTTAAATTACCTAGACGATTTTACGGAAGATATACAGTTAACTGAAATTATAAAAGAGTTCCTAGAGTCTTATAAGCTAAAAACAGTATATATCAAAGATTTCGAGTCATTCTTGAATTCAAAAACCTCTAAAGATGTCGATTGGTTCTTCAATGATTATGTGGAAACGCGAAAGAAAATAGACTTTAAAATTAGTGATATTGAAACTACTAACGATTCTATAAAGCTTACGATAAAGAACAAAAGGGACAATAGCATGCCCATTTCATTGTTCAAAATGTCCAATGACTCAGTAATGGAAAAGCTATGGGTAGAAAACATAAACGGATTAAAAACATTAAGCTTACCTAAAGACAATACAGACAAGTTTGTATTAGACTATGGCAACGTGGTTCCAGAATTTAACCAGCGTGACAATTATAGATCGGTCAACGGTTCATTCCTAAATAATAAACCTTTACAGTTCAGACTCTTTAAGGATATAGAAGACCCAAATTATAATCAGATTTTCTTCATGCCCTTGGCAGAATTCAAGAATATTTATGACGGATTAACCTTAGGTGCAAAGGTCTACAATAAAACCATTCTTAGAAAGCGTCTTAATTATAGGTTTTCACCGCAATACGCAACAAAATCAAAATCACTTACAGGTACGACCTCAATATTTTATACCCACAATATTGAAAATAAAAATTTATTCGATGTTACATATGGCATAACTGCCGGTTATCAATCCTTTGCTGAGGACGCTTTTTTCACGAGGATTAGACCTTCTGTTTCATTTAGCTTTAGAAATGATGATGATTTTAGAGCAGATCAAGTGGATAATATTTCAGCGAGATATGTCAGCATCAACAGAGATATTGGCGAAAATGCTACGGTTGAGATTGATGAACCAGACTATGGTGTTTTCAATTTAAGGTATACTCATTTTAATCCAGGTATCATTAATTATTCTAGATTCAATACGGATTTACAAATTGCAGATAACTTTAGCAAACTATCCCTAAATTATGAGTTTAGAAAGCTAACCAAGAGCAATAGAAATATAAATCTAAGACTTTTTGCAGGTATCTTTCTTGATAATGACACCAATCCCGATTCCAACTTTTTCAGCTTTGCATTGGATAGGCCAACAGACTATTTATTTGATTTGAATTATCTAGGTAGATCAGAAGCTGCTGGGCTTTTTAGTCAGCAAATAATCATTGCAGAAGGCGGCTTTAAATCCATGTTAGAAACGCCTTTTGCCAATCAATGGATGACTACAGCTAATTTTAGTACTTCTATTTGGAGATACATCCAAGCTTATGGCGATTTAGGTTTAGTAAAAAATAAATTTAGTTCAGCTAAATTTGTTTATGATTCTGGCATACGATTAAATCTTGTTGAAGACTATTTTGAACTCTACTTCCCTTTATATTCAAACTTGGGCTGGGAAATTGCGCAACCTGATTACGACCAACGCATTCGCTTTATTATTACTGTAGACCCACAGGTACTTTTAGGTCTTTTTAGACGAAAGTGGTATTAACATATTCTTATTGAAATGTTAATTTTTTATTCAATTTTTAATAATATTTATTTTTTTACCGAATAATTTGATAATCTTTCAATATTTAGACAATTTAAGCTATTGCATAAGACCTTGAGATTTAATACCTTTGCAAGACTTAAATATAACCCTAAATGAAAGTAAATCCCGATTCAAAAACAGAAATTACATTCAAAGATTTTAAAGCGGAAGTTTTAAATGATTATAAACTCGCTGTAACGAGCCGTGAATGTAGTTTACTGGGGCGTCGAGAGGTTTTGACCGGAAAGGCAAAATTCGGGATTTTTGGAGATGGTAAGGAAGTGCCTCAAATCGCCTGGGCCAAAGCGTTTAAAAATGGCGATTTTAGATCTGGTTATTATAGAGATCAAACGTTTATGATGGCCATCGGCGAACTAAATATAGAACAGTTTTTTGCCGGTTTATATGCCAATACAGATATAAAGGAAGAACCAATGTCAGCTGGTCGTCAAATGGGCGGACACTTTGCCACGCACAGTTTGGATGACCAAGGTAACTGGAAAGATCTAACAGCACAAAAAAATTCTAGTGCAGACATCTCACCTACTGCTGGGCAAATGCCACGATTACTTGGATTGGCTCAAGCCTCAAAAATCTATAGAAATGTTGATGGTATAGATACAACCAACTTTTCAAATAACGGTGGTGAAATTGCTTGGGGAACTATTGGCAACGCTAGTACGAGTGAGGGACTGTTTTTCGAAACCATTAATGCTGCAGGTGTATTACAAGTACCAATGATCATTAGTATTTGGGATGACGAATATGGTATTTCAGTGCATGCAAAACACCAAACTACTAAAGAAAATATCTCCGAAATCTTAAAAGGATTTCAACGTGATAACGAGCATAATGGCTATGAAATTTTTAGGGTAAATGGTTGGAATTATCCTGAACTCATTGATACTTACCAACGTGCTGCTCAATTATCTAGGAAAGAACATGTGCCCGTAATGATACATGTACAAGAACTAACGCAGCCGCAAGGACACTCTACATCAGGATCTCATGAGCGTTATAAAGATAAAGAACGTCTAGCTTGGGAAGCAGAATACGACTGTAACGTGCAAATGCGTAAATGGATGATAGCCAATAATATTGCTACAGACGAAGAGCTAGCAACTTTAGAAAAAGACATTAAAAAAGCTGTTAGAGATGGCAAAAAAGCCGCTTGGTCTACGTTCATAAATCCAATCAAATCGGAAAAACAGCAGGTCATTACCTTGTTAGAAAAAGTAGCAGCTACAAGTGCAAATGGTGCTTTTATTAATAAGATCAAGAACGACTTAATAGCTATTGATGAATTGCTACGCAAGGATGTTATAGCAGCCGCTCGTAAAGCATTGCGCTATTTAGTCTCTGAACATACTGCTGAAAAAATCGAACTCCAAAACTGGATCAATACCTATATGGTGCAAACGCAACCTAAATATAGTTCGCATTTACATAGTGAGTCTAATTTAAAAGTCGCAAATCAATCTGAAGTTTTACCGACCTACTCTAGTGGGGCTGAAGAAGTAGATGGTCGTGTGGTATTAAGAGATAACTTTGAAGCTATTTTTAATAATTACCCAGAAGCTTTGATTTTTGGCGAAGATGCTGGTCATATTGGAGATGTTAATCAAGGGCTTGAAGGTTTACAGGAAAAGTTTGGTGAGTTAAGGGTGTCCGATACAGGTATACGGGAAGCCACCATACTAGGTCAAGGTATTGGAATGGCCATGCGAGGATTAAGACCAATTGCCGAAATTCAATATTTGGATTACATTCTTTATGCACTTCAAATTATGAGTGATGATCTGGCCACTGTTCAATATAGAACCAAAGGCCGTCAAAAAGCACCTTTGATTGTAAGAACTCGTGGTCATCGTTTGGAGGGTATTTGGCATTCTGGTTCTCAAATGGGAGGTATACTAAATTTAATAAGAGGCGTACATGTGTTAGTTCCAAGAAATATGACCAAAGCTGCAGGTTTCTATAATACGCTATTAGAAAGTGATGAGCCAGCCTTAATAGTAGAATGTTTAAATGGCTACCGCTTAAAGGAAAAATTACCGAACAATTTTGGGCAATTCAAAACACCTATTGGTGTCGTTGAGACGATTAAAGAAGGGGAAGACATAACCCTTGTTTCTTATGGTTCGACACTACGTTTGGTTGAACAGGCCGCAAGAGAACTATTAGAAGTTGGTATTGATGCGGAAATTATTGATGTGCAATCCTTATTGCCTTTTGATTTAAATCATGATATCGTAAAAAGTATAGCCAAAACCAATCGTGTGATGGTTATTGACGAGGATGTAAAAGGTGGTGCATCAGCCTATATCTTAGATCAGATATTAAACGAACAAAATGCCTTTCCATATCTAGACAGTCAACCAAAAACTTTAGCTGCTAAACCACACAGACCAGCGTATGGTTCTGATGGTGATTATTTCTCAAAACCATCTATTGAGGATATTTTTGAAGCCGTTTATGGTGTTATGCACGAAATGAGCCCAATTGATTTTCCAAAATTGAGATAAATCTTATACATTTAGCTTTTAAAGCTAAGTTACATGTTCCCGGATTTTAATAAGTGGAGTTTACCATTATTAATTCTAGTATTACAAGGACTCATCTATGTAGTACTGCTTTTGGTACGTTACGTTAAAAAGCGTAATCTTTCTGATTTGTTTTTGGGTTTAATTCTGCTCTTAACATGTTATTCACAAACGTGTTATACTGTTGGTTTTATGAGCTGGTATGATACTTTCAGAACAACGAAAATTAATTACTTCCTAATCAATATCGGTATAGCACTAGCACCTTTAATTTTTCTCTATGTAAAATCAGTTACAACATCTAATTTTAGGTTTAAAAAAGCATATTGGTTGCATTTTGCTCTTGCTATTGCCTTTATTATCTATCGCATAGGTATTTATACTTATGATGCGGCTCAACCTGGTTTTGACGATGTGCAAAATGGTGTTTTAAAGCTGAGCTTGGACGAAGCCTACATCCTATCGATTATGGGTTATGTAGAAGCTACTTTTATGCTACTCTATTTGGCATTTACATTTCAGTTATTTTATAACTACCGTAAGAAAATCATTCAATACTTTTCTAATATCTATAAATTAGAACTCAATTGGATTTTAACATTTCTTATTCTCTTTAGTATATCTTTCATTTTTGGAACCACTGTCGATATTGTGGACCTTAGCTTTATAGACTTAGATTATACGGATCGTTGGTGGCTCAATCTTTATGTAGCTATCGTAACATTATTTATAGGCGTAAAGGGTTATTTTACGGATACGACAAAACTAAACAGACTGGATTTCACGTTTTCACCAAAAACAATTGGTATTCCAGAGGATGCGAGTGACTTCGAACAAGAAAAAGCTATTTCTAAAAAAGACATTTCGATAGTAAAAAGTCTAATGGAAGAAGAAAAAGTCTATCTAAATCCAGAATTAAACCTATCGGATTTGGCAAAGATGGCCAATATGTCTCGAGGTCAACTCTCTGAGATTGTAAATACAGCTTTCAATAAAAATTTTAATGACTTTGTTAATGGTTACCGTGTTGAAGCGTTTAAAAATATGCTAAAAGCTGATAAGCATAAACAACTCTCCCTCCTTGGTATTGCTCAAGAATGTGGCTTCAATAGTAAAGCAACCTTTAACCGTGTTTTTAAAAAATTAACCAACTACTCTCCTACCGAATACCTTAAAACCCAATTGAATTAAGACGTCTCAAATCGTATTTGGGACGTTCTGGTACGTAATAAGTCGTTCACGGAAACATCTTTCTCGAAATTTGTGTCATCGAATAATTAAAACCATTTGTTATGACACGCTTAAAGTCCATCCTAAAATTTATTATCACACCTGTAACTCAAAATAGCTGGTTTATAGACGCTGTTTTTGCAATACCTAGAATACTTTGTGGCCTTTGGTTAACAGCAATGTTCGGAGCCGATAAGTTTGGTATGCCATGGACAGCAGAAAGCCAAAATCTTAATTTATTTGAAGTTGCCGCTTGGTTTCCAGAAGATGTAGCTTCTTACGGAGGCATATTTGCCGCAGCTCCAATTTTCTTTGCTTGGATGGGGGCATTCAGCGAAGCGGTTGGTGGTCTATTCCTTTTTCTAGGTCTAAAAACCCGAATTGCATCATTCTTAATTATGTGTACTATGCTCGTCGCCATATTTATGCAAAAATGGAATCAAGGACTTTGGGGAATGCTACCAGCTATGGGGTTCTTGTGGGTAGCTATCTATAATCTCTTTTTAGGTTCAGGACGTTTTGGACTAGATTACCTCATTAGTAAAACATTAAAATAACATATAAAAAACTATAATTATGAAAACTTTATTTACAACACTTAGCATTTTATTAATGGCATTTACTACAAATGCCCAGAACACTATTCAACTTTCAGACTTTGAGAGTATTGATAACACAAGTTGGAAAGGCACTCTAACCTACACTGATTACCAATCTGGAGATTTAGAAACCATTGATGTCTCTATGCAATTTAAAATTGAAAGAGATAAAATCATCACTAACATCCAGTATCCTTATGAACCAAATAAAAACTACAAAGGTTCTGTAAAAATCAAAAAAAATGGGACTTACTTTGGCAATGAAAAGGTTGAGAGTTTTACCGAAGACAATGGCGAAAAAGTCCTGGTTACAAGCTATAGAGGAAAAGATAATGGAAGAAAGGCGAATATGTATATGACACACACACTAACAGATACCACTTATACTGTGTCTAAAGAGGTAGTATACATGGACACTAAAGAAAGATTAGTAAGAAATACGTATAACTATAAAAAAATAAAGTAATCATGAAACTTTCAAAATTTGCACTCATACTTCTACTAATAATTACTCAAAGCTGTGTACAGGAAACACATACAAAAACAGTGACATTTAAAGTGGATATGAACGCGGTGGAAAATGTATCAAATGTTGGTATAAGAGGTAATTTTACAGATAACCCATGGACCGAAACTGTTCCACTTACAGATACCAATAGCGATGGCATTTATGAAGGAACGTTTTCACAAAAAACTGCACATAATCAAATACAATTCAAATTCGTCAACCAAGGAGGAGATTACGAGTTAAAGGACACTGACAATAGAATTATTGAATTTGAGTACAAACCAGAAACCATTACATATGAGGCGGTTTTTAATAATCCCGAAGCAAAAATCACTAAAAATTAATCTAAAATGAAAAATATATCATTGTTACTGCTATTCATTGGATCATTAGGAATAGCGCAAGTTAAGGGTAACAAAAAAATTGAGACCAAATCTTTTCCTTTCGAAAATGTTGAAACTATTAAAATCGATTTACATGCAGATATTACGATAGACATGGCTCATGAGGAATCATTGAGTATTACAACCGATGGTAATTTATTAGAATTTATAGATACCGAAATTGTAGATGGCACCATCCACTTCAGCCAATTAAAATGGATTGAATCTTCTAAAGGTATTACTATAAAAATTGGTGCTCCGAACCTTAAACGCGTTGTACATGATGCACATGATACCACCAAAATTATTAATGTATCCAATAATGAATTACGGGTTAATGCTAATATTGGTAATGTTATTATTGAAGGTAAAACCGATGAATTGCGTTTGGGCGTAGCAAATGGAAAAATTGACGCTTCCAAGATTGAAGCCAAAAGTGTCTATGTAAACCTATGGAATTGGGGAATCATCACTGTTAATCCTGTTGATTATCTGTGGGCTGACGTTAGTAATGATGGCAAACTCTACTACACCAATCTTCCAAAGGAGAATAAGATAAAAACAAAATCTGGTGGTATGGCGACGTCATTAGAAGATAAGAACAACCATAGCAAAAAGAGCATAAAATGGATTAGTTTCAAGATTAGAAACAATTCCGGTAAACGCAATCAATTCGCAGTTAAGGGCCCAAAGGCAGATGGTGGTTACTTTGGTTACGGATTTCCTATGAGCGCCAATACGAAGCGAAAAGAAAAATGGTCAGTAGGCACTAAAATCTATAAAGTAAATAAACTCGGTTTGAAAAAGTTATTGGTCACAATTACGGCAGAAGATGAAGGCAAGGTTGTCAACCTGTTCGACTAATAAAGTATGATAATATAATTAATGTTTAAACCATCGTTGAAGCGATGGTTTTTTTATCTTTATGTCTAAACCAATTAATATGCTTACCAAATCCGATAAGTCTAAGTTGAGAAGTACCATTTTTAGGCATTTAGATGGCATAGCCGTAGCCACTTCTGCACATGCACTTCATAAAAAAGGTATACTAGACTATATTTTAGAACACAAAAAAGTAGCTCTAAAACATCTGTCCAAAAAATTTAGTTCTAATGAAGGCTATCTCAATGTCGCCTTAAGGGTATTGTGTTCACAAGGTTGGATGGAGCAACAATTAGACAATAAGACCGATACTGTTATATATATAACAAACAGTAACTCAAAAAGCGCTTTTGGACATGTGCACTTATACGAGGATGTCGTGAATCTTTTAAATTACTCAGATCGTTTTGCTACGGACAAAATGATAAGCGCTGATGCATTTATTGCACTAGAAAGTGTTTTTAGAAAATTTGAGACAAATTTTGGTTTGATTGTTTCCAACGAAAATTCAATAGAATATCAAGTCTTAAAGCATATAGAAGGTGTTATTGCCGGACCCATTATTGTCCTTTTAGGAGTTAATGGGCTTTTTCACAAATACTTTATGGAGGCATCTTTCACAGCAGAAGAGTACCATAAAGATCCTGAAAGTTTCAAAAAGATATTAGACTTTCTTTCACATTTGGGTTGGTTCAAAAAGAAAAAAAGTACATATCAATTCACTGATGAAGGTCTATTTTTTGCAAAACGTGCTAGCGCTTATGGTGTTACAGTTTCATATATACCAACATTTTTGCAACTAGACGAACTCATCTTTGGTAATCCTCTCATACTTAAAACCGATTCGCCTAGCGATACTGAAAAGCATGTCCATAGAGAAATGAACGTTTGGGGAAGTGGTGGTGCACATGCTACCTACTTTAAGGTTATAGATAAAGTCATCATAGATCTCTTTAACAAGCCCATTGAAGAACAGCCGAAAGGCATCTTGGATATGGGATGTGGCAATGGCGCTTTTATCGAACATATCTTTAATGTCATAGACCAACAAACATTGCGTGGGCAACTTCTAGATGAGCATCCTTTATTCTTGGTTGGTGTCGACTTTAATAAAGCAGCACTTAAAGTCACAAGAGCTAATCTCATAAAAGCAGATATTTGGGCAAAGGTAATTTGGGGAGATATAGGCAGACCAGATGTTTTGGCCAACGACTTAAGAGAAGACTACGACATTGAGTTACAGGATTTATTAAATGTAAGAACCTTTTTGGATCATAATAGAATATGGGAAGCACCCATGAAAAAGTACAATAATATAAGTACGTCCACAGGTGCCTTTGCTACTAACGGAAAATGTTTAAAAAACAACGATGTAGAAGCTTCGCTCTTGGAACATCTACAAAAATGGAAACCTTTTGTAGAAAAATTTGGATTGCTCATTATAGAATTGCATACGATCGATCCAAAACTAGTTGCTGACAACCTTGGGCAAACAGCTGCAACAGCATATGATGCCACTCATGGTTATAGTGACCAATACATTCTTGAAGTTGACGTTTTAAGGAAAACAGCTATAAAAGCAGGATTAGTACCAAATGATAATCATTTTGCTAAATTTCCTAATAATGCATTAGCAACAGTAAGTATCAATCTTTTAAAAGGTAATTTCTAAGTATGAAAATTGAATCTATTGTTACCATAAAAAAGGAATTACAACATTTGCCCAAAGAAGATTTATTGGAGTTGTGTTTACGTTTAGGCAAATTTAAAAAAGAGAATAAAGCGCTACTTACCTATTTACTATTTGAAGCCCATGACGAAGATGGATATATTGTAAGTGTAAAATCTTCGCTAGATGAACTTTTTGAAGGTATAAATACTGACAGCTATTTCTATATGAAAAAGACGATTAGAAAGATTTTGAGACAGATTAGAGTCTATAGTCGTTATTCTTCTAAAAAATCTACAGAAGTTGAGCTCCTACTCTACTTTTGTGATCGCTTAAACGACCTTAGACCCTCAATTCATAGAAATAGAACACTAAGCAATTTGTACGAACGCCAAATTATTTCCATCAAGAAAAAAATAAGCGTCCTACATGAAGATTTACAATACGATTACCATACACAACTTGAAGAACTCTCTCATTAATTAGCATTCCTTTTATAAACTTGATATATGTCATAGTATTTCTGGCAAGTAATTAAGAACTTTAAATACATTTTAAATTACATTGTTATGAGAGTCCATTCTATAATTTACGGTTTTCTGTTACTACTTTTATATAATTGTGCTGCAACGACCGAAGTTGTTTACGATTACAACCTCAATGTTGATTTTAACCAGTACGACACCTATGTATTATGCATTGGTGATTTTGCTGTAGAACATAATGATTATCCGCAACTGGATAATGACCAAGTGAGACGCATAATTGGTGATGCGGTTGCAGAAGAAATGGAAAGTAAGGCACACAGAACCAATGTCTTGAGCCCACAATTGCAAGCTGGTTTTAGGATATTAATAAGTGAAGAAACCGTTGAGTTTAAAAATTGTGAACATTCCGAACAGCTTGAATATTGGGAAGAATGCAAAATTCATCAAGAAACTTATGAAGAAGAAACCCTAATTGTGTATGTAGCCGATTTTGAAACTAATGACGTATTGTGGCATGCTTCAGTGCTGTGCGACCTTAATAAGGCAAAGAGGAAGCTAGAACCCTATATAAAAGGATTGGTCAACGACTTATTTGATACGTATCCAAAGACACAAGTAGGAGGACAAAACCCTGATGAACGCAAGATGGTTCAATGATTTTGTTTTTTGGCCTTTTTGCTGCCCTCGTACATCTCGTATTTCACCAAGCGCGATTCTAACTTGGCGTTAAAGACTTTTATTTTTCTGGATGGTCTAAGTCCAATACATTTTAAGGCTTCAAGATTTGATGTAATTAACCAAGCATCCGTATTGGCATAACCATGTTTCAGCGTTGTCCCTATATTACCGTAAAACTCCTCTACATTCAAGTTTTCTAAACGTTCTCCATAAGGTGGATTAAATACCATATGCAACTTTTCAGTTCCAGCCTTTTGAGTTTTAAAGAAATCTTCATGCTGAATGTGAATAAACTCATCCAAATGCGCATTTTTTATATTCTCCTTAGCTTTATTGATAGCCGAAGGCGATTTATCATAGCCAATAATCTTGTGATGAAAATCGCGTGTCTTCTTTAATAAGGATTCCTCTATAGTTTCAAGCAAATCCACGTCCCAATCTTCCCAACGCTCAAAAGCAAATTCCTTACGCATAAGGTTTGGCGGAATGTTACAAGCAATCATGGCAGCTTCTGCCAATATGGTGCCACTACCACACATAGGATCCATAAAATCCGTTTGACCATCCCAACCGCTCATCATAATTAATCCTGCTGCCAATACCTCATTGATTGGTGCAATATTAGTAGCAGTCTTATAACCTCTTCTGTGCAAGGATTCGCCAGAAGTATCTAATGAAATAGTGCAACGTTGTCTATCTATGTGAACGTTAATCTTTAAATCCGGAAAACGCAAATCTACATTAGGACGCGTACCGTTATTTTCCCTAAAACGATCTACGATAGCATCCTTGGTTTTTAAAGCTGTGTATTGCGAATGGGTAAACACGCTATGATGAACCGTGGCGTCTACTGCTAAAGAACCATCAGCCTTTAAGTAGTTTTCCCATTTTATGTTTTTTACATTTTTGTAAAGGTCGTCTTCCCTTGTAACTCTGAATGATTTAATGGGTTTTAGGATTTTTATGGCCGTTCTAATACCAAGATTGGCTTTATACATAAAGCCCTTATCGCCAACGAAGCTAACATTACGTACACCTTTTTCTACCTCCATAGCTCCGAGCTGGGTCAATTCTTTTGCTAAAATATCTTCGAAGCCAAATAAAGTTTTGGCCACCATCTTGAAATTATTGTCCATACATTACGTCTGAGAGATTGCAAATTTACACTATTTTTGCAGGACGCATTATATTATGACAAAATCAACAAAACAATGGTACGCTTCGTGGTTCGACACACCATTTTACCACATTTTATATAAGGACAGAGATTATACCGAAGCCCAGGCATTCATGGATAATCTTACCAACTATCTCAATATTCCAGAACACGGAAAGATTTTGGATTTGGCCTGTGGTAAGGGCAGACATTCCATATATCTCAATACCTTGGGTTATAATGTTACTGGTGTTGATTTATCCGAACAAAGCATTAACCATGCTAAACAGTACGAAAATGAGAGTTTGAAGTTTGATGTGCACGATATGACCAAACCTTATCCAGATACATTCGATGCTGTATTTAATCTCTTTACGAGCTTTGGCTATTTTGAAGATGATATCTGTAACCTCAAAACCATTGCAGCAATCAAAGAAGAACTCAATGAATTTGGCTTTGGAGTAATTGACTTTATGAACGTCAATTATGTTATGGACAACCTGATTCCGGAAGACGTCAAAACTGTGGACGGTATAGGCTTTCATCAAAAACGCAGCTTGGAAGATGGTTACATTGTAAAAGATATACGTTTTAATGTGGACGATCTGGAGTATCAATTTCAGGAACGTGTAAAAGCTTTGACGCTAGAAGACTTCAAAAACTTGTTTGAAAAAGCAGGTGTACATTTACTGGATATTTTTGGAGATTATAAATTACGTAAGTACCATAAAGACAAGTCCGAGCGCTTAATTATGATTTTTAAGTAGATGTCGTATGAATAAATACCTTTTACCTATATATGCCATAATTATTGGTGTGATCATAGCATTTTTAACCAAAAGGCAAAAATCCATTTATACCAAATTACTATTATCCTTTAGTGGTGCATTTTTATTGGCTCTAACACTTTTCGACCTGCTACCAGAAGTTTACGAGCATCTCGATGCCAAGCAGTCCGGATTTTTTATAATGTGTGGAATTCTGTTGCAGATTATTTTAGAATTTTTCTCAAAAGGAGCAGAACATGGTCATGTACATATACACAAAGAAGATACTAAATTCCCATGGATACTATTTATAAGCCTATGCATCCATAGTTTTTTAGAGGGTTTTCCAATTCACCAGCATAATGATATGGTTTATGGCGTATTTATACATAAAATACCAATTGCAGCATTGTTAACCTCTTTTTTATTGCAATCTAAATATATGAAAGAGCAGGCCATTAGTTTTATATTGGTTTTTGCCGCCATGACACCCTTGGGTACCTTAGTGTCTAATTTGTCTTCAATAGACCCACATATTCTTATAAGTATTAATGCATTAGTAATAGGCATCTTTTTACATATTGCAACCACCATTTTGTTTGAAACTGGTGAAGGGCATAAGTTTAATTTATCAAAACTGGTTGCCATTTGCTTGGGTATTTTAATTGCATATTTTATTTAAGAATATTCTATTTTTTATCTATCAATTAGCTACGCTCAGTTCAGCTTTGCCTCGTGTCGAGTGAATTTAGCAGATAGAAATCTGATAAAGTAGTATCGAGAATCTTATGAGATATAAACGATGAGGTTCTCGATACAATTTTCTATTGAAAATCGCTCGAACTGACGTAATATTGTAAGAGTATATCAACCCACTTCAATGTTTAGTAAAGAAGAAAGTCGCATATTAAGACAAGAATTCTGGACCAGCTTCGGAAAGTCCTTTCCAAGAAAATGGTTGCTATACAACACCAAAATAAAAGGTTTGTCCTTTAAATTTTATTTTGATACCAAGTCTGCATTAATCGCCTTAGACCTCGAAGACGATTTAGAAAATCGAATTAACTGTTGGGAAAAATTAGTGGCTTTAAAAGGCATCTTAAAAGACGAGTATTTACCAGATGCCATTTACGAAGAGGAATACTATTTAGACAATGGCAAAGAAATCTCTCGTATATACCTGCCTTTAGAGCAAAAGGTATCTATCCATAACAAAAATACTTGGCGCGATGTTATGGAATTCTTTAATGTTAATATGACTTTGTTTGAAACTTTTTTTGAAGAATACAAGGACATTATAAAAGTTTAATACTTTCAAAAAAGGGAGGTTCTATAAACTATCTAATGGACTTTTAATTTTTGATTTACTTCTTGGGGTAACCTTGGTGTAAATTTGGGTAGTTTTTATAGAATTATGCCCAAGTAATTCTTGAATAAAGCGCATATCTGCGCCAGACTCCAACAAATGAGTAGCGTATGAGTGTCTAAGACCATGTATACCTATATCCTTTTTAATACCAGCTTTTTTCATAGCCGTCTTAAATACCTGTTGTAAACTCGATTTGGCATAAGCACCACCATACTGTCCTTCTAGCAAATATATTTTTGGCTTATATCTTAAGTAATATTCCCTGAGTTCAGGCAAAATAGATTCGGGTAATGGTACATATCGGTCTTTTTTACCTTTAGAGCTGCAAACATGTACAACCATTCTCTTACTGTCTATATCCTTAATTTTTAAGCCCACGACCTCAGAGACGCGCAATCCCATGCCATAAGCTAATTCTAAGCCTATTCTATGTTTAAGATTCGTAGTTACCCTAAAAAGCTTTCTGACTTCTGATTTGCTTAACATTTTTGGTAAGGTCATTGGCTTTTTGGGGCGCGGAATATCGAAAAACATTTTTGGACGGTGTAATACCTGTTCAAAATAAAATTTAATGGCATTTATCTTACCATTCATCTTTCGTTCGCCCATTTTTTCCACTTTTATGCAATAGAGAAAGTAGTCCTTTAGACGCTTAGGTGAAAGGTCTGCAACATCATAATCATCCAAAAGATTAAGTAAATGGAAGAAGTCACTCAAATACATCCGTCTTGTATTTTGACTATATTTTTTAAGTGTAAGCTGTTTATCAAAGTCCAAGTATGCTTGTTGATTTATGGGATGAATTTTTAAGGCTTTTGCCTTGACCATATTTTTGGACTTTAACTTTAGAGCATCCCTTACTACCGGCAAGTCTGGTAAATACCATGACTTTTTTGTTGCGCTCCATTTTGCAGAAGGAAAACGTTGCCTAAGATCTCTAATTAAATCCTTATTGAATTGAAATTTAATTAGAATAACATCCTGATCTTTATGCTTGGCTGTTGAAAATTTATATTTTTTAAAATCCATACAGGTATATTGTATATCACTAGAGTTAAATATAAGCAATTTGATATACAAAATACATGATAACAAAAAATTAATTAACCATTGATATGCTTAAGTTTATAAATAATTTCTATATTAGAAAATAGAGACATAAATACAGATATATTTATGTGTTAGTGGCAATGCTTCGCACGAGAAAACCGTTTCGCTTATCGCGAAACTTCTTTTTGCTCTATTGCCACTAACGGCCAGACAGCACGACCGCTATTCGCTGGCAATAGCATATGGCCATTTCCTTTTACAACAATGAAAAGCAATCCCTACTAGGAACTGCCACTAACATCGGGTAAAGCGAATAACGTCTAAAGGCTTCTATTGCTTATATTTGTTACTCAAACATCGCAACTCGCCTTACCCGTCTGGCCGTTAGGTGTAATTTGACCAAACCCTGAAAATGATATTAAAACATGAAAATTTCGTAATCGAAATAACAGATGAATCTGATTTGGATTCAGCAAAATTCAGTCAGAAATTTAAGAAACAGTATCCAGCCGATTTAGGTCATAAATTAGAATATCAACCTTCCTCTAAACACGGAATTAGGATAATAGAAAACGGAATTGAAAAATGCAGCGTAATATTATTGGAAAATGGAGGCGCAACTGGAATTTCCGAAAACTCATTCCTCATAAAAAATGACAGAATCTATATCTGCTGTTCTGATAAAGTTTATTGCTTAAATATAACGGATTTATCTGCCAACTGGAGAAAACAATTTGACATTGCAACCTGTTTTGGAATTTACGAATTTGAAGGCGACTTTATTATACATGGAGAACTTCAGATTAGCCGAATCGACAAAAACGGAAACGAAAAATGGACTTTCGGAGCCAAAGATATTTTTGTGAATCCAGATGGAAAGGAAGAATTTAAAATTAATGATGACAGAATTGAATTGACCGATTGGAATGGAACGAAATATGAATTAAATTCTGACGGAGTTGAAATCTGAATAAACTACACCTAACAACGTGTATAGTCAATTGCTGGATGGTGTTTAAAGATTACCACGGAAATTCTGCCGAATTTCCTTCACGCAGTTTCTTTTTGCTAACTTAGCGCTAACAGCAACTAACCATACACGAACACGATGATGTACAATTCACCAAAAGGTGAACTCAAGTTGCTACATTGTCGCTGCGCTCCAATTCCCACCACTTGAGATATGTACATCATCGCAGGGCTATGCCAGATTGCATATGGCGTATGCATTAGGTATATGTCCTTCAATCACCTTTGGGCGCCATCGAGGAAAACTGTACATATCAATGGCTATATGCAACCTGTCCACGTTTATCTTGTATTTATAAATAGCAGCGAATATATTCGCTATATTTAAAATCCAAAACGTGGCTACACATAGCCCTGCGTTAGCCACAATTAAAACAAAAAATGGAGGAAATCGGAATTATTGCATTGTTACTTATCATTGCGAATGGAATTGTAACCTATAAAGGCTTAAATGATTTCATATTTTTCGATAAGTTTTTATTCAATGTTGACCGAATACTGGTCGATAAAGATTACAAAAGACTTGTCACCTCTGGATTTTTGCACGCTGATTGGACTCACTTTACATTTAATATGATAACCTTATATCTTTTTAGTCAAAGCTTGGAAGTATATATCGGAATACCAGCGTTTATAGCATTGTACTTCGTAAGTTTAATTGGTGGAAATTTACTTGCTCTTTATATTCATAGAAATCATCCTGACTATTCTGCGATTGGAGCTTCGGGAGCAGTTAGTGGATTGGTATTTGCCTCAATCGGATTATTCCCTGGAATGGAAATAGGTTTTATTTTACTTCCAATTTTTATTCCTGCTTGGCTTTATGGAATAGCTTATGTCTTATATTCAATCTATGGAATTAAAACAAAAAAAGATAACATTGGACACGAGGCTCATTTAGGTGGAGGAATTGTCGGGCTTATAATAGCAATTGGAATAAATCCAAGCATTATACAGACGAATTACTTTCCAATAATCCTAATCCTAATACCATCTTTGACTTTTTTATATCTAATCGTAAAGAAACCGCATTTTTTAATAGTTCAGAATCCTTTTTCAAAAACCAAAAATGTTGTAACAATAGAAGATAAATATAATTCGAACAAAGCCTCAAAACAGAACGAATTAAACCGAATTTTGGATAAAATAAATAAAAAAGGTTACGATAAGTTATCGAAAAAAGAAAAAGATAAGCTTAACGATTTATCAAAGTAAAGTACTTTTGGCAGCAATGTGTATAATTCATTGCGTTTGATTTTCCTTTCGGAAAATCCTCGCTCATGAACAATGGGTTTCTACTTATTTGCTATCTTAGGTCTCACGCAACTAACCATGCACAACAACGTTGTGCTTCATTATAACCAACCATTAAGATTCCCGCTTTCTCGGGAAATAGAATATGATAAAATTCTTTAGAAAAATTAGACAAGATTTACTTTCAAAAGGTAAAACTGGAAAGTATCTAAAATATGCGATTGGAGAAATTGTACTTGTTGTTATTGGAATTTTAATTGCATTGGGAATAAATAATTGGAATGAAAACCGCAAACAAAATAATATAATCCGTAATTTTTATTACCAATTAGAAGGAGACTTGGATGATGAGACACATAATCTAAAAACAGTAATTATTCGAATTGATGAAAGTATAAATTCATATGAGGAATATTTAGAACTTACTAAAGCATCAAATTTAAAACTCATCGAAATGATAAATGCACTAACTGAAGTTAAGTTAGCTTTTTGGTATCCATCATTTAATTCTAATACTATTGGAACGTTAGAGACTACGGGAGACATAAAATTAATGCCCTCTCTCATAAGACAAAAGTTAATTTCTCTGATAAGAAAACAAGAAGGAATTGTCAGTCAAGCCAATGGGAATTACAGTGTTTATTTGAGTGATTTACAAAAAGCTGGGAATTTAGGATTTTATAGAAACAATTATCACTTGAAAGAAAATAGCCATTTAAATTATACAGAAAACTACCCAGAAATAATATTGACTCTTGAGAACGCTTTATATCTTAAAAATTACACAGAAAAAAGACAACTAATTGAATTAAAGAAAATGCTAAATGATGTCAATGAATTGAAAGAATTAATTAAGATTGAGATAAATAAAAAATAACGAAAGCACAACAACGTGCATAGCTCATTGCGGCTGAATTCCTTAATCGGAATTGCTTCACCAGTTCGCTATGCTCGTGTCATTGCAATTTGCTATCTTTCGGTTACGGCGTAAAATCATGTCTTCGACAAGCTCAGGCACCAACTGATTTTCCGCAACGACACCATGAACAAGACCATTAAGTAAAATTTAAAAACATACATGAAAGTTACTAAGCACTTATTTTTTATAATTTTCTTTATTGGAATAACGAATCAGAGTTTAGCCCAAGTTAAAAAAGATACCCTGAGTGTTTTATTTGTTGGAAACAGCTACACATACTATTCTAATATGCCTCATCTTGTTTCTTTGATTTCAGACAGTACAAAAGTTAAATTAATAACCTCTAAAAGCACTGCTGGTGGAGCTAAATTAAGCGACCATTGGAATGGCAACAAAGGACTTAAATCAAAAGAAGCAATAAGCAGTGGAAAATACGATATTGTTGTATTACAAGGACAAAGTAAGGAAGCTGTTAAGGAAAAGGAAGAATTTCTCATGTATTCTAAAAAGCTATCTGACCTAGTTAAAGCGTCTGGTGCAAAACCGTACTTATATGTTACTTGGGCTCCACAAAAAATTCCACAATATCAAGAAACAATAACAGAAACGTTTCAACAAGCATCAAAAGAAAGTGATTGCGGACTTGTAATGGTTGGAGAAGCTTGGAAATTGGCTAAAGCATTAAGACCAGATATACAATTGTTTTTACCAGATGGTAGTCATCCATCAGATTTAGGAGCATTTTTAACGGCTTGCGCTTTTGTAAAAACTTTTTCAAAAGAACTACCTAAAAGTCAACCAGACAGGTTTTTCATAACTGATTCAGATGGAAAGGAAGTTATGATTTTCAGGGAAAATTCTATGAATATTGAATTCTGTCTAAAGGTAATTCAAAATTTATAGAAAAACCAGCAGGTAACAACCTTCATAATTCATTGCTAGGACTCGTCTACTTACGAATATTCTTTGGGAAAATTCTATTTGGTTTTTATTTACTAAATTAAGTGCTGAAACACCCCACTAACCATAAACAAACACGCCGTTAGCCTCAATAAACTTCAATAAAAGAATGAAAAAAAATACCCTGTTAATATTAACAATCTGTTCAATATTTATTTTGCATCAAGAAATTATCGGACAATCAAAGACAATCGAATTAGAGGTTGTAGATAGCCTATTTTCAACATCACTTCAGGAAAATCGCGAATTTTGGGTAAAGCTCCCTGAGAATTACGAACCAAATGGAGATCAAAAATATCCTGTGGTATATTTACTAGATGGATTCTCTCTGCAAAACACTTTGGAAACTGTATATAATAACTATTGGGGGCATTATTTACCTCATATGATACTTGTTGGGATTTCAAATAAAAATAACAGAATAAAAGACCTAACCACGTCCCAAGTTAAAATGAGGCGAGGAAGTATTATGGACGCTGAAACAGGAGGCGCAGGAATATTCACGCAATTTATAGAGAGAGAACTCATTCCACATATTGATAATACATACCCTACAACACCATATAGAACCTTAATTGGCCATTCCTATGCTGGCTTATTTACCATAAACACGCTCTTCAATCATAATCATCTATTTGAAAATTACATCGCAATAGATCCAAGTATGGATTGGGATGATCAAAAATTATTGAAACAGACGAAAGAAAAATTAAAGGCAAAAAGTTTTAAAGGAAAATCACTTTATGTATCTCTCGCCGCAGAACAACTACATATGTTCGATGAAAAAATAACAATAGATAATATTATGACCGATACCTCAGAATTTACACTGTTTGCTCGTTCAATAATCGATTTTTCAAAATTCATGGAATCGCGGACTGAAAGTGGATTAAATTTCTCTTGGAAAATTTATCCAGAAGACTTACATGGAACGGTGCCCTTACCTTCAATGAGAGATGGATTAATTTTTCTTTTTAACTGGTATCAGTTTAAAACCCCAGAGAGATATAACAACCCGGACACAACCGTAGGAGAATTAACTGAATTATTAAAAAAACAAGAGGAGATCTATTTAGCCCATTTTGGTTATCATGTACCTCCAATGATTGAGGAATTATTAAATGGTTATGGCCATATGAATATGCAAATGGGGCAAACTGAAAGGGCACATATGTTTTTTAAAATGAACGTCCACTATTACCCAAAAAGTGCAAATGCCTATGATTCAATGTCGGGTTATTATGAAACTCAAAATGATATTCCTAATGCACTCAAGTTTGCCCAGAAAGCTGCTGAATTAAGTGATAACGAATACTATAAAACTAGAATTAAAGAATTAAAAAATAAATAACCGAGGCTACAATGTATATAAGCCATACCCCCTTAGGGATACGGCTCATTTACTCGACATATCAGGCCACTAGATGCAATTATTCATGGCATTTATATTTTAAAAATAAGAATTCATCAGTCGCTTCGCTCGGTGGTTGCTCTTTTTTTGTTCCCAATAAAAGAAAAATCAAAGCTAACGCTCGCTTCCCCAGCTAGCTTAAGGTCGATAATTGGCAATTAAAAACCATAGCGCGGGATAACTATTGCAAATCATCGACACCATTTTTCATTATCTTCACAAAAAAACATACAACTGCAAATAGCGCAGCGTTGTGTTTAATTGGCAAAAAACTTTCAACTAAAATAAATCTGAATGGAACAAAAGAAAAAAAAGAGCTTAATTGGAACAGCAGTTACTGTAGCGATAATGGTACTTGCTGTGAATTTCGGTTCAAGATTATTTAAGTCTAAAAAAGAGCTGACTTTGAGTAATGAAAATACGATTGCGGAAAGAGCCAGAATTATGAATAAGGACTGTCCGTTTACTTTTGACTCAAATACGAGCCTTGACAGTGTGACTTCGCCTGAAAAGAATGTTTTAAGACAAAATTACACACTTCTGAATGACAGCAAATCTGATATAGATACACAGGCTTTTAAAGAATTATTTAAACCTGAATTCAAGAAAAATCTGCAAAGCCAAAATCAAGCTGAATATTTCAAAAAATATAATACAAAATTAGTTTATAGATTTTACGATAAAGACAAAAATCACGTAACTGACATCGTTCTTAACCCTGATGAATATTAAAACCGAAATCTGAATTGAGTAATCTGATAAAACAACTAAAACATAACAACGTGTATAGTTCATTGCTTCTGATGGCTAAGCGCAGTGTTGGCAATAATAATGAAACAAGCTTTTAGCATATTAATAATCTTTCTGATTTCAATCAATGGATTTGCTCAATGTGATGATATTGATAAACTGGAATTAGGAGGCACTTATTCGTCTCGAACAAGAAACTATATTCCATTTGGAATAAAGCACAAAGACTCAATAGAAAGAGAAAACACTTTTTATCCTTATGACATTAAGAATATTGAGGAATATTCTGATTTTATCCTAAAAAAAGCAAAAGAATATATTGTTAAACGTGCAAATATTGACTTTTACAATAAATTGGTAATGGGAGAATTTCAAGTTAATTATCTGGATAATGTAAAAGCGGAATATGACAAACCCGAATTATACGAATTAGCAAACTATAATGTCACTTATTGGATTCTCTTCACTTATCGGAATAACGGATTTGAACACGCATTTGGATTGGAATTTGACAAAGACGGAAAAATGGTTTCCGAAAACAAATTTCCTGACTTATCACTCAATCCTGAATTTGAAAATCTGACTGAACCTTGTCTTGCTCTGCAAAAAGTCAAATCGGACGAGAGATTTAAAAATAAAAAAGTGGACTTTATTGAGTTAGCCTATATCGATGATATAAATTCATTTTGTTGGTTAGTTAAAGAAAAAAGGAAGCAAGTAGAAAAATTGGGAGTTAGTGAATATTCTGTAGACTTATTTTATGTCAATGTAAATACAAACGAAATAGAACTTATTAAAAAAGAAAATGGAACTGTTATAGCTTGTGGTTATAAATTAACAAAGAAAACCAAAGACTAAAAAATTACTATTGCCAATACCGTTTATAATGAATTGCTTTGGTGTTTAAGTCTTAATCGGAAAATTCGGAGAATTTTCCTCAGGTTCTTTCCCTTTTGCTATCTTAGTCTCTACGCATTTAACCATTCATAAACACATTAGCCATAATTTTAAGAATGACTCGTCATATAATATTAACCTGCGTACTTATTTCGCTCCTGCTCTCATGCAATGAAAAGCCAAGTTTTATTGATTTTACTTATCCTAAAGGAAAAACAAAAGCCTTAGTGTTAAGCTATGATGATGGAACAATACAAGATATTGAATTAGCTAAACTTTTTGATGAAAATAGCCTTGTTGGAACCTTCAATTTGAATTCAAAATACTTGGGAGCAACAAGAGGTTGGCCACAACAAAATGGAGACACGATATATCAAAGATATGTTCCAAAAGATTCCTTAACAATCATTTATAAAAATCATGAAATAGCCGCTCATGGAGCTTTACACAAAAATTTCACTGGAATATCAAGTGAGGAAGTATTGGAGGAAACCAATACTGACCTTGAAATAATAGAAAAACTAACCAATAGAGAAATTATAAGTATGGCATATCCGTTTGGAAGTACAAATGATTCTATAGCCACATTAATTGCTTCAACTGGTATTAAAAATGGAAGAACTGTGGATGACACTCATGCATTTGATTTTCCAAGAAATTATATGATGTGGCATCCTACTTGTCATGATAGCAAAGTTTTGGATTATCTCGATTCTTATTTAGCATTGAATGACCAAAAATTATCTGTTTTTTATGTTTGGGGGCACTCATGGGAATTCGGCAATAACGAAAGATGGGAAAACATGGTTGAATTTTGTGAAAAAATTGGTAAATCAAAAGATATATGGTCTGTAAGTCATGGTAAACTGACCAACTATTTATTAGCCATTGAAAACGTACAAATTGGCAAACGTCAAATCATAAATCCTTCTTACAATGCTCCTATCTGGATAAATCTTTCAAGTGGAATTGAAAAATTAGATCCTGGTGAGTCTATTCAATTAAAACGGTAGCTAATAAAGTTTATAGTTCATTACTCTCAAATTCCTAATCGGAATTTCAAGCATTTTTACTAAGTTTATGGTTTGCTGCGACAAGTCACTCCGCTCGTGTTGGCGAAATGTATACAAAAACCTTGTCTGTCATACCACAACAAACGCAATAGCAACTGAAAACTGAATTAAAAACAAATAATAAATGTTCATTATAAATCTGACGTACAAAACAGAACTAGAAAACGTTGATCATTATTTAAACGAACATATTGAATTTCTAAATGAGCAATATGAATTGGGGAATTTTCTGGCTTCTGGACGAAAAATTCCAAGAACTGGCGGGATAATCTTGTCTAGAGTTGAAAACAAATCAGAACTTGAAAAAATCATTGAAAAAGACCCTTTTAACATAAATGAACTAGCCGATTATGAATTGACTGAGTTTATACCGAGCAAAACTTGTAATGAACTAAAGTTCTTAATTAAATAATAAGTACGAACACATCACAATGACTATGAGTAATTGCTTGTTTTCGTCTACTTCTAAAAATTTGCTAGCGCACAGCTCACACTTTGTGCTCGTGTCTCGCAGATCATCAGTTTGGTGAGTACTTGCAAAGTTAACTGCTAAACCACGCAACTACTCATAGCCGAAACCGTTTATAATGAATTGCTTTGGTGTTTAAGTCTTAATCGGAAAATTCTCCGAGTTTTCCTCAGATTCTTTCCCTTTTGCTATCTTAGTCTCTACGCAACGAGGCATGCACAAACACGTTGTAAACAATTAAAATAAGACAGAAGTATTCATGCGAATTTCATCCGAAAACATTCAAAAAGTTCTTTACGAACTTTTCGTTAAGTATAAATTCACCACAGAAAAAGCCCAATTAATTGCTAATGTTTTTACAGAAAGCACATTAGATGGTGTGAGTTCTCATGGGATCAATCGTGTGCCTCTTTTTATTGAATATATTGAAAAAGGTGTAATTAAAATTGATGCCGAAGCAGAAAAGGTAGCTTCTTTTGGCAACATAGAACGTTGGGATGGTAATCTAGGTCCTGGTATTGTCAATGCAACAAAGTGTACAAAAAGAGCTGTAGAGTTAGCAAAACAGCATGGAATGGGAATGGTTGCATTACGCAACACCAATCATTGGATGAGAGGTGGAACATATGGAAAACAAGCAGCTAATGACAATTGTATTTCGATTCTTTTTACAAATACTAAACCCAATATGCCACCTTGGGGTGGAAAAGACAGCAGAATAGGTAATAACCCCTTTGTTGTATCCATACCAAGAAAAAAGGGGCCTATTGTATTGGACATGGCAATTTCACAATTTGCGTTCGGTAAGATTAACGATTATAAATTAAGAGGTCAAAAGTTGCCTTACCATGGAGGTTGGGATGACAACAATGAACTCTCTAATGATCCTGATAAAATTCTATTAAAAGAACGCGGATTGCCAATCGGCTACTGGAAAGGGTCTGCCCTTTCTATTGTACTAGATATGCTGGCCACTATACTATCTGCAGGAAACTCTACCTACAAAATAGGTTCAAAGGAAATTGAGACTGCCATTTCACAAATTTATATCTGCATCTACCCTGAAGTTTTTAATGATAAAGGGCTACAGCAAAAACTAATAGAAGAAATCATTGATTTTACTCATGACGTAGAACCTATAATCCCAGGAGACAATATTTACTATCCAGGAGAACGAAGTTCACAAACCAGAGCTAAAAACTTAAAAGAAGGGGTTTTGGTCAACGAAAATATTTGGGAAAAGATTATGGCACTATCAAAAAAATAAATCAGACAAACAACTTATTGAAAATATATTGTCAAAAACCATTTAAAACAATGCATAACAACAATTTGTTTGCGTCAGTTCACTTCTCTCGTATCTAGCAGATTTTGCTACGCACAGTTCACTTCGTTCATGTCTATTCGGTTTGTATTTGCTAAATTAGTTGCTTAAACATGTACTAGTCATACATAAGACCGTTAAAATGAGCATCCGTAATTACACTATAATCTTAATCTTATTGTTTAGCCTATCGTCTTGCAAAGACACAGAGAGCAAATATAGTACTGATGAAATTACCAAAAACATTGCTTCGGACTTACAAATTGACCATCTCAATATTTGGGTTAATAATCCGAAAAAAACAAAAGAACGTTTAACTGATATTGGATTTACTGCTGTACCAGATTCACTTTCTGCAGTTCACCACGGACAAGGAACTGCAGGAAAGTATTTTCATTTTTTGAATGGCTACCTCGAATTGATTTTTGTTTATAACCAAAACGAGCTGGAAGACAATGTTTTAAAAAATAAAGATTTAGATTTTACGGAAAGAGCCAACTTTCAAAACAATGGAGCTTCCCCTTTCAGCATCGCTCTGAAAGTAAAAGATTATAAAACAGAAAAAATCCCATTCGAAAAAATAAGCTACCATCAAGATTGGATGGAGGAAAACACATCTATCTATTCAGCAAAAAACTCAAAAAAGCATCTTAAAGAACCTTCAATTTTTGTTGTCTATCCCCAAATTGAATCTGATAGATTTGAAACATTATCCGATTTAAAAAACATCCCAGAAGAATATGACTTTGTGAGAGCATTTTATAAGCATAAAAATGGAGCGCAAAAGATTACCAATATTATAATTACATCAACTGATTTAGATGTAAATACAGAAACGATCAAAGCAGTTAACGGAACTGAAAACTTGACCGTTAAAAATGGCCCAGAACATTTAATGGAACTTTATTTTGATAATAATATTCAACAAAAAACATTCGACTTAAGACCTCAACTCCCTTTAATTGTTTATTTGTAATCAACAACTTTTGACAATAACGTGTATAGTCCATTGCTACTATCGCAACCTTTAAGAATAATTTACAGACACACTAAAGTTCAGGTTTCTTTTACTAACTTTAAGCATATCATAGTAAATAGCCAAAAGATAATTGGAACAATCGATTTACATAAGCGAAAAATTCAAAATTCCAAGAATTGGTAAAATACCGCTCTGTGTAATTATTGTAGTTTTTGTTTTTATACTAGCAGTACTTCAAGATTATATATACAGTAGAATCAAACATACCGGATTTTATCTATCAGAATCAATGCTTTATAATACGTTCTGGGCATTTTTTATTCCATTGACCCTTTCTATAAACCGACTATTAAAACTTGTTAACCCAAAAAACATATTGGGTAGATTCCCTATAAATTTGGGAATTGCCATATCATTTAGTTTTATCCATATCCTAGTGTTCACCGCTCTATTTGTGCTAGTAAGTCATTTGGTATTTACGACACCACATCGTTTTACGACTATGTTTAATACTGCCTTTTCAAATCAATTTTTTATTGCTGTATTGTGGTATACTGTTTTCCCTGCAATTTATATTTCAAAACATAAACCAACTGATTTAACCACGAGTTATTTTGAAAAAATCAAAGTAAAAGTAGGCTCGAAAATTATTACGATTCCAACATCGACAATTCAGCTTATCTCGACTGATAAGCCCTATTCTATTATTTATACAAACGATCAAAAATTTTTAGACAATACAACTTTAAAGGAATTTGAAACTAAACTTAACCCAAAATGCTTCTTAAGAGTACATCGATCGACAATTATAAATGCAACGTACATTAAAGAACTAAAATCGAGAAGTAACGGTGATTATGATGCAAGACTCGAAAATGATGAAACTATTAGATTAAGTAGACATTACAGGCGCAACTGGCACCAACTACTCCAGTAAAACATATATTGACTCCACATAGATAAGTAACGACAAAAAGCAAAGTGAACATTCTCTGAAACATCTACATTTATTGAAAAACTTCAAAAATGTTAAGACTTTTAAAAATTGGACTCCTACTGACAACGTGTTTAAATTTGGTGAATTGTAATGGGCAAACTCACAATAAGGAGACCAACACCTTAAGTGATGATTTTAACAAATCAATGCCCTTTTATTACAAAATGCCCCAAAACTTATCATCAAGTGATACAAGTCCAGCATTTGCGAAAGCAGGACAAAAAATTCTTCTAACGGGAACCGTTTATCAACGAGACGGCAAAACACCTGCTCCAAATGTGATTCTATACTATTACCAAACAAATACTGATGGGATTTACGCAACCAAGGAAACCGAGGAACGAAATATGCCAAAAAATAAGTTGGGACAAACTCATGGCTACATTAGAGGTTGGTTAAAAACAGATGAACAAGGCAAATATTCGCTTTACACAGATAAACCTGGAGCGTACCCAAACAGAGACGATGCAGCACATGTGCATATTACGGTTAAAGAGAAAAATATGAAAGATCCATATTACATAGATAATTTTGTATTTGATAATGATCCTCTTTTAACTACAAAGCACAGAAAAAAAATGGAAAATCGAGGTGGAAGTGGCGTTGTCCGATTCGTTCAAAAAGGAGATCTATACATTGGTGAACGCAATATTGTTTTGGGCTTAAATATTCCAGATTACACTGTTCAAGCTCCAAAACATTCAAATTCGGGCAAAAATATTGGTGAAGATATTATTTCTTTTACGCCTTTTCATGCTTATGGAGCAGACAAAGGCACAAAAACCTGTCCGATTTGTAAATACGGTTGGTATCACGGGATTTTATACTTTGTTGGTAACAAACCCAATTGGGATGAAGTAAAAGATTGGCTTATATTTTTGGACCTTGAAAGCCAAAAAAGAGAAAACTATTTGAAAGTGTTTTTTGTATATGGCAAAGAATCGAACTACACCAAAGACAAGAGAATTCAAGAATTGGAAAAACTTGGAACTGAACTTGATTTACAAAAGGTCGCTTTAACCTTTGTTCCTTCCTTTAAAGATAAAAGTTCAGAAATAAATCTGAACAAAATAGATCCTAATGTGAAAAATACTTTTCTCATTTATAAGCGAAGTAATATTATTGACAAATATGTTGATCTTGAACCAAATCAAGAGAACTTTAAAAAAATAATTAATCGACTTGATGAAACAACCAACCAATACTTTAAGCTTTTAAGATCGAAGCAGTAATAAAAACGAGTCGATAGCCTATAAAAATAATAGCAGTTTTGGTATTTAAACAAAGCTGCTTTTTTTATATTTATGTTTAGTGCAATCCTAAAAAATCATTTTTTTTAGTACACTGCTTATATGAGACTATCATCAGAGACTTTAAGAATGATTAATGAAACCAAATAAGTAAAATGAAAACCAAATATCTTTTACCATTAATAAGCTTCATTTTTTTAATTGCTGCCTGTTCGGAGCATAAAACTAAAACGCATCATGAGGAAAGTAAAAAACAACATGTAACACCTTCTGCCAATGACTATATGCATCAGTCTTCAACCGACGAACTAATTGAACGTTTTGAATCGCCAGAAAGAGATGCCTACCAAAAACCAGAAAAAGTATTGGAGTATTTGGGTGATGTAAAGAATAAAAGGATTATTGATATTGGTGCTGGCTCTGGTTATTTTTCCGTAAAACTCGCAGAGAAAGGTGCAAATGTTATCGCTGCTGATGTTAGTGATGAGTTTCAAAATGCCTTAAAAAAGCGTATTGAAGACCATAAGATTAAAAATATTGAACTTCGTAAAATCCCATATGATAGTCCTAACTTAAAAGATGAAGAAGTAGATATGGTATTGATTGTAAACACCTATCATCACATAGAAAACCGAAGTGCTTATTTTTCGGAGGTAAAAGCTGGTACAAAAGTGGATGGAGAACTAATCATTATCGATTTTTTTAAAATCGAAGTTCCTGTTGGTCCACCTACAGACCACAAAATTTCTATAGATAAAGTCATAGCAGAATTGAAAGATGCAGGTTATAGCAAATTCAATGTCAATGTTGACCTATTACCTTACCAATATATCATCAAGGCCATGTGAAAGAGTGAGAAGTTCTAAGATGTTAAAACAGTCTTGGCAATTGAGGACTAACTATAAATACAATTAAAATAGTATGAGAACAACACAACATATAGCGCATCACCTACACCAGGTCTATTTTGGTGGTAACTGGACAGCTTCCAATCTTAAGGATCATCTAAATGGTGTGACTATAGAAATAGCTACTCGAAAAGTAAATGACTTAAACACCATATTAGCCTTAACATTTCATATTCATTATTACCTAAAGGGTACGATGGATGTTTTAAAAGGTGGTGATTTGACTATAAGAGATACGTTTAGTTTTGACCATCCTAACATAAGGACTGAAACAGAATGGCAAGACTTTCAAGCGAATATGTGGACTGAGGCTAATGAGTTCATTTCATGGATTGAAAAACTTAATGATACTATCCTAGAAACATACTTGGCAGAAGAAAAGTATGGCACGTATTTTAGAAATTTGGCAGGCATTATAGAGCATACCCATTATCACCTGGGACAAATTGCTATCATAAAGAAAATAATAGTGTCATCTTAAATCACGTGATTAAAGATCATAAAAAAATGACAAATAGCACCAGCCAAAACAAACATATGCCAAATAACGTGGTTGTAAGGAATCCTCTCAATAGCGTAAAACACAATTCCTACGGTATAGAATAATCCGCCAGCCATTAACCAAAATACGCCGCCGGTTCCAAGTGCTTCAGCAGTATTTGTATAGTCGAAAACAATCAACCAACCCATCACCAAATAGAGTAGTGTGGAAAAGGTTTCAAATCGTCCTGTAAAAAAGAGTTTTAGTATCACGCCAAAAGCGGCAATTCCCCAAACCACCCAAAATAACGACCAGCCCAAACTATCTCTCAAAAGAATCAACAAAACTGGTGTGTATGTTCCTGCTATTAATACATAAATACTAATATGATCTACGATCCTAAAATAATGTTTGCGCTTCTCCCCTTTTACTCCATGATAACATGTAGATGCCAAAAATAAAACGATGATGGAGGTACCATAAGTTATAACACTAAATAAGCTCCAAGGTTTGGCCTTATTATCTGAATATAAAATGAGTAGTATAAGAGCTGCTATTCCCAGAGCTGCACCAATACCATGAGATATGGCATTTAATTGCTCTTCGCGTTTAGATTGGATTCTCATTTATTGCTTGGGTTTAGCCTTTCTTCTAGTTTTTGGTTTGGACCATTTGTTTACACAAGCATAGAAGTCAATGTCAAATGCAGGTCGTTGACGTTCCAATTGCTCATTCTGAAAAGCGCGCTGTAGAATATCTTCAATTAAATAATCTTCTTCTTCTGCTAAGGGATCAAACGCTTTCTTCAATGAAATATCAAATAATTTCGCCGTACTATTAAACCAAAAGGCGCGCCAGCCACTGCGAAGTTCCTTAATAAGATCAAAGGTAGTTTTACCCGTTTGCCTATGAATAAGCTTTACCAAGATTTGGCCTTCTGTCTTTGTGAGTTTCTTCAACTCTTCAGAAAACTCATCTTCGATATACTTCTGAATCACTTTCGCGTATTTCTTTTTTTCACTTTTTCGTTTTAGTTGGTCTAATCGCTCTTGTAAAGCCTCTAAACGATCTGCTGCCAATTTAGCATAAGGATAGACCTTTAGTGTTTTACGTCTTAAGATGATATAGCGAATACGAGCATCACGATTTTCAAAATGAAGATTGGGCAATACTAGAACCTCTTCCAACTCTACAGATGTGACAGGAATGGAATCTCCCTCAACAATGATGTAATGGACCTGGGTGGAATCCTGCTCTACTGGTTCTATTTGGGCAAATACTGCCCATGAAAAAAATATTAAAATGTAGGTTAAATGCTTCATATGTTTTGTTACTTCCAAAACTGTTCCAAACTGCAATCTTGGAGTTCTTCAAAATTAAGAATTATTAAAGGCTATAACCTTAAATTCCTATTAATATTATTATTTTTAAAGAAAAATTTTACAAATGGCCAAAAAGCAATTACTAACAAAAAAGTCCATGGACTTTTTAGAAAAATATTTGAATAACGCATCACCTACTGGATATGAATGGGAAGGACAAAACATATGGATGGATTACCTTAAACCTTATGTTGATGAATTCATTACAGATACATATGGCTCAGCCGTGGCGGTGATAAATCCAAAAGCAAAATACAAGGTTGTCATTGAAGGACATGCAGATGAAATCTCATGGTATGTTAACTACATTTCGGACAAGGGTTTACTATACGTCATTAGAAATGGTGGAAGCGATCACCAGATTGCACCAAGTAAAATAGTTAATATTCATACCAAAAAAGGCATCGTAAAAGGTGTTTTTGGGTGGCCAGCAATACATACAAGGAGTAGAGCAAAAGAAGAGCCACCTAAGCCAGATAATATTTGCATTGATATTGGTGCTAAGGATAAAAAGGAAGTTGAAAAAATGGGCGTTCATGTAGGTTGTGTCATTACCTATCCTGATGAATTTCATATTTTAAACAAAGACAAATTTGTTTGTAGGGCCTTAGACAACCGAATGGGAGGTTTTATGATTGCTGAAGTGGCACGTTTACTACATGAAAACAAAAAGACCTTACCTTTTGGTTTATATGTTACCAATTCCGTACAGGAAGAAATCGGACTCCGTGGAGCCGAAATGATTACAGAAACCATTAAACCTAATGTAGCCATTGTTACTGATGTCACACACGATACAACCACACCTATGATAGATCCTAAAAAACAAGGTCTTGCAAAAATTGGAGATGGTCCCGTGGTAGCTTATGCACCTGCCGTACAGCAAAAACTGAGAGATTTAATTACCGATACTGCAGAGGAAAAGAAAATACCTTTTCAACGTACTGCGTTATCCAGAGCTACGGGAACTGACACAGATGCCTTTGCGTATAGTAATGGTGGCGTAGCTTCGGCATTGATTTCTCTACCACTTCGCTATATGCATACAACCGTAGAAATGGTGCATAAAAGTGATGTTGAAAACGTGATTCGGTTAATTTACGAAACACTTTTAAAAATAGAAGACGGAGAAACGTTTAGCTACTTCAAATAGAATTAGGTCCATGGCAATAGAAGATCTAAAAGATCAATTTAGTTTTCCAAACGATGTCGCCTATTTGAATACAGCAAGTTTTTCTCCTGCCTTTAAATCGGTCGAAGACGCTGGAATAAAAGCAGTGCAACTTAAAAGTAGGCCAGATTTTTATCAGAACTCTGACTTATTTGAACCTGTTGCAAAATTGCGACAATTATTTGCAAAAGTTATTGGCGCAGATGACCATAATCGTATTGTAACTATTCCTTCAGTGTCATATGGTATGGCAACAGTTGCCAATAACATTACGCTACAAAAAGGAGATGAAATTCTGTTAATCGAAGAGCAATTTCCTAGTAATGTGTATACGTGGAGAGCGCTTGCAAAAACTTTCGATGCGAACATCGTTACTATCAAACAACCTAAAACTATTGCCGATTGGAATTCTGAGATCTTAAAAGCTATAAACGATAAAACAGCAGTTGTTGCCATGGCCCATATCCATTGGGCGAATGGCTATATTTTCGATTTAAAAGCGATAAGATCTAAAACAAAACAGCATAATGCGTTGATGATTATCGATGGTAGTCAATCCATTGGTGCCTTGCCTTTCTCTATAAAAGACATACAACCTGATGCCTTAATCTGTGCTGGTTATAAATGGCTGTTTGGACCTTATGGCTGTGCTTATGCCTACTATAGCGACTATTTTGACAATGGTTCTCCAATTGAACAGAATTGGACCATTCGCCTCAATAGTGAAAATTTGGCGGGATTGACCAAATACCAGACCGCATACAAGCCTTTAGCACAGCGCTACAATGCTGGTGAGTCTGCAAGTTTTATTTATGTGAAGATGCAAACAGCCGCTCTAAAGGAAATTTTAAAGATTGCTCCTAAAGAGTTACAAGATTACTGCGACTCTATTTCAAAAGATGCTTTAGAGGATTTGAATGCATTAGGTTTTATTAGCGATGATTCTGAGATAAGAGCAAAACATTTATTTGGTATTAAAATTCCTAAAATAGTAGATTTAGAAAAATTAAAGCATCAATTAAAGAGTGATAATGTTATTGTTTCTTACAGAGGAGATTACATTAGAATTTCATGTCATGTTTTTAACACTAGAATACATTTTAACAAATTAGTAGAAAGTATCACCAAAGTTGTTAGTTAGTGGATGAATACATAGACATAGTAACTTCTGCAGGAATAGCAACTGGCAAAACCGCTTTAAAATCTGAAGCACATAAAAATGGCTGGTATCACAACACGATTCATTTATGGTTATATACAAAAGCAGGTGAGATTTTGTTACAACAACGTTCACATAAAAAAGCCATTCACCCTCTCCTTTGGGACGTTTCGGCCGCGGGACATATTGACGCTGGAGAAACATTTATTGGAGCAGCTTTAAGAGAAACCAAAGAAGAAATTGGATTGGAACTTCAGGAAAGTGAACTGGAGAAAATTGGCGTATTTCTACATGAAAGTTCCTATGCCAATGGAAATATCCAAGATAATGAGTTCCATCAAGTATATATTTCAGAATTAAGGGTTAGCATCAATCAATTAAAACCGCAAGAAGATGAAGTCGAAGCCTTAAAATTGGTGTCTTTTAAACAGTTCAAAGATTTATTGGCCCTGAGCGAAACCAACAACCATTTTATACCTACAAATAAATCGTATTATAACTTTGTGCTAAACGCTGTAAAACAAAAACTAGGCTTATGAATTTATTGCTCATGGCAGTGGCACCAGTAATGGTGATTATCGTATATATCTATTTTCAGGATAAATATGAAAAAGAGCCTATCGGTCTACTTCTAGCCAGCTTTCTTTTTGGAGCTATTGTCAGTATCATAATTGTCACCATACTTTATTTATTTACAGGCCGATTTATACCAATTACCGATGAGTTTAGTGTTTGGCAACAATTCATTCAGGCTTTTGTAGTCGTTGCATTATCGGAAGAATTTAGTAAATACGTCATTGTAAAATACTTTAACCAACCAAAAAAAGCATTCAATGAGCCTTACGATGGTATTGTCTATGCCGTTATGGTATCCATGGGCTTTGCATGTACTGAAAATATTATGTACGTATTGGATGGAGGCTACCAAACCGCTATACTAAGAGCATTCACTGCTGTTCCTGCTCATGCCACCTTTGGAATTTTAATGGGTTATTACATGGGCAAAGCAAAATTCTCCAATAATCGGTTTAAATTGAATATGTTTGGTTTATTCTTGGCGGTATTGTTTCACGGGGCATATGACTTTTTCTTATTTATAAGTTTTATTCCTGGTATTTCTATTGGAGCCTTTATATCGCTTGCAGTGGCCATTTATTTATCTAAGAAAGCCATAAAAAAGCATCAAGAGGTTTCAAGCTTTAAAACTTTAGAAGATTCTTAAAATAAGCTGATTATTTTCATATTATGTTTGCCTATTTAGTTTTAAATTAGCATTCCGTTAATAATACGTAGTGCATGTATAAAATAAAAGTGAACAGTTCGCATAGTTTCGATGTCTCTAAAGAAACCATGGAAGCGCTTGACGCCATTGAGACAACATCAAATAATTTTCATATTCTTAAAGATAATATCTCTGAAAAGGCTACAATCTTGGATGCTGATTTCAACAAAAAACAATATATCATCAAGGTAAACAATAACGTTTACCACGTGGATATTAATGATGCATTAGATCAGCAGATAGAAGCTTTAGGCTTCGAAATTGGAGCATCTAAAAAAGTGAATGAGATTAAAGCACCAATGCCAGGATTAATACTAGAACTTAGTGTGGCTGAAGCACAAGAAGTTAAAGAGAATGATTCTTTATTAATTCTAGAAGCTATGAAAATGGAAAATGTGATTCATTCACCTAGAGATGGTGTGATAAAATCCATAAGTGTAAAGCAGGGAGAAACTGTAGATAAAAATTCACTTTTAATAACATTTGAATAGCATGAAGAAGATACTTGTTGCCAATAGGGGAGAAATTGCTATTCGTGTGATGCGAACAGCAAAGAAAATGGGAATTAAAACAGTCGCTGTGTTTTCTGAAGTCGATAGAAACGCGCTTCATGTAAAATATGCTGATGAAGCTGTTTGTATTGGTCCCGCACCATCAAATCAGTCTTATCTAAAAGGGGATAAAATTATAGAGGTTGCCAAATCACTTAATGTAGATGGCATTCATCCAGGTTATGGATTCTTAAGCGAAAATGCGGACTTTGCAGAGCTTTGTGAGAAAAATGATGTGATTTTTATTGGCCCAAAATCACATGCTATAAAAGTGATGGGAAGTAAATTGGCAGCCAAGGACACTGTAAAAGCTTATGATATTCCTATGGTACCAGGAACTGATGAAGCGATTACAGATATTCCTGAAGCTAAGAAAATTGCAGATGAGATAGGATTTCCAATTTTAATAAAAGCCTCTGCTGGTGGCGGTGGAAAAGGGATGCGCATTGTAGAGAGTGCTGATGAATTCGAATCTCAAATGAATAGAGCTATTAGTGAAGCGACATCTGCTTTTGGAGATGGTTCTGTATTTATAGAAAAATACGTAGGCTCGCCTCGTCATATTGAAATTCAAGTGATGGCAGACACGCATGGCAACTATTTACATTTCTTCGAGCGTGAGTGCTCTGTACAAAGACGTCACCAGAAAGTTGTGGAAGAAGCCCCTTCTGCGGTGCTAACTCCAGAATTAAGAGAACAAATGGGACAAGCAGCTATTAACGTGGCACGCTCTTGTGATTATATTGGTGCAGGAACCGTTGAATTTCTATTAGATGAAAATCTAAACTTTTATTTCTTAGAAATGAATACAAGATTACAAGTAGAACATCCTGTTTCTGAATGGATTGCTGGAGTTGATTTAGTCGAACTACAAATTAAAGTCGCGAGAGGAGAACAACTAGACGTTAAACAAGAGGATTTAAACATTAATGGTCATGCTTTAGAACTCCGCGTCTATGCTGAGGATCCTATGAATGACTTTTTGCCGAGTGTAGGTAATTTAGAAGTATACCAACTGCCAGAAGGCAAAAATATACGTGTCGATAATGGTTTTGAAGAAGGTATGGATATCCCAATTTATTATGATCCCATGCTATCGAAGCTAATCACTTACGGAGATACACGTGAAGAAGCCATACAACTCATGATAAAAGCAATTGATAATTATCATGTAAAAGGTGTACAAACTACTTTACCTTTTGGGCGATTTGTATGCGAGCATGACGCCTTTAGAAGTGGTAACTTCGATACGCATTTTGTAAAGAAGTACTACTCACCTAGCCTTTTAGAAGACCAACATAAAAAAGAAGCAGAAATTGCAGCGAAGATTGCGTTGAAACGTTATTTAGAAGATCAGAAATTATTACGAGTACCGAATTAGAAGTAATATGAGCGGTTTAAAATCATTGCATAAATATCAAAAATTATTGATTTTACTTGTTCTATCAATAAGTTCAAGTTGTGCTTATGAATCCCAAAATCGTGAAAAACTCGTTTCCTCTTTCGAAGACAACTTTGGTTTTAAACCGCCTGAATCTATAAAGGAAATTAAACTTAAAAATCGTGGGTATTTTGATTTTCAAGTTCACTATATGTCTTTCACATATGACTCTGATGTTTTAGAAAAAATAATTGCGCATGACCAGCCTCTAAATGTTGTCGAAAGGAATAATGTAAAATTTGAAATTATAATTGAGGATTTAAAAAAAGACCCTAATTATCCTAAATGGTTTGATATACCTGATAAAAATATTGACCGAATTTATTATAAGACCGATTTTTTAGACCATACTTTCAGTGAATATTATTTATGGACTGATAAAAAAACTGCAATGACATATTTGTATGTTCATTTCTTTGATTGAAAATAAAACACAGCTTTGCGCCTTTGTGCCTTAGCGAGAAAACAAAAAGCATGGATAACAAAATAAAAACATTAAATGATAAACTAGCCTTAGCCAAATTAGGAGGTGGACAAGCTAGAATAGATAAACAACACGCCAAGAAAAAACTAACAGCCAGAGAGCGTGTGATGTACCTTTTAGACGAAGGTTCTTTTGAAGAAATAGGAGCTTTAGTAACACACAGAACTAAAGACTTCGGCATGGCAGATCAACAATTCTATGGTGATGGAGTGGTCACTGGTTATGGTACTGTAAATGGTAGACTAATTTATGTCTTCGCACAAGACTTCACAGTTTTTGGTGGTTCTTTATCTGAAACCCACGCTGAGAAAATCTGTAAAATTATGGATATGGCAGTTAATGTTGGTGCGCCAGTTATTGGTTTAAACGATTCTGGTGGAGCACGTATCCAAGAAGGTGTGCGCTCTTTAGGTGGCTATGCTGATATCTTTTATAGAAATGTACAAGCTTCTGGTGTGATTCCTCAAATTTCAGCGATTATGGGTCCTTGTGCTGGTGGAGCAGTGTACTCACCAGCCATGACAGACTTTACTTTAATGGTAGAAGACACCAGTTACATGTTCGTAACAGGGCCAAATGTTGTAAAAACGGTGACTAACGAAGAAGTCACTAGTGAAGAATTAGGTGGTGCATCTGTGCATTCTACCAAATCAGGTGTGGCACATAAAACCTCAGCAAATGATGTAGAGTGCTTAGAAGATGTAAAACAATTATTAAGTTACTTACCGCAAAGTAATAAGGAAAAACCTTTAGATATTCCTTTTGAAATCGAAGAAGAAGTCAGAACGACATTAGATGATATTGTACCTGATAATCCTAATAAACCTTATGATATGCATCAGGTGATTGAAGGCATTATTGATGAGGATTCCTTTTATGAAATTCATAAAGACTTTGCTGAGAACATTATCGTTGGCTTTGCTCGATTAGGCGGTAAATCTGTTGGAATTGTAGCGAATCAGCCAATGTTTTTAGCTGGTGTGTTAGATGTTAACAGTTCTACCAAAGCCGCACGATTTGTGCGCTTCTGTGATTGTTTTAATATTCCGTTGCTAGTCTTAGAAGATGTGCCAGGATTTTTACCAGGTACAGATCAAGAATGGAATGCTATAATTACCAATGGTGCAAAATTATTATACGCGTTTAGCGAAGCGACTGTGCCTAGAGTGACTGTAATCACACGTAAGGCCTATGGAGGTGCTTATGACGTAATGAACTCTAAACATATTGGTGCTGATATGAATTTTGCATGGCCAAATGCCGAGATTGCCGTAATGGGAGCGAAAGGTGCTGCTGAAATTATCTTTAAACGTGAAATTTCTAAAGCTGATGATAAAGAAGCGAAGTGGAAAGAAAAAGAAGCAGAATATGCTGAGCTCTTTGCAAACCCATATAGTGCTGCAGAGCGTGGATTTGTAGATGAAGTGATCTTACCTCATAACACTAGGCGTAAACTCATTAAAGCCTTTGCTATGCTAGAGAACAAAGAGGTTGTAAAACCTCAACGTAAGCATGGGAATATTCCTTTGTAAACTAGACGTCTATATATAAAAAGGCTTGAGCAAAAAACTCTCGCTATTTTTGCTTTTTTTAAGCTTTGTTATTTAACTTTAAAAGTGCCATTTGTTCTTATATAAATCAATACACTAGTCCCTTTATTATTAGTGATTTTATGTATTGCTTTGTCAGAAGAACTGAATGAACTCCCAACACTAAGTGATTTAGCGTCATTATCTTGAGGTAATTCGTAATTTAGCTCTCCGTCTATAACTACAGCTCTAAAAACACTTCCATCACTTTCAATAGCACCATTAAATCCGCTTTGAAGTTTAATAAATAAGCCTTGAAGTCCTTCGTTTTCCCACAAAAAACTAATTTCAGCTTTAGATTTAGATTTAATCAAATTAGTTTTATTTGCACCAAGCCAGACAATATTAGATGCATCTAAATTCATAGGTTTTTCTCCATCGTCAAAAGCCTCATCAATTGGTTTTACTAAATATGGTCCTTTGTCAATCTCTACATAAGCAATATTCTCCTTACCCTTTGCCGATGTAATGTGTGCTTCCCCTTTGGGCTGCGTCCAAAAACTTCCAGTTCCCATCCACATATTTTCTGCTTCTGCATCATCATTATGTATCTGACCTTTAAGAACAACTGCTCTATAAGTTACATTGTGTATATGGGGTGGTGAAGAAAAACCATCTACGAATTTTGCTAAAAACCCAGTTGCGACCTCTCCTTTTCTATCTCCCCAAATAGTTCCTGCCTGAGGACTTTGGTCTCCACGTGCAGGATTTAACTTTTCCCATTGAATTTCTGAGCTTAATACAACTGCATTCGTTGGACTTATGATTTGACCGTTAATATTTAAATTTGTTTGTTCCTTTTTATTAGAGCATGATAAGACCAAACAAATCATCAATAGGAGTATATCTGTATTCTGTTTCATAATTAATTTTTATTTAAAACTTCTTCTGTATGTTTTAATAATTGTTTTATTAATTCCTCATCATAAGCATCTGAATGTGCTGGACTAAATAGGCCTTTTGGATCGCCTTTGTCATTATCAAAATATTTTCCTGTTATACCATTATACTCATCCGAAATAGCTAAGTCATATAAAATATCAGAACCTTTTGTTGCAGGTGACCAGTGCTGTCCGTAAGCTTCATTAGCCATACGCGTATTTAAAAGTGAACCTGGATTCACAGCAATTACAGAAACTGCCTCTAGTTGTTTTGCCAAATCAAAACTCCACATGGTCAAAGCCAGTTTACTTTGTGCATAAGCCTCACTAACATTAACAGAAGCTTCACCGTTTAAAGCACCTATTCTGACTGTCGACTGTGCAGCAGAACTTAAATTAATGATTCTACTAGCTGTGTTAGTTTTTAGCAACGTCAACAATGCATTGGTTAAAATATATGGCGCAAAATAATTAACTGCAAAACGAATATCTAACCCATCTTTGGTTTTATCAATTGGACTTTTAAAAATTCCAGCATTGTTTATTAGTATGTCAATTTTTGAAAGTTGTTTTTTAATAACATTTGCCATATTGTCAACAGCTTGTAAATCAGAAAAATCCGCGACAAAACCATCGATGTTATTATTACCTGAAACTTGTTTAATCTCTGCTATTACAGTATCTAACTTTTCAGAATGTCTTCCGTGTAAGTAGATTCTATGTCCATCCTTAGCCAACCTTATAGCAACTAATTTTCCGATACCGTCTGTACTTCCTGTAATTAAAATTATTTTACTCATATGTCTTATTCTTTTACTCCATGTGAAAATGTGGTAATACTTTTTCAGCAAGTTGGTTTAATGTGTCTTCTATTTTATTAGTATTGAAACGAAGATTTATGGCAACATGATTTACACCTATCTCTTGTAAATTGCTGAAATAATTTACTAAATGTTTAGCGCCAATCTTAAATCCAAGATGAATAGGTTCTGGACGAAAATCATCGTCTTCTTGCAAGTCCACATATAAGGGTTGCATAAAAGGTTTACTATACTCTTGAGGCATCAATTCGCGCCATTGTCTTATGGTATGTTGTTGCTGGTATAAATTACGTGGATAGTACATCCAGCCGTCACCATGCTCAGCATTCCACTCTAAAGACTGTTGACTGTAACCTGTAACTAGCATCGGAATTTTATGGGCAGTGGACTTTGGTAGCACATCGACATGACCTTTTAGCATTCCGAAATGATTTTCTATAACCGGAAAGTCTTCTCGAACTTTTCTAATGTAATCAAAAGCCTCGCGAAATAGTTCTCCTCTTTTTTCATAATTAATGCCCATGGCTGGATATTCATCATAACGATCACCAGAAGCCACTCCCAATATTAACCTTCCTCCTGATAGTTGATCAATAGTAGCCGCAGATTTTGCCGTATGAACAGGATGATGTAAAGGCAAAGCAATACTAGAAATGCCTAGTGCAATTTTAGATGTTTGTCCAGCTAAAAACCCTAAATATGCGAAAGGATCGTAGGTTTGTCCTGCATCACCAAATGATGGGACATGAAAAGGGACATCACGAATCCAAAGTGCCTTAAAACCAAGTTCTTCTATTAACTTAACCCGCTCTAAATGGTGTTGCATTGTTGGTATAGAACTATTAGCGTAATTCTCTATGGGCACTACTGCTCCAATACTTAACTTTTTAGGTCTAAACGTATTACTAAATCCTCTATTTATGGTTTCAAAATTCATTATTCCGAAATACGCTTTCTATTTCCATGTTACAATAGCATCCATATCTCTTCTAGTCTTCGCATGAGGTGGTTCAGCTTTTCTATACCCAAATGCTACCATATAAGATAATCCATATTCATCTGTATCTACTCCAAATTTTTCTTTTAAAAGCGCTTCTGCTTTTTCTTGATGAAATCCTTCAATTGGACAACTATCTATTCCGTTTAAAGCCGCAGAAGTCATCATATTTGCTAAAGCAATATAAGTTTGTTTAGAAGCCCAATCAAATAGTTTCTTGTCAGAATCCAAATTAAAATCTCGCTCCTGAAACTCTCTATAAAACTTCGAATACATTTCAACAACATCTTCTGGGAATTGTTTTACATCTTTCATCATATGCATGATATAATCAGAATCCCATTTAGTCATTGGTGCTTTCATACTTAATCCAAGTATAAAGTGGCTCGCTGTATCCAATTTTAAAGGTGCTCCCCAAGCAACAGGTTTTAATAGTTCTCTTAATTCTTTGTCTTGTACAACAATAAAGTGCCAAGGTTCAAAACCAAAAGAACTTGGTGATAGGTTCGCTGTTTTTAGGATAAAATTGATGTCGTCATCTGTTAACTTACGAGTTTCATCAAACTCTTTGGTAGCATGTCTATAGTGAAATGCATTTAAAATGTCTTCTTTTGAAATATTAGGAATGCTCATTATATTTTGATTTTTAATTAAACTATACTTTTTATAGTTGCAAAACTAAGTATAGTATTTTATCTTTGCAATAACGGTCAAATATGATAGTATAAAAATTATGGGGAAAACGATTCGAAATACATACACTTATAATGGTAAAGATTACCCATGCTGTGCTAGTCTTACCATGGGTGTTATTGGTGGTAAGTGGAAAACAGTTATTCTTTATCACTTAATGGACGGTACTTTGCGCTATAATGAATTACGAAAACTGATGCCTACAGTAACAGAACGCACATTAAGCCTACAATTAAAGAAATTGGAAGAGGATCATATTATTGAACGCAAAGTGTATACTAAAAAGCCTCCTTTAAAAGTGGAATATAAACTCACAACTTTAGGCGAAACTTTAATTCCGTTAATTCGTTCTATAGCTGATTGGGGAAATTCGGTTTCCTGATTTTTAGTCAAAAAACATTCCTAAATCATACAATTTGTGCATTGTCCTGTAAGTAACACATCTACAGACTGAATATTTCGATCTTCTATACTTGGAATAGGAATATTAACCTCCAAACATTCCACTTTTCCACAATCTTTGCACTCAAAATGCGGATGTATATCGTTATGATGATGCGCAGTACATTGGCTACATTTAGCATACCATTTTAATCCATTAGTTCCCGAAAAGGAATGAATAGCGCCTTCTTTTTCTAAGCGCTCTAGGATACGATACACTGTGGTTTTATTCATTTGATTTTTAAGTCGCTCAACTAAATTAACGACAGATAAGGCTTCTTCTCCACTTTCAAATATTGAGAGCATTGTAGTTACAGATTTGGTTCTTCGTTTTATTCCCATTTTACAAATTTAACGCAACTATGTTGCATTATCAAATTAAATATTATATTTGCAACTAAGTTGCATTAAACAACATGATCACTAAATACTTCCAGCATAATAGATCAGATTCAATAGGCGCATTGGCCAGTGGCTTGTGTTTGATACATTGTATCGCCACACCTTTTATATTTTTAGCTCAGACATGTTCTGCTATATGCTGCGACACTGCTCCTGCATGGTGGACTTCAATCGACTTTTTATTCATTGGTATTTCATTTTTTGCCGTGTATCTATCTGCAAAAAACACTTCCAAAATATGGATTTCAACTACTTTATGGATTAGCTGTATCGGGCTGTGTTTAGTTATACTAAACGAAAAGTTAGCATTAATATCTCTACCCGAAAGTACTATTTATATTCCTGCAATAGCATTGGTCCTGTTACATTTATATAATAGAAAATATTGCCAATGCAAAGATGGTACATGTTGCGTTTAGCGAACTAATTTGAGACTATGAAAAAAGAGGATATAGAACTTTTAGGTAATGCGCATATAGCAACAAGCATTGATACGCCACTAAGACCTGATGCATTTGATAAATCTGATAATGAAAAAATTAATGCCATTCAAAGACATTTTGAAGCGATAATGCATGAACTCGGATTAGATCTCACAGATGATAGTTTATCTGGAACACCCTATCGTTTCGCCAAAATGTACGTCAAGGAATTATTTTACGGTCTTAATCCCAATAATCGTCCTAAAATATCCACGTTTCATAATAAGTATGGCTACAAGAAAATGCTTGTTGAAAAAGATATTAATATAGACTCATCTTGTGAACATCATTTTTTACCTATTGTCGGCATCGCACATATTGGCTATATACCAAAAGATAAAGTGGTTGGACTTTCTAAAATTAATCGCTTGGTAGATTATTATGCGCATCGCCCTCAAGTACAAGAACGTCTTTGTCTACAAGTACTTAAAGATTTGCAAGATGCCCTAGAAACAGAAGATGTCATCGTAGTGATTACAGCTAAGCATTTATGTGTGTCATCAAGAGGGATTAAAGACAAAAATAGCTCTACAACAACCATAGAATATGGAGGCAATTTTATCGAGCCAGAACAGCGGAATGCCTTCTTAAAGCTAATTGATTGAAAAATCAATTGTAATCCGTTTAATTATATTGTGTTAAAAATTAAACGATTTGTTTGAAAAAAGCTCACCAGAAATGGTGAGCTTTTGCATTCTATGTACCCTTAGGGATTAACCAAATAATCGTCCATAGTAATTTAAATCTACAACTTCACCTTTAGTCGTTTTGTAGTCTCTACGGATTGTACCTTCTAATTCAAAACCATTTTTAAGAATAACAGCAATGCTACCTTTATTTCTAGAATTTGCTCTACATAACAGTTTTATGAATTTATATTCTTCAACGATATGATCTACGACAAGGTCGGTAGCTTTTGAAACGATGCCCTTTCCTTCATAGCGACTATCAATGAAAGACCCTAACTCTGCCTTTGGTACATTCATATCTATATTCTTTACATCTACCAAACCTATAAATTCATTAGTATTAATATCAGTAATCATATAAGGTAAATAGCTTATAGATTTAATTCGCTTTTGTATCTCATTGCAATAGTTAAGCGTATCTTCTAGTGTTCGTGTTTTAGAAACCGTTCCCGCAAAGAAATCTTCGAGTCGTGCTCTATTTTTATCTATTAAGTCATAAAAAGCTTCACCTCTGCTTTCACTTAATAGTTCAATTTTAAAATGGTCAAAAGTCATAAGCTACTGATCTAATAAACGTCTATGGTAATTTATTTGCCCTAAATGGTAAGCTAAGTGCATAGCCAAGTGCGATAAAAAATATTCTGTAGTCATGTAATCCTCAGAAAGATTCCTACGATATTCTTTTTTCAAGTCATCTTCTGTCAAATTTTTCAAGATATTGGTTACTATAACAATAGTGCCATCAATTTGCTTAATCATGTCTTCTCTAGGAACGTTTTTAAGCGAGAATTCTAATTCTCTTTGCCTTATGTAACCTGTATTTCCCAGGGTAGCGCCAATAAAGTGATTAAGGTTTCCAACTAAATGCAAGCAAAGATTTCCTGCGGAATTCGACACCAATCCATCAACTTGCCACAAATTTGATACGTTGCTATATGAATTAATTTCTTCTTTCAGTTTACTTAAATCTCTCTTAAATAGTTTTATTAAAGTCTCTGTTGGCATGACATATTGTTATTGAATATTAATATCTGATAATAGTATAATAGCTTTTCAAAAATAGGCAATAATTGACTTACTTTTGCGCTATGCAAAAACGCTCTCAATTTGAATTTGTAGTCCTCATGGCTGCGCTAATGTCTATCGTGGCGCTATCCATTGATGCGGTATTACCAGCATTGCCAATGATTGGAGACTATTTAAGCGTTTCCGACCCATTAGATAATCCAAAACTCATTACCTCGATATTTTTAGGTCTCGGTATCGGTCAGTTAATCTTTGGTCCTTTATCCGATAGCTTTGGTCGAAAGCCCATTGTATATATGGGTTTTCTTTTGTTTATAGTGGCTTCTATTATTTGCATAACAACCAAAAACTTTGAAATGATGCTTTTCGGGCGTGTTTTGCAAGGTATTGGTTTAGCGTCCCCAAGAACAATGTGTATTGCCATGGTAAGAGATTCTTATGATGGCGATTATATGGCAAAAATATTATCTATTGTTGTGATGGTTTTTATATTGGTTCCTATAGTCGCACCGACGTTAGGACAATTTCTAATGAATCATTATAGTTGGAAGTTCATATTCTCCTTTACCTTAGTATTTGGCCTTTTAGTAATGCTTTGGTTTTGGCTAAGACAACCAGAAACATTAAAAGAAAAGTATCGGATTCCATATCGCCTATCTATTTTTAAAACTGGTACCGTGCAATTTTTTAAAATTAAATCAGCCGTGATCTACACCTTACTTTCTGGGTTTATAACGGGTTCATTTATGGTGTATTTGAGTACGTCCCAACAAATCTTTGAAAAGCAGTATGACTTGGCAGAAGAATTCCCTTTGATTTTTGCAAGTTTAGCTATTTCTGTTGGCTTAGCGACTTTTATGAATAGTCAGTTAGTAGTGAGATTTGGCATGAGACGCATTGTACATATAGCCATGTGGAGTTTTATCTTAACGTCATTGGTATTCATCATCTTATTTCGCGCAAGCAACAATCCTAATATTGAAGTCTTAGTGACTTTTTTTGCTATTCAATTCTTCACTATTGGTTTTCTATTTGGAAACTTACGGGCCCTGGCCATGCAACCTATGGGGCATATTGCAGGTATTGGCTCAGCGTTGAATGGTTTTATCTCTACCGTTATGGCAGTCCCAATAGCTAATTATATTGGTAGCTTTGTAGTAGATTCCGTGACTCCGCTTTTTATGGGCTTTTTGGTCTGTGGTTTAATTTCAATAGCACTTTTCTACTACAATAGTGATAAAGTCTCAAGTGCTATAAAAGCAGCCTAAAATATCTCTAAACTGCCTTTCCCCTCTCTTACGATTTCTGGTGGCTCAACAGACAAATCTATAACCGTTGATGCTTCATTTCCACCATAACCGCCATCAATCACTGCATCTACCAAATTATCCCATTTTTCTAAAATTAATTCTGGATCAGTAGTATATTCCAGGACATCATCTTCATCTCTTATAGAGGTTGATACAATTGGATTACCAAGAGCATTGACCAAGGCTAATGCAATGGAATTATCAGGCACTCTAATCCCTACGGTCTTTCGTTTCTTAAAAGGGTTTGGCAAATTCTTTGAACCTGGCAGAATAAAGGTATAAGCTCCTGGCAAGGCACGTTTTAATATTTTAAAAGTTGTGGTATCAATTTGCTTTACATAATCACTAAGATTGCTTAAATCTTCGCAAACAAAAGAAAAATTGGATTTTTCTAGCTTCACACCTTTTATTCTTGCAATCCGCTCAAGCGCTTTCATATTAGTAATATCGCAGCCTAAACCATAAACGGTATCCGTCGGATAAATAACCAATCCACCATTCTTCAAGATTTTTATAACTCTCTGAATTTCTCTTGGATTTGGATTCTCTGGATATATCTTAATAAACTCCGCCATAATATGTATCTTACAAATACGTTTACAATGTAAATAATATTTTCAATATGAAACATTTAAAACTAATCTTCATAACATTCTTATCTATTTCCATCTTTGTTTCATGTTCATCAGATGACACCGTAAATATTGATCCAGAAACACTAAGTCCTCTTGAGGCTTATGAAGAATTTGATATTGCCTATGGTAGTGATAGTGAACAGGTTTTTGATTTATACCTTCCTCCAAATCGAAATTCAGATACTAAAATCATAATTCTTGTGCATGGTGGTGGTTGGACCTCTGGAGATAAGACAGATATGGCTGATATCGCAGAAATCATTAAACTTCAATTACCAAATTATGCTATCGCTAACATTAACTATAGACTAGCGGATGAGGATAATTTTGCATATCCAATGCAAATCAATGATATTACCAGTGTTGTGGACTATCTTGAAAACAATCAGGATATTTATACCATTTCTGATGATATCGGTTTTATTGGTGCAAGTGCCGGTGCCCATTTATCTATGCTATGGAGTTATGCTTTTGACACTGAAAGTCAAGTAGATATGGTTTGCAGTATTGTTGGACCTACAAACTTTACCGACCCTGCATACCTGGATAATCCTGTCTTTCAAGAACTATCGAGCGCTTTTGGCATTACCCTAACTATAGATTTCCTAGAGGAAATGAGTCCTTATCACAGGGTGACGTCTTCTGCTCCTCCAACAATTCTATTTTATGGTGGCGAAGATCCTTTAATACCTAGCTCACAAGGTATGGATATGAGTGACATACTACAAGAACTTAACGTGACTCACGAATTCAATTTTTATCCAAGTGAAGGTCATGGTTGGGGCGGTGCAAATTGGATTGATAGTGTCATAAGACTTAAGGGGTTTATAGAAACACATATGTAGAATGTTAAATCTTTAAAAAACTGTAACACACAGAGCATATTAACAGTCTATATAGTATGCATCAATCAATCAAAATCATCATAGCACTTTTGATTTCAGTGCGTCTTTACGCTACTGAAATCACACCTCCTAAAGTAAGTCCACCTATTATTTTCACTAAAGCAGAAATAATAAATGCCTCAACAACGCGTATTCCATTTAAGGTTGTTGACCAACTTATTATTGTTGAAGTCGAATTACTAGATCAAGAAGGCAACTTTATAATTGATACAGGTTCAGAAACATTAATATTGAACAGTGTTCACTTTAAACCTACTAGAAAACATAGGCAAGAGGGTAAGCAAAAAAGTGGCGTACATAATGATATTGAAAATGTAAAAGAAAAACATCTTAGCAAACTAAGTATTAACGACCTAAGCATAGAAAGACTTAACGCAGATGTAATCGATTTATCGCACATTGAAAAGACAAAAAAAATAGAGCTTTTGGGCATAATCGGTTTCAGCCTTTTAAAAGATTTTGAGGTATTCATAGACTTGCACCTTAACCAGATCACCTTAACCAAGACCGATAAAAATGGGGATCATTTATCTAATAAAGTCTATGCAGAAACTATTTCAGACAGTATTGAATTTAGACTAAAAAAGCATACAATAATTCTTGATGCCTACATTGGTAATGAAAAACTGTCATTTGGTTTGGATACGGCAGCAGAATACAATCAACTCAACAAAAACTTAGGTTCAGAAATTTTAGACTATTTTTATCCTAGCAAAGAATTGAAGCTTACAGGTGCTAGTGGTAAGAGGAAAAAAGTTTTGGCAGGGAAATTGTACAGAGTTAGATTGAGTGATTCGATATACTTTGGACCAATGAAAACCGTGCTTACTAATTTAAGACAAATGAATAGTGCTTTTGGCACAGAACTCGATGGCATACTTGGTTTTGAATTCTTCGCTCAAAAAAGAACGATTATTAATTACAAAAAAAGGAAACTCTATTTTATTAAGAGTCCTATCATTGAGCCTTGATACTTAAAAACAACATTTCTTTATCTTTTTTATGTTTTCTTTTTATTGCCCTAAGTGTTAATTCTCAAAACAGTACAATTAAAGGCTACAAAATAAGAGGTGAAAATGTCATTTTCATCTTCAACGTTAATGATTATCCAAATATAAAAAACAATGGAGATACTATAGATGATGTATTTGTCTCTGGAGAGTTCAATAATTGGGCTAAGGACCAATGGAGAATGAATAAGGTCAATGATTCCGTTTATAAGCTACAAAAAGACCTGTCCATATTCACTTCAGATTTTGACTGGGAGTTTAAATTCATTGTTAATAGCGAACATTGGGCTGAACCATCTAGAGATTTTAAAAACATTGTTGATGCTAGAGATTACAAGGGTCAGAAACTTATGACTTACAATCTTAAATTATATAGTGCATTTGCTACAGATTACGGAAACGTCACCTTTAAATTGAAAGGCTATGAAGATGCAGAAAAAGTAGTATTAAGTGGCACTTTTAATCGTTGGGATGAAACTAATTTTAAGATGAAACCTACAGAAGACGGTTGGGAAGTCACCTTGCAACTTCGCCCAGACATATATAAATATAAGTTTATTATAGATAATCATCATTGGATTGAAGATCCACAAAACCCATCAAAGGTTGAAAACGAATTTGGTGGTTTTAATTCGGTTATTGATGTCCAAAAAAATATTGAATTTAGACTTTGCGATTATCAAAATGCCGAAAGTGTTATTCTAAGTGGTGATTTCAATGATTGGTCGGAAGACACCTATAGAATGACTAGAGTGAATGATTGTTGGGTCTTTAACCAAAAGTTATCTGGTGGAAAATACCATTATAAATTTATTGTAGATGGCGAATGGATTATTGATCCTGTAAATTCAGTCAAAGAATACGACAATAAAGGCAATGTCAACTCTGTTTGCATGGTGAAGTAACAAAAGAGGTTTCCACTAAAAACCCCCTCTTCCTCCTCCTGGACGTCCGCCTTGACCTCCATTAGTTCCTCCTCTTATTCCACTGTTTTGATTCCGATTATTAGATGGCTCTTCTGGTGTCATTTCTTTCTTAACTTTGTTCTGATATTTTAACCATTTTTTATATTGCTTTTCACTTAGTAAAGATTCCAACTCTTTATTTAATAAACCTTCTTCTATAAGCACCTTGGCTTTTACTGCTTCGACTTTTTCCTTACTCCTGTGCATTATTTTTCGAACGGGATCCCTTTCATCAAAGTCTCCATTTTGCCTTTTAGAATCGCTGTTACTGTCTTGGCCCCTGCCCATTCGACGTCCACCTGTACCACTATTTTGCCGCATTCGTTTTCCTATTGTGTTCATAAAGTCGTTTATAGTATCAAAATTCTCAGTATTCAAAAGAGTGACCTCATCCATACGCATATTGTATTTTGAAATGGCTTTACTTACTTTTAATTCTAAGTCTTCATCGTTTTTCAACTTCATCTTTTTTATAGCTTCAGTATCACTATAAGAAAATATTCCAGCAACTTTTGCTGCATCGAATTCAGGTATATTTTTTTGCTCTTCTCGACCGCCATTCATTTGCCCACCTTGACGACCTCCACCCATTCTCTGGCCGCCTTGACCACCACCAGGTTGCGCACATATAAAAGAAAATGTTAAAAAGCAAAATAGTAAAATAGGATATCTCATAATAGTTTCATTTAATAATCACACTATTATAGATGCATTAAAAAATAAAAACTCTTGCTCCTTTTTATTTTTAACAAGAGGTTAACATAAAGAGGAGATCAACTAATAATCTGAAGCTTGGCAAATCTGAGAAGTAATTTTTTAGAATCCCCATTTTCAAACTTTATTTCAGCTTTTAAATCACCTCCTGCACCTTCAATTTTAAGCACCTCTCCTCGGCCAAAACGTTGATGGTTTACGATATTGCCAACTGTCAATTTACTATCAAATAAATTTGAAGCACCATTAGAAGCATTTACAGGCTTTAATTTTTTAGGCGTACTGATTTTGAAATTTTCAGGCTTACTTTTCGTTTCTTTTTTCCTGAACTTAGGCGACTTCGGTTTTGCAAATCGAATTTTATTAGGTTCTACATCGCCAAAAATTGAAGCATCCAACATTGGGTTAAAATGTTGCTCTTTGAGTGGTGTTGTAATATTTACATACTCATCCTCGATTTCTTCTATAAATCGACTTGGCTCAGCATCAATAAGTTTTCCCCATCGATAACGTGATAGTGTGTATGTTAAATAGGCCTGTTTTTCTGCTCTTGTTAAAGCCACATAGAATAAACGTCGTTCTTCCTCAAGTTCACTTCTTGTGTTCATGCTCATGGCGCTAGGAAACAAATCCTCTTCCATGCCTACTATAAAAACATGCGGAAACTCTAGACCTTTTGCTAAATGAATGGTCATTAAAGCCACATGATTAGGATCGCCTTTATCACCATCCAAATCAGTAGCCAAGGCTACATCTTCTAAAAACTCAGCTAAAGAATCACCAGCATCTGCCAATTCTATCTGGCCTTCAACAAAATCCTTAATACCATTGAGTAATTCCTGAACGTTATCCATTCTAGTAACACCTTCTGGTGTACCATCCTTATTTAATTCACGAATTAAACCACTTGTCTTGGTCACGTGCTCTGCTAAATCAAAAGCATTCGCCGTCTGGTTCATGACCTTGTAACTCTCTATTAGCGTTACAAAATCCTTAAGTTTATTTTTAGTACCATTATTGATATTAATAGCAACGTTATCAATATCCTTCATAATATCATAAATGGTTCTACCCGTTGCGTTAGCTGCAACAACTAGTCGATCTATGGTAGTTTGACCAATACCTCTTCCTGGGTAGTTAATGACACGTTTTAAAGCTTCTTCATCAGCCGTGTTTAAAATTAAACGTAAATACGCTGTGACATCCTTAATCTCCTTACGTTGGTAAAATGATAAGCCTCCATAAATGCGATACGGAATATCTCTTTTGCGCAAGGCGTCCTCAATGGCTCTGGATTGTGCATTGGTACGATATAAAACGGCAAAGTCACTATTAGGTAATTGCTCATTCATTTTTGTTTCCCAAATGGTACTCGCCACATAACGTCCCTCATCACCATCTGTCATAGAACGATGTACGATGACTCTTTCACCAATGTCATTAGCCGTCCAAACAATTTTGTCGAGTTTGGTCTTGTTGTGTTCTATAACAGAATTTGCAGCACCAACTATCATTTTGGTCGAGCGGTAATTCTGCTCTAAGCGGTAGACCTTAACATCGTCATAGTCTTTTTGAAAATTGAGAATATTATTAATATTCGCTCCACGAAACGCATATATACTCTGCGCATCGTCTCCTACAACACATATATTCTGAAAACGATCAGATAAAGCTCTTACAATTAAATATTGTGAATGATTCGTATCCTGGTACTCATCCACCAAGATATATCGAAACTTATTTTGATATTGTGCTAAGACATTTGGAAATCGAGTGAGCAGTTCATTGGTCCTTAGCAATAAGTCATCAAAATCCATAGCACCTGCCTTAAAACAACGGTCAACATATGCCTTGTATATATCTCCCATTTTTGGACGACGTGCCATAGCATCGGCTTCCATTAATTCTGGATTGCTAAAATATGCTTTAACCGTAATAAGACTATTCTTATACGACGATATCCTGCTGTAAACTTGCTTGGTCTTATAAATATCTTTATCCAATCCCATCTCTTTGATAATGGAACCTAAAAGCTTTTGGGAATCTTGAGTGTCGTAAATGGTGAAATTACTTGGGAAACCTAAATGATGCCCCTCAAATCTTAGAATCTTAGCAAATACAGAATGAAATGTTCCCATCCAAAGATTTTTGGCCTCGCTATCACCAACAATATCTGCTATTCTTCCTTTCATTTCTCTAGCCGCCTTATTGGTAAATGTCAATGCCAGAATATTGAATGCATCCACACCTTGACTCATCAAATAGGCAATACGATACGTTAATACACGTGTCTTACCAGAACCAGCACCAGCAATGACAATCATTGGTCCGTCTTTCTGAAGTGTTGGTGCTAATTGAGCGTCGTTAAGTTGACTAAGATACTTTTCCAAAAGCTAATTTTTTCGAATTGTGAAAATACACATCCTTATAAGTTTTTCCATGTTTAAAAGGCAATAATTATAAACAATATATTAAGAGTTTTGTTTTCCTAAATTTCAATATCTTAGTGCAAATTTTGCCCATAAAGGCATTTGGCCAATAATTCTTATTGCCAACATAATCTTAGACAAACTAAATATGAAAAACCTCAGCTTTTTAATACTAATCTTCGCTTTTAGTCTATCCGCTCAAAACTCAATAGAACAAGACATTACCAATATTGAAGAGAAACTCATAGATTGGCGACATCATTTCCATCAAAATCCAGAATTATCGAATCGTGAGTTCAAAACTGCTGAAAAAATTGCTGAGCATTTAAAGTCTTTGGGTTTGGAAGTCGAAACAGGGATTGCAAAAACTGGAGTTGTTGCACTTCTTAAAGGAAATCAACCTGGAAAGGTAGTGGCCTTAAGAGCAGATATCGATGCACTCCCCGTTACAGAACGTAACGACTTACCATTTAAATCTGAAGTTAGAACCACATTTCTAAATACCGAAACTGGTGTAATGCACGCTTGTGGACATGATACTCATATCTCTATTTTAATGGCCACAGCAGAAGTCTTGTCAAAACATAAAGACAAAATCAAAGGCACAATAAAATTTATTTTTCAACCTGCGGAAGAAGGACCACCTCCCGGCGAAGAAGGAGGCGCAAAATTAATGATCAAAGAAGGTGTTTTAGACAACCCAAAAGTAGATGCCATTTTTGGTTTACATATCAATTCCCAGACACCAGTGGGTACTATTAAATACAAAACCGGTGGTATTATGGCTTCTGTTGAGCGATTTGTTATTAATGTAAAAGGAAAACAAACCCATGGTTCGCAACCTTGGTCTGGCGTAGATCCTATTTTAATTTCTGCCAAGATTATTGATGGACTGCAGACTATTATCAGTAGAGAAGCCAAACTCACGGATGAAGCGGCGGTTATTACTGTTGGTAAAATCACTGCTGGTACTCGATTTAATATCATTCCAGAATCTACCGAAATGATAGGAACCGTAAGAACACTCGATCCAAAAATGCGTACCATGATTGAAACGCGCATGAAAGAAATGGTAGAGACATTGGCTAAAGCTTACGGTGGTGAAGCGACAATTACATTTCAGAACAACACCTCTATTACGTTTAACGATCCAGACTTAACAGCTCAAGTATTACCATCACTGCAAGCAGCAGCCGGTGAAGAGAACGTACAACTAATGAAAGCCACCACAGGTGGTGAAGATTTCTCATATTTTCAAGAGGTTGTCCCTGGCGTTTATTTCTTTTTGGGGGGAATGACTCCTAGTGCTACTGAAGTTTATCCACATCATACACCAGATTTTAAAATTGATGATAGTGGTATGTTACTTGGTGTAAAAGCGTTTACGCAGTTAACACTGGATTATTTAAACAATTAATTTATGAATGCAGTATTAGACGCATTGGGTAGTGTGCCTTGGTGGCTGTGGGTAATATTTGTTATTGCTATTGTAGCTATCAGAGATATTTTCTTTCAAAGTAAACACACTATTAGTCATAATTTCCCTGTTGTAGGTCATCTACGTTATTGGCTTGAGAGTATTGGACCAGAGATGAGACAATATTTTGTTGCTAACAATAGAGAAGAGTTACCGTTTAATCGTATAGAACGCGGTTGGATTTATGCATCCGCAAAAAAAGAAAATAATTACGAGGGCTTTGGAACAGATAGGGATATTTATGCGCATCAACACATTTTTATCAATAATGCTATGATGCCTTATAAGGTTGAAGACAACCATCCAAGCGCTATTGACAAAACCTTTGTCCCTTGCGCCAAAGTTATGGGCGCCTATAACAAACGTAAGCGACCTTACAGGCCTGCATCAGTTATAAATGTTTCTGCAATGAGTTTTGGCTCTTTATCCGCAAAAGCTATTGAATCTTTAAACAAAGGTGTGAAAATTGCAGGTGCCTATCACAATACTGGCGAAGGTGGCTTATCACCATACCACAGTCACGGTGGAGATGTTGTCTTTCATTTTGGAACGGGCTACTTTGGGGTTAGGGCCAAGGATGGTGGATTCTCCATGGAAAAGATGGTGAAGCTGGTTGCAGACAATCCTTTTATTAGGGCTATTGAAGTAAAACTATCTCAAGGCGCCAAACCAGGAAAAGGTGGTGTTCTACCTGGAAAGAAGATTACTAAAGAAATTGCTGAAATCAGAGGTGTTGAAGTCGGCAAAACGGTATTATCACCTCCAAACCATAAGGCATTTTCCAATGTTCCTGAGTTAGTTGATTTTATTGAAGCCATTGCTGAAGCTACAGGCTTACCAGTAGGCATTAAGGCAGCAATAGGAAAGCTAGAGCAATGGGAAGAGTTAGCCGAAATTATGGAAAAAGAAAATCGAGGACCAGATTTTATTGCCATTGATGGTGGTGAAGGTGGCACTGGCGCTGCTCCTCCTAGTTTTGCTGATCATGTCTCATTACCTTGGATTTATGGATTTAGCGATATATACAAGTTATTTCAGAAACACGACTTAACGGATCGTATTGTCTTTATTGGTAGCGGTAAGCTTGGTTTTCCCGCTAAAGCAGCCATGGCTTTCGCTATGGGCGTGGATTGTATTAATGTGGCTCGTGAGGCAATGATGAGTATTGGCTGTATCCAAGCACAGATTTGTCACACCAATCGTTGTCCAGCTGGTATTGCGACACAAAGCAAATGGCTACAAAATGGTATTAATATACCCCTAAAGTCAGAACGTCTAGCACAATACTTCAAGACCTTTAAAAAGGAACTAATAGAAATTACAAATGCAGCAGGTTACGAACACCCATGTCAATTTAACATGAATGATATTGAAATGAATGTCGATGACCATAACCTAACAAAAAACTTTGACCAAACTTTCAGATATCAAAAAACACCTGTCCAATTTAAAAATATGCAACATTTGAAAGAATGTGTTTATCTTGGTGGAAAGAATTGAAAGCTAGAAGTGAGAAGTTTGGAGTGTAAATTGTAAAAACTAATAAACTAAATAACAGAAATGGAACAACAACTTATCGATCTTTTAATGTACTCCGTTCCCACGTTGATTACGGGAGCAATAGCCTATCTATTTTTCAGGGAACACGTAGAAAACGAAAACAATCGTCGTAACTTTTTAATCACAAAAGATCTTCAAAAAGAAGCATTTCCTATAAGACTTCAAGCCTATGAACGCATGTCTCTTTTTCTGGAACGCATTGCACCTGCTAAATTACTTACTAGAATAAATCCAACATCCTCAAATAAAGAGGATTATGAAAATTTACTTACAGCAGCAATTGAACAAGAATTTGAGCATAATCTATCCCAACAAATCTATGTTAGCGACCAATGTTGGAACATTATCATGGCCGCAAAAAATGCTACAATTCAATTGATTAGAAAAGCTAACATGAATGAAAAAACTGATACCGCGAATAAGTTGCGCGAAGTGATTTTAACAGAACTAATGGATAAATCCTCACCGAGCAAGGCGGCACTTTCATATATTAAGCAAGAAGTTGGGGAACTTTGGTAAAGCCCATCTAAATCTTCCCAGAGGGAAGACTTTATACATATTCAAGCTATTATAATCTTATTTAGATTTAAAATATTTGTATTCTGAAAACTGATAATATTTAGGTCGACTATCGATTCTTACGTGAAGCCAATGCACACCTAATCCCGAAGTACTAAGCCATTTTAAATCTTCTCCAATGTTAGTCGAATAGGTATTGACAACTTTTCTCCAAAAATCTAATATTTGATTTTGACTAGCTGTTCTCACAAACTTAGCTATATGCGCATATTCTGTTTGATCAGAAACAGGACTGGGAACCACCAATTCAGCATCACCTCTAATATTTAAAAACTTCAATACCGATTCTTCTCCAACAAAATAGTCAAGAAATGACGAATTATTTGTTTCAATACTGTTCAGAGCATTACTCTTCACTATTACAAATTCAAATGGTTGGCTAAGCAAGGTTTTATCCACAGGCTTCACTTCCCAGAAAAAAGCCTCAAAATCAGAGTTAATAAGGGTTTGATTAAACTGCTTTATAAAGTCATCTGAACTCTTCATTGCATATACACAATCTGAGAAGCTCATTACGTGATCACCTATAAAGCAATTGTGCTTTGTGATTTTCTCGCTTAATATTTCTGTTTCAATTCTAAACTTCACCAATTGAACTCTTGATTTTAAAAGACATCTAAAAATATTATGCGCTTGAGTGCTTTTGCTCAGCATAATCATAGCCTTGCTTCCACCATTTTTCCATCAAACGCTTACTAAAGATTAGCGAGTTTTCCGTTAAACTTGTTGGAGTATAGTATAAGTTAAGCTTAACGTTTTTGTTTTTAGCCGCAAGTTTCCCTATAACAATGTCATTGCGCTCTACCTGATCCAACAAATGGCCAAAAAGACTAATCATTAAGGAAAACGGATTTTTACCCAGCACTTTTTGCTTACCAATGGTTTCAGCCTCCAGGACAACGGCGTCAACTTCGGTCGCACCCCGTAAAATAGCTTCTCGTATTGGAATTACACAACCCAAGCCACCATCAGCATATTCATAACCATCAACCTTAGCTAGAGACATGAAAGGGATATAATTACAAGAAATCCAAATCCAATTACAGAATTCATCATAAGAACACTCTTTGATAGACTTATACTCCACCCTGTTCATAGACAAATTAGAGACCGTAACAACGACATCATGCTTGGTCATCTTAATTTTCTCATACTCCTCTTTTGTGAAATTCTTTCTGATATGCTTTCTCAAAGCTTTACTCTCTCCAAATGTTCGTTTAAGCCTTAGAAATTGCCATAAGGAGTTCACAAAATCTATAGAAACATATTCCCTATCGCCTTTTTTACGCTGAACAAATGGACTTATACTAAAAATATCTTGTTGCTGTACATTGGTGAAAATGTCATACAACTTAGAGATATCATTCGTAGCTAAATGAGGCACCAGAAGACTTCCTGTAGAAGTTCCCAAAAACATGTCGTACTCTCGCTTTTCACGCTCCATAAGATATTGCGCTACTCCGCCAGCAAAAGCACCTTTACTTCCGCCTCCTGAAATGACCAGTGCTCTCATTAATTTTTGTTTTGTTGAATCTGTTCAGACAATTGCTTTGCAAACTTAACCAATCTCCAGTTATGATGCGATTTCGCTTGCCCTAAGTTAGATTGACATTTATCATTACAAGCTTTCATGAGACTTAAATACCGAAAAGCATTCATGCGTAAATCCGCATTATACTTTTCGTCCGTATAGCTTACCAATTCTTCGTAAAGACCTTGCTTATTATCGGCTTTATAAAATGGTGTATTTAGATTTAAAACAATCCATAGCAATCGTACATTCTTATCACTAAAACCAATAATATCTCTCGTTTTAGCTAGATATTTTGAGCGGTCTTCTGGAAAATTATCCCACAAATTATACAAAGCGCTTTCTATGGTGATATAAGACCTATCATCAAGAAGCGTTTCGTAATCAGCCTTTAGGTCTTTGGGTATTTTTTTAACATATTGCGAAATAGCCTGCCTTACTTTCAAACTATTTTTAAACGTATCCCTGGTCACTAAATCCGGAGCTTGAGAAATGATCTTTACTTTGGCTTCATCTGAAACATAGTATTTCAATTGCTCAGCACATTTCGATGTTTTCACTTGACAATCCACCATTAAATATTCATTAATATAAGTGGATTGGCTCTTTAGTAAATCAAAAGCACTATCTACTGGGAATTCCTTTTTCTTAATCCATAGATTAGCAAAACCAGCTAAGGACCTACCATATAAACGTTCAACCTCTTTAATAAAATCTGATGTTTCTACATTAGTAAATTGATATTTCTCCAAGTAATTTGTCACGGCTTGCTTAAATATCTTATCTCCTACTTTACTCCTTAATCCATGCAAAACCCAAGCACCGCGCTGATAAAACGTTAGGCTACTCGACTTAGGATTTAAAAGCGACGTTCCATTACCGGCAATATCTTGACGACCTAAATCCACAGCAGATTCATATAGTTTAAAATAGAAATGGTTGTCGCCAAAAATATCGCGCTCAGCCAATAAGGCATAATACGTCGCAAAACCTTCTTGCAACCAATGATGCTCCCCAGACTTAGCCGTTACCAAATCCCCAAACCATTGATGTGCCAGTTCGTGCGCATTGATATTGATGTAACTCTTATCATTAAATCCTATAGAATCGACGACAAAAGCATCCGAAAAAATTGTACAACTTGTATTTTCCATTCCTGCATACAAAAAATCGTGCACTGGGACTTGTTTATAGTTTTGCCAAGGATAGGAAAAACCCAGTTCCTCTTCAAGAAAATCGAACATGCGCTTGCTATAACGATAGGTTGGCTCAACTTTTAAAGAATCTTCAGGATAGAAATAATATTCTAGGGGAATACCGCTTTTTGAGGCTTCCGTTTTTTTATTGTATTTACCGACAATCACAGCCACCAAATAACTAGACATAGCGCGCTCCATATCGTATTCCCATAAGGTATTGCCTAGGTTATCATATTTCGATTTTAGCTTTCCATTTGAAATGACCTTATATGCCTTTGGCGCTAAAAATTTTAAATCAAATTCTATTTTATCATTAACATCATCAATACTTGGTAGCCAATTGCTTGTATACTTACCTTGCCCTTGTGTCCAGATTTGATTTCTTCCATCATTTTCCCAACCCAGAAAATACATTGCTTTTTTTGGCGAATTAAAAAAGATAAAGCTGAGCTTATACTCTTGATCTTTTTCGAAATTATTATAAACCACAAGCCTTTTTCCGTCGTTTCGGAATTTCGCCTTGGAATTGTTGATTGCCAGATGTTTAAACTCCATGTTAACAGCGTCCAAATAGATAGAATCTGTTTGTTTCAGAATTTTGAAATCTATTTCATAAGAATTATACGTTGTGCTATCCACGGCCAACTGATTAAACACAATTAAAGCCTCCACACGCATGAAATCCACATAATCCGTTTGCTGGGCATTAGAAACGCACATTAAGAAGAGAGATAAAACAGCAAATATTCTTTTCATAACTAGATTTAAGCAAGAATAAGACCAAATTACGATTTTCTGCCATTTCGAATGAGGTACTACTAAGAAATATTACTGAAAAGCAAAATAATAGGATTTCTCACTGCGTTAGAAATGACACAACTTAGAGATTCCTTTTTTCAAAGGAATTGGGTAAATTCGCTTTATGAGTGTGAATTTACAAACTCCCATTGATTATCTCAAAGGCGTTGGGCCAAACAGAGCGGATTTACTGCGCTCAGAATTGGGTATTCACACGTATCAAGACCTCATCAATCTATTTCCTAATCGTTATTTAGACCGAACCAAATACTACAAGATCAGTGAGCTGCAGCGCAATAATGCCGAAGTCCAAGTTATTGGTACTATCGTAGGCTTTAGAGAAGTTGCTCAAAAGCGAGGTAAACGTCTGGTCGCCGACTTTAAGGACGACACAGGAATGATGGAACTTGTGTGGTTTAGAGGCCAAAAATGGATACGAGATAGCATAAACATAGGAAAACCTTATGTGATTTTTGGAAAGACCAATTGGTTTAACGGCAAATTCAGTATGCCACATCCTGAGCTAGAATTGCAAGAAGAACACGAAAAGAATCTTCGCTCAGCCATGCAAGCAATCTATCCTTCTACAGAAAAGCTATCCAACAAAGGCATTACCAATCGTGTTGTTACCAAAATAATGCAACAACTATTTCTGGAAACCAAAGGTCATTTTGTTGAAACATTATCAGATTCAATTAAAGGTGAGTTGAAATTATTATCTAAGTCCGAGGCATTATTCAATATTCATTTTCCAAAACACCAAGACTTACTTTCCAGGGCACAATTTCGATTAAAATTTGAAGAATTATTCTACATTCAATTACAGTTAATTCTGAAAAATCTAATCCATAAATCAAAAATTAAAGGCTTCGTTTTTGACAAAGTTGGCAATTATTTCAACACCTTTTATAATGAGCAATTACCCTTTGAATTGACCAATGCACAGAAACGTGTTTTAAAAGAAATTCGTTCCGATTTAGGTAGCAATGCACAAATGAATCGGCTTTTGCAAGGTGATGTAGGCTCTGGAAAAACCATAGTCGCCTTTATGTCAATGCTCATGGGACTTGACAACGATTTTCAATGCTGCTTAATGGCGCCAACTGAAATTTTGTCAGTCCAACACTATAATGGATTAAAAAAATGGTGTAAAACATTAGATATCAGTATTTCACTATTGACTGGGTCAACTAAAACTTCAGATAGACGAATCATTCATGAAAATCTTGAAAATGGCAATTTACAGATACTAATTGGCACCCATGCCCTACTTGAGGACAAGGTAAAATTTAAGAATTTAGGGCTGGCCATTATAGATGAACAACATCGATTTGGAGTCAAACAAAGATCAAAATTATGGAAAAAGAGCCCATCTCAATCTTCCCAGAGGGAAGACGCGAAAATCGTATTGAATAGATACCGAACTGCTCGCCCATCAACCTATAAATTGATGAAAGAATTGCAGCAAGAAAACAAAAAAAATAGCACTGAAGCAGAACGTATTTTATGGGAGTCTTTGAGAGGAAAAAAACTAGATGCAAAATTCAGAAGACAACATATCATCGATGAATTCATAGTAGATTTTGTGAATCTTGAAAAGAACTTGGTTATTGAAGTAGATGGTGGCTACCACAATTTAAAAGAACAACAAGAAATTGATGAGATACGAACATTAATATTAAAAGATCTTGGATTTAAGGTCATTCGCTTTTCAAATGAACAAGTCATTGCAGATATTGATTCTGTATTAAATTCTATTGGGCAAGAATTGAAAAGCCTCCCTTCTGGGGAGGTTGGAGGGGCAGTTCCACCACATATTTTGGTTATGACCGCCACACCAATTCCAAGAACCTTGGCCATGTCGGTTTATGGTGATCTAGATATTTCGGTTATTGATGAATTGCCAGCGGGAAGAAAACCTATAAAAACGGTTCATCGTTATGATAATAATCGTCTGAAAGTTTTCAAGTTTATGAAAGATGAAATTGCAAAAGGACGGCAAATTTATGTCGTGTATCCATTGATTCAAGAAAGTGAAACCATGGACTACAAGGATTTAATGGATGGTTATGAAAGCATTTCACGAGAGTTTCCAATGCCTTATTATCAAATATCCATAGTTCATGGGAAAATGAAAGCTGTAGATAAGGATTATGAGATGCAACGCTTTGCAGAAGGAAAAACCAATATTATGGTAGCTACAACGGTCATTGAAGTTGGTGTGAATGTGCCTAATGCTTCCGTTATGGTTATAGAAAGTGCAGAACGCTTTGGGTTATCACAATTACATCAACTACGCGGTCGTGTGGGCAGAGGTGCCGAGCAGAGCTATTGCATTCTAATGACTAGCCATAAATTGAGTAATGACAGCAAAACTCGACTAGAAACTATGGTACGTTCTAGTGATGGCTTTGAAATCGCAGAAGTAGACCTAAAACTTCGTGGACCAGGCGATATAATGGGCACACAACAAAGTGGCGTATTAAATCTTAGAATTGCAGATATCGTAAAGGACAAAGATATTTTAGAACAAGCGCGATACTACGCCAAATCAGTTTTAAAACTAGATCCAAGTCTTGGCTTAGCCAAACATAAAGTAATCCTTAATACGTATAGACAAATGAGTAAGTATCGTAATATTTGGAATTACATTAGTTAAATCACAAAAAAAAAGAATAACTATGCTACACTTAAAGTTAGAAACAGATCCACGTTGGGTAGATATTGTCGAGTCTAATATTGAAGAAATATTGGTCGATCATGCTTGGTGTGAGCAAAAAGCAGCTACAAATGCGATTACGATAATCACATATAATAGCGAGCATGAAGATTTAGTCACTCAACTTTTAGAATTAGCCATAGAGGAATTAGAGCATTTTCAGCAAGTCCATAAAATTATAAAAGAACGTGGTTATGCCTTGGGGCCTAAACGCAAGGACCATTATGTTAATCAGCTTTTTAAATTTATGAATCGTGGTGGGAATCGCACCCAAAGCTTAGTGGATCGGCTTTTATTTTCGGCAATGATAGAAGCCAGAAGCTGCGAGCGTTTTAAGTTACTGTCTCAGCGTATTAAGGATAAAGAACTGTCCAAGTTTTACTACGACCTTATGGTTAGTGAAGCTGGCCATTATACCATCTTTATAACCTTTGCACGAAAATATGGTAAAGGAATAGATGTTGAGAAACGATGGAAGGAACTTGTTGAATTTGAGGGGAAAATCATTAAATCTTACGGGAAATCTGAAACCATACATGGGTGATTTAATGAGATACTGAAACAAGTTCAGTACAAGAAAAGAGGGCCTGGCACCAACAATGACCAGACCCTCCAAAACATAACCAAACGTGTTTTGCTGATGAAATTCTTACAAGGCACCTAAGTCCTTTAGATTTTTTTCTGTATTTGCCTTTACTCTTGCTGTAGGGTTCAACTTTAATGACTTTTTAAAATGCTTAATCGCTATTTTGTTGTCACCTTTAGCTTTGTAAGCTGCTCCCAAGCTATTTTGCCAATTCGCATTTTCAGGATCATTTTTTGTGTTGATGTTAAGGTATTCAATAGCTTTTTCGAAATTTTCAGCATTGATCATAGCATATCCTGCCCTATTAATTTGATTGGCATTTGCCATAGCAACGGCTTCGTCCATCGTACTTACAAAACCATCCTTATCGCCTTTCTTGTTTAGAATATTGGCCTTAATCACCAAACCATTAAATGTTTTCTGACTAAAAAATTGTCCTTCTAATCCTTTATTTATCCAGCTCAAGGCTTCATCCAAATCGCCACCGTTATTAAGAAGATAGTTTGCCGCTTGTTCCCAATGCTGACTTATAAACGCATTTTGACCTGTTAACTTTGCTCTTAAGTCTTCAGTCACGATGTTTAAAACATCAACTTCTATTGTAAAAGGAATAGCTTTCTTTTCCCACTTTAAAGCTGCGGTAGTCGATGTTGACTTTACCTCATCAAAGCTAAATGTCAGTAGTTCTGTATGATCTATGTCTATCAATTTTACATCTGCTCTTAAAGCGTCATTTTCAGGATCATAAAAATAACTTCCCCAAGCTTCGGTGTCCTTAGATAAAATTATGGTCGCATTATTCTCATCTTTTACATTGATGTGTAATCCATAAGTTCCGGCTTCAACAGGTTTACCTTCTACGTTTACATTATGCGTAAAGGTCACAAGCGTGTTCTCATTAGCGCCTGCACGCCATGGTGCGGCTTTCGAAGTTCCAAAACCAAAATTATTCATGCCAAAAGGCACTAATTTCCCCCAGACTTCACGGTTATTCACGCTAGGTCTAGAATAGGTAATAGTAATGTCCGTAGTTCCAACGCGCTGCATTATAGAAGCCATCTGACTACGTTGTGGTGTGTTGAGTTGTGCTGTTGCGGTAAATGAAATAGATAGCAGAAAGCACATTACAAAAGAAGTAATTGTTCTTCTCATTTTATATTGAATTTTTGATTAGTAGTACCACCAAATTACTCGCATTATAAAAGCAAGGCTGTTAGAGACTTGTTAAAGAATAGTGACACTTTGTTAATTAACTAAATCTTAAGAGTGCTAAAAATAAAACTCCGATTGGCATAAAAAATTTATCTTAGTCTCAACCAACCAGATTTTCCATGCTCACAAAACTCGGCCAGAAATTTACGGACGGCTTTACCAAATACATGCCAAGTGCTTACGTATTTGCACTGCTGTTAACCTTGCTAACAGGCTTATTGGCCATAGCGTTTACTGAAAGTAAGCCCTTAAACATTTTAGAGGGTTGGTACAATGGTTTTTGGAATTTGTTGTCATTTGGTATGCAGATCGTTTTGATAATTATTACAGCCTATTGTATTGCACAGTCCTCACCAGTAAAAAAAAGTATAGACCGCATTGCTAAACATATCAAAACACCAACACAGGTTTATATCATCGTCATTACACTAGGCGTATTGCTGTCCTTAATTAGTTTTGGTATGGTAATCATCACTGCTATTTTAGGACGAGAATTGGCGCTGCGGATTAGAGGCATCCACTACTCTTTTTTGGTGGCTTGTGTTTATTTTTCCTTTAACGGTTGGGTGTGCGGTTTATCAAGCTCTATAGCTTTACTCTTGAATACCGAAAACAATTTCTTAATTGAAAATGGTATCTTAAATGATACCATTTCTACAAGTTACAGTTTAGGCTCTAACTTAAATATCACTATGATTGTTTTGTTTGTAGTAGTCTCACCAATTTTAATGTGGCTATTGATCCCGAAATCCTTTGCAGGAAAAGAACTCAAAGACTTACAGACCTCTTTGGATGATGAAGAAAGTTCTGTTAAATCCGAAGCGCTATCTTACAAGTTGCCTTTTAAAGCGATGTCTGACGCCTTAAACAATGCCGGCTGGTTGCAAATTAGTGTCGCAGTTTTTGGTGTTATCTATATTGTTTATCATTTTGGAACCAAAGGTTTTGACCTCAACTTTAATATCATGATTTTTATATTCTTGATTGTTGGTATGTTGTTGCATGTAACACCTATGCGCTACAGTATTGCCATGAAACGTGCGAGTAGTAATATTTCTGGCATACTGTTTCAATATCCGTTTTACGCAGGTATCATGGGTATTATGATCGCTTCTGGCTTGGGGGAAAAACTGAGCACAGTTTTAGTGTCCATTGCCACACCAGAATCTTATGCCTTTATCTCCTATCTCACAGGAGGTATTATAAACTTTGCCATTCCCTCTGCTGGTGGGGAATTTGCGGTGATTGGCCCAAGCATTATTAATATGGTACAGGATTTAGGTGCCAACCTCTCACCCACTGAAATCACCGCAATGACTGCTAGAGCATCTATGTCTGTGGCTTATGGTGAAAGTTTAAGCAACCTTCTTCAACCTTTCTTTTTATTGATTGTCTTTCCTGTGATGGGCAAGGGCATTAAAATACAAGCTAGAGATGTGGTTGGTTATTTATTCATTCCATTTATGGTACTATTTGTGGTACAGGCTTTGTTAGTGACTTATATACCGATTTAAAGGATAAATCTTACAGGTATTTTGTATATCACTTGAGTTAAATATAAGTAATTTGATATACAAAATACATGATAACAAAAAATTAATTAACCACTGATATGCTTAAGTTTATAAATAATTTCTATATTAGAAAATAGATACATAAATACAGATATATTTATGTGTTAGTGGCAATGCTTCGCACGAGAAAACCGTTTCGCTTATAGCGAAACTTCTTTTTGCTCTATTGCCACTAACGGCCAGACAGCACGACCGCTATTCGCTGGCAATAGCATATGGCCATTTCCTTTTACAACAATGAAAAGCAATCCCTACTAGGAACTGCCACTAACATCGGGTAAAGCGAATAACGTCTAAAGGCTTCTATTGCTTATATTTGTTACTCAAACATCGCAACTCGCCTTACCCGTCTGGCCGTTGTGCTTCATTACCAGAAACCAATAACCAATGATAAAATTCTTTAGAAAAATTAGACAAAATTTACTTTCAGAAGGAAAAACTGGAAAGTACATTAAATATGCAATCGGAGAAATCATTCTTGTAGTTATTGGTATTTTAATTGCTCTTCAAATTAATAATTGGAATGAAAACCATAAGAACAAATCCATTTTATCTAATTATACTGAATCGTTAATTCAAGATTTAAAACAGGACACTACTACTCTTAATATAGTGACAAAACATATCGTAAATGATAATACTCATTTAGCAAATTTGACCGAACGGCTCTCATCTAAAAATGCGACAATCGATAGTCTTAAAAAAATTGTCAGATATGATTTATCCGCAGATTTTAAAACCTACAGACCACCGAATGACAAAACACTTCTGGCTATGCAAGCAAATGGAATTATGGAACTATTTGATGAGCAGACCTATAGTTTAATAATGGATTTACAAACTGCCCAAGGTGTTGCTAAATCAATTATTACAACAAACAATGCAGCTTTTGTAACACAATTTTCCAACCTTATATCCAAATATACTATTAACGAAACTAATACAATAAAAGGACCATTATTAGATAAGTACTGGGAGAATATAGATGAAAATGATTTATTTGCAACAGTCGAAGGTGTTATGAGTATGAAAAAAGAAATGAATCGAAATAATGGAACGAGCTACAATATGTTATTGACTTTAACCGAAACATTATTAGATAGGTTAATTAAGATTCACAAAAAATAACGAAAGCACAACAACGTGTATAGTCAATTGCTAAGCTATTACCTACTTGGAAATTCCTTCGGAATTTCCTCTGGTTCGTTTTCTTTTGCTAATTTAGTTACTTACAAACGCAACTAACCATACACGAACACGTTAGTGGCAATGCTTCGCACGAGAAAACCGTTTCGCTTATCGCGAAACTTCTTTTTGCTCTATTGCCACTAACGGCCAGACAGCACGACGGCTATTCGCTGGCAATAGCATATGGCCATTTCCTTTTACAACAATGAAAAGCAATCACTACTAGGAACTGCCACTAACATCGGGTAAAGCGAATAACGTCTAAAGGCTTCTATTGCTTATATTTGTTACTCAAACATCGCAACTCGCCTTACCCGTCTGGCCGTTACCTGCAAGCTGAAAAAACCAATGACTCTGAATAAAATAACAGACAAACAAAAAACGAGTTATCTGCATATAACCCAATCTGAAATTCTGAAAATTGATTGGAGTGACGGAAAGAATTTGGTGTTCTATGCGTTTGATAAAAATAAGAATCTGCGAATAGTTGATAAAGATTATTTCGGACTTACAACAGTTGGAAACAACTATAAAAAAATTGAAAAACAATTGTTTGGTTCACTTGAAGATTATTGCTCAACAAAAGGAGAAAACGGAGACATCTATTTTTGCACACATCAAGAAGATAAATTATACAGATTTGATAAAAACGGAAATAAAACACTTGAATGGGAAGTGGAAATTGGAGTAGGACATCCTATTTATGATATCAAATTTGAATCACCTGACTTTATGTGGTTCGCATTTCCAACTGGACAAACGGTTTCTCAAGTTTCAATATCTGAAAAAAAAGAGGTTTTTAAAGTCGGGGAATATTCTTGGGATGATGATTCTGAATTCTTGAGTTATCCAGAAAGTATTTTCATCAATCAAAGTCATTTGTATATTCCCAATATGGGAAATAACAGATTATATAAAGTAAATTTAAAAACAAAGGAATTAACCTTGATTAAAACCTTTGAAGAAAAAATATGGCAATATGCTCAAACTGAATTTGGAACTTTTATAGTAACTGATTCTGGAATTTACGAAATGAAAGAATAATGGAGAAAAGCCAGCAGGTAACAATGGCTATAATTAATACGGGTTTTGATACTTAACCCAAAGTTTAGTGCTTTTAACCAAGTCCGCCAAATCTTTTGATTTGGCTTTAAAAAAGAAAAGATAAAACAAAATAAAAAGTTTTGGCTAAGTGCTTAATCGAAAGTTAACTACTTTTAATTCCCGTACTAATCATAGCCGAGACGATGATGTCGAATACGCCTGCGGCGTACTTTTGTCTATGCTGCTTCGCAGACTATATATCCAAAAGCAGTTCGACATCATCGCTGCGCTATGCCAATTGCAACATAACATTTACGAAGTACATATCAGCAAGTTTCGCCGCTACGGCTGATTTACTCAACATATCAGGTCGCTAGATGCAATTGGTTGCTCTTTTTTGTTCCCAATAAAAGAAAAATCAAAGCTAACGCTCGCTTCGCCAGCTAGCTCAAGGTCGATAATTGGCAATTAAAAAACATAGCGCGGGATAACTATTGCAAATCATCGACACGATTTTTCATTATCTTCACAAAAAAACAGACAACTGCACATAGCGCAGCGTTGTGCTTCATTATAACCAACCATTAACCAATGATAAAATTTTTTAGAAAAATTAGACAAAAAATGCTGAATGAAAATAAGTTCAGTAAATATCTTCTATATGCCATTGGAGAGATTGTTCTAGTTGTTATAGGTATTTTAATTGCTCTAGGTATAAATAATTGGAATGAGCAACAAAAAATAGCAAAAGAAGAAACTAGTATGCTAAAGGAACTTAAGAATTCCATATCTCAAGACATCCAACAGCTCAATTCCCTCAATATGCAAGGCGAAGAAGATATAGTAAGCGCTGACATCTTAATAAACTGGTTGGATAACAAAGTAATTTATAATGACACTCTGGCTAATCATTTCCCTATCATAACAAGAACTGGGCAATCTAAAATATTTAGACCTCAAAATTCAACATTCAGAGTATTGGAATCGAAAGGAATTGATTTGATTACAAATGATGGTTTAAAGAATCAAATTTTGAATTTATATAATATTGAATATTCGCATTTAAATTTTGTCTATGATAACTACAGACAAAACATTCTCGATTATGGGAGACCAATAGCAAGAACAAAATTTAAAGTTAAAGGAGAGCTTGGAAATATGGAGCCAAATGACAATGAAGAACTGAAAACCAATTCAGAATTATACAACGTCCTCAAAATTTTAAAATTAAGTAATAATAGTATTAATTCAATTATCAAAGAAGTTTTAGAGAGTTGTAAAAAGATTCAAATTTCAATTGATAATGAAATCGAAAAATAACGAAAGCACAACACCGTGTATAATTCATTGCTAGTACTCGCCTACTTACGAAAATCCTCGCGGATTTTCTATTTGGTTTGTATTTGCTAAATTAGGTGCTTAAACACGCAACGAAACCATACACAAACA
>NZ_JACLCP010000006.1 GCF_014243395.1 Winogradskyella flava | reverse complement strand
AGTATATAATGTCGGCAACGGATCGGTTGCCGTATCTGCATCGCCCGGAGTCAAATAATAGCTCACCGAATACAAAGGGTTGTTACCGCTGATCTCTTCATTCTTTATACTTAAATCTATCTCCGTCAAACCATCAGGTACCCCATCGTCACAAACCTCCAATGCCGTCGGTACTACCAAGGATGGTAGGGGGTTAGCTGTAAATACGACTATACTACTATTAGGACAAGCCCCAAAAGTAACATACTCTATAGTGTAAGTTTCACCTGGTGTACCATTAGTCACGTTGCCTGTATTGGTATCTATTACAGCCAAATCTGTCGGAACTACATCAAAACTAAACGTTCCGCCTGTTATTCCTGTTATGGTTGTTTCACCTCCATCACAAGTTGGATTTACAATAAAGCTTGCATCATCAATCGGAAGGGCATTAAAAGTTACTACCTCTGTATCTGGACACACGCCCAGTGTAGTATAAGAAATAGAATAGGTAGCTCCTGAGGAAGCATTAGTTACTTCACCTGTATTTGAATCTATTACAGCAGTATCAGTTGGAACTGTATCAAAGTCGAATATTCCACCAACAGTACCCGTGATAGTTACTACCCCTCCGTCACAAGTTGGTGCCACCGTAAAAGAAGCATCGTCAGAATCAAGCACAGTAACAGCTTCGATTGACGATTGAGGACAGCTGTTCGCTGTAGTATATTCAACTGAATAGGTCGCACCAGAAGTCCCACTAGTTATTGTTCCTGTATTGACATCTATCACTGCAGCATCAGTAGGTGCAGGATTAAAAGCAAATGTTCCTCCTGTATCACCAGCAATTGTAGCCGTTGCCCCATCACATGTCGCAGTTAAAGAAAAACTAGGGTCATCTAAATTTAGTACAGTTAAAACCTGAGTGCTCGAGGCTGGACATGCTCCCGATGTCATATATTCTATGGTGTAGCTAGTGCCTGGTGTTGCATTTGTGACATCACCAGTGCTAGAATCAATGACTGCAGTATCTGTTGGAACTGGGTTAAAACTGAATATACCTCCTGAATCACCTGTAATCGAGGCTGTACCTCCATCACATGTTGGAGTAACATTAAACGTTGCATTATCTTCAGTTAGAACGTTAAACGTAAGAGTGAAAACACTTGGACAAACACCAGAGGTTGTATATCGGACTTCATAAGGTAAGCCTGAAGTGGCACCAGTAACTTCACCTGTAGTCGGATCAATACTTACTCCTGGACCAGGAAAACCAGTAAATTCAAATACTCCTCCTGGTGTAGCTAAAGGGGTATTGACTGTAGCACCATCGCAAGTTGGTGTTACATTAAATGTAGCATCCTCCCTAGGAATTACAACTAAATTAAACAAAGGATTTGATGATGCATTGTAACAACTTGAGTCACCAATAGTTTCTATTCTAACGAAGATTGGTTGTGGGTTTGCAGTATTCGTATAATTTAACGGTAAAGCTGCAACATCAGCGTCGGCATCAGCAAAACTTAAATGATAAGTTACTTCAAAACTACTTGCATCTTGTCCTCCTAAAATACCTGCGGTTTGAGCATTAAGATTAAATTCTTCAAATCCATCATTTGAACTATCATCACACAGCTCCAAAGCAGAAACAGGATTAAGAACAGGTTGACCAGATAGATTTAAAGTGAACGGAAATACTTCATTACATCCAGAGGTCAAATATTCAACTCTTACAAAAATTGTTTCTCCATCTGTACCTGAATAATTATTTGTACCAGATATAGCGCCGGCATCATTCTCTGCATCTGTTTGTGAAATGTGATAAGTTACCACCAAATCTCCTGCATTTGAGGCGCTTGCAGTTACAACTGGCGTATTTAGTTCTAAATCGAATATGTATGGAGCAGCTCCGGGATCGCAAATCACCAAATTATTTGGTGCCGCAGCAATTAGTTCTGGTAATACATCTATACATACTTGTTCTGTATATTCACAACCATAATCGTCAGTTGCACGATATGTATAACAGTATTGACCTGCGTCTGGAGGTGTTACGGTTATGACATTACCACTTGTATTTGTAATTGTAGGATCTGCATCCCACCCTTCTGAAGTAATATTTGGAGTAAATGATAATAATGGTGGTTGCAATGAAGGATCGAAATCTAAACTCCAATAAAATATAGTTCCATCATCGACTGGAATATTATCGGTTATAATAATCGTCCAATCCCCGTTAATAGGACTTCCAATAAAATCATCAAAATTGCCTATAGGCAAATACGTACCAGGCTCCCACGACGCATTTGGAGGATTAGTACCAGCATTTATAGTATTGGCATTTTGTAGTAGTGTAGTCGCAGTTGTAGAAAAACAATAATCTGCACCAACGCCAGGTACGCCATTATCATTGTTATCAGCACCTCCAAAATAAGTTCCTCCTCCAGCTTGTGCAAATAATTGTACTTGTACGCCGTTAGGACTTTCTAAATAAATATCCAAATCTCCTGAATAGGAGTGCTCAATATTTAAACATACTTCTGCAATCTGAGAACCATCAACAACTACCTCAGCATCATCGTAGCAGTTCTCTACTATAGTACCAGAAGTATAGCTCACGCCATTTCCATCAGGCAATGCGGTCTGATTACCAGTTGCTGGACTACAATCAAAAATAAATTCAACTGGAGTTGCTGCGCCAGTAATAGTTGTACTCTCTCCATAGCACAGTACTGCATTTGCAGCTTGAGATGCACTAAAGTCAGGTTCCGTTGCTACTTGTACAATTTGATCTATACTATTATTGCTAGGACACCCGTTAGGGTCATCACTAAAATTATCGTCTCTAACTACTAAATTAACTAAGTACACACCAGGTGTATTATAAGAATGTGTTACCGTTTGTCCATTCGCTGTATTCATGTCTCCAAAATCCCACTCATATGTAGCTCCAGTTGGATCATTGGAAAAAGTCCCACCTCCAGTAAAAGTAATGTCATCTCCTGGGCAAACTTTAATGGCACCATCTGTATCAACGACAGGAACTGTAGAATCAATTTGAGCAGTAATGTCTTGACACGGTTCAAGACAAGAAATTTCTGCTGCCCATCCACTATTTGAAGCCACGCCATCAGAGCTAAAGGCTATCGTTAAGCATCCAGAAGGGTTTATGTTTGGAGTTGCTGTCACAAAACCTGGAGAAGCAACTCCGTTATATGTACCTAATTCAGGTGCAGCTGTATCTTGCCCATTATAAATGGTCATGGTATCTACATTGAGCTGAGTTGCGAAAGCATTAAAATTCAATTGCACCATAAATCCAGCAGTCTCCGGACATAAAGTAATAACCAAGTCTTCGTCGCTTCCATAGTTTCCAAATTCTCCTCCAGAATCATAAAAAATACCACTACAGCGATCAAATGTGCCATTTTGCATATTAATATCTTGGGAAAAACTTATGCTTGTTATAAAAAAGACTATGAGGGCTAGTAATTTTTTCATTTGCTATTATTTAATATCTATAATTAATGACCTATTGAAACTGAGATTTTATAATAATCACATACGAAGTGTCATCAATTCTGACGTACTCGGCTTCTTTTGAATAAAAGTGAAATTGATATTTTAGTGGGTTGAAATTTTTTATATCTACCACCTTATCGCGTTTATTTTTCTTGTAAACATTAAATAGAGGGACATCAGAAAGCTTCTTGAGCTTGGACAAGTCTTTATTTTTAATTTCAACTATTTCAAATCTATTTCTTAAAATATGCTTAGTATTCTTTAAACGTTGAGGAATATTAAAAATATACTTATTAGCAGCTTGCTCTCCATAAGCATCAATAATCATCCCCTTTTCTTCGGTAGTCAAAGGGTTGTCTATATTATCGGGATATTTAACAAACTTGGAAGAATCTTGAGATAATAGCACATTATGGCTCGAGATAGTAAAAACCAAAACAATTAAAATTCTTTTCATTTTGAGGGTTTAAGTTGTGGAAGCGAAAAGTAATAAATTTACAATAAAATAGCCTTTAGTTTATCTATGATTATAACTGTTCGTCTATATAACATGTTAAATTAAGAATCTCCTACCTTATCGATACTATTTTTATTACGTATCTTTGCATCTTTCTTTTAAAGAATTGATAATTTTATTTACCTATGAAAATCGATGGTGATTTTAATGATATAGATGCTATTGGTGATGACCATATTGGCTCGTCCTCTGATACACCTATGCGATCAGATGCATTTGAACTTTCTAATCAGGAAAAAGTTGACATCATTAAAGATGACGTCAAACATATAATGGAGACTTTGGGTTTAGATCTTGACGATGACAGTCTAAAAGGTACTCCAAACAGAGTAGCAAAGATGTTTGTTAATGAAATTTTTGGAGGTCTAGATCCTGACAAAAAACCAAATGCATCTACCTTTGCTAATAAGTATAAATATGGTGAAATGTTAGTTGAAAAAAACATTACATTATATTCTACTTGTGAGCATCATCTATTACCCATTGTAGGAAAGGCTCATGTCGCTTATATCTCTAATGGTACTGTTGTTGGTTTGTCTAAAATGAATCGTATTGTCGATTATTTTGCTAAACGTCCTCAAGTGCAAGAACGCTTGACCATTCAGATTGTAAAAGAATTACAAAGTGTTCTAAATACCAAAGATGTCGCTTGTGTTATTGATGCCAAACATTTATGCGTTAATTCCCGTGGCATTAGAGATATTGAAAGCAGCACTGTAACTTCAGAATTCGGTGGTAAATTCAAGGAAAAAGAAACGCGACGCGAATTTCTAGATTATATTCAGCTAGATACTCAATTTTAGTTTGCTTTATCCTAGCTAGTTATTTAGCTTTGTCCATACTAAATTGAATATTACATCATGCCCTTATACGACAAGCAGACCATAAAAATATATAATTCTTTATCTGGTGAAAAAGATATTTTCAAGCCATTAAATGATGGCTATGTTGGTATGTACGTATGTGGCCCTACAGTTTACAGTAATGTACATTTGGGCAATGTCCGTACGTTTATGTCGTTTGATGTTATCTTTAGATATCTAAAACAACTTGGCTATAAAGTCAGATACGTAAGAAACATTACCGATGCTGGCCATTTAGAAAATGATGCAGATGAAGGCGAAGATCGTATTGCGAAGAAAGCAAGACTGGAAGCCATAGAACCTATGGAAGTTGTACAGCGTTATACTGTTGATTTCCATAATATTCTCAATAAATTTAATTTTTTACCACCAAGTATAGAGCCAACAGCAACTGGCCATATTATTGAACAGATTGAAATCATTAAGAGTATCATTGATAACGGATTGGCTTATGAAGTAAACGGATCTGTTTATTTTGATGTTCACAAATACAACGAAACAAAGCAGTACGGCATACTCAGTAAACGCAAGCTCGAAGATCTTATACACAACACGCGTGCACTTGATGGGCAATCAGATAAGAAAAATCCACAAGATTTTGCACTTTGGAAAAAAGCCGAACCGCAACACATTATGCGTTGGCCATCGCCTTGGAGTGATGGATTTCCTGGTTGGCATTTAGAGTGTACTGCCATGAGTACCAAATATCTTGGTGAGCAATTTGATATTCACGGTGGTGGCATGGATCTGAAATTTCCACATCATGAATGTGAAATAGCACAAGCAGTGGCTACCAATAATCAAGCCCCTGTCAATTATTGGATGCATGCCAACATGCTCATTATGAATGGTAAAAAAATGGCGAAATCTACTGGTAATTTCATTTTACCAAATGAGATTTTTTCAGGAGAAAATCCTCATATCACTAAAGCATATTCACCAAGTGTTGCCCGTTTCTTTATGCTGCAAGCACACTACAGAAGTATTTTGGATTTTACCAATAATGGATTATTGGCTAGTGAAAAGGGATTTTTCAGGTTAATGGATGCTATTAATCTTATTGATGATTTAAACACTAGTGACGCTTCCACATTTGACGTTTCTGCTTGGAAGAAGAAATGTTATGATGCCATGAATGATGATTTTAATACACCTATTTTAATAGCAACACTTTTTGATGCAGCAAAATTCATCAATCAAGTTAAAGATGGTAGTGCGACTGTGACAAAAGAAGATTTTGAATTGTTAAAGGAAACACTTTATACTTTTACTTTTGATGTTTTAGGTTTGGTCAATGTTGCTAAAGAAAATTCTAGCACTGACAAATTATCTGGTGCAGTTGAAATTTTAATAAACCTAAGAAAAGAGGCTAGACTAAATAAGGATTTTGCCTTATCTGACAAAATAAGAGACGAACTGGCTGAAGCCGGCATTCAATTGAATGATAGTAGGGATGGCACCACTTTTACGACTAATTAGAAGCCTATCCTAAATCCTTTCCCAAGGAAAGGACTTTACCACGATTATGAAAAAAATTCTGATTAAACCTTTACTATTCCTAATTAAAGTGTATCAAACTCTAATATCACCTTTAACACCAGCTACTTGCCGCTATCAACCTACTTGCTCACATTATGCGAAAGAAGCTCTTGAGGTTCATGGATTTTTTAAAGGTGGTCAATTAGCCCTGAAAAGGATTTTTAGTTGTCATCCGTGGGGAGGTAAAGGTTTTGATCCCGTTCCTCCAAAAGACCATTAATATTACGTTAATCTCGTTTTCAATCCTATACAAAATATTATATTTACTGCATAAAGAGAATTTCTATGTTTTTACTACAAAATGATTGGGATCCAATAAAATTTATTGATTTAGGTTTTTTTAAACTTCATTTTTACAGTCTGATGTGGATCGTTGCCTTTATTTTAGGCTTCTATGTTACCAAGCGTATTTGGAAAAACGAAAATGAAACTAGTGAATCCTTAGATTCTCTTTTTATCTATTCTGTTTTAGGGATTATGATAGGTGCCAGATTAGGACATGTCATCTTTTATCAATCCGAATTAATATCAGACGACTTCTTTAGCATCTTTTTACCCTTTAAATTTAAAGGTGGATTTGAGTTTACAGGATTTCAAGGTTTGGCAAGTCATGGCGCAGCTATAGGCATGATTATCTCCATGTACCTTTACAATAAAAAGGTCATAAAAAAGACCATACTTTGGATATTAGACCGTGTTGTGGTTCCCGTAGCACTTGGTGCTGTTTTTGTTAGAATTGGAAATTTTATCAATTCTGAGATTGTAGGTATTAAGACAGATAGTGCTTTTGGTGTTATTTTTAGACAAAACTCTGAAAACTTTGCAAGACACCCTGCCCAATTATATGAGGCATTCTGTTATATCTTTGTATTCTTAATCCTGCTTTACTTCTATTGGAAAACTAATAAATCCAAGCAACAAGGGTTTTTATTTGGACTCTTTTTGGTTTTACTTTGGACGGTCAGATTCTTCGTTGAATTTTTGAAAGAGCCACAAGGTGATGAAGACTTAGCAGCATTTTTCGGTGATGTACTTAATAATGGGCAACTGCTCAGTATCCCATTTATCTTAATTGGTCTTTATTTTATGTTTGTTTACGAACCTAAGAAAACAATAGAATAATGTGGTTAAAAACTTTCGTGAACTATTTTTTAGTCATATTCTGCATAACCCTATTCATTGGCTGTAAAGAGGAAAAAAGAAATGTAACAAAAGATAAAGTTGTTGTAAATTTTAAAAAAGAGGGAACGCTTTTTATAAGTAGAGCTAGTTCAGATGCCATCATAAAAACTCTAGATATCGAAATAGCTGATAACGACTATGAAACTCAAACAGGCTTAATGTATCGTAGTAAGCTAGAATCCAATAATGGTATGTTATTTATATTTCCTGATGTGGATTTTAGAAGTTTTTACATGAAAAACACTAAGATTCCTTTAGATATTATCTATATAAATGAAAACAAGGAGATCGTCAGCTTTCAAAAAAATGCAAAACCTTTTGATGAAACTTCCCTCCCATCAGAGGCTCCTGCAAAATACGTTTTGGAAATCAATGCTGGACTATCTGATGAATGGCAACTAGAAGTTGGTGATAAGATATCATTTGAAGTTTTGTGATAACAAAACAAGGCTACAAATAACAGTATTCTTTTTTTTTAGTCAGATACTATCCTTCCTTAAGCAGAAAATAAAGTCTCAAGATATAATCTAAACGAATTGTTCTAGTTCTTGATAATCTTTTTTATAACATTAAATCCAATCTTGTCATTAGATAATTCTAAAAAGTAGTAAGCATCTTCTAACTTATCTAGTGAGTTAATTGTGATATCTTCAGTCGCATTTAAAAACACTCGTTCGAAAACCGATCGACCACCTAAATCATAAATTTTAACATTAATATCATTACCTATTATTACATCAGGTAAATTAACATTTAGCACACTTTTAAATGGGTTTGGTAACACTTGGATATCATTGATGCTTAGGTCTTCTATACTAAGTGCATTACCATCTACACCATCACAATTCTCATCTATTCCATTTCCAAAAGAATCATTTGAGTCAGGGTTAATTTGATTATTTAAATCATCACAATCTAAACCGTTTAGTGCATAACCAATAGGTGGAATATTTGAGCAATCTAAAATAGAATTATTAGCATCTCCATAACCATCACCGTCTAAATCTTCATAAAAAGTTGTTGGTGATTCACCTATTGCCAACATAGTAACACAAAAGTCTTCTGTATATTCACATCCAAACTCGTCTACGGTTCTGTAAGTATAACAATGTTCTCCTGCAGTAGTTGGTGCCACAGTAATCACATTTCCATTCATCTCTGTGATACTTGGATTTGCATCCCAACTTTCAGAGGTAATTGTAGGCACATACTCAAAAATTTCTTGAGGTACGCTATCATCAAAATTGAGCTCCCAAGAAAATATATAACCATTATCAACAGGGATATTATCAACAATTACTATACACCATTCTCCATTTAAAGGGCTCCCTAACAATGTATCAAAAGAACCAACTGGCAGATATGTTCCTGGTTCCCAGGAATTACTTGGCGGATTTGAACCTGCGTTAATGGTGTTAGCATTAGCCAATAATTCTGAAGCGGACATTGAAAAACAGTAATCTGCACCTTCTCCTGGCTCAGAATTGTCAAGATTATTAGCGCCACCAAAATATGTACCTCCACCACTTTGTTCAAATAAAATGGCTTCCTGTCCATTTGGGGAAATAATTTTAATATCTAAATCCCCTGAGTACGAATGCTCAATATTTAAGCAAATATCAAAAATTTGAGAAACATCTGTAAGGACTGCATCGGCTTCAAAACAAGTCACATTAATACATGTACTGTAAGCAGCTCCATTTCCGTCAGGCAAAAAGGTTTCTTCACTCTCAGGCGGTGGACAATTATAGAATAGTGTCAATGGATTAACCACGGCTTCAATGGTTGTAGTATCACCGAAACACAGCGTACTATCAATAATATGGGTATTGGAAAAATCTGGTTTTCCAGAAACACGAACTATTTGATTGATTGTATTTATATTAGGACATCCATCCATGAAATTATCCATGTTTGTATCCCTTATATCCAAATTTACCAAATAGACTCCTGGTACATCGTAAGAAACATTGACACTCTGACCAGAGGCGGTTGTTCCATTACCCAAATCCCAAGTGTAACTAGCACCTGTTCCATCAACTTCAAAGATGCCACTGCCATTAAAGTTTATATTGTCCCCTACACAAACTTCGATAATGGCTTCTGTATTAGCTGTTGGAGTTGTTGAGTTTAATACCGCCGTAATCTCTTGGCAAGGATTTGTACAAGAAATATCGGCTGACCATCCTGTGGTATTGCCAGCATCATTGGATATATATTCAATGGTTAAACATCCTGAAGCGTTATTAAAACTAGCGAAGACAAGTCCAGGTGTTATATTCCCAGAATATTCTCCAATTATTGATGCCGTTGTATCATTGCCATCGTAAATGGTCATAATATCAGCATTTAATTGAGTACTAAAATCTAGAAAATCTAACTTTAGTCGCTGTTCTGATTCCTCGGGGCAAATAGTTAAAACAAAACTTTCATTACTTGAGTAATTAGAAAATTCACCGCCAGAATCATAAAATATACCCGAGCAAGTACTTATTGATCCATTTTGCATTAATACGTCTTGACAAAAACTTATAGATGACATTATTGAGAATACGAGGAGTAGTGTTCTTTTCATGTTGACAAATGGATTGATTAATAGCAATGTAAGAGAATTATCTCACATGTATATAATAGATAGTCAAAACACCAAAAGGTTGCGTCTAAGTGCAAAAAAAGCCTTTCCAAAAAGAAAGGCTTTTAGATTCTGAAACTAATTCAGAATAACATTTATTTAAAAAGTCTTATTCTTCGTCGTCTTCCTTAACTTTCTTCTTTAAAGATTCTGCAGCATCACCTTTCTTAGCGGTGTCGTACATTAATGGTGTTGCAATAAACATCGATGAATATGTACCGACAATGACACCAACAATTAAGGCGAACAATAAGCCTCTTAAAGAATCTGCACCAAAAGTGAACATTGCCAATAACACCACTAAGGTAGTTACCGAAGTATTCAATGTTCTACTCAAAGTACTGTTCAGAGAAGCATTAATCGTCTTACCAAATTCCCAAGAGGTATGTTCATTTAAGAATTCTCTAATTCTATCAAACACAACCACAGTATCATTAAGTGAGTAACCAATTACTGTCAAGATCGCAGCGATAAATGCTTGATCAATTTCCATACTAAATGGCATAAACTTCCACGTTAGTGAGAAGATACCCAGTACAATCAATACATCATGGAAAACCGCCGCAACAGCACCTAATGAGAATTGCCATTTCTTAAATCTAAATAAGATATAGAGAAATACTACGACCAAAGATCCTAATACTGCCCAGAACGATGACTTCTTAATATCATCCGCAATAGTTGGACTCACTTTACTAGAAAGCATCTTACCAATTTTAGCGTCTCCAGAACCATCTTGGAATTCTACATAACTCATGCCATCTGGCAAATAAGGTTTGAGCGCTTCGAACAATTTCACCTGTACATCTTCATCGGCTTCTACTGAATTATCTTCGACTTTATATTTTGTTGAAATTTTCAACTGGTTAGCCGTACCAATAGTCTTAACCTCAGCACTTCCAAAAACTGCAGGATCGTTTAAGACTGACGCAATTTCTTCTGTACTTACAGGCTGTTCAAAACGAACTTGATAGGTTCTACCTCCAACAAAATCAATACCTTGATCTAACTTATTCGTAAATAACGAAATGATACTCGCTGTTAATAACACACCTGAAATCACATAAGCAATCTTACGTTTTTTCAAGAAGTTGATATTTACATTCTTGAATAAATTCTTGGTCATTGCTGTTGAGAAATCCAAAGTTCCTCCTCTATTAGCCCACCAATCAATTAATAAACGTGTGATAAATATTGCTGTAAATAAGGATGTTAAAATACCTATGATTAAGGTCGTTGCAAAACCTTTTATTGGCCCTGTACCAAATACAAATAATATCAAGGCCGTTAAACCTGTTGTAATATTCGCATCTAAAATTGAAGACAATGCATTAGCAAAACCATCCTTAATAGACTCCTTTTGCGATTTACCCTTGGCTATTTCCTCTCGTATGCGCTCAAAGATAAGTACGTTAGCATCGACCGAAATACCTATTGTTAATACAATACCCGCAATACCAGGTAAGGTTAATACCGCTCCTAGACTTGCCAATACTCCAAAGATCAGTAAGATGTTTAATAACAATGCAATATCCGCGAAAATACCAGCTTTACCATAATAGAAAATCATCCAAAGTAGGACAAAAGCTAAAGCAATAAGGAACGATTTCATACCACTATCAATAGCTTCTTGTCCCAATGATGGACCAACTTCATCTGCCTGAATAATCTCAGCGGAAGCAGGTAGTTTACCAGCTCTTAACACGTTCGCTAAATCGACAGCTTCGGTCAATGAAAATGCACCAGAAATTTGAGAATTTCCACCTGCGATTGGACCTGTAGACACACTTGGCGCAGAATAGACGATATCATCCAAGACAATGGCAATAAAGCCCTGAGTCTCGTACGCAACTTTAGTCATTTCTTCCCAAGTTTTAGCACCTTTGGCGTTCATTTGCATACTCACCGCTGGTCTGCTTAATTGATCGTAATCTTGCCTTGCGTCAGTAATTACAGCACCACTTAATTGCGGCTGACCATCTCTATTTCCTTTAATAGCATATAACTCAACAAACTCCGAATCTTTTGGCTGTAAACCCCAAACAAATTTTGCATAACGCATGTCTACTGGTAAATTCGCTCTATTTTTTGGCTCGTTAAGTGCTTCTAGTACTTTCTCCTTATCCTTGGCTAAAAAATATGCAATAACAGAACCACGACCAATATTTTGAATTCCCAAAGGATTGACATCAGCAACGTTGGTAGAGTCAGATTCAATCTGCCCAGTTAACTCGTCGATGGCACTCGTCGTTGAATCTTGCTCAACTTCCGCAGATTCTGCAACTTCGTCATTAGCGTCATCAACTTTAGCTGCTTCTACCATATTTTGGTTGACTTGTGCCACATACGAAAACATTTCTTCTGCTTTGTAAGTCTCCCAAAACTGTAACTGTGCTGTTTTAGTAATAATGTCTACAACACGCTTTTTATCTCTTGCTCCAGGTAATTCTATTAAAATTCTCCCAGAGTTTCCTAGACGTTGAATGTTTGGTGACGACACACCAAAACCATCAATACGATTACGAAGTACTTCAAAGGCAGAAATAATGGATTCATCAATCTTTCTTTCTAAAACAGTTTTCACCTCATCATCGGACATATCAAATTTTATATCCTCACTTAAATCACGATTAGCGAAAATATCTGGAGAAGCCAATTTAGTATCTCCTTTAATCTCGTCAAACGCTCTAAAGAAAGACTCTAGATATGATTCTTGAGCATCTTTCTGTAGCTCTTCGGCATCATCTAATGCTTTGTTAAACACAGGATCTTTACTGTTATTAGCAAGACCTTTTAGGATATCTTTTACAGAAATCTGGATAATAGCATTAATACCACCTTTAAGGTCTAGACCTAATTTCATGGCATTGTCCTCAACTTCAGAATAGGTATATTGAGATAATCCTAAATTATAAACCTCAATAGGCTTCAATTCTTCACCAACTTCTACTTTCGATGTTTTTAAAGAATCGAGATAATTGATCTCAGCTTGATTTCTAAGGTCTTGGTAACCCTCTACTGTTTCGGCATATTTTGCAACAGCAGCCTGTTGTGCTTCGTCCTCTATTTGGTTCGCCTTAAATGTAAAGGACAACTGATAAATACTTACCAGACCGAATAGTAACGCAAACAATTTAATTACTCCTTTGTTTTGCATTTTGTTTTTATTTTATGTCAAATTTTGATCGCGCAAATATAGAATTTACGCTATAACCTGACAATTGTTTATGATATTGTTATTAGATTTTTTTGCTTTTTGACTGAATGAAAAAGCTAGCTTGAAAAGTTTCGGGAATTATTTCAGATTAATACACCCAAGGATATGATTGGTCCAGCTCGAACTTCTGGAATCTTACATGATGGTCCAGCTAATTCAGCTCCTGAATTAGTGACATTCTTAAGAGCGACTTTTATTAACCTTTCAATCAGTTCTTGATTAATGTGACCACCAGAATTGCTAACTTTCAGATTACTAAATCTGTCACTTTTATTATTGAGTTGTACAATTTCTACACTTTCGAAATCCCAGTTAGCAGAATTATTGTCTTGCTGAATTTCTGAAATACTAAGCCTATAATCCTTAGAGTTTTCTTCGTTTGGAAATTTATCTGAATCACTTCCGTTAGTACTAAATGTGAATCTTAATTCTTGATCCGAAAGTATATGCTGAATTTGCGCTATATCAGTATTACTATAGTATGTAATCTTTAATTGCCCATCTTGGTCTTGGCCAATCTGAATATCTTCCGCGCCAACCTCATCAAGCTTTGTTTGAATTCGAGTAATAGCGTCTTGTGCTTCTACTTCAGAGATTTCTGTGTTTGAAAACTGAACAACAATCTGCTGATTTGGAGAAACAGCAGTATCTACATACCTTGCTAAAAAGGTAAACAGGATAATTAAAACACCAAAATGTAGTTTGGTTTTCATTCGGCAAATATAGAAAAAATAAAGACTGTATCTCTACAGTCTTTATTCATTATATTAGTTACATTGTAATATCTAAAGTTCTAAAAGTCCATTAGTCTTTTTAACACCTTCTGCACTTTCAGCTAAATGCGCCTTTTCTGCATCACTTAAAGGCACATCTACAATCTTTTCGATACCATTCTTACCTAAAATTACTGGTACACCAATACAAAGGTCACTTAGCCCGTATTCTCCATCCAGTAACGTAGAGCAAGGGAACATTTTCTTTTGGTCACAAGCAATAGCTTGTACTAGCCCACTAACTGCAGCGCCAGGTGCATACCAAGCCGAAGTACCTAATAATTTAGTTAGTGTTGCTCCACCAACTTTCGTATCTTCTTTTACTTGATTTAAACGTTCTTCTGATATAAACTCAGAAACGTTGATACTGTTTCTCGTTGCGTGTGATGTTAATGGCACCATACCTTTATCACTATGCCCTCCTATTACCATTCCGTCAACATCACTTATTGGAGCGTCAAGAGCTTCAGCTAATCTATACTTGAAACGAGCAGAATCCAAAGCGCCTCCCATTCCTATAATTCTATGCTTAGGTAAATCCGTAGTTTTATGTGTCAAATACGTCATTGTATCCATAGGATTACTTACAACGATAAGAATTGTATTTGGCGAATGCTCTACCAAACTTGAAGAAACAGTTTTAACTATGCCGGCATTGATACCAATTAATTCTTCACGCGTCATACCTGGTTTTCGAGGAATACCCGAAGTAATTACGCAAATATCACTATTAGCTGTTTTAGAATAATCGTTAGTGCTTCCTGTAATTTTTGTATCGAATCCATTTAATGATGCAGTTTGCATAAGATCCATGGCTTTACCTTCTGCGTAACCTTCCTTGATGTCTAATAAAACTACTTCAGAAGCGAAGTTCTTAATGGCAATATATTCTGCGCAACTTGCACCAACTGCACCTGCGCCAACTACTGTTACTTTCATGTTTTTATATTTTAAGCGTTATTAAAAATTTGAATACAAAATTAAGGCTTTAAGCGCGAAATTCCATGACTTAGGTCATAGTATTAAAAATAAAAAAGAGCAACCTGTTTAAGGTTACTCTTCATCGTTGAACGATATTATTTACTTACCTAAAGCTAAGGGCTATACCTAATGTTGCGGTATTATATTCTTGAAATGTATAATCTCCAAAAATCTTAAAAGGTCCCAGATTTAAACGAGTACCCAAAGTAGCTCGCATTCCATTAGCTTCAAAATCTAAATTAATTGGATTGGAAATGGTTTCATTGACTGTTCCTATTTGATTCCCTGAACTATCTTCGACATCATACGTTAATGTATAGTCACCTTTCATCTTGGCGGTGGTTTTACCATTGTTATATCCCACGCTACCATAAAACGTAATTATTTTTAAATCTAAAGAGGCCAAAGCTTGTATTGTCCATGTATTCATCTTAAACTCTGCTTCTCCATTTGTTACCGAAACATCGTCACTAGCATTTTCATCGTTGATGGCATAAGCTACTTTCATGTTAGTAAAGGCCCCTAATACAGATATGCTAAGCGGCAGTTTATCCATAGGTCCAAAATACTGTGTCAAATCATGCTGTAAACCAATACCTATTAAATTAGCTTCTATATCATCATCAAAATTTAAATTAGGAACGAACCTAGCTTTTATATCAGTTTTAAATGGTAATCCAAACCCTACTTGAACAGTTGGCGCAGGAACTGCATTAACTGGTAAATCTTCAGTTATTCCCCCTGGCATATCAAAACTTGCTACCTTAAACGTACCATCTCCAACAGGAATAGATATATCAACTGTGGTTTCAGCATCATTTTCGCTCATCACAGTTTGCAGTTCGCTTTCACCATTAGGCAAACTTAAAAAAGTATAGTCGCTAGGTACAAAATCAAAAGCCTGTGACTTATCGGGAACTAAAGACCCATTAAATCCAATGGTAACATCGAACCCAAACTTTTTATGAACTTTAGCAGTTGTTGCCCAACCACCATTCATACTGTACATTAACCCTACCATTGCCGGTCTTAAATAATTTTCTGTTAAAAGACTGGCATCATCAGAAGCTAATAAAATTGTTTCAAGCTCCTGTGCATTAGATAATTGCATACTTGTAATAAATGCAAATAAAACTATTATTTTTTTCATAGTACACTAAATTAAGATGGGATAAATCTATAAAAAAAGAATCAATAAAATGTATTTTAACGGTATTATTTACTTTTTATCGAGTAAAATATTGTTTTAAAGCACAAAAAAAGCACCCGAATTGGGTGCTTTACTAGTTTTCTAGTTGGATTATTTATTATGCGTCAATATTGGCGTAAATAGCATTCTTCTCGATAAATTCTCTACGTGGAGGAACTTCATCTCCCATTAGCATTGAGAAAATACGGTCTGCTTCTGCTCCATTATCGATTTGTACTAAACGCATCGTTCTAAACTCAGGATTCATGGTTGTGTCCCAAAGTTGCTCAGCATTCATTTCACCAAGACCTTTGTAACGTTGAATTTTTGCACCATCTCCATAGCCCTCAATAATTTCATCGCGCTCTTTATCAGACCAAGCATATTGTTTTTTCGCACCTTTCTTAACCAAATATAAAGGTGGTGTTGCAATGTATATGTGACCATTCTCCACCAATTCTTTCATATATCTGAAAAAGAACGTTAAGATTAATGTCGCAATATGACTACCATCAATATCGGCATCACACATAATGACTACTTTATGGTATCTTAATTTCGAGAGATTCAGAGCTCTTGGATCTTCCTCTGTGCCAATCGTTACACCAAGTGCTGTAAATATATTTTTTATCTCTTCGTTCTCAAACACTTTATGCTGCATGGCTTTTTCAACATTAAGAATCTTACCTCTTAATGGCAATATAGCCTGGAACGCTCTATCTCTTCCTTGCTTTGCCGTTCCACCTGCAGAGTCACCCTCAACTAAGAATACTTCACATTTCGCAGGATCTTGCTCAGAACAATCACTCAATTTCCCTGGCAATCCTCCAATACTCATAACCGTTTTGCGCTGCACCATTTCACGAGCTTTTTGAGCTGCATGACGTGCTTGTGCTGCCAAAATCACTTTTTGTACAATCGTCTTGGCATCATCCGGATTCTCTTCTAGGTAATCCGTAAGCATTTCTGAAACCGCTTGAGAAACAGATGCAGAAACCTCACGGTTTCCTAATTTTGTTTTCGTCTGGCCTTCAAACTGCGGCTCTGCAACTTTCACAGATACAATTGCAGTCAATCCTTCACGGAAATCATCACCAGAAATATCAAATTTTAATTTGTCTAACATACCAGATCCATCTGCATACTTCTTCAAGGTATGTGTCAATCCACGACGAAAACCAGAAAGGTGCGTACCACCTTCATGAGTATTAATATTGTTTACATAAGAATGTAAATTCTCTGCATATGACGTGTTGTACACCATAGCCACCTCAACAGGGACACCATTTTTCTCACCTTCAAAGGCAATCACATCTTTCATCAAAGGCTCTCTGTTACCATCCAAGAACTTGATAAATTCTTTAAGACCTTCTTCTGAATGGAATGTTTCACCTTCAAATTCACCATCTTCTTTTTTATGACGTTTATCTATCAAATGGATGGTTATGCCTTTATTTAGATAGGCTAATTCCCGTAAACGACTCGCTAAAGTATCATAGCTATATTCTAAAGTTTGTGTAAATATTGTTGGGTCTGGCTTAAAGGTTACCGTTGTACCTCTCTTATCGGTATCACCTGTAGTTTTTACTGGATACATGGCTTTACCACGCTCGTACTCTTGTTCGTAAACCTTTCCTTTTCTGTAAACGGTTGCTTTAAGATGCTCAGATAATGCGTTAACACAACTCACACCGACACCATGTAAACCACCAGAAACCTTGTAAGAATCTTTATCGAATTTACCACCTGCACCAATTTTAGTCATTACCACCTCTAGTGCAGAAACGCCTTCTTTTTTATGAAGATCTACAGGAATACCACGACCATCATCTTCAGTAGTAATAGAATTATCCTCATTAATAGTAACTGTAATATTATCACAATGACCAGCTAAAGCTTCATCAATGGAGTTATCAACCACCTCGTACACTAAATGGTGCAAACCACGTGTACCGACATCTCCAATATACATCGATGGACGCATTCTAACATGCTCCATGCCCTCTAGTGCCTGAATACTATCAGCTGAATAATTATCCTTGTTAAATTCTTCTCTTTTTTCGCTCATTATTTTAAATGATTTTAGTTCGATTTATGGCATAAAAAAATGACACTGCTGTATCATTTTTGAATACTAACAAATATACGAATTAAAGACACCTTTTGAAAGCTTTTTATTGGCTGAAGTCGATAATTATCAACATTTGTTAATTACTTAAAAGCGGCTTAAATCGCCTAAAAAGCATCTTAAAATGGATTTCGATGATTTTTAATATTTTCTAAATCTTATAAAAATTCAAAATCTCTTAAATGTGAAATTTTGAATTTTCATTCCCTTGTTTTTCAATCTCAAATAGCCAAACTTTTATAAATTTTATAATACGCTAATGATGTAACTTAACAATCCTTTTTTCAAAAAAACTATTGATAATCCTTGACGCTTAACCTATGCCAAAGCTATTAAGAACAGCATCATATAGCAACCCTATTTGATTCGGAAGGTTTTTTCTTGATTTTATTTTTAATGAGAAAATAAAATAATACCTTGGTATTAAATGACCTTTAACTTATACAACAGCCTAATACTAGCAGGAATTATACAAGGACTCATCTTTGTAATAGTTGTATTGCTTTCAAAAAAATATAGATCTAGAAGTATTTATTTTTTGATGGCTCTTATTCTATGTCTTACGCTGAGCAACCTTATGTATTTTATTCCCGATATCGGTTTAGTTACCCTATCGGAAATGTATCAGTACTTATACTTGCCACTGGCAGCATTATTTCCACCTATTTATTATTTCTACGTTATAACTTTTTTATACCCAAATCACAAAATAGCAATAAAAGAAAAACTCCTGTTTTTACCTTTTTTAATTTTCTTAGTGCTTAATATCATTTACAGGGTTGGTGTCTTAACCAACTATGAAGATGCAAGCTTTTATAGCTTTTTTGCGAAAACATTAAATTTCATTGAAATTTTCTCCAATATATTTACGATCATAATGCTCGTTTACCTATTAAAAAAGTCATTTGATTATGAAAAACGATATAAATCTTTTGATGTTAACACTATATACACCCGAATAAATTGGTTAAGGATAACGTTGTTTGTTCTCCTTATCATAGCGTTTCTATGGTCCTATCTAGTTTACAAAAATATAGCCTACGGCATATCTTTTTACTCCTTATGGATAAGCATGTCTGTAGCAATATACTGGCTAGGTTATTTAGGTATTTACAAATTCGGAATTGCTGAAGATCGCAAGAATATAAGATTACAAACTAGCGCTTCCATGAATAGCCCTAAGACTGATGTTACAAGAAACAAACATGTTCTAGCATTTGAAGAACTATTAAAGATCAATAGGATATACTTAGACCCTAACCTAACATTAGATAGTGTTGCCACTAATCTAAATATTAGTTCCGGACACTTATCTAGAATTATAAAGACTGAACTTAATACCAACTTCAGTGATTATATAAATAGTTACAGAGTGGATCAAGCAAAAGCTTACTTAAAGAATCCTGAGTTTTCAAAATATACAATTACTGCAATAGGCCTTGAAGCTGGCTTTAATTCTAAATCTGCATTTTATACCGCGTTTAAAAAAGCTACAAATAAAACTCCACTAGCTTTTAAAAAACACGTACTCAGCCAAATCAATATCGTTTAATGCATTTTAAGGTTTTCTCTTCAAAATCTTTATTACATTCTCTTTAATTAGTTCTATTTTCTGATAATGTCAAAATCTAGGAATCTAAAACCAGTCACCAAAACTACTTTCACCAAATCCCTGAACCCCTTGTAAGTAACTAACATTTATTATTAAAATTTAGAAACTCACAAAATTTACATTATGAAACATTTATTACTATTATTGGTTTTTCTCCCACTTACATTACAATCACAGACATTTGATGGCGAATCGGGCAACAGCTGGACTACACCAGAAAATTGGAGCGGAGATGAAGTACCATTGCCGGATGGCGATGTTATTATACCTGATGGATTTGATGTTATAGCACCTTCTGCTATAAATATTAACTCACTAATAATAGAAGGAACATCTTCCCTCACCACTAACAATAATTTAGTTTTTGACAGCACGTGCACTATTGAAGAAAACGCAACATTAAATTGGAATGGCGGAGGCCTTTCAGGATTAGGAACCAATCCAAACGCATTAATCAATAATGGGACTATTAATATTTTTGGCTCTATTCAAATAAGTAGTATTAATTTAACTAATAACGGTACAATTGATTTACAAAGTGGAACTCAATTTAGTATTAATGCGAATGCCACAATAACCAATAATACGAATGGAGTTATTCAATTTACTGAACCTGGTACAAATATCATCAATCCAGGTGGCGGACCTTCAAACATTATTAATAATGGAACGATAGTTGTTTCACATCAAGACATATCTGAAGTTAGCACAATAGGGTCACAGTTTGAAAATAACAACCTTATTAGTGTACAAAACGGAACATTTCGACTTTTCAACACTTCAATTAGTCTTAATACTGGAACGATAAACATTGCCTCAGATGGAGAATTACATATCGATAATACCACTAATATAAGTGGCACAATCACAGGAGCACTCGATGGAACTATTAATTGGGACGCTAAAATTAATCTTAATGGTGATGCCACTCTTGACTTTTCTGGCAGCGGCAGCATGAATGCTAATTTAGCCAACCTAGATGGAACGGGGGTATTCACCACAAATTTTGAAGTCAACGTTATCAACAGTATTTTTATGCTTAATGATGCCGAATGGGTGAATGAGAATACTATCAATCTGGAAGCCAACAGTACTATTGTTATGGCAGGTAACAGCCATTTAGAAAACTCAGATATCGCTGTCATAGCTCTTAATGGAGATGGCGCATCATTTTCAGCATCTGGAACCATGTCCGCATTAGATAATTTTGGTCTTATTCGTGCTTGGCTACCCAATCCCTCAGACGAAACCATTATGGGTGCAAACCTTTTCAATCAAAATGGTGAAATTTTAGTATTATCAGGAACGCTTAGATTAGGATTTGGTTCTGCCCAGTTACGATATCAAGATGGCATCTACAATGTTGGTGCAAATGCCACACTTAACTTTAATGGCAACAATACTATAAATGGCACATTAACAGGTGTTATTGATGGCGTCATCAATTGGCAAGGCGATATTTATGTACCAGTGGAGAGCAATCTTCAGATTATTGATAATACACCTGTTGGTGCCTTTAATTTTGATGGTTGTAACATAAGAGGAGGTGGCGTACTATTCAATGACACTACAAACATTAGGATCTCAGGCAATAGTCCATCATCCATACTAGAGCAGTCAACTATTGAGAATTTTTTTAACGTCACTTTTCTTGAAGATGGCAATTTACGCATAGGTACCGATTGTAATCTCATAAACAGAGAGGATGGAGACGTATACTTCTTTGGCAATAATTCTCAAATTTCACGCTTTGGAACTGGTAATAATATTTTTGAAAATTATGGCGAAATGTCCACACTAGAACCTAATATCAATGTTCGTATAGGTGCAATCACCACTAATCATGGCCTTTTACATGTCAATAACAATTCAGAATTTTGGTTTGACCAATCGCTTACTAATGAAGTAGATGGTTTTATCTATGGCAATAGCGGTACCATTAGACTTCCCAATACAGTAGCAAATTTTGTGAATAATGGCAAAGTATCTGCTGGAAATGATGACATTGGACAATTAGACTTTATTAACCAATATTCATCATCAACAACGGCAGTAATTCAGGTTGATATTTCAGGAAATACGCAAGGAATCACTTACGACCATATAGGTATTCAAGGAAATGCTATTTTCAATGGTGATATTGAAGTAATAACCACAGATTATCTACCTCAAGTAGGAGAAGAGTTCATTATTGCGACCACTACTGGCTCTATCTTAACGTGCAATTTACCGCAATCTGTATTAGATCCAGATGGTGGAGGTATATTTTCAGAATATTTAGTTGAATGCAGAAATAACAATGAAGTTGTATTGACGTATAACGGTCTATTAAGTACAAATGAATTTGAAACGGATGAGATTGGTATTTATCCCAATCCGTCAAGTGACTTCATCAATATTGAAAACCCTAAAAATACAGTCAGAAATATTGAGTTGATATCTATATCTGGACAAATAGTTCTAAACCAAAATTTTAAGAGTGATAAACGTATAGCAATTCAACACTTAGAAAAAGGAGTCTACTTCTTAAGATTAAACGGAGACAATTATAATTCTATAAGAAAAATCATCAAAAACTAACCACAATGCAAATAAAAAAGACCAGAAGCTTCTCTGGTCTTTTTATTTCTTTATAATCTAAAGATTAATAGGCATCATCATGCACATTAGCAATCGCTCTGCCAGAGGGCTCGTTCATATTTTTAAAAGCTTCATCCCATTCTAAAGCTGTCGCAGTACTGCATGCTACACTTGCTTCTTGGGGTACGCTTAATGCCGCAGCATCACTAGGAAAATGACTTTCAAAAATGGATCTGTAATAGTACTCTTCTTTGTTTTGAGGTGTCTGAATTGGAAATCTAAATTTAGCATTTGCCAATTGTTCATCGGTAACTTCAGTTTCTACAATGTCTTTTAAGGTATCTATCCAACTATAACCCACGCCATCACTAAATTGTTCTTTTTGTCTCCAGGCCACACTTTCTGGCAACATATCTTCAAAGGCTTTACGTATCACCCATTTTTCCATACGCTCACCGTTGATCATTTTATCCTTTGGGTTAATGCGCATCGCCACATCCATAAACTCTTTATCTAAAAATGGTACTCGCCCTTCAATTCCCCAAGCCATTAAGCTTTTGTTGGCACGCAGACAATCATACATATGTAATTTGTCCAGTTTACGAACAGTTTCTTCGTGAAACTCTTGAGCATTTGGTGCCTTGTGAAAATATAAATAGCCTCCAAAGATTTCGTCTGCCCCTTCACCAGATAATACCATTTTAATACCCATAGATTTAATAACTCTAGCCATCAGATACATTGGTGTCGACGAACGAATCGTAGTGATATCATAGGTTTCAATATTATAAATGACATCTTTAATAGCATCTAAACCTTCTTGAATCGTAAATTTAATTTCATGGTGAATTGTACCAATATGATCAGCGACTTTCTGAGCAGCAGCCAAATCTGGCGAACCCTCTAGACCTACAGAAAAACTATGTAATTGTGGCCACCATGCTTGCTCCTTATCATCAGCTTCTATTCGTCTTTGAGAATACTTCTTTGCAATGGCGGAAGTAACTGAAGAATCCAGTCCGCCAGACAACAACACGCCATAAGGCACATCACTCATTAATTGTCTATGTACTGCGTCTTCTAATGCTTGTTTAACTTCTGCGATGCTTGTTTCGTTGTCTTTAACAGCCTCATAATCTTCCCAATCACGTTTATACCATTTTACTAATTCTCCGTCCTTACTACTCATGTAGTGACCAGGCGGAAACAATTCAATCTTAGTGCAAACACCTTCAAGGGCTTTCAATTCTGAAGCGACATAAAAGGTACCATGTTTATCCCAACCCATATAAAGTGGAATAATTCCCATATGATCTCTAGCTACGAAGTATTCGTCTTTCTCTACATCATAAATGGCAAATCCAAAAATGCCGTTCATATCGTCCACGAAGTCGTGACCTTTTGCGTCATATAGCGCTAAGATAACCTCACAATCACTTTCTGTTTGGAATTTATAATCAGGAAACTGTGCACGTAACTCTCTATGGTTATATATTTCTCCATTCGCTGCCAATATCAGTTTCTTATCTTCACTAAATAAAGGTTGCTTTCCAGAAGCCGGATCTACAATAGCCAAACGCTCATGCGCCATTATCACTTTATCATCACTGTAAATACCACTCCAATCTGGTCCACGATGACGTATGGTTTTAGCCATCTCTAAGACCTGTGGTCTTAATTCTTCTGCTTTCTGTTTTATATCAAACGCACATACTATTCCGCACATAACTTTTATTTTTATATTAATTATAAAGCAAATATGACACTAAACTTCTATATAATAAACATATACACCACTATTAGTTTTAAATTAAAACTTTAATTAAGCTATTTGTAAAATACTTTAATCTTAGACCCGTAAATACTTAGTTTAACTTTTAATCTGTAAATTTTAGTATTTCTTTACGACCGAACACTTGTAACAAAGCTTAATTTTACGATAAACAAAACCACATTATTTATTATGAAAACAACACGACTAATCACAACCTTGGCATTTGCATTCATGATGCTATTTTCATTTAATGCCGAAGCTCAAAAATTTGCAGGACTAGATAAAAGCCCATTAGACTTAGCGTCTTTTCCGAATAGAGGTTCTGACAAATTAATTAAAGTATTTTACAGCAGACCACAGTTAAAAGGAAGAACAGTAGGTAAAGAGATTGCGCCTTATGGAAAACTATGGAGAACTGGCGCTAATGATGCGACGCAAATTCAATTTTTAACAGATATGAAATTTGGAGGTAAAAGCATCACGACTGGTGCTTACTCACTATTTACAATTCCTGGAGAGAAAGAATGGACCGTTATTATAAGTTCTGATGTTGACAATTGGGCAACAAGAGGCTACGATGAATCTAATGAAGTTGCTAGAGTGACTGTACCTGTAACTATGGGAGACGAATCACTTGAGGCATTTTCCATGACTTTTGAGGCTACAGACGATGGTGCACATTTGCACATGGGATGGGATAAAATAAGAATTTCTGTACCGTTTACTAAATAGTAACTAAACTATTTTCTATCAAAACGCCTTGATTTCTCAAGGCGTTTTTTATTAAGGTATATTAAGATACTTATGCGTCTGAAGTGATACTTTCCACTTAGGATTAGTCATGACATAGTCTACAATCTGTGGCATCATTTTATCACGTTTACTCCACTCTGGCTGCAGATATAAAATACAATCATCATTAACTTTGGCGGCTTGCTCTTCGGCGAACTTAAAGTCGTCTTTGTTATAAATGATACATTTAAGCTCATGAGCCTTATCGTAAATTTCTTCTGTTGGTAGTTTTATTTTTTTTGGTGATAAACATATCCAATCCCATTGACCTGTCAATTTATAAGCACCCGAAGTTTCAATATGTGTTTGAACGCCTTTAGCCTTGAGCTGCTCAGTCAAAGGTCCCATATCCCAAGTTAAGGGTTCACCACCTGTTACTACAATGATATCACTATATTTTATAGCATTATCGACAATTTTTGTTGTTTCGGTTGCAGGATGTAATTCTGGCAACCAACTTTCTTTTACGTCACACCAATGGCAACCTACATCGCAACCTCCTATTCTTACAAAATAAGCGGCTGTTCCTTTATGATAGCCCTCACCTTGAATGGTATAAAACTCTTCCATTAAAGGCAGTAAATGACCTTGATCTATTAATTGTTGTCGTTCTCTTCTTGTCATAGCTGGCAAAGATAGGTCTTAAAGTTATAAGTACGAAGTTAGAAGCATGAAGTGTTTCTCCTTATTTTGATGCAATAACATCAATTTCAATACTAGCACCACCTGCTAATCCAGACGCAGCAAAAGTTGTTCTGGCTGGTTTCCGTTTAAAATAGGTCGTATAAACAGTATTAAAAGCTTGAAAATCGTTAATGTCTTTCAAAATCACAGTGCACTTCACTACATTATCCAAGGATAAATTGTGATGCTCTAAAACATCCTTAATATTTTCTATGACCTGCTTAGTTTCAGCTTCAATGCCACCAGACACTAGCTCTCCTTTCTTATGATCCTTTCCTATTTGTCCTGTTAAAAATAAGAGATCTTCTGTTTCAACAGCATCACTAAAAGGCACATTAGCACGACTAGTTTCGTGAGATTTATGAAAAGTAATTTGAGAATCAGTGTCTTTACAAGATTGTAAACTAACTAAAACAATAAGGCTTAAAACTAAAAGTGACTGCTTCATAAGGTTCTATTTTATACTTGGCTAAAATTACATTATTTTTATGCAAATTTTTGACTGATGAGTAAAACTGAAACATTTTTTAAACACATCACTGAAGGCAATACCAGTAAAGGCGATTATATCACTTTAGGTTCTGCCATGCTAGATGGGAAAACCATTAAAAATGCTTATGTAAATGTGCCTTTAAAAACCATGAATAGACATGGTTTAATTGCTGGTGCAACTGGTACCGGAAAAACAAAAACATTACAGGTATTAGCAGAAAATCTATCTGAAAAAGGGGTTCCAGTATTACTGATGGACATCAAAGGAGATTTAAGTGGTCTAGCTCAACCAAGTCCCGGACATCCGAAGATTGACGAACGTCATGAAAAAATAGGCTTATCTTTTGATGCCAAAGCTTTCCCTGTAGAAGTTATGTCACTGTCTGAACAAGACGGTGTGCGTTTGAGAGCTACTATAAGTGAGTTCGGCCCTGTTTTAATTTCTAGAATTTTAGGTGTTACCGAAACACAAGCTGGTATTATTTCAGTAATATTCAAATACTGTGATGATAACAAATTACCATTATTAGACCTTAAAGATTTTAAGAAAATTTTACAATATGCTACAGGTGAGGGTAAGAAAGAATTTGAAGAAGCTTATGGTCGTATTTCATCATCTTCGACTGGAGCTATTCTAAGAAAATTAGTTGAAATTGAGCAACAAGGTGGTGATTTGTTTTTTGGAGAAAAATCGTTTGAGACGGAAGATTTACTGCGCGTAGATGATAATGGTCGTGGATATATCAATATCATTAGATTAACAGATATACAAGACAAACCAAAGTTATTTTCAACATTTATGCTGAGTTTACTGGCTGAAATATATTCTACTTTCCCAGAACAAGGTGATAGTGGACGACCAGAATTGATTATGTTTATTGATGAAGCGCATTTAATATTTAATGAAGCGTCTAAAGCTTTATTAAATCAGATTGAAAGCATTGTAAAATTAATCCGAAGTAAAGGTGTTGGCTTATATTTCGTCACTCAAAACCCAACGGATGTTCCTGAGGCTGTGTTAAGTCAATTGGGTTTGAAAGTTCAGCATGCACTTAGAGCGTTTACTGCAAAAGACCGTAAAGCGATTAAGCTGACTGCACAAAATTATCCTGATACAGAATACTACGATACTGCTGAAGTATTAACGTCATTAGGTATTGGTGAAGCACTTGTTTCGGCACTAAACGAAAAAGGAAAACCAACACCATTGGCTGCAACAATGATGCGTGCACCAATGAGCCGTATGGATGTACTGACTGATGGTGAGCTAAGTAGCTTGTTAGCAGATTCTAAATTAGTACGCAAATACAATGAAGAAGTTGACAGAGAAAGTGCTTATGAAATGCTCAACAAAAAAATAGACCAAGCTGAGGCAGAAGAAGCTAAAGAAAAAGCAAAAAAAGAGAAAGAGGAACTTAAAAAAGCGGAGTCTAAGAGAAAAACATCTTCATCTCGTAGAAGAAGTACACGTCAAAACCCAATTGTTAAAGTATTGTCAAGTCCTACCGTAATTCGTAGTGTTTTAGGAATTTTGACTAAAATGCTAAAATAACCTAAATCTAAATCATGAAGACTACTATATTCGCGCTCATCATTTGTGCTATACTAATAACGAGCTGTGCGAAAGACGCAAAGCCAAATCCTTTTTTAATTGAGAAACATCATATTGGTTTACTCACGGATTCAACACAAGTAAAGGAGCTTGATACTATTTTCATGAATGATTCTGTGGTACGCTTTATTGCTGGAGATGAATTCACAGGAGCCGTGAATACGATTGAAATTTTTGAAAAAGGTGGTAAAAAACTATTGGATTTATCGCCAAAAGAAGCCTTGGATTCTACATCTGTAATCTCTAGTGTACGTGTTATTGACGAGCGTTACAAAACCGAAAAAAACATATCAAAATTAAGTACGTTTAAAGATATCAAGGACGCCTATAAAATTTCTAAAATTGATAATCTGATAAATTCAATTGTTGTTTCGGTGAATGAAATCAATGCATCCTTTACTATTGACAAGAAAGAATTACCGAGTAGTTTACGATTTAATATGGATGCGACCATAGACCCTATTCAAATCCCAGAAAAAGCGAAGATTAAGTATTTTATGATCCACTGGTAACCATAGTTTTTATTAACATATTCAATTAAAGCAGTCTTGGAAGAAAAAAAGAAATACCAAATTCAAACATCACCATTTGTTGTACCTACAGATGATGGTAAAGTCATAAAAGAACATTTTGGTTTAGCAAGTGATGGTAATTCTAAAATTAGTATCGCCCACATGGTGGCACCTCCTGGTTGGAGCGAGCCATTTCAAACTCCAGAATTTGATGAATACACCTTTATCATCAAAGGAAAAAAACAATTCATTATAGATAATGAAACTATCGTACTTGAAGCAGGACAGTCCATTAAAGTAGAAAAAAATACAAGGCTGCAATACTCCAATCCATTTACCGAAGCTTGTGAATATATTGCTATTTGTTTACCTGCTTTTTCAATGGATGCCGTAAATAGAGAACGCTAATATATGAGTAGTTTCGTTGTAAAAACAATAGGAGGTGCTTTAAATGCTACTAGTTTTATTTCCTCTAGGTACGCTTCCAAAAAAGCTTTAAGTCTATTTGCTTCACCAAGAAAAGGACGCTATACAGAAGAACAACGACAAGTTGTAAGCTCTGCTTCGTTTGAAGAACTTTCTCATGAAGGTATTGATATAGCCACATATCGTTGGGGAGGCAAGGGAAAAACTATTCTATTAGCTCATGGCTGGGAGAGCAATACCTCGCGTTGGGCATATATTCTTAACGATTTAAAAGTACAAGATTATAATATTATTGCTTTGGATGCCCCAGCTCACGGACGTTCTGGCGGAAAACAATTTAACGCTGTTTTATACTCAGAATGTATACATGTAGTGGCTCAAAAGTTTCAGCCCGAGGTCATAGTTGGGCACTCTGTTGGTGGTATGGCAAGTGTTTTCTTTATGAATGATACTCATATGGCTTCAGTCCAAAAAATGGTTTTGCTTGGTGCGCCTGCTCACTTTACAGGTGTATTCTCAAGATATAAATCCATGATGGGCTATAATAGCCGTATTTCCAATGGATTGGACAACATTGTTTTGGAATGGTTCGGAAAGCCTGTTGATTACTTTTCTGCAGCTAATTTTACAAAATCCATCAAGGCAGAGGGTTTAATCATTCACGATAAAAAAGATAGGATTATTCCCTTTGAAGATGCACAACTATTTGCCAGTCGTTATAAAAATTCTGAATTGATTAGCACTACTGGTTTTGGTCATGGGCTTAGAGACACGTCTTTGACGCCTAAGATTGTAGAGTTTATCAACAAATAATCTTTATTGTACTTTTACAAGATGTCAGACAATCTTACAAGACTCAACAAATATCTTAGCGAAGCGGGTTACTGCTCCCGTCGTGAAGCCGATCGACTTATCGATGCCGGTCGTGTGACCATTAATGATGTAGTGCCAGAAATGGGTACTAAAGTTGCTTCTGGAGATGTGGTAAAAGTTGATGGTGAAGTCATTGGTGGACGAAAAGAAGACTTTGTCTATTTGGCTTTTAACAAACCTGTTGGTATCGTTTGCACGACAGACACACGTGTGGAAAAAGACAACATTATTGATTACATTAATTATCCTAAACGTATTTTCCCAATAGGTCGGTTAGATAAACCCAGTGAAGGTTTAATTCTTCTAACCGACGATGGTGATATCGTTAACAAGATTCTTCGAGCGAGTAACAATCACGAAAAAGAATATGTGGTTACCGTTGATAAACCCATCTCGCAAACCTTTATTGAACGCATGGCTGGTGGCATTTACATTGAAGAACTGGGAAAACACACCAAAAAATGTGACGTCAAAAAGATTGACAAATATACATTCACTATTATTCTAACCCAAGGCTTAAATCGTCAAATCCGACGCATGTGCGAATATTTGAATTATGAAGTACAAACCCTTAAACGCACCAGAATAATGAACATTAAGCTTGATGTGCCTCTTGGAAAATATCGCAAATTGACCGAAGCGGAGTTCAAAAATATGAGCCAACTTATTAGTAATTCCAAAAAAACCTTTGAACCAAAGCAGCAGCAGCATCGCAAAAACAGACGTTAATTAAATCCTAATTAACAAAGCTCTTGAATGATTGATTTTTAACTTTAGAAGTACTAACTCAATCATCCTATACAAATGAAATCAATTTTACCGCTCTTTTTTCTGTTTTCAATCTTTTGTTTTTCACAAAATGATTATTCCGCATCAGATACTAATCCCTATGGTCTACCAAACCCAGGCGCACCAACACAAATTAAGGATTATCAACCTTTAATAGGAAAGTGTAATTGTAAATCAGTTTCAAGAAATCAAGATCAAACTTGGGCAGATCCTGTAGATATGACTTGGGAATGGAAATACATTATGGATGGAATGGCGGTTCAAGATGAAACTATAAAAGCCGACGGCAAACATTCCGGAAGTATTCGTCAATTTATTGCAGATAGTAGCAGATGGTATGTGCATTATTATTCGTCTGGAGCACCATCTACTAAATTACCAACTTGGGAAGGTACTAAAACCGAAAACGGGAATATTGTATTATATCGCGATCAAAAAGCACCTAACGGAACTGATGGTTATTTTAGATTAACATTTTATGACATCAGTGATTTAGGTTATAAATGGATTGGCGAATGGACAGACAAAACTGAAAAAGTGGTTTTTCCTACCTGGAAAATTGATTGTAAAAGAGAGGTGAGTGCAAATTCAGATTTGGATAGCATTAAAAAAAATACATTGGCTTTTTCTAAAGCCTATATGGATGGAGATATTGATGCCTTAGTAAATATGTACACCGATGACGGAAAGATATTCCCGAATAACAGAAAAATAATAGTTGGAAAAACCGATTTAAAATCATATTGGACTATTCCAGATGGTGTAAAGATTCTTCATCATAAAGTCACCCCAAACGAAGTTCATATTGAAAATGACACTGCTTACGATTATGGCTACTACGAAGGTAAAACCTTAACAAAAGATAAGAAAGAAGTAAGCTGGAAAGGCAAATATATTATTGTTTGGAAAAAAATCGATGGAGATTGGAAAATATATCTCGACATCTGGAACAACGTGGCTGAGTAGCTCAACTAAATTTAGGTAAATATTTATAATTCTAAACCAAAGTAGTCTCCATTTACCTACATTAGTTTAAGCATGCAACAATCAGCATCATTTGATACTTGGACCTCGGGATTTCTATTTGCAGTAGCAATGGGAATTTTTCTGTGTATCATAATGTTTGGTAGCAGGAATAAACGTAATTATCCCATTGCACTGTTGGTTCTGTCGTTTTCTGGCATCTTGTTTTCTTACGTTTTGTATTGGACAAAGTATAATACTACATTACCCTATTTTAGTTCGCTTCCTTATATCGGTTATTTCTCGGTTGGTCCATTACTGTATATGTACCTTTTGGAATTGTACAATTTAAAGATGAAGTATATCTATGCCCATTTCGCACTCTCTTTTTTGTGGATTGGCCTAACACTTTTCTTTTGGTCTCAATTTGTTTTTGACTATAGGTTGGGTACAGGTTCTAAGCTTAACTTTTTATCACATTATGCCATAATAACAGCGCACCTAAGCTTATACTTATTCCTGATGGTGAAACTTATTAGAAAAAGTAACGGCTTAGACTCTGAATTTAAGAAAATACGCTTCAAATGGGTAAGGATTTTAATAGGTCTTTTTGCACTATTTCTGTTGTCCTACATTTCATATTATATTTTGATTAATTTTTCATTCTTTAATAATCAATGGGATTACATGATATCTTTCTCAATGACGTTAGCAATATACACCATAGGTTATTTTGTTTATAAGGAGCCTCAAATTTTTGATGGAGAGTTTATTTCTGAAGTGTTTCTACCCATTGAAAACAAAAAAGACAGTTTTGAAGACAACTTGATTAACGAATTCTATAACAACCTAGTGAATTACATAGAAAGCGAAAAACCTTTTAAAGACAATGAGTTACGCTTGGCAAACCTAGCGGACAAAGTAGGTTACTCTACACATTTATTATCTAAAGTCATTAATAAGAAATCTGGCAAAAATTTCAATAGCTTTATAAACGATTACCGTTTATTAGAGGCAGAGAAGCTATTACAATCAAATAATAATGACCATAGTGTTAAGACCATATATTTCGATGTTGGCTTTAATAATAAAGTTACTTTCTACAAGGCCTTTAAGAACAAACATAATTGTACGCCTACAGAGTATAAAAGAGGTAAACATTTATAATTACAAACTTAGCACTATCTTTTTTTTTGTTGATTTGAATTAAAATTAATTCAACATGAAAAAAACTATAGCACTTTTAATCACCTTATTCTTGACTCAAGGTATTACTTCTCAAAACAATAATCCATATCAACCAGATTTTCGAAACAAGGAGTACAAAAAAGTCATAGAGACTGGAAAAAAACAGTTAAAACTCAACCCAAAAGATTCAATGGCGAATTACTTTATGGCATTTAGTTACGCCAACTTAAAACAACATAAAGAAGCCATCAAAAATTTTGAAATCATAAAGAAACGCGGATTAAAAGGACCTTTCGTTTTACTTTGGTCTGCGAAAAGTTATATGTCCGAAAATCAAGCAGTAAAAGCTCTGGAAGAATTTGAAACCCTAGATAGTATAAAGGCTACATTCACCACACAATTGAAAGATTCTGTTTTTGATCCAATTAAAGATAATGAGCGATTTAAGGCTATTAAACTAAATATGTACAAACGCGCTAATCCATGCAAATTTGATAGTAATTATAGAAAGTTTGATTTTTGGTTGGGAGAATGGGATGTTTATGTACAAGGTCAAAAAATTGCGGAAAGCAGTATCACAAATACCAATGGTGACTGCGGCATTTTAGAGAACTGGAGACCAACAGGTAATAATGGTGGAAACTCCATAAGCTATTATGATTCTACAGATAAAAAGTGGAAACAAAATTGGGTAGCAGGTAGTGGCGTAAGCCATTACGAGGAAACAGAAAACTATACAGGTGGTGATATGCAAATGATAGCTCAAGGTAACGGAAACTGGTTTAGAATGATATGGACTCACAACAAAAATGATGATAGTGTAAGACAAACCTTAGAATCCAGCACTGATGAGGGAAAAACTTGGACAATGTCTTTCGATGGTTTGTACAAGCGAAAATAGGAAGATTGATTGATGGTTAGATCGATTTGTTTAGGCTTGTCAAAATTTCATATTTTGGCAAGCTTTTTTTGTTTTATCTTTAGCTTAATAATACTTATTTGTCATGTCTAAAATTTCACCTTTTCACCTAGCCATTCCAGTACATAATTTAGCTGAATGTCGAAAATTCTACACCAGCGTTTTAAATTTTGAAGAAGGCAGAAGTAGCGACCACTGGGTCGATTATAACTTCTTTGGCCATCAATTAGTCATTCATTACAAAGCTAAAAGTCAAGAAGAAACTCACACCAATGCTGTAGATGGTAAAGATGTCCCTGTTCCACATTTTGGCGTGGTCTTACCTTGGAATACATTCAACGAGTTCGCGGAACTATTAAAGTCGAAAGGTATTAAGTTCATCATCGAGCCTTATATAAGATTTGAAGGTCAAGTTGGTGAACAAGCCACCATGTTTTTTAAAGATCCCTCTGGTAATGCTTTAGAGTTCAAAGCCTTTAAAGATATGAGCCAATTATTTGCTAAGTAGTTTTTCTGTTATTTGATAAATAGAATGGCAAATAAATGATCAAAAATAACGGAAGAACAATCAATTGTCCAACTAGGATATAATAAGGCCATTCACCAAAATAGTCTAAGAGTGAGGCTGATTTTGGTTTTTCATTCAAGTAAAAATAATTGGCGTCTAACAAATAGTTCAATACCATCATTAGTAAGACATAGACCTGCAATGCCAAAAACGACCTAAGTACACTTATAAGTTTGGGTTTCATCTTAAAAACAAAAATGAAGTAGAAAATTATTGTTAATAGCCCAAGGTGTACTATCCAATATCTAAAGTAATCAAAGCTAGGAAAGCCAGTGGTAATGTCTGGTGTTAAGGTTCCTTGAAGTGTTCCTCCAATAACCCAAAATACTAATATCTCAAACATCCAATATTTTCTGTAATATGTAAATACAGGAATTAGTAGTGCCATCAAGCTACAGAGGTACATTGGCAAATCGGTTTTGAAGTTATAACTATCAAAACCAATACGATACAAATGAAAACTTATTACTGTCAATGACACAAACCAAGCTAATACATGAATTGTTTTCTGTCTCTTCTTATCGTTTAGATTCTGTATTGAATGTTTTATCAATAAAATTGTAAAACCTATTGCAAATAATATGGGTAATACATGTTGTAAACTCCCTATCGTAACTGATTTAAAAGCGATAAGAAATTTTAAGAAAACCATAGAAGAAACTACCTGTTATGCTGTCTGTGTTGTTCTCTTGCTAGTAAAGTATTCTTTAACAACATGGCAATGGTCATTGGGCCTACGCCACCAGGAACGGGAGTAATAAAACTCGCTTTTTTGCTCACATTTTCAAAATCGACATCACCAGTAATATAATAACCCTTTTCAGAATCATCTGGTACTCTGGTTATACCAACATCAATAATTACAGCGTCATCTTTTACCATTTCCGCTTTTAAAAAATTTGGTATACCTAATGCCGAAATAACAATATCTGCTTGTGAAGTGATTTGAGTTATATTCTTAGTATGACTATGGGTTAAGGTTACCGTAGAATTTCCAGGAAAACCTTTACGTCCCATTAAAATACTCATTGGTCGGCCAACAATATGTGAACGACCAATTACAACAGTATGCTTTCCTTTAGTTTCAACACCGTAGCGATCTATAAGTTCTAAAATACCAAATGGTGTCGCAGGAATAAAGGTAGACATATCCAATGCCATTTTTCCAAAGTTTGTTGGATGAAAGCCATCTACATCTTTATCTGGATGAACAGCCATTAGCACTTTCTGAGTATTAATCTGAGGTGGTAGTGGTAATTGGATTATAAATCCATCGATATCGTCATTATTATTGAGCTCATGTATTTTATCCAACAACTCAATTTCACTTGTTGTATTAGGTAGACGTACCATTGTAGATTCAAAACCAACACGCTCACAAGCTCTAACTTTACTACCAACATAAGTTAAACTAGCACCGTCATTACCAACGATAACTGCAGCAAGATGTGGTACTTTTTCGCCATCGGCTTTCATTTTGTCAACTTCAGCCTTTATTTCATTTTTAATGTCGTTACTGGTTTTTCTTCCGTCTAGAATTGTCATGTTGGTTGTTTTCTAATAATGAATATAATAATTATCTCGGCATATTTTTCATAGCCTGCATCATACGTTTTCCGCCTCCACCTTGCATCATCTTCATCATTTTGCTCATTTGTGTAAACTGCTTCAATAGTTGATTGACCTCTTGTACTGAAGTACCTGATCCTTTACCAATTCTTTTCTTTCTGCTGGAATTGATGATTGATGGATTTGAACGTTCTGCAGGCGTCATGGAATGGATTATAGCTTCAATACCTTTAAAAGCATCGTCATCTATATCTATATCTTTCATCATTTTACCTGCACCAGGAATCATGCCGATGAGATCTTTCATATTACCCATCTTTTTGATTTGCTGAATCTGCTTTAAGAAATCATCAAATCCAAATTGGTTCTTAGCAATCTTCTTTTGAAGTTTGCGAGCTTCCTCTTCATCAAACTGCTCTTGAGCGCGCTCTACAAGAGACACCACATCTCCCATTCCAAGAATACGGTCTGCCATACGAGATGGATAGAACACATCAATAGCTTCCATTTTCTCACCGGTACCAATGAATTTGATAGGTTTATTTACGACAGACTTAATAGAAATCGCAGCACCACCTCTAGTATCACCATCTAACTTAGTAAGGATAACACCATCAAAATTTAAAATATCATTAAAAGCTTTAGCAGTATTGACAGCATCTTGACCTGTCATTGAATCCACAACAAACAAGGTCTCTTGAGGCTCAATGGCCTTATGAATATTTGAGATTTCGGTCATCATAGCTTCATCAACAGCTAAACGACCAGCTGTATCTATAATAACTACATTGAAGCCATTTGCTTTGGCATGAGCAACACCTGCTTGCGCAATAGCAACCGGATCATTATTGCCTTTATCACTAAAAACCTCAACATTAATTTGGTCACCAACAACGTGTAATTGATCTATGGCAGCAGGACGATACACATCACAAGCCACTAATAAAGGTTTCTTTGTTTTCTTATTTTTAAGATAGTTGGCAAGTTTACCTGAAAATGTTGTTTTACCAGATCCCTGAAGACCAGACATTAAAACGATACTTGGATTGCCAGAAAGATTAATACCTTCTACATCACCTCCCATAAGCTCGGTTAATTCGTCCTTAACGATTTTAACCATTAATTGGCCTGGTTGAAGGGTTGTCAATACATTCTGACCTAGTGCTTTTTCCTTGACCTTATTGGTAAATTCCTTGGCAATTTTAAAATTAACATCGGCATCTAAAAGCGCACGTCTTACTTCCTTTAAAGTTTCGGCAACATTAACTTCCGTAATACTGCCATGGCCCTTTAAAACGTGTAGTGCTTTATCTAACTTATCACTTAAATTATTGAACATTATTCTATCTCTTTTTGAAGTTGCAAATTTAAGAAATTACAAGAGATAAACGAATGGTATATTTATAATTATAGAATGTTATATTTGAGAATATTACAAAGAAAAGAGCTGCCTGGCGGTTGGCAACTCTTTTCATCAACTTAAACTTACTAAAATTACTAACTTCTAGCGGTTCTTATCTTAATCACATGTTCGGTCTAATACAATTTCATTATTACTATTATTAACATCGTGAAGTATCAATTGACCTGTCGTACATTCTACAACTAACCAAGATCCTGTAATAGCTTGGATATTAGGTCCAGCAACATTTGAGAATTCAATTACAACACCCTCAGTTATTTGTGACGTGGTCCATGTAGCATCTATGGTTTCATTATTTGTATAAATAACCACAATATTACTTGTAGATTCAAAATCGAAATTCCATACAGCTAGGTTATCACTACCGTTATAATTTGTGATGTTCCAGATACATTCTACGAGTATGGCATCTACATCTTCTTCTGAGCAGGATTCGTTACAATCTTGTACAATCAAGTCATGTGAAAATATTTCAAAAACACTAGGATCACCAGCAAGTGACACCCTAGAGTATACGGTTTGCGGATTCGAAACATTTGTATAAGTACTTGGTAACGCTAAAATATCGTTCTGAGCGTCTATGAGTGTTTCATGAAATGTATAGGCAGCATCGTCATTTGGACAATTATCAAAAATTAGATTTAGACTAAATTGTGCCAAACCATCAGCAATACCATCGTCTTGATCACAAACTGTTAAACTATAGTTTCCAAAGCATTCAAAATAATTACATTCTTCCGTATTGAGATAAATAGTGAATACTTCAAAATTACCACTTTCCGCTTCTATCCTCAGATATACTTGCCCTGACATAGACCAATAGGATTCTGTCTCTACAATGGCATTGCTACCTGCTTCTGCATCAGCTTCACTAATATGGAAAGATGGAATAAAACTGTATTCACAATCTAATAATCCAATGGTATCAGCACTTAGGTTAAATTCGGCTTCATTATTTGGTCCTAAGCATGACACTAATTCAAAATCATCGAAACAATCAAAGACCTCATCATCAAATAAATCACATTCTTGCTCTAATTCGATATAATTATCACCATTTACGAGGTAAAGTTCATCATCCTCGCACTCTACAACTTGCCACTGCCCTGTTAAATCATTAAACCCTTGCTGCAAAGTGAATAGGACAAAAATATTTCCACCTATCTGTGTTAATTCCCAAACACCTATTTGTGTTTCAGTATTTCCATTATCTGCAGTTAAAACTTGTCCATTTGCCGTAAAGTAAACATAGATAGGCACCACGGAATCAATAAGATTTGTTTCTAGCTCCCAAAAACATTCTTCTTCTAAAGCTTCACTAATATCTACCACCGAGCAATCTAAATCATCCTCACATTCTTGGTCGAATAACAAACCAGTACCATCTACTGTAAGATGAATAAACTCTAAATCGTCATCATCGCATTCTACAACTCTCCAATTTCCAAATTGCTCTTCGTAATACCATAATGAAGCAATATTAAGTTCTAAACCATTATCGGTTTCAGTGAGTTCCCAAGTTGTCTCATATGGATTTTCTAGAACTCCCGTGATATGCAAAGTACCATTTTCATTGAAGTCAAATATAAACGGACCACTTAAATTTTCTAAATCGTTATTAGTATACAAATACACTTCCCAAGAACATTCTTCCAAGATTTCATCTAATTCTTCACCTTCACAATCATCATCGTCATCGTCGCAGTCGTCTTCCGCAGCTTCAATAGCATTTACAAGTTCTGCATTAGAGTTGACTTCTATAGTATCTCCATTGGCATATTCTAAGGTTACAGGATAGTTTAAGCTTACAATCAACGCATTTTCATCATCCTCTAAGTCATCTAAGAAATTATATAAGGCTTCATCACTTTCAACAACTACGGTTTCTACAAGGTCAAACTCAGAGTTAAACACCGAAAAAGAAATTGGATAAACAAAATCCACGCATTCAATACTATCGTCTTCATTATCTTCACAATCATCGATAAGATTTTCGAGTTGATCTTCATTTTCAATAATGATTTCAGTATAGTCGCTGAGAATTATGGTAATAGGAAATATAAAATCAAGGAAATCTGCGTCATCATCTAAATCATCGAACAAATCCTCCAGCAACTCTAAATCATCTTCATCTTCGATTACAATGGTAATATCACTAACGATAATGGTTACTGGCAATTCTACTGACAAACAACTTGAACCGTCCAAAATATTGTCAGAAGCACCAAAATACGATGTTGTTCTACTGATTAAAGATGCCAGCTGAGAGTCTGGCTGAATCGTTTCCTGATCGTCAGGATTATTAATATCTACAGTCTCATCCTGACAAGATGAAAAAGTTAAAAGGGCAAAAAAGGCAAATAGAATAAAATGATTGATTCTGGTTTTCATAACTATGGAGCTTTTATCAATTTATTATAGAACAGTCTATTTATAAATTCTCCTACCCTTGCTTTAAAAAAATTATTTATAATTTGCGAGCCAAATCCACTCGAAAAAAGCTTCTAGGACACCTAAAGTGAAAATCCTTAAAACACCCAAGTAAGCTTTAGTAGATTTAATCTTGATTATCGAGTACATTATGAGCCAACCTATACAAGATAATATTTGCGAAGATCAACTCTTTGGGCGTTTGTACAAAAAGCACGCAAAAAATCTTCATGATTTTCTTTATTATAAATTTGGTGAACACCTTAACCCACAGGACAAAGTACAGGAGGCATTCATAAAACTCTGGCAAAATTGTGGTAAAGTTTCACCTGATAAAGCAAAAAGCTATTTATTCACCACAGCCAATAATCTAATGCTTAATGCTCTTGCACATCAAAAAGTGGTCTTGAAATTCCAAAAACTACCACAAAAACACGTGACGAATGAATCACCAGAATTTATAATGCAAGAAAATGAATACAGGAAAAAAGTACAAACTGCTCTAGCAAATTTAACTGAGGCGCAGCGCAGCGCTTTTTTAATGAATAGAGTTGAAGGAAAGCGTTTTAAAGAAATTGCAGCGCTTTTAGACATTTCAGTGAAAGCCGTTGAAAAAAGGATTTACGGCGCATTGAAAAAGTTGAGACAAGATATTGATGGACTTTAAAACTAATAGGGTAGGAATTTTTACAGTTCACCTGTTATATACCTGAATAAGATTATGAATAGAGAAGAACTCATAAAAAAATGGTTGGATAACAACCTTAGTTCTGAAGAGCAAAAGGCTTTTGAAGAGATTGAGGATTATAATGATATAATCCAAATTGATAGTGCCTTGAAAAGCTTTAAGGCTCCAGAATTCCCAACTGATAAGAATTATGACAGTCTGAAGTCAAGACTCAAATTCAACCAAAATAAATCAAAGCAATGGTATAAATCATTGTTGAAAATAGCTGCTGTTTTAGCAATTTGTTTTAGTGCGTATTATTATACAACGACTTTAGATACCAAGATCAACACTCAAATTGCACAAAATGCTAATGTTAATCTGCCTGATGCTTCAACCGTGCACCTCAACGCCAAAACGACGGTAATTTTTAATAAAAAAAAATGGAATGACACTCGCGAAGTTAAATTAGATGGAGAAGCCTTTTTTAAAGTTGCAAAAGGCCAAAAATTTGATGTAATAACAACTAATGGAACTGTCACTGTTTTAGGAACTCAGTTTAATGTGAAACAACGTAGAGATTACTTTGAAGTTACTTGTTTTGAGGGTTTAGTTGCCGTAAAACATGACGAAGAGAAAGCAGAATTATCACCTGGAAACACATTAAAAATAATAGATGGGAAGCAATTTACTATAGAAAAAGAACTCACTACGCAGCCAAGTTGGTTGCGTGGTGAAAGTAGCTTTACCAGCACCCCGTTAAAGTATGTGATTTCTGAGCTTGAAAATCAGTACGACATGACATTTATTGCTGAAGATATTGACACCTCAAGATTGTTTACCGGAAGTTTTACACATAAAAATTTAGATTTAGCGCTTAAATCTATTACAATACCTTTAAATTTAAACTACATTAAGTCCGGAAATTCTATTGTATTAAAACGTGAATAAACTATTACAAAGTGTAGTTTTATTTTTCTTAATTATTACCTCTTGCGGTCTAGCTCATAGTCAAAATGAGGAACGGAAACCACTTGCCCAAATTCTTTCACAAATTGAAAAACGTTACGATGTTAGTTTTTCTTATGAAGCCAAAACAATAGAGGATATTACTGTTTCTCCGTTAAATTCTAAACTTTCACTGGAACAGGTGCTTCAACAGTTAAGGTTGCTAACTCCTCTAGAATTTAACATTATCAGTGATAGATTTATAGCTGTACTACCTAAGAATAAATCTATACAGCGCTTAGAAGAAGTTGTGGTTACGAACTTCCTTACAAAAGGGATTTCCAAGACCAATAATGGCGCAATAGAAGTTGACACAAAAGCGTTTAATATTTTACCAGGACTTATTGAGCCTGATGTCATGCAAATCATTCAGAACCTTCCTGGTGTTATAAGTGTTGATGAACGCATCTCCAACATCAATGTCAGAGGCGGAACCAATGATCAAAATCTCATTTTATATGAGGGCATTAGGATGTATCAATCCGGTCATTTTTTTGGATTAATTTCTGCATTTAATCCTTATTTATCTGACGAATTACGAGTTAACAAAAATGGAACAAGTGCTCTTTTTGGTAATGGCGTTTCTAGCACTATGATTATTAAAAATTCCGATGAAATTGATAGCAATTTTAATGCAGGAGTTGGAGCCAATCTTTTAAACGTCGATGGTTATGCTAAAGTGGCTCTAAGTAAAAAAACAGCATTACAACTTTCAGCTAGACGGTCTCTTACTGATATTCTGGCATCAACAACTTACGATGCATATTTTGATAGAATTTTCAGGGATTCTGAGCTCAATGCTTCGAACGATTTAAGAACGGTACTTGCATTAGATGAACGATTTTTGTTCTACGATTTTAATGCTAAATTTTTATATGATATCAACAAAACATCTAAGCTCCGAATTAACCTTTTGAACATTTACAATAATTTGGATTACAATCAAGTGTTCGCTAATTCTGATAATGCCGTTCAGGAAACCCGAAGCTCTCTAAACCAAGTGAGCTTTGGCACAAGCGCTACCTACTCAAAAGTATTCAAAGGCGGCATCAATGCATCGGCTCAAGCGTATTATTCGAATTATGATCTAGATGCGCAAAACAATGATATTTCAAATCAACAACGTCTTACTCAAGAAAATAAAGTTGAAGACTATGGGCTTCGCTTAGATATTTCTAAGAATATAGACAATAATACCGTATTAAGAGGTGGTTATCAATTTAATGAGGTTGGAGTCACGAATTTTAGAGATGTTACTAACCCTAATTTTACAAGTTTGATTAAAGAAATTATGAAAACCCATGCTTTTTTTGGTGAAACCGAGCGATATTCAAAATCTCGAAATACTTATATAAGATTAGGTGCACGAATTAATTATTTTGAAAAACTCAAAGAGCTGGTAATTGAGCCTAGATTTGCCTTTAATCAAAAACTATCAGACCATTTTAGATTAGAAGTCTTAGGCGAATTGAAAAGTCAATCCATATCTCAAATTATAGATTTGCAGCAAGATTTTTTTGGTATAGAAAAGCGTCGCTGGGAATTGGCAAATGCTGAGGATTCGCCTTTAATTAGAAGTCAACAAATATCACTTGGTATTAGTTATAATATGAACAATTTACTAATATCTTTAGAGGGCTATTATAAAAACGTTGATGATATTACAGCACGTAGTCAAGGTTTTCAAAACCAATTTCAGTTTGTGAACGATATTGGATCTTATACAGTGACTGGTCTGGATTTTCTTATTAATAAACGACTTCATAACTTCAGTAGTTGGCTGAGTTACACCCTAAGTAATAATGACTATAAATTTGACACCATAAATGAAGGACGTGCCTTTCCCAATACTATCGATCTAACGCATGTAGCTAATGCCTCATTAACTTATAATTCAAATGATTTTAAGCTTGGTTTTGGTATCAATTGGCATTCTGGTCGCGCATACACAACACCATCTCAAATTCAGAATGACAATAATTCTGTAATTGACTACAATAGCCCTAATGATTCTAGATTGCCCAGCTATCTTAGAACAGATATTTCCGCTGTTTATAATTTCAAACTTACTAAGGACATTAAAGCAGAGATTGGTGCATCCATATGGAACATCTTTAATAGAACCAATATCATTAACCGTTATTACACTTTGGATGCTAATGATGATATTATAGAGGTTGACAATAGATCTTTAAAGTTTACCCCAAATTTTAGCTTTAGAGTAAATTTTTAGTTGTTAATTTATAATCCAATAACCAAACCAAGCCATTATCAGATCATTCTTTAAACTTAGAATCTTTAGCTTATGTCTTATAATCAGTCTTATCTGTTCAGGACAAAATAAAGATGATGCAAATAACGAATCTTTGTTTTTTTCGCCAGAACTACTCATAGGAAAAACACTTGAAGCGAATACTGATTTCCCTAAAACCAATTTACAGCATGCTATTTTCTTTAGTCTAGGACACTATAATTTTAATCCTAATAAAGAATGGGCAGCACGTTTAAAGTTTCCAAAAACAGGATTGTCTTTTGGTTATACAGATTTCGGAAATTCTGAAAAAGTTGGTCGTGCTTATACTATCATGCCTTTTATGGAATTCTCCATACTGCAACAACGCATTCCTGGTCTAAACCTTCAAATTGGTTTTGGTGCCTCTTACACAGATACTCAATATGATAGTATAGCCAATCCTTTTAATAGGGCTATTACAACTAAAATCAATTGGTCTTTTAGATCATTTTTATATTATGATTTGTTCTCTTCAAAAAAAACAGATTGGCGATTTGGCCTGGGATATCTTCACCATTCTAATGGCCATACTAACTTACCAAACCAAGGTCTTAACTCTCTAGCGGCAAGCTTTTCTGCAAAAATTGACACAAAAAAGGAAGTATCTCAAACTCCAAAAACACATAACTTCAAGGATAAATCCCAGACCTATTTTTCTACAAGAATAGGCTTAGGTCAAAATGTATTATCAGAAAAATTCAACACAAAAAAAGAAGTGTTTACCATCGCAGCTTCAGTAGGTAAAATAATAAATAATACCTTTAAATTTGGTGGTGGATTTTATTACAGGTTTTATGAGCATTACTACGATTATATAAACAATAATGAAGCCCTCATAGAAGAACAATTCCCACACTTTAAAGATAATCCATTTGGATATGCTACGAATTTTGGACTCTTTGCCACATCAGAATTGTTGATAGATCATTTTGGATTTGAATTTGATTTAGGTGTTAACATTTATAAGCCGTTCTATAAAATCGATTGGCAACTCAACCAAGGCTATTCTTATCCAGATGGTAATGGAGGTACTGCAGAAGTTCTGGGAGAATTAGATTGGTACTATGAAATAAAACGGACTGTGTCCTCAAGAATGGGCATAAAATATTATCTATGGACCACTAGTAAAGCGCCCAAGCATAATATTTTTGTTGGTGCTCATATCAATGCTAATCTAGGTCAAGCTGATTTTACCGAACTTAGCATAGGCTATGTGTACCGTTTTAGCTTAAAAAGTTGATAATTATGACAGAACAAGAATTGTATAAATTAAGGTTTCCAATTGGTAAATTTGAAAAACCTCAACATATTACCCAAGAGCATTTAAGAGAATGGATAGCTTCTATTGAATCCCTGCCAGAGCGTATTGAATCTGTTACCAAATATCTCAATGACAAAGAACTCAATTATAAGTACAGGCCTGCTGGTTGGACCATAAAGCAAGTGGTGCATCATTGCGCAGATAGCCATATTAATAGTATAGTCAGATTTAAATTAGCACTCACAGAAGATGCACCAACAATAAGACCTTATTTTGAAGATCGATTTGCAAAACTTATAGACTATAAAGAATCTATTGATGCTTCTATTTCGATTCTTAAAGGTGTTCATGAAAAGCTTGGCATCTTACTCAATAGCTTTTCTGAAGAAGATTTGAAACGAGAATTTATTCATCCTGAGCACGGTAAAAGATTTTCATTAGAAGAAACAATTGGTACTTATGCTTGGCATAGCGACCATCATTTTGCACATATACAACAAGCACTGAAGCATAAAGGTGTGTTCAATTAGTTCATATCCTCAACCTTAATAAAAAAACCCTGAAATAAATCTCAGGGTTTTCTATTATTAAATGTAAATCTGCAAAAACATTTAAGGTTTACCATTAGCTGATTTTTGCTTTCTCTCTCGCTCTTTTTGCCTAGTTATATTCTTTTTTATTTTTTCAATGGCAGACTCAATAGATTTGTCTGGCTCTATTAAATTGTATTGTCCCCAAAAGTTTGGATCAGAAAACCCTGAAATAGCATCTGTAATAATAACAGATGGCTTTAATCTATCCTTACTCTTTACCTTTCTATCAACCGTAGTAATCTCCCAATCTGTTACAGCCATTTCACTTGATAACGTATAAACCTTATTAAACAATTGTCTCTTCTTGTTTATTTTAAATTTTAAATCCAGACTAGAATAACTGTAATACCACTTTCCGTTCTTTGCTTTGTAATCTACCTTGTAATTAGCTTCCAATGGATAGACCTCAATACTACTTGGTTTCTTTTTAACTAATAGATTTTTCGTCTTTTTCATATCACTAACATCTAACGAATAATCAGCCCTTGCCAGCGCTAAGGATTGCGCATCAATATAAAGCTTCCCTATGTAATTAATGTTTAACTCATTGTTCTTTGGCATAAAATCAACTACATAAACATTTTGATTATTAATGGTAGAGGTCTCGTTAAATGAAAACTCATAACTGTCAATAGTCTCATCATTAAAAATATAATCAGGATATTTCATTATATCCAAGTATATAGTTGAAAATGGACCACCTTGAAGTTTCACGGATACTGTATCTAACCGCTTATAATCAGTACTTTTTCTTGCTTTGCCAAGTCGTATGATATCACGTTGTGCAGACGTATTAGGTTGCTTCAATATATTAACCACAGCCTCTGTTAAGGAAACGTTTCTATTACGACGCTTAATTGTCTCTCTATAAAACGCAGTCATGTCGACATACTCATCATCTAGACTATTCTCTCTATTTTCAAACACTTTTCTAACTAAGTTCTTGGCATCTTTAAATGTTGAGATACTAACAGTTGATAACTGCGTAACGGCTTCATATAGCTTTATTACATTATCATTTTGAGACATTTCCGAAAGTGGTAAAACTCTAGTATTATAGCCAAGTAATGCTACCATAACTTTCGAATCTAAATATTCATTCGGTACTTTAATAACAAATTCTCCTTCAGAATTTGTTATTGTACTTATGTTGGTTTCGTTTATATTAAGGCTTACAGCTTCTAATCCCTTTTTAGAATTACCATTAACTACTTTTCCACTAAACTCAGTAAAACCTGTCTGAGCGCTCAAGGAAAAAGCTAATAATAATGTTACACATAAACTAACATAAGTTTTAAGATAATGAGATGTTTTCATGGCGGTGTTTTTTTTAAAATATCACTAATACTAAGATATGGAAAATACTCGGAAGCCACTGTTAACAAACGTGTTAAATAAGTAAAGAATGATAATTATTAACCTATTTCAATTTTCTATAAGCCGAGGGTGTTAGGTTGGCAAACTTAGTAAAGGCTTTATAAAACGTTACTTTGTTGTTGAACCCACTATCTAATGCAATAGCTTCAATTTTATAGTTCTTATATTTAGAATCGTGTAAACGTTCCTTAGCAATCTCAATTCTATGCTTATTTACATAATCATTAAAACTTTCAGAAATGCCAATAGAAAAGGTTTGGGATACATGATGTGGCTTTTCATTTATATATTTTCCCAATGCCGAAATACTCAAATTACTATCTAAGAATAACTGCTCTGTTTTAAAAGTATGTTCTATCTTTTTCTTAATACGAAGCATATCCTTTTCGGTCAATGTAGAACCAAAATACTTCTTGCGAATTAGCTTTAAAAAATCAGGATTTTTGAACAACAAATAGCCGATACCAAATATTATCATGGTTAAAATTGCATAGTATGAAGCAAAATCCCTCCAGCCATCAGCATAATGTGTCAAGTATGAAATTAAAATAGTGGAGCAGGTATAGGCTAACACCAAAAATAAGGCATACTGCTTTCGTTTAACGGACAACGCATTACGATTAATATAAAGGAGTATCACACATCCCAAAGTATAAATAACCATCTGAAAGGCTAGTAAGTAATTCCAGGTCATGGTTCTATTCAAAAAATTATCATTAATGTATTGATTTCGAATATTACTATCCATTAATAGAACATCACCATAGCCAATCCAATACACAACAATGGGAAGTAAGTGCAACACATCCATGAAATGTAATTTGTTTTTGTCTCGAATGACACTCTGTAGATGTATAATAAGTAATGGGCCAAAAAGAAACGCTACTTCATAATAAAACCAACCTCTAAATTTTGGATATAGTAATCCTAAATCTCCTGAACCATACAGAAACAACAAAATATGAAAGCCAACTAGAGCAATTAGTAACGACAAAGTCGTATTGCGAAGGTTGCGCTCTTTAAAGAACACACCACCAGCCACAAAAAAGGCTATGAATACCTGTGCAAATAATATATAACGGATGATATCCAAAACTCTATAAAATTGATTGGATACAATGTAGTATTTATTTTCGGCTTGAAAAAACCTTACATGCGTTCAGGTACATCAATACCTAAGACACTAAATGCATTTTTTATGGTTTGTCCAACGGACTTAGATAATGCTACTCTAAAAACTTTTTCATGTTCTGAATCAGCGCCCAAAATAGATACGTTTTGATAAAATGAATTAAAATCCTTTACCAAGTCATAAGTATAGTTTGCCACTAAAGCAGGACTGTGTTGTTCTGCTGCGTTTTGTATCACTTCTGGAAATTGCTCTAATTGTTTTATAAGCTGCTTTTCTTTTTCATGAAGAGAAACTTCGTCGAAGTTTATGCTGAGCGCAGTCGCAGTACTCAGCAAGACATCATCATTCAAGTTAGACTTTCGAAGAATCGATTGAATCCTAGCATAAGTATATTGAATAAATGGTCCTGTGTTACCCTGAAAATCTATAGACTCCTTAGGATCGAACAAAATTCTTTTTTTTGGATCTACTTTAAGGATATAATATTTTAAGGCACCTAAGCCAATAGTTTTATACAAAACTTTCTTTTCGTCCTCAGAATAGTCGTCTAATTTACCTAGTTCTTTAGAAATATCTTCTGCCGTATCTGCCATTTCTTGGATAAGATCGTCTGCATCTACCACTGTGCCCTCTCTACTTTTCATTTTGCCACTTGGTAAATCTACCATTCCATAACTTAGATGATACAGGTTTTTTGCCCAATCAAATCCAAGTTTCTGTAAGATTAGAAACAAAACTTTAAAATGATAATCTTGCTCATTACCAACCGTATAAACCATACCACCTACATCAGGATAATCCTTAATACGCTGTATTGCAGTACCAATATCTTGTGTCATATACACAGCCGTACCATCTGCTCTAAGTACAATTTTTCTGTCCAATCCATCTTTGGTTAAATCGCACCAGACCGAACCATCAGGATCTTGCTCAAAAACACCTGTTTTTAGACCTTCAGCAATAAATTCCTTTCCAAGAAGATACGTTTGGCTTTCGTAATAGTATTTATCAAAATCCACACCAATAGCCTTATAGGTTTCCTCAAAACCATCATAAACCCAGCCATTCATTTTTTCCCAAAGCGCAACAACGTCTTTGTCTCCTGCCTCCCATTGTCGCAACATTTCTTGAGCTTCTAAAAGAATAGGTGTATTTTTTTTAGCTTCTTCTTCCGATTGTCCTTGACTCACTAATTCGGTAATCTCTTTCTTATAAGCTTTGTCGAATTCAACATAATAATTCCCAACCAACTTATCACCTTTCAATTCAGTAGATTTTGGCGTTTCGCCATTTCCAAAACGTTGCCAAGCCAACATACTTTTACAGATATGAATCCCTCTATCATTAATGATTTGAGTTTTGTATACGTTTTTACCTGAAGCTTTTAGAATTTCTGCAACGGAATATCCTAAAAGCACATTTCTTACATGACCCAAATGTAATGGCTTATTGGTGTTTGGCGAGGAATATTCCACCATTACCGCCTTATCGTCCTTATCCTCGATAAAACCATAAGTGTTTTGGTCTTTGATAGTATTGAAGAAATCGACATAGTAAGAACCCTCTATCTCCACATTCAAAAAACCCTTAACTACATTATAACCTTTTACCAAATCAACATTATCTTCTAAATATTGACCTATTTGCTCTCCAATCACGGCAGGATTCCCTTTTACCACGCGCAACATCGGAAACACGACAACTGTAATATCTCCTGCAAACTCTTTGCGAGTCGCTTGAAATTCAACAGATTCCAATTCTGACTGAAATAAGGCTTTTACAGCCGCTTTTACATATAATTCTAATGTGTCTTGAAGCTTCATATTCTGCTTATGCTTTGGCATTTAAAACGCTTGCAAAGATAGGAGTTTTATTATTCTATTAAGATTTTCAAACATCTTAATTCCTTATTTTTAGGGTATATTTGTCTTTAGTTAGAAACTAACAGAACCAAAAAGCAACAACCTTTATGAAGCTAATAAAATTTGCAATTTTCGTACTGGTTTTGTTATTGACGTCTTGCTCAAAAAGTGATGATTCCAACAGCAGTAGCGACTCACCAGCCTTTTATAAAGGTATGGACTTATCATTTCAAAGTGAGCTTGAAGATTATAATATTGACTATAAAGATACCAATGGTAATTCTGTTGAGCTTTTGGATTTTGTAAAGTCAAAAGGCACGAATCTTGTGCGTCTCAAACTATGGCATACACCACAAGATGGCGAAAACGGATTGGAAGACGTTAAGAACTATGCCTTAAAGTTAAAGTCTAGAAATATGGACTTTCTCCTTAATTTCCATTACAGTGATTACTGGGCAGATCCGGGAACACAAACACCTCCTGTGGCTTGGCAAAATATGACCATAGACCAATTAAAAACAGCCATTTACAGTTATACCAAAGATGTTGTACAACAGTTAAAAGCACAAAATACATTACCAGAAATGATTCAAATTGGTAATGAAACGGATAGTGGTTTTCTTTGGGATTATGGTAAGGTCTGGAATGAATTCAACAATAATTGGAATAACTATGTAGATTTGGTTTCAGAGGCCATAAGAGCCGTAAGAGAAGTCGATACGGATAACAAAGTTCGCATAATGCTACATCATTCTAGTGTCGAAAATGCCATCTTTTTCTTTAACGAGTTACAACCATTTAATCTTGATTTTGATATTATTGGTTTATCCTATTACCCTCAATTTCAGATTAGGAACTTGGATTTGGTCGCTTCAAAACTAAATGAGCTTGCCAATAACTTCAATAAGGATATTCTTTTGGTAGAAGTCGCCTATCCTTTCACTTTGCAATGGAATGACAACCAGACGAATTATATAGGCAGTTTAGATCAAACCTTATCAGAATTCTCGCCGACACCTCAAGGACAAAAGGCGTATTTTGAATGGCTTATTCAGACCATAAAAAATATTCCTGAAGATAGAGGTATTGGTTTTTGCTATTGGGCACCAGATTGGGTAGCGTTTAATGGCAATGAAGCTACATCGACACAAGGAACTTCCTGGGAAAACCAATGCTTGTTCGATTTTGACCTAAAAGCACTGCCCGCCCTGGATGTATTTAGCACTAACTAACTCATTTAAAGCGTATTAAACCAGAAGTGCATTTCATCGATGATATGGTAGTTTTTCCATGTTTTCTGCCGTTAATCGATATGTCATTTTTCAGATAAATATAATAAGCCCTTTTATCTAATTTATTGGTATTAAATCCCAATTATTAGTGTAATTGAGGACATTATGGCATTTTTGGTAGGCTATTAACAAATGTCCCAAACATTAATGAGGCTTAATTATCGAACATTAACCACGTCGTTATTGTTTAGTGTTGACTTACTTTTGGCATCCCTCTATAAAAGTTACATACACCAAAACATTGCACTTCGTATTATTCAGACACGAAGATGAAGCAGTTATTGACATTAACCGCTTGTCTTTTCTCGTTCTTCATTTTTTCACAAAATGAAAGAATAGATGACCTTACCGTAAGATTGGCTTACCAAGAAGCCGATTCTGTTAAGGTGGACTTGTCGTTGATGTTAATTGATGAACTGTTTAAAATAGAAGATTATAAAAAAGCCTTACTTTACATTAATCAGACTGCAAAACTCTCACAAGAACTAAATTACACTAAAGGACTCGCTGAAAGTATATACTATAGAGCACTTGTTTATACCAATCGCAACGACTACTACAATGCTATAGATAACTACGAAAAATCCCGAAAGTATCATCTGCAAATAAGCGACACTTTAGGCGTCGCAAAAGTGAGCAATAGTATTGGGCTTATAGAAATAAAGCGTGGTAATTATGTTGTAGGATTAAAAAACTCATTATCTGCTATAGATATTTTTGAAAAACAAGATTTAAAAGAAGAACTAAGTACTGCGTATAACAATTTGGCAGAAGCTTATTTTAAAACCAATCAAATCGACAAGGCTATAGAATTCAATCTAAAAGCCTTAGAAGTTAGAGAGCAAATTAATGATCGACAAGGTATCATAAACTCTACAAAAAATATTGCTGATCTTTATTCCTTACGCAAAGAATATAGAAAAGCCATTGAATATTACGAAAAGGTTTTGGAGATGCTCAACCCGTCTAACGATAAATCTATTCGCGGTGAAATACTTCCAAAGTTAGGTAGTCAATACCTACATTTTAAGGAATATGATAAAGCCTCAGAATACTTAGTAGAAGGCTTAAAATATAACAGAGAGCAAGGTAATGATGAAGGTATATTGCGTGCCTTAAACGCAATTGGAAACTTAAATTTGCAAAAGCAAAAAGTAAAACTAGCCAACTTGCAACTTAATGAAGCTTACAAGATTGCTCAAAAGATTGATAACAAAATAGAACTTTTAGAAAATTACAGACTACATATTGCCTTAGATTCTACTCGAGGTTATTTTGAAAATGCCTTTTTCTGGCAGAATAAATATTACGATTTAAAAGTAGAACTCTCTAAAATGGATGATCCTATATTTCCAACAGATGTAGAACCTTTGGATTTGGACAAATCCAATCCTATTGAAGAGGACTTGGATAATATAGAGAATAAAATCACAGATAATAAATCGTCTTGGCTTCAGAATCCTTGGTTATTATATGGTGCTCTAGCTGCCGCAGCTATTATGCTAGCGATACTCTTATTTCATCTATCGAAGCATAAAACTTATAGAGATGAGATCAAAAAACAAAACAAAGCGTTAGCAACTGAAAAAGCTAAATATGAATCCATTTTTGAAGAAAAGCAACATCTCGAAGAAGTTAATGATGTAAAAGACAAGTTGTTTTCAATCGTGTCCCACGATTTAAAAGACTCCATTTCTTCTATAAAAGCGTTCTTGGACTTATTAAAAGAAGATAGCATCTCCAAAGAGGAGTTTAGGGAATTGATACCAGAATTGAGCGAAAATGCAAATAATGCGTCTTCGCTATTGTTTAATTTATTGAACTGGTCTAAATCGCAAATGCAAAATCTAGAACCAAAACCAGAATTGTTTAACATTCAGGATGTGTTCCATACAAAAATAGCTTTAGTAGAACAAAAGGTTGAAGATAAACGTATTGTTCTCATTGATGAATCTCAACGCGACTTTGTTTATGCTGACCGCAGTATGGTGGAAATTGTAATTCAAAACTTAATTACCAATGCGGTAAAGTTTAGTAGAACTGGTGACATGATTACGGTCTCTAATCAAGATGTCAATGGTAAATCATTAATTTGCGTTGAAGATACAGGTGTTGGTATTTCTAAAGAAAACATCGATAAGTTATTTAATGCCAATAAAAACTTCACGACTGTTGGCACTAAAAACGAAAAAGGTACTGGTCTTGGATTGACAATCGCCAAGGATTTAGTAGAACTTAATAATGGTAGGATTTGGGTTGAAAGTACTCAAAATGTAGGTAGTAAATTCTTCATAGAACTGCCAAAGACAGCTCCAAAGGCTTAATATATTTTATCTATATTTAGACTCTAAATATAGATGTATGAAACGCTTATTTCCCTTTATGATTACACTATTAATCATGAGTAGTTGTAAAAATGAAACAAAAACAGATGTTGACTCAGACAATGAACTTGAAGAACTTTTTACCTCGATGAAAGGCTCTTTTAATTCTCAAGTGCAGTCTCAAGTAGATTCGTCATACTATAATATTTCATTACACATGTATCCCATTTGGGAAGATAAAGGTAAGTTCCTATATGTAGAACAAGCCTTAAATCAAATGCAAAACAAGCCATATCGTCAGCGTATTTATGAAGTGACTCGAACGTCTGATAGTACATTCAGTTCAGCTGTTTATATGTTAGATGCAGATTCCCTTTGGATTGGCAAATGGAAAACACCAAAAGCTTTTGATTCCATTTCACTAAAAGATATTATCTTAAAAGAAGGTTGCGAAGTCGTTTTAAAACGAGTTGCTCCTAAGCATTATATCGGAAAAACTGGAGACAATACTTGCGTAAGTACCATGAGAGGAGCTTCTTACGCTCGAAGCGAAGTTGAAATTCTTGAAGACAAAGTTATTTCTTGGGACAGAGGATTTGACGCCAATGGTGAATATGTTTGGGGTGCAGAAAAAGGACCTTATATTTTTAATAAGCTGGATTAGGCTTTTGGCAAAAACACTTCTGCCATCATACATCGTGCACTTCCACCTCCACAAGTTTCAACGGTATCCAAAGAGCTGGATAAAATTGGACAATGCTTTTCAATACGATTAATTTGATCCTTTGTTAAACTTTTATGTGCAGCCTCACTCATTACCAAATAACGTTGATCATTGTGCCCGCGTAGTTGTAGCATATTACCAGCAAATTGGTGCATTTGTGCTTCAGTAATAAAAATAATTTCCTTACCATCTTGTTTCAAATGCTTGACTACATTTTTACGCTCTTTTTTATTATCGATAGCATCCAAACAAATCACTGTAAAATTCTCTGCCAAGCACATCATCACGTTGGTATGATATATTGGTAAGCGTTTACCATCAACGGTTTGATTAGCTGTGAAAATAACAGGTGTATATTCAAAATCCTCACAAAATTCTATGAACAAATCTTCATTAGCACGAGGAGACAATGCACAATAGGCTTTTCTGTTAGCTCGATCCATAATGATGCTTCCCGTACCCTCTAAAAATACGCCTTCATGTTCTGCTGACGTATAATCAACAATGTTCTCAATTTTAAAGCCTTCTTTCTCTAGTCGAATAAACACTTCATCTCTTCTTTCCTTTCTTCTATTTTCTGCGAACATAGGATATTTAGCCACATCACCATTGTTATGGAAACTCACCCAATTATTTGGAAATATAGAATCAGGTGTATCCATGAGCTCATCATCTTGTTCTACAATTACCTTAATCCCAACGGCTCTCAGCTTATCAACAAATGCATCAAACTCTTCTTGTGCTTTGGAATTGATTTCAGCATTTTTCAAATCAATATCTTCCTGAAAATAATTATTCACAGCGGTTTGCTCATTCATCCTAAAACTTACAGGACGAATCATTAGAATAGTATCGGTCGTTTGTCGCATTTATAAAATTTGAAAGTGATGCAAAATTAGTCTTTTTTACAATTTGAAATTTATCTATTACCATTTTTTATGACATAAAATCTGTAAGTTTGAAGTGTAATCTATTTCACTATGAAAAAACTCTTTATTCTCCTTTTGATTCTAACGTCCTGTTCAAATAATGCTGATAAAAAAAACAATAGCCAAACCGATTTTGACTTTGCCACAGTTTTTGAAAAAAGTAAGGGGTTGGAAACAGCAACATATGATGAAACAATTCAATATTACATCAATCTAGCCGATGCGCATTCTGAAATTTCAATTATGGACATTGGTGAAACGGATTCAGGGAAATCTTTGCACATTGTTACTCTGAACATGAATAATTCTGGTGGTGATTTTGAAACATTAAGAAAAGATAATAGAATTTTACTCATTAATAATGGCATACATCCTGGTGAATCTGATGGCATCGATGCAACCATGATGCTATATAGGGATATCGTGCAAGGAAAAATCGAGGCACCAAAACGTACGGTTTTGGTCACAATTCCGATTTATAATGTAGGTGGCAGTTTAAATAGAAATTCAGGCACACGAACTAACCAAAACGGACCTAAGGAATATGGCTTTAGAGGCAATGCACGTAATTATGACCTCAATCGAGATTTTATAAAATCCGATACCAAAAATGCCAGAACTTTTGCTCAGATATTCCACTTGGTTCAGCCCGATGTTTTTATAGACAACCATGTAAGTAATGGCGCTGATTATCAATATACCTTAACCCATTTATTTACGCAACATAATAAGTTAGGTGGTGTCTTAGGCAATTATTTGAATAATGACATTATGCCACAGCTAGAAAAAAAACTAGAAGCAAAAGACTGGGATATTACACCTTATGTCAATGTGTTCAATCGTACACCTGATTCTGGATTTTCTCAGTTTTTGGATTCGCCACGTTATTCCACTGGTTATACCACCTTGTTCAATACATTGGGAATGATGGTAGAAACCCACATGCTAAAGCCTTATAAAAAACGTGTAGAGGGTACATATGAGTTAATGAAAAGTATGATTGAAATCACCGAAGAACAAGGTAACAGAATGTCGGAGCTACGCCAAGCACAGACCAAAACATGGTCAGCCGGAAAAACCTATCCTTTGGCTTGGATCATTGACACAACAAGATCCTCTACTTTAAAATTTAAGGGTTATGAGGGACAAATGATACCAAGTGAATTGACAGGAGCACAACGCTTAAAATATGATAAATCCAAACCCTTTACACAAGATGTGATCTATCAAAATTATTATAAACCATCCAATTCCGTGACCATCCCTGAAGCCTATATTATTCCCCAAGGTTGGCATAATGTTATGGAGTTATTAGAGCTAAATAATGTAGAAGTCTCAAAATTTGAAAAGGATACCACAATAACGGTGGATGCTTACAGAATTGAGGATTACCAAACCCGTAAAAATGCTTACGAAGGTCACTATCCTCATTATAACACTAAAGTAAAGACTGTTGAGCAAAAATTAAGATTTAGGCAAGGAGATTATTTGGTTAAGACTGACCAAAAGGCCATTCGCTATCTTCTGGAAACCTTAGAACCAGCGGCACCAGATTCTTTTTTTAACTGGAATTTCTTTGATACCATCTTACAGCAAAAAGAGGGCTTTTCACCCTATGTTTGGGAAGACAGAGCACAAGCACTTCTAAGGACCAATCCTAAATTGCAGATCGAATACAATATCAAAGTAAGCTACGATGAAGAGTTTGCCAATAACTGGTATGCCCAATTAGATTGGATACACAAAAAGAGTAAAAACTATGAAAAGGCACATTTACAGTATCCCGTATATACAATTAACTAACGCTTGACCTATGGTGCTTCTTAATTTAAAAACTGTGAAAAATCATCCAAGTAAATCATTTACATTAGACTTATATAGTTTCCCTATTGGTATAAAAGTGTCCATAATTTTTATCCGATTACCTTCGATAACTTCTATATGCGATTTAGAGACAATGTAAGATTTGTGGACTTGTATAAAGCTGTCATGAACTAAGCGTCTTGTTAAGTTTGATATTTTTTCCCTAGTTAAGAATTGCTCTTTTATAGTTATCACTTTTAGATAGTTTCCTGCGGCTTCTATATAAAGAATGTCTTGGGTTTGTATTCGTATGTACTTCTTATCTGTGTATATAAATATATGGTCTTGAGCTTTTTTAGATTCTTTAGCTATTGATGAAATTTCATTAGGGTTTACTTCTAAAACCTTATGTACTGCTTTTAAAAAACGCTCAAAACTAAATGGTTTTAATAAATAATCCGTAATATTCAATTCATAACCTTCAAGTGCATATTCTTGATATGCTGTTGTTACTATAATTTTTGGTGGTATAGATAAAGTTTTCAGAAATGCAAAACCCTTTAATTTGGGCATATTTAAGTCCAAAAAAATCAGATCTACTTGGTGTTGTTGCAGGTAATCAAGAGCCTCTAAAGCATCATAACACTGCTTTGCTAGTTGCATGTTTGGCAACATACTACAATAGCCTTTTATAATATCGTGAGCTATATACTCATCGTCTATAATAAGATATCTCACCATAATTGAAGCTCTAAATTTACTTTATGAACACTTTCACTTTTAGTAAAAGTAAGTTTGTGTTTATTAGGATAGGCCAATTCTAATCTTCGTTTTAAATTTTTAATGCCTATACCTGAAGTTTCCGGTAGCTGTGAGGCATCAAAATTATTTACAATTTCAAAATAAACGGTGCTGTCTAAAGACTTTAAAGTGATATATATATAAGAGGTGTCTCGTAAATTTTCTACACCATGCTTAAACGCGTTCTCCAAAAGAATGATAAAGAGTAGAGGTGTGATACGAAGTTTACTGTTTTCAATATGTAAATTAAATTTCAGATCAATATCTTTATGGTAGCGCATGCGATGCAATTCAATATAATTCTTTAAATACTCTACTTCTTCTTCCAAAGACACTGTATTTTTTTCTCCTTCATAAATACTATAACGCATTAATTCAGACAATTTTAAAATTAGTGCTTTTGCTTTTTCTGAATCTACATCTATTAAACCATATAAATTATTAAGCATATTAAAGAAAAAGTGAGGATTCACCTGACTCTGAAGATGTAATAATTCGCTAGTCTTGTTTTCATTTTTAAGCTTAAGAACGGATTTCAGTTGTATAATTATCCAAAGTATTCCTATAATCAATAGAATACCATAATACAACAATACAAAGATTGCTACTGCCGGGTGAAAATCACCAAGAAACAATACTGAATCTTTCTGAAGTACTATGATTTCATACGCTGTTATACCTAATGGCACCAAAATGGTTACCAGCACTATAACTTTCAATAAAAGCCAATTATTTTTCTTTAAAATTGAAATCATACTGCAAAGTAAAAAGAATCTTTTTGCCTTGCTGTAGAAAAGTGACAAACTCAAAATACTGCATCATTAAACTTTCGATTTCAGGGATGAACGCCAATCATGGAATTACAAACCTCTTGAGAAAAGGTTTGTCACATAAATTCTCTTACAAATAACTTAAGGATAATATTTGTTCCAATCAAAAAACCAACAGTTATTATAAAAACCATATTAAAATGAAAAAAAGAATCTTACGCTATTTAAAACACATCTTTGGAACTCTAATAGTTCTGTTACTAATTGCGATTTCCATTTTACTATATGAAAATGGAAGTGTTCATTATGGTGATAATCCTCAAAAAATGAATTGGAATAATGAAGGGCCTTATGTCTTTTATAAAAATGACAGCACATTAAACATCAACTACATTAAAGGCAATAAAAAAGATGGCTTTTACGTAGATAAAAATGACGTTTCTACAAATGAGACTACATCTGTAAGCTGTTTTTTCTCTTTAGACTCAACAAGTTTTAGTTTTAATCTGAACACAAATTTCGAAATACCACAATCAGTTTATAATGATGGCCAAAACATTCTAGCAATTTCTGATATTGAGAGTGGGTATAAGACCTTTAGGGATTTCTTGATCAATAATAAGGTTATAAATCAAGACTTAAAATGGACATTCGGAAAGGGCCATTTAGTGCTAGTTGGTGATTTTGTAGATAGAGGATTTTCCACAACTCAAGTCTTATGGTTCATTTATAAACTAGAACAAGAAGCCAAAAAACACGGTGGAACGGTTCACTTTATTATTGGAAACCATGAGCTTAAAAATATGTATGGAGATTTTGAAGCCGCTTCTCTAAAGTATACGTTCATTACCTCAATCTTGGGTAAAACTCAGGCTAATTTATACGATAAAAACTCATTTTTAGGCAGATGGTTATCTAATAAAAATGCCATAGAATCTATTAATGGAAATCTTTTTGCTCATGGTGGCATACATCCAGATATCGTTAATATTGATATGTCTCTAGCGGAAATAAACCATTTTCTAAGAGCCAACTATTATATGGCGCCTTATCCAAAGGCAAATAAAAGCGAAAACGATATTTTACTTTCATCAAAAACAGGAATTAGCTGGTATAGAGGCTACTTTAAGGATGATAAATTAACTCAAAAACAGGTTGATTTAAGTTTAAAAAAATTCAATGCAAAAACAGTAGTTGTAGGTCACACCATTCAACGTAATGTAAATCGCTCTTTTAATGGAAAAGTGATAGGTATCGACGTACAACATCCAAAAGACTATCACAAAAATTGGCCAAATAAAACATCTGAAGGCTTACTTATTGAGGATAATAGATATTACCGCGTTTTAGACGATAGTAAAAAAGAAGAAATATAAGGGCAAAATAAAATTCACAAAACAAGTTTTAGAGAACAGTTACATCAAAACCCTAATGTTAGCGTAACTGTTTTCTAAAGCCTTTTGAGAGTCTTTTTCATCTAACCACTTTGCTTTAGTTATACCCTCGCTTTTTTCTGGGTAGAGCCTGCCATCAAAACTAGTGCTCATTTCAAACCAATATGTGATCTTTATTTTATGCCTACCATTACGTTTAAAAATGTGATAGGTTGTTGGCAAAGCTTTGCTAATCTTCAATCCTTTTACACCTGTCTCCTCCTCTACTTCCCTTATGGCAGAATCTTCAATGGACTCCTTGGGCTCAGTTTTCCCTTTAGGCAAATCCCATTTACCGTTCCTATAGATAAAAAGGACTTCACCCTTGTCATTATAGACTTTTCCCCCACCTGCCACAACATTGGGCAACAATTTCAAAAAGTGTTTTAATAGCTTATCCGGATTGTGATGTAATAAATGTACAGCTTGCAAATCCGTCTTGTTGAGTGTTTTTATAACCTTACCTATGTTAACTGATTTTAGTAAAAAGGATTTAAAATTGGTCTCCTTTTCAACTTTAGTAGTCAAAATAATAGGTTTATCGCCTACATAAATGGTGTACATAGATGGGTACGTTATATCTTCGCAATTGTAAATGTATTATTTTTTATCAAAACGCATTAAATCCCAAAAATTAAATTAAAATAAAAATTTTATGCCCTGTAAAAATCATTAATTTTGTAGCATGATTTTTAATAAAGAAACCGCTAAAAAAACCGCAGAGGTTTTATTGCAAATCAACGCTATAAAACTTAAACCTAACGACCCTTTCACTTGGGCTTCTGGTTGGAAATCTCCAATTTACTGTGACAATAGAATTGTGCTGTCTTTCCCTCTCATTAGAAATTACATTAGGGAAACCATGGCAAGGCATATAGAAGATCATTATGGCAAACCAGACGTTATTGCCGGTGTAGCGACAGGTGCTATTGGTATAGGAGCTCTAGTGGCAGATTATTTAAATCTACCTTTCGTATATGTAAGACCTGAAGCCAAGAAGCATGGTCGCCAAAACCAAGTCGAAGGCTATATTGAAAAAGGACAAAACGTCGTAGTCGTCGAGGATTTAATTAGTACTGGAAAAAGTAGTCTTAATGCCGTAAAGGCTTTAAACGAAGCTGAAGTGAACGTAAAAGGTATGGTCGCTATATTCTCATATGGGTTCGAAGTAGCTAATCATAATTTTAAGAAAGCCGAAGTAGAACTTCATACACTAAGTAACTACGAAAACCTATTAGAACAGGCTTTAGATACGCACTATATTACAGCAAAACAACAAGATATTTTAGCACAATGGAATGCTAATCCTAGTGAATGGAACGCTAATTGATATAATATTCCAAAAAACACATTACACATGAATTTAGAATCACCAAAAGTCACTTTAGATAAATCCGCGGAGGAAACCTTTAACTTTCTGTCCGATGTCAAAAATTTTGAAGCTTTAATGCCCGAAAACATTAGCAAGTTTGAAGTTCTAGACGATGATAAATTCCTTTTCGCATTAAAGGGCATGCCAGAAATTGTCTTAAAAAAGAAAGAGGCCGAACCAAATAGAAAGATCGTCCTAGGTGCGGCGGGTGGAAAACTAGATTTTTCCCTAGTTGGCAACATTACCGAAATTGATGCAAATAAAACTGAAGTTCAATTATCATTCAACGGAGAGTTTAACGCCATGATGGCCATGATGATCAAGGGGCCAATTAGTAAGTTTATTGAAACTTTGGTTACCAATATGAATACGGCTGTTTAATATAGCAGCGTCACTTCCTTTAGATCAAACGTTTTAATAATGTCATCTTCGGTCAAAACTTTCAGTTTACCGATATCTGTAACACCTTTTATTATTCCTGTAAAAGTTTTATTATCTGTAGTTCTAAAGGTTGATGGCTTACCTTTTCTGAATAGCAAGGCTTCATACTCAGATTTTATGGTATCATACTCTTGAGAATCCAATAGTCTAAAATACAGTTGAAGCTGTTCTAGAATATTGGATAACACTTCATCTTTATCATAAATTCTGCCTGCTAACAAACTCATGGAAGATGCTTGCGGCAACTCATCAAATTGCTTTTGATTAACATTCAAGCCAAAACCTAAGATTGAACCTTGAAATTGGTTATGCTTGATGACATTCTCAATTAAAATTCCACATAACTTCCTGTCTGCTGACAAAATGTCGTTAGGCCATTTGATGTGTAATTTAGGAATTTGAAATTGCTTAAGTGCCTTACAAATGCTCAAGGAAACCACCATACTAATATAGAACTGACACTCTACCTTAAAACCATTAAGTTTCTTAAACACACTAGCAGTAAGGTTCTTACCCTTTTCCGTTTGCCAGTTGGTACCCATTTGTCCACGACCATCAGTTTGATGTTCCGTTACCACAACCGTAAAATCCTTAGGTGGTTTAATAGAAGTCATAGCCCTAAGATGTGAGTTTGTAGAGTCAATGGCATCAAGTTTGATTATATACATGGAAATGGCAGATTTATTTTATAGTTTTCTTATGAGAAATACAGCTTACAAGAACTAAAAAAATAATAACTTTGCATAAATTTAATTCAATTTAATGACGAAAGAAAATACCAATGCAGACCAACTCATTACAACAATTATAGGTGGTATAGAAGAGGTTAAAGGAAAAGAAATTACAATTTTAGATTTAAGAGATATTGAAAATACGGTTTGCGATTATTTTATAGTTTGTGAAGGTACTTCGAATACACAAGTAAACGCAATCGTCAACTCCATACAAAAACAAGTTAGCAAAAATACTAAGGACAAGCCTTGGCATATTGAAGGTACAGATAATGCCGAGTGGGTATTAATGGACTATGTTAATGTTGTTGTTCATGTGTTTCAAAAGCACATTAGAGAATATTACGACATTGAGAGTCTTTGGGGAGACGCTAAGATGACGCAAATTGAAACCAGTTACTAAAAAGACAAAAGCTTATAATGGCAAAAGACAATAAAAATTTAAACAAAAAACCTAAACTAAATCCATATTGGATATACGGGGTAATAATAGCGGTATTTTTATCTATACAATTATTCTCAGGTGGCTTTGGTGGTTCTACAGGAAAACAAACCACACCATCCCAATTTTTGGATTATTTAAGTAAGGGCGATGTAGAGACCGTAGAAATCGTTAATAAAAGAGAAGCAAGAGTATATTTAACTAAAGAAGCGCAGCAGCAAGAGGTTCATAAAAACTCGAAGCCTAAAACGATTTTACCTTCGGTAAGTCCGCTTCCAAATTATAAATTTGAATTCGGTGACCTTCAGAATTTTGAAAAGGACATCAACCAAATTATTACAGATAATAACCTTTCTACCGAAGTTAAATACGAAACCGAACAAAATGTCTGGGGAGATTTCTTATTGACGCTCTTACCTTTCATTTTAATCATTGGTGTTTGGATATTTATTATGCGCCGCATGTCTTCTGGAGGCGGTGGCGGAGCTGGAGGGCAGATTTTCAATATTGGAAAGTCTAAAGCTAAGCTTTTTGATGAAAAGTCAGATACCAAAACATCATTTAAGGATGTTGCTGGATTAGAAGGTGCTAAAGAAGAGGTGCAAGAAATTGTAGACTTTCTAAAGTTCCCAGAAAAATATACTTCACTTGGTGGAAAAATTCCGAAAGGAGCCTTACTTGTAGGACCTCCAGGGACAGGTAAGACCTTATTAGCCAAAGCCGTTGCAGGTGAAGCTAAAGTACCTTTCTTCTCGTTATCAGGTTCTGATTTTGTGGAAATGTTCGTTGGTGTAGGTGCTTCTCGTGTGAGAGATCTATTTAAGCAAGCCAAAGAAAAATCACCATCAATTATTTTTATTGATGAGATTGATGCTATTGGTAGGGCAAGAGGAAAAAACAACTTCTCAGGTTCTAATGATGAAAGAGAAAATACCTTAAATCAACTTTTGACAGAAATGGACGGTTTTGGTACTAACACCAATGTTATTGTCTTGGCAGCAACCAACAGAGCTGATGTCTTAGATAGTGCTTTGATGCGTGCTGGTCGTTTTGATAGACAGATTTATGTTGATCTACCAGATGTAAGAGAACGTAAGGAAATTTTCGAGGTGCATTTACGACCTCTTAAAAAGGAGGAAACTTTAGATGTAGATTTCTTGGCAAAGCAGACGCCTGGCTTCTCGGGTGCTGATATTGCCAACGTTTGTAATGAAGCAGCATTAATAGCTGCTAGAAAGGGCAAAAAAGCGGTAAATAAACAAGATTTCTTAGATGCTGTAGATAGAATTGTTGGAGGACTAGAAAAGAAAAATAAGATTATTACACCAGACGAAAAACGCGCTGTAGCATTTCATGAAGCTGGTCACGCCACCGTAAGTTGGATGTTAGAGCATGCTGCTCCATTAGTAAAGGTCACCATAGTACCTAGAGGACGTTCACTCGGCGCTGCTTGGTACTTACCAGAGGAACGCCTAATTGTGCGTCCTGAGCAAATGCTGGATGAGATGTGTGCTGCATTGGGTGGTAGAGCTGCCGAAAAAGTAATTTTTGATAAAATATCTACAGGCGCTTTAAGTGATCTAGAAAAAGTGACCAAGCAAGCAAGAGCTATGGTAACTATTTACGGACTTAGTGATAAAGTAGGTAATTTAACTTACTATGATTCATCTGGTCAATCCGAATATGGCTTTACAAAACCTTACAGTGAACAGACGGCAGAACTTATTGATAAAGAAATTTCAGATATTATTGAAGCTCAGTACGATCGTGCCGTAAAGCTTCTAGAACAACATAAAGATAAACTCACCGAATTAGCCGAAGTTCTTTTGGACAAAGAAGTCATCTTTAAGGATAATCTTGAAAAGATATTCGGGAAACGAGCTTTTGAAAAACCAGAAACGGTGTCAGAAATCATTAAAGAAGAGGAAGAATAAACCTTAGAGTAATCATATAAAAAACTTAAATCGACTATCTGTTAATTTAAGTTTTTTTATATTTGGTAAATTCACTAACTAGAGGATTAATAGCAACAGTTGAATGAGCTTATTTCGTAAATTCTTCGGAAAAAAATCTGACGAGTCCGAAGAACACATACCAAATCAGGAGCGAGGTAAATATATGCCTGAAGTTAAGTTGCCTGCTGATGAGCGATTTACGATTAATTTTAAGGCAAACGGTGGAAAATTCCTCTATTGTGAAAACATGGAAGAAGTTAAGGATAGTTTCAACTCCATTTTAGATGAAAATAAATGGCGTAATGACAAAGTATTTATGATAGATGAACGTTTGTCTGCGCTCTTCAATGATTTTAATCTCAATAGCACCAAAAAAATTTCGGAGAGTAGTTATTTTTTATCCACTTGTGAATATTTAATATCAGATGACGGCTCATTATTGATTTCTTCAAATCAGATTGCTGAAAAAAAATTACAAGAACTGCCAGACCATTTTATTATATATGCAACCACAAGTCAATTTGTAGAGAATATTGGTGAAGGTTTAAAAGGCATCAAAGAAAAGAGTAAAGCTTCAATCCCAACAAATATTACTACCATAAAGCATTTTAAAACTGCAGACGATAAGGACTTTTTAACTTATGGTAGCAGTGCCAAAAATTTATATTTACTTCTACTAGAAGATCTATAATGAAAGAATTATCTGTTAGAGCCATCTCTGGTGCTATATATGCCCTATTGCTTATTGGTTCGTTGTATTTTCAAACTGGACTTATTATTATTCTTGCACTTTTTGGAATTATAAGTTTAATGGAATTTAGCAAACTGATTAAGCTCAATGCCTTTGCTCAGTATATCATATTTATTCTTCTATACATTTTCTTTTGGTTTATCTGCATATACAAATCGGATGTTGTGAGTAGTGATGAGGCTACCAATATTTTATTGGTCGTTACCATTTTTGTGAATCTTATTCTTTTAAAGGATTTGTTCACCTTTCAAAAAATACCGCTTTTCCAAACCAAACGCTATATCACCACCACCTTTTATTTAAGTAGTGGTTTTATTTTTATGTTGATGATAGCCAACTTTAAAAATACATTTACACCCTTATTGTTATTAGGTGCCTTTATTTTAGTTTGGGTTAATGATAGTGGTGCCTATTTAGTAGGTAAGAATTTTGGCAAGCAGAAATTATTCCCGAGTATTTCACCTAAAAAAACTGTAGAAGGGTTTTTAGGAGGTTTATTTTTTTCATGTATAGCAAGTTATTTTATTGCTATTTACACTGAGACTTTAAACTCTACAAATTGGTTAATACTAGCTATAATTGTTAGTGTCTTTGGCACATTTGGAGATTTGATAGAATCTAAATTTAAGCGTCAGGCTGGTGTTAAGGATAGTGGTGTTATTATGCCAGGACATGGAGGACTTATGGATCGGTTAGATAGTCTTATCTTTGCATCACCATTCATTTATTTATTTTTAAGAATCGTTAGCTATGTTTCATAAAGAAGGTCATAAAATTATATTCATTACACTTGTCATCGTTGTAGGATCATTTTTCTTGATTGATGCGTTCATCATGAACGAATGGTTAAGGAAAGGCCTAATGATTGCCGTTCTTGTATTCTTCATTTTGATTCTTCAATTCTTTAGAAATCCAAAACGTCATACACATGCTGATAAAACGCACGCACTCTCCCCCGTAGATGGCAAAGTCGTGGTGATTGAGGAAGTGATGGAGAATGAAGTATTTAAAGACAAGCGCATTCAAGTTTCGGTTTTTATGTCGCCAATAAACGTACATGTTACTAGATATCCCATAAGCGGTAACATAAGCTATAGCAAGTACCATCCTGGTAAATATTTAGTGGCTTGGCATCCAAAAGCCAGCGAAGAAAACGAACGTACCACTGTAGTAGTAGAAAACGAAAGCTTTGGCAAAGTTCTCTACAGACAAATTGCTGGAGCGTTGGCTAAACGTATTGTTAACTATGCCACTTTGAATAGTACTGCCGTACAAGGTGATGATTCTGGATTCATAAAATTTGGATCTCGGGTAGATTTATTTTTACCTTTAGATGCAGAGATTAAAGTAGAACTCAATCAAAAAGTTCGAGGAGGCGAAAGTATCATTGCCGAAATGAAATGACATCGGAAGAATTAAATATAGAGTTTGAAGCAGCTGTAGAGCGCGTAAATGCGCATACAGAGCCTTTTCCAGCTGATTTCCTACTTCGTCTATATGCCTATTACAAAAAAGCCACTAACAATTACAGCAGACCAAGTAGCAAAAAACCTATCATCAACGCTTTTAAGACCAATGCACTATTTCAGGTGCAGAATATAAGTGAAGACCAAGCCAAGCAAGAGTATATAAATCTTGTGAATAATTATTTTCTGTATCGCAAGTAAAATAAGAACAAAGACGGCTATGCTGATAGAACCAAGAACAGAGACTTAGTTTTAAAAGTGTATTACTAAACAGCAATCACAAATGCTTAGTAAAAAACAACAACGCTTCACTTTACAAGTCTTGCATTGAGTCTTTTTTTATCTTGATTCTTAAATCAAAGAAAACTAATCCCTGATCAGAGGCATGGTAGAACAGCGCAATAAACCTTCCTGTTTTGCAATTTCAGCATAAGGTACTTCTTCAACCGTAAAACCGTTATCTCTTAACCAAGTATTCAAGCGTGTAAAGTTCTTTTCAGAAATTATAACATCCTCAGAAATGGAAAATATATTACTATTCATATCGTACATTTCGTCCTTAGTAATTTCAAAAACATTCTTCTTTCCAAAGAAATTGACCAACCATTCATATTCGCTTTCAACTAAAAATCCATTTTTATGAATTATGGCTTTATCTTTTCCTACGGGTTGAAAACAACAATCCAAGTGCAAGGCATTATCTTTTGGATCGGTATTGGATTTACGCAACTCAAAAGACTTCACGATTTTATGAGGAAATAACTCTTGAATAGCAATTACAGCGTCTACATTAGTGCGTGCGGTAATATAATCTGGATAGTCTTCACCAGAATACGTACCTATAAAAATATAGTCGTTCCAAGGCATAACGTCGCCGCCTTCGACATGACATTCGTCTGGTAAAATAATTCTATTTTTCTTTTCTACATGTTCCCAAACATACTCTGTTGCCTCTACTTCACGTTTCCGATCAGGTAGAATATTGGCAACTACAATTTTATCTTCTATAACGAAAGAAATGTCTCTAGCGAAAATTTGATTATAGTCTTTCAAGACTTTCGGTCTGTAAACTGTAACATCATACCTTTCCAATACTTTGGCAACAGCTTCCATTTCCTTTATCATATCGACTTCTTTCGGATAAGTACCAGCCAATACATGCTGCCGACTTTTTGGATCGTAACAATCTTCTACTTTGGGCGTAGGACCGTTGCTTTCTGCAGTTCCTAAGATAACAGCTCTAAGACGTGATGTCTCATTTTGAATGTTTAGTTTCATTACCTGCGAAAATACAAAAAGCACCATTAATAAAATGGTGCTCATTGATACAGTTTGTATATAAATTATCTTTTATCGATCGTCTTAAAATCTCTATGCGTCTCTCCAACGTATAATTGTCTTGGTCTGCCAATAGGCTCGTTACGTAAACGCATTTCTCGCCATTGTGCTATCCAACCTGGCAAACGACCTAGTGCAAACATTACGGTGAACATTTCCACGGGAATTCCCATTGCTCTATAAATAATACCTGAATAGAAATCTACATTAGGATATAACTTTCTATCTACGAAATATTGATCCTCTAAAGCCTCTTTCTCTAAACCTTTGGCAATATCCAAAATAGGGTCTTCAACACCTAAATCTCCCAATACCTCATCAGCTGCAACCTTAATAATCTTTGCTCTCGGGTCGAAGTTTTTATAAACGCGGTGTCCAAAGCCCATTAAACGGAAAGGATCGTTTTTATCTTTAGCTTTAGCCATATACTTTTTGGTATCACCTCCATCCTCTCGAATCGCTTCAAGCATTTCTAAAACCGCTTGATTGGCCCCTCCATGTAATGGTCCCCAAAGGGCCGAAATACCTGAAGCCAAAGACACAAATAAACCTGCGTGCGACGAACCAGCAATTCTTACAGTGGATGTAGAACAGTTTTGCTCATGATCTGCGTGCAATATTAATAGTTTATCCAAAGCGTTTACCAAAATAGGATTTTGCTCATATTCACTATTTGGCTTTTTAAACATCATCTTAAGGACATTCTCTACATAGCCTAAATTATCATCACCATACTCTAAAGGCAAACCATGTTTCTTACGCATGGTCCATGCCACAAGAATTGGGAACTTTGCTAATATTCTAACAATCGCATTATACATGGCCTCCTCAGAGTTAACATCTACTGAAGATGGATAGAATGCAGTAAGAGCACTAGTTAACGACGACAGCACTCCCATTGGGTGAGCTGCTTTGGGAAAAGCATCCAAAATCTTTTTAATGTCGTCGTCTACAACAGATTTATCCTTTATATCTGCTTCAAATTTATTGAGCTGTTCTTGCGTTGGTAGTTCTCCAAAAATTAACAAATAGGCCACTTCTAGAAAGTCTGCTTTTTCAGCAAGTTCCTCAATGGAATAGCCTCTATACCTTAGAATCCCTTTTTCACCATCTAAAAACGTAATGGCACTTTCGCAACTTCCCGTGTTTTTATATCCTGGATCAATTGTTATGACGCCTCCGGTTGCATTTCGTAAGGTTTTGATATCAATAGCAACTTCATTTTCTGAACCCACTTTTAAAGGGAATTCGTATTTATCGCCATTAATTTCCAAGGTAGCTTTATCTGCCATAGTTTTATTAGAGTTTATGTAAATTTTAAAGGACTGTAAATTTACGAAATATCAAACGATTTCGGAAGTCAATTTATAACGGTTTTAACAATTGAAGTATTTACCTTTTCTATGAAAAAAAGATCTTTAATAATACAAGTTGTTAGATATAATATCTATTTCTTGATAAGTTGCTGAGTAAGCCTGTTTCCAGATAAAGATGAAACCTCTAAAAAGTATATACCACTTCTATAATTTGAAATATCGAGTAAATGAATAAGGGCATTAACACTTATGCTTGAGAGTTCTCGACCCTGAACATCATAAAGGGTAATAGACTCTATTGTAGAATTGGCTTCAATAGTTACACGATCTTTTGACGGATTTGGGAAAATAACAAAACTATCAGTCGACCGAGTATCTTCAATCGATAATAACTGAAAACTAGTTTCTGCATTATTTGTCTCTATTGGGAAATTAAAATCAAAGAATATTTCTGCTTGTTGAGCAACAGAATCTCCAACGCTTAAGGTATCCAAGGTCTTTATTTTAAACACAATATTACCCATTTCATTTGGCCCTAAACTAAGTGTCTCAAACAAAAATTCAACGGTGGAGTTCGTTATTCTTGTCGCCATATCGTGAGAACTATGCATGACTTGAAAAGACGACAAATCAAATTTAGTCCCATCAATGATATCCTTGACCACCACAAAACTTGTTGGTGCAGTTCCTGTATTTTCAAATCTGATGTTATAGTGCAGGTATTCTCCAATTTTTTCAGGCGCAACTGTACCACTTTCAAGACATGTGATGTCGTTTGGATCATATGAACCTATGACAACCTGTTCTAGCCTAAAGGTATTATCATTTGGAATTTCATCACCCGAGATTGGGTTAATGACTGCGGTAAAATCTAGGACATCGTCAATATTTACAGCAGGTGTTTCCATTGGTGAGTTGACATTAAAAACTACATCTATCGTTCTACGTTCAAAAGGGTTTAGGTCTGCGTAATTCCAAGACATGTTTCCTGGTGTTTGTATATCTGGTACTGCAGAGGTTGATATTAGGTCTAAAACACTATCATTATAGGTAAAGTCAACACTACCTGAGAGTACTTGATTCCCTTTGTTCTTATAAACAATTTGGTAACTAGCATCAAAACCAGGTTGTGCAGCTACTATGGGTACTATAACTATTTCTAAATCATTGTGTGTACCATTTGGAGTGATACAGAAATCTTGATTGACTGTATTGTTTAAATCTATAAACGGAATTTGTACATTAGAAGGCGACACCGAAAACCAAGATGGATTCTCAATGTTGGGTATAATGTCATATGTCCCTTCGTTAGTATAAAAAGTGTATTCTCCTGCGTTATTGGAAAATGTAATACCAGAATCCATGCCATCTGATATATCTAATCTTAGGTTAGGATAGCTCAGATCATTCGTATCGCATCCATTATCGTCCGAATCAAAAATGATATATCCAGAAATAATATTATAATCACCTCCTGGTATAAAAGTGCAGTATTCGCTCAAAGGGACTACACTAGGACCTATCGCCACACCACCATTAGAAAGTTCGTTTGAATCTATACAGACAGTTTCTAGATTTGGGTTATTAAATATCTGAACCAACTCATCAATATTTCCATTTTTTATATTAACATAGACAAGAGATTCGTTGCTTGAAATATTTGCAAAATTAATTAAGAAATTATTACTAAGATCAACAGAGACGAGTTGATTATTTGCAACCTCAAGACTATATAATTCTTGATTTTGACTTACATCAATTTCTGAAATAAGATTATTATTAAGTCTAAGTGAGTTAATTGCTAAATTTCCTGAAGCATCAAGAGACGTGATTTGATTATTGGTAATATCTAACAGTTGTAAAAGTGGATTTTGTGAAATATCAATTTCGGTTAAAAAATTATTATCGCATCTGACATGTTCTAAAAGGGCATTATTAGTAAGATCTAGTGCGGTAAGTTGACCATTTATACATCTAAAAGTTACTAAGTTTAAGTTTTGCGATAAATCTACACTAGTGAAAATAACATCAGACGAATCAAATACTTGTAAATTAGTATTATGCGATATATCAATACTATTAAGCGAATTTAGGTTTGATAAACCTAACGATATCAAGTTAATATTAGATGCCAAATCAAGAGTTGAAATTAGTGGAGCAATAATACGTAACATCTCAAGACTTACATTATTTGATATATCTAAACTATTTATAGAACTAGAAGCTAAATATAAATTCTTAAGCTGTAAATTTTGACTTAAATCTATATCGATAAGAGGATCACCTACACTAAGTATTTCTAAGTCTACTAATGAACTAAAATTGAAGTTAGAAATATTATTCCAAAGCATGTCTAGCTCAACTAGTTGAGTATTTTGGCTTAAATCGAGAACCGAAATTTGATTTTGGCGACACTCAAGTTTTTCTAAATTAATAAATGCTTCAATACCTGTTAAATCACTTATTTCGGAAAAATTTAAATTTAATGAAATAACTTCTTCCGCTTCATAGACCTGTATTTCACCATCATAATTATAATCGATCACGTCATATCCATAATTTAAAATTTCGGCTATCTGATTTGATGAGCTAGCTTCCAATAGTTTTGCCTTAAAATTAGCATCTGGTATATTAACGATTTGCGCTTGGCTATTGGCTAAAGCAAAAAAACAAAGTACGAGTAGCAAAAGTTGTTTCATATTTCAATTTAAACAATAGTGACAAGACTATCAATTCTTTTACCAAAAAAAACCTATTCAAATCGATGAATAGGTCTTTTTTTAAGTTCATTATTTGGTAAGCCTTTACTTCACCTTAAACGCATTTTCTTGTGGAAAGTAAGCGACATCGCCTAATTCTTCCTCAATGCGTAATAACTGGTTGTATTTTGCCATACGGTCGCTACGAGACGCAGAACCCGTCTTAATCTGTCCTGTATTTAAAGCGACTGCTAAATCTGCTATAGTATTGTCTTCGGTTTCACCGGATCTGTGTGACATTACAGAGGTATAACCTGCATTGTGTGCCATATTTACTGCGGAAATCGTTTCAGTCAACGTACCGATTTGGTTTACTTTAATTAAAATAGAGTTAGCAATACCTTCAGAAATACCTCTTCCTAAGCGCTCTACATTAGTTACAAATAAATCGTCACCAACCAACTGTACTTTATCTCCAATCTTTTCGGTTAGATATTTCCAGCCGTCCCAATCATTTTCATCCATACCATCTTCTATAGACACTATTGGATATTTAGATGCTAAATCCGCTAAATAATCTGCTTGTTCTTTACTCGTTCTTACCACTCCAGATTCGCCTTCAAAAATAGAATAGTCATACTTTCCATCTTTATAGAATTCTGCTGCTGCACAGTCTAACGCAATCTTTACATCATCACCTAAAGTATAACCGGCTTTAGTCACTGCTTTTTCTATGGTATCCAAGGCGTCCTCAGTACCACCTTCTAAGTTGGGTGCAAATCCACCTTCATCACCTACAGCTGTACTTAATCCTCTATCATGTAATACTTTCTTAAGATTATGGAAAATCTCGGTTCCCATTTGCATGGCATGTGTAAAGTTCTTTGCTTTTACAGGCATTACCATAAACTCTTGAAATGCGATTGGCGCATCACTATGCGAACCTCCATTTATGATATTCATCATTGGTAATGGTAGCGTATTCGCTGAAACACCTCCAACGTATCTGTACAATGGCATACCTAATTCGTTAGCTGCTGCTTTCGCTACTGCTAAAGACACACCTAAAATGGCATTAGCGCCCAATTTTGATTTATTCTTAGTGCCATCTAAATCGATCATTAATTGATCAATTGCATTCTGCTCAAATACAGAAACACCTAATAATTCTTGAGCTATAATAGCGTTGACATTCTCTACGGCCTTTGAAACCCCTTTGCCCATATAAGCATCTCCACCATCGCGTAATTCGACTGCTTCATGCTCTCCAGTAGAAGCACCAGAAGGTACTGCTGCTCTTCCCATAATTCCACTTTCGGTAACCACATCTACTTCTACCGTTGGATTTCCTCTTGAATCTAAAATTTGTCTTGCGTGTACATTAATTATAATGCTCATTATGTTTGTGTGTTAGTTAACTTTAATTTGAAAATAAAAATTGAGATACTGAAACAAGTCCAGCATGACAAACCTTGTAGGTTCATCAAAATTACAAAAATCCTAAGCGCAAAACAGAACAAAAATCATATTTGCGATTAATATTTACTAAAATGTTTTCGTAACTAAAAAAACGCAATAAAGATTAGTATTTATTGCGTTTTTTACAACAGTATTCTGCAACAACTAGTTACATAATTTGATATCTGACTTTTCATGAATCTTTTCTATTTCACTAGACAACTCAAAAAAATAGCCTCTCTTTTTAATCTCCAAGTTTTTATAGTCTTTTATAGCACTTATATAATTGGAGTATTTTAAGTTCTCACTAAATCTAACAAAAACTATATCTTGAGAATAAAAAAGAGTTTCGAGTTTTTCCTTATCATCAAATTTTATGATTTCATTATCTTTTTCGAAGCCTACATTGGTTAAAGTAACACAAGAGTATTTTTTCCCTTCCAAAGCTTCTTCAATAGCCGCTTTACTATCCGAATAAATTATGTATTGCGAGTCAAAAAACCAATTAGGTTGTGGAGGCGGTGGAGGCGGGATCCCATCAAATCCACCAAGTTTTCCTAAACTATCATTGTAACGTTTATTCCTTTCTTGTTCTTTTTTTGTCAAAATTTTATTTGGCCTTTTAAGATGATAAAACGATTGATGATTTGTCCATGATATCCCTTTAAGTATATCTTTATCTTCAATAGAATTTGTTTTGTAATATAACCTTTCAAAGTATGCGCTAGCAAGCTGGCTTTTAATTTCGTCTATAACACTGTAGCTAGAATTATTATCAACATAAAGAAATACCTTTATACGCATTTGAACCTCAAATGGCATCTTATATCTTAAGTACGATAACTCTTTGGCTAAATCAAATACTCTGATGGGTTCTTTTTCTAGATAAACCTCATTATTTTCATCTACATAAATGCTTAAAAGTGGTGTAAATCTATTTATTTTTATTTCATCTTCACCCTCTGGCAATTCTATTGATGATACTTGCGCATTTAAAACTGTTGTAAACAGCAAAAAGCTAATAAGTAACTTCATATCTATATTGGCTATTAAATAGTTGATAAAACTAGAACTTATATCCATATCAATCAATACGTAACATTACGTATTTCGCAATTTTATAATAAAAAAAAGCAACAAAATTGATTTTGTTGCTTTTTTTTGTCAGTTATTTTTAATATTCTCTATAAACTGGTCAAATAAATATACCGAGTCGTTTGGTCCAGGACTTGCCTCTGGATGGTACTGCACCGAAAAGCAGTTTTTATCTTTTATCTTAATACCAGCTACCGTATCGTCATTAAGATGTATATGAGTAATTTCAACATTGCTTTTTGCTTCGGTTTCTTCCCTATTGATAGCGAAACCATGATTTTGAGATGTAATCTCACCTTTACCTGTTACTAAGTTTTTAACCGGATGATTGATACCTCTATGACCATTGTGCATTTTGTAGGTAGAAATACCATTGGCCAAGGCTATAACTTGGTGCCCTAAGCAAATACCGAATAATGGTTTGTTTCTAGAAATAATTTCTTTAGCTACAGCTTGAGCCTCAACTAAAGGTTCTGGATCGCCAGGACCATTGGATAAGAAATAACCATCTGGATTAAATGCCTCTAAATCTTCAAACTTAGAATTGTATGGAAATACTTTGATGTAGGCATCTCTATTTGCCAAATTTTCAAGAATATTCTTTTTAATACCTATATCTAATGCTGATATCTTATAAGTTGCATTTTCATTTCCATAAAAATACGGTTCTTTAGTAGAAACTTTTGAAGCTAATTCTAAACCTTCCATGTTTGGCTGTTCGGCAAGTTGCTTTTTTAAACCCTCTATGTTATCAACTTCTGTAGAAATTACAGCATTCATAGCACCATGATCTCTAATATAACTCACCAAGGCTCTTGTATCGACATCTGCAATCGCTAAAGTATTATGTTTTTCAAAGTATTCTTCCAAGGAGGCATCTCCTGCAGGTCTAGAATACTCAAAACTAAAATTTTTACAAATTAATCCAGCAATCTTAACAGTATCGGACTGATTTTCATCCTCCTTTGTACCATAATTACCAATATGTGCATTGGTAGTTACCATTAACTGCCCATAATACGACGGATCGGTAAAAATTTCTTGGTAACCTGTGGTACCTGTATTAAAACATACTTCACCAAAGGCTGTACCTTCTTTACCTATGGACTTCCCATGAAAGATGGTGCCATCAGCTAATAAAATAAGTGCTTTTTTTCTTTGTTTGTATTTCATAGTCTAAGTTGTTAAAGAAGTTCCCATATTTATGGGTATTATAGTTTCACACTTCGACATGCTCAGTGCATTGCAAAATTCCAAAAAAAAAGGATAAACTTAAAAAGTCTATCCTCTATATTTATTAATCGTTATTAACACTCGATTATTCTTCTTCGTTAGTAGCTTTAGTTTCTACTGGTGGAACAGCAGTAGTGCTCTTCTTACCACCTCTTCTACTTCTACGCGTTTTCTTTTCAGGCTTACCAGAAGTGTAGATATCGTTGTAATCTACCAATTCTATCATCGCCATATCAGCGTTATCACCCAATCGGTTTCCTAATTTGATAATACGTGTATAACCACCCGGACGATCAGCTACCTTTGCAGCAACATCTCTAAACAACTCAGCCACAACTTCTTTTTGTTTTAGTCGAGACATCACAATTCTCCTGTTGTGAGTTGTATCTTCCTTTGATTTTGTAATTAAAGGCTCTACAAATTGCTTTAAAGCTTTTGCTTTTGCAGTAGTTGTGTTAATACGCTTGTGCTCTATTAAAGAACAAGCCATATTGGCTAACATTGCTCTCCTGTGAGCCGTTTTTCTACCTAAGTGGTTGAATTTTTTTCCGTGTCTCATGACATTTGTTTTATCATCTTGCTACCAAACTCATTATTTGAGGAGCAAAATATGATTAATAATTAATTATAATTAGTCCTTATCTAATTTGTATTTACTTAAATCCATTCCAAAGTTAAGACCTTTAACGTTTACTAGTTCTTCTAGCTCAGTTAACGACTTTTTACCAAAGTTTCTGAATTTCATTAAATCATTTTTGTTGAATGATACTAAATCACCCAATGTGTCAACTTCTGCAGCTTTTAAACAGTTTAATGCACGTACAGAAAGATCCATATCAACTAATTTAGTTTTCAATAGTTGTCTCATGTGAAGTGATTCTTCATCATAAGTTTCGGTCTGTGCAATTTCATCAGCTTCTAAAGTGATACGCTCATCTGAGAATAACATGAAGTGGTGAATTAATATTTTAGCTGCTTCTGTTAAAGCATCTTTTGGATTGATTGATCCATCAGTTCTAATTTCAAAAACTAATTTTTCGTAATCCGTCTTTTGCTCAACACGGAAGTTTTCGATACTATACTTAACATTCTTTATAGGTGTATAAATAGAATCCGTAAAAATCGTTCCGATCGGCGCAGAAGCTTTTTTATTTTCTTCAGCAGGAACATAACCTCTACCTTTTTCGATAGTCAATTCCATGTTGATGTTTACTTTAGGATCTAAGTTACAGATCACTAAATCCGTATTTAATACTTGGAAACCAGAAATAAACTTCTGAAAATCACCTGCAGTGATTTGCTCCTGTCCTGAAATAGAAATAGTAACCGTTTCGTTATCAACTTCATCAATCTGACGCTTAAAGTTAACTTGCTTTAAGTTTAGGATCATTTCAGTAACATCTTCAACTACACCAGAAATTGTAGAAAATTCGTGATCTACACCTTCTATTCTAACTGAAGTGATTGCAAAACCTTCTAAAGAAGATAATAATACTCTCCTTAAAGCATTACCTACTGTTAATCCGTATCCTGGTTCTAAAGGTCTGAATTCGAACTTACCTTCGAAATCAGTAGAATCAATCATGATTACTTTATCGGGCTTCTGAAAATTTAATATTGCCATCTTTTCTTCTTTTAATTGTTATTTAGTTGCGCGGTCTATAAGTTTGAAGAAGTCCAATACACCCTTTGGCTAAATCCCAATATGATTAATAAATTTATTATTTAGAGTAAAGTTCAACGATAAATTGCTCGTTGATTTGTTCTGGAATTTGAATTCTGGCAGGAACAGAAACATATGTTCCTTCCATTGTGTCATTATTCCAAGTAATCCATTCGTAAACATTGCTAGAATTAGCCAATGAATTCGAAATAGCTTCTAAAGATTTAGATTTTTGTCTTACACCTACAACATCTCCTGCTTTCAATTGGTATGAAGGAATATTTACCTTTTCTCCATTAACTGTGATATGTCTGTGAGATACTAATTGTCTAGCACCACTTCTTGTTGGAGCAATACCCATTCTGAAAACAACGTTGTCTAAACGTGATTCACATAATTGTAATAAAACTTCACCTGTGATACCTTGAGCTGCAGTTGCTCTTTTAAACATGTTTCTGAATTGACGCTCTAAAATACCATAAGTATATTTCGCTTTTTGCTTTTCCATTAACTGGATAGCATATTCAGATTTTTTTCCACGACGACGGTTATTTCCATGCTGTCCTGGAGGATAGTTTCTTTTTTCGAAAGCTTTGTCATCTCCGAAAATAGCTTGCCCGAATTTACGAGCGATTTTTGTTTTAGGACCAGTATATCTTGCCATTTTTAATTTGTTTTGAGAGTGATTATAAAATTAAGGTCTTAATCTTATCCTTCTATAACCGTTAGTCTCTCGTTGATACTTGTTAATATTCGAATTTTTCAGTTTGCAAATTTACGCATAAAAAATTAATATCAGCCAAATAAATAGCTGATATTAATCTCTTTATAAGTGTAAATTATACACGACGTCTTTTAGGTGGACGACAACCGTTGTGTGGCATTGGAGTTACATCAATAATTTCTGATACTTCAATACCTGTATTGTGTATAGATCTGATAGCGGATTCTCTTCCGTTACCAGGACCTTTTACATAAACTTTTACTTTCTTTAATCCAGCTTCTTTAGCTACACCTGCAGCATCTTCTGCGGCTAATTGTGCAGCATAAGGCGTATTCTTTTTAGAACCTCTAAAGCCCATTTTACCAGCTGATGACCAAGAAATAACGTCACCTTTTTTATTTGTTAAAGAAATGATGATGTTGTTAAATGAAGCCGTAATGTGCGCTTCTCCGATTGCATCAACAATTACTTTACGTTTTTTTGTACTTGACTTTGCCATATCTTTTAGTTTCTAGTTGTTAGCTTTAGTTGTTAGAATCCTAAACTTTTACATTTCAGGCAGATTCATCTAACTTCTAAACTAATGACTAATGTCTGTTATTATTTAGTTACTTTTTTCTTGTTAGCAACCGTTTTTCTTCTTCCTTTTCTTGTACGAGAGTTGTTCTTAGTGCGCTGTCCTCTTAATGGAAGACCAGCTCTGTGACGAATACCTCTGTAACATCCAATATCCATTAATCGCTTAATGTTTAATTGAGTTTCAGAACGTAATTCACCTTCAATCTTGAAGTTACCAACTGCTTCACGAATTGCACCGATTTCGTCATCAGTCCAATCCTGTACTTTAGTACTTTCGTCTACTTTAGCAGTTTCTAAGATCTCTTTAGCTCTACTTCTACCTATCCCATAGATGTAAGTCAAGGACACTACTCCTCTTTTTTGTTTTGGTATATCTACACCTGCAATTCTTGCCATATAATTTAGTTTTTAGCTGTTAGTTTTTAGTTGTTAGAATCCTAAACCTTTCGATTTCGAACAGATTCGTCTAACTACTAATTACTAATGACTTTTCTTTTATCCTTGTCTTTGTTTGAATCTAGGATTCTTTTTGTTAATAACGTAAAGTCTTCCTTTACGGCGTACCAATTTACAATCAGCACTTCTCTTCTTAACTGATGCTCTTACTTTCATCTGTTTCTGTTTTTAAATACTACTTCTAGTATCTATAAGTTATACGAGCCTTAGTTAAATCGTAAGGACTCATTTCTAATTTTACTTTATCCCCTGGTAATAACTTAATATAATGCATACGCATTTTACCAGATATGTGTGCAGTCACAATGTGACCATTCTCTAATTCTACACGAAACATCGCATTTGATAATGCTTCTATTATCGTTCCGTCTTGTTCTATTGCTGCTTGTTTTGCCATAAATAATTTTTAAGTATTCAATCCTCAATTAACAAATACCTTGCCTAATTTTTTTGGATCGAACTCTCTAAATTAGTTTTATAATTATGAGGTCACAGATTTTCTGTTTTTACCTGTCTTCATCAAGCCATCATAATGCTTATTCAATAAATAAGAATTAATCTGCTGCATAGTATCAATGGCTACACCAACCATAATTAATAGTGATGTACCACCAAAGAATAACGCCCAACCTTGCTGCACTCCTGCAAACTGATAAACAAATGCGGGAAATATTGCTACTAATGCCAAGAAAATAGATCCTGGCAAAGTGATTTGAGACATTATTTTATCTAAATACTCCGCTGTTTCCGTACCTGGTCTAATACCTGGAATAAATCCTCCACTTCGTTTTAAATCGTCTGCCATCTTATTGGTAGGCACCGTAATCGCTGTATAGAAATACGTGAATATTATAATCAATAATGCAAATACTAAATTGTACCAGAATCCAAATAAGTTATTACCAAACTCAGCTTGTAACCATTGCCCTGTTTCTGTTCCTTCCAAGAAAGACGCTTGTCCAATTAAGCCCGGAACAAACATGATTGCTTGAGCAAATATAATTGGCATTACACCAGAAGCATTCAGCTTTAACGGTAAAAACTGACGTGATCCAAACACATTCTTCTCATAACCACCAGACGCTGTTCTTCTTGCATATTGCACAGCAATCTTTCGTACGGCCATAACCAAGAAGACAGATGCCAAAATAATTAAGAACCAGATCACCATCTCAATTAATATCATCATGAAACCACCATTACCACCATCTAATCTAGACGCTGCATTTAGTACAAATGACTGAGGCATAGTTGCAATGATACCAACCATAATTAATAATGATATACCATTACCAATACCTTTATCCGTAATCTTCTCTCCCAACCACATGGCAAATACACAACCTGTAACCAAGATAATTACTGAAGAAACGTAAAAGATATTTTCGTTGAAACCTGGAACTAATAAAGCGCCCATTGATTGTGCACCCGATAATGCAGGAACACTCGCCAAGTAACCTGGTGCTTGCACTAAACAAATACCTATGGTTAACCAACGTGTAATCTGAGTGATTTTCTTTTGCCCACTCGCACCTTCTTTCTGAAGTTTCTGTAAATAAGGAATCGCGATACCCATTAATTGAACAACGATGGATGCAGAAATGTATGGCATGATCCCTAAAGCAAATACAGAAGCATTCGCAAAGGCACCACCTGTAAAGGCATTTAACAATCCTAAGATACCACCATCCATACCAGCCTGTAAACCATCCAATTTATCAATATCAATACCTGGTAATACAACCTGAGCACCAAAACGATAAACCAATAATAAACCTAAGGTTAGAATAATTCTATCCTTAAGTTCAGTGATTTTCCAGACGTTTTTTAATGTTTCTATTATTTTCATCCTTGTGTTCTTATAAAGTTACAGCTTCACCACCTGCAGCTTCAATAGCAGCCTTTGCTGTAGCAGTAAATTTATGAGCAGTTACTTTTAATTTAGACTTTAACTCACCTCTACCTAAGATTTTAACAAGATCGTTTTTTCCTGCCTTTCCTAGTGATACAAGTGTTTCAAAATCTACAGCATCCTTTATCTTCTTCTCATCAACTAACTGTTGAAGTGTATCTAAGTTTATACCCTGATACTCTACTCTGTTTATGTTAGTAAAACCAAACTTAGGAACACGTCTCTGCAATGGCATTTGCCCACCTTCAAATCCTAATTTCTTAGAATATCCAGAACGTGACTTCGCACCTTTGTGTCCTCTTGTCGCAGTACCACCTTTACCAGATCCTTGACCACGGCCAACACGCTTTCCTTGATTTTTTACTGAACCTTCTGCAGGTTTTAAATTACTTAAATCCATTTTTTAAGTGTATATTTTTAAGCTTCCTCCACAGAAACTAAATGTTCAACTTTTCTTACCATACCAAGGATATTTGGTGTGGCATCGTGCTCTACTACTTGACCAATCTTTTTTAATCCTAAAGCTTCCAATGTTAGCTTTTGTCTTTTAGTACGATTGATTGCACTTTTTACTTTAGTTACTTTAATCTTTGCCATGTTATGCTAGTATTAAGTATATAGTATCAAGTATTTAGTATTATTAAAAATAGCTATAAAACTACTAACAACTAATTACTCCGTACTTCATACTATTCTTTATCCTTTAAATACTTTTTCAAGTGAAATTCCACGCTCTTTAGCTATAGCTTTAGCATCTCTTAATTGTAATAAAGCATCAAATGTTGCCTTAACTACATTATGAGGGTTAGAAGAGCCTTGAGATTTTGATAATACATCATGTATACCAACAGCTTCAAGTACTGTTCTTACAGCACCACCAGCAATAACCCCTGTACCAGGTGCAGCAGGAATAATGTTTACTCTAGCACCACCAAACTTACCTTTTTGCTCGTGTGGTAATGTTCCTTTGATAATAGGAATTCTAACTAAGTTCTTCTTAGCATCTTCTACAGCCTTTGCAATTGCAGTAGCAACATCTTTAGATTTTCCTAAACCATGTCCTACAACTCCTGCTTCGTCTCCTACAACAACAATAGCAGAAAAACCAAATGCTCTACCACCTTTTGTTACTTTAGTTACACGCTGTACGCCAACTAAGCGATCTTTTAATTCTAATCCGCCTGGCTTTACTAATTCTGCGTTTTTATATTTTTGATACATAATGTCTTAAAATTTAAGTCCTGCTTCTCTAGCACCTTCTGCTAATGATTTTACCCTTCCGTGATATAAGTAACCACCTCTATCAAAAGAAATAGTTTCAACACCAGCTTTCATAGCCTTTTCCGCAACAGTCTTACCAACTAAAGCAGCAACTTCAGTTTTGTTTCCTTTAGACTTTGCTATATCCTTATCTCTTGAAGATGCAGCAGCTATAGTTTCACCAGTTACATCATTCACGACTTGAGCATAAATTTCTTTATTACTTCTAAAAACAGCTAATCTTGGTCTTGCTTCAGTACCAGACACTACCTTACGGATTCTGCTTTTTATTCTTATTCTTCTTTCGTTCTTTGTCAATGCCATAACTTAATTATTAAGCTGATTTACCTGCTTTTCTTCTAATTTCTTCACCAACAAACTTGATACCTTTTCCTTTGTAAGGTTCTGGCTTACGGAAACCGCGAATTTTCGCAGCTACTTGACCGACCAATTGTTTGTCATGGGATGTTAATTTAACGATTGGATTCTTTCCTTTTTCTGAAACCGTCTCAACTTTCACCTCTGGAGCAATATCCAAAACGATATTATGAGAGAAACCAATGGCTAAATCTAACTTCTGTCCTTGATTTGATGCTCTGTAACCTACACCAACTAATTCTAGTTCTTTGGTCCAGCCATTAGAAACACCTTCTATCATATTAGCAATTAACGCTCTGTAAAGTCCGTGCTTTGCTCTGTGATCTTTTTTCTCAGAAGGACGCGTCAATGTAATTGTACCGTCTTCTATTTTAATTTCAACTTCTGAATACTCCTGAGTTAATTCTCCTAATTTCCCTTTAGCAGTAATTAGGTTGTCTTTAACTTCAACTGTAACACCTTCAGGAATTGTTATTGGGTTTTTACCTATTCTTGACATAATTTCCTGTTTTTAGTATACGTAGCATAATACTTCGCCACCAACGTTTTCTCTTTGCGCTTGTTTACCCGTCATAACACCATGAGAAGTAGAAACAATTGCAATACCTAAACCATTTAAGATTCTTGGCATTTCGTTAGCGCCTGCGTATTTACGTAGACCTGGTTTACTGATTCTTTGAATTTTTTTGATAACCGACTCTTTAGTGTCTTTGTTATACTTTAAGGCAATCTTAATTGCACCTTGTGTAGTAGACTTGTCATCAAATTTATAACTTAATATATATCCTTGATCGAATAATATTTTAGTTATCTCCTTTTTTAAGTTAGATGCAGGGATTTCTACCACTCTGTGGTTTGCTTTCACAGCATTTCTAACTCGCGTTAAATAATCCGCTATTGGATCTGTGTACATAGTTTTTAGTTTTGGAAAATGGTTTTCGACTATTTCGAACCTATATTCCGATTATACAATAATTCTATTGTTAATAGTACAGAAGCTAATTCGCTTCCTTATTTACCAACTTGCTTTCTTTACACCAGGAATTAACCCTTTGTTAGCCATTTCTCGAAACATTACACGGGAAATTCCAAACTGTCTCATATAACCTTTTGGTCTACCTGTAAGTTTACAACGGTTGTGCATGCGTATTGGTGATGCGTTTTTTGGCAACTTTTGCAATGCTTCGTAATCTCCAGCTTCTTTTAAAGCTTTTCTTTTCTCAGCATATTTAGCAACCATTTTTGCACGCTTCACCTCACGAGCTTTCATTGATTCTTTAGCCATAATTAATTCTTTTTAAATGGTAATCCTAGTTCTGTTAATAATGACTTCGCTTCTTTATCTGTTTCTGCAGAAGTCACAAATGTGATATCCATACCAGAAATCTTATTGATTTTATCAATATCAATTTCCGGGAAAATGATTTGTTCCGTAACACCTAAGTTATAGTTTCCACGACCATCAAAACCAGTAGCTTTAATACCGTTAAAATCTCTAACTCGTGGTAAAGCTGAAGTCACCAAACGGTCTAAGAACTCGTACATTTGCTCACCTCTTAAAGTCACCTTAGCACCAATTGGCATACCTTTACGTAACTTAAAAGATGCAACATCTTTCTTAGATATTGTAGCAATAGCTCTCTGTCCAGTAATCTTAGTTAACTCATCAACAGCGTGATCGATTAACTTTTTATCCGCAACCGCAGCACCGACACCTTTAGATAAAACTATCTTTTCTAGCTTAGGTACTTGCATTACATTCTTATATCCAAATTCTTCTGTAAGAGCAGGAATTACTTTATCCTTATACTCTTGTTTTAATCTTGCAACGTAAGCCATAATTAAATTACTTCATTAGATTTTTTAGAAAATCTTACTTTATTGTCGCCATCCATTCTAAAACCAACTCTAGTAGTTTCTCCCTTACTTGTTAATAAAGACAAGTTAGACATGTGAATTGATGCTTCTTTCTCTACAATTCCACCTTGAGGGTTTTGCGCACTTGGTTTAGTATGTTTCTTCACCATGTTTACACCTTCTACGATGGCCTTGTTCTTATCTTTTAATACCTTAAGCACCTTACCTTCAGAACCTTTATGGTCTCCAGCAATGACTTGTACCGTATCTCCTGATTTTATTTTAAGCTTTGTCATCTTATTTATCAATTAAAGCACTTCTGGTGCTAATGATACAATTTTCATGAATTGTTTATCACGAAGTTCTCTAGCTACAGGACCAAAAACACGAGTTCCTCTCATTTCACCCTGAGGGTTTAAAAGCACACATGCATTGTCATCAAATCTAATATAAGATCCATCTGGACGTCTTACTTCTTTAGCAGTACGCACAACAACAGCAGTTGAAACTGCACCTTTCTTGATACTTCCGTTAGGAGTTGCATCCTTAACAGATACTACAATTTTATCTCCAACCGACGCATATCGTCTTTTTGTTCCACCTAGTACACGGATAGTTAAAACTTCCTTTGCACCAGTATTGTCAGCTACTTTTAATCTTGATTCTTGTTGTACCATAATTACTTCGCTCTTTCAATTATTTCTACCAATCTCCAACACTTAGATTTACTCATAGGTCGTGTTTCCATGATCTTTACAGTATCTCCTTCGTTGCAGTCGTTTGTTTCATCGTGTGCGACATATTTCTTTGTCTTTAACACGAACTTTCCATACATAGGGTGTTTTACTTTTTTAACCTCTGCAACAACAATAGATTTCTCCATTTTGCTACTAGTTACTATCCCTATACGTTCTTTTCTTAAGTTTCTTTTTTCCATCTTTCAGCAGAATACAATTATTGTCCGTCTCTTTTAGTTAATTCTGTCGCAACTCTAGCTACAGCACGACGCGCGTGACGTAATTGAATTGGATTTTCTAAAGGAGATATTGCGTGAGCCATTTTTAGGTCTACATAACTCTTTTTAGTCTCACTAAGTTTTTCTTGTAACTCAGCTGTTGAGAGCTGTTTAATTTCTGATTGCTTCATAATTTCTTTTATTAAGCTTCGTAATCTCTAGCTATGACAAACTTAGTTTTTACTGGAAGTTTTTGGGCTGCCAAACGCAAAGCTTCTTGAGCTGTTGCTAACGGTACACCACTTACTTCAAATAACATGCGTCCTGGTTTTACAACGGCTGCCCAATATTCAACGGCACCTTTACCCTTACCCATACGTACTTCAAGAGGCTTCTTTGTAATAGGCTTATCTGGGAATATCATAATCCAGATAGAACCTTCTCTTTTCATGTAACGTGTAGCGGCAATACGTGCTGCTTCTATTTGACGTGCAGTTATAAAAGACGAGTCTAATGATTTAATACCGAAAGTACCATTTGATAACAAATGACCTCTTCCCGCATTTCCTTTCATACGACCTTTTTGCTGCTTACGAAATTTTGTTCTTTTAGGCTGTAACATTTTTTCTTTTCTTTAAAAAATTACTTTCTACGACGTTGGTTTCCTTTGTTTCCACCACGTCCACCTTTTCCTTTTTGCTTAGAAAGACCAACTAATGGAGAAAGTTCTCTTTTTCCATAGACCTCACCTTTCATAATCCACACCTTCACACCTAATCTACCATAAGTAGTATGTGCTTCAACTAAAGCATAATCAATATCAGCTCTAAATGTAGATAACGGAATACGTCCTTCTTTGTAGTGCTCAGAACGTGCCATTTCAGCACCATTCAAACGACCACTAATCTGAACTTTAATTCCTTCAGCATTCATACGCATTGCAGCAGCGATAGCCATTTTTATTGCACGTCTATATGAGATTCGACTTTCAATTTGACGAGCAATACTTGCTGCTACTAAATGTGCATCTAGTTCAGGTCTCTTAATTTCAAAGATGTTCAATTGAACTTCTTTGCCAGTAATCTTTTTAAGCTCTTCTTTTAACTTATCTACCTCTTGACCACCTTTACCGATAATAATACCAGGTCTAGCAGTAGTGATAGTAACGGTTACAAGTTTAAGCGTACGCTCAATAATTACTCTACTTACACTAGCTTTAGATAGACGAGCATGAATATACTTTCTAATCTTATCGTCTTCGGCAAGTTTATCACCATAATCGTTTCCTCCGTACCAGTTAGATTCCCATCCTCTGATAATTCCTAAGCGATTTCCGATTGGATTTGTCTTTTGTCCCATATCTCTATCCTAGCTTTGTGTTTTATTTAATGAATCGATAACCACGGTAACGTGATTAGATCTTTTTCTAATTCTATGTGCTCTACCTTGAGGAGCTGGACGTAATCTTTTTAACATAGATCCACCATCTACTCTTATTTCTTTAATGTAAAGCTTTGCTTCTTCGACGTCTGCATCTTCGTTTTTAGCTTGCCAGTTTGCAATTGCAGACATGACCAATTTCTCTAAACGACGAGACGCTTCCTTAGGACTAAATCTAAGAATCTGAAGCGCTTTCTCAGCCTTTTCTCCCCTTACTAAATCCGCTACTAAGCGCATTTTTCTTGGAGATGTAGGACAGTTATTTAGCTTAGCAAAAGCAACTTGCTTTTTTTCCGCCTTAATAGCTTCCGCCATTTGTTTTTTACGACTTCCCATGATTCTTATTTTTTACCTTTATTCTTAGCACCTGCATGACCTCTAAAAGATCGTGTTGGTGAAAATTCTCCTAATTTGTGACCTACCATGTTTTCAGTTACATAAACTGGAACAAATTGACGACCATTGTGAACTGCTATAGTCTGACCAACGAAATCTGGAGAAATCATTGATGCCCTAGACCAAGTTTTAATTACCGTCTTTTTATTTGAAGCTACATTTTCTGCAACTTTCTTTTCTAACTTATAATGGATATAAGGTCCTTTTTTTAATGAACGTGCCATACTATCTTAATTATTTCTTTCTACGTTCTACAATATATTTATTACTCGCTTTCGTCTTAGAACGCGTTCTATAACCCTTAGCAGGAATACCATTTCTAGATCTTGGGTGTCCACCTGAAGACTTACCTTCACCACCACCCATTGGATGATCTACTGGATTCATTACTACTGGTCTTGTACGAGGACGTCTTCCCAACCATCTACTTCTACCTGCTTTACCGGATACAAGTAATTGATGATCTGAATTAGATATAACACCTATTGTAGCCATGCACGTTGCTAATACCATTCTAGTTTCACCAGATGGTAACTTAATCGTAGCAAACTTACCATCCCTTGCCATTAATTGAGCAAATGCACCAGCACTACGCGCCATAACAGCACCTTGTCCTGGACGCAACTCTATACAAGAAATAATAGTACCTAAAGGTATTTCACTTAATGGCATTGCGTTTCCTATTTCAGGAGCGACACCACTTTCACCAGAAACTATTTTTTGCCCTACTTGTAAACCATTTTGAGCGATAACATAACGCTTCTCGCCATCTTGATAGTTTAATAAAGCAATAAATGCTGTTCTGTTTGGATCGTACTCGATAGTTTTAACTTCCGCTGGAATACCAGTTTTGTTGCGTTTAAAATCGATAATACGATACTTTTTCTTATGACCACCACCTTTGTAGCGCATGGTCATTTTTCCTTGACTGTTTCTACCACCAGTTCTTTTTTTCGGAGCAAGCAAGCTTTTCTCCGGCTTATCAGTAGTGATGGCGTCAAATCCATTTACTACTCTAAATCGCTGAGCTGATGTGATTGGTTTTAATTTTCTTACTGACATAAGTCTAATTACATGTTAGCGTATAAATCTATTGTTTCACCTTCCGCCAGTTGTACAATTGCCTTTTTAACAGCATTTGTTTTACCATGTTGAATACCCGTTTTTGTGAAACGAGTTTTTCTATCTGGACGGACATTTATCGTACGAACTTTTTCTACAGAAACACCATAAGCAGCTTCAACCGCCTTTTTGATTTCTACCTTGTTCGCCTTAGTATTCACTTCAAACGCATAAGCGTTAAGCACCTCGCTTTGCATGGTTGCTTTTTCTGTGATGATAGGTTTTATTAAGATACTCATCTGTATTCTATTTACTTAAGTTCGATTCAATTCCTTCTAATGCACCTTCTAACAGAACTACTTTGTTAGCATTCATTATTTTGTAAGTGCTTAATTCTGAGCTAGTTACAACTTCAGAACCTTTCAAATTGCGCGACGACAAATATACGTTATTATTTGAGTCACCCAACACAAATAGAGATTTTTTGTTATCTATCTCTAATGCTTTCAAGACATCAACGAAATGTTTAGTCTTTGGTGCATCGAAATTAAAATCTTCCAATACAACAATTGACTTGTCATTTGCCTTGATACTTAATGCAGATTTACGTGCTAATCGCTTTACGTTTTTGTTTAATTTAAAACCGTAGTTTCTTGGTCTTGGACCAAACATACGACCACCACCTTTAAATACACCTGACTTAATTGAACCTGCACGTGCTGTACCAGTTCCCTTTTGTTTTTTGATCTTACGTGTACTTCCAGTAATTTCTGCTCTTTCTTTAGCCTTATGCGTTCCTTGTCTTTGGTTTGCTAAGTATTGCTTAACATCTAAATAGACAGCATGATTATTAGGCTCTATAGCGAATACGTCTTTAGAAAGCTCAGCTTTTCTTCCCGTATCTTTTCCGTTTATATCTAAAACTGCTACTTTCATTACTTCTCAATAATTACATAAGAATTCTTGTGACCAGGAACACATCCTTTTACAACAAGTAAGTTCTTTTCAGGAACTACTTTATAAACTCTTAAATTTTGAACTTTAACTGTTTCACCACCCATTCTTCCGGCCATCTTCATTCCTTTGAATACTCTCGCAGGATAAGAAGCTGCACCAATAGAACCAGGAGCTCTTAAACGGTTGTGTTGACCATGCGTTGCTTGACCTACACCACCAAAATTGTGACGTTTAACTACACCTTGAAAACCTTTACCTTTAGAAGTACCTGCAACATCTACAAATTCTCCTTCGATAAATTGTTCTACAGTGATTGCATCACCTAACTTGTACTCCCCATCAAAACCTTTAAATTCTACGACTTTGCGTTTTACAGAAGTACCCGCTTTTTTCGCATGCCCTTGGGCAGCTTTAGTAGCGCTTTTTTCTGTCGCGTCATCGAAACCTAATTGAAGTGCATTATAACCATCCACTTCTTCAGTTCTGACTTGGGTAACGATACATGGCCCAGCTTCGATTACTGTACATGGAATGTTTTTTCCATTTTCATCGAAAATGCTGGTCATACCGATTTTTTTTCCAATTAACCCAGACATATTTATTATTTATTAATTATTATTCTTTATTTAAAATTCAAGGCTGAAAAATACGTTTCAGCCTTGAATTGTATTTTTTACCGTTTTTCCCGCGACCGCATCGGTGGGACATGTTTCTTGTTTACTTACACCTTAATCTCAACTTCAACGCCACTTGGTAATTCAAGCTTCATTAAAGCGTCAATTGTCTTAGAAGATGAAGAGTAGATATCCAATAATCTCTTGTAAGAGCTTAATTGAAATTGTTCTCTAGACTTCTTATTAACGTGTGGTGAACGTAACACAGTGAAAATTTTCTTGTGTGTTGGTAAAGGAATTGGACCTGTTACAACAGCACCTGTGCTTTTTACTGTTTTTACAATCTTATCAGCAGACTTGTCAACTAAATTATGATCGTAAGACTTTAATTTTATTCTAATTTTCTGACTCATTTTCTTTTAGTTTTAAGCTTCTACGCCTTTTGCTGCTTTGATTACTTCTTCTGATATATTAGATGGTGTCTCAGCATAATGAGAGAATTCCATTGTTGATGTTGCTCTACCTGAAGACAATGTTCTCAACGTAGTTACATAACCAAACATTTCAGATAATGGGACAGTAGCTTTTACAGTTTTAGCACCAGCTCTATCACCCATGTCACTTACTTGCCCTCTTCTTCTATTCAGGTCACCAACGATATCTCCCATATTCTCTTCTGGAGTAATTACTTCCAATTTCATTATTGGCTCCATAATTACAGCCTTAGCAGCTTTTGCAGAATTCTTGAATCCTAACTTGGCAGCTAATTCGAATGATAATTGATCAGAATCCACATCGTGATACGACCCGTCTTTCAACGTAACTTTCATAGCATCTACTTCGTAACCCGCAAGAGGTCCGTTTTGCATTGCCATCTTAAATCCTTTCTCGATAGATGGTATAAACTCCTTAGGAACATTACCACCTTTTATGATAGACTCAAATTGAAGTCCAACTTGACCTTCATCAGCAGGCTCAATAGTAAAGACGATATCTGCAAATTTACCACGACCACCAGATTGCTTTTTATAAACTTCTCTATGATCTGCAGCCTGCGTAATAGCCTCTTTGTACTCTACTTGTGGTTGACCTTGATTTACCTCAACTTTAAATTCACGCTTCAAACGATCCACGATAATATCTAAGTGAAGCTCACCCATACCAGAAATAATAGTCTGACCTGAAGCTTCATCAGTTCTAACAGTAAATGTTGGATCCTCTTCTGCAAGCTTTCCTAAAGCCATGCCTAATTTATCTACGTCTGCCTTAGTTTTAGGCTCAACCGCAATACCAATTACTGGATCAGGGAAGTCCATAGATTCTAAAACAATAGGATGCTTTTCATCAGACATGGTATCACCCGTCTTAATATCTTTAAATCCTACTGCAGCTCCAATATCACCAGCTTCGATAAAATCAATAGCATTTTGCTTATTAGAGTGCATTTGATAAATTCTAGAAATACGCTCTTTTTTACCCGAACGATTGTTCAAGATATAAGAACCAGCATCTAAACGACCAGAGTAAGCTCTAAAGAAAGCCAAACGACCCACGAAAGGATCGGTTGCAATCTTAAATGCAAGAGCAGCGAAAGGCTCTTTTACATCTGGCTTACGAATCTCTTCTTGCTCCGTATCTGGATTCATACCAATAATACCTTCCTTATCTACTGGAGAAGGTAAGTAACGACATACAGCATCTAACAAGAACTGTACACCTTTATTTTTGAATGCAGAACCACAAATCATTGGAATAATAGACATATCCATTACAGCAGCTCTAAGTGCAGCGTGCACTTCGTCTTCTGTAATAGAGTCTTCATCTTCCATATACTTTTCTAACAGATTCTCATCATAAGCGGCAACCTCTTCGATAAGCTTACCTCTTAATTCTGCAGCTTCTGCTTTTAATTCTTCAGGAATATCGATAACATCAAAAGTAGACCCTTGAGTTTCATCATGCCAAACAATCGCACGGTTCTTAACTAAGTCTACGATACCTTTAAAATCGATTTCGTCACCAATATTCATTACGATTGGTACAGCATTAGAACCTAACATATCCTTAACTTGTTGACATACTGCCATAAAGTTAGATCCTTGACGGTCCATTTTGTTCACGAAACCAATACGTGGTACTTTATAATTATCTGCAAGTCTCCAGTTAGTTTCAGACTGAGGCTCAACGCCATCCACTGCACTAAATAAGAATACTAGACCATCTAACACACGTAATGAACGGTTTACTTCAACCGTAAAATCAACGTGACCTGGAGTATCTATAATATTAAAGTGATACCCTTTAGTCTCAGGAGTTGATTGACCATTCTCTAATGGAAAGTTCCATGTACAAGTTGTAGCAGCAGAAGTAATTGTAATACCTCTTTCTTGCTCTTGTTCCATCCAGTCCATTGTAGCCGCACCATCATGTACTTCACCAATTTTGTGCGATACACCTGTATAATAAAGAATACGCTCTGTAGTAGTAGTTTTGCCTGCATCAATATGAGCGGCAATACCTATATTTCTTGTAAATTTTAAATCTCTTCCCATTTCTAATTAAAATCTAAAGTGTGAGAATGCTTTGTTTGCTTCTGCCATTTTGTGAGTATCAACTCTTTTCTTAACAGCTGCACCTTCTTCTTTAGCAGCAGCTAATACTTCTGAAGCTAAACGTTGTGCCATAGATTTTTCGTTTCTTTTACGTGCGTAGCTAATTAACCACTTCATAGCCGTAGAAACTTTACGGTCTGGACGAATCTGCATTGGAATTTGGAATGTAGCTCCACCTACACGACGACTACGTACTTCTACGTGAGGCATCACATTAGATAAGGCTTCTTTCCAGATTTCTAACGCCGTTTTTTCGTCATCATTCTTTTTCTCTTCAACAATATCAATTGCATCGTAGAATACTTTAAAAGCTACAGACTTCTTACCGTCCCACATCATCATGTTAACAAAACGTGTCACTAACTGATCATTAAATCTTGGGTCTGGTAAAAGCGGTCTCTTTTTTGCTGCTCTTTTTCTCATGTCTTCTTCTTAAAGTTTTAAATTACTTTTTAGGGCGTTTTGCTCCATACTTAGATCTACGTTGTGTGCGACCAGCAACACCTGCTGTATCTAATGCACCACGAACGATGTGATATCTAACACCTGGCAAATCTTTTACCCTTCCACCTCTAACCAATACTATCGAGTGCTCTTGTAGGTTGTGACCCTCTCCACCAATGTATGCATTGACCTCGTTTCCGTTTGTTAAACGAACCCTTGCCACCTTACGCATTGCTGAGTTAGGTTTCTTAGGTGTTGTTGTATAAACACGAGTACATACACCACGTCTCTGAGGACACGAATCTAAAGCAGCCGATTTACTCTTCTTGGTTATTTTGGCTCTTCCTTTTCGTACTAATTGTGAAATTGTTGGCATATATTTCTATATAAAAATTTTATTAACCCTCACTTTTGAGGGCTGCAAAGGTAGAAATATATATTTATAATTCAAATACTTCAGAATTTATTTTTCAAAGAAATATCACTATTCATTTTACACATATATATAATGACCTATTTTTACGTTATCATTTGAGTTATTCCATTACCATTTAATGACTTTTATTAGACGATTTATTATTATTCAACTCTTGATTTTTTCAAATCAAGGCCATAGTCAAAATTTAGACCTGAAAGTTGTGGGTGAAAACAACAATAAAACGACTATTATTGATTCTACAGGTTATACAAACTCCTTTGAAAATTATAAAGATATTGAGTCAGAATTAAACGCACTTAGAAGAAAGCTCACAAGGCTCGGCTATATCGACACAACAATTGACACTATTATAAGGCAAAATGACACCTTGTTTAAAGCACAATTGTATATAGGAGTAAAAATTAATAGAATTAGAATTAATTATGATTCGAACTTTAATACTGAACTATTAAAATTTGTAAATCACGATTATAAAAACAATGAAAATTTCTTTGAATTAGATGTTTCTAGACTTGAAAGTTCTCTTGAAGAATTGAACTCTAAAATAGCTGAGCAAGGTGATCCATTTTCGACTTTACAATTAATTAACATTACTAAGTTGAATTCAGATTTAATTTCTGCTGACCTAAACATAAAATCCAACCAAAAACGACGAATTGATAAGATTGTTGTAAAAGGCTATGAGAAATTCCCTCAATCCTATGTTAAGAGATTCATGAAGTTAAGGACTGGTAAAACTTTTAATTTGAACGAAATTAAAGAAAAAGTCGAACTACTTGAAGACTTAAGGTTTGCCAATAAAATAAGAGACCCTGAAGTTCTCTTTACAAAAGATTCTACTACGCTGTATCTATATATCGAAAAAACACGGACCAACAACTTTGATGGCTTCCTTGGTTTTGGAACAAATGAAAATACCAACAAGATTGAGTTCGACGGCTACCTTGATTTAAGACTTATTAATAATCTCAATTTTGGTGAAACCTTAAACTTATTCTATAAAAGCGATGAGATAGACCAACAAACTTTTAGAGTTGATGCTGATTTACCGTATTTATTTGGTTCGCCCTTAGGATTGCAGGTTGGCCTGAATATCTTTAGAAAAGACACCACATTTTCTAATGCCAGGCAATATGCGAAAATAAATTATCAAATCAATGCACAGCATAGAATTGGAGCTGGTATTACTTCAACCAATTCTACAAATCTTTTAGATACTGACACTAATATCCTCAATGACTACACCTCTAATTACTATACCTTAAATTATAACTATACTAAACCTCAATTTTACGACCCTTTATTTCCAGTAAATTTTTGGTTCGATTTATCATCCGGTTTTGGCGATAGAGAAAACGATTCGAGCAATGAAAATCAAACGGTTTTTAACTTGGACACCTATAAAATCTTTAATCTTAATTCTAAAAATAGCATTTATACAAGATTAAACGGAGCTCTTCTTACGTCAGATAATTATTTGGATAATGAGCTTTTTAGGTTTGGAGGCATTAACTCCATACGTGGTTTTGAAGAAAATAGTTTAGTGGCTAATCTTTATGGTGTCTTAAATACGGAATACCGTTATCGCTTGAGCAATAGTATTTATGTACATTCCGTCTTAGATGCAGCATATTTTGAAAATAGAATAACAGACACTAAAGAAAAACTATTTGGATTTGGATTTGGACTGGGTTTATTGACCAATGCTGGATTATTTCGCTTAAACTACTCCAGTGGAAAATCTGAAAACCGACAGTTTAGATTATCGGATTCTAAAGTGCACGTAAGTTTAACGGCTACGTTTTAAAGAAAATCAACCATGGTCTTTTACATTATCCTCATTATTTGTATCTAAAAAACAGATTTTGTAAAAAATTATTAATTATTACACCTTTTTATTAACGAATAGTTGTTTTATTAGTGTATTATTAAGATATTTGATAAACTAATTCAACTAATCAAAAATATGGAAACAAAACTCAAGGGTATTTTTACCCTATTTTTTGCACTATTAATGCAATTCACTTTTGCTCAAGACAAAACAGTTACGGGTGTTGTGTCTGATGCTTCCGGGCTTCCTGTGCCAGGAGTGAATGTGTTAGTAAAAGGAACCCAAAGGGGAACCCAAACAGACTTCGATGGTAAATATTCAATACAAGCCAATGCAGGCGATGTATTAGTCATTAGCTATTTAGGTTTAAAAACTCAAGAGATTACAGTTGGTGACTCAAACACCTACAATGTCTCAATGGAAGAAGACACCTCACAGCTCGACGAGGTCGTGGTAGTTGCATACGGTACTACGACTAAAGAAGCCTTTACGGGGTCAGCTAGTGTCGTTTCCGCCAAGCAATTAGAAACCAGAAATGTGACTTCGCCAATTGAAGGTATTGAAGGTAGGGCAACAGGTGTACAGTTTACAGCACCAACAGGTCCTGGAGCTTCTCCTGGAATCGTGATTAGAGGTGTTGGAACATTGAATGGTTCTACCACTCCACTCTACATTGTGGATGGCGCGCAGTATAATGCGCCGATTAACACGCTTAACCAAGAAGATATTGCTTCCTTTACTATACTTAAGGATGCCGCTTCAACATCATTATATGGTTCTAGAGCAGCAAATGGTGTTGTCATCATTACCACAAAAACTGGTAAGAAAAATGCTTTAAAAGTTACTGCGGGTGTTACATCTGGTTTTGTGACTCGAGGACGTCCATTATATGATGAAGTAAGTCCAGGCGAATACTATGAAGTAATGTGGGAGGCCCTTAGGAATACCGGTGCTGCTGGAGGAGACCCTCAATTTGCTACTGATAACATTTACAATCAACTAGGATATAATCCTTTTAACGTCCCTAATGATCAAATTGTGGGCACTGATGGTCGACTTAATCCTAATGCAGAAGTTATTTATAAAAGCTTAGATTGGTTTGATGTATTGGAGCGCACAGGAACAAGAACTAATTATAATGTCAATCTTTCTGCTGGTGGTGAAAACCATTCCGTGTTCTTTTCAACATCATACCTAGATGAGGAAAGTTATGTCATAACATCTGGTTTTGATCGTTTAACAACAAGATTGAATGGTGAATTTCAGGTCAGCGATCGTATTAAAGTTGGTGGAAGTGTGAACATTGCCTTGACTGAGGCCAGAGCGCCAAGTTCAGGAGGTACGGGTAGTATAGTTAACCCGTTCAGTTTTGCCCGAGGTATAGGATCTATTTATCCAGTATTTGTAAATGACCTAAATGGAAATATTGTTAGAGACGAAGTGGGTAACCGCGTATGGGATAATGGTGAAGGGTTTGCTGAATTCAATATTGGATCAAGACCAATTAACCAAGGACGTCATGCAATCCAAGAATTAACGCTGAACCGTGAACTGAATCAAAATAACACTTATGGATTTAGAATGTTCGGTGAACTTAAAGTTATAGATGGATTGAATGTTGTTATAAGATATGGTAGGGACTTTACCGATTTCTTTTCTAGCGAATATGAAAACCCTGTCATTGGTGACGCGCAACCAGTAGGTAGACTTGATCAAAGACGTGCTAGACGAGATACAGAGACCTTTACCCAGCAAATTAATTATATAAAAAGTTTTGGTAATCATAATCTTGATCTTACTGCAGGTCACGAAAGTTATGAGACAGCCATTAGCGATTTAGATGGTCTTGCTACCATACAAGCAGCGAGTGGTATTTATGAATTTGCAAACTTTTCTAATATCGTTGATCTAGATGGTGCCACGTTTGATAGAGCTTTAGAAAGTTACTTTTTTAGAGCACTATACAATTATGATAATAAATATTATCTAAATGCTTCAGTTAGAACTGATGGTTCGTCAGTATTTCAAACGGATGTAAGATGGGGAACATTTTATGCATTTGGTGCATCATGGCGTTTGGATCAAGAAGAATTTATTCAGAACATCGACTGGATTAATCAACTAAAGCTAAGAGGATCTTATGGCGAAGTCGGTAATGACCAATTGAACGATTCGTACTTATCTCAGGCAAGATTCAATATTACATCTAATGCGGCAGAACCGGCTATATTGTTCACTGATATTGGAAATGCAGATCTCTTATGGGAGACCTCAGAAAGTTTTGATGTGGCTTTAGAATTTGGATTATTTAACAATTTCATAGAAGGATCTATAGAATATTACCAAAGAAATACTACTGATCTTTTGTACAACTTGCCAATTTCGCCTAGTAATGGTTTAAACGTTGTACCTGTAAACGCAGGAGATTTAAGAAACTCTGGTTGGGAATTAGGACTGACTGCACATTTGTTAAATAAAGGTGATTTTAGATGGGATTTGACTCTTCTAGGTTCTACCCTACAAAATGAAATTACAAGTCTACCCGATCCGTTTGTAACAGGAAGTAAGCGTTGGGCCGAAGGAAGATCTAGATATGACTTCTTCTTGTTTAGAACCGCTGGTGTTGATCCTGACACTGGAGACCAACTTTATTTTCAATATGAATTTGATGAAAACAATGAGAGTATTCCTGTACGTGATGCCGAGGGCAATCATCTTACTACAAATGACTGGACAGAGACGGAACGCGCCTATACAGGTGATTCTTCAGTACCAGATTTCATAGGTTCAGTCGCAAGTACCGTTAGTTATAAAGGGTTTACTTTTGACTTCTTGATCACTTATGGTATTGGAGGAAGTGCTTTAGACAATGCTTACTCTAGTATGATGCATAGTGGTACTTACGGTAGATCACTGCACCCAGACATTTTAGATGCATGGAGAGAACCAGGGGATATCACGGACGTGCCTAGATTGGAAAATGGAAATGTACTATTGGTACAAACACAGTCTGACCGATTCTTAACAGATGCCTCTTTCTGGAATTTAAGAAATGCAAGCATTAGTTATAATTTCAACCAATCTTTTGTTAGTAACTTAGGACTAGATAATTTAACCGTAAATCTTACTGGTGAAAATCTTATCTTTAAAAGTAAGAGAGACGGTTTAGATCCTCAAAGCAATTTAGCTGGATTGGGACAAGGAAATAATTTCCAAGCACCAAGAATTTTTTCACTCGGATTGAATGTTTCATTTTAAAAAAAAAAGTTATGTCAAATAAAGTAAAATTAATCATGTTGGCCTTTCTCATGATACCTATCGTATCATGTAAAGAGGATTTCCTTGAAAGAACACCTACCGACGCCATATCTGCTGCAGATGCCTTGGCCAGTGTAGAAAATATGCAACTGGTACTCAATGGTGTGCACAGAGGTCTATATTCACAATCTCAAACTGTATTTCCTGGTGGTAGTACTGCTAGGGCAAACAATCATTATTGGGTACCATTAGGAGATAACCTAGTAGGAACGCTCATCCATACGGCAAATGCTAATAATTTATCATGGCGAAGTGCTATGCAATGGAATGAACACACGATTCAAACGTCATTAACTACTGAACTCATGTGGTACCATCGCTATAATATTATCCTACATGCCAATTTGCTAATTAATGGTATTGCTTCTAGTGGATTTACAGAAACGGCTGCATTGAATGAAATCTTAGGTCAAGCTTACACTTACAGAGCTTATGCCTATTTAGAATTAGTACAACATTACGGCCGTGGCTACTTAATTGGAAATCCATCATCAGATCCAGGAGTGCCACTATTGTTTTCTTCTGAATCCCCTTTTACAAGTGAACCAAGATCAACAGTTCAGGAAATTTATGACCAGGTCGAAGCCGATTTAAATGCTGCTATTACTGCATTTGAAAATGGTACTGGAAGATCTGGAAGTGGTGCGGCTTCTAAAGCACAATTAAATATTAATGTAGCGCATGGTCTTAAAGCACGTTGGGCATTGTCTAAAGGTGATTGGTCTACTGCAGCTGCATCTGCTGTTGCAGCTAGAGACGGATTCCCGCTATTAAATGAAAGCGCTTGGTTATCTGGGTTTGCTACTAACACTCTATCAGAAGTTATTTGGGGAAGTCATGTTATTGAAGCAGAAACTACATTTTTCCGTGCTTATTTTTATTTGGCAAGTAATACTTTCAATGGAAGTCAAATTAGAAATAATCCAAAAGCAGCGGATAGAAGATTAGTCGATGCTATTCCATCAACTGACTATAGAGGACAAGTGTTTTTACCAGATGCACCAAATTCTAACACTTCTGCTGCAAATGGAGAAGGTGGCTGGGCTAATAATACAAACCCGCTATACACTACCGAAGCAGAATTTGATGCTGCTATAGCTGCCATTAAGGGAGAATACGGTTTAGTTTCGGGACACAATACGCACCCTTACATGCATTTTAAATTAAAGCAAGCTAATCCTGGTACCATTGACCCGGATGACGTTATCTATATGCGTTCCTCAGAAATGTATCTTATTGAAGCTGAAGCAAAACTAATGATGAATGATTTGGCTGGAGCTAAAGATGCACTTGCACCATTGGCTAGCGCAAGAGATACCGCATGGGATGCTGATGCTTTTGGGACTGAAGATAGTTTCATGGATCATCTAAAGTTCCAATGGAGATTGGAAATGTGGGGAGAGGGCTTTGGTTATAAGAATCACATAAGATGGGATGAAGGTGTGGATCACGCCGCTAATGGTGGTTCTGGTGCTTCCGAAGTACTTTATCAACAGTCTTATCAGATTGATAGACCATCAATAAATGATGATTGGATTTTCAAAATACCTCAATCTGAGATCAATGCAAATCCTAATTTAGGATCAAGTGATCAAAACTAGATTTTAATTATTTGAGTTAGTTTAAACTCTATTAGAAAATCTCCAACAATATAATATTGTTGGAGATTTTTTTCTTTACCTACTCAGCTCTATTGCAGTCCAATTTATCTACCTTTGTCGCTTATGAAAAATGAAACCACAATATTTGGAATAAGAGCTATCATAGAAGCTATAAAATCTGGAGAAACCATAGATAAAGTCTTTGTACAGAAAGGTGTAAGAAGTGAGTTATTTCAAGAACTAGAACACTTATTAAGACAAGAAGGCATAAATTCATCTTACGTACCCATTGAAAAACTAAACCGATTAACAAAAGGTAATCATCAAGGCGCAGTGGCTCAAATTTCACCTATTGAGTTTCATGATATAGACAATCTAGTTCTCAAAGTCATTGAATCTGGTAAAGTTCCATTATTCCTATTGCTTGACCAACTAAGTGATGTAAGAAATTTTGGTGCTATAGTTAGAACTGCAGAATGTACTGGTGTATCAGGAATCATTATTCAAAAAAAGGGAGGCGCACCTATTAATGGTGACACTATTAAAACAAGTGCCGGTGCAATTTTTAAAATTCCAATTTGTAAGGTAGACCATATAAAAGATGCCGTATTTCATATGCAATCTTCGGGAATAAAAGTTATTGCAGCTACAGAAAAGGCAAGTGACTTTATTTACGATATTTCTTTTAAAGAACCATGCGCCATAATTATGGGTTCTGAAGGTAGAGGTATCAATCCATCGGTTTTAAAAGTTGTGGATGCTCAAGCCAAACTTCCTATTTTAGGCGAGATAGAATCATTAAATGTCTCTGTAGCATGTGGTGCATTTTTATATGAAGCCGTTAGGCAGAGAAGCTAAGTCTTAGTCTTTCTTTTCATTAAAAATATAATTGATTCTTTGTACCATATTGGTATCTGATTCTGTTTGGGACTTTATATCAACTGATTCTTCTGGTAAACTTTCAATAAAATTACCGTCTTCGTCGAAATGCCGCATAAATGGATCATCATCTTCATTGTAATCTGGTCGCTCCCATTTATAGCGTTCTGGTTTTGCAATCTGTTTTCTAAAAACTAAGGCAAAGAACAATCCTGTAATCAATCCACCTAAATGTCCTTCCCATGACATTCCCTCCTTAATAGGGAAAACATACCAAATCATACTTCCGTATAAAAATATGACAATTAAAGAAAGTGCAATCAACCTGTAATGCTTTGCGAAAATCCCTTTAAAAAAAACAAAGCTGACTAATACATATATCAAGCCACTAGCACCAATATGATTTCCATTCTTACCAATCAACCATGTTAAGAATCCAGATAGAATAATACCATAAAGTATTATTTTCCAGGCAATCTTATTATAGAAATAAAACAGTGCTAAGGACAATACCAAGAGTGGAATGGAATTATTGTACAAGTGGTCTATATCTGCATGCAGAAAAGGGCTTGTAAAAATTCCTAAGAGTCCTTCAATTTTTTGAGGCCTGATTCCAAAAGACTTTACGCCATAATTAATATTCACTTGATACCAAAAGACTAGCCATATCAAAAGAACTATCAGCAGTGGATATAAAATAACACTAGTGGAATATTTAAATTGTTGGGTTGACATAGTATCAGTTGCTATTGTAACTTCAAATTTATATCCAAAATAGAATAGTATGAAATATTGTCATAAGTGTTGTTAAAAATCATGAGCATTTTCATTAGCATTTTGTAATTTTACTTGATCGTCATGCTTTAAGTGTTTACAGTTTGCTTTAAACACAAATAATCACAACCACGAAAATCTCGTAAATTTCGAAGAAGATATAACTTTTTATGAATACACCATTAGCTGAAAGGTTGCGTCCTGAAACACTAGAAGACTACTTAAGTCAACAACACTTGGTTGGCAAAGATGGTATGCTCTATCAGCAAATTAAAAGTTGTGTTATTCCGTCTCTTATACTTTGGGGACCTCCAGGAATTGGTAAAACGACTTTGGCGAACGTTATTGCCAACGAATCCGAACGTCCTTTTTTTAAATTAAGTGCCATTAATTCTGGAGTAAAAGACATTAGAGATGTTATTGACAAAGTCAAAAAAAGTGGCGGACTGTTTACAGCAAAAAACCCAATTCTGTTTATTGACGAGATCCATAGATTCAGTAAATCTCAACAAGATTCACTTTTAGAAGCTGTAGAAAAGGGTTGGGTTACCTTAATCGGTGCTACTACGGAAAATCCAAGTTTTGAAGTTATTTCTGCATTGCTTTCAAGATGTCAGGTTTATACATTAAACGCCTTTAGTAAAGACGATTTGGAAGCATTGTTGCAACGTGCTATGACGGAAGACAAGGCGCTTTCAAAATTAAATATTGAGCTAAAGGAAACTGAGGCACTTTTACGTTTTTCTGGTGGTGATGCTAGAAAATTGCTGAACATTTTTGAACTATTGGTGACCTCATTTGAAAACGAACCTATAATAATTACAAATGCACTCGTCACTAAGCAAATACAAAGTAAAGCAGCACGCTATGATAAAACAGGCGAGCAGCATTATGATATTATTTCGGCTTTTATAAAGTCGATACGCGGTAGCGACCCAAATGCTGCCGTGTATTATTTGGCAAGAATGATTGAAGGTGGTGAGGATGTAAAGTTTATAGCTAGACGCCTTTTAATATTAGCGAGTGAGGATGTTGGCAATGCGAATCCAACAGCTCTAGTCATAGCTAATAATACTTTTCAGGCCGTTTCGGTCATTGGGAATCCAGAATCTCGAATTATTTTAAGTCAATGCACTACATATTTGGCAAGTTCACCTAAGAGTAATGCGGCCTATCAAGCCATAAATAAAGCACAGCAATTAGTAAAAGACACTGGTGACTTATCTGTTCCTTTACCCATACGAAATGCTCCAACAAAACTGATGAAAGAGTTAGGTTATGGTGACAACTACAAATATGCGCATAGCTTCGAAAACAATTTTGCTAAACAAGAGTTTTTACCCGAAGAGATAAAAAATACCAAACTCTATAATCCTGGTAATAATTCCAGGGAAGAAGCACAACGCAATTATTTAAGAGCGCTGTGGAAAGAGAAGTATGATTACTAGAATTTTATATTTAGTGATTTTGTTTCTTTGAGCTCTCCATTATTTTCAGAATAATACCAAAATCCATCTTCTTTATAAACTATTGCGCTTTTGCCTTTTACGATAAAAACATCACTAGCAGCTGTAGCCAACAAAAACATGACGACCTTGGGTTCTGAATCCACTATTTGATAACCGCCTTTTTTAGATTGCGCATAATAGATGTCGTTATTTAATTCTGTTGAAGTACTTTCTTCAATAACATCATCAGACAACTCTACTTTAGCCTCAGACCTTGCTTCTGCCTCTTTAGTCTGTTCGCTTATCTCGATCTTATTATTCTCATTAGGAGTTAACACATTATTAGGCTCGTAACTATATTCCAAATCCTGAAATGTCTCAAAGGCATCTCTTAATGCCTGACTATAAGCCCTATCATATTGTTTTAATCGCGACTCTCCTATTTTAGATGTCATGACAACATTATTATAGCAGTCAGCTAATATAATTTCCAATTTAGTTTTAAACATACCGCTTTTGTCTTTCGATACGTCTGATGTTAATGCCAAGCATCTATCCTTTTTTAAATCATCCGGCAACTGGTCATCTATAAAATAAGCTTCATAGCCATACTTATTAAATAAGAACTTAACCAATGAATTTAGTTGATATTGATCATCACTTTTTGAAAATTTAAATTGCTTTGGTACAATAATATACTTGTAATCGTTGATACTTTTTTGTGCTGATATATGCACACTAAAAAGGACAATCGTTATGGTAAAAATGACTTTCTTAAACATAATTTTAAAGATAATTTTTGATAGCCTTTAAATTAGTGATTTTTTTATAACTATGTCCGTTGTGGATATTCTTATAATCAAAATGAATGGTGTCCATACCAATATTTGCCGCCCCCTCTATGTCTGCTTCAAGACTGTCACCAATCATTATGCTGTCTTGTGGATTGGCATTGGCAATTTCTAAAGCAAAATTAAAAATCCTCGGGTTTGGTTTTTTTACACCTACCATCTCGGAATTCGTTACTGTTTTAAAATAGTTTCTGATATTGGCATTTATCATCTTACGCTCTTGAGCCTCTTCAAATCCATTTGTAATGATATGTAAATTGTATTTATGTTTTAGATAATTGAGCGTTTCAAAAGTATGACTAAACAAATGATTAAATGTGGTTAAATGATCTATGTATGCTACTGACAAATGGTTGATCATCTCATCTTCAATATATTCACCTATTACATCAAAGGCATCTTTTAATCTTCCATAGCGCAAGTCTGGTTTTGAAATACGTTCTTCTCTATAAAGTTTCCAATATTTTAAATTTATGGGCTCATAAACTTCTAAGAAGTCTTTTAAATTAGTATGAATATTATTAAGTTGAAAAATCTTCTCAAAAGCCAATCCTGAATTTTTATCAAAATCCCAGAGTGTATGATCTAGATCAAAAAAAACATGCTTTATATTATGGTTCATTCTGCAGATTCTAATACTAAATTAAATAAGGACCTGAAACCATCCCAACGGTCCAAGTCACTGAATGTGTAATTGTGAAAAATTGATGTAAAGGTCCCGTTGACTGCCTTTACCTCATTGATAAGTTTTTGCAAATGCTCTTGCTTGTCTAATTCTGACTCATACTTCAAGAGCGCAAAATCCAAACAATGGTAAGGATTAATCTGTAAAGGTGTTTGAACTTCATAATCCAAATCATAAAATTGGAACGGTGTACAAGTACCAGCTCTAAAGCCAAGAGTATCTATATAACCCATTGTAAAATCTTGATCAATTTCTAACTCGACGAGATTTCTATAAGATTCTGGTAAGTTTAATTTTGAAAACGAGTGCCTGACTGCTTTTAACTCTGTATTAATAATGGATTCCATTTTAAGTTTCTCTTTCTTTAAAATAGAAATATCCTCCAAGGCAAAATAGGAAGCCTTTATACCAACATCACAGTAGTCTGCTATAGATTTTATAAGTGATACAAATGCTTTTTTATTAGTATTTATATTTTTATCATAGGTAGAGTAATCTCCAATTAAAAACAACACCATAAACTTAAAATCACATTGCTTTTGTTTGGCTATAATCCATTTAAACGTATCATATGGATCGCGCTTAAAACCCATTAATACCAAATATCGTTGATATAATTGTCTAAATCTAATACGACCGATATCATTTACAGTTCCGCCCAAGGTACGCAACAACCCCTTTTTTCTGAAATGATAAGCAGTCGGTACATCAATGACTGGCTTGATTGTATATTGTCGTTCTGGAAAACTAAAATCAGGAAAACGCTTTTGTAAAACCTTTTGAAGTTTATAGGCCCAAATGTCTACAACTGGTTGATTTAAAAATCGATGCTTATAGGCCAAGCTTTCCTGAGCCATGAAACGTCCATAGTCATCCCTTACGTGAGGCATATATTCTTCATAACGACTCAGTAAATAAAAAGAAGCTGCGAAAATATCAAAAGGCAAATCACTTCGTTCACCTGTGGCAAAAAAGCCTTTTGTATTATCCCATTGCTGCACGTTAATATCTAAATCAGACAACCCTTGCTGAAAAAGTAATTCGTTACTTCTTATAAACAACTCGTTACTTAAGGGTTGTTTAGTATAAGACATCTTGAGGCTATCGTGGGCAATAAAATCTTCGATTTTAGACGTAAACTTTATGTCTAAATCTAATATGCGCTTGCAAATATGCTTGAATACATACTTTAAACGTGGTGTGATTTTATGGGTGTAAACTAATAGCATTTTTTCAGTAATCAGTCAAAATCTTTTCAGTCACAGAATATTTTCATCCGCGAAACTAAAATACGCTTTATCAGTAACAATCAGATGATCTAGTACTTTTATATCCAAACTTTGGGCAGCCATTTTTAGTTTTTGGGTAATATCCTTATCGGCTTGACTAGGTTTAAGTGTGCCTGATGGATGATTATGGCATAAAATCAAAGCCGTCGCTCCAGTTTCTAAAGCATTTTTTAATACCAAGCGTACATCAACCAAAGTACCCGTAATCCCGCCTTTACTCAATTGATTTTTATGAATGATTTTATTGGAATTATTAAGATGTAGTATCCAGAACTCCTCATGTGGCAACTCGCCCAATATGGGTTGCATTACTTTGTATACCGAATGGCTGGATTCTACCTTATCCAATATTACTTCATCCTCTAGTCTTCTTCGTCTTCCAAGTTCTAATGCAGCTGCTATGGTAATAGCTTTAGCTTCTCCAATGCCCTTAAATTCCATCAGCTGTTTTATGGACAATTTTCCGAGTGCATTGAGATTGTTATCCACACTAGCTAAAATACGTTTGCATAAATCCACGGCACTTTCTTCTCGACTGCCAGAGCCTATTAAAATAGCTACTAATTCGGCATCGCTTAATACAGCTTTTCCTTTATCTCTTAATTTTTCCCGAGGTTGATCGTCTTGAGACCAGTTTTTTATAGAAAATGAAGTCGCTTTCCTTGACATGCTTTAAAGATAAAAAATTGTAAATTTAAGCATCAATTAAAACTTAAAATAAATAACACGAGCTAAAACTAAATATTCTATCTCACGAGTATGAACCATTAGCGAACTGCATTTGACTTAAAGAAAACAATAAAATTGAACAAATGAAATCATTTTTTGAAAATGGCGTCTACGATGAAATCTCTTCTCGAATCAATCAACTAGACAAAGACACTAAAGCTGTTTGGGGCAAAATGCAAGTAGGCCAAATGCTCCATCATTGCCAAATGCCTTTGAATATTATTTTACAAAAGGAAGATTATGGCGTCAAACCCAATTGGTTGGTTAACCTCTTATTTAAAAAATCCATGTACAGCGATAAGCCATGGAGAAAGAACATGCCTACAGCGCCTGGATTTAAGATTACATCTGATAAGGATTTTGAAGTGGAAAAAACGGAAATCGTTAGTCTTATTAATGAATTAAACGCGCAGCGCGAAAAAGAAGATTGGCAACCACATCCTGCTTTTGGTAAACTCACAAAAGAACAATGGGGAAAGATGCAGTATAAACATCTCGATCACCATTTAAGACAATTTGGCGTTTAATGAACTACCCACCAAAACACCACCAAAACGATGACAAAAATCATATGATTGAAGTCATTAAGACCTACCCATTAGCGACTGTCATTTCTGTTAAGGACAACGCACCGTTAATTACGCATTTACCCTTAATTTACGAGAATAAAAAATTGATTGGGCACATTGATATTTTCAATCCACAAGCTAAATTACTTAGAGATGATAATGTCATTACTATTCTTTTCGGAGGCCCACAATGTTACATTTCGCCAACAGTATATTCGACCACGCAATTACCAACTTGGAATTATATTAAGGTCCACCTAAAAGGTATTGTAAAAGCCATTGAAAGTAAAGAAGCTTTGAAGCAATCTTTAATTACTATGACCGAATTCTTGGAAGCACCTGACCATAAATATGTTTTAGAACCTGATAATCCGCGTTTGGATAAAAACCTCAATTATATTGAGATGTTTGAGATTACCATTACTGATTGGGAAGGTAAGTTTAAACTATCTCAAGATAAAAAACCAAGTGATACAAAAGCCGCTCGTGAGGAATTAGTGAGAGCTAACCAAGAAAGTATTAAACAGTTTTTAGATAAAGTATTTTAAAATGGACACCTAGTATCAAAACATAAGGCGATTTTATGTGGGTTTTTAATTAGGTCTAAAGAAAAGTGTATAAAGAGATCCTGTTCCTCCTACGCCTACACCACCACCAAAATTTACGGCAATAGAACCGTCACCTTTTAAATCTCCAACATAGGAGATCGACCGAGCAAAACGATCGCCAGCTCCGAGCGCCAAATTAAAACCACCCTCAGTTGCACTAATTACCTCTAATGATTTAACGGTTTTGTCTGCATTCAAATACATTACATAACCCATACCCCCATTCTGTTGATTTGCACCTGAAATCAAATCTGTTATACCATCACCATCAATATCACCAGCAGCACACATGGCATGACCAAATTGCGCTCCATAAGTTCCATTAGGGTTCTCTTCTAAATCAAGTGTTTCTGTAAAACCATTTAAACTTTCAGTAATTTTAAGTTTAGAAATCACATTATAGGTCCCCGCATCTAATGACAGTATCCATATGGCACCTTTACCACCGTCTGACATAAATGCACCGACCGCCATTTCAATTGTGCCGTCATTATCAAGATCTCCGAGCATAGCAACTTCTCGCCCACCAAATTGATCGTGATCCTCCAATCCACTCCCAAAATCACCTTCTGTAGAACTAATGGTGACGGTCTGCCCATACATTATTTCTGACAAATCGTTTAAAAACAGAATATCTATAGCTCCTCGATCTGTTCCTCCATCGTTTGATCCAGGATTACATGCCACCAAATCTATTCTATTATCATTATTAATATCTCCAATGGCAGAAAGACCTTGAGCAATTATATTCTCATTTTTAACAAAATCCTTAACTGTTCCATCTGAATTCAGGTGAATTATATATAATGAATTATTTGGTGGAACTGGAGCAGAAACGGCTATATCTGGAATACCATCATAATCATAATCTCCTATCCCTGCAACGCCATAACCGAAGAAATTACCTGGATTTAAAGTCTCGTTGAAGTTGCCCTCAATCATTGATATTTTTTGATTAAACAATACAGAGCCGTCATTGTTCATAAATAAAACATAGATTGCCCCTGCATCAATCCCTCCATCGTCATCTGAACGTGCACCAATAATAAAATCGATAACTCCGTCTCCATTAACATCTCCTATAGCATCATGATCTCTAGCAAATCGATCACCAGAATCTAAATCGGCAATTAGTCCGCCTGAGCCATTTTCTATTTTAACAAATCCTTCAGCCTGAAAAGAAGACATATGTTCTTCTTCGTTTGGTTCATCATCCGAATTATTATTACAACAAAAAAACAGTATTAAAAAACAGCTAAAAAATAAATTTTTGTTAATCATATTCCTCTAAAGTTTTAAGTAAGACTCTAACTTTTAATAAAAGTTTAATTGGATAGGCCATATATTTCAAAACCTTTACCTAAAAAACAATAATACCAGTAGTTTGAATACCTTATCTAAAATAAGATTTAATGTTTTAAAAAATCTAATTAATGTATCTTGCTAGCCTATTTGAAAGTGATAATTATGCAAGCAAATAATATCTTTATCTACATAAAATCTGTATTAGAAAATATGCCAAAGGATTGGCTAAACCTCACCACACATCGTCTCGATATTTATAACGAAAAATTAGCGAAAACTGAATTTGTAGTGGAGTTTGAGAATCTCTATAAAACCAATATCTCAGATACTTCAGCTTTAACCAAGTTACCAACAGCTTACGATTATATAAGATTAGGACACCCTTTATCATCAGTATTGGAATGGACTATTGCCAATTTGAACGGTTTAAATTCTAAAAATGTCATAAGCTTTTCATCCCAGACCATGCCCATTTTGGCCGTATTGCGTACCAACCTTTTAGCAAGCAAACAAACAAGAATTTTATACTTGGATAGTCTACCAGAATCACTAGACATAGAGATTCTAAAATCAGTCTATGACTATAATTTTGAAGTTAAAAAGGTTACAGATCTCAATCAAGTTGAAATCTTTAACGGTAGTACCATCCTTATTTCAGAGCATAACAGCATTATTACCAATACATTACATCCAAATATCGATTTTTATGTCAACACGTTCGAAGACTTGGGTAGTGTCTTATTGATTTCAGGAGCACATAATACTAGTTACGTTTCAGATATTCAGCATGTAAGGCGTCGTGAAACCATTGCCATGACACCAGCAAATTGTCTATTGGCTTTAAACGCTTTTACAACCCAATCACCAATCACTATTGAAAGTAGAACTACAGACGTAAATAAAGCTAATGTTGTTTCTACAATCAATACGATTACAGGTACTAATGGGCAGGCTTTAGTCGCTTCAAGTGGATTGTCCATACAATATGCCATTATGATGGGATTGGTAAAGCATGCGCAAGAACATCATAAGAGAAAGGCTATAAAATTTGTTGTCCCTCCAAACTGTTATGGTGGCACCAATGACCAAGCAAGACGTATCGCGGCATGCCTAGACAATGTAAGCATTGTAGATTTACCTGTAGATGGTGATAATGATATGGTACAAAGTGTGGAGACCGTTTTAACGCAGATAGCCAATGAAGATGCCGTACCTTACATTATTGCCGAAATACCAACTAATCCGCGAGTTGAAGTTCCTGATCTTACAAAGTTAAAAGTAGCTTTAAGCAAAGAGCGATATACAAGAAGTGGAAATAGTGCTATTGCTCCTGTTTTTATATTGGACCAGACGTTTTGTCCTAATGTGCAATTTTTAGGAGATGGTAAAATGTTATCAACCGTTCAAACTATTGCTTATGTTAGTGGTTCAAAATTTCCTAGTGGCGGAAAATGTACTGCCGGTTATTGCGTTGCTAATTCTAAAGCAGAACATCTTATAAGTGCTATTGACAAGCATCTTAGTGTATGTGATAATGAAGCAACCGATTTACAATATGAAATTCTAGCCCAGCAAATGCCATCGATGAATACAAGAATCACTGAGGCCTACAAAAATACGCGTGATTTTGTGAATTACATCAAAATGACACTACCAGAGGCTAAAATTAATTTCGTTACTGAGGCGCTAGCTGCGCAAGAGTTTACGCCTTCCGTTTTTTCTTTAAATCTTCCAACTAAAGGAACTACCGAAACCGAACGCGAAGCTTATAAACGTGCATTAAATCTTAAGCTCATCAACTTAATGATTACCAAAATCCCTGATGAAAGTAAATACTGTGTCAGCTACGGTCAATTAAAAGGTTGCTACTGGACTATACCAGCCACCTCAACCCAAGGCACAACCAAAGAAAGCGACAAAGATTATATAATACGCGCATCGTTGTCCCCTGATTTGGATTTAAAACGTCATAAAGCCATTTTTAAAGAATTTGTTGAGCATATTTAATTGACTTTCTCAAATATTTCTGCGAACTTAGCTGTGCATGAGTTTTTATGAAGAAAAAATAAGTCAGCTTAAAAAAAGTCATTATTCTAATGATAAACAAATCGAGTCTGTTATAGGCATTAAAAACTACATTGACAATAACTATGACACTGACTTGAATTTAGACTTTTTATCGTACACTCGATTTATTTCCAAATATCACTTATTGCGATTATTTAAACGGTATTATGGCCTAACTCCAAGACAATACTTAATCGATAAGCGGATAGAAAAATCAAAAACGCACTTAAAAGAACAAATGTCAGTTACGGAAACCTGTTTTGCCGTTGGTTTTCAAAGTTTAGGTTCGTTTAGTTCTTTATTTAAGTCCAGAACAGGACAATCTCCAAGTCAATATCAAAAAGAGCAATTTTCAAGAAGCACATCTCATTCTTAATTTTCAATTTTGAGAGCAAATTAATAATCACCATAAAATGAAAATCACAGTCATTAGCATTCCCGTTCGCGATCAGGAAAAAGCATTACACTTTTACACCGAAAAATTGGGTTTTATTAAAAAGAAAGATATGCCATTAGATGGCGATAACCGATGGATTACTTTGGTATCTAAAGACGCCCAAGATGGACCAGAACTATTATTAGAACCTGCTCCACTTCATTTTGAACCATGTAAAGTCTTCCAAGATTCGTTAATGGCAGCCGGAATTCCATGGACCCAGTTTGATGTAGATAGTGTCGATGCCGAATACGAACGCCTGACAAAAATTGGAGTAGAATTCAGCATTAAACCCTCTATTTTTAGCACGGTGAAATATGCTGTGTTTAATGATACCTGTGGCAATTACATACAAATCGTAGAAAACCTATAAACCTTTAACAATGAAAAAGTTTATTTCACTCATCGTATTAATAGTATTATTCAATTGTAATAATAAATCTCTTAATGAAGAACTAGATAACCTAAGATCTGAAAACTACGAACTCAAAAAAGAGGTGGACAAGGCAATAGCAGATTCTAAAAGGCAAATAACTACATTTCTAACTTTTCAAAATAAAGATGCTGAGCAAGCCATGAACTTCTATGTTAGCATCTTTAAAAACTCGAAAATCACTGAGGTCAGACGGCATGGAAAAGAGAGTCCTGCTCCGGAGGGATCGATTTTAATGGCAAGATTTGAGTTAAACGGAAGTCAATATGCTTGCAGTGATAGCTATATAAAACACGAATGGAATTTTACACCAGGAGTGTCCAATTTTGTGGATTGTGCATCTAACGAAGAACTCGAAAGCCTCTTTACAAAACTATCTGAAAATGGAAAGGTACTAATGCCATTAGCGGATTATGGCTTCAGTAAAAAGTTTGGTTTTATCGAAGACCAATTTGGAGTGTCTTGGCAATTGAATTTAGATGAATAAAAATCACTAACTTTAAGAGGTCATTTTAAAACCCACTGCCATGAAAGACCTTAAAAAAGAAGATATTAAACAAGAAGTTTTTGATCTTTACGATGACTATGCACATAACAAACTCAACCGACGTCAATTTGTAGAAAAATTATCACTCTATGCCGTTGGTGGCTTAACAGTATCTTCATTGTTAAGTTTTATGTCGCCAAATTATGTCGACACGCTTTTAGTCCAACCAGATGATCCTAACTTAGACTCTAAGTTTATAGAATATGATTCCCTTAAAGGTGGAGGCACTATTAAAGGGCTTCTGTCCAAACCTAAGAATCTAGATAAAAAATTACCTGGTGTGGTTTTGGTTCACGAAAATAGAGGTCTAAATCCATATATAGAAGATGTAGGCAGACGCACAGCTAAAGCCAATTTCATCTCCTTGGCACCAGATGCGTTGTCACCTTTAGGTGGTTATCCCGGCAATGATGATGATGGTAGAGCAATGCAAAAAAAGCGAGACCGAAATGAAATGCTGGAGGACTTTATAGCCGCTTATGATTATTTAATGAATCATAAAGATTGCAATGGTAAGGTCGGTGTAGTAGGGTTTTGCTTTGGTGGATGGATCTCAAATATGATGGCGGTACGCTTACCAGATTTAGGTGCGGCTGTACCTTATTATGGTAGACAACCGGAAGCTGAAGACGCAAAGAAAGTTAAGGCACCTCTTCTACTCCAATATGGCGAATTAGATACTAGGATTAATGCTGGTTGGCCAGCTTTTGAAGCTATCTTAAAGGCCAATAACATTGAATATCAAGCCTATATTTATCCTGGTGTAAATCACGGATTCCATAATAACACTACACCTCGTTATGATAAAGAAGCTGCTCAATTATCCTGGGATAGGACTATTGCTTTTTTTGATAAGCATTTGAAAGTATAGTTTAGCTGTAATATGATAGACCTATCGAGAATTACAACTATTCGATTTTTGCTTGCTTTTTCTATATCTAGTGTATTTGTGAGTTGCAAATCCGATAATTCCAATTCTAATTATTTAGTGGATATTTATCAGACATCAGCTTCTGGTGATAATCTTAAATTAATTTCTGAAGGACAAGAATTGTCTAGTAAATCCTTAAAAACAAGTATTTCCTTAAGGCTTAATCCCGAAAAAGTGTTTCAAGAGTACTATGGTTTTGGTGCTTCGTTTACTGAATCCTCTGCATGGAACCTAGCTACAATTCCTGAAGAATTACGAAAAACGGTTTTAACCAAATTATTTAGTCCAACGCAAGGCGCAGGTTTTACACTCACACGAACTCATATTAATAGCAGTGATTATTCTAATAATCATTATACATACGTTGAACACAATGATGAAGATCTATCAACTTTCAGTGTTTATGAAGATATGAAAGGATTTTCAGGTAATGAAAACGACCAAGTAAAAAATATTGAACTTATAGATCCTAGTTATGACCTCATTCCAATGATTTTAGAAGCATTTAATATTGCTGGATCAGACTTCAAAATAATTGCATCCCCTTGGAGTCCACCATCTTGGATGAAAGCAAACGAAACTTCGGAAATGACTAACGGCTCCTTACAACCTAAATATTATGGGCTTTGGGCAGAATATCTATCAAAATACGTGAGTGCTTACAAAGAACAAGGTATAGATCTTTGGGGAATCACTCCTCAAAATGAACCATTACATGCACACGATGCACGTTGGGACAGTAATGGCTTAACTCCCGAACAAGGACGTGTTTTTTTACGAGATCATCTTGGACCTCAACTAGTAAAAGATGGTCATTTAATTCTTAATGATTTAGATGCAGGATTAAAAGTACTCATCTACGATCATAACAAATCTGAAATGAATGCTTATGTAGCACCAACCTACTTAGATACTGAAGCATCTAAATATGCTTGGGGAACAGCCTTTCACTGGTATGCCAGCTCAAAACTCGAAGAAAATAATTGGTATGCGCAAGAACTAGATAAGCTACAAACAACATGGCCAGACAAAGGTAGAATACATACAGAATCGAGCATAGATATTGATGCCGACGACCCAATTGGTCAATATTGGAGAGAGAGCACAGATTATGCAGGTAAGTTTGTTCCTTTTAGCACCTATGCTTACGATATCATTACAGATATGAATAATGGAGTTCAAGGTTATATTGAGTGGTGTATTATTCTAAGTCACCTTGGTCAACCCAACCCTTATGATAATTTTAATAGTGCTCCAGTACTCATCAACCCAGTAACTGACGAGGTCATTTACACACCTCTCTATTATTTGTTAAGTCATTTTAGCAAGTTTATAAGGCCTGGAGCACGCCGAATTGTACTAGAAAGCAAACCTATAGATGGACTTATACACACAGCAGCAAAAAATATTGATGGTTCAATTGCTGTTGTTGTTTTTAATAACAACAAGACCTCGCAAAATCTATCACTAGTTTTAGGAGCCCATAGTTACACCTTTAATATTGCACCAAATACTATGCAAACGCTTCATCTGCGGAAAAAATAAATGCTATGCGCAAGCTAAATTTATTATCATAATACTTTAACATCAATTGAAATTTTAACCTAGACACAAAATTGGCACAGAGATAAAGTTGTTTAAATACAACTTCGTATTACAAATCATCATTTTAAATTTCTGAAAAACAAAACTAGGTCATATATTACATGACTTAAGAATTATGGAATAATCTATTAACATCTTTTTATATCCAAAATCTTAATATTTATAAACCTAGACAGTTACATAAATGGAAGTTACACCAAAAAAAGGTTTTAAGGGCTTAATTGAAAATTGGCAAAGTGATTTAATCGCAGCAGTGAGTGTCTCACTCATTGCATTACCTCTTTCTCTAGGTATAGCGTTGGCAGCAGGCGCACCTGCAATGTCAGGTATCATTTCTGCAATTATTGGTGGTGTTGTAACAACATTTTACAGAGGCGGACACATATCTGTCAACGGACCTGCCAAAGGTGTTATTGCTGTTATACTTTTAGGGATTGCATTGATGGATGATGGTTCAGGGCAAGCATTTAATTATGTATTGGCGGCAGTGGTTGTTTCTGGGGCAATTCAGGTGCTATTAGGATTATTGAAGTTAGGTCGATTAGCGGACATCTTTCATTCTTCCGTAATTCATGGTATTTTAGCTGCCATCGGAATTATCATATTTGCAAAACAGATCCATGTTGCTATGGGGACACATTCTGATAGTCCGAGCATTATACAGAACCTTGTTGATGCGATTGTATACCTACCTCAAGCGAATCCTTTTGTAGTTATTATTGCTCTAGTAGGCTTACTCATACTATTGTTTCATTCCAAAATTAGTAATAGAATTTTTCATATTTTACCAACTCCAATGTGGGTTGTAGGGCTTTCTATTCCATTTGTTTATCTATTCAATTTCTTTGATCCACATACACTTTCATTTTTTGGAAGGGCATACGACGTCGGACCTAAATTACTCCTAGATATTCCTGATAACATTATGGACTCCATAATGCATCCAAATTTTAATAAAATTAATACTATAGAGTTCTGGACAACCGTCATATCCATTTTAATCATAACTAGTATTGAATCTTTGGCCATTGCGAAAGCGGTTGACAAAATTGACCCTTATAAACGCAAGACGGATTTGAATAAGGATTTGACAGGTATTGGATTAAGCACCATGGCAGCAGGTATGATTGGAGGTTTGCCAATTATTGCTGTGATTATTCGAAGTACAGTAAACATTCATAATGGAGCGAAGACAAAGTGGTCTAATATGTATCAAGGCCTTTTATTGCTACTTTTTATTGTGGTACTTAGCCCAATAATGAGACAAGTTCCGCTATGTGCGTTTGCAATTTTACTTGTTTACACTGGGTTTAAATTAGCTTCGCCTGCCGTCTTCAAACAAATTTACAGTCAAGGCATCGAGCAATTAATATTTTTTATTGGCACCATGGTTTTAACACTTTACACCAATTTATTAATTGGATTACTTGGTGGATTATTATTAGCTATGGTTAGTCACATGCTATTGGCAAATGTATCTATACCGCAATTCTTTAAAATGGTATATCGTTCAGGATCAAATATAATTATGAAACCTGATGGTAGTTATGATTTGAATATTAAAGGCATTGCTAATTTTTTAGGCATCCTAAAAATTGATAAAATGGTGGCTCAGATTCCTTCTGGAGCCAACGTAAATATTGATTTATCAGAAACACGGTTGGTTGGTATTACCTATATGGATTACATAGTCGACTATCTAAAGATGCAAAAGAATACAGGTGGTGAAGTGATCATAAAAGGACTAGATTCTCATGTGTCTTCTTCTACCCATAATAGAGCTTTAAAAATTGCCTTAAATAATCAAGTCACAAAATTATCCGCAAGGCAAATCCGTTTACAAAATTTAGCTAATGAAAATGATTATCAATACACTAATCGCGTAGATTGGAATACTAACTATCTAAAGAGATTTCACTTTTTTGAAATTAGACCCATTGAGCGTAAATCTAATTGTCTCAAAGGAACATTTAAAAATTTAAATGTGTCTTGGGAAATCACGGATGTTACATTTAGTGAAGGTTCGGCTTTTACAGCTGAGACATTTAATATGACGCTAATGGTATTAAAATTGCCTAAAAAATTGCCTGTTTTCACTATGGAAAAAGAGGGCGTATTAGAAAAATTATTTGACCGTGTAATGGCTTACACTGGCTATAAAGATATTGACTTTGAAATGTATCCAGATTTTTCTAAGAAGTTTCTCATAATGGGAAATAAGGAATCTGAAATTAGATCATTTTTTACAGATGACATCATTCGCTTTTTCGAAAGTCATCAGATTTACCATCTAGAAAGTAATGGTGAAGCACTAGTTATTTTTGATAAAATAAAATTGGCGAGAACAGATGAAACCATTGCATTTATAGAATATGGTAAAGAGTTAGCCGCACTGTTAGACGTAAAATAAATGGAAATTTTAGACTGGATACAAGATTGGTTTAAGACCAATTGTGATAGTGAATGGGAAAAAGATGAAGTGATTCAGATTACGACACTAGCCGCTCCAGGTTGGGAAGTGGAAATTGACATCTCAAAAACATCAATTGCCAATTTAGAAATCAAATGGATTCTTAACGAAATTAATCGCCAAGATTGGTATGGTGTTAAAGTTGAAAATTCTAAGTTTTTTGCTGCTGGTGATGCTAGTAAATTGACTTTTCTATTAGACTTGTTTAAACAGATGATTGATAAGATTGAGAATGAATAGTTTTGTCTTTCTCAATTATTTCAGCGAACTTCGTTAGTGATGTATATAAATTGTTCGAATGAATTTTAGGTTGCATTTATTCCTTGGTTTTGCTATTGCTTGTCTTTTCAAGGTTACTGCCCAAGAAATTATTGATTTTGATGATTTATATATTGATGATAATAACCTCATACATAAGACTTCTAACGATTCTCTCTTCTCTGGTATTTGTGAAAAAAGACGAAAAAACAACCATTTAGTTTTAGAGGAATACTTCGAAAATGGGATTATTAAAATGGCGAAATACTATTATAATGGTAAAAAGAAAATCGTTTCTGATAGCGTCATTTATAATATCTCAAAACCTTTTGAATATAAAACTATTTATTGTTTTAATCTAGACTCAAGTCTTTACGAAAAAGAAAGTTTTGATGATGACGGTAAATTTATTCTAAAAGAAGAGTTTGAAAATGAAAAGCTGATTTATAGTTGCCAATATAATGGCAAGAAAAAGCACGGTAAAGAATTTTGCTACTCAAAAGATGGTGAACCATTAGAGTTTAGATATGCTAATGGTAAAAAGCTAAAAACCAAAATGTAAAGGATTAGTAATTAAAAATTTACTATTTGACCTACTAATTCCCAGAACTCATTCAAAACATTAAGTGACTTGCATAGGTTGCTTTTCCTCTTTGTATAATTATATACGATTTCCAACACACAATAAATCAACCTATAAAGCAGTTATTAAGCCCTAGTATTCTAGAACTTTTATTAACTTCAAAAATAACATGTTAAAATATTACTTCACCTTTTTTATATTACTTTCCATCAATGCAGTTACAGGTCAATCTGCTCCCAAAACTGTGATTGCTAAGTCTGGAGATGGTATTTATTCCCTTTTAAGAGATAATAATATTGACCTCTCCTATGTTGATGAGTTTATAAAACTCAATAAAACAAAACTGACGGCAGATAATACATTAATTCTAGGGAAAGCTTATGATCTACCAACTATACAGAAGGATTCTATATCTATTGTAGAAGTAACTAAATTAGATAGTGTTTCTAGTGCTTCCCTTAAGCCCATAATAAAAGAAATGTCTTTATTTGGAAAAGATTATAGCAATGTTATTGTTGAAAATGATACACTTAAAAATGCTGTATATTACTTAATCTCTGGTCATGGTGGTCCAGATCCAGGAGCAACAACAACATACGATTCTAAATTAATTTCTGAAGATGAATATGCCTACGACGTTACATTACGACTCGCAAGAAAACTAATCGCCAAAGGCGCTACAGTCTACATCATTGTAAAAGATAAAAACGACGGTATAAGAGATGAGCGTGTTTTAGAAGTCGATTATGATGAAGTGTGCTATCCCAACAATACGATTCCAAGAAATCAAAAATTGCGATTACAACAACGCACCAATACTGTTAATAATTTATACTTAAAACATAAAGGTGCTGCTGCTTATCAAAGGCTTATAGTAACTCATGTAGATAGCAGAAGTGTTGGGAAAAATATAGATGTTTTCTTTTACCATCATAAAAACAGCGACAATGGAAAACGCTTAGCAGAGCATATTCATAAGACATTTAAACAAAAATATGCAAAGCATCAACCCAATCGGATCTATTCTGGTACCGTGAGCACTAGAAGTAGTTTGTATTTAATTAAGAATACCATGCCACCTGTGGTGTATATAGAACTAGGAAATATTAGAAATAAAAAAGATCAAAAACGTATATTAAATTATGAAAACAGGGAAGCTTTAGCGAATTGGATTCATAAGGGGCTTTTAGCGGATTATGAAAGTCATAAGGATTAACCTCATCATAATTTAAGCTATTATGATTGCTTTTGCTTATTCAAATCGTTCGGTTATTATAATTTGAAATTTCTCATCAAGTCGCCTTAGTTCTGCTCGATGTTTTTCATTACTGCTGAATTGATTATTATAAATTTCATTAATCATTTGATCATAATCAATTTTAGAATTCCTTTTCTTTAACTTAAGAACTGATTCGCTATGAGCGGAAAGTACATTGATATAATCTTGATATGTGGTATCATCTTTATAAACATACTCAAATACTGTTAGTGAATCAATATGTCTCTGGAATTCTGTGACTAAGTCATTAGGTTTTACAATTCTATTATCAAACACTACAGTCTCACCCACATTCACAAAGATTGTATCGGAAGAATTGAGTTCATTTATATAATCAAAATATGGCGGCCTTGGTGGTTCGTGAGGTTCTCTAGGAAAGGCTTCATGTAATGATGGTGAAATGGAATATTTTATTTGATTATTATAAAATTGATTTGTTAATTCTTCGTTATTGGCGACTTCATAGATAATTTGAAATTTACCAGAATTGTAAAGACTAAATTCAAACTCTTTGACATATTTTATTGGTATACTTTTATTAGCCCTTAGTCTAGGAACAGATTTATACTCATATTCCCTTGGAATTTCATCATGCCAATCTTGAATATAATAATAAACATCATGTAATTCTATCCTATCATATTGTTCATTAAAAAGCCCTACTTGACCTTTATGATTAAAATCTATTTTAAAAACTGGTTTGTCATAATAACGTTTTTTATATAATTCATCATGGAATACACTTTTGGGAACATTAATAGTAGGCTTTTTGACTAACATATTTTCATCAAAAGATTTATAATCAAATACATTTAGCTGACTTAAACCGAATGTTAAGATGGTAAGAGTTCCAAAATGCATCATCTGAATTTTCCATCGGTTCCTTTTAAGAACTTGAATTAAAGTTTTCCAGGATTCTAGATACAAAACCACAACTAATAAAATAGCAGGAATCATAAGGTTTTCAATATAGTCAAACCCAATAGTGAGAAAGGAAAATACACCCAGAAAGACCCAGATTTTACCAAACCAATAGATAAAATTAAATGCCAAAAAAACTTGATCATTTATTATTCGTCCTCGTTTTATATTCCTCTTTGAAAGTGCAGATTGTGGGCTACTTATCAACAAACCTATAGCAATAGAATTACCAAAGATTAAAGAAATAGCAGCAAAGAAGAGATTATGGAAATTTCTGTTAACGTCAGAAATAACTATTGGTCTATTTTCAAAATCCAAATTCATCATTCTGAAATATTCCCTAAACAAAGTGAAGAAGCTATAAATAAAAATTGCAGAAGCTAATCCAATACTAATGGATAGGATAATTCTCTTTTTAGAAACTGATTTGATATTAAATCTTGAATCATAAAAAACACGATTGAACTTCATAGATAATAGCTATTAATATGTAAGTCTTAATAACTAACTATTTGTTACGACTATGAAATTTTGAGATCCTGAAAACAACACTTCGATACTTCGACAGACTCAGCAAAGACAATCTCAGTGTGACAGTTCAGGATGACAAACTCTAGAATAAATTTTTTACATCATCAAAATCCAAACCGCCATAATTCCCTGAGCTCATTAAGAGCAAGGATTTATCATCAAATTTTTGAGAGAACAAAAAGTCTTTAAAATCATCTGGATTAGTATAGATAACTAAATCATCACGTTCAAAAGCATTGGCAATTTGTTCATGAGTAACTTCCTCAAGTTTTTTAATCTCCACAGCATGTGGTGAGTAAAACACGACAGCCACATCAGCAGCATCTAAAGCGCCTTTGTACTCTTTTAAGAATTCAGCATTTAAGCTACTATACGTATGTAATTCCAAACAAGCGACTAGAGTTCTGTCCTTGTATTGTTCTTTAACGGCTTTAGTTGTGGCTTCTACCTTACTTGGTGAGTGGGCAAAATCCTTATAAGCGACACATTTAGAGTTTTCGGCAATTTTTTCTAGTCGTTTACTCGCTCCCTTAAAGGTTGAGATGGCTTCATAGAAATCATCTTCATCAATACCCATATGTTGGCAAATCCATTTGGCACCAGCTAAATTGTTCAAATTATGTGCACCAAACACCTCGATTGGCATTGGACCTTCAGGGGTTTCTAAAAGCGTTTCACCATTTTCAACAGTATATGCTGGTGTCTGGTACGGAAGCTTTCTAATCTGATTTTCTGAGGCTTCAACTACTAGTTTTACCTCTGTATCTTCTTCATTGTAATTAATGCTTCCTCCAGTAACAATAGAATCGACAAAAATGCTAAACTGCTCCACATAATTCTCATAAGTTGGAAACACATTTATATGATCCCATGCAATACCACTCAACAAAGCAATATTTGGTTTGTATAAATGAAATTTTGGTCGTCTATCTATTGGTGAGCTCAAATATTCATCGCCTTCCAAGACCATAAAGTCATTGTCTTCTGTTAGTTTAACCATGACGTCAAAGCCTTCTAACTGCGCTCCAACCATATAATCAACATCTCGATCATGATAGTGCATCACGTGCAAAATCATTGAGGTTATCGTCGTTTTTCCGTGACTTCCACCAATAACTACTCGCGTTTTATCCTTGGCTTGCTCATACAAAAATTCAGGATAGCTGTAGATTTTCAAACCCAATTCTTGGGCTTTCAACAATTCAGGATTGTCCACTTTGGCATGCATACCCAAAACAATGGCATCTAAATTTGATGAAACCTTTTCAGGAAACCAACCAAAAGTTTCTGGCAATAGCCCTTTAGCTTCTAATCTTGATTTTGATGGATCAAAAATAGTATCGTCACTTCCTGTGACAGTATAGCCTTTATTATGAAGTGCCAGGGCGAGATTGTGCATTGCTGCACCACCAATAGCTATAAAATGTACGTTCATGTAACAAATATAATAGAACTTGAACTCGAAACCGAAATTGAAAAAAGAAAAATAACTTCTTGATTTGAGTAATGAGGATTTACATTTAATTATTCCATTTTGGGGAAACTAAAAGGGGCTTACAAATCCGGGTTAACGGCTAAACTATTAAATAACTTTGCCTTGGTACTAAAGAACTTGTATTGCACTTCAATAGCCTTTATTTGTCCGTCTATTAGTTTTGCTTCTCGCGAGTTCACCAAAAACAATGAACTCTCTCCTAAGAAAAATTTACGCTCTTCTGCTTCTAGCATACGTGAATAATCCGTTACCATTTGTGCTACTAAGTCGTTCTGAGTGACATAAGAATCGAGCTCCTGTCGTAAAGCGTTAATCTTATTCTGTAGGTTTACCCTTGTGGCATCAATTTCAAACTCCGTGTCTTGCATTTTAAGCTTTGCCAATCTTAAATCACCACGTTCTTTTCTTAGAAACAAAGGAAAACTAATATTTAGACCACCTTTGTATTCTGCGGTATTCAACGTCCTGGCTACTTCAGGTGTCTCTGTTAAAAAATTATACTCCACATCTACTTTTGGCAATAGCTTATTGGCTTTTAATCGTGTATCAACTTCCAAACTTTGAAGCTTGTAATCGAGAGAAATCATTTTTGGATGGGCCTCAACAATGAGTTCATCGTTCTGTAATTGGTTAAGATTAAAGGTTGCATCCACAATAGGATCCGAATTAACGTCTGGCACAACATTAGGCTGCAACTCCACAGGAATATTATTGTCTAGCCATAAAAAAGTGGAAAGTTCGAGTGCTGCTTTCATCAGCTTCACTTTTGACTGCTCTAAACTCAACTTTCGTTGATTTATGGCAATACGTGCTTCAACCACATCGATGTCTGCACGTTCTCCAACCTCAGCACCACGCTCTATTCCTCTAAATCGAAGTTCGGCATTGACCAAAAAGTTTTCGAATAACTTCAGTTCATTATAAGCCTGCAACCATTTAAAATAGGACATAGAGGCTTCAAACAAAATATTATTGACAAAAATATCACGGTCTGCCTTAGCTTGTTCCCTAAATAATTTGGCTTGTTTTAAGGATGCCATACGATCATTAATCAATAAACCTTGAGCGACGGGTACTTTTACACCTGCAGAATATAGACCGTCCTCAGGAACGAATGCTTCAGGATTTAAGAAATCACCTGTATTCTCCTCAAACGTCGCTTTTAGCTCCACACCAAACCAGGTAGGAATTTTAAACATACCATTTAACTGATCGAAATATTCAGTGCCTTTAAACTTCTTGCGGTCGTAATCCACTTCAAACTTTGGATCAAAAGCGCCACGAGATTTCATTAACTTGGCCTGGCTTTCGTCAATCACCAATTCTGCTTGCTTGACGATAGGATGAAACTTCTTCACATAACCCAAATACTCATCAAATCGCAGCACTTCAGAAATACTATCCGTCTGACCAAAGCTTGATGCACTTATAAAAACAGCAAGTAACGTAATTAAATACTTCATGCTTTTATTTCTTAGATATTTTAGCGGAGCCTCCATCTTGCGGTTGGTAATAATTTGGTGGGAAACCGTTTAACTGTCGCCAAAGTTCAAACCAAATTGGCACGTCGTCCAGCAATGCCATAGTAAATGCTCCCGAACCTGCTCTAACGTCCTTTGGCCAAGGGTGATCGTCTGGATCTGGTTTAAGCAAAACCCTAAACTTACCATTATCACTTATAAAGCGCTCTACGGCAACTACTTCTCCTCCATAGGTTCCGTACGACACGTTAGGCCAACCACTAAACACAATTGCAGGCCAGCCGTCAAATTGTACACGCACTTTCTCTCCTTTGTGAATTAACGGTAAATCTATGGGCTCTACAAAGGTTTCAACGGCTAAATCAACCTCTGCTGGTATAAGTCCAACAAGTTCCTCGCCTTCCTTAAATGTAACACCTACACCACCTCGTAATGCTTTATTTATAAAACCATCATAAGGCGCAGTGATATACAACAGACTATTTCTAATTTTATAATTTGAATACTGATTCTCTAATTTTTGAACCTCTGCCTCAGAATTAAACTGACTCGATTGCGCTGAGAATTTATCACTCTGCGCTTTAGATACTTTGTCAGAATACTCCGCCTTAATTCTAGAAATTTCGACTTGCGCATTTATGACTTCGTTTCTACTTGCCAATAATTTAGCCTCTTGAGAAATACGCTTTGCTTGTGTCTCTTGTAGTTTTACACGAGCATCTTCCACATTTTTTAAGGCTGCAAAGCCTTCTTTATATAAGGTATCCGCACGATTGTACTTGGTCTGCGCAATTTTAAGATTAGTCTCAGCCGCTTGAAGATCTATACTATCTGACTGTACCCTTAAGCGCGATTGCAAAAGCTTGTTCTTTGCCATCTCCAGTTTAAGACTTCTTTCATTTTGTAAGGCACCTATTCTTACATCCGTAGCCTTGACTTTCTGCTCATAGGATTTCACAGAAAAGGCTTTAGCATCCCTTTGTTGTCCAGTTCGTTCCACTAAGTTAGGATCAAAGTATTCACTTTTTACCTCAGAGATTTGCATGATAGTGTCACCTTTTTTAACCTTATCCCCTTCTCTTACATACCATTTTTCAATTCGTCCAGGAATTTGTGACTGAATCGTTTGTGGTCGCTGATCGGGAGTTAAAGTTGTTACCTGGCCTCTACCCGTAATATTCTGTGTCCACGGCAAGAACAATATGATGATTCCTACAATCGCGAATGCACCGAGAAAACGATTAAAGTATTTATAGTATGATTTATCGAAAACGCGCTTACCCGAGTTATACGTAGATAAATCAACTTTCTTATTCAAAGGATTATTGGATATATTCAACATAGTAATTCGAGTTTAGATAATTTCACCATAGTTTAGATTGATCACATCAGTACATTCATTAATCCAATCTTTATTGAAACTTGCTACAATTAATGCCCATGGATTTTCCGGTGCGGTCAATGCCTTGATAATTCGTTTTGCTTCCGTAGCCTCAAAATGCTCTAGAGGCTCCTCGAGAACCAGTACTTTTGGTTTCTTTAATATAGCTCTAGCCAAAATTATTTTCTTAGCAACAGTGAAAGACATTTGCCTACCTTCTGGATAAATAACTGTTTCTAGTCCTCTCTCGGTCTCTTTAAGATATGCTCTTAGACCAACCATTTCGACAACCCTATTAATATCTTCGTTGGTAACTCGATCACTAGTTAATGTTAGATTATCCCTAATACTTCCCTCGAAAGGTGTTTCCTCTGCCAAGGATAAGCCCAGACATGATCTATAATTGTTTAGGTGTAAATTCTGAAGAGATTCATCATTAACGAAAATTCTACCTTTTGTTGGCTGAATAATTCCTGAAATGATTCTGAGCAAACTTGATTTCCCTGATCCGCTAGGACCTTGTACCAAAATACGACTCGCAGGATGTATGGTCATAGAGACATTATTCAAGATTGGAACCTCTCTATCTGGCACGTCGTAAGTAATACCATCTAATTCAATCTTTAAATTTTCTGCATCTTCTACCTTGATTCCTTCTTGTGGCTCCAATTTTTTGTCAACCACTTGACCCATTTTTTCCAAAGAGGTTAACACATCGTAAAATGATTCTAAACCAAGAATTAATTTTTCTACCGAGGCGATTACCAAAAGAATTATGATTTCTGCAGCAACAAACTGACCAATATTCATTTCTTGATTCAATACCAAGAGACCGCCTATGAGCAATAAGCCTGCAGTGACCAAGACCTTAAAACCAACCATCTGAATAAACTGGATGATTAAAACTTTAAAATGACTTTCTCTTGCTTCTAAGTAACCATCGACAAGAGCGTCATTTTTTTCAAGGGCCAATGAGGTTCTACCTGAAATTTTAAAACTCGTTATAGCTCTTGCCACCTCCTGAATCCAATGAGCTACCATATACTTTCTCTTGGACTCCTTTAAACTCGTATCCATACCTCTTTGAATCGTGAATTTAAATACTACATAGATGAGCAGGATTAAAAGAATGCCAAAAGCAATAAAAAAAGGATGATAAAACGATAATAAAATCAAAGCGAATACAATCTGTAAAACTGCGGCTGGAACGTCTATAAGTAGCTTTGCTAAGCCTTTCTGAACGGTTAACACATCAAAAAATCTGTTGGCTAATTCTGGTGGATAATAGTTGCGCAATTCATCCATCTTAATTTTAGGAAAGCGATAGGTAAATTCAAAAGATGCTCTCATAAAAATACGCTGTTGTACGGTTTCTATAATTCGCATTTGCATTAATTGAAGTATACCTACAAAGGCTACACCAAGTGTTACCAGAATCACGAGTACTATCCAAGAAGTACTGACCTGTGCGCCCTGAATTAAATTTATAATGGCCTGTATTCCTAAAGGCAATGTAAGATTTATAAGTCCAGAAAATACCGCATAGTAAATAACTTGCACTAAATCCTTTTTCTCTAATCTTAATATTCCTAGAAAACGCTGCCAAGGTGTTAGGATTGGTTTATCTTGATTCATCTGTAGTGGTCTTTAGAACTTTTTGTGTGAGACTAATAAAGAATTCTGTAGGCGTTACATCCTTGCCACAATCCGTGATTGAGCTAAAATGCGCTTTTAAAAAATGTTGATGCAGTGCACCCTCTACTATAGTACTTGCCAAGCTAGATGGGAACTCATAGTCGGGATTCACGTGACTTATAATATCACTTAAACGTCTAATGACACGCTTGTAGACTACAAAATAACCCTCTTTGTTTTCGCTATCAACCTCCTTGGTTAAGTATGATTTTGAATATTCATTAATAATAATTCTGTTCAGTACTATTTCATTAATATGCGTAAATGCCACATCTTCTTTTATTGTCCTAGTAACAACATCAATGGCTCTTAATAACTGATCATTTTCGTCAGCTACATTATGGGTTGCAAAAACCATTTGGTATTCGATCCAAGCCCAGTACCAGGAGGTTAAATACAAAAGCAATTTGTGCTTACTCTCAAAGTAACGATAGATAGAACTTTCATTAGATCCTATTTGTGCTCCCAACTTTTTAAAGGTGAAACTATCGAAGCCTATATCATCTATCAGTAAAATACTATGCTCAATGATGCGTTTTCCCAAGTCTGAAGACTCAGGATCCTTGATAAAGATTTTATCAGGTACCGCAATTTTTAAATTAGACAATAAACTAATCATGCTAAAAAATTTGATTCGCAAATATAATAGTATTACTATCATTTTTGCGTATTTAACAAATATTTAAGCTATTAATATTTCTAATGAATCGTATAAATAATATTTATGGATAAAGGTTAAAGCTTGGAGATAGCTTCTTTTTCTTCTTGAAAGACTTTAATTTTTGGCAAACCAGTAATGGCTTTATCAATCCATTTATTGGCTTCCTCTTTATTCTTTTTATGCTTATGAATTTGAGCTAAACGATAGTAAGCCCATGCCTTAGGCACTCCATCTTTGGCTGAATGATTAGATAAATAAGCCTTTAAGCATTTTTCACCTTTCTCTAATTGCACATTGTAATCGGCGCACACCTTACCTATTTGATAATGCATGGCATTACGTTGTAATTTTGCTTGCCCTTCTTCTAAATTACCTATAGCTTTCTCCGGTTTGTTTTGTGCCTCGTAAAAACTAGTGAGTTTTTCATAACAGGTAACAGAACCTCCTACCTTAATAGCGAGTTTATAATATTTTTCAGCTAGTTCTGGTTCATCGTCATATTCATAAACATAGCCTTTGGCCAAATAACCATCAACTTTAGATAATTTTTCGAGCTGACCAGCATACTTCAAAGCCTTAGAATTACTTCCGCCCACAATTCCAGGAAGTGAAACATATAACTCTACCAAAGCCCAGCGCGTATCAATGTGATTTGGATCTAATTCGGCAGCCTTTAAAAATGCTGACTTTACATCACCTATAATCGTAAGCGCCTTTAATTTACTCACACTTAAGGCTTTCATACCTAAAGCGCCTCCATATTTATATTGGTAGTTGGCATTGTTCGGTTCTTTTTCGGTAAGTGTTTTGTATTGTGCTATAGCCTTATCCCATTTTTTCTGATATCCATAAGCGTCTCCCAACAACTCAATAGCTTCTTTATCATTAGGATTTGAGCTTAGAAAAGTTACCATCTCCTGTTGTGCTTTCTTAAAAGACTTCTTAGCGATATAGTCCTTGGTTTTCTCTTTAGATGTCTGTGCGAAACAAAAAGATGATATAAAAAAAATCCACAGAAATTTCCTCATTGCAATTAGCACTTTTTTGTAAAAATACAATTTAATAACGTACGCAATAACTCACAAATTGCTTAACTTAACTCATTGAAACGACACGTTTACGTTTTATAGCTTTTTTTGGAATACCTTTTGAAGGTACTTTGAAGAAAATAATAATCAATGAAAGCCCATAATGGGTATTAGGCAAATCCTAATGAATCTGAACCAAAATATTAAGGTGCTAAATTCCATTTGGTTATAAAATTTTAAAAAATGAAACACTATATCTCAATACTAATGCTTATTTGCTTTGCCTCTTTTTCTAATGCCCAAAATGATTATGATAGCGATTGGAAAAAAGTCGCTACACTAGAAAATGATGGCCTAACCAAAAGTGCATCTGATCTCGTTGATACCATTTACAAAAATGCTGTTAAAGTCAATAACGAGCAACAGCAAATTAAGGCCCTGTTGCATAAGAGCAAGTATATGCTCATTTTAGAAGAAGATGCTCAACTCAATATCGTCAATCTTTTTAAGTCTGAAATTGATAAAACAGATAATATCATTACCAAACATCTTTTAGAAAATATGTTAGCAACGATGTATTGGCAATATTTTCAACAACATAGATATCAATTTTATAACCGAACAAAAACGAGCGATAAGGTAAGTGACGACTTTAGAACTTGGGATTTAGAAACATTATTTAGTGAAGTGCATTTCTATTATCAACGTTCTCTTGAAAATGGATTATTGCTTCAACAAGAATCTTTAGAAAAATACAAACTGCTCTTAAACGAAACCAAAGGCTCAAAAATTTATAGACCAACAGTGTTTGATTTGTTGAATCATAATGCACTTAAATTTTACAAAACCAGTGAAAACAGCATTACACAACCAGCTTATAAATTCACGCTCAAAGATGAAGCCTTGATTGGTGATAGTGAAACGTTCATTAATTTGAATCTCAGTTCAAAGGATTCAATGTCTTTGCAACTCAATGCCTTAAAAATTTATCAAAATTTACTAAAATTTCATCGAAACAGTGATGTGAGCAAAGCCTTTACAGATGTAGACATCGAACGTTTAATATTTGTGTCGCAACATGCCACTTTCGATAATAAAGAAGAATTATTAATAAAGACGCTAAAAACTAAAGCCGCATCCTTGAAAGGTTCTCCTTTATCTGCTTTGTATAACTTTGAAATTGCTTCAGTTTACACACAATTAGGAGGTCAATATCATAGTAATTCCAATCAAGGTGAACCTAATGAGACCCATCGTTGGAAACTCAAAGACGCTTTGGAATTATGCAATGCTGTCATTTCAGAATATCCAAAAAGTGATGGTGCTCATCAGTGTGACGTTTTAAAACAGCAAATTTTACAACCAAGTTTACATCTTCAAGGTGAAGAGTTTATTCCGCTTAATTCTGCTTCACGTGTTTTGGTTAGATATAAGAATCTGACAACCCTTAATTTTTCATTATATAAGATAAATAAAAGTCAATTAGAGAGCTACAACAACATTTATAACGCAGACGAAAAAGAACGATTTTTCAGTAAACTTCGAGCGTTTAAATCGTTTTCGAGCGACTTAAAATCCGAAAGTGACTATCAAGAGCATGGCACTGAAATCATTATTCCAGAATTACCAAACGGATTATACCTCATAAAAGCAGACACCAATACCAAAGACAAGGTATTTGCAGCCGCACATATTCAAGTGACTGACATGGCTGTGGTGGAAAGCTCCCAAAATGATATCATCTACTATCAACTCATTAATAGAACCAATGGTGCACCAATTGTAAATGCTAGTATTAAGCTGAGCTATAGAAACAATAGGAATAAGTTATTTACTAAAAGGCTAAGTACGGATCGCTTTGGTAAGTTTAAATTCAACAGAGATAAAAATTATTATAGAGACGTAGAAATTCGAGCAACTTACAAAGATCGCATCGCTTATTTTGGTGATTATTATATTAGTAGGACCTATGATCGCAGTCCGAACAACGATACCAAATACAATGTCTTTTTATTTACGGATCGCAGTATATATAGACCTGGACAAACAGTTTATTTTAAAGGAATTGCTACTGCTGCTAAAGATGATAAAACCAAAGTATTTGAAAATCAAGAAGCCAAAGCGACACTTAAAAACGTTAACGGTGAAAACGTTGGTGAGTTAATATTGGAAACCAACGAATTTGGTTCTGTAAGTGGTGAATTCATTTTACCTAATGATGGTCTTACTGGTAACTATACACTAGAACTATTCTGTGGAAGAAAAGGATATTCCTATTTCTCAGTTGAAGAATATAAACGTCCTAAATTTAAAGCCGAATTTCAACCTATAACCGAGACACATAAAGTTAACGATAGTATTACTGTAAAAGGTACTGCTGTAGCTTTTGCAGGCAGTAATATCACAGATGCCAAAGTCGTATATCGCGTAAAGCGTCAAGTACAATATCCAAGCTGGTGGTATTGGAGACGTCCCTATTATAGTTCTGAACCACAAGAAATCACTTTTGGTGAAAGCAAAACGAATAGCAAAGGTGAGTTCGAGATTATTTTTAAAGCACAACCAGACGAAAGCGTTTCGAAAGAGAGCCTACCAGTATTTAGATACGAGGTTACTGCTGATGTCACAGATATTAATGGCGAGACACGTTCTACAAGTACTGTTGTTAATGTAGGTTATCACGCCATGACGTTGCAGATTTCGACACCAAGTGTTATCGATAAATCCAAAAAGGAGATTGAAATAGCCATTAACTCGCAAAATTTAAATGGATCATTTGTTCCTGCAAAAGGCAGGCTGAAAGTTTATAAACTAAATGCGCCAAATAAGGTGATGCGAAACAGACCTTGGAACGCTCCAGATTATCAAGTCATTTCCAAAGAAGAATTTAAGCGTTTATTTCCTCACGAGCCTTATAATGACGAACATATGTTGACCAATTGGAATAAAGGTGAGCAAGTCTTTACAACCGATTTCGACACAGAAAAAGAAAAGATCATTACTTTAAAGAAACTGAAGAGATGGGACTCTGGAAAATATATCATTGTTGCCGAGAGCAAAGATAAATTTGGACAAGATGTAAAAGATGAAGTGTACGTATCACTTTACAGTAAAGATGATAAAATGGTCGCCGACAATCAATTGTTTGAAGCTTCCTTAGATAAAAACAGTTACAGCGCTGGCGATATCGCAAAGCTGACTATAGGTTCCGCTGCAAAGGATATTACGGTTACCGTTGAAGTCGAAAAAGACAACAACATCATTGTTACCCAATTGGTAACATTAGACAACTCCAAGAAAACCATAAGCATTCCTGTTTTGGAAAGCGATTTAGGTGGTTTTGAAGTGCATACAAGTTTCGCGGCTTTCAATTCTTATATACCGCAAAGCTTTAGAGTCAATGTGCCTTATCCAAAAACCGATTTAGAAATTGAAACTACAACCTTTAGAGATAAGCTTCAACCAGGACAAGACGAAACTTGGAGCTTTAAAATTAAAGGGCCAAAAGGTGATAAAGTTTCTGCCGAATTATTAGCAAGTATGTACGATGCCTCATTGGATGAGTTTAGAGCGCATGGTTGGTATTTTAATCCTATTTATAGACCATACTATTCTGGTAGCGTGAACAAAAACTACTATCCTAGCTTTGGAAATGCCAATTTTAGACTATTTAATCGTTTTAAATATCCAAACGGTTATGCGAGTCAAGGCTATGACCAATTGAATTGGTTTGGGTTTTATTTTGGGAATAATTATAGATATAGATTGGAAAGAAAACTATCTGCTCCTCAAGCAGTAATGCTGGCTGAAGAATCAGCTGAGGCAGAATTTGATGCTGTTTCCGTGGGTGGAGCGACTACAGCTGATTCAATAGTTGAGAATAATCTAATAAGAGGACTTGATAACAGTGAGGCTGATCACTTAACTATTCAAACAGGTTCAGAAGCTCCTGGAATCAAAGACGATGGCATCCAAATACGACAAAACCTAAACGAAACGGCTTTTTTCTTCCCTCACTTGAAAATCGATGCTGATGGTAATGTGAGTTTTAAGTTTAAAGCACCGGAAGCGCTGACCAAATGGAAACTGCAATTGTTGGCGCATACCAAAACCCTAGAAAGTGCCGTTACGCAATTAGAAACTGTGACTCAAAAAGAGTTAATGGTCATACCAAATGCACCACGCTTTTTACGAGAGGGTGATCAAATAAGCATTAGTACTAAAATTGCAAATCTCACAGAAAAAGAATTATCTGGTGTGGCACAATTAGTATTAACAGATCCCATCACGGGCAAATCATTAGACAATGAGTTACTGGTGGCTGAGGCTCTCGAAGCCACTAAGGGAAATGAGGAAAATGTCACTTCGAAAACCTCAGCGACCAAGACTTTTTCTGTCGATGCCAAAGGCAACACACAAGTGAGCTGGAAGTTAACCATTCCTCAAGGTATACAAGCCGTGCAATATATAGTCATTGCCAAATCAGACGATTTCAGCGACGGTGAGCAAAATGCCTTACCAGTTTTATCCAATAGAATGCTGGTCACGGAAACACTTCCAATGTGGGTGCGTTCTAACCAAACAAAGACATTTACACTAGATAAGCTTAAAAATAACACCTCAACAACGTTAACCAATCATAAGCTGACTTTAGAGATGACGTCCAATCCCGCCTGGTATGCCGTACAAGCTTTGCCTTACTTAATGGAATACCCATATGATTGCAATGAGCAAACTTTTTCTAGGTATTATGCAAATGCTTTAGCGCAACACATAGTGACATCCAATCCTAAAATTGAAGCCGTATTCAATCAGTGGGCTTCGAGTATCTCAGCCAGCAGTTTATTGAGTAATTTAGAGAAGAATCAGGAGTTAAAATCTTTATTGATTCAAGAAACGCCTTGGTTACGCGATGCACAATCCGAAACGGAGCAGAAAAAACGTATTGGCTTGTTGTTTGACCTTAACAAAATGAATAGTGAACTAAGTTCAGCCTTGCGTAAACTCAAACAAAACCAATTGCCATCAGGTGCTTGGCCTTGGTTTAATGGTGGTTATGCCAACCGCTACATCACGCAGCATATTATTTCTGGTTTTGGTCATCTAAATCAGCTTTCCGTCACATCGAGTGAAGTCGAGATGCAAATGATTTCAAAAGGCATTCAATATCTGGATTCAGAATTTGTAAAAGAATACAAGGACTTAAAGAAGTATAACAAAAATATAGATTTAAGCAAGGATCATTTGTCTTATACGCAGCTACATTACTTGTATGTCCGTAGTTTTTATCCTGAAGTAAAAGCTTCAAAAGAAGTAGAAACTATTATGGATTATTATAAAAGTCAGATTCAGAAGTATTGGTTAAAGCGGTCATTATATGCTAAAGGTTTAATGACCTTGACTATGCATCGCATGAATGATGACAAGACCTCGGGAAAAATACTAAAATCCCTAAAAGAAAATAGCATCACTTCAGAAGAATTAGGCATGTACTGGAAAGACAACATGAATTCCTGGTATTGGTACCAAGCACCTATCGAAACCCAAGCGTTATTGATTGAAGCCTTTTCAGAAGCTGGTACTGTCATTCAGAATGAAGAAAAAAATATAAGAGATATTGATAACCTGAAAATCTGGCTACTCAAAAACAAACAAACGAATCAATGGAAAACCACCAAAGCAACAACTGAGGCGGTATACGCCCTATTATTGCAAGGAAGTGCATGGTTAGATGTCACAGAAATGGTCGATATCAAAGTGGGTAGCGAATCTATTTCTCCTAAAACTTTAGACGACGTAAAAGTAGAAGCTGGCACAGGCTATTATAAAACCTCCTGGACAGGTTCTGAGATTAAATCAGAACAAGCTGATGTTACTATCAGCAAAAAAGGAGATGGTATTGCCTGGGGAGCGATGTATTGGCAATATTTTGAAGATTTAGATAAAATCACATCTGCTGAAACGCCATTACAATTAAGTAAGAAACTCTTCTTAAAAACAAATACTGTTAAAGGCGAGGAGATTGCAGAAATCACATCAGAAACCAAGCTTCAAGTTGGTGATGTAGTCAAAGTTCGCATTGAATTGCGTACAGATCGTTCCATGGAGTTTGTACACCTCAAAGATATGCGTGCTGCTGGTTTTGAACCCATCAATGTGTTATCGCAATACAAATGGCAAGATGGTTTAGGCTACTATGAAAGCACCAAAGATGCTGCAACAAACTTCTTTATAGACTATTTGCCTAAAGGCGTATATGTTTTTGAATATGATTTACGCGTTAACAATGCTGGTGATATGAGTAACGGTATTAGCACCATTCAATCTATGTATGCTCCGGAATTTAGTAGCCATAGTGAAGGTATAAGAGTGCATATTCAATAAAGAAAGAAGCTCGTGCCTATTTCTTTATTGAGTGTATATAATCCTATCGATTATAAGCTTGCTCACTTATCCAATGAAATCCTCTACTATTAAGAATAAAGTCCTCCTTATAAAAGCGCTTTGTATATCCTTGAATTGTATCTCCGTCAAAAATGAAATTAAAATTTAAGCCTGTACTATCTATCTTTTTGTAATTCATATAGAAACTTTCATCAGCTTTGCCCCATCTCGTTAATTTTAATCTATCGTCAGTCAAACTATCTTTTTCAGTACCATAATATGAAATCTTAGAGCCAGAAAACCTTCTTATTTGGAGTGAACCTGGCCACTGAACCGCAATGCTTTTCCAAAGTTTTTCATTTTTATAATCTGTTATCGTATCGCCGTTTATTATGAAATCTGTAACCTCGTAAACGCCATATAAATCAGGTTTTGGTGCTTTTGATCCGTATTGTTTTTGTGCATCAAGTGTTTCAATAAACCCATATATAATTACATACCCAACTAATACTGCTTTAAGACTATTCATTGCAATATTTAAACCTTTTTTAAAATTGGGCCTTTTTATAACTTTAAGCTTGGTATTGATATCAGTAAAGAAGAATAGGGTTAACCTTTTGATATTTGGTATTAACAAAAATAAAGTCATAATAACCAAATGTGTAGAAACTATTTTTACGGGTATATCATAAAAATAATTAACTGCCATGATATTCATTGCTGTCATTAATGTTAGGAACGCCCCAAAGGTCATTGTCTTTCTAAACAATAATAGTCCTGCTAATAATTCAGCAATACCCATAAACATATTATAGCCTTTAGAAAATCCTAGAAACGTCCAGGCTAGTCCCATTGGTGATGACTCACCATAAGGCTCAATGAGCCTGTAAGGACTTGGGCTAGGAAACTGTAGCTGAATAACTTTAGAATACCCATAAGAAATAAGCATAAATCCTACGTAATAACGAATAGCTACTGTTAGCCAATAATACAACTTAGAATAATTTTGACGTTTACGATCAATAAACGACCATACCAATGTGCACAATAAAGCCAAACTTGCGATACAAAATAAAACAAGAAAATCGTAAGTAGTATCACCACTGCCTGTCATTCCAATAAATACGGGCTCACTGAGATGAAAGACGTTTTCTCCTAGCCACGGAATAAATTCCCTTGTCCATTTTAAAGGCAATGTAAATATATCATACCAAAAAGGATAAGCACTATTGTTTTGAAATGCTATAAATAATAAGAAATAGACAAAAGAAAATCTGAATCCTATTTTCTCAAATAGCGACCATGATGGTTGGTTAATTGATGTCATTATTAAATTATTCTATTGTTAAAAAGTAATTTATTTAATCCTTTTAGTAATCATTGCCAATTGTCCCATATGATTGGCTTGGTGTTCCATAACATGAAACCAAGCCCAATGGTTGCTCATGCTATCATTTGTTTCTGCGAACCATTTGTCATCTTTAGTTTTTAGTAGCTCCTTTGTCTTTTTACGAACGTCGTCAAAGATGTCCATATAATACGAAATTGGTTTGTCCTTAAACTCCGCTCTTGCTTCATCCCCGAGACTTAAAGCCGTTTCCCATTTCTTCTTTTCTTCTACATTAAAGGTTCTTCCCTCAAAGGTATAGACTTGATAATAGGCTTCTGTAGCTGCTAAATGATAGATAATTGCTCCAGGGCTATTCGCATTGTCATCTAAAAGAAAGTCTGTTCCTTCTTGATCTAGGTTTCTAACAATTCTTTCTACACGACCTTTAAGGTTATCTAACATGGATATCATATTTCCTATGTCATTTGAATAGCCTTTAGGTGCTTTGATTTCTATTTGTGAAAATAAAGTTGAAGTACTGAGAAGTAAAATGAGAAGAACAGGTAAAACCTGTGTTTTTCTGATATCAATTTTAGGGTTCTGAATGTAATCGTGAATCTTTGATGTCATTGGACTGGTTGTTTTAGTTTCCTAAAATTAAAACCTAATTCGTCTGGATAGTGAAGATTAACAGGAGATTAACTTTGTAAAGAGCAAAAAACATATAGAATGTCAATTAGTGTGAACTTGACAATTGATCACAAGCCTAATTTGTACTGAGAAGAAACATTTTAAATTATATTAGTTCTCAATACAATTTTTCGTTCCTAAAAATCACTCGAACTGACAGATAAGATCACTTCTTAGGGGGATAACCGGCGAATATTTTATCAACAAGCTTGACAAAAGTTTCTTCTCGTTTTTCAGGTGAAGCATTTGGCTTATAGTTGCTCTCACTTGCTGCTTGCCAAAACAGTTTTTCATTTTGAGCTTTATCCACAAAATCAATAACGATCGCTCTGGTATTTTGGTTCCCTCCTAAAGGGATACCCACCGAAACTCCGCCGAAGCCTCCTCCACCTCCACCTCCAGCACCGACACCTACGCTGGAGTTATTTCTGTTCATAACATCTTCGCTCTGAATATCGATAAAGAAATCTGGGTTTTCGGAACGTGTCAATCCCATCGTGGACAGCTTGGCATCTATAGCGCGCATTAAACGTTTATCGTCCAGCTGACTGAGACCCGTTTCCATGTCATCAAAATAATTATAAGTCTTGTACTTCGCAAAATCCGTGGATTTTTCGTAGTCGTAATTAACTAAGGTCCCGCATGATGTGAATAAAAATACTAGCAATAAACATTTAAGGAATTTCATATCGTTTTTATTTTAAAGATACAAAAATGATGTGATTGAAATTATACTAATAATTCAGCATCTTCCATAGCTTATCCTTTAATTCGGTAAGTCCTTGTTGTGCCACAGATGAAATAAACATATAGTTACATTCCAAATCCTTATCTAAAATAGTAGAAATCTCAGATTTTAATTCATCATCCAACATATCAGATTTAGAGATACAAACAAAGCGCTCCTTATCTAGCATTTCAGGATTGTAACGTCTTAGCTCATCAACCAGAATTTCATATTGCTCTACAATATCCTTGGCATCAGCTGGAATTAAAAATAGTAGTATAGAGTTACGTTCTATATGTCTCAGGAAATAATAACCCAACCCTTTACCTTCAGCAGCACCTTCAATAATTCCTGGAATATCGGCCATTACAAACGACTGAAAATCGCGATACTTAACGATTCCTAAATTAGGTTTTAGAGTAGTGAATTCATAGTCTGCGATCTTAGGTTTAGCAGACGTTAAGACAGACAACAATGTTGACTTTCCTGCATTTGGAAATCCCACCAAACCAACATCAGCCAATACTTTTAGCTCTAAAGTGATGTCTTTTTCCTCATGAGGAATACCAGGTTGGGCATATCTTGGTGTCTGATTTGTAGAACTCTTAAAATGCCAATTACCTCGCCCTCCCATACCACCTTCGGCTACGATTTTCTCCTCTCCGTCCTCTGTAATTTCAAAAAGAACATTATTAGTTTCCGTATCTCTAACAACGGTTCCAAGCGGCACTTCAATAATCGCGTCTTCACCATCTGCTCCTGTACTTCTGCCAGAACTACCATGCGCCCCATGGCCAGCTTTAATATGTCGCTTAAATTTTAAGTGAATTAAGGTCCAAAGATTAGAATTCCCTTTTAGGATTACATGACCACCACGACCACCATCGCCTCCATCCGGACCACCTTTCTGTATATACTTTTCGCGATGTAAATGCGCTGAACCTTTACCTCCATTACCAGAAGTAACATGCATTTTTACATAATCAACAAAATTTCCTTCAGTCATAATTGAGTTTAAAATTCTAAGTTTAAAGTTGAAAGTTTAAACTCTTCAGAAACTACAGCTTATCTAATACTTCGCTAAGACGGACGGTAATATCTTCAATGCTTCCTACACCATTCACACCAAAATATTTGTCCTGTTCAGAATAATAATCTTTTAAGATAGCTGTTTTATTGTAATATTCGTTTATGCGGTTTCTAATGATACTCTCGTCTGCATCGTCGGCTCTTCCACTAGTTTCACCTCGTTTCAATAAACGTTCAACTAAGACTTCATCGTCTACCTCCAAAGCGACCATGGCATTAATCTGAGAATCTTTGGTATCCATTAAATCATCTAAGGCCTTTGCCTGTGCATTAGTCCTTGGAAAACCATCAAAAATAAAACCATTGGCATCTGCATTTTTCTCAACCTCTTTATTTAGCATATCAATAGTTACTTGATCTGGAACCAATGCTCCCTTGTCCATGTAAGACTTCGCCAGCATGCCCAAGGCAGTTTCATTTTTAATATTATATCTAAAAACATCTCCTGTCGAGATATGTACTAGATCATATTTCTCTTTTAGAAAATTAGCTTGTGTTCCTTTTCCTGCACCTGGAGGTCCAAATAGCACGATGTTCGTCATGTGTTGTGTAGTTTTTAATTGATATACATTTGGCAAATCTCTTCCCAATCCATCATAGTCTAAACCATAACCAACGATAAATTTATTAGGAATTTCAATACCAACATAATGAAGTTTAAAGTCTTTATCATAAGCCTCAGGTTTGTAAAACAACGTCGCAATAATTAATTCCTTTACATTTTCGTTCTTAAAAATGCGATGTACCTCTTCTAAAGTATTACCTGAGTCTATAATGTCTTCTAAAATAACAACTGTTCTACCAGTAAGGTCTTGGGTTAAACCGATTAAGCGTTGAATATCTTCGGTTGACTTAACGCCTTCATAAGACGCTAATTTGATAAATGTTACTTCACAAGGCTTCGGATACTTTTTCACAAAATCGCTCACAAACATAAATGAGCCGTTCAATATTCCAACAAAAACAGGCATTTCGTCACCAAGATTGGTTGAAATCTCATCCACCATTCTTTGTACGGCAACATCTATTTCTTTCTCAGAAATAAAAGGTTTGAAGTATAAATCGTGAAGCTTTATCACCTCTGAATTATTTTAGAAATGCAAAGATAATCAAATGATTATCGATAGACTATTTTTGGTTTCTAATTTTAGAATTTTGTGTTAGAATTAGCTTATTTTTGTGGTAAATATTGTTGAATCTTTTAAAGATTTCCACTTTAGTGGAAAGCAGACATGAACTACTTTTCTTCAGACTTCAAACTTGGTATTCTTGGTGGTGGCCAATTAGGTAAAATGATCTTATACAATACACGTAAATTTGATATTCACACCTGTGTTTTAGATCCGAGCAAAGATGCACCTTCGCGATTGGCGTGCGATGCATTTGAAGTGGGTAATTTATTGGATTATGACACCGTTGTTAATTTCGGAAAGAAAGTAGATGTCCTCACCATTGAAATCGAAAATGTTAATGTTGATGCTCTAGAAACCTTGGAAGATGAGGGTATTAAGGTTTTCCCCTCTTCTAAAACGTTACGAACCATTCAAAATAAAGCACAGCAGAAGTTATTTTATCGTGACCACAATATTCCTACAGCTGATTTTTCGCGCTTTGCACACACTACAGAGATTGAAGATGCCATTGAAAATGGAGGTCTAAGCTATCCCTTTGTTTGGAAAAGTGCACGCTTTGGATACGATGGACAAGGCGTCAAAGTTGTAAGACGATATACGGATTTGTTGGATTTACCAAATGTGGAATGTATTGCAGAAGATCTTATTCCCTTTAAAAATGAATTAGCCGTTATTGTTGCGAGAAATTCTGAGGGTCATCTAAAGACCTACCCTGTTGTAGAAATGGAATTTCACCCTGAAGCTAACCAAGTAGAGTATGTCATTTGTCCTGCAAGAATTCCTGATGCTATCGCAAAAGAAGCTGAATTGGTTGCACTAAAGGCTGCAGCTGCTTTTGAGCATGTAGGATTATTAGCAGTGGAAATGTTTCAGACCGAAGATGATAATATTTTGGTTAATGAAGTGGCGCCACGACCCCATAATTCTGGTCACTACAGTATCGAAGCAAGTTATACGTGTCAGTTCGAACAGCACCTAAGATGTATTTTAGGATTACCACTTGGAAAAACCGAAAGTAAAGTCGCAGGCGTAATGGTTAATTTAGTAGGTGCAGAAAATCACACCGGTAATGTTGTTTACAAAAACATAGAAAACATATTGGCTATGGATGGCGTAACACCTCATATTTATGGAAAAAAGCAAACGCGACCGTTCCGTAAAATGGGACATGTCACTATCGTGGATAAAGATATTGCCAAAGCACGTAAAATAGCAGAAAAAGTAAAACGAACAATTGAAGTAATTAGCGAATAAACTATGAGTAAAGTTGGTGTAATAATGGGTAGTAAAAGCGATTTGCCAGTAATGCAAGACGCCATCGATATTTTAAGAGGCTTTGATATAGAAGTAGAAGTCGATATCGTCTCGGCACATCGTACTCCAGATAAACTTTTTGATTATGGAAAAAACGCCCACACTAGGGGTATCAAAGTGATCGTTGCTGGAGCCGGTGGTGCTGCCCACTTGCCAGGAATGGTAGCATCTTTATCGCCATTACCAGTAATTGGTGTTCCTGTAAAAAGTAGCAACTCCATAGATGGTTGGGATTCCGTTTTGTCCATTTTGCAAATGCCTGGGGGCGTTCCTGTGGCGACTGTAGCACTTAATGGTGCAAAGAATGCAGGGATTTTGGCTGCACAGATTTTAGGCAGTTCTGATCAGTGCGTTTTAGATAAGATTATTGTGTACAAGGAGGGCTTAAAGGCGAAAGTGATTGACTCTGCTAAAAATCTATAAAAGCCTCAATTTTCATCAAGGCTTTTTTTGCTGTTAACCAATTATTTTAGAGCAATAATCCTTACTCTGAGGTATACAAAGATAATAAAAACTCGTTGAACCATATGGTTTCACAAATCTTAAATTAGAGTTAAAATTCACATTACCAATCACATACAACATATCAAATAGATATTTCAAAAAATGAATATTCTTAATAAACCATTTCATACAACATACAATACAGCACCTTTTTCAGAGATAAAAAATGAGGATTTTCTACCGGCTTTTAAAACGGCCATTGAAAAAGCCAGAGCTGAAATTGATGACATTGTAATAAATAGCGATCACCCTACTTTTGAAAATACCATTGAAGCTTTGGAGTATTCCGGTGAAGAATTGGACAGAATTTCAAGTATATTTTTTAATTTAAATTCTGCCGAAACCAATGATGAGATTCAAAAAATTGCACAGGAAGTATCACCATTACTTTCGGAATTTAGCAATGATATTACATTGAATGAAGATTTATTCAAACGGGTGAAATCAGTTTATGACTCAAAATCAGAATTTAAACTCAATACAGAACAAAAAACGCTTTTAGATAAGAAGTATAAAGCATTCTCACGAAATGGTGCTAATCTTCCTGAAGATAAAAAGGAACAACTTAGAGCAATTGATAAAGAGTTAAGTCAACTAAAACTAAAGTTCGGCGAACACCTATTAGCAGAGACCAACAAGTTTGAAATGCACCTTACCAACGAAAGCGATTTATCTGGTATGCCAGAAAGTGCTAAAGAAGCTGCTAAACAACTCGCTGAAAGTAAAGGAAAAGACGGTTGGTTAGTTACATTGGATTATCCTAGTTATATTCCTTTTATGACTTATGCAGACAATCGTGTGTTGCGTGAAAAACTATCCAAGGCCTTTGGCAGTAAGGGGTTTCACAATGACGACTTAGACAACCAAAATATTGTATTACGCATATCACAATTACGATACGATCGTGCTCAACTATTAGGTTATAAAACCCACGCTCATTTTGTATTAGAAGAGCGCATGGCTGAAACACCAGAAAAAGTAAATGCGTTCTTAAACGAACTTTTGGAAAAAGCTAAACCTGCTGCGGGAGAGGAATTTGAAACACTTGAAGAGTTTGCCAAGGATTTAGACGATATCGATCAATTGCAAAAATGGGATTCGGCTTATTATTCTGAAAAGTTGAAGCAAAAATTATTCAGTTTAGATGATGAGCAACTGAAACCCTATTTCAAACTAGAAAATGTGATACGAGGTGCGTTTCTAGTTGCTGAAAAACTATTTGGACTCAGATTTGAAGACATTGATACCATTGATAAATATCATGAAGATGTAATGGCATATAAGGTTATTGATGCTAAAGATAATTTAGTTTCTATTTTCTACGCAGACTTTTTCCCAAGAGCTGGAAAACGAAATGGTGCATGGATGACAAGTTACAAACCTCAAATGATTAAGGATGGTAAAAACGAAAGGCCCCATGTATCCATAGTCTGTAATTTCACTAAACCCACAAAAAGCAAACCATCATTATTAACTTTTAATGAGGTAACCACCCTATTTCATGAGTTTGGACATGCTTTGCATGGCATGCTGGCCAATACAACATATCCAAGTTTATCAGGAACTAATGTGTATTGGGATTTCGTGGAATTACCAAGTCAGATTCTAGAAAATTGGTGCTACGAAGAAGACACCTTAAAGCTCTTCGCTACACATTACGAAACTGGAGAAGTCATTCCTATGTCGCTTATAGAAAAAATAAAAGCTTCTTCTACTTTTCATGAAGGCATGCAGACCTTACGTCAATTGAGCTTTGGGCTTCTAGACATGAGTTGGCACGCTGGCGAGTCACCAGAGACCATTAAATCAGTTAAATTGCATGAGACTAAGGCCTTTGGTGAGACCAGTCTTTATCCTGATGTCCCAGGAAACTGTATGAGTACCGCGTTTGCACATATTTTTCAAGGTGGCTATTCTTCTGGCTATTACAGCTACAAGTGGGCCGAAGTCCTAGATGCTGATGCATTTGAGTATTTTAAGGAAGAAGGCATTTTCAATAAGACCGTTGCCGATAAATTTAAAACCTATGTTTTATCTCAAGGTGGTACAGAAGACCCTATGACACTTTACAAAAAATTTAGAGGTCAAGAACCAAAACCTGAAGCCTTGTTGCGTCGTGCTGGGTTGTTGAAATAAAACATTAATAGCTGTCGGTAAGACTATGAAAAAGATATTGCAAATCCTAACCTTTATTGTTCTTAGTTTAAACTTATTGATTGCTCAAAAGTCAATTACAGAAATTGAGAGATTAGCTTCACTTGGAAAAATTTATGGTTTCCTAAAATACTACCATCCAGAAGTTGCAAAAGGGAAAATCGACTGGGACCAAGCGCTTATCAATCATTTTCCAAAGGTCATGAATGCAACAGATAAGAAATCATTATCGATAATTTATAATAATTGGATTGATAATTTAGGTAAGATTGATCCATGCAAAAAATGTGATTCTAAAGAAAATTATTTCGAAAATAACTTTGATTTATCTTGGATACAAGATACCCTGCTTTTCAGCAATTCACTTATTTCAAAATTAAAGTATATTGAGAAGAATAGAATTCAAAGCGAACACTTCTATGCTTCAAATGAACCTGTTGGAAAAATAAAGATAACCAACGAAAAAGTATATGAAGATTTTGACTATCCCAATGAAGCATTTAGAATATTAGGGCTATTCAAATATTGGAATATCATAGAATATTTTTACCCATACAAATATCTGACAGACCAAAATTGGGAATTAGTCTTAAAAGAAATGATACCAAAATTTCAGAGTGCCTCAAATAAAATTGAATATCAATCTATAATAAAAGAACTTATTGCCAAATTAGACGATTCACATGCTTGGATAAGCTTTAATTCTCAAGTAAAGTATAAATATCTGCCAGTTCAAATTTCTCATATTGAAAATCAGTGCGTTATTTCTGGATATTATAATGATTCTCTTGCCAATATCAACAATTTAAAACTGGGTGATGTAATTTTAAAAATTAATGGTTCTGACATCAAATCTGAAACAAATAAAAAATTAAAATTTGTATCAGGCTCTAATACCAATAACAAATTACTTAAAGCTTATAATGAGATATTTAATGGAATTGATTCAATAGTAACACTGACCATAAAAAGAGACAAGCACATTAACGAGCTTGATGTAAAGAAATATGATTTCAGAACATTTAATTATTATAACAATCCTAAAAATGTTATTTCAAAATCAATAAACGATGATCTAGGTTATATTAATATGGCTAATGTTAAAAGTAAAGATGTATCTGATATTTTCGAATCCTTTAAAACAAAAAAATCGATTATCATTGATTTGAGAAATTATCCGGCTCTTATATACAAATCAATGACTAGATACCTTAATTCAGAAAAAAGAGATTTTGCCAAAATTTACATACCAAATATTAATTATCCTGGAAAATTCAGATATAAAGATAATATCCAAACTTCGAAGAGAAATAATCCTTTCAAAGGGAAAATTATCATGGTGGTGAATGAAGCTTCACTTAGTAGATCTGAATTTACCGCTATGGCTTTTCAAGCTGCTGATAATATTATCACCGTTGGTAATCAGACCGCTGGTGCTGACGGTGATGTAGCCATTTTTGAATTTCTAGGAGGCTACAGAACCGCAATTTCCGGAAATGGAATTCTTTATCCAGATGGCACCGAAACTCAAAGAAAAGGTGTTAAAATAGATATAGAAGTAAAACCGACCATTACTGGTTTAAAACAAGGACGTGATGAACTTCTGGAAAAAGCAATTGAATTAGCATCTGACGAATAGCATTTTTAACAGGTTATATAAAATTAAACTTTCAATAATTATTGAAAGTTTAAAAATTATTGTATATTTGTGATATGGAATATCCAGAAGCAAAAGAAAAATTTATAAGTACATGGGGAAGTTTAGGCACACTTTGGGGCATAAACAAGGCCATGGCGCAAATACAAGCTTTACTCTTTATTTCTACAAAACCTCTGTGCATGGAAGATATTATGGAAGACCTTAAGATCTCTCGTGGTAACACGAGCATGAACTTAAGACAGCTGATGGATTGGGGAATTGTCACCAAGGTTTTGGTCTCTGGAGAACGAAAGGAATTTTTTACTACAGAAAAAGATGTCCAAGAATTAGCCAGAATTGTAGCAAAAGAACGCAGTCGCCGAGAAATTAAACCTGTGATTAAAGTGCTAGAAGAGGTCTCCTCTATCAAAGATGATAATACAGAAAAAACGAGAGAACTCATTAAGCAAACTAAAGCCTTAAAGGATTTAACTGATGACCTAGATACTTTAATGAACAAGCTCGTCAACCAAAAGCAAAACTGGCTAACAAAATCTGTTTTAAAGTTTATGAAGTAGGTCTATTTTTTTTAAATATAACTTTCAATATTTTCTGAAAGTTTAAAAACAACACAATTATGAAAGTCTTATACCAATTCAACAAAATCTTGCTAATTATTACACTAGTTCTTTATGTGACAATATTCTTAGGATTGTATGCGCAAATTGTTCTAGGAGGAATTCAAATACTAAGCGCTATTGGCATAACATTTCTATGGAATAGGTTCGAAAACAAATACAAAAAGCAACTTTTAATCTACTGGTTGATAACGCTATCGTATGGCATTGGATGGCTTCTAGAAATCGACTTAAATGATTCTTGGTGGATTTTAGCAATAGTAATCATTCCAATGTCCATTGCCATTTACTTCGTTTGGCTACTAAGTAATTTAAAAAACATACAATCATGAACACTCAAATTCCTAACTGGCTCATTATTCTTGGAGGTATTGGTCAAATATTTACCGCACTCATTTATCCATATATCAGACATAAAGTATTTGACTGGTATAACGATGTAAAACAACTGAAACCATTAAATCAGGAAATAGCAAAAACCTATGGCAGATATATTCAAGGTTTGAATTTCTCCTTTGGATTAATTGCAATCCTAATTCCCAATGACTTAAAAAACGGTACAACTTTGGCCGTTGCACTAACAGGTCTAATTGCCGCATATTGGGTTGGAAAGGTAGCGACTCAAATCGCCTATTATCCCATGTATCAAATTCCACAAAAGCCAATTTTCAAAATCGGGAGTTACTTCATGAATTTCCTTTTTACCCTATTTGCAGCGGTCTACAGTTGGTTATTAGTTTCTAACATAAGTCAAATACTCTAAATCACATCATCATGAAAACACAAACCGTAACTCTAAATAATTACTCAGAACAAAACAAGGTAGAAATGGTAAACTTCTATAATGAGGCTACCGAAGACTATGCGTTTTGGAGTAATGACTACAATATGCATTTTGGATATTTCATCCCCTTTAAAACCAATCCTTTTAAACGTGATGCCATGCTCAATGAGATGAATAAACAAGTCATAAAAAGGCTCGGCATTAAAACAACCAAAAACCGTTTAATTGATTTGGGTTGTGGTATGGGGGCAACTATGAGGTATGCATTAAAAAAGCATTCAACTATTATCGCTTACGGTGTAACACTTTCAGATTTTCAGGTACAGCAAGGCAACGAATTGCTTAAAGGTAAAAACGGGATTATCCTTAAGGAAAATTATAATAACACCGCTTTTCAATCAAATTCATTTGATTCTGCAATCGCCATAGAAAGCTTTTGCCATTCTGGTCACAATGCTAAATCACTCAAAGAAGCATATCGTATTTTAAAACCTGGTGGACGTTTGGTCATTGCAGACGCCTTTCTTAAAAAAGACAGATCAGAACTCTGTCATGGCGCAAAATATGCTTACGAAAAGCTTTGCAGTCACTGGAGTCTAGAAAAATTAGAGACTCACACCTACATACAAAAACAACTGGAAACATTGGGTTTCACAAACATTAAGGTTGAAGACGTCTCTTTCAGAGTGGCACCTTCCGTATTGCACGTACCATTTGCAATAGGAGGTTTTATCATCAAAAAACTTTTAAGCTACAAGGGTCTAAAGCGTGAAAGTTCACATAACTTAAAAGGCTCTTTTTATGCACTTTTATCAGGACTACACATGAAAAGTTTTGGCTACTACATCATAAGTGCTACCAAATACAAATGAAACGCATGTTCTATTTTAGAAGTTAATATTTTATCCTATTTTTGGTGAAGCAATGATTTTATAAATGCCTAGTCATAAGATAAACCCAAATAACTGGATTAATTTATATTCAGACTATCTATTTAACTACACAATTTCTCGTGTTAATGACCGAGAAATGGCGCAAGATTTGGTCTCAGAAACTTTTTTGGCTGGACTTAAGTCCATGGCAAATTTTAAGGGCGAAGCCAGTGAGCGGACTTGGTTAATATCAATATTGAAACGTAAAATCATTGATTACTACCGCAAAATAAATTCTAATAAAGGTAAAGCCGAAGTTAGAATGAGCTATAATAGCGATAGTGATGCAGAAGGGGACTGGCTAGAAGAACGTGTTGCAGATCCTTTTGATAAGACCGCTGAAGACACCTTGGAAAACTCAGAATTAGGAGATGCCATATACGATTGTCTAGGGAAATTACCCGAGAAGCAAGCTGAAGTTTTTAAGATGAAAACTATTTTAGGTTACGATACAGAAACAATTTGTAATGAATTGGATATAACTGCGTCTAACCTTTGGGTTATCATCCATAGAGCACGTGCAGCCCTTGCAGGCTGTATGGAAAAAAATTGGTTTTAAAGTATGAGTAAATTGAAGTTAAGTTGTCAAGAAGCGAATCATGTTTGTGACAAGAATCAGTATAAAGAGGCTAACTTTTGGGAAAAAGTAAAGCTGAATATACATTTGATTTACTGTAAGGCCTGCCGGAAATATTCAGCCAACAACGGAAAATTGAGCAAACTCTTTAAAGTAAGTAAGGTCGAAGCCATGGACCACAATTCCAAAGAAAAGCTAAAATCTACTTTCGAAAAAGAGTTAGCCAAGCATCAATAAGCTTACTAACCAAATAACGGGGAGACTCTCTACCCAGAAAGCACTATAATATCTCGATTGATTCTTACGCGAAAACACTAAAAGCAATAGGGTTAAAACTAGCATGATTAACATTGACAGAATTGAATTCCCTGTTAGTTCATCTTTAAAATATTCCAAGAAAAAAAATACCATTAAAAGCATGACACCAATGATCTTGGTATTCTTAATACCTATTTTTTGGGGAATAGTTCCGAGTTTTAAACTATCATAATTTAAGTCCCTAATTTCAAAAGGTAACATCAACACTATAACCAACAAAAAGCATTGTAAACTTGCCAGTAAAACGTCCATAGTTAATGCCATACCATTGTCAACAAAAGGCAAAATTACTGTAGTAAAGGCCCAAACCAGAGCAATAACGTAAATTTTCATGCCACTAATCTCCCTCAAATTCATTTGACTATCCCTAAAATAACGCATCGGCAATATAGGAATAGCATATAAAAAGGTAATTAATCCAAATCCAGACAGAAAAAGCAATGTTTTAACACGAAGTTGAAAACCATAATAACACATGCCAATAAATGCAATAAACGAGAATATTTGAATAGCTCTAAGCCGGCCGGCCAAACTTCTATGATGAAATTTTGCAATACCAAAATACTTAACAAAATTATAGCCAGTAATGGTTGCATAAAACACGAAATACAACACATTAGCATCATAGGGCAATTCAAATTGAATCAGTGTGATCCACGTCATTGCATAAACCGCTAAAGCTACATGAATACTAGCATTAATATAAAAATCCAGAAGTCGCTTTAAAATCATGATAACACAAAAATAGGCAATGTGTTAATAACCCTTGATTATGGTTAAAAACTTTAGTTTTCCTTAACTAATTAAAATAGGTATTTCCGTATTTTTGCATATCAAAAAATTCATGAAATAGAGAATGGACACAACCTCTTTTGCACTTAGGCATATTGGCCCAAATTCAGACGAACAAAAAGCCATGTTAAACACCATTGGTGTTACAAGTATTGAACAATTAGTTTCTGAAACCATACCAGCTGGCATTCGTCTAGAAGAAGACCTAGAGCTCGATGCCGCTATGAGTGAGCAAGAATATTCCAACCACATCTACAAGCTGTCCCAACTTAACAAGGTTTATAAATCTTATATAGGTTTAGGCTATCATCCTTCGAATTTACCAGCTGTTATTCAGCGTAACATTTTGGAAAATCCAGGGTGGTATACAGCATATACGCCTTATCAAGCAGAAATTGCACAAGGACGTTTAGAAGCTCTGTTAAATTTCCAAACTATGGTCATTGACCTTACAGGTATGGAAATAGCAAATGCTTCTCTTCTAGACGAAAGTACTGCAGCTGCGGAAGCCATGAGCTTACTATTTGCTGTAAGGGACAGGGCACAAAAAAAAGCTGGAGTTAACAAGTTTTTCGTTTCAGACTTAGTACTACCGCAGACTATTGCACTTTTAGAAACCAGGGCAACTCCTATTGGCATAGAATTGGAAATAGGTAATGAAGCTGAATATAACCTATCTAATGAGTATTTTGGTGCATTACTCCAATATCCTGGAAAAAATGGTCAGATTACAGATATCAAATCATTTATTGAAAAAGCAAATGCCGAAAACATAAAAGTAGCAGTCGCTGCAGACATTTTAAGTCTTATCAAACTTGAAGCACCTGGTAAATTTGGTGCTGATGTTGTTGTTGGAACTACACAACGTTTTGGAATTCCTATGGGTTATGGCGGACCACATGCTGCTTATTTCGCAACTAAGGAGGCTTACAAGCGTGATGTTCCTGGTAGAATCATTGGTGTCACCAAAGATACTAACGGCAGCAGGGCATTACGAATGGCGTTGCAGACAAGAGAACAACATATTAAACGTGATAAAGCAACTTCCAATATCTGTACAGCACAGGTACTTTTGGCCGTAATGGCAGGAATGTACGCGGTGTATCACGGACCAAAAGGTTTAACGTTCATAGCTGACAAGGTGAAAAATACAGCATCCACACTTGTGAGTGCTTTGGAAAGTCTAGACCTAGAACAGGTGAATACACATTATTTTGATACGCTTCAAATTAAAGCAGATCCTGTAAAGGTGAAATATGAAGCTGAGAAAAGAGAAGTCAACTTTTACTATCCAGACAATAATACGGTAACCATTTCTGTAAATGAAACCACTTCCATTGCAGATCTAAATGAAATTGTTTCAATTTTCGAAGCCGTAACTGGTAAGAAAGGTGACAAAATTGCTTCAATATCTGAAGTTGATACTATTCCAAATGAATTAAAACGCCAATCAGAATTTTTAACGTTTGATGTTTTCAATACTTACCACTCAGAAACTGAGTTGATGCGCTATATCAAGCGTCTAGAGCGTAAGGATTTGGCACTGAATCATTCCATGATATCATTAGGCTCGTGTACAATGAAATTGAATGCAGCGGCCGAAATGTTGCCTTTAAGTTTGAGCAGTTGGGGAAATGTACATCCTTTTGTTCCAGAGGAGCAAGCTGCTGGCTATCAATTAATGCTCAATGCTCTAGAAAATCAGCTAACAGAAATAACCGGCTTTGCCGCAACTTCTTTGCAACCTAACTCAGGTGCTCAAGGCGAGTTCGCTGGTCTAATGGTTATTAAAGCCTATCATGAATCTCGTGGTGATCACCATAGAAATATCTGTTTAATTCCGTCTTCAGCCCACGGAACAAATCCTGCTAGTGCTGTTATGGCTGGCATGAAAGTCGTGGTGACCAAAGCATCTGAAAATGGGAATATCGACATTGATGATTTAAAAGAAAAGACAGAATTACATAAAGATAATCTAGCTGCTTTGATGGTAACTTATCCGTCGACTCACGGTGTTTTTGAATCTGCCATTAAAGAAATCACCGCTATTATTCATGAAAATGGTGGACAGGTTTATATGGATGGTGCCAATATGAATGCTCAAGTAGGTCTAACCAATCCTGGAAATATAGGTGCAGATGTTTGTCATCTTAACTTACATAAAACATTTGCTATTCCACATGGTGGTGGTGGACCTGGTGTTGGTCCAATTTGTGTTGCAGACCAATTAGTGCCATTTTTACCTGGCAATCCAATTATAAAAACTGGCGGGCATCAAGCGATTTCGGCGATTTCAGCAGCGCCATTTGGATCTTCCTTAGCCTGTATTATTTCATACGGTTACATAAAAATGTTAGGAGCCAAAGGCCTAAAAAAATCTACAGAAGTTGCTATTCTTAATGCCAATTATATCAAAGAACGCTTAGAGGGCTATTATGACACGCTTTATACAGGGGAGAATGGTAGAGCTGCTCATGAAATGATCATTGATTGTCGTGATTTCAAAACAAATGGTATCGAAGTCACAGATATTGCAAAGCGTTTAATGGACTATGGTTTCCATGCGCCTACCGTATCTTTCCCGGTAGCAGGGACTATGATGATAGAGCCTACCGAAAGTGAAAGTAAAGCTGAAATGGATCGATTCTGTGATGCTATGATTGCGATTAGAAAAGAGATTGACATGGCTTCAAAAGATGATGCAAATAATGTTTTGAAAAATGCACCACATACTATGGAGATGTTAACTTCAAATGAATGGTTATTACCCTACACGAGAGAAGAAGCTGCATTTCCTTTAGATTACGTTAGGGACAATAAATTTTGGCCAAGTGTGAGACGCGTTGACGATGCTTATGGAGATAGAAATCTTATATGCAGCTGTGCTCCCATTGAGGAATACATAGACGCATAATTTTACGCGTTGGACATCGTAAAAGAAACGTGCTTTCATTTTTAGTGAATCTAAAATATGGTTATCTTGCTTTTTAGTTTAAAACACAACTATAGAAATAGTATTTATGAATGTTAGAATAACCGGAACAGGCAGTTATATTCCAAGAGGTATAGAGACAAATCAAGATTTTCATGAGCATGAATTTCTAAATGCCGATGGATCTTCAATAGACTACCCAAATGAAGTTATTGTAGAAAAATTTAAGGCCATAACTGGTATCGATGAACGTCGTTATGTTGACAAGGAATTAACCTCATCTGATATTGGTTTTTTAGCGGCACAAAAGGCCATTGAAGATGCGAATATAGATCCTGAAGACATAGACTATATTATCTGCGCTCACAATTTTGGTGATGTTAGAGCAGACACTATTCAAAGTGATATTTTACCATGTTTGGCATCTAGAGTAAAACACAGTCTTAGAATTAAAAATCCTAAGTGCGTGGCATACGATATCTTATTTGGTTGTCCTGGTTGGGTGGAAGGTGTTATACAAGCAAAAGCATTCATTAAAGCAGGAATGGCAAAACGATGTTTGGTCATTGGCTCAGAAACTTTATCACGTGTAGTCGACAAACACGATAGGGACTCTATGATTTATAGTGATGGTGCGGGCGCAACAATTGTTGAAGCATCAGAAGAAGAAGGTATTATTGCTCATGAAACTGCAAGTTTTACCTATGATGAAGCTTATTACCTCTATTTCGGAAATTCTAACAATCAAGAGCTCTGCAAGGATACGCGCTATATAAAAATGCACGGCCGTAAAATCTATGAATTTGCATTGAATAACGTTCCGCTTGCTATGAAAAGCTGTTTGGATAATAGTGGTATTAGTATTTCTGAGGTTAAGAAAATATTGATTCACCAGGCTAACGAAAAGATGGATGAAGCCATCATAAAACGTTTCTACAGATTGTATAAAACACCAGTTCCCGAAGGTATTATGCCTATGAGTATCCATAAATTGGGAAATAGTTCAGTGGCCACCGTACCTACCCTTTATGATCTTATTATAAATAACAAGTTAGAAGGACATCGTATAAATAAAGGGGACATTATCATTTTTGCTAGTGTAGGTGCTGGTATGCATATTAACGCTATTGTTTATAGATATTAATCGATAAGTTTACTGCTGAAGTTTATCTTGAGCGAAGTCGAAAGACAGCAATATAATGTACGAAAAGACTTTTCCCAACAAGCGCTTTAAACTAACACTAGAATTTTTAAAGAAGCACGTCTCAACCTCAGAAACGATTTTAGATTTAGGTGTTAAAAATCCGTTTTCTGAAATTATGCTATCGGAAGGGTATACTGTTGAAAATACGACAGGAGAAGATTTGGATGAGGATCGCTCTGCTATTGAAAGTTCTTCGGCTGAAGTCGTCACTGCATTTGAAATTTTTGAACATTTACTTTCACCTTACGAAGTTCTAAAGTCCATAAAAGCCAACAAACTTGTAATTAGTGTGCCTATGAGGTTATGGTTTTCTTCTGCATATAGAAGTAAAACCGACAAATGGGATAGACACTATCACGAATTTGAAGATTGGCAGCTCGATTGGCTTTTAGAAAAAACAGGCTGGGTCATTAAGGACCGACAAAAGTGGACTAATGCTGTCAATAAAATTGGTATAAGACCCATCTTAAGACGATTTACAAACAGATATTACATCGTTTATGCCGAAAGAGTTTAAATTTGAATAAATATCCTTTCAATTTTGAACTTCTATATTATTATTCCCGCACATAACGAAGAAGATTACATAAGTAAAACCTTAGATTCTTTAACACAACAAACGTTGTTGCCAAAGCGAGTAGTTGTAGTCAACGATAATTCGTCAGATCATACAGCACCATTGGTTAAAGATTACGCCTTAAAGCACAAATGGATTTCGTTGGTTAACACGACCTCATCTGACAAACATTTACCTGGTTCAAAAATCATAAATGCCTTTAATAAAGGCTTTGATACTTTAGATAACAATTATGACATTATCTGTAAGTTTGATGCTGATCTTATTTTTCCTAATACCTATTTAGAAGCTATTGCTAACCATTTTAAAATTAATGATAGACTAGGTATGGCATCAGGTTTCTGCTATATTGAAAAAAATGGGAAATGGGTTTTAGAAAACCTCACCAATAAAGACCATATTAGAGGTGCACTTAAAGCTTACAAAAAAGAATGCTTTCAACAAATCGGCAGGCTCAAATTCTCTATGGGTTGGGATACTGTCGATGAACTTTTAGCAAAATATCATGGTTGGAAACTACTGACCGATGACTCATTACATGTTAAACATTTGAAACCTACAGGACAATCTTATAACAAAGCTTCAAAATATTTACAAGGAGAGGCAATGTATAAAATGCGTTATGGCCTTTGGATTACGCTGATTTCCGCGTTAAAATTGGCATATAAAAAGAGGAGTTTCAGACTATTTAAAGATTATATGTCTGGTTATTTTAAAGCAAAATCCAATACAACTGAATTCCTAGTTTCTATAGATGAGGGCAAGTATATAAGACGTTTACGTTGGAAAGGTATTTTGAATAAACTAACCTAGGAAAGGACACTTCTAAAGTTCTTTCAGCAGATCTCTGGCTTTCTTACTATTGAAGAAGTTTTCAGACACTATGGTTTCCAAAATACCCTCTGTTTCCAAGACCTTATCTTGTTTTAAGTATAACAAGGCTTTATACCAATAGCCTTTTTCGGCATCTAAAAGGTCACTAGTCACTAAGTCATTAAATGCTTGTTCTGCATTTTCATAATCCTCCAATTCCACATAAGATAATCCTTTATATATCAAGAGGTTACTTCTATTCTCGATTTGACTTTCAAACACATTGAATATGTCCAATGCATCTGCATACTGGCCTTTTTCAAAAAGCTCTTGTGCATTAGCCAATTTATTAGAACCATCACTTCTCGACACAAAAGATGGCAAATCATTTAGACCCACATACTCTTCATATAAGTCTTGATTGGAAATGTTTTGATTAAAGAACATTTGAAATCCTAATAGAACAATTATTGAAGCTGCAGCCAAATAATAAAAAAACCGCTTATTACCAGTATTCGTCTTTTTTGAATTGAACCCTGTACTAGTCTCAGCTAAAGTTTTTTTTAAATTTTTTATATCCTTAGAATTTAGAATTTCCAAATATTCATTGGCTTCATTGGTATTACGCTCTGCGAAACTCCAACTTTCTTCATCCAGAGCATCAAAAAGTTGTTTCTCCAATTGAAACTTCTCATTAAAGTCAATATCAGATTTAAGCCGCTTTAAAAAAGATTGCTCCTCGTCTTTAGACAACAGGCCTCTTAAATAATTATCTATTAAAATATCGTCTTTCATCTTACAATTCAGTCAGAGCTTTATATCGTTTATCGTTTCTAACTATTGCTTTTAAACTGTTTTTACATTTAAATACGCGCTGTCGGACCACAGTCTCAGAATTATAATTAAATCTTTCCATAATTTCTGCATAAGCTGTTTTCGCAAAAAATAACTTTAAAATCTGTTTACAATTCTCGGAAATTAAATCTAGACTTTCTGTAAATAATTCCCAGCGTTTTTGTTCTAAAACTGCTAAAGCAATGTCTTCATTATCATCCTTAAGTTCTAAATTGTCATTATTTGTTACCCTGATTTTGTTAGTATTTAGTTCTCTACGCCATAAATTTTTGCAGACCGTGAATAAATACGCTTCAAAACTCGTATTAATAATAAACTTCTCCTTTTTATAACGTACGGCTAATTGCAATAAAGCTTTCTGAAAAATATCTTCTGCATCTTGTTCCTGCCCTCTATTTTTTACTATAAAGGATCTAACTTTAAAAAAGTTAGCTTTATATATATCCTTAATAGCCTTAGAGTCATTTGCTATTAAGGCTTTTAAAAAGAAGGAATTATCTGTCACTCGTCGATTTTAATCTCATAAACAAAAATAAACTTTTATATTTATTGGGTAACAATGTTATTATTTTGGTAACTGGAGGTTAAAACAAATATATTATGAAAACAAAACAAATTAAATTTTTAAGTCTATTACTCATAGTATTGGCTTTCGGTTGCTCTTCTGAGGAAATGCAGACGAATCCTACCCAAGAAACTGAGTACGAATCTAAGAACCTAAAAACTGACGTAATATCTAACAAATCAAATCCAGATAATCCTCTAGATGGTCCATTAGAAACACAAGCTAACGCAATAGCAAAAACCTTAAATGGAGCACCTTCATTCACCGCAAATTCAACTACTCCATTACCTGGAAGCGACACAGATGTTTATTACTTGTATCTAAATATGGATACTATTGAAAACGAATATAATAGTGACCCAAACAATCCAAGTTATAATGGGCCATTTAATATTTACTATAGAAACTTAATGTCTAATCACTTTACGATATATCATGTTATCGAGAGTACAAATATGTCTTGTGGCAATGTGGAACGTTGGATTGTTGATTTGGCAGAATTTAACCAACATTTAGTTTCCATGGGCTTACCAGAAGTAGATGCTAATGGGAATGATTGGTATTGGCATCTGCAGAATCAAGGTGCAGGTGGAGGTGGAACTAGTACAACAATGCTTGATGTTAATGGTAATAGAGTAAAGCGCACACCTCCGCCCCCGCCTCCGTCCAACTTACCTCGATGGTTGGTTAATTATAATGATTGCTTTACTATGTAAAATTTAGTTTAAATTAAAAAAGGATAGGCTGTGACAGCCTATCCTTTTTTTTATATTTATACAATGAGAGTTTACTCCTTTAAATTACTAGCTTTAATTATTTTATCCATTCACTTAAATTGTTTGTCCCAAGCAACATCTCAAGAATTTACTCAAATAAAAAATTCTGATAGTTTGACCGCAGAAGAAAAGAACAATGAATTCTATAAGTTAATAAAAAAGCATAAACAACAAGGTGAAATCGATTTTTTAATAAACGATACTTTCGAAATTACAAGATGGCAATGGATACAACAAATGAACTGGGAAAACAACGCCATTGAACTTTGTAGAATGAATGTAGCACTGATGGATTCGCTAAAAATGAAAGACAGCATCTCCTATAGGCGCAATCTTTATGGCCTAGGGTACTATCAACTTTACAGTTATAGACTTGAGGATGCCTTGGTCACCTATAAACAATTGTTAGCTCTAAATGAGCAAGATGGTTATGTGCTGCGCGGAGCTCATGATATTGCCGAAATATATTTTATTACTGACCGGTACTATTTATCAAGAGACTATTTTAAGCTATCCCAGAAAATTGCTGAAAACCGCAATAATTTTATTTACGAGATAAAAAGTGTACTAGGCATTGCTCAGGCAAATAAATTAATAAACTCACCACAAAGTCTGGAAGAGGGCATAAATACCTTATCAGAGGTTATAAAAAAGGCAGAAGAAATGGATAGTGATCCATCTTCAGAATTAATTATTGATCTTACCTATTTTCATCAAATGTATATTCAACTCGGCAATCTTTATATCGATAGAATTGATTATGATTTTGAAAATGGCAAAAAACACCTCGACAAAGCACTAGAAATCGCATTAGAAATAAACAGTCCTGAACTTTTAAATAAAACTTATAATGACCTCGGCGTACTTTACCTGAAAGATGAAAAAAAAGAAGCGCAATTCTATTTGAAAAAAGCATTACGTTATGATGCAGGACCGAACATGAAATCTCTGGTTCACCGAAACTTGAGTAAGCATAATTTATTTTTCAAAAACTATGAAGAAGCTTTATATCATATTCAAAAATCATTAGGCACATTAATTAAAATAGATTCATCTAACTCTAAAAGTTTACCTACAAAATCAGACTTAATAAAGAGTGAGACAAAATTTCAACTAATTTCTGGTCTAATGCACAAGGCAAACATTTGGATTGAACTGAGCGAGCAAAATCTGAATAGTAAAGAATACCATAATGATATTTTCAAAACTTTGAATTTAGCCGATTTCTTAGCCGATCAAATCCGCTTGGAAAATATAGATAATCGGTCAAAATTATTTTGGAGAAAGACAGCTTCAGAAATTTATCTTAAAGCCACAAAAGCTAGCTTTTTATTAAACGAGCCTGAAAGAGCATTTTATTATATGGAGAAAAATAAAGCTCTGTTATTACTAGAAGATATCTCATTAAAATCAATTAGAAACAGCACTAAGGTTCCTGAAAACATAGCCAAACAAGAGCTAAAACTAAATAGCAATATCATCGAGCTCGAAAGACTAAGGGTTAAAAACAATTCAGACTCAATTCAACGTCATCTACTTTTAGCGAAAGAAAATTATAGTGAATTCTTAAATGATTTAAGCCCAGAGTACAAATTTTATTTTAAAACACTTGAACCAGCCAAAGTTATTGACTTTAATAACTTTAGAAAGGATTTCTTAAAAGCGCCTAAGGTCTACATAGAATATATAATACCAGAAGATGAAGATGACGAAGGCTATGGGCTTATCCTTACCTCATCTAAAACTCATCTTTTTGAAATAAAAGATTGTAAAGAACTTAAAGAATTAGTAATTGAATATCGTAATCTTATTGACACGCCTTTTAGAGATAAGGAATCCATAGAACGTTTTAAAAAGGTTTCAAACAGCTTATATCGGCTCTTGTTTCCGGATGAGATTAAGCCTTTTATAAAAGATAAGACGCTAACAATAGTCCCAGATTATTATCTACAAAACATTCCATTTGAGTCACTCACAACTTCTGACAAGGAATTAAGTTATCTTATTTATACCTACGAAATAAACTATTCCTACTCGTTAACTTTTTTAAGTGAGAACAGAAAAATTGAAAGAAACAATGCAAATAATATAGTAGCGATTGCTCCATTAGAATTTCCCGAAGGTCTAACGTCGTTACCAAATTCTAAAGAAGAATTACGCTTTATTGACCAAACGTTTGACGCCAAAATTCTTTTGAAAGAGAATGCTTCTAAAGCCAACTTTTTCAAAGAAACTAATAATTATAACGTTTTACATATTGCATCTCATGCTAATGCTAATGACAGTATAAGCCCATGGATTGCTTTATATGACCAAAAAGTAACTTTAGAAGACATTTATAAATTAAAAACTTCGGCAGAATTAGTAGTTCTTAGTGCATGTAATACATCATTGGGAGAGCTTCATCATGGTGAAGGTGTTATGAGTTTATCAAGAGGCTTCTTTAACTCGGGATCCCACAGTGTTATGCCTACACTTTGGGAGGTAAATGATAAAGCAACATTGAAGTTAGTGAATTCATTCTATACAAACTTGAGTCAAAATCAGGATAAGTCATTAGCACTTCATAATGCAAAACTTGAGTATTTAAAGACTAATTCATTGAGTAATGCCTCACCCTATTACTGGGCTTCCTTTATTTTAATAGGTGACACAGGAACAATAGAAATGAAACATAACTTCCCTGTCTTATGCTATTATCTCCTAGGGCTTTTATGTCTAATACTTGTCTTTTTTCTTTTCCGAAGAAAATAACTAAAAATTATTGGGTAACAAAAATTAGGTGTTGTGCACAGTAGAGAAATAATTAATCTCTATTTCTGTGAAATACATATTCTGTAATATAAAAAATCCATTAATTAAAGAAAGAGAATTTCCTTAATGTGATTGTTTCAACTAAAATCAGACAAAAAATATAACAATCATAAAGACATTCAATAATGAGAAATTTTCTGACTCTATTCACAATCATATCTTCTATTTGTTTTGGCTATAGCCAGACAAAAGATGAACTACAAGAACCTAACATAGATAGTATGTTAGTAAATATTGACAAAACCCATCTTACATCATCGTTCTTATATGAACGCACCACGCCTATTTCTAATTTAACCAGTTTCAATTCTGAAGATAAAAACATAGCTGTATTAAGCTATTTTGAGCAAGCACTTCAAGAACTCTATAAATCTTCAAATAAAAATAAGTTTATGTCATATAAAAATGCACGTAAATTCTACAAAAAAAGTGAAGATTTAACAACTGTAAATATTGGTGTAATATCTGCTAAACTGAACAGTATAAATTATAATCCGGTAGATGAATCAAAAGGTGCTTTACATTTTGAAAATAATACTTTTACTAGAAGAAATGATAACCCAGCATTTTTAGAGCACGACATTTTAGTAATCTCTCCATTATTAGACTTTGCTCATGGAAATGAACTGACTTATACATTCGATTCAAATTTATGGTTCGAAGATAATGTTGACGAAATCAAATCAATTTCAGCAAACTTTGGTACAAATCAAGATTATTTAATTTATGAGAATGGAAATTATCAGAGAAAATCTCTAAAAATTTCTTACGATGAAACTGGATATAAAACATTAAAGTTCGTAGTTACATATACAAATGGAACAAAAAAAACAACCTACGGAAAGCTTCATGTTAAATTAAAAAATCAATATCAACAATTAAGAAATGATCCATTAATTGAAAATGTCGAAGAATTTACTTGTACAATTCCGTTTCAAGGCTATGACGAGTCTGCTCCAATATGCGGAGAGATTGATTTTCGCATTTTCTACCATACCAACAATGGAAACACACAACCAACTTTATTAAAACCTATTGTAATTATTGATGGTTTTGACCCTGGGGACAAACGTAAAATACAAGATAGTGATTCAGATCTTCCAAATGACATGCATTTTTCAATAGAAGAGTTCATGGTATATGATAACGGTCAGCCACTAATTCCTACCTTAAGAAACCTTGGTTACGATGTAGTTTTAGTAAATCATCCTACTTATGAAAGAAATGGAGTAACAATTGATGGTGGTGCAGACTATATTGAACGTAATGCAATGAATCACATAGCACTATATAACTATCTTAATGGAAAATTAGAAGACAATAATAGTGATGAAGAATTGGTTATTGTCGGCCCTAGTATGGGAGGTCAAATTAGTAGATACGCTCTAGCTTACATGGAGAAATATAATATAGACCATAACACACGTTTGTGGGTGAGTGTTGATAGTCCTCATTTGGGAGCAAACATCCCTCTTGGAATACAATCTATGATAAATTTATTGGATGTTTTTGGAGATAGTGTTGCCGCTCAAGACTTTTACTATGACCAACTTAAATCAACTGCAGCAAATCAACAATTAATTGAACAACACAAATCTGGACATAGCTCAGATTATCAAAACGGAGGTTCACCGGTGTATCAAGAATATTACAGCAGGTTGTTTTCAAATGGTTTACCAGGTTCTAATGGATATCCGCAAAATTTAAGAAAAATTGCTATTGTCAATGGATCACTCAATGGAATAAATTTAGGCAGGGAAGGGACGGAAGACTTTAGGATTCATGGATTTGCCGATCAATTATGGTGGGATACTAAAATTGCCGAGATGAATACTAAATATATGCCTAAAAGTGGGCAGCATCAACAATTAGCTAGACTGTGGCGATTATTTAAACCTCTTAGAACAGCCAGTTATACAAATATTAATCCTAACGGAAGCATGGATAATGTTCCTGGAGGCTACTACAATAGCGAAGATCAAATACACGCAGCAGTGATGGGAGACAACCCTGACATATTTGGTTTTAATAATGGTATTAGCTTCGGAAATGTCTTAGGAGCTTATGGATTTGCCCTACTTGGTATTCATGGTGATCATTTTGAATCTAGAACAAATAAAAAGATACATTCATTTATACCTACAGTGAGCGCATTAGGTTTTTATAACAGTGATTTTAATTGGGGAAATAGTCTTAATAGAAACTTACTTTGTGACAATGAGATTCCTTTTGATAGTTATTTTGGCCCTAGTAGAAATGAAAGACATACCTCTTTTACAAAGGCAAGTAAAGATTGGCTTTTAGAAGAATTAGCAGAGAATCCACAAGACCCACATTTCCCTTTTGATGCTAGAAGATTATCTGGTAGTAGTTCTTTATGTTACTTTGAAGTAGAAACCTATAGTTTTGATGAATGTAAAGTCCCTGGCGATGTTGTTAACTGGGAAGTGTCTAATAGTTTACAAATGCTAGATAACACAGGAACAACCATAACAGTGAAAGCTACTAATCTTAGTAGTGTAGGTTGGATCAAAGCAACCTTTAATAATGGTATAGAAATTATTAAAGATCTTAGTTTAGGAGCACAACGTCCTATTATTTATGGCGAAGATGGAGAACAGGAAGCTACATTTTCTTTCTGCACAGACCATTATGGTAATATTAATTTCACAACACCATCAAGTGCCTTGGAATGGGACTGGAATATAGTATCAGGAGATTTTAATATGTTAGCAACTAATAATCGGGCGCAATTTTTTAGTTATAGACCTACCTCAGGTATTGTGACGGTTAGAGCAAGGGGCAATTGCGGATGGAGTGTGCCTACGTTCTTAGTAATTCAATTCACAAATTGCTCAGACGATGGTGGTTTTACCAACTTTAGAGTTGCTCAAAATCCGGTTAGAAGTGATATATTAGAAATTATAGAAACCGAAGAAAGACAGTCTAATCTTAATATAACTTCTCAGGATGAAAACAATGATAAAGGTAAAAATTCAAATACCATGGTTACTATGGAGTTTTACGACTTTAGCGGCAATTTGTTAAAAACCCAAAAAGACAATAGAAATCAATTGGATGGAAAATATAATTTAAACCTATCTAGATTTCCAAATGGTAAATACTTTATAAAAATAATACACGATAAAATTGAAGAAATCCATCAAGTAATTCTTGATAAATAAAATCATTTGACATAATGAAAAAGCCTCTTGAATTAATATACTCAAGAGGTTTTCTTTTAAGGAACTTGCTTAATGATTAATTATATTAACTTTTTAAGAATATGTTCATTCGTTGTTTTTTATTGCATATATGATTTTTATTTAATTACATTTTTTAAAAAAATGGGTAACAAAACTTTAATTAAGGAACAGTAAGGAAAACTAAAAATTTCTTTACCGTGAAAAATCCACTAAGTTTTCTTGTACAGCAATTACTAAAAGCAAATAAAATAACTGTAGATTTTGATGAATTGGATTTTCAAATTCAAAGCCATCCAACATATCCAAGCTTACATGCAGTAACTGGAGTCCTAGACCACTTCAATATTGAAAACTTAGCTTTAGATGTTCCTAAAACTATTGATACATTCAATCAGCTACCAACTACATTTTTAGCACAACTGGAAATTGATTCCCAAAAACAGTTTGTTGTTATTACTAAGATCAAAAATGGTTGCAAAATAACACTTAGCGAGACACAAAAGAAGACACTATCCGAATTCGAGTTTTTAAATCAGTTTACCGGCATATTATTGGCTGTAGAAAAAGATACGACTACAACAATGTCTAGTGAATCCCTATTAAATCCGAATCTACTCAAAGGTTTGGTCTTAACAACTCTCATTGCGTTCGCTTTGATGCTGATACTTTCTAAACCAAGTACAATTGACCTTGGTTTCTTATGTCTATCCATAATAGGAATCTATATATCCATAAGTGTTTTCAAGCAAGAACAAGGAGAAAGCAATATTCTTGTAGATGCGTTTTGTTCTAATCCAAGTGAAAAAAAGAGCTGTAATGCCGTTCTTAACTCTAAAGCTTCAACAGTCTACAAAAATTTGAAGCTTAGCGATCTCAGTATCACATACTTCACAGGCCTTGCTTTAGCCATTTCTTTTTTGTCATTAAGTAGCAAAGCAATCTTTATTCCTAAACTAATAAGTCTAATGGCATTACCGACAACCATTTATTCTATTTACTTCCAGTCCCTAGTTATAAAAAAATGGTGCTTTCTCTGCCTAAGCATTGTAGCAGTTATGTGGTGTCAAGCTTGTATTGCACTATTAAATTTCGAGCCAATATATAATTTAGAAAGTACACTGATCGTTGTACTTTCTTTTTCTTTTGTAAGCGTACTATGGCTATTGGCCTCAAGATTTTTCAAAGACAATAAAACACTCAAGAAAACCAAAGTTGATTACTATAAGTTTAAAAGAAACTTTGATTTATTCAGTAACCAATTAGACATAAACAAAACAATCAGTACGTATGTAGCATCCAAGAAAGAAATGATTTATGGCAATTCTAACAGTAACCTAAATATTGTAATAATAACCAATCCTTTATGCGGACACTGTAAACCCGTTCACAAAACTATAGAACAGATTCTCAGTAACTATCCTCAATTAACTAAACTTACTATACGATTTAATATCAATCCTGAACACCCAGAAAACACAGCTGTAAAAATTGCAGCTCGACTTTTAGAAATATATCATATAGAAAATATTGAAACTTGCCTAGATGCCATGCACGATATCTACGGGGACTCTTCTCCGAGTGAATGGCTAAAAAAATGGAACGAATGTTCTCAACCAAATAATTACCTGCCCATACTTAGAGATCAATTTAATTGGTGTAGCGATAATAGTATCAATTTTACTCCAGAGATTCTAATCAACGGTAAATCTTATCCCAAAATGTTTGACCGTAATGATCTTATTTACTTCATAGAAAATTTAGAAGAGCTTTCTGAAGTAAACAACCCACATATCCCTTTTATAAAAGCTGAAAAGGCATAACAACAAAGCCCTTAAAAAAGGACTTTGCATTGAACAATATTCTCTCGCGAAGAATAGACACAAACTGTGAGTGTCTTTAAATGTTCACGGCTAATTTAATTTTTATAAATAATTAATTATGAAAAATTTATTGAATTTAGGAAAGGCTTTAGACAAAGCTGAACAAAAACAAGTTTTTGGTGGTGGCAAAGCTTACATTACTCATGCCAGCAATGAAGGATCTGGCAGCGGTTGCTCATATGAACATCATGACGTGTGTGCAAATGGCTCTCCTTGTGATTCTGGGGACTTTAACGCTTGTGGACCATATGATGGCTGTGGCCATTGGGTTATGGTTTGTTAATTTTTGAATTAACAAATATTTATAATAGGTCGTCTCTAATTAGAGGCGGCCTATTCAGAATCGTTAAAAAGCTATTCTTAATGAACACAATCAAAAAGTGAATCTATCATAAAATATTCTCTCGCGAGGAATAGACATAACCCTTGGGTGTCTTTAAATGACCAAGGTTAATTTAATTTTTAAATATTTTAATTATGAAAAATTTATTGAATCTAGGAAAGGCCTTAAACAAAGCTGAACAAAAACAAGTTTTTGGAGGAGGTGGAGCAAGACTAACAAAAGATTGTGGAGAACAGTGCGAATGTCAAACTAATTCTGACTGCTCTGGTTTTGGTCTTCCCGCAGGATATGAGCCAATAGACTGTATGCAAGTAGGTTGTGGCGGTACCGGAAATGGATATTACCAAGGATCATGCGTTTCAGGTTCATGTCAATATTAATGAGCATTTTAATTTTATTGATTAAGGCTGCCAATCAAGGCAGTCTTTTTCTAAACCGATCCAAAAAAGACCAAATAGCATAAAGAATTGCAAATTTTGTGTCATCTCTTTTAATACAAATATTATTGGTAAAAAATATAATACAATCTAGCTTCTAAGATATTTTCTCGCGAGGAATAGACATAACCCTTGAGTGTCTTTAAGTGATCAAGGTTAATTTAATTTTTAAATATTTTAATGATGAAAAATTTATTAAATCTAGGAAAAGCACTAAACAGAACTGAACAAAAACAAGTTTTTGGAGGTGATATCAACAGAATTAAAAAAATCGGTGATTTTTGTTCTGATCACTATTATGCTCAACCTTGTCCTCACTTCACTTCAAACAGTGATGGAGGATGCTGGGTAATAGAATTATTACCTGACTGTTAAACATTAAGCAAAGGATCTTTCTTTATAAGGTCCTTTGCTCACTAATCTATAACAAAACCCAAAGGTTTACCTGTAGAACCGTTAGGAAAACTGATCCCTAACAAAGCAGAAATTGTAGGCGCAATATCTGGAATCACTGTTTTATCAAAAGTCTCTCCGTGATTTATACCAGCTCCAAAAAACAATAATGGTACATGCGTATCATAATTTAATCCACTACCATGTGTAGAACCTGTTCTACTATAAGCAATGTGCGCAATATCATCTACAACAATGACATCACCAGAACGTTTCTGATTAAATCCATTTTGTAATAAAGCCTCAATACCAGTGGTGTAATTAGTACTATTCATTGTAGTTGCCGTATAAACTTTGGCTATATTAGGATAACTAATCTGCTCATCTACTAAGGCCTGTTCAACGTCGTGAATGTTTAGATTTAGTTCTTTCAGCTTAGCCTTATTAAAGAATATTTGGTTATTACTCACGTTTTCCACAACATCTTTGCTCCCGTAGTTACTTTCTAAAAATGTTACAAATCTTTCCTTTCTATCATTATAATCTAAATAACCAGAAGGTATATTTACAGATTGTAAATAAGCAGGCACATGCACAGCACCATGGTCTGCTGTTAAAAAAACCGTGTACGCTCCTTTACCAACTGTCTCGTCTAAATAGTTAAATAAACGCTCTAAATCTCTATCTAGTCTAACATAGGTGTCTTGGATTTCCTTTGAGTTCACACCAAAATTATGACCTACATAATCCGTACTTGAAAAACTAACAGCCAATACATCAGTATCATTATCTTGACCTAAAGACTCTCCTTTTAGTGCTGCTATGGCAAAATCCACGGTTAGACTATTTCCATAAGCGGTTGCCTTTAAAATGTCAAAGCCACCATTTTCAGATTTTAACGCTTCCAAATCATAGGGGAACGTAGCTGTTTCTTTTCCCTTAAAACCACGTTCAAAATTGTTGAGATCACTTCCACTTTCTTTATAACTTTCAATAGGTTGATAAGTATTCCAAACCTTAAAATAAGATTCAGCAGTATCAGAATCATTAAAATCCTTTACCCATTGCGGTAGAGCTGTTGTATAAAATGTACTTGTTATCCAAACACCTTCATCCTTGCCATGGAACCAATAGGCAGCATTTGCGGCATGACCTGCTGGTAATATAGCACCTCTGTCCTTAATTGCTACACCAATACTTTTACCTCGCATTTGTGTGAATAAACGGTTTTCATCTGCAAAGCTCGTGGTTAACATTCTGTGAGGTGACATCTTACCAGCATCACTTTCAGTACCTACCGAAGCAATAGAATCATCTTGCGCACAATATACAGTTTCCTTGATGTCTTTATCGTACCAGTTGTTAGAGATGATACCATGGTATTTTGGAGTTGTTCCTGTATAAACAGAAGCATGTCCTGGCCCTGTATAGGTCGGCACATAATTAAAGTGATTATTTTTACAGTTAAATCCCTCTCGAATCATACGCTTGAAGCCACCTTCACCAAATTTAGATGCAAATCGTGTTAAGTAATCATAACGCATCTGGTCTACAACAATACCAACAACCAACTTAGGCTTTTCATCAAGTGGAGTGGAATTTATCGAGGTCTTAGCTATGGCCACTTTTTCTTGAGATCCACAAGAAAAAAACAAGGTTATAGATATAATTAAAGTGAAGATTTTTTTCATCTGTTTATTTTTATTGTTTTCCAATGGTCAGATGGAATTCGCCAATGATCATCTCTGTTGGTATGAAGATTTATTATGGCTCATTTCATAATGACATCGTCTTTAGTCTAAGTTTCAAAAATACAGTTTTTAGATTATCTTAATTTTAATTTAATGTAATTTCATGTGATTATATTCATTTTTAATTATTCGTTGCATGCAATTCGCCATTCCAAATTATTATACATATAATACTTTTGAATTTGCTCGAGTCCTAATCATTTTTTATACTTTAGCATTTATGAAGTATCTTCATAATATTGGCACTTACTTTATAATGATTAAAGATATGTTTCGTAAGCCCACGAAGTGGTCTGTACTGAAAACTTTAATCCTAAAGGATATTGATGACCTTATTATAGGTTCATTGGGCATTGTAGCTTTTATTGCTTTTTTTGTTGGAGGTGTTGTTGCCATTCAAACTTCACTGAACATCAGTAATCCATTGATCCCGAAGTATCTGGTTGGTTTTGCCACTCGCCAATCCATAATTTTAGAATTTGCACCAACATTTATTTCCATTATAATGGCAGGTAAGGTAGGTTCTTTTATCACATCTAGTATTGGCACTATGCGCGTTACCGAACAAATAGATGCTTTGGAGGTGATGGGAATCAATGCTATTAACTACTTGGTGTTTCCAAAATTTATCGCCTTAACATTATATCCTTTTATTATCTCAATAGCCATGTTCTTAGGGATTCTTGGCGGATTAGCGGCTTGTGTTTATGGTGGATATGGGACATTAGAAGATTATATTGAAGGTGTGCAAAATGATTTTATTCCGTTTCACATGGCTTATGCCTTTATAAAAACTATGGTATTTGCTTTTATTCTGGCAACCATTCCATCTTTTTACGGTTACTTTATGAAAGGTGGCGCCTTAGAAGTAGGTAAGGCAAGTACAACGTCTTTTGTATGGACCAGTGTAGTTATTATTTTAGTTAATTATTTAATAACCAGTTTACTCCTAGGCTAATGATAGAAGTCAACGATTTACATAAATCATTTGGTGATGCGCATATTCTAAAAGGTATTACAACATCTTTCGAAAAAGGAAAGACCAATCTTATCATAGGTCAGAGTGGTTCTGGAAAAACAGTTTTTCTAAAGTGTCTATTGGGTTTGTTTGAATATGAACAAGGCAGTATTTCTTATGACGGTAAGGTATTTAGTAATCTAAGTAATGATGAGAAGACCGAAGTGAGATCTCAAATTGGAATGGTATTTCAAGGCAGTGCACTTTTCGATTCCATGACCATTGCCGAAAATGTTATGTTTCCTTTACGAATGTTTACCAAACAGAGTAAAAGTGAAATGCAGGATCGTGTAGACTTTGTATTGAATCGTGTTAACTTGGATGATGCCCATCATAAAATGCCTAGTGAGGCTTCTGGTGGAATGCAAAAGCGTGTTGCGATTGCAAGAGCAATTGTGAATAAGCCAAAATATCTATTTTGCGATGAACCAAACTCTGGATTAGATCCAAAAACGGCTATAGTGATAGACAATCTGATCCAAGAGATTACAGATGAATATCAAATTACAACAGTAATCAACTCTCATGATATGAATTCAGTTATGGAAATTGGTGAGAAAATCGTCTTCTTAAAAGATGGTCTCAAGGCGTGGGAAGGCTCTAAAGAGACTATTTTTAAAACAGATAATGAGGTTGTAACTGACTTCGTTTATTCTTCTGAATTATTCAAGAAAGTCCGAAAAATGTATATTGAGGAGAACCAATAATTAATCTCTTTTAACTCTTACCTTTTCAGTTTTTAATTCCTGTTTTAACCACTGCAACAATTCTCCTTCTTTCACTATAACCAAACTATCATTTAGATTAACTTTCCATTTTACATTAGCGACTGTCAAAGTATCAATTTTTATAAAATCTCTGGATTCCAACATTTTCGCATAACCAAAATACTCTAAATCCTTAAACCTAATTTTAGCATCTTTGGCTAAAGCAGAAAACGCCACTTCATTCTTGTTTGACGCATTTTGCGCTTCAATTTGTTGATTTAGTCCACTAATGTTTTCTTGAAGTTCTACAATCTCTTTTTGCAAGCCAGAGATAATATTATCTTTTCTATCTAATTCTGCAATGGCTCTGTCATAGGCATCCGAAATTTTATCTATACTTCTATTTTTATTACCGCTTATGATTAATTCGAAATCCTTAATTTTTTCATAGCCTTTGAGTTCATTTCGCAAATCAGCTTCAGTTGCATCCGTAATTTCACCATTAAAATAAAGCGTTATTCTCTTTTCTTCATAGTTAGGTATACCATCCTGAAACCAAAGCTCTCGGTTCTCTGTTATCTCATTTTTGACAAAATTTTTATAATCATTTTCAAATCTTGTTTGATTTAAAACTTTTATAAATGTTATGGTTGGATATATCATAACAACAACTGCTACCAAAGCTGCAAACCTTGCTATACGCTTTCTTTTTATAGAATTTGCATACTTTAGCATTGGAAATCTTAATACCTTAAGTACAATAAATGTTGCTAGGGCAATAAAAATTGTGTTGATGGTAAACAGATTCATCGCTCCTAAAAAATAAGACCAATTACCTTTAGCCAATCCATAACCAGCAGTACATAAAGGTGGCATTAATGCTGTTGCGATAGCCACACCAAAAATCACAGAAGCTATTGTTCCCTTTTTAGTTCTAGCTATAATTAAGGCCAAACCACCGAAAAATGCAATAAGTACATCTCGGATATCTGGCTGTGTTCTACCTAAAAGCTCTGAAGTATCTTCACTTAATGGAAAGAATTTAAAAAACAGAAATGCAGTTAACAAACTCAGTACAATCATAATCGCCAAGTTTATCAACGAGCGTTTGAGTGTATCAATATCATTAATCGCAATAGAAAGTCCTACTCCTAAAATTGGCCCCATCAAAGGAGATATTAACATGGCACCAATGACCACTGCCGTAGAATTGGCATTAAGACCAACAGAAGCGACCATTATCGAACATACCAAAATCCATGCGGTAGCACCTTTAAAAGAAATATCAGCTTTAATAGCATCTACCGTGGCATCTCGATCTGTATCGTCTCTAAAATCAAGAAGCTCGCTTAAAAAATTAGAAACACTAGAAAATAGACCCTGAGCATCTTTTCTAACAGCTTCTTTCTTTTCTTCAACAACTTTATCCTTTTCAATTTGCTGCTGTTCGTCTTCTTTAAAGTCGAATTTACTTTCTTCCATTATGCATTGTTTACCATGAGCACACTAATATAAAGATAAATTTTTGTAACTCTGTTTGGTAATATTCCATAAAGTTATAGATCACCATATTTATTCTTAATACGCTGTTGTATTTGCTTTATATCTTGTTCTTTATTTTTAGGATAAATAAGAAGTGTATTATCGTGATCTACAATAATATAATCGTTTAAGCCGTCAATAACCACAAGTTTATCTTTAGGTGCTCTTACAATATTCCCTTCCGCATTTTCTGCTAAGCTTTTGGCATTTAAAATAGCATTATTGTGACCATCTTTATCTAATTTGTCGTAAAGACTTCCCCAAGTACCTAAGTCATTCCAATCAAAAGTTGCAGGAATCACATACACATTATCACTTTTTTCCATTAGGGCATAATCCACAGAAATGTTTTTTGCCTTTCCATAATTATCTTTTACAAAATCATCCTCAAATTCGGTATTGTAGACTTTATAACCACTTTCAAAGAGCTTAAATAATTCTGGTTGATTGTTTTTAAAAGCGGAGATCACGGATTTGACACTCCACATAAATATGCCTGCATTCCATAGAAAATTACCTTGATCTATAAACGATTTTGCCGTTTCGTAATCTGGTTTCTCACGAAATTGATTAACGGGTTTAATTTCTAAAGCTGATGATTTATCAAATTCTATATAGCCATAACCTGTATTAGGAAAGGTTGGTGTTATACCTAAAGTCATTAGAGCATCATTTGATTCGCAAAAATCAAAAGCCGTCTTCACATTATTAGAAAATGCGTGTTCGTTTTCAATCCAGTGATCACTGGGAGCCACAATCATTACAGCATCTTCATTCTCCTTTTGTATTTTTAAAGACGCATATAATATACAAGGTGCTGTATTTCGCATGGCAGGTTCCAAAACCACTTGTCGCTTAGTTACACCTGGTAATTGTTCAAACACCAAATCATTATAGCGCTCATTAGTTAAAATGAATATATTCTCCTCAGGAATAAGCTTCGCCAAGCGGTAAAAGGTCTTTTGAATAAGTGTATCACCTGTTCCTAACATATCGTGAAATTGCTTAGGAAAATCCTGCGTACTCACTGGCCAAAATCTTGAACCTACACCTCCTGCCATTAATATGGCGTAATAATTTTTATTTTTCATCTATTAATTCTACTTCTGCATTTGGGTTAAACAAATATAACCTACCTGTTTTAACCTCTATACACTCTATACGTTTTCTTCTCTTATCACCTTTCTTAAATACCCTACCATTGTAAAGCATAAAATTATGTCCCAAAGGTACTTCAAATACATAAGTCTTGTCATTAGGTTCGTCGAATCGCTTTAAGGCTAAGGCGAGTTGCGTATCTGTATCGCTGGAAGCTTTTGGATTCTTGAAGTGTTTGGCTAAAAGCGGCAACAATTCCATGGGGAAAACCTCTGGTCGTATAAACGGTAACATTAAATGCTGAAAGGTCATTTTCCATTCTTTACCATGAGGTTTAATAGAACGCCCATAATTCTTATAGGCTTCAAAATGCGCAATCTCATGAATCAGTGTTATCAAAAATCGATACTTATTTAGATTTGAATTTACCGTAATTTGATGCTTACCATTTGGTAGTGCTCTGTAATCACCATGTTTGGTCTTTCTCTCGCTCTTAACCTTGACTACTAAATTATCTTTAGCCAACAATATCTCAACCTTAGGTTGCGCGCTTTCTGGAATACAATCTAACAGTCCTGTTCGCATGGATGCAAAAATAATGTAATTGTGGAATCATCAATTATTAACAACAACCATTTTAGACGTATCACCAACTTTCAACAAGTACAACCCAGAAGCTGTACTGTAAAACTTTAATGATGTTGTATTGTTTGACTCATCATATGTTCTATTTGCCAAATTTATTCTTTTGCCTTGCATATCAAAAACTTCTATATTTTCTCTACCGTTTGTATTATCTATAAAGATTTCCTTATTAATTGTTGGATTAGGGTAGATCTTAATAGGTTCATTAAGACTTTCATAACTCAGGCTTCCTTCAAAATAAGGTACTGCAAAATCAAAAACGTCTTCAGCCACCGCTTGTCCTATAAACCGCCCAGGAATATCATCAGCCGGTGGGTGAATTCCCCCCCAAATTCTACTTAAACTTGTCTGATCAGATGCATCTCTATAGGTTGCCCACTGTAAAATCACATCTTGCGATGGGCCTTCTTCAAATACTAAAAATTCATTGGCTTTAGCCGTAAATTCCCCCAGCCCACCAGGAAAGAAAGGACTTCCTGTCATCTTGGTCATTAATTCTGCCGCTGCTCTAGAATAGGTTGAATGTCCAGAGACATAACCAGCAAAAGGTGGTGTTACAAAAGTAGGTCTCTGGTAAGGGTACCAATCTTCAGCTAATATCCAACCCACACCAGCCTGATCAATCTCGGTATTATTTATAAAATCGTGCCCTCGCCAAGTATAAAGCTTTATTTTGTCTAAGTTTTGATTAAAAGAACCTGCTAACGGATCACCTACTTCGACAACTTCAATATAATTATCAATTAATGGAATACCGCCAACATGATAGTTATCTAAGGTGTTATCAGTACTTTGTCCACGTTCAGCCATAGAACGAATTGCCGATATTGGTCTTATATAGTCGTACCAGCCTTTCACACTCCATGCAGAAATTGCAGCATCATGCATACCTCCTCCAAGAATAAAATAGGCTTTTACATCCCACTCTAATGGATTTAAAATGTCGCCTTCCCCTTGAAAACGTTTTTCAAACTGAGGATGATCATTCACATAATTCAAGATAGTAAACCAATGACCTGGAGGTGTTTCAGACTCTGGTCCATCTGCCCAAAACTCTGCAAGTACTCTGGCGTAATCACCTCTAGGAACCATCTTAGTTTCATATGGATTGCCTGTTACTGGATTTAAATTATGTCCGTTACTATTTGCTCCTCCTTCAAAAAAATTATAAAAATTTGGATAATCTTCATAGTCTGCTGGAAAGGTACTAATGTCTACATTTCCTATAGAATTAGGTGAAATATCCCACATTACGCCATCATTTGGATCTAAATGTGATTGCCAAACAGAGACCATTGAAAATCCCCATTTATAGGCGTCACTACTTGCATTAGGTTCTGACAAATTAATATACGGAGGGTCTGATGGATCATGAAATACACGGTAATCATGTCCACCACGCTGATACGTAACTCTATCATCTTCTGACAGGGCAAAACTAAATACATTTCCCCACTCTGGACTTAAAAAAGGAGGTGTGTCATCGTCAATAATTACCCCACCTTGATCTATAAATATTTCTAAAGCCAACGGTTGCCATCGATTTGGATCATTAATTGGAAGATTAAAACTTCCTATAATAGGATTTAAGGCATAGGGTACATTAACGGGTTCATAATATTCATTATCATATCTAGTTGCCTCCCTAGAACCATCTTGCAAACCATAGTTTATAATAGTTTGAGCCACAAAATTCCCTAATGCTGCCGAATCTCCATCTTCATATAACAACGATGTTATAGTAATATCATAACCCAACTTTTCCATTAATAAATCGAATCTTGCCTGAGTTCCCAATACTCCAGGGGAATTTTGAAAACGATGGGTCAGCAATCGATACATAGCATAGCTTATAGCTTTGTGTAATGAAATGTCTATAGCTTCATTTGGAATTAGTTCTTCTAGGACACTTGTAAATCCATTCACTGTATTCCCAACTAAATATGGACTAGCAACATCATCATAAATTGCCCAGATATCATACATAGCCACACTTGTATGAAATAAATTTCTAGCATGCACAGTTGGTCTAGCAAAATCATCTCTTATGGCTTCCAATAAGGCCTCGTTCCATAGTCTAGCAATGGAGATATTATCTGGTAAGTTATCCACACCCAATGCTACATTAATAGAAACTTCTTGACTAGAACATTGATTATTCGACTCAGTCACAGCGACGCTACCAAAATCTTCTAAATGCCACCTTACTGAAATACTATTAGTGCCTTGTCCACTTAAAATCTCACCACCAGATACTTCCCAAAGCAAATTTGATCCCGATGATGCATTATAAGTATAAGTTTCTGTTCTTAAAAATGATGAGCTTGTATTACCAAGGAGATCTTGTGAAGTTATATAGGAACACGACCCATTATCTACTGTTGCATCTGGATCATAACTACACGATACAGGGTCTGTACAACCGTAAATTTTTTGACTAGGTTCTATATCTAGTACTTCTAGGCCCTGGCCCTCAATGACCCGAACTGTATTGTTGGTATCTAAATCATTGAAAGTCTCCACTAAACCTGATGGCCATTTGATTTCTAAAGTATTTATTTGATTAATATCACCCAAACCAAAATGAACACCTTGAAGACTCTGACTTAAAAATCCAACTCCAGAATAATAGCGCTTTAAGCTACCACTATTTGTTGTTAGAGTTAAGATAGTTCCAATGGCATCACGATTTGATGTAGTGCCTTGTAACTGAACCTTAAACCAATTCAAAGTACTTTCGGCATCGTCAAAATTTAGAAGTTTATTTTCATAAAATATAACTGGACCATCTCCATTGGTGATCAATAAGTCCATATCTCCATCATTGTCGTAATCAAAATCAGTAGACTCAACACTTTCGGTATTTTCGTTCAAACCTAATTCCGATGAAGCATCCTCAAACATATTCTGCCCTTGACCATGCAAATTTCTATAATATACATTTTGTTCAGGTCCTCTGGCTTCAAAATCGTAACCATTGGTTATAAATAGATCTTCATCGCCATCTAAATCAAAATCTACAAATCGTGCTCCCCAAGCCCATCCTGTTGCATTAATACCATAGTTCACTGATGTTTCAGAATAGTTGTTAGAACCGTTATTTTCTAAGAGCGCATTTTCGTCTATTCCTGTAATGAAAAAATCGAAATCGTTGTCTAAATCAAAATTACCAATGGCGATTCCCATATCATCAATCATACTATCCAATCCATAGCTTTGAGCATCTTCAATAAAGGACGCACCAGATTGATTAATATAGAGATAGTTAGCATCTTCGAGATCATTGGTGACTAAAAAATCCATCCAGCCATCATTATTGAAATCAAATGGAAAAGGCGTATAACTATAATTAGACTCTACTTCTGTAAGCCCTAACGCTTCAGTAACTTCAGTAAAAGTTCCATTGCCATTGTTTCTATGCATTGAGTTGGAATCGCATCGGCTCCAATCCGTAACATAAATATCAAGGAAACCGTCATTATTATAATCGAACCAAGTGGCTCCAATATTAAGACAATCGTTAGAAGTTTCAAATCCAGAGGCCTCAGTTACATTAATAAAGGTGCCATCACCTAAATTTCGCCATAGTTGCACTTTTAAAGAGTAGGTTAAGAACAAATCAGGAAATCCATCATTATCATAATCACCCCAAGAAGCGCTAAATTTATAGCCTTGCTGAGCCAGTGTAAGCTGAACCTCATCTTCTGAAGTAAGTAAATCAGTAAAACCAGCAGCCTCAGTAACATCCGTGAAAGAGCCATTATTATTATTTCTAAGCAATCGGCTAAAACTAGAATATTCTGATGAATCCTCTATGGCATTGGCAACTACAAAAATATCAAGGTCATTATCCCCATCATAATCTGCTACTGCTACGCCATTGTTTTTTTCAAGTGCTCCTAAACCAGCGAGTGTCTCGATATGCTCAAACGTTTGACCGTGAAGTGTGAAAGTTAAAAGGACATATAAAACGATATAGAAACCTAAAGATTTACGATGGAGTAATCTCTTTATCATTCCGCATTTTTTTTTATAAATATAAAAATTAGCTATGACTTTCTAATAGCTTAGGCAAGTTTATCATGCTATCAAAAACCTTAGTAGCATTTTCTTTCAACTCATCCTTGTAATCATGAGCAGTAAATCCGAATACATCAAAGCCTCCATTGACTGCAGCTTTAACGCCAATCGGACTATCTTCAATAACCAGACATTCATTCGGCGAGAACCCCATCGTCCTTGCTGCCCATAAAAATACCTCAGGATCTGGTTTCCACTTTTCTATTGCATAACAGCTAAAAATTTTACTTTCGAAATAGGGTAATAAACCGGTGAGCTCAAGATTAAGTCTTATTTTGTTCTCTGGTCCACTAGAAGCTACACAAAAAGGAATATCTAATTTATCTAAAAGATTATTCACGCCCTTAATGGGTTCAATCTCATCCTTAAACTTCTCAAAAGATCGTTTCCTGTACTCATCTTCAAAATCAAATGGAATGTCTTTTCCAACGAGTCTCTTGATTTTATCGATACAGTTTTTAAGTGAATTTCCTTTAAAATGTGCATAAGCATATTCTAGATCTATATTGGCACCAAATGTGTTCGCCATATCCACCATGACCTGATTGCCAAGAGGTTCACTATCTACTAAGACACCATCACAATCAAAGATGATACATTTATATTGAGACATACTGAGTACAAAAATCTAAATTTAGCACTAATATTTCACGATTTCAAACTCACTTCGCCTATTAATCTGAAACTCCTCATCTGTACATTGACTCTGGGGGCAATCTACTAATGGCCAAAGTTCTCCGTATCCTTGAAACTTTATTCGTCTCGCGTTAACATAGCCTACTAATGCTAAATAGTTCCTTGTTGATTCTGCGCGTCTTTCAGAAAGAATTTGATTATATCGCTCAGAACCTCTGCTGTCTGTGTGAGCGCTAATTTTTATATGGATATTAGGATAGCGTTCTAGTTTTTCCGCTAATTCATCTAAAATTACTTTTGAATCTTCTCTAATATCCCATTTATCAAAATCAAAATAGATAGGCTCTAGCTCAAAAAATAATTTTCCCTCTTTCTGGACAATAGGTGGACCTTCAACATCTGTCAACATTTCGAATCGTTTAGGATCTTCCTCTTTTAGGTCCTCATCAATATTTTTTTCCGCGATTATAACCTCAATAGGGTCTGGTGGGTCTGGTGGATCTGGTGGTTTTGGTGGTGGCAATTTCTCTAGATATAATAGATGTTTCTGATCCTGCTCTTCTAGAACCTTAACTCTTAAAACACCATTATGATAACCTTGACTTGAAGCATTAAGAACATAATTATTCGCTAGGAGATTTTTACTAAAACTAGCAATGGAATCAAGTGTATTTTCATAAATGAGATTCCCTTTTCTATCTATCAATGTAACGGAAACATTCGATACAAAATCTTCAGTTTGCTGATCTCTTATCTCAAATTTGTTGATATATTCCCTAATAAAAATCTCACCTGTTTGATCAAAACTATAAATATTATCATCTTTATACTTTCTGTTTGATGCGAAAAAGCCCTGAGTCTTATTAGTGTAATTAAGACTGAAATCATCATACTGAGAATTAATTGGAGCACCTAAGTTTACAGGCTTGGTAAATGCGCCATCTACAAATTCGGACACAAAATTGTCTAACATGCCTAAACCCAGATGTCCGTTTGATGAGAAAAATAAGTGACCATCATCCGAAATAAATGGAAAATGTTCCCTATTCACTGTATTGATTGTAGTACCTAAATTAACTGGTTCTCCAAAAGTACCATCGTCGCTTATATCTACATAATATAAATCAAAGCTACCTATACTATCATCTTGGTTTGAAGAAAAATACAGTTTTTTCTCATCAGGACTTAAAGCAGGATGCTGGTAAGAGTATTTTTCTATATTAAAAGGTAACTTCTCTAAATTTGACCAAATACCCTCATTCAGTGTAGCTTTATATAAATGAATATTGTTCTTGTCATCTTCGTCAAACTCCTTTTTGCCATCTACAAAATTACTTCGTGACACATATATAGTAAGACCGTTTTTACTGAAGCAAAAATTCCCTTCATGTAGTTTTGAATTAATGCTTTCAGGCAATTTTACTACACCTCCAATAGTATCGTTCTCTTCTGATACCCTAACGGAATAAATATCCAAAAATGGTCTATGCGTCCATTTGAATTTTTTCTCTAATAGCTTACTTTCAGACTCTCTATCTGAAGTAAAATATACGCTTTCATTATGCTTTACAGCTCCAAAGTCTGAAGCAGATGAATTGAATTTAGCCAACTCAATCTTATAATCAGAGTCCATTAATTTAAAATCCTCTATTGTACTTATAGCGTCATCTTTATTGAATGCGATTGAATCATTCCCTTTATAACGTTCTAAATAATCGATACCTTTTTCATAGTCACCTAAAGCCGATAGCAATTGATAATATTTAAAATTAAATTCATTGTCATAAGTCTTATCATCCTCCACAAATCTCCCATTAACCAATAGTCTTAAGTAGCGTGTAGCTTTTCCATATTCAAAAGTATTATAGTAAGAGATTACAATATTTTCTAAATCTTTTTTATGATTTGAAGACTCTAGATCAATCTCATAATATTTTGCGGCATTCGTATAATCACCTTTCTCGAAAAAGCGATCCGCTCTAGATTTTGCCTGAGAAAATACAAACTGCGAAACAAAAATCAAGTTTATAATTAAAACAACTCTTTTTAACATATCAATAAAATCTCGGAGATGAATATTTTTTACTCAAACCTAGCACGTCAAACTTATATGTCAATATAAATTCGTGACTGCCATTATTAAAATCATTTAATGCGCTAGTATTAAAATCGTAAGCATAACCAAATCTCAAACCAGAAAACACCTCGATACCTGCCATAGCAGTAACTGCATCATTGTATCTGTATGAAACGCCTAATTCAAATTTTTCTTGATATAAGGCATTAGCAGAAATATCAAATGACAATGGTGCTCCAAAAACATGTTTAATAACTGTGGATGGCTTGAGCTTTATATCTTGATTAATATCAAAAACATAACCTCCAATTAAAAACAAGTGAAGTTTGTTTTGATAAAATACGTCGTTGTTGGCATCTATTTCGTTTGGTAATAAATTTGGAGATGATAAGCCAATGTAATAATTGTCGTGATACATAAATGCACCTGCGCCTATATTGAGTACTGTCTTTCTCGTATTATCGAAAAAAGGATCTCCACTAACATTACTTTCGAAGACATTTGTGCTCAGATGATCAAATCCAACTTTCATTCCAAAAGACATATCTAGTGTCTCGGTGAGTTTAATCTTATATGCAAAATCAACATTAAAAACGTTCTCCGTTTGTTTAATATTATCACCTATTTCATCATTAAGATAATTAAGACTTATCTCAATCTTATCACTTAATGGTATATTAGCAAAGGCATTTGCCGTTTTCGGTGCTCCATCAATTCCCACCCATTGGCTACGATAAAGTGTCCCAACCTCTACGATACTCATTTCGTTAATCATGTAGGCAGGATTAATAATGCTCATATTATACATGTACTGCGTATAATGAGGCTCTTGCTGTGCATATAAGGAAGCACCACATAAAAAGATTAAAATGTATAGTTTTAGTTTCATTCTATTACTCTTATCTACTTAAATACACACTTCCTTGAAAAGGGTCTGTTAGGCCATCATTGGGATTAAACACATAAAAATAAGTGCCTGAAGGTAATTTAGAACCAATGGTCAATGATACATTTGACGTACCATCAAATAGCGATGTATTGTTGTTTCCTTTATATACTATGCTACCATAGCGGTTGTAGATTTTGATTTCAAATTCAGGGAATATCACTGGTAGATTACACAAATCCAATACCTCATTTTCATTATCGTCATTATCTGAAATACCATCATTAATTTCGCAATCATTGCAAGAGCTATCATTAAAAGGCAGTAGATTAACGCTTATTTGTATTCGATCGGACTCACAACCATCACTATTAATTGCAGAAACAAAATAATCTTCACCATCGACTAATAATAAGTCTGATGGTAAAGCATCTGTTGATGTTGACGTATCATACCACATAAAATCAAAGGCTGAACTGAGTATTTCTAAATCAGAGATTGTAGCTGCATCAGCAAGACAAAACGTTTGATTTTCAACATTTGGTGACATCACATCAATTACATCTATGGTAAGAATTGCAATTGATGGGGTACATTGAGGATTATCTTGTATTGTATATTGAAAACTATACATACCTTCATTTAGTAAAGATAAATTGACTATACTACCATTTAAGGCATTTGTACCATCAATATCTTGAAATGTACCTCCAGAATCAGCAGCAGAATCAAGTATAGATTGTAAATCTAACTGGTCATCTGATCTACAAACTGTAGCTTGCATATCGGAACCAGCACTACCATTCTGTAGAATAGTGACAGTTACAGTTGCCTGACCACCAGAACACATAATGGATGTACCACCATTATCTGGCACAGAATACATATAATCACCTGCTTCAAAGGTAGATGGATCAAAAATGACATCACTTACATTCGAAACAAAACCGTTCGGTCCTGTCCAACTTCCAATTGTACTGGCATTGCTCCCCAATAAATCAAATAAATTAAAACTGCTATCATCACTGCAAATCTGGGTTGTACTATTTGTGCCTGCTTGATATTGCTCAAATACAGTAAATGACAAGGTTGCTTCTTCATTACAATTATTCGCATTTGTAATATTATATTGAAAATTAAAGGTTTGCTGATCGTTTATTACCGGTAAAACAAATGGACTAGTTATGGCACTACCCGTATCTAAATCAACCCAGGTTCCAAATGGACCAACATATATTGGGTCATCAATACCATTAGTATTTAGTAATGAAATTAAATCTATGGTGTTCCCTAGATCTCCTGAACAAAATGAAAGATCTACTGTATCTTCACCAGCATAGTTTTTAGGATGTACTACAATAACTACCTCTGCTGATTCTGAACCACAAAAACCAGAAGTATCAACTTCAGATGTACAAGCATCTATGTAATTCAACACTTCAAAATTATCTGGATTACAATTTATTTCTGGACTAACCGTATAACGAAAAACATATGTACCAGGTTCAGCACCTGTTAAATTTACTGGAGCCAAATAAGAATAATCTATAGAAGGTGCACAACCTCCTTCATTACTCACTAGACCCAAATCTGAAGGTCCTGAGACAAAATTCCACTGTGTACATGAATCAGATGGATAATCATACACAACACCGTTATCGTTAGAGAAACCCAATTGATCGTACAGGTTAATAGTTGCTGGTATTGACTCATCATCTTCACAAAACTCTGGAAAGGTGGATTGAGAAAAAGGCCTTAAGTATTCGTAGATTTTAAAACTGATAGTTGATTGTGAATCATCACAAACACCAGATCGTTGATCTACGGAATATGTAAAATCAACGTCAACACATCCAAATCTTGGATTATTCGATATTATTTGCTGATAGATGGCGTTTATATTTATCACAGAATCTCCCAAGGTAGAAATCTGACCAAACATATCCATTGACCATGTCCCTTCTATGTCTTCAAATAATAAATAATCATCATCAGTCAAATCAATATCATTATCATACACTCCATTTACAATTAGATCTTCGCAAATTCTTTTGTTTTGGGCTAGTCCAGAGAAAACTTCTCTAACCACCGAAATTTTCACTCTTGTTTCTTGTTCAACATTACAAGGCGCTATACCTGGAACCGTATAAATAAGTTCAAACGTTTCTTCATCAACTAACGGAGGTCCTGCTTGGTAGGGTACCGTAACGAATAACTCAGACCCAACAACTTCTATAAAGTTTGGACTACTACCCTCATAAGTCCATTGACCATTAGCATGTGGACTTGGAAGCGATTCTAGTGCTTCGAAAAGATCGATATCAGGAAGCGGAATACATAAATCTAAAGGTGTGGAACCCGAATCACAGACTTGCACATTAACATCCTCCAAGTTTGTAGGCAATGCAATACCAGAAAATGGGCCTAAAACTAAATTAATGGTCAAGGCGATATCTGAACCACAATCAGCGTTGGTCAGTTGAAATTGGTAATCTGTAGTAGTTGTTGAAGACTCGTTTAAGTCCCATAGAAATAAATCACCTGTAATTGCATTTAGTGCAAAATTAAAACCTGGATCAAACCAAGTTCCAGCTTGAATCGTGTTTCCGGTAAGATTGGTGTATTCATCATACAAATTAATGATGCCATCTGGTGTGCCATCGTTGTTACTGTCTATTTGTGTCATATCACAAATAACAATGGTCTCCTCTAAATTACATTGTGCATGCAAGACTGCAGAAAAAAACACAATTATAGCTAATGCTATCCCCCTAATAATGTTCAATGCTGTTAATTTGTCGAAAGGTAAATGTTAAATTTAACATTTGTAGTCATAATCTTTCAATTTATTAACAAATTAATGTTAATAGAATCTTAATTGACTAAATTCAAGGTGTGGAATTTGAAACCTGAAGCACTTTGCCATTGTAATATTTATTTCCAGTAAGTGCAAAATCGTGAATATAAGTTGCCATTTGTACAGCCGATGTAGGGGCATCAAAACCTGGAAAAGCTTCCTTTAACATTTCTGTTTGTACTGCGCCTAAAGCTAAAACATTAAACTGTGGTCCAGTCTCTTTATACTCCTCTGCTAATAATTCTGTTAACGCAATTACTGCACCCTTACTAGAGCTATAGGCCGAAAGCCCAGGGAATTTAACACTCCCCTGAATGCCTCCCATACTACTGATGGTAACGACATGTCCATCTTGTTTCATGAACGGCAGTACAATTCTAGTCATTTCAGATACTCCAAAAACATTGGTTCGATACACGTACTCAAAATCTTCAAACGTTGTTTCGGCGAAAGGTTTATTTAATAAAGTACCTGCATTATTTACTAGAATGTCTGCATACTTCCATTCTTCAGCAATAAATTCTTGGACTTTTTTATAGTCTTCATTGTTGCATAAATCAAACGCAAACGAAGTGATGTTCTCAAAATGTAAATTGTTCACAGGTTGAGCATTTCTTGATAATGCTAAAACATTGTGACCTTGATTAGCAAAAAGGTGCACTAGTTCAAAACCAATCCCTCTACTAGTACCTGTAATGATTATATTTTTACTCATCGCTTAAAACAACTTCTTTGGTGGGTGCATTCATCATTCCTTCCAATGCAGGAATCATTTTGTTGATAAAACTAGCCATATGATCATAGTCCATCTTATCTGCTTCATCATCTACATGATGGTAATAATCAAAATTTGTAAAGTCAAAAGTTGAAATAGCATGAGCTGGCATATTAAACTCCTTAAAGAATGGGAAATTATCTGACCTAAAAAACAATTGAAATTCTTTTGCCTTAGGAAAAAATCCAACAACTTCTTCGCCGGCATATTTATTTAATATTGGCGCAAAATTGGAGCGGTTATAACCACTCATATAAGCCATGGATTTATCTGCCGCTCTTGGCACACCAATCATTTCAAAATTTATCATAGTGTAGGTATTCAAACCAGATTGTTTTAATCGTTCTGCCAAATGCCCAGAACCTTTTAAACCCATTTCCTCAGCTGAATACAACGTAATTAAAATACTACGTTTATTAGATTTTGATTTGGAAAAATATCTCCCAAACTCCATAGCTGCAATGGTACCTGAAGCGTCATCATTAGCACCATTAGCAATACTATCGCTGTTAACCTCTTTACCTTTACCTATATGATCGTAGTGCCCACCTAAAATGATAAATTCATTTTTTAAGTTAGGATCGTTACCTTCTATCATTCCAACCAGATTATAGCCAATCAACTCACCTAATTTAAATGTGTCCCTATAGGTTTCAAAATAAGGCATTATATCATTAGTCTTAAAATAGTTTTCAATAAAGACAGCAGCCTTTTCAATACCTTCACTTCCAGTAGCTCTTCCGTCTAGCTCGTCCGAAGCTAGATATTCCATACTTGTTTTAATATCGGTAGCAGTAATTTCTATTTTCTCTGCGCTGGTTGCGTCTTTACCATCTTCGCCATCTGCTCCCTTTTTTTTAATTGCACAAGACACTAGTAATATGATAATGAATATTGAAAGTATTTTTTTCATCATGAAATTTATTAAGTTTTAAAGATAAAAAAATCCTGTTTCAAACAATTGAAACAGGATTTATAATATTATAAATTCTGAACTTCAAAATAGTCTAAACCAACATGGTCACAGGATTTTCGATATAACCCTTTAAAGTCTGAAGAAATTGCGCTCCTGTAGCTCCATCTACCGTTCTATGATCACATGCCATAGTAAGCTTCATAGTATTCCCAGGAACAACTTGACCTCCCTTAACTACAGGCTTAGACACAATAGCACCTACAGATAATATTGCCGAATTAGGTTGATTGATAATCGACGTAAAACTCTCTATACCAAACATACCTAAATTAGAAATTGTAAAGGTACTACCATCCATTTCATCTAAAGTCAACTTTTTGTTTCTCGCCTTACCAGCAAATTCTTTAACAGCTGCACCAATTTGCGTTAAACTCTGCTCGTTTGCAAATTTAACAACTGGCACCACTAAACCATCTGGAACAGCAACTGCAACACCAATATGTACATGATTATTTAATTTCATTCTATCATCGAACCATTGCGAGTTAACTTGTGGATGCTCACGTAAAGCTAAAGCACAGGCCTTAACAATCATATCGTTGTAGGATATCTTTGTGTCTGGTAGAGAATTGTATTGTGCTCTAAAAGCCATGGCATTTTCCATGTCAAACTCCACATTTAAATAATAGTGTGGTGCTGTAAATTTGGACTTCGCCAGATTCTTGGCAATCGCCTTACGCATATTTGAGTTTGGAACTTCATCAAAATCTTCTTGTCCTGATGGCACAAACTTCGCTACAGTAGCAAGCGAATGGGCTCCAGGCGTAAAGTTCTCGATGTCTCGCTTCACAATTCTACCATTTTCTCCGGATCCACTAACTTGAGATAAATTGATGCCTTTTTCCTCTGCCATTTTTTTGGCTAGAGGTGAAATGAAAAGCCTACCGTTAGAAGTTGAAGACTTCTCGACTCCGCTCGAAGTGACAGAAGTACTTGGTTTTGAAATTTCTTTTTTTGTTTCTTTATTTGATGAGCTCGTCACAGCCTTAGGTTCTGGTTTCGACTCCTTTTTTGGTTCGTCTCCACCTACTTTAAAGTTTTTAGCTATACCTGAAACATCAGTACCTTTTGGGCCAATAATTGCCAATAACGCATCGACTTTTGCAGAATCTCCCTCTTGCAATCCTACATGCAATAAGATACCTGACTGAAAAGATTCAAACTCCATAGTCGCTTTATCTGTTTCAATCTCTGCCAAAATATCACCTTCTTCTACCTCATCTCCTACTTTCTTTAACCAAGTGGCAACGGTTCCTTCTTCCATGGTATCACTGAGGCGCGGCATAGTTACAATAGTAACTCCCTCGGGTAACTCTTCATTAGACCCAGAATCAAAATCAACATCTGAGATATCTTTTTCTTCATCTTCAGCTTCTGGAATAGTGTCTGATTCTTCAGCACTCGCTCCTGCACTCAATAAAGCAGAGATATCCTCGCCTTCTTCACCAATAATCGCCAAAAGTGTATCTACTTTTGCTGTGGCACCTTCTTCAATTCCAATATGTAATAAGGTCCCCTCATTGAAGGATTCGAATTCCATAGTTGCCTTATCAGTCTCGATCTCTGCCAAAATATCACCCTCTTCAATCCTATCACCAACCTTTTTTAACCAGGTAGCAACAGTGCCCTCTTCCATGGTATCGCTTAATCGCGGCATGTTAATTACTTCTGCCATAGCTTACTTTATTTTATGGTCTATAAATGGATAATCTTCTTGTTCGTATACCGCATCATACATCACACTTTTCTCAGGATATGGAGATTCCTCTGCAAATTTCTCGCATTCAGATACACGCGTTTTTACGCGCTTATCAATCTCTTTTATCTCATCTTCAGTTGCATATTTCTTCTCTAGAACGATGTCTTTTACTTGTGTTATTGGATCTATCTTCTTGTATTCTTCCACCTCATCTTTTGTTCTGTAATGTTGTGCATCAGACATGGAGTGCCCTCTGTAACGATAGGTTTTAACCTCTAAGAACGTAGGCCCGCCTCCTTTTCGCGCTCTTTGAATAGCCTCATCAAATGCTTCTGCAACCTTAATAGGGTTCATACCATCAACGGGACCGGAAGGCATCTCATAACCAAGACCCAATTTCCATATATCTGTATGATTTGCCGTTCTCTCCACGGAAGTTCCCATGGCATAACCATTGTTTTCACAAACAAAAACTACAGGCAAGTTCCAAAGCATCGCTAAATTAAAAGTCTCATGCAAAGACCCTTGTCTTGCAGCACCATCACCAAAACAACATAATGTAACGGCATCACTACCATGATACTTATCACCAAATGCAATACCTGCTCCCAATGGAATTTGACCACCAACAATACCATGACCACCATAAAAACGATGCTCTTTAGAAAAGATATGCATTGAGCCACCTAAACCTTGAGATGTTCCGGTTGCCTTGCCATACAATTCTGCCATAACACGTTTTGGATCTACACCCATACCAATTGGCTGGACATGATTACGATAAGCAGTAATCATTTTATCTTTCGTTAAATCCATAGCGTGTAAAGCACCAGCTAAAACCGCTTCTTGCCCATTATATAAATGAAGAAATCCTCTGACTTTTTGTTGGATATAGACTGCCGCAAGTTTGTCTTCAAACTTTCGCCAGAATAACATATCCTCGTACCATTTTAGGTAAACTTCTTTAGTGATCTTTTGCATTTTTTGATTTGTTCTTTAAACAGAAAAACAAAAATAACACTTTAGAAAGTAATGAAGAAACTGTAATTCGCAAAAAATAGTTACGAAATTTAAATTTTATCTAACAAAAACACTATAACACTGAATTATCAAAAAGCAATGGCAATAAGTTGACCAAAGACTCGGACTTTACAACTTCCCCCTTAGCTCCCGTGAAGAAAATTTCGATGGGTTGATCTTGTTTGATTTCATATTCAGCGATTGACTGTCTGCAAGCACCGCAAGGAGGAATTGGCTTATCGGTAATTTGATTTTGAGAGGAGGCCGAAATAGCCATTTTCAATATTTTAGTATTCGGATATTTTGCACCAGCATAATATATTGCTGTGCGTTCTGCGCATAAACCCGATGGGTAGGATGCATTCTCCTGATTACTGCCAATAATGACTTCATCGTTTTCCAACAGTAGTGCTGCTCCAACATTAAATTTGGAATAAGGAGAATAGGCATTATCTCTTGCCTCTACGGCAGACGCCAATAGTTTTTGAACATCAGCAGGGAGCTCACTAATATCATCATAAACTTCTAGCTTAGTTTCTATATTAACTTCCTTCATGCTCCGATGTCTTTTTTAGACAAAAAACTATTGCTTTTTGCAAAACAATAGTCTTTAAATCTCGATTAGTTATAATTTCTAATATTCATCATATTCGCCATCGCCAAAATTAAACGTCAACGAAAAACGTAATGTGTTTTCTAATGGGCTTTGTACTCTAGATGCTGAAAATAAATACGATAAATCAATATTGATTGTGGTGTACTTGAATCCTGCACCAAGGGCAAAGAATTTACGCGCACCTTTATCTTCTGCTTCATTGAAATAACCTGCTCTAAAAGCAAAATTTTCTTGGTATGTGTACTCAGCTCCTAAAGACCATGTAAACTCTCTAAGCTCTTCACTAAATCCTCCTGGCGCATCACCAAAAGATTGAAATATGCCACTTAAGAAACTTACATTGTTATCTTGACCTTGTGTAATAATTGTTGGTTCATTTTCGTCTTCTGGAGTTGTTGGGTCATCATCGGTTTGCTCACCGTCACCATTAGTATCCACAAAACCAAATTTTGGCGGTGTTGGTACTAGAAGTTTAGACACCTCGGCAGTTATACCCAATTTACTATATTCATCAAAAATAAAATCGAAACCAGCTCCTAATCTTAAGTTTGTAGGTTGAAAATTTTCTCTCCCACCATCATCATAACTAAATTTTGGTCCCAAATTCTGTATTGCAAAACCGGCTCTCCAACGACCATTAAAGTCATTATAGGCTTCTTCTTCACTCTGGTAATATCCTGTGATATCGGCCCCAAAAGAACTAGCTGCATCGGCATTTGGATCAACTTGATCTATTCTTAAATCTGATCTAAGATACCTAACGGCGACGGCCATAGAAAATTGATCAGCTAAACGCAGGGTATAGGCAATATCAGCTGTAAACTCATTAGGCTTCACGTTGATTCCCGGATCATCCTCACTTTGCGTTAATGTTATCTCTCCTAAACTGAAGTATTTAAAACTGGCGGATACCGCACTATATTCATTCAATCGATTAAAATATGTAGCATAGCTAATAGAAATATCATTGACGAGTTTACTCAGGTAAGGTGTGTAACTCAAACTCACACCAGATTTGGCTTCGGAAAATACATATTTTGCAGGATTCCATTGCTGTGAAAAACCATCTACTGATGTGGCTACACCCATGTCTCCCATCGCTGCCGACCTAGCATCTGGTGCGATAAGCATAAATGGTACTCCCGTAGTTATTACGGAAGATTGATCAGGAAACGTTATAGTTTCTTGCCCAAATGAGAAACTAAGTGTTGCAAAAGCTAAAAGGGTTATTGCGTATTTCTTCATGTTCATTATTAGATTATTAACGCCAAATACTTAGTGTTAATTCGTTAGCAAATATAATTTATTATTAGAGTATGACAAGTTTTTGAATCTTTTCAACTTGCTTATTTAAACGGTTAGATTTCACTTTTAGTTTATAGATGTAGACACCTTTTCCTATTTTATCTCCAAAATCGTCTCTTCCATCCCAAACAATATCCTTAGAAAGTGAACTTACGGATTTACTTCCGCCCGTAGTTTGCCCATTCAATGTTCTCACTAATTTACCAGAAACTGTAAAGATCTGAACTGAGACATCCAAAGGTTCTACACTATTATGATTGAACCAAAATTCGGTATAGTTAACAAACGGATTTGGATAATTAAGAACATTCCTAACAACTAATTCCTCGTCTTTATCGAAAACTGTAAACTGGATTTCTGCTGTTGCTGAATTATTATAAACATCCCAGGCTTTTAAAGTAAGGGTATGCAAACCCGGTTCTAAGTCACGAAATGGATATGATACTGTTCCATTTGTATAATCATCTACATTCGCTTGATAATAATCATTTAAGACGATAGGATTGGTTTCATCACCATCAATAATTGCGGTAATATCGTGTCCAATACCACTTGCCGTATTTATTCCATTATCATCTTGAAGTTTTGCCAATAGTGATGGCGATTCGTTTGTAATACCACCAGAAACAAAATTTTCGTCATTCATAAATAAACTAATGACAGGTCCAACGCTATCTTCAGGAGCATTCTCGTTTATTCCTCCTACTTTAATGTCAAAATTTGAACCAGCCTGATCTGATAATGGACTGGTAGTTTGCGCATAAAAACTAACCTTACCTTCTCCAACAGGAATTCCAATATCCCTTGGCACAATAAAATCAAATTCAAACTGGCCATTGGTAACACTAGCCTGACCTTTAAATATGATTTCACCTAAAGTGGTAAAATCCAAGATAATTGTCCCATTGCTATCCGTGGTACCGTCATTTGCCAAAGTTTGGCGCTCGATTCGTTTGTCATATACTGTAGCTGTAAGAGTACCGTTATAATTGGATAATAAACTACCATTTAGGTCCGTAACTTCACCTTCAAGTTTTGTGTAACTCAATGCTTTAAGTGTATCGATTGGTTGGGTGATATCCACATCATTAACTTTAGTTAGTCTAATATTAGGTTTTGCAACTGCTAGTTTCATGGCTGGATCACCAATAAAAAAAACCAAACGTTTTGAGCGCCTGCCTGCCACACTATTATCGATTTTAGTCAATCGCAGTGCCTCGCTCATGCTAGGGTACTCGTTGGAGCCGTATGCAAAAAGATAGTCGTCCAATACTTCATTTATGATTCTACCCGTAACGACATCTATTTGTCGCGTGGTCGTTATTAAGCTAATAGAACCACCGTTTTTATTCCAGAATGTAAACTCTCCTGCCGTATCCCTATTAGGATCATCGAACTTGGTATACTCGCAAGTAATTGTGATGAAAAGATTGAATTTGCAAACATTGTTAACCTCTTGAGCATCAAATTTGTCGTAAATACGTTCTTTGGCCAAACCATCTTCACCACCATGACCAAAGTAATTAACGACCAACGCCCCTACCTCAATGGCATCTTTAATGGCTTCATTGACCTCCGGATAACGATTACCTGCTGAAGATGATTCTTGTTCAAAAGCATCGGAATGAATCTTAACAACGTTAAAAAAAGATTTTTCATCTTCAATTCTAACACCCAAACCATCTGTGGTTTCCTGTAATTGCTTTTCCCAAGCTTCATCGACATCGTCAGAAATCAACAATATATTATTTCTCCAACTCCCATATGCTTCTGCTCCATAATAGCCCTCAACCTTATCTACCATTTCTCTGGCGCGCTGTATATCTTCTGCTAAAATTCTTCCTACTGCAATATCCATTCTGTCTGCAAGACTCATTGAACCCTCGTTATCATCGAGCATGGCATAAAAATCATCAGACACGAATGAACTCCCAAGGCTAAAGCTTTCTGTAGAATACCAAGACGGTACAAGATTGGTGTTATTCCTAATCCTATCTTTATAATCGTAAGAGCCTTCACCAAACAAGCAAAGATATTTCAGTCTTTTACTTGGTTCACTAGCATTATCATAGACATATTTAATAAAATTCCTCAAGGCTGCTATATCTTGACTACCTGTACTAAATTCGTTATAAACCGTCTGAAGATCAACAACCTTTACATTTAAGCCATACTGATCTCTATTGATTTGCGCCAAACGTTCTGCTTGCGATTGTAATTCGTTAGGTGTTAAAATGATATAGTCTACATCTTGGAAATCGCCTTGGTCACCATTAAAAATTGTTCCTTTTAAATTTTGATTGGCAACGGCCGATCTTGAATCTTTTTGTGGCAAGAATGTATCCGAACCCGAAAATGCAATATAAGTTCTGTCTATACCAGATTGTGCTTTATAAGACAAATTAGTTTGATCATCAGGATTAGACATATTTGACACATTGAATCGATCAGTGATGTCCCAAACTTCGAAAACACTGGCTGCATTGGATATAATATATTCCGCTATTCCAGGCGTAGTACTTACACTTCTATTTCTAAATCTTAATTGTTCGCCAGCATAAGCCAAACTTCGTGTTGCTTCAATATTAATGTAATCTAGATAGGCACTAGATGATGGATTACCATTATTGTCATAGTCTAAAGTAACAGTAACAGCATCGGATGAGATATTTATATCACCATTAAAGGATCGTGCAGATGCTAGCACAGAATCTGAAGTCGGGGCAAAACCTAAAGTATTCACTACATTGCCATTTACAGTAACTCTTAGTGTAGTTCCTGAAATTTCAGAAACAGACCCAGCGGCTATACTAAAGTCAACTGATTCACTTGTTACTAAATTAGGAAATAGAAATTGGTAGGTGCGCTGAGTTTCTATATCAAATTCATCACCAAACCAACGACGTCCTAGCCTTGCCAAGTTAAATTCATCAACCTCATAAAATTGATAATCTTGGAAAGTATTTATCTGAAAATCTGGAGTGGCATCTATATTCGCCATAGGTTGAATACGTTTTCCATTACCTGGACTAATATTTATATAATAATAGGTCTTATCTGTATACAGATTAATATTGGTCTGACTCTCTTGATTGTAAGTGGTTGGGCCTTCACCATAAAATAATATGTAATCTCCATTATCAAAACTACCGTCTTCTTCGCCTATGAAGCGTACGGCATTCTCAACGATATCATAAGGATAATTTACAGAATTGATTAGAGGTAACATTCTTCCTCCATTACCATATAATTTAATGGTTCTAGGATCTATGCTATTAGTATTAATTCCCAGACTCCCTAAAAAACCCTTTGACAAACGAAAAATACCAGACTTTTCAATGTAAAAACGATACCATTCTCCAGTGCTTAGCACAGAATTTGTAATTTCTCTTCTCGAACTACTTTGAGTTCTAGCTGCCACTCTATTATATTGTATGGAAAAAGATAATATTTTTTTATACAAACCTCTGTCCTTAATAATGGGACTAAGTTCAAAATAATATGTTCGGCTTCCTCGTGCGTTAGTATTATACAATTTATATAAAGGTGCACTAGGAATTAATTGTGGGTTCAAGTCCTTTATATCAGATGGACTAATTGTCTCGTAGGTCACATTAGTTAATCTTACTGAATTTTCGTCCACAAAACCTCCATCGCTATTCCACTGAGCAGAAAACATTAAACCGGTTTCGTCATCATAATTAAAATGTTGAGTATCAAAAGAAGGTACTTCTATTTTTCTATATTCATTTTCGAGCGTCTTGAATCCATCCCACCGAATATTGAATTGCTTTTGTTGCCCAAAAACAAACATGCAAGAACAGAGAAAAAGAAAAATATAGCAATTTTTCATTTAGAACGATATTGGTTTTAGTTGCTAGTAAATTTAATTTTCAAAACCACTAACCTGATTATGCCAAAATTTACTTTAAAATAACGCCCATAATAATACCTTATTATAAGGACACTATTTTTATTTCAAAAATACAACAATAATTCATTTTAATGCTCGTTAATAGAGGTGTAAAATACATCGATAAATTGCAAAAAATCCGTTATATTGCTCAAAAAAAAGGATGAAATGCACATTTTTTTGCATTTTGATGCAAAAAAAAGTTGTCAGTTTACCTTTAATTGTTATATTGCGGAACTAAATTTAAACGAGCTTACTTAAACGTATGGATATGAAAAATGTCTCAAACCTAAAATTTTTAATAGCAATAACGCTTTGCGCTAGTATAGTTAGCTGCAAGCGTTCGTCTAATTCTGGTAATGTAGATAGCGCCACTGGTTGGAAAATCAACGATAAAAATGGCGGCTTTCAATACAATACCGATTTTAAAGAACAAGAAACACCTCCTGGAACCGCTTTTATAGAAGGCGGAACTTTTACCATGGGTAAAGTACAGGATGATCCGATGCATGACTGGAATAATACGCCTAACCAGCAACATATTCAGTCTTTTTACATGGACGAAACTGAGGTGACCAACTTAAATTATCTAATTTACTTAGATTATCTAAAAAGAGTTTATCCTCCAGACGATCCAAATTATGCCTTAATATATAACGGAGCAGTACCAGACACTTTAGTTTGGAGAAACCGTTTAGGCTACAATGAAATGATGACCGAAAATTACTTACGTCATCCTGGATATGCAAATTATCCTGTTGTAGGGGTAAGTTGGATTCAAGCAGTTGAATATGCTAATTGGAGATCTAACCGTGTGGCAGAAATGTCTTTGCAAGAGGCTGGTTATATTAAAAGAGATGCTCAGTATACTGATTTAAGTGCTGATAGTACTTTTGATGTTGATACTTATATTAATGCTCCATCTCAGACCTATGGTGGCAGTGCTGAAGTTAACGCTAACGAAGGTGGTAAGAGAAGACAACAAACGGATGCAGATGGCAACCCTATCAATGTTTACGCTAATAGAGAATCTGGACTGATTCCTGTTAAATATAGACTACCAACTGAAGCAGAGTGGGAATATGCGGCATTAGGGATGAGTGAACTGAGAAGTTACAACGTATATAGAGGACGTAAAAAATATCCTTGGGATGGGCAGTATACAAGATCAGGTAAGCGAGTAAATCGCGGTGATCAATTAGCCAACTTTAAGCAAGGTAAAGGTGATTACGGAGGAATCGCTGGATGGTCTGATGATGGTGCAGATATTACTGCAGAAGTAAAATCTTACCAGCCTAATGATTACGGTCTATATGATATGGCAGGCAATGTTGCTGAATGGGTGGCTGATGTTTACAGACCTATTGTAGATGATGAGTTTAACGACTTTAACTACTATAGAGGTAATGTTTATACTAAAAACGCTATAAACGATGATGGTTCAGTAAAAATCGTTACTGTAGATGAAATTGTTTATGATACCTTAAGTAATGGTAAAATTGTTGCAAGAGACTTACCTGGTGAAATAGCTAGAATCCCAGTCGATGACGAGGACACTTACCTGAGAACTAATTTCAGTCAAAGTGACAATAGAAACTTTAGAGATGGTGATAAGCGTTCATCACGTTATTATAGAGAGAGTTTTGATGAGGGAGATGCTAGAACCAATGTTACAGGAAAAATGTACAACTCTCCAAAGCACAGAGTAGAAGTAGATTCTTCTGAGGGTAAATTGGTTAGAGAATACGATAAATCCAATAACAGAACATCGTTGATTAATGATGAAGTTAGAGTTTATAAAGGTGGGTCATGGAGAGATAGAGCGTACTGGATCGATCCAGCTCAACGTCGTTACTTCCCACAAGATATGGCTACAGATTACATCGGATTTAGATGTGCGGTGTCTCGAGTAGGTTCCAAATCTGTAAAATCACAGAAGAAACGTAACTAATAAATACGTTAAATAATATTAAAAAAGTCCTGATAAAATTATCAGGACTTTTTTATTTTTAGGCTTATGAAAATAGAAGCATTATACGAAAGATTTAAGGAAAGTAGTTCAGTATCTACGGACACAAGAAAATTATCAAAAGATTGCATTTATTTTGCACTTAAAGGAGATAATTTTGATGGCAATAAATTTGTGTCTCAAGCTTTTGAAAGTGGTGCAAAATATTGTGTTGTAGATGACAAGAATGGGGTCCTAAATAACAATTGCTTTTTGGTTGAAGATGTGCTTAACACACTTCAAAAATTAGCAACTTACCACAGAAACAACATTGGTGTTACCATAGTCTCTTTGACGGGAAGTAATGGCAAAACCACAACAAAAGAGCTTATAAATGTTGTTCTTTCCACTACTTTTAAAGTTAAGGCGACCAAAGGAAATTTAAACAATCACATCGGTGTGCCATTGACCCTGTTGTCCTTTACTGAAGATTTAGATTTTGGTATTGTAGAAATGGGTGCCAATCACCAAAAAGAAATAGAATTTCTTTCTAATATCGCACAACCAGATTATGGATTAATAACCAACTTCGGAAAAGCACATCTAGAGGGTTTTGGTGGTGTTGAAGGCGTCATAAAGGGTAAATCCGAATTATATGTTCACCTTAAGGAACATCAAAAAACCGTCTTTATAAACACTGATGATTCAAAGCAAGTCAAACAAATTGAAGATTTTGAGAATATCATCACGTTTGGTTCAAATGAAAATAACGATTGTATCGTAGAGTTTGTTGAAGCTAACCCATTTGTATCCTTAAAGTATGATGGTGTTGATATTCATAGCCAACTTATTGGTGATTATAATTATGGGAATATTGCAGTTGCAGTGGCCATTGGCCGATATTTTAAGGTTTCTACTGATAGTATTAAAAAAGCTATAGAAAATTATCTACCAGATAATAACCGCTCTGAGATTATTGAGAAAGGTAATACTAAAATTATTCTAGATGCCTATAATGCAAATCCTACAAGCATGCTGGCAGCTCTTAACAACTTAAACCAGTTAAACGCAAAAAATAAGCACCTATTTCTTGGAGATATGTTTGAGTTAGGTAAGGACGATCAAAAAGAGCATCAAATTATTGCTGATTTCGCTGAGGATAATTTTGACGACAATATCTTTTTGATTGGAGAGATTTTTTTTAAGACAAAAACCAACAACAAAACTTCGAAATTCAAGAGTTTCGATGAGCTTAAGGCTGTTCTAAAAAACTTAGACTTAAACGATTCTACAGTTTTAATAAAGGGTTCTAGAGGTATGGCTTTGGAGCGAATTTTGGAATTCCTATGAATCTAAAGTGTCTTGAATGAGCTAATGTTGATTCAAACTAAACCCTCTTCTGCAAATAAAAAACCCAAAACTCATTGTAAGATTTTAATATTTTGTTTTAGGAAAATCCTGTAAAGCTGAAATTTGACATATTCCTAAAACAAAAAATCCGAACTAATGTTCGAACTTTCTGATTAATGTGGGTCATACTGGATTCGAACCAGTGACTTCTACCCTGTCAAGGTAACACTCTAAACCAACTGAGTTAATGACCCGTTGTGTTTCAAAAATACAATTTCTTTTACAAAAAAGAGATTAAACTTCCCCAGACAAAACCACTTTTAAAACAAAAATTCCGATTTGAAAAAACAAATCGGAACTGTGTTTGGATGTGGGCGCGAAGGGATTCGAACCCCTGACCCCTTGGGTGTAAACCAAGTGCTCTGAACCAACTGAGCTACGCGCCCTAATTATTAGGACTGCAAATATAGACTAGTTTTTAAAATCTCAAAAGGTTTTTTATAAAAAAATCAAATAATTTCAGCCACTACAAAAGTACTTCCTCCGACAAAAATTACGTCCTGTTCTGATGCTCCAGACTTAGCAATTTCAAGTGCCTCTTTTACACTATTATAAACTTCACCCTCTATATTATATTGCAAGAACTTTTTCTGTAGATGTTTTGCTTCAAGACCTCTCTGAACGTTTGGTTTACAAAAGTAGTATTTCGCTTTTTGTGGTAATAGAGGAATAACTGTATCTAAATCTTTATCATTAACAACTCCAAAAACGATGTGAAGATTTTCAAAAGCTTCAGAATACAACTGTTGTATCACAGAAGTCAAACCCTCTTTATTATGAGCCGTATCACAAATTACTTTTGGATTATTGCCCAATATTTGCCATCGTCCTTGTAAACCAGTATTGGTGACAACATTCAGCAAGCCTTTTTTCAACTGTCTATCAGAAATTTTGAATCCTCTATCCTTTAAAACTTTTACTGACTGTATAACTGTTTTTATATTGTGGGTTTGATAAACTCCCTTTAAATCACTCTTGAAAGCTTCATCTATTAGTTGATCTGCAAAGTAGATAGTAGAACATGTTGATTTTGCTTTTTCCCTGAATACAAGATGTGTTTCGGCTTGCGTTTGTCCTACTACAACTGGGATTTTTTCTTTTATGATTCCTGACTTTTCTCCGGCAATCTTTTCTAGAGTATCACCCAAAAACTGCATATGGTCAAAGCCTATGTTCGTAATTATTGATAATTCTGGAGTAATGATGTTCGTCGAATCCAATCGCCCTCCCAGTCCAACTTCAATAACAGCAATATCCACCTTTCGTTTTGCGAAATAATCGAAAGCCATTCCAACCGTCATTTCAAAAAAAGATAATTTATTGGTTTCGAAAAAAAGTTGATTTCGCTTTATAAAACTAATAACAAATTGTTTGCTTACAACTTCACCATTAATGCGAATGCGTTCCCTAAAATCTTTTAAATGAGGTGATGTATATAACCCAACTTTATAACCAGCTTCTTGAAGTATTGATGCCAACATATGGCTTGTAGAACCTTTACCGTTAGTACCAGCAACATGGATGGATTTAAAGCGCCTCTCGGGTTCTCCTAAATGTTTTGAAAGTTTTAAAGTATTAGATAAGTCCTTTTTAAAGGCAGATCTGCCCTTGTTTTGATACATTGGGAGTTGTTGAAACATCCAATTGACCGTATCATTATAGTTCATAAATTATTGACCAACATCAAAATTAATACTTACAAAACCTATCTGTTTTGCAGGTGCTTCTGGATTTGCAGGCCACTTATGAGATAAAGCTATTTTCTTAGCCGGTTCCAATAAACAAGGATGTGTATTGGTTGTACCTCTAATTCCTGGTTCTGCTTTAACCACTTTACCTTGTCTGTTCACTTCAATACGCACCACCACTAACCCATACTCGTTACATTCTTGTTTGTAAATGCGCTTTGATGGTCGTCCTCTACCACCTAAACCATAGCCGACTCCACCTTTTCCAGGTCCCGAACCTCCAAAGTAACTTGGTGCATAAGGATCTCCATCTAGTTGCCCTTTATTTCCTGCTTGACTATCAGGCCCTTCGCCACCATCGTCATTTCCGCTAGAATTTTTGACGCCACCTATAAGATTATCCAGTTTTTTCCGTTTTTCTTCCTCTTCCCGTTTTTTTCTTTCTTCGGCTTCTCTCTTCTGACGTTCTATGCGTTCAGTCTCTGCCTTGGCTTTTGCCTCTGCTTCCTTTTGCTTTTTTATGGCAATGGCTTCAGCATTTTCCTCAGTCATTACCTCTTCTGCCTTAGTATTAGTTTGGGTAGGTTCAGCTTTGGAAGTTTCTGGTTGTGATTCCTCCACAACCTTTTCTTCGAGAGCTTTCCTTGGCTGTGCTAATGGTTTGCTGCCACTACCAAAATCCGTAGTTCCAAAATTGACTGCAACACCATATTCTTCTGGTGGGTCTAGATATTGAGGCCCAACAAAAAATAACAACAAGAATAAAATCAAGGCAATCAAGCCTGTGATTCTTGCAGAATTACGTTCATGTTTGGTCTCTAAATACTTCATTTAGTCAATCTTGTATAGTCTGGTAGTTTCAAAAATGATGCCGTTTAATTCGGCTTTACTGCCAATATCACTTTAAACTTATTTCTATTAGCAATATCCATGACCTTCACAACATTTTCTACCGGCACGGATTTTTCTGCTCTCAAAACAATTGTTGGTGATTCTTGTTGAGATAAAATAGATACCAATTGGGTCTCTAATACACTTTCTCCAACACGCTTCTGATCTATGTAATACGTTAAATCTTTTTTAATACTTACAGCCGTTGATTTCTTATTCTCAGTTTTGCCACTTGCTTTTGGCAGAATGATATCAATGGCATTAGTAGTTACTAATGTGGATGCTATCATAAAAAAGATCAATAACAAAAATACAATATCAGTCATTGATGCCATATTGAATTCCGGAGTTACCTTATTTCGTCCTCTAATGTTCATATTAGATAGGTTCGTTTAAGTGATCTAAAAATTCAGTAGAGTTAGCTTCCATTTGGTGAACCACCTTATTCGTTTTTACTACAATATGATTATACGCTACATAAGCAATGATACCTACTATAAGTCCACCTACCGTCGTGGTCATTGCGGTATATAAGCCACTCGCTAACACATCCATTTGAATGGTTCCTCCTGCGTTTGCTAATTCAAAAATGGAGAGAATCATACCTACAACAGTCCCTAAGAACCCAATCATTGGGGCGACACCAGATATTGTAGCTAGTACACTTACATTTTTCTCTAAACTATAAATTTCCAAACGCCCTGCATTTTCAATAGCTGTATTGATATCTTCAAGAGGCTTTCCAATTCTTGTAATACCTTTCGCAATTAATCTCGAAACTGGAGAATTTTGTTGTGCACATAACATTTGGGCCGAATCTATTTTACCATTACTTACGTGATCTTTGATCTGATTCATAAAATTAGAATCCTCCTTTGAGGCCGCTTTAATAGCAAAAATTCGTTCAAAATAAATATATGTTGCTACTATTAGCAACAAGAATAAAATCAGAATGATGACCATACCCGAAGTACCACCACTCGTGATTAATTCAATGATTGATAATGTTTTTTCTACGGATTCACCATCGGTTAGAATCTCCGCTTCATCTTGAATATTACTTAGTAATATCATATAATAAGTTTTAAGTTTAAAAGTTTCTGTATGTTATAACGTTAAGTTTTTCACTTAAGTATGTTAGAAAATAGCTCTAGTCGCCATAAAAGCAATCGCACCTGCAATAAACCCAACCAATGCCAACCATGATATCTTTTTAAGATACCAGAAGAAATCAATTTTTTCCATTCCCATGGCAACAACACCAGCAGCTGAGCCAATAATCAACATACTTCCACCTGTACCAGCAGAGTACGCTATGAAATGCCATAATTGATTATCTAGAGGCTCTGAAAACATCCCTAAACTGGCGGCTACCAGAGGCACGTTATCAATTACCGCTGAGCCTACACCAAGCAAAAGCACAACTAAATCTGATACAATCGTTCCAGCAGGTTCAGTACCTACAAGTCCAATATTTTCCTTTAAGCTATCTGCAAATCCGAAAAGTATACCTAAGGACTCCAAAGCAGCTACAGCCATTAAAATTCCTAAGAAAAACAAAATGCTAGGTAATTCAATTTTAGAAAGCGAGTAATGCACAGGACTATGACTTGCATGCGCATCGTGTTCTTCCGCATGTGCCGCAGAAATCGCAAACTTCGAATTACTGTAAATCTCTGCAAAAATTGCAACAACGCCTAAAGACAGCATCATACCAACATAAGGTGGTAGGTGCGTAATAACTTTAAATATAGGAACGAACACAATTGCTCCTAATCCTAAAAACAGCATTGTAGAACTAAATTTATTTTTTGGCTTATCATCTGCTTCTTGCAGTTCTAGAGTCCCTTTAAAGGGTTGTAATAGCGAAGCGATAAATGTAGGTACTATCATACACAGCAAGGACGGTATAAAAAGATAGATGAACAATTTTCCAGTGGAAACCTTATCACCTATCCAGAGCATAGTAGTCGTTACATCGCCAATCGGAGACCAAGCACCACCTGCATTGGCTGCAATGATTATTAAACCTGCGTACCAAATTCTAACACTTCTATCCTTAACAATTTTTTGAAGTATAGATATTAAAACAATAGTAGCCGTAAGATTATCTATTATAGCCGAAAGGATAAATGCCAAGATTGAAAACATCCATAATAACTTCTTTCTACTATTGAAGTTTACCGCTGACTTAATAGTAGAAAAGCCGTCAAAATAGTCTATGATTTCTACAATAGTCATAGCTCCTAAAAGGAATACTAGTATTTCTGCTGTCTTTCCTAAATGGTGTAACAGTGTTTCTTCCATCAGGTGCATCTTTTCCTCATGACCTAATCCACCAAAATTCTCCATTAAACTATGCTTGGCCGAATCGAACCATTGCGAAAAGTCATCAATGCCTAAGGAAATCAATGCCCAACTTATGGCCATCATTACCAAAGCAGGAATTAGCTTATCGATTTTAATATTATGTTCTAATGTAATGGCTAAGTAGCCAAATACGAATACGAGAATTATTACGGTTTCCATAGTAAAGGATATTTATATTAATTGTCTTAGTGCAATCTCAAATGCGGCTTCACTAACACCAATTTTTGTTGGATTATTTTTATGTACCTCTTTTAATGCTCTTCGAATAACTCTTGAAGTATCTTTAAAAATGGCTTCATCTGTCATTAGTACTTTACGTTCCATAAAATAAGCAAAAACTCTTGCCATACCACAATTTGAAATAAAATCTGGTATTAAACTTACTTTTTGGTCGGTATGCTCCATTATGGATCCAAAGAATATTTCTTTATCCGCAAAAGGAACATTAGCACCACAACTAATAACTTCAAGACCTGTTTCTATCATTTGATCTATTTGATCTTGGGTAATTAGCCTCGATGCTGCGCATGGTGCGAAAACTTCAGTTTGAAGCGACCATATTTTCTCATTGATTTCATCAAATGGAATAATATCGTCTGAAATCAAAGTATTTCCGTTTTTCTTTAAGTATAAATCCGTGATTTCTTTAAATGAAAATCCTTCCGGGTTTATCAAGCCGCCAACTCTATCAATTATTCCTACAATTCTCGCCCCCATTTGAGCAAAATAGAAAGCTGCTGCTGCACCTACATTTCCAAAACCTTGAACAACCACTCGTTTCCCTTTGATAGAATCACCATTTATATCATAAAAGTGTTTTGCTGCAACTGCAACACCATAACCTGTAATCATATCAGCTACAGTATATTTCTTGGATACATCTGGAGAATAATTAGGATTCTCAATGACCTTTATAACCCCTTGTCGTAATTGACCAATTCGGTTTATTTTATCGGCTTGAGTTGGTTTAAAATGCCCCTCAAAAACACCTTCTTGAGGATGCCACACACCACTTTCTTCGGTAATGGGAATAACTTCATGAATCTCATCCACATTTAAATCGCCTCCGGTTCCGTAATAGCTTTTAAGTAATGGCGAAACGGCTGCATACCATCGCTCCAAGACACCTTTTTTTCTTGGATCTTGTGGATCGAAGTTAATACCTGATTTAGCACCTCCTATGGATGGTCCAGAAACAGTGAATTTTACCTCCATGGTTTTTGCCAACGATAAGACTTCATTCTTATCCAGACCTTTTCGCATTCTTGTGCCTCCACCAGCTGCTCCCCCTCTTAAAGAGTTAATGACAGTCCATCCTTCCGCATCGGTTTCAGGATCGTTCCAGTGAAAGACTATTTCTGGTGATTTATTTTCGTACTTCTGAAGTAATTCCTTAATCAATTCTATAAATTAGTTAGTTATAACAAATATAAAAAACTCTAAAGCCTAAAAGTGAATTAAAGATTAATTTTAAATTTTTGGAATTAAAATTTTTCCTGAAGAATGATCTTTTTTAGCTCCAGTAACACTTTTTAGGCAATTGACCTCATTTCTTTCCCTTAAGACTGCTAGTAATCCAAAAACCAGAGCCTCTTTAAATTCAATAATGCTTTTATTAGGAATAATAACTTTGGATCTTGAGAGCTCAGATATCCTACCTATAAGAAAGTTATTATATGCGCCTCCACCTGTTATCAAAACATTTCTCCCTTTCTTATTTATGACCCTCGAAATTTGTATCGCAATATGTTCCACAAAAGTTCTAAGTATATCTTCTGTTTGAAGATCACAAGAATCAATTAATGGAATGATGTACTCCTGCACCCATTCCAAACCCAATGATTTAGGTGGTTCTTGGATATAGAATTCAATAGTATTTAATCCTTGTAATAAGCTGGAATAAATATGCCCTTTTGAGGAAAAATATCCTTTATCATCGTATTCCAAATTTAATTTCGAAACATAATGATTCAAAACAATATTAACAGGACAAATATCAAAGGCAACTCTTTCTTCATGACTTTCAAACGAAACATTCGCAAAGCCACCTAAGTTTAAACAAAAGTCATATTCGCGAAACAATAATCTATCGCCAATTGGAACTAGAGGAGCACCTTGACCGCCATAAGCAACGTCTTGAACTCTAAAATCACAAATAACTTTTAGTTTTAACATATCGGCAAAAATCTGTTGATTCCCTATTTGAAAGGTCAAATCATTTTCAGGTTGATGCAATGCAGTATGTCCATGTGAAGCTACAAAATCTATGTCTTTGAGTTTATTTTGATTAATAAAATTTAAAACTACCGATGCCAAATACTCAGAATAGTCGTTATCTATTCCTGATAACTCTTCTATTGAGTTATTCGTTAGTTGACTTAAAGTCAATTTCCAATTTTCAGGATATTTTACAGTTTCTGAAAGGTGAATTTTAAAGTTCAATTGATTATCATATAGGTAGCTTGCGTAAATGAGGTCAATGCCGTCTAAGGACGTACCAGACATTACCGCAACTACTTTATATTCGCACTTTATCATATTAGTAAAAATACTATTCCTTATTGAAAATACCGCAAGAAAGAGTTATCTTTGCATGAATTTTTTAACAAATCAATAATCAAATTGCTTTATGGATTTTAGCCTAACAGAAGAACATATAATGATTCGTGATGCAGCAAGGGATTTTGCACAAACCGAATTATTGCCAGGCGTCATACAACGCGACAATGCGCAAACCTTTCCAGATGAATTAGTACGTAAGATGGGTGACTTAGGTTTTATGGGAATTATGGTCGACCCAAAATATGGAGGGAGTGGTATGGATACTATTTCTTACGTTTTGATAATGGAAGAATTGTCTAAAATAGACGCTTCTGCATCTGTTATGGTTTCTGTAAACAATTCGCTAGTTTGTTATGGACTAGAAGCTTACGGTACGGAAGAACAAAAACAAAAATACCTAACCAAACTAGCAACAGGTGAGCAAATAGGCGCATTTTGTTTAAGCGAACCGGAAGCTGGTAGTGACGCAACCTCTCAAAAAACCACGGCTATTGACAAGGGTGACCATTATGTAATTAATGGCACAAAAAACTGGATAACCAACGGTGGGCGTTCAGACGTGTATTTGGTCATTGCACAAACGGATAGGGAAAAAGGACATAAGGGAATTAATGCTTTTATAGTAGAAAAAGGAATGCCTGGCTTTGATGTTGGACCAAAAGAAGATAAGTTAGGAATCAGAGGAAGTGATACACACACACTTCAATTTAACGACGTAAAAGTACCGAAAGAAAATAGAATTGGTGAGGACGGCTTTGGTTTTAAATTCGCTATGAAAACTTTGTCTGGTGGTCGTATTGGTATCGCATCGCAGGCCTTAGGTATTGCTTCTGGCGCTTACGAACTGGCTTTAAAATATTCTAAAGAGCGTAAGGCTTTTGGCACAGAAATTTGTAATCATCAGGCTATTGCATTTAAGCTAGCGGATATGTATACAGAAATAGAAGCTGCCAGAATGTTAGTGATGAAAGCCGCTTGGGATAAGGATCAAGGCAATAATTATGATATGGCCAGTGCTATGGCGAAACTATATGCTAGTAAAGTTGCTATGGAACAAACTGTAGAAGCCGTGCAAATTCATGGTGGCAATGGTTTTGTAAAAGAATACCACGTTGAGCGTTTAATGCGTGATGCAAAAATTACCCAGATTTATGAAGGTACCTCAGAAATTCAGAAGATTGTAATTTCTAGAGGAGTTATTAAAGGT
>NZ_JACLCP010000005.1 GCF_014243395.1 Winogradskyella flava | reverse complement strand
CATCAGAAAATCTATAGTTGTGTATACTGTGAATATTATAAAAAGAAATCCCAAACCAGACCAAAGCGAATTGTAAAATCCCTGTAAGGATGATTTGGTGCGGAGAAATAATCAAAACCAGTGAATGCTGAATTGAAATGCTCCGCCTTTAGGAATATTCTAGTCTGTCTAACTTTGGCGTTTATAAAAAAGTCAAGTCTTGGAAAACCTCCCAATCTTGTTTCATTCTGTGTATAGAATTCTGCCAGTAAGGGGTCGTAACCATTCATTTTATATTTCGTAAAATAATTTAAGGTCACGCCTGTCTGTAAAGTCATTGCCTTTTTAAAAATCTGATTGGAGTAGTATAAAGTATTCCTAGTAATTAAATCTGGGACATTAAGAACGTCTTCATCACTAACCACACTTTGATACATTATTGTGTTGTCCAGTGCAAAATTTCCAAAACGAAACTCTTTTTGTAACTTCAGCCTAAGATATTGTAGTGATTCATTATACTGTTCAGGTCTTATTACTTTATTTGTATCAATTACTGAATTTAAATTAAAGTACGTATAGTTTTCAATATTTGATATATCTAAATTGGCATTAAGATATTTGTCAGAATTTATACTGAATTTTAATTGTTGAGTGTTAATATTTCTGAAATCTTCAAAATTATACCAGTTATAGTTTATGTAATCACTTTGGTAAAGTAAATAATTAAAGTTGGGTAATTTTGAGTTTATATATATGCCGCCTTTTAACAATATATCTTCATTTAATTTCATACTGAGTTCCGAATCGATGTAACTGCCTACGAATTCATCAGAAAGATTTAGACTTGCGTCGCTGCGCAAACTGACAGAGTTTATTGTCTTACTATATGAAGCATTTAGTCCTAAGAAATTTGATTTGACTCTATTAGGTATAGATTCATCTGGAAACAAAACAACACCATTGTAACCATAGTTAACATCAGTATAGCTTATTCCAAAACTCACATCGCCAATAATATTATTATAATATTCTATATTAAGACTAGTCCTGAAATTTTCTAGAGTTACCTTGTCGTTTATACTACTGGTGAAAGAGCCACCAAAATAATCATTTGCAGGAGATGTCTGTTTGTACTGATAATACTTATCCTCAAATGATATCATATTGACTATAGCTAGGCTGTTTTTATTTATTGAATCATTTTTCTTAATGATATCATAGGACTGATTAAGAAAAAATCGCTTCCCGACTAGAATACTCTCAGCATTATCAAAGTTCATATCAAAAACAGATCGGTCGATAAAGTCTTCATCTCCAGAAGTAAAACTTTCCACTTCATCATCCAATAAACCGCCATTTTCTTGGTTGAGTAAATCTTGCATGACAATATGACCATTCGCCTTATATCGCTTGTTTTTTGACTTATAGTTTGATGTAAATCGAAAATTACCACTACTGGTTAAAGCATTTTGGTAGTTACCAAGTGATCTTAGCCCTTTATATTCTATTGAGAAATTAATTTGTTTTGAAAGGTTTACAGAAAAAAATGCATCAAGCATTTGACCTTGTTCGAATGCCGTTTTATAAGTTAATCGCGTCCAAGGTGTTGGCACTTCATAGTATTTAATATCTTCTTGTTCTAAATAATTGAAATGTCTTGCTCTTGATCCAAATAAAGGCGTGACTTCATTATCTGCAGGGTTAAAACTTAATGCATTATAGGTCTGACCTATATTTGCGAAAGGCATTAAACCAAAATTATCTTTTTGCAGATAATTAAATTTATAATCCTTTTTGATTGACAACGTTGTGTCTACATGAATAGTATCAATTTCTGCATTGAATAGTAAATACAAATCAATGGTAGCAAGCTTCTTAAAACCTGTTGATTGCTTACTAGCAGAAGAATCTTTAAGATTAGAAGTTTCAATATCTGGAGCTTTCACTTTATCCAGTCTTACTTGCCCGTTGAGCTTTGAGAATAAAACTAGGGAAGCAATTATTAATAGATTTTTTATTTGCACTTGGGTTGGCATATACTAAAAACAAAGTAAGCTATAAATTATTGTTTTATCGAAAATTATTACAAATTCCTTAACATAAAAAGACCAACAATTTCTCGTTGGCCTTTAACTATATTTTGATGAAGTAGTTTTTTAGTCAATAATTAACTTATGAGACGTTAATCTGCCACCTGCTTTAATATTAATCAAGTAAATACCGGACTTTGCCTCGTTTAGAGAAATGGTTTCTTTGAAGATGGAAGACACATTTCTAAAATTATCTGCAAATATTAATCTACCTCTCATATCGTATATATCAATTTTCACATTGTCGTCGACATTCACTGAACTAGCCTCAAAACTAATTGTAAACTCTCCGTTGGATGGATTAGGATAGACTGCAAGGCTTCTAGCCAAGTCATTTTCACTTAAACCAAGAGTAAGACTATTACCCGTAATAATTAATGAAAAATCTTGACTTTGAGGATCAAAAGGTCCTGCACCTTGCAAAGTACCCTTATGAGAAACTTCAAGGGTATAATTTCCTGCTTCTGGCACCTCAATATCCACACGCTCAACATTATCAACCAAATTATCTCCTTTAGAGTTCGTAAAACCCGTACCTGTGTAATCTAATTTCCAAGGAAAATAAGTGGTACCATCTTTAGTTATCCTAATATCTAAATCGTTAACTATTCTCGCAGCCTGATCGTTTAATATACCATTAGTGGCAGCAACACCTGGGACATCTGTCCAACAAATTGTCGCACTTAGTTTATCACCAGCTTGAGCACCAAACTCATAAGTGTATGTATTTCCATTATCTAATGTTAATTCTTCTAATATTGCCGATCCGTTATTATCTTCCGTTATAACTTCTGCAGAACGTTCAGCGTTCAATAAGCCCCAACCGAAGAACGGATCTGGTCCGCTATTATTTGAGTCATCATTTGCTGTGTGGCAAACTAATCCTTTCAACGTAGCCGAATTCATGTATACACCATGAAGTTGATTATAATGCTGCTGTAATAGGGCAAGTGATCCTGTAACATTAGGCGCAGACATTGAAGTACCAGTCAATGTGGCATATCCATCTCCGGGGGAGGTTGACAACAAACCTGTACCATCACCTGCTAAATCAGGCTTAATACGTATATCATCCGTAGGTCCTTGACTACTCCCAGAATTTATTACAAAAGTTACATCTTGAGTAAACGGGTTAATTGAGGGAGATGCATTAGCAATTACAAGATTATTTTTAGCATTCTTATCTCCTGTGAGCTTGTCAAAACCAGCTGCAAGACCACCAGGATAATTGACACTGCCACTATTTCCGGCAGACATAACTACCAAATACTTAGGATTAGTTCTAGCTATGTCGTCAATTTCTCTTGCATCTGCCGTGTAAGCACCCATTCTCCAAGGATCCAATTGCGTACCTCCATTTTGATTAATAGGCACGCCATAAGAATGGTTTGATAATAACATAGGATTAGTCATATCAGCTGTTTCTACAACCATCTCGGGTGAATCATTTAGAAAATTATAAGTTTTGACAGTAACGCCACTAGCCATACCCCTTGCTGAAGCGTTTACACCTTTAGCTGATATAGTACCTGTCACATGAGTACCGTGTTGATCTTGCTGTGCTTGACCATCAGTATTTAAAAGCTCTATATTGGTTACCCTTGATAAGGTATTTGTTTCGTTCTGAAATTCTACATGAGAATTTTGAACTGGTCCACCGTCCCAAACACGAACTGTAATACCTGAACCATCCAAATCTAGACCAAGACTACCACCTGACCACAAATGATTAGTACCTGTGGCAATTGCAGCATCCATATTGTCTGTGGCAGTATAAATAGGTTTCCCATCTATAACATTGGTAAGAACCAAAGCCTTACCATTGTCCCTAACTACTCTCTGTTGCTGACCGTTTTTAGACAAAAAATCCATGACTCTTAAAGTTTTAAGAGAATCTGCTTTCTTAACTCTGAGGTATAAATCTTGTTGAGCTTTTGTCAAACTGTTAAATTGTTCATCGTTCATTTCTCTTTGTGCGAAAGAACTAAACAAAACAAAACTCATTATTAAAACACAATAAAAATTTTTCATATTCTTTTTTTTGCAATTTAGTGAATAAAAAAAAGACCGCCAAAGGCGGTCTTTAAATTTATGATATAATAGCTATTATGGGTTCACAGTGAAATTTGTAACCTCAACTATCGCGTTAGGTGCTCCTGTAAACGGATCTGGTGTTGCAGGTGAAAATACACCTTCTCCAGACGCGTGCGTAATGATTGAGCATGTAAGAGAATAACTTCCAGTTAACGTTACTCCACCACCAGTACCTACCATACCGTCTCCATAACTATCACCCATCTTATATACATAATCACCATCTGGTAAGTTGAATGAAACATTATAGGTTTGTGGTTGCGTAGAGTTACCACTGTAAGGAAAAAATCTCTCTACAATAGACGTACCATCCGCTTGTTCAAGTGTGAAATAAGTTTCTGATGCCCAGACATCCGAAATGATTGTTAATTCCAGATCATTACAAACAATCTCTCTAAAATAAGATATTGATACAACATCATTGTATGATTCTGCACCAGCAGGAGCTTCAATCTCTAAAACTAATTCACGAATGTCACCATCTTCTCCTCCAATTTCAGAAAAATCAAAATCTACAGACAATTCACCTTGATATTCATTTGCTGGAACTACTATTGAGCCAATAGCATATTCACCAGCAGAACCATCTGTTGAACTTACAACACTAACATTGTATGTTCTACTTTGTGACGAAAGAGTTGAAACAGTAGCTGGTATAACCAAGCTAGCATCTTCTTGAGGTATGGATAATTCATAACTCGTTGAGCCAAGAAACGATAATAACTCATCATTGTTCGTTTTCAACGTTTCTTCTGTGTCCTCACAGCTTACTACCAAACATAATGATAGTAAGAAAGAGTATATAAATAATTTACTTGTTTTCATAATATTTAGTTTTTTTAGTAACCTGGATTTTGTTCTAGATTAGGATTCTCTATTAGCCAAGTCTGTTGCATAGGTAATTGCCATTTAAAATCACCTGCATTTAGTGTTTGACCTGGAGGCACAACACCACCGCCATTAGACAAATGACCATTTCCTGTTCTCTGAACACCTTGAGTATAAGCTGCTGGAATACCTGAAACACCCTGTAAACGCTTAAGAGTAAACCATCTATCACTAGACTCAAATGCTAATTCTTTTCTTCGTTCTGACATAATCGCATCAAATAAAGCATCACCAGATTCGCCACCTGTGAAAGATGAATATCTAGCATTTCTTAAAGTATTAAGCGTCTGTAATGCCATTGGCTCATTATTATTCATGTAATAAGCTTCAGCAACATTCAATATAACCTCTTCTACTCTTAAATAACGACCATTATTAAGTCCCTGCTGTAAAGCGCCATTAATATATTTATTGACCAATATCCATTCTTCACCTAAACCTGTGTTATTTAATTCAATAAAATAAGCTGCAATACGCTCAGGTTCGGTAGCTTGATCATAGGTAGCATAAAAATCTGCATCAACACTCCACTCAGGTATTAAACTTTGACCTGAACCTTGACTGTAATTGGTATCTAATAACGGATCTGAAACAATAAAAGGTAGTTCAAATAAAACACCATCACTAGAAGCCGATGTCCACAATGCCGCTAAAGCACTTGCTGGAGCAGGACTAACTGAAGTAGCAACAGATGCTGCCGTTGAAATCACTCTAGCGTAATCGCCCTGATGCAATGCTACCCTAGATATTAAACCTCTGATTGTGTTTTGATTAAATCTTATTGTTACGTCGCTATTACCATCACCTATTAAGGATAAAGCTAAATCTAAATCCGCATTAACAAGATCATAAACCTCTTGTACTGTACTTAAACGTGCAGGGGCTGATAATGGATCGAATGCCGTCTCATAAGCAACACCTAATGAACCATTGGCGCCGGCCGATTGAGTTGGTATCTGAGAAAAGAATCTAGCTACATCAAAATGCAACGCAGCTCTTAAAGCAAGTGCTTCTGCTCTAATCGTATTCTTAAAATCACTATCAATAAGGTTATCTATATTCTCTAAAATTAGATTTGCTCTTGAAATAGCTCTGTACGACTGAAGATACATGTTTGTTGGTAATGTATTATCATTATACAACCAGTTATGACTTTGGAAATTAGTTCCTCGCCCATTTGGATTGGTTATAAGGTTATCTGACAATAAGTCTCCAACAACAATTAAATCTTGAGCTGCACCAGATCCACCATAATATCCAGTAGTCTTCATTCTACTGTACACACCACGTATGGCGTTTTCAAAATCTGATTGCGTCTGGTAAAAATTTTCAATTACGATACTATCAGGATCTTCCTGAAAGATATCATCATCGCCACAAGCACTAAATAGAGCCGCAACGAATAGTAAGGTTATAATTTTCTTGAATTTCATAGTTTTTTATTTAAAAATTAATGTCAAAACCAAAGTTTAATGATCGGAGTTGTGGGTAGTTATTAATATATACCGAATTGCTAACTGTAGCAGCGTTCTCAGACGAACCAACACCAACCTCTGGGTTACCATCAAACTCAGACCATATAGCCAAGTTTTGTAACTGTACATAAGTTCTAACAGAGCTTATACCTGTGTTTTCAAAGACGTTATCTCCAAATGTATAACCAAGAGTCAAGTTTCTCCAAGCTAAATAAGACGCATCTTGAAGGAACTGAGTAGTTCCTGTTTCAATACCATTAACTGTAGGTCTTTGTAATACATTTGTATCACCAGGCTGTTGCCAGTAATTAGCCGCACCAACCACTTTGTTATTACGCCAGTTTGATGGATCATGCAAAGATGATGATTGTTGGTTAAACACATAATTACCATAAGAGAAGTTGAAATTTGAACTAAGATCAAAGCCTTTGTAACTAGCTCTTAAACCAAATCCACCAAACATCTCTGGTAACGGTGACTTATCTTTAATGGCCACAGCATTTTGTGCACTGAATACATTTGTTATATTTCCATCTGCATCTAAATACAAGGCATCACCATTTGCAGGATTAACACCAGCATAACGTACCATAAAGTATGTAAATGGCTCTAAGCCTTCACGCAAAATACTTTGACCTCCTGAGAAGTTCGTTATTTGCTCATCAACCGCTAAGGTTGTAATTTCATACTTAAGGAATGTCGTATTACCAAAAACGGTTAAATTGAATCCTTCAGGATTTCTAAATACATCATAATTCAAGTCGATCTCTACACCAGTTACTCTACTATCTCCTTCGTTGTTAGTAGTGTTATAAGCACCTGATTCGAAAGGAAGTGTATCTTGGAATAAGAAGTCTTTTCTTGTATCTTGGAACCAATCGATTTTACCTCTAAGTCGAGATCCTTGAAGAAGTTCAAAAGACAATCCTAAATTTATCTTCTCATTGTTTTCCCAAGTTACATTAGGATTGGCAATGGCCGCATTAGGAATCGCTGGTGATCCTGCACCATAAATACCTCCAGTTGTAACAGATGTAAAATTAGAGTATACTGCAAGTACACTGTCATCACCTGACGTACCATAAGATCCAGAAAGACGAAGACTATTTATCCAGTCTACAGAATCCATAAAGGATTCTTTTCCTATATCCCAAGCTAACGAAGCTCCGTAGAATGTTCCGTACTGATTTTCTAAACCTGCTAGAGAAGACCCATCGCGTCTTACATACGCATCTAAGAAATATTTACCATCGTAGCTATAGTTAGCCACACCTAATATACCAAATCTAGAGATTCTTGTACGTTGGGTAAAAGAATCTTGATCAATAGACCCTGCTAAATTTTGAGTATCCTGGAAATCATTAGGAAACGTTCTACTGTTTAAGTTGATGAAATAATTGTTTTCATCTTGAAATTCAGAAGCAAATGTTGCTCTTACACTATGCTTCCCAAATTCCTTAGCATAGGACAGCTCATTTCTCCAGTTGTAGTCAAAATCATCAGTTGAAGTATCAGTCTTAAGTCCACTAGTACCAATGAAAGTATTCAAACGTGCAGAAGGCTTTAAAAAGTTTTCACTTTGTCTTCTATCGTAGATACCACCAAACTGAGAACGGATTGATAAACCGTCCGTAATTGTTATTTCAGCAAATGCATTACCAAATATTCTCAAGTTACGAACCTCCTGATCTGTACCGAAAATTTCATCAAGTACTTGATAACCGAAGCTATTTAAACGACCACTAATATTAAAAATAGGATCTCCAAACTCATCTAAGATCTGATCACCGTTAGCGTCTACTTGAAAAAGCTGCTCGTATGGGTTGTTATTGATCTCAGACCAAAATGGTGATTGTACGTTCTGTCTATCTCTAGGATCATCACGAGTTGTATATACACCGTTAACGGTATAACCATAATTTAACCACTTATTAACTTTGGTTGTATTACTAATAGCTGCAGAGATACGTTGGAAACCTTCATAACCATTAACGATACCCTCATCAGAATCATAACCCAAACTAAATCTCGTAGATGAGTTTTCGCTACCTGAACTTATCGCAAAGTTGTAAGATTCTGTAACCCCTGTTTTATATAAAACATCTCCCCAATCTGTATCAATCTCAGATAACTGATCAATTTCTGCATCGGTGTAAGAACGTCCTAAACCAAGTAAGTTACCTGTTGCAGGATTTGTAACTTGAGACAAACCATTTTCGTATTCAAGTTTTTGACGTGAGTTCATCAAATCTACTCTAATAGGAAATCTATCAGAAACACCATAACGCGTATTCAATGTTATCCTAGAAGAACCTTTAACACCTTTTTTAGTCGTAATAATTACAACACCGTTAGAACCTCTACTACCATACAACGCCGTTTGGGATGCATCCGTAAGAACTTCCATGGATTCAATGTTATTAGAATTAATCGCAGGAAGATCGGCTACATTCATATACGTACCATCCACAACATAAAGCGGATTCTGAAGACCGTTATTACTTGATGGACTGAATGCTCCTCTAACGTTAACGTTTGCAGCTGAACCAGGTGCAGTTGAAGATGCAACTACGTTTACCCCAGACATCTGACCTTGCATAGCTCTATCAATGGAACTTGTTGCAACAACAGCTTTCAATTCATTAGCTCCCATTGTCGAAACCCCATTAGCTTTTTGCTTACCAACGTCGAAGACACTACCTACTACTACAACCTCATCTAGCGCCTCAGCATCTTCAGCAATGGCAAAGGTAATAGTATTTCCTGCTCCTACTGTTTTTTCCGTAGTTTCAAAACCTACATAAGAGAACACTAAAACATCTCCTTGATTAGCATTGATGGAGTATTTCCCATCAAAGTCTGTTTGCGTACCTCTTGCGGTACCCTTAACAACTACATTTACGCCTGGTAAAGGCAAACCATCCGAAGCGGCTGTAATTGTTCCTGTGATAGTTTTCTCTTGTGCAAAAGAAAATTGCATCACGAACGCCATAAATAGCGTTAATAACCATGTTAACTTTAATTTCATAAAACAATTATTTGAGTTAGTCTAGTTGCAAACATCTTAATTAAATATTAAATAAGCAAGTGTTTCTGCCAAAAAAATGTTAATGCCATTAGCAAGTTGTCAATAAGGGCTTCCAATTCATTTTATCAATGTTTAAAACATATAACTCGTCTTAAAGATGTAAAAACCACTAAAGGGTTGCGTTAAAATTTTAACTTTGTTTAAATTTTAACAGTTTGGATCTAAAAACCCAGTTTTCAGCTTTTGAATTTGAATGCGGAACCGATGAAGCAGGTAGAGGTTGTCTCGCTGGTCCTGTTACAGCAGCGGCAGTTATTTTACCGACTGTATTTAGTAATGCTTTATTAAATGATTCCAAACAACTTTCTAAAAAAAGTAGAAATACCTTAAGACCCATTATAGAAAGTGAAGCTATTGCATTTGCTGTTGAACATGTTTTTGAAACTGAGATAGACAGCATCAATATTTTGAATGCTTCTATTAAAGCAATGCAAAACTCTATCTCTAAACTTAAAATTAAGCCTAAATTTATAAGTGTTGATGGCAATAAGTTCAAACCCTATGAATCTATTCCTCATAAAACCATTATTAAAGGCGATAGCAAATATCTTAATATTGCTGCTGCTTCAATCTTGGCCAAAACGTATAGAGATGCTTACATGGAAAAAATACATAAAGAGTTTCCCATGTATAATTGGAAAAAGAATAAAGGATACCCAACAAAAGAACATAGAGCTGCCATTAAAAAATATGGCATTACCAAATACCATAGAAAATCTTTCAGATTATTGCCAGAGCAATACCGTTTGGATTTATAACTTTTTATATTTGTACCTATATAAGTGACTTTAATGAAGCGACTCTTTTTTTTCTTGGTTTTGTTATCTGCAATAGTGTCTTGCCATAGGGACTACAACAAGATTAAATCTCCTAATGAGTTTTTGCCAACAGAAGTTAATTCAGTCATCTTAGTCAATGAACTAAATGACTTTACTAAGAATATCGAAAAACATGATATTTTATCTGATATATATATTAAGGAGTTAAGAACCACTTCTAAAATATTAGAAAACTTAAATACTACTAGGCAAATTGCTATTGCCTTTCTAAACCAAGACTATCTTATCCTTACCGAAAACGATTCAACTTTGTTTATTCTAGATTCCATTGAGAATCATATGTCTGAAAATATCGATAAATCAAAAATTAGTAAAACACAAATCGATTCGACCATCTTCTATCATAAAGTTTTAAATAATGTCTTTGCAGCATCAAATAATCTTGAATTATTAAATACACTTAGTTCAGAGACAAGAAATCAAAAGTTGAAAGAATTAATTGAAACAACGGATTCCACATCTGTAGCGTCATTAATTTTTAAAACAAACTCTGTAAGCTATTCTAAATTTCTGTTTTCTGAAGTTGAAGAAAATTCAAGAAGAAATTACACAGTATTAGACCTTACATATTCTGACGATAATGTTCAATACAATGGATTGACTACTTCTAACGACTCAATTCTCAATAAAATTGATGTATTCAAAAATACAGTGGCACAAAAAATCAATGTTCCAAAAATCGCTCCTTATAATATAGGTTCTTTAAAAAGTATCACTTATGATGATTTTTCAGTTTTCAATAAAAATCTAAGCATCCTTAATAATGTTGCACTTGATAGCACCCAGACATTTCTCAACTTTACCAATGAAATTGCCCTTACAGACGATGCAATCTTCATCCATAGTTTTGATACGGATTTAATCTTAGAATCCATAGATGACAAATCATCTGTTGAAACGTATAGAGAGATCGAAATTTATGAATTCGGTAGGCCTGATTTTTTTCAAAACAAATTACGTCCATTTATAGAATTCGAAAGTGTAGGTTATTTTTTCGCTTATAATGAATTTGTAGTTTTTTCAAACTCTCCTGAAATACTTAGGTCAGTTATTTCCAGTATACTAAGCAATAATACTTTGGCAAATTCCGATGCCTATAAGAATATTATTGAAAATCTTAGTGAACAGGCTTCCTTTTTCATTTTCAAGAATTCCGCTGAATTGTCAAAAATTTTGCAAAAAGACCTTAAAGGTTATAACGCCAATGCCGTAGAATTCGTTTATGAAGATAATTATGCCCATGTTAATGGTATTATTCAAAAATTTAAAAGACGTAGAGCTTCAAATTCTGTGACTGAGTCTTTTACCACATCTATTAAAGCCGATTTAATTTCCGCTCCTCAGACGGTTAAAAATCATATTACCAATGCTCACGACATTGCTCTACAAGACGCTAACAATGTATTGCATCTTATCTCCAGTTCAGGTAGTGTTCTATGGCAAAAACAACTCCAAGGAAATATTCTTGGGAAGATAGAACAGATAGACATGTACAAAAACGGAAGGCTGCAGCTTGCATTTGCTACTCCTAATAGATTGTATGTTTTAGATAGAAATGGTAACGATGTCGCTCCATTTCCTCTAAAATTTAATGACCAGATTACACAACCACTTTCAGTTTTCGATTATGACAAGCAAAAGAATTACAGGTTGTTGATTACTCAAGGCACTAGTCTTTTAATGTACGACGCCAGAGGGAAATCCATTAGTGGTTTTAGCTATAAAAGTAACGACTCTAAAATTTCGACTCAACCCAAACATCTTAGAATAGGCAGTAAAGACTACATTGCTTTTACTACAGGAGATAATTTAAAAATTTTAAATCGTCAAGGGAACACTAGAATCAATGTAAAGGACAAAATTCGTTTTTCCGATAATGAATTGTTTCTCTATCAAAATAAATTCACAAGCACCAATACACTTGGCCAATTGGTCCAAGTCGATACCAAGGGAAAAGTCAGCACAAAAAACCTAAATCTTTCTGACAAACATCATCTTGAGACCACAAGTAAAACTTTGGTGTCGTTAACCGAAAATAAACTACAAATAAAATCCAGAACTGTTGATTTAGACTATGGTGACTACACTGCACCAAGAATATTTTACTTGAATAATAAAATCTACGTCACTACTACAGATTTACAGTCAAAAAAAGTATACCTTTTTGATAGCCAAGCCAAGCCCATACCAAACTTTCCTGTATTTGGCACATCTGCTGCTGAACTGCAAGAATTAGATAAGGATAATAGTCTTGAACTTATTACGCAAGCTGACAATAAAACTATCGTAGTTTACGAAATACACTAATGCCATTGCCAATTGCACATTTCATTTTTTTGTATCGATAGTTATTCTTATTTTTAGACAGCTATTAATCAATTACTTAAAATGAAGTACCCTACAGTTTTACAAAAACTTCTAGTTACATTTTGTCTTACCCTTTTTCTCACACCCAATCTCGATGCGCAGACCAAGAAACTAAAACGCCCAAAAAGTCGAGTTGGTGTTGCAAGCGTTGATAGTTTTGTTCAAGAATCTTTCGATTTATATGATAAAGTCTATAAGTATGATGGCTATGCTGCTGCAGGAACGCCTCTTGAAGACGAAGACATCGATGTTCTAGAAGAAGCGCTAGAAGAAATGTCTTCCTTAAGTGAAAGTGCCCCTGATATACTAAACGATTTGGACGGTGTAGGCGTGCTAAAACAAGGAAAGTCCACACTTCAGATAAACAAAGCCAAAAAAGCTTTAAAATACAGTATTAAAACAGCCAAAGAACTACTTCTGGGACAACGGGAACGCGATAAAAAAGATGATGATCAGGAAAAAGATTCAGAGTCCAGTGAAAGTGAAGATTCTACTCCTAAATCAGATGATAAAGCCAATGACATTGATTCAAGTGAAAGCGATGAACCTGAAGAGGAGATAGAAAATGTTTCGGATGGGTTAGAAGTCTACAGCAAGTACGACTTTGTGCCTGGCGACAAGTTGATATTTTATGATGATTTCGCGAATGATTTTATAGGTGATTTCCCTGCTAAATGGAATACAAATGGTTCAGGAGAAGTAGTGACGCTTAATAAAGTAACTGGTCGCTGGTTTGAGTTTAAGCAAGGTTACAACACCTATTTTATTCCAAATTTACCAAGAGATCTTCCTGAAAATTACACTATAGAATTTGATCTCGTAGCGCTAGGTATAAATAAGCAGACATCCAGTAATGCTGATTTAGAAATACGTTTAGAAAGTAATAATACTTTTAGAACTGGAGATGATTTCGCTAGAATCAGAATGCCTTTTGGGCAATATTCTGTTTTTGATTTCAATGTTAATAATTTTATAAATCGTGAAAGCACGATAAACAATAGCATACAAGCAGACATAAGAAAAGCAGTTTTAAATAAACCTCATATATCTATAGCCGTCAACAAGGAACGTTTTAGATTATGGGTAAACGAAAAAAAGATTATTGACATACCAAAATTAATAGGTGCTAACACCACAATAAAGGCGCTTAAATTTCATATGGATGGTTTCAAAAAAGAAGGCAAAGAGCGTCTATTCATATCTAATCTTAAAGTAGCTGAAGGCGGTGAAGACTTAAGACGAAAACTTATGAACGACGGAAAAGTTTCCACTAATGGCATTCTATTTGATTCTGGTTCTTCTAAAATTCAACCGCGATCTTTGGGTATAGTGCGTCAGATTTCCCAAGTTTTAATGCAAGATGAAAGCATTAAATTAAATATTATTGGACATACAGACGCAGATGGTCCTGATGACACTAATTTAAAGTTATCCAAAGACAGAGCTGCTGCAGTTAAAGACGCTTTAGTAAACATTTATAACATACCTGCTGAGCGTTTAACAACAGATGGTAAAGGAGAACGAGAGCCCGTTGGAGACAACAAAACCACGGACGGGAAAGGACAAAACAGACGTGTAGAGTTTGTAAAAATATAACGATAACCAAATCTCAAGTCCCTGAGTCTGAAAACGCCAAATTTATTTTGGCGTTTTCTTTAGTTTTAAGTCTATGGTTTTGTACTATTGCAAGTCTGAAAAATCAATAATTTCCTACTCATGATAAAACGACAAAAGGCGTCAATAAAACACTGTATCATTCATAAAGTTGGCAATAAGTTCAACGACACAAAGAATGCGTTTTCAGAAGCTGCTGTACACTTCGATGAAGCCACATATAACCTTATGCTCCCTTACCTTTTAAAACCTTTTGTAAGTGTTGCTGAAAGTTATCGTTTTCATCATCATAGCGACGTAGGACTTAACGAAATAAACACCTATTGTGAACAATTATTTAAAGATGAAGCAGACTTCGTAGAAGTGTCAAAACATATTGTAACGCATTTATTCGAGCAGAGTAATTCGGCGCAAATAAAAACAGGCGATGTCGTGGTTTGTCATTTTGAAAATGTACAATACGAAGACTATTTTACAGATGCTATTGGCATCTATAAAATTGAAAATAAAACTGAATTTTTCCAAACCTATTTAGAATCTGGCAACTATGACATTTTAGTACAAAAAGGGATACAAGCCAAGAAAGTAGACAAAGGATGTTTGATCTTAAATACCTCAGATATGGAGGGTAAAATTGTCTTTAGTGTAGATAATAATTCTTACGATACGCAGTACTGGATTAAAAGCTTCCTAAGCATTAAATATCCTGACGATAGCAACCAACACACCAAGAACTGCATTGAGTTATGTAGAGAGTTCTCCAAAGAAGTTTTACAGCCTAATTTTGGTGGAAAAGAGCAAAGTAATTTCCTAGCCAAAACAGTCGATTTTTTTAAGGAAAATGAGATTGTAAACATCGAAGCATTTAAAGAAGAAGTGTTTGACGAGGAAGACCAAATACAATTGTTTGAAGACTATAAAAAAAGTTATGAAGCTGAAAATAAAGTTCTTATTCGCAATCAATTTGATGTCTCAGAACGCGTTTTAAAGAAGCAAAAGCAAAAAATTAAAACGGAAATAAAATTGGATACCAACATACAGATAAAACTCGATGTAGATGCACCTGATGCCTCAGCGGAATATCTAGAGCGCGGTTACGACGAGGATAAAAAAATGCACTTTTACAAGGTGTTTTTTAATGCTGAAGCTTAGCTTCTGTTTATTAAATTGTAAATCTAACTTCGTTCAAAAATAAAATTAGTAATTCAAACAGATTTATATCATATATGACAACGAAAATTGAGATGAAAAAAAAGATACTAATATTTATTTTAGCCATGTTAAGTATTATCTCTTTTGCTCAGAAAAAAGAAATTTATTTAGATGAGGATTCAATTCAAAAAGAGGATCTGATTGAAATCAGCAAAAATAAATTTGATATCACTGTAAAAGGATATGTTTATTTCAACTTTCAATTCGATTTAGACAGTTTGATTTTGAATGTTAAAGTGCAACGCATAAAAAAAGGTCAAATTCCGAATAAGTCTCTCGACTCAATTAAATCTGAACTTTCGATAATATCAGGAAAAACAATTCCTGACGGAAACGTAATCGTTATTAATTATTACCATGGACTAGACAGATGCCACTCTTCTGGAAATAAATCTTATATATCATCTGGACATAAAAGATTTTCTAAAAAAATTAAAGAAATCGAAAATGTTAGTCAATTTTCTATGTATAAATCATCGAAAGGAATAAAGAAATATGGAAATAAATCTTATTGGATTAAAGATGAGTTTGGAACAATTCAAAAGATGTTTTTACCTCTTCATTACCCTTGCGGAAGCTATGTATTAATTGATGAAAATGGCAATTATTATATACAAAAAGGAGAATATGCTTTTGAAGAAATTTTTGATTTATTAAAAAATAAAAAAACGACTTTTACAAACAACACAAATTAAACCCACGGAAATTTTAAGTTAAGATTTTAGCCTCAAAAAGCACACTAAAATGCTTTAGAAGCTTCCGCTTAACCTCAGCTTCATCAACCTTATCAACATCTAGTTCATTATTTAAAGACGTTACAGCTTTACCTCTAATACCACATGGAATAATATTATCAAAATAGCCTAAATCTGCATTGACATTAAGCGCAAAACCATGCATGGTTACCCAACGACTAGCCCTCACTCCCATAGCGCAAATCTTGCGTGCAAAAGGTGTCCCAACATCAAGCCATACACCTGTTTCACCTGGACTACGCTCTGTTTTCAACCCATATTCCGCCAAAGTAAGAATGATGATTTCTTCTAAAAAGCGTAAGTATTTATGGATATCCGTAAAAAAATTATCCAAATCCAAAATAGGATATCCTACGATTTGTCCAGGACCATGGTAGGTAATATCGCCTCCTCTATTGATTTTGTAAAACGTAGCATCTTTTTCGGTAAGCTGCGTTTCAGATAAGAGTAAGTTAGATAAATCGCCACTTTTACCTAAAGTGTAAACATGCGGATGTTCTACAAAAAGAAAGTGATTGTCTGTTTCTAGCCCAGCATCTTCCCTCCTATTTTTAATTTTCGTATCTAAAATGGCTTTGAAAAGCGTTTCTTGGTAGTCCCAAGTTTCTTTAAAGTCCTTTAAGCCTAAATCTTCAAATTTTATCGTTTTATTCAAATCTTAATCTTCTAAAACAAGATGCAAAGATAGTTAAAAATTAGCGCTTATGACTCGCGAAAACATAAGACCAACTCTAGAATCGACAGCTTTGTTTTACTTTTTGGGAAAGCTAATAAGAACTTCTTTTATCGCTCAGGATTATTTAGAATTACCAGTGCTGCAATGACTCCAGGAACCCAACCGCATATCCACAATATAAAAGTGATAAGGAAAGAACCGCAGCCTTTATCCAATACAGCTAAAGGTGGAAAAATAATTGACAATATAACACGCCAGATACTCATAATTTCGTTCAATGATTTGATGTATAAATAGGACGTAACTTTGTTAAATTTGTTACACTATTTGGAACCAAGCAACAAGAATATCCTAAAATTATGTAGATTCGTTTTATGCAAATCAGAATTTTAATAATCTTTTTATTGACGTCGTTATGCTGTGAGGCACAATATTCTTTTTCTGGCTTTACAAATCCTGACGAATGGCAAAACACGGTTTACCTGTCTATTGTAGAGGATTATCGCAAAATGTCTGGTGTTTATTCTGAACAGATTATTGCCAAAACCAAAGCCGATGAAACCGGTTATTTTGAGTTTAAGGGCAATATGCTCGATGTCGAAAATCGCATTTACCGCATTCATGTTGATAAATGCTCAGAGACCCAACAAGGCCTGAATCATTTTAATGGACATTGTGGTGATAGTGAAGAATTACTCTTTATTGCAAAAAATACAGATACGCTAAAATTACCCTTTTCTTTTGGTAATCAAGTCTTTTGTAAAATAGAATCAAGCAACCCAAAAGCCAATGCCTTTTTAAAAATTGATTCCTTAAAAAACGATATGCGTTTTGCCTACGGCGAAGTACGAAGCGAAGCCAATCGAAAGCTGAACAATAAGAAATGGTTTAAAGCACTTCAGACGTATGGTGAAGCTTTGAATGAACCTATTGCCGAGCTTTCTATATATGCATACCTATCGGATAGAAGTAGTGATTTACACAGCTACTATGTTGAAGATTTGCAAAATAATCCATATTATAATAATCTTAAAACACGTCTTGAAAGCAAGTATCCAAATGCACCATATACCATCCAATATAGAAATGAATTGGCTGCTGATCGTTACATGATGGCGACTTCTGATAAGGTGAGGGCTTCAGATTCAAGTCGCGGTATAGTCCTCTATTCAATCTTAGTACTTTCACTCCTCCTCAACGCTTTTTTACTTTTTCGTTACTGGAAACGAAAGCAGTCCAAAACCAAAGAGTTAAAGGCTAAATTATCCAAACAAGAGCAGGTGGTGTTAGAACATTTACTACAAGATAAGACCAACAAGGACATTGCCGAATCACTTTTTTTGAGCGTCAGTACCGTAAAATCGCATACCAACAACATCTATAAGAAGTTAAATGTGCAATCTCGAGACGACGCAAAGTCTTTGTTTATCAAATAGTTAAAAAATTCAAACCAGGTACTAGTACCGATTTCCAACCTTAGTTTTTCAGAATTCACATCTTAAACCTTGATGTTTGTTTCAGTATTAATCAAAAATTATTGATCATGAAACGAACATTGAACACATGTATCCTTTTAGTTTTAGCTATTGGCTTTTTTAACGCAACTTCAGCCAATTTGGATAATTATGAGGCAAAAGTAGCCATCATTAAATTTGAGACTACTGTCATTGATTATGGCACTGTAGAACAAAATTCTGACGGCACACGACTTTTTACATTTACCAACGAAGGAGAAGCTCCATTGTTAATTACCAAAGTAAAAACTACCTGCGGATGTACTGTCCCAAGCTACTCAAAAGCACCAATTATGCCCGGAGACTCAGGTCAATTAGAAATTAAATACAATACCAAAAGAGTAGGCGCTTTCACCAAGACGGTCACCGTAATGTCTAATGCCGAAGGCGGCAACAAAATTCTAAAGATCAAAGGGAATATAGTAGCGTCTAAATAAATCTATTAATCAATTTTTTCAGTTAGTAATTTGTCAAATCTGGACTTGTTTTATGAATCTATTCGGTTTGGGATTCTAAAACGAGTTCAGAATGATAACTACTGATAATTTCATATCCAACCTTCAACCTTAAATTCATCACAATGAGAAAGAACTTCATTCCTATTTTAGTGGCATTTATCATAACTTTTCAAGTAAATGCACAAACCCTAAATACAGAAATAACAGAAAACACCAAAACACCATACCTCTTAGGTAAAATTGACAAAAGTGGTTTAGAAGGAGACAATTATAAGTCTTGGTTTACAAAAAACTATAACGATTACAAACCAAACGCTTCAATTACTAGTGCCATTTCTTCAGAATTGAAATCTTATACCATTACTCTTTTTATGGGCACATGGTGCGGTGATAGCAAGAGAGAAGTACCAAAACTATATAAAGTTCTTGAGGCCTCCAACTTTCCAATGGAGCAACTCACGGTTGTAGCTGTGAGTAGACAACCAGATCTATACAAACAAAGTCCACAACACGAAGAAGCTGGCTTAAATATCCACAGAGTGCCAATAGTAATTTTTTATAAAAACGGTAAGGAAGTTAACCGAATTGTAGAACATCCCGTTAACAGTTTTGAAGAAGACATCGAGAATATTGTAACTGTCAACAACTACAAATCCAATTATCAGATTGTTACTGCAGTTGACAATATTTTAAAGACTAAAGGCTTAAAAGGTTTTAACAAGAATAAAAAGCAAATTTTCAAAAAATACAAAGACAATTTAAAAAGCATATCTGAATTAAACACTTACGCTCACATTCTTTTTACGACCGATAGAAAGAAAGAAGCAATAGAAGTTTTAAAATTCAACACAAAACTCTTTCCTAAAGAACCTAGAACTTACAGCAGTTTAGCAAATAAATTCTATGTTAATGGTGACATTAAAAAAGCCTTAAAGCTTTATAAAAAAGCGTTGAAATTAGATCCTAAAAATGAACAAATTCAGAAAAATATAGCCACATTAAAATCAAATTAAATAGCAGTTCGCCAATTCTATCAAATAATGTAATTTTGCATTTCTAAAATAACGAGAATGCAACTTTCAGAACAAGAACTAGTACGCCGCGAAAAGTTAGACAAATTACGTGCATTAGGAATTAATCCTTATCCAGCCGATTTATTTCCTGTAGATCATACATCCAAACAGATAAAATCTGATTTTGAAGAGGATAAACAGGTTATTATCGCTGGTCGTCTAATGGCCATTAATGTTCAAGGAAAAGCATCTTTTGCACAATTACAAGATAGTGAAGGGCGCATTCAAGTGTATTTTAATAGAGATGAAATTTGTCCTGGAGACGACAAATCATTGTATAGCGATGTTTTTAAAAAACTTATCGATTTAGGTGATTTCGTTGGTATTGAAGGTGAGTTGTTCACCACCAAAGTTGGCGAGAAAACTGTGATGGTTAAGAATTTTAAGCTGTTAAGTAAGGCCCTAAAACCTTTGCCGATTCCCAAGCAAAAAGATGGCATAACCTACGATGCTTTTACAGACCCTGAGCAACGTTATAGACAACGTTATGCCGATTTGGCTGTAAATCCGCATGTAAAAGACGTCTTTGTAAAACGCACGAAGTTGTTTAATGCAATGCGGCAATTTTTTAATGATTCTGGTTATTTTGAAGTTGAGACACCTATACTACAACCTATTGCTGGTGGCGCTGCAGCTAGACCGTTTGTTACGCATCATAATAGTTTAGACATTCCATTGTATATGCGTATTGCCAATGAACTCTACCTAAAGCGATTAATCGTTGGAGGTTTTGATGGTGTTTATGAATTTTCAAAAAACTTTAGAAACGAAGGTATGGACAGGACCCATAATCCTGAGTTTACAGCCATGGAAATCTACGTGGCCTACAAGGACTATAACTGGATGATGGATTTCTGTGAAAAGTTATTGGAACATTGTGCTGTTGTCGTTAACGGGACTACTAAAGCCACATTTGGAGAACATAAAATCGATTTCAAAGCACCTTATAAGCGCATTACCATGCGTGATTCCATATTGGAATTTACAGGGTTTGACATCTACGACAAATCTGAAGATGACATAAGAGCTGCTGCTAAAAACATGGGAATCGAAGTTGATAGTACCATGGGTAAAGGCAAGCTCATCGATGAGATTTTTGGAGAAAAATGCGAGGGCAGCTATATACAACCAACATTTATTACAGATTACCCAAAAGAGATGAGTCCATTGTGTAAGGAGCATCGTGAAAATCGTGAATTGACAGAACGTTTTGAACTGATGGTGTGTGGCAAAGAAATCGCAAATGCCTATTCTGAATTGAATGATCCAATAGATCAACGTGAACGTTTTGAGCATCAATTGGAATTAGCTAAGAAAGGTGATGATGAAGCTACAGGTACTATTGATTACGACTTCTTAAGGTCGCTTGAATATGGTATGCCCCCAACCTCTGGAATGGGAATTGGTATGGACCGCTTAATCATGTTCTTAACTAATAATCAAAGTATACAGGAAGTATTGTTCTTTCCACAGATGCGACCAGAGAAAAAGCAGGTGACTTTAAGTGATAATGAAAAAGCAATCTTTGAGGTTTTAAAATCTCAAAAGCGCATGGTATTAAGTGATTTAAAATCACAATCTGGTTTAAGTAATAAAGGTTGGGACAAAGGTATTAAAGGTTTAGGCAAACATGGTTTGACCAAGGTTGAAAAAACCGAGGAAGGCTTGTTTGTTGAAGTAGTTTAAACTAGAATTTTGATCATTATACCGAAAGGAATCGCTAATAACGGTTCCTTTTTTTATTTCTTTATTTTAAATTCTATATTGCTTATTACTAATTTTTTAATGCCAAAAGTAAAGGATGAAAAGTCAAGAATTAATTCAGAGTATAATTGCTTTCCTAGCTGGATGCTGGATGTTCGTCATACAATTAATAATCAAAGAATACAACTGGAGCTTTTCTGAATCTATTTTCTATTGGTCTTTGGGTTTGCCTTTATTTATTGCAACTTATTATTATATCTACAAGACTGGAGGAAAAAGCATAAAAGCAAATATAATACTATTAGGGTGGGCCGGATTTTCGAAACATTTTAAAAAATATAAAAACAGTATAAGAAAACTACTAAATATAAAACTAGAAACTACTGATTATTATGGTCAAGATCTCTTTAAGGAATTAGATAAAATTAATCCTCACCTTATAATTTTTGACATAGAAGCAACTCCAAGACTTTTAGAATTAAAAAATCAAAATAGTTTAGTTCCAATTAGTGATATTGGCTTGACAATAAGTAACGTGAATTCTTCAATTCCTTACTATCTATATCCGAAGTATGAATCAGTTGAATATGGCTTACCTATAGCTTTCGGCACGAATAGTATATCAATAAATACAGAAGCAGTTCCCAATCATATTCATAGTCTTAAAGAGATTTTTTTTGGAGATTCAGAGTTTACTAAAAGACTCTATAGAGAAAGGAAAATTGGAATATGGGATTGGTATTTACCAACAATGGGAATTATAAGCTTATCGCTTGGGCATAGTGATCCTTATCAACTAAATGAGACACAATTTCAAAATCTTTGTGAACATTTATTAAAATTGAAAAAAGGTGTAAATAAATTCTATTGGGGCAATAAAGGTTTCAAGCGATTAAAACAAGATTTAAACGATGGTGATGTTTGGATAATTCCAGGTGGTGGAGAGTGGCATCGACCAACAAAACGATCCAAAAGTTTTTTTGCCAATAATAATGATAAAGTGGGGAGTATTATACTAGATGAAGGAGCCATAGCTTTCGTAAGATGCATAGGCCTAACAAAAAACGGAATGGAATACATTAAAAAGAGTAAAGTATCAACTAATGATATTGTACAATTAATTAGTAACTACGCGCTTTCTGATTTTGCTCAAAAAGAATTATTAGAGAATCATCTATATCCTTTGCTAAGAGTTGATTTTAGGAATTTGAACAAAGAAGCTTATAAAGCCATGACGATTTCTGGATTTCCCAGCGCAGATTATTTAAATGAAATGTTCATCAGAAGAAAAATTAAGATTAGAGAGTATCCATTAGAAAACAACAACAAAGACTTTGTAACCAATGAAAGATGGATAAAATTTTGGGTTGAAGAATTTGGTGGAAAATCCAGTTATTAGAAATGGAATCATCTATATATTTAATTATTTTATGTGCAGCTATAATTGCTTATTTCATAAAGGGTTACAGCGGATTTGGGAATGCGTTAATATTTATCTCCTTGGGCTCTTTATTTTTATCTCCAATAAGAATTATCTACATCAGCTCAATTATTGATATTATATTATCATTATTTTTATTATATCTTAACAAAACCGCAGTATCTGAGATTTTATTCAAAAGGATTGGCTTATTAATTATTCTTTTTATAGTTTCATTAATTTCAAATTATTTATTTCAGGGATATTCGCAACTATTAACTTATTTAATTATAACAGCATCTGTACTTTCTGGAATTTATCTTTTAGGGAAGAATAATATTGAAAAGCTAAAAGAAAGGAAACCTATTCTGGGTTTAACTGTTATTATTACAGGAGGAATATTTGGAGGGATAACAGGTGTCGGTGGACCTTTTTATGTAGTTGGGTCGCTTTTTCTTACAAAGAATTCTACTAATCAAAAACAATTGATTGTCCTTACTCTACTTTTTGAGGGTATTGGTAGGCTAACAGGATTAATTACATCTTACGGAATATTAAAAGAAGAATTTATTTTTAGCCTAGGGATTATTCCCTTAGCATCTATTGCCTTAATTTTTGGTAATGCTCTTTTTAATAAGACAAATGAACTATTCTATAAAATTCTCGGTTTACTTCTAATCTGCTTGTCAGTTATTCTATTCTTGCAACAAATTCTTTAATATTTAATGATATTTCTTCAAATCAGACACTCAATTTCGGTTTTAATAATCATCATAAAAAAAAAATCCTTAATAAAAACCCGTAAAGCTCGTCTTAGGATTTTTCTCTGGATAGTCTCTAATTTCATAACGAATACCGTTTCCAGTTTATTATGGCTAATCGATTCAGTGTTCTATCCAGAATATAAATTAATAAACATAAAAAGAATTGCTATTATTTTAGGACAACCAAGATCTGGAACAACTTTTTTACAAAGACAACTTTGTAAAGACAAGTCGAATTTTACTGGTGTTCCTCATTTTTTCTGGAGATTCCCATCCATATTCTTGTATAAACTATTAAAAAAGACAAATTTGTTAGAGTATTTTAATTCCATTCCTTATTGGTCTCAGAAAAGAGGTTCAATAGCAAATAAAATGCATTCTCATGTTTTAGGTGATGTTGAAGAGGACGGTATCTTCCTTGAAGAAAAATTCTGGTCACATTTTTTCATATTTCGAAGAATACCCATTCCAGAAATCTTGCCCCTAATAGACGATTGGGAGAGATTCGACCAAATAAAGAAAAATAAAATCATCAAAATTCATAAACAAATATTAAACAAATGGAAAATAATTAACAGCTGTGAAGAAAACGTTACATTTATTTTAAAAGAAAATGACGCTACAGATTTTGTGAAATATTTTATTTCAAAGAATACTGATGTTACCATTATATTCCTCGCTAGAGAACCCAAAGAATTCTTAGATTCCTACTTAGAATTATCAATTCAATCAACATACTCTAAAATTGGATTAAACCCAATAAACATTAATAATTGGTTTAGAGCATGCATCGAGAAGCGCATCACTGAAAGTAAAAAACAGATAAACCTATTAAAGACTCATAAAGACTTGATTATATCTTTAAACTTTAAAAATCTAACTCTTGATCCTCTAAATAGTATTTTTAAAATTTACAATGAACTAAAAATAAAACTAGACTTAGAGTACATTCAAGAATTAGAAAACCTAAACAAAATCCAATCTAGGAGGGATAAAGGTTATAATAATAAAAGTTATAATATCGATTTGAAAGATTTTAATGATTATTCAAATTATATCGAACAGCACAAAAAGCAATAACTAAAGCCCATATAAAGTCTTTAAAGATAAAATCTACTATTTCATTCATTTTTAGTATTTTCACAAGGCTATTAAAGAAAAATTTACTAACCAAAATGAAAAATTATCTATTTTTTGTATTCATCCTCGTACTATTTTCCTGTAAAAATGATGACGGTGATGACACTGTTGATGCTTGTTTAGCACCAACAAATATTCAAGCGAATGCCATCACCACAAACTCAGCAACCATTACTTGGAGCGATTCTAATGCAGCAAATTCATATATTATCGAATATGGTATTTCAGGGTTCTCAATAGGTTCAGGAACATCTATTATGGCAACTGAAACTTCCATGACTCTAGTCGGTTTGTTGCCTGCAACCACATATGATGTTTATATTCAAGTGGAATGTTCCACAAATAATGTAAGTTCCAATTCTGAAGTACTTAATTTTACAACCGAAGTACCTGATGTAATTGCAGAATTTAGACCTACACTTTCCGAATTAAATCTTTTTTCAGGAAATTTAAGTGACCTGAATATCACCTCAAAAGCCTTTAAGTACGAACTTAGTTCGCAACTTTTTACGGATTATGCCCATAAGCAACGCTTAATCGCTTTACCTGACGGCACATCTATGGCATTTGATGGTGATGGCTTACCGATTTTTCCGGATAATACAGTTATAGCTAAAACATTTTACTACAACAATGATGAGCGTGATTTATCTTTAGGAAGAACCATAATTGAAACACGTTTGCTCATAAAAATTGATGGTGAATGGGAAACTGGTGATTACAAATGGAATGCTGCTCAAACTGAAGCTACATTAGACTTAAATGAAAGTACAGTGCCTATTACATGGATAGATACCAATGGCCAAACCAATTCCATTGATTATGAGGTTCCATCAAATACAGACTGTTTTACTTGTCATAATTCTTACGGAAGACTGGCTCCAATTGGTCCCAAACTAAGAACCATGAATTTTGACATCAATGGCACAAATCAATTAGAACAATTTATATCAAATGCGCAATTAACTGGAGTTTCTAACAGCAGCGGAATAAGTCGTTTGCCTAATTGGGAAGACACATCTTTATCTTTAGCAGAAAGAGCTCGAGCTTATATAGATATTAATTGTGCGAGTTGTCATATTCCTGGCGGTGACTGTTTTGGTGAGTCCACCCTAAATTTGGCCTACGAAACTTCCTTAGAAGAAAGTTTAATAGCAGAACAAAGTGCAAGTATCGAATTAAGAGTCACAACAAATATTGATGGTGTAAGCATGCCTATAATCGGAACCACAATACTGCATACTGAAGGTGTCCAGCTCATTCAAGACTACTTAAATTCTCTCGAATAAGCGCGTTAAAGAAATACTAAAGTCGGTCTAACAACTGTTAGTTTCCTTGTGGAATGCGTATTTTCATGCAAATTTTTTAAAACCGACAAAAAGTGAAGCAACTATCAATTAAACTACTACTTGTAGTTTCTGCCTTTTTAGCATTTTCGTGTTCTACAGCTAAAAAAGCGAGTAAATCAAAAAAAACAGATGCCACTGCAATGGCAAAACCAGCAGCGAAAAAACCTGGTAAAAACGATCCTAAACCTTATAACAAAGTCATCACAAAAGATGCGAAAAGCGATAAAGGACTTTTCACAGTTCATACTTTAGATGATAAGTTTTACTACGAGATACCTGACTCTCTTTTTGATAGAGAAATGCTCATGGTGACGCGTATTGCGAAAACCGCTAGTGGTCTTGGTTTTGGCGGAGGAAAACAAAATGAGCAAGTACTGCGCTGGGAAAAGAAAGGTAAAAAAGTAATCTTAAGAGTTGTTTCTTATAATGTTACTGCGGCCGATTCTTTACCTGTAAATGAAGCCGTTAAGAACTCTAATTTTGAGCCTGTATTATTTACATTTCCTATAAAAGCCTACAGTAAAGACTCTACAAGTACAGTTATTGATGCCTCGCCTTTGTTTGAAAAAGATGTGAAATCCTTAGGCCTACCTCAGTTTAGAAGAAGACCATACAAGGTTACTAGACTAGAAAGTGACAAGTCTTTTATTGAAAGTATTAAGAGTTACCCAAGAAACATAGAAGCGCGTCATGTCAAGACCTATGCAGCTGGAACGCCTCCCTCTAATTGGAGTACTGGTAGTATTTCTATTGAAATTAATAACTCTATGATTTTGTTACCAGAGAACCCAATGAAACGTCGTTATTTCGATGAGCGCGTTGGCTGGTTCACAAGCAACACCACTGATTATGGACAAGAGGATCAAAAAAGTAAATCCTTAACTTATCTAGACCGCTGGAGACTTGAAGTCAAAGATGAAGACATCGAAAAATTTAAGCGTGGCGAACTAGTAGTTCCTAAAAAGCAAATCGTTTACTACATTGATAGAGCTACTCCAAAAAAATGGAGAAAATACATAAAGCAAGGCATAGAAGATTGGCAAGTTGCTTTCGAGGCAGCTGGTTTTAAAGATGCCATTATTGCTAAGGATCCACCGTCTGTAGAAGAAGATCCAGAATGGACGCCAGAAGATGTGCGCTATTCTGTTGTGCGTTATTTAGCGTCTCCTATTCCAAATGCTAATGGTCCTCACGTAAGCGACCCAAGAACTGGAGAAATTTTAGAAAGTGATATTAATTGGTACCATAATGTGATGTCTTTATTACGTGGATGGTTCTTTGTACAAACAGCAGCTATTAATCCTGATGCACAAAGTCCTCAATTTAAGGATGAAGTTATGGGTCGTTTAATTCGCTTTGTATCTGCACACGAAGTTGGTCACACATTGGGTTTACCTCATAATATGGGAAGTAGTGTCGCTTATCCAGTTGAAAAATTAAGAGATGCGGAATTCACACAAAAATATGGTACTGCGCCGTCAATCATGGATTATGCTCGTTTTAACTATGTCGCACAACCAGGAGATGAAGGTGTAGCGTTGATGCCAGACATCGGAGTCTATGATAAGTATGCTATAGCTTGGGGTTACAAACCTATTTTAGATAAAACTTCTGAAGAGGAAAAAGCAACCCTTAACCAATGGATTACAGAGCACGCAGGTGATCCTATGTATCGCTTTGGTCATCAACAAGTAGGCGATGTACATGACCCAAGTTCTCAGACGGAAGACTTGGGAGATGATGCTATGTTGGCTAGTGATTATGGGATTAAGAACTTAAAGCGTATCGTACCTAACTTAATCGAGTGGACAACAGAAGCTGGCGAGGACTATGATGATTTACAAGAAATGTATGGGCATGTGGTATCTCAATTTAATCGCTACATGGGTCATGTTGCTAACAATATTGGTGGTGTCTATGAACATTACAAAACTGCCGGTCAAGAAGGAGCTGTCTACACACCTGTAGCTAAAGACCATCAGAAAAGAGCTATGGTATTCTTGCAAGAAAACCTGTTCTCTACACCAGAATGGTTAATTGATAAAAATATTTTTGATAGAATTGAGTATTCTGGATCAGTAGATCGTATTCGTGCTATACAAGCAAGAGCTTTAAATACTGTTCTTAGTTTAGGTAAAATGCAGCGTCTAACTGAAGCACATACTTATGACAGTAACGCTTATGCTTTAAAGGATATGATGAAAGATTTAAGACAAGGTATCTGGAGCGAATTACGTAACGGCAAGAAAATAGACACCTATCGTCGTAACTTACAACGTGCACACATCGATAGATTAGCATATTTAATGACTGCTGAAAATCAAAGAAAATTTAGAGGTAGTCCTTATGTTAAATCTACTGCTGTTAACACAAGTCAATCAGATATTAGAGCAGTCGTAAGAGCAGAGCTAAAAACATTACGTTCTCAGCTAAGAAATGCTCGCGGTGGAGATGCTATGAGTAGAATTCATATTGCTGATGCGATTGAGCGCGTCAACAATATTTTAGATCCTAAAAAATAGTCATCTAAACTTTAAAATAATCAAAAAGGCTTCAAAACAATTTGAAGCCTTTTTCTTTTCCAAATTTATAGACTTCAATCCTCACCTGTTTGCTTCAAATTTTCAATGTCATTTTCAATGGAAAGAATCAATAGGCTTGTCGCTGTACAAAATACAGGACTGGTAATACAATGATGCCCATTCCAGCTACCATCCTCATTCTGTATTTTGATTAAACGACCAGACACATCATCGTACCAAGTTTTCCAATCATTGTCATCGTTTACAACCATTGATTCACCTGTTTGCAGAAAACTCAAGAACTCCTCGCCCCCATTATTACCAAATCCAGACATGACATCATCACGTTGCGCCTGAACTTTTGAAGCATTATAAACGTTATAAGACGATGTATAACCTATGGCGTCACTTTCAGAAATTCCCAGTTTTTTAAAACTCTCAACAGTTATTTTATCTTTTGCTTCAAGCTTCCCTTCTTTCTTTGCTTTTTCAATTAGCTCCCTGGCCTTTCTTGCATCCTTTGCAGAACCTCTTGCCGAGTTACTTACTGAATACAAAATGATTCCTGCACCATCTGTTGTCTTGACTGATTTCGAATCTTCGTCATAATTATCTTTTAGATATTGCTTCTGTGCTGTTACCACAACTTCATTTAACTCTGCACCTACAGACTGTGCCGATTCTAATGCACTCGTTGCTAGACCAGATTGTAGTACGCCTGCCCAACCAGCACCTTGAACTCTTCCGTCATTTCCGGTAGCCCTTTGAATCTTATCCACACAAATATCCAAACATTTCTCAACACGTTTTTTAGTAGGTTTATCCAACTTCTCTTTTAGAATATTTGAAAAAAACTGCGCTGTCAGTACAGCATCGATGTTCTGCCCCAATTTTGTTTGAATCTGTGTGCCCTTTTCTTTTGTTATAAAAGCGTCGTCTTTTGAAACACTTTCGACTTGTTCTAATAAGAAGTTTAATGCCTTTTGAAGTTGTTCCTTGTACTCTCCCTTTTTCAAAGTACTACCGCTTCTCAGTAAAGCCATGGCCACCATGGATGTTGTTGCAGGATCTGCACTGACCGCATGTGGATTCATCTCACCTTGATTATTATGACTTCCTGCACCATAACCCCCATTTCCTAATTGTGCCTTAGCCAACCAACTCAATCCATCGTTCACGACTGGCTGAATGTTCTTTTTCAGTTTAAACTTGGCATAACCCTCTGAGGATTGTTCTCCAAAGGTGGTCATAAATACACAACCTTTTTCATTTTTAATTTCTACTTCTGCCAAGGATTGTCGTTCAGAAGTTTTGTTTACAGATAAAGCTGTAACAACAAATAATGCCATTACGCTAGTAATTCCTAGTAAAAATTTTGTCTTTGTTTGCATAATCTTTCGTTTTTGATTCAACTAAAAGTATTATGAAAACTTAGTGTGAAGAACTCAGAATGAGTGAAGTGAACTTTTGATTGAGTAAAGCCCTAGCCTAAGGTAGTTTAGAGTTGATAGTTTTGTGATAATCCTGAAATTCTATAAGATTATTATGATCTCCGCCATTTACAGTAATAAAGCTTAAATTATTAATATCTAATTTAGAAAGCTTCTCTCCAGAAGTATACGGTACAATACCATCATCCGTGCCGTGAATAATGGTAATTGGGCATTGAGTTTTTGTTAAATACTTAAACGTGGGAAAATGATATTTCAACAATCGTTTTACAGGAAACATAGGGAAACGATGTTCTGCCACATCTAAAATACTGTAATAGGGTGTCTCTAAAATGAGTTGTTTTGCCTGATTTTTTGAAGCTAAATAAGATGCTATTCCTGTACCTAAAGACCTACCGTATAATGTGATTTGATCTTCAGAATAGTGTTTTAAAAGATAGTCGTAACAATACTGTGCATCTTTATAAAGCGCATCTTCACTTAGCTTACCAGTACTTTTACCGTAGGTTCTATAATCCATGATTAAGACGTCATAGTTTTTTTCTACAAAATACTCCGCTATTATTCCCCATCGACTTAAATCACCTGCATTGCCATGAAAATATAGAATTACACCTTTAGAGTTTTGAGACTTAAAATGAAGTGCATTTATAGTGGCATCTTTCTCGGTGTCTAAATATAGTTCTTTAAAATTATGCTTGAAATTATATTGATAATCTTGCTCCAAAGTGGTTGGCAAGAATAGTATTTTCTCCTGAAAAAAATAAAGTGCAGATCCTATCATAACGTATAAACCTAAAAGAACTAACAGGAACTTTTTAAGCTTTCTTTTTAGCTTTTTTTGATGAGTGAATGACATTAATACTTGTGGTTTCTAGGTCTAAGGTTTTAGATTGGCTATTTAATATATCATCCAACATGTTATGGTATGATTCAAAGTTATTTAAATTTTTATGACCTCCACCTATAACCGAATGCAACTTGGTTAACTTGGGTTGTATCTGCGCTAATTTCACACTGGTTTTATAAGGAATTAACTTATCGTGAGTTCCATGGATAATATGTATTGGGCATTTTACATACTTTAACCATTTATAAGTTGGCAAGGGATATTTTAGCAATAGAGACAATGGCATAAAAGGCGCATAACGCGCTGTGACTTTAGTTAAACTGTAATACGGTGCATCTAGAATGAGCATTCTTGGATTATTTAAAGAGGCAAGTTTTGCTGCAAAACCAGAACCCAATGAACGACCATAGAGAATAATCCGATCTTCCGTAGTCTGTTCCTTAATCTTGTTATAGACCAACTGTAAATCGCGCTTAATTGCTTTTTGAGAACGCTTGCCTGTGCTTTTTCCAAAACCTCTATAATCGACCATTAATACATTATAACCATGCCGCGTAAAATCTACAGCGAACTTTCCCCAGCCCTTAATACTTTTAGAGTTTCCTTTAAGGTATAATACCACACCCTTACTTTCACCTTTTGGAAAAAATCGAAGACCGTTAATTACGGCACCATCTCTTGTTTCTAAATTGTATTCTTTGGTTTCTTGGTTTTCATAGTCGAACTGAAAGTCCTTTGGTAACTTTTCAGGTTTAAACAACATATAATCCTGTAGGTAATATAAAGCTATGCTAATAGCAATATAAATTCCTAAGATTAATAAAGCGGTTGAAACCCAGTAGGTCATGACTTAATGTTATTTACACAAGATACAAATTATTGCGTATCCTCTTTTTCAATGTAATCCTTGATAGATTTATCATTAATTAAAACGTCTTTTAGAACTGCTTCACCATTCTTAACAGCTACCAAAGCATAAGTTTGATAGTATTGCCTAATATTTGAAGCAACATCTTCAGAGATTACCTTATGCTCAAGCAATTCTGGTAATTCGTTTAACATCTTAGATTTCATAATGTATTAATTTATAAATTTTAAAAACACATCCGCAAAAGGATCTTGATTAACAACAGTATAATAGAACAAAGCTCCAAGCCAGCCATGCAATAAACCTAGCACATAAATGTTCTTAGCTCTTAAATACATATACCCATAAAATAGAGCTAAAATGAATGTTCCAATCATTAACCAAATTGAAGGGTAATGCACAATGGAAAAGAATATAGCTGTCACAAAAACTATAAGGCCCTTATTGAATTGCACTCGTTTTAAATCCTTTAAATTTCCGGCCAGCAAACCAATAGTCAAAAACTGCTGAATGCTTCCCCAAATAGGATACGTTATAAGCAAAGGAATTATATGCCAAGTTAGATTTATAGTGCCCTGTATATATCCAATTAGAAAAAACAACCCTATTGCAACTAAAGCAAAAGGCAACATTAATCTTAGTACAGGTTTAAAATTATCCCATCTAAATCCCCAATCCTTAAGGACATTGTTATCCTTTTTATGGCGATAAAACACATAAAAAGACCAAGACACTATGGCTACAATTACAAAAGGTAATCGCCAATTGAGATAATCCATAAAAATAAATTTTCCTATTCCCGTGAGTATCACAGCTATAATTTCTAGGATTCTTATTTTGTCTGAAATTGGTCTTGTTAATTTTAGACTCGCAAATTCAGTCAAATATTTAGTGAGTCTATTTTTCATTATTTTTAATTTATGATAAGAAATACAATTGGAATTTTATTAGGCCTTATTGGAGTATTATTCTTTTTTTCTGCACTAAATAGAAGATCATTTATACTTAGTTATAATTTATTCCAAGTGTTACTTCCTATTATAGGAATAATCCTAATCTGGATTAGCTCTAAGCTCATTGACTTGAAGAAATTTAACAGTACAAACTGGTCTAACTCTAAATGGGCCAATTTTAGTATTACCACAAATCAGGCGATCGTTTTTCTTATAATGCTTGTCGTTTTATTCTTCTTCCTAATTCTTTATTTTACGTATTCTTTATCAGAAAACGTAAAATAGTTTTAGCGAAGTTTATTTTAAAACCTCGCAGCTCTAAACCAGTCCGCGAGGTTTTAGGTTACTAACTAACCATCATTAAAACTAATTCAATCTTTTTTAGTTTCAATTTCCTTATCTATGTAAGCCACATCCCTTGTGTTTTTTTGTACCGCAATCGCAGCAAAAAGACTTAATGTAAAAGACATACCATAAAATCCCTTTTCACTTAGCTCCAGATCAGCATTCCAAAGTCCAATGACCAGCAATACTATAGCCGCTATAGAGGTAAACCAACTAATCCCATAATACATTTCAGTAACTTGTATATTTTCTAATTTATCTCGTACAGCTTTTTGAACAGAAATAACGGAGAATAATCCAAAAAGCAAAATTGTGAAGTAGTAGCCTTTTTCATTGAGTTCCATTGAGGCATTCCAAAGGCCAATACAGTAAGACACCATACCAATAAGTAAAGCTGTCCAAGAAGCTCCGATAAAAGCTGGTGTTGGTTTATTATTATAAACTTTCTTCTCTTTCTTTTTTGTCTTTACGTTTTCTTCATCCTTTAAAGACACGGTTGTTTGATAATTCATAATGTTTTGTTTTAATGATTACAGGACAAATCTGCAATAAAACATCAATCCATAAAAACCATATTTCATAAAAAAATGACGATATATTTACTATATATATTATATATATACTTATATTCATTGTATTTTACAACATAATAATGACGATTAAATGATAGCATTAAATTCTATTGTTGAAACTTTTAATTCTGAAGATCAGCAAAAATTCATCTCTTATTTAGCAGAAAAAAACAAGAGAAAGGATACTAAAAACATTCAGCTATTTAAGCTACTAACGAATCGGAATCTAAATTCTAAGGCCGTATGCAGACAGCTATATAAGGTCGAAAATTGCAATGCCTATCATGCACTAAGAAAACGCCTCTTTCAATCTTTAATAGATTTTACTGCAAATAAAAATCTAGAAGATGAGAATTCAATCGATATGCAGATCATTAAGTATATCTTAGCCTCACGAACTTATCTACTTCAGAAAAACTATGACGTCGCTTACAAGATTCTGGATAAAGCTGAGCGGCTGGCAGACGAGCATCTGCTCTATCCTATTCTTAATGAAATATACCATACCAAAATACAATATGCTCCCAGCTACCCAAAAATAAATTTGGAGAACCTTATATTTAAGCAAACTGAAAATCACAAAAAACACCAATTGGAAGATCAGCTTAATATTGTTTACGCTAAGCTTAAATCTGTTCTCAACACCATTAGCTATCAAGGAAAAGTTGTTGACTTTGAAAATGAGCTCCATATTATTCTAAAAAATAATAATATAGAACTCAGCGAATCCTTATCATTTAAATCTCTTTATCAAATCTTAGCTATTGTTAACATTTCTGCTTTGGTCACCAATAGCTATTTTGAAATTGAAAATTTTGTTTTAAAAAGCTATAAAATCCTAAAAGAGAAAAAAGAAACCAATAAACAATTATACTATCAAATACATATAGTATACATTATTGCGAATACACTTTTCAGAAATAGGAAATTTAAATCTTCACTTAAATACATTCAAGAAATGGAAGAATTAATGCTGCTTAAAAAGGGGGTGTATTTAAAAGAATTTATTCTTAAGAAAACCTTGGTAGAGGCTTTAAACCATAATTTCAGTGATAATCAGAACAAGGCCATTGATCTTGTAGAAGCCACTATCAATAAAAAACATGGAGACATAGAGTCACTTCTAGACCTACACTTATCACTCTTAATGTTCTATTTTCAAAAAGAAGATTATAGTAAAGCCAAATCAGCTGCATCAAACTTTTATCATAAGGATTCATATTATATTGAAAAAGCAGGCATAGATTGGGTGATCAAAAAGAGCCTTGCAGAGATATTACTCTATATAGAACTGCAAGAAGAAGACTTACTCTATTCCAGACTAAAAAGTTTTAGACGTCGATACTCAACATATTTGAAAGAAATTAATCAAAAGCGAATATTAATTTTTTTAAACTTTGCCGAGCGTATCTATAAGAATCCAGAACTTGTAAATAACAAAAATTTGGAAGAAGAACTTAAATCAACTTTTGAATGGACTTCACTACAACAAGAAGATCTCTTTGTTATAAGTTTTTATGCATGGCTGAAAAATAAGATTGAAAAAAACGAGCTATACCATACCACCTTAAAGCTCTTAACTCCTTAATAACAATAGGTTTCAAAATAAAATTTATTACATTTAGCCCAATAAACCCAATATCATAATTTAAAAGAACAAAAAATGAAAAATCTAATAATTGCTGCAATCGCTCTGTTTACCTTAAACTCTTTCGCACAAGAAAAAGAAGTTAAAAAGGTATCCGTGCAGACGAGCCAGGAAATTGATTCGCAAAATCAATCACCAAATTATAAAGCTGACATTGAAACTAAAAAATTATCAGGGCATCTCGACCTTTCCACTGAACAGTATGAAAAAGTGCATGAGATAATGCTAAAGCACTTTGCTTCGGAACAAAACCCAAAGAAAGGTGTAAAAGAAAAAACGGCTATTAAAGTAAAGTCAGATAAGGCTGAGTTAAGTAGAACTGTCTTAAATCAAAACGTAGAGCTTTCTCAAGACCTAAATGAAAAATTAAAGGAAATTCTATCAGAAGAACAATACAAAAAGTATCAACAGTATAATCTTCAAAAGAGAAAATCTTACAAGAAAGTAATGATTAAGGAAAACTAAATAAAGGAATGACCTTTTGGTTGAAAAACTAGAGTTAAATAAAATTAATTGTTATTTTAGTAAGCGAAAAACGAAACAATTTCAGATGAAAAAATTAATTACCTTATGTTTATTCGCCCTAGCTATGTTAGCGGGTACTCAATCTATAACAGCCCAGAGTGCTGCAACGGAAATATCCAAAGAAGCCATAAAACAGACTAAAGCACTAAGCAAGTCCCTAGATTTGGAAGACAATCAGAAAGATAACGTTTATGATGTACTCAAAGAGTACCTAACAAAAAAAGACAGATTGAAAAGTACAGGGACTACCAATAATACATCTTTAAAAAAGTTGGACACTAAATTGTTACTTAAAATGGAGGCAATTCTCACTAAGGTTCAATTTGAAAAGTATAAAACTTTGGATGAACTATAGCTGTACTTTCAAAATAATAAAATAAAAAAAGCCTCAATCTTAGTGAGGCTTTTTTTATTTAAAGTTCCTTTGCAATTTCTTCTACCGCAGCGATTGTTTCGTTCAAATCTTGATACGTAAGTGCATCCGTTATAAACCAACTTTCAAATGCGCTTGGTGCAATATAAATCCCCCTATTCAACATGCCATGGAAGAATTTTTTAAACGTATCGTTATTCCCTTTGGCAGCACTATCAAAATCAACAACCTCTTTATCAGAGAAATGAACAGAAATCATTGAACCAATTCTATTTATTGTATGGACTACATTATTTTTATTTAAAGCATCTGCAATTCCATTATGGAGGTATTTAGTCTTCTCCTCCAATCTATTCATAAGACCTTTATCTTTCTCTATAGCTTTTAACATGGCTAATCCTGCAGCCATGGCTAATGGATTTCCACTTAGCGTTCCAGCTTGGTAAACCGGACCTAGAGGCGCCAAATGGTTCATTATCTCATTCCTAGCTGCAAATGCACCAACAGGTAAGCCACCTCCAATTACTTTTCCGAAGCAAACAATATCAGCATTAACATTTTTTAGTTCTTGGACACCTCCTTTAGCCAATCTAAAGCCAGTCATTACCTCATCAAAAATGAGCAAGATATTGTTAGTATCGCAAATACTTCTCAATCCTTCTAAAAAACCAGCAACAGGAGGTATACAACCCATATTCCCAGCCACTGGCTCTACGATTATAGCTGCAATTTCATTGACGTTAGCAGCAACTAGTTCTTTGACGTTGTCAATATTATTGAACCTAGCCAATAATGTATCCTTAGCAGTACCTTGAGTTACACCAGGACTATTTGGTGTACCAAATGTCACGGCACCACTACCTGCAGCAATTAAAAAAGAGTCACTGTGCCCATGATAGCATCCAGCAAACTTTATAATTTTATCCTTATTTGTAAATCCTCGAGCTAATCGAATTGCACTCATGCAGGCTTCGGTACCTGAATTCACGAACCGGATTTTATCGATATTAGGAACCATTGAGACAGCCAGTTGAGCGATTTCAGTTTCTAAAGCCGTTGGCATACCAAAAGAAGTGCCTTCTCTTGTCCTGTCTATTACAGCTTCTACTACTGGTGAAAATGCGTGACCCAATAACATCGGACCCCAAGAATTGATATAATCAATAAATCGGTTGTCATCTTCATCATATATATATGCACCTTTTGCAGATTTCGCAAAAATCGGAGTGCCTCCAACGGCTTTAAACGCCCTTACTGGCGAATTTACGCCTCCCGGGATTACAACTTGGGCTTCCTTAAAAAGCGCACTACTTCTTTGATAAAACATAGATTAATTAGGAATCATTATTTCTTGACCAACAACAAGATCATTGGAATCGAAGTTATTTAAATTCTTTATAGCATCTACAGTTGTATTGTAACGTTTAGACAGTGAATATAAGGTATCTCCCTTGATAACAACGTATCTCATAACGCCACTATCTACCCTTACCTTTTGAACAATCTTACCGCTTAGGACCTCATCATCATACCTATAAAGCTTATAACGCTCTATTAAACTGATGAGTTTTTGGGGATATTTTCTGTCTGTTGCGTAACCAGCTTCTCTCAGGCCTTTGGCCCAGCCTTTGTAATCATCTGCTTTTAACTTAAAAAGTTTAGCATAACGCTTACGCCCTGTTAAAAAATCTGAATGGTCTTCATAAGAAGATTCTGCTTTCTTATACTTTCTAAAACATTCCTGTGAACGGTCATCATCATGGTAAATTTTAGCGCCTTTCCATCCGTGACATTTAATACCAAAATGATTATTTGCTTTAACTGCCAATCTTCCTTTACCAGAAGCCGATTCTAAAATGCCTTGCGCTAGCGTAATACTTGCGGGAATTTTGGACTTGCGCATCTCAGACTTTGCAATATCAGCGTAACTTTCTATATAAAGACTCACAGAAGTAGGTGGCTTTACAGTTTTTTCTTTTTCTTCCTTATCAAAAAGTTCGCTATGTCGTTCTTTGGTACTTTCCGTTCGCTGTTTTTCGTGCTTTTTCTTTGTGGCGATACCTTTTTTAGGTCCACAACTTAAGACAACTAGAACTAAGACAAATACTATATGTTTAAGCTTTAAATTCATTCTATTAAAGACCACCCCTTTTTTTCTAATTTTATATTCATTCCTTCAATTCCTTGAAGTCCTCCAGTATGGATTGCTAATATCTTGGCATGTTCAGGAAAAAATCCATGATCTATCAAATCTAAGATACCATACATCATTTTTCCTGTATAAATTGGATCCAAAGGAATATGATAGTCGGTTTTAAACCTATTGATAAACGTAATCAGTTCTGGCTTTATTTTAGCATAACCTCCAAAATGATAATCGGTTATTAATTCCCAGTTATCCCGTTTTGCAAATTTACGAATATCTTCTCGTAAAAAATCTCCTTTTAATGCTGGAAATCCTAATATTTTTTGATGCGGTCGAGATGCATTTATCAAGCCAGAGATCGTACCTCCGGTTCCTACTGCACAGCAGATATAGTCAAAATGCAAATCAATAGACTCCAAAATCTCTTCACATCCCTTAACGGCCATTGAGTTGGTTCCTCCCTCTGGTATTAAAAAAAATTCACCATACTCTGCCTTAAGAATTTCAATGTAATGCTTATCTCCTTTTCTTCTATAATCTTTTCTAGAAATAAATTTGAGCTCCATACCACAATCACAGGCAAACTTTAGAGTAGGGTTTAAACTTTGCTTCAATGACAATTCATCGCCTCTTACAACACCAACAGTATTAAACCCATGCTCTCTCCCCGCATAAGCTACTGACGCAATGTGGTTGGAAAAAGCACCTCCAAATGTCAATAGCAATCTTGCATCAGTTTCCTTTGCCCTTTTAATATTATATTTTAGTTTGCGGTATTTATTTCCCGATATAAATGGATGCAACAGATCTTCTCGCTTTATGAAAAGACTAGTGGCAGAATCTTTGAAAAACACCTCTTGATTAATAGTTTTTAGTTTAAAATTAGGATTAAGCAAAAATAAACAACTATTCTCAAGCATCAATATTGTACATTTTGTAATAAGCAAACTTTTAATTTACAATTAAACGATGTTTTTTGTCGTTTTATCGGTAAAAAATTATTTTTTTTTGTTTTTTTTTCTTACGTTTGCTTCTTAAACTAGACATAAAATTCGTGATTTACTTGATTTTTGATATTTAGTTTAGCCTAAATCTAAATATGTAAAATGAAAAAATTCATTTCAAAAACCTACGTGTTATGAAGAATACTTTACGCTTGATTGTATCCAAATACAATAAATATTTTTCGCTTATAGCCCTAGGATTTATCTTATTTTCGGGCCATCTAGTAGATGCACAAGTAACCATATTCAATGATAATTTTGAAACTGGTTTTGGAGATTGGAATGACGGTGGCGATGATTGTGCCAGATCCAATAATACATTCGTTGGAGGAAATTGGAATATAAGACTTCGTGACGATACTGGCGCGAATGCCTCAGTATTTTCTGATGCTGTTGATTTAACTGTCTATGGTCAAATAGATATTAGGTTTAGGTTTAGGTTATTAGGCACTGAAAGTGGCGATGATTTCTTTGTTGAATACAGTGCTAATGGTAATTTTACCGATACTGATATTTTAGTTACATACATCACGGGATCTGGTGTAAATAATGATATTACTTACACCTCTAATCTTTCTATTACAGCTGCAAACTTTACATTTGGTCCAAATTCAAGATTTAGGTTTAGAAGTGATGGCAACGACGATAGCGACCGTGTGCTTATTGATGATATTTTTATCAGAGCTTACCAAGTACCGGCTAATGATGCATGTGCAAATGCAATACCTTTAACTTCTAATACCACATGCGAGAATACAATTGGTACGACTCATGGTGCTTCTCAATCTCTACCTGGATGCTCTGGTACTGCAAATGATGACGTTTGGTATTCCTTTACGGCAACAAATTCTGAACATACAATAAGAGCGGGAGGGTCATCATTAAGGGATATTGCTTTTGAAGTATTTGATGGTAGCTGCGGTGGTTCGTCAATTATTTGTGTAGATGATTTTGGTGGCACAGCCCCTGAAAGCACAACGCTAACTACTTTAACGGTAGGTAATACATACTATATCAGAGTATATAGTTGGTCTAGTAATGCTAGAAATAATGGAACTTTTTCAATTTGTATAATTGAACCCTGTTCAACCTCAACAGCAAATGGAACTTCAGCATTATCTTGTCCTTCCGTTGATGCAGGCGCAGTAGGCTTAAGTGGCTCAGATATCACAATAAATTGCTCTGTTGGTAGTACAGACATAGAAGCTACGTATTTAGATTTAGGTGAAACATCTAGCTACGCTGTAGAGTCTATACCCTATACCCCACCTTTTCAATTTAATTGTTTAGCTAATCCCGTGAGTGTAAATATTGATGACCGATGGTCACCTGTTGTGAATCTCCCGTTTGACTTTTGTTTTTATGGAAATACATACAGTTCATGTGTAATTGGTTCAAATGGGGTTATCTCGTTTGATACGAGTTTGGCAAATTCTTTCTCAGGTTGGAGAATATCAGATAATATTCCTTCAAACGTCAATGCAGATAATAGTGGCGGATTGTTTTTTGGCCCATCAATATATGGTGTTTATCATGATGTAGACCCTTCAGTTGGTGGCGAAATAGGCTATCAGTTAATTACACTAGATTCTGGATGCCAAGCCTTGGTTGCAGCTTGGAGTGATGTTCCAATGTATGATGACAACTCAAAACTTTACACTGGGATGATTGTTTTTTATGAGGATACTAATGTTATTGAGGTCTATATAAAAGAAAAGCAAGTAGTTTCTGGTTGGAACGGTGGTAACGCAGCTGTTGGTTTACAAGAAGATGCTACAAATGGGATAGTTGCTCCTAATCGAAATAGCTTAAGCACCAATTGGACTGCAACTAATGAAGCTTGGAGATTTACACCAGATGGATCATCTATTACTACCTTAAGATGGTATGAAGATTCTATAGCACCAGGTAACGAGATTGCTGACCCTAATGATGATGGTGTAATAACAGTTAGCCCTACAGCTACGACAACATATTTTGCAGAGGTAACTTATAACTTATGCAATAGTTCTACGATAGTAAGATCTGATGCAACTACCGTTACAGTAACAGGTAGTAAGACATGGAATGGCTCAGACAATAATAATTGGCATGATGGAGACAATTGGACACCTGTAGGAGTACCAGATATCACAAATTGCGTTACAATTCCTCCAACAGCAACTAATCCACGCATATACAACGGTGCAGACGGACTTGGTAAAAATATGCAAATTTTGGATGGTGCGGATTTATTACAACAAGCAAATTCAACATTGACCATAGATGATGAGATTATTGTTGAACCATCTGGAAGGTTTAGAATAAGAACTAACGCAAGTGTCGTTCAAGTCAATGACGTTGCTACGAATAATAATATTGGTGTGGCAGAATATAGAAGAAGAGTTAATGGAGTAGGATATTTTGACTATGTCTATTGGTCCTCTCCTGTTAGTGGTTTTGATGTAGAAGATGTATCACCAGGTAGTCCTAGTTTTGGCATTTACAATTGGATACCAACTGTAGCAAACGGTACAGCTGGTAATCATGGTACTTGGGTTAATACCGCAGAGAATATGATTCCTGGTAAAGGATATATCGTCAGAGGTCTCTTGGGTACGGTAGCAACTAACCAAGCTCAATTCGAGGGTATTTTAAATAACGGACAAATATCTGTTCCTATATCCAGAGGATCATATAATGGAGCTGATTATACTGGTGTAGGTAATACAGCAACAGCTGATGATGACAACTGGAATTTACTGGGAAATCCGTACCCTTCTGCTATTTCACTAAGTGCCTTTTTAGGCGCTAACCCAGCAATCGATGGTACTTTATACTTTTGGAGGCATTTGACACCTGCTAGTAATGCTATAGCCAATCCTTTTTATGAAAATTATACCTATAATTATTCATCAAGTGATTATATGGCTGAAAGTGCTACAGGTTCAGTACCTGCTGGTTTTGATGATGGCTTAATTGCATCTGGCCAAGGCTTTTTCGCTTTGATGTTGCACTCTGCATCAACACCAAATACTGTGAACTTCAGTAATATTATGAGAAGCAGTTCATATAATAATAATGCCTTTTACAGAGGCAGCTCAAATCCTATAGAAAGACATCGTATATGGTTAGACTTAGTTGATGAAAGTACTAATACAGCAAACTCTATATTAGTTGGATATGTAGAAGGGGCAACGAATAATATTGATAGATTATATGACGGGCGTTTATTAAAAGGTTCTGGTCATAAGTTTTATTCAATAAATTCAGATAAAGATCTTGTTATAAACGGCAGAGCGCTTCCTTTTGAAGATACGGATTCAGTACCTTTAGGATATGAAACATTAACCTCTGGCGATTATACGGTTTCTATAAATCAACTTGATGGATTATTTGAAAATTCCTCTCAAACCATATATTTAGAGGATACAGAAACAAATATGATTCACGACTTAAGAAACAGCCCTTACTCTTTCACAACAAATCAAGGCATTTTTAATGAACGCTTTATACTAAGGTTTAATAATAATAGTACGTTAGGAATAGATGATGAAGAAGCACTTTCTAATTTAGACATTATAAAAGTTAATGAAAATATCAATGTAAACTCTTCGTATAGCAACATAATATCTTTTGAGTTATTTGATATAAAAGGTAGATTGATTCATAAGAATTTAGACATTAAGAATGATTACTACACCTATAAAACTCAAAACATAAGTTCAGGTGTTTATATCGTAAAAGTTCTGCTGGAAAATGGATCAATAAAAGTGAAGAAACTTATATTCTAGTCAATAATATTTTAAGAATGCCCAAAAAGGTCTTGATCTTAAATAGTCAAGGCTTTTTTCATTTTTATAAGCTTCACGCTCAAATGAAATATTTTTATAGGCTAACATCCATTTTCGATATATTATTAATCGGACAATAAACTCAAAACCGTAAAAAACAAAAAAGGGAAGAATCAATAATTCTAGTTGCTGTCTCAAATGAATCTTTTCGTGATTGATCAATACCTTATTCCATTTCAAAGCTTTATACTTTAAAAACATAAAAGGGAAAATGGTTATCCCGATATAGCCCTTGGGCACAATATATTTTGAAATCAATATCACAATTAGACCCATTCAAAAATCAATCCAATTTACATTATCTTTGTAAGACATGAAAAAATATGTCCCGTTAGAAGAAGGAGATTATTACTTAACACCAGAAGGTTACCGCTGTTTCACAGAGCAATATCACCTAAAACGAGGGTATTGCTGCGAAAGTGGTTGCAGACACTGCCCATACGGATTCAACACAAAAACAAACCAAAAAGACACAAAATCATAATGCCAGATATTAAAGTTTCATTTCAAGACCAAATACCCGAAGGCATCCCTAAAGTATTACCCCAACCAAAGCCGTATGACACTTCAATAAATCATGCACCAAAACGAAAAGAAATTCTCTCACCACAAGAGAAGAACCTCGCTTTAAGAAATGCCCTAAGGTATTTCGATCCAAAGCATCATGAGGAGCTATTACCAGAATTTAAGAATGAACTAGACACTTACGGTCGTATATACATGTATCGTCTTAGACCTGACTACAAAATGTACGCTAGACCAATTAATGAGTATCCTGCTCAATCTAAACAAGCCGCAGCAATAATGCTGATGATTCAGAATAATTTGGATTATGCGGTTGCGCAACATCCACATGAACTTATTACTTATGGTGGTAATGGAGGCGTTTTTCAGAATTGGGCTCAGTACAGACTGACTATGAAATATTTAGCCGAAATGAATGATGAGCAAACTTTAGTCATGTATTCTGGTCATCCTATGGGCTTATTTCCAAGTCACAAAGAAGCACCAAGAGTTGTCGTAACAAATGGCATGATGATCCCTAATTATTCCAAACCTGATGATTGGGAAAAATTCAATGCCTTAGGCGTGACACAATATGGGCAAATGACAGCTGGAAGTTATATGTATATTGGACCACAAGGTATTGTTCATGGTACTACTATTACAGTTTTAAATGGATTCAGAAAAATAGGTAAACTACCAAAAGGCAACCTTTTTGTTACATCTGGATTAGGAGGTATGTCTGGAGCACAACCAAAAGCTGGTAATATTGCTGGTTGTATTACTGTCTGTGCAGAGGTGAACCCCAAAATAACTCAAATACGGTTAGACCAAGGCTGGATTGATGAGAAAATCACAGATTTAGATGAACTAGCTGCAAGAGTCGCAAAAGCTAAAGCTGAAAAAGAAATTATTTCAATTGCCTATTTAGGAAACGTTGTTGATGTTTGGGAAAAATTCGATGAAGCCAATATCCACATTGATTTGGGAAGTGACCAAACATCACTCCATAATCCTTGGGCTGGAGGCTACTATCCCGTTGGATTATCTTTTGAAGCATCCAATACAATGATGGCCAATGAGCCAGAAAAATTCAAAGAACATGTCCAAAAGAGTTTAAGGCAACATGCAGTTGCCATCAATAGGCACACTGCAAAAGGCACTTATTTCTTCGATTATGGTAATGCCTTTTTGTTAGAAGCATCAAGAGCCGGAGCAGATATAATGGCAGAAAAACCAGAATTAGGTAGAGAATTTAGATACCCTAGTTATGTGCAAGATATTATGGGACCAATGTGCTTTGACTACGGTTTTGGTCCTTTCCGTTGGGTATGTGCTTCAGGAAAACCGGAAGATTTATCGAAGACAGATAAAATTGCTTGTAAGGTTTTAGAAGATATCATGAAAAATTCTCCTAAAGAAATTCAACAGCAAATGGCAGATAATATTCAATGGATAAAAGGGGCGCAGGACAACCAATTGGTCGTAGGTTCGCAAGCGAGAATATTATATGCTGATGCTGAAGGGCGAATGAAAATTGCCGAAGCTTTTAATCAAGCAATTTCTGCTGGCCAAATCGGAGAAGTTATTCTAGGAAGGGATCATCATGATGTTTCTGGAACAGATTCACCATACCGTGAAACCAGTAATATCTATGATGGCTCGCGCTTTACAGCAGATATGGCTATTCACAATGTCATTGGAGATAGCTTTAGAGGCGCCACTTGGGTGAGTATTCACAATGGTGGTGGTGTTGGTTGGGGAGAGGTTGTTAATGGTGGATTCGGCATGGTTCTTGATGGTAGTAAAGAAGCATCAACACGATTAAAACGAATGTTGTTTTGGGATGTTAACAATGGTATTTCAAGGCGAAGTTGGGCTAGAAATAAGGGTGCCATTTTTGCAATTAAGCGCGCTATGGAAGTAGAGCCGAACTTACAAGTCACCTTGCCTAATTTAGTCGATGACAATTTATTTGAAACAAATTAAAAAAAAGCGATATGAAGAGATTAATTAAACTCACACCGATTTTGGTTTTTGCCCTACTTCTGTCCTCTTGCAGCTCAGTAAGGGTTGCTGCCGATTATGACAGAGAGACAAATTTTAACGAATACAAAACTTTTGCATTCTTCAAGCCTGGTATTGATAAGGCAGAGATAAGTGATATCGATAAGAGAAGAATTTTACGAGCCATCGAAGCTGAACTCATGGCAAAAGGCATGACAAAATCTGAAAATCCAGATATGTTAGTTAGCATATTCACTAAGTCCAATCAGCGAGTTGATGTTTACAACAATGCTTGGGGCGCAGGTGCTTGGGGCTGGGGAGGCTTCAATCGATGGGGCTGGGGCTGGGGTCCTGGATTTGGTTGGGGAGGAAACAACGTCTCTACCAGAACTGAAGGCATGCTCTTCATTGATTTAATTGACACAAAAAAGAAAGAATTAATTTGGCAAGGGTCAGGCACTGGATACTTGGTCACGAGAAATGTTGAGAAAAAAGAAGCTCGTATAAAGGAATTTGTGGCCAAAACTATGGAGCAATTTCCTCCAGCATTATAAAACTATTACATACTAGAAAAAAGCGCTGAGTAATCAGTGCTTTTTTTTGTTTATACTTATTCATTAGGCTTTAAATCTAAATACTATATCTTTGCCGACTTCTAAGAGAAAACGTTATGATTTTAGGCCAAACCACAAGAAAAAATTTCACGCAGAACCCAAAGAATGATATTCTTTCAGGACTAACAGTAGCTTTAGCCTTAGTACCAGAAGCTGTAGCTTTTGCTTTTGTAGCTGGTGTAGACCCTTTAGTCGGACTCTATGGCGCATTTATGATGGGTATTGTAACCGCTTTATTTGGCGGACGACCAGGTATGATATCTGGAGCCACTGGTGCGATGGCAGTCGTCATGGTTCATCTTATTCAAAAAGGAAACGACGTTGGTTTAGCAATGGATGCACCAATTGAAAACTTAGGATTACAATGGTTATTTATAACCTTGCTTTTTGTTGGTGGCATTCAAATTTTGGCAGGTGTCTTTAAACTTGGTAAGTTCGTTAGGCTTATTCCTCATCCTGTAATGATGGGCTTTGTTAATGGTCTGGCCATTGTCATTTTTCTTGCTCAATTAAAATTATTTCCTAATGCAGTACCAAAGGATATTTCATTTTTTGGAAATACATCCGAATGGTTTGGCGCATTGTTCTCAAATGCAGCTTTCTGGAAAATGATGGTATTTATTGGTCTAACCATGGGCATTATGTATGGCCTACCGAAATTAACCAAGAAAATCCCTTCGGCATTAATTGCAATTATTGTAGTGGCTTCTATTACTATCTTTGGGGGCATTGAAATGAGCACTGTTGGTTCTTTTATTGCAGAAGGCACTGATGGAAAAGGATTAGAGGGAACACTTCCAACGTTTCAAGATCAAATATTTGGGTTCTTCGGAACGCTTTCTGGACACTGGGGCTTAATCCTATCTACTGCTTTTATTCTCGCCGCAGTTGGTTTAATTGAGTCTCTTATGACCTTAAACCTAATTGATGACATGACAGAAACTAGAGGAAATGGCAACCGAGAATGCATTGCTCAAGGAGGTGCAAATATCTTAAATGGATTTTTCGGCGGCATGGGAGGATGCGCCATGATCGGTCAATCAATAATCAATGTAGATTCTGGTGGTCGTGGTCGATTATCTGGCGCCGTTGCAGCTATTGCACTACTCTGCTTTGTATTGTTTGGAGCTCCACTAATCGAACAGATACCTATTGCAGCTTTAGTCGGTGTGATGTTTATGGTGGTTATAGGGACTTTTGCTTGGTCTAGTTTTAGAATCATTAGAAAAATACCATTATCAGACGCTATAGTTTTAATTGCGGTATCTGCTATTACAGTATGGAAAGACTTGGCAGTAGCCGTTATCGCCGGTGTCATTATTTCTGCATTAGTTTTTGCATGGAAGAATGCCACTATGATTAGAGCTCGAAAGCGCATTCAACCAAATGGCACTAAGACTTATGAAATTTGGGGCCCCTTATTTTTTGGCTCAATCCAAAATTTTAATACGAAGTTCGATGTTAAAAATGATCCTGAAAAAGTAGAAATAGACTTCGTAGAATCTCGTGTAAGTGATCATTCTGCCTTAGAAGCCATTTTTAATTTAGTGAATAAATACAAAGCTGAAGGAAAGTCTATCAAACTAAAACACTTGAGTGAAGACTGTAAAATACTTTTGAGAAAAGCAAGTCCTAAATTTGAAGAAGTAATTATTGAAGACATTGACGACCCAAGGTACCATCTAGCTGCTGATCCCGAAAAGTTTACAAAGCCACTTTCAGAATATAATATTTGAAATAAATTACCTCTTAGATGCTAATCCTTAGATAGTTAAAAATTAATATTGTTTATTTACTAAAAGAATCAAGCAAAATTAACTGATAGTCAATTAATTAGACTACTTTCGCAGCCTAATTTAATATAAATTTATTATGAGTACTGGTACAGTAAAATTTTTTAATGATTCTAAAGGTTTTGGATTCATAACAGAAGAAGGAAGCGACAAAGATCATTTTGTACACATTTCTGGTTTAATCGACGAAGTAAGAGAAGGGGATAATGTAGAGTTCGATTTAACAGAAGGAAAAAAAGGATTAAATGCAGTTAATGTAAAAGTTATTTAAATATATCTTTAAAATCTTTTTAAACTGAGCCTATCAACTATGATAGGCTTTTTTATTTTACATCTGTACATGCTTCTCTTCTGGGAATTGACTAGGAATGTCATTAACTTCCTCATCTAACATTTGCCTCAAATCAATCTCTATTCCTCTAGAAATCGTTGAAATAGGCACATCATTTGGCCCACCTTCAAATGGATTTTCTCCTGTCCTCGCTAAGCGCTCCATGGTATGAAATGCCCATGAAACAATAGCACAAAAAGGAACTGCAATCCATATAAAGTATTTACCAACAAGGAAAAAATCGTCAACCATAGTATCACCTATTTCAGCAAACTCTGGAATTAATCCAAATGGCAATAGAATAGTAAATACTCTTGTTAAGTATAATCCTAAGCTAGCATATTGTCTAGGGTAAGGGAAATTTTTAATACGCTCGGATTTTCCTTGATGTGTAAATAAAGATTCTAATACATTTTCTAGCTCTAAAAAAGCAAATTCCCAAATTAAACCTTTCTCCTTAAGCTCCCTAATATGTTTTGATTGAAGGTATAATAACGCGGTCTGTTTATTACCTTTGGATAAAACGTATTGTCTTTCTTCTTCCGACAAGTACATAATTAAATTATCCTCTAGCGTAGAAACTTCCTCAGGAATATGAATCATATCGCGCCACTCTTGATTGGTTTTAGCTTTGTGCTGCGTTTCCCAGCTTTTTCGCTGGCGCATAGCATAGCGCAATGCTGTCATCCAAGCAATATGCCGATATACCAATGTCTTTTTATGCTGCCTTATTTCATCATTTGAAACAGGTACTTCACGATGCTCATTGGTAACCATATCCTGTACTTTCATTCCCCAAGTACGAGACGTATTTACTATAGCTCCCCATATCATGCGAGCTTCCCAAATACGACCATAGGCTGAATTATTTTGAAAACCAACAAGAAAAGCTACAGCGGTACCAATTAAAGCTACAGGAGTCCATGGTACATTTAAAAAGGTAAATCCAAATACTTTATAGAGAACGGTAATAATTCCAGCGTATAGCAGATAGATTAAGGTTTCTCCTCGTGTCCAGAGGACCATATCCTTAACTGAATAGCGTTTTTTGGTAAGCATTTAGTTGATTTTATGAACTGAAAGATACAGAAAATCCTAAATCAATCACTTACTAATAACTCAATAATAGCTCGATTTTATCTTTTACCTTTTCAGTTGAAGGAATCATAGTTTGCTCCAAAGTAGAGTTTAATGGAATTGCTGGCATGTTTTCGCTACCTATAGTCATTACAGGGGCATCTAAATATTTAAAACATTCTTCCTGAATCTTTCCTGCCAATGCTCTGGCAAAACTATTATTTGCAGGTTCTTCAGTAACTACAAGACACTTTCCGGTTTTCTTTACAGAGGTCATAACAGTATCCTCATCTAAAGGAAACAGCGTTCTTAAATCAATGATCTCAATCTGGTCTCGCATATTTAATTCTCCAGCAGCGTTATATGCCCAATGCACTCCCATTCCGTAAGTGATGATAGTACAAGTCTCAAGATTCTCCTGTTTCCAAATTTCCTGTAAGACCCAAGCCTTTCCAAATGGCAAAACGTAATCTTCGCTAGGCTCTTTTGAAGTTGCTGTTAGCGTTCCTGGCACTTTAGACCAATACAATCCTTTATGCTCTAAAATTACAACAGGATTAGGGTCATGATAAGCAGCTTTCATTAGGCCCTTTAAATCGGCACCATTACTTGGGTAAGCTATTTTGATTCCTCGAATATTAGCAATAACACTCTCAACCGAAGACGAATGATAAGGTCCGCCACTACCATAAGCACCAATTGGCACACGAAGTATCATACTTACAGGCCATTTTCCATTAGACAGGTAGCAACTGCGACTAACCTCTGTAAATAGCTGATTTAATCCAGGCCATATATAGTCAGCGAATTGTACCTCAACGATTGGTTTTAATCCAACAGCGCTCATTCCTACGGTAGACCCAACAATAAAAGCTTCTTGAATTGGTGTATTAAATACACGATCGTCTCCAAATTTCTGTGCCAAGGTTGCTGCTTCTCTAAAAACACCTCCTAAGCGTCCTCCAACATCTTGTCCATATAACAAACACTCTTTATGTTCTCGCATTAATTCTTCAACTGCAAATAAGGCACAATCTACCATTACCACTTTATCAGCACCTTCAGGTTCGCGCGTTCCTTTTTCCTCCATTATCGGTGTAGGCACAAAATCGTGTGTAAATAAATCTTCAGGTCCAGGGTCTTCAGCTTGTAAAGCTTTTTCAAAATCTGAAAGTACCTGTGATTTAGCTTCATTCTCTATATTACTCACATCTTTTTCAGAAAATCCATGATCTAATAATTGCTGTCTTAGTACTGGATAAGGATCTCGAGAACGTGCCTCCTCTAAATCATCACGATACCATTCCATACGAACGCCAGATGTATGATGATTTAGCAATGGCACTTTAGCATGTACTAAAAATGGTCGACGCTCTTCTCTAATCGTTTTTATTACGTTTTCAATAGCCTCATAACTTTCTATAAAGTTAGCACCATCAATTGAAATAGCTTCTAATCCATGAAACCCAGCTGCGTATTCTGCTGCGTTCTGCGCCCTTGTTTCCGCTTCATTTGCAGAAATATCCCAACCATTGTCTTGTACTAAATATAGAATTGGCATTTGCTTTAAGGCCGCCATTTGAAACGCTTCTGCAATTTCACCTTCTGTAACTGATGCATCACCAAGTGAACATACCGAAATAGGGTTCTTAATCGATGTATCGTTCAAACCCTGTAGTTCTTTATACTGCATTCCCATAGCAACACCAGTTGCCGGAATCGCTTGCATACCCGTAGCAGATGATTGATGAGGAATTTTTGGTTTGTCATCATCCTTTAAACTTGGATGTGAATAGTATGTTCTTCCACCAGAAAACGGGTCATCCCTTTTCGCCAATAATTGTAGCATTAAATCATAAGGTTCTAAACCAAATGCCAATAACATGGCATCATCTCTATAATATGGAAATGCATAATCTTGCGGTAAGAGTTGCATTCCTAAAGCGACTTGTATAGCCTCATGTCCACGAGATGTGGCGTGCACATATTTTGAAACTTGCTTAAAATTTTCTTCATATAACTCTGCCATTGCTTTTGCCGTGCAGAGTTTCGAAAACCCTTTCTTTAAGATATCCTTATTCATTTAGGCTAATTCCTTTCTTGTTCTAAGCATCCATCCAAATTTATCTTCATGGTCTCCAATTTTAATAGCATTCAATTTATTATTAACCTCCAAACCAACTGGACTTTCATCTGACACATGAATAGTTTCTTCATCCATTCCAATCTCTTGAATATAGGCAATTCCAACAGCTGTTCCCGTGCCAAAAGCTTCTTCTAAAGTTCCATTTGCTGATGCCTCTTTTATCTCATCAATCGTAATTTTTCTTTCAGATACCTTGTAGTCCATGTCTCGCAACAAATCGATAACACTCGCTCTGGTTATACCATGAAGCACTGAACCATCTAACTCAGGCGAGATGAATTCACCATCTATCTTAAAAAAGATATTCATAGTACCAACTTCCTGAATATACCTATGTTCAGCGGCATCCAACCATAGTACTTGGTCATAACCTTTCGCTTTTGCCAATTCCGTGGGACGAATTGCCGCTGCATAGTTCCCAGCAGCTTTTGCTTCACCTGTTCCACCATGTGCAGCTCGGATGTATTGTCTTTCTGCCCAAAGCTTAATGCGCTTGCTAAAAAATGGACCAGCTGGCGATGCCATAATAATGAACTTATAATGCGTAGCTGCTCGCATACCAATAAATGGCTCATCGGCGTACATAAATGGTCTTAAATATAAAGCACTTCCTTGCTGTGGTGGAATCCAATTATGCTCTAAGCTTACCAATTCCTTTAATCCTTCAACAAATAATTCTTCAGGAACATTTGGCATTCCCATGCGGTCTGCACTTTTATTTAAACGCTTTGCATTTTGTTCTGGTCGAAATAACATGGGTTCGCCTCCAGTATTCTTGTAAGCTTTCATACCTTCAAAAATAGCTTGACCATAATGTAAAGCCATTGCAGCAGGATGGGTTGGAATTAATCCCATAGGCATAATTCTTGGGTTTACCCATTCGCCATTTTCATAATCACAGATAAACATGTGGTCTGTAAATGATGTTCCAAGTGGAATATTGTCGAAATCTAATTTATCAAGATTAGATTTTTCGGCTTTGTTAATTGAAATGTTGTAGCTCATAATTTTTAATGATTTATGAGATTCTGAAACAAGTTCAGAATGACAAATTTTTATATTTTTCTTTTCGTATCGAACTGTTCGAAATAATCCGCAACACGACGCACAAAACTTCCTCCTAAAAAGCCATCAACTACACGATGGTCAAAGGATAAGGATAGATACATCATACTACGAATAGCGATTTCATCACCATTTTCACTTTCAATGACTTCAGGTCGTTTTTTAATAATACCTAAAGCTAGAATAGCGACTTCTGGTTGATTAATAATTGGTGTGCCCATCACACTTCCAAAGGTTCCCACATTGGAAATGGTAAATGTACTGCCCTTAATATCATCACCTGAAAGTTTATTTTCTCTTGCCTTATTAGCAAGCTCATTGACATTTTTGGCAAGCTGTTTTAAATCTTTAGTATCTGCATTTTTAACGACGGGAACGATTAAGTTGCCGCTTGGTAATGCTGTTGCCATACCAATATTAATATCCTCTTTCACAATGATGTTAGTTCCATCTACTGAAGCATTAATATTTGGAAAATCTTTAACCGCTTTTGCAACAGCTTCTACAAATAAAGGAGTAAAGGTTAGGCGCTCACCATACTTCTCTTGAAATGCTTTTTTATTAGCATTTCTCCAATTCACCATATTGGTTAAATCCGCTTCAACATAGGCCGTGACATGTGGTGATATGTGCTTAGAATAGACCATATGGTCAGCGATCATCTGACGCATACGGTCCATTTCTACAATTTTCCCTTTTCCTTTTTCAAATGTCAATTGCGGTATACGATAAGCCGTTGGGTCTTGCATAACAGATTGTGCAAACTTATATGGTCTACCGTCTTCTATATACTGAAATACATCGCTCTTTCTTAATCGCCCTTCCTTCCCTGTAGCAGGAATACGTGCTAGTTCTTCAAAACTAATATGTTGCTCTTTTGCTATAGAAATAATTAGAGGAGAGAAGAACGTGTTAGTGTTATTAACTGAGAATGAATTTGATTGAGACATCTCGACTGCATTCGATGTGACAGGGCGTTTCTTTTTAAAACTTTTCTTTTTTTGAGATTCTTCGTTGTCACTCTGAATGACAGTATCATTTTTTGAAGATTTCATCTCGTCAGAAACTTCTAAAATTGCCATAACTTCACCTACGGGCACTACATCTTTAGCTAAAAAAAAGGTTTTAACAAGCGTACCAGATGCTGGAGCTGGTACTTCGTTATCCACTTTATCTGTCGCAACTTCTAAAATAATATCACCTTCTTCAAATGCTTCTCCTTCTGAAACAAGCCAATTTATGATTGTTCCTTCTGTGATACTCTCTCCCATTTTGGGCATCTTAAGTTCAAACGTACTCAAAATCAATAATTTAAAAACAGTATCAAATTTAATAATTTAAGCTTTTTACCATTCTTAAAATCTTATAAATTAAATCTATACAGAATATTATTCTTAATTTATAACTAATTAAAGTTTTATTTTCTTTTATTAATTATATTTTTGTAACATCAAAAAATAATTTTCTGATGGCGCACGCACTTGATAAAATTGACACACAAATTCTGTCTATACTTCAAAAAGACAGTAACCGTACCACAAAGAGTATAGCAGAAGAGCTTGGAATGACAACCTCACCAGTTTTTGAACGCATTAAAAAACTAGAAAAAGAAGGTTATATTAAAAAATATGTTGCTGTTCTAGACAATAAGAAAATTGGATTAAAACTAACTGTATTTATTGGCATTACCTTGCAAGGTCACACCAGAAGTTATTTAGAAAAGTTTGTAACTGAAATTAATAACTTCCCTGAAATTGTAGAATGTCATCGTGTGAGTGGAAACTATGATTATTTGCTTAAGCTTATTGTAGAAGACATTGAAGCTTATGAAACGTTTATTATTTCCAAACTGACCCTTCTTCCTTATCTAGGTAATGTGCAAAGTTTGATTACCCTTTCTACTGGAAAAGAGACTAATGAGATTGATTTGAGCAGGGTATAATTTTACCTATTCTTCAGATTATCCAATGCGTTAGAAATTGCTAATGCCTCATTAACTACGTCTTTAGGATATCCGTTAATATCAAGTATTCTTATGGCATTTCTATTTTCTAACTTTCCCATTTTAAGTTTATAGTCAAAGCCAATATTTTTTTCATTCAGTACTTCGCTAAAATGATATAATTCGTATTCACCAGAGAGCATATCAGTAAGCTCAACATCATGTGTAGATACTAAGACTATATTGTTATTTCTCGCTATTGCAGATAAAACAGCTTTACCCGCTGCTACACGCTCTACAGTATTTGTTCCTTTAAATATTTCATCTAATAGAAAAAGGTTGTTATCATGTTTTTCACCTTCTTCAATTATCTTCTTAATTGTGAGAACTTCTTCAAAATAATAGCTTCTATCATTCATTAAATCATCACTGATTCGTATTGCCGAGAAAATCTTTAGCAGTGGAAAAGCAAATGATTTTGCAAAGCACGTATTAATAGTTAAACCTGTAATTACATTTAATCCGATTGCCCGAATAAAAGAGGTTTTACCTGACATATTTGAGCCCGTGAGTAGGATAGATTTTTCGTTTATTGTAATACTATTTGCCTCGCAATTAATAATTAATGGATGATAAATTTCACTAGCAATAATTCTGTTCTCACTAAGTATAGTTGGGATACAATATGTCTCCAGCCCACTTCTCAAAGAGGCTATTGCGATTAACATATCTGTATGGCCAACAAACTGAAATACTTCTTCTATTTCGTGACGTTTTTTGTCCAGTTTTTTTAAAACATCAAACAACAATAATGGCTCTAGCAAAAATACTGTTTTAAAAATCTCAAACAAGAACCAAAGAATAATTTCGAACTCTCCTTGAAGTCTAGTTTCAAGTTGAAAAAAAGACATTCTGCTTTTAACCTGCTTGATTACTCTGATAGACTTATCGATGTTTAGATTAAGTCTTTTTATGTCGACATTTTTATTAAGATCAGACGCTACTGCATTCAATCTTAAAAGCTGAGGAATTGAACTTATATATTCGGCCAAATTCTTTTTATTCCAAAAGTGAATTACAAAATTGATGCAAAACACGCCTAATAAACCGAAGAAGAACAAAGGATTGATAAAGGACAGCACCATTAAACCTGAGCTAGTTATAGACAGCAGCTTTATTATAAACAACCACTTAGGTGGCTTTGCGTGCTCTTCTTGAAAAAGTTCAGAAATATAATAGGCTTCTTCATTTTTAAGCTTTAGTAATTTCTGTTGGGTTGAAATTCTTAATTCAGTATTCTCTAGTAATACATCTATTACCTCTTCATTCAGTTTTGTTTGACTTTTATCTAATTCTATAGTTCTAAGTCTATTGTAGAGATATTGTTGACCTACTTTAGATTTGGTATGATCAACCAATACAAACAAATCTTCAAAATCCAAATCATTACATGTTTTATCAGATAAAACCTGATGCATCTTTGAATGATCTCTATTCTTGAAATATTTTGAAATCCGTTCAAAATCAAAAGTATCATCAATCTTAATTTTACCAAAGGATTCGATAAGTTCCTTTTTTACTTCTTTATTCCTGTTGAAGCGTATTTGAGAAAATTTATATTTGATTTGAGAGAGAATATCTTTGACCATTGATTGATTAGTATGGCATTTCTAATTACCGTTACAAAAGATATGTTGAATTAAACAACCTGCCATATAATTAAATACTATTTCTTAAAAGTGTCTCTTAAGGTCTTATAAACATCATCCTGAACTTTCATATGCTCTGGCACTTCTCTTAGTGGTTCTGCTTCTCTCAATGATTCATGACAATCTTCAGGTAGTTGTTGATAGAGTTCCGTGCCTTTTGTTTTCCATGCAACCATTTCATCGCTGACTTGTTTAACCACTTTTGCAGGATTGCCCACGACTAAACTTCGTTTTGGGATTATTGTTTCTGCTTTCACAAAAGCCATTGCGCCTATAATGGATTCATCTCCAATTTCGGCATCATCCATAATTACTGAATTCATACCTATCAAACAATTCCTCCCCAAATTAGCACCATGAATAATAGCGCCATGACCAACATGGGCACTTTCCTTAAGTGTTATTGACTTACCAGGAAACATATGAACAGTACAATTTTCTTGAACATTAACTCCATCCTCTAAAATGATTTGTCCCCAATCTCCACGGATTGCAGCTCCAGGACCTATATAACAGTATTTGCCTATGATGACATTTCCAGTTACAGCAGCCAAAGGATGCACAAAACTACTTTTATGAACCACTGGTGTATAGCCTTTAAAACTGTAAATCATTTCTATTTAAACTCTTTCAATTTTTCTTTTGTAAAATCCGATAATACCAATCTACCACTTGTTTGTGCGCGCTCAGCTAGAAGCTCGTCCCAGTCATCAGTACCTTTCCAGAATATCTTTTTCATTTCTAGCATTGCTTCAATATTGTAGGTACATAAATGCTCAGCAGTAGTCTTTACCGTGTTATCAAGTTCTTCAGTACTTTCGTAAACATGAGTAAATAACCCTTTTTGTTTTGCCCATTCGGCTGGATAGAATGAATTTGCATCAATTGCTATTTGAGACATGGCACTTAATCCCATTTTCCGCTCAATGGCTGGGCCAACAACAAATGGTCCAATACCAATATTGAGTTCACTCAACTTTATTGACGCAAATTTTGTTGCCATACAGTAGTCCGTTGAAGCGGCAAGCCCTACACCTCCTCCAACAGTTTTACCTTGGACACGGCCGATAATAAACTTAGGACATTTACGCATAGCATTAATCACATTGGCAAAGCCTGAAAAAAATACTTTTCCTGTTGCAGCATCATTGATATTAATCAATTCATTAAAACTTGCTCCAGCACAAAAGGTGCGGTCGCCTCCGCTTTTAAGTACGATGACTTTAATAGCATCGTTTTGTCCAGCTTCAGTAATTGTATTCGCTAATTTCGCTAATATATCTCCAGGAAGAGAGTTATGCGCAGGATGGAAAAACTCTATGTATCCTACTTCGTTTTCTATGGTTTGTTTTACGTATGGGTCCGTCATCACGCTTGCGTGTTCCCGTGAAAACGGGAATCTTTTTATGTGTTAAACTTATACTTCTTTATATAAATCCTTCCATTCAGGATTTGATTTTTCAATTAATTCTAATTTCCAAGCTCTATTCCATTTCTTCATCTGCTTTTCTCTCAATCTAGCTTCATCTTCAGTTTCAAACGCTTCAAAATAAACAAGTTTATTTAAATTATACCTAGCTGAAAATGTATTTGGATGCGCTTTGGTTTTATGTTGATATATTCTTGTTTTTAATCTTTTTGTTTTTCCAATATATAAAACACCATGTTTTTTGTTTGTTATAATGTAAACGTAGTGTTTCATCCTTTTCTATCTGAGACACCCAATTTCTTGGGTGCTTCGAGCAATTCAATTTGTTATAACAAATTGAATTGCTCGAAGTGATGATTTAAATGTTTTCGTTCTAATAAATACCACTCATACCTATTTAATTCACCAAACACCATATTTTTTAATCTGGCTTCAGGATTTTCTTTAAAATATTCTAAATATTTCTCACGTTGTGACCTAAACTTTTCGACTGCTATTGCTAAATTTTCATATTTTAAATCATCAAGGGTATCCTTTTCTAGCAATGGGAATTGGCTATTTTCAGGAAACTTTTTATAATTCCAAAGGCTATTTTTTACCTTTTCCAAGATCTTCTCTGGTGTTGAAATTTCAAAATCCTGAATGTCACCTGCGGCAATTTTATAAGTATATTCTAAATGTTCTATCATGTGCTGTGGTGTCATGATTCCCCATTTTGGTTTTGTTTCTTCCGACAGTTTTGATAAACATTCATCAATCTTTTCATCTGTCATCTCCACAAAGATTTGTTGCTTCTTTTCAACCATGGTTAATATGGTTGCTACTGCAACTAATGGACTATCTTTCTCTGTTTTCTGACTATCTGGTCGGTTTTTAAAATTAGCGTCAAACACCTCAACATGCCATTTTACAATTCCGCTTGGATGTTCCGCCGAGACAACATCTCTATCAACTTTTTCCTTACAAGTCAATCTTACGTAAATAGTATCATTATGGTAAAGTGGACGTAAAAAACGAATACTATCTAATCCGTAATTTGCCGCAACTGGTCCTTTATTAGGGTACACAAACAAACCTGCAGCTGCCGAAATGATAAAATAACCATGTGCTGTTCTTTTTTCAAAAATACTTCCATCTAAAGACGTAATATCTGTATGCGCATAGAAATGATCCCAAGTTAAATTCGCGAAATTCTGAATATCATTATCAGTAATTGTTCTATTATGCGTTTTCAGAGACATACCTGGTTGGATATCCTCCCAATGGTATTTAAATGGATGCTCTTTTGCTTGTTTGTACTTCGCATTTTGCTGATAAATACCAGTAATTTCAGTAATCGTAGTTGGCGAACCTTGAATGGCTGTACGCTGCAAATAATGCTTTATACCACGCATACCACCCATTTCTTCGCCGCCACCAGCGCGTCCTGGACCACCATGAACCAAATACGGTAGTGGCGAACCATGACCTGTACTTTCTTTAGCACTTTCTCTATTCAAAACTAAAATACGTCCGTGATGAGATGCAGCATTAACAACATACTCTTTTGCAATTTTATCATCATTAGTGGCAATTGAAGACACTAATGAGCCTTTACCCATTTGTGCTAAAGTTATCGCTTCATCTAGATTTTTATATGGCATTATGGTACTTACAGGACCAAAGGCTTCACGTTCATGAATCACGGTATTTTGGAATGGATGGTCTGCTCGTAATAAGATTGGACTTATAAAAGCACCTTTTTCGGCATCAGCTCCAATAGTTTCAATTTTATCTAAATCACCATAAACAATTTGAGCTTCTTTAGCTAAATCATTTACTGAATCTTTAACTGCTTGCACTTGTTGCTGACTGACTAAAGAACCCATTCTCACTTCTTTTAATCTTGGATCACCAATCGTCACTTTATCCAGCGCCTTTCCTAATGCAATTTGAACACCTTCCACTAAGTTTTCTGGAACAATAATTCTGCGGATTGCTGTACATTTTTGACCAGCTTTAACGGTCATTTCTTTTCGAACTTCTTTAATAAATAAGTCGAATTCAGGTGTTCCTGGAACCGCATCTTCCCCTAAAATAGAGGCGTTTAATGAATCGGCTTCCATGGTGAATGGGACAGATTCTTGTATTAATCTCGGATGTGCTTTTAGCAAACGTCCTGTTTGCGCCGAACCTGTGAATGTCACCACATCTTGTGACTCAACCGTATCTAAGATTGTTTTAACGGTTCCATTAATAATCTGCAAAGCGCCTTCAGGTAAAATTCCAGAATCAATAACTGTTCTTGCTACAGCTTCTGCCAAATACGATGATGATGGCGCAGGCAATACAACAGCAGGCACTCCTGCCATCCAGTTCACAGCACATTTTTCTAACATGCCCCAAACTGGGAAATTAAAAGCATTAATATGTACAGCGACTCCTTTTTTGGGTACCATTATGTGATGTGCCATAAAACGTCCACCACGAGATAAATCAATAGCATCACCTTCAACATGATACGGTTGATTAGGAAATAATTTACGTAATGAGGCATTAGCGAATAAGTTTCCGAAACCACCTTCGATGTCTATCCAACTATCTACTTTAGTGGCTCCAGTTCTATAACTTAATTCGTAAAACGCATCTTTGCGCTTTGTGAGATGTAATGCTAATTTTTTGAGCATATTACCACGCTCTTGAAAGGTCATTTTACGAAGTACTTCGCCTCCTTTGGTTCTTCCATATTGAAGAATTTCAGGAATATCTAATCCTTCAATTGCCACACTTGTAAATGCTTCACTAGTAACAGCATCTAAGATTGGAGTACCTTCTTCTTTACCTGTTGTCCATTGCCCTTGAACGTAGTGTTGTATTTTTTCCATAACTAATGCCTTTATGCTATTATCCTTAAGATTCTTCCTGTAATTTTCCCTTCAACAGATTTCACATAACCATCTACAATTTTATGCATTGGTACTGGTGTATTTCCTGGAAAATAATCTTTATATTTTTCAAATGAATCTTCAACTAAATCTGAACAGACGACATTGATACGTTTTCCATCCTCTAATTCTAGAGCGACAGCTTTTGCAAAGCTATTAATGGCTCCATTAACCATAGCAGCACTTGTAGTCATGTCAACTGGGTCATCTGCTAAAATTCCTGTTGATAGTGTTATAGATCCATTACGATTCAAAAAGTTTTTACCAATTCGGACAACATTCACTTGTCCCATCATTTTACTCTTTATGCCTATGTAAAAATCATCTTCAGATAGATTATCTAATTTGTCCCATTTAGCATCACCTGCAATAGCTACAATAGCATCTAGCTTACCAACAGAATCAAACATCGATTTAATTGATTTTGAATCTGAAAAATCAACTGTTATATCTCCCGATGATCGACCAGCTACAAGCACTTCATGCTTTGCAGATAATCTTTCAGCTACTTTTCTTCCTATGGTTCCGTTTCCTCCTATGATTAGTGTTTTCATACACATGCCTGCGGAAGCAGGTATCTTTTTAATTATTAATTCTAAATCTTCTCGTATCGAAATTCCAATTCATACTTAAATCAGACCAAATTGGATTCATTTCTTCAATTAACTTGATTTTCCAATCTCTTTTCCACCTCTTGAATTGTACTTCTCTAATCGAAGCCACTTCTCCATTTTCAAATTCTTCGAAACACACCAATTTATTACAATTATATCTTGCTGTAAAAGCTTTGGGATATAATTTCGATTTGTGTTCTTTTAATCTTTCTTCAATACTATTTGTCACTCCTATGTAAATTACTCCATTCGGTTTATTTGCCATTATGTAGACGTACCAATGCTTCATCTCTCTTTATTTTGAGATTCCTGCCTTCGCAGAAATTAAGCTCTCTCAATAATAGCAGCATAACCTTGCCCAACTCCAATACACATAGTCACTAATGCATATTTTTTATTTTGCTCCTGTAATTCTAAAGCTGCCGAATATGCTATTCTTGCACCTGTCACTCCTAATGGGTGACCAATTGCTATGGAACCTCCATTTGGATTTAATCTTGGATCGTCATCTGCCAATCCCCAAGCTCTCGTGCAGGCTAATGCTTGCGCAGCGAACGCTTCGTTAAGCTCAATAATATCTATATCATCCATTGTTAATCCTGCTTTTTCTAAGGCTTTATTAGAGGCTTGAACAGGACCAATTCCCATAACCCTTGGTTCTACACCAACCACAGCAGAACTTACGATTCTCGCTAATGGTTTTAGATTGTATTTTTTTACTGCATCTTCTGAAGCTATTATTGTTGCCGCAGCACCATCATTTAATCCTGACGCATTTCCTGCCGTCACACTTCCACCTTCTTTTTTAAATGCTGCTCTTAGCTTTCCTAAAACTTCTAATGAAGTTGTTGGTTTCACAAACTCGTCTTTAGAAAATTGAATGGGGTCTTTTTTGCGCTGTGGAATTTCAACAGTGACTATTTCTTTTGCTAGCCTCCCGTTTTCTTGTGCTTTTGACGCCTTCATTTGACTCCAATAGGCAAACTTATCTTGGTCTTCTCTCGAAATATTATATTTCTCAACCAAGTTTTCTGCAGTCATTCCCATCCCATCAGTTCCATATAACTTATGCATCTTTGGATTGATAAAACGCCATCCAAACGTTGAATCATATAGTTTAGAATCACCACCAAATGCTGATGATGGCTTTGCCATGACGTAAGGACCACGTGTCATATTTTCAACACCACCTGAAATAAATACATCACCATCACCTGCTTTAATCGCACGATTAGCATGGATGATTGCAGATAAACCAGAGCTACATAATCTGTTCACTGTTTCACCAGGCACTGTAAATGGTAAGCCAGCTAATAAAGAAGACATACGTGCCACATTACGGTTGTCTTCACCTGCTTGATTGGCGCAACCCATAATGACATCGTCGTAAGCCTCCTTAGGAATACTTGGATTTCGTTTAACAACTTCTGAAATTACCAATGCTCCTAAATCGTCAGTACGAACAGCTGATAAGGTGCCTTTATAATTTCCTATTGGTGTGCGGATTCCGTCTATTATGTATGCTTCTTTCATCTTAAATCTTAATTTCCTGTGCTATAGCCTTTGCTAAATTTTTATTGTTTGCATGGTAAATTTCATTCGCTTCTACACTAAACTTTCGTTTCAGTAAAATCTTATTTTTTCTTGTATCTAAAAGCATTAAGTACATATTGTAATACATTATTTTCTTTTTATTTACAAAAAATGTCTGTCCGGTTCTTTTTGAAATCCTAAAAAAATTTGACTCAAGATTACTTACAGCAAAAACACATATAATATTATTCTTTTTTGGTTTATTCTTTATTTTTAAATCTTTAAATGATTTAACCATCTCAGAAACTGAATCATTTCTTTCAAAAACATACTCAGTTTTTATATTGGTATTTTTGAATTCTTTTTTTAATTTACGAAAGAGAATTTTGTAATATTTTTCTATTTCCCAATGTCTATTGGAATAGAATAATAAAGAATCAGGAACTGAATAATCATTGGAAGTAAATTCTTCCGATAGAGTAATGCCTTTAAATGATTTTTTTTCTCCCTGAGAAAAAGCCAAACTAAAAGCTAAACATAATAGTAATGATAAAATAAATCTCATTCCCAGTCTTTTTGTGTTCTATAAACAACACCTTTAAAAAGTGCAACTAATTCTTCGCCTCGTTTTACTTCGATGATATTAAAGCCTAACTTATTATTTACTTTTCCTATTACTGATTCAGCAACCAACTTATCTCCTTCTTCTAAAGCTTCAATATGATTGATACTCGTTTCAATAGAAACCGCATATTTACCATGAGTGTTTGCTGCAAATCCAAATGCTGTATCTGCTAACGAATAGCTAATACCTCCATGTGCTTTGCTCATACTGTTAAGCATGTCTTTTCTAATGGTCATTGCTACTTTACAACGTCCTATTTCGCATTCTAAAATCTCAATGCCCAACCATTGGCTGTAAGCATCCTGACTTAACATTTTATATGGAATCTGTTCTCCTTTCATATTTACTCTTACGTCACTTCGAGTGATTTTCGATAGAAAATTGTATCAAGAAGTTTAGCTTGTTCTCGATACGCTTCGCAATCGAACTGACGCTACTTAAAAAATGTTTTATGCTCTCTACTCATCTTGCGCAACAACGGACTGCAACGGTATCTGTCTTCATGGTATTCGTCATACAATCTATCTAGTGCATTTACACATTTATCAATACCAATTTCATCTGCCCACGCCAACAAACCCTTCGGATAATTGACACCTTTGGTCATCGCATTATCAATATCTTCTGCTGATGCTATATTTAAAAATAATGCATCTGCTGCTTCGTTAATTAACATCACTAAAACACGATTACATATTTTTTCTGCTAGACCTTTATCTTCTGTAGGGCTTGGTTTAGTAGCTCCTTCAGAATAATCGTAATACCCTTTACCAGATTTACGCCCTAAATAACCTGCTTCAGAGAATCTCTTTTGTGTAAATGCTGGTTTGTATCGTGGATCGAAATAAAACGCTGTGAATACAGTTTCAGTTACTGTATAATTAACATCGTTACCTATAAAATCCATAAGCTCAAATGGCCCCATTCTAAAACCTCCAATGGTTTTTAAACTCCAATCAATTGTTGCAAAATCTGCGATACCTTCTTCATATATTCGCAGTGCTTCGCCATAAAAAGGCCTAGCTACTCTATTGACAATAAAACCTGGTGTGTCTTTGGCTACTGCAACTATCTTCTTCCAATCTGAAATGGTTTCAATTGATTTTTGAAGCACAGCTTCAGATGTTTGAATTGCTGGAATCACCTCTACCAATTTCATTAAAGGTGCTGGATTGAAAAAATGAATACCAACGCAACGTTCTGGTTTTTGTAATGATGCAGCTATAGATGCAATTGATAAACTGGATGTATTTGAGGCGATAATACAATCGTTAGCCACATAATTTTCCAATTCTGAAAAGACTTTCTTTTTAATATCAAGATTTTCAATAATCGCTTCAATGGTTAAATTTGAATCTGATAAATCTTTCAAACTATCTACATAAGCGATATTTGATTGAATTCTTACTTTTTCGTCTGCATCAATTCGACCTTTTTCAATAAGACGATTTAATATTTTTTCTAATGCCGCTTTAGCTTTATCCAAAGCATCTTGATTAGTATCGTATAATTTTACTTTACAACTAGCGGTTGCAGCCACTTGCGCGATACCACTTCCCATGGTCCCAGAACCTATAATTCCTACGTTCATAGTTTTATAATTATGATGAGATCCTGAAACAACACTTCGGCAAGCTCAGTGTGACAGTTCAGGATGACAAATCACCCAAAGGGAAGATTTGTCACATCTACATTTCCGCCAGACAAAATAATTCCGACATTCTTATTTTTAAATTCTTCTTTATTCTTCAATACTGCTGCAAAAGGCACTGCACATGAAGGTTCTATTATAATTTTCATTCTTTCCCAAATGAGTTGCATCGCATTGATAATTTCATCCTCTTCGACACGGATAATCTTATCGACATACTTTTGAATAATGGGAAAATTGCGGTCTCCTAAATGTGTTCTCAAACCATCAGCAACTGTATGAAAACTATCATTGGTTTCTATTTTACCAGAAATTAAAGAACGATACGCATCGTCTGCTTCCATCGGCTCTCCTCCAATTACTTTGCAATTGTCTGAAAAATAATGTGCAGCTAAAGCTGTCCCTGCTATTAATCCACCACCACCAACTGGAGTTAAAATTACGTCTAAATTTGGATAGTCGCCTAACAATTCCATAGTGGCAGTGCTATTTCCATAAATCACCTCATCTTGATTTGATGGATGCAAAAAAGACGCTCCTTTTTCTTCTTTTATTTTATTAGCAGTTGCTTCTCTTGCTTGAGGCGTAGATTCACACTCTATAATTTCACCGTCGTATGTTTTTACGCCGTTCTTTTTGACTTGAGGTGCGTTTTCTGGCATAACTATATAGGCCCTTACATCCAATTTCTGAGCAGCTAATGAAACCGCTTGGGCAAAATTACCTGACGAATGGGTTACGACTCCTCGCTGTCTTTCTTCCTCTGATAATGATAATATAGCATTGGTCGCACCACGCATTTTAAAGGCTCCCATTTTTTGAAAGTTCTCACATTTAAACACAATATCAGCTCCAACCATTTCATTTATTAGGCTTGAGCTTAGAACTGGCGTTTTATGAATAAATGGTTTTATTCTGTTGTGAACTTCTATGAGGGTTTCTTTGTTCAATTAATTGCCTTTAAAATTTGGCTTACGTTTTTCTATAAATGCTGCAACACCTTCTGCATAATCATTACTGCTAGCTGCTTCAATTTGTAATTTTGACTCTAATGCCAATTGGTCTTCTAGAGTATTGGTCATCGACTTATTAAATAATTCTTTAATAAGACCTAGAGCTTTTGTTGGCATATTCGCCAGTTTATTTGCTAATTGATTTATCGTTTCCTCAAATTCTTCTAAAGACACTGACTTATATATCATTCCCATTTTTTCTGCTTCCTCAGCTGAAATTTTATCACCTAGCATGGCCAAAGCTTGTGCTTTTTGAAAACCAATTAAACGAGGTAAAAAGAAAGTTCCTGCACTGTCCGGAACTAAACCAATTAAACTAAAGGCTTGAATGAAACTTACCTTTTCGTGAGCCACAACAATATCACATGCTAATGCAATATTAGCTCCTGCACCAGCAGCAACACCATTTACAGCACCTATAATTGGTTTTTTAATTGAACGAATTCTTGTAATGATAGGATTGTAATGCTCTTCTAATATCTTTTTAAATCCTGGATTTAATTCTGGATTTGTGACTTCTTTTAAATCTTGACCTGCGCAAAATGCTTTTCCGTTTCCGGTAAGTACAATCGCTCTGACTTCTAGATTGCTTTCGCAATCATCTAAAATCGATTGAAGACTTAAAGCCATCTCGCGATTGAAACTATTGAATACTTCTGGTCTATTTAGCGTAATGTGTGCTACTTTATTTTCAATCTTTAATAGAATTGAGCTCATATTTTTAAACTTATAATTATCTTGATGAGATACTGAAACAAGTTCAGCATGACAACAAGTTGTCACTTCAAACATTTAAAATAATCAAAAGGTTCTTGGCAATCATCACATTGAAATTGTGCTTTGCATGCTGTTGAACCAAACTGACTTACCAATCTAGTGTTCTTTGAGCCACAATTGGTACACTTAACTATTCGCTTTCCGTTAAGCAATACATCTTTATCTGCTTCAGCATCTAAAGGTGCAGCGATTCCGTAATCTTCCAAAGCCTTACGTCCTCTTGGCGTAATCCAATCTGTTGTCCAAGCTGGATGTAGGATTAAATCAATTTCGGATTCATATCCAGAATCTTTTAATGCTTTTTTTATATCATCACCAATGACATCCATTGCGGGGCAGCCACTATACGTTGGTGTAATTTCCACCTTAACTTTACCATCAATTAAAATTGCAGAACGTACAACACCCATGTCCATAATAGACAAAACTGGAATTTCAGGGTCTGAAACCTGTTCCAGTATTGATAGCAATCTCTTGTCTATATTTTGTTCTGTACTTGTCATACTACCACTCCATATTCGGATAGGTGCGTTGCATATATTGTAAATCTGACAGCAAATAACCTAAATGCTCCGTATGAATTCCTTGCTTTCCACCTTTTTGAAAGTATTTGGATTCTGGCACTTGTATTGTCGCTTCTTCTAGTACTTGAGAAACTTCTTTATAATAACTATCCTTAAGCTTTGTTACATCTACTCCAATTCCTTCAACTACCATTGCCTTATCTGCATCAGTCTGATGAAAGAATTCATCTGTATATGTCCATAAGTCGTTTATAGCCTCTTGCATTTTTTCCTTACTTTCCGAAGTACCATCTCCTAAACGTTTAACCCAGTCCGAAGAAAAGCGTTCGTGGTAGCTTACCTCTTTTACACATTTATTTGCAATTGCTGACAACGTTAAGTCTGTACTTTTCTGAAGTTCTTTTAAAAATGCCAAATGATACACATCAAATAAAAATTGACGCCCAAGTGTATATGCAAAGTCTGTATTTGGTTGTTCTACCAATAATACATTCTTGTATTCGCGTTCCTTACGAAGCATTGCGATATCATCTTCTGTTCTTCCGTCTCCAGCAATCTTGCTCGCGTACTGAAAATAGCTACGCACTTGTCCAAATAAATCTAATGAGATATTAGTACACGCAATGTCTGTCTCCAAACTTGGTCCATGCCCACAAAGCTCACCCATGCGTTGTCCAAGAATTAGGCTGTTGTCTGCAATTCCTAAGATGTAATTGTATAAGTTTTCGTTTTTCATGTTTACTTTCCACGAAAGTGGAAATCGTTTTAGTTAAACATTTAAATAATTTTATGTGTTTCCGATTTCTCGGGAAATGTAATTAGAGTAAAACTCAAATTACATGTGTTTTACTTCGTCTGGCAAATCATAAAATGTTGGATGACGATACACCTTATCTTGAGCTGGCTCAAATAACTCTCCATTGTTCTCTGGATTTGAGGCTGTGATGTGTTTGGATTCTACAACCCAGATACTCACGCCTTCATTACGTCTTGTATATACATCGCGTGCATTTTCTAGCGCCATATCAGAATCTGCAGCGTGCAAACTACCACAATGCCTGTGTTCTAATCCGTTTTTACTTCTTACGAAGATTTCCCATAAGGGCCAATTTTTAGCTGACATAATTTCTAATGCCTGCGAAAGCAGGTATCTTATTAATTATACTTCTGTTTTTATTTTTTCTTTCTATTCATTTTGTCTTGAAACAAAACGAAACAAAAGTTCAAGTTGAAATAAGGAATTTTTAAAACTTGTTCCACAGTTTTAAAACCTCAAAATGAAATCTAAATTTTTTCCAAGGCTTCAAAAATTCTTAACGATTTCATTTTTTTATTCTGCATTTCAACGTGTTGACATTTTGCTGACTCATTTATTAAATCGATTCTAAAGCCAGTCTAAAAATATTATTACACCGCCTTTTTCTCCTTACGATTTCTTTTCTTTTCTGCATGAGCCATAGCTGCATCTCGAACCCATTTACCACGTTCCCATGCCCCAACTCTAGCTTTCATTCTTTCTTTATTCATTGGACCGTGACCTTTTACAACTTGCCAGAACTCATCCCAATCAATTTCTCCAAAATCGTAACTGCCTCGTTCTTCGTTCCATTTTAAATCTGGGTCTGGAATTGTTAATCCTATTAATTCTGCTTGTGGCACTGTTTGGTCTATAAATTGCTGACGTAAGTCATCATTAGACTTGCGCTTTAATTTCCATTTCATAGATTGTTCGGTGTGCACAGAAACATCATCTGTAGGCCCCAACATCATTAAGCTTGGCCACCACCATCTGTTCAATGCATCTTGAGCCATTTCTTTTTGCTCTGGTGTTCCGTTGGCTAATTTCATCATGATTTCGAAACCTTGACGTTGGTGAAAGCTTTCTTCTTTACAAACACGAATCATAGCTCTTGCATATGGTCCATAAGATGTATTACACAATGGCACTTGGTTAATAATTGCTGCACCATCGACTAGCCAACCAATGGCCCCCATATCTGCCCAAGTTATTGTTGGGTAGTTAAAAATAGAAGAGTACTTGGCTTTACCCGTATGTAACTGCTCATACATTTCTTCACGAGAAATTCCTAAAGTTTCGGTTGCAGAATATAGGTACAATCCATGACCAGCTTCGTCTTGAACCTTAGCTAGCAAAGCCACTTTACGTCTTAACGATGGTGCTCTTGTAATCCAATTACCTTCTGGAAGCATCCCTACAATTTCGGAATGCGCATGCTGCGACATTTGTCTGATATGTGTCTTACGATATTTGTCTGGCATCCAATCTTTAGGTTCGATTTTTTCGTCTCTTGCGATACGCTCATCGAATTGTCTTTCTAAACTTCTAATTTGTTCTTCACTCATTTTTTTAAGCTTTTAGCTAATAACACTTGGCTTTTAGCAAGTTGAACTTTAATTTTTCTTTTTCGTTATATTATTTATTCCTGCCTGCACAGGAATGACAAATCTTTTTAATCAAACATCAAAATCCACAACTACTTTATCTGAAGTTGGAACGGCCTGGCAACTTAACACTAGGTTTTGTGACACTTCTTTTTCGTCTAAAGCATAATTAATTTTCATTTCTACAGAGCCATCCTTAACTTCACATTTACAAGTACTACATACGCCTCCTTTGCATGCAAAGGGTAAATCTGCACCTGCTCCAAGAGCAGCGTCCAAAATATTGTCATATTCTTTGGTCATGGTGAACAAAAATTCCTTTCCTCCATCAACAATGATTACTTCGGTACCCTCTACATTTTGTTTAGATAAACGTTCTGCACGCTTTATATCTTCTTCTGAAAGGCCCGTTACGAATAATTCAAAATGTACTAATTCCTTAGGCAAACCCGCATTAATGAGATAATCACTAACATAGTTAACCATTTGTTCTGGTCCACACAAAAAAACTTCACTCGTATCAGGAATATCTATGAATGTTTTAGTGAGCACTCTCATTTTCTCATCATCAAAACGACCATTGAACAGTTCTATATCGCGTCGCTCCTTAGTCAGAAAATAGTAAATTTCAAGCTTTCCAAAATATTTATTTCTCAGTTGCTCTAATTCTTCCTTAAATATGATAGACTTAGCGGTTTTATTAACATAAAAAAGCTTACAAGTTGAGTTAGATTCTGCTTGCAAATGCGTTTTTATCATGGATAAAATGGGTGTTATTCCGCTACCAGCTGCAAAAAATAGATAATTTTTTGACCCATTGGGCATGACCTCCACACCAAACGTACCGCTTGGTACCATCACTTCCATACTGTCACCAGATCTCAACTCCTCATTAATGTATGTGGAAAATTTACCACCTGGTATTTGTTTAACAGCTACTTGCCATTTGTTCTCAGTTGGGGAAGAGCATAATGAATACGACCGCCTAACATCTTCACCTTTAATATCTGCTTTGAGCGTTAAATGCTGACCTTGCCTATACTTAAACACCTCATGTAATTCCAAAGGAACATCAAACGTTACTACTGAAGTATCATCTGTTTCTTTATAAATATCTGCAACTGTTAAGTTGTGAAATTCTGCCATCTCATGCTATATATTACCAAACTAACAATTGTTAGTTTATATGACAAAGTTATGAAATATAATCTAAACTATTTGTTAATTCCTTCTATCAGAATTTGATTGAGTGCACTAGACAATTCCTCAAGATTCAAATCTTCTTTTTTCGGAATCCATATATAAAGTGACCTAAGCGTTGTTAATATTGAAAACATCATAACTTCTGGATTAAGATCTACAATTTCACTTGATACTATTCCATCTTTGAGAATCCCTCTAAAATCATCCTCATAATCAGAGCGTAATTTCTTATAATAACTGCGTTTTTCTTTAAGGTGCATCCAATCATTATTTAAGGAAGCCATTCCATAAATATTTTGACTGGATATCCTTATATGTAATTGAATAATCTGTTTTAGCTTCCCAATACAATTTTGTTTTGAAGATTGAATCAATCTCATGCCCTCAGTAAACTCTTCTGCCAAAGAAATAATAATAGTATCAAGGATATCTTGCTTAGAATTGATATGGTTGTAAAGGCTTGCTGCTTTAATTCCCATTTCTCCAGCCAAGTCTCTCATGGTAACCGCACTATAGCCTTTTTCTTTAAAGAGTTTAGCCGCCACTCTGATAATTTCTTCTTTTCGGGTTTCTAGTTTCAAATACCTTGATTTCAATTTATTCGTAAATTTAAACAAAAAACAAGCTATGGGATTTCTAGATTTTATTTTCGGTAACAAAAAAAGCCACATAGAAACCTATCTAAAGAATGGTGCTGTTATATTAGATGTAAGAACTTTACAAGAATGGAATGATGGACATATCGAAAATTCTATACATATTCCATTAGATGAATTGCCAAATCGCATTAAGTATATTATACAATTAGGAAAACCCGTAATAGTCTGCTGTGAAAGTGGTGTAAGATCAGCAAGAGCCACTAAATTCTTAAATCTCAACAACATTGACGCTGTAAACGGTGGGGGTTGGAAGAGTTTAAAAAATAGATTATAACCTCAAATCATTAAGTGTTCCAATAGATTCGATAGGAGTTTGGTTGTATTCCAATGACCACCCCAAAGAATTTGTTAGTATAAAGAATTTGGACAACTCGCTAATCAATCTATTTTGAGCGTTCGATTTTAAATCCGAAGCTTCTATTTTTTTCATTAAAGTTTTTTTAACCGTTTCCTTAATAACATTATAATCCTGAGCTTCAAACTGATTTAGAAAATCCGCCTGAACATCATAATATTCTAAATCTGGATTGATTTTTATTTCCTCTTTTGGTATTCCTTTAATTCTTAGAATTTTATTCTTTTCATCAATATCATATTCAATAAGACTGAGATCGTATGCCACAGTGACATCAGCATTAACAATAACAACTGCTTTCTTTTCTGCTTCTAATAAATCTCCAAAAACTGCCTTAGAATTCTTGTAAGTGAAAACCTCACTAAAATGACCTTCTGTCACAACGAGTTTGCCTACATTTTTTATCTGCTTTTGAATAAGTGCTGAATTTTCCTTTAATACAATCTTATCTTCTTTTTCTTCTCCACAGTACTTAAATGTAAACAGAACGATTAAGGTTATTATAACTCCAAATAGAATTTTGCGCATATGCTAATTTAGTATTAAAAAATAATCATAACTAATAGTCATTTAAATTTATATAAAACCTCAAGGCATTGCTTTCAATTTAACTAATAATAATTAAGCCTTTGGCAAGATAATTGTTTTGTATATAAAGAGATAAAATCGTAACTTAAACAAGTATTGAAAGTGACCAAAATGAAAGGTCAGCGTCTTATTAATAATTGATTAGGATTGATAAATTCTTTTAAAAAAATACACCAAAGTCATATAGATATATCCAAGCATAATGAACAAAAGATTGACCATAATAATATTCACTATTTCTTCCTTTTTTATTTATGGGCAAAAAACAACTTTTGAAAAAAATGTTAATTATAAGGCTAGAGCATTAACTCAAGTCTTTAACGAAAATGATAATAGTCTCACCTTAAAAAGCGAAGATACTATTAGTAGAGTCGACATATTCAATGATGATTACTCAAATAGTATCGAGGTTAACAATATCGAAACTAAGATTGATCTTAATGAACTACCCATTGGCGAATTTATTGTACAAGCAAAATTAGGGAAAAAACATATTATAATGTATCTCACGAAAAGTGAAACAAATTTGCTACAACCACCAAATATTGAAATCATTCTAAATGAAGATACAGAAGATATAAAGAAAAAACCTGACGATTCGCTCTTAAAAAAGGCAGAAGAAAAATCAGAAAAAATAACAGCCGGTTATTGGATCGTATATGAGAGATATGCTAGATCAGGATCTTCTAAATCAATGAGATTGGAAAGCAAAGAGGTCGTAGCAGAAATGATATCCAAAAACCAGCTAGAACTAAGTACAGAGATTGGCAAAAACAACAAACTGATTGTTTACGAAGTGTATGACACATCAAAATTTATGCGTGAGCAAATTAAAAATCGTCAATACTTTAAATCTTCTGATTCGAAAATCTTTAATATTGAGCCCTATTACAGCTCAACAAAACAAAATTATCAAGTAGCCACAAAGTAAATCAATAGAAATAATTATATAACGGAAAAACTGTTATAACACACTTATAAACAAGGTCATAATGAACCTTGTTTTTTGCTTTACATCGTAATTGGTGGCGGATCAGCTAAAAAAAACGCATCATATCTTAGAAATTTATGAACATGGATTTAAGCTTTTAACTTAGCCTATAGTTAAGCCAATATTAAGCCAAAAACTTGATATTAAAAACCCTCAAACCCATGTCTAAAGTAATATCTACATTCCTAATCTTGTTTTTAGCAACGTTCTGCTACAGCCAAAACATAACATTATTAAAAAACTACAATCCCAAGGTTAAAGAACTAAAGCACAACTTAAATTTAAGTAAAGATAGCCTATCGCTAAGATGCGAAGGTAAAATTATTAAAGTTGATATTTTTAATGACGATTATGACCAAAGTTATGACGTTAAAGATAACCAAGGATTAATACCTCTTAGGAACCTTCCTGAGGGCAAATTTGTAGTCGAAGTACATTTGACGAATAAAATTGTTGAAATGCACGTCGTAAAATACTTTGACAATAAAACAGATTCTTCTATAGATAAAAAAAATATTGTTGAGGGCAGTGGAATGATGCTCGACGAAAAATTAAACCTTATAACAAGTCCTCCTAAAAACAGTATAGAGTTTATTCTCACAGGAGCTAAACGATCTAACTTAAATCGTAAAAAACAAAAATTTTATTGGGTAGTACATGAGGTAAATACTGGAAATAATTCCCACAAAAGTATGAAGTTATTAGCCGAATCTGTCACTCTAAAAATGATTTCGAAAAATAAGCTAGAAACGAAAACTAACTTTGGAAAACTTAACAAATTGACGGTTTGGGAAGTCTACAATACCACTCAGTTTATGCAGAAACAGGTTGCAAATCCCGAATACATCAATTCTTCAGCTTCAGACCTTTTTAATGTAGAGCCTTACTATAGTTCTTCTAAAAGTGAAACAAGCGCAACTATTTAGATTCATTTATTATTTTGTAATGGCTGATGTTATCAAAAGTATAGATCAACGGTTAGCATAAATAATCATTCTTCATACTGTAAGTAACGAAAAAGTGTTATCGTGTAAGTCATCTTTAATCATTTGATCTGAAAACAAAATTATATCTTTAGGTATGGCTTACGACGAACTTCTTGGAGACCGAATCCGTCAAATTCTAAGAACCGAAAAAGTTCCAATTTAGGATAAAAAAATGATGGGTGGACTAGTCTTTATGGCCAGTCAATAGTAAAATGTGTTGTGACACTCATATCGATAAAAAATATGGAGATAGTTTACTCATGGCAAAAATTGGAGTTGAAGCTTACGGCCGAGAAATTAGTAAGGAAGAATGTTTACCAATGGATTTCAAAGGGAGACCTATGAAAAGCTATATTTTTATAACCCCAAAGGGGTTTGATTTGGATAATGACCTAGACTATTGGATTACCAAGTCCATACACTAAAATAGATCGATTGGCTAAACTTACTAACTATTAGCTGAGAATAAACTTTTCAAAAAGGGTTTTTTGTCCGATTATCTACCAAATTAAATTCTATTGTTTATTAACCGAAAACCTTTTTTTTGGTATTATAGCGAAAACACTTACAAGTTATCTTAAAAATTTGCACTCTATCCTAATAAAAGGTCCCTAAAATAATTTGGTAATACCTTTACATATATAAATAAGTGTCTTACAAACACTTAGTATTGTATTGTTTCCCAAAAACAAAACCTACTTTATTATGAAATCAATTTATGCTATAGCATTCGTTATGATGACCCTTTTATCTTACGGTCAGAAATCATCCTTATTACAGAATGTAAATGTGCGAGCCAAAGAATTAAAGCATAAGCTCAACAAGACTGGCGATAGTCTTATTTTCAATAGTGACAAAGTCATTGAAAAGGTTGAGATTTATAATTCAAACTTCGAAAAAAAATTCACAGTAAATAGTTATAGTGCAAAAATACCTTTAACATATATGCCTTCAGGCAGATATGTAACTGAAGTGAAATTAAGAGGGAAATTGATATTAATTACGCTATTGGTTGAAGAGAATATGATTCCAGAACCATATGAATCCAACCCTAAATCTCACATTACAAAAACAAAACCTTTTAAAAGAGAACCCAATTCTTTTCGAACAATTGCAAGTAAAAGCAAGACAAGCAACCTAAATGAGTCTCATAATCTATTTGGAAGTTCGAGATCAAAATCTAGTGGTATTAAAAGTCCTAACTTAGAAACGGTAAAACCTAAAATTATTGCTCCAATAAAGCTTCCAAAAAAAGACGTAAGGTTTTATTGGATCGTTAGAAATATAAACAAAGGGCAAAGTTCTAGCAAAGTAATGAGAATGGGAGAAAAAGATGAGGTTGACAGAATGATAGAACAAAACAAAATCGATAGACAATCTGCAGCCGGAAAACGTAATGAACTAATTATCTGGGAAGTTTATGACGCTTCGAAATTTATGAAATTTCAGAGATTAAATGCCGATTATGCCAACGCGAAAGAAGCAGATTGTTTTAATGTTATACCAATCTACAACTCTGGAAATTAAACTACTCCTGTTCTATTTTTTCAACTCCAGCTTTTCCGCAAAGTAATCACAAAAATCTTTCATAGTCGCTGTCATTTTTTCATCTTGAGTGGCACGCATAAACGTGTCGCTCATAGTCACTAAAGTCTGGTGAAAAAATTGCTTCATTTCATCAACCGGCATATCCTTAGTCCATAAATCTATTTTTAAAGTTTCTTGAGTCTTACTATCCCAAACGGATAACATTATCGCTTTCGCTTCCTCGTTATCTATGCCACCATCTTGTGCAGACCAATTTAACTTTTCAGGCACACGATTTTCGTCGAGTTCTACATTTAACTCTATTTTAGACTTTATAGTTTTTTCCATTACTTTTTCGGTTTAAATTTAGATATCCTAAAAATATCTTCAGGTTTTTTTTGTAGCACTTTCATTACATCTTCGCCAGTTCTTTCAACATAGGCTCTAACAATTTGCCAACCTATATATTGCCCTAGTCGGCCTGGTGATTCGTTATCCAATTCTAGATAAAATTTAGAAAAAGGTGCATCTGCAATAAATCGCCCAGGTAATTTACTATCTGTACTGTACAATAGTTCTTTCTCAATAAAATAACTCCAGATTGCGCTTTCGTTAGCTTCTGCCCATTTTAATTGTTCCTCTGTATATCCAATTTTTTCAGCATCAGTAGCAAACGGAATCATCTTATCTTTGAAACAAAGTAGCTTTCCGAAATAGATCATTTCATCCAATAGTGTTTTCCTTTCTTTCTGAAAGGTATATTTCTGAGCATATTCTTCTGTCACATCTGGCAAAATTTGATCTTGCTTCATATTTGCTGCCAAATATCTAGGAATGTTTTGGTAAAATCTGTGTTCATCCCCTAAATAATTGTCTAAAGCAATTAGTACTAAAGAATCCGTAACGATAGTCTTATTTCTATAATCCACATCATTAGTCAATGTAATTATCCTCGGCAAACTAAATGTCTTATCGTAGTATTTTAAATGCTGGAATAAGCCTTGTAAATCGTTCTTGGTCTCTTTAAAATCAGGATAAGCTTTATTCACTTCGACTAGTAGCTCGTGCTGTAAGGTGTCATTTATTCTATCTACCCAAACCGAATCTGGAACGTGCTTAGAAAAGAGAAAAGGATAAGCTTCTTTAAGCTGGGGTAAGTCCTTTGGTTGCGCCTCCATGTAAGCTTTATCAAATCGCTCAACAACAAAGTCGGCTTCAATTTTTGCAATTTCTTCTTCAAGTTTAGAATCTTTATTACAAGACACTACAAGAAGTCCCAATATTAACAATGTGTAAATTCTCATAGACATTTTACAAAACATTTTTAATCCTAACACGTTTCCGTTATTTTTGTTGTGCAAAGGTACACTTCTTTGTTCAAAACTTTAAAAATTATGCAAACGGAAAAGGTCGTCGATCATATCGTAAATTGGTTAAAGGATTATGCCACCAATGCAAGAGTCAATGGTTTTGTGATTGGTATTTCTGGTGGAATAGATTCTGCTGTAACATCAACGCTTTGTGCCAAAACAGGCTTGGAAGTTTTATGCATAGAAATGCCTATACATCAAGCTGCAAGTCATGTTAGTAGAGCGCAAGAACATATAGCACAATTAAAAAAACGTTTCCCAAATGTGAGTGACACTAGGGTTGATTTAACACCTGTTTTTGAAGAATTTAAGACCGAAGTTAACCTCGATGGCAAACAAACTACGGTAGATATGGCATTGGCAAATACTAGGGCACGTTTACGTATGACGACTTTGTACTACCACGCTGGTCTATTGGGTCGTTTAGTTGCAGGAACAGGCAACAAGGTTGAAGATTTTGGTGTTGGTTTTTACACAAAATATGGCGATGGTGGCGTGGACTTAAGTCCTATTGCAGATCTTTTAAAATCTGAAGTCTATGCTGTAGGTGATTATCTGGATGTGCCAGAATCAATAATGAAAGCTGCGCCAAGTGATGGTCTATTTGGAGATGCGCGCAGTGATGAAGACCAAATCGGTGCGACTTATCCTGAATTAGAGTGGGCAATGCAAATGAAAGATGAGGGTAAAACAGCTAATGATTTTCAAGGTAGAAAACGTGAGGCTTTTGAGATATTTATGAATTACAATACCAGAAATCAGCATAAAATGGTCCCTATACCTATTTGTGAAATTCCTAAAAATTTAAGGTAAAAACTGCTGTTTATCGAATAAATTGCAGAAACTGTTTAATTTTTGGTTACATTTACGAAACAAATCTCCGCAACATCCTTAATTAACTTTTGCTATTGATTAATAACCCTAACTAAATCAAAAATCAATTGTCATGATACGCATTCTTATTGTTGACAACCATCCTATTGTAAGAACAGGGCTAGAATTGTTCTTCAATAGTAAGCCTGATCTCAAAGTAGTTGGAAAACTGGGAAGCGGCATCGAAATTTTCGAATTTGTAAGACGTCACGAAGTTGATGTAATTATTTCTGAAATAGACCTACCAGAGCTTAATGGTATTACTGCACTAAGAGCTATAAAAAAAGAAAATAAGTCTGTTAATGTCTTAATGTTTAGTAGTCAACCAGAAGAAATTTATGCTATAAGTACATTAAAGGCTGGAGCATCTGGTTATTTGAACAAAACCGCCGATGTTGATACGATAGAAGCTGCCGTTAGAAAAATTCATGGAGGCGAAATTTCATTAAGCGATAAAATGGATAAGCATTTACGCTATGAAGACACTAAAAAGAGTCGAAGTCGTATGTTTAAAAAGCTCTCTACAAGAGAAGTTGAAGTATTAAAATTGCTCTCAATAGGCAGAAAGAATAAAGAAATAGCTGAAGAGCTGGATATAAACGAAAAAACAGTTAGCACATATAAGGCAAGGCTTTTTAAGAAATTAAACGTAACCAATATTGTGGATTTGATCCACCAAGCTAAGCATCATAATCTTACCTAGCGATATAGCTTCCAATAACTTTGCCCAACTTTCTAGACAAAAGCATTTTTAGACCAACATAGTCCTTTACATCTTCCATTATGGGACGAGAATCTACTTCAGGTCTTAAGGTTTCATTTTTATATTCTGCTACCTTTTGATCTATTAAATAGCAACGAAGACTTAAAATGGTCTGGCTCACCAATTGCGAAATTGAATGTTCTTTTTCCTTTGGAATAATTTGATTGCGCTCCCAATCATGAAGATTGTACTTTTCATCTTCCATTAAAATACCTGTAACCTCACTTGCAGATTCTTGATCTAGTTGATTGATAAAATCTTTGGTGGAAAAGTCTTCATCTTGATTCAATCTATCTATAATAGAATAATACAATTCTCTAAAACGCTCATTTGAAAACATCATTTCATCTTCCTGAAGATCTAGATATATCTTTTCAAAAACACGTGCCTCATGTATTGTAGGCTCTAAAAGCAACTCTCCAGAAACCTCATCTTCTTTTAAAATGAGATCTTCAAACTGTTCAGTTCTGTCACCATAGAGCATCAAGATTTCAATAATCTTTCGCTCCAATTCATATTGAACGTTTATTTTCTGCTTTTGCTCTGGTTGATTCTTTACAACTTCAAAAGCTTTCTGTTCTTGTTTGAACTTTTTGTTGGCTTCTTGAAATTCCTTTTTGTTGATTTGTGCCAATGTGCTAAACAACACATTTTCGCTGATTTCCATAATAGAAGCACATTCTTGCACATAGATTTCACGTTTAATAGCATCGGGAATTTTTGCAATGCTATTAACAATTTCTCGAATGGTCTCAGCCTTTTTTATTGGATCATTATTAGCCTCCTTAACTAATAATGACGCCTTAAATTGAATAAAATCCTTAGCATTCCCATTTAGATATTCAGTAAGCTCTTCTAAAGTGTTGGATTTGGCAAAACTGTCTGGATCTTCACCATCTGGGAACGTACACACCTTAACGTTCATACCTTGCTCCAAGATTAAATCAATACCTCTTATGGAAGCTCTAATCCCGGCAGCATCACCATCAAAAAGTACTGTAATATTATTAGTTAGCCTATTGATGAGCCTTATTTGATCGGACGTTAAAGCTGTACCAGAGGAAGAGACGACGTTCTTAACTCCAGTTTGATAAAACTGAATCACATCCGTGTAACCCTCTACCAAATAACAATTATCTTCCTTGGCAATGGTTTGCTTAGCAAAATACAAACCATACAGCACCTTGCTCTTGTGGTAAATCTCACTTTCAGGTGAATTGAGATACTTTGCGGCTTTTTTATCGTTGGTTAGAATACGTCCACCAAAGCCTAGTATGCGACCACTCATGCTATGGATAGGAAACATCACCCTACCTTTAAATCTATCGAAACGCTTTTGCTCTTTTACAATAGTGAGACCCGTTTGCTCTAAGAAGTCTAATTTATAACCCTTACCTAAGGCATCATCTGTAAATGCCTGCCACTCATCCAAGGCATACCCCAATTGAAACTTTTTAATCGTTCCCTCTGTAAATCCTCGCTCTTTAAAATAGCTAAGACCAATCGCTTTACCTTGATCTGTTTTATTTAAAATCTTTTGAAAGTACTCATTAGCATATTCGCTCACCAAATACAAACTTTCTCTAGCATCTGCCTGGGCCTTTTCTTCGTCTGTACGTTCAGTTTCCTCAATTTCTATATTGTACTTTTTGGCAAGGTACTTAATAGCTTCAGGATAGGTAAAATGCTCGTGCTCCATTAAAAATGTCACTGCATTACCTCCTTTGCCAGTCGAGAAGTCTTTCCAAATTTGTTTTACAGGAGACACCATAAAACTCGGTGTACGTTCTTCACTAAAAGGGCTTAGCCCCTTAAAGTTACTTCCAGCTTTTTTTAGTTGTACAAAATCACCAATGACCTCTTCTACGCGAGCAGTTTCAAAAACTTGTGCTATGGAATTTTGTGAAATCAAAAATGAGAATTTTAGCCAGTCTGTAAATTTAAGATAATCTATTTGTTTAAGAAATATATCATTAGGAGTAATTTGAATTTCTTGTGATAATATAAAATGCCTTAATCCGTTTCCAGATTAAGGCATTTGTAACACTCAAAAATTGATTGATTTATAGAGTATCAAATCTAATACCAATTGAAATATTGTTTTGGTCTATCGCTTGATTTTTAAATAATGGATTAAGATCGTACTTCACATATAGTGCTACCTCACCAATTCCGATATAACCACTCAGTCCGTATACAAAATTATTTACTTCATAACCGCCTCTTTGTTTGTTCTTAACTCTATTGCCGTCCTCTTTATATTTAAGCTTTTGCATACTACCAAGATTAACACCAGCATAACCACCTATACCTATTTTCAATTGTCTATGTCTGGAATAACGAAAATAGTTTTCTTTTTCAATCTTTTTAGATGGCCCAAATTCCAAATGTACTGGTATAACTAAATTTGTAGTTCTAAATTTTGCTTTATTAATTTCTAAAGGAAATTCTTGCAGAGTTATATCGCCATCGTTATTTACAAAGTATTGATTGTCTTTAATGTTAAGCTTGTTCCATTGAAATGAGAAGCCGTATTTTAATCTCCAAAAGTTTGTATTCTTAAAGATTCTTGTATTTAGCGTGTATCCCCATTCTACAAATCCGGAACCTCCTAATTTATAAGGTGAATCATCTAGGTCTACACCATCAATTAAGGTATTATTAAAACCAATAGCTGATACATTTTCACCGAAGGTTCTTCGATCGAATTTTGGCTTTCTTTTAGGTTTATCATCACCACTTACATCGATATGAAATCCACCAGAACCAATACTGATTGACACCCTTTCATTATCATCTCTTCTATACTGATAAGAATCATAGCCATTTCTTTTCAGTAATGCTATTTTACTTTCAACTATTTCGGTTCTATTTTCAATATTAAGTGCCGCTACTTTTGCCGCTTCCTTTTTAAGATTTTCTGCCTCTTCTGCAGTAATCTCTTTATCATCTAATCGCTTATTAATTTTGGATATCTTAAGTTTTAAAATTGATTTTTCTTGCTCTTCAATTTTCATTTTTTCTTCTTCTAAATTACTGATCTTATAATCTACATCAGCTTTTCTTATAGAATCTAACTCTTTAGTTTGCCCTTGTGTCGTTGCAAATGCAAGTGATATAATGGCATATACTACTAATCGCGTAATTGTGTTCATAACTGTTCGTTTTTTGATGATTTATATTTATTTAATTTGATTCTTGTTTTATAATACCTTCAGGCGATGACTTTCTCTGAAAATGAAACTTTATTTAGTTATTACGCTCTGCTACAGCCGTTTTCACGGTTTCATAACTTTCTTTTAGTGCTTCATACACCTTTGTTCTAAAAGACTGTCCCATTTCTTCCTCTACGTCCAACAAAAGGGAATTGGCATCAACAGTTTTACTGGTCTCTTTTCTCAACTTATCTTTAAATAATTCTTTACTAGCCAACTTTAAAAGGGAATCTACTTCCCTATCTGTAACTGATGGGGTTTCAGACCTCAATTGATCTAAAGCTTCTACAACTGCATTTTTGTTGATCATTGTTTGTTTAACTAAGCTTTGCTGTGCTTTGTTAGAATCCTTTAAGCGCTCAACTTTATTATCTTCACTTTCTTGGTTACTAGCCAATTGCGTTTCAGTTTTTTGCTTTTTATTGATTACTGCTTTGTAATTGATGATCTGCACTTCTTCTTTTGTGTCATTTTCGTCTATTTCACTATCTGTTTTTTCATTTTCTGCAGCTAACTCTATTGCTTTAACCTCATTTAGATTTGGCTGTTTCGGCTCAATAATTTGTTCCATTGATTCTTCCTCAACTATTTGAGGTGCTGTATTGTCATCGATTTTAGAACCAAAGGTCTCTACCATAATAGCAATCATAATAATTACACCTGCCGCAATTCCCATCCACCAAAACCATGGGTTTTTCGATTTCTTCTCTTGGGTATCCAAACGTTCAGAAAGTTTAGACCAACTTTCTATTGATGGCTGTAAACTTCGCTTTTCGAGCTTGTCTTTTAGTTGTTCTTCGAATTTAATTGGTGCCATAACTACTGTTGTTTAATTCTTTAATTTTCTTTTGGAGCATTTGCCTTGCTTTAAATAATTGTGATTTCGAAGTGCCCTCAGATATATTAAGTAAATCCGCTATCTCATAGTGCTTATACCCTTCGATGGCATACATCACAAAAACCATTTTATAACCTTCTGGTAAACTATCTATTACTTGTTGAATCTCTGCAACTTCAATATTTGTTTTGATGTTATTAGAATAATCATGTTCTAAATACTCATCTTCTGCAGCAAACTCAATGGTCTTTTTTTGTCTTAAATAGGAGATAGCTTCTCTTACCATAATTCGTCTTATCCAGCCCTCAAAACTACCTTCGTTCTTAAATGTTTTTAAATATTTGAATACTTTAAAGAATCCATTGAGCATCACCTCTTCTGCTTGTTGCACATCTTTAATGTAATATCTACAAACGCTTAACATTTTTGGCGCATGCAACTCATACAATACATGTTGAGCTTCACGGTTGTTTTTTGCAGCTCTTTGTATAAGTTTTATTTCGTTTTTATGAAGTTGGATAACTTTCATTCTAATTTACGGTTGCGCTTCTATTTATAAAGACGCAATTGTTTGGCTAATGGTTGTCTGGGAAGTGAAAATTAGTTTAAAAATTTTATAAGTAATTGATTTTCAAATAAATAAAATTTATTTTTTTCTATCAATAACATAATCTACCATTAACTTTAATGAAGATTTGTACGGAGATTCTGGGTAATTGTTTAGTAAATTTAATGCCTCTTCTTGGAAAGCTTTCATTTTTGAAGTGGCATAATCCAAGCCATTATTGGCTCTTACAAAAGTTATAACCTCTTTAACACGCTTTTTGTCCTTATTGTAATTTTTGACCGAATTTATAAGCCAAGCTTTCTCTTTTTTAGAACAATTGTTTAGCACATAAATAAGGGGTAAAGTCATTTTTTGCTCCTTAATATCTATACCTGTAGGTTTGCCTATTTTTTCCTCGCCATAGTCAAATAGGTCATCTTTTATTTGAAATGCCATACCAATAAGTTCACCAAACTTTCGCATGGTTTCCACTTCTGGAGCATTGGGTTTAACTGATGCAGCACCCAAACTACAGCAGGCTGCAATTAAGGTTGCTGTTTTCTGCCGTATGATATCATAATAGACCGCTTCTGTAATATCTAGCTGTCTTGCCTTTTCAATTTGAAGTAATTCGCCCTCACTCATTTCCCTTACAGCAACAGAAATAATTTTCAATAAATCGAAATCGTTATTGTCTATAGAAAGCAATAAGCCCTTAGACAAAAGGTAATCACCTATTAGTACTGCTATTTTGTTTTTCCAAAGGGCATTGATAGAAAAGAAGCCACGACGTCTATTACTGTCGTCCACAACATCATCGTGAACCAGAGTCGCTGTATGAATTAATTCTATTACGGAAGCGCCTCTGTATGTTCGCTCGCTAACCTCTCCATTATTCATCATCTTGGCGACCAAAAACACAAACATTGGTCGCATTTGTTTGCCCTTACGGTTAACAATGTAATGTGTAATGCGATTAAGAAGTGCCACTTTACTCGCCATAGAGAGCCTAAACTTTCGCTCAAAAAGTTCCATCTCATAAGCTATGGGCTGCTTTATCTGTTCGGTTATTTTCATTTATTGAATAAGACTCTTGCGAAATTACGAATAAACTAAGTTTTAAATCGCATATCGAGAATAATTAGAATTTAACACCACTGGAAAACAATTATTTGTAACTTTAAAGCTATTAATCCAAAAACATAACTTATGAAAAAAATTACTTTATTAATTACAACACTAGTCTTTTCCACTAGTCTAATGTTAGGACAAACTGTTTTAAGCGAGGATTTTGAATCAGGCTTGAGCACACCTACTGGATGGACAAATAACGATATAGCTGGTGGTGGAGACATATGGACTTTTGCAAATGGCGGTGATGCTGTCGGTTATACTTCGCCCAATACGATTTATTATGTAAATGGTGAATTAGCGGGAAATTATGCATTGTTTGATAGTGATGGATATGGCAACAATACTACAGCAGAAGATGCAGCATTAGAAAGTCCAATATTCGACTGTTCTGGTTTAACATCGGTAACACTATCATTTAATCATTTTTTTACAGCTGGTTTTGGCGGTCAAGGATTTGTAGAAGTTTCAACTGATGGAGTAGGCTGGTCACAAGTTGCCTCTTACAGTGGAGTGGACCAAGCTGCATCTTCTTTTGGATTTGAATCTATTGATGTCTCAGCTGATCTAGCAGGAGCTGCAAATGCTCAAGTCCGTTTTAGATGGACAGGAGATTATGCATGGGGCTGGGCCGTTGATAATGTGTCTGTTTTTCAATGTACTGTCAATGCACCAAATGCTGTAACAACTGCTATAATGCCTTCTAATGGGGCTACTGGCGTAACTATTGCATATGGAGACCCTAGAAATTTGGGTCCAATCGAATGGGCACCGCCGTCTTCGGGTGATGCTGCTGACAGTTATAATATTAGTTTAGGAGCTAATACAGCTGGTGACGATATTGGCTTAATCACTGGGTTTAGTATCGGAAATTCCATTAATTTTAACTGGCAACCTAATACAACTTACTATTGGTTCATAGAAGCAGTTAACTGTGCTGGTGTCACCGCTGGACCAGTATTTAGTTTTACTACAGAAGCGTGTACAGATACAATAGCGCCGCCTGCTGCCACTGCACCTATACCAGGCGATGCAGCAACAAATGTAACTATTGATGCGAATGGAAATTCTCTAACTTTTTCGTGGACGGGAGATCCAGATGTTAATTATACTTTAAACTTAGATACAGCTAATCCTCCAGTCCAAAATTCATTTAACAATTTTGAAAATGGAGGTGAAATAACTGGTTTAGCCGAAAACACGACGTATTTCTGGTCTTTAGATCCTATAAACTGTTTTGGAGAAACCACTGGACCTGTCTGGAGTTTTACTACTGGCTTAGCATTATCAACTTCTGAGGAAGAGTTTAGTACTTTTAGCGTTTCACCAAATCCTGTTAGTGATATCTTGAATATTAAATCAGCTGAACCAATAGATAATGTTATTGTATATGACCTTACTGGCAGAAAAGCTGCTCATTTTAATAAAGGAGATATTTTCAATTCAAGCATTAACATTTCAAATCTATCTCAAGGTTTATATTTAGTAAAAATTACTGCTGGAACAAATACTCAGACAATAAAAGTCACAAAACAGTAGAGATAATAAAGTTAAAAAAAAGCGGCAATAAGCCGCTTTTTTTATACCCTAACTTTTATTAGCCAGCTGACCGCAAGCGGCATCAATATCCTTACCTCTGCTTCGCCTAACGGTTACCGTAATGTTATTTGCTTCAAGAACGTTAACATACATATCTATTGCTTTTGAGTCAGCTTGTTGAAACTCACCATCATCAATTGGATTGTATTCTATAAGATTCACCTTACTTGGTGCAAACTTGCAGAAGTTTACTAAGGCATCTACATCTTTTCGTTTATCATTAATACCTTTCCAAACTACATACTCATAGGTAATTCGATTCTTAGTCTTAGCATACCAATACTCTAATGCTTCTCTCAAATCTTTTAAGGGAAACGTAGCATTGAACGGCATAATAGATGTTCTAACTTCGTCAATTGCAGAATGCAGCGACACGGCTAGTTTAAATCGCACTTCATCATCCGCCATTTTCTTTATCATTTTAGGTACTCCAGAAGTTGAGACCACAATTCGTTTTGGAGACATGCCCAAGCCTTCAGGCGATGTTATTTTATCAATGGCCTTAAGGACATTGTTGTAGTTCATTAAAGGTTCTCCCATGCCCATAAACACGATATTACTCAATGGCCTACCATGATATAATCGGCTTTCATTATCGATGGCTACAACTTGGTCATAGATTTCATCTGGATTGAGATTACGCATGCGTTTCAATCTTGCTGTTGCGCAAAATTTACAGTCTAAACTACAACCTACTTGCGAAGATACGCAAGCCGTTGTGCGCGTTGCGGTAGGAATCAAAACAGACTCAACAATTAAATCATCATGCAATCTAACTGCATTTTTTATAGTACCATCAGAGCTGCGTTGCATCTGATCTACTTTGATATGATTAATTACAAAGTTATCTTGTAACATCCGGCGCGTTTCAATGGATATATTGGTCATGTCCTCAAAACTATGTGCCGATTTTTGCCACAACCATTCATACACCTGATTCCCTCTAAATGCTTTATCACCCTGTTTTACAAAAAAATCTCGCAGTTGTTCTTTGGTTAGGGCACGTATGTCTTTCTTTTTAATTTCCATTTTGGTAAAGTTACTCAAATGAACTGGCATTTATCCATTCATAAAAAAAGCCTCAATTAAGAGGCTTTGATAATCTTTCTTTAATTCTCAATTAGATAATAAGCATAGCATCTCCATAAGAATAGAATCTGTACTTTTCTTTCACTGCTTCTTCATAGGCTTTCTTCATGAAATCATGACCAGCAAAGGCAGAGACCATCATCAACAATGTTGATTTTGGTGTATGAAAATTAGTAATCATGCAGTTAGCAATACTAAAATCGTACGGTGGAAAAATGAACTTATTGGTCCAGCCATCGTACTCATTCAATCTTCCATTTGATGATACAGAACTCTCAATGGTACGCATAGAAGTAGTTCCAACAGCGCAAACACGCTTTTTGCTTTCAATACCTCTATTTACAATATCTGCAGCTCTCGGTGTAATAACAATTTCTTCACTGTCCATTTTATGCTTGGATAGATCTTCTACCTCAACAGGATTAAATGTACCCAAACCAACATGAAGTGTTACTTCCGCCATTTCCACACCTTTGATTTCTAGACGCTTCAATAAGTGCTTTGAGAAGTGTAATCCAGCCGTTGGTGCCGCTACAGCACCTTCATTTTTTGCAAAGATTGTTTGGTAACGCTCTTCGTCTTCTGGCTGTACATCTCTCTTAATATATTTTGGAAGCGGTGTTTCTCCTAGTTCTGTTAGCTTTCTTCTAAAATCGGTATAAGATCCGTCATATAGGAACCTTAAGGTACGTCCTCTAGACGTTGTATTATCAATTACCTCAGCAACTAGAGTTTCATCTTCACCAAAATATAATTTGTTTCCAATTCTAATCTTTCGAGCAGGATCTACAAGTACATCCCAAAGACGTTGGTCTTGGTTTAATTCGCGCAATAAAAAAACTTCGATACGTGCGCCCGTTTTTTCCTTGTTACCGTATAGTCTTGCTGGGAAAACTTTAGTGTTATTTAAAATCATCACATCCCCTTCATCAAAATAATCGATAACATCCTTAAAGAGTTTATGTTCAATTGTTTGATTCTCTCTATTAAGAACCATTAATCTAGATTCATCCCTGTGCTCTGCCGGATGCTCTGCTAATAATTCCTCTGGAAGGTCAAAACTAAAGTGTGATAATTTCATTTGTTAGATTTTATTGTTTTATTGGTTAAATGGAATCTTTAACCACTTATTTTTTGAAGTCGCAAATATACAATCTCAAGATAGGCCTTGTCAAGTAAATGGAGGTTTATTTTATAATGAAGCCTATAGCTTTAAAATCCTCCCAAAATTGAGGATAGGATTTACTCACAACATCTGCATTTTCTATAATAATGGAAGTCTTCAAACCCAGTGGAGCAAATGCCATTGCCATTCTATGGTCATTATAGGTGGCAATAGAGATATCGCCCTTAATGTGCGTTGCTGGTTTTAATTGCAAGGCTTTATCCGTAATCGCAACCTGAGCTCCTAGCTTTTCCAGCTCCGTTTTAAGCGCAACAAGTCTGTCGGTTTCCTTTATCTTAAGGGTATGAAGTCCTATTAGGTTACATTCTAAACCCAAACCAAAAGCCGTAACAGAAATGGTCTGTGCGATATCTGGCGCATTGCTTAAATCTAATTCTATTCTAGATTGGCTATTGATGATTGAAGATTTGTGAAGTGTAATACTATTATTCTCAAAGGTGGTCTCTACACCAAATTGCTTATAAATTGCAGATAAAACCGAATCTCCTTGGAGTGAATTACTTTTATAAGATCTTAACTTAATTTGAGTTCCAATGGCACTTAAAGCTACAACACTATAAAAATAAGACGCAGAAGACCAATCAGATTCCACCGTGAACCTCTGTAATTGCAGTTTTGCATCTTTTGACTTTACTTTGATCGTATTATCCTTAAATTCAGTTTGAATGCCTAACTCGTCCAAAAGGCTAAGCGTCATTTTAATATATGGCACTGAAGTAATCTTACCCTCTAATACTAATTCCATTCCATTATTTAATCTCGAAGCGATTAATAACAGTGCTGATATATATTGGCTGCTTACGTTAGCTTTTAATGTAACTTTATTGTTTGATAGTTTTTTACCTTTAATCTTTAGTGGTGGAAATCCCTCATTTTCTAAATAACCTATATCAGCCCCCAAACCTTTTAAAGCATCTACCAAAATCTTAATAGGTCGTTCTTTCATTCTGGACGATCCTGTTATAACAACTTCACGATTATCCTGAATGGAAAAATAGGCCGTTAAAAAACGCATAGCTGTGCCAGCATGATGAATATCAATAGCACTATCTTTTGACTCTAAAGCTTTCTGCATTAGAACAGAGTCATCAGAATTAGATAAATTATCAATTGAAATCTCAGGATACAAAGCCTGAAGTAGTAGCAAACGATTGGATTCACTTTTGGAACCTGTGATTTCTATCTCTTTTAGAATGTTATCGATTGATGATTTTTGAATTTGAATATCCATATAAAAATTCCTGCTGGGGTTTGCTTGTTGAAATGCGGGAATAAAATTACTTTAATTTATCGTTATTATGATGTCTATCGTGATCGCGTTTTGCTTTTTTATCCATTTTTTTATCAAAAGCCTTTTGAAGATCAATTCCCGTTTGATTTGCTAAACAAAGTACTACAAACATGACATCAGCAAGTTCTTCTCCCAGATCTTTACCTTTGTCACTTTCCTTTTCACTCTGCTCGCCATAACGTCTCGCGATAATCCGAGCAACCTCGCCAACCTCTTCGGTGAGCTGTGCCATATTGGTAAGCTCGTTAAAATATCTTACGCCATGGGTCTTGATCCAGTCATCAACTTCTTTTTGAGCATTTTTAATATCCATGATTACGCTTTTGTTAATACGATTTGCTGTGCTTGTTTATCAATCACAGAGCTAAAAAAACTTTTAAATACTTTATAATTTACAGGCCCAATGATCGGATTATTTATATCTAAATTAACTTTTAATTGCAAATAACGTCCATTCTCTCTCAATATGTATTCAAATTTAGCATCATCATTATTGAATTCCATCATTTCACTTTTGGGTAAAGACTCAACATTATAACCATCAGGTAACATTATGTTAATGGTATACGCATCTTTATAAGGCATAATAAAATCAATCGGATATTGACGCTCTTCTAGTTTAAACGGGTTCTCTTTTATAGCTAGGAACAGCATCGGAGAAAAGTAAAGTTTTTCTCCAACCTCATCAATACCGTCGGATAATTCATAATCGTAAGATATTTTGACTGGTTGCATTGTATTTTTCCTGTTTTCAAAATTGAGCTCTCCAACTTCTAAATCGCCCTTATTTGACTCTATCGCCTTGATATGGTCTTCTTCAGCTAATAACGCATATCGCTTTCTATATCGTAATGCCGAATATGAATTTAAGTTTTTTAAAACTTTCCCAGAAACAGAAAAATCATCATGAATTTTTACATTTAGCCTAGTTGATTCTAAAGATTTTGTATTCGATCTTAGATCAATCCATTCTGAGTTACCATCTTTAGAAATAACTCTTCCTCTCCAGTTAAGTACACGCTCTGGTAATACATTATTTGTACTAAATGGTTCTGTAGCATCGATTAGCATATACTTATCTCCACTTTTAACCATACAAATCACATAATTAAAGCCCTCTCTTGTTGGAAAAAGTGGGATTCCGTTATTTCTAGTACTTATTAAAACAGGATATGCATTAACCCCTTGCGATTGCAACATTGAAGTGACCAATAAATTTACATCTGCAACATTACCTACACCGTCTTTATAAGCAGATCTGATTCCTTTTTGAGTATATTTTCCATAGTTTCCATTCCATTTTACTTTTGACTTCACAAAATTTTCGATTAAAAATGCTTTTTCAAAATCATTGGCTGCACTAGCTAATAAGGCTTCTAAATCATCTTTGTAGAAACTTGATTTACTTAACTGTCCTCCAAAATGCGTGCTTTCATAAATAGTTTTTGATACCTCCTGCCAAGATGAAGAAAATGATTTGTCAATAACACCATAAGAGTTTAAAACGGCATTTAGCTCTAAAGCCATTTTACTTCTATAAATATTGATGTTACCTGCATAAGCTTCTTCTTTTAGGGCTGGCACATTAGTTTCTTCGACATCAATTATGTCTACTTTGTATTCAAACGGTACTGTCAAATTCTTTGAGGTCTCCTTCAGTTTTGGCATATAGGTAGACCTTAAATTCATTTGTTTTTTGTAGACATAATATTCTGGTGTTGCTAATTTAACCTCAAGTCTGTTGATAGGGATATTGTATTGAAAAATGATATCTTCAATACCTATTGAGCCTGTTGTAATTTTGTATTTATATTCTATGACCGAACCCTCTTTAATATTTGGCATGGTAAACGAGTTTATCTTTGTGTACTCGTTGTAGTCCTCGCTAAATTTACCGTCGCTAGTTAATTTATCTTTTGTGATTTTTCCATCGATGTAATTATAGGTCACGCCTTTTAATCCTGTTAGATTTTCTTCAAATCGGTTACTTCCTTGATACAAATACTCTTTTTTAGTTGCCCAATCGAAACCATCCTTGTTGTATATTTTTACACGCTCATGGATTTCCCTTTGCTGCATAAAACCATCAGAATCCGTGTAATAAAAACTAATGGATTCATTTCTATATAATACAGCGGCAGAAGCTGAGGAATCTATTGGGTGAAATTTCTCCTGTAATTCCTCTTTGGATACTTTTCCAAATTTAAAGTTTTGAGCAATCACCTGATTAAGACTAAAAAAAATAATTGCGACAATAAATAGATGTTTCATGTGTAAAATATTATAAGCTAATTTGTATTAATTTAAGTTTTGGATATGGTAGATCTATACTTTAATTAGAACAACTTTGGTTTTGTCATTCTTGACAATCTGTTTTCTAAAATTCCTGAAAGCTTTGTAATCTTCTTTAGGGTAATTTCCCTTATTGAGAATATAAGTTCGGGTGTATTTTATTTTATTATCTCCTAGGGACTCCAGTTTGAACTTATAAGTTCCAAAATTTGTTTTGAGCTCTTTACCTTCCGACATAGCTTCTAGCTTAAACCCTTCTGGAATCGCTATTACAAAGTTATCTACATCTTTAAATGATCGATCTATTTTAAACTCAAATTTTCGCTCTGAGTAACGCGTTGGAATTTGAGTAACCTTATTAAACATATTTGGCTGAAAAATAAGTCGATCTCCACTTTTAGAAGCATAATTAGTTGATGATAACTTTATGCTTTCATTATAGATTACTTGTTCCTTATCATTAGCAATTTTGATGTCGTCAATGTTTAAGTCATTGATATTATCCCAATAGTCTTTGTAATGCAATTGCTGATCTCTTGCCGTCTCATTTTCTATCCCTTCGTGAATTTGATATTGATATCCTGTAGTAATTATGTCTACATCTGCATTAAAACCACCTGTTTCGTCCAATATAATATTGGCAGTAGTTTCTTGGACACTATCATCTGCTCCGTATATCTTAGTATGTACTATCTCACCGCCTTCTGGTTTTACCAAAAGCACATCTCTATCATCCGTAAAACCTGCCGTAAAGCCAAAAGGACTGGTTTGGCTGGTACATTCTAAAAAAATATTTTGGTCTTCACTAGGAACGCACAAGATGACATGGTTACCTTCTATTGCAGAAAACTCACTATCAATACTCCTAACATTTCTTCCTCCATAAACAACTGTATAATATGATGGTACTTCAACAGCCTCTAATAATGCTTTGGTATAGTTGGTCAGTCCTTTACAGTCTGCGTAGCCCAATTTATCAACATCTGATGCCAACATAGGCTTCCAGCCTCCAATACCAACTTGTATACTTATATACCGCGTTTTATCCTGCATATATTTATAGACCAATTTTGCACGCTCAATTTTATCATCGACACCAGATGTAAGCTGTTTAACTTCATCTATTGTAGTCTGAGGTATGTCGTCAGTTCCTGTTAAGAGTCTATCGTACATCCATTTACCAAAATCATTCCAGTCATTATTTATACCATCCACTCCTATCATATTGAATTTCCGCATAGCGACCCGATATGTTGGTACTAAAGTTCTTAATTCGGGAGCATATGACTCGTACTTCATGCCTTTAAAGTCTTCAATCACATAATGATGATCTGATACTTTTTTAATCTGATAGTCTTCAAAATTTTGCTTTTTTGATTTAAGCTCTACACCTGCCGAATTAATAATTTCATATTCTGCATGTTCAATACCAACATAGTAGTCATCAACAGGAAACCAGCCAGGGAAAAAAGCAGTATTCTTATGAAGAACTTCTGACGTATACTCTATAGTATAAGGATATTCCCTTGGAATATAATTTAGATATTTTACGCGATTATCTTCATAAATAGAAATATTGCTAACCGCGCTTGCATCCGTAAAATCGCGTTCTTTAACTTTTTTTATTTCTTCACCTAAGGCATCATAGATACGAGCTTCTATTTTTTTGATACTTGTATTGTTATCATAACCCTGTCCAGTATTTGTGTGTCTATTTCCTTTTTTATTGAAAACAGTTACAATACGCTTCTTTCTTACAAGTATTTTATCGTAATCCAATACTTCAACGGTCTTCTTGTCATACCTCACTACAGCATCAGTCTTAGTTTTGAGTTCTAAAGGAATGGTTAGTGAGTTGTAAACATCTTCGGATTGGGAGAAACAAATAAAACAAGTGAATATTGCGAAAAAGGTAAGCGGTATGCGGAGCATTAACATTATTTATTTGAGTTTAGGTCTCACAATATAAAAAGGAATTATATCTGAACAAATGATTTTTATCATAAATCCCTAAGCTTCAAAAATATTCGATATACTACAAATTTTAAAGCACACTGGCAGCTGTCAAGATCACTCTTTATTTTTAGAATCGATGATTATCGTCACTGGTCCATCATTAACCAAATGGACTTTCATATCTGCGCCAAACTCACCTGTTTGTATAGGCTTTCCTAATTCCGACTGCAGTTTTGTTATAAAATTTTTATATAAGAGAATAGCAATATCTGGTTTTGCGGCCTTTATATAACTTGGCCGATTTCCTTTTTTTGTACTGGCATGAAGTGTAAATTGACTCACCACAATTATATCACCATCTGAATCTGAAAGAGATGTGTTCATCACACTATTCTCATCAGAGAAAACACGAAGATTCACAATCTTTTTACAAAGCCAATCAATATCTTCTTGTGTATCTTCATTCACAATACCTAGCAAGACTAAAAGTCCTTTTTCGATAGATGCGACTTCCCTCTCATTAATTTTAACTGACGCCTTAGACACTCTCTGAACTACTACCTTCATTCACTATCCCAATTATCAGTTCTATAATGTTCGTCCTCACCTTCTAAAATCTGAAGATAACTTCTATATCTAGAATAAGACACTTCGTTATTTTCTAAAGCTTGTTTGATAGCACACTTTGGCTCTTTTAAGTGTAAACAATTATTAAACTTACAGTCTTGTTTTAGGGCGAAAAACTCAGGAAAATAATCACCAACTTCTTCTCGTTCCATGTCAACCACACCGAAACCTTTGATACCAGGTGTATCAATAATCTTGGCATCAAAACTCAGATCAAACATTTCTGCAAAGGTTGTGGTATGTTGTCCTTGCATATGCTGTTCAGAAATGGCCTTAGTTTTTAAATCCAAGGATGGCTCAATGGCATTGACTAAAGTAGATTTGCCAACGCCAGAATGTCCTGCAAACATACTCACATTGCCAACCATAAGATTTTTAACCTTATCAATATTCTTTCCTGTTTTCGCAGAAATACCAATACATTCATAACCTATTTGTCTATAGACACTCGCCAAGTACTTTACCTCCAATAAGGTTTCTGAATCATACGTATCGGCTTTGTTAAATAATAAAATCGTTTTTACGGCGTAAGCTTCTGCAGTGACCAAAAAACGGTCTATAAAACTTGTAAATGTCGGTGGATTGTCTATCGTTACCAAAAGAAACACCTGATCGATGTTAGAGGCAATGATATGTGTTTGTTTAGAAAGATTGACAGATTTACGAACTATATAATTTTTGCGCTCTTCAATTCTATTAATGACGCCTGTTTCTGTATTGTTTTTAGTCTCTAATTCAAACTCTACTTTATCTCCAACAGCAATAGGGTTGGTACTTTTAATACCCTCTAACCTAAACCTACCTTTAATTCTGCACTCATAAAATTTACCGTTCATTGTCTTAACGGTGTACCAACTTCCGGTAGATTTATATACTGTTCCTGTCATTAAGCTAATTAATAATAACAAAGTAACGACTTTTAACTAAAAAGTCTTTATTTTAATGGCATAAAACAAAAATCAACAATCATGAAAAAAAATTTCTTATTTATCGCAGCTATTGCTGTTGGACTAGTGTCGTTTTCTTTTATCAACAAAGATGCTTCTAACGAAGAAAAACCTGTTGCACAAGTAGAGTACAGAGTTGTAACGGTCGTAGAATCCATCGTTCCTAATGGATTAGGACGTTCTCGTATGATCTCTGTTAACGAAACAAAGGATTATAAAGAATATACTACTGTAAGATCTGGTGAAAAAGATAAAGACGAGAAAAACAAGTCTAAGCGCGGTGAAATTAGAACCAAAGAATATGAAGAAACCAAATTATTAAATTTCTATAATCTTGGTGGTATTCGTTTTCAAAACATCGCGGCTAATGATGCCATAATGACCTCTAAAGTAAATACTATGATTGCTGAAGGCTGGGAATTGGCGTTTATCAATACTGGTGTTGAAAGCTCTGGTGGTAAAGGTGATGGACAAGGGATCTTTATTACGAGATATACTTTTAAGCGAAGTATATAAAATACTATACAACAATAAAAAAGGCCCGCAAATTGCGAGCCTTTTTAACTTTTAGCTCTTTATTGCCTTTATTGCTTCAAGATGCTGACCATCCGCCATAATATTGACAATATATATTCCAATGGCATATTCAAATAAATCTAAATTTAGCTTTTCTCCATTCATTTGATGAGTTGTATTTTGAATTATTTGACCATTAATATTGGCTACTAAAATTTTCACCTCATTGTAATCATTATTAAGCTTAATCTGAAATATCCCATCTGAAGATGGGTTTGGATAAAGTTTGATACCTTCATAACTTTCAATAAAGGCTATCTCTATGCCTACAGTACATATGCCACATCGAGAAACTACAGTGCATGTTGTTCTGCAATTAGTTTTTAAACCTTGATCATATGCATTAACAACAACTTCATCAAGCTGATTACTTTCTTCTAATCTAATTTTATAAGTTGTATCATCATCAAGTACAATATCTTTGGTTTCGTACCCTAAATAAGATACAGATAAGGTATCTCCTTTTTTAGCCTCAATTCTAAATTGTCCTTTACTATTTGTTGCTGTCCCCTTTTTCGAATTTTTAATAATAATATTTGCAGATTCTAAAGCCATAGAATCATTCTGCACTATACCTTTTATTATAATTTGAGAAAATGATAGCATTGAGAAACTTAGGGCAGCTAATAGAAATGTAATTTTTTTCATGAGTATTGGTTTTAGTTAATAGACCAAACCTAAGTCATAAGATTACTTCAAAAAATAAGCAATGAGTTAATCCTACTGTTTAATGAGTAAACGTACCCAACAAAAAAGGCTCGCAAAATGCAAGCCTTTTTCCAATTACGCATGTAATCTAGTGATTAATAATCTCTTCTTGATGGTTAATCGATTCTTGGTGAATAGCTTTAAACACCCTAAGAATAAATTCTTCACTTAAATTTTTCTCTTCGCCTTGAAGAATCATTTTACCCAAGATTTCATTCCAACGTTTGGACTGTAAAACCGCAACGTTGTGATCTTTTTTCAATTGACCAATATCATCGGCAACGTTCATTCGCTTCCCTAGCATCTCGATTAACTGGTGGTCAATCACATCTATCTGAGTTCTTAAGGTATTTATTCTGTTGTTGAATGCCGCATCATCTGCAGCCTCTTTACGAATTTTTAAATCTTCTGTGTACTTTATTAAAGTCTCTGGTGTAATCTGTTGTGCCGCATCACTCCATGCATTATCAGGATCGTGATGTGTTTCTATCATTAAACCATCGTAGTTTAGGTCTAATGCTGTTTGACTTAAATCGAATATTATATCACGACGTCCTGCAATATGCGACGGATCTAAAATCAACGGTAAATCTGGAAAACGATTTTGTAAATCTACAGCCACTTGCCATTCTGGATTATTTCTATAACGTGTCTTTTCGTAAGTAGAAAATCCTCTATGAATCACACCTAAATTCTTAACATCTGCGGTATAAAAACGCTCCACAGCTCCTAACCACAAAGACAAATCAGGATTTACAGGGTTTTTAATCAATACAGGTTTGTCGGTTCCTTTCAAAGCATCCGCAATATCTTGTACAATAAATGGACTTACCGTTGTGCGTGCACCTATCCAAAGGATATCCACATCGTGCTTTAAAGCCAGCTCCACATGGTTGGCATTCGCTACCTCAGTGGTAATCATCATACCTGTTTCTTCTTTTGCTTTCTGAAGCCATTTTAACCCTAATGCGCCTACGCCTTCAAAATTTCCTGGTCGTGTTCTTGGTTTCCAAATACCAGCTCTATAAACCGTGGCATCGCTATCTTTTAGCTGATGTGCTATATTTAATACTTGTTCTTCCGTTTCTGCACTGCAAGGCCCCGCGATAACTAGTGGATGTTCTAAGTTAAATGCATCTAGCCAATTCCTCAATTCTTTTTTATTCTCCATTTTGCTAATTAATCTAATGTTCTATTGTATTCCGTTTAATATATCTTTTATATGATTCGTTGTTTCCATTTCGCTATAAACCGCTTCAAAATCTCCATCTTCCATCAACTTTTTAAAATGTTTTAAATTATTAATGTACTCATCTAAAGTCTCTATAACATTGGTTTTGTTCTGTTGAAAAATAGGTGTCCACATTGCTGGCGAGCTTTTTGCCAAACGCACGGTACTTTCAAAGCCACTTCCAGCCATATCAAAAATATCGCGTTCGTTCTTTTCTTTGTCAATCACTGTTTTACCCAACATAAATGAGCTGATGTGCGATAAATGAGAGACATAAGCTATGTGCTTGTCATGCGCTTTTGGATTCATATATCGAATGCGCATCCCTAGTTCTGCAAATAACTTCAATGCTTTTTCTTGAAGCTTAAAAGCAGTTTCTTCAACCTCGCAAATGATGTTCGTCTTATCTTTATACAAATCATGAATCGCAGCACTTGGACCAGAATGTTCAGTACCAGCAATGGGATGTGCTGCTAAATAATTCCTGCGTTTAGGATGATTTTTCACCTTTAAGCATATATCCTCTTTGGTTGAACCGGCATCAAAGACAATAGCTTCATCTGAAACTTTATCCAAAACTTCTGGTAATACATTTAAGGTGGCATCCACAGGAATCGCAACAATCACCACATCAGCTTTACCTAATGCTTCGAAATCCGACTTTTTATCAATAATACCAAGTGCTATAGCTTCATCCAGATGAGCTGTATTTTGGTCGATACCATGTATCACACATTCCGCATTTCGCCTCTTAATGTCCAAAGCAAAACTTCCACCTATTAAACCTACACCTATGATAAAAATGTTCTTCATTAACCTATACCCTTGCTATTGCTTCTTTAATTATTTCTTCTGATGCACATAACGAAAAACGCACATAACCTTCACCATTAGTTCCAAAAACAGTTCCTGGTGTTATAAAAATCGAATGCTCTTTCAATACCAAATCCGTGAACTCTTCGGACTTTAAATGTGGTGGTAACTTTGCCCAAACAAACATACCTGCCGTATCTTTATCATATGTACAATTAAGTCCATCTGCTAATTTCCATATCAACTCACGTCTTAGTTGATAAACGCTATTTAAACTTACAAACCACATATCCGAACACTTTAAGGCTTCAATAGCACCTTTTTGTATGCCGTAAAACATCCCAGAGTCCATATTACTCTTCACCTTCAGAACTGCACTTAGATGTTCATAACTTCCAACCAACATACCAACTCTCCAACCAGCCATATTAAAAGTTTTGCTAAAAGAATTCAACTCCAAGCACACTTCTTTCGCATTATTATAACGCATAATACTTATTGGTTTTTCATTGAGCACAAAACTGTAAGGATTGTCATTAACAATAAGAATATTATGGCGTCTTCCAAAAGCTATAACTTCGTCATAAAACTTATTAGTAGCGTTTGCGCCTGTAGGCATATGAGGATAATTGATCCACATAATCTTTACTTTACCCAAGTCCAATCGCTCCAATGCCGTAAAGTCTGGCAGCCAATTATTATCTTCTTTTAAATCGTATAGAATTGGCTTGGCTTCTAATAGTTTTGTAACAGCCGCATAAGTTGGATAGCCAGGATTTGGCACTAACACTTTATCTCCTTTGTTTAAAAAAGCCATGGAAATGTGCATTATCCCTTCCTTACTACCAAGTAAAGGCAACACTTCTGTTTGACCACTTATACTGACCTTATATCTTGTCTTGTAAAAATTTCCTATTTCCTCTCTAAGCTCTGGTAAACCTTGATAACTTTGATATTTATTGGCACCTTCGTCGTCCAAACTATCTTTTAATAGCATCGTGGCCTTGAAAGGTGGTTCCAAATCTGGACTACCTATGCCTAGATTAATTATGGGTTTTCCTTGAGATTTTAGAAAAGCGACTTCTCTCAACTTTTTAGAAAAGTAGTATTCTTCGACATGCTTCAAACGGTTGGCGACTTCAATCATAATCTTGCATTTTTATATTCACCTAACACTTTAAAATTCTCTGCCATTAATTGCATAATTGACTGGGCCTTTTCGTAATCTTTATAATCTTCGAAAGTGACATCTACAAAAAAAGCATACTTCCAAGGCGTTTCAATTTTTGGCAAGGATTGAATTTTGGTTAGGTTGAGTTTACAATCACTCATTACATTGAGTATTGTTGCTAAGCTACCACGTTTATGGTCTAATTCAAATTTTAAAGATGCCTTATTGAGTTCTTTTCGTTCTATTTGATGGTTTTGTCGCTTAATAATAGCAAAACGTGTTTCGTTATGCTTTATGGTTTGAATACTTTTTGCCAAAACATCCAATCCATACAAATTCGCAGCATTTTTACTAGCGATAGCAGCAATACCTTTAATTTTTTCTTCGGAAATTTGTTTGGCTACATCTGCGGTATCTTTAGCTTCTACCAACTTTATATGCGGATAATCCTTTAAAAATACTTTGCATTGCAACAATGCCATAGGGTGAGAATGCACCTCTGAAATAGACGCAATTGACTGACCAGATAATGCCATTAAATTATGCTGAACATCCAAATAATACTCACCGACGATGCTTAGATCATGGTTATCAATTAATGCGTAATTCGGAATAATGGAACCTGCAATAGAATTCTCCAAAGCCATGACGATATAGTCTGTATCGCCTTGCAAAAGACTATCCACCGCACTATCAAAAGACATGCACTCCACTACTTCCGTTTTAGGGTTGAAGTATTGTTGAGCTACCTCGTGATGAAATGAGCCTTTAATTCCTTGTATGGCTATTGGTTTTGTCAATAATCTATATTTTAATCTTTTGATATCCCGAAATAAATTCGGGATTTGTTCATCCACTGTTTTTAATACGCTTCGCAGTTTTTAAAAACAGGTATTCACAAAAAAAAGTCTCGACTTTTCATCGAGACTTAAATAATATTATATTTTATTAAAACATACTTAGTCTCGTTCCTTTAGCTAAAAAAGAAATAAAACCAGTTAAAATATGTTTTAGATGTGTGCATTGTTCTAATTATGTGGCTAATGTAATTAATATTTTTACAAATCAAAATTGTTGACCTTTCTTTTTTATGCTTCAGATTATCTTTTAAAGATTTAATAATAAACAGCATACAATATTATATAATACTTATTTTTGGGTAAACTTTTTCTACTATGTCTATTGAAGTTAAAAACATCACTAAACTATACAAAGAGCAGAAAGCGCTTAATGACATTTCATTTGCGGTAAGTAATGCTGAAATTGTTGGGTTTCTGGGACCAAATGGTGCTGGTAAATCTACAATGATGAAGATTTTAACCACTTATATTGAAGCATCAGATGGTTCTGCTAATGTCAATGGCTTTAATGTAAATTCAGATAAGAAAAATGTACAACGTAGTGTTGGATATCTGCCTGAGCACAATCCTTTATATACTGACTTATATGTAAAGGAGTATTTAAACTTTAACGCCAATGTGTATGGCACTTCAAAATCCAGAATTGAAGCCGTAATTGAATTAACGGGTTTAACTCCAGAGGCGCATAAAAAGATTGGTCAATTATCTAAAGGGTACCGACAGCGTGTAGGACTTGCCAACGCTTTATTACACAATCCAGATGTACTGATTTTAGATGAACCTACCACAGGACTGGACCCAAATCAATTAGTGGACATTAGAAATCTGATCAGAACTATCGGAAAGGAAAAAACTGTTTTCTTATCCACACATATCATGCAAGAGGTTGAAGCTATGTGCGACCGTGTTATTATCATCAATAAAGGTGAGATTGTTGCAGATAAATATTTAAAAGATTTAAGAGACGGCCAAGAACAAATAATTGTTGTAGAGTTTGATTATAGAGTTGAAGATACATTTCTACTGAAGCTTCCTAAAGTAACATCTGTAAAAAACACACACGACTTTGTTTACGAAATCACGTTTTCCACAAAGGATGACATGCGCTCTCATGTCTTTGACTTTGCCCATGACAATGAATTAAAGATTCTACAGCTCAACCAGAAAAATGCTAGTTTAGAGAGTTTATTTAGGGAATTGACTAGTTAAAAATCAACTGACCGATATAAACTTCTTCTATATCTACAACTGGAGGCTCATTTACTGAAATTAAATCTCCTGTTCCTCTGAGTATGCCTGTTAACGATTGAATAGGATTCACAATCATATCGTTACTGCCACGATGATTGATACTTACATTTTGAGCCACTAGATTTTCGCCCTCAAAACGTCCAGAACCTGAGAAAAATCCAATAGAAAGGCTTTCAGAAGCTCCATCAAGATAGAATGAAGAAATGTTATTGGATACAACACTCAAACTTTCAGAATTCACAGTCAGCCTAAAATCACCAACCGTAAACTCGATATTCTCGTTAAAATCTTCTGAAATTAAACTTAAATCTGGATAGCTCAAAAGTCCGTTTGAAGACACTTCATATTGAGATGAGTTTCTAATTTCTGTTATATTAGGTGCATTCACATAAACTTTGGTAATACCATAATCCCTTACATAATTACAAGTATTATTGTCCGTAAGCACCAAACGATTTTCGATAACTTCAGCTTTAACATCATTGAATAAGTTTTCACCAGTTTCAATAGTAACCGTATATTCTGGAGCTTCAGAAATAATTAATTCAACATTGCGATTAACAAGAATCCTATCAAAACTATTAACCTCAACGTCCTCTTGAATAATACTACCCGAAGTCTGAAAACAGTCATTTGCATCTTCGCTATCGCAAGCAAAGATCAAAAGTAACATGACAAACCATAGTTGTTTCATCCGTTTATTTTTGTTGTTCAATGGTCATATGAAAATCGAACCTAAATATATGGAATTCAGAATCCATATGACATTTTTTAAAAGCAAAACGCCTGTCTAAAACAAACAGGCGCTTCTTATAGTTGTATAAAGCTTGAAGACTAATCTTTCACTTTATTCTTAAACTTATTGAAATCACTTTCTTTAACTTCTCTTGGCCAAGAATTGTTAGAGGTATCCACATCTGCGGTTTCTAAATCTGGATCTACAGTAATGCCAACAATTTCTTTTTCACTGGCTACTGCTCTACTTACTTCTTTATCATTAAACCTCCAAATTTGAGCAGGATAAGTTACTTTCTCCTTAGAACCATCTGAATATTCATACTCCACAATTAATGGCATTACTAATCCTCCTGGCTTATCAAAAGTAACCTGATAGAAGTACTTAGGAGACTTCTTCATATTCTTTTGTTGCTCTGGTGTAAAGTTATCCATGATGTATTCTTTCACCGTTGGTAAATCTTCCATCGAAGTTCCATTTTTCATAGCTTCATCATAACCCTCATCCCCTTCTCCAATGAAGTAAACTAAACTGTTCGGATCCATGTTATAACGCTCTGCCAATTTTTTACCATTGTCGTTTGGAGTATTCGTTACCGCATATTTCTTCACTTCTTTGATTCCGATATCCGTATAATCCGTAGTATAGAACCACCCTCTCCAGAACCAATCTAAATCCACTGCAGAAGCATCTTCCATTGTACGGAAAAAATCTTCTGGTGTTGGGTGCTTAAACATCCAACGATTGGCATATTCTCTAAACGAGTAATCGAATAAATCACGCCCCATAACCGTTTCTCTAAGGATATTTAATCCTGTTGCAGGCTTACTATAAGCATTACTACCAAATTGATACGTATTTAGACCTTTGGTCATAATAGGTGCAATATAATCTTGATTGCCTCCCATATACCTTACAATATTTTTTGCTGGTCCTCTTCGAGATGGGTATTTATCATGACCTGGAGATAACGCCGTTGGATTCCATTCACCAAAATCCTGTTCTGCAACATACTGAACAAATGTGTTTAAGCCTTCGTCCATCCATGTCCACTGACGCTCATCACTATTAACAATCATAGGGAAAAAGTTATGACCAACTTCGTGAATAATAACACTTATCATTCCATATTTAGTTCTATCTGAGTAGTTCCCTTCTTTATCAGGACGTCCAAAATTGTAACATATCATTGGATATTCCATACCCATAGGAGCGTGCACTGAAATCGCCTTATGATATGGATAATCAAAAGTCATACGAGAATATGATTTCAACGTACTCGCAACAGTTCTAGTAGACCATTGTTCCCATAATGGATTTCCCTCTTTGGAATACATGGAAACAGCCATAACGTCTCTGTCTCCAATTTTAACAGCCATCATATCCCAGATGAACTTACGTGAGGTCGCAAAACCAAAATCACGAACCATTTGAGCAGATAATTTCCAAGTTTTCTTTTTATTGCTTTTTGACTTTTCAGTTTTTTCAGCTTCTGATTGGTTTACAATCATTACTGGCTTATCGTAAGATTTCTTTGCCTGATTATAACGCTTCATCATGTCTTTTGTAAAGACTTCTGCTCTATTGGTTAGAAAACCTGTTCCATCGAGAATGTGATCTGCAGGAACTGTAATATTAACGTCAAAATCTCCAAAAGGTAGCGCAAACTCATCACGCCCCCAAAATTGAGAATTTTGCCAACCTTCTACGTCATTATAGACTGCCATTCTTGGATAGAACTGTGCCATGACGTAAATTCTATTATCGTTCTCTTCGAAATATTCATAACCTGAACGACCACCATCCTTAACGTGGTCATTGATATTATACCACCACTTTATGCTGAATGAAAACTTATCTCCAGTCGTCATTGGTTTTGGCAACTCCACGCGCATCATTGTGCGATTAATACTATGTGGTAAATCCTTACCATTAACATCCTTAACATGTTCTATATTAAAACCACCATCGAAACGTTCTTTAAGATAAGATCTTGTTGCTCTAGATGCAGAAGTTGCTGGGCCGATACCTGAGCTATTTATTAAAGGACTCTTAGAATCCTTAGCACGCATATTTTGATCAAGCTGAACCCAAAGATACTTTAATTCATCAGGCGAGTTATTAGTATAGGTTATGGTTTCGTTACCATATAATTTAGCATTTACATCATCGATTTCGATATCCATCTTGTAATCTGCTTGTTGCTGATAATATCCTGGACCTGGAGCTCCCGAACCCGTTCTGAACATGTTAGGTGTTGCAAATTCATCATACAACTGTTTAAACTTATTTTGGTTAGTGTGACCAGGTTTGCGCTCAGGCTTTATCTCGTTTTGTGCAAAAGTACTTGCAGAAACAAACAACAAAGCACCAAGGAAATACTTGAAAATTCTCATTGTGATTAGTGATTTTTAAAAATGATGCCTAAAATACGTATTTTGGGATGTCTTTAACAGATTTTAGTCAAAGTTTAACATGCATTTATCATTGTCTGGAACGAGCAAAAAACTTTTATTCTTACCTAATAATTTCAATCTTACAATGTTTTGTTGTTCTGGAAAAATATCGAACAATACTCTATTGACAACTTCTATAGATTTCATATTTGAAACGTTTTCTATTTCTAAGTAACAATATGTAATATCATCTTTGTACTCTTTCCCAATAAAAATAAACTCAACAGGATTTCCATTAATACTTATTTTAAGTTTATCCGAGAGGTAACGGTTCACATAGTCATCAATGATTTCAGGCTTATTATCTGGCGCAAGGGTAATATCCTCATCATATCTTTTACGCAATAACTCCTCAAAATCATCAATAAATATCTGACTAATTATTTGAAGTGATTTTTGCTCCTGAGCGTACTCAATTTCTGTTACACCTACATAATAGTCATGCGACATATCGTAAGACGTAACTAATGGAAATACTATAAATGCAATAAGGAGTTGTAAATACTTCATAATTAAAATTTGGTGGTTAGATTTCAAAAAGCATTCCAAAGTTAATCTTTAGTGGCAGATTCCCTATTTTTCTTGTAGGCTTTTAACTTCGCTTGTAAGAACTCAATGGATTTTAAATCATTATTCTCATCACACAATGCTTTAAAATTGTCGTCTTCTTGGCAAAACATAAAGTATTCGTTTTTTAAATTATTGGCTAAAGAGTCGTTTTCAAAGACAATAGATTCATACTCTCTTCTTAAGCGATTAATACACCTGTCCCTATCATCCAATTCTACAATAGCCTTAAGCTTTTTAGTTCTACCGCTAATTCTATTTAGAAGCTTATGAAAGTTAACCCCAAAACCAAGACCAATATATCCCCAAGATCCACCATCTGCATCATTCAATTTTTTTTCATTTTGTGTTAGTGGTAAATTAGTATTTCCAGGAATGCCCAAATCATAGAAGTTAATTTCGGTTTTGGCCTTAGAATTTTCAAGATCAGACTCGAGACTGCCTGTTAAAATTTCTCCTACGATGACTTGATCTAGTTCGTTGATTTTCTCTACAAGTACCACGGAAAAAGAACCAGCATCTTCCATACTTTTCGTAATAACGATCTCTTTTGGCTTATACTTTAATCCAGAAATTGACAGCGTATCGTTAGCTTGTGCCAAAATCACAAAACTCCCATCTTCAGCGGATACGGTATATTTTGCAGCCGTTCTATTTTGGATATGAATGCCCTCAATATCATCATCCGCAACAAGTTGCCCTTTCAATTCTTTGCGCTGCGCTTGTAAGAAAGAAACTGAAAGAAAAACAGTCAAAAAGACAAATACGTTAATCTTCACTCTTTCTCTTTAAAAAGGTTTTGCTCAGTTGGGTAATACGCTCTAAAAATTGTATTTCTTTATCTTCAGCCAGCAGTTCCTTATCAATCCCTTGTTCTTCTACATAGTCAATAAATGCTTCAACTTGATCTAAAGGAATATCAAAATTCACATGAATATAATTAGCACTGTACTTATCCAAAGCTTCTTTGAATGGTGTTTTCCTTATTTCCTTATTAGCAATATCCTCTGATTTATCATTATCTATATCCGCTATTTGACTTACAATAAAACCAGCCAGATTGACCACATTAAGCATATTCTCTACTCTTGGATTATACTCATTGAACGCTAAATTATCAGCCTTGGTTTTAAAATCTGGAGAGAAATCAAAATCCTCAATATGATCTAACCCAAAATAAACATCATCCAAACTCACATTGTAAGTTCTTACATTTTCCAAGTCTGCACCTAAATTACCTGTTAGGTCGAAAGGCAGCAGAACAATCTCGTCTAACTTATTTACCTCTTCCACAAGAATGACGGTCAATTTCCTTGATTTTATAATGTCTTCCGAAATAGTAACAGTAAAATCTTTAAACTGAAGTGCACCAAACTCAATTTTATCATTAAGCGCTACCATAATCTTGAATGTTCCTTTTTTGTCAGTAACCGTTCCTTTATTAGACGAGGAATTATACACAGTTACTCCTTCTTTATCTTCAGAAGATACTATGATTCTCCCATTTACAGTAATCCTTTCAATGTCTTGGGCATAAATTGAAAGCGCAAAAAAACTAAGAACTATAAGTAGTATTCTTTTCATGTTGGTTATGTTGATTTTAGAACTTAATTTAAATTTCGCCTATTTTCTTCACATGTCATAAAAAATGGTTTATAAATCTTTGTTAAATCACTTTCACTAATATCATGCTAATCTTGAATTAAATAAATAATAACTTTTATTTTTACAAAAACTATAGAATTTTGAAGTCACTAATTATTGCAAGTACCTCTACTATTCATGGCAGCGGACCTTTAGAATATCTTATGGATGAACTCCGAGTTCATTTTAAATCTGTCAATGAGATTTTGTTTATTCCTTACGCCAGACCTGGAGGAATATCGCATGAAGATTATACTACAAATATTGCTAAAGCCTTTAGCGCAATTAATATATCTGTAAAAGGGATACATCAATTTGATAATCCTAAAAAAGCCATTGAAAATGCACAGGGTATTTTTACAGGTGGCGGAAACACATTTGTATTGGTGAATCAATTGTATAAAAACGATGTTCTAAATTCGATAAAAAAGGCTATTACTAAGGGAACACCATATCTAGGCACAAGTGCCGGAAGTAATATTTGCGGACTAACTATGAATACTACCAACGACATGCCCATTGTATATCCACCAAGTTTTAAGACGCTTGGTCTCGTCCCTTTTAATATAAATCCTCATTATTTAGATCCAAATCCAGACAGCAAACATATGGGAGAGACGCGAGAAACACGAATAAAAGAATTTCATGGGTTTAACACACAACCTGTCATTGGTCTTAGAGAAGGTAGTTGGATTGAAGTTAAAGGAGATCATCTCACCTTAAGAGGTAAATTAGAGGCTAGGATATTTGAGTATGGCAAAGCGCCATATGAATTACCGACTAATTCTGATTTAGACTTTTTGAAATAATCATTTAAATATTCCTAAAAAAATGATAGCCCCAAATTTCGTAACCCTCATTATAGTAAAACTTATGAGACGGATAATTCTGCACATAAGTATTTAACTCCATAGAATTACAGCCTTTCTCTTTTGCATAAGCATATATCCAATCCATAAATTGTTTGCCCAGTCCTTTATTTCTGTACTCGGTCTTTATGTAGACATGGTCTAGCTCCACAGCTTTCCCAACATAATGCCGTGTACAGAACCATAGACCGGTAACTCCAATCACATCATTACCATCAAATATTGCGGCACACTCATAATTTTGATATTTCATTTCATCGAATCTCGATTTGAGAACTTCCATACTCACTTTTCCCTCATTAAGTTCAAAAACCAAAGGAATAATGACGCCCAAGTCATCTTTGGGTATTAATTTAAATTGATAATTCATATCTCACAATTTGTCATATAAAAGTAGAAATTTTAGAGCTGCAAAAGCAAAACCAATGACTTTTCAATAAAAATTGTGTCAAACTTTTGTAAATTTATCACGCTAACACAATCATTATGAGAAGAGGAAGTTTTAAAATTAGGATATTTATTTTTATAGCTGTTGCTGCATTTGCATTCCTAAGAAAGTGTAGCCAAGAAGAAGTTAATCCTTACACCGGCAAAAAACAAGCGATTTCGTTATCGCCACAAGAGGAGATTTCCATTGGTTTGCAAAGTGCTCCTGGTATGGCGCAACAGCACGGCGGTTTGCATCCTAATAATGAGTATCAAGCACTTGTTGATAATATTGGAAATAACCTTGTGAATAGTAGTGTAGCGAAAGACACACCATATCAATATGAATTTCATTTATTAGCTGATCCAAATACCATTAATGCATTTGCATTACCTGGTGGTCAAATTTTTATAACCTTTGCCTTGTTTTCAAAATTAGAGAATCAAGATCAACTTGCTGGTGTTCTTGGACATGAAATAGGACATGTATTAGGGAAACATTCTAATGAACGTATTACAAATGCTAATTTCTGGAAAGTCCTCGCCATGGGAAGTTCTGCCATAGATATGGGAGGTGTGGCACAGCAAATGGGTCAAGGTCAACTTTTAAAAAATGGTCGCGGGGATGAACTTGAAAGTGATGAACTTGGTGTGAAATTTATGATGGATGCTGGCTACAATCCCGAAGAAATGATAGGTGTTATGCAAATTTTGAAAGCAGCCGCAGGCCCAAATCGAGTACCAGAGTTTCAGAGTACACATCCAGATCCAGAAAATCGTATCGAAAAAATAAGGGAAGCTATTAATAAATACAAAAGAGCGTCTTAAATTTAAAACGCTCTTTTCAACTAACTAACTCAAATAATTGTCTTCAATAATTAGACATTTCTCTTTTTAAAACGCTTCAAAAATTGTGCTGCGTCTACGGCATTAGATTTCTCAGCATGCCTTAAAGCTGAATAACCTTTGTCACAAGGCGTGTGTATTTCAGAACCTGCGGTGATAAGAACTTTTATCAATTCCACTCGATTATACTTTGCAGCATAGTGAATGGGTTGCATACCGTTAGATTTTTTATTAACGTCTGCTCCCTGCTTGATCAAGGTTTTAACAAGTTCAGTATTACCGCTTGCAATGGCTTTACATAGCGGATTAACCTCTGCGGTTTGAACGGTTACATTATTAGTTTCTAAAACTAAATTGTCGTTTGTTGCATTTAAATTACAAACTGAAAAGCCCAATGCTAAGGCTAAAATTACTGCTGATTTTCTCATGATGAAAGATTTAAAATTTAATTGATTTGTTTTTTGATATACTAAATAGACGATATAAAATTCAATCTGTTACACCAAAAAAAGTTATATAACATACATTTAACGTTTTATAACAAATCTGTTAAGACGTTGCCAAAAAATAACACTTTGCTAGTAAGCATAAGATCAAACTTTAGGATATAGATAACTTTTCAAAATTTTGTAGCATTGCAAATAAGATGTAGTATTCTATATGTTATCTTTGAAAGCATTAAAAATTTCAACATGAATAAAAAGGTCATTCTAATGATTTTAGACGGCTGGGGAAAATCGCCAGACCCAAAAGTTTCAGCAATAGACAACGCAGAAACGCCCTTTATTGATTCACTTTACAGCAAATATCCTAGTGCTAGTTTGCGCACTGACGGTCTTCATGTAGGCTTACCTGAAGGACAAATGGGTAATAGTGAAGTTGGCCATATGAATTTAGGTGCTGGTCGAATAGTCTATCAGGATTTAGTGAAAATTAACCTTGCGGTCCAAAATAAAACGCTTCAAGAGGAGGACGTATTACAGGATGCTTTTAAATATGCCAAAACCAATACTAAGAAAGTTCACTTTTTGGGATTAGTAAGTGATGGAGGTGTTCATTCGCACATTAATCATCTTTTTGGACTTCTAGAAGCTGCACATGAATTTGGCTTAGAAGAGGTTTTTGTTCATGCGTTTACCGATGGTAGAGATGTTGACCCAAAATCTGGCTATGGTTTTATTTCAGAATTGCAAGATCATCTAGAAAAGACCACAGGGAAACTAGCGACTGTAACAGGTCGTTACTATGCTATGGATAGAGATAAACGCTGGGAACGTGTTAAACTTGCTTATGATGCTATTGTAAAAGGAGATGGCATTGTTACTACAAACGTTTTAAAATCTATTCAAAACAACTACGAGGATAATATAACCGACGAATTTCTTAAGCCTATGATCGTTTCTGATGACGATGGAAACCCTTTGGCTAAGATTAGTGAAGATGATGTCATTATATTTTTTAATTTTAGAACCGATCGTGGACGTCAGCTAACACAAGCACTATCCCAAGAAGATTTTCATGAGCATAACATGCACAAGCTTAAATTACACTATGTAACTTTAACTAATTATGACGATAGCTTTAAGGGTATCAATGTGGTTTTCAACAAAGAAAATCTTACAGAAACTCTTGGTGAAGTATTAGAAAAGCACAATAAAAAACAGATAAGAATTGCCGAAACCGAAAAATACCCTCACGTGACATTTTTCTTTTCAGGTGGACGTGAAGAACCTTTTAATGGTGAAACCAGAATTTTAAGAAATTCACCTAAAGTTGCCACTTACGATTTAAAACCTGAAATGAGTGCCTATGAATTGCGAGATGCGCTAATTCCAGAATTAGAAAGTCAGGATACTGACTTTATTTGTTTAAATTTTGCAAACGGCGATATGGTAGGCCATACCGGAGTCATGGAGGCTGCAATAAAAGCGTGTGAAGCTGTTGACACTTGTGTTAAAGATGTTGTTACAAGTGCTTTGAAAAATGACTATACGACTATACTCATTGCAGATCATGGTAATTGTGAAACCATGATCAATCCTGATGGCTCACCTAATACGGCTCATACTACAAATCCAGTACCTATAATTTTGATAGACAGTGATATCAAAGACTTAGAGGATGGTATTCTGGGTGATATCGCACCAACAATTTTAAAATTAATCGGTATACCACAACCAGAATCCATGACACAACATAGTCTTGTATAAAGTTGGTAATATTGTACCTTTGCCCAAAATTGAAGTAATAGCATGAATTTTCAGGATAGATTGATAATAGCAGTTGATTTCGATGGCACCATTGTTGAGGATGCCTATCCAAAAATTGGAAAAACACGAATTTTTGCTTTCGAAACCTTGAAACGGCTACAGCAAGATGGTCACAGACTTATTCTTTGGACCTATAGATGTGGCTCTAAGCTCCAGGAGGCCGTTGATTTCTGTAAAGACAATGGCATTGAATTTTATGCTGTAAACGCCAGTTTCCCTGAGGAAAAATTCGACGATACAAGAAGTAGAAAAATTCATGCAGACCTATTTATAGATGACCGTAATATTGGTGGCATTCTAGGCTGGGGCGAAGTGTATCAGCTAATCACCAACGAAAAGCCAGAAATAAAAATGCCTAAGAAAAAATGGTGGCCGTTTTAAAATAGCTTTTGTCAGAGCAATTCAAAATAGGCCTTATCTATACTTTCCCTATGATCTGGATGCGCAATATTAACAAGCGCCTTGACACGTTCTTTTATCGTTTTTCCAAATAAATTCGCAATACCATATTCTGTAACGACATAGTGTACATGGGCCCTCGTCGTTACAACACCTGCACCCATTTTTAAGACTGGCACTATTCTACTTATACCTTTTCGCGTTACAGAAGGTAATGCAATTATAGCTTTACCACCATCGCTTAAAGAGGCACCACGAATAAAATCCATTTGCCCACCAACACCAGAGTACATAAAAGAACCAATAGAGTCTGCGCAAACCTGACCAGTGACATCAATTTCTATGGCAGAATTAATGGCTACCATTCTTGGATTTTGCTTAATATATGAAGTGTTATTTGTATAATTAGATGCTCTCATTTCCACAAATGGATTATCATCTACATAATCGTACAAACGCCTCGAACCCATTAAAAACGTCGTTAGGGCTCTACCTCTATTAATCTTTTTATAATTGCCATTTATGACATCACTTAATATCAAATCAATAACACCATCAGAAAACATCTCGGTATGCAAGCCTAAATCTTTATGATTGGTCAACCGCGTTAAAACCGCATTAGGTATGGAACCAATTCCCATTTGAAGTGTGCTTCTATCTTCAATTAAGCTAGCTACATTATCGCCTATTTTACTTTCAACTTCAGTCGGTTGTGCCATGTCCATTGTAGGAATAGCATCATCACATTCTACAAAATAGTCAATCTCAGTATGGTGAATTATTCCAGCACCATGGGTACGTGGCATATTTTTATTGACTTGAGCTATAACAATACTCGCATTGTCTATTGCGGCTAATGTTGCTTCTACAGAGACACCTAAAGAACAATAACCATGTTGATCCGGAACTGACACATGAATCAGAACAACATCTAGATCAATAATATTTTGATGAAACAAGCGTGGTACTTCACTTAAAAAAACCGGAGTATAAGAACCATTACCTGCTTTAAGTGTATGCCTAACATTTTTACCTATGAAAAAAGAATTTACATGAAAACTATCTTTCAGTTTAGGATCTGCATAAGGTGCTTCACCCTCAGTATGTAACTGACATATTTCAACATTTCTGAGCTCTTCATGCCTTTCAGACATCGCTTTAATCAAAGTCTGAGGAGCAGCCGCAGCCGCTTGTATATATACCTTATTGTTGGATTTTATGACTTTTACAGCTTCTTCAGCACTAACTGTTTTATACATTTTTTTATTTTTTTTAGATTACAAACTTACCTCACAAAAGGTAGAAAAAAACTGTCATTTATCATGTTTATGTAATATTTTAAAATTGTTATAATTACCTATCTTTGCCAATCAAATAAAGCGTTATGATTATTGTAAAGACTTTAGAGGAAATTGAATTGATGCGCCAAAGTGCTCTTATTGTATCCAAAACACTTGGCATGTTGGCAAAAGAGGTAAAAGAAGGTGTTACAACTAATCATCTCGATACTATTGCAGAAGAATTCATAAGAGATTATGGTGCCCTACCTGGTTTTAAAGGGTTATATGATTGTCCATCAACCTTGCTCTGCAGTGTTAATGAAGCAGTAGTTCACGGTCTACCCACAGACAAACCATTGAAAGATGGTGATATCGTGTCTATCGATTGTGGCGCATTGATGAATGGTTTTTATGGCGATCATGCCTATACTTTTGAGATTGGTGATGTCCCTGAGGACACCAAGAAGCTTATTCAAGTAACTAAGGAGTCCCTTTATGTTGGTATCCAACAATTAAAAGTGGGTAACCGTGTTGGAGATGTTGGTTATGCCATACAACAATATTGTGAAGCCGAAGGATACGGTGTGGTTCGTGAATTGGTAGGGCATGGCATTGGCAGAAAAATGCATGAAGACCCAGAGATGCCGAACTATGGAAAACGTGGCAGAGGAAAGAAGTTTATAGAGGGCATGGTTGTGGCCATAGAGCCCATGATAAATATGGGAACTCACAAAGTAAAGCAACTTAAGGATGGTTGGACCATTGTTACCCAAGATGGTAAACCAAGCGTACATTTTGAGCACGATGTCGCCATAATAGATGGTCAACCTGAAATTCTATCGACATTTGCCTATGTCCATGAAGCCTTAGGCATTACTTCTAATGAAGAAGATGCTTTTAGGCAAAAAGCGTTAGTGCTTTAAGATGAGATCTATTTTTAAATTTTTTCTGAATCTTTTTCCCAGGCCACTTTTAATACGGCTCAGTTATATTATCAGACCCTTATTGGAGTTATTTTTAAGAGGAAGTCGCTTTACAGATCCGATTGACAGTAAGAACTTCAGATCTTTTTTACCATATGGTTATGTAAAACAACGGCCAAATATATTATCGCCTTCAACACTTTCATTAGAAAGACATCGATTACTTTGGTTGTATTTAAAAAACGAAACCCACTTTTTTTCAGAGGACTTAAAAGTGCTTCATTTTGCGCCAGAACAATGCTTCTTAAAACGCTTTAGAAAATTAAATAATCTAGATTACACCACTACGGACTTATTATCGCCAATTGCTGATGTCAAAGCAGACATCTGTGATCTTCCTTTTGAAGATAATAGCTACGACGTCATTCTCTGTAATCATGTGTTAGAGCATATACCAGATGACACCAAAGCCATGCAAGAGTTATATCGCGTTATGAAACCCGGTGGTTGGGGTATTTTCCAAATTCCGCAAGATCTAAATCGTGAAACGACGTTTGAAGACGACACCATAACAGATAAAGCAGAACGTGCTAAAATTTTTGGACAGTATGATCATGTAAGGATTTACGGCCGTGATTATTTTAACAAACTTCGATCTATTGGATTTAAGGTAGAAGAAGTTGATTACACCAAACAACTTGCCAAAGAAGACATCGATAGATATCGACTAGCTTCTGGTGAAATTATTCCCTTAGTATATAAATAATTTTCTTTTGACTTTAAGGAATCGTATTTTTATACGTCCAAGAGAAAAAGAAAATATTACTATGAAAAAATTAATTTACATTTTAAGTATCAGCTTATTGTTTAGCTGCCATAACCAAGCACAAGTCAATCCGAAACAACAAGAAGTTATAGATGCAGAACCTGTTGTTGTACCATTAGAGAATGGTAAAGCGAGAGCCTATTTTGCAAGTGGGTGCTTTTGGTGTGTTGAAGCCATTTATGAAAGTGTGAAAGGTGTTGACGAAGTTATCAATGGGTACTCTGGTGGGTTTACAACCGACATTAATTACAAGAAAAGTAATACAGGAAGAACAGGACACGCAGAGGCCGTAGAAGTCATATATGACCCAGAAGTAGTGAGTTTTGCTACTTTAGTTGATGTGTATTTTGGATCTCAAAACCCAACACAAGTTAATGGTCAAGGACCAGATAAAGGGTCTCAATACCGTTCCATTATTTTTTACCAAGACCAAGATCAAAAGAAAATCGTCGAAGAGAAAAAAGTCGCTCTTGCGAAGCAACTAGATGCTGAGATTGCTGCCGAAATTTACCCTTTTCAAAAATTTTATGAAGGTGAGGCGTATCATCAAGATTTTGAAAAAAGAAATCCAAATCAAAGCTATATCAGAGCCGTCTCTATACCAAGGTTAAATCGTTTTAAGGCAAAGTTTCCTGAGTTATTGAAAGATGATGAAAAGCACTAATATGACGTCCGTTAGATTTTCTAGCGGATTTTTTTTTGAATCAAAAAGTTTATAACACGGTATAAAAATTTACGCTTACCTTTCCTATTATGAAGAAATCAATTTTTATTCTCCTTGTTATTGTATTTGTGACCGGATTAAGAAATAATGTTTTCGCCCAAAATTACATCAAACAAATTGATAGTATTTATTCCGATATTCTATCAGAAGAAAGATCATTTTATATTCATCTGCCAAAAAAGACAGACAAAATCTATCCCGTACTCTATCTTCTCGATGGCCGTTCTAATTTTGATGCTGTCCTAGCTATAACCAAGCATCTCAAAAGGCACGGTCAGATCCCAGAAATGATAATAATAGGGATACACAATACAAACAGAACACTCGATTTAACACCATCCGCAATGCAAGTGTCTCGACAAGGGCAGCCTATTCCAAAAGGCACAAATGGTGGAGGTGAAAACTTTACAAATTTTCTAAAAGAAGAACTTATTCCTTATATAGAAAAAACCTATCCTGCATCATCTCACAGAACATTAATTGGGCATTCTTTAGGAGGATTACTAGCCATAAATACGCTGATTCACACATCTGATCTATTCAATAATTATATTGCAATTGATCCAAGTCTTTGGTGGGACAATACAAAACTATTAAAAGAAACAAATGCGATATTAGCCCATAAAGATTTTAAAAACCAATCACTTTATCTGGCGGTTGCTAATACACTTAGAGACGACATGACTTTTGACCGTGTTGAAAAAGACACAACTAACGCCACGAGTCATATTAGAGCTATTTTAGATTTCACAAAAACTTTGACTAAAGAAACCTGTAACGAATTAAGATTTAACTGGAAATATTATAAAAATGAGAACCATGGCAGTATTCCATTTGCTGCAGAATATGACGGTTTGAAATCCGTTTTCTCTTGGTATAATTTCAATATAAATGACGAATTTAGAAAACCTATTGCTACACCAAAATATCTAATTAACTACATAGAAAATCACTATACCAAAGCTTCCGAATATTTCGGGTATACTGTAAAACCTAAAGAGTCATTTATAAATCAACTAGGTTATCGATTTCTCGACCCGTCTAATTCTGATAATATGGCGAAATCTTTCGCTTTTTTTGATTTAAACATTAAGAATTATCCTAAAAGCGCTAATGTTTATGATTCAATGGCAGATTATTATGAAAAGCAAAATGATCTTGTTAGTGCTTTGAAGTTTGCCTCTAAAGCCTTTGAAATAAATAAAAACACATTATATAAGACTAGAGTAGAAAGTCTTAAAAAGCAGATTAATTAAGAGTATCATAAATAGAAACTCAAACTTTTAAAGCTTTTATCTCAAATAACATAGGAAATAATTGATCTTTCATCTTATACATGCCATTTTCTAATTGTATTAGATCTGGAAACACATCATAAGGACTTTCATCATATTCATTGAGGTATTCAACTTGTAATCCCGCTTCTATTAGTGCATTAACAACCTCACTTAATCCGTGATTCCAACCATATTCCTTACTGACCATTTTTGAAGATTGGTCTGCATACGTTCCTTCATACTCATCATAAATAACGTCTTCTTGGTTATAGTGATACTTCATTTCGGGTTGTCCATCAACATAATCAAACATCCAAAGTATCGGATGAAATTCTACGATGTAAAATGCACCTCCAACTTTAAGACGTTCTGAAATCATTTTTGCCCAAGGCTTTAAATCTGGCAACCAACCTATAGTGCCATAACTGGTATATACAATATCAAAAGTTTTAGTAACATGTTGGGATGTATCTAATACATTACAACATACAAATTCAGCATCGAGATTTAATTCTTGGTTTAACTCCCTAGCTAATTTCACCCCTTCATCGCTCAAATCGACTCCAACACATTGTGCTCCCATTCTGCTCCAACTTAGAGTGTCTTGACCAAAATGACATTGTAGATGCAATAACGACTTACCACTAACATCCCCAAGAGCCCTTAATTCATAAGGCATCAAAGACGTTTCTCCTGCTTTAAAAGCTTCCATATTGTACATTTCACTTTGAGCATGTATGGCTACTTTTTTATTCCAGGTATCTTTATTTACATCAAAATAATTAGTGTTGTCTTCCATCGTTGGTTAATTTTGCATCAAAATTAAAATTTCTTTTCACATGAAATCATTATACCTTGGTTTGATATGCCTATTATTTGTATTGGCATGTAAATCTGAAAAAAAAGAACCTGTACTTGTAGAAGACCAAAAAGAATTAACCATAGCAGAGAAAATAGCTAATGCACATGGTTTTGAAAACTGGAAAAACGTTACTGAAGTAAAATTCACCTTTAAAGTTGATAGAGATACCATAAAGGGAAAAGGACGATCTTGGGTTTGGAAACCAAAAGAAGACAAAGTAAAAATGACAGCAGGTGAGACTACTGTTGAGTATATAAGAAGCCAAATGGATAGTACGCATATGAGAACGGATAGAGGCTTTATCAATGATAAATATTGGCTACTGGTGCCTTTTCAATTGGTTTGGGACACATCGGCAACGATTTCAGAGCCTAAAAAAGCGGAGTCACCAATTCATAAAGAACAATTGGATATGATTACCATATTATACGCCAACGAGGGAGGCTATACACCTGGAGATGCTTACGACATTTATTATGATGACAATTATATGATTAAAGAATGGGTCTTTAGAAAAGGGAATTCAGAAGAGCCCTCATTAAGCAACACCTTTGAGAACTATAAAGATTTTAATGGCATTAAGATAGCCATTGACCATAAAAAAGATGAAGGTCACTGGAATTTAAACTTTGCTGATGTTAGCATTACATTAGAATAACACAAAATTTAATTTTTGGCATTACTTTTGCAATCTATAATGTAAGTTTCACGTCTGTCGTTTCGACTTAAAACGTATAGCTTACATTTTCCGCCTCGTGCGCCTATATATATTCACTAGCGCTTTATTATTTTTAAAGCGCTTTTTTTATTCCGACCTTTCAAAGGTCATATAGATTATGGGATCTTCTGGAATGCTTGGGTAAAGATTTTCAATTTCAAAAGTTGAACTATTAATAATTTCAAAATCAAATTGAGCTGATATTGGTTCATCAGATTGTGTTGGTGTTAACCAAATCGCATTGTCATCAATTATAAAATTATATTCATCACTAATGTTAGATCCATTTTCATACTTAGTGACCGTATTATCTTCAAAGATAAGTTGTGTTCGTCCTTGTACTGGTGAAGTTTCAATATAAACTCCAGATAATTCATCACTATTATTACTGTCATCATTATTGCAAGACAATAGTGACATAAACAAAAAGAGTGTGAAAAATTTTGTTCTTTTCATATCCTATGTTTTCTTATAAGATGTAGATATTGTCATTTGGTTGCAACATTTTAAACAATTACTTTTTACCCTCTAAAATCGGCCTTTACATGTGCACCATCGCAATATGGCTTATTTTGCGACGCTCCACAACGACAAAAAGCAGTCGTCCTGTTTTTGGTGTCTTCACTACCATCTTTACGCTTAACTTTTAACGTGCCATAAACCAAAAGTGGTCCATTCTCTAAAACTTCAACTTTAGTTTCCAGAGTTTGAGAAGATTGATCATCTTCTTTAGTCATATAATAACTCAAAGCACCCGATGGACATTTTTTAACGGTTTCAACGAGTTCATCTGTAGAAGCTGCATCAATCTTTATCCAAGGTCTTTCTTTTGGTTGAAACACATTAGGTAATCCCTTGACACACAATGCAGAATGAATACATTTTTCAGCTTCCCAGACTATAGTCACTTCACCATTACTATATTCTTTTGTCTTTCCCATAGTATTATTTCTTTCTTTAAAGATAACGAAAATTCTTATCGCTTTAAACACCTTTAATCCTACGCTTTAAATCCTTATTTTTGTTACAAACCGAAAATCAATCTCATATTGTCCGACTATAAACTTGGTCTAGATTACGCCAAACAACAAGACACTCTAGACGAACTATCCAGTTATAGGCAACAGTTTCATATCCCAAAAGACAAACACGGGAATGAACTGATTTACCTTTGTGGTAATTCCTTAGGCTTGCAACCAAAATCTGCAAGAGATTATATAAATCAAGAATTGGAAGACTGGGCAAATCTTGGTGTAGAAGGCCATACAGATGCTAAAAACCCATGGTTACCCTATCATGAATTTTTAACGGAGAGTACAGCAAAATTGGTTGGCGCAAAACCGATTGAAGTGGTTACCATGAATTCGTTAACTGCGAATCTTCATTTTATGATGGCTTCGTTCTACCAACCCACTAAAGAACGTTATAAAATTGTCATTGAAAGCGATGCATTTCCATCGGATAAATACGCGGTCGAATCCCAATTGCGCCACCACGGTTATGATGATAAAGAGGGATTAATTCTTTGGGGTCCAAGAGATAATGAAGAGTTATTGCGCATTGAAGATTTAGAACAAATTCTTGAAGCTCATGGTCATGAAATTGCATTAGTAATGATTGGAGGTGTCAACTATTATACTGGGCAGTTTTTCGACTTAAAGCGTATTACGGAATTAGGACATAAACATGGTTGCAAGGTTGGCTTTGATTGTGCTCACGGTGCTGGAAATGTGGATTTAGACTTGCATAATTCAGGTGCGGACTTTGCCGTTTGGTGTACTTATAAATATTTAAACTCGGGCCCAGGAAGTTTGTCGGGTTGTTTTGTACATGAGCGCCATGCTTACGATAAAAGTTTGAACCGTTTTACCGGCTGGTGGAGCCATAACAAGCAAACACGTTTTAATATGCGTCATGAATTTGACGTTTTACCTGGAGCTGAAGGTTGGCAATTGAGTAATCCGCCAATTCTGTCTATGGCAGCCATTAAAGCGTCATTAGATCTATTTAATAAAGTTGGCTTAGAGCCACTTCTTAACAAATCGAAAAAATTAACAGGTTACTTTGAATTTTTATTAAAAGAACTAGGTGAAGATGTTATTAGAATTATTACACCAGAAAACCCTAATGAACGTGGCTGTCAATTATCAATACAGGTGCTGAACGCCGACAAATCATTACACGACAAATTAACTGAAGCAGGAGTTATAAGTGATTGGAGAGAACCAGATGTGATTAGATGTGCTCCGGTGCCTCTTTATAATTCGTTTGAAGATGTGTATTTAATGGTTGAGAAAATGAAAGCGGTATTAAAGAAAAGCCCATCCTAACTTTCCCAGAAGCAAGGAATTGTTATAGTTTAATATCAAAATAGAATGTTCATTCGATTAAAAAATGAGATCCTGAAACAACACTTCGACAAGCTCAGTGTGACAGTTCAGGATGACAAAAGATAAAATGAGTAATAAACAACAAAACATACTAATTATAGGAGCAGGTCTCTGCGGAAGCTTACTCGCCTTAAGACTTGGACAACGCGGCTATAACGTCAACGTTTATGAAATGCGCCCAGACCTACGACGTACAGATATTTCAGCAGGCCGTTCCATTAACTTAGCATTTTCAGATCGTGGTAATAAGGCTATGAAATTGGTTGGCATAGAGGATCAAGTGAAAGACTTATGTATTCCCATGAATGGCCGAATGCTACATGATAAAGAAGGCAACACCTTTTTATCTAATTATAGTGGTCGCGATTATGAGTATATCAATTCTATTTCGAGACAAGAACTTAATTCCCTATTACTTGATGAAGCCGAAAAGCATGAGAACGTAAAAATTCATTTTAATAAAAAATGTAAATCCGTCAATTTTGAAAAAACCACGGCACTATTTCAAGATTACCAGACTAAAGCCGAATTTATTGAAGATTCAGATTGTATTATAGCAACTGATGGTGCAGGTTCGGCATTACGAAAAAGTTACTTTCTAGAGAAAAAATTCTTATTTAGTTTCTCTCAGCAATGGTTAAGTCATGGCTATAAAGAGTTAAGCATCCTACCAAATGCTGATGGCAGTTATAAAACTTATAAAAATGCACTTCATATTTGGCCAAGAGGTGACTTTATGGTCATTGCACTACCCAATTTAGACGGAAGCTTCACGGTAACACTCTTCCTTAGTTACGATGAAGGCGAATACAATTTCAATAATTTGACAACGCCGGAAATAGTCACAGAGTTTTTCAAAAAAGAATTTCCAGATGCCTTAGAATTAATGCCCAATCTTATTAAAGACTTTTTTGAAAACCCAACAGCACCTCTAGGCACTGTAAAATGTTCTCCTTGGCATTATAAAGGGAATACATTGTTAATGGGAGATTCTGCACATGCTATTGTACCTTTTTACGGTCAAGGGATGAATGCTTCTTTTGAAGATGTTGTAGAATTTGATGCTATTTTAGACAAGCACGAAGGCCATTGGGAAACCGTCTTTTCGGAATATGATAAAGTAAGAAAGAAAGATACCGATGCGATTGCGGATTTAGCCATTGACAATTTTCATGAAATGAAAGATCATGTTGGTCAGGCCATATTTCAAGAGAAACGAAAAATTGAAATGGCGCTTGAGAAAGCATTTCCAGAAGATTATTCATCCAAATATAGCTTAGTGACCTTTAATGAAGATATTGGCTATAGAGAAGCTATGCTTAGAGGACGCGCACAAGATAAAGCCATTTTAAATATGTTAGCTGATGGAGAGGTCTCGACAGAGTTTATCCTGAGCGGAGACGAAGGGCTCGATATGACATATAAGGAAGTATTAAAAGATATTTTAGACAAAGTAAAAACTGAAACCGAAGCGATTTTAGAGGATGATAAAATTGCTGGGTTACATTAAAATTAAAATGTCATTACGAGGAACGCAGTGACGTGGTAATCTTTTAACTAGAAGTTATAATTAGCAGATTGCCACAGCAAATAAATTTGCTTCGCAATGACAGAAAATATTGAATTATGAGTAACAACAAAATAGTAACACCGAGAGGAGCATATCCACACACAAAACAAGTAGGTAATTTTATTTTTGTTTCTGGCACAAGTTCTCGTAGACCAGACAATACCATTGCTGGAGTTGATATTATCGACGAGATGGGCACTAAAAAGCTAAATGCTTATACCCAAACCCAAGAAGTTTTAAAAAACATAGAAGGTAATTTAGCCAAAGTTGGAGCATCCTTAAAAGATGTAGTAGACGTCACCTCTTTTTTAGTAAACATGAATGACTTTGCAGATTATAATAGGGCTTATGCTGAGTTCTTTGATAAGGAAACAGGACCAACCAGAACCACAGTTGCAGTACACCAATTACCACATCCAGATTTGGTGATTGAAATAAAGGTGATGGCTTACAAGAAATAACACTAATTAACACACTGTCACCTCGAGCATTTTCGAAATGCAAATATATTTGAATTGAAGATAGTAAGCATAGCTTAACAAGAGGTCAATAAGGTCTCGCATCTCGACTCCGCTCGATATGACAGCTCGACCAGACAAACTAAGCTATACTAAAAATTGTATTCTGTAACAAAATACTATCTTTAAACACACATAGTTAACCAACCTCAACGACTACCATCAACCTAATTTGCTTTCAATATTAACGAAGCAAATAAGATTCCCGCTTTCTCGGGAAATAAATATGATTAAATTTTTTCGGCGTGTTCGTCAACGTCTGCTTACTGAAAACAAATTCAGTAAATATCTCATCTATGCCATTGGTGAAATTATCCTTGTGGTAATCGGAATTCTCATTGCCTTACAAGTGAGCAACTTCAACGAACAAAGAAAACAGCAAGAACAGGCATTTCAACTTAAAAAAGCCTTACAAACCGAATTAAAGGCAGATATAGAGTTGATTAAACTAGATTTAGAGTATATAGAGAAGGAACTGAAAATAAACAATTCATTTGCGCAAAGATTATCTACTGCTAGTGCAACTGAAGACACACTCATACAAATTGTTAGACACGAATACAGAACGGGCTTCAATGGTGCACGCACATTAGACAAAACAACATTTAACTCATTAGAATCTACAGGTAAAATTAATTTGCTCAGTAATGAAATAGCGAGTAGAGTACAAAAATATTATAGAGATAGAGACTTGATTATTAGTGATAATAAAATCAACCTTCAAATTTATTTTAATTTGGTTGAGCCATTTTTATTGAAGTATCCTAACGACAGTTTTTCTATTACAGGGCCTCTTCAAGACACGTATTGGAAAAATGCAGATGTTAATACACTAAACAGCATGTTCAATGGCCTTTTGACCATGCGATTATTTACATTGAATGTTAGAAAAGGAAGGCTAAACAAATCCTTAGAAGTAACACAAAACCTAATTAATCAATTAGATTAAAGAAATCAATGATAAAATTCTTTCGAAAAATCCGTCAAAATCTGCTTTCTGAAAACAAATTCAATAAGTACATACTCTATGCCATTGGCGAAATCACACTTGTAGTTATTGGTATTCTCGTTGCTGTGCAAATTAATGCATGGTATCAAAAACGAACTTTAAAAATTAATGAAACAAATACTTTAAGTCAGTTAAATATAGATTTAAAAGAAAACCATAAGGAGCTTTCAGAAATGTACGAGATGATTGAAGCAAGTAATGTAGCAGGTGAGAAAATATTAGACCATTTAAAGTATAGAAATGAAGTCACAGATTCATTGCGGTATTGGATAGAAGAATTTAATATTTCTAACATTTTCAATAATGCCAATACCACTTATAAAAATCTCGAAAACAGTGAGAATAATATTATCTCTAATGATTCCTTAAGACTTCGTATAACCTTAATGTACGAAAAAGACTTTGCTAATGTACATAAACGCGAAGCAATGTTTTACACAGAGCACTATACGAATTATAAAAACGAACTTCTTAAAAATTTTAAAACAGGACCTGTTTTTTACCAATGGTTAGAAAAAGCCACTTTGGAAGTTAATACACCTATAGATTTCAATGATTTAAAACGGAATGAAACTTATAAAAACGCAATGGTAGAACTCTATAATTTTAGACTATTGCGATTACACTGGTTAAAAAGCTCTTTAGAAGATTTAGAAAACCTTATTAAAGATATAGAAAAAGAAATTAGTAAACAATGATTAAATTCTTTAGACATATCAGAAAATCATTAATCTCAGAGGATAAAATGGGAAAATACTTTAAATACGCTATTGGTGAAATATTACTAGTAGTTATTGGGATTTTAATTGCACTACAGATTAACAATTGGAATGAAAACAGGAAATCCAGACTTACTGAGGTTACTAAACTCAATAAACTTCTCGAAGATCTAAAACTAGATTCTATTGCTTTCGACTCAAATCTTAGAGTGCTATCAGAAATAAATAACTTGCACCAACAACTTTATAATATTGGGTACAAAAACACTAATGAGCCATTAACTGAAGATCCAAATAATATCAGACGTTACATAACTCTTGAAGCACCAAGTTTAAAAACATCATCATTATTAGTAAGTCAATTAAATAATGAAACGATTAGAAAAGAACTTATGGATTATAATGAAGATTTAAACTTAGGTGTAATTGAAATGAATGAGTTTGTGGGTATAGTCAAAGATAAAATAAGACCTTATTTAGGTCAAAAGGAAGCTTATAATTTATCCAGTCAGTTTGAGACTCAAGATTTAGAAAAAGTAAATATGATAACTAAAGAAGACCTTATTAAAATCAGTAAACAAGTTGATTTTCAGCAAATTCTATTTGAAGTAAATCTTAAATTAAAATCCAATTTATATCATATTAAAAATGAAAGTTTAAGACGAAATAGCAGACTTCGAAATTTAATGATTAATGAATTAAAAACTTACTAATGATTAAATTCTTTAGACATATCAGAAAATCATTAATTGAAAAAAATAAAATGGGTAAATACTTTAAATACGCCATTGGTGAGATATTGTTGGTAGTCATTGGAATATTGATTGCACTACAAATTAACAACTGGAATGAAAACAAAAAAATTGAAAATGAAATAACTCAAACTATTAGTGATTTAGAAAATGACTTAACTTATAATCATAAAGAAGCACAAAGGATTCTAAAATTTTACTATCAATTGGATAGTTTAACCAAATTAGGCATTTATAAAAAACTCAAAAAAGAGGATTATTATGAAAATAATTTTCTTGATTATATCACGACGAACTGGGATCAACTAAGACCAAAGACCAGTAACATCATTAAGTTAATAGATTACGAAAAAGATGCAAAAAAAGAATACAAAGAAGTCATTGAGGAAGCTAAATTATTACGAGATCAAAAAGTAGATTTAGATAGCAATTGGGAGCATGTAACTAAAGTTATTAGTGATGAATTAGAATATATGAGTCAGTACCTGTTTACATCAGCCAAAGACAGTATTAATAAAGAAGCCAAAATTAATTTCTTTTTACATAATCCTGAGTATGAAAAACGACTTTATAAGAGTTGGTCAATGAATCAAGTGTATTACGATAATATATCAAGATATATGGCTGTAAACTTAGCAACATTATTAAAAATAAAACAGGCAAATAAAGATTTTGACACCTCTCAAATGAAGCAGTTATTAGCACATTATAATATGAAACCTTTTAAAAAAGCAGCGTGTTCAGAGTCACAAATTACAACACAGCAGTATAGAAAATATAGAGCATCACATCTGATTGTAAACACTACTAAAGATTCGATGTTTCTAAACTTATATTTTGATAAAAAGGCAACAAGCCAACTTATACTAGAGCCTTACCAAATGGCTCGAAGCTATAGCTATTTTGTAGGTGTAGATGGAAATCAAAATGTGCTATATGAACAGGTAGATAATAGTGGCAATTGTATTAAAAAATTTAGAGCTATTCAGAACGGTTATTTAATAATAGAATAAAGCTTATGATTAAATTCTTTCATTATCGAAACAAAATTTTGCTTTTGCAAAATCAAAGGTCTAGTAGACCTTTGGTGAAGATAGCCGCTTGCCAAAAAATTAAAATCAACAATCATGATTAAGTTCTTTAGACAAATACGATACGATCTCATGAAACAAAACAAGACTAGCAAATACTTTAAATACGCCATTGGCGAAATTATCCTTGTTATGGTTGGTATTTTATTGGCCTTAGGCATAAACAACTGGAACCAAGACAGATTGTATGACAAACAAGAACTAAATTATTTAGGCAACTTAAAAGAGGAATTAGCGAACAACCTTGATCAGCTAAGCGCAATCGATTCTGTTTATTCATACTTTGAAAAGGAAAATATTAAGGGTATGACCCTACTAAAAAACAGTCCTTCAATTTATGAATTTAAAACTATAGATTCTTTAGTAAGTACGATGTGGATGACCTTTCAAGTCACCAGTAGTACTTATAATGAAATGTTGAATAATGGAAGCTTTTATACCCTTAAAAATAAGACCTTAAAAAATCAAATAGATGAACATTATAGTCTTGCAAAAAGATTTGATACCGCATTTTTAGAGATAAACAGTAATGGACAAAATATTTCTTACAATAAAGATATCTATCCTTTAGAATTGTTGTTAGATAGATTAAATGAGAACCCTATAAATTTAAGCGATATCGACACCTCTTGGATACATAATCCTAATTCTAAAATCTATACTGGCTATTTCAGAAAAGTAGAATTTTACATCCATTCAAGTCAAGTAAGAATACGTTTAACAAATAATTTTTCTAAGAGCTGCAAAAGATTAATAGACACGATAGATAAAGAATTAAAACACCATGATTAAGTTTTTTAGACGAATCAGATATCAACTCATGAATGAAAATAAAACAGGCAAATACTTTAAATACGCCATTGGCGAAATATTATTGGTTGTCATAGGAATCCTCATCGCTCTACAAATTAACAACTGGAATGAAAACAGAATAAATTCTAATAAAGAAACTGCGATTTTAGCAAACATTCATAAAGAGTTTCAACAAAACCGAAAACAGTTAGATTCTGTTGTGTTTGGTCATAGACGATCACATACTAATAGTGCAAAAATTATAAAATTATTTCCAATAAAATCAAAACCTAAACCTGCAGTTTTAGACTCTTTAGGTTTTCAACTATTTTGGTCGTATGGAGGTATTACTTTTAATCCTTCGCAAACAAGTATTAACGCATTGGCGAGCACCTCATCTTTCGATATCATTAAAAATGAAACCTTACGCGATTTATTAATTTCTTGGAATGATTTAATTACAGATTATCAAGAAGAAGAATTACGCTCAAGAGATTATGTAACAAATCAATATGATGCATATATGTCTAAACATTTTGATTGGAATAGTAATTTTAAAGATGAGCGAAATAATTTTGATGCATTGCAAACTTTAGAATTTGAATATGTAGTGAAAAATAATTACGATTTAGTTAATCAAATATTAGTGTCTAGCGGCGAATTGCAAAAAGTGCAAGAAACATTAAATACCATTATTGCGCTTTCAAAACCAAAGAACAACTAGATGATATGATCAAATTCTTTAGACATATTCGTCGTTCACTCATCCAAAAAAATCAAATGGGAAAATACTTTAAATACGCCATTGGTGAAATCCTACTAGTTGTAATAGGAATCCTTTTAGCACTTCAAATTAATAACTGGAACGAGCAAAGAAAACTGGAGCAACAAGAAGCCAACTACTACTGCAAGATTAAAGAAGATATTATTAGTGATTTGCTAAATATTCAGCGGTCTACAGAATCCTTAGATGAGCGACAACAAACAACTAAAAGACTCTTAACCAACCTGCTTAAAATACAAGACGATAAATCTGTAATATTGAAGGATTATCTTGGCACATTAAGGTCTTATACATTTGTTCCAAGTAAGTCGGCTATAACAGATATTACCTCTTCTGGTAAACTCGAAAACCTTAAAAATGAAGATTTAAAAAACACCATTCTAAATTATTACTCTGAGCAAGAATATGCTTTAAAAATCATTGAAGCCAATCAGAATAACTTAAGTGGGAAAGTTTTTGATTATGAAGACTATTCCAGTTTCGGGATTCAGGAAACTCCATTGTATAGAGACATTTATGGTGTTGAGCTTCAGTCACTATTAACAAGTACGGATTGGCACAAAGACCCAAATGACAAACTTTTTATACATCTTAAAAACCATATGAATATGACTATGATTCTATGCCAAAGAGAAAAACAACTTATAACTGATATTGAAAGAAAAGCTAAGGCGCTTAGAGATTCTCTTCAAACTTATTGCATACCAAATGATTAAATTCTTTCATTATCGAAACAACATTTTGCTTTTGCAAAATCAAAGGTCTAGCAGACCTTTAGTGAAGATAGCCGCTTGCGGAAAAATTAAAATCAACAATCATGATTAAGTTCTTTAGACAAATACGATACGATCTCATGAAACAAAACAAGACTAGCAAATACTTTAAATACGCCATTGGTGAAATCCTACTCGTTGTTATAGGAATCCTATTGGCACTTCAAATTAATAACTGGAATGATCTAAGAAAAAACAGAAATTACGAACAAGAAATCCTAACGCTAATTAATGAAAATTTAAAAAATGATTCTATTGCTTTGTCCACGCAGTTATCATATTCAAAAGAAGCTACTAAACTAACCAATCAATTGTTAGAGGAAGTTACTCAGGGAATTTATAACGATAACCTAAACCAATGGATGGGAAAAATTATTTCATTTGAAATATTTAAATCACAATCTAGTGCTTTTGAAATTCTAAAATCAAAAGGCATAGATATTATTTCTAACACGGAACTTCAATTAGAACTAATATCCTATTACGATGAAAGTTTATATCATACTTATCAAGCCTTCGAAGATGTTGAAGAATCTTTTAAAAATGACTGGACACCAATTCTTAAAGAAGATTTTTTAGATTACAAATGGCGTGAGTATGCTATCCTTGCAGATGCTAAAGCCTTTTTTACAAAACAATCTAACATAAGTTTTATTAGACTTTATAAAGATAATAGAGCTAGTGGCGAACCTTATTCTGAAATAGCACTAGAAAAAATATCTAAAATTAGAACGCTATCTAAAACATATATTAATGATTAACGCATTCAGAAAAATAAGAAAAGACATGTTTAAGAAAAAAAGCTTTTTAAGTTATATACTTTATGCTATTGGCGAAATAGCATTAATCGTAGTCGGTATTTTGCTAGCGCTATATCTACAGAATAGAAATGAAGAAAATAAAGTTAAAGAAACCGTCAGTAATACTATTAATATGCTAAAAGACGAAATCGATACGAATAAGAATAGAATTAAGCGCGTACAAGACTATCATATTATGGTTAAAGATTCATTATTTAAAATGAGCATGCCAAAATCTGAAAAAGAAATTGATGGGAAATTAAATTTTTGGAAAGGTATGCAAACGCCAAGATTACAAAATGCAGCTTTTCAAACCAGTATTCAATCTGGTATTGGAAAAGAATTTAATCCAGAATTATTAAAAGCGCTAAACGGTCTTTACACCTATCAAGATAGCTATAATGAATATTCTTCTCAGACGACTCAAATTTTCTTTGGTACAGATTTAACGGATTTCAAGAGTTTCGGCAAAGTTATGCGATCTATACAAATGTCTATGAATGATCTCTATTGGTACGAAAAAGAACTCATAGAAATGCTCGATCATAACTTAAAGCAAATCGATTCATTATATCCAGCTATCAATGATTAAATTCTTTCGACATGTACGCAAATCACTTCTTATGGAAAACAAAACATCCAAGTACTTCAAATATGCCATTGGCGAAATTATCCTTGTAGTCATTGGTATTCTCATAGCACTACAAGTGAATAATTGGAACACCAAACGTAATGAGAGTAAGGCCTCAAAAAATCTTATGAGTAGATTACTAATTGAAAGTAATAAAAACCAGGAAGCCTTGAATGAGAATATTGAACGCATCAAATCATTAATGACAGATTCTGAAAGACTGCTTCAATTTATGGGTAATGCTTTTACTAATAAAAATGAAAAAACAATCGATACCTTAATTTATTCTGTTTTAGCGTCCCCTAGTTTAAACTATAAATCTTCTACGCTTGATGAGGCATTAAGTTCTGGTGCAATTTCTTTAATAGTCTCAGATAGTCTACGAGATTTGCTGTATCAAATACCAAGTATCTACGAAATAATTAAAAGAACTGAAAAAAATGAAGATGAAGATAGTACAAACAATCTCATACCCTATTTCTATGATAATATTTCGTTAAGACAAGTCGATTATAGATTTGCACCAATTAAAGATAGAATAGGTAAAAGTGAACTCGATTACTCGGATAACAGAATCATTTTAAATGATAGAAAATTTGAGAGTATCATTGATAATAAAATGTTTTTACTTAATACTGCACTAAATAGAAATATTGAGTATCAAAAATTTAATAGTAAAACTATAAAGTTATTAGAACAAGAAATAGCAAAGCTAAACTAAATGATCAAATTCTTTAGACATGACCGGACTGTCATTGCGAGCATAGCGTGGCAATCTCTTAAAAACAGAGATAAAAACAAACAGATTACCACGTCTCCCGAAATTTCGGAATCCTCGTAATGACAAAACAAGCTAAATTATGATTAAGTTCTTTAGACAAATACGATACGATCTCATGAAACAAAACAAGACTCGCAAATACTTCAAATACGCCATTGGAGAAATCATCCTTGTAGTTATTGGAATTTTAATTGCGTTACAGATTAATAACTGGAATGAGAAAAGAAAAGAACGTGCTCAAGAACAAGACCTGTTAGTTCAACTTCAATCAGAATTCAATAGCAATCTCAAACAATTAGATGAGAAAATTACGATAAGAAGAAATATGTATAATTCATCTCTAAAGCTGTTACATTATATAGACAATCCTGTTGGTATTCATAACGATAGCATTTTAAAGCACCTTGTACAAACTACATTGTCGCCTACATTCGACCCGATAAGTACCGATTTTATAGGTACTGGTAGAATTCAACTTTTACAAAATAATAGACTAAAAGAATTGTTAACACGCTGGTCTAGCGAAATTGTGGCTGTTACGGAAGAAGAGATTCAATGGCTTGACTACTCTCAAAAGCATTATACGCCTTTCCTGTTAGAACATACTTCGCTTAGAAATGTATTGAATTCTTATTGGGAAAATAATACCACAGACGCCTTTAATCTTGACAAGGGAAAAACAATACAGGTCAACCTAAAAAAATCAAAAACCGAGTTTGATGAATCAAAAGTAATTCACAATCCTAAACTTGAAGACCATATGGCCTTTTGCGCATCACTGGCTATAATTGGGAATAGTCAATCCACAAGTTTAAGGCAACGTATAGTCGAAATTTTAGAATTAATAGGACAAGACTTAAAACCAACAGATGATTAAATTCTTTAGACATATTAGGAAATCCTTGCTCATGGAAAACAAAACATCCAAGTACTTTAAATACGCCCTAGGTGAAATATTACTTGTCGTAATAGGAATCCTTATCGCACTGCAAATCAATAATTGGAATGAAGAACGAAAAGAAAATTTGTTCGAGAAAAAAGTGCTTTCAGAAATTTTAATGGATACCGAAGAAGATCTAAAGGAAATGAAAAACGCATTAGATTCGTTAAATGACACTCAAAAATCAAGTCACGCATTACTGTCGCACTTAAATGATAGAAAACCATACCATGACTCATTAGATGTTGATTTTGCCAAACAGTTTCGGCTTTGGTCTCTTTCGCCAAACACTACGGCCTTTGAAACGGCAAAAACTGAAGGGTTACACATTATTAAAAACGACTCTATAAGACTTCTTACTGCAAAAGTGAATGAATATACTTTTGACTATATCCGTGTACTCGAAAGCAGATTTCAAGATTACAAAACTAATATTGTTTTAAGTTACACACTTCCGTTATTTGATAGTTATAATTTCGAAAAAATGAAACCTAGAAATTATGAAGCCTTAATCGAAGATGCTACTTATTTAGGTATTGTAAAAACATTAAGCCTTATGAGAAAGCGCTACTTAGAAAATATTAAGTTCCGCTATGACCTCCTTAAAAAGCTTAATGAAATGATTAAAACTGAACTTGAATGATTAAATTCTTTAGACATATTCATTATCGAAACACAATTTTACTAGTCAAAATCAAAGGTCTAGTAGACCTTTGTTGAAGATAGCCGCTTGCGGAAAAATTAAAATCAACAAACATGATTAAGTTTTTTAGACGAATCAGATATCAACTCATGAGTGAAAACAAAACAGGCAAATACTTTAAATACGCTATTGGTGAAATATTACTTGTCGTAATAGGAATCCTTATCGCACTACAAATCAATAATTGGAATGAAGGCAAAAAAGCTAAAGCAAAAGAACGAGAAGCACTTCTCGAAATCGTGTCAGATTTAGATTATAGTCTAAATGATTTAGATAAGGTTGTTAATACACAGAACAATAATTTAACAAAAAATATTAACTCCCTCAAAATCGTAATTAAGGTTTTACAAACAGATCAGAAATACCATGATTCTTTAGGCACTCACTTTAATTCGACAAACTCATATGACGAACCCTATTTTAAAACAAGTGGTTATAATTCGCTTTCATCAATTGGAATGGATTTAGTAGAGGATTCAAAAATTCGTTCGGCAATAGGGCAGTTTTATAGTGCTGCAATTAGTGATACTGAAGGAGCATTTAGTGAATTAAAAAAAGACTTTCATGAATATATGTTAGATTTTATAAGAAAAGATTTTACACTTTTAACTTTAGATAAAGGGCAAAAAGTATTATATCCTAATAATTATGAAACGCTAAAGGTTAATAAAGAATACATTCAATCTTTAAGAATTTTTTTAGCGCTGAATGAATCCTATCTTAATAGCTTAAATGACATTAAGGATGAAGCTATTCAATTAAAAAAAGATATAGAAACTTATCTAAATGATTAAATTCTTCAGAAAAATACGTCAAAACCTAATTATGGAAAATAAGACAGGCAAGTACTTTAAATATGCCATTGGTGAAATCATTCTAGTCGTTATTGGCATTCTTATAGCACTACAAATTAATAATTGGAATGAAGCACGATTAGAAGGTATACAAGAACAAATAACACTCGCTAACCTTAATGAAGAGTTTCAAGACAATTTAAAAGATTTAGACTCAATAAATCTAGATCTATTGAAAGTGACGCATAAGATGGAACTTCTTTTTTCAATGTTTAAAGAAGAAAACAGTACTGATAATATTAAAAGTTTAGATAGTGTAATAGGTAGTATTTTAACGAGTCCAACTTGGAAACCTAGCGAGTTTGTTTTAAATGATCTTAAAAGCTCTGGTGGATTATCGAAATTAAAAAGTAACAGACTAAAAAAACTATTATTCCAATGGACACGTTTTTTTAATCAAATGAAAGAGACAGAAGAGCAAATGGAGGAGACAAGTAAGGATATCATTGATTTTTTAAAAGTAAATGGATCGTTAAGAAATGTTGACGCTACTGCAAAAACTTTTAATTATGAGCCATCTCGATTATCGATTAATAATCTAGGCTTGTTGCAAAATCCAGAATTTGAAAACCATATTGACGACAAATTATTTGTGCTACACGAAACCAAAGCGCAGTTTGCGATATCAAAACAATTAATATCAAAAATACTAGAAGAGACTTCTGCTGAATGACCATGATTAAATTCTTTAGACATATTAGAAAATCCTTATTAGAACAAAACAAAATGGGTAAATACCTTAAATACGCTATTGGAGAAATACTTTTAGTTGTAATAGGAATCTTAATTGCTTTACAGATTAATAATTGGAATGAAAACAGAAAGGAAAGCTTAGAAGAAAGTTCTATACTACAGAACCTCTATGATGAGTTTTCTGAAAACAAGAAATTATTTGAAAAAAATATGTCCGCAACAAAAATTGCAAAACAAACAGGATATACCATAATGAATCTTATGGGAAAACCAGAGGAGGAATTAAAAACCCAAAATATAGATAGTCTATATATATATGGTTCTCGAACCTGGGGAGTACCGTCCGAGTGAAAATACGATTAATGACCTTATACAATCTGGTAGACTTAGGTTACTAAAAAACAAAACGCTTAAACTACTACTTTACAATTGGCAAAGCGAACTCAAAGACGTGCATGTTGCTTTTGAACGTGCAGAATTAAAAATAGACAATGAATTCATACCATATCTGTCACAACATTATGCATTAAAAGACATAGATAAATATGGAGCATTAAAATGGGAAGAAAACACAAATCTCAAAATAGATAAATATGCCATTTTTAATGATATTGAGTTTGAAAACATTACTGACGATTACCTCTATAGAGTTGTAGCAGCTAAGAAAAGTCTAGAACGAATAGGAAAGACTATAGATGCAATTTTAGAGCAAACGAATGATTAAGTTCTTAATGAGTAATATCCCAATAAATCTTTAAATTGCAGTAATGAATATTTTAAACTTCATCAACGGAAAATTTGTAAATCCAATCAATAATGAATGGCTAGACAACTACAACCCAGCGAGTGGTGAGGTTTATAGCCAAATACCAAACTCATCAAAAGAAGATGTTGAAAATGCATACATCGCTGCAAAATCTGCCTTTCCTGCGTGGAGTCAGACCACTTTAGAAGAACGCAGCAGAATTATGCTCAAAATATCAGAATTAATAGAAGCTAACTTGCAACGTTTAGCAGAAGCAGAAAGTAAAGACAACGGCAAACCTTTATGGTTAGCCAAAGCTATTGATATCCCAAGAGCATCGAGTAATTTTCGTTTTTTCGCAAATGCTATTACACAATTCGCAAGTGAAAGCCACGAAAGTGTTGGGCAGAATGCCATTAATTATACATTAAGACAATCCATTGGAGTTGTTGGCTGCATCAGTCCTTGGAACCTTCCACTCTATCTCTTTAGTTGGAAAATTGCACCTGCCATAGCCGCAGGAAATTGTGTCGTCGCTAAACCAAGTGAAGTCACGCCAATGACGGCTTACTTATTAGGTGAAATCTGCAACGATGCTGGTTTACCAAAAGGTGTTTTAAATATAGTCCATGGACTTGGAGGCTCAACAGGACAAGCCATTGTAGAGCATCCAGATATTAAAGCCATTTCTTTTACTGGTGGAACAACCACTGGAGCGCACATTGCAAGCGTTGCTGCACCAATGTTTAAAAAACTATCTTTAGAATTAGGTGGTAAAAACCCTAACATCATTTTTGCTGATTGCGATTATGAGGATATGCTCACAACCACAGTACGTTCGTCTTTTGCTAATCAAGGTCAAATTTGCTTGTGTGGTAGTCGTGTCTTTGTGGAAGCCTCTATTTATGAAAAATTCAAGAAAGATTTTGTAGAAAAAGTAAAAGCGCTTAAAGTAGGTAATCCCTCTGAAGCGGAGACAAAAGTAGGAGCATTAGTTTCTAAACCGCACTTAGAAAAAGTAAAAGACTATATTAACATTGCAAAAGAAGAAAATGGAATTGTTTTATGTGGTGGAAATGAGGTTAAAGTAAATGGTTATGAAAATGGGTACTATTTAGAGCCAACAATAATTGAAGTTCCCAATGATGAATGTAGAGTAAACCAGGAAGAAATTTTTGGACCTGTTGTCACTATAATGCCATTTAATACTGAAGAAGAAGTTTTAAAAATGGCAAACAAAGTAAAATACGGCTTATCAGCGACACTTTGGACCAACGATTTAAAACGCACAATGCGTATGAGCAATCAATTACAAGTAGGAATCGTTTGGGTAAACACCTGGCTAATGCGCGATTTACGCACACCTTTTGGTGGAGTAAAAAACTCTGGTGTTGGTCGTGAAGGTGGTTTTGAAGCCTTGCGCTTTTTTACCGAACCTAAAAACATATGTATAAAATATTAATTTAAAAAAACAACCATGAACAAATTAAGAACCGTATTAGCAACTATTGTTTTATTAATCATCGTTTCTTGCGGAGAAAGTGAAACGCAGAAAACGTTTTCAAATGACAATTATTCTATTGATTATCCTGGATCTTGGGACTTTGATGATTCTGGAAAATTTAATACAAAATTTTTAATTTATTCAAATGCTGAGATATTGGATGGATTCAGAGAAAATATAAATCTTACTGTTCAGAATCTTCCCGTCAATACTACACTTAAACAGTTTGAAGAAGCAACAAATCAACAACTTTCTCAAATTCCTAAATCAAAAATTATAAAAAGCAACATCATAAAACGAAATGGTAAAGATGTATTTGAAATTGTGTGGCAAGGTTATGTAACAAATAATGATTTAAAATTCAAACAACATTGTTATTTAGAAGATAACAAAGCACATATTGTGACTTTTACAGCAAAACAAGATACTTACGAAAAGTATGAAGAAAAAGCCTCAGAAATTTTAAATAGCTTCACTTTAAAATAAAGAATACTCTCTAGTAAAATATGAACTTACAACTCAACAATAAATTCGCATTAGTCTGCGGCAGTACAGCAGGCATTGGTAAAGCCACAGCACAGGCTCTTGCTGAAGAAGGTACTATAGTTACTTTAATTGCAAGAAATGAAGATAAGCTCAAAACCGTATTGGCTGCACTGCCCCAACATCGTAATCATGATTACATCGTTGCAGATTTTTCGAACCCTGAAGAGTTAAAGCAAAAGGTAGGATCTTATATAAAAGAAAACCATGGTTTCCACATCTTAGTTAATAATACGGGTGGACCAGCAGGAGGTCCAATTTTTTCAGCTAAAGTTGAAGAATTTGAAAGCGCCTTTACACAACATTTAAAATGTAATCATGTGCTAGCTCAGACTATAGTTCCTTTCATGAAAGAAGAAAATTATGGTAGAATAATTAATGTGATTTCAACCTCTGTTAAACAACCTTTGGACGGTCTTGGTGTAAGCAACACTATACGAGGAGCCGTTGCCAATTGGAGTAAGACACTTGCCAATGAACTAGGCCAATTCGGTATTACGGTAAACAATGTTCTACCTGGAGCTACTGGGACAGAACGTCTAACTGAAATTATTAAAAATAAATCTGCAAAGACTGGTAAATCGGAAGAAGAAGCGGCAAACGCCATGAAAAACGCGGTTCCAGCCAAGCGTTTTGCCAGACCCGAAGAAACTGCAGACGCTATTACTTTTCTGGCAAGTGCTCGAGCAGCATACATCAATGGAATTAACCTCCCAGTTGATGGTGGACGCACAAAAAGTTTGTAACTTTATAGAATTACCTTTTAAATTATAAATTATGAGTAAGTTATATCCTCCCATTAACTTTAAAGCATGGATTGAAGAAAACAGACATTTGCTAAAGCCACCTGTAGGTAATAAAGTTGTTTGGAAAGATGGCGATTTCATTGTCATGGTTGTTGGTGGGCCAAATAGCAGAAAGGATTATCATTATAACGAAACCCCTGAGTTTTTCTATCAGGTTGAAGGTGATATCATATTAAAAGTCATTGATAAGGGTACTCCAAAAGACATCCACATAAAAGAAGGGGAAATTTTTCTTTTACCACCCAAAGTACCCCATTCTCCACAACGTGGAGCTAATACGGTTGGTTTGGTTATAGAATATCCGCGCGAAAAAGGTGTCAAAGATGCATTGCTTTGGTTCTGTGAAAATTGCACGACTAAGTTATATGAAGAAGATTTCACTTTGGATAATATAGAAACTGATATGCCATCAATTTTTGACAATTACTACAATGATCAAGATAAGCGTAGCTGCCCAAATTGTGGCGAGATAATGCAACCACCTAAGAAAGTTCAAGTTGAGGATTAAAAAAATCATCCAAACATTCGTCATTACCAGGAAGTATGACGAAGTAATCTCTTAATTAAAAAGATTGCCACGGCGAAAAGCCTCGCAATAACAACAAAATGATAAAACGTAAACTAAGAATAAACGGGCATTCACATTTGCTTCCCTATCCTGAAGAAATTCCAGACTTTATGAAAGACAAGGGGATTTTCTGGGTAGACAAGGATAGAAAGTTTATGCTCCAGAAAGATTGGAATCGACCCATTACGGATTCGAGTTTCTTTTTAAATGAGAAGCTAGCTTGGATGGAGCATTTCAAAATTGACCATGCTGTTGTATTGAATTTATCACAACTTTATGGAAATGGTTTACGCCTCGAGGAAATGAAGCAAGCCCTGCGCTTTCAAAACGATTTTAATGCACGAATTCAACATGAAAATCCTAGTAAATTTACATGTGGCTTTGTTGTACATCCTGGTTTTGTAAGAGGTGCCTGCTGGGAAATAGAACGTTGTGTAGAAGAGCTTGGATTGCAACTCTTATGTCTTCCAACACATTACATGGATACTATTGGCACATGGCGTTGTATTTTTGATGAAGAAAATGAACCAATCTTTGAATTAGCCGACAAGTACAATCTTGCTGTAGAAGTTCATCCTTATGATGGTGAAAAGTTCATAAAATTAGAAAACACCTCTTGGCGCTTTCATTTAATATGGATGTTAGCCCAATGTGCTGATGCCTATCATTTTCTAACACTCAATGGCTACTATGAAAAGTATAAGAACATGCGCGTTTGCTTTGCACATGGAGGTCAATTAGCACAGATTAATTTGGGAAGACGAATCCAAGGTTTTGATGGACGCCCTGATTTATTTGAAGGGAAACGCCATCCAAGAAAAGCGGTAGGTCATAAAAATATCTTCTTTGACACTTTGGTTCATGATACAGGAGGATTAGAATTATTAATTAAAAACCAAGGCTCTAAACAGGTTTTAATGGGATTAGACGACCCCTATCCTCTTGGTGAAATGGAGAGTGAGAAACAATCGTCTTACCCGGGAAAAATTTTAGATTTAGCCATGGAGAGACAAATAATTTCCGAAACAGAACGTGATGCTATTTGGGAAGACAACGTGGTTCAATGGCTATGTGGTGATGATAAAGAAGCGAAGCAAAAACTGATTTCGCGAATTACCGATTGATTCTTTTTTAAATATTATTTCTATATTTAAAATCTAATCAACAACTATAATTATGAGAAAAATTGGAATTTATGCAGCGCTTATAGGTCTAGCCTTAATCATCCTACCCTATTTTGGGCTAACCTTAAGACTTTTTGGAATGATTGATGAACTTGGACAAACACCGGCGTGGGCCATAAAAATAGGCTTAATCGTAGTGGGCGGCGTCCTTTTCTTTATGGGTAAGCCTGATGAAGAAACAGAACTTGAACTTCCAGAAGAAAATTCTGCTGAATAAAATTTTTCTCTTCTAAAAACTGTTGTTACTATGAATTTTTTGCCTGAAGCTATAGACCATTATGTTGTGGCGCATTCAGAGCAAGAACCAAAATTGTTACAACAGCTCACCCGAGAAACGTATCAAAAAGTATTACAACCTATCATGCTTAGTGGTCCCTACCAAGGTAGGGTCCTAAGTATGATTTCCAAATTGATAAACCCAAAATCTATCCTAGAATTAGGGACTTTCACCGGATATTCCACACTTTGTTTGGCAGAGGGTTTACATGCAGATGGGCAAATTCACACCATAGACGTCAATGAGGAATTAGTTGACTTTCAGCGTAAATATTTTGAAAAATCGGGTTTTGGAGATGAAATCATTCAACATACTGGGAACGCGCTAGATATTATACCAGAACTCAAAACGTCTTTTGATCTCGTTTTTATTGATGCCGATAAGCCCAACTATTGTAATTATTTCCATTTAGTTATTGAAAAACTCAATCCTGGTGGCGTTATTCTTTCGGATAATGTACTATGGCACGGAAAAGTTATAAAGGCCATCGACGAAAAAGACATATCCACAAAAGCGGTTTTAGACTATAATACACTTCTAAAAAATGACGAGAGGGTTGAAACGGTTCTATTACCCATTCGCGATGGTCTAACTATAAGCAGGAAAAAATAAAAAAAGGAGCTTTACAATTGTAAAACTCCTTTTTTTATAACGCTTTTAAATTTTACTGTACAGCCTGAAGCGCATCAATATTACCATATCCAAAATTGCTACTCTTATTTGGATAGAAATCTGAAGATTGCTTCAACCTTGTTAGTACTTGTGATCTTGACCAATTTGGATACTTTGACCAGATTAAAGCTGCAATACCAGCCGTTGTTGCGGTCGCCACTGAAGAACCACCAGTGTAACGCCTCTGACCATTATAAAAGCCTAATACAGGTGGTGCTTTGCTACTATTACTAGCGCCTTCCATAATAATTGTAAAATCAATTTTGCTACCACTATGGCAGGTATCACAACGTTTATAATTACTACCGTCATCAACTCCAGTTACAGCAACAGTTTCACTCATAGTTGCAGGAAATATGACTCCGAATCCGTTGGTAAAACTTGTAGAGGTTCCACCTGCAGCAAAAATCAATTTACCTTTACTGTAGGCATATTTAACGGCATCCTTAATATTACCAATAGACCATACATATCCAATGGACATAGATATGATTTTTACGTCACTTCGATTCCCTAATTGGGTTAATGCCATGGATACGCCTTTACGCTCGTGATAATCATTTAAAAGCACATCCTCAGTAGCGCGATAAGCCACTAAATTAGAGTTATAGGCCACTCCTACAGGCATACCATCATTATTTCTTGGCGCTGCCATAGCAGAACCCATAGCCGTTCCATGTCCACATTTATCATGTGGCCCATCATAATTATTTGACCACCACCACCAAGAATCTATAAACGTGCCGTATTTCTGAACAAAACGTCCATTGGAATACCCATCGTTAATTCCTGAGGAATTAAGCAAATATTGCGATGCTGATACTCCTGTATCTATTAAACCAATAGTAACACCAGAACCTGTACTGTAGTTCCAGGCCTGCTGAATATTGTGCTCATTAAAATGCCAAGATACTTGAGCATTATTTGGGCTAGTTGTTGTGTAGTGCGCAGTATTAATAGTATCTGCATTTTTGTCACATCCAGAACTAGATTTTGCATTCAGTTCTTTACCATAATGATTATAGCCATTAGGTTCCATATAGCGTATATTTTTGCTTTCTCTAAGCGCTCTGATGGTTTCAATGTTCTTTACTTCAACATCGATAACGGTAATAATATCATGCTCTAAAAATTTTAATTTTTGCTTTGGGCTTTTTTCATTCTCTATTACAATTTCCAGAATTTCTTCTTTCATAGCCTCTAAAGTAGCATCAGGTTTTTCACTAAAACTTTGACCAGGATTCCCATACCCAATCGTAAGTACATTTTGCCCATGAGCAATGGCACTCCATAAGAAATGCTCATCAACAGCGCTCCAATCAAAATCACCAGTATCCTTAATGGTTTTTGATATCTGGGAATTGATTTGCTTAATACTAAGTGGCTCTTTAAGATTTTGAAGTTTCTTAGGTTGACTTTCAAAGGATGCATCTTCTTCAGAACAAGACACAAACACTATTACTGAAAGCAGCAATAGCATAAATAGATTTTTTTTCATTTAATATGATTTAGACAGTTAGTAATTGCCTAAATATATTAATTTATCCACAATAATTTTAAATGGTTTTTAGGAATATGATAATTTTTTATAGATATAATTAAGAAGACAATAATTACATCTTCCGTTTTACGGAACCCGTAAAATCTTCGAGATCATCTTTAACTTTATTGAGTTCGTCTTGGATGTCCTTTGCAGCATCTGTATCAATGATGTTGCTTTCCTTGGCGCTTTTAGTTACCTCATGCTTAATATCGTTAGTGGCGTCCTTAAGTGTGCGCATGCCTTTACCTAAACCGCGAGCTACCTCAGGTAGTTTATCTGCACCAAAAACCAATACTACTATAAATAGTATGAATATGATTTCGGTCCCTCCAATGAACAAAAATGTAACTAGCTGTATCACATTGCAAATATAGAGTGACTTTAGTTAATAATTATAGATAAAAATCTTAAAAATTTAATTTGAGTTCATAAGGTATATTGTAAATACTATTAGAGTCTTACACCTACTCCAAACTCTACAGCTTCGGCTTTTGCCCCATGGGACTTTAAGGTCATGGCTCCAAAAAACTTATTTCCAAAATAACGTTTTAACCCAATTCTAATATATGTTCTACCCTCAAAATCAAAAGGATAATAGACATAATAGCCAAACTGTGTTTCAATAGACATTCGATTAATGAACAATTCATGACCAGCAAATAACCCAACACGTTTATAGTCTTCATCTCCAGTGACATCAAGCTCTGGAAAAGATACAGATTGATAATAGATCAGTTCCTTTAAGAAATTTGAAAAAAATACATCAACACCAAATTGGATAGCGCTAATATGACTCAAACGCTTATCGGCATAGGTCGATAATATATAAAATGGAAACTGTCCACTACCAATGACATCGCTTTGGTTAATGCCACTTCTAAAAGCCAAATTATATTTAATCCGCTCTGTATACTTTTCTTTTTCTAAATCGTCAATAAAGTCGCGATCATCACTATCCAAATCATAGTTTAGACCAATATTGAGGGCAATAGTATTCACACTCGTATTAGGTGCCTTAACATTAGCATTGGAATAATGGACTAAGGATAGACCAGTCTGGAATCCAATTCTATTAAAAAGTCGCTGCTTTTTATAATTCAGCATGACATAGGTCGAACTCAATAAATGAGAACCAAATGCCACATTTTTATGATTATCTATTTTATCATAAGGATTAGTGTTATAGGCTATCCCTTGGCCAAGACGTAACATTAAATGCCGCTTGAAAAAGTAAAAATTATAATGTGCATACAATCCATAATTATTACCTAAAACATAATTTTTTAAATCCTGATAAATAAAAGACACACCATAATCTGGATAATTATAACGTTGCTCCCAAGCGTCGTCACCAAAAGTCTTTTTATTCCAACTAAAAATAACACCTTCAGGATGCCCAGTAATTAAATGAAGAATATCGTTGTTATGAAGTGCGATATTACCACCAAAGTAATTGAGGTCAAAATATGAATCGGACGTTACCTTCTCTTGAGAAAATAAAAATAATCCAAGTGAAATTATCAAACCTGTAAGCCAGTACTTCATAAACAATATAGTTACTGGCAAAAGTAATGGAATTATTAATTTACTAGTAAAGTTGCTAATAAAGATACTAAGGTCAATACCAATAAACTCATAGCAAACCTAAATTCCTGTTTATATCTTTTCATCATACTAATTTTATGCTAAATTCTAAAATATCTCTCATCCATATTTAATATTACTAACAAGAAATTGTTAACACAACATTAGGTTTTTAATTCTCGTATTAATCCTTATTTTTGTCAGATATTATAAAGGAAAAATTTGTCTGATTGCAACCTTATAAAAAAATGCTAAAGCAGAAAGTATTACACTTCTCTTGCGACCAAGCAATCTTCAAATACCTTATTATAATTTAACCTTAACAAAAGAAAAGTTATATGCCTTATTTATTTACTTCAGAGAGTGTTTCCGAAGGCCATCCAGATAAAGTAGCAGACCAAATCAGTGACGCTTTAATTGATAATTTTTTGGCTTTTGATCCAGAATCTAAAGTAGCTTGCGAGACTTTGGTAACCACAGGCCAAGTAGTTTTAGCGGGCGAGGTAAAATCCAATACCTACCTCGATGTACAAAAAATTGCCCGTGATACCATTAATAAAATTGGTTATACCAAGAGTGAATACATGTTTGATGGCAATTCTTGTGGTGTTATTTCAGCGATACATGAGCAATCTGAAGATATCAATCGTGGTGTAGATAGAGCCTCAAAGGAAGAACAAGGTGCTGGTGACCAAGGTATGATGTTTGGCTACGCCACCAATGAGACTACTAATTATATGCCGCTGGCCTTAGATATTTCGCATTTAATTTTAAAGGAATTAGCAGCATTAAGACGAGAGCATAAAGACATTACTTACTTAAGACCAGACTCTAAGAGCCAGGTAACTATAGAATACAGTGATGACAATACACCGCAGCGTATAGATGCCATTGTAGTATCTACACAACATGATGAATTTGACACAGATGAAAGCATGTTGGCAAAAATTAGAAAGGATATTGTTGACATACTAATTCCTAGAGTGGTTGCTCAAGTACCAGATCATATTAAGCCATTGTTTAATAATGATATAAAATACCACATCAATCCAACAGGGAAATTCGTAATAGGTGGACCACATGGTGACACTGGCTTAACAGGCCGAAAAATCATAGTAGACACTTATGGTGGAAAAGGTGCGCATGGTGGTGGCGCATTTTCTGGTAAAGACCCAAGTAAGGTAGATCGCAGTGCAGCTTATGCAACTAGGCATATCGCCAAGAATTTAGTGGCTGCTGGTCTATGTGACGAAGTTTTAGTGCAAGTCTCTTATGCTATTGGTGTTGTGGAACCTATGGGAATATTTATTGACACCTATGGTACTTGCCCATTTAATTTAACGGATGGTGAAATTGCTGAAAAAGTGTCTAAGATTTTTGATATGCGTCCGGCTGCTATTGAAGGTCGATTAAAACTACGCCAACCTATGTACAGCGAGACTGCAGCCTATGGGCATATGGGAAGACAAAACGAGACGGTCTCCAAAACTTTTGACCAACCTTATGGCGAATCAAAAACCATAGATGTAGAGCTATTTACTTGGGAAAAACTAGATTATGTAGATAAAGTTAAGGATGTATTTAATATATGATTCTCAATAGACTATAAATTTTTTTAGACTGTCTTTTTCTAGGCAGTCTTTTTTATTTACTTATATATTGTATGAATTCTTTTATATATTTAGTATCTAAAGGTTAGAACTTAACATCAACAGCTATGAAATCCAAAATATCTACTCTAACATTTCTATTCACTTTTTTGCTACTATTTAACACGTGTGAAAAAGACGATGGCAATTCTGGAAATGGCGGACAACAAGACAACACCCCTGATACATTTTCCGAATATTTTGGCCCTGAGATATCGCGAGATTTTTTAGGAAATGTCATCGACCAAAATCATAACCCAATTGAGGGTGTTATCATAACCATTGGTAATGAAACGGCCATGACCGACAGCGACGGTATATTCATTATTAGAAATGCCAATATTAACGAACGCTTTGGTTACATAAAAGCTGAAAAAGCAGGCTATATTCATGGATCACGTAGTGTTGTACCATCTAACGGCACAAACAAAGTCACTATTATGTTACTTGAAGCTACAGCAGTAGGTTCTGTTGCCAGTGGCAGCTCTGGAACAGTTACCTCAAATGATGGCAGTTCTGTAAGTTTTGATGGCGATTTCATTAAAGAAGATGGCTCGGTTTATTCTGGTACTGTGGATGTGATTATGCATTATTTAGATCCAGCAGATGATGACATGGAGACACAAATGCCTGGTATGCTATATGCAGAAAATGAAGATGGTGAAGAACGCATGCTACAAACATTAGGTATGTTAGCTGTAGAGTTAAGAGGTTCTAGTGGAGAAGATTTAAACTTAGCTGAAGGTGCTACTTCTGAAATTAAGATTCCTATAAATGCTAGCTTGATTAGCATAGCGCCACCAACTATTCCGCTTTGGTATTTTGATGAAGACAGAGGCTACTGGAAAGAAGAGGGACAAGCCACCTTACAAGGCAATATGTATGTAGGCAATGTATCACATTTCTCCTTTTGGAATTTAGACGCTGAGTTTCCAGCAGTTAATTTATGTATTACATTGGTAAATCAAGAGAATAATCCAATAGCCAATCAAAGAATTACTTTGACACATTCAAATCCAGATTATTTGTTTTCTACAAGCACGGGGATTACCAATGATGTTGGTGAAGTTTGTGGCTTAGTACCGATAGATGAAAGTTTAGTGCTTAACGTTTTCAGTAATGTTTTATGTAACGATACATCTATACATACCGAAACCGTAGGACCATTTGCTATAGATTCTAGTATTACAATTATCGTTTCAGAAACTCCCAATATTGTTGAAGAAACTGTTACTGGTAATTTTTTAACTTGTGATGGTGAGCCTGTAACAAATGGTTATGTAAAGCTATCTTACGATAATTTAGAAGTCATAAATGAAGTCACTGATGGTACTTTCGAAATTAGCTTTTATAGGTGTTTAGAATCTTCTGATTTCACCATAACAGCAATAGATTATACAAATTCTCAAAGTTCAAATGATGTAACTTATAATTTCGTTTCACCATTAACTGAAGTTGGAGACATCTTATCTTGCGAAGATTATGCATATAGCTATATCTACTTCCAAGTAGGTAATAATGCTCCTCAAACATTAATAAGTGAACCACCACCTTCGTTAGATGAGACTCTTTTTAAATGCTTAATATATACTGATAACAATAGTTTAACTGCTGGCTATGTAAGGACAACTTTCGCCACTGAAACTAGATTTGTTTTAGGATTCTCTAATTTCAATGGTGCAGGCACATATAATAGCGAAGATGGGACTGGGTCTTCACCATCTGTCGATTTGACCGTTCGTAATATCCTTAACCACTTAGACTATTCTGATAATAATCATTATACCCATAATTTTGTTGGGACAGCAGAGATATTCACATTAGGTACCGAAGAAGGTGAAGTTGTTGAAATAAATTTTTCAGGAACGCTTGATGTATCTTACACTTTTGGCATCTTCGATCCCCCACAATTAAATGAAGAGAATGTTCCAATAAGCGGATATATGCATCTTATTCGAGATAACTAAAACCAAAGCTTTCGTATTTTCGAATGCTTTTAAAATTCTATAAAGTATAGGTTAACCTGAAAGTCAGAAACCTTGGTTGAATAAAGGTTTCAGAACTAAACACTGAGATATTACCCGCGCCATTACTGATATTAGAATCAATATCTAAAATATTGGAAGCTCTCAACGAGTATTCCCATTTCGCATCTCTACCTTTTCTATAGCGTAAAGAAGCATTCCAGGTTTTAAAGTCTTCTACTTGACCATTATTTTCTTGTTCTGTATATGTGAAATCCGTGACAAATGTTACAGCGTCCCAGATATAGGCATCAAACTCTATAGATGGTGCCCGTGTTATAAACTTATTTGAATTGGCACCTTGGTCATTGTTTCTAATAGTATACCCATAACGTAGTCTTACATTTGGCGCTTCTCTAAAATTGGTACGAATTTCTGGCGTATAATTTTGTGTAAAGCTTTCATTAATTGAAGGGCTTGTACTAGATTGAATAAATTGATTAAACTTACTATAGCTAAAATTAGCTCTTAAACTCGCTCTAATTTTTCCAAAAGTACGTTGCACTCTACCAAATAATGATGCGGTTTCATCTGCGAACTGAGAATTAAAGAAACTGTTTGTTCTAATCACACTTTGAAAATTTGTCAATGAACGGATCTGGTCTTCATTCTTACTATAATTTAATCCTGCAAATACATTTGTGTAGTTGAATAAGTTAAAGCTACTATAGAACAGTCTTATATTATGTGATAATGCATTTTGCAGCTCAGGATTACCAAATTGTATACTGTTAAAGTTGTTAAGCACTAGACCTTCAGCGATATTGGTAACATCCGTAAACGTATTGGTCATGTTATAATTAAACTGCAAACTTTCACTCTTTTTGAATTGAATCCTAGCTTCAAAATCTGGTAATACGTTAAAGAAGTTATCTTCGAAAGTATCACCTCCTTGCGTATTTTTATTTCCGTAAGCATGGAAAGATAAGCCTGGCGTAAAGGTAAATTTGCCCGTTTTAAATCTGTAATGTACACCTAAGTAGATATCCCTAAAACTATAATCTACATTATCATTTTCGGCAGATAACGGATTTCCATCTTCATCTGTAATTGTTGGTGTTGGATTAAACTGTGCGCCGTTATCTAAAAACTGAAAAATATTAGAGTTAAACTTTTGATTACTTAATATGGTACCAAGCGTTAAGTTGATATTACTTTTAGCATTAAGGATATTATAATAATCCAATTTAGCATCCAGCTGATTTGACTTCACACGTCGTTCCTGATTGATATCATAGCTGAACTGGTCTTGATTTAAACCTAAACCAAAAGCAGTGGCATCAAAGGCGTCCTGGGTATTTGGTGGTGTTGGGTCGTTTACTAACAAGGCATTGTAAAATGGATCTTCATCCTTGATAAGATGCTGCGCTTCAAACGCAAAAATATTATTTTCATCTAAGGTGTAGTAGTAGTTCAAAGTCTGGTTGATACTAAATGGCTTTACCCGATCCACTTGATCTGTAACACCAACAACGGATGAAAATAAATTCTGCCGTTCTTCATCGTCCGAGATACGGCCTAAAAGGTCATAATCCAACTGATTATTGACATTGGGTTTATAAGACGCACTCAACTTGGCTATAGCCTGATTAGAAGCTTCTCTACCCCTTGAAACTGTTGCCTCGTCTGGTGGAATATTTGCAGATTCATCAATTGGAGTCGAAGGATCGTCCTCAACCTCTATATAATCAAAGAAACTTTCTTCGCGTGTTCGTAATCTGCTACTATTGTATATAACAAATCCGCTTAAATCCAATGATTTACTCGGTGAATAACTAAAATTTGCTGTTGCTAATTTCGTAATTACTTCTTGGGCATTGGCAATATTGGTTAATCCACCAAGTCCATTATCGCCGAGATTGATATTGGTTCCACTAGTTCTACTTGGCAATCTAAATCCAAATCCACCACCAAAGTTTCTTAAGTCACGGTTAGTCAAGGCAACTTCACCAATGTTATTCATGTCTCCAATAATGTTAACACTATATTTTGGACTGTAATAAAATAGTTTGGGTTGTACCAAATACAACTCATCATTTGGAGATGGGGCAGTACCTCCTCCTGCAGTAATATCTCCAAACCAAAAGTTTTCCTTACCTTCTTTTAGTTTAATATTTAAGGCCACATTATCTTGATTGTTGGTGACACTTCGTAATTGTCCCACCTCAGAATAATTTCTTAATACCTCAACCTTATCTACGGCATTTGAAGGAATATTTTTAGTAGCTAGTTTGGTATCACCATCAAAAAAATCCTTACCATTAACCATTAATTTATTCACAACTTTGCCTTCGACTTCGACCTGTCCATCCTCATTGATTTCTACGCCTGGTAATTTTTCCAATACATCTTCCAACTTTCGTTCAGACCCATTTTTAAAGGAATCGGCATTATAAATAAGCGTGTCGCCTTTAATCGTCACAGGCATCTCATAAGTTAGCTCAACAGCGTCTAAGGAGTTATCTGGCATTAAGGTAAAATCCCTGTTGATATCTTCTTCCTTAGTTGTGATGATCTGCTCGAAAGACTTTAGACCAATATAGCTTACCTGTACTTTGTACTTACCATTTTTACCTAAGGACAATACATATTTACCCTTATCATTAGTAATAGCATAAGATTCTAAGGCACTTGTTTCTTGATTTATAGCAATGACATTTGCCAACTCCAAGGGAGCACCAATACTATCTTTTACAACACCTTGCATTTTAATTTGAGCAAAGGAAGTACTGGTTACTACCAAAAATAGTAGTATTAAAATTCTTTTCATCTGTTGATTTTTATTGTTTTTTAGTGGTCAGATGGAACTTGCCTGTAATCACCTTGGTTACAATCAAGATGTATTATGGCTCATTTCATAAGTTGATTAGATTATTGTAGTTATTCTAGTTTCTTCGGCCACCGCCTCTATTTCTTCCGCCGTACATCTCCCGCATTTCTTGCATCTTCTTGGTGATGATTTCAGTGTATTCTGCTTGCGTCACTTCTTCTCCTTTTTCAGGTTTTTCGATATCCTCTTTTTCCTCGGGATTCATTACAATTTTTGTACATAAAATTGTAGTTCTATCGGCATTAACTTCTAAGATGAGACCAGGTAAACCCCAATAATCATCTGGACCTTGATTAATCGGAATCTGAGGTGTATACCAAGCAACGACTTCTATAGTTTTTGGCACTTCAATTTCGCTCATTGGATCGTCATTTGTTTTTGTGGAGTCTTTAGCGACCTCGCTTTCTTTCTTTTCTTTATTATCTTGACCCCTTCCACGTCTTCTCATGCTTCTCCAATCGAACTGATCTACAGTTTTCGTCGCTGTGGCTTTAAAGCAAGTATAATTACCGATTTGCTTTGTTTCAGTTCCCATTTTCCATTCCAATCCTTTTAAGTCATCCTTAATCAGAAATTGCTTTCCAAAAAACTCTTGATCCTGTAATACTTCCTTTGTTTTTACATTTTTATATTTTGGACCACCTGTAAAGCTACTACCAAAACTTCCAAATCCTCGGCCAGATCCTCCAGGTGCTTCTAACTTTTCATCTTCTTTGTAGATGGATTCAGACTTGTTAAAGGTTAAAATGTATTCCTTTTCCAAAAAACTTTTCATTCTTTCCTGGATTTGCTTCTTACGTTCTGGACTCATTTCCCGTCCTCCCCATTGATCTAAATCCATAGTGGTTTTAGACATATAATGGGCTTTCCCCTGAAAGTCTTGAGCAATCGAAACTGAGCAAAAACAGAATGTAAATAATAACGTAAGTATTAAAAGCGGCTTTTTCATTTTTAATGATTAATGATTAACAACAAATGTAAGTCTATAATTCAAGTGCACATCTTAAAGAAATGTTACATTGCATATTCAACTTTATTACTATAAGCTTAGACTACTTTAGATGCGAAACGTTAATTTTAATTGCGTTAAACTTCTGTTAATTGATTATCCTCTTCTTCTACCCATTCTATTATTCCGAAATTCTTTCATTTTTTCTACAATAGTCTCTTGGTATTCTTGCTTGCTCACTATTTTACCTTTTTCTGGTGCGCTAATTTCAACTTTATCTTCTGGATTTATAACTACTTTGGTACATAGCATTGTAGTATTACCTGCACTGACTTCTAATATTAATCCTGGTAGTCCCCAATATTCTAATGGTCCATGGCCAACAGGAATTTGAGGCGAATACCAAGCTTCTACTTCCGTCATATCCACTGAAGGCTCTTGTGTTTCGTCACTTTTAGAATCAGATTCTTCCTCCGTCGTATTAGGATTTTGTAATCGACTCCATGAAAAATCATACCAAGTCAAATCACTAGTTGGAATTGATGCTGTAGCCTTAAAACAAGTGTAATTCCCTATCTGCTTTGTCTCTTTACCCAATTGCCATTCTATATTCTGCAAATTATCCTTGACCAAAAACTGCTTACCGTAAAACTCTTGATTTTGAATTTGCTCGTTGCTCTTTACATTTTTATACTGCTTCCCAGGCGCAAAATTCTTTCCCCAAGAATCAGTGGCACCAGACATCGCATCTAGTTTTTCATCTTCATAAAACAAAGCTTCTTCCTTATTAAAGGTCAAAATGTATTTTTTTTCCAATCTGTTTTTAAGTCTTGCCTTTACTTGTTTTTTCTGCTCTTCACTCAATCTTGCTCCCCATCTTCCCAACTCCATAGTAGATTTGGAAATATATGTAGCCTGTCCTTGAAACTCTTGAACAGTGTTATCATCATTGAAATTCCTTAATTCAACGGTATCTAAATTATTGGCTAAAAGAAATAAGAATATGAAAAAGCTAGATTTTAATAGTAGTGATCTCATGGTAAAACGTGTTAATTATTATTTTGTTTAACAAATATATTTAAAACATTAAACAAAGTGTCTCGTGTTTACCATAATATTAACATAGACATTACATGAGTCTTAAAGCTGTACAGTTACAAATCGTATACTAATCTAAATGTTATAAATCTTGGCTGAATGAAAGTCTGGTTGAAATTAGATGAAAAATTATTAACACTATTTCTATCTCTGGAACGTGTATTTAATAAATTAGTAGCTCTAATTTCATATTCTAATTTAGAATCTGGCTTTCCTCTATAGGATAGAGTAGCATTCCAAAAATCGAATGAATTTAATGTTCCACTTTCATTACTAATACGAGTATAGCCGTAATCTGTTCTAAATGTCAATGATTTAAAGATATAGGCATCAAATTCAATAGAAGGTGAATTTGTAAAAAACTTGGTGTTTCTGCCACCTTGGTTGTTATCTGCTTTTGCATAATTATAAGCTAACTGAATATTCGGAGCTGTTCTAAAATTAGTTCGTATTCGGGCAAAATAATTTTGATTATAATTCTCATTTATTGTAGGTACTCCTACAAATAATTGATTAAACTTATTGTAAGTAAAACTACCTCCTAAAGTTCCTGTTATCCTCTTTAATCTTTTTTGAAAACTGCCACTTGCAACTACAGATTCATTGTCTATAGGAGAATTAAATAGAGTTCTTGTTCTAATAACACTGCTAAAATCAACATTACTTTGCACTTGGTTTATACTCTTCGTGTAAGTAACATTTGCAAAAGCATTGGTATTATTAAATTGATTGAAACTTGAGTAATTTAAGCTAGCCACGTGAGAAAGTCCATTCTCTAAAATTGGATTACCCGAAAAAGGCGCATTAAAGTTATTTAATACTAACCCTCTAGCAAACCTCTTTACATCATTAAACTGTGTTCTCATATTATATCGGAACCTTAAATTTTCACTCTTTTTTAATTTAATTCTTGCTGTAAAATCCGGTAAAATTCTAAAAAAACTGTCATCAAATTCTTCTCCAAACTGTTTATTATTTACACTGTAAGCATGTAAATTAAAACCAGGCGTAAAAGTAAATATGCCTGTTTTAAATTGATAGTGTATTCCTGCATACAAATCAGAAAATCTATACTCTATATCATTTGTATTAAGTCCATCATTTATTAGTGGTGTTGGAACAAATTCTGAGCGGTTTAAATCTCCCATATTCCCTAACAGTTGGAAAAAATCAGAGTTGAAACGTTGACGACTTAATGTAGTGCCTAATGTAAAATTAATATTACTTCTTTCTGTAAGAACATTCCAATAGTCTAATCTAGAATCTAGTTGATTGGTTTTAACACGCCTTTCTTGAGATAAATTATAATTATCAAATGATCTATTTAAACCTAAATTCTCAGCTGTTAAATCAAAGGCATCAGCATCGTCATCGTCATTATTAGATGGGTTATTCTCTAATGCCGCGTTATAGAATGGATCTTCATCTTGAATTAGATATTGAGACGATAGTGCAAAAATATTGTTCTCATTGAAAGTATAATAATAATTTAAACTTTGTCTTAAGCTAAAAGGTGTAATATCTTCAAATTCGTCGGTACTCCCTGTAACTGTCGAAAAGAAATCCTGAGTTTGTGAAGTTTTTGACAATCGTCCTTGTATGTTGTATTCTAATTGATTATTTGAATTAGGTTTGTATTTTCCGCTTAATTTTAATAACCCTATATCTGAAGCTTGTTGCGTCTGACTAACTGTTGCCTCATCTGGTGGTGTATTAAGAGACTCATCTATTGCAGTGTCTGGGTTATCTTCGAATTGTACAAACTGTGCAAAGCGATTCTGTCTTTGATCTACTCGACTACTTGAAAACACCCCAAAACCATTAATACTTATATTTTTAGTTGGCGAATAGCTGAAGTTGGCAGCACCGAGCTTTGTATTTATATCTAAAGCATTATTATTTTGAATTGCTAAAAAACCTATATCATTATTACCCAGGTTAATATTTGTACCACTAGAGGCACTTGGAGCTCTAAACCCACTAGAGAGTTTAAAAAGGTCACTTCTATTAAGAACGACTTCTCCAATATTATTTAAATCACCGATTAAATTAATACTGTATTTTGGACTATAGTAAAATAACTTTGGTTGTAACACATAAAGGTTATCTCCTTTTAAAGTAAAGTTAGATGACAATCCTGTATCAAAAGCAACATCGTTATTTGGTATGTCAAAATCTCCTGAAAATCCAACTCCAGCCTTAATATCTCCAAACCAAAAATTCTTTTTGCCTTCTTTAAGTTTGATATTTAAAGCCAAATTATCTGAATTATCTTGCACTCCTTTTAACTGGTCTACTTCAGAGAAATTTTTTAAAACTTGTACTTTATCCACAGCATTGGATGGTATATTTTTAGTTCCTAATTTGGTGTCTCCATCGAAAAAAACTTCGCCATCAATCATTAGTTTTTGAATTGTTTTTCCCTCTACCTTAACCTCTCCTGCGTCATTGACTTCTATTCCTGGCATGTTTTTTAATAAATCACCAAGCTTTCTATCTGTTGGCCTCTTAAAAGAATCTGCATTATAAGTTATAGTGTCTCCATCTATCTTAACAGGAATTTCATAAGTCAATTCTATCTCGTCCAACAGGTTATCTTCTTTTAAAACGAAGTCTTTGCTAACATCTACCTCTTTAGTTTCATAGGTATCACTAATTGCCTTGTAACCAATAGAACTTACTTGAAGTATATATTTGGTGTTTTTCTCAACACTAAGCCTATATTTCCCTTCTTCATTTGTAATAGCAAAAGATTCTAACCCATTCGTTTCTTTATTAATTGCAACCACATTTGCAAGTTCCAATGGATTACCTATACTATCCTTAACAATTCCATCTATTTTAATTTGCGCAAAGGAAGTGCTAGCCACTATGAAAAACATAGTAGTAAATATATATTTCATTATATGATTTGTTAAATTTGAAAAGTTATAAGACACCCTACTTTGATCCTTATATGAATAATAATTACATATGATTTTATTGATTTATAGGACTAAGTATTAACCACCAATTTTTATCATTTGCACAGACTCGCCGCTTCTGCGTCTAGATCTAAATTGCTCCATCTGTTCCTCTGACTTTTTCTTTACAATTTTATCGTATTCTTTTTGATTGACTTTTTTACCTTTTTTAGGTTCTTTAATCTCAAAACCGTCTTTTGGGTTAATCTCAATCTTACTACAAATCGTCGTTGTTCTTCCATCATTAACCTCCAAGATTAAACCAGGAAGTCCGTGATAAATGTCTGGACCTGTACTAACAGGAATTTGAGGTGTGTACCATGCAGTAACCGTTACTTCAACCTCTTTTGTTTCTGGCTCTTTCTTTTTTTCATCTTCTTTGTCTTTGCCATTTACATTAAAACTGGTAAATGTCCTTACCGTTTCTTTTCTTGTAAATGTCTTAGTCGCTTTATAACAAGTATATTCTCCTATATTTTTTGTTTCATTTTCTAATTTCCAGTCATGTTCTTGAAGCTCATCTTGTATTAAAAATAACTTACTAAAAGTTTCGCTTGAACTCGTATACCTTTTCTCTTTAATATTTTTATATAGGATATCACCCGCTCCTCCACTAAAGTTAATCGAAAAACTTACATTGCCAGAGTTAGGTTTTGGCTTCTCTAATTTTTCTTCTTTTTTATAGATAGATTGTTCCTTATCGAAACTTAACTTATAGGTCTGTTGAGAACCTTTCTTTAATTGTTCCATTATTTGTTCTCGCATCTCTGTCGAGATACTTACATCACTAGATTTTGCTTTGGTACTCCCTAAGCTTGTACTATCTAACTTTAAATTTAATTTTGTAAGCGTCTTGTATGTTGCGACGCCTTGAAAATCTTGTGCATTACCGTTAAAGAAGGCTAACATTAATGCCAAGACTAAAACTCTAATAATTGTTGTCATATTATGCTCTATTTTTATAATACTTAATTGCTGCTTTTCTTACCTTTTTAATGCTTTTGATAAAAAAATCTTTATCATCAGTATTCCCTTTAACCGTATAAGACGCTGATGATTTATAACCAGTTGAAGCATTCTTATTATTACAAGTCATCTTAAATATGATGCTTTCATCTTCTGATATTTCATCTAGAATGCGTTTGATATCCTCAGTTGAAAACGTAGATTTTATTTCCTCTACAGAATCTACAGTTATTTCAATTTTTAAATTTTCAATCTTAGTTTCTTTTTCAGAAGTTTCTAAAGTTCCACTGAGACTTTTAGTTTGCCCAAAAGTTAGCGCTATCATTAAAAGTGATAAGCCTGTGATGAAATTTTTCATTTGATGTTTTTGTTTTATGATTAATACATCACAAATATCAACAGCATAATTATTTTTTTAAGTTAACCTGTGTTAACGTGTGTTAACCGATTAGTTTAACTTGTGATTAACCTATACTTTTGAAGCATGAACGATCAACGTTATAAATATATCTTATACACCATTGTATTGGTAATAGTGGTCACAATTGGCATACAAGTCTATTGGAATTTTAAAAATTATCAGATTAATAAACAGCAATTGATTAATGATGTGCAGGTTAGTTTGGATAAAGCTGTGGACGATTATTATGCAGATTTAGCTCAAAAAACAACCTTAGGATTTTCTTTCAATGGAAAAGGTCATAAAGAAGTATTTAAACAGGGAGGGAAATTTCGAAAACTTTTAAGCACAATTGATGAATCTGAAGGTTCTTTTAAAAACTTAGATTCCATAAGCATAAATTTTATTGACGATATTACGGTTTTAAGAGGCTTAAAAGCCGACTCAATGATGAAACATTACACTGAGCGGCACAAACCCGTTTCCCTAGATTCAATTAAAGCAACTTTAAGAAACACAAAGCAGGTTCGTGATTCTTCCGATATTTCTAATTTAGAAATGTTGACTTCAAAAATTGTTATCTCCATTACTAATGATACTCTAAATCTAAAAAAAATAGATGGCAACCTAAAGTCTGAATTGAGTCGGAAAAATATTAGTGTTGACTATCAATTAAATTATAAACAGCCAGAATATAGTTTTAACACTTCGAATAATTTAATTATTGTAAAAACAGACACCACAGACTTAGGTAATGGCACATTATTGAATGTGCTTTCAAAGTCCTCTTTCTTACCAAAAGAAAGTGAATTAAGCATCGATTTTACCAATGAAACCAAAGTCGTTTTAAAACGAATGTTAGGTGGAATTTCGATATCAACACTACTAGTATTAGCAGTTATTAGCTGTCTTTTCTATTTACTAAAAATCATAAAACACCAAAAACAATTAGCAGAAGTTAAAAACGACCTCATAAGTAATATTACACATGAGTTTAAAACACCAATAGCAACTATTGGTGTTGCTTTAGAAAGTATCAATAACTTCAACGGCATTGACGATAAAGAGAAGACAAAAAAGTATATCAATATGTCCTCTGAGCAATTAAACAAGTTGAATATAATGGTAGAAAAACTTCTAGAAACTGCAACACTGGACAGCGACAGTTTGGAATTAAATAAAGACCAAATTGATATTGTCGATCTGCTAAACACTTTGTCAAACAGGTATAAAATCCAGTATCCAGAAAAGGAATTCCAAACAAACTTTAGGGCAGATAGCTTAATGGCCAGCGTAGATGTTTTTCATTTTGAAAATGCCCTGAACAATATTTTCGATAATGCCGTTAAATATGGAGGGAACATCATTTTCATAGATTTAATACCTAAAAAGGATTTGTTTCATATCCATATTTCCGATAATGGAAATTCTTTATCTAAAGATAATAAAGAGCGAATTTTCGAAAAGTTCTATCGTGTTACCGAAGGCAATACCCATAACGTCAAAGGTTTCGGAATTGGTCTTTATTACACCAAAACGATTATTGAAAAACATGAGGGCATTATTAGTTTAGCTATAGAACATAATCTTACGACTTTTAAAATATCGCTTCCCAATGGCTGAAAACATAAAACTATTAATAGCTGAAGATGAAGCAGCATTAGGTCAGATAATAAAAGAAAGTCTCGAAACCAGAGACTTTGAAGTTATTCTTTGCGAAAACGGCGAAAAGGCCTATGAAAAGTATAATTCAGAAAATCCAGATATTTTGGTCTTGGACGTTATGATGCCCAAAAAAGATGGCTTTACTTTGGCGAAAGAAATACGAGCTATAGATAATACCATTCCCATTATTTTTTTAACAGCAAAATCACAAACTGCAGATGTTGTTGAAGGCTTTTCCATTGGAGGGAATGATTATTTGAAAAAACCTTTTAGCATGGAAGAGCTCATTGTGCGTATCCATAATTTGATAAACCGTACTGCCGTTCAAAAAACGTCCAAAGTATTTGAAGTCGGCCATTATTCGTTTGATTTTCCGAAACAGCAGCTTCAGTTTAGAGATGAGGAATCGGTCCAGTTAACGCACAGAGAAGCACATTTATTATTTCATCTTATACAAAACAAGAATAAGGTTTTGGATCGCTCATTAATTCTTAACAAACTCTGGGGAACGGATGACTTTTTCTCGACTCGTAGTATGGATGTTTTTATTACCAAGCTTCGCAAGAAACTGAAGAAAGATGAGAACATTCAAATTATTAATGTCCGTGGATATGGTTATAAACTTACCGTTTAAAATGCCATCCTATCGGTTTGTCATACTGACTTCATTCAGCATCCCATAAAAAGCATCGACTATGTGAATTGAGATACTGAAACAAACTTCGACAAGCTCATTGTAAAAGTTTAGAACGACAGTAAACGTTTGGAGCAATTTTTGTACTTTTCTGAATCCTATGTACAAAGCATTTATTTTCTTTTTTATAATCAGTTTTTCAGCTTTTGCCCAAGAGCAAATTCATATCAGTATAAAAGACTCTACCACTCTAAAAGCTGACAAGATTTTTGGAGTCGATACTTTCGGGACACTGTATTATACAGCAGAAGACAATACCTTTCATAAAAAAACCAAGGACACCACAATCACCTACACTAATTTTCAGCTTAGTGAAATCACCTCTGCCAATGCCTTTAACCCTTTAAAAATCAATTTATTTTATCAAGATTTTAATACCGTAATTATTTTAGATAATCGCCTAGCTGAAGTCTTTAAAATAGACTTTAATACTGTTCAACCTTATAAAAACGTAAGTTTTATATCCACTGGATACGACAACACGCTTTGGATATTCAATCAAGATTTACAGCAGTTGGAATTGTATGACTACAAAACCAATAAGATAAGATTGAAAACGGTACCTGTACAGTCACAAATCTTAGATCTTAAAAGCGACTACAATAATTGCTACATGCTCACGGAAAACTATTTATACATCTATAATTATTTTGGAAGCTTAATAGCAAAACACAAAAATGATGGTTTTGAAAATATGGCATTTAGTAAAGCACATTTAGTGTTGAAAAAAGACAATGGACTGAATATTTTAACTAAAAACACTACTGAAATAAAACCTGTTGAACATCCAAATTTGTTAATAAATCAGTTTTTGGTAACCAATGAAACCTTGTATATTTACGACGACGAAATTCTGCGTCAATACCAACTTAAACTAGAATAGATTATGCATGTTGCTGTTGCAGGAAATATAGGAGCAGGTAAAACCACGCTCACAAAATTACTCGCCAAACATTACAAGTGGGAAGCCCAATTAGAAGATGTTGTTGACAATCCATATCTAGACGATTTTTATAATCAAATGGAACGTTGGAGCTTTAACTTACAGGTCTATTTCTTAAACAGCAGATTTCGTCAGGTCAATCAGATTCATAATAGTGGAAAGGATATCATACAGGATAGAACCATATATGAGGATGCCCATATTTTCGCTCCCAACTTGCACGCTATGGGCTTAATGACCAATCGTGATTTTGAAAACTACTCTTCTTTATTTGAGTTAATGGAATCTTTTGTAAAAGGTCCTGACTTATTAATCTATTTGCGAAGTAGCATTCCAAATTTGGTAGCACAAATTCATAAGCGTGGTCGTGATTATGAAAACACCATTAGTATTGATTACCTGAGTCGATTGAATGAACGCTACGAAGCTTGGATTACTAAATACGACAAAGGCAACTTGCTTATTATAGATGTAGACAATCTCGATTTCGTGACCAATCCGGAAGATTTAGGAGGCATCATTAATAAAATTGATGCTCAGATTCACGGTTTATTTTAAGCAATAAAACCATGTTGTTTTGCATGCTCAATAGCTTGCTGACTATTTTCTACCATTAATACAGGCGTTGTTTTATAGTTTTCAACTAATGCTCTTACACGCAGCATTTTCTTCCTATGCTTCACACTTCTGAGATAAATTGATAATATTCGATCCGGAAATTCTTCTGCAATCTCCATATAGATATCGGGATCGTGCTCTCCACTATCTCCAATGAGAATAAATGGCAAATCGGGATAGGTTTTAAGAAGGTTTAAAATTTCTTTTTGCTTTTGAGGTTTGTCATCTTGAGATTTCTTTCTCAATATATTACTAAAACTCCTTAATAATATTGGACCCTTCGGGAAATTATTCTGTCTCAAAAACAACTCGAGATAGCGATACAAATTCCATGGACTATGACTGACATAAAAAATAGGGTTGGCATTATCGTCCGAAGCGCCTCTATGTAATTTATGATAAAACTCCGCAGCACCTTCAAGTGGTATTCTATTTTTGGCATGTTTGAATACGGAATTATAAATGACTTTCCATTTTAGCGTAGACACTACTCCTGTATGCAAAATAGTATCATCAATATCGCTAGCTACACCAAATTGTGCTTTAGCGGACGGAATCAATATTTCTCCAGGAAATCGATTTTCATTCTGAATGGTTCGCTTTATGTTTACATCATTATAAGATAACTCAAAAGGCAGCCATCCTTCTTCATTTGTTATTTTTTTCAAATCACGGAGATCAGCGTCAACCTTATAATAGCCATCACTATCCGTAGTACCTTTTAAAATTATATGGTTTGGAAGCTTGATATCAATACCAACATTTTTTATTTCATCGGTTTCAAAACGCTTCCAGGTGTTTATAATGAGGTGCCAAATATGCTGATTTTCTAAATCTATGGATTCGTCCTCCAGAGCTCTACCGCGAGCATAGAAATGGGTATCTGTACCATAACCTTGAAAAGCTATGATTTGTAAGGGATCTTTTTTTAACATTTAGTGATGTTACAGGGTATAAAAATAAAAAAGCCACACGAATTGAGTGGCTATAAAATAGAATAATACCATTAATCAATAACAAAACGCAAATTAGCTGTATTTGTTTTTAAAATATAGACGCCTGACGAAAACTGACTTACATTGATAGTTGCTGTTTTGAGATCTATGTTTTGTTTATAGAGTAATTTTCCATGTGTATTAAATATTATTATAAGTCCAATAGCTCCATCTTTTTTTGAAATAGTTAGTTCACCATTAGATGGCACAGGATGAAGTTTAACAGTGACACTTTCTATATTCACGTCATTAACGGATAGTGCATTCAGAGTACCAAAACCTATTGTGGTGCCAACATCTGCAACCTCATAAGGCCCGACAGTTCCGCCTGCTCCAAATTCTTCTGCACCTGCATCAAAATCCATCTCTCTATCTCCGTACAGAATATCTGTGGTTAAAAATGTATACGATCCTACTCCAGCATCAATAGCTGCACTGCCTGATACTAATCGGTAAAAATCTGTTCCACTTGCTAATAATCCTGAAGTAACCGTTTCGTTGGAATTTACACCATTGGTTAAATCCCAACTTCCGTTTTGGGTGATATTTCCTTCATATACCGAACTTCCGATTGGAGCAGTAATTTCTTGAAACGCATTTATATCAGAATCTAAAATGATGTTATTAGCAACTATTAGATTTTCTGGTGGCAGCGTCGCCCCACTCAGACTCGTACCAACTCTAATACCTAGATCACAGTCGACAAGCGTATTATTTACAATTTGTACATTTTTAACTTGATAATAACCACTTAAAGCAGAATTTACTTGACCATTCATTACATTTAGAGCACCTGTGGTATTAGAACCTGATCCATTTGGTTTTCTATATCTAAGACCTTCAAAGTAATTGTTATATACCTTATGATCTTCTCCAATGACTCTTACTCCTCCTGAAAAAGCATTATTATTTCCAAAAAAATAGTTTCCATATACATCAGCATTATTACCATGTCTTAAGGTTAGTGTACCTTGATAATCTCTAAATGTGTTATTGTAATATCTATTACTTCCACTTTTGTTAGATATGATTTCTACTTCCCCTGACCAATTATTAAAAAGATTGTCATAAACTTCGGTGAACGAATCCGAAAGCGAAGTAGTACTGGTACCAATTCGAATAGCGTCTTGGTCATTTAATCCGTTAACATCATTATTTACAGGCACTCTATCTGCAAAGTAATTATGATGTATTTTAGAATAATCTGGTGTTGAATTATTATGGTTATCATTAATAATACTACCTACACCATTTTTACCTATGAAAGAAGAGTAGCTTACTTCATTATATTCACCATAAATAATAACCCATTTAAAAATATCTTCTTCTTGGGTAGAAGTACCATTATAAGCATCTACTTTTATATTTCTAACAGTACAATTAATACAATCATTATTGCTTGTATCTCTAAATTCTATAATAGGTTCTATTCTTCCATTACTTGTAATAAGTCCGGACGCATTTTGAAAAACAACACCTTCAAAAATAATGTACGAACCACCTAAACTAATATTTGAACGTCCTTCAAAAAATACGCTTCCAGGATTTTGTGCCTTAATAATACAAGGTTGGGATTCAATGGCATTAACGTTAATGGATATTTGAACACTGTTCCAAGTACCATCGGCGAGCTCAATTACAGTGCCTGCTTGCGCATTTGATATCGCATTTTGTAGTTCTGCATTATTGCTAACAATTTGTCCTTTGGCATTAAATGCTAATAATAATAAAAACACAAGCATATAAGTTTTCATAGCTTTCACATCATAAACTGGAAAACCAGATTGGTTAACCAATTTCAAAGATAAGAAGTATTTCGCGAAATACGATAAAAAAAGCCACACGAATCGTGTGGCTTTAAGACTAAATAATTTATTATCTATTCTTTAGTAATATCAACCTTTTCGATCACTTTCTCAACGTCTCCAGCTTCATTTTTCAAAGAGGCTTCAAAAGCTTTTAATTCTTTCTCAACCTCAACCTGAGTACCTTCAAAAGTTATGGTTTCCATAACTTTTTCACCATCTTTCATTGTTGAATAATCTACAGTTGCTGTCGCCATATCTTTAGACTTAACAGTCATTTCTATTGAAACTTCATCTTCAATAGTTGCCATCGCTGTTTCAGAAGAATGACCACCTAAAATTGGAGCGATTACTAAACCTATAAGACATGTTAACTTAATTAAGATATTCATTGAAGGCCCAGACGTATCTTTAAAAGGATCACCAACCGTGTCACCAGTTACAGCGGCTTTGTGCGCGTCAGAACCTTTATAAGTCATTTCACCGTTAATCTCAACTCCAGCTTCAAAAGACTTCTTAGCATTATCCCAAGCTCCACCAGCATTATTCTGGAAAATCGCCCATAATACACCAGACACTGTAACGCCAGCCATATAACCACCTAACATTTCTGCAATTGCCATATGACTCATTCCAAACAACATTGGAACAAAGGCTATAACTAATGGAAAACCAATAGTTAATAACCCTGGTAACATCATTTCTTTTAAAGACGCTTGCGTAGAAATTGCCACACACTTATCGTATTCTGGCTTACCAGTACCTTCCATAATTCCTGGAATGTCTCTAAACTGACGACGTACTTCTTCTACCATTTCCATAGCGGCTTTACCTACGGCGTTCATTGCTAAAGCAGAGAACACTACTGGTACCATTCCACCAACAAATAACATAGCTAATACTGGTGCTTTAAAAATATTAATACCGTCAATTCCCGTAAACGTTACGTAAGCAGCAAATAATGCTAAGGACGTTAATGCTGCAGAAGCAATAGCAAACCCTTTTCCTGTTGCTGCAGTTGTATTACCAACTGAATCTAATATATCTGTGCGTTCTCTTACGATTGGTTCTTGCTCACTCATTTCAGCTATACCTCCAGCATTATCAGAAATTGGTCCAAATGCATCAATCGCTAATTGCATAGCTGTTGTGGCCATCATCGCTGAAGCTGCCAATGCTACGCCATAGAAACCAGCAAATGCATAAGATGCCCAAATCGCACCAGCAAATAATAATACAGACGGGAAAGTAGATATCATACCAGTAGCTAAACCTGCTATAATGTTGGTTCCTGCACCAGTTGATGATTGTTGTACGATATTTAAAATTGGTTTTTTACCTAATCCTGTATAGTATTCAGTAACCGAAGAAATCACCGCTCCTACAAATAATCCAACTAGAGTTGCATAAAATACGCGCATTGATGAAATTTCAACTAATCCTTCTCCGAAGAAATTCATTTTCATTGTTTCAGGTAACATCCAAGTCACTAACCCAAAACAAGACACAGCTACTAAAACAATTGATGTCCAGTTACCAATGTTTAATGCACCCATAACTTGGGCTTCTTTGGCATCGTTACTCTTTATCTTAACCAGCATTGTGCCAATAATAGAAATGATAATTCCGGCACCAGCTATTGCCATAGGTAATAAGATTGGGCCAATACCTCCAAAAGCATCAGAGATTGCACCACCCATATCTTTAATTACATAATTACCTAAAACCATTGCGGCTAATACTGTAGCAACATAAGAACCAAATAGATCAGCTCCCATACCTGCAACATCACCTACATTGTCACCTACGTTATCTGCAATTGTTGCAGGATTACGAGGATCATCTTCTGGGATACCTGCTTCTACCTTACCTACTAAATCTGCACCAACATCTGCTGCTTTAGTATAAATTCCACCACCTACTCTTGCGAATAATGCAATAGATTCAGCTCCTAAAGAGAAACCGGCTAATGTTTCTAATACAATAGTCATATCCATTGTATTTGTCCAAACACCATCCATAAATACATGGAAAAATATAATAAAAAATACCGTTAAACCTAACACAGCTAAACCAGCAACTCCTAGTCCCATTACAGTGCCACCTCCAAAAGAAATCTTAAGAGCATTTGGCAAACTTGTACGTGCAGCTTGTGTAGTTCTTACATTAGTTTTCGTTGCTATTTTCATACCAATGTTTCCAGCAAAAGCAGAAAACACAGCTCCGAAAACAAAAGCGATTACAATTAACCAGTGTGTTGTAGGCACTACAAAAGACACAATGGCTAATAAAGCTGCAACAATCACTACAAAAACTGTAAGTAACCTATATTCAGCATTTAAAAATGCTAATGCGCCTTCATAAATGTGATCTGAAATTTCTTTCATCTTACCATCACCTGCATCCTGTTTCATTACCCAAGATTGCTTCACTAGCATATAAATTAATCCTAAAAGTGCCAAAGCTATTGGCATATAAATCATAAATGATTCCATATTATAAATTTTAATTTGATTTGTTTTTAGCTGGGCAAAAGTAGTAAAATCAAAGGGAATAGAAAAACCCTTTAGTGCTAATTAAGAAAGGGGTTCGTATTATTAATTTTATGAGAATTTTTCTAAATGGTAAAGTCGCCGTTTGCCTTATGCTTACTTGTTTCGTATCGTTCAATACATTTGTTGAGAATATCATAAGCCTCCTCAGCATTTCCCCAACCGCCAACATCAACTTTCTTTTTCTCCAAATCTTTGTAAACCTGAAAAAAATGTGTGATTTCTTTAATCCTATGGGTGTTAAGATCCATAATATCCATGTAGCTATTCCATATAGGATCACTAACTGGCACACAAACCAATTTTTCATCGGGACCTTTTTCATCTGCCATATGGAAAACACCAATTGGTTTTACTTCCATAACGCACATTGGAAATGTTGGCTCCGTTCCCATTACCAAGACATCAAGAGGGTCTCCATCTAAAGCCAAAGTCTCTGGTATAAAACCATAATCTCCAGGATACATCATAGATGAAAACAACATACGATCAAATCTAATTTTCTTTAAATCGAAATCGTACTCATATTTATTACGACTACCTTTCGGAATCTCAATTAATACATCAAAGGTTAGCTTGCCTGATTTGGTCATAATCTTCTTTTTAAGAGGGCTGCAAAGATAGGCAAGTGTTTAATTTTCACCAACTAAAACATACTCTGGTTTCTAATTTACTCATAAACCAATGGCTAAATTACTATCTTGTAGTCCAATTAATTTAATCCATTCTTTGATGAAACGTATTGTTACCCTTACACTTTCCATTTTATTATCCTTTAGCCTATATGCACAGGACCAAAAATATCAGGGGAAATTTGAACCTATAGATAATATGATTCCGCCTCCCAACGTCTATCGATCGGCAAGCGGTGCTCCAGGAAAAGCCTATTGGCAGCAGCGCGCAGATTATAAAATCAAAGCTAAGCTTGATGAAAGGAATAATATTTTAAGTGGTGATGAAACGATTACTTATTACAATAACTCACCAGATGACTTGTCTTATTTATGGATTCAGTTAGAACAGAATGTGAATAAAAAGGAGAACGAAGATTTTGGCTATGCTTTTGGAAATGTGCGCGACTCTATGAACACGAGACACATGCAATTCTTAACACGTGCTATTGATTTTCCCGCAGGTTATACCATAAAATATATTAAGGATGCTGGTGGTAAAGCGATTAAATCCTTAGTCAATAATACCATGATGAAAGTATTGCTAAACGAACCTTTAAAGTCAGGTGAATCCATGACATTCTCAATAGGTTGGTCCTATCACATTACAGATAGAAGCATGTTCTTATTGTCTCGTGAGGGCTATGAATACTTCCCAGGAGATGACAATACCGTGTATTTGATTGCGCACTGGTTTCCTAGAATGGCTGTTTATAATGATACGGAAGGTTGGCAAAACAAACAATTTCAAAAACTGGGTGAGTTCGCTTTGGAGTTTGGTGACTATCATGTTGAAATCACAGTACCAGCAGATCATCTTGTCGCTGCTACAGGCGAATTATTAAATGAAGCTGACGTACTTACCAAAACACAAAGACAACGCCTGGAAAAAGCTAGAAAATCTACAGATGAACCTATAATGATAGTCACTCCTGAAGAAGCCAAGGTCAATGAAAAATCTAAAACCGCTAAAACAAAGACATGGAAATTCAATGCTAAAAACGTACGTGACTTTGCCTTTGCCTCATCGCGTAAGTTCATTTGGGATGCCCAAGCTGTGCCTTTAGAAACGCATACGGTTATGGCGATGTCCTTTTATCCAAAAGAGGGCTTACCCGTTTGGAGTGACTCGTCTACATTGGCCGTAAAAAATGCATTGGAAGTCTATTCTGAAGCCGTTTTTGAATATCCTTATCCTGTATGTATTTCTGTAAACACCTCTAATATTGGTATGGAATTTCCAATGATAAGTTTTAATGGCGGGCGACCAATCAATGGAAAGATTAGCAAAAATGCTAAAGCAGGTATGATAAGTACCATAGTCCACGAAGTTGGTCACAACTGGTTTCCTATGATTGTAAGCTCAGATGAGCGACAATGGATGTGGATGGACGAAGGCCTCAATACCTTTATTCATCAACGCACTATGGAAGAACGTTATCCAGATTATAACCATACTACTCCAAAAAGTATCGTGCCTTTTATGAGTGGTGACAAGAGCATTATGCGTCCCATAATGACCTCTTCGGATAATGATTTATTAAATCAATTTGGCGCAAATTACTATCAAAAACCAACGGTAGGTTTGCAGATCCTCAGGAATTCGGTTATTGGCAAGGAATTGTTTGACCAAGCCTTTAAGGAATATGCCAATCGATGGAAATACAAACACCCAAATCCTGCGGATTTGTTTAGAACGCTAGAAGATGCTACGGCTGTAGACCTGGATTGGTTTTACAGAGGTTGGTTCTTTACGACAGACAATGTGGATATGGAACTCACCAACGTCAAGTGGTTTACTGTTGCCAACGAGGAAAATATTGAAAACAAAAACAAGATTACCAAAGCAAATATTAAGGCTGAAAATGCTGGCGAAAACACTACCAATTTTGCTGGTGGATCCGAAACCATAACCATGGTCTCTACACCAGACCAAGCTTATGGTCAGTTTTTATCCAGAATGAATGAACCTGAAATACGCAAACAACTATATGGCAAGAACATTTACGAGATTACTGTAAAAAATGTTGGAGGTCTTATCATGCCTGTGACGATTGAGTGGCAATATAAAGATGGTACAAGTGAGATTGATACACTGCCAGCAGAAATATGGCGATTGAACGAATATGAAATCACCGAAACCTTTATTAAAGACAAAGAAGTAAAGAAAGTTGTATTAGATCCTAATTTTGAATTTGCGGATACTAACATGAAAAACAATATGTTCCCTAAAGTTGAAGAGACTTCGGATTTTGAGGATTTTAAGAACAAAAATAAAAATTAGATAGTACTATCTAATAGTCCATAGAAGTCTATATTTATTGACCCAGCAACTAATTGTGCTTTGGCACACCAATCAATGATAAAACTATTTAGGCACATCCGCCAAAAATTACTGTCAGAAAATAAATTCAGTAAATATCTCATTTATGCTGTTGGAGAAATTGTGTTAGTTGTTATAGGGATTTTGATAGCACTATGGTTAAATAATTTAAATACACAGTACAAAAATAAACAAGAAGAAGTTAGCATTCTAAAGGAGCTTAAAGAAGATTTTCTATTAGATATAACAGATTTTGAAATTAATGTAGAAGGTCACAGCAAATCAAATGCCTCTATAGCTATCATACTAAAAAGCCTCGAGGATAATTTACCATATAACGACTCATTAGCGCATCATTTTGCATGGACAACTAATTGGCCCATTTCTCTTATACATACAAACTCATTCGATGTACTAAAGTCAAAAGGCATAGAACTTATATCTAATGATGAACTAAGAAAAAAGATACTAAATATACATAGTCAATCGTATCAGAGTCTAAAAGCGTGGGAAAATCAACCAAATCGAGAATTTTATTTAGAAGAAATTCTAAAACGGTTTAGCAAACTAGATGCTTGGAATGTTAATGACAATGGGGAATTTATACAATCGGCAATAATACCAAACAACTATGAATCTCTAAAAACAGACGTTCTTTATAAATCTATTTTAAATTCAATAAAAAGTGATAATCAGCGCGTTTTAAACGCTGTCTATGTAAAAGTCATCAAAAAATTGAAAGCCCTAATAGTAGATCTAGATAATGAGATTGATACATTAATTAAGAGCTAATAACATTTATCACTAAATTTTATGGAAAAAGCGTATAGAAATATTGGATTTGTTTTTTTACTCTTCATTCCACTAACATTTTTAGGGTTTTACAAAACTTATTTTGTATTGTCACCAGAATTTGAAGGAACAGTAGATATGCATACCCATCTTCATGCATTTATAGCTTCAATTTGGATGACACTTCTAATTACGCAACCTCTACTTATTAGATTTAAGAACTTCAAATTACATCGCTTTTTCGGAAAAATCTCTTATGTCGTTTTTGTCGCTTTAATTCTTTCATTCATTCCTCAGATGATCAAAGAATATGGAAAGAATCTTTTCCCACTAAATGCCAGTTTTGATATTATACTCTTACTTATGTTCTATACACTCGCCATAAAGCATAAGAATAATGTTGCTATCCATATGCGCTATATGATCGCCATTACATTAATTTTTATTGGACCAACTTTAGGTAGAATTATTTTCTTTTTATTAGAGTTGGAGGATTTAGGTGCTTTTCATATTCCTTATTTAGCTGTTATTGGTATTCTTATAGGTTTAATAATTTGGGATAAAAAGAATAATAGAACATACAGTCCGTATGTATTAGCATTAATAGCGTTCATCATCTATTTAGTTGCCCTTTATACCATCAATGTTAATTTATAAGAAAATGAACAATCAGTCATGTTTAACGCTCATTTAAAACTACTCTAATATGAAAAAACTTTATCCTGCTCTTAGAACTCAAAATGCTATGAGTTTCTCAAGACTTATTATAAGTTTCATTATTTTATTAATTACCGTTTTTTTGATGAGCTCATGTACAGAAAACCAATCTAATAAAGATAAAGAGAAGAAAATAGTCGAAAGAATCGGAACCGAAGTTGCGTTTTATAAATTCCACTTCAAATATGGTGCGAAACGAATGACAGAAGTAATTGCGGCCGCAGATGCATTGCTTGAAGCCATTCAAAATCCAGAAATTGAATTAACCGAAGATCAGATAGAATTAAATATACATAAATTAACATGGCTGTGGCTAGCTGCAACACCAACAACAGAATATAATGCTCTAACGAATTCTGGTGAAATTAGCCTATTGACCTCCGAAAATTTGAAACGAAAGTTTAGAGAAATGAATTTTGACCAAGAAAAGTTACTACAATTCGAAGCCTTGCAAATTAACTATGTAAATCAAGAATTGAGACCATATCTGAGTAAGCACATAGATAAAACAACATTAAAAACAAGGCAAAACTTTGATGCGCTCGAGACGATTAAGGTGTCTTCACCATTTCAAAATTCTCCAAAAACACTTCTAAAAGAGCGCGAATTTCCGAACCTTTTGGTTGACTTATTATTTTTCACTAACAGAATTATGCTTCCATACAATCGATTGAACAATATTATGGTTGATATGGAAAACATAATAGCAAAGGATTATCCTAACGTGGAACTTAAGGAATACAAGCCATTTTAGGAGTTAATATAAAAAACGAACGGTCAATGACGTTCCAAATGCATAATAGCAGCTTAAAAATAGAACCCAAAACTGCCAGTAATACCAAATCTCCTAGCACCAGGATTATCAAGATAATTACCTCTAAAGTTAAAATCTAAACGCAATACTTTAAAAATATTGGCGACGCCAATACTGTATTCGTAATACACTCTAGAATCTGGTGCTACCAATGGAAACTCTATAGCATTTCCTGTAGTGCTTAAAGCTATATTTTTATCGGACAATTCGCCCCAAACACCTCTAATACTAGCGATAGCCCTTAGGTTATATTTCTTTAAGAATGGTATTCGAGAGAATAATCGTCCATTAAAATTATGCTCAAAGTGCATCGACGTATAAGTATCAGTAACGAACTCATAAAAATCGAGTTGAGAGAAAGTGTTGTAAATTGAAAAGTAGGTTTGGTTACCAGGTACTACACTTAGCAATGCCAAGGGCACCTCGCCAAAGGTTTTACCAGCTTCTATACTCGTTGTTAGACGTCCAAATCCACCTATTTGCCATGGTTGTATATAAGAGAACTGTACTTTAGTATAATCGAAATCACTATTAAACCAATCACGGTCACCTCTACTTACTTGCGCAAAAAGTCTTGCAAAGTCATCATTCTTTGTTTTTCGCTCAACGCCAAAACCTGTCATTTGTCGCTTTGGATAAAATGCCAGAGATAGTCGAGTCTCAAACTGATCGACCTCAGAAGAGACTCCTGTCGGAGATTCTGAATCATTATAATCTAAACTAAAGGTTGGTGATGCAGATCGCAGTTGCCTAAAACTACCATCCAGTCGAATTTCAAAGTTTCGCAATGGCTCAATAGACATACCAAAATTAGTTAAACTAATATTAGTAAGCTTATCATTTGCTCCTGTACCAATAACGGCAGATGATGCTAAACTTCGACCCAAAACGTCAGTAGAACTCGTTAAACTCGCACCAATTTGTTCTACATCGCGTCGCTGACCTCCAAAAATAGTGAAGCGGCTTCGCTTATCTAACAGCCATTTGCCCGAGATACCATATTTAAATTTATCGTCCCTAAACCCATAAGCCAAAAACCCTTCGAGTCTCCATAAATCATTGGGCCCAAAATACGTTCGCCCACCAGTTCGCAGTCGCAAGCCTTCCACCTCATTGAAACCAAATGTCGAAAAGATTGGGCCGTAATCAAAATTAATACTTGGAAACTCAACATAACCAGATGCCAAAATACTTCCCAAATTATAAAGTCGCTTAAATTTCTTTACGGTTTTAAGGGTATCTAGCATTTTATAAACCCCTTTTTCGTCTTTATTTAAAGCCTCTAACCTGTTCTGTTCCCAAAAATCGTCTTCCCTATTATAGACATCTTCATCATAATTATAAACCACCTTTTCATAGAACTTTTCATCTTTTGGAACATCAAATCTGTAATTGTCGTAAAGTGTAGTTCGTTTCCCATAGACACCTCTAGAGGACTCCTTTTTATTCAATGCAAAATCAGATAAGAAATAATCACGCTTTATGAGGAACACAGAATCGTTTAATACTTCAAACTCCTGCTCGATATAAATCTCTTTTACCCAATTGATATTCGCACTTTTAGACGCTTGAAGATTAATATCTTTTATAGCATAAGTAGAGTCATTAACCCAAAAATCCCCCTTAAAGGTTAGCTCATTTTTTCGTCTTGGATAATAGGTAATATTGTAACACCATTTATTGTCAATATATGCACTATCTGAAAGCACATAATTATAAGTCTGAATGCCTGTGCGGCTTAATGGACTCACAAAACTCTTATCAAAAAACTTTAAATAATTATCATAAATATTATAGTCAGAATACAAATCGTCAATAAAATCAATGATAACCTGATTATTACTAAATCCAGAATTTTTGTTTCCGACAAGATCTTCGCGCTTCTCATTGATTACATTATCGCCATAAACTTTTTTCACAGACTCATTTAAGAAAATAGGTAGGTAGGTTTTTCCCGTGACACTAGAGGTGTCCACTTCTTCAAACACAAACTCCATCCCCTTAAAGAGCTTACTCTTAATCAAAGCACTGTCAATAGTATTAAGGTCGAATTCGACCTTTTCATATTGATCATATTGATATTGCTTAAACTGCTTAAGACCGTTTTTGCGCTTGCGCTCCCAAATCTTTTTTAGAATTCTAATGGCTGGGTTTTCAGAAGCTTTTTTTGATTGTTTTCCCGTAACAATTAAAACCTCGCCGAGTGTAGAAGCTTCCTCCTTTAATATGAATTTTAAGTCGTAATTAACTTTCTGTGTCAATGGCAATTCTTGCATTTCGAAACCTAAAAAGGAAACTATGAGTGTATCCCAAGTTTCATCGGACTCCAAATAAAAACGACCATCTTCGTTGGTAATGGTACCCTCTGTAGAACCTTTAAAAAGTACGTTTGCAAAAGCGATAGGCTCGTTGTATTCATCGAAGACGTAGCCGCTGACTTTTGTTTGTGCGAATGCCGAAATAAATCCTGAAAATAGTAAGAGTGTAAATAACTTCAACTTCATACTTAAAATCTAATAACATTACAATTACTATCTATGAAAAGTTAGTAATTTTAAGCCAATTGCCCATTATGGGCTTCGTAATAAAAACAAACTTCATCAACAACCATGCTAAACTAATGCTTAAGGTTATTAATGAAGTTTTAAACGCAGAAAACTGCGATTTATTTATTTGTACATTACTTTTTTCACTGCCTTTATAACATCATTGCTATTTGGCAACCACTCTTCTAACAAGACAGGAGAATAAGGTGCAGGCGTATCTGCTGTATTAATTTTTACAACAGGAGCATCTAAATAATCAAATGCTTCTGATTGCACCAAATAGGTGATTTCAGTAGCTACATTACCGAATGGCCAAGCCTCTTCTAAAACTACCAGTCTATTGGTTTTTTTAACAGACTCCAAAATAGCGTTTCTATCCATTGGACGCACCGTACGTAAATCAATAATCTCACAAGAAACACCCTCTTTTTCCAATTCATCCGCAGCTTTATAAGCCTCTTTAATGATTTTACCAAAAGATACGATGGTGACATCAGTACCTTTGCGTTTGATATCCGCAACACCAATTGGTATCACATATTCGCCCTCTGGCACTTCACCTTTATCACCATACATCTGCTCACTTTCCATAAAAATTACAGGATCATCGTCTCTAATGGCAGATTTTAATAAGCCTTTGGCATCATATGGATTTGACGGTACAATAACTTTTAATCCTGGTGTATTAGCAAACCAACTTTCAAACGCCTGTGAATGTGTTGCTGCCAATTGACCTGCAGAAGCTGTTGGCCCGCGGAAAACAATCGGACATTTAAATTGTCCTCCAGACATTTGCCTGATCTTTGCAGCATTATTTATAATCTGATCAATACCAACTAAAGAGAAGTTAAACGTCATATATTCTACGATAGGACGATTGCCAGTCATTGTAGAACCAATGGCAATACCGGCAAAACCGAGTTCAGCAATTGGTGTATCGATGACACGTTTTTCGCCAAACTCATCTAACATGCCTTTGGACGCCTTATACGCCCCGTTATATTCTGCTACTTCTTCTCCCATAAGATAGATGCTTTCGTCACGACGCATTTCTTCACTCATAGCTTCACAAATAGCTTCTCTAAATTGTATTGTCTTCATGTTCTTGTTTTAAAAGAAAAACAAAAATAAGAATTCTTAAAAACAAAACACTATTAAATTTATATTGAAAATTGAGAAAATTCCACTAACTTTCATATTCACTGAATTTAGTTCATGTTATCTAAAAATTGTATTAAGAGCCTTATTTTTTCACTATGGTTTTGTATAACCTTTTCGCAAGAAGCTATTTTGTGTTCTTCCCAAAGTTTAACACTAAAAATTGAAAATACATTAGATATTCCAATTGTTACCACAAATAATGATGGTACACTAAGTTTAAATTTTGCCCAACAGTATATCACGGACATATTTGCTGATTACATTATTCATGATTTTTACCAGCTTTATCCAAATGGTTCTGACACATTGCAAAAATACTATATGGTGAATGCGAATTCCAGAGCGCTTTATGAGTCTGTATCTACTCAAGTCCCTACTAGTACAATGACTATATTCATTGAATATTTTGATTTAGGCAGTTTCCCAATTGTTACCTCAATAAGCCCTCAACTCATCACTAGTCTTGATGGTAACACTTATGACGTTACTAAACATATAAGCACGTCTGATGTTGACCCATGCTACTCTTGCCCTTTATATGACGTGCCTGAAAACTTTAATTTTAGGGTAAACTTTAACTACGATACCACAAAAGATATTTTGTATATGGAAAGTGATGAACCAACCTCTTGTGGAAATTCATTTGCAATAGGACTAAAAGGCGGAAATCCTAATGGATTCGAAAATGTAGACAATACCCTACAGCATTGGGAGTCTGAGCCAGGAATTGCTCCTCAAGTTGATTTTTCCGAACCATATCATTATTTAGAATTCGAGATTTTTTCAGTTTTAGATATTGCATGCAACGGTTATAACTATGGAAATATTGAAGTTTCTATAAATACAGAAAGTGAGACCTTTCAATTCTATAGGAGTAATGCAATCTTTGGCTATCACATTATTGAATTTTCTAAAGTGAACCTCTCCACTCAGGATGAAAGTTCGGTAAAAATGAAACCATTTAAATCTAAAGGCAATCCTTTTCTTCAAATTTCTAATTTAAATGATGTACCTATTTCCGTCGAGATATTAAATGGTATAGGTCAAACTGTTTTTTTTACTAAAAATTTTGAAAAAAATTCTATCGATCTTTCTAGTTATGAAACTGGACTTTACTTCGTTCGGCTCAAAAAATTAAACAATCAGCAGAAATCATTTAAATTATTATTGAATTAGCATTTTCTGGATAGTAATTTTAATTTTTCTTAAAATTTATTATGCACGCATAGTAAAATTCAATTTTTATAATTATCTTCGTGGACTCAAATTAAAAGACAATTTATATGAAAATATTAGTGTGTATTAGTCATGTACCTGATACAACTTCCAAAATTAATTTTACGGATGGCGACACCAAGTTCGATACTAACGGTGTGCAGTTTGTTATTAACCCGAATGACGAGTTTGGTTTAACTCGTGCTATGTGGTTTAAGGAGAAGCAAGGTGCCAGTGTAGATGTGGTAAATGTAGGAGGTTCAGAAACAGAGCCTACTTTAAGAAAAGCTTTAGCCATTGGAGCAGACTCAGCCATTAGAGTAAATACGCCTGCTACAGATGGCTATGCCGTAGCAAAACAACTAGCTAGTGTAGTTAAGGATGGTGGTTACGATTTGGTCATTGCTGGTAGAGAATCTATCGATTATAACGGCGGAATGGTACCTGGAATGTTAGCTGCAATGATTGGTGCTAATTTTGTTACAAACTGCATAAGTTTAGACGTGGACGGCACAAGTGCCAAGGCCGTAAGAGAAATAGATGGTGGTAAAGAAACCGTAAGTACGTCATTACCTTTGGTTATTGGTGGACAGAAAGGTTTAGTTGAAGAAAGTGACTTACGTATTCCGAATATGCGTGGTATTATGATGGCTCGTAAAAAACCATTGACAGTTGTAGAACCTACTGATGCTAATGCTGAAACTAAAGCGGTAAGCTTTGAAAAGCCTGCTCCAAAAGGTGCGGTGAAATTAGTGGATGCTAACAATATTGATGAATTAGTAAGCTTACTTCATAACGAAGCTAAAGTGATTTAAAAAAAAGAATTATGTCTATTTTAGTATATACAGAATCAGAAAACGGAAAGTTTAAGAAAGCAGCTTTAGAAGTTGTGTCTTATGCAAAAGCTATAGCAGACCAAATGGGAACCTCGGTTACAGCGGTTACTATGAACGCAGATAATGCAGAAAGCTTAGGCAACTATGGCGCTTCAAAGGTATTATCAATAAAGAATGAGGCATTAGGTAATTTTAATGCGAAAGCCTATGCTTCGGCTATTGCTGAGGCAGCAAAACAGGAAGGATCAAAAGTAGTTGTAGTAAGTTCTAGTGCAGATAGTAAATACTTAGCACCACTTCTAGCAGTTGGTTTAGATGCAGGTTATGTGTCCAATGTAGTTGAAGCACCATCGAGCACTGCTCCATTCACAGTAAAACGTACGGCTTTTACCAATAAAGCATTTGCAAATACGGAAATTACGACGGATATAAAAATTGTTGGACTTTCTAACAACTCATTTGGCTTAGTAGAGTCCGGCGGAACTGCTTCAGTTGAAGACTTCGCTCCATCATTACCAGATTCTGGAGTAAATGTGGAGTCTGTGGACAAAGCAACTGATAAAGTAAGTATTGCAGATGCAGAAACTGTTGTATCTGGCGGAAGAGGTCTTAAAGGTCCAGAAAATTGGGGAATGATTGAGGAATTAGCTGAAGTTTTAGGCGCAGCAACGGCCTGCTCTAAACCAGTATCAGATTTGGGCTGGAGACCGCACAGTGAACACGTAGGTCAAACAGGTAAGCCTGTAGCTTCTAACCTCTATATAGCGATTGGTATTTCCGGTGCCATTCAGCATTTGGCAGGTATCAATGCTTCTAAAGTAAAAGTTGTGATTAACACGGATTCTGAAGCACCTTTCTTTAAAGCTGCTGATTATGGTATTGTTGGTGATGCTTTTGAAGTTGTACCACAACTCATAGAAAAATTAAAAGCTTTCAAAGCTGAAAACGCATAATTTTATTACCTTGTAATAATAAAGGGCTGTTTAAATTTAGATTTTCTCGAAACTGATTACGTTTTATCGAAAGTATTGGGAAAAATATCCAAATCTGTGTCATGCAGTTGGTAAAGTCCAAATTTAAACAGTTCTTTGTGTTTTATAATTTATGAGTTTAGTTCGTTTAAATATTAAAGGTATTTCCTATAGCCAGACACAGAATGGCGCCTATGCCTTAATTCTCAATGAGGTCGATGGCGACCGAAAATTACCTATAGTTATTGGTGCTTTCGAAGCACAATCCATAGCGATAGCTTTAGAAAAAGAAATTCGTCCACCACGTCCATTAACTCACGATTTATTCAAAAATTTTGCTGACCGTTTTGATATTGTAGTGAAGCAAGTTATCATACATAAATTGGTTGATGGCGTGTTTTATTCTAGCTTAATTTGTGAACGGGATCAAATTGAAGAAATTATAGATGCCAGAACCAGTGATGCCATTGCTTTGGCTTTGCGTTTTCAAGCCCCTATTTTTACTTACAAGAATATTCTAGACAAAGCCGGCATCTATCTAAAAGTTAATCCTAAAAAGGATGAAGACGAACAAGATAGTATTCTTGTTGATGATCTTATTGCCGAAGAAATTGAAGCTGCAGCTATTGAACAAGAAGGGTACAAAGACAAATCCCTTGAAGAATTGCACAGTCTCTTGGAAGAAGCCGTAAATAATGAGGACTACGAAAAGGCGGCTAAAATTAGAGATGAAATTTCTAAGCGCTAACTAATATTTCACGTTTTATGAATCATTTTTTCAAAGCCCTAATTGCTATTTTTATTGGACTTTCATCAATTACAGCACAAGAGCTTGAAAAAACATGGCAATTCGATGCTATTGAAAATGAACAAACACGTGCAAGTGTATCAGTATCGGATGCTGATATTTTAGAATTTAAAAATGGTGATTTTAGATATAACCTATTAAGCAAAGACAGTCTTAAAGCTTCTGGGCATTATATCTTTCAAAATAATTTGTTGGTATTTTATTATAATCAGCCGAATGATACCGTAAGAAAGTATAAAGTCCGAGAGTTAACCGACTCAACATTAGTATTTACTGAAAAAACTGTATCCTATAGTTTTAAGGCTCCTAAATCTGATGATTTGGTTATTGCACATTCCGTAGTCGATTCTAATTCTAATTCTGAAATTATCCCAAGTCAAGGATTCTCATTCGATAGTCTCTGGCGAGGTGTTTTAGGGATGATCACCTTAATTTTTATCGCTTTTTTATTTAGTAGTAACCGCAAGGCTATCAACTGGAAAACCGTTGGTATTGGATTAACGTTTCAACTCATCATAGCCGTTGGAGTGCTAAAAGTTGATTTCGTAAAAACAGCCTTTGAATATGTTGGTCAAGGTTTTATCGCTATTCTTGGTTTTACACAAGCCGGTAGTGAGTTCTTATTTGGTGGTATGTTGGATGTAAATTCTTTTGGCTATATTTTTGCGTTTCAAGTGTTGCCAACTATTATATTCTTTTCGGCATTGACTTCTGTCCTCTTTTATTTAGGCATTATTCAAAAGGTGGTTAAAGGGATGGGCTGGTTACTCACCAAAATTTTGGGGATTTCTGGAGCTGAAAGTTTAAGTGTTGCTGGAAACATTTTTTTAGGACAGACCGAGGCGCCTTTATTGATTAAGGCGTATTTGGAAAAAATGAATAAGTCCGAAATTCTATTGGTAATGATCGGTGGTATGGCAACTGTTGTAGGTGCAGTATTGGCGGCTTATATAGGATTTCTAGGTGGTGATGACCCAGAGCTACAATTGTTCTATGCTAAGCACTTATTGGCTGCCTCAGTAATGGCTGCTCCTGGAGCCATTGTTATTTCGAAAATACTTTTTCCTCAAACTGAGGATATTAATACAGATGTCTCTGTATCTCAAGAAAAAATAGGTTCTAATATTTTGGAGTCCATTGCAAATGGTACGACTGAAGGCTTGAAGCTTGCCGTTAATGTCGGTGCCATGTTATTGGTTTTTGTAGCTTTCATAGCTATGATAAATGGCATCTTAGGAGGAATTGGAGATCTAACCTCACTGAATGACTGGGTTATTGCTAACACACCGTACCAATCATTTTCATTAGAATTAATTTTAGGATACACATTTGCGCCCTTAATGTGGTTAATAGGGATTGCTCAAGAAGATATGGCGCTTATGGGACAGCTCCTAGGAATTAAGTTAGCCGCAAGTGAGTTTGTAGGATACATACAACTGGCGGATTTAAAAGATGTGACAAGTGTAACCCACTTAAAATATCAAAAATCGGTGATTATGGCAACTTATATGCTTTGTGGTTTTGCCAACTTTGCATCCATAGGCATTCAGATTGGTGGCATTGGATCCCTTGCTCCTGGTCAACGCAAACAGTTATCTAAATTTGGAATGAAAGCCTTAATTGGCGGAACAATCGCTTCTCTGATTTCTGCGACTATTGCAGGAATGATTATTGGATAAAAGTTCCTTTAACTCTCCAAAATAAAAATGCAATTCGTTAATAACTTTTGATATTATCTAAGGGTTCAACTTATTCTTAATTAAAGCTTTTTTATATTTTCGTTTGCTGTCATGCTGAACTTGATTCAGCATCTCATTCCAAGTATATTTAAGTTTAATTTTAAAGAGATTCCTGCTTTTGCAGGAAATGAGTATGAAACAATATCACGACTTAGTAAAGCACGTTTTAGCAGAGGGGAACGAAAAAGGAGATAGAACAGGTACAGGAACCAAAAGTGTTTTTGGTTACCAAATGCGCTTTGATTTAAGCGAAGGTTTCCCTATGGTCACTACAAAAAAACTTCATTTAAAATCTATTATATACGAACTACTTTGGTTTTTAAAAGGCGATACTAACATTAATTACCTTACTGAAAATGGCGTACGCATCTGGAATGAATGGGCGGATGAGAATGGTGATTTAGGACCAGTTTACGGTCACCAATGGCGCAATTGGAATGATGATGAAATTGACCAAATTAAAGAGGTTATACAGACTCTAAAAACCAATCCCAATAGTCGCAGAATGATGGTTTCTGCATGGAATCCATCAGTGTTACCAGATACCTCAAAATCATTCTCAGAAAATGTTTCTAACGGAAAAGCGGCTTTGCCACCATGCCATGCGTTTTTTCAGTTTTATGTGGCTGATGGTAAATTGTCTTGTCAACTCTATCAACGCAGTGCAGATATCTTCTTAGGTGTACCTTTTAATATTGCATCTTATGCACTATTCACAATGATGATGGCACAAGTCTGTGGTTATCAACCAGGAGATTTTATCCATACTTTTGGTGATGCTCACATCTATAACAACCATATGGAGCAATTGGAATTGCAATTGTCAAGAGACCCAAGACCATTACCAAAAATGATACTTAATCCTGACGTGAAGGATATTTTTGATTTTAAATTTGAAGATTTTACCTTAGTCGACTATAATCCTCATCCACATATTAAAGGAGTCGTTGCCGTATAGGTAATATGAAGTACAGCGTTTTTACTATTTTACTATTTTTTATATCTATATCTTTATCTCAAGATACAATAAGTGTAGATTCTCAATCCACCTATCCTGTTTATAGAGGTTGCGACAAAGACATGACTAATGAGGAACTGAAGAGATGTTCCAAGAAAAAAATAATGAACTTTATAAAAATGAGTTTTGATACTGGAATCGCGGACGTGGCTTTGCCACTAGAGAAGTCCACTCAATTTCGGCTAGATTTTATCATAAATAAAAAAGGTAAAGTAGAACAGGTCAATGCCAAAGCCAATCATCGAGCTATTGCCATTGAAGCCATTAGAGTAACCAAGCGCCTTCCGAAATTTAAAAAACCTGGCACAGAGAATGACGAAGCTGTGGATACACCTTTCAGCATGCTAATGACTATCTATTTTTAAATCAACTTATATGAAATATTTACTATCACTTCTTATATGTATTTCCGCTAACTTCATTTGGTCTCAAGAAGATTCTAAATTAGTGTATAATAGACCTTACGTCATTTATCAAGGCTGTGAAGATGCTGAAGATAAAAAGAGTTGTTACGATATCATGCTTCATGAGTTTCTGGCCAAACATATCAATAAGAAAAACCTAAAAGATTCTATCTTCTCAAGAGCAAAGAAAGATACTATAACCATGCACACAAATATTTTATATGACGAAAAGGGTTATATCGTTAAAGACTACTCAAGTATTTCAAATCCTGTAAATGGAAAGTTCAAAAAGTTAGAGACCATATTGGATAGTATTCCAAAAGTTAAACCTGTGCTCGATTCTTATGACAACGGGGTGTCCTCTAACGCGACCAATCTATTTGGTTTTCTATTGGATAGAGTCAATGATTCCATAGTACCAATATTAGGATATATACCAGATGAAGTCCCTTTTAGTGTTATTGAAAAAGTTCCAGTCTATAAAGGATGTAAAAAATCGCTGAACAATAAAGCACTAAGAGATTGTATGAATGAAAAAATTCAAAAGCATGTTGCTAAAAATTTCAACATCAAAATTGCAAGTAAACTAGATCTAAACCCAGGTGTAAAAAGAATATTTGTTCTTTTTAAAATTGACAAAGAAGGTAACGTAATAGGAATAAAAGCTCGTGGACCACATGTAGCGCTTGAGGATGAAGCCATTCGGGTAATTAAGACAATTCCTAAACTTAAAAAACCAGGATACCAGAGGGGAAAAGCAGTAATTGTGCCCTACTCATTACCAATAGTATTTAGGATAAGCGAATAAAAAAAGCGTCTCAAAATTGAGACGCTTTTTTTGGATTAATAGCACATTAATAATTACAAGTTTAGAACACTGTTCTCTGCACCAGCAAAGTCGCTCCAAGCATAAGCATCTGCTTGATCGTCGTTGATATAAGTACCATCGACAACATATCTAAATTCATAAGAATTATCTTTTTCTAAATCAACAGTTCCTTTAAAGGTTCCGCTTTTTAATTTCTTAAGTTTAACAGCTTTCTTTTCGTTCCACTCATTGAATGTTCCAACTACTGCTACTTTTTTTGCTTCTTCTGCAGGCACAGAAAATGTTACTTTACAAACTGGCTTGCTTTTTAAATACTGCTTTTTAATTGCCATAATATTAGTTTTAAATAAAGCTCAAAAGTATAAAAGAAAAAACCACAAACTCAAGTTTAAATTACTTTAAATGAAAGAATTATCATTTTAATAAAATAGGCTTTACTTTTTAATAAACTTCATACTTTTAATAGCATAAAATTATGGTTTCAATAACTGAATTATTCGTTCTTAATACCTGATTATCAACGATATCGTTTTCGAAAATTATTAATCATTCAAATCGAAAGATCACTACAACGATTTAGTGAAAAAGAAGTATCTTTATCTTGTAAAATTCGGTATATGTTTGGAAAGAAAAAACAAATTTCTACTATAGATAAAGACCAATTAGAGCTTATAGAAAACGCTCAAAAACGCATTAGACAGAAAAAACGTTTATATATACATTTCGTCATCTTTTTAATTGGTGCTGTCTTTTTAATTTTAGCAAATACAGTTCTCGGTATTGGTAAAGATTTTACAATTGCCGGTGTAAATTGGTTTGTCTATGCTATTCTGGCTTGGCTCATTTTATTCTTATACCATTTTATAAATGTGTTTATCACAAATAAATTCATGGGTAAGGATTGGGAAAAGCAGCAGCTCGATAAACTAGTAAATCAACAAGAAGCTCGAATTGATAAGCTTAAACAGAGTTTCTTGAAAGAAGAAACCAAAATGGCACAGACACAAGCTTATAACGAAGCCAAGACAGAACAACGAGCTATTGAAAAAAAAAAGGGTAATGAGCTAACCATTATTGTTGCGGCTGGCGAGGACAATGCCATTGGTAAGGATAATGACTTGATTTGGCATTTGAGTGATGACTTAAAACGGTTTAAGAGTTTAACTTCTGGTCATCACATCATAATGGGAAGAAAGACTTTTGAAAGTTTTCCAAAACCGCTTCCAAACAGAACACATATCGTTATTACTAGACAAAAAGGTTATGAGGTTCCAAGCGGTGTTATTGTAGTTAACTCATTACACGACGCTATAGATGCGGCCAGAAATGATAAACAACCGTTTATTATTGGTGGTGGTGAAATCTATAAACAATCCATTAAATTTGCCGATAAGCTGGAAATTACCAGAGTCCATGCCTCCTTTGAGGACGCCGATACGTTCTTTCCCGAAATTGATAGCACTACGTGGAAAGAAGTCAAAAGAACCACTCACGATGCAGACGAAAAACATGCTTATGCCTTTTCTTTTATTACTTATTTAAGAAAATAAGTTTACCTAAATTTCTTTTTCCTAGGCAACCATTCCCAAAATTTTAGCGTCTTTGATAGTAGAGGCTTAAGTCAAGTAAGATAAAAAATCTTTGGACTAATTGTAACGCATTTAAAAAAGCGTCGTCTTAAGTACATACTAATCAATCAAAAAATCGACTTTTATGAGTACGTTAAAAATCAATAATCTCTCCAAAACTTACGCAAATGGTGTAAAAGCTCTAGATAATGTGAGCTTAGAATTAGAAAACGGCATGTTTGGCCTACTCGGCCCAAATGGTGCAGGAAAATCCTCTTTAATGCGCACTCTTGCGACCTTGCAAGATGCAGATTCTGGAACTGCAACCTTGGATGATATTGACATTTTAAACCAACCAGCAGAAATTAGAAAGGTATTGGGTTATTTACCTCAAGAATTTGGCGTATATCCGCGTATTACAGCTGAGCAATTACTAACACATTTAGCCATTCTAAAAGGAATTACCAATTCCAAAGAACGAAAGTTACTCGTTGATTATTTATTGGACAAGGTCAACCTGTACGATAAGCGCAAGAAATCCGTAAAAGGATTTTCTGGAGGAATGAAGCAACGCGTTGGGATTGCGCAAGCACTTATTGGCAATCCAAAATTAATTATAGTAGACGAACCAACCGCTGGATTAGATCCAGGAGAACGTAATCGTTTTTATAATCTTTTGGCCGATGTAGGTAAAGAAGTTATTGTTATCCTATCTACTCATATCGTTGAAGATGTACACGAATTGTGTACAAAAATGGCCATTATGAACTTAGGAGGAATCGTTTATCATGGCTCTCCAAAAGATGCTACTGAGGCCCTTAATGGTAAAGTATATCAAAAAATAGTTAGTAGAGAAGAACTCAAAAACTATGCTAACGAGTATAAAATTATTTCGAATAAAATGGTAGGTGGCCAACCACTTATACATGTATTTAGCGATACCAATCCACAAAATGGATTTGAACAGGTAAGACCAAATTTAGAGGATGTCTTCTTTTCTAAAATCAATACGTCTAACGTACTTGTTTAACCTTAAATCCATGTATTAGTTATGTTTAAAACATTTTTTCTTTCGGAATTAAAGTATACATTGAAGCAACCTATGGTGTATATATTTATCTTTATTATTGGGCTTCTAGAATTTGGTGCCACAGTAAGTGATAATGTACAAATTGGTGGAGCAATCGGCAACGTTAATAGAAATTCACCCTACACTATAACCTTACATATTACTATTTGGTGCATTTTCGCATTAATTATGGCAGCAGCTTTCTTTAATAATGCTGCACTTCGTGATCACAATAACGAGTTTAACGAAATTCTTTTTACCACACCATTAAGTAAGCCAGGCTACTTTTTCGGTCGCTTTTTCGGTGCTTTATTTGTATCTACTTTACCATTAGTCGGAGCCTATATAGGGCTATTTATAGGTTATTGGCTTAACTCTGTAAATGGATGGATAGATCCTTCACGTTTCGGACCGTTTTATTTAGAAACTTTCGTAAATAATTACCTCTTATTTATTCTGCCAAACATGTTCCTGGCTGGTACAGTGATTTTTGCCATGGCCAATAAGTGGAAAAGCACAGTGATTTCTTTTGTAGGAGGTTTAGTTATTATAGTCGCTTATATTGTTTCTGGATCATTAATGTCTGATGTGGATAATGAAACTACTGCCGCATTATCAGACATGTTTGGATTCAACACTTATAGTATAGAAACAAAGTATTTTACACCTGCAGAAAAGAACACCATTAGCCCTAGTTTTTCAGGCGTATTACTTTGGAATAGATTAATTTGGACAGGCGTTGGAATTATAATTTTAATGCTATCTTATTTCAGCTTTTCGTTTAAAAAGAAGAACAAAAAAGTAAAAAAGGAAAAGAAAGATGCTTCAAAAAGAGAAACGGCATTTTTATTACCACAATTAAATCCATCGTTTTCTAAAGCAACAAACTGGCAACAGTTTAAAAGCTTTTTCTATACCAATTTTTTGAGTATTGTAAAGAGCATTACGTTTAAAATTTTATTCTTGTTCTGTATCATCATATTGGTTGCTGATTTAAGTGGCGGTTTTGAGTATTTCGGATTAAAATCATACCCACTAACTTATAAACTTATCGACTCCATTAAAGACAATACGGATATCTTTATCATCATCATTGTAGTATTCTTTAGCGGTGAATTGATTTGGAGAGATAGAGACTATAAAATAAATGAAGTAATAGATGCCACCGCACATACATCATTTATTTCTATGGCTGCAAAAGCTTTGTCATTGGTTAGTATTGCTTCAATCTTAAATATATTCTTTTTAGGGATAGGTATCATATATCAATTACTTTATGGATTTACACGTATAGAAATCGACGTCTATTTGTTAGACTTCTTCTATGATAATCTACCGCTTTTTATTGCTTTTGCCGGCATAACTATACTTGTACAAGTTTTATCTAGTAATAAATACATTGGTTACTTTATTGCAGTACTGATACTTCTGGTCTGGGAAATTGTGTTAAGTATTCTAGATCTGAATTCAAATATGTTAGATGTTGGTGGTGGTCCATCTACATTTTATTCAGACATGAATAGCTTTGGTCCAGGAGTAAAAGGTGCACTATGGTTTAATCTCTATTGGGCTTTACTAGCTGTAATTGCCCTCCTCATAGCAGGTGCACTTTGGAATCGTGGATCTAAAAACTCGCTTTTAAGTCGTATTAAAACTGCTAGAAAGGAAGTTCCTAAAAGCTATCGTAGTGTTATAGCCGTAGCTACTATAACTTGGCTAGGAGTTGCAGGTTATGTGTATTATAATTCACAAATTCTAAACCCTTATCGTACTGGTGACGAGCAAGAACAACTTATGGCTGAATTTGAAAAGAAGTACAGCAAATACAAAGATGCTGTTCACCCGAAAGTAACTGATGCCAGATACTATATAGATATATTCCCAAACAAGAGAGATATCTATGTAAAGGCTGACATTCAATTAGTCAATGAATCTAATGAAACTATTGACTCACTTCACTTTTTTGACGGTCTAGGTTGGGACACTACCCTAAATATTCCTAATAGTGATATTGTTTATAAAGACTCAACATATTTATATAAAATTTATAAATTAAGTCAACCGTTGCTGCCTGGAGACACTTTAGTAATGGAAGTAGACAATAAATATATTACTAAAGGCTTTCAAAACAATCGAGGTAATACCATGATTGTAAAAAACGGCACCTTCTTCAACAATGGTGAAATTTTACCAACAATGGGTTATAATGAAGGCTATGAACTCAGTGATAAAAACACACGTAAAAAGTATGGTTTAGAGCCTAAAGAACGGACACCTGAGTTGACAGTAGAATTATCAGAGTTGCACAATCGAAATTACCTTAACAATGGTCAATCGGATTTTATAAATGTTGAAACTGTTATTTCTACTATTAATGAACAGACGGCTATTGCGCCAGGTTCCTTAATTAAAAAATGGGATGAAAATGGTAGAACTTATTATCATTATAAAACGGACACACCATCTTTAAATTTCTATTCGTTTATGTCTGCAGAATATGAAATCGCAACACGTCAATGGAATGGTATAGATATCGAAGTCTATTATGATGAAAAGCATCCTGAAAATGTCGAAATGATGTTAGATGCCGTAGAACGTTCTTTAGCTTATTATACCGAAAATTTTGGTCCCTATTTTCATAAGCAATGTCGAATTATTGAATTCCCTCGCTATGCTTCGTTTGCCCAAGCATTCCCTGGAACGATGCCATATTCTGAAGCCATCGGCTTCGTGATAAATCTTGAAGACGAAACTGAAAACAATGTGGTGGACGCTGTTATTGCTCACGAAATGGGTCATCAATGGTGGGCACACCAAGTTATTGGTGCCAATATGCAAGGAGGTACCATGATGAGTGAAAGTTTTTCTGAGTATTCATCTTTAATGACCATTAAGAATATTACCGAAAACCCCATGAAAATGAGACAGTTCCTTAAGTACGATCACGATCGTTACTTAAGAGGACGCAGTGGTGAGCGCGAAAAAGAATTACCTCTATATAAGGTAGAAAATCAAGGCTATATCCATTATGGAAAAGGCAGCGTGATTTTATATGCGCTTCAAGATTATATTGGAGAGGAAAAGGTAAACCTAGCGATGAAAAACTTCTTAGAGGAATACCGTTATCAGAAACCTCCATATCCTACATCATTAGATTTCTTGAAACATTTAGAGCCTCAAGTTCCAGATTCTCTAAAGTATCTCGTCACCGATTGGTTTAAAGAAATCACCTTATACGATAACCGTTTAAAGGAAGCTAAATACAAAAAACTTGATAATGGTAAATATGAAGTCACTTTAGAAATTGAAAGTGCCAAAATCAAGTCTGATAGTTTAGGAAACGAAAAAAGAGTTGCTATTAATGACTGGATTGATGTTGGCTTCTTTATGGATGATGACGAAGAACATCTTTATGAGCAAACGCGTTTAAAATTCAATAAAGAGAAATCTGCAATTACTGTTCAACTGGATTCACTTCCTATAAAAGCAGCCATAGACCCAAGACACATTTTAATAGATCGTGTTTATAAGGATAATATTAAAAGCTTAAGTTTAGAGGAGTAATTTTTTAAACTTCTGCACATATTCCCTGAGTCATTGAACGCTCAGGGAATTTTTGTTAGCCTTAAACAATATAATTCCTATTTTTGCAGGAATAAATTTGACACAACTATGAATGCATATATATTTCCAGGGCAAGGTGCTCAATTTTCAGGAATGGGTTTAGACCTCTATGAAAATTCACCTTTTGCGCAAGAGTTATTTGAAAACGCTAATGATATTTTAGGATTTCATATTACTGATATCATGTTTGAGGGTTCTGCAGAAGACTTAAAGGAAACCAAAGTGACGCAACCAGCCATCTTTTTACACTCTGTGATTTTAGCTAAAACTTTAGGTGAGCGCTTTAAGCCAGATATGGTTGCTGGACATTCTCTTGGAGAATTTTCTGCACTAGTTGCTGCAGGTGCCTTAACTTTTGAAGATGGATTGAAATTAGTTTCCCAACGCGCGCAAGCCATGCAAAAAGCGTGCGAATTGCAACCAAGCACAATGGCTGCAGTTTTAGGATTAGATGATGATGTGGTTGAAAAAATATGTGCCATGACAGACGGTGTTGTGGTTGCCGCAAATTATAATTGCCCAGGGCAGTTAGTCATATCTGGTGAAGTTGAAGCTGTTAATAAGGCTTGTGAAGCGCTTAAAGAAGAAGGTGCAAGACGTGCGCTAGTCTTGCCTGTTGGTGGTGCTTTCCATTCTCCATTGATGGAACCTGCTCGAGAAGAGTTGGCTGCTGCTATTGAAAATACAACGTTTAACAAACCTAATTGTCCTATTTATCAGAATGTCACTGCCTCCGCAATTACCGATGAAAACGAAATCAAAGCTAACTTAATTTCTCAACTGACGACACCAGTACGCTGGACACAATCTGTACAACAAATGATCGCAGATGGTGCAATACATTTTACAGAAGTTGGACCAGGCAAGGTACTACAAGGTCTGGTGAAAAAAATACACAGAGAAGCAGAAACAGCCTCAGCAACTTTTGAAACTAACGCCTAAATCCTATCATTTTGAAGAGAAACCTATTTATTACACTACTTATCGTATTTAATATTGCCATTGATCAAATTTCTAAAATGTGGGTACGTGCTAATTTTGAATATGGCGAAATCAAGAATCTGATCGGTGATAAATTCATCATGCAGTATGTAGAAAATAAAGGTGCATTCTTGGGTATGGGAAGTGACATGAATGCTACGTTAAAACTCATTCTTTTATTGATTCTACCGACGCTTGTTTTGGGGTATGTTATCTATTATATTATAAAAAACAAAGAACTAGATCGACTAAGTCTTATAGCTTTCTGCTGTATTATTGGTGGCGGAATTGCGAATGTATTTGATCGCATAACTAGAGGAGAAGTGACTGACTTCTTTTTTATCAATCTGGGAGGCGTATTTAAAACAGGTATCTTTAATGTAGCCGACCTTTCTGTGACTACGGGAATGATTATCTTACTGTTTAGTGGTATCCTTAGTAAAAAGGAAAAAGCTACCGCTTCTTAGTTTAACACGATTATTTATTTCTAGTTTTTGTAAATTACACCATTTTTCATTACAAAAGTGACATTTTCCATTGTAGAAATATTTTTTGTAGGGTCTTCATCTACAGCAATAATATCGGCTAAGTAACCTGTTTTAATCTGACCAAGCTGGTCATCCATTTTTAGAATCATCGCATTCGTTACTGTAGCGCTTTGTATGGTTTCAATAGCTGGCATACCAGCTTCTACCATGTAGCCAAATTCCTTTCCGTTATCCCCATGATAAAACACAGCAGCATCAGTACCAAAAGCAATACCAACTCCTGACTTGTATGCTCTACCAAACATATCCTGAATTTTAGGACCAATATCTAAGGCCTTAGGCACAATGATTTCTGGATAGTAACCCTTAATTTGTGCCTTTTCGGAAACAAACTTCCCAGCACTAATTGTTGGAACTAAATATACGTCGTGTTTTTTCATAAGCTCCATAGTTTCTGCGCTCATTAACGTACCGTGCTCTATGGTTTTTACACCTCCTAAAATGGCACGTTGCATACCTTCATCTCCATGAGCATGGGCAGCGACATGAAATCCATAATCCTTGGCTGTTTCACAAATAGCTTTTATTTCCTCTACAGTAAATTGCGGGTTTTGACCACTCTTCGCAACGCTCAAAACACCTCCAGTTGCTGTTATTTTAATTAAGTCTGCGCCATTTTTATAGCGCTGTCTTACCGCTTTTTTAGCATCCTCAACGCCATTTACAACACCTTCTTTTGGACCTGGATTACCTATTAGGCTTTTCTTTGCTCCATTAGTTGGATCTGCATGACCACCAGTTGTTGCCAATGCTTTTTCTGCAGTAAAGATTCTAGGGCCATCTATCTTACCAGCATTGATGGCATTTCTAAGCGAAACATTTACTCCAGAACCTCCTAAATCCCTGACGGTTGTAAAACCGCTCATCAATGTTATTTCTGCATATTTCACAGAACCAAATGCAACATCAGCATCGTTTTGTGTGTAAGCTTCCAGATATTTTTTAGGATTCGTTTCACTTTCAATATGCACATGCATATCAATCAATCCAGGCATTACGGTTTTTGCCTTTAGGTCTATGACGGTATCTTCAGAATTTTTTGGGTTTGTGTAGCCATTTTGTACAGCAGTAATTTTATTTCCCGAAATAATAACTGTCTTTTCAATTAATACTTTTCCAGATTTAGTATCAATTAACTGACCACAATGCAAATAGGTACTCTGAGCTGTCATCGTTATGGAAACCAATAACAATAATATTCTAAATAATGTTTTCATCCTTTTTATTTATTTCTGATTTTTTGTTCCCATTTCCATGCAGAGGACATAGCATCATCGAGCGTTAATTCTGTTTTCCAACCCAAAACACTATTGGCCTTATTGGTATCAGCATATGCAGCAGTAATATCTCCAGCCCGTCTGCCTACAATTTTATAGTTTAGTTTTTTACCCGAAACTTTTTCAAAAGATTTAATAGCATCCAATACAGAACTACCTTTACCAGTACCTAAATTGAAAACCTCGGAATTAGATTCATTTTTATTGTCAAGCAAGCGCTGTAGAGCTATGACATGGGCTTTTGCCAAATCTACTACATGAATGTAATCTCTTATACAAGTTCCATCTGGAGTTGAATAATCACCTCCAAAAACAGACAACTCTTCTCGCAATCCAATTGCAGTCTGTGTTATATAGGGTACTAAATTTTGTGGCACTCCTATAGGTAATTCCCCAATTTTAGCTGAGGGATGTGCTCCAATTGGATTAAAGTAGCGCAATGCAATACTTTTAAGTTTATCATTAACCTTGCAAGTGTCACTAATGATCTCTTCTCCAATTTGCTTAGTATTTCCATAAGGTGACTCCGCTGGCTTTACAGGTGCATTTTCTGTAATAGGCAATTCATCTGCTTGACCGTAAACGGTACAAGATGAGCTAAAAATAAAGTTTTGATGCTCTAAACCACTTAGCTCCTGCAATACATAGACTAGTGTATTAATATTGTTTTCATAATACAATAATGGATTATTTACACTTTCACCCACGGCTTTACTAGCCGCAAAGTGTATAACTCCAGAAATATCACTATGCTTGTTGAAGAATTCCTTAACACCCTTCTTCACTTTCAGGTCTAATCTTTCAAAATGTGGTCTAATACCTGTAATTTCTGTAATTCCATCCAAAACATCTATAGAAGAATTGCTTAAGTCATCTATAATTACAACTTCAAACCCTTTACTTTGCAGTTCTACAACAGTGTGAGAACCAATAAAACCTAAACCACCTGTAACTAATACTTTCATTTCACTAAGAATTACCATTTATAAAATTAAGAACGGTAGATGTAATGAACTTAATCTGCTCATCATCTAATTCCGTATGCATAGGTAATGAAATTACAGATTGTACTAATTGATTTGTAATCGTAAAATCATCTTCATTATAGCGGTCATCTTTATATGCTTTCTGTAGATGTAGTGGAATCGGGTAATAAACGCCACAAGGAATATTATTTTCCTGGAGATGTGCTACTAGTGCATCGCGGTCCACATCTTTTAAATTCAATGTATATTGGTGAAATACATGACAATCGCAAGTATCGCAGATACCTTGACAAGTTGTTCTGCCACTTGGTGTTACAATTTTTGGATGATTTTTAAACGCTTCCGTATATTTTCTTGCCGCATTTCGTCTTGCCAAATTATAACTATCTAAATGAGGAAGCTTGGCATCTAATACTGCTGCCTGCATAGAATCTAATCTCGAATTGACACCAACCACATCGTGGTGATAGCGCTTGTACATCCCATGATTAACAATACCTCTAATAATATGTGCTAAAGCATCGTCGTTTGTGAAAATGGCTCCACCATCACCATAACAACCTAAATTCTTCGACGGAAAAAAAGATGTTGAGGCTACATGTCCTATAGCGCCTGTTTTGGTTTTAGTACCATCTCTATGTGTATAGTCAGCACCAATACCTTGGGCATTATCCTCAATGACATACAAATTATGTTTTTTAGCTAAATCCATTATAGCATCCATATCTGCAGCTAGTCCAAATAAATGAACTGGAACAATAGCTTTTGTTTTTGGTGTAATTGCTTTTTCAATAGCATCTACATCAATGTTGAAAGTCACAGGGTCTACATCTACTAAAACAGGAGTCAACTGAAGTAGAGCAATGACTTCAACTGTTGCGGCAAAGGTAAAATCTGCGGTAATAACCTCATCACCTGGCTCTAGTCCCAAACCCATCATTGCAATTTGTAGAGCATCCGTTCCATTGGCGCACGGAATAACATGCTTTACACCTAAATAATTCTCCAAATTCTTTTGGAATTGATGAACTTTTGGTCCATTTATAAAAGCTGCACTATCTATTACTTCTTGAAGTGAAGGATCTACATCAGCCTTGATTTTTGCATATTGACCTTGAAGGTCAACCATTTGAATTTTTTTCATTCTGAAGATTCTAGTTTATAAAAACCTTTAATACCAAGGTACAAAGCGAAAATACGAAATTGTCCTCGCTATGCCAATGCAATTAATTGAAAGAAATGTATTTTAGCATAAATCTTTTTGTTTGGCACTACTTTATTCCATAGGAATTTACATTGCTGGTTTTGTTATTAAACTTTTGGCGCTTTTTAATTCAAAATTGAAAATGGGTGTCGTTGGGAGAAGTGAGACGTTCTCAAAGCTTAAAAATGCCTTAAGTTCAAATGACAGGACGTTTTGGTTTCACTGCGCATCACTAGGAGAATACGAACAGGGGCTACCCGTTTTTGAAGCTTTAAAAAGCAAATACCCAAATCATAAAGTTGTATTATCCTTTTTTTCGCCATCAGGTTATGAGGTAAGACAAAACACAAAAATTGCCGATGTTGTCGTTTATCTTCCAATGGACACTAAACCAAATGCCAAAAACTTTCTTGACATTGTAAATCCAGACTACATCATTTTTGTGAAATATGAAATCTGGCCAAATTTTCTATCTGAAATAAAAAAGAGAACCTCAAAAGCCATTCTTATTTCAGCTGTTTTTAGGAATTCTCAAAGCTTTTTTAAATGGTACGGTGGTTTTATGACTTCATCACTATTTGCGTTCAATCATATTTTTACACAAGATGAGAATTCTGCAGCACTTCTTAAAAAAACAGGATATAGTACGGTTTCAGTTTCTGGTGATACACGCTTCGATCGTGTATTAAATCAATTAAACACAAATAATACTATTTCGTTTATTGAGGCTTTTAAAAAAGATAAAACATGTGTCGTTTTTGGTAGCACTTGGCCTGATGATGACAAATTATATTTAAACTTTATAAACGATTACTCTAATCGGGAAAGCAAATTTATTATTGCGCCTCATAATATAAAGTCTGCTTATATAGCTTCACTAAAGTCTCAACTTAGAGTGAAAACAATAAGCTACTCAGAGATGAATGATAAAGACCTGTCGCAATACAACGTATTTATTTTAGACACTATTGGTTATTTGAGTAAAGTATATAGTTATGCCGATATTGCCTATGTAGGAGGTGCCGCTGGAAGAACGGGTCTACACAATGTTTTAGAACCTGCAGTTTTTGGTGTTCCAATAATTATTGGTGAAAATTATGATAAATTTCCTGAAGCCAAAACCCTGATAGACTTAAATGGTATAAAGAGCGTTTCAAGTTCCATGGATTTTGAATCTACGATAAATACTTTGATAACTGATATTACTTTCAGAAAAGAACAAGGAAGCATTAATGAAGCCTTTATTAAAGAAAATCAAGGTGCCGTCATCCAGATCCTAGACTATATTCGTATATAAACATGTTGCACGACTAATAAGTCTTGAAATTTTGTTAAAGTTTCATTGAATTTGTTATTTTAGTGCATTAACAACAATTAACACTAAAACTATTAAAATGAAAAAAGTTGTATTAAGTTTAGCCTTAGTTGCATTTTTAGGCTTATCATTAAATTCTTGTAGAGACACAAAAGAAAAGGCAGAAGATGCAGTAGAAGATGCTGCAGATGCTGCGGGTGATGCTATGGATGACGCTGCAGACGCTGCAGGTGATGCTGTAGATAGCGTTAAGGATGCTGCAAGTGATGCTGCTGATGCTGCAGGAGACGCAGTTGATGGTGCTGTAGATGCGGCAGGTGATGCTGTAGATAACGTAAAAGAAGGCGCAAAAGACATGGCTAATGATGCTAAAGAAGCGGCAGGTGATGCTGTAGATAAAGCAAAAGAAGCTGGTAAAGATGCGGTAGATAAAGCTGCTGATAAAGTAAAAGGAAATTAAGAAAAGCCCTTTAAAAAATAGAAAAGCCTGATTTTATCAGGCTTTTTTTATATCCTACATCTAAATAGTAGATTCACTGAATTTAAGTTCACTAGGCACAACAATTGTTTGTAGTGTATGATTTTCTGTGTTTAAGTTGTCTATTAAAAGGGTCACAGACATTTCGCCAATTTCAAAAGCTTTTTGATGGATAATAGAAATTTTTGGGCTGGATAACAGATGTGTATGCTCATATCCAAATCCTATAACAGATAAGTCTCTTGGAATGGATTTCCCAAGTTTTTTAGCCATGTTTATGGCAATGACCCCTGTAATATGGTCTATGGATATGATGGCATCTGTCTTTCCATTATCCTTTAGATATTCATATATCTTATCTTCAACATCTTCTACATTATCTAATTTCAATATATTTGGTTGTAGATTGGCTTCTTCCAAAGCTTTCCGATAACCTTTAGTTCTAAGTTTACCAACACTCAATTCTTCTATATTACTTACCAGAAGGATATTTTTTCTTTTCTCCTTTTTTATTAAATACTCAGTAGCTTCATAAACAGATTGAAAATCATCAACAATAACTTTATCGCAAATAATCTCATTGACCACTCTATCAAACATTAATACCGGAATTTTGTTATCAATTACAGACTTAATATGTCCTGATTCTTCCTCAACTTGACTCTCTCTTGCAACGGCCATAATAAAACCATCAACACTCCCGTTAGATAGCAACTCCAAGCTACGTAATTCTTTTCCTAAAGATTCGTTAGAAAGACAAACTATAATATCATAGTCGCTACTAGTAGCTGCTGTTTCGATACCATGTAATACTTCTGCAAAAAAGGGATTAGTAACGGTAGGAAGTATTACGCCTATTGTTTTCGTCTTATTTGTCTTCAGTTGCTGAGCAATTCTATTTGGTTTATAATTGAGTTTTTCTGCTAACTCATAAACTCTTTTCTTAGTGTTCTCACTAATTTCATGACTATCGTTTAACGCCTTAGAAACGGTAGAAACTGAAATATTCAGAAGTTTTGCTAATTCTTTTAGTGTTGTCATGTTGTTTCTATTTAAGAATCTGACTTAAAGCCTTATTTACTGAATCAACAGGTAATTTACAAGTTCCATTTACACAGACGTAAATTAAGGTTTTATCTTCGATAAATTTATTTTTAAGTAAAGGTAGGGTGCTCTCAGTTGTTGCTCCTGAAATAAGAATATTTGGTATATAGTACGTTTTAAGCGCTTTCAATTTAGTATTCGCATCTTTTCCAGAAATGGCAACTTCATAATATGGATTTGAATAATTTAAATATAAAGACATCCAGTTGGTATAAACCGATGGAATTTCTAGCATCTCATCATTTACATTCTTAAGCATTTGATTGCCCAATTTCAAATACGTTTTGTCTGAATAGTAATGTCCCAGCTTAAATAAGTTCTCTGCCAAAACGGAATTTGAAGATGGAATTACGTTGTCATAAACCTCAGTTTTTCTAGTAATTAAATTAGTAGAACTATCTGAAGTAAAGTAGAACATACTACTTTCCTTATTTAAAAAGTTTTCTATTGTGTAATCCAGCAATACTTTAGATGAATCCAGCCATTTTTCATTTAAAGTAGTTTGGTAAAGTTCTATAAATGCTGATATCACATGCGCATAATCCTCAGAAAATCCATCAATAGTGCTTTTACCATTCTTATAGCTATGGTATAATGCGCCATCACTAGACAATTGATTATTGATAATAAAATTGGCATTATCCGTAGCTTTTTTAAGGTAAGCTTTACTACCAATAGCATTAAAAGCGTCTATATACGCTTTTAGCATTAATGCATTCCATGATGTTAGAACCTTATCGTCTAGCTTTGGTTTATGCCTTTTATATCTGACTGCCATAAGTTTTTGTTTCCAACTTTCTTTTTTGGCATCAAAATTTTCGAAACTTAAATCATGAGCTTCCGTAAATATTGAATCGTTAGCCGTTCTATATAAAACATATAAATCGTTTTCCCATTTCCCTTTAGCATTGATGTTGTAATAATCTTTAAATAACTCGAAATCATCACCAAGTAAAGATTGCAGTTCATCCTGTGTCCAAGTATAATATACGCCTTCTTCAAGCTCACCTTGTGAGTTTTCACTATCGGCATCTAAAGAAGAAAAAAATGCGCCTTCTTTTGTTAAAAATTCCGAATCTACAAAGTTTAGCGTTTCCTCCACAATCTCCTTAAAATCAATGTTTTTCGTGAGTTGATAAGCTTTTGAATACAAACTTACTAATTGCGCATTATCATAAAGCATTTTTTCAAAATGCGGAATATGCCATTTGTCATCAACTGAGTACCTAGAAAAGCCTCCTTCTATTTGATCGTAAATACCGCCATTTGCCATTTTAGTCAAAGTAGTAACCACATAATCCTTTAGTTGATCATTATTGGTTTGAAAGCTATAGCGCAGTAAAAAATCCAGATGACTTGAAGATGGGAATTTGGGAGATCCCTTTTGCCCACCATCTTTAAAATCTAAAGATTTAGTAAATTCTTTAACAGCTACTCCTAATAATTCGGTATCAAAATCTACGCGTTCTTTTTTTACAGTAATTAAATCTGAATTTCTTACACCTTCAGTGAGTTTCTCTGCAAAAGAAATAACTTTTTTTGGATCTTTTTGATACAAACTAGACATATCCTTTAGAATCTTTATCCATTGTGCTTTGGTGAAGTAAGTACCTCCAAAAACTGGTCTACCATCAGGTAAGGTAATACAATTTAAAGGCCATCCTCCACTTCCTGTCATTAGTTGAACCGCATTCATATATATCTGATCAATATCGGGTCGCTCTTCTCTATCTACTTTAATATTAATAAAATTATCATTCATCAATTTGGCCACAGAATCATTTTCAAAACTCTCTTCTTCCATAACATGACACCAATGGCAAGCTGAATAACCTACTGAAATTACTATTAACTTATTTTGATCTTTTGCTAATTGAAGCGCGTCATCATTCCAAGCTTTCCAATCTACAGGATTATAAGCATGTTGTAATAAATAAGGGCTGGTTTCATTGATTAAAGCGTTGGATTTCTTTCCTTCACTCTTAGAAATGGATGTATTACTTTGAGAGCAGCCCAAAAGAAAAATCATTAGAGTGATATAATAGACTGCCTTATTTGTCATTGTATTCTTTTTAGTAAAATTAAAATATTTCACTATGTATCTAATAAAAAAGCGTGCTTAAATATAAACACGCTTTTAAAAATCATTAAGATGTTATAATCTAATTCTTTATTAACTTAATAGTTTTAGAACCGTTAATTCCACTGATTTTAGCCATGTAAATACCGTCATTTAAACCTGAAGCATCGATAGCTACTTCAGTTGAATTAGGGCTTAGACTTAGTACTTGTTTTCCTAAAATATCAAAAACTTGAATGCTTACAATGCTTTCACTATCTGTTTTGACGTTCCAAAATTCACTTGATGGATTTGGAGAAATACTAATTTCAGATAATTCAAAGTCATTTGTAGATAAACTACTGTTCACTGTAAAAATTATATTATCAAAAAATACGATTCCACCTTGGGCAACGGATTGCATAAATGGATCAACTTTCCATTGAAACAGATTAGCCTCGGAAAAGCCTTGTCCAGTAAAATAGGTCATTGGAATTTCTACTTTTGTCCAAACCTCATTAACAACAGCTTCATTTGTACCTACTTCATAGTTGAATTCTTGAACACCACCATCATTATCAATTAAGACAAATCTAAACCCTGGTGTTCCTGAAGACGCCCAATAATCAAATGACACAAAGTCGTAAGCCGATATATCGTCTGGACCACCTTCACCTTGTCCCCATCCAGCTACAGTAAAATTCATTTTCAACGCATTGTTAACTCCTGCGGTAGGATCTAAATCTACATCTCCTTGTGAGGTTCCAAAAGCGTAGGCTACAGGAAAGATAGTTGAATAACTATTAGTGTCGTTATAGATACTATATACTTCCCCATCAGGTGCATTTGGTACAGGTGCAGCTGTAGATGGCTCTGGATCTGGAGCAATAACTGCACCATTTGGACCATCAATGTCATCTATATAATAAGTACCTGTAGCTGTATTCCCTGCTCCTGAGTCCGTGAAAATCACGAGAACAGGATATTCGTTGCCTAGTCCTGCTCCAAAGTCAACACTTACCGTTTGCCAACCAGCAACGTTGGTATCAAAAAATAGCTCTGTTGCACCAGAAGATCCTCCCTCTAATTTTAATAGGTGAGTACGCGTTGTTGCATCTGGGGCCCAGATATCTAAAGTAATTGTGTTGTTATTATCATCGGATAAATCAACATAAGTATCTAAATTAATGGCTGCTCCGTCAAAATCAACACCAGCACCTATCATTTCTAATACCTGGTTTCCAGCATCTGTAGGGTCCGTAACAACGCTTGCCGCTGTACCGTTAAAACCTCCAAAGGCATCGTCTTCCGCAACTTCGAAATCGAGAGGTAAGGATTGGGCGAAACCAAAGGTTGTGAAAATTAGTGTTAAACACAAAAAAGTAATTTTTTTCATAATCGTTATTTTTAGTTATTGTTTATATTCACAATTATTGATTTTCAAAATTGTGGTTTTCTTAAAATTATATATAAAATATTGAATTTTTCACAATATTACCTTAACAAAAAACATACATGCTCTTAAAAATTATTTTCTAAAAGATATCCAGCCAAACGCCTTCAAATAAAGGGAGTTCAGGTGATATACCCTATACACTCGTATTCCCTAATAGTCTTTTATGTATGGGTATTGTTGTGTTATTGCCATATCTTTTTTGCGAAAATGTTAATACTTTAATTTTTCAACTTTATCCCAAAGTCCCCAAAAAGCACCAACATCGCCTTCTCCTCCCACTTTCCAGGACTCATCAAATGACGAAAAATAGAAAATTTCTATATCTTCTTCTTGAGACCATTTCTGTGTATTGATAAAATACTTGATCGCATTTTCTTCTGTTGGAAATGCACCTTGTAAACTTGTGCCTTCGCTTGGCCATCCCGTTTCTGTAATGATTACTTTTTTACCATTACCAGCTCGTAAGGCCTTGTTGTACATATCTTTCATGTAAAGCAGAGAATAATCTAAATCACAGCCTTCCCAAAACGGATAACAATTAGCCAAAATAACGTCGCAGGCATCAGTGATGGCCGGACGCTCTTGAAACTCATAGTACGCATCAACATACCCGACAGGAATATTCAAGTTCTTAATCGAGTCTTTCACGTAGTAAAGTTTATCTAAAAGCTCGTCTTCACTTAAATCCCCTCTATACATGACTTCGTTACCTACGGCAGCAATATCCACAGCACCTTGATGACATAAACTGATTAAGCTTTCCAATTCTTTTTTGTTGATTTCAGGATCATCCCCTAACCAAGCACCAACTAAGGTTTGCATTCCCATATCCTTGGCAATCTTAGGTATAAATTCATTACCATCTGTACAGGAAAAAGAACGAATCCACTTGGTATAGGGCTTTACTATTTCCAATCTTCGCCGCACTTGCTCCTCAGATAATTGGTCTCCTGGCTCTTGCCCTTCTTCATAAGGACTAGAACATAAACCATGCATGCCAGAATCCAATACTTCTTTGAATAGATTTCTTAAGTCTTCAATAGACTTACCCTTATAATCCATGGAGGCCAATGCAAAAAATTTCTCTTCTCTAAAAGACATAAACTGATGCGAATATTCTAACTGTATTTGAGTTTCTCATGCTTATCCCAAAGTCCCCAATAGGCACCTACTTCACCTTCTGGTCCAACTTTCCAGGACTCATCAAACGATGAGAAGTAAAAGATTGGAATATCATTTTCTTTAGTCCAACGCATAGCATCTATAAAATACTTCATTGACGCTTCTTCGCCTGCTACAGCACCTTTATGACCACCACCTTGACTAGGCCATCCTGTTTCCGTAATAATAATTGGCTTTCCTTGAGCCGCATCGACTACCTGACCATACATAGCCTGCATATGACCTAAAGCATATTCAATTGGACACCCTTCCCAATACGGATATAAATTTGCCAATATCACATCCGTCTGCTCCACTAGGATCGGATGGCGAGAAAATTCATAATAAGCATCTACATAACCAACAGGAATATTCATTCCTGAAAGTGCTTCTTTGACACGTCGTATATAATCCACTAGTTCCTCTAAACTCAAATCGTTGCGATATAATACTTCATTTCCGACCGCTGCAACATCCACACAACCTTCTTTGGCCAACTGAATTAGACCTTCAATCTCTTGTTCGTTATCATCTTTATCGTCTCCCAACCAAGCACCAACTAAGGTTTTAACACCATGCTTTTTAGATAACCTTGCAACATGTTCGTTCCCCTCAATACAAGAAAATGATCGTATCCATTTCGAATAAGGCTTAAGTAGTTTTACACGACGTTCTACTTGTTGCTCTGTGATAGTATCTCCTGGTCTTTGACCATCTTCATACATACTAAAACAAATACCGTGCATACCACTCTCCAAGGTTTGCTGCCATAGCGCCTTTAATTCGTCTAAACTATATGTTGACAGGTCAATACCTTCGGTTGTTATTTGGCTATAACCTGTCGTTTTAAAATATGATTCTTCTCTATAGGACATTTTTTAGTTTTTGTTTTTCTCAATCTATAATTCTCCGCGTCGCTCAACAAGCTCAGCCTTTATCTCTCTAGCTCTTTCTTCGTTTAAGTTATATTTCCACATTACCCATACTGCCAATGCAGCTGTTAACGAAGGTACTATGATATCTGCTATTCTTAGATTATTCATTGTTTCTATTGATTGTTCAGTAATGTTAGGATCAAATCCAACAATACTTAGGATAAGTCCACCTAAAACAAGAGCTATTGATTGACCGATTTTAACCATCAACCAATAAATAGCACCAAACGTACCTTCTTTTCTAGGCATACCGTTTTCTAGTTCATCTAAATCACAAACATCCGCTGTCATGGACATCATCAAAGTAAATAACCCGCCCATTCCAAAAGCAAATAGTGGAATTGGAGCAAATATTAACCAAGGTACTTCAGTTCCAGGATCAATACTAAACCAAGACATTCCAATACTATCAAGAACTGGATTTAAACTCTCAAAAATTGAATTTACTCCTGAATTTAAACTTTTACCTAAGCCTGTTTGATTAAATTGACTATTTAAATCCTTATCAAATCCCCACCATTTTAAAATATAACCTACTATTGATAGAACAGTAGATATTATAAAAGCCTTCTTCTTACCCCATTTGTTTGCCATCTTAGAGATAATAGGAATTACTATAAAAGCTGTAATAATTGCATTAATCGTGTTAAACCAAGCTGGCCAAGTACCTGCCATTTCATAACTCCCACTATACATGTAGAATACTATAATAAAGACGCCAAATGCTGCTACTAATTGAAACCCATTAAAAACCAAGAATGTTGCTCCACACAACTTCATAAACGGTTTATTTTTTGAAACTTGTAGAATTCCTGCCCATAACTCTTTCATATTCGCGGCGAGACTCTTAAAATTAATTTCTTTTCTATTCTCCATATGGGAAGAGTCAATACCCTTACAAAACAATGCTGGCAGAATTCCAAACACTATACACATAGCACCAACGATAAGAGCCATAGTTCTTACACCTTCTGTCTGTGTATTGAAAGTATTTGTATCAGGGATAATAACATACAACCAAGGCACTATCATCCACGCAATTTGCCCCATGGTGTTTGAGAATGCCATTAAACGAGTACGCTCATTATAATCTGAGGTCATTTCGTAACCTAAACCAACTAGAGGAGTAGCAAACATGGTGTTACCAATAAGGAATAATAACTGGAGTACCATAACATGCCAAATTATATATGACTGTGATGCATCATCATCGATTTGCCACATTAAAAAGAACAAAATTCCACTTATAATTGCGCCGACAAAAATGTAAGGTCTTCGTCGTCCCCATTTAGATTTAGTATTGTCCGATATAAAACCCATTATTGGGTCGGTAATTGAATCAAAAATCCTAGGTAAACCTCCTAAAAGTCCAGCCCATAATGGATCAACTCCCCAAGCAGTTAAAAGGAAGAATTGGATAAAAACCCCAAGTGTACCAGGTAATATATTTAATATAAAATGACCAGCTCCAAATGCTGATTTTTGGCCAATTGGGACCTTATCTTTTGCTGCTGTTTTTACTTGCGACATATCTTATTAGTATTTAGTTAGTTATATATCCGAAAGCTTTCTTAGGGCTTAGGTATTAAAATAGTTTGAAGTGCTTTCTCACTTATTTTAATTTGTATTGTTTTGTCATTAAGACTTAAATCGAAATTCTTGGCTGTATCGCCTTCATTAAAAACCACTACAGCAATAGATCCATCTGGATTTTTGGCTGCTGTAACCATTAAGGCTTCATCTGTATTCTTTATATCAATGACTTTGGCATCAGGACGTATGTACTTACTAAAATGTGCCATAGTATAGTATAATGGTGTAAAATACACTTCATCCTTGTCTGGGTCTACAATTACAGGAGCAATGCACCAGTTTTTGAACCAATTTGGACCACCTTTTGTATCAAGTACCATATTCCAATCTACCCATCCATCAACCCAGTTGTTCAAACAACCTATGATATCTCTAGCATAACGATTTACGGGTGCATATTTTGGATGTAAATGTTTGTCTTTTTCTGGTGCCCAAGTAAATCCCCAATCGGTAGCTTCTTTTTTAAAATACCATGCATCGTCTTTCCAAACAGGAGTCTCCGCATCTACACATGCCTCCGACTGAATTAAAAGTTTGTTAGGCGCTTTATTGTGAGCATACTGTAGTTCTTCTGGAAACACTTCAAACGTACTCGCATACCAATGAATAGCTGTACCATCAAAGTACTTAGAAGTTTCATCATTTTTATACTGAGAATCTACCCATTCCTTTAAATGCTCCCTGTTTTGGTCATAACCCAAAATTTTAAGGTCACCTTTTCCGTCCGCTTCAAGTTTTGGTCCCAAATGATTGACTACAAAGTTGGTCATTTCATCAGGAGAATAGTGCATACTTTCCCAGTTGTTACCATTTCCTAATGGTTCATTCTCCACTGTGAATCCCCAAATATCGATGCCTTCTGCTTTGTAGGCGTCTACATATTTAGAGAAAAACAAAGCCCAAGCATCATAATATTCAGGCAATAATTTACCGCCAACCCATTTATTATTGTCTTTCATCCAAGGGGCTGCCGTCCAAGGCGAACCAAAAATTTTAAATCCATCCGCAGATGCTGCCATGGCATCTTTTATAAACGGGATGAGATCATCTTTATCCTCTTCAATTGTGAAATGTTCAAGATTTTTATCGCCTACAACTGGAGTGTAAGAATAATTGCTTACCGAAAAATCACAAGAATTCATATGTGTTCTGGTTAGGGAATAATTAGCTCCTTCTGAACTGAAATAAGCATTAATAATTTTTGTACGATTCTCTTTACTTAATTTATTTAATAAATATGCTGAAGCTTCTGTAAATGCACCTCCAAAACCAGTTATTGTCTGATATTCTTTCTCCGGATTTAAAACAATTTTTGAAGCATTTTCTGAAACTGAAAAATCTTTAATGGGTGTCAACTTATTACCACTGGCAGATGTTTCATAAACCTGCACCTCTAATTGCTCTTGTTTTTCAGCACAGCTCATAAGCATAAAGACTAAAAATAAGATTGAACTATATCGAATGACTTTCATGATATTATAAATTCTATTTATGTACTAGCATTTCTTCTTCAGTTGGTGGAACCAAAACATCTTTCATCAAGGCTTCCTTATCACCAGAGTACGTTTTTTTAATTGGTTTTCCATTTCTTGTCAATCCCTTAAAAACGCCTTTATCGACCATATCCCAAAGTGCGAATTTCGCCTTACCATCAACTGTAAAGAGTCCAAAATGATTCTCCGAACCTTCCGGGTTGTTTGCATCTTTCCAAGGCTCATCAAAACCTTCAAAATAGAAACAAGCTATTCTATTTTCATTTGTATAATCTCTAATCAAATCATAGAATTTAGCCTCTTTATATTCGTCTGTAGCTTTAGAGCCCTTTGGACCATAGAAACTATTTGATAGTGTTGCCCAACCTGTTTCTCCAATATGGATTGGTTTATCAGCACCTATACTTTTCATATAATTGAACACGCCTTTGTATTGTGCTTTTGAATAGTCTAAGGAACGATTCATTGCAGCATCAATCTTTTCTATGCTTGATAATTCGTTCTCATGTTCTGGAGCATACCAAAACGCCGGATTGTAATGCGTGTCATGCATTGGGTAGGTATGCATAGATATAAAGTCTACGGCTCTTATTAAGCTGTTTAAATCTTCAACATGATACTGGTCTTCTCCACCTCCCCAAGATGCAAAATTATCTGAGCTGGTAATCCATAAATCCTTTGGCAACTTTCCTTGAGTCTTAAAGTTTTGAAGATGGTTTACCCACTTTAGAATAATACCTGGCTCTACATAATATTGCGCTTGCCACTTTACCATAGCTTCGTTACCAACAGCGATAACCTTAACGATATCTGGATATTGATTAGCCAAAGAGACAGCTTTATCAATTTCAGTGGCATTAGCTTCACTCTCTTCATTATGAATAGGCTCTTGATCTGAAAATGCATTTTTACAACTTATCCATGCACCTAGCATAACGTACATTTCAAAATCAGGATCCTCTTTCTTTAATTCTGAAATGGCCTTTAACACATTGGAAGCATGAGGTAAATACACTTTATAGGTACGAATTATTCCAACACCCATTGCAGACAATAGTTTCATGTCTTCTTTAAGTTCTTCTATTGTTGGTTCTATATCATGATCGACATTTCTATAGCCTCCATAAGACATAGCCAAATACTTCGGATTGCCCAAAATATCCTTTGCTGATAATTGACGTTCGGTTTGTTCTTGTTCTTTCAATTTAGGGGAATCTTTACATGACCAAATGAATATTGAAATAATCATAGTTATTAATATGTATTTACTCAATTTCATTTTTAATCTTCTTTATCAGTTCGTTTTAATTTATGCTTACTCACTATTCTTAATTCTTAATGAACAGCCTTTTATTTTACAACTATTTACCTAGCCATTATCTCTTGTTCAGATGGCGGTACCAAAACATCTTTTAAAAGTGCTTCTTTCTCACCATTATAAGTTTTAGTAATTGGATTCCCATTTCGTGTTAGACCATCAAAAATTCCTTTATCTACCAAATCCCAAATAGGGTATTTCGCCTTTCCATCAATCGTAAATAATCCGAAATGATTTTCAGAACCTAAAACATTCTTCGCATCTTTCCATTGCTCATTAAATGCTTCAAAATAAAAACAAGAAATACCTGCTCTATTTGTCCATTTTCTCATCATGGCATGGTATAACCCCTGTTTGTATTCGTCTGTTGCCCTAGAACCATTATTTCCGTAATGACCATTTGATACCGTAGCCCAGCCCGTCTCACCAATATGAATTGGTTTATTAACTCCTAAGCTTTTCATATAATTAGTGACACTATCGTAGTGTTTTTGAGCAAACTTAATAGCACGTTCCATAGCCATTTCAATCTTGGTAGTATCGGGCATATTTTTATGCGCTTCTGGAACTCCCCAAAACTCTGGATTGTAATGCGAATTATGATAAGGATAGGTATGCATCGAAATATAATCCACAGCCTTAATCAGCTGATTTAAATCTTCTACATGATATTGTTCTTCTCCACCTCCCCAAGATGCAAAATCGTCTGAACTGGTAATCCATAAATCTTTTGGTAGCTTACCTTGTTTTTTTAAGTCCTGCAAATGGTTAACCCATTTTAAAATGACATTAGGTTGAACATAATAAGAGGTTGCCCATTTCACCATAGCTTCGTTACCAACAGCGATAACCTTAACAATATCTGGATATTGATTAGCTAAAGCCACAGCTCTTTCTATCTCGCCTGCATTATTTGGACTTTCCACATCATGATTAGGCACCTTGTCTGTCCATGCATTTAGACAATCGATCCAAGCACCAAGCATCACATACATCTCAAAACTATCATCTTCTTTTTTAAGTTCGGTTATCGCTTTTAATACATTTGAAGCATGGGGAAGTTTTGGTTGAACATTATAGGTTCTTAGAACTTTTATGTCCATTGCTGATAGGATTCTTAAATCTTCTTTCAGTTCTTTTATTGTAGGTTGACTGTCTCTCGACTTTTTGCGATAACCGCCATATGAAATGGCCTGATAATCCGGATTTCCTAATATATCTTTAGCTGTCACTTCTTTCTTAATTTGGGTTGAAGACGTTTCGTCTTTTTTATTTTCATTGCAAGCCGTCATGAACACAAGAGATAAAACAAAAAATATAAGAACTCCTTTTCTCATGATGCTATATTTTATTTCAAATAGTCTTCTTTAATATGCACTCGAATGAGTTCTACTTCTCCCGAACGACTAAAAATCTTGTCACTTATTTCCTTATTGAGGTCTAAACCGTCAAAAGTGTTTATTTGGCCATCTTTCATCTTAACCTCAGACTTATGCGCTTCAGCTAAACTATAGATTACAGGCACTTGGCAGTAGGTAAATACGAGTTCTCCTTTATTAATCTCTAATTCAGATTCTGTATGTTCAACGTTGATGTAGTTAAACATGCTTGTCTCTTCTAAAAACTCTTCTTTACGAAGCATACAAGGGTTAAAAACCAATTTTCCGCCTCTCATAAAAACACCAAGCTCTCCAAAACGACTTAAAATATCTTCTTTTACTTGGCCCGTCATACCTGGCTGTTGCGCCCCTTTACCCGCTGGTGTGTGCGAATAAGGATCCGTTGGAAATGCGCCATAAAGTTCTGGTGATTTATGTACTCCAATACCTTCGTTGATTTCGTAATAATGTTCTAAAAGTCTTCCAACAACCTCATCACTTTCATTCGCTTTAATTGCTTTTTGACAACACTCCATTACCGCCAATTGAAGTTTTGAAACCATATGCCAATAGATTGACCCTAGACCTTCATAGCCATAAAAAGTCCCAGAACGTCCTGTAAATGCTTTATGATTAAAAATGTCTTCAAAAATTTGAAGCACTTTAGATTGATCGGACTCAACTAAACTACCATAAGCTGTAGTTTCTAAATTCTCCAATCCTGCTTGCAAGTCATTAGCATTTTTGAAATTCCCATTAAAATGGTATTCTCCTTTAATGTCTTTATCAATAATCTGGGTATTTCCATCTGCTACTAACTTCTGTAATAAGTCTGAATTATTTACAGCACTAGATGGAATTGTATTTCGATCCATAAAACCTTTAAGGTTTTTATATGGATACAGTATATAACTGTATTGGTCATCCCTAAAAAGTTTACTGCGCTTTAAACCATCCAAGACTGCCAAATTCTCCTTTGAGGATAAATACCCTGAACTTAAGACGGCCACTTGTCCTTCTAGCATTTCATCTAGATATGACACCGAAACTTCTTTATCATTCTCGACCGTCATCAGGTTATAAGCATGATAAATCTCATCTTGTCTCTTGTTAGCTTCAATAGAATGTTCTAAATGTTTTAATGCAGACTTTGTAAATAATTTAATATCACTAAAAGATAATGTTGATTTATCTCCTGAAAACGACTTTCCATAAACGGTTTCTCTATAGTTGCTTCCCGCTTTACCTAAAGCATCTAAAATTTGTTTTCTAGTATAATCATTAATCGAACCATTCAATACAGATTCGTTATCTCGCAAAGTAGATTTTACAGCCTTAAAGAAGTCGGCTAATTCAGTAGCAACTTCAATTGTATCTGTATTTGAATTTTGAAAAACTTTATCAAAGAAATTCAGAAAGCGTCTTAGGTAGTATAAAGTCACCATTGAAACGCCATTACCTACCAAAGCATTATTAGCGTCATTCCATTCTGGACGTTGTGTATTCATCCAAATACCACCCTCTGGAATAAAGTTAGAGAGTTTAGCTAAAGTTGTCGCTAAGATTTTTTCCATAAAGTTAGCACGAACGACGTCTCCATTAGCATACTGCAGCAAAGCACCATCTGCACCAATGTTATCTCTATTCGCCCTGATTTTATGATCTGAATCTTCATCGAATTCAATCGTATCTTTTGGGTCTTTTAGTAAATCTTGATACCCCTTAATTCTGTAAGGTACGTTGGCATAAATAAAAATATCTTGACTGAAAAAACTTTCTAATTGACCGGGATTATAATCTTCAATAAATTCCAAGAATTTCAACAAGTAAATAATTTGATGATCTCCCCAATACCCAATGTAAGACCAAGGATCGTCAGGCTCTATAATTTCCCAATCAAAACCTCCTTTTGTTACGCGATACGGGTTATAACCATCGAACGTTGTTGCGTTTAAGAATTTATGAATCATGTTTTCAATAAATTCTGGATATGAACATGCTAAGGCTTCCCAATTCTGGAAGATATCACGCCAATTCCCTTCATAATCTAAAATCTTAGAGCCATCAACCTCGCTTCTAGTATTAATTGAGAACTTATTCCAAGGACGGCTAGGGTCGCCATGACGTCTGCTAAATTTTAGCGGCATATACTCTAATGCTAGCCTTCTGAAATCTTTATCTTCACTCCAATTCGCATATTTTCTTAAGACTTGTAAAGAGAACGTTTCTGGTAAGTCCTCCAAAAGTTTTTCGCTTGTGCGATAGACATCTTTATTGGCCTTGGCAAGATAATTCTCAAAGTCCCATTTTTCAATAATGTAGCCATCATCGAAGATACCACCTCGCATTATATTGAAAAGTGTATTTGAAAAATGTCTCGTATCTCTATAATTATCTGACGTTAATTGCAACGCATCAGAAGATGCATTTAATTTAATGAGCTTTTTGGTTCCTAAATCAATGTTTTGATTTAAGCTATCTAGCAACCCTGAATCCTCTTTTATCTGAGTAGATATTTGAACAATATCGGAATGATCTTGATTAACATTGGCAACAATAAACCACTCTTTATTTGTATTTGAAGTCAATTGTATATCTGCATTAATAAAATAGGCGCCTTTCTCGGCCTTTATATCCGTTTCTTGGTGGACATCTTCAAAATTTCGAAATGCATCAAGTTGTAAAGAGGATAAAAGATACTTCGGGTTTTCTAGTCCCAAAGACCAAGCAATGTTTGCTTTTAAAGCTTCACTTGGCTCTGCTTTATCAACAATAATGGCACTTAGAGCAAAAACTCCAAGTCCCGAATCTTCAACTAACTCTGTTCTCTTATAAGCATCTACCAAATTACTGCTTGCATTCTGCAGAGCACTACTAACGCCATAAGGTAATACGTTTTGAATACCATCAAGTACCTTTACTTCAATAGGTAATGACGATCTATTAGAAAGTTTTGATTTCTTTACAAAACCAAATTTATTACTAGAACACCATTCGTATCTAAAGGTCAATTCTAAATCGAGATTCTCTTCTTCAAAAATTATAGCATTACCATAAACGCTTTTGTAAAGATTAACTTGGGTATTGTAATTATCTTGAAATCTAATAGAAAATGGTTCCCAAATAAATTTCTTGCCATCTTTAGTGACTTGAAATATAGATTTGGCGCCAGTAATATCTGAAGACTCCGTAATTTTGTCATCCGAATAATAGGGAAATAAAGCATACTCCGCGTTTTTGCGGCCAGCTGTTAAACCTCCATTACTTGATATGAACATCCAGTGATTGGAATCACTCACAATACTCATAAAAAACGGACGCATTTGATCACTATTAGAAATCTTAAAATAAGATTTACCGTCTATGGTTACAGGATCCAATTTTACCTCATTAGAATTTGTATCTTTCAAAGTATCTATTTGGTTAGTCATTAGTATTAATTAAACTGTAATATATTTAAGGCATAGGGTTAAAAAAGGTCAAAAATCTTGTTCTTTTTTGACCTTTTAGACGACTAAAATTATTTAATTAGCAGAATAAACTCTAACGTAATCTACAAGCATCTCCTGCGGAAATACAGTATTTGCATTTGGGTTTCCGTCAAATGCTCCTCCAACAGCTAAGTTTATTATTATAAAAAATGGTCCATTATTAAAAACCCAATCACCGGTAACATCATCAGGTTTGATTTGATTATATAAAACATCATCAACATAATAATTAATATAATTTGGACCCCATTCAATACCATATATATGGAATTCATCTACTCTTGAGTTTTCAAATGCATATTCTTTTGAGATGGCATTTCCACCAGAATATCCAGGTCCATGTACCGCTCCACTTATAATAGTAGGCTTGGAGCCACCATTTTCCATGATATCAATCTCACCACAAAGTGGCCAAACTACAGTTGCTGGATTATCTGGATCCTCAGGACCCTCTTGAATATTGGCACCTAACAACCAAAATGCAGGCCACATGCCTTTTCCAAATGGCAGTTTCATTCTCGCCTCAAAGCGACCATATTGTTGTTCAAACAACCCTTTAGTTAAAATTCTTGCAGACGTATAACCGGAGCCTTCAAAATCTTCTTGTATGGCCGTGATTTTAAGCATTCCATCTTCAACTACTACGTTCTCAGGTCTATCCGTGTAGTATTGAAGCTCACCATTTCCCCAACCATTATCACCTGTGCCGATGTTATAAGTCCACATTGCGTTATTAGGCGCTCCATCCACATTAAACTCATCTTGCATTGTTAAGTTGTTAAAATTGGTAACATCTTGTGTTTCGTCTGGATTACAGCTTAAAGCAATAGCTCCTATTGTAATAACTACCAATAGAGAACATACCAATTGAAAAGATTTTGATTTGATTTTATTTTTAAAATTCATCATGTTTTCTTATTTATTAATTTTCAGCGTAGAAATAGATATTATCCAAAGACAAATTAGAAATTGTCCCATCGGATACAAATAACATCATACCTAAAGCATCTCTCGCGCTTAGACCAGCAAAATCAGATAAAGGAATATCAAATTCGACCCATTCATTGCTTGCTAAATCGGTCCCAGAAATTTGATATGAGCCTAATATTCCATTAGGTAATGTAAAGTTATTATGCAATTCCATATTAATATAATCTGATGCATCAACTGTTTCGTTAACTCTGAATTCTATATGAAGATGAGTCATTTCAGTTGCATCAATTGGCGGAACACCACTTCCCTCTCTACCATAATATTCAATTGCTACAAAATTAAGCATGGTGTAATCAATAATATTATTACCATTCTCGTCAATAGCACCGCCAAGTGTTGTTTGGAATGGTTCATAGAATCCGTTATAATTATCTACTGGCACATTAGCAAACACATCACTAAATATAGATATGACATTTATATTAGTTGCTTGTACAGTTAATGAACCTGAAGCAGAAACACCAGCTACAGAAGCTGTAATTAAAGACGTATTATCACCGTTTTCACCTGGACCGTCTACTGTAACTACACCATTTTCGCTTACAGAAGCTACAAATGGATTGGATGAACTAAAATCAAAGTAGTACGGTGTTGCCGAAACTGTTACATCTTGGCCACTTCCTGTATTAGCCGTATAAGTTAATCCAATTATTGGCAAAGACGTATCTACATTAGCTTGAGCCGTTTGGTCTTGGCCACCTAATATAGCAGGTCTTGGCTGACCTAAAGTACCTAAACTTTCAAAACGTAATTCATCTATCCAAAATGTAAAACCTACCCCATTTGTACTCTGAGTTCCAGCAGAAAATAAAAACATTCCTCTTTCTTGTACTAATTTAGATGGGTCAGGTATTGGAATAATATATTTTCTCCAATCTGTAGAAAGTTCTAAATCATTTATAGAAACAGCATACTTGTCTTCCACAAAATCACTTCCAAATCCTACTGTACCAATAGCTGCCGTTGTTGATCCTTTGGCCCAAAAGGTTAGCGCATCGTAACCAGTTAAATCTCTTCCTGCACCACGATCTCTAAAAATACCTCCAATAAATCCTCCATCTGGATCCGTCGGAGTAGGTACATCTATTCTTATAGAAGTTGTCCCTTCAAAAGCTTCATTATCATCGGTGCCAAAACCATTGGTATTTGCTCCAAAAGCTGGATCAAAAGATTCAAAAAACTCATCTGTTAATCCAACAGGCGCATCTGTAAATATATCGGCTACATTAGGAAATGTGGCTAAGGTGACATCATCTGATGCATCTCTTTCACAGCCTGTAATCAAAACCATCACAAGAACCGATAAAAAAATCAATTTCAATTTAATATTTATTTTATTCTTCATCATTTGCGTTTTTTATTTACCAATATTGATATGTACATATGTTCTTATTTCCCACTCTGAGCCATCAGGAAAACCTATTGGACTAATTGGTGGCGGTGCATTAGGGTTGGTTGCATTAGGATCTGCCGCGAGCGGAGAATACCTTGGAGAATTAACGTCTAAAGAACGCCAGGTACCTCTAATGCCTACTGTAGTACTCGGTAGAATAAACCAATCTGGTTTACCTAGCGTTGTTGATACATCTAACATTAGTTGAAGCGGATAGGTTAAGTTAAAATCTCTATGATAATCAAAAGGTCCCCAATCATTCACCTTAACGTGTCCTTGAAATTTCATATTATTAACTAACGCTCTAATATCTCCTCCAAAACGTTTAATCGTTCTATCTGAATCACCATTAGCCTGACCATTACCATAATAGAAATTTCCTATAATCCCGATATCTGGACCAATTTTAGATACCATTCTCGAATGCACTTCCCAAAGATCTTCTGCTGGTGCGGAGTTTGGGAATGCAAAGAATGTACGATTAGCTAAAAATCCAATATGCGCATCTTGGGTCGTTGGTAAATGACGATAAACAAAGCCTAAATTTGCAGCAAATTTTGCACCCTCTGCTCGATCGTTATTCCACTCATAGAACCAAGTTCCTGGATCAGGGTCAAAAGTAATTAAAATCTCACCTGCGGTAGTTTCCCTATTGCCTCCTCTTACCGCAAAAGGATCATCTATAACGTTTCGTAATCTTCCAGGTGCACCTACATCATTTGGCATAGGATCTACAATTGGTTGTTGCCACATAAAATTCGGTGCTATTTGAAAATTGCCAACGGAATATGTAAAACCTGTAAGGAAATTAGACATGTTACCACTGCCAGTATCCTTGAGTTTCCATCCGGTAAAAGTCAATGTTTGGTCAACTCCACCATTAGCAACCAATCCCATAACGCCTCCTTGAGCATACCAGTTGAACTTTCCTCCTTCATAAACAACCTTAGCCTTTCCTCCCCAGTTATCCTCAGAGCGTACCTCATCTTCTATTACAACACCATTTCTTATATCCTGAAATGAACTACCATTTAATGGACTACCGGCCCATATACCTCCAAGTGTTAAACCAAATTTACCAAATTCACGCTCTACAACGAGGGTTGCTCTTTCTGAGGGCCAAGCAGGAATTACACCACTTCGTACTTGGTTTGCATCTAAAACACGCCTACCCGTATCGTCAAAAGTGATATCAGTATTTAAGTCTCTATGATAAATACCTGTGACATCCCAATGTTTAATGGTTCTATGATATTTTAATAGTGCTGTTGGATTGGCGCCCCACCATAATTGTGGACCAAATGCAGCTTTCAAACCATCTAGATCGCCTTTTCCATCTATTTCCAATCCTAAAATCTCACCATTATATATATCTAGATTAGGACCATAATTAGATTCAGGATACAGACCAAAAAAGTCACCCTCATATCCCCAATGATAATGTCCTGTTCTGTAGAAACCTCTTAAATCAAAATCTTTGGCATTCCATTCAAACTCTGCTTGGTAAACGCGTAACCTGTTAAAATCTGGAATTTCCACGTCAAGGTCATTACCTCCTTCTACGCCAACTACTGTAATTGGTCTACCAACATTTTCGTAAAATATTTCATTGATAGGATTCTCAGCTACATTGCCTAAAATATTGAAATTTACCTCAGCCCTCATATTTGGTGCTGGGTTACCTTCAATTCCAACAAAGTAGGATTGCATGTGGTCAAAGCCTAACTGATTAGGGAATGCATTTGCATTAGGATCTTCATTGTCTGGAGTCGTAATCAACGAGCCTCCAGTATTAAAAGTTGTAAACCTTGCTTGTAAATTGCTTATCCTGATCTTTTGATCGCCTCCACCATCGAGTGCAGCTTTGTCGCCACGAGCTCTCAAAACAGCATCCATTAATTGTATGTTGTTAAAATAATTATCCACAAATTCTAGAGTCATGCCTTCAGAATATGGATTTAGTTGATGTGCGTCCTTTAAAGCGTAATAAGCCGCTCTAGGATATAATTCGTAAAGCCCTCTTGGATCAGTTGCGCCTTTGGCGCAGATACCGAACCATTCTTCATTCATATTATTGACACCCTCTGCCGTCAGATCTCTTGAATAGCCACCATTAGACCAAGATGCATTGTTATCATGGACATCTGCATTCTTTCTATCATCAAATCCAAATTTCCACCAGCCATCACTAAATTGAAACGTGAAGCCTCCAATGGAATTACCTGCCTTTCCTAGTCCAGATGCATTTTCATAAATCTCTTTCCAATTTTCAACCATATAGTAGGCTTGAGAATATTGGTCTTCTTTATTATCTCTAGCATTGAATGCATCTGCTCCAAATTCTGTAAACATTAAAGGTATATTGAGTTTTTCCTTTACTACTTGAAACATATCTCCAAAAGAAGCACCTCTATAGGTATTTGTGCCATAGATATCAATATCGGGGCATTCTTCTGCAACAATATCTATAAATAACACATCTCCGTTACATATAGCAACAGGATGATTTGAGTCTAAAGCCTTCATAGCTTTGGCAGCTTCATTCATTAACCTATACATTGGTCTTCCACGGTTTTCTCCAACAGCTTGTTTCTGCTCCTCACCTTCTGGAAAATCCTCTGTTTCTGCGCCAGCCCAGAACAATCCATAGTTATTCTCATTACCTAACAGATATAATAACAGTCCTGGAGTATCCTTATATTCCTCAACTAAACTTGTCATTTCGCTCATTAAGAACTCCTTAGTTACTTCGTCATCATAAATCGTAACAGGTGTCCAAACACCATTTAACGTTAATCCATAACGTCCAAAAGAATGGTTGAGCATCGTGTAAATACCATAATTTTCGTAGATATATTGAATCCATTTCGCTGGTACCCCTGTATATTGTCGTATTACATTTACACCCATATTTTTTAAGAGTGCCATCTCCCTATCCAGGGCTGATTTGATTATATCATCGGATTTTTTAAATAAACCCGCATCAACAACATCTGTACCAATAGGGATATAATCCCAATTCATACCATTGATCATAAAGTCCTTTCCGTTAACCACTAATTTGGATCCGGAAGCATCATTTACTACTGAAACTTTAGCTGATTGAGCAAATACTGAAGTTGAAAGCAGTAAAAGAAATAGTCTTAAAAAAATATTTTTCATACATCGTTATTTTTAAAGTTGGTAGTTCTGTAGTCTTAATAAAATTGTACCTAAATACTATTATGTAAAGACTGCATAAACAAGCATAATCATAACAGGAACTAAGAATAGGTATATAATATTTGGGGATTATAGTCTTAACCCACAAGTAGATTAAATAATTTTATCCACCTGTACTAGGTAATTGAGACAATAAATCTGTTAAAGAATTAATTTTTAACGTTTATAACAGATTTATTGTCTTTTGATTTAATTATTATTATGAACTTAATTTAGGTGATTAACTCTATAATAAAACTCTCCTCTTACTGTCTTACCAGTTTAAACGACCACCAGCCATCACCTGCGACTGCAATATCGAGCTCCATAGTATTACCTCCATCGGTTAATTCTACTATATAGGTAATTGAATCAGCAGCATCTATTGGAGATGCAATCTCAGCACCGTTTATAACTTTTGCCAAACCTAAGAAGGCACCTTCACCATCAATGGTTAACGTTCCTGCTCCTTCATCATAGGTGTATGTTGCCGAAGCCGTTCCATCATGAGGGAAAACTGGAGTACCACATTGCTCTGGATCAAAGCCTTGCCATGGCTCCAACCATGTCTCAGAGCCCAGTACATTTTGGAAAGATCCATCTGCATTAAACACATACTGATCATCAAACAAACAGTCTCTTGTAGTTACATCAGTATCTGCATTTGACCACCATGATACATCATTTTGTCCCGGACCAACACCTAGAGCTCCTGCTTCTGGCGCTAAGACCCATGTACCTTGTACACCTGTAGGCACAACGTCTTTTACCAATTTAAATGACCACCAGCCATCACCAGCTACTTGAATATCTAATTCTAAAGTATTTCCGTCATCAGCTAGTTCTGCGATATAAGTAATTGAATCTGCAGCATCTGTTGGAGATGCAATCTCGGCACCATTAATAACTTTTGCCAACCCTAAGAAAGCACCTTCACCTTCTATGGTAAGTGTTCCTGCAGTTGCATTGTAATCGTATGTTGCAGAAGCCGTTCCATCATGAGGAAAAATTGGAGCTCCACATGCTTCCGGATCCACACCTTGCCATGGCTCTAACCATGTTTCAGATCCTAATACGTTTTGGAATGATCCATCTGCATTGAACACATACGTGTCATCGAAGAAGCAATCTCTTGTAGTTACATCAGTATCTGCATTTGACCACCAAGACACATCATTTTGTCCTGGTCCAACTCCCAAAGCACCTGCCTCTGGAGCTATTCTCCATACTCCCTCTAGTTGTGATGGTGCAGGTGGAGCATCTTTAACAAAATTAAATTGCCACCAACCATCTCCAGCTACTGGAATATCTAAAGTTAAAGATAAACCATCATCGGATAAGGTCGCTTGATATGTTCTTGAATCAGGTGCAGTTTCACCCGCTGCAAGTTCAGCACCATTAATTACTTTGGCTAAGCCCATAAATGCACCTTGACCATTAACAGTTAATGTACCTGCAGCATCATTATAAGTATAGCTGGCACTGGCGTTGGCAGAACCATCATGAGGAAACACTGGTGTACCACATTGCTCGGGATCGAATCCTTGCCAAGGCTCTAACCAAGTTTCATCTCCCAATATGTTTTGGAATGACCCATCTTCGCCTAAGACGTATTCATCATCAAATAAGCAATCTCTAGTAATAACATCTTCATCTGAATTAGAAAACCAAGATACATTACCTTGACCAGGTCCAACACCTAAGGCACCTGCTTGTGGAGCTAAACGCCAAGTACCTGCTATAGGAGAACCAGGAGTAGGATCTGGCTCTACGACATATATAACAGTATGCTCTTTAGTTATTGAGACATCTTCCTTACCAGATAAAGAAGCTGTAACAGTAATGGTATAAGTTGCAGATTCTAATGGATACTCATAAGAAACCATGGGTCCACTAGTCGTTTGAATAACGTCATCAGTATCGCCATTACCATTTGGTATATCAACTCCATTTGGATCACCAAAATCTACAGTATATACAATACGACCATCTGGTGGAATTGTTGTTGCAATAACACCTGTTTCATTACCTTCTGCATTTAACGTTGCTATATTAAAATCTAATCCAGCAATTATGTTTAAGTCATCTTCTTGTTCACAAGAAAATGGTGCACTTAGCATTAATAATGCTAGAATACAATAAACTCCTTTTTTTAATAATTTCATTTTATTCAATTTTTATTTAATAATTTCTTTTTAGTATCCTGGATTTCCCCAACGTTCTACAGCTTGCGCCAATTCAAGTTCAACTAAAGGAATAGGAAATATTCTGTTCTTTGACTCGTATGTTACGGGATCAAAATCTGTTGGTTTCGTTGCATTGTAATCATCAAAAGCACCTTGAGCTCTGTCTGTTCTCACCAAATCAAAGAAACGATGGCCTTCGCCAGCTAATTCTTTTCGTCTTTCTGCATAAATCGCATCTAGTAGACTTCCTTCAGCAGCAGTATAATCATGGCTATTATTTCCATAGGCTCTAGCTCTAACCTGATTTAAGTAACTCTCTGCATTTGACCCACCACTTTGAGCCTCAGCTTCAGCAGCCATTAACAATACATCCGCAAAACGGATAGCTCTATAGTTCTGAGGGTGTGTCAATTGAGCAACACTTTCTCCCAAATCTGCCTTACGAGGCATATATTTGTGATTATACATCCCTGTATCTTCATTTGGTGGTGTATAAACTGAATTATCCTCTAATGCTGCCAAATCTCTTAGATCGAAAATAGTTAGATCTCTTCTCATATCATCATCATCAAAAGCATCATATAATTGTGGTGTCACTAAATTGAAACCCCAACCAGAGGCATATATTGGATCATTGAATGGCGATCTTGGTCCATTAAATTGGATAAAATAATTACCCTCACTACAAGCTATACATCCCCAGCCTGCACCTTCAACATTTGTGTATTGTACTTCATAAACGGATTCTGGACCATTTTCACCAGCAGTTGTGAAAAGATTCGCGTAATCCTCGCCAGTTACTAAACTATATTGTCCACTATTAACGACTTCATTTAAAACTGTAGCGGCTTGCGTAAACTTATTGTTATACAAATAAACTTTACCTAATAATGCTTGCGCCGCGCCTTTTGTAGCCTTATAAGGTAGATCTTGAGTTATAGGCAAGTCAGGAATTGCCTCTTTTAAATCTTCTTCAATAAGTTCATAGGTTGCTGCAACGCTTTCTGTTCTATCCATACTAAATTGCTCTCCTGGAATTACCGGAATATCAACAATTCTGTTTACACCATTGCGTTCTTCTACTTTCAAAGGAACGTTACCAAAAAACTTAGCTAATTCAAACGTATAATATGCTCTTAAAAAATAAGCTTGAGCTATAATTTCGTCCTTACCGTCAAACTCTATTTTATTTTTGTTCTGAAGCACAAAATTGGTGCGATTCATTCCTGCATTCATTAAAGTCCAAATATCCCTTATCTGATTATTATCAGCAGGTGTGTGATCCATTAAGTTGACATTTTGAAGCGTAGGCTGATCTATCGAAGAAGCATCGCCTCCTGCAATAAAATCATCCGATGCCACAACACTAGTTAACACATTCCAAAAGGTAGCTTGCAATAAATCGTAAGCACCAATCAAAGCATCGTCATATTCCTCTGGTGTATTAAAGAAATTGTCCGAAGTTATCGGTATAGGCTCTACCTCTACAAAATCATCACAAGATGATGTTGCAAAAAGGAATAGCACCCAAACGTATTTTAATTTTAAAATCTTTTTCATAATTTTTAAAAGTTTAAGTTAACACCTACTAAATAAGACTTGGCAACAGGATAGAATCCTTTATCTATCGTTCCTGCAAGAGGACTTCCTGTACTTGCACTTGGATCATAGCCAGAATAATCCGTAATAGTAAATAAATTATTACCTGAAAGGTATATTCTCAGCTTATCAACTCCTAGAGAGGATACTGTTTTTTCTCCAAAAGTTAATCCAATTTGTACATTTTGTAAACGTAGAAAAGAAGCATCTTCTACATAAAAGTCAGAAAACGTATTTGTACTGACAGAACCGTTGGCAAAGCTAGGTGTGGAATTACTTGTCCCTGTTCCCTGCCATCTATCCAATGCAAACGTTCCTATATTTGCTGTTGGAATTTTACGCTCATAATCCCTTACCATATCGTTACCAATTGAAGCAAAGGCATTAGCACTAAAATCTATATTCTTATATCTGAAACCTATATTGAAACCCATTGTAACATCTGGGATAGGTTCTCCAATAACTGTTCTATCGTCTTCATCTATATACCCATTTCCATTGCGATCTACAAATTTTAAATCTCCAACTTCAGCACCCGTATGAAAAACGCCGTCATTATCTGCTGCATTTGCATTTAATGCATCTATCTCTGCTTGCGTCTGATATACACCGTTAGTTTCATACCCAAAATAATGACCCAAAGAAAAACCTGGAACCATACGAGATATATTTATTTGATTTATCCCCACGCCAAACTCACCAGTTGTTGGTGGAATATTTCCGTTAACAGAAGTGACTTCGTTCTCCAAAGTCGTTAAATTAAAACCTATATTAAAGTCAATATCTTCTGAAAAGCTATTGTTATAAGCAATACTAAACTCAATACCCTTGTTCACTACAGTTCCAGCATTGATTGTAGGAAAGACCGTTGGACTCAAACTCGTATTAATTAAACCAGATGCTTGAGGGTCAAACAATAAATCATTGGTCTGCTTTCTAAATGCATCTACTGTAAGACTAACTTTATTGTCGAAAAACCTAGCATCGAAGCCAACATTGAGTGTTTCTTGCTCTTCCCATTTTAAGTTGGGGTTTCCAGGAACTCCAGGTGCGACACCCAAAAGAATGTCCGTCTGTGTAATAGCATTTCCTGGCGCAACTGAACCTTCGTTGTCCAAAAGTGTAATAAACCGGAAATCCGGAATCCTATCATTTCCTATGATACCATAACTTGCTCTAAGTTTCAAAAAGTTAATTGTATTGCTATTACTTAAAAAATCTTCATCTGAAACATTCCACCCTATAGAACCAGAAGGGAAGTATCCAAATTTATTATTAGGCCCAAATCTAGATGATCCATCTCGACGCAACACGGCAGAAAAGAGATATTTCCCTTTATAATTGTATTGTACTCTAGTAAAGAAAGACTGAAGCCTTACATCGAACATATCAGCTCCATTTTCTAATTGATCTTCTCTAAAACGTGGTACAAGTCTTCCAGTGACCGGATCTATTTTATTTGCAACTGACCCATCGGCAAAAGCATCATCAACAGAGTTACTGTCATTCGCCAAAACAAATCCTGTTTGACCATAAAATCGTCCTCTTGTTCTAAATGCAGAACCACCCAGAAGCACTGTTAGGTTATGATCTTCATTGAACGTATCTTCGTAAGTGATATAACCATCAAACGTATAATCCGTAAAAAAGGCACTATTATCTACAATTTCATTACCACCACTAGAACTAACAAATTGACCATTATCGTCCGTCTCTATCGAAACAGGACGAACACTTCCTGATTTGCTAAAATTATTACCAAAATCAATTACTGGTCTAAAAATATCGTCCAAAACATTAGCATAATTAATTTGAAGTTTTGAACTTACGGTAAACTTTTCAAAAAATGTATAATCCAAACCTAAGGTAGCACTATATCTATCTATGGTTGTAATATTATGAGTATTTGCTATTTGAGCCAGTGGATTCACTATCTCTATAGCGTCAACACTAGTTGGTGAAGTAAAATTACCATCTATATCAAATATTGCAAGATTTGGATTTATATTAACGGCATTGTATAAAGGAGCCCCTATACCATTTTCTCCAAGATTGTTCTTCTTAGAATTAGTATAAATCCCTGTAGACGAAAGCTTCAAATTATCCAGAATATCATATTGATAAGAAAATCTTGCGGTTGAACGTCTATAATTGGATTTGCCCGCACCTACAATACCATCTTGGTCTAAATTAGAAACACCAAAACTATATGCCGACTTTTCGCCACCCCCACTGACACTAAAATTAATATCTGAAATCGCTGCGGTTTGGAATACCTCATCTTGCCAGTCCGTTCCAGTTTGAGGGTACTCAAAAAATACAGTTTCACCTAAAGCATCGTTTACATATATAGCATAATCTCTAGGACCTAAGACATCTATTTTTTGCGATGTGGTTTGAAATCCAGAATACACATCAACACTATATTTGAGCTCTGATGCCTTTCTACCGGTTTTTGTTGTAATTAATACCACACCATTTGCCCCCCTTACACCGTAAATACCAGCAGTCGCATCTTTTAAAACATTTATAGATTTTATATCGTTAGGGTTCAATACTGACAAATCCTCGATGACATTACCATCTACCAAAATTAACGGCCTACTATCTCCATTTGTAGACACACCTCTTATCCTTATGTTCGCTCCAGCACCGGGAGAACCAGATGTAGATGTTACATTGACACCCGCTATTTGTCCTTGTAAAGCTTGCTCAACACGCTGAGGATTTAATTTTTCGATGGCTTCTGTATCCAGAACAGATACCGCTCCTGTTGATTCTTTTTTCTTTTGAGTTCCATACCCAATAACCACTATTTCGCTTAATGATTCTGCATCCTCTTGAAGCGATACGTTAATTGGTTCTGAACTCTTAATTGTAATCTCTTGGGTTATAAAACCTATATATGAGATTACGATAACAGAATTGATGGGCACCTCGTTAAGTTTGAAATTCCCGTCAAAATCTGTTGATGTCCCTTTCGCAGTGTTTTTTAATAAAACATTTACGCCAGGAAGTGGTTGACCCGAAGATGCCTCTATAACTGTACCCGTTACATCCACAGTTTGACCAAACACTGCCATGGAAAAAAATACAGCAAAGAGTGTAAAAAAATTGATTTTCATAATTAGCTACGTTAGTTAATGCAACTTAATATAAAAAATTGCGGAATTCGCAAAATTGCACTATACATAAAATATACAATGCAAAAAAAAGATCAATTTATTACCAAAACACCACTTAAAGTCCTTTAAAATGAGCATTTCTTTGATTAACAAAAAATTGATATTAATTTAACAATTAGACAAAAAATTGTTAATGTATAGGTAATGTATAGCCAAAAATAGAAGCTGTATGGGAGTTATAGCTCTAAAATATAATCCGTAAGGCTTTGCTCGTGATCCAATCCCATCTTTTTGCGCAATCGATATCGCTTAACTTCAACGCTTTTGTGGGAAATATTTAATAATGGTGCTATTTCTTTTGAAGATAAATTTAATCGAAGATATGCACACAATCTTAAATCGTTTGGGGTAATCGCAGGGTGTAATGATTTGACACGCCTCATGAAGTCCTTATCTACGTTGTTAAACGCTTCTTCAAATAATTTCCAATCACTTGTATTATTAAGGTTTCTATTTATAAGTCGTATTACATTCTTAGTATCATCAATGGTTTTAGCCTTAGTTAACTCCACTTTAATGTCATTAAGTAATTCATTACGCTTAACCAAATTCATGGTTGCAGTTCCCAACTCCCTATTTTTGTTTTCAATATCCATTTGAAGATTTTCATTCTTGAATTGGATTATTTGCTTTTGACTTTCAAGTTGCTCTAACTCGAGCTCTCGCTCTTTATTTTCAATAAGTTTCTGTTTCTGTCTTTTATAATGTCTTTTATTAAGAACTTGAATTAATGATATAAGCATCAATACTAAAACAATATAAGCCATTATAGCCAGTGGCTTCAAATACCAAGGTTTTTGTATTATAAATGAATATTCAATCCTATTCTTTGTGATGACACCGGAAGTTCTTCCTCGCACCTCAAGCTGATATTCACCATGTGGTAAATTTTCAAAAGCAACTGATGAATTTGTTGACCATTTACTCCAATTATCATATATACCTTTAAGCCTATATTGATATTCTGACAAGGACATTTTATCGAAATCCGTTATGCTATAACTAAACTTTAAACTATTCCTTTTATAGTTGAGCTCAATGCGTTGTGATGATTCAGATAAGCTTAATTGGGAAAAATTGTCATGTCTAGAACTATACTCTATACCATTTAAGACTATCTCTTTAGGCTCCTCTTTTAACTTATCAAGGTTAATTATGACGTAACCTTCTGTCGATCCGATTAAATATTCATCTTTTGTAATATGCAGTATGTTTTCATATCCTGGCTTACTTTTTCGAATTTCGCTAGAAATCGGAATAGAGCTTATATCTGGTAAGCTGGATAACTCTCCTGGTTCTATGAAAATTACTCTATCTTTTGTAAAGCCCCATAACCTATTTTTCTGACTATCGATGACTAGTTTGCCTGACAGATAATCCTGTTTTGGAAAAGCCGCACTTAATAGGCTATCTTTTTGAAAACCCTGAGTACCTATATCGTATTTATAAAATCCATCTTCATAAATATAAAAGACATTCCCATTATATTTTAGTAAACCTGATTTAGCACCTTGACTAACATTTAACTTCTCATAACTACTTACTTCTCTATAATTACTATCTGTAAGTATTCTATATACGCCCTTATACTCATGGCTAACTAAAATATCGTTATTATTTGAAAGCTCAACATATCTCGACGAGATATTAAACCCATCTATTTTATTCCTGTATTTCCAACTGCCATTCTTCTTTTCCAAAATACTTAAACCTTTGTAGGTTCCTTGCAAAAGCATATCGCTGCTTATTGGTTTAATAGTCCAAGTTCCTTTCTCAAAAGACAAAAAATCAGCCGTATTATCATTACCTACGGTAAATGTACCACTGTCATGACCACACAAAAGTATGCCATCAACAACAGTCAGCACCCAAACTTGTCCTTCCGTAGAGGGAATAAACTTAAATTTTGAATCCGCATCAAAACGTTTATAAAAAAGACCTTGATTGGTCCCTAAATATAGATAACCATTATTCTTTGCTGAACAATAAATCGTACCTAAAATACCCTGCTTATCAACATATACTTTGAATGGAGAAGATAGATTTAAAACATTGATTCCATTGTCCAAGCCAAGCCATACATTGCCGTAGTTGTCTTCCTCGATACTAAGCACTGTGTTATTACTTAATCCATAAGACTGATCAATACGTGTTATGACATCCCCAGAACTACTAAGACGAACTATTCCGTTGGATATAGTGCCTAAAATAAAACTACCATCACTTAATTTTTTGGCACTATAGACGCTAACTTCTGATAGTATTTTATTGGCACTTGTGTTCCATTTTTTGACCAATTGCTCATTGTACTTATAAATACCATTCTCTTTAGTCTGTAACAACAAACCATCGTCAACAGCGTATATATTTATTATTTCATTGTCTTTTAACTCTAATACTGAGGAAATGAGCTGCTCTTTACCATTTACTATTTTGAATAGACCAATATTGGCTTTTTGAAAATAAATGGACTCATTGACCTTGAAAATCTTATTGATTCTATCATCGGAATGAATCAGCTTAAAGCTGTCATTAGTTATATCATAGATATATATGGTTTCAAAGGACTGGAAAAGCACAAAACCATCTATGTCAATAATTCCCCAAAACTGCTCGTCTTCTTTAATTTTAAACTCTCGATTTGTAGATAATGATTGATAGATAAGCTTACCATATTGGTCTTTCATCCAATAGCCAAAATCCATATAACCACCCGAATACACTTTATTTCCAGCACTCCGAACCGATCTCAAAATATCATTATTGGGTGATTTATAAAGCTGCCAAGTAGCTCCATTATATTCTAAAAGTCCTAAATTATTAGCTACGTAAATAAAATTATTCTCGGATTGCGTTATAGCCCAATTCTGATCTTCAGCTCCATAATCTTGTGGCGTAAAAATCTCAATAGGAGGTATTTCTTGCGAATAGACAATACTGGCAAACAAAAAAAACATGAAATATAAAGTTCTTTGCACCATACTTGTTTTAAGTAAATACCGAAACAGTGTTTTATAACATAGTATCCCTATGTTAAGTCACTAAGATAGATAAATAAAAGGACTTAAGAAGAATTGTAGTGTTCAATTTAATCTTTGTAGGGGCAATTACACAGAAAAACAAAGAATAAAAAAAACCGAAACTTTCGTTTCGGCTTTTCATCTGTACTGAAGGCGGGACTTGAACCCGCACGACCTAATGGTCATTGGATTTTAAGTCCAACGTGTCTACCAATTCCACCACTTCAGCATCCAAGTTGCAGACTGCAACTTAATTAGTATATATTGTATAGAGCGAAAGACGGGATTTGAACCCGCGACCCTCACCTTGGCAAGGTGATGCTCTACCCCTGAGCTACTTTCGCGTAGTTTTTTAAAGAACTTTTCGCTATAAAAGCGGATGCAAATTTAAACTATTTCTTATAAATGCAAAGACTTTTTTAAAATAAATTAAGTAGTTATCAGGCCTGTTTTTTCTTGACCAACATTCGCTTTATTTCGTTCAATTTCATAAGCGCTTCAACTGGTGTCAAAGTGTCAATATCTGTATGCAGGATCTCATCTTTTATCTCTTCTAGCAAAGGATCATCTAAATTAAAGAAGCTCAATTGCATATCATCTTTTAACGATTTTACTTTATCTGTGAGTTCTTCACTAGAATGAGATTTCTCCAGTTTTGAAAGTATTTTGTTTGCGCGTCTAATAACTTGTTGTGGCATTCCTGCCATCTTTGCAACGTGAATTCCAAAACTGTGCTCACTGCCCCCTTCAACTAGTTTACGAACAAAAAGGACATTGTCTTTTAATTCCTTAACAAATACGTTGAAATTTTTAATTCGTGAAAAAGTTTCAGCCATCTCATTAAGCTCATGATAATGCGTTGCAAAAAGTGTCTTTGGTCTCGCAGGATGCTCATGCAAGTATTCACTGATTGCCCAAGCAATAGAAATACCATCGTAAGTGCTTGTACCTCTTCCAATTTCGTCCAAAAGCACTAAACTACGCTCCGAAATATTATTAAGAATCGATGCAGTTTCATTCATTTCTACCATAAATGTAGATTCGCCCATTGAAATATTATCACTTGCTCCAACACGAGTGAAAATCTTATCGACCAGACCAATTCTAGCTTCTTTTGCAGGGACAAAACTACCAATTTGAGCAAGTAGCACTATTAAAGCGGTTTGCCTTAAAATAGCAGATTTACCAGACATATTAGGACCGGTAATCATAATGATTTGCTGAGATTCCCTATCAAGATATACGTCGTTAGCAATATACGATTCACCTAGCGGCAATTGCTTTTCGATAACAGGATGACGGCCATCTTTAATTTCCAAATCACAGCTACCATCAATTTGTGGATAGTTATACTTATTCGTTTTTGCTAAACTCGCAAAACCACAGAGGCAATCTAATTGCCCAATGAGTTGGGCATTCTGTTGCACTTGGATGATAAACTGATGCATCCAAAGTACTAATTCAGAAAACAATTGTTGCTCAATAGCTAAAATACGTTCTTCAGCTCCAAAGATTTTAGCTTCATATTCTTTTAACTCTTCAGTTATATATCGTTCTGCATTAACCAAAGTTTGCTTTCTGATCCACTCTTCTGGAACTTTATCTTTATGAGAATTACGGACTTCAATGTAATAGCCAAATACATTATTTGAAGCAATTTTAAGCGATGTAATACCTGTGCGCTCACTTTCGCGCTGCAACATTGCATCCAAGTAATCTTTACCAGATTTTGATAATCCTCTAAGTTCGTCCAATTCTTGAGAGAAGCCTGCAGCAATGGCACTTCCTTTAAGGACGTTAACTGGCGCCTCTTCATTCAAGGTCTGCTTTATTTTCTCTCTTAGCAAGTCACAATTATTAAGATGCTCACCTAATACTATTAAAGCCCCATTGTTACAAGCTTCGGCCATGGATTTTATAGGTGCAATGGCCTCTAAAGAGTTTTTAAGCTGAATGACCTCTCTTGGACTTACCTTTGTTGTAGCAATCTTAGAAATTAGACGTTCAATATCACCAATATGCTTTATTTGACCTTGAATCTTTTGAAGAACAGCTTCATTATCTAATAAATACTGAACAACCTCATGACGTTGTTTTATCTTATCTGCTTGTTTTAATGGTAAGGCTAACCAACGCTTTAATGTCCGTCCTCCCATCGCAGAAATTGTCTTGTCAATTACATTTATTAAGGTGACAGCATTAGCGTTGACAGAATGGTATAGTTCCAAATTTCGGATGGTAAATTTATCCATCCACACATAATCATCTGTAGCGATTCTTGAAATTGTGGCTATATGTTCTAGCCTATTATGACGCGTTTCACTCAAATAGTGCAATACTACACCAGACGCAATAATCCCTTCGTATAAATCTTCAATTCCAAAACCTTTCAAGGTTTTAGTATTAAAATGTTTAGTCAGTGTTTCGTTTGCATAGTCTGCTTGAAACACCCAGTCTTCCAAATAAAATGTATGAAAATCATTTCCAAAAGTTTCTGTAAATTCTTTGCGGTATTGTTTAGAAATTAAAACTTCACTTGGATTAAAATTCTGAAGTAATTTATCAATATACTCAGCATTACCTTGAGAGGTTAAAAATTCACCCGTAGAAATATCTAAGAATGAAATACCTATATATCTTTTATCAAAATGCACAGCACACAGAAAGTTGTTGGATTTTGAATGTAGAATATCATCATTTAACGCTACACCAGGTGTGACTAATTCTGTTACACCTCGCTTTACGATGGTCTTAGTCTGTTTTGGATCTTCTAACTGATCACAAATGGCAACGCGCTCACCAGCCCTTACTAACTTAGGCAAATACGTATTTAATGAATGGTGAGGAAAACCAGCAAGCTCAGTTTCACTTTCGCTTCCAGCACCACGTTTGGTCAAAATAATATCCAAAATCTTGGATGCTTTAATCGCATCACTACCAAAGGTCTCATAGAAATCACCTACTCTAAACAACAGCAAAGCATCAGGATACTTTGCCTTTATGGCATTGTATTGCTTCATTAGTGGTGTTTCTTTTTTTGCCTTTTTAGCCAAGGGATTTATGTATTTTTGTTGAAAATGTAAGTGTGCTAATTTAGCCAAATAGCCTTGTTTTATAAAAGGAAAACAGAATAAGTTATCTACAAAAAGATAGAGATTTCAACATGCGAAAACTAAAAAACGAAGAATTAGACCGTCTAAATGTTTCAGAATTTAAACAAGCTGAGAAGTCACCAATCATTATTATTCTAGACAATATTAGAAGTCTAAATAATATTGGCTCGGTTTTTAGAACTAGCGATGCTTTTTTAATTGAAAAGATTTATCTCTGCGGAATAACAGCCCAACCACCACATAATGATATAAGGAAAACAGCATTGGGCAGCACTGAAACAGTGGATTGGGAGTATCATGAAAACACACTAAATGTCATCAACACACTTAAAGCAGAACATGTGCAAATCTGCTCCATCGAACAAGCTACAAATTCTAAGATACTCAATGATTTTAAACCTCAATCCAATACCAAATATGCCTTTGTTTTTGGCAATGAAGTGAAAGGTGTTGCTCAAGATGTTGTTGATGCGAGTAACATGGTTATTGAAATTCCTCAATATGGCACAAAGCATTCCTTAAATATTTCGGTGAGTTGCGGCGTGGTGATTTGGGATGTGTTTTCAAAATTAAAAAAGCCCATCTAAATCAATAAAAATGGAAGCCTATGTTAAATTCTTATACTAGGTTTTGCCGTAATTACCTTTTTGCCCTTTTCTGAAACCGACATAGTCCTATCATTTTTATATCTTAGAGATTCCTTTCTAAATCATAGAATTATGAAATTAAAAATCAGTATTGTATTTTTTTCTTGTTTATTCGTTTTCAACATCGTTGCTAATGCTCAAGACATCCCTATTGAGCACCTTGATATGGAAGCCGAGGGCAATCAATCAAAGTATTCTAAAAACGTCTTAGGAAATGAAATTAAGGGTGTAGAGGTAATACACGAAACCAAAACTGATGGATTAGCAGAAAACGTTAGTATTGACAAGAATTACAAGACAATCTATTTGTTCATAAAAGGAAATGGCATCCTAGAAACAACAAGTAAAACTTACGATATTGTGCCCGAAACCATTTTTTTACCCAATGTGGTTGAAGGGCTTTCTTTTAAGCCTATTAAGAGTGACACTTTACATTACATTAAAATTTCCGTCTTACAAACTGAGCAAGATAAAATTGATTTAAAGGAGTTCCCTAAAGAACATACGGAGGCTATTTATTTTGCAAAGTTTACGGATTGCGAAGCTTATACAGAAGCTATTAAAAGTCCTCAGACAACGAGTAGAACCATTCTTCCTAATAAGTACATACCTAGAGTAGCGATGGGAACTGTAGAAACCATTGGACCTGATAAAGTTGGTGCGCATGAACATCCTATGTTGGAGCAGTTATTTTTAGGATTAGCAACTAACAAAACCATTGTTTATGCAGATGATGCTAAAATTAACTTCCCGGAATATTCAATACTCCATATCCCTCTAGGCTCTAGTCATTCGGTCGAAGTTAAAGAAAGTAGTAAAATGTATTATGTATGGATGGACTTCTTCAGAGATAAAAAGGGTGAGGAATGGCTGAAAACACACAAAAAAAAGGATGACAACTAGAAGTCTGTGAAGCCTAATAAAAAACCTTGGCCAACAAAAGCGGTCATGGAGCAGATTTATGAAAAGCATCTCTGGGGCGGAAAAAATTTTAACTTCTATTCTGGTGAAGGCTCACACAATCCAGAAATAATAACTCCCTACCTGGAAGCTGTTTCAGATTTTTTAAAATCTAAAAATGGCAATTTAACAGTTTGCGACTTAGGCTGTGGCGACTTTAACATAGGGCAACATCTTGTCCAGTATACAAAAAATTATATTGCAGTTGATATCGTTGACTCGCTTATTGAAAGGAATAAAACTCTATTTAAAGCTAATAACCTAGAGTTTTACTGTTTAGATATCTCTAAAGACGAATTGCCAAAAGCTGATTGTGTTATTTTAAGGCAAGTCCTGCAGCATTTATCGAATGAAGAAATTAAAAACATCCTCGCTAAGCTCTATAATTATAAATATGTTATCCTCACGGAACATCTTCCTAATAGACATTTTATTCCAAATAAAGATAAAATAGCCAGTCAAGGCATAAGATTAAAACAGAATAGTGGTGTAAATTTACTGGCTCAGCCTTTTAATCTTAGGGTTAAATCATCTAAAACTATAAATCAGATTTTTTTGGATAATAACAAAGGGAGAATTGCAACATTACTTCACATCTTGTAAATAGTCAGAAAGATAAGATTCTGAAACAACTCTGCGACAGCTCAGTGCAAGAGTTCAGAATACCATATTACTTGGAATTTATCTCATTTAACAACCATAAATAATCTTCACGCCTTTTTACAAAATCACGATTTGATATATCAATAATTTTCACATTCAAATCGGTTTGGTTTCTCAGAAAATTGAGATAGCCCGAATTGATTTTTTCGAGGTATTCATCTTGAATTTCTTTCTCGTACTTCCGACCACGCTTTTTGATATTAGCTTGCAGTCGTTCGGTATTTTGATAGAGGTAGATATACAGGTCTGGTCTTGCAATATCCTTATAGACTTGATAAAACAATTTTCGATAGAGTCTAAACTCATCTTCAGGCAACGTCACTTTAGAGAATATGAGTGATTTATGCACATCATAGTCGCTCACCATAAAATCCTTAAATAAGTCTAATTGCGATAGATCATCACTAATTTGCTGATAGCGATCCGCTAGAAAAGACATTTCCAGAGTAAAAGCATAGCGCTCTGGTTCCTTGTAAAATTTTGGCAGAAATGGGTTATCAGCAAAGCGCTCTAATATTAACTTTGCATTAAAATCATGGGAGATTTTTGTAGCCAAACTTGTTTTTCCAGCACCAATATTACCCTCAATAGCAATAAAATTATAGTCACTGAAGTTGAATTGATTTTTCGGATTCTTTAACCAAATATTTATAGGTTCGATTTCAGAATCATCTTTACATTGCTCTAACAACACTGCAACAGATTTATGAAGTATAGAATGCTCAAAGTCTTTTGCGATATCAGACAACGGCTGTAGCACGAATTTCCGCTTATGCATTTCAGGATGTGGAATAACCAAATTAGCTTCTTCGACATTCTCGTCTCCATAAAACAAAATATCCAGATCAATCTCACGAGACTCATAACCATCACCTGATTGCTTAGAGCGCCCCAATCCTATTTCAATAGCCTGAAGTGTCTTTAGTAATTTCTTTGGTTTCAGGTCAGTTTCAACCTTAATGCAAGTATTAAAAAAATCATCACCATCAAAACCCAAAGCTGGAGTTTTATATACTTTAGAAATCTTTAATACCACACCAACCCTTTCGAAAATAGCATCAACTGCAGATTGCAGATACTGCAATTTGTTGCCTTTGTTGCTACCCAATGCTATATAAACGGTTTTGGTCGGTGTCATGAGTTAAAATATCCCGTCTAAAACGGGATTAGTTGGTCTTGGAAACTTGAACATAATACTTTGAGCTTTTCAAGTCTTTAACTGACTAACAAAATAACTAAAAGAAACCGACATAGTGAAAATAATTATTAACACTCAGCAAAATGATTATTATTCAACATCAAAGGTTCCATCTGACCAGCTTAAAACAATAAACCTTAACAGATGAAATATTAATAGATTATCTTTACCACAACAATTTATTAACCATTTTTAATGCAACTTAAAGACAAACTCTTAGCCCAACGTATATATCTTTTTCTTGGCGCCCTTTTTATAACGTCTTTAGTAGTTTCAAACCTCATCTTTCAGAAGTTCTTTTATTGGTATCCCATAGATGTTGAAATTTTTGGCAGTAAACTCTTTGAAATTTCTGTCGGTATATTGCCTTATCCAATTACATTTCTCATTACGGATTTAATCAGTGAAATTTACGGTAAAAAACGCGCTAATGAGATTGTAGTTGCCGGCATTTTTGCATCGTTCTTCTCAATGCTCATCATCTACACTGCAAATGCTGTTCCTTCAACGTCCTGGTCGCCAGTACAGGACACTATGTTTTCTACTGTTTTTGGAAGTACTGCTATTGCAGTTTTTGCAAGTATGATGGCTTACTTATTGGCACAATTTGTAGATATTCAAATTTACCATTTCTGGAAAAACCTGACCAAAGGAAAACACCTTTGGTTACGTAATAATTTCTCTACATTCCTATCTCAATTTGTTGATACTGCCACAGTACTATTATTGCTTTGTGGTTTTGGAAAAATTGAATGGGATAAGTTTCTTGGTTTACTTGCGGCTGGTTTTATTTTTAAGGTCCTCATTGCACTAATAGATACACCATTTCTTTACTTAGGTGTATATCTCTTTAGGAAACGTTTTAACCTCAAAGTAAATGAGGAAATAAATCTAGCATAAGGACAACGCAAACATTAAAATCTTCTTAAACTTTATGCAAGCAGCAACTATTATCAGGATTTTTGCGTAATTAATAAAGAAGCCCTTAGAAACTACATTCATTATGAAGAAAATTTTCAAGATTATTGGAATCGTCTTACTTATTTTTATTGCGATACTTATTGCTATCCCATTTGTTTTAGAATCTAAGATAGACACCATTGTTCAGAACTATGCAAAAGAAAATCTAGATGCAGATTTAAGTTTTGATGATATTAGTTTAAGCCTCATTACGAGTTTTCCAAAAGCCGAGGTCAGCGTAGACAATCTAAAAATTAACAATAGAGCACCATTTGATGGTGAAACTTTAGCCACGGCGAAATCTCTATCCTTTGAAATGCCAATAGGGCAATTATTCAAAGGAGATGACGAGCCTTTAGCGGTAAATGAAATTATTGCAGACGAGTTGTTATTGACTATTAAAACCAATAAAAATGGTACCACAAACTATGATATTGTTAAAGAAGACCAAGCAACGACTTCTGCTCAAGACTCCACATCAGCAGGTTTTAGTTTCGATATAGAACATTACGAAATCAATAACAGTGCTTTTACTTACATCGACGAAACCTCGAACACACAATTGTACCTTACGGAAATTAACCATGCTGGAAACGGTATTTTTTCAGGAGAAGTCTCAGAGCTAGACACAGAGACCGAAGCCAAGGTGAGCATGGCCATTGACAGCACCAACTATCTTAGTAATAACCTCATAAAATTAGATGCCCTAATCGATCTCAATTTAGAACAAGAAAAATACACGTTCAAGGAAAATAAAGGCTTTATTAATGCGCTGCCTCTAGAATTTCAGGGTTTTATACAGATGGTAGAAAATGGGCAACAAGTTGATATTACTTTTAAAAACCCAGAGTCTTCGTTCAAGGATTTTCTGGCCGTAATTCCTAAAGAATACGCTAAGAATATTGAAGATGTCAATACCAAAGGAAATTTTATTGTTAGTGGTATTATCAAAGGTCTGGTTTCCGAAGAAACCATTCCAACTTTAGATATAAATATGCGATCAGATAATGCCTCATTTAAATATCCTGATTTACCGAAAGGTGTTGAAAATATTGTAATAAACGCTTCCATCAAAAATACAACGGGAAATGCAGATGACACCTATATTGATTTAAATCAGCTCGATTTTAAAATAGATCAAGATGTGTTTAAATCTGAAGCGCACATCAAAAATCTTACTGGTAATATGTTGGTTAATGCCAATTTAGATGGTGTTTTAAACTTAGCCAATATTACTAAAGCCTATCCTGTTGAACTAGAAAATCAATTAAGCGGTATCTTAAAAGGAAAGCTAAATTCAGCTTTTGACATGAATGCCATTGAAACCAATGCCTATCAACGCATAAAAAATAACGGAAGTGTATCAATTTCTGATTTTATATTCTCTTCTCAAGACATTGTGAATCCTATTCAAATCAATAAAGCCGATTTAACCTTTAAACCAGGAACAGTAAGCTTGAATAGTTTTGATGCATTAACAGGGAAAAGTGATTTTTCTGCCAAAGGAACCATAACTAATTTGTTAGGATTTTTATTGAGTGACAAAAAGCTTCAAGGAAACTTCGATGTGAAATCTAATACCTTTGCCATTTCAGATTTTATGGTTGAAGATGAAACTGCTTCTGAAACATCCAACAAAACTACTTCAGATTCAGAATCTCTGAAGATTCCAGATTTTTTAGATTGTACCATTACAGCAAATGCCAAGACTGTTATTTACGATAACCTCAATCTAAAAAACGTGAAAGGGCAATTATTTATTAAAGACCAAAACGCCAATCTAAAAAACATGACCACGGATGTATTCAATGGTCAACTCGGCATCAATGGCAATGTTTCTACCAAAGGGGTTAAGCCAACATTCGATATGCAACTGGCTATGCAACAATTTGATATTTCACAGTCATTCAAGGATTTGGATATGCTCAAAGCCATCGCACCAATTGCAAAAGTCGTGCAAGGAAAATTAAACTCCACTATTGATGTTAGCGGTCTTTTAGATGAAAACTTCTCACCAGATTTAGCAACGATTTCTGGGAAAGCGCTTGCTGAAGTGTTAACTTCTAATATCGACGTCTCAAAAAGCCCTTTACTTTCTGGATTGACCAGTAAGTTAGATTTTATTGATTTCAATCAACTTCAAAAAGATATCAAAACAAATTTAAGTTTTGAAAATGGCCAGGTTTCTTTAAAACCATTTAATCTTAAGTATAAAGATATTCCTATCGAAGTTTCTGGTATGCATACATTCTCGAATAACATGAAATATGATGTCGTCTTTCAAGTCCCAGCAAAATATTTAGGTGGCGAAGTGAATCGTCTTATTGGCCAGATAAATGATAATGACGTTAATAATATAGCCATACCTATTACAGCTAACATTAATGGTAACTTTAGCAGTCCAAATATTTCCACAGATTTGTCAAGTGGTGTTACCAACTTAACAAAACAACTAGTGCAAATTCAGAAACAAAAATTGATTGGAAAAGGAAAAGATAAAATCAATGATTTATTGGGAGGTCTTTTAGGTGGAAATACCAATACTCAAACAACTGATTCTACAATTGTCAAAACAGATAGTATTAAAAAAGATCCAACAGATAAAATTAAGGATGGTGTTAAGGATGTCCTTGGAGGAATTTTGGGCGGAAAGAAAAAGAAAGAAAATAAAAAAGTTCAAGATTCGACCAAAAATAACTAATATTTACGTGAAAACCACACATTTTTGCCAATTCCTGTTAATAATTCCCAATTTTCTTGTTTATGTAAAATAATTAGTTATAATATGGGTTCACTAATTTTAAAATAACTACATGAGGCAATTAAAAATCACCAAGCAGGTTACCAATAGAGAAGATAAATCCCTAGATAAATATTTACAGGATATAAGCAAAATTCCATTGATAACTGCTGATGAAGAAGTTGAGCTAGCTCAGCGTATAAAAAAAGGTGATCAAGAAGCTTTAGATAAATTAACAACGGCTAATCTAAGATTTGTGGTCTCTGTTGCAAAGCAATACCAAAATCAAGGATTAAAACTTCCTGATTTAATAAATGAAGGTAATGCAGGTTTGGTAAAAGCTGCAAAACGTTTTGATGAAACAAGAGGTTTTAAGTTTATTTCTTATGCGGTTTGGTGGATTCGACAAGCCATACTACAGGCTCTGGCTGAGCAATCACGTATTGTTAGATTACCACTTAATAAGATTGGTACTATAAACAAGATCAATAAAACTTTTTCGCATTTAGAGCAAATACACCAAAGACCTCCTAATGCTGAAGAAATAGCAAGAGAGTTGGACATAAGCGTCCGTGAAGTAAAACAATCCATGAAAAATTCTGGTCGCCATTTGTCAATGGACGCACCTTTAAAGGATGGAGAAACTTTTAGTCTTTACGATGTAGTGAGTTCTGGTGAATCACCAAAACCGGACAAGGAATTAATGAAAGATTCTTTGCAAACTGAAATAGAACGTGCACTGGATACATTGACACAAAAAGAAAGTGATGTCATAAAGTTAAATTTTGGAATTGGAAATCAACCTCCTATGACCTTAGAAGAAATAGGCGGTATTTACGATTTGACTAGAGAACGCGTTCGTCAAATACGAGAGAAAGGTATTAGGCGCTTACGTCATGCCAGTAAGAGTAAAATCCTAAAGACCTATTTAGGCTAAACATACATGTGTTTGGCCCTAAAAAATTGTATTGAAATAAATAGAGAATTAAATTATAGATTATCAAGTAATTAATTTTTTATTTTGAAATAGTTGGCATATATTTGCCGACCATTTGCAAGAATTAGTTAATAAAATATATCGATCATAATGATTAAAATCGAAATTAAAGAAGGCGAAAATATAGAAAGAGCTCTTAAGCGTTACAAGCGTAAACACAGAAATGTGCAGATTATGCAAAACTTAAGAGAATCACGTTATTTTACTAAACCGTCTGTAAAGCGTAGAAGAGAAATTCAAAAAGCGCAATACATTCAAGGTTTAAGAGACCAAGAAAATATTTAAGGCGTTTTCTTAAATTATAAAATTAAGAGCAACAATATGTTGCTCTTTTTTTGTTGCTACTAACTCATAATTACCTAAAGTTCTCGTTTTCAAATGTAATATCTGCCGGCTCGAAAGGTCTGTCCTCATAGAAATGCTCAAACGTCTTGTCTGTAGTATAGCTATCGGTTAACACCCTATATACCATTGCAAGCACAAGCACTTGACCAATTACAGTGAGATAAAACACCCAATTGAACGGTAAGTTCATGGAAGACATTATGGCTACGGTTATTAATATTAATGTTGTTATGGCTATGTAAATTAATGGAGAAACTTTCATAATCTATTATTTAAGTTTAAAATTAAATAATAAGCTCTAAACAGTATAGTTTTTAACCAAATCCTAACATCACATGTAAGGACTCTCCTAAAGTAGCAACTAATGCTTCATGATTATCATCTATCTATTCATAGGTCTTATTACTTCAATTATAGGAGCCTTACCCTTGGGAGCAACTAATATTGCTGTTATAAATACAACTTTAAAACACAATACTAGACAGGCATTTAAGATTAGTTTTGCAGCGGGATTTGCAGAAGTTATTTTATCTTATTATGCGTTACACTGCAACATGACAGTTAGAAATTTTTTTGAGTCTAATCAATGGATTCAAATCTTGATAGCGCTTCTATTATTAAGTGCTGGAGGCTTCTTATTCTTTAAATCAACTAAAAAGAAATCGGACAGAAAACAATTAAAGACTTCAAAATATATGACAGGATTTTTACTAGGGTTACTTAATCCGCCTGTTCTATTATTTTGGTTGGTAATTTATGGAGTGATTAATAATTATGCATTCAGCTTATCAATCGAGTCCTCGTTTTTAGTTTTATTTCTATTTTTCTTTGGCGTCTATCTTGGGAAACTAATCACACTCCATCTATACAGCAAATTCAGTTTAATTATAAGACAGAAATTTGAAAATATTAATACGATTATCAATAAAGTGACTGGAAGCCTACTCTTTGTAATAGGCTTGATTAATGTTATAAAGATTTATGTTATCTAAACATTTAGCTCTACGACAATACCTTCATTAGAGCGAATATTAAAAACCGTATCATCTTCAAATATGAGGTATTGCCCTTTGATGCCTTTCAAAATTCCTGCATAATTTGGCATCTTCTCCAAATTTAGACTTTTAGGCTTTATAGGATATTGTTCCACAGGAAATGCCAAATGGGTTTCAGAATTATTTTCGACAAAGTAATCTGTTACTTCTTCAGGAATAAAGACTTTCAGATTACTTCTCCATTCTATTAGATCTACATCCTCAATATCATTTTTCAACATTTTTCGCCAATTGGTCTTATCCGCAACATGATCCTTTAGCGCTACCTCCGTAATTCCAGCTAAATACCGATTGGGGACTTCCACAATCTCAATAGCTTCATGAGCACCTTGGTCTATCCATCGCGTTGGAACTTGAGTTTTTCTGGTAACACCTACTTTGACATTACTTGAGTTTGCCAAATACACAATATGAGGTTGCAGCTGTACCTTTTTTTCATACTCTAAGTCTCGATCTTCTTTACCTAGATGAGCTGTACTTAACTCAGGTCGCATAATCCAATCACCAGCCACAGGTTTATCGAAAAAACAGCTCTTACAGAATCCCTGTCTAAAAATTGGTCTATCAAGTCCACAGCTTAAGCATTGGTAACCAACTCTTTTTATGCCTATAGTCTTATTCAACAATTGATTGACATGTATAAAGTCGTTATCAAACACCAAATAATATTGTATTGGTTCTAAAAATTCGGTCTGCATTTTAGTTAGTACGCCTGTATAAACCATAAAAGAATTTTAGTATTTTTAGCAACGCTAAATTAGCCAAAATATGCCAATCCCTATAGTCAATTCTATTGCTTCATGGTTTTTAAAAAAACGATTCCACCAAATTGAATTGTTTTTAAAATATCCTAATGAGGTGCAAAATGAGTTGCTATTCAGTTTGTTGAAGTTTGCAAAAGACACCGAAATCGGTAAGCAATACGACTTTGCTTCTATTAAAAGTTATAAAGAATTCAATGAGCGCCTTCCTGTTGTAAACTATGAAGCTGTACAGCCTCTTATTGAGCGCTGCAGAAATGGAGAACAAAACATTTTTTGGCCAAGACCAATTAAGTGGTTTGCAAAATCTAGCGGTACAACAAATGCTAAAAGCAAATTTATTCCTGTAAGCACTGACTCTCTGGAAGATTGCCATTATGCTGCAAGCAAGGATCTACTTTGCATGTACCTAAATAACAATGAGGATTCGCAATTATTTACTGGTAAAAGTTTGAGACTTGGCGGCAGTAAAGAATTATATCAAGAAAAAGGTACTGTATTCGGTGATTTGAGTGCTATCCTTATCGACAATATGCCATTCTGGGCAGAATTTAGTAGTACACCTAGCAGTAAGGTATCTCTGATGAGCGAATGGGAAACCAAAATGCAAGCCATTGTAGAGGAAACCATAAATGAAAATGTAACTAGCTTAGCCGGTGTACCTTCATGGATGCTTGTTTTGCTTAATAATGTATTGGACAAAACTGGTAAAGACAATCTATTTGACATATGGCCAAACTTAGAGGTTTACTTCCATGGAGGTGTTAGTTTTAATCCTTATATAGAACAGTATAGAGCTATCCTACCAAAAAAAGAATTTAAATATTACGAGATATACAATGCGTCTGAAGGCTTCTTTGCTATTCAAGATCAAAACTATTCAGGTGACCTATTATTGATGTTGGATTATGGTATTTTCTATGAATTTATTCCCATGGATACTTATGGTACGTCTGATCAGAAAGTAGTTCCACTAGGAGATGTCGAGCTCAATAAAAATTATGCCGTCGTCATCACCACAAACGCAGGACTTTGGCGATATAAAATTGGAGATACCATTCGTTTTGTGAGTTTAAACCCTCATAGAATCAAAGTTTCGGGTAGAACAAAGCACCACATTAATGCCTTTGGAGAAGAACTAATTATTGAGAATGCTGAAGATGCTCTTAAGAAAGTTTGTAAAAGAACTGCCGCAGAAATTGTGGACTATACAGCCGCACCCATTTTTATGAGCGGAAAAGAAAAAGGCGCTCATGAATGGATCATAGAGTTTAAGAAACCACCGGAAAACATGTCTTATTTTGAAGAGCTTTTTGACAATGCTTTAAAATCACTAAACTCTGATTATGAAGCCAAGCGCTATAATAATATGACATTGAATAAACCAAAAATTCATTGCGCAAGAACAAATCTTTTCTATGATTGGCTAAAAGAAAATGATAAACTTGGCGGACAGCATAAAGTACCAAGATTGTCCAATTCTAGAGATTATGTGGAGGAATTACTACGCTTAAATCATACTTGATTTCATCGAATATATAAGTGATAATCAATTTTTAATCGACGAAAAATGATTATTATCTAAAAAACTTTACCAAATTCTCTATCCTAGAACTAAAGTTATAATTTGCATATAGTTAATTCATTAATCCCTCTTTATGAAAACTACAATACATGTACTTTTATCAGTACTTCTACTAGGTTCTTATAACTTAGCATTCAATACAGATCCAAATAAGAATATCGAAGTTGATGAACTTAACAAAAGCGGTTACGTTTTCGATGTTAAAGTTTCTCGAATAAATTCAAAATACTCTGAAATTGCTAGTGCCATATTTAGAGATAAATTAGTAATCGTATCCTCGAAAAAAATTGGAGCTATTGGCGGTCGTGTAGATCCAATTACAAATGAGCCTTATACCGATTTGTTTTGTATGGATGTTAACTCTAATGGTAGTTTTTCTCCACCACTTTTATTTAGTAGAATCCTTAATTCCAAAGCTAGTGAAGGACAGGTCGCATTTTCTTCTGATGAGCATACTATATATTATACGCGTAATAGTAGAAAAAACTCTGCTAACTATAAATTATACAAAGCAACATTAGAAAAGGATTCCTACGGCAATTGGATGGATCATTTAGAGCTCGCTATTAGTAGTGAAAACTATTCCATAGAAAACCCGCATATTTCAGCTGATGGTAATTTTTTATACTTCTCATCTAATATGGATGGTGGTTTTGGTGGTTTTGATTTGTACAAAGCTGAAATTTATAAAGATGGTAGTATAGGTAATCCCATAAATTTAGGTGGCTATGTTAACTCATCGAGTGATGAGAAGTACCCTCACACATCTTCCGATGGTAAAGAACTATATTTTTCATCAAAAGGATTTAACAGTATAGGGGGTTATGATATTTTTATATCTAGCATTATTAGTAAACATGAAGATTATTCGAAACCGAGAAATTTGGGTTATAGCATCAACTCTATAAAAGATGAAGTGGGCTATATGATTATTAATAATAAAACGGGTGTATTCTCGTCTAATAAAAATCACAAAAGTGATGGCTTTAACATATATCACGTTGAGGCAGAAGCTATCTACAGAGAATTGCAGGGTGTTGTGGTAACTGAAGATGATAGAATATTACCAAACTCTACAGTTGTATTATTAAATGAAGATGGAAAGGAAGTACAACGACAGACTACAAGTGTCGATGCCTCTTACCGTTTTAAGGTAAAAGCATTTGGAGACTATAAAATTGTGGCTGTTAAGGAAGGTTTTGAAAATTATTCACTTCAGTTAGAATCTGACGAAAATCTAAAGTCAGTGTTAAGATTATCACCAAACATTACCTACAATAAAAGTAAGCCATAAGCACTTAATCTTTAAAAAAGGTAATAATATTTCGCTCACCGAAGATTAAGCATCTTTTAACTAAAAAACTAATAGAAACGCTATCTGCATTAAAAGTAGCTTCTATATTAGCAGTAAATTAATATGCTATTAATCATCCCTCAATAAAATATTGCAATCAATATTAATTTAATCAATCCCTAACTCAATAATAAAACCACAATTTCAATATTAGAAATTGTGGTTTTCTTTTATAAAAAGTTTTCAAGAAAAATAAGCCTCTTAGTTTTGGACCTAATTATAATCAATCATAACTAAGATCCATACTAAATTATCAAGATTTATAGGTTATAAATACTTCCCTTTTAAATCCTTTCCTATTTATACTTTTAAACATTCTTGATCACATTTATTAGTAACGAGATAGAAATTTTTGGACCAATTGGGTAACAAATAAAGCCTTAACTGAACATAAGGAAAATAAACCGTTGAATAACGGTGAAAGATCCATTACAAAATAATTAATCTAAATCAATTATGTATGAAAAAATTACTCTTTTTTACTGTACTCTCTTGTGCATTGTTTTTGGGCAATGCACAAAACAATGCCTATTACAATCGTATGCAGCATATTTTTGGAAACATTAATAAATCTAAGGTCACAACTGGCTATCTGAAAGAGTTCGGTATACGCTTTAATGAGATTGAGGCTTACAATGGTGTTCTCAATACCAATAATGTAGTAGACAAAACCCAATGGCAATCCCTATACTCCTCATTATATACTATGCGCATAGGTAGTGTGGCAGAATCAATGACGGCGCCTAACATGGTTTTTGACAACCTCGAAACGCAACAGAATAATAGTACTCAAGATGTACTTTTTGCAGCACAATATTACGCATATCAACAGTATAAGGATAAAGCAGTAAGTAATGGTGATGTTAAAGTCATTAAAGACCGTATCTATGATGTTAAAGGTAGAAATCCTTACGATACTAAAACCATTTTTGCCGTAAGCCCTTTAAAAAAACAATTACAAGGCAATACATTTACTTTTAAATTACCGAGCAGTTTAATATACACTAATAGCAGCTCGACTTTGAACCAAGTCCAAATCGATTTTGACGATGGTAATGGTTACCAAACTGTAACTCTAAACTCGGCGCAAAACATTACTTATACTTCTGGTGGTGAAAAAGAACTTAGGGTAAAGTTTAGCTATAGCAATGGCACCAAATTATATAGCCAATCCAAGATTTGGGTGGATTACATCTCTAGTGGGGGTAGTAATCAGGCTAGATTTAACGGTTTTGGTTTATTATTTAATGAAGAACCAATAACAGGTAACCCATATCAAGGGAGTTCTACTACGGGTTTAGTAACTGTGGAGTTGGCACCAGGTCATACGCAACTTACAAAACCACTTATAGTGGTTGAAGGTTTTGATCCAAATAACTCTTTTGATTATGATAGTTTGATAAATTTCAATAATCCAGGTGGTTTATTGGTAGATATAATTGCAGGTGCAGGTTTTAATTCCTTAAATCAAGCTATAGAAGATGAGGATTATGATTTGGTATTTGTAGATTTTGAAAACAGTACAGATTTCATTCAACGTAATGCTTATATGTTAGAAGCAGTTATCGATTGGGTTAATAACCAAAAAGTCGGTAATGAGCAAAACGTAGTTTTAGGCATGAGTATGGGAGGTTTAGTAGCGCGCTATGCTTTACGCGATATGGAAATTAATGGAGAAACCCATGACACTAAGCTATATATTAGTCATGACACACCTCACCAAGGTGCTAATGTACCTCTAGCATTTCAGGCCTTTGTGAGGCATTTGGTTGGAGAAGAAATTGGCATACCAGTATTTTTTAGTTTATTTGATATTAATATTGTTGACCTATCTGATGAAATACCTGGATTAGAAGAAGGCTTAGCATTACTTAGAACACCTGCTGCACAACAAATGCTTACATATCAATTACAAGGTACAGGTGATAATGTATCTGTAGATAATACAACTCTATATAGTTCTTTTCTAACTGAATATAGTACTATGGGGTATCCACAACAAAATGGTATACGTAATATAGCCATTGCAAATGGATCTGAATGTGGGACTCCTCTAGAATTTAATCCTTATGACAAATTAGTAGACATAAACGTCAGGGTAGATTTGCCATTTTTTGTAACCAATATTGCACTAGCAATTTTAAACGGATTATCCGTTAACCCCCTAAAAGCATTAAGTTCATTGTTATCTACAGATACCGACATTAAAGCACAATTTCGTCTAAGAGCGTTACCAAGTCAACAATCAAAGCAAATTTATAAAGGGAAAATTTTTATAGAGAAGACTATATTATTTCTTGTAGATGTAGAGGAACCATTAATTGATGAAGAGAGATTAAATTCGTTATCATCAATGTTACCTTTGGATAATGCTAGCGGAGGTATTTTTGATCTTGAAGGTTTTGCAAACCTTCCACAAGAACTGGATCAATATGTCCTAGAAAGACAATTTAACTTTATCCCAACTTACAGCAGTCTGGATATTGGAAGTGGGACACAAACCATTGGCATAAGGGACTTAAACAAAACCTATTCCCCATTATCGCCTCCTAGAGCACCAAAGGATGTGCCTTTTGACAATTTCTTTACTAATGACTTAAATAGTGAACAGCATATTCAATTTACCTTGAATAATGGCAATTGGCTTATAGAAGAATTAGATGATGATAACGAAGAAGGCTTCTATTCTTGTGCCTCAAACTGTCCCAATGACCTACCATTAGTAATTATTGGTTCCGATCAAATATGTAATTCGAGCTCAGAGACTTATTATGTTAATAACCTAAGGCCTGGTGTTCTCGTAAATTGGAGCGTATCACCAACAGGAGGTTTTACATTAACTCAAAACGGAAATAGTGCCACATTAACACCTACGGGTTATTTTGGTGGCAGAGCAACCTTAACAGCTTTTATTGAAACTGATTGCAACGATGTTGAGATAGCCAAAGAGATACAGACAGGTTCGCAAAGACCTATAATATATGGCAAAGATGGTGAACAAATTGCATCGTTCTCATTCTGCACTTTGCACTATGGATATATAAACTTTACTACACCATCAAGCGCATTTGAATGGGAGTGGAATCAAGTCTCAGGTAATTTTAATATGTTAACAACGTATAATAATGCACAGTTCTTTAGTTATCAACCAACTTCCGGCATTGTTACAGTTAGAACAAGAGATAATTGTGGTTGGAGTGTACCAACATTTTTAGTTATTGAATTTACCAATTGCTCTGATGGAGGTGATTTTGACAATTTTAGATTGGCTCAGAACCCTATAAAAAATGACAATTTAGAAATTGTTGAAACAGCTGTAATAAATTCTAATGTTGATACAGCCTATACAATTGATGATAACACTAAGGTTACAATAAAGTTATTCGACTTTAGTGGTAATTTATTAAAGACAAAAAAGCGGACTAGAAATCTAGTGGATGGAAAGTATCAATTAAATACATCTGAATTCCCAAATGGGAAATATTTTCTAAAGATAATACACAATAACACTGAGCAGGTATTTCAAATAATATTAGATAAGTAAAATAGTATAAAAAATGAACCTCTTGGATAAATCAATCCAAGAGGTTTTAAATTTAGTGAATAGCAAACTTCTTTTAAGAAACAGCCTTAAGCTTCTTTAATGTAGATTTAGATAATCTGTCTTCAGCATAGGATTTTGTAACATTTAATTTTGTTTCCCCTGAACCTGGCAAATCAAACATAGCCTCGGTAAGTATTTCTTCACATAGAGAACGTAATCCTCTTGCACCTAGCCTATACTCTATAGCTTTATCTACAATATAGCCTAATGCACCTTCCGTAATACTAAACTCTACCTCATCCATAGAAAACAACTTCTTGTATTGTTTTATTATGGCATTTTTAGGCTCTGTTAGTATAGCTCTTAATGTATTGGCATCTAAAGGATCCATATGTGTTAAAACAGGTAATCGACCTATAATTTCTGGTATCAATCCAAAATCCTTTAAATCTTTTGGAATGATGTATTGTAGTATATTATCATCATCAACATTATCATCCTTTACAGAACTGTAACCAATAGCTTGCATATTGAGACGCTTCGTAATCACGCGTTCTATACCATCAAAAGCACCACCTGCAATGAATAAGATGTGTTCCGTATTCACTTCTATAAATTTTTGGTCTGGATGCTTACGACCTCCTTTTGGTGGTACATTAACAACAGTACCTTCAAGTAACTTCAATAATGCTTGTTGTACACCTTCACCTGAAACATCTCTCGTTATAGATGGATTATCACTTTTACGTGCAATTTTATCAATCTCATCAATAAAAACGATACCGCGTTGTGCTTTTTCAAGATTATAATCTGCAGCTTGCAACAAACGTGTTAGAATACTTTCTACATCTTCACCAACATAACCTGCTTCCGTTAAAACTGTAGCATCAACAATCGCTAATGGTACATTAAGCATTCTAGCAATGGTTTTTGCCATCAAGGTTTTACCAGTACCTGTTTGCCCAACCATAATGATATTGCTTTTTTGTATTTCAATATCATCATCAGTCGGTGGTTGCAATAAACGCTTATAATGATTATATACCGCAACAGACATAACACGCTTTGTATACTCTTGTCCAATTATATACTCATCTAAAAAGGCCTTAATTTCTTTTGGCTTTCTTAGCATTAGCTCTGCACTTAACTCTGTGTTACCTGTTTGCTTGGATTCTTCAATAACAATTCCATGAGCTTGCTCTATACAACGGTCACAGATATGTGCGTCTAATCCTGCTATTAGTAAATTGGTCTCTGGCTTTTTCCTACCACAAAATGAACATTCTAATTCTTCTTTTGCCATAATCTTAGTTCTTATTTAGGAGATTTTAGTCGCAAGGGTTACTGCTTAATTACTTACGTTCTAAAACTTCATCAATCATTCCATAGGCTAATGCCTCATCTGACTTCATCCAGTAATCTCTATCTGAGTCTTTCTCCACTTGTTCGTAAGGTTTACCCGAATGTGTAGAAATAATATTATAAAGTTCTTCTTTTACTTTAATCGTTTCACGAACCGCAATTTCCATATCAGAAACCTGACCTTGCGTACCACTCATAGGTTGATGAATCATAACACGAGAATGTTTTAGTGCAGAACGCTTTCCTTTCTCACCAGCACATAATAATACTGCTGCCATGGACGCTGCGATACCTGTACATATTGTGGCAACATCTGGTTTTACAAATTGCATCGTGTCATAAATCCCTAAACCGGCATATACACTTCCACCTGGAGAATTGATATAAATCTGGATATCTTTTGAAGCATCTACACTCTGTAAAAATAATAGTTGCGCTTGAATAATATTGGCTACTTGATCATTAACTCCAGTACCTAAAAAGATAATACGATCCATCATTAAACGCGAAAACACATCCATAGCAACCGCATTCATTTGGCGTTCTTCTATTATATTAGGAGTTAAATTGGTAGGATACATACTTGTGATAATTTTATCGTAATGCATACTGCTTATTCCTTGATCTTTAGTAGCGAACTTTTCAAATTCTTTTCCGTAATTCATTTAAACTTTATTCTATTAATTAATGAAATTTGTTTTTTTAAGATCCTGAGACAAGTTCAGGGTTTATATCGATTTTTCTTTATGAGAATACACATAAAAAAAGCGTAAAACTCAACAGTTTTACGCCTTAAAGATACTAATTTATTCCTTATCGATTAACTGTAAAATTCTTTAACAAAATCATCATAAGTGATTTCCTTTGTTTTAAGATTTGCTTCAGCTTTATATAAGTTTAGTAGTTTCTGGCTCATCAATTGCTCAGACAGTCTTTTAACTTCTTCTTGGTTTGATAAGATACGTGCTGCAATGTCCTCTAACTCTTTTTCAGTAGAATTCATTTGTCCAAATTGCGCCATCTGTCCTTTTATCATTTCAATGGCATAAGCTTTCATTTCTTCAAACTGAACTTGTAAGTTATGCTGTTGTATTAGCTTACCTTCTATTAACTGGTAACGCATGCTTTTTTCAGACTTTTCGTATTCTTCTTTTGCTTGGTCTTCTGTCATTGGTTCTTCACCAGCAGTTTGCATCCATTTTTGAAGAAACTCTCCAGGCAAATCAAATTTTGTGCTTTCAACTAGATATTCAGTCACATCATTCAATAACTTCTGATCACCTTGTTGTTTGAATTGCTTTTCTGAATCTTCCTTAATCTTTTGTTTCAATTCAGTTACAGAAGTTACTTCTTTTGGTCCGAAAAGTTTATCAAATAATTCTTGATCCAAATCCGCTAATTCACGCTCATTGATTTCTGAAATTTCAAAATCCACCTCTACATTCAAGTCATGTGCATCATCATGAGACACCTTTAAAAACGTCATTAGATCATGGTCATCATTAAATAGACCTTTAGTCTTTAATGTAATAACATCGCCAACTTTGGCTCCGATTAATTTTTTAGGATTAGTTTTTCCTTTGAATTTATCTAGAGTTATTGTGGCAACATTCTCAATACCTTTTTCCTCATTGGTAAACTTACCTGTGATTTCAGCATCCTTAGTAACTTCAGTTTGGGATATTAATTTACCGTATTGCTTTTGGATATGCTCTATTTGATTGTTAACCATTTTATCATCTGCAACAATGTTGTAATGTGTAATGGCTTTCTTTCCTTTTAGTTTTACATCAAATTCTGGTGCTAAACCTAACTCGAATTCAAAAGAAAAAGCATCAGCATCCCAATCCAAATCATCTTGTGGCTTTGGCAATGGATTACCTAAAACATCTAATTTTTCCTCCACTAAATACTTCCCTAAAGCATCTTGAAGTAATTTGTTTACCTCATCAACCAATACAGCTTTGCCATATTGTTTTTTAACCATTCCCATTGGCACATGGCCTTTTCTAAAACCAGGAATGTTAGCAGACTTGCGGTAATCTGTTAAGATTTTCTCAACTTTATCACTATAGTCTTCCTTAGCGATATCAACTTTTACAACTGCATTTAATGCATCGATGTTTTCTCTTGTAATGTTCATTATTCTTGAAACTAAAATTGGGCTGCAAAAATACAATATTTTTTACAACCCGACAATAGTTTTAAGCCTTTGATTTTTAGCTACTTTTTATCCTTTTTTAGGAACGAATGCAATAATGATTGTAGTATACATAGTAGCACACTAAAAAGGATCGCTGTCCAAATGCCATCGACTCTAAAACCATCTATAAGTCTATCTGCCAACAAAATTATTAAGGCATTAACTACGAACAAAAATAGCCCTAAAGTTAGTATAGTAACTGGCAACGTTAGTATGACTAATATGGGCTTAACCAATACATTCAGTATAGAGAGCACAACTGCCACAATTAATGAGGTGATGTAATTGTCTACTGAAACACCATTTAAGATTTCGGCAAGAACGAAAACAGCAATGGCATTTAGTAATAGTTTGATAATAACATTCATATCTATAAAATTAAGACAAAAAATCAATAACTACATGATAAAAGTCCTTAGGATTCTCTGCATGAAGCCAGTGTCCAGCGTTTGAGATGGTGACTATTTTAGAACTCGGAAAATGACGTTGAATAATTGCCTCATCTGATTCACCAATATATTCTGATTTATCTCCACGTAAAAACAGGGTGTCTTTTTCAAAAGTGGCATGTATTGGCAATGCTTCACCAACCTCAGACACGTTTTCTTTTAAGACCGCTAAATTAATTCGCAATCCAAGTTGACCTTTTTCTACCCAATACAAGTTTTTGAGCAAGAACATTCTTGTGCCAATGTCATGAACGTAACTGCTTAAAGTCTTATCAGCTTGACCCCTACTTTTAATTTCAGAAAAACTCAAACTACTCAAGCCTTCTAAAATGGCATCATGATGCACAGGATAGTATCTTGGCGAAATATCTGCCACTAATAACTTACTCACCAAATGTGGGTACTTTGCAGCAAATAGCATTGCGGTCTTTCCTCCCATGGAATGACCTAATAATACAATATCTATCAGATTATGGGCATCGCAGTAAAGTTTAAGATCTTCCGCCATTACCTCATAATCGAATTCATCAGCATGAAAACTGCGACCATGGTTACGTTGGTCTACTAAGTGCACTTCAAAATGAGATTCGGAAAATTCTTTGGCCAAAGTTTTCCAGTTGTCTCCCATACCTAAGAATCCATGTAGAATCACGAATGGTTTTCCCTCACCAATGATATTTGAGTGTAAAATCATTTCAGCTTGTCTAGGTACATTTTAACAACTTGTTCCACACCTAAATAAAGGCTTTCTGCAATTAAAGCATGTCCTATGGAAACTTCTAAAAGACCGGTAATATTTTCTTTGAAAAATTTAATATTATCCAAGGACAGATCGTGGCCTGCGTTAATCCCTAAACCTATCGCATTTGCCAAACCAGCACAGGCCATATATGGCCTTATAGCCTCTTTGTTACCCAAACCGTATTGATGTGCATAAGCTTCTGTATATAATTCAATACGGTCTGTTCCTGTTTCCTTAGCGCCTTCTATTTGATGTAGGTCAGGATCAACAAAAATAGATGTTCTGATACCGTTATTCTTGAACTCTTTAATGACATCAATTAAAAAATCTTTGTGCTTTAGTGTATCCCAGCCTGCATTAGAAGTAATAGCATCTTCAGCATCTGGTACTAAAGTCACTTGGGTTGGTTTTATTTCCAACACCATATCCATAAACTTCGGGACCGGATTACCTTCAATATTATATTCGGTGTAAACCTCCGATTTTAAATCATATGCATCTTTATAACGAATATGACGCTCATCAGGTCTTGGATGAATAGTTATTCCCTCAGCCCCAAATCCTTGCACATCTTTAGCAAATTGAACGACATTTGGTATGTCTCCACCACGACTATTCCTTAAAGTCGCAATCTTATTTATGTTAACACTCAGCTTTGCCATTTCATTCTATTTTTGAATACAAAAATACAAAGTAGAACACGCTTTTTATGGTAATTTTTGATTAATTTGCAAGACAATAAAATCCAATTATGCAATTACAAGATTTAGTGATAAATGACATAAAACCCCTTAATATTACGGATAAGATTGGTGATTTACAGATGTTGTTTAATCAATTGACCTATTCACACATTCCCGTAAAAAATAATGACATTTATATAGGTTGCATATCTGAAACTGATGCACATTGTTTTGATGGTGCCAAATCAATAAACGATTGTAATTATACCATTGAAGGTTTTTTTGTGAGATCTACAACAAATTGGCTCGATGTGCTAGAGGCCTTTGCTCAAAACGACTCTAACATAATGCCAGTGTTGGACAAGAACAATCAATATCTTGGCTATTACGAGCTTAACGATATTATGCACTTGTTTAATGAGACGCCTTTTTTCGCTGAGCCTGGAGGTATTTTGATTGTTGAAAAAGGACTTCAAGACTACTCTTTTAGTGAAATAAGTCAGATTGTCGAATCTAATAACGCAAAATTGTTAGGTGCTTTCATATCAAAAATGGATAGCGATTTGGTGAGTATTACCATGAAGATAGGTAATGCTAGCCTTAACGAAGTGATTCAGACTTTTAGACGCTATAGCTACAATATTATTTCTGGGCATGAAGAAGATTCCTATATAGAAAGCTTAAAAGACCGCTCACAATATCTTGATAAATATCTGAATATGTAATTTATGAAAGTAGCTGTTTACGGTCAAAATTACCTCAAAGAGTCTACCCAAAAGGCATTCGAAATTCTTTTAAAAATTCTGCTTGAAAATAAGGCCGATATCTTCGTTGAAACTGACTTTTTAAAACAACAGAATGGCACTATTCAAAGCAATTCTGCAATTAGAACTTTTGAGAACCTAGACAAAAGCTATGGCTTATTGATTAGTATTGGAGGTGATGGCACAATATTAAGAGCAATTACCTATGTTAGAGATTTAGATATTCCCATAGTTGGTATAAATACTGGTCGATTGGGATTTTTGGCAACAGTACAAACTGATGCTATAGAAATTGCAATTCCGGAAATACTTAAAGGTGACTACAAAATTTCTGAACGCTCCTTATTAAGTGTCTCCACGTCTCCAATAAATAGTGATATTGAGCATACTAACTTTGCTCTAAACGAGGTTGCTTTAAGCAGAAAAAATACCACATCCATGATAACCGTAGAAACTCATTTAAACGATGAGTATCTGACATCGTATTGGGCAGATGGTCTTATCTTATCAACTCCAACGGGCTCTACTGGATACTCTCTTAGTTGCGGAGGCCCGGTAATTGCTCCAGATGCCAACAATTTTGCATTGACACCTATTGCACCTCATAACCTTAGTGCGAGACCTTTGATTATTCCAGATAGTACTGTTGTTACTCTAAGAGTAGATGGAAGGGAAGATCAGTTTTTAATGTCACTTGATTCTAGAATTGCCACTCTTCCAAACACAACTACAGTTACCATCAAGAAAGCCGACTTTGTAATTAAGATGGTAGAGCGCTTGGACGAAACTTTTTTAGACACACTTAGAAAAAAGTTACTTTGGGGCGAAGACCGTCGTAATTAAACTTAAAAAAACACAATAAATACCTGTGAATACTGTTTATCTGTAAGACAATTTGTGTCAAATTGTTATAGGCTAGTCATAATTGTTATATTTGCAAACTTTGAAAAATTTATGAGGTATTTAATCCCATTTTTAATAATCATTTGTTCCCATCAAAATACTAACGCTCAGATATATGAGATAGGCATATTTGCAGGAGGAAGCAACTTTATAGGTGATGTTGGGGCAACAAATTATATATCTCCAAATCAATTTGCTTTTGGTGCAATTGCAAAATGGAATAGAAGTGCAAGACATTCGTTTAGAGTATCCGCAATATTCTCGGACTTAGAGGGCATTGATGGGAAATCAGATGATCCTAGAAGAAAACAACGAGGTTACGAATTTAATACAAGTGTTTTTGAAGTTTCTGCTGGTATGGAATTTACGTTTTGGGAATTCGATCTACACACAAGTGGCATAAAGGGAACACCCTACCTCTATTCAGGCATTTCAGTTGTAAATCATGACAACTATTTTTTCACTTCCAGCGGCGAATATACTTCAGAAAACAACTCAAGTTGGGCCTTTGGAATACCTATGGTACTAGGCTATAAATCAAATATTTCAAATCATTTAATCTTAGCAGCAGAAATAGGAGCTCGTTATACGTTTTCGGATGAACTGGATGGTAGTGTACCCGATGCCGACTATAGAGAGCAGTTTAGTTTTGGAAATACAAATAGTAATGATTGGTATGTATTTACGGGAATTACATTAACTTACACCTTTGGTAGACGACCTTGCTATTGCAATTTTTAAAAATGAGCCTGAAAGAACAGATAAATAAAACGAAACTTCCAAACCATGTCGCTATTATTATGGACGGTAACGGCCGTTGGGCTAAACAACAAGGCTTTATGCGTGTCATTGGGCATGAAAACGGTACAAAATCCGTAAGACAGGTAGTAGAAGCCAGTGCAGAATTAGGTATAAAAAATCTAACACTTTACGCATTTTCTACGGAGAACTGGAATAGGCCAAAACTAGAAGTTCAGACTTTGATGAAACTCTTAGTTAAGTCATTAAAAAAAGAGATCAAAACATTACAGGATAATAACATAAAGCTATCAGCAATTGGTTGTTTACAAGATTTACCAAAAAAGGCGCACCAGGAACTTTTAGATGTTATAGAAAAGACAAAAAACAATAAGAATATGACATTAACTTTAGCACTTAGCTATGGTTCTCGTGAAGAAATTGTTAATGTTATTAAAGAATTATCACTTAAAGTTAAAAATAATATAATTTCTACTGAAAGTATTGATGAATCAATTATAAATAAGCATCTTTACACGCAAAATTTACCAGATGTAGACCTCTTGATTCGTACAAGTGGTGAACAACGCATCAGTAACTTTTTGCTTTGGCAAATAGCTTACGCAGAATTATATTTTACAGATATTTTATGGCCAGATTTTACCAAGGAAAATCTATACGAGGCGCTAATAAATTATCAAAACAGAGAACGAAGATTTGGAAAGACAAGTGAACAACTCACCTAGCACAAAAGTTTTGAATACCCTTACTAAACTTATTTGCACCATATTGCTTTTTACAATTTCAACGATTGGTAATGCCCAAGTTGAAGATGGAGCAAAATATCTAATAAAAGAAATCACAGTTACTGGTAACACCAATTTTAGTCAACAAACCATAATTGCCTATTCTAAGCTAAGAAAAAATGAAGAAATCCAGGTTGGTGGTGAAAAAATTGCCAATGCCGTAAAAACACTTTGGAAATCTAACCTTTTCAGCAGTATAGATATTTTTATAACAGATATTGATGGAAATACAGCTAATTTAGAAATCCGTCTTATTGACTTACCAGAACTTAAAGACCTTACTATTGAGGGCGTCAAAAAAGGAAAAAAAGATGAAATTATAAGTGAAAATAAGCTACAGTCTGGTGTAAAAGTTACCGAAAATCTTATTGCAACGACTAGAAATTATTTAACCGATAAATACAAAAAGAAAGGTTTTTTAAATACAGATGTACGTATTACCACTTCCGAAGTAATTGATTCTGTTGAGAAAGAACGGGTTAATATGCGCATTGCCATAGATAAAGGTCAAAAAGTAAAAATTAAGAAAATCGTATTCGATGGTAATGAAAAGTTGAGTGGCAAAAAGCTTCGTAAGGCCATGAAAAATACGAAGCAGAAAAGTCTAAGTCCTTTGCGCATTTTTAAGCGTTCAAAATATATAGAAGAGGATTTCAGAGAAGACTTAGTAAGCCTAGTCGATAAATACAAAGAGAATGGTTACAGAGATGCAAGGGTTATTTCAGATTCTATAATATATAATGACGATAAGACTGTAAGCCTAAACATTAAAGTTGAAGAAGGCGAAAAATACACCTTTGGCAAAATTAACTTTGTAGGTAATACTGTGTATTCAGATAGACAATTGGCTTTGGTTCTTGGTATAAAAGAAGGAGACACTTATAATGGTGTAGAGCTTAGGGAGCGCATTGCAAATACTAAAAATCCTGATGCTCAAGATCTAACAAATTTATATCAGAACAACGGTTACATGTTCTCTACAATCAATCCAGTAGAAGTTAGTGCAGATGGTAACGTCATAGATATGGAAATACGTATTTCCGAAGGTAAACCTGCTTATTATAACAATGTAACGGTCATTGGTAATGACGTTACTAATGATCATGTTATTTATAGGGAGATTAGAACACGTCCTGGCCAGCTCTACAGTAAATCGCAAATTATAAGGACTCTACGAGAACTTGGGCAGCTTGGTTTTTTCGACGCACAACAATTAACGCCAAATATTAAGAACCCTAATCCTGTTGATGGCACATTGGATATTGAATATGAAGTCGCAGAGCAAGGTTCTAGTCAAATACAGCTACAAGGTGGTTACGGCGGTGGAGGTTTTATTGGTACTTTAGGATTATCTTTTAATAATTTTGCCATAAAAGACATATTTAAGAAAGAGGCTTACAAACCTGTCCCTAGAGGTGATGGTCAAAGTTTAGCCTTGCGTTTACAGGCAAGTCAGTTTTTTCAAACCTACAGTTTTTCATTCAGTGAGCCATGGTTTGGAGGTAAAAAACCTTTTCAATTGTCGACATCGCTTTCGCATTCTAGACAGTTTTTATTTAATCCTCAGACTCGTAGACCTGATAGAAGCAGACGTTTTAATATTACTGGATTAACTTTTGGTTTGGCAACACGACTTAGAAAACCAGATGATTTTTTCTTATTATCGCAAGCATTAAGCTATCAACATTACGATTTACAGAATTATAATACTGGTCTCTTTACCTTTGGGGATGGCACTTCCAACAACCTATCTTATACTATAGGTTTAAGTAGAAATAACTTAACCATTGACCCTATATTCCCAACTGGTGGTTCTAGCTTTTCAGTTTCTGCTAAATTTTCGTTGCCTTACTCTTTATTCAATGGTGTCGATTATGGAGCATTAAGTGAAGAAAGAGATGCGTTAGATCCTACAGATGCCGATGATTTTGCTAGAATCGGAGAAATTGACCAAGAACGTTTTAAATGGTTAGAGTTCTACAAGATAAAATTTAAAGTAGACTGGTATACCGCACTGACTAGGAAATTAGTTCTTAAACCAAGTGTAGAATTCGGATTACTTGGAGCTTATAATAATGATAGAGGTGTTATTCCTTTTGAACGCTTTTTTGTTGGAGGAAGCGGTTTAGGAAATTTTGCGCTAGATGGTAGAGAGATTGTACAATTACGTGGTTATCCAGATAATTCACTATCTTCTCAAGATGGCGGATCTATCTACAATAAATTTTCTTTAGAATTACGATACCCAATTACATTGGGTGCCCAAGCCAAGATATATGCTCTTACGTTTTTAGAAGGCGGACAGTCTTTAAATGATTTTAAAGATTTCAATCCATTTAATTTAAGACGATCTGCTGGTGTTGGGCTGCGTATCTTTATGCCTGCTTTTGGTTTACTGGGTATTGACTTTGGTCATGCATTTGATGATTTACCAGATGGTTCTTCACCAAGAAAGTGGGAAACACACTTCATAATTGGTCAACAATTCTAAGTTTGGCACGATATTTTCTAATAGCCTAATACAGATTTCATCATGGTGTTAAAATTTTTAAAGATATATTTCGTTAAATTTGAAGATTAGTGACACTAAAAACAAAGAAACATTTGGTTTACTAAAAATGTCTCAAAACAAAAAACAGAAATGATGAAATTTAAAGTTCTTTTTTTATTGGCAATAATAGGTCTAATGAGCTTTAGTGTTAATGCGCAACGTGGTGTAAGAATTGGCTATATAGATACTGAATATATTCTTCAAAATGTTCCCGAATATCAAGAGGCATCAACGCAACTCGATAACAAAGTACAACAATGGAAGACTGAAATAGAAAAGAAACTCAGTGTCATAGAGCAAAAGAAAAAAGAACTTGAAAATGAAAGCGTGCTATTGACCAAGGAGTTATATGAAGAGCGCATGGAAGATATTTCTTTTGAAGAGGCTGAGATTATAGATTATCAACAAAAACGATTTGGTCCAAATGGCGATCTAATAATTCAGAAACGTCAGTTGATAGAACCCATACAGGATCAAATATTTTCAGCGGTTCAGCAAATCGCCGAAACGAAAAAATTTGATTTCGTTTTCGATAAGTCCGCAGACGTCGTTATGCTTTACTCGGCCGAACGCTATGATATAAGTGAGCAGGTATTGCGCACAATTACTAGAACATCGAGACGTAGTCAAGCAAAAAACAAAAAAGAGCGTAAAGAATTAGAAGATGAAGAGGTAGTCCCTGTAGTAAGCGAAGAAAAGGATGAAAGACAAAAAGCTTTAGACGAAAGAAAAGCTACAAGAGAAGCAGAATTAGAAGCTAAACGTACAGAAAGAGAAAAAGCGCTTGCAGCAAGAAGAGCTACTCAAGATTCCATCAGAGCAGCTAAAAAAAGTGAGGCAGAAGCGAGACGTCAAAAAGTATTAGATAATCGCAATAAGGGATCTAAAAACGAAGAAGCAAAAACAAATGCTAAAGACAGTATTGTCACAAAACCAAAGAATGCAATTAAGACAGATAGTACTAAGTTAAAAGAAAGCATAAAGAAAGATTCTACAAGCACTAAAAAGCCATTAACAGCGGCAGAAATAAAAGCAAGGGATCGAGAAGAGAGACGAAAAGCTTTAGAAGCTAGGAAAAAGAAAATTTTAGAACAAAGAGAAAAGGCACGTCAAGAACGCGAAAGACAACTAAAACGAAGAGATTCTATAGCGAAAGCTAAGAAAAACGAAGGAGAAAACAATTAATAATTATAACACACAAATACAATTTAGAAAAAATGAAACATTTAAAAACGTTATTATTTGCAACAGCACTTTTTATAGGAGCTACTAGTTTTACCAATGCTCAAAGTAAAATTGCACATATTAATACACAAGAACTTGTACAGGCTATGCCAGAATATAAGGCAGCACAAGCAGAGATTGAGAAGCTTGGAAAAACCTATCAGGCAGATTATCAAAGTTCTCTAAAAGAGTTAGAAGCAAAATTAAACCAGTATAATGCTGAGGCTGATGCTCAAACAGAAGAAACAAATGTAAAACGTATGCAAGAGGTTGAAGGTATGAAACAAAGTTTAGCTCAATTTCAACAACAAGCACAACAAGATTTACAAAAGAAGGAATTCGATTTGCTAAAACCTATTACTGATAAAGCTAAAACAGCGATAGAAAAAGTAGCAACGGCTCAAGGCTATGATTATGTCTTAGAAGCTGGTGGCTTAATCGTAAAAAGAGGTAAGGACCTTCTGGCTGACGTAAAGGCTGAAATGGGTATTTAAATCAAATCTCAAAAATAATATTTTGAAAGTCGCTTAGTTTATAAGCGACTTTTTACTTTTGTAACAATGAGCAACAAACCTATTGGCATATTTGATTCTGGCGTTGGTGGCACGTCTATATTTAAGGAAATTCATGAGCTTTTACCTTATGAAAACTTTATATATTTAGCAGATAGTAAAAATGCCCCTTATGGTGATAAGCCCAAAGAAGACATCGTTAGGTTCAGCAAAAAAAACACCGAATTATTATTAAATAAAGGCTGTAAACTCATAGTTGTTGCTTGTAATACAGCAACTACTAATGCGATTTCTTTTTTAAGGGAAACATACAACGTTCCCTTCATAGGTATTGAGCCTGCTATCAAACCCGCTGCACTTAAGACAAAATCAAAAGCTGTGGGTATCTTAGCGACCAAAGGCACCCTAAGCAGCCAATTATTTCACAAAACCACAGATTTGTATGCCAGTAATATCAAAGTAGTGGAACAGATTGGTGAGGGTATCGTACCTCTAATAGAAGCTGGAGAATTAGAGTCTGATGAAATGCGTACACTTCTAGAAACTTATTTAAAACCAATGATCGCACAGAATATAGATTATTTGGTATTAGGTTGCACGCATTATCCTTATCTCATTCCAATACTATCTAAAATACTTCCAGAAGGTGTGAAAATTATTGATTCTGGACTGGCGGTTGCCAAACAAACACAAGCCGTACTTTCTAATAACAGTTTATTAAATATGGATAAAAAAGCACCATCAATCAAACTGTACTCAAACGGAAATTCAGAAATTCTTGATGCAATACTAAATGAACGTTTCAACACTTCATATTTAGATTTTTAATATGAAAGTCATACTCGTCTATAACGCCAATTCAGGAAAATTAAATGCTTTGTTTGATGTTGGGCATAAATTACTTCGCCCATCAACTTATCCATGCAGCATATGTGCTTTAACTTATGACACTTTTTCTGAAAAAGCTATCTGGAAAACATTTAGGGAAGAGAGTAAGCTAGATATGGAATTTTACCATAAAGATGAGTTCGAAAACACGTTCCCGAATGTACAAATCGCTTATCCTTCTATTTTAAAATTAGAAAACAATATGCTCACTACGGTTCTAAACAATGAAGTTTTAGATGAGATCATAGACATTGAAGACCTAATCACAAGGTTAAAGTCTAATCTCTAAACCAGCCCGAGTATTTAATATAATTACTGGCAATGCGATTAATCTCTCCAGAGATTAATTCCTCACTAATATCCTTAATTTTCTTTGCTGGCATACCTGCGTAAATACTACCCGATTCTACGATCGTATTTTTAGTAACTACTGCACCTGCTGCAATAATACTGTTGGAATGAATTATGGCATCATCCATAATTATACTTCCCATCCCGATTAAAACATTATCATGAATAGTACAACCATGTACAATGGCATTATGAGCAATGGATACATTATTTCCAATAGTTGTTGGTGACTTTTTATATGTGGCATGAATAACCGCACAATCTTGTACATTAACCTTATTCCCCATTTTTATGAAATGAACATCACCTCTTACAACAGCATTAAACCAAATGCTACATTGGTTCCCCATAGTGACCTCACCTACAACTGTAGCGTTATCAGCTATAAAACAATCTTCTGGTATATGTGGATGAATTCCTCTTACTGGCTTTATTATTGGCATAGTTAATTATTTAAAATAAGATAATAAATCTGCTTTTTTTGAAGCAGATACCATAATCTCTTTACCATTACTTAGAACAACACTTCCACCTTTTCCCTTAACGTATTTCACAACTTCATTTACGTTTACCAAGTAACTTTTATGAACTCTTGCAAAATTAGCATCTTTTAAGCTCTCTTCAATATATTTTAAAGTCTTGCTCACAAGCTTCTTTTTGTTATTATTCAAATGAATTTCCGTATAGTTATCATCGGCTTTACAATACATAATATCATCAGTTTCTATAACTTCAAACCCATCCTGCTGTGGGAGCGTAATCTTACCATTAACAGAATTAGTTTTTGGCACCAAAACTTGATCTTGTAGTGCATCTTCCTTGGTTTTAATCTCAGTGACATAATCTACAGCCTTAATCAATTCATCTATGGAAATTGGTTTCATTAAATAATAAGAGGCATGGGCATTTAAGGCATCAATCGCATAGTGGTTATATGCGGTCACAAAAATGGTTTCAAAATCTACCGTTCCTACTTTTTCCAATAGATCAAACGCATTACCATAAGGCATCTCCACATCTAAGAATACAACATCTAATTCGTTGTTTCTAATTAAAATCAACGCCTCATCTACATTAGCTGCTTCACCAACAATAGAAATATTTGGGCAATATTTAATGAGATAATTCCTGAGAATTTGTCTACTCGTTTCTTCGTCTTCTACTAATATGGCGTTCAATTTCATGTGTTAATAGGTATTAAATAAATATGTTCACATGGAACATCCTTATCTGTTAAACTAAAATTTAAATTCAATATTGGATGTTCCATATCAATCCTTTTTTAATGTTACGACGACCTTGGTACCTACGTCTTCTATATCTTGAAAATCCTCAATAATGACATCTACTTTATCTTTATACATTTCGTTTAAAATAGCAACACGCTTTTTTATATTGTTCATGCCTTTAGAGTTCTGCTTTTTCTGATTATCCGTTTTCAAAGCTTTAGACCTAACTCTGCCAATACCGTCATCAGTGATGGTAATTGTAATTTCATCTTTTGCTTTAGGTCTTATGGCAATATTCAAATGACCTTTTTCGGTTTTATAACGAAGTCCATGCCATACCGCATTCTCTATATATGGCTGTAATAACATTGGTGGAATTTGAAATTCATTAACGTCAACATGTTCATTTACATCAATAGAATAATCAAATTTATCCTGAAATCTAAAATGCTCAAGTTTGGTATACAAATCCAACAGTTCTATTTCTTTCTTTAGCGGAATAAAATCTTCTTCACTATTCTCTAAAACAGACCGCATAAGATGTGAAAAGTCAGATAAATATTTATTAGCCGTGCGCTCATCATTAGTGGCAATGAAGCTATTTACAGAATTAAGTGCATTAAAAATAAAATGTGGATTCATTTGACTTCTTAAGGACTTCAACGCCAATAAATTGTTCGCCAAACGTTGCTGCTTAATATATTTATACATTAAAAAACCTGTAATTAAAAGAAGTACCAATCCACCAATAAGCGAATAAATAATGAGTTGTTGTCGCTTGTTGCGCTCCTGGGTGAGCTCATAAGTGCTTCTGGATAATGCTCTATCACTCTCTAATGCTGTAATTCTATTTTGTTGAATTGCCAAATTCCTGCTAAACCGCGCAGCTTGAGATATTTCCTGCTCCTTTTTAGCATATAGTTCATCAACAATATTTTCATAATTTTCAATCATAGCAAGACCTTCTTCGGTATCACCACTTTTAATAAGTGCTTCAGATAATTTCCGTGTAGCATCTTTCCCTACAACTAAATCTCCTTTTTCGTCAGCTTCTTTTCTACTTTCTTCAAGAAATGGTATGGCATCATCATTTCTATTTTGTAAAATAAGCGCATTTCCTATTTTATAATTTTGCTTTTGAGAAGTCAATGGGCTTTCATTTGGAATAATTGAATCCTTTTCTATATCCTCAATATCCTCCAACGCCTGTTTTCTGAGAACTATCTCACTTTCATAATCCCGATTCTCACTGTTAAATTCAGCTACTTTTATCTTTTCTTCTACGGAGCGTTTCTTGTTTTCTTTAGCAGCCAAGTCTAAGGAGTTATCAAAAAAATCTTTAGCCTTGACTTTATCACCTTTCAAATTATAGGCCTGAGCAATTTTAGAGTTGAGATCAGTGATCTTGGGCGCAATTAAATGCTTATTCGCAATTTTTAGACCTTTTTCATACGCTGATATGGCTTTAGAAGTATTATTAGCTTGCAGATTGGCGTCGCCTATACCTTCATGCAATTCTGTTTTTTGATAGTTGGAAAGCTCCTTCTCGTCAATGTTTTCGTAACTAGAGATACTTGTCTGGTAATCTCCATTATTTAAGTACGCTTTTGACAACTTAAGTTTAGCAGAGGGCGTTTCTACATTTTGGAGACTAATTTTATATTCTGATATTGCTAAGTCGTGCTGTTTCCAATACATATAAATATCGCCTAACAACTCGTGTGCCTCAGCACTTTGATTAATTGAAACATTAACATTAAGAGCATCGCCAACAAACTTTATACTCTTAGCAGCATCTTTTTTCAAATACGTGTCAGCCGAATCTATCATTTGATTGAAACGTTGCGTTGTCGCATTATTTTTAGACCTTCTCGAATATGTTTCATCATCATCTAAAACTTCAATGTCGATTCGCTCATTAGATGATATAGTATGATAAATGGTTTCAAACGTATCATGACTAATAATAAGCTCATCTCCAATCTTTGCTTTTATTGTAAATCTACCGTCAAAGCTAGTAGTTGTATACTTCCCTCCATTGACATATATTTTGACATTACTATACGGATCATGAGAAGATTTATCATAAACCGAACCTCTTATATTAAAATAAACTTCTGCTTTTGATTCTTGCTCTGCCCTGTTTTGACTGGGACTTAAAAATGCAATCAAACAAAAAAACATACTAAGTATATATGTTCTGAATAACTTCACAATACTTTTATTAGTTGGACTAAACTTACATACTTTATTTGGTTTCAAAAAATAGTACATCAAGAAAGGAGTGGTTAGACTTATCTATTTTGCCTTCCTAACTAAAAGACAAATCTACTTTACTCATTTGTAGAACCACTTTACTCATTCTAGATTTTAATTCAAATTCTTTCGACAGAGTTTTACAGCATTAATCAAAAAACAAAAAATCATAATGAAACATTTTAATTTAGTAGTAATAGTAATATTGCTTTGCTCAAACATTATCCTCGCTCAACACAAGGGGAATTACAATCAGATTACACAGGATATCTCTCGTCAAAATATTTTAACTGCCGGAAATGCTGCTATTTACAATCCAACAGTACAACAACAAATTAACAAAATCTTACATCCAAGCAATGTACTGACCGTTGATGTCAAGGCCCTTCAAAATGTAAGTGCAACAACATACACCGCGATATTCAACCTATCTCAAATTGGTCCTACTGCCGAAAAAACAAATAGCTTAATGAAGCAACGCATAGATAGTATTAAAATGAGGTTGAACGCTAACGGTATCTCACAAAAAAATATGGCGATCGATGTCATCTCTTTTGTACCAGTTTATGAAGTAGAAGTCACTAAAAAACTATTCAGCAAAACCTACACTGAAGTCCCTAAGGGATTTAAATTACAGCAGAATATTCATATTCAATTTAAGAAAACTAGTCAATTTGAAACCATTTTAGAAGCTTGTGCCAAAAGCGAGGTCTATAATTTGGTAAAGGTTGATTATTTCATTGAAAATATTCAAGATGTTTACAAAAATCTTCAGGATGAATTATTAAAACTCATTGAAGAAAAAAAGACCTATTACAACATACTTGGCTTTGATCTTTCAGAATACAACATTGCTATAGCAGATGATAAATACTGTTATTTTCCCAAGGATTTTTATCAAAGTTATCAAGCCTATAACAGTGTTTCATTTGAAGCATTGAAAAAAGACAAAGGTATTACATCTGCTCAAAAACAAACCTCATATTATTACCAGCCTTTAACTTACGAAAGTTACGATGTTGTTATTAATCCCTCCATTTTAGAACCTGTAGTTCAAATAGGAATGAACATTAAACTCATCTATACGCCAAAACCAAAAGAGAAAAAAGAAACAATTACAAAGACCGAAATAGATCATAAATACTACGTCATTTCACCCAATGGAACCATAGATGTTAAAGAATTAAACACAAAAAAATAGAAATTATGAAAACAATATTTAAAACCTTTATAGTATTGCTAAGTTTTACAACTACTATCGCTTGCAATGCAAATTCAAAAAAGAAAGAACAAAATTTGGTGTTGACAGAAACTAAAATTGAAACTAAATCAAAATCAAAAAAACCTGAAATTAAAGTTGCCCTCCTATTAGACACCAGTAATAGCATGGATGGATTAATAGATCAAGCTAAAGCACAGCTTTGGGAAATTGTTAATGAGCTATCCTATGCGAAATGCAAAGCACAAAATCCTAATCTTAAAATAGCACTTTACGAATATGGCAACGACAATCTCAATGCGGAGGAAGGCTATCTAAGACAAGTACTAGCGTTTAGCGATGATTTGGATGAAATTTCCAAATCATTATTCTCATTAACTACAAATGGAGGCAATGAATACTGTGGTAAAGTGATTCAGACTGCTCTAAACCAATTAAATTGGGATGACAAAAAAGACGATCTTAAGTTCATTTTTATTGCAGGAAATGAGCCTTATACGCAGGGGAAAGTTAATTATAAAGATGCCTCAAAACTGGCTCATCAAAAAGATGTAACTGTAAATACGATTTACTGCGGAGATTACGATCAAGGGATTTCGAGTTATTGGAAAGATGGCGCAGATTTAACTCACGGAAACTATATGGCTATTAATCATAATAAAGCTACTGTGCATGTAGCTTCTCCATATGACGATAAAATTTTAGAACTAAATGAAAAGCTTAATAATACTTATGTCGCTTACGGCAAAAAGGGTAAAGCTAAAATGGAGCTGCAATCAGAACAAGACTCTAATGCCATGGGTTATAACAAAGCAAATGCAGTCAGTCGAACGGTGAGTAAAAGTACAAGATTATATAAAAATAGTTCTTGGGACTTAGTAGATGCAGAGCAAGAAGAAGATTTCTCTTATGATAATTTAAAAGAAAGTCAACTACCTGAAGAATTAAAGGGTAAGTCAAAAACGGAAATTAGATCTTATGTTGAAAAGAAGAGAAAAGAACGTGAAACACTTCAAAAATCAATTAGTTATTTGAATGAAAAAAGGAAAGGTTATATAGCAAAACAATCTAAAGATTCAGATAACGCATTAGAAAACGCTATGTTAAAGGCTATAAAGTCTCAAGCCAATAAGAAAAACTACAAATGGGAATAAGATGAAAAAGAAAAGGCCCAATTTTAAATTGGGCCTTTTGTATTAGTTTATAGCAGGACAGTTACATTCAAATTTTTCCCTTCTACAATTAAAGTTATAACCCAAGGTTAATTGATGAAAACCACCAGTATTAAAATTAACAGTGTTGGCTTGATAGGAATACGTATAGGCGAATACAAAGTTGTTGTAGTCAACACCAACAAATGGTGTGATATACTGCAGCTTTTGGCTACTTACATCGGAACCATCAAGAAATTCAGCGCCATCTAAACTACGTCTATAGGATAGTCCACCCCATACTTTACCAAAATCCATTTCGCGATATACTTTTGCATTGAAATCAATTGAAGATTCTTCAGTTGCATCTCTATACATATACATGATTGAAGGTTCATAACTCCAATCACTTCCAAACTTCTGAAAAGTATTACCTGCTGAAACTAAATAAGTTCTCAAGTTATCAAATTCAAAACCTTGGTCATTAAAATTTATTCCTTCATTTTTTAAAATATTCTTAGCAGTAAAATGAGCATAGAAATCTACGAAATGATAAGAAAACCCAAAATCAATATTAAAATTCGTAGCACTTTGTTCTATACCAGCAATGAGCTGATCAAATTCACCTGGTGCTAAAAAATCCGTTTCATCTAACTTATATTGTAGAAATCCTGCACTTAATCCAAAAGATAACATATTAAGATCAATCTCATTTCTAGAAAACATCAGGTGATATGCGAAAGTCGCATAACCACCAACAGTAGAGTGATAACCATTGGCATCATTAAACAAAACACCACCAAGCGCCACAGGTGAGTCTCCAACTCTTCCGTTAATGCTTAACGTTTGCAGGCTGGGTGCATCATCCACACCAAACCACTGTTGTCTAGCGGTTAATCTTACTTTCGCACAGTTTGCGACTCCAGCCATTGATGGATGTATTAAATAATAATTATCCGTTAAATAATCCGAATAAATTGGAATGCCTTCTTGTGCAAAACCAAAATTTGTTACTAATACTGTAAATGCTACTAAACAAAATTTTCTTAATCTCAT
>NZ_JACLCP010000004.1 GCF_014243395.1 Winogradskyella flava | reverse complement strand
GGCAATAATTTGAAAAAATCCGTTTACATATTGAACTTTCTGCTTATTCTATTAGCTTTTTCTTGTGGACAAAATTCATCTGAAAAAGAACTGAATGGAAATTGGCGTGAAATTGAAAATGAATATAGTACTTGGCACTTCTACCCTGATAGTCTTGTTTTCAAAATAAATGGAGATACAGAAGAAAAGGTCAATTGGAAAGGAAATAAATCAGAAATTAAATTTGATATTCAAACTTCCGATTGGAATTCAGATGAAAAAATTGTTGATACTATATACAAAGTTCGAATTGATTACCAACTTTCGGATAAAAAAGACAGTCTTTATGTAACTTTTAAAAATAATTTTGGTACACATAAATTCGGTTTACTAAAAGCAAAAAATTATGTTGAGTATCTAAATAAAAAGTTTGGAATTGATTTTACATTACCAAAAGATAGTAGTGGAATATATTTAGGGCAAATGTATCATTCAACAATTGGTGGTAAGAAACTACACCCTAATTATGGACTAAAAATCTTTATGAGAAGTTCAAATGACAAAATTGTCGCTAGAACAGAGCTTTCCGAAAATCTAAATAATTTGGGGTTTGACATTAAGAAGTTTAAAGATAGTATTAGACCTTTGGAGGAATATATACCTGGGGAAAACGAAATGTACTCAGATGAACGATTCCATTTGCGAATTTTTGCTGACAAGAGTATTCCAGATTCAATAATTACCAATAAATTAAAGGTTTCAATAGCGGAAAAGAAATCTGAACTTAACAAACATTATCCTGATACATTACCTATTAGGATTTATAGAATATTAAAAACTAAAGGAATTGACCCTCGGAATATAAAAGGAAAAGAAATAAAAACTATTGCCAACACCGTGTATAACTAATTGCTAGATCACTGCCGACTTACGAAAATTCCGCTGGAATTTTCTATCTGTGATTTGTTTGCTAAATTTAGTGCTTAAACACGCAACGAAATCATACACAAAACCGATGATATCGAATACGCCTACGGCGTACTTTTGTCTATGCTGCTTCGCAGACTATATATCCAAAAGCAGTGCGACATCATTGCTGCGCTATGCCAATTGCAACATAACATTTATCAAGTACATATCAGCAAGTTTCGCCGCTGCGGCTGATTTACTCAACATATCAGGTCGCTAGATCCAATTATTCATGACATCTATATTTTAAAAATAAGAATTCATCGGTCGCTTCGCTCGGTGGTTGCTCTTTTTTTGTTCCCAATAAAAGAAAAATCAAAGCTAACGCTCGCTTTGCCAGCTAGCTTAAGGTCGATAATTGGCAATTAAAAAACATACCGAGGGATAACTATTGCAAATCATCGACTCGATTTTTCATTATCTTCACAAAAAAACAGACAACTGCACATAGCGCAGCGTTGTAAAACATTTAACACAAACCGAAAATGGGATTAGATTCAGTCGAATTACTTATGTCAGTTGAGGATAAATTTGGAATACGAATTGAGGATTCCGAAGCCGAAAAAATTGCTACTGTACAACACTTTGCCGACACTGTTTATAACAAAATTATAGTAAATCCGACAGATAAGTGCTTGACACAAATCATATTTTACCGAATTAGAAAAGCATTTCAAGACTTAAACTTGACTGAATTGGAAATAAGGCCGAATAGCAAAATTTCGGATTTGCTCACTCAATCGGAATTGAAAACAAATTGGAATCGATTAGAAACAGAACTTGAATTGAAATTACCTGAATTAGTTGCTATTGACTTTAATCCAAAATTAGACTCGCACGTAAAAATTTTTGGAATTAAAACTATCAAAAGAAATACGCCTGTGACTAAAGGAACAATCAGAGAGTTAATTGATTGGACAATATCTCTGAATTTCGAGAAAACAATTGACATTCAAAAAATCACTAATAAATATGAAGTTGAAAGAATAATTTCGGGAATCATAAGTGAAAATATGGGAATTCCAATAGCGGAAATTGAATTAAGACATACAATAACAAACGATTTAGGAATTGATTAAAAAACGTTTTACAACAACGTGTATAGCTCATTGCTTTGGTCGTTGCCTATTTGGAAAATTCCTTCGGAATTTTCTCGCGTTCGTTTTTGTTTACTAAATTAGTTGCTGAAACACGCAACTAACCATATACAAACACGTTGGCAGCAAGTTGAGAAAATGACCGTGAATAAGAATAACATTAAGACATTAAGAACAATCCATCGAGAGTTGAGTTATAACTCAATTACTGATTATATTGGAATAGAAATTCCTATTGATATATCGAAAAGTGGAGAAGAAATTATGGAGGAATTAAAATTTCTGATACAAGAAAAACTTAATGTTCAAGTAAAATCAAATAAAAGTAACAGCATAAAAGGAACAATAGCTAAATATGGATTAATTGACATCAACTTTGAAATTAATTTAAAATTTGATTCGAACTCGAACAACGGAATTCAGACTTTAAAGGAAAATGGATGGATTGATAAAGAATCAAATTCTGAATTCGAAGATAACTCAACTGATTTTCTAGAAGATATCGTGACTGAATTAAATGAAAATAAAAATTATTTAAAAGTATATGCAGTTTCGAAAAGTCAAAAGGGAAATTGGTTTAAGGAGAAATCTTATCTCTTTAAACAATTTATGAAAAAGGAAAAGTTAAAACCATTAACCGAAGATAGAATAATGAACTTTGAAATTAAAGATATGTGTATTACAAATTATTCTGGAATTTGGTTGTGGAAATATTTTTATATGTAATCTAACAAAAATCAGCTGCCAACAACGTGTATAATTCATTGCTAGTTGACTGCCTACTTACGAAAGTAATTGCGGACTTTCTATCTGTGATTTTTTCTAACTTTGGTGTTAAAACACACAACGAAATCATACACGAAACCGATGATGTCGAATACGCCTGTGTAGCACATTTTAGAAAACTATCACAACAAGACAATATTCTGAACGTTAAATGATTATGAAAAGAGCTCAATTATTGTTTTATATCATCGCTATGTTTCTTTTTATTGCCTGTGACACAGATGAAAATAACATAGAAGAACCTTTGACGGAGAGTTTCATATTTGAAGATGGATTTGAAACTCAAAATAACTTGTTAGACGAACTTTTTCTGTCAAATGGCAATAGATGGTCAACTATTCAACAAACCGACCCTTCAAACGCTACTAATGAAATATCAATTTCCACTACTGAATTTAACGAGGGACAGAATGCACTTTACATTTTTGCAAATCAGTCAGATTCTGATTTATCAAAAGTAGATATTGAGAAAAATGGATTAAACATAGTTTCAGGTAGTAAGGTCACGATAAAAGCTGACTTCTATATAGTGGGAACAGAATCTCTCGAAAATTTGCTTCTTATAGATTTAGAATGCTGTTCTTGTTGGGATCCAACTGTTGGAGATAATTATGGTTCAGAAAATCAGTGTCCAGGTGTGAGACTTATGATGTCTGGTGGTAATGATTATCTTTCAATTGAAAGAGGAAAAATATCAGGAACAACAATACAACAAACAAATATTGCTTTTCCAAGAAATCAATGGGTTTCAGTCCAATGGGAAATGACCATGTCAGATAATGAAAATGGCCGTAATAGATTAATCATTAACGAAACGGAAGTTATTAACCAGGCTGGAATGAATATGCCAAATGCACAGGTTTTCAGGGATGTTTTCTTAAACCAAGGAATTGATTTTTCATTACAAGAGCCTACCTTTTATGAACGTGTACAGATTGGAGCCACAGCAAACCCAACAGCAGGAAATATAGAGTTGTTCGTTGATGATTTTTCGATTAAGGTGGAATAAAAATGCCTCAGAACAACGGCTCTAGCTCATTAGGCTGAATTACTTACATCAATCTACTTCATTCGTGTCTATTCGGTTTGTATTTGCTAAATTAGTTGCTTAACTAAGCAAAAACGTTGTGTGCTATTTGGACAAACCCATAAATTATGATTGAAAACTTACCGAATTGGATTAATTGGTTGTTCTTATTAACTGCAGTTTTAACAATCGGCATTTTTCATTACACAAATGGAAAACCGAATAAATTAACCTATCTGATAATAATTTGGAGTTTAATTCAATCAATTTTGGCATTTTCAGGATTTTATGAAAAAACTGATTTAATTCCGCCAAGATTTTTGATTGTATTAATTCCAGTTTTTATAACTCTTATTTATGGGCTTACAAAAAGACCTTTGAATTGGATAATTGAAAATAAAAAATTAAATACGTTTATACATACAATTAGATTGCCAGTCGAAATTGTTCTTCTTTATCTATACCTGAACAATATGATGCCTGAATTAATGACATTTGAGGGGCGGAACTTTGATATTTTGGCAGGAATTTCAGCACCTATAATTGGAATATTATTCTTAAAGAACATTATTGGTCGAAATATTTTGATTATTTGGAACATGATTGGTCTATTCTTAATTCTATTTGTATTTGCAAATGGAATTTTATCGAGCGAATTACCAATTCAAATGTTCGGATTTGAAAAGCCAACTAAAGCACCTAATTATTTTCCTTTCATTTTATTGCCAGCAACAATAGTTCCTATTGTAATATATTCGCATATAACTGATATTATAAAATTGTGGAAAGAAAAAAACAGCGAAGAACAGCTTGTATAATTCATTGCTTGATTACCGACAACGTACGAAAGTTCTGCTGGAATTTCCTATCTGTGATTTGTTTTCTAACTTAGTTGCTCAACTAAGCAAAAGCTGTAAGCGAACGCGTTGTATGTCATCTGTAAAACTAACTCTGAATTGAAAAAACTACTGATAATAGTGCTTTGTACGATTTTAGTCTCTTGTGGAATTCAAAAGAACAAAACGCAATTTGATGAAGTAGCTATTGACAAGGAATTGCGTAGTAATTTATTCAGCTCAACTGAATTTATGCTTAATCCTTTGACTTTAAAAACGGAATTTGGCTATGACAATATTCCTGATTCAACTCAATATATTATTAAATCCAACGCGATTGTAAATAGCGATAGTTTAAGACTAATGAGGTTTGCGAAATTAAAACGAATTGACTCTGACACTCTTGAATTGAAAATATTTGAGACTAATCCAGCGTACAGTCAAAATTTGACCATAAAAATAGTTGACAATCAATTCAAATCGAATTTTAAGTATTGGATGTCTGGACCACCAATTGACCCCAAAGTAAAAACACTTAAACAGGAATTAATTATTAAATCAATTCCTAAACAAAAAGGAGAAATGATTTTTGGAACATTTTATTTTAAAGGAATTTGTGAATCGGATTGTAGTGGAGAAATTGAAATAAAAGGTGATTTTAAAGCAGAATTAGAATAAAAATATGATATCGCATATAATTCGCTGCTTATACTGGCCAACTTTCGAAAACTCCTTGCGCCAGTTCGTTACGTTGGTATCTTTAGGATTTCCACTACGAACAGTTCATTTTGTTCGTGTCTATTCAATCTGTATTTGCTAAATTAGTTGCTAGAACAAATAACGAAACCATACATAAAACCTTTAGCTACAAGCTAAAAACACAACAATGATTACAACAAGAGACGCAACAAAAAATGATATTGATACATTATTTGATTTGATATTGGGAATTGCAAAGTTTCATAATCAAGAAGAATATGTTCTAACAAATAAGGAGGAAATGTTGAATTCAGGTTTTAATAACGAACCTAAATTCGGCGCTATAATAGCGGATTTCAATAGTAAGGTTGCTGGGTATCTTTCTTATACCTGGAATTATTCAATATGGAATGGCTGTGAATATATGAACTTGGATGATTTATTTGTTTGGGAAGAATTTAGAGGTCAAAAAGTTGGCTTAATGTTAATGGAACACGCAAAAAATATTTGCAAAGAAAAAAATATAAGTCTAATTCGATGGGAAGTGGAAAAGGATAACGTCAAAGCAATTGAATTCTACAATAGACTTGGCGCAAAGATAACGGAAAAGGGAATATTTAGGTGGCATCTAAATGCTAGTAACTAACATTGTGTGTGTGTGTGGCGCACTAGTCTGAAATTCCTAGTAGGAATTGCTTCGCCAGTTCACTTCGCTCTTATCGACGGAATATTACTCGCGTGCCATTCCGCAACGAAACCATAGCCAAGACCTTTATACCCAAATAGAACAAAATTATGAGAACAATAAATAATATTACAATAGTATTTTCAATTTCGTTTATGGTTGTCATTATTGGTTGTAACTCAAAAAATAAAAACTCAACTAATGACGCAGAAAAGTTAACTTCCCTAAATGTCCTTTCTGCAGTAATAGATTCTATTAATTTAGAAATAAATAATGGAGAATACGGATTAATTGACCGTTTTATGGTTATACAAAATGATGAGGTATTGGCAGATTTCAAGTATAAACAAGACTATGAATCGATTGCACAAAAATATGATACTACTAATCATCAATATAATTACAATCATCCCAGTTGGCATCCTTATTACAAACAGAGTGAACTACACACATTACAATCTATTACCAAAAGTGTTTCTTCTATTCTCTTAGGCATAGCTCTAGATTTAAATGAAGATTATACTATTGAGACAAAGGGAATGTCCTTTTTCAAAAATTATGAATTCAACTTTGAAGACTCAAGAAAAAATGATATTACTATTGAAGATTTATTGACAATGAGAAGTGGTTTGGAATGGAACGAAGATGATTATACAGATCCAATAAATGACTGTAACTTATTAGAGAAAAGTGATGAATGGATACAATACGTTCTCAACAAACCTACAGATGCAATTCCAGGCACCAAATTCGAGTATAATAGCGGAGCAAGTGTTCTATTAGGTAAAATCACTAGAAATATTACTGGAAAACGTATTGACAAATGGGCTGAAGAAAAATTATTTGGGCCACTTGGAATTACAGATTATTATTGGAAAGAAACACCAGATGGAGAAATTGATACAGAGGGCGGTTTATTTCTGAGAACAGAAGACTTAGCTAAGATAGGGACTCTTTTTCTTAATAAAGGAAAATGGCATGACAAACAAATTGTATCTGAAAGTTGGGTTTTATCCTCGACAAGTCCAATAATAGAAAGCATCGACCCTGACAACAATAGTAAAATTGGATATGGCTATCAATGGTGGATTCCTCATCACTATAATGGGAAAAGTGAAATTGTTGCTGGAATTGGATATGGTGGACAATACCTAATGATAGCGCTAGAATACGATTTAATAATTGTATTTAATGGTTGGAATATTAATGACGCCCCTGAAAAGTCAACTCGAAAAGTTTTACAGGACAGAATAATTCCGTTATTAAAGATTAAATAACTGGGTATAACAATGGCTATATGTAATTGCCTGCACCAGTTCGCTCGTTAGCCTCTATTCAATTTGTATTTACTAACTTAGTTGCTTTACTAGGCACACATGCTGTTATGTGAATTAAAGTTGTAAATATGAAAATTGTATTTGTTTTAGTTCTTATGGTTTTGATTGGATGTAAAAACTCTGACAAAGACTCCAATATCGAAATGAGGACCATTTCCACATCTTTTGATGACAAGGTGTTAAATAATAGGAACTCACATACTAAAAGGTTCAATATAGAAAAGGACTTACTATTAGTGCAGTTTGATTGCAAAACTGATGTAGATGACCTGCACTCTATTGCCGCTTTAGCAACTTTATTAACAGACACAACCTATTCTAAACTAAAGTATCACGCTGTAGCTGGAACTTATGGCATTCAGGATGGATTATATGTTCCACCTAATACCTTGTTTCAGCTCGTTTTCGATGACAATTGGACGGATGCACATGACGATGTCATCTCGGCAATTGAAAAAGTTAAGGTCAAAGTTAAATCAACACTCTTAGGAAAAGGTGATATCTGGATTGCTGAAGCTGGGCAATCAGACTTTACAGCTCGCATAGTTAAGGCTATTCAGCTGGGTTTACCAAAAGTGAATACACTGCAGCGTATTCATGTAGTGCAACATAGTGATTGGAACGAACAAACAACTACTCCAAAAAGTTTAGATTTCGTCAAGACAAATTCGAATTATCATAAAATAGCGGATGGAAATTTTGTTGGAAACGGAACTCCTGGATTTCAAGATGCTGAATATACTGACTGGAAAGGTAAAATAGACAATCCTCAAGTGATTAAAATTTGGCAACACACTATAGACTTGTCCAATACCTATAATGGCAAAGACGGCCGCTATAATAATAAAGCTGTTGCCGCAGGAGGGCTGGACTTCTCCGATTTATCTGAAGTTTGCTGGATCTTGGATATACAAGATATTAAAGATGTAGATGACTTTTTTAAATTATACTCAAACTAGACAAGAACAGCTTGTAGCAAATAATAAATAGATAAGTTAATAACTCTTTAGTGTCAACCCAAACGTCAAGAATTTATCTTCTCGTTTTTGGTTTTCTACAACGATACTCTCAAAGGTATGCAGGTAGTTGATTTTAAAGTTTAAGAATTTCCAGATCGGGAATTCCAGGCCAAAATCGGCACGCCAACGATAATTATTACTTTCTTCTAACGAGGGTTGTATATAGCTTTCGTGACTCAGAATCACTTTATCCTTAAACATGTAGTATTTCCCATTCACCCAAACCGTAGCGCGAAAGGTGTTAATCTCGTCGCTGCCGTCATATTCATTAAGGTTAAAGTTGGTATTATTAAAATTGGTCTGTTCGTATTCACTCGTCAACGAGAACTTTAGCCAATCTTTATCTTTTTTATATGCTTGCCAAGTGACACCAGCACCAAGCAATGACCGCGAATTAATTTCGCGCCTAAAATTGGTACTAAAAAAACCTAAAATTTGAGGGTATATTTTTTTCTCAGGGTTGAAATATAAAAAATTAAGACTTAAAATATCAGCATCTGCTTTTTCACGTCCAAACTCCTGATATACGTATGAATTCTGTGTCTTTACCACCCATTTTTTCCATGGTTTATAAGTTACGCCAGATTTCGCTCTAAAAATTAAGGTCTCCACGTTACCACCTTGCCAAAAGCCAGTTACCGATAAGTCTGCCTTTACTTTTAATGAATCGCTTTCATTGATTTGGGCAAAGGGGACTGTTGGTAGTATTAAGAAAATATATATAAACTTCTTTAGCATAAGTCTTTAAAACTGATATTAAACAACTTTGTTCATCTGTTCTCCAAGTGAAAATGATTAAGGAAATATAACTCAAATTCAAAGCGTTCTTAATAGCTCCGCTCCGCTTATCGAAGTATAATTTTTTCTTTCCTCAAAAATCACTCGAAATGACATTCTTTTTGGCTTACAAAATTATTTAATTGCTAATTATTATACTTAAAAGTGCGTAGAATTCTACGATAACGTTTTCTTTCACTAAATTAGTAGTGGATCTTATTACAGATATTTTGACAATTATTAAAAACATCAGAGAACAATTAGGTTTTACTCAAGCTGAGTTAGCCAATAAATCTGGGTTGTCTCTTAGAACCATTCAGCGTTTAGAATCTAGTAATAAAGAACCTAAAGGCCACACATTGAAAGTACTATCCAATGTTTTCAATATGGAACCTAAGGTGCTTCAAGACAAGTTTCAGCGTATTGAAAGCACAAAAAATTCCGAGAAGACTTCTATTCAATTGATCAATCTATCAATTATATCGTTTATAGGTATTCCTTTTGGCAACATCATTTTCCCACTCATAATCTGGTATAGAAATCGTAAGTCCAAAATTGTTGATGACATCGGAAGACGTATCATTAATTTTCAAATTATATGGTGGATCATCCTCTCATTACTTTTAGCCATTTCACCATTTATGAGTCGTCAATTTTTCTCCAATACGCAAATTATATTGTATGTGTTATTTGTAGGTTATGCCTTTAATGTTGTCGTTGTTGTTGTGACTGCCATGAAATTAAAACGTAATGATCTTGACGTTCTCAACCTTCCAATTCGTTTCATATAGCTATAAGACACTGTAAATGTCGTAAAATTGGCGGCATTTAAAACCTTTTAATATCGGCTTTTTGGGCTTAATTAGTGGTGTTCATTTATAAAACCGCTTATTATGAAAACTAAACACATTATACCACTCTTTCTACTTATAGGATTGGTTCTAAGCTGTGGTTCTACCAAGAGTACTATCAACCCTGATGATAAACTCATCGGCGACTGGAGCCTGGTTGCTGAAGCTACTCCTCAAGGAGACGTGCCCATAACAATGACTATTGCCAAAGACGAAGCCGGTAATTTCATCGGCGCACTTACATCAATGATGGGCGATTATACCATGTCTAATCTTGTTTTAGAACATGGAAAATTGTCTTGTGCGTTTGATGTTCAGGGTATTCTTTTTGAATTTCAAGGCGTTTTTATCGAAGACGAATTTAAAGGGCAAACTATAGGACCAGCGGAAAGCTATGTTACTAACGGCAAAAGGAAAGGTTAAACCATAAGACTTAAACTTGCTTTAGACCACTGGGCTTTTTTATAAATTCAAACAATTTCATCACATCAAAATCACACAATCATGAAGAAAAAAATCGGTTACACCCTGCTCATTCTTTTTTTAATCCTAATTTCTGTTGGCTTTTACTACATCAGAAAGTTTAACAACGCTTTTTTTAAAGAAAAGTCAGCCTACCTAGAATATACTTATGAATCCAAACCCATTCATTTTAAATGGGCCGCAAATTCTACTGGGTCGGAAGGATATCACGAGCCTCAAGCCGCAATTTTAGTGCCCATAAAACTCAATGATTTTTCACACAAATTTTACATGCAATTTGATACTGGTGCGCCACATTCCTTTATCTACGAAAATGATTTAAAATCCTTACGCGCGCTAGGTATGGATATAAAGGAAATCACAAAAGGCGAAGAGCACTATGTAGAGCAGCTAAAGTTTAGACTAGACAACACTAATATAGATGCCAGAATGATTAGAGTACTAAAGAATTACGGCAACTCTTTTGATAAAAATGATACGATATCTAATATCAGTATAGGAACCATTGGTAGTGATTTTATTGCCAATAGAATTACGGCTGTAGATTTTAAGAACCAAACACTTGAACTCTATAACCAACGTCCCGAATGGATGAATACCTTGCCTGAATTTCAACCTTTTGATTTTGCAGGTAGACGTATTATGCTACCAGTAAAAATAAATAACAAAGACTATGAATTATTTTATGACTCTGGTTGTAGTGCCTTTGGTTTAATCACCATCAAAAGCCGATTTGATAAGTATACTGATGAGAAAACACAACCTATTGCCTATGATGCCAAAAGTTGGGATAGCAGCATACCAATAACTAGTAAAACAAGCAATCAACTATTTGATATCGGAAACACTAAATTGAGCCTAAAACGGGTTAGTTATATTGATATGTATACTTGGTCCCAACCACTTGTGACACCCTTTACAAGAATTGGTGGTTGGTTAGGAAATCAACCGTTTAATGAAAGTGTTTTAATTCTTGATACTAAGGCTGAAGAGTTTTTGGTATATGAACAATAAATCACACCTCTAAAATAATACTAGTCTTCGTTGCTCCATATTGCGATATTCTTTCTAGAAAAGCAATCAGGTGCCTATTGTTTTTAAAGTAACCCAGAATACATAAGCAATCATCACCAGTGATGCGATCACAACGACGCACCTCTTCCATGGCATGTATTTTCTCTAATGCATCAGAAGCCCCTCTTGCTTCTCGATGCATCACCAAAGTAATATAAGCCTTAGTTTCTATACCCAATTTTTCATGATTCACTTTTAAGGCATAACCTTCTATGATGCCTTCATCTTCCATTTGCCTAACACGCTTACCTATTGCAGGAGCAGAAAGACCAACTTCTTTACCAATATTAGCAAAGCTTTCCCTTGCATTAGTTTTAAGCATTTCAAGTATCTTTTTATCTAACACATCCATTTGTAATCAAAATTATATTAATTAATATTGGAAATAATCGAATGCAAATATATAATTATTAATTCGTTTATAAAGTAAAAATCAGATTTTGCATTCTATATTTGTATCATCAGTTTTGAATTAGAATTATTTAAAACGACAAAAACACAAACTATGAGTCCATTTTTAATCGATTGTATTGGTTATGCAGGTTTAGTCATCAACTTATATTCAATGTCTACCAAAGGTGAGTACAAACTGAGATTAATCTCTTTAATCGCAAATCTCATTTACATATTATACGGCGCACTAATTAGTGCTTCACCAATAATTGTTGGTTGTACAATAGCTGTATTTCTACATGGCTATCACATCAAAAGATTACGAATTAATAAGAATAGTAATGGTTAGAATAAAAATAGCTACAAAAGCAGATACAGAAGTTCTAGCACTTTTGGGTCGACTCACGTGGGCTGAATCTCACGGTCATTATATTGAAGATAAAAACGATGTATTAAAATACCTTAACGAGCATTTTTCGGTTACCAAAACGAAACAAAACCTCGACAATCCTAAACTCATCTTCTGTATTATTTATGTAGATGATTTACCAGTAGGTTATGCGAAATTAGTAGTAAATGCATTGAATGAAAATATTGCTTCGCAAAACAGTGTTCAATTAGAACGTATTTTCATCCTAAATGATTTTATACCTTTAAAAATTGGAAAACAGCTACTAACTTTTGTTGAAGAAAAAGCGAAGTCATTACAATTAGACACCATGTGGCTTACGGTTTATATAAAAAATGAAAGAGCCATAAGGTTCTATGAAAAAAACAAATTTAAAAACGTAGGTGAATTAAATTTTATAGTGAATGGAAAAGGATATGAAAATATAATTTTCTCAAAAAGGTTATAGTCTCACGAGTATTATTCCTCCAATAATTCATCAATAAAACTTTCAAATTCAGTCTTAAACTCAGTATACTTTTCACCAGTGGCAGGACCATTAAAACCCGTATGGATTTTACGAACTCTACCTGTTTTATCAATGAAAACGGATTAGATCTCATAAGAAACAAACCCCTAAAAACAACAACTATATTATTTGTTTCCGTAAGTCTATTATCTTTAACCTAAATTATATGGACTTACAGTATAACGCATTTAATATCCTCATTCTATTTGGAGCCATCCAAGGTATTATTCTTTGCTTTTTTTTACGCCAAAAAAGGACTACGAATGCGTTGGCAGTAGATTTCTTTTTATTATTTCTGTTTTCATTGTCGTTCTTTAATTTAATCTATGCCTTTTTAGACATGGATTTGTTTAAATATTACAGACCATTACATGTGTTTCCATTTCCTTATAAATGGCTTATAGGTGTTGGTTTTTATTTTTATATAAAAAATCAATTTCCTGTTACAGAAAACGAACCACCTTATCACAAGAAAGAATGGTATTTACTTGCTCCTGCATTTATTTATATGATTTTGAGAATTTACTGGTTCTCTATTGCTGTTAAAGAAGATAGTTATCGAATTGTAGCCGTTGTAGTATACTCAGGCTTTTTTAGAATTAATGAGTTTTTTTTCTTGTTTTTTACTTTTTTTATGGGTGTTGCTTCTTTACGTTTCCTAAAGAAAAATGCACATAGTATACCATCCAAATCACTATTAGCATTTAAATGGCTTAAGATATTTACGCTAGTCTTTATTAGTATTAGCTGTATCGATATATTATTATACGCAATAGATTTAATTATTAATTCAGGTATAGAAACTTTCGGGTTTTATTATGCGACTTTACTCATAAATGCAGGTTTTATTTATTGGATTGGTTTTATGGGATTCACAAAATCAAAACTACTCTTTAATACTTTTAAATACTCTAAAGACTTATCGGAAATTTCAACATCTGCTATTTCAAAAAAATTAAAACAAGCAATCAACGTAGATAAAGTCTATCTTAATCCAAATCTTACATTATCTGAAATGTCCGTACAGTTTAAGGTAACACCCAAAGAACTTTCAAAACATATAAACGATGTCTTAGGTAAGAATTTTTCGGAATATATCAATGCGTATCGCGTTGAAGAGGTTAAAGCATTAATGGCCTCTAAAGAAGCTTCAAAATACACCTTAGTAACTTTAGCAGAAAAAGCCGGATTCAGTTCAAAATCTTCTTTTAATGAAACCTTCAAAAAAGTAACAGGAGATACACCTTCTGCATATAAAAAGAAAATAAAGGGCTTGTGAAATATGTCCAAGATGCTGTTTTCTGGACATGTCTATCTTCAAAATCACTTTTTTTTAAAGGTTTCCTTTCATATTTGTAGCAATTAATTTTAAACGTCTTTTATGAAACGCTATATCATTATTTTACTTATTGTATTAGGCTCTATTAAATTGGCTTGCAGTCAAAAACAAGTATCGCCACCGGATTGGCTTAATGAGAATACCATTGAATTACAACCAAATGGAGTTTATGATTTTTCTAAATTAAAAGATGTTTTAAAAAACAGACGGATTGTTGCTTTAGGAGAAAGCTCTCATGGGTTGGGAAAATACTATGAAATGAAATCTGAGTTAGTGATGTATCTACACAAAGAATTAGGTTACGAAGTCCTTGCCATGGAAGGAGGTCTTGGTGATATTAATCTAGCTTACGCAGATATTGATACTATTTCACCTAAAAATTTGCGAGATTATACACTTTTCGGAAACTTTAAAGCACAAGAAGTAGATACGCTCTTTAGTTATATAAAAGAAACTCACTCGTCTAATAAACCGTTGATATATGCTGGTTATGACACACAGTTTTCATCAAATTATTTTATCACAAAAATAGTACGTTTATTGGCTCCTATAAACAAAACTATGTCTGATAGTTTTAGTACTCGTCTTTATTCTTTTCAAAAATCGTTTCAAGCAGCACGGAATAATGATTCTATTACATATATAAAGCATCGTAATATTTTTATTAAAAATGCGAATGAGGCTAATTTATTGATAAAAGAAAACAAGGATTCACTTATACAAGCAAAAGCAATTACCGAGGAAGATTACCAAATAATTCAAAGAACATTAGAAATGTTTGTAAAATCTACTAATCTAAGTTACGCAGATCGCTATAAGGCAATAGAACTTAGAGATGAACTTATGGCAGAAAATCTAATTTGGCTGCTAGACGAAATGTATCCAGATAAAAAAACTATTGTTTGGGCACATAATGCGCATGTTGAGAAGAACTCTCAAGAAGACTATAATTCAAAACTCATGGGACATTATCTCAAAGAAAAGTATAAAGAAGATTATTATGCTTTAGGACTCTTTGCTTATGAAGGCAATGCGTATCAATTTTGGACTAAAGACGCGATTCCCTTTAAGAATAATGACAGTACAGCCATTGAAAATCGATTTTTTAAAACAGGAAAAACGGCTCCTTTTTTAGATTTATCAAGCCTAAAATCAAACAATTATACACAGTGGCTCTTTGAAACCAATACCGCTTTTGAACTTGAGAATGGAGGTGCCATCTCTTTTATTCCTACCCATCGTTTTGATGGCATCTTGTCTGTTAAGTTTTCCGAAATCCCAACATACGATTGATAGATTAAATAAAAGCTGTATTAGTCACTCCTTTTAGTTCTTGGATGTTAATAAACTATGAATTCTTTAACACTCTAAACCATTGATTTTTAATATATAAAAATCTAACGTCGCTTAACGTTTGATATTAGTCATTGAAACGGACTCATATCACAAAGTTAAGCCTATCAAAATTTACTCAGCTAACAATTCATCAATAAAACTTTCAAATTCAGTCTTAAACTCAGTATACTTTTCACCAGTGGCAGGACCATTAAAACCCGTATGGATTTTACGAACTCTACCTGTTTTATCTATAAAAATAGAAGTTGGATATGATAACACATGATTAAGCATTGGCAGTTTTTCTTGTGCCTTAGCTTTATCGGAAGTGCCATATTGTGCCAAAAGAATTGGATAGGCAATATCAAGTTTGCTTCTTAGTCTATTAATACTTGCAAAGGCTTTGTCTTCAGTTTTTGCATACTCAAAAGCCAATGCAACAATCTCTACTCCACGCTCTACATTAGCTTCGTAGAATTTGGTATAGTATTTACTTTCATCCAAACAGTTAGGGCACCATGTTCCCATAATCTGTACAATGACGACCTTATTATCAAATCGCTCATCACTTAGGGATACCATATTACCATCTTCGTCCGGAAATGAAAATTCTAAACTATCATAACCATCCTTTAAGAAAGTGAGTTCATTGGCACTTGGCAATTCGTAAGTGTCATTCCGTTTAGCTACGAAAGGTTCTTTCCAGTGATTACCAGAATAAAAGGTACCTTCCAAAGTAGAGTCAGAAACTTTGGCTGTAAATAAAAAAGCATGAGCACCATCAAAAGTAGATAACTTCATTTGGTCGCCTTCCATAGCACCTTCAAGATAACGATAATCACCAGTTGTAGTTCTAAAGGTTCCTATAACTTTATCACCATTTTGTTCAAAAATGCCTTTGGCAATATACTCGTCACCAGCAATACCCTTGCTAAATACGACTTCCCAAATTCCCGAAACATCTTGAGTCGGTTTTAAGTTAACAGCGAAACGATTACTATTTTCAAATTCAGCAGAGAATGGCACTACTCTATCCAAACTTTCCTTGATAAAGCTTCCGCTCAGATTATTGTCTTCAAACCTTGCGGCAATATAACCTTCAAAAACAGGCGCTTTTATAAAAACAGAATCGTTTCTGTACGCTATTTCATCAACTTCAATGGCTTCATCAGCATTAAATATTTTCAATTTGTCTTTCGACGCTACTTCAAAAATAAATGGCAAAGCCTCATTATCCTGAACTTCTAAAACTGCTCTATAAGTTCCATTCTGTAAATACTTTAGCTTTTTTTCTTCTTCACAATTCCACACCAAAACCACCAAAAGCAATACCATCAATTTTCTCATAACAAATCGTTTTCTTTAAAGTTCGAAATTATAACAATGTCCTTACATAAAAAAGGCAAAATCATATTTAACGCGTTTATAATTCATCATTTTAATGACTATGTTGAACATCCATGTAAGCCCATTAATATTGTGATTAAATTTTAGTAATGGATGTTTCATTAGGAAACAACTATTATTATCTTTGTTCCTTGATTATTTGAGACATGAAGATATCATATAACTGGCTTAAGCAGTTTATAAATATAGATTGGGACGCTGAGAAAACCGGAGAACTTCTTACGGATCTAGGCCTTGAGATTGAGGGCATTGAACGCTACGAATCCGTAAAAGGAGGATTGCATGGTATTATTATCGGTGAAGTATTGACTTGCGAACAACATCCCAATGCAGATCGCTTAAAAGTGACCACAGTAAATATTGGTGCTGACACCCCTTTACAAATTGTTTGTGGTGCACCTAATGTAGCAGCAGGACAAAAAGTACCTGTAGCGACTATTGGCACGACCTTATATACTGCTGAAGGTGAGGCTTGGAAAATAAAGAAAGGTAAAATTCGTGGCGAGGAAAGCCACGGAATGATTTGTGCCGAAGACGAGTTAGGTCTTGGTGAGTCGCATGATGGCATTATGGTCCTAGATCCTAAACTTAAAGTCGGTATTCCTGCTGCACAAGTATTTAATATCGAAAATGATGCTATTTTCGAAATCGGATTAACACCAAATCGTGCAGATGCCATGAGTCATTATGGCGTTGCTCGCGATCTTAAAGCTGGTTTATTACAACAGGAGATTCCTCTGGAATTGATAACACCATCTTTGAGTGCTTATCATGTCGATGCGAGGTCACTTAAAATAGATGTCGATGTGCAAGATAAGGAGAAATGTCCAAGATACTCTGGTGTAACCATTTCTGATGTTACGGTAGAACCATCTCCAAGTTGGCTACAGAGTCGTTTAAAATCTATTGGTCTATCACCTATAAATAACATAGTAGATATTACTAATTATGTACTTCATGAATTGGGACAGCCGCTCCATGCTTTTGATGCTCATAAAATATCCAAAAATAAAGTTGTTGTTAAAACTTGTGCACCTGGCACAAAGTTTACAACTTTAGATGGTGTTGTCAGAGAATTATATGAAGATGATTTAATGATCTGTGATGACGAAAAACCAATGTGCATTGCAGGTGTTTTTGGAGGTATTGATTCTGGTGTTACTGAAAACACGCATAATATTTTCTTGGAAAGCGCCTATTTTGATCCTGTAAGTATCAGAAAAACAGCTAAACGCCATGGTCTTAATACAGATGCTTCTTTTCGATTTGAAAGAGGTATCGATCCAAATATTACTGAATTTGCATTAAAACGTGCAGCACTTTTAATTACTGAAATCGCTGGAGGTGAAATCAGTAGTGATATTTCTGATTCCTACCCGATCAAGATTGAAGATTTTCAGGTGCGCTTGAGTTTTGATAATGCCAAAAAATTGATTGGAGAAGAGATTCCAAGAGAAACTATAAAAAGTATTCTAACTTCCTTGGACATTAAAGTGAACAATGTTACGGAAACTGGATTAGGCTTAACAGTTCCTGCTTATCGCAATGATGTACAGCGTGAGGCGGATATCATTGAAGAAATCTTAAGAGTTTATGGCTATAATAATGTTGGTACAACAGAAAAGTTAAATGCATCAATATCCAACTCTTCTCGTTTTGAAGATTACAAGCTTCAAAATGTTATTGGTAATCAATTAGCTTCTCAAGGCTTTTTTGAAATTATGGCCAATTCATTGACCTCTCCGAAATATATGGCATTAAGCAATGATTTAAATGAAGATCATAATGTAAAGATGCTCAATCCCTTGAGTAATGATTTGGAGGTAATGCGCCAATCCTTACTGTTTTCTGGTCTGGAAGCTTTGGCTCACAATATTAACAGAAAGCGCAGTGATTTAAAACTTTTTGAATTTGGTAAAACTTACCATCAATATGCTGAAAATAGAGCGGAGCATAAACATCTTTCATTGTTCGTCACAGGAAATAAAAACGAAGAACGCTGGAATTCACAAACACAACCAAGTGATTTCTTTTTTCTAAAAGGTACGGTTGAAAGTACTTTAGAGCGCTTAGGTTTAAAGCGTCTAAAATCAGCACCAACCAAATCTGATGTCATTAGCGAGGGCGTGAGCCTTTCATTGGGAAAGAAAACAATGGTAGATTTCGGATTGGTAAAAAAGTCAGTCTTGAAACATTTTGGTATTTCCCAAAATGTGTTATATGCTGATTTTAATTGGGATAATGTATTGGAAATGGCACAGCACAATAAAATCAAGTTTAACGCTATTCCTAAATACCCAGAAGTGAGACGTGACTTTGCGTTATTATTGAATAATAGTGTGAGTTTTGAAGATATTCATACCATTGCCAAGCAAACTGAAAAACAATTACTCAAAAACGTGAACTTGTTTGATGTTTATGAAGGAAAAAATCTTCCTGCTGGCAAAAAAAGTTATGCCGTAAGTTTTACGCTTCAAGATGAAAACAAAACATTGACAGACAAGCAAATTGATAAACTCATGTCTAAGCTACAATCTAATTTTGAGAGTAAACTTGGTGCTGAGTTGAGATAGAGTTACTCATAAAGTAAAAATTTAGCCATATTATTCACACCTTATAATATGGCTTTTTTGTTGGAAACATTATCATTTTATTCACAATTATCACAAACCCTTTTTTTATTTTTAACAAAAATTAAAACATCATAACATGGCAAACGTAACACTAGGAGGAACTCCAGTAGAAACTATAGGAAATTTACCAGAAGTTGGTAGCAAAGCACCTAATTTTAAACTTACTGCTACTGATTTATCAGATAAAGCAAATTCTGAATTTGCAGATGCTAGATTAGTACTTAATATTTTCCCAAGTGTTGATACAGGTACTTGTGCTCAGTCTATTAGAACATTCAATGAAAAGGCTAGCCAATTAGAAAACACTAAAGTCTTATGTATCTCTAAGGACCTACCATTTGCAATGGCTCGTTTTTGTGGCGCTGAAGGTATTGAAAATGTTGAAAGTCTTTCAGACTATAAAACAGGTCGCTTTGGAGATGAATATGGCGTAACCTTTAAAACTGGCGCATTTGAAACTTTATTGTCACGTTGCATAGTTGTTATTGATACAGATGGTACTGTGTTACACACAGAACAAGTTTCCGAGATTGCTGACGAACCTAATTACGAGGCGGCTTTAGACGCTTTAAAGTAATCAAAGTCACCATAGGACACTTCTCAATACAAGTTGATGCAAAAAAAGGAACCTTTTATTATCAATAGGCTCAAGAGTGTAGGCTATGCATTTAAAGGCATGCTTATTCTTGTAAAAACCGAGTCTAGTATTAAAATACAAGTCTTTATAGCCGTCGTTGTGACTATTGCCGGTTTTTATTTTGATATTTCTGCAACAGAATGGATTGCCCAAGTCGCCATGATAGGATTGGTAATGAGTATCGAAGGTATAAACACTGCTATTGAATATATAGCAGATTTTATTCATCCAGAGCATCATCCAAAGATTGGACTCATTAAAGATATCTCCGCTGGTGCCGTTTTTATTGCTTCAATTGTGGCAGTGATTATTGCAGCGATCATTTATTTACCTAAGTTTTTTTAATACCAAACTCATTAAACAAGCGTTACATAAGTGCAATTATAAGCCTTTGCGAACTCGTATTTTTTAAAATGAAGCAACTACTGATATTTATTGTTATAAGTTTAATAATCTCTAGCTGCAATACTAAAACAAAGGACACTGCTGTCATTGACTTTGAGGAAATTCAAAAGGACACTATAAAACCTACAAGGCAAATTGATACATTAATGATCTCGAGAGCATTTGTTCTAGGAAAGTTCGATTATAAAAGTGACTCTACTTTTGTAAAAGTAAGTCCAGAATTTTCAACAAAAGAGATTTATCTAAATAGTCAAGTTTACAAAGCTTTTCTTCAAATGGTGGACTCAGCAAATAAAGATGGTATTGAATTAAAAATACTATCAGGAACACGAAATTTCAATGAACAAAAAGCGATTTGGGAACGTAAATGGAAAAGGTATAAAGATTTAAAACCTATTGATCGTGCGTTGAAAATCTTAGAATATAGTTCCATGCCAAGTTCTTCGAGACATCATTGGGGAACAGATATGGATTTGAATAGTTTAAATAATTCGTATTTTAACAGCGGAAAAGGATTTATGGCTTATGAATGGCTTAAAACCCATGCCAATGCATTTGGTTTTTATCAAGTCTATACCGATAAAGAAAATGGTAGAACAGGATATAGTTTAGAAAAATGGCATTGGTCGTATTTACCTTTGGCAAATCAATATTTAGAATTCTATAACTCCAGCATAACCTACGAAGATATTAACAGTTTTGAGGGTTGTCAGTTAGCAAAAGAATTAAAAATAATTGATGCTTACGTCAATGGTATTTCCAAAAAAGCTAAAGATTACGAGTAAAATAGATTTCCGGTTTTTCGGAAAATAGTTACCGAAATGAATTCGGCATAAAATGGCAAAAAAAACCACAAAAAAAAATACGAGAACCAAGGCTAAACCTAAGGCAAAATCAAAAAAGCTGTCGTTTAAGTTATCCGATCAACAAAAGCTCGTTTTTGGAAGCTTGTTGATAATTTTAGGTGTGCTTCTTTTTATTTCGTTTGTATCGTATATTTTCACAGGTAAGGAAGATCAGAGTGTCTTAACTAATTTCCCAGAACGTTCAGACGCCTACAAGAATTGGGCAAGTCAATTAGGTGCTTGGGTAAGCGAATTTTTTATAATCAAGGGGTTCGGAATACCATCATTTATTTTTGCTGGCTTAATTTTTCTTTCCGGAATTTATGTGACATTGAATCTCAAAAAAGGAAAACTAAGAAAACATTGGATTTGGGGTACTTTAATCGTCATTTGGCTATCTATTTTCTTTGGCTTCTTCACCCACAAATATGATATCCTTGGTGGAACTATAGGATTTGAAATGAATCATTTCTTTCAAGATTATATAGGTAAGATAGGGGTGGCACTGCTTCTACTCTTTGGTCTCATCACCTATTTGGCCATTCGTTTTAAGCTTACTGGAGATACATTTGTAAATCTTTTTAAGCGCGCGAAACGCGATATTAAAGATGATGTGACGTTTCAGTCAAATGATGAGGACACTGCTGTTATTATTGACAATAGCTTAACCGAAGAAGCTGAAGCCATAAAATCCGCTTATGAGATTCCGCTTGATAAATCGGAACCTACAGAAGATAGTCAGCCAAAACCAAAAGTAAAGACTGATACCCTAAAAATGGAAGTGGACAAGAAACCTGTTGAGAAAACAGTTGACATTCCAGAATTAAAAGTTGAAGTTGAAGCCACTAAAGAAGAAAAATCCGAAACAGATAACTTGGCCGATAAATTAGTTGAAGATTTTGGACTATTTGATCCAACGTTAGAATTGGGCAACTATCAATTTCCACCTTTAGACTTATTAAAAAAGTATGATAACGAAGGTATCTCTATCGATCAAGAAGAATTAGAAGAAAATAAAAACCGGATTGTAGAAACACTGCTCAATTATAAGATTGGTATAAGTAGCATTAAAGCGACTATTGGACCTACTGTGACCTTGTATGAGATTGTACCAGATGCAGGTATAAGAATTTCCAAAATAAAAAATCTCGAAGACGATATCGCACTTTCTTTAGCAGCGTTAGGTATACGTATTATTGCTCCGATACCTGGAAAAGGAACTATAGGTATTGAGGTACCGAATAAAAATGCCACTATCGTATCCATGCGATCAGTTATTGCTTCGCAGAAATTTCAGCAGTCCAAAATGCAATTGCCAATTGCTTTTGGTAAAACTATTAGTAATGAAACCTTTGTAGTGGATTTAGCAAAAATGCCTCATTTGCTTATGGCTGGAGCTACAGGTCAAGGTAAGTCCGTTGGTTTAAATGCTGTATTGACGTCGTTATTATACAAGAAACATCCCGCCGAAGTCAAATTTGTACTTGTTGACCCGAAAAAAGTAGAGCTCACACTATTCAATAAGATTGAGCGTCACTATTTAGCCAAGCTTCCAGATAGCGAAGATGCCATCATTACAGATAACACCAAGGTAATTAATACGCTGAATTCGCTTTGTATAGAAATGGATAATCGCTATGAAATGCTTAAAAATGCCTTTTGTAGAAATATCGCAGAATATAACGCTAAGTTCAAGGCTCGAAAATTAAACCCAAATGACGGTCACGCCTTTTTACCATATATCGTTTTGGTTGTTGATGAGTTCGCTGATTTAATAATGACGGCTGGTAAGGAAGTAGAAACACCAATAGCCAGATTGGCGCAATTAGCACGTGCTATTGGTATACATTTAATTATTGCCACACAACGACCATCCGTAAACGTAATTACAGGTATTATAAAAGCAAACTTCCCAGCGCGTATTGCATTTAGAGTAACCAGCAAGATTGATTCACGCACCATTTTAGATGGTTCTGGTGCTGATCAACTTATTGGACGTGGTGATATGCTCTACACACAAGGCAATGATTTAATTCGTATTCAATGTGCCTTTGTTGATACTCCTGAAGTTGAAAAAATCACGGAATTTATTGGTTCACAAAAAGCTTATCCAGATGCGCACTTGTTACCCGAATATGTTGGCGAGGAAGGTGGCACAAATCTTGATATAGATATCTCAGACAGAGACAAGTTGTTTAGAGAAGCTGCTGAAATCATTGTTACAGCACAACAAGGTTCAGCGTCCTTATTACAGAGAAAACTAAAATTGGGTTACAACAGAGCGGGTCGAATTATAGATCAGTTAGAAGCTGCAGGAATTGTAGGTTCTTTTGAAGGCAGTAAAGCCAGACAAGTATTAGTGCCAGATTTAGTAGCTTTGGACCAACTTTTAGAAAATGAAAGTTCATAATGGCATTTGGCAAGAGAAGATCAGTTGCAATAAATAATATTAAAGCTAGTCCTCTGTCTGTTATAAAAATAAACAAGAGAAAAACAATAAAATAAAGACTTACATAAAATGAAAAGATTATTTATAATAACATTTTTGGCGTTGGGAATGATAGGCTTCGCTCAAAGTGATGCAAAAGCAGAAGCATTATTGACAGAAGTGAGCAATAAGATAAAGGCGTACAAAAACATCAGTTTGGATTTTAAATACGAATTGAACAACATCAGTGAAAACATAAAGCAAGAAACTCGAGGTGATGTGGTGATTGAAGGCGAAAAATACAAACTTAATATTTTAGGTGTTACGAGAATCTTTGATGGTAAGACCCTATACACCATTAGCCCAGAGGATGAAGAAGTCACTATTTCTTCAGATAACACAGAAGATGAAGGCACCATTACTCCAAGTAAAATGTTATCGTTCTATGAAGACGGGTACGCTTACAAAATGGATATTATTCAAAACGTAAAGGGAAGAAAAATTCAATACGTAAAGTTAAGTCCTATAGACACCAATTCTGAAATAAAGCATGTCTTATTAGGAATAGACGCTACAACAAAACATATCTACAATTTAATCGAAGTTGGTAAAAATGGTACAAAAACCACATTAACCGTTAATTCTTTTAAAACGGACGAGCCTATCTCAAAAACCTTATTTACATTTGACGAAAGTAAGTATAGCGATTACTTTATCAACAAGATCGATTAAGGTTTAAACCCATATATGTGAAAATATTAGATAGGTACATACTTATCACATTCTTAAGGACGTTTTTTAGCGTCTTTATTATATTCATGTTCATCTTTGTTCTACAAGGTGTTTGGCTCTACATCGCTGAACTCGCGGGCAAGGATTTGGATGTTTCCGTAACTGCAAAATTCATTTTGTATTACATGCCAAAACTTATCCCTTTGGTAGTACCATTAACGATTCTATTGTCGTCAATTATGGTCTTCGGTAACTTTGCAGAAAATTATGAGTTTGCCGCGATGAAATCCACAGGTATTTCTCTACAACGTGCCATGCGTAGTCTTAGCGTATTTATTGTTGGACTAGGAATTGCCTGTTTCTTCTTTGCCAACAACGTGATTCCTTGGGGAGAATACAACTTCTATAATTTAAGACGAAATATTGCTAAGGTAAAACCTGCACTCGCTATTGCAGAAGGCCAATTCAATGAGATTGGAGATATCAATATTAAGGTTGAAAAGAAAACTGGAGATAGAGGGCAATTTTTAGAGAGTGTTGTTATTCATGACAAGAATACATCCAAAAATGGCAATTATAAAGTCATTGTTTCGGAAAAAGGAGAACTAAAAAGTAGTATAAATTCAAACGTACTTCAACTCGAATTAATTAATGGTAACTATTATGAGGAAATAGTAAATAAAGACAGACAAAAAAACGTCAATAGACCTCATGCTAAAAGCTATTTTGACAGCTACATTATTAATGTAGACTTGGAGATTTTAAATAATGAAGATTTAGATGAGAAAAATTATAAGGGACGCCACTCTATGCTTAATATAGACCAGTTAACATATACCATCGATAGCTTGGAAGATAGGCGTAAAGAAGATCACAAAGTGCTCTCAAAAACCTTGTTTAATCGTACTACCTACAATGCCTTAAATAGTAATTTCGAACCCATAAAAAAAGATACCCTTTACACTGGTGAAATTTTAGATCTATTTGACACCTCGAAAAAGGTGCAAATTTTAAATCTAGCCTCCAATTCTGCAAGTAGCACTAACCAAATCATTGATTCGAATAAGAAAAATTTTGAAAGCAAAGCCATATGGCTCAATAAACATATCATTGCTTTGCATGATAAATTTGTATTAGCCTTTGCTTGTATTATACTATTTTTTGTTGGTGCACCACTTGGGGCATTGATAAGAAAAGGTGGTATTGGTTTGCCCATGGTCATTGCTATTGTACTGTTTTTAACGTATCATTTTTTCGGAATTTTTGCCAAGAATAGCGCGGAAAAAGGAACGTTTAGCCCAATTATAGGGTCATGGCTTTCTACGGCTGTGATGCTACCTTTGAGTGTATATTTAACTTCCAGAGCCACAAACGACAAAGGTGCTTTTGAAATTGAGACCATTTTAAACCCACTTAAAAAGCTCTTCCGTATTAAAAGTAAGGCATTGGAAGAAAGCAATTTGGAATTAGAAAAGAATTCTGAAGCTTTTAAAACTTTGCAGGAATATGATAACGATAAACTGATTAATGTAATTAAAAACTATAGAGATTTTGACTATACTGTTGAGTATAAGAATTCCGCAATTTCAATTTTGAGTCTAAGAGGTGTTACAAAACAAGAACTAAAACTTGCCGGTAATCTTACGGATCAGAATTATATAGAGACGATTCGATTAAAAAATGAATATGAGGAAGACTCTAAATTAGCCTTAATTCTATATGTTATTGCATTAATATTTATGATTCCTGGTAGAATATTGGAGAATAACAAATTTCCAACAGAAGGTAATGTGCTTTTCATTATTGGCATCGTTATCTTTGTTATATTCATTATGGCATTAATTAAATCATTTGCAAGGCATTCCGATTTATATAAGCACTTAGGTGAAAATAAAAGCATGAATGCTGTTTTATTCCTACTGTTAGGACTGCCACTTTATTTTGTATTTTATTTCATCCAAAAGATCCAAATAACCAAATTACTGAAATCCAATACAAAATAAAATAAGCGTATCTTTGTCATGTAAAGAGGACGCTTATGACAACAAACGCAGTGAATAACCAAACACGCTTGAATACTATAGAAGAAGCCATTGAAGATATTCGCCAAGGCAAGGTGATTATTGTTGTAGATGATGAAAATCGCGAAAATGAAGGCGATTTTTTAGCTGCTGCAGAAAAGGTAACTCCTGAGATGATCAACTTTATGGCCAAACATGGTAGAGGATTAATCTGTGCTCCTCTTACGGAACATCGATGTGAGGAATTGGAACTGAACATGATGGTAAGAAATAACACAGATCCTATGGAAACGGCTTTCACTGTTTCCGTGGATCTAAGAGGAAATGGTGTTAGCACTGGTATTTCTGCCAGTGATAGAGCAAAAACCATAAAAGCTTTAGTCAATAACGATACTAAACCATTTGAATTAGCAAGACCTGGTCATATTTTTCCTTTAGTAGCGAAAGAAGGTGGCGTATTGAGACGAACCGGACACACGGAAGCAGCAATTGATTTTGCACGATTAGCTGGCTTTGAACCAGCTGGTGTCATTGTAGAAATCATGAATGAAGATGGCACTATGGCGCGCTTACCTCAGCTCATGGAAGTTGCAAGAAAATTCGATCTCAAAATTGTTTCCATTGAAGACTTAGTAGCCTATCGTATGGAATACGATTCCTTAATCGAAAAGAAAGAAGACTTTGATATAGAAACACGCTTTGGGAGATTTAGACTACGTGCTTATCTCCAAACCACCAACGATCAAGTTCATATTGCACTGACCAAAGGCAACTGGAAATCTGACGAACCAGTGCTTACACGCGTTAATTCTAGCCTAGTGAATAATGATATTCTTGGTACATTGACCAACAATGCCGATCAGAAGCTGGACGATATGTTCAATGCTATAAACATAGAAGAAAAAGGTGCAATTATATTTATTAATCAACAAGCAGAGTCTATGAACTTGTTGTCTCGTCTATCTATTCTTAAAAGTGAACAAACTGATGGCAAATTGATTAAGGCGCCTCGTATACCTATGGATTCCAAAGATTTTGGTATAGGTGCGCAAATCTTACATGACCTTAAAATTAGTAAACTCAAGTTATTATCTAATGCATTACAGACCAAGCGTGTTGGTATGATTGGTTATGGTCTTGAGATTGTTGACTACGTTAACTATTAGTCTATCAATACACGTTTAGTAACTGAGCTACCGTTTGACTTTATCTTGAGAATGTAGACTCCAGATTTTAAACTTTCAATATTCAATATTTTGGTGTTTCGATATTTGGAGACAACGCTTTGACCTAGCGTATTGTATAGTTCTAAACTTTCGATTTGAGCATTTGTTTTTATGTGAATTGTGCTAGATGCAGGATTAGGGTAAATACTAAATTCGTTTTCAAACACATCGTCTACGCCCAAACCCGTGTTTTGGTAAACCCTAACATAATCAATAACCATACTACTCTGAGTAAAGTTAGGATCTATGGCACCTGCAATGCCACCCATAGCGACATTAAGTAGTAAATACTGATCCTCATCAAAAGGCCACGTATCATCATTTTTTACCGCAGGATTATAAGTGTAGAAGCCAACGCCATCAATTAAAAACGTAATTTGATTTGGTGACCAATTCATGGAATAAACATGAAACTCATTGGCGACATCATTTAAAATATACGACTGAACATTCATGGTATTCCCAAAGCTTGATGGTGTGTGCAAAGCGCTACTTACATGATTTACAGCCCCTAATCCATGTTCCATTATATCTATCTCGCCGCATGCTGGCCAACCTGTAGTGCCAAAACCTTGAGTTTGCCAATACGCCCCAGCCTCGCTAATATTCTTTCCTAATGTCCATATTGCAGGCCATGTACCATCGCCCTCAGGGAGCTTAGCTCTTACATCTATCCTACCATAAGTAAATGCGAACTTAGAGTTCAATCTTGCCGATGTATATTGTTTTGTTTCGTTTTGGTCGGTAAAACTTTCCTTTATCGCAACAATATTCAAGAATCCGTTATCGACATAAGAATTTTCTATGCGATTGGTATAATGTTGTTGTTCGCCATTAAACCAATTACCTCCAGCAGGAAGCTGTGTTTGCTGAAACCAGTTATTTGAATCCAAGGCGCCATTGACATCAAATTCATCTGCCCATACCAAATCATTATAAACGACATCGAGCGCATTAGGATCATTAGGTTGGGAACCATCATTTATATCATCGATGATGTATGTTCCTGGTATGGTCTCTCCTCCATCAATAAAAATAGTCAATCTTGAATAGGCTCCAGTAGCATTCAGTGCTGTTCCTACACCACTCAGTGTTGCATTTGAAAAGTCAAATTGGATATCATAAGACCAGCCAGAACCTGAATTGGTTTGAACAACTTCCACATCGGGGTTGGTACCATTCTCTAATTTTATCATAATGGAATGCATATTGGGATCAAACTGGTAGAATGATAAGGTAATTATTTGTTCAGTATCCAAATCTATCGGAGTAGCTAAATCCAGATAAAACCCTTGCCAAGCTGCACTACCATCATTAAAAAACTCACCTGTTGGATTATTGGGATCTACAGGATCTACATTGAATGCAAAACTACTGCTATCAAAAGCATTGAAACCATGAGAGCCTAATGAGAAATTAATAGGCATTTGTTGGGCGACCAATACATTAAGTAAAAGCAATAAAAATGAGGTAAGAAGATAATTCTGCTTCATAACTTTATTTTTTATAAAGTTATGTATCTGAACGCAGAAAAAAGAATTATTAGCCTATACAAAGGCCATACAGTCAGAATAACTTAGCTTTTAAAGGCTTCTTTAATGAGTTGCACCATTTTCTCTGCTCGAGCAATCACCTCCTTTTCCGTCCAAGATAGCTTTATCAAACAAGAAATATTACGCCCAATCCAATGATCTGATTTGGAAAAGTCTTTGGTCTTAAGTTTTCTCAAAGCATCTTTAATTTCTAAAGTTAAAGGATATAAAGATTTTGCGTCTTTCAGGTGCTCCCACTTTCTTATGTAGTGCCAATTGTTATCATAGTAATTCCAACAAACATCAATATCATTATCTTTGAATGCTCTTGAAACTTGTCTGGCAGATTCTAAGTTTGGCAAGAAAAAGTTTAAAAATGAATAACTTTCTTCGCCTCCATCTGGAACTGATCTAAAGGTGACCTCTGGAACCTGAGATAGGGCCTCTCGAATAATAGTATAGTTTCTTTTTTGAATAGTGATAAACTCAGACAAACGTCTTACTTGGGCTAAACCTACGGCAGCATTTAATTCTGAAATTCTAAAATTATAGCCTAAAAAAGGGTGGGTTTCTGCGCCTCTGTCATTGCCAATGTGATCATGACCGTGATCACTGTAGTGGTCTGCATTAGAATAATAATCTTGCTTATTAGTTACTACTGCTCCACCTTCTCCACAAGTGATAGTCTTCACAAAATCGAATGAAAAACAACCTACATCTGCAATACTTCCCAATGGCTTTCCCTTATAGCTACCACCAATAGCTTGGCAAGCGTCTTCAACAAAAATAAGGTTATGTTTATCGCAAACTGAACGTAAAGCGTCCATATTAGCCATACTACCGCACATCTGTACAACCATTACGGCTTTTGTCTTTGGTGTCACAGCTTCTTCGACAGCGTCTGGATCTAATGTTAATGTATCATCAATATCAACCAAAACTGGAACAGCACCTAGCATAATTATAGCTTCAAAACTCGCTACAAAAGTAAATGTGGGCATAATAACCTCATCTCCTGCTCCTACTCCTGCCGAAGCAAGCGCCACAGATACTGCGGCTGTACCACTAGAAACAAGCTGAACGTATTTAGAATTAAACGTCTTTGTTAATTCAGACTCTAATTCTTTGGCTTTCCAATGGCCATTGCGCATACCATCGAATCCATAGCGCATTAACACGCCATTATCTAAAACATCGTTAACTTCTTTGCGTTCTAAATCGCTAAATAATTCGAATCCAGGCATAAATTTGAATGTTGAGTTTTCTTAAACAAATATAAGTCTTTGAAAAGACTATAGAAGACGTTTTACAATTCAATAATGGTGTCTGATATAGGCTTCCTCACTTTTTTAAAGTCGGCAAACATATCATCCACGGCTCGGAAGCCGACTGGAAACATTAAAACGGAGCTTAAACCATATTTATTTAGGTTTAAAGCTTTATCAATCGCAGATGGAATAAAACCTTCCATTGGACAACCATCTATCTCTTCGACAGCACAAACTGTCATTAAATTACCCAAAGCTATATAAGCTTGTCTAGTGGCCCAATTGATTTTTTTATCCGAGGACATGCCTTCAATAGTCGATTTCATTTGTGTTTTAAATGGGGCTAATATGTCGTCTGGTGTATTTCTTATAGCTTTTACAGCATCAAAATGATCTTCTACGTCTTTTTCATCAATCTCATTCTGTATACAAAGTATTAGCAAATGAGAGGCATCTACTACTTGACGCTGTCCATATGAAAATTCTACTAACGATTCGCGAATAGTTTTATCCGCAACCACAACCATTTTTAATGTCTGTAGTCCGTAAGATACCGCTGTTAAGTTAAACGCTTCCTTTAGTGTTTGAATTTGCGTTTCGGAAAGAGGCTTTGAGGAATCAAATTTTTTGGTGGCGTAGCGCCATTTTAAATTATCAATAATTGTCATGCTAATTTTTCTTGCAAAAATAAGGAATTATGGATTGGTCGGTTTGACGAGTTTAAGTGAAATATCATCTTTAAAAGCATGGATTACATAAATAAAATTTAACGGTTTTCAGGGTATTATAAGATCATATTCTAAACTAGATTTGCAAGGTGAGAATAAAAAAACAAAAGTAATAAAATATAAAACGGATAATAATACCACAAAAATATACCGTTTAACTTGTTTTTTGGTTATTTTATCGATAATATTACGTTTTTTAGGCTCAAAAATTTGCAGCTATTTCAAAAGATCATAACAATATGAACAGAAAATTCCTATTTACACTAGCACTATTGTTTTGCATTAATGTCTTTGCGCAGGACTTTAGTGCTATATGGAATACAGCTAATACTGAAAATAATTCTACGTTAGATAACCAAATTGAGATACCGACAAATCCAGCATTGACTTACAATTATACAGTAGATTGGGGCGATGGCAATACCGATACAAATATTACAGGTAATATTACCCATACTTATGCCACTGTTGGTGCTTACACCATCAATATATCCGGAACATTTCCTCAAATTTATTTTAATAATACAGGCGACCGATTTAAAATAGAAGAAATTCTGAGTTGGGGAACCACCCAATGGTTAAGTATGGAAAATGCATTTTGGGGCTGTAGAAACTTAAACTTTGATGCCATTGACTCCCCTAATTTATCACAAGTCATAAGCTTGAAAAACATGTTTAGGGATTGTACAGCCTTTAATGGTATCCTGAATAATTGGGACACGACTACCATTATAGATATTTCAGGTATGTTCGCTGATGCCAGAATCTTTAACCGCCCTTTAGACAATTGGAACGTTAGCTCAGTTACCGATATGTCTGAAACATTCTTCGATGCCCGAAACTTTAACGAACCATTGGATAGCTGGAATACGTCCTCCGTTACGGATATGACCAGTATGTTCAACGAAGCAGCATCGTTTAACCAGAATATTGACAATTGGAGTGTGAATCAAGTGACTACTATGTTCCGAATGTTTGCCAATACATCTCAATATAACTCCCCTTTGAACTCTTGGAATGTTGCCAATGTTACAGATATGGGCGAAATGTTCGAAGACGCAAGAGTATTTAACCAACCTCTAAATAATTGGGATGTCAGTAATGTCATAAATATGGCACGTATGTTTGAAGATGCCAATGCGTTTAATCAACCTTTAGACCAATGGAATGTTTCCAATGTCACTTTAATGGATAGTATGTTTAAAGAAGCGTCTGTATTTAATCAACCTATAGGTAATTGGGATGTAAGCAATGTGACTTCTATGATTTTATTGTTTGAAAGAGCGAGATTGTTCAATCAGCCTTTAAACGACTGGGATGTAAGCAATGTCACTAGTATGCAAGGCATGTTTGATGGTTTATTTGGAGGAACCGTTTTTGATCAGCCTTTAGATAACTGGAATGTTGCTAACGTCACCGATATGAGCGCTATGTTTAGACGTTGTAATTTTAATCAACCTATAGGCAATTGGAATGTAGGTAACGTTACCAATATGTCTTCAATGTTTAATTATGCGCCAGATTTTAATCAAACTATAGATACTTGGGATGTTTCCAACGTCACCAATATGGGCAGTATGTTTAATGCTGCTTTACAATTTAATCAACCATTAAACAACTGGACAACGAGTGCTCTTACCAATATAAGTGGCATTTTCTTTAATAGCCCTCTATTTAATCAACCATTAGATAATTGGAATGTCGCGAATGTTACAAATATGAGTAACGCATTTAATAACGCGTCTATTTTTGACCAAACTCTTGGAACATGGAACATTACAAGTGTTACCAATATGATCAATATGTTGAGCAATTCTAATCTCACATTAGAAAATTATGATAATACCCTAATTGGTTGGGCAGCTCAAAGTGTTCAAAACAACGTGTCACTAGGCGCCAATACTTTGACCTATTGCGAAGGAATCGACGAAAGACAAGACCTTATTGACAATCATAACTGGACTATTACAGGTGATAGTGTAGATTGTTCTTTTGTAATCTGTACCAATATAATTTCACCAATTGATGGCGACCTTAATGTGCCTGCAAACTCAAATATCATTTGGGATCCTGCTCCTAACGCAACAGGTTATCTCGTAAGCATACGTCGAGAAGATGATATGGGTAATATTTTACAAATAATTTTTGATAATGAAGATGTCGGTAATGTGGTTAGTGTCACTTTTACCAATGAGTTTTTGCCTGGAGACAATGTGTATGTTACAGTAATTCCTTACAATGATGAAGGACCAGCCGTGGGCTGCCAAGAAATTTATTTTAAAACTGTTGAAAGTTGGGTAAACAGTCCAGAGGCGTTTAAATTAACTTATGATACTCAGATTCAATACAATAATAATACGACACCTATTAACCAGCTTAAACTCCAAACAAGATCAGGAATAACTTATGATTTTTCTGTCGATTGGGGTGATGGACAATACAACAACAATGTCACTGGAGATATTACACATACGTATTTAGTACCAGGTATTTATACCATTAGTATTATTGGTGATTTTCCAGCTCCACGACATGAAGAATTTAATAGTGATGCCCAGAAGTTGCTATCCATAGATCAATGGGGAACCCAAGTTTGGCAAAGCATGCAAGGTGGTTTTGCCGGCTGCGAAAATATGGAATATCTAGCCACGGATATTCCTAATCTATCTACAGTTACAGACATGAGTAGAATGTTTATAGTCTGCAGAAACTTCAATGGAAATATTAATTCTTGGGATGTAAGTAATGTCACCAACATGTTTGGAATGTTTGGTGTAACAGAAATATACGATCAGCCGCTCAACAATTGGGACGTGAGCAATGTTACAAACATGTCTTTAATGTTCTTTAGAACAAACACATTTAATCAAAATATTGATATTTGGGATACTTCTAGTGTGACCACTATGCAGAGAATGTTTGAAACAGCTACTGCATTCAATCAGCCAATAAGTAATTGGAACGTGAGTAATGTAACCACTATGGAGAGTATGTTTAAAGGGGCAACTGCTTTTAATCAACCTTTAAGTAATTGGAATGTTAACAGTGTTACTACAATGCAAGAAATGTTTGATGGCGCAACAGCTTTTAACAGTGACTTAAGTGGCTGGAATGTTAGCAGCGTAGACACTATGCAAGAAATGTTTTTTTCGGCAACCGCTTTCAATCAACCCATAGCCCAGTGGAATGTTGGTAACGTCATTAACATGAGTCAAATGTTTTCCAACGCTTCAAGCTTTAATCAGCCACTGAATGATTGGGATGTTAGTAGCGTTACAATAACGAGTCGCATGTTCGCTAGTGCAATATCCTTTAATCAACCTTTAAATCTTTGGGATGTTTCTTCTGTAACGAACATGAATGGTATGTTCTTTAACGCTGTTCTGTTCAATCAAGACATTAATAGCTGGAATGTTACCAACGTACTGACGACATCTAGTATGTTCGAAAATGCAATTGCATTTAACGAACCCTTAAATCAATGGGATGTTAACTCTGTTGTAAATATGAGTTCTATGTTCGAGGGCGCAACGCTCTTTAATCAACCCATCGATGATTGGGATGTTAGTGCTGTTGCAACAATGTCTTCCATGTTCCAAGATGCCACAAGTTTTAATGAGCCTTTAAGTTCTTGGGATGTCAGTTCTGTGACACTTACAGATTCGATGTTTAATGGCGCCACCCTTTTTAATAATCCATTGAATACTTGGAATGTTGCTTCTGTTACCAATATGATGTCCATGTTTGAGCAGGCAGTTGCTTTTGATCAACCTTTAGATAATTGGGATACAGGTGAGGTCCTAAATATGCAAGCCATGTTCAAAGGTGCTGCACTCTTTAATCAAGGTATCGATTCCTGGGATGTATCATTTGTGACTACAATGAGAGAAATGTTTAGAAGTGCAGCAACATACAACCAAGCCATGACTAGTTGGAACGTAGCTTCTGTAACCACTATGGAAGGCATGTTTCAAGACGCCATAGCTTTTAACAGTAACATAGATAGCTGGAATGTTCGTGCTGTAACTACCATGGAAGATATGTTCTATGGTGCCACGGCATTTAATCAAACTTTAAACAATTGGCGCGTTACAGGTGTTGCAAATATGGAGAATATGTTCAGGGACGCTATAGCATATAACCAATCCATGGATGCTTGGAATATCGGTACGGTCACTATGCGAAGTATGTTTAGAGATGCCACTGCTTTTAATCAAAATTTAGTGACTTGGGATATCAGTAATGTTACTAATGCTACGAACATGTTAGATCGTTCAGGCTTATCAAGGGAAAACTATGATGCGACTTTAATTGCTTGGTCGGACCTTACCCTTACACCTGGAATAACACTAGGTGCATCGACATTATTATACTGCGACGCCTTACAAGAGCGACAAAGTATAATCGACAATTTCGGTTGGACCATAATTGGTGATGTTTTAGACTGTCCAATTCCAGAATGCACTCAACTGGTCTTGCCGCTGGATGGAGCCACAGACGTTCCTGTAAATACCAACTTAACCTGGGAAGATGTATTATTTGCCAGTGGCTATCGATTAGAAATTACCATACAACCAGGTGGTACGATTATTAATGAAACCTTGGGTGATGTGACAACCTACGAATTTCCAGTGGACTTTACTGGTGGAGAAACTGTTTATGTAACCGTTATCCCCTTTAATGATGAAGGTGAAGCTATTGGGCCATGTACAGAAGAAAGTTTCACAATATCAACAGATGCTGCAACGATTCCTGATTGTACCACTCTGACTTTACCTTTAAATGGAGATACCGAAGTTGAAGTAGGGACGGATTTAAGTTGGTCACCAATAACCAATGCAAACGGCTATAGACTAAATGTAGTTACAAATCCTGGAGGTATTGTTATTCTAAATAATGAAGATGTAGGTAATGTGACTTCATATGAATTTAATACTGATCTCCCTGAAGAAACATCAATAGACGTTACGATTACACCTTATAATGATGAAGGTGATGCCAACAGTTGTGCAATAGAGAATTTTACAACACAAACTATTCCTCGTCCACCATTATGCACAAGTATGAGCAGTCCTGTTAACAATGAAATAGACGTAGTTATTAACACTGATATTAGTTGGGATGCTGTTGCAGATGCCACAGGTTACTTAATTAGTATAGGTACCACAAGTAATGGTATTGAAATCGCTAATAGTATAGATGTAGGTAATATGACGTCTTATGATATTCCTAATGACCTGCAAAATAGTAGAACGTATTACGTCACCATTATTCCATATAATGCTGTAGGTGATGCAACTGGTTGTAGTGAAGAAACATTTACTACAGAAGATCCGATATCCACAAGTCCGGTTTGTACAAGTTTAGCAAGTCCTTTGGATGGTGCGACTAATGTTGCATTAAACTTAAATCAAATCACCTGGAATGCTGCTACCAATGCAACGTCATATAGAATTACTATTACTGGTACGGCAAACAATGATATTACTAATTTTGAAACAACAGATACATTTTATGATTTCGCCAATCCTTTTTTAAATGGTGAAGTGGTAGCAGTAAGCATTATACCTTTTAATGCTACTGAAAATGCTACAGGTTGTATTTCAGAAAGTTTTACCATTATTCCTGAAACACCAAACTGTACTACTCTAGCAAGTCCTCTGAATAGTGCTACTAATGTTGCTGTAGATTTAAACCAAATCACGTGGAATGCCGTCACAAATGCAACATCTTATAAAGTAACCATTTCTGATACTGCAAATAACGACATTACCGATTTCGAAACAACAGATACGTTCTACAACTTCGCCAATACATTTTTGAATGATGAAGTAGTTACAGTAACCATCATTCCTATTAACCAAACGGTTGAAGCTACTGGCTGTGCTTCGGAGAGTTTTACTATTGTTCCCGAGACACCAAGTTGTACTGCCCTTGCGAACCCTTTAGATGCTGCTCCAAATGTCGCGACGGATTTAAACCAAATCACTTGGAATCCCGTTACAAATGCCACGTCTTACAAAGTGACTATTTCTGGTACCGCAAACAATAATGTTACCGATTTTGAAACTAGTGATACGTTCTATGATTTTACGAATCCATTTCTTAATAGTGAAGTCGTTTCCGTAATTATTATCCCCATGGATGGTATTGTAGAAGCATTGGGTTGTACTTCTGAAAGCTTCAACATCATTCCTGAAACACCTGACTGTACAATTTTAGCAAGTCCTTTGAATGGTAACACTAATGTTGCTGTAGATTTAAATCAAATCACTTGGAATGCCTTAACAAATGTAACCTCATATAGAGTAACTGTTTCTGGTACTGCGAATAACAATATTACCGATTTTGAAACAACAGATACATTCTACAACTTCACCAATACATTTTTGAATGATGAAGTGGTTACAGTAACCATTATTCCTATTAACCAAACTGTTGAAGCTACAGGTTGTACATCAGAGAGCTTCACTATTATTCCTGATATACCTGACTGTACTAACCTATCGAGTCCATTAAATGGTGTAATTAATATACCAACAGATTTTAACCAAATGACTTGGAACCCAGTTGCAAATGCAACATCTTATAAAGTAACTATATCTGGTACTGCCGATAATAATGTCACAGATTTTGAAACAACCGATACATTCTACAACTTTACAAATCCGTTTACAAATAGTGAAGTGGTTTCCGTAACCATTATTCCTATTGATGGCACTGTTGAAGCTTTGGGTTGCACTAATGAGAGTTTTACGATCATTCCTGAAACACCTGAATGTACAGTTTTATCAAGTCCTTTGGATGGTGCAGTTAATGTACCTACAGATTTAAATCAAATCACCTGGAATGTTGCTACAAATGCAACCTCATACAGAGTAACTGTATCTGGTACTATGAATAATGATATTATCGATTTTGAAACAACAGATACATTCTACAGCTTCTCCAATACATTTGTAAATGAGGAAATTGTAACGGTAACAATTATTCCGATTAATCAAACAATTGAAGCTACTGGTTGTATTTCTGAAAGCTTCACTATTATTCCTGAAACACCGAATTGTACTTCATTATCGAGTCCATTAGGTGGTGCTGTCGATGTAGCAACGAATCTTAATCAAATTACATGGAATGCTGTTGCGAATGCAACATCGTATAAAGTAACAATTTCTGGTACAGAAAATAATGATATTTCCAATTTCGAAACTACTGAGACCTTTTACGACTTTACTAATACATTTTTAAGTAATGAAATCGTCACTGTAGCCATAATCCCAATAAACGGAATAGTTGAAGCCATTGGTTGTGCTTCAGAACTATTTGAAATCGTAAAAACTCCTGTTTGCTCAGAGCTATTAAATCCATTTGATGGGGCCACTGATGTTGCCATAGAAACCGATTTAACTTGGGAATCTATAGATAATGCTGATGGTTATATATTATCAGTGGGTACAGTATCTGGAGGTACTGATATTGTGAATAATCTCGATGTTGGATTCACAACAACCTACAATTTTGACGATGATTTAGAAAGCATAACAACCTATTATGTCACAATTATTCCTTATAACAATAATGGTGAAGCTGAAAACTGTTCAGAAAGCCTATTTACGACGCTCTTGGTCCCAAAAAATGATGTGAAATACGGATTTTCGCCAAATGCCGATGGTGTTAACGATTTCTGGAATATCGAAGGTATTGAAGAGCATCCAAATAACACCGTAAGTATTTATAATAGATGGGGAGATTTAGTTTTTGAGATTAATGATTATAACAATACATCTAATGTCTTTAGAGGTGTCGCTAATAAAAAAACTAAAATGGGAGCAGGCGAACTACCAGATGGTACTTACTTCTTTCAATTTTCAATTAGTGGTGAGCACAATTTTAAAACCTTAAAAGGATACGTTGTTATTAAAAGATAATTAGATGAATTTAAGAAAAAAAATATCTGTTTTAGTAGCAATTATTGGATTCACACTACCAATATTAAATCCAGTTTTTGCCCAACAAACACCTTTGTTTGCTGAGTATAATTACAACCCGTTTATTATTAATCCTGCCTATGCTGGACTTACGCCAAACACAGAATTTTCCACAAGTAATTCAGGTTACTTTAGTCCATTTGAAGGAAGCCCAAGAAGCTTCGCTCTAAGTGGTCATGGTTCTTTTAATCAAAAAAAGATGGGTGTTGGAGCCGGAATAATAAATGATGAGATAGGTGTCACAAAGTCCACAAGTTTTTTTGCTGCTTACTCCTATAAAATTTATTTCGACTTTGATAGTGATCGTCCTTATTGGCAGAATTACATTCCTAATGTGCTATCATTTGGAGTTACGGCAGGTGTGCAACAATATCAGGATAACTTAACAGAACTTAATATTATTAATGATGACGTTTTTGCTGAAGATATAAATGCATCTGTGCCAACCATTGGTTTCGGTTTTTTATTTAATCATAATACGTTCTATGTTGGCCTTTCTTCACCTAATGTTATAGGTGATGCGCTTGTGTCTGACAAGAATATAAATATTGTAAATACCTATTATGGTTATTTTGGATACCGCTTTTTCAATAATAGATTTCAAGAATTAGTCATTAAACCAAATGTGTTAATAAAACATCAAAAAGGTGCTCCTTTACAAGCAGATTTTAACCTAGCTGTTAGCATCAGAAATAAATTTGAAGTCGGAGCTGGTTACCGAACTAGCAATTCTTACAATATACTGGCTGGCCTATATTTGTTTAATAATTTCAGAGTTGTTTATAACTATAACATCGCTACTAACAATTCGCCTTTAGGAAATACGCATGGTCTTATTTTAAGCTATCAGATAAAAAATGGGTACAATAATGATTAACTGTAGTTTTAGTTAGCCCAACTTTTATTTCAATTATTAAATTCATAATACAAATCTCATTAAACTTTTAATTATAATTTCGATAACTTTAGCATATTCAAAATGACTAAATGCATATCGCTATTCTTATCCTTGCAGCTGGTAGTTCATCACGAATGGGAGTTGCTAAACAATTATTACCTGTAGGTGATAAAACACTTCTTGGAATTAGCATTGAAAATGCCATCAACTCAAAAATCTCGGATATTTATTGTGTCCTGGGTGCTAATGCAGAGGTCATTCAAGCTAATCTAAACCATTACAATATTCAATTCATTATAAATTCTGAATACAAAACAGGCCTAAGCTCAAGTATTAAAAAAGGCATTAGGCATTTACAATCACGCCATTACGATGCCATTTTAATGATATTAGCCGATCAGCCCTTTGTTGATGCATTTATTTTAAATAAAATGATTAATCGTCATAAAAATCAGCCAAATAAAATAGTTGCTTCTAGTTATGGTGAAAACCTTGGTATTCCTGTTGTTATTCCAAAATTGTATTATTCAGAATTTCTAAAAATTAAAGGCGACAATGGTGCTAAATCATTTTTAAATAAAAACAAAAGTGAAATCATTAGGTTCAAAAATGAAAATTTACTTGACATTGATACCGAAGACGACTATGAAACTTACTTAAAATCAATTAATTGAAATAAAATCTTTAACTTTAGAGTAATAATATAACGACTATGGCAAGCTATAATTTAAAAGTTAACGGAAAGGAAAAGACGGTCAATATCGATGACGACACACCTCTACTGTGGGTACTCAGAGATGAACTTGATTTAGTTGGTACTAAATATGGATGCGGTATTGGACAGTGTGGTGCCTGTACAGTTCATGTTGATGGTGTTGCTATGCGGAGTTGCTCTGTGCCAGCATCTAGCTTAACAGATTCTGAAATCACCACTATTGAAGGCTTGTCAACAGAAAAATTGAGTCCAGTACAAGAAGCATGGAAAGAATTGGATGTGCCACAATGCGGTTATTGCCAAGCTGGACAGATCATGACGGCTACGTCATTTTTAAAGCAAAATCCGAATCCAGATAATCAAGATATACGAAATGCCATGCATGGCAACATATGCAGATGTGCTAGTTATAACAGAATTGAAAAAGCCGTGGCCTTAGCTGCAAAGAAAATGTCTTAATAAGTAACTTATGAAAAATCAAGATAAAATAACATTCAGTAGACGTAACTTCATTAGAACTTCTGCCCTCGCCAGTGGGGGATTACTTATAGGCTTTAATTTTTTTACGGCTTGTAAAGAAACGGCACAACCACCAGTGGATATTACAAAATTAAATTTCAATGATTTCAATGCCTTTATAAAGATTGCAGATAACGGTTATGTCACTATTTTTTCACCTAATCCAGAAATTGGACAAGGTGTAAAAACGTCCATGCCGATGATTATTGCTGAAGAATTAGACGTGCCATGGGAACACGTCTCTGTTGCACAAGGTATATTGGATACTAACAACTACACAAGGCAAGTAGCTGGAGGCAGCCAGTCTATTAGATTTGGTTGGGACGCTCTAAGACAGACTGGTGCAACATCAAAACAAATGCTAATTAATGCAGCAGCTGCTAAATGGAATGTGGATGCGTCAACATGCAACGCTTCTAATGGAATAATCAAAAACGCCAATGGCGATGAATTGGGTTATGGAGATGTGGTTAATGATGCCGCAAAACTTGAAATTCCTGAAAATATTACATTGAAGTCTCCCAAGGATTATAACATTATTGGTAAAGATGCCATAAACGTTGATATGGAACATATCATCACAGGAAAACCTCTTTTTGGTCTTGATTACAAAACTGAGGGCATGACATATGTTTCAGTAGCTAGACCACCAGCTTTTGGACAAAAAATAAATTCATATGATGCTACTGCTGCAAAATCTGTCAATGGCGTTTCTGAAGTCGTACAATTTGGTGATAAAATTGCTGTATTAGCCTCTAGTACTTGGGCCGCTATGAAAGGAAAAAAAGCCTTAAAAATAGATTGGGCAAAAGATAGTACCTTAGAAAATACATCAGACCACAATAAAGAACTCAATAAAATTTTAGACAGTAACTCCTTAGATGTCCGAAGAGAAGATGGTAATGTGAAAAAAGCATTTGCGCAAGCTGATAAATTAATAGAGCGCACCTACGAATCACCATTTTTACCTCATAATTGCATGGAGCCGATGAATTTTTATGCCAACGTTACAACAGACAAGGTTCATCTGGTCGGTCCCATTCAAACACCTGCTGGCACAGCACGACGTATAGCAAATCTCATTGATAGAAATGAAGAGGATATCCATCTCGAAATGACTAGAATGGGGGGAGGTTTTGGCAGACGCTTGTATGGCGATTTTGCTTTGGAAGCTGCAGAAATTTCAAATATTACAAAGCAACCCGTAAAAGTTGTCTTTTCACGTGAAGACGATATGGCGGCAGGTATTTACAGGCCAGCCATTAAATATCGCATCAAAGCTTCCATTAAGGATGGCAAGGTAACAGGATATCATTTAAAAGAAGCTGCCATAAACTCCAACATGTATGGTTTAATACCTAATTTCTTTCCCGCCGGAGCAATTGAAAATTATAAAGTTGAGACTGGAAACTATAGAAGTAATATTACTACTGGTGCTTGGCGCGCACCTTATACAAATTTCCTAGCATTTGCCGAACAGAGCTTTTTTGATGAATTGGCAGAAGAGTTAAATGTAGATGCCGTTCAACTTCGCTTGGATTTATTGAGCAATGTTGAAGATGGCAAAGACCCGAGTATAGAATATTCTGCTAAACGAATGATCGATACTATAAAACTTGCGGCTAAGAAAAGTAACTGGGGAAACAGTAGTAGTGGGATTTATCAAGGCTTTGCTGCATATTATAGTCATAATACCCATGTAGCCGAAGTTGTTGACATTAGTCTAGAAAATGGAAAACCAAAAGTTGAAAAAGTAACTGTTGCTGTAGACTGTGGTATTGTAGTTAATCCTACTGGAGCAAAAAACCAGATTGAAGGTGGTGTTATTGATGGTATTGGTCATGCTATGTATGGTGATTTTTCTTTTGAAAACGGAAAACCTCAGGATGTTAATTTTAATACCTATCGTCTTATTAGAATGAAAGAAACGCCAATCGTTGAAACCTATTTTGTAGAGAATGAATTATCTCCAACAGGACTTGGCGAACCAGGACTTCCACCTGCTGGTGGTGCCTTGGCTAATGCCATTAAAGCTGCTACAGGTCAGATTTTGACAAAACAACCTTTTATAAAAGAGTTAAATAGTCGGAAAACGGACTTGAGTGCTTAATTAATATAGGAAAAGTAGTTACGAATAATTAAATAAAAAAACCCACAACAAAGTTGTGGGCTTTCTTTTGCGGAGAAAGAGGGATTCGAACCCCCGGAGGTGTGACCCTCGCTGGTTTTCAAGACCAGTGCATTCGACCGCTCTGCCATTTCTCCTAAGCGGATGCAAATATAAAACCCTTTTTCTTGTAGCCAAAGGTTTTTTACTAAATTTTGAAATCTTATTATCTTTATTTCAAACAATATTAATATTCCATTGCCCATAATCTTATTTGGCATAATGTGTGTAATAATTACTCTGAACCTTTAATTTCAGAAATATGAAAAAAGCATTAATTATTTTAGGATTTCTATCTGCAATAATAGCCACAATATTTTCGACCACGCATTTATTTAAATTTGCAATCATCCCAATTGCTCTTGCATTTTTAGCTGGAGTAAGTGTGTTAGTTATAGGTAAAAATTCTAAAATAAAGACTATTCAATATATATTCCTGTTGGTCATTATTTCATTAAGTCTTACCATTTACAAAGGGATCTTTTCAACTACCGAAATAGGTAATAGCAGTCAACTCGAACAACAAGATGAAAGACACTCTGAAGATTCAGAAAAAATCTTATAAAATTTCATTCTTTCAGTAAGAAAATATTTCAATGATTTGCCTTATTTTTGCGCAAATCAAACAGTTACATGAAAGTACTTGTTGCCTCTGCACTCATCCTAGTTGGCTCATGCGCTACACTAAGACATAGCGAGAAAATTGACAACTTAAAGAATAGTATATCCTATAACGATGAGCCTGTCGTTAAAAAATACCTTGGTACCATTAACGAAGAGGAATTAAAGGCACATGTAGAGGAGATATCTTCAGACAAGTATAATGGTAGAATGACTGGGGAAGAGGGTCATAATGAGGTATGTAATTATATAAGAAGTTACTACAAAACAATTGGTATTAATGCCCCGGAGTCACATTCTGACTATTATCAAAAGGTTCCCAAGGACGCTCTACCAGAAAATCTGAACGAATCCCAAAATGTTATTGCCTACATCAAAGGTTCTGAATTTCCGAATGAATACATATACATTGCAGCGCACTCAGATCATGAAGGTATCATAGATGGTCAGATTTATCCAGGAGCAGATGACAATGGCTCTGGTACTGCCTCTGTTTTTGAAATGGCCGAAGCATTTTCTCAAGCTGCAAAGAATGGAAATGGACCAAAACGAAGTATTGTATTTTTACATGTCACTGCAGAAGAAGTTGGATTACATGGTTCTCGTTATTACACCAATAATCCTATTTTCCCTCTTGACAATACTATTGCAACTCTCAATATAGACATGATTGGTCGGGTTGATGATAGACATAAAGACAATGAAGATTATATTTATGTTATAGGTGCTGATCGAATGAGCACAGAATTACATTTTATAATACAAGAAGCAAATTCTAGTTTTACAGATTTAAGTTTGGATTATAAATATAATGACGATAGCGATCCTAATCGTTACTATTACAGATCAGATCATTATAATTTTGCGCTAAAAGATATCCCAGTAGTATTTTTTTTTAATGGTGAACACAAGGATTATACCAAACCCACCGATACCGCAGATAAAATCAACTACCCTTTATTGGTGAAACGCACAAAATTGATTTTTGCAACGGCATGGTACCTGGCTAATTCACCTAAAAGTCTTAGTCCTATTATTCTCTAGTGTTAAAGTTTGTTAAAAGAAATTTAGCACAAACCTATGCCGAATACGGTTTTCGTAATTTTATATCCTAATTAATTAAAAGTCCTTAATATCTGACTTTAACAACGAATGTCAAATTTTATTATAATGAAAAAATTATTATTGATTTTTAGTATTGCTACCCTAGTTATTAACTGCGGTTCATCCTCTAAAAGTAATTCTTCTTCAGTACAACTAAATGAAGCTAAAGTAGTTGATCCCACCGAATACGCTTCAACCATAACCTCAGCAGAGCTAAAGGAAATGCTTTACAAATATGCCTCTGACGAATTTGAAGGAAGAGAAACTGGAGAGAAGGGGCAAAAAATGGCGGTTGAGTACTTAAAAGCCCAATACCAAGCTATGGACATACCTACTCCATTAGATGATAATGATTATTTTCAGGAAGTCCCGTTGGAAAAACAAAGTGTTTCTGAGGCTAAAATTTCAATTAATGGACAAAGTTTTAAAAGTTATGAAGATCACATAGTCTTACGAAGCTCTGGCAATATGGACATTTCAACTGATGAAATTGTTTATGTTGGTTATGGTATCGATGCAGACAATTATTCAGATTATAAAGACATTAATGTAAAAGATAAAATCGTTCTAGCTAAAGTAGGTGAGCCTAAGGATGCAGATGGTAATTATGTGACTTCTGGAACTATGGAAGATACCAAATGGACTAATGGGCGTCAATCTTTATCCAGTAAAAGGGATGCTGCTAAAGATAATGGTGCTAAAGGATTGATTTATATGGACAATAATCTTTTCGCGAGATATGCGCCTTATTTTCAAAGACAGGCCATGGCAGGAGGCTCTGGCAGACTATCTTTAAAGAGTAATACACCTGAATTAACCATGTTAATGGTTAATGACACTTTAGGTAAAGCATTATTCGCTGCTATCTTAGAAGATGAGAAACCAAAAGTTATTAGAACGGACATAAAATTATCCATTGAGAACAAATCTGAAGTTATTGGTTCCGAGAACGTCGTAGCTTATATAGAAGGATCTGTAAAACCAGATGAAATTATAGTGATTTCAGCACATTTAGATCATGAAGGTATTAAAGATGGTCAAGTCTATAATGGTGCAGACGATGATGGTTCTGGTACAATTGCAATCCTAGAAATTGCCGAAGCTTTCAAAATGGCAGAGAAAGCTGGGCATGGACCAAAACGGTCTGTCTTGTTTCTTCATGTTACAGGTGAAGAGAAAGGACTTTTAGGTTCTAGACACTATACAGACAACGATCCTATTTTTCCTTTAGAGAACACGGTAGCTAATTTAAACATAGACATGATTGGACGAACAGACCCTAAACGTAAAGAGGGCGACAGAAACTATGTATATCTAATTGGTAGTGATAAATTGAGTACAGAGTTGCACAACCTATCTGAAGAGGTAAATTCTAAATATTGTAACGTAGAACTAGACTATACTTATAATGATGAAAATGATCCAAATCGCTTTTATTACAGGTCCGACCATTACAATTTTGCTAAAAATAATATTCCAGTAATTTTCTATTTTAATGGTACACATGATGATTATCACAGACCGAGTGATACAGCAGATAAAATTGAATACGATTTATTAGAAAATAGAACACGATTAGTATTCCATACCGCTTGGGAACTGGCTAATAGATCAGAACGCATAGTGGTTGATAAAGCGACTGAATAGACATCCTTCTTATTGATATACAAAAAAGCCTTTCATTTCTGAAAGGCTTACTTTTTGGGTGGAAGACCGGGCTCGAACCGGCGACTTTCGGTACCACAAACCGACGCTCTAACCAACTGAGCTACAACCACCATTTTAATTAGGACTGCAAATGTAAATTATTTGCGTTTTTCTACAAAACGTTTTCTTTACTTATTTTAAATCAAACAAAGAATCGACAGCTGGATAACGTTCAACAGTAAAACCCTCTCCATGTTCTGCTCCCATGAGCCTACCTAGGTTTCGAGCTCTATATTCAATGCTATCTGTAAAGTTTTTACTGGATATTGGTGTTTGCGGTTCATTACTGTTGGGATCATAAAACTGTGTTTTGTACGCTAGCACAGATTCCATCTTTTTAGCCATAAATCCAGAAACATCAACAATGATATCTGGTTCTAAATCGTTCCATTGTATATAATGGTATATCGTCTTTGGTCGCCATGGTTCTTGAATGGAGGTTTCATCATTGTGCACGGTCTCTATTTTTCTTAATCCACTTAAAAAACATGCATCACTGACCAATTGACTTCCTTTACCATGATCGATATGTCTATCTTCAATAGCATTACACAAAACAATTTCTGGTTTGTAATACCTTATCATCTTTATCAGTTCTAATTGATGTTTTCTATCATTGACAAAGAAACCATCTGCAAATCTCATATTAATCCGACTATGCACACCTAAAATTTTAGCCGAATTGAAGGACTCTTCATCACGGGTTTCGGCAGTTCCTCTTGTTCCTAATTCTCCACGTGTTAAATCTATAATTCCAACTTTTTTACCACTGGCTACTTCTTTTGCGATGGTTGCTCCACATCCTAATTCCACATCATCTGGATGTGCTCCAATGGCTAAAATGTCTAATTTCATAAGATTTGTATTTTTCTCTAATGTCAAAAATATTAAAAAGAAGGTAGATTCTCGCTTTCTTTTTATTTCGCAAACGTTATCGTCTATTTTATATCCAAACTTCTTTAAAATTTAATAGTCAAAATTGAAAAATTTGTAATTCCATAAAAGCATGACATTCGTCATAATAATTGCCTTCTATAGCCTGTAACTTTACACTATAATTACAGAGCATACTATTATGAATCTAATGCTGGCAATCCTAATCATTACAATAGTTCTTTTTATTTGGGGCAAATTTACACCAGACATTATTGCTCTGATTTCAATGTTAAGTCTTTTTCTATTTGGAATCTTAGATTTAACGGAAACACTAAGCGGTTTCAGCAATCCTACCGTGATTATGATTGCCGCTTTATTTATTATAGGAGAAGGACTGTCACAAACGGGTTGGACAGCTTTAGCAGGTCAGAAATTCATTAAAATGGCAGGCAAAAGCACATCTAAACTCTTATTAATAACAACATTAGGCTCTGGTATACTGTCTGGGGTTGTTAGTAATACTGGTACTGTTGCCACATTAATGCCAGTAACCATATCTTCAGCATGGAGCATTGGAACTTTACCATCTAAACTCTTAATGCCTGTGGCTTTTGGATCTAATACTGGTGGATTATTAACACTAACAGGAACGCCTCCAAACATTATAGTTAATAATACCATGTTAAACAGTGGCTTAGAAGGGTTTTCTTTCTTTGAGTTCGCATTAATAGGTTTACCACTTCTTCTTATTGCACTAATATATTTTAGATTTGTAGGTTATCGACTACTTCCAAGTAACAAAACCAATAACAAACCTGTTGATATAAGTACAACACTACATAAATGGATTGAAGCCTATAAAGTAGATGATGATTATTATAGACTCAGAGTACGTTCGGTTTCTCCCTTATTACGCACAAAAATTGGAGATTGGAATTTTGAGAATGAACATAATGTATCTATTCTAAGAATTAAAAGAAGACATCCTAGTCTAATAAAAGGAAATGAACCATTTATAGAGTTTCCAACAAATTCTACAGAGTTCCTTTATCACGACATTATTACTGTCAAAGGGCATACAGAAGCCATAAATGCATTAATGATCAAATTTAGATTAGGTCTATTACCATTAGAACCAATTGCAGATGAGTTAAGAAATAACCTTATTAATCAAGAGGTTGGTATGACTGAAGTCTTAGTAACTCCAAAATCTGTTTTAGTAGGTAGAAAAATTAGGCTTGGAAACTTCTTTAAACGTTTTGGCGTACAATTAATGGCTGCATCACGTAATAATAAACCTTTAGTTGAGAGAGATATAAGAGTGAAAGCAGGTGACGCGTTCTTGGTCAGAGGTATTTGGAGTGATATTGAACAATTAAAAGAGCATCATGAAAACTTGGTTATATGCGGCAGTCCAGAAGGTATGGCAAAAACGGTAACCAACCTTACCCATAAGTCTTATATAGCAGTATTTGCTTTAGTTCTAATGATCCTTTTACTGGTTTTTAAAATAGTACCAGGTGCCATTGCAGCTTTAATCGCTGCTGGTATTGTTCTAATAACGGGTTGTGTTCCAATTACAAAGGCTTACAAGGGTATTAGTTGGATTAGTGTTGTAATGATTGCGGCAATGATACCTATGGGACTGGCACTTCAAAAAACAGGAACCGCAAAACTTATAGCAAATGGCCTTGTGGATTCACTGGGAAGTCTACATCCAATTGTACTTCTAGGAGGCGTTTTTCTTCTAACCACAACGTTTAGTCAAGTCATTAATAATTCTGCAACAGCAGTATTAATGGCACCAATTGTAATAATAGCAGCCAATACACTAAGTCTGTCTGCAGCACCTTTTATGATTGCTGTTGCCATAAGCGCTTCAACCGCTTTTTTAACACCAGTTGGCACCACCACAAACGCTATGGTAATGACTGCTGGCGGTTATAGGTTTATAGATTATGTCAGAGTAGGTGCTCCTTTACTCCTACTCTTTCTAGTAACAACATTAGTATTAGTGCCATTGATATGGCCATTTTAAAATCGAAAGTCGAATTATAATAGTATTAAATCATGGAAACATTATTAAAAAAGCCAATTATGAAAACTAGAGACCTTACAAAGTACGGATTGAAAGACACCAATGCACATTGGAACTTATCTCCAGAAAAATTACAAGCCATTACCGTAGAAAAAGGAATGGGAAAAGAAACCAACAATGGCACCTTAGCCATTAACACAGGTAAATTTACAGGACGTTCTCCTCAAGATCGTTTTTTAGTAAAAGACGATTATACCAAAGATCGTGTTTGGTGGGGAAAAACAAATAAAGGAATTTCTCCTGAGAATTTTGATTTCTTGCAAACGGAAATTGAAAACTATCTAAGTGGAAAAGAAATCTACGTAAGAGATGGTTACGTTTGTGCTGATCCTGCATACAAAATGAATGTAAGAACTATTACCGAATATCCTTGGTCTAATATGTTTATTTATAACATGTTCTTAAGACCCGACGAATCGGAATTAGAGAATTTCGAAGAAGAGTGGTTAGTACTGTGCGCACCAGGTTATGAGTGCCCAAATCCTAAAAATCATGGACTAAGACAAGGCAACTTTTCAATTTTAAACTTCACTAAAAAAGTTGCACTAGTTGGTGGCTCTGCTTATACAGGTGAAATGAAGAAAGGTATTTTCTCTGCATTAAACATGATCTTACCCGTAGATAAAAACGTTTTGCCAATGCACTGTTCTGCCAATGTAGGTGAAGAAGGTGATACCGCTATATTCTTTGGGCTTTCTGGTACAGGAAAGACCACATTATCTGCAGATCCAGATCGTAAATTGATTGGTGACGATGAGCATGGTTGGACAGCTGAAAATAGAATCTTTAATTTTGAAGGTGGTTGTTACGCAAAAGTCATTGACCTAACTGAAGAAAAAGAGCCAGACATCTATAGAGCAATTAAGCCTGGTGCTATACTAGAGAATGTAGTCTTTAAGGATAATGGCGAGGTAGATTATATGGATAGTAGTATTACACAAAACACACGTGTAAGTTACCCTATTTATCACATTGATAACATACAAGAATCATCTTACGCAGATAATCCTAAGAATATTTTCTTCTTGACCTGTGACGCTTTTGGTGTATTACCTCCAGTATCTAAGTTAACACCTGGACAAGCTGCTTATCACTTTATTTCAGGTTATACAGCTAAAGTAGCAGGTACAGAAGCAGGTATTACAGAGCCCGTACCATCATTCTCTGCATGTTTTGGAGAGCCATTTATGCCATTACACCCAACTAAATACGCCGAAATGCTAAGCAAAAAAATGCAAGAAGCAGGTGTTAATGTTTGGTTACTAAACACAGGCTGGAGTGGCGGTCCTTATGGTGTTGGTTCTCGTATAAAACTAAAATACACCAGAGCAATGATTACTGCTATCCTTAGGGGAGATTTAGACAATGTAGATTATGAACAACATCCAATATTTGGACTAAACATGCCAAAATACATTCCTAATGTTCCAACTGAAATATTAGACCCAATGAATACTTGGTTACAAAAAGGAGGTTATATAAGCAAGGCTATTCAGTTAGCACACTCTTTCCACTTGAATTTTGAAAAATTTGCAAGTGAAGCTTCTGACCAAATCATAGGAGGCGGTCCTTTAATTGATGAGCATCATCATTTAGGTGACCATGTTTAATAATTCCATGACTGAAAAGAGCCCAGAAATGGGCTCTTTTCTAATTCAAATAGTTTTAAAGTGAAGCGATTTTTACTCTTATTTGCCCTACTTACCTTTCAAATCTTATGTTCTCAAAACCACTCCGAAGATGCCTTGGGCTCTTGGTATACTTATGGGAGTAATCATCGTTTGAGTGAGAGATTCAGTATTACACCTTATGGGGAATTGCGGTTTTACGAAGCGTCTTCAAACTATAATCTGGTGTTTGCATCATTGCGTGGCAGCTACCATTTAGATTCAAAATCCTCTGTAGGCTTAGGCTATGCCTATTTAGATATTGATACTGTTTTCGAATTTGATAATATGCCCAATATTCATGAACATAGAATTTTTGAACAATATGTCTACAAGCAAAATGTTGGGAAAGTTAGACTTCAACATCGTGGACGATTGGAACAACGTTTTTTAGACTTTAATGACAGAAACGAACTGCAAAACAGATTTAGATATAGACTAAGTCTTAAATATGATTTAAATAAAACATTCTTTGTATTAGTATCCGATGAACCTTTTGTAAACTTTCAAAATCAGGTTTTTCATGAAAACAGATTCTATTCAGGTATAGGAATCAATGTCTTAAAAAATTCTCAAATTCAACTTGGTTATTTAAGTCAGCATATTAGAAAAAATCGACTTAATCGAATACAAATCGGTATTAATTTTCAAACCAATTACAGAAAATCGAAAACTACGTTAACGCAGCTATAGCGTGATTAAAATCGCGTTTAATATCCTTAATATCTTCAATGCCAACTGAAAAACGAATCAATTGGTCACTTATACCAATAGCATCCCTTTCTTCTTGAGAGAGCAAAGCATGAGATGTTAGATGAGGTGAAATTACTGTGCTTTCTATACCAGCCAAACTCATAGAAGACTTTATCAATTGTAGTTGTTTCTGAAATTGATAGGAATCCAGATCCTCAGTCAATTCAAAAGACAACATAGCTCCAAACCCTTTCATTTGGGATTTAGCCAGTTTATATTCAGGATGGGACTTTAAACCTGGATAATAGACTTTAGAAACCTTAGGATGTTTATTCAACCATTTTGCAAGTCTCATGGCATTTTTTGTTTGTGCCTTTACTCTTAGTCCTAATGTTTTCATGCTACGCTCCAACATCCAAACGGTCATGTCGCTTAAACTTCCACCAAGATTCTTTCCTACGTTCCAAATGCGCTCTATATGTTCGGCATTACTCGCAACCGCTCCTGCACAAATGTCACTATGACCACCGAAATACTTGGTTGCCGAATGCATCACCATATCAATTCCAAAATCTATAGGATTCTGATTTACGGGAGACGCGAATGTGTTATCCATGGATGTCAATATGTCTTTAGATTTTCCAAGTTTAGCAATAGCTTCAATATCGGTAATAGTCATTAATGGATTTGATGGCGTTTCGATATGAATCAATTTTGTATTTGGTTGAATAGCATTTTCGAAATCTTCAACCCTGTAGCCATTAGTAAAAGTATACTCAATACCATATTTCGGAAATTCCTCTTTAATAAAATTAACTGTTCCTCCATACAATGTATTCTGAACGACCAAATGATCTCCTTGTTGCAAAAAAGCCAAGAACATAGTACTTATCGCCGCCATACCTGAACCAAATATCATAGCGGCTTCCGTATGCTCTAAGGCCGCAATCTTTTTAGACAAATACTCTTGATTTGGTGTGTTAAAGTAGCGTGGATAGCGCTTTACATCGACATCTAGAAACTCATATGAAGAACTAAGATACATAGGAGAAACTGCTCCTTTAAATTGTTCATCTTTTAGTTCACCAACATGCGTACAAACTGTGTTTAGTCCTAATTTTTTCATAGGTTAAAAATAGGAATTTGTCATCTAAAATGGGAGCATTAGCAATCAATTCTTATTTAAAAAATACATAACAACAACATGAGGAATTGTGATGGCTGCCAAGAAAGCAAAAAATATCGTAACAAATTGTATCTCGAAATAGCTGGTAGTGTAGTATAATATATATAACCCGGCTATGGAGATCAACCAATAGACAAATGACGATTTAATGTACTGAATTACGTTTAGCTTATTGGATTTACCATAAAGTGCTCCGATCTGATCAACCAAACTAGGAATGGAATGCCAAACTATAAAGTAGATAGCAAAGGCCCATAATAATGCTGCCATTTTAAAAAGTATCGCAAACAAGAGGATTAGAAACAATTCCTGAAAATAATTAAAGCTAGATTTAAAGTTTCTAATACTATGTATAAAAAATACCAAAGTTAAAATCGCTCCTGCGATCATAAACCAGAGAAAATAATTTTCATTTAAAGTATGACCAATCAGCTCGTTGATAATTATCGAGGTATTTTCTGAGTTAAAATAAAAAAGTAAACCAAATATTAAAACACCATAGCCAAAAAACAACAACCTGCTAAATGTATTCTGGGATTGAACTTGATTATGAAAATGTTGCTCACCAAAATGGTAACAACTCACTATTATAAAAAAGAAAAGTGCTAAGGATGGAAATGATACAAAAGCAACTATAGTAGCTAATATTACAACAACATATAATAAAAGATACTTTTTTAATGACCCAGTATTTCGAGTTAGAACCTTAATGAGTGAAATATCATTTGAACCATGGATAATCCCGACCGTTAATATAAAAAAGTAAGATAAATACTCCTCATGGGATGCATCTATTTGTATTGTTAACCAAAACAGAAAAACAGTTAATATGAGATTAAAAGTTGGGAAATTCATAATACAAAGTTAGTAATATTAAATTTTGTTTAATTTTTTTATGAAAATTTTAAACATTTTATGTTTAACAATTTTTAAATTTGCTTAAACAAAAAATAATTAACATGAAATTACTAACCGTTTTATTAGCAGATGTAGGCAAAATGGCTACAGATGACTATGTCGGCTTTACATTCTTTGTAGGATGTATGGCCATGATGGCCGCTTCGGCATTTTTCTTTTTATCAATGAATTCTTTTGATAGAAAATGGAGAACCTCAATCCTGGTTTCAGGATTAATCACTTTTATTGCAGCTGTTCACTATTGGTATATGAGAGATTACTGGGCCGCATTTTCGGAATCACCAACTTTCTTCAGATATGTCGATTGGATTCTTACAGTGCCATTGATGTGTGTTGAGTTCTATTTAATTCTCAAAGTGGCAGGTGCTAAAAAGTCTTTAATGTGGAAACTCATTTTCTTTTCAGTAATAATGCTAGTTACAGGCTATTTCGGAGAAGCTGTATACAGAGATCAAGCTTGGCTTTGGGGTTTAATTTCTGGTATTGCATACTTTATCATTGTTTACATGATCTGGTTCGGAGAAGCCAAAAAATTAGCAGAACAAGCAGGAGGAGCTGTATTAAGTGCTCACAAAACATTATGCTGGTTTGTCTTGGTAGGATGGGCAATATATCCATTGGGCTATATGGCAGGTACACCTGGTTGGTATGATGGTTTAGCGGGATTAGGCCTAAATATGGATGTTATTTACAATATCGGTGATGCTGTAAACAAAATTGGCTTTGGTCTAGTGATATATGGTCTAGCTGTTGCTGCTTCATCTTTAAAAACTGCACCAGAAGAAGCTTAACTATAAGAGTTATTAGTTAATAAGTTTTTGCGCTGTTTGGAAAGTTCCAGGCAGCGCAAATTCTTTTTTATATAAGGAAATACTCTTAGCCATTAGACTTCAGTAGCTTTCCAAAAACCTTTCTTAAACCACAAAACACCAATGATGGTGATTAATACTTCAGCCAAAGTTATTGCTGTAAAAACACCAATTGGTCCAAAGTCAAACGTGAGTGCCATTAAATAGGCAAAAGGAAGTTGAAATAGCCAAAAACAAACAAAGTTTATCCATGTAGGTGTTTTAGTATCTCCCGCACCATTGAAAGCATTGATGATGACCATACCGTAACCATAGAAGACATAGCCTGCGGCAATGATTCTTAAACATAACGCACCGTTTGAAATAACCTCAGCTTCTTGTGTAAACCAAGAAATAATTTCTGGAGCAAATATCAGGTAGATTATAGATACCAATCCCATAAAAATGGCACTATACTTTCCTGTTTTCCATACAGAATCTTCTGCACGTTGTGGTTTTTTCGCACCTAAATTCTGACCAACTAATGTTGCCGCTGCATTACTCATTCCCCAAGCTGGCATTAACGTAAACATCATTACACGAATGGCGATGGTATAACCTGCCAATACTTCACTTCCAAACTCACTCATGATGCGCATTAAAAACACCCAAGATGATGTCCCAATTAAAAATTGTCCAATACCTCCAAGGGATACCTTAATGAGATTTAGCATGACGGCGACTCGAAGCACTAAATCTTTAAATCGTACCTTTATCTTACTCCAGCCATAAAACAACACTAATAATTGAAAGATAACTGCCGTTCCTCTGCCAATTGTAGTTGCAATAGCCGCACCTTCGACACCATAGGCAGGAATAGGTCCAAAACCAAAAATAAACATAGGGTCTAAAATAATATTAAGACCATTAGATAATACTAAAGCCCACATAGCAATTGAAGCATCACCTGCTCCTCTAAATATAGCATTGATTAAGAACAGTAACATAATAGTTACATTTCCGCCTAAGAGTACCTGAGTATAACCATAGCCTTCTGCAACTAGCTCTGGCTCACCTCCCATTAATTGTAAAATCTCTTTTGGGTAGAAAATTCCTATTGCGCTAATTGCTGCAGCAACTAAAACGCCCAAACCTATAACCTGTACTGCGGCTTGGGAAGCCCCTTCTCGGTCCTGTTCTCCAATACGTCTAGCCACGATTGCAGTCGCTGCCATACTAAGACCAATGGCTACGGCATAAACAAGTGTAATTACAGATTCGGTAAGACCTATGGTTGCCACGGCATTTACGCTAACTCTAGATACATAAAAAATATCTACAATAGCAAAAATCGATTCCATGAGCATCTCCAAAATCATAGGAATAGATAACATAAAAACCGCTCTACGAATACTTCCTGATGTAAAATCTTGTTCCTTGCCAGAAATCGCGATTTTTAAATATTTGAAAAACTGTCGGATTGAAATTTTGTTGGATTGCATAACTTAAAAAATTGAATATAAAATGATGCCAAGTAGAATATACCTGACGATTGACATCACAAGAAGAAGTGATAATTTTTTCCGAGATAGGTTTATTATGCAATCATAATGATACAAATATGCACATTATTTTTAAAAATAAAGAAAATTAATAAGTGTAATTGCGAATAGGACTGTCCACAATATGGTCCGTATCCAATTTTTTAGAACTAATATAGAACAGACATTTTCTATTGGTTTATTAGCATCAATAGTTCGATGCAATGGCACAAAAACCAGAAACGTTATAAACCATAGTGAAGCAATTATTATTATACTGGTAATGGTATACCAATTCTGACTTTGCCATAATTGCACGATTCCTAAAATCAACTGACTGAACATTAATGGTAAGACTATGAATGTTACTCGTGTTGTATAACTCTTATGCCAAAAATGTAGATCAGTCCTAGAGTAATATCCGAAACTTGGATATATTACTAACTGCACGGCCCAAATTAGAACCACAAAACCTGCGTCAATAATTAAACGTGCTAAATCTAAAGTCATACTAACATATTTTCTTACTGCTCAAGCCAATAGTAATAGAGTGCGTAATATCCGAAGAACCTTAATTAAGACAAGCGTTACGTCTTAATCATTCTTTCCAGCTCTATTGTAAGCTCGAATCATGAGAATAGCCCATAGCGCCACGAGAAACGCAACTATGATTGAAAACCAAAATACAATATCATTTGCCTCCATGATCTACAAGTTTTAAGTAAATCATGACACCGAGAAGTGTTGGTGCCCATAGCCCAATAAATAAACCATGCATTTGATCTCCAGTTAGAAATAAGTATTCAGCAACAATAATTATAACTGCGCAGAGAATAAGCATAAACAAACTTGCAGTTCCTAATTTTTTGAAGTAATCCATTTGAGGTTAGTTGATTAAAAACTTCAAGTTATAAAAAATTATTAAGTAAAATGAGCTCTATTAGAAATTAGGCCTTATTTATAATAAGTCTTATATTTCCTAAATGCCAAGAACGCCAATATTGCAATGACGGCTAATGTAATCGCTATAAACTGAAAACTCAGTATCTGATCGCCACTAGCATAAGAATGTAGACCGGCTAAATAGAAATTAACACCAAAATAAGTCATCATTATACTCGCAAAAGCTATTATAGATATAAAATTAAATAACCAACGCCCTCTTAAACCTGGTATCAATCGCATGTGAATAACAAATGCATAAACCATAATACTTATCAAGGCCCAAGTTTCCTTTGGATCCCAGCCCCAATATCGTCCCCAACTTTCGTTGGCCCACATACCACCTAAAAAGTTCCCAATAGTTAGCATAACTAACCCAACAGTAAGGGCCAATTCATTGATTACGGTGAGTTCTTTAATATTGATATCCATACGCTTCTTATTGTTCTTATTCGTAAGAATCATAAGCAATAGAGCAACCACACCTAAAATCATTCCGATAGCAAAAGGTCCGTAACTGGCAACAATAACGGATACATGGATCATTAACCAATAGCCTTGTAAAACAGGTTCCAGATTTCCTATTGCAGGATCCAACCAACTCCAATGTGCCACCATTAATATCATGGAACAAACAAATGCTGAAGCCGCAACTGTAAGATTACTTTTTCTTCCCAACAGTAATCCGAATAGCATTACAGACCAAGCCACATAAATCATCGATTCATATGTATTACTCCAAGGTGCATGACCAGATAAATACCAACGTAACGCCAACCCTCCTATATGTAGTAAGAACAATACTACTAGGATACCTATTAGTATATTAATTATTATTTTAAGCCATTTACTTTTATATTTAAAAATCTGAACTATTAAAAGAACAAACAACGAACCACCAGCAAGTAAATACCACAGAAATAATCGATTAAAAATATCGTAATCGTTATAGAGAATTTCAGCATTTATCTCTTCATCAGATAACATAACCGCACTACCAAATTTCTCTTGTGTTTTTTTTATACCTGATAGTAAGTTTTCAGCTTTAGAATAATCTCCGGTTTGTTTGGCATTATTTAAGGTCACCAAATACGCAGTAAAACCATTATTAATAAAGTTGCCGTATAGTGTATCCTTTATTTTTTCTCTATAACCTTCATCCCTAAATTCCATAGAAGAAATCCATGTATTATTGTCATCATTAGGAACAGGAAAAATTTTAATATTCCGCCCTTCAATAGCATCAGATAAAAGACTAAGACGATTATAGGTTTCTTTTATTTGCATTTGATATCCATTAGGCACCTGCGCTTTAAAGGATTCTTCAATATAAGGGCCAAGCTTATTACGCCCATCTTCGGTAAAAAAATCAAGCAAGCTCGCATGCTTTACAGACTTATCAACCCCAATTATAGTTCTGATAGAATCAGCTTTTTTCGGCTTTAAGTATATGATTGGCACATTGTACCATAGCATAGGACTTTCTTGGATGGATAAAAATATCTGATTGGCGTCAAACTCTTCATAAACGTTACTCTTGCTGATTTTTCGTAACATCTCAGAGGCGTAAGTATGCATTGGCATCATACGACCGCTATAATCTTGGATTACCATTTTAGAAAATACAGCGGCATGTTCCTTGGGTGTAATATACACTCTAAGAATAGAATCTATTTGCTCCTTTCCTGGTCTTTTCGAATGATTATGACCATCACCTTCAGAATGTTCTTGCCCAAATCCTGAGAAACTTAGTAGCAAAACAATCATAGTCATCAGTTTTGCTTTCTTTATTTTGAGTTTATTGAGACGCTTTCTTAAATCATCAAAACGAGTATGCTTTGCAAATAGAATCGCCATCAAACCAAAATACAATAACAAGTAACCAGCATATGTAATGTAAGTTCCCCACATATCATGATTTACAGAAAGGACTGTCCCTTTTTCATCAGGATCAAAACTGGCCTGGAAAAAACGATAGCCTCTGTGATCTAAAATATGATTCATGTAAATATGATAATCAAAATCACCTTGCTCCTTATCTACGACAGTGACCTTACTTTCGTATGATGAGTAGGCTTTTTCAGTACCAGGATATTTTTCAGCAATGAAATCATTAAGCTTGACCTCAAACGGTAACTGCTCCAAGCGAGAACCATAACGCAATGCGATTTCCAAACCTCCAACTTCGATTTCCTGAATACGATTATAAGTCCCAGGACCACCTATAAGATTAATACTAGTGGTTTGTCCACTTGCTGTAACATCCAAAACAATTCCACTTTCATCCCCCTTAAGAATCGTAGGTTTCTTCACAATATCAAAAACGCCTTTTATGACAGGTTTTGGAAATACCAACTGCATATTTCCAATTATATAGCGCGAACGCAGTGCTAAGGGCTGAAGACTATCCTTGACCAATTTGCCTCTAGTACCAGTGGCCATAGTCATAAATTCACCTTCGTATGGCGATTTAATAAAGAGGCCGTCTTTAGTATCATAAATGTTTATAGCGCCATCCTGTTCTTTATTCAAGGAGATGAGAACATTATGTAAGTTAGAGACTTGACCTTCCTTTAGAAAATGATTGTGAGGTTGTCCATCACCAGCTTCAACAATTTTTAAAAAACGCTCACCATTGTCGTTAGGCACAATATCCTTTTCTGCACCTTTAATGAATTTTTTAAGCTTAAAACTGATGTCCTTATCACCATATTGATAAGTTTTCTCAAAATCATTATCTAGTCGAGGCGAGAAATCTACCTCTTCCATTATATTTCTTTGCTGTAACTGGCCATTAATCTCATAAGCTCCTAAAATTCGACCGCTGATATAGGTTTTTTGAGAACGAAATTGGCTTTCAGTGTCACCCTCTCTAATTCTCATCATACCTTCATAACCTATGTACCTTGTTACTCCTGCACCTACAATAATCAATATCCAAGCTAAATGTAAAATTAGTGTTGACCACTTTTCTTTTCGCCAAAGCCTATAACGACCAATATTACCAATAAAGTTTATAACAAACATGACCATAATAGTCTCGAACCACCACGCATTATAAATCAATGTTCTTGTATAAGGTGTTGGAGAGGTTTCCATGTTTCTGTCTAATAATGTTCCTGTTGCCATGGCGACAGCAAAAACAATAAATAAAACAGCAGTAAGTCTAGTGGAAAATAGGAAATTAGCGATTTTCTTTTGCATAGCTACAAGGCTTATTTTAAGCTCGTGCAAAGATATGGCTTTTTGGTGATTTAGACTTCGTGTTTAAACCTTGAAAAAGCGTTAAATTTTTCTAATAATCTTTCAATTAATTTGAAACTTTTGCTTTTAGTAATCTATTCTGCTCTTCCATCAATTCTTTTAAATCAGACAATAACTCAATATCCTTTGGAGTCACGACTGTTTCATCCTTTGTATCTTGTGCTTTGTTGCGCAGTCTATTCATTCCTTTGACCACAACAAAAACTGTAAAACCGATGATGAAGAAGTCTAAAAACACTTCGAACAGAGCACCATAAGCTATGGCAACTTCGCTAGTAGTAATAGCACCAGAAGCATCCGCAATGGCATCCCTTAGGACGATTTTCTTATCCTGAAAATTAACACCATCAGACAATAAGGATAATGGTGGCAATAACACCTGCTTGGCAAGTACGTCAATCACCTTATTAAATGCTGCCCCAATAATAATACCAATGGCCATATCCATCATATTACCTTTTACTGCAAATTCTTTAAATTCTCTTAGAAGTTTCATTGTTTATGATTTAGTTGATATTACACATGCGAAATTCGCGAATTCAGATGAATCTAGAATAAATTAATTCATTTTTTAGAGCCCAATAGAAGTTGAAAATACGATGTAGAAATGAATATCAGTTCGAGTGTTCCGATGCCAAGCGTCGGAATGTATCGAGAACTCATGGTGTGTTCCTAGCCTCAAAAATTTTCAAATATAAAAAGGTCCCCATTTTTCGAGCACGACGCTTGGCATTTTCGGCATAATCGCCCTCAAAAAGGGCTTCTATAGTCTCATACCAAAGGTTTAACCATAAGCCAAAATGCAATTCCGTGATGCTATGATTATGGGACTTATCAACCTTTACGTGCATTTCTAATGGGTTTCCGTAGTATTTAGTTTTTAAGAATAAACTAGATTCCCAAAATGTAGTTAAATGCTCCAAGTGTGCATCCCAATCCTTTATGGTATTATTAAAAAAAGGGCCTAAGACTTCATCCTCTCTGACTTTCGCATAAAATTGAGATACTAGCTGGTAAACGTCTTCTCTTGTTTTTATATCTGGTTTTCCCATACAAACAAAGTTATTGTTTTTAATCATCTTAGTGTTTACACAAAACAGATAATCTTACTATTTTTACAGTATGATATCTGTTGTATTACTCGGCGCAGGAAATGTAGCCACACATTTATATAAGGCCTTTATGGCATCTAATGCTGTTACGGTTATACAATGGTATAATCGTACGTATAGCTCAATTTCATCTTTCGCCAATGACGTAGACACCATTGATCAATTAGAATCATTAAAAGAAGCTGATATCTATATTATGGCAGTTAGTGATGATAGCATTTCAAAATTATCCCAAGAACTGCCTTTTGAGAATCGACTAGTAGCACATACCTCTGGAAGTGTGTCCATTCATGATTTAGATAAAAAAAATCAGCGCGCAGTATTTTATCCGCTGCAAACCTTTTCCAAGGATGCCGAATTAGATTTTTGTGACATTCCTATCTGTATTGAGGTCACCGAGAAAGCCAACATGCCTTTTATGAAAGATTTGGCAGAAGCGCTGGGCTGCAAACCCTATAAAATCAATACTGAGCAGCGACAAACCTTGCATCTTTCAGCAGTATTTGTCAATAACTTTACCAATCAATTGTATCGTATTGCGCATGAAATTAGTGACGCCAAAAACATTAATTTTGATATCTTGAAACCTTTAATACTAGAAACCGCTAAGAAAGTTCAGCATATGTCGCCTTACTCGGCACAAACTGGACCTGCAAAACGCAATGATAAAAAGACGATTAAACGTCATCTAAAGCAAATAGAATCCGACGAGCATAAAGCTATTTATGACCTCTTAACCGCTTCAATTAAAAAAGCACATGGTATTTCGATACGCTCAATGACCAAAAAAAATAAATAGATGAATGACGATAAAAGCTACAAAGAATACCTAGCAGACATTACCACCTTTGTTTTTGATGTCGATGGCGTATTAACCGATGGTACAATTACAGTAACTACTGATGGCGAAATGCTCCGCACTATGAACATCAAAGATGGGTTTGCATTAAAAACGGCTGTTGATGCTGGCTTTAATGTTTGTATTATTTCTGGTGGCTCAAACGAAGGCGTTCGTAAGCGTTTAACTGGTTTAGGTATTAAGGACATCTATTTAGGTGCTCATAATAAAATAGAGCAACTCAACGCGTATATGAGCAAGCACAATATTGGCTCAACTCAAATGTTATATATGGGAGATGATATTCCTGATTATCCAGTGATGAAGGTATCGGGCTTACCGTGCTGCCCTCAGGATGCCGTGCCAGAAATAAAGGCTATTTCAAAATATATTTCACATAAAAAAGGTGGCAAAGGTGCCGTTAGGGATGTCATTGAACAGGTACTTAAAGTCCAAGGAAAATGGAATGGAAACTTTAATGCCAAATATGACTAAATACAGATGGGACGAAGAACCAGAAGACATAGTACAGGATTTGGTTATATAGGTTTTGGCAACAATCAGGCAACCTTTAACCAAAAGACGAGTACGCCCTTTTCTGTGTATAAGGAAAAGTTGGATCTTGAAGCACACCTCCATTACGAAATGGAGTTTATGCATAAAGACCTGACTAAAGAAGATAAAAAAAAAATTAAAGATAAAATAAGAAAACAAGAACGAAAACTGTTTATAAGAACCACTATTGTAAGTCTTATTGTTTTTGCCATTATTGCTTACATAGCCTATTATTTAATCAATCAAATTATATCTCGGTAATCCTAAAATGATTCATTTTCTAAATTTAATTCGTTGGAAAAACTTATTAATGATTGCTCTTGTACAAATCTTAATAAAATACGCACTACTTCTCCCCTTTTTTGAAAGTCATGGCGTTATTACCACATTAAGCCCTTTGGCATTTTTCTTATTAGTATTTGCCACTATATGTATTGCGGCTGGTGGTTATGTGATCAATGATATCTATGATGTCGAAGCAGACCATATTAATAAACCCAACCAAGTAATTATCAACAAACATATTCCTGAAAAAATAGCACTTCGATTTTTTATTGCTCTTAATATTATTGGTGTAGGTATTGGGTTCTACTTGTCTAATGGTATTAATAAATCAGGCTTTTTCGTGATCTTCTTTATTGCTTCCGCCTTGCTTTACATCTATTCATCTTACTTAAAGCAGATACTATTGGTTGGCAATATTGTTGTGTCATTGGTGGTTTCTTTAAGCATGCTATTGGTTGGTATTTTTGAACTCCTGCCAGTAATTAATGACGCCAACAGGGAGATTCAAATCTTCTTTTTCCAGATTATATTAGACTATGCCATCTTTGCCTTTATGATTAACTTTATTAGGGAATTGGTCAAAGATATCGAGGATATTGATGGAGACCACAAGGTAGGTATACAAACGCTTCCGATTGTATTAGGTCGGGAACGCACCAATAAAATCGTATTTGTGCTATCGCTTATTCCTTTATGCGCTGTGGTGTATTATGTTATTGCTAATTTATTCAAACAGCAATTACTTGTGGGATATTTTTTAGTTTTCGTTATAGCACCTTTAATCTATGTGACCATAAAATTGTTTAGTGCAGAGCAAAAATCTCATTACAAGCATGTAAGCCTACTATTGAAGTTGGTCATGCTCACTGGAATGCTTTCGATGCTTCTCTATGCTTATATCTTAAAGTAATATGCTGAACCAAAAACTCAAAGGATTTAATATCATCTTAGCTTCTGCCTCACCTAGACGTCATGCGTTTTTACAATCCATGAATATCGACTTTGAAATAAGACTGAAACCTATTGAAGAACGCTACCCAAAGCATTTAAAGGGCACGGAAATTACCGACTATTTGGCAAAATTAAAAGCCGAAGCTTTTATGGATGAGCTTCAACCTAAAGACATTTTGATAACAAGTGATACTATCGTTTGGTTGAATGGCAAGGCTATTGAAAAGCCAAAGGATGCCGACGATGCTTTTAGAATGATTACGTCGTTGAGTGACAAAACACACGACGTGATGACCTCAATATGCTTTACTCAAAGTTCCTCTCAAAAGCTAGTGAACACAACCACTGAAGTGACGTTTAAGGCACTAACAGATGATGAAATTTGGTATTACATCAACACCTGTAAGCCCTTTGACAAAGCTGGTGCTTATGGCATACAAGAATGGATTGGTGCCATTGGAATTATAAAAATCGAAGGCTCTTATAACAACGTAGTCGGACTACCAACACATTTACTTTACGAAACGTTAAATATCATTGCAGACGGTAAGTAGGATAGTAACTTTGCAATATTAAAGAATTTGTCATTCTGAGCTATTTTCAGAATCTAAATATATCATACTATGAAGAAGCTATCTTTTTTATTATGCTTATCATTCCTTATTATAAATTCCTGCAAAGAAAGTAAATCCGAAACTTCAGAAACTCTAGCCATATCTGAAACCAAAGCAGAAACTATTCTTCCAAAAACTATGCTCTCAAAGGAGTTTAAAGACTATTGGTACAATGGTGAAGCTGAAATCACATCCTACAAATTAGAACAAGCGCGTTATGGCGAAATGCGAGATGGTACAGCTGTAATGGTTTTTGTGACAGAGGATTTTCTTCCAGGAGAACAAGTCAAAGCAGATACTTATAGTAAGAAAAATACACCTGTTTTAAAATTGAACGCTACCAAAAATTTTAACACTGGTATTTATCCATATTCCATTATGCAAAGCACATTTTATCCTGTGGTCAATAATGAACATGCTATAAAAGTTTCAGCTTCGATACAAGAATGGTGCGGACATGTTTATACACAGCTGAATAATCGCAGGGATTTTGAAATCATGTCTCACTCCTACTTTCAAAATGAAGCAGATCAAAATTTCAACATTGAGAAGACTTGGACAGAAAATGAGCTATGGACAAAATTGCGTATCGACCCAAAAAGTTTGCCTACAGGAGAAATAGATATTATTCCATCATTAGAATATACCAGATTAAGGCATAAAGCTATTAAAGCCTACAAAGCGATTGCAAGTTTAGACAATGGGACTTACACTTTATCATATCCTGATCTAAATAGGACGTTAAAAATTCAATTCAATCCCCAGTTTCCGTTTGAAATAAACGGTTGGGAAGAGATATCAGTAAGTGGTTATGGTTCATCTGCACAGACCCTAAAAACGAAAGCAACTAAGTTAGAATCTATTACTTCTCCCTATTGGAGTAAAAATAGTAATGCAGATGAAGACCTTAGAGTAACACTAAAATTGCAATAAATTAAAGTTATATTTGTTAGAGCCAAATTCGCTTTAGCATGTCAGATGTCTTTAACAGTTATAGAACGGAAATTATTTATACAGCATTTCTGCTCATTGTCCTTCTAGTGATTAGGGCAATTATTGTTATTACCGTAAAGAAAATAGGAAAGAAAAGCGGTACTACGGAAGCAAGAGCCAATTTAATTGGGCGCTATGCAACCGTCACTATATTTTTAATAGGCCTGCTTATTGAAGCTTTTATCCTTGGTGCCGACACCAATGATATCACCTTGGTGTTTTCATCTGTTTTTGCTGTTATTGGTATTGCACTCTTCGCTATATGGTCTATTCTCAGCAACGTTACTTCTGGTGTAATCATGTTCTTTTCGTTTCCTTATAAAGTAGGCGACAAAATTAAAATCCATGACAAAGACTATCCAGTAGAAGCTATCATTGAGGACATAAGAGCGTTTCAGCTTATCTTAAGAGAAGATAATGGCGATCTGGTTACCTATCCCAATAATCTTATTCTTCAAAAAGCAGTAACTTTAATGGAGAAAGACGCACTAGATGATAGCAGTATTCTTTAAATATGGTTAGAAAAAGCGCTAAAAAGAAACGTACCGAAGAGTACAAAAAACATATAGGACAAGTACCAGGCACTCTGGTCTATACTGGTAAAAAATCCGATAAAGACTTTCATTTAGAATGCTTCGATTATACCAAGGAAAATATTGAAGAATCAATTCTTTTAAATATTGAAGATGTCATTAATTATAAAGATACCGATTCTGTCACCTGGATTAATGTCGATGGCTTAAAGCACACTGATAAAATTGAAGCGATTGGCAAACAATACGACTTGCATCCTTTGGTGCTTGAGGATATCGTAAACACCACTCAAAGACCAAAAATTGACATTTACGATGATTACCTCTTTGTGGTATTAAAAATGCTCTATTACGATGATAAAGAAAATATTGTTATAGAACAAGTGTGTTTGGTTTTGGGTAAAAATTATGTATTGACTTTTCAAGAATCCGAAGGTGATGTATTTGGACACATTAGAGATCGATTGCGTTATGCAAATGGTAGAATTCGAGGTTTAAAATCCGATTACTTAATGTATGCACTTATTGATGCGGTTGTAGATAATTACTTCAGCATCATCGAAACCTTGGGCAATAAGATTGAGGATTTGGAGACAGAATTATTCACAGGAAATGCTCGTGAAGATATCAATGTGGAAGTGCAACAGTTAAAACGTGAAATTCTAAAAGTACGTCGTGCGATCTTTCCATTACGTGAAATTATAAGTCGTATTGAAAAAGGTGAGCATCGTTTAATTTATAAGCGCACAATCACTTATTACAGAGATGTTTATGATCATTTAATTCAAGTGTCAGAAAATATAGATATTTATCGTGAAATGATCTGGAGTTTAATGGATATGTACATGACCACCATTAGTAACAAGATGAACGAGGTCATGAAAGTTCTAACCATAATGTCTTCTATTTTTATACCACTCACCTTTCTCGCAGGACTCTACGGTATGAATTTTAAATACATTCCCGAACTAGAATATCGTTATGGCTATTTTGTACTGCTTGGTGTCATGCTCTTAATGTTTGTTGGATTGTTGTTTTATTTTAAGCGGAAAAAGTGGCTACGTTGAATAAAACGATAACCGTTAAACAAAACCTAAAACTAAGGTCAAAAACGTTGACTTTTATATATTTGGGAAGCAACTAACTAACACATACAATGCGCCACATCAAACTTTGCCTTTTACTACTCCTAGGCACTATAGTTTCTTTACCAGCACAACAACCAAAAAAACTAAATTCCTCAGAGATTTACGAAGCCATCCAAAAACTCAATGTTTTAGGCTCGGTATTATATATCGCAGCACATCCAGATGATGAAAATACACGCTTAATTTCGTACATGTCCAACCATGTTAAGGCACGTACAGCCTATTTGTCATTAACACGTGGTGATGGTGGACAGAATCTTATTGGACCTGAAATCAGGGAGCTCCTTGGTGTGATTAGAACCCAAGAACTCCTAGCCGCTAGACGTGTCGATGGTGGGGAACAACGCTTTACCAGAGCCAACGATTTTGGCTATTCCAAACACCCAGATGAAACCTTGGAGATCTGGAATAAGGACGACGTACTTTCCGATGTGGTTTGGGCCATTCGCGAGTTTAAACCAGATATTATCATTAACCGATTCGATCATAGACGCGCAGGCCAAACACACGGTCACCATACAAGCTCTGCCATGTTAAGTATGGAAGCATTTGATCTCGCAAATGATCCAACAAAATATACTTCACAATTAGAAAGAACAGAAACTTGGCAGCCCAAACGTTTATTTTACAACACCTCTTGGTGGCGTTATGGGAGTAGAGAAGCATTCGATAAAATTGATAAAAGCAATATGCTAAGTTTTGATATTGGCGTGTACTACCCGTCAAAAGGTTTATCTAATAACGAGGTAGCATCCCTAGCGAGTAGTCAACATCTATGTCAAGGTTTTGGTCGACTTACGACTCGTGGCACACAAGACGAGTACATTGAATTTCTTAAAGGCGACCCTTTAGATGACAGCAATGATGTATTTGCTGGTATCGACACCTCTTGGAATAGAATTAAAGATGGGCAAGCTATTGGCAATATTCTCAATACCATTGAATCCAACTTTAATTTCGTGAATCCTGCCTCTCACCTACCTCAACTTTTAGAAGCTTATAAACTGCTACTAAATGTGAAAGACGGACACTGGAAGATCATTAAGACCAAAGAACTAAAAAGTATTATTGAAGCTTGCGCTGGTTTATACATAGAAGTTTCCGCTGATACGCCTCAAGCGTCACCAGAGTCTACAGTAGGCTTGCGTATTGAAGCACTAAATAGAAGTGATGCAAAAATCGATCTGTTATCCTTCAATTTATCGACTTTAAACACGGGCATCTCAAAGAATATGGAAATGTCGAAGAATCAACGTTTAAACTTTGACGAAGGTATCAATATTCCAAAAGATATAAACTACACCACACCTTATTGGCTTAACAAAAAAAGCACCTTAGGCATGTATCATGTTGACAATCCTGAGTGGATAGGGCTTCCTGAAACACCAAGAGCCGTGTTTGTAGACTTCAACCTTAATATTCAAGGAACACCAATTACGATAACGAAGCCTGTGGTCTATCGCTATTCGAAGCCTGACAAAGGTGAACTGTACAGACCCTTTGAGATTGTTCCGCCAGTGTCAGCAAGCTTAGCAGACAAAGTGTTTATTTTTGAAAACGATCAGCAAAAGGATATTGAAGTTATTGTTAGAGCAAGTAGAGATGCTGTTGAGGGCTATGTTGAAATGGCATATCCGAATGATTGGAGCGTCTATCCACAAAAGCAAAAAATTGAAATTGCCAATAAGGGTGATATTCAAAAATTAGTATTTACAGTTATTCCACCAAAAAATCAAAGTGAGGGTTTAATTACACCAATGGTAAACTTTAATGACGAGTTTTACACTGATGAATTGATAGAGATCGATTATGCGCACATTCCTTACCAAAGCGTGTTGATGCCAAGTGTAAGTAAGGTCGTAAGATTAGATATTGAAAAGCGAGGAAATAACATCGGTTACATCGAAGGTGCAGGTGATGTGGTTCCTGAAAGTTTACGTCAAATAGGCTATAATGTCACTGTTATTGAACCAGAACAAATTTCAGCAGAAAATCTAGTAAATTTTGATGCTGTTGTTGTTGGTATTAGAGCTTATAATATTTTGGATGAATTAAAATTCAAACAAAAATTCTTGTTAGACTATGTTAAAGAAGGTGGTAACATGATTGTACAATACAATACTAGTAGACGCATTAAAACGGACAACATCGCACCATACACCCTACAATTATCAAGAGATCGAGTGACGGATGAAAGTGCTGACGTGAGCATTTTAGACCCCAATCATCCTCTTCTTAATTTCCCAAATAAAATAACTACTCAAGATTTTGAAGGCTGGGTGCAAGAACGTGGTTTGTACTTCCCTAACCAATGGTCAGAAGACTTTACACCACTATTAGCAATGAATGATAAAGGTGAAGATTCTAAGCAAGGTAGCCTACTAGTAGCCAAATATGGGAAAGGTAATTACATCTACACTGGGTTGAGTTTTTTCAGGGAATTCCCCGCCGGTGTTTCTGGAGCTTATCGCCTTTTTGCCAATATGCTTTCGGCAGGAAAAGAGGATAAAACAACACTCAAAAACTAAAACCGACAACTAAATGAATGACCAACCGCAGCAAAAACAGAAATGGGATAAATTGTACACGATTGTATTAATCGCCAACGCCATATACATTGTACTTTTTTACTTTATAACAGCATCATTCGCTTAAATTTATGCAGCAGACTTTAGATTGGATTGATTGGACGGTTCTTATTACCACCTTGGCTACGATTGTTGGCTATGGCACCTGGAAGACCAGAGGAAGTAAAAATGTTCAGGATTATGTAAGAGGCGGTAATACCTCAAAATGGTGGACCATTGGTCTGTCTGTAATGGCCACTCAAGCTAGCGCAATAACATTCTTATCTACAACAGGTCAAGCCTTTTCCGATGGCATGGGTTTTGTGCAATTTTACTTCGGTTTGCCAATCGCTATGGTCATTATTTGTTTGGTGTTTATTCCACTATACCATCGCCTTAAAGTTTATACAGCCTACGAATTCCTCGAGAATCGATTCGATTTAAAAACCAGAAGCCTCACGGCCATTCTATTTTTAATACAACGTGGCTTAGCAGCTGGCATTACAATTTTTGCTCCTGCAATAATCCTATCTGTCGTATTGGGATGGAATATTGTTACCCTTAATATTGTAATTGGAGTTTTAGTAATCATATATACGGTTTCTGGTGGCACAAAGGCAGTTACTGTTACCCAGAAACAACAGATGTTCGTGATTTTTGCCGGTATGATTGCTGCTCTGTTAATCATTATTAATCTTATTCCCGATGAAGTTTCTTTTGCAGATGCCATAGATATTGCTGGTGCTACTGGAAAAATGGAAGTTTTAGACTTTTCGTTTGATTTAGAAAACAGATACACGGTTTGGACCGGACTTATTGGAGGTACCTTTTTAATGCTTTCTTATTTCGGGACAGATCAAAGTCAGGTACAACGCTACCTTTCCGGTAAATCGATGAGAGAAATGCAAATGGGACTACTTTTTAACGGTTTACTGAAAGTGCCAATGCAATTCTTTATTCTCTTAGTTGGTGTTATGGTATTTGTGTTTTACCAATTTAATCCATCACCTTTAAATTTTATTGATGCGTCAACACAGACCGTATTAGCATCGGAATATGGTAATGATTATAAAGCACTTCAAGCGAAGCAAGCTGAGCTTTTCGACATGAAACAAAGATTAAGTTTAGAGTATTCTAAAAATGAAAATCCGGCTACAAAGCAGCAACTTTTTACCATTGACAGTATTGAAAAATCTTATAGACTGGAGTCTAAATTTTTAATTAAAAAAGCCATTGATCCCGAATATACTTCGGAATACAACACACTTAAAAATGAAGTTGCTACACTAAGCAGTAATACTGAAAGTACCGAATATAAAGAGAAATCTGAAGCACTAAAAAACTTATATAAAGATTCGGCCAAGGATACACAGACCAACGATAGGGATTATATGTTCATTCGTTTTATACTGAACCATTTGCCTACAGGTCTTATAGGTCTACTTCTTGCCGTAATCTTGTCCGCAGCCATGTCCTCAACAGCTTCAGAAATAAATGCACTGGCAACAATTACTGCTATAGATTTATACGGTAGAAATCTCAAGGAAGATAAAGGTGAAACACATATGGTTAATATGACTAAGTGGTTTACTTTTGGATGGGGAATTATAGCCATAATTATTGCTTGTTTTGCTAATCTTGCCGAAAATTTAATTCAACTTGTAAATATTATTGGCTCCATTTTTTACGGTAATGTATTGGGCATTTTCCTATTGGCATTTTTCTTCAAGCACATCAAAGGTAATGCAGTGTTTATTGGTGCTCTTATAACACAACTAGTCATAATTGCCCTTTACTTTTTAGATAACGCAGACATCATTAATATGCCTTACTTATGGCTTAATTTAATTGGGTGTGTGGTAGTTATTCTTGTTGCTCACCTATTACAAACCATATTACCAAAATCAACTAATGAAGCCTAAAGTAATTCATTGGGGAATTATCGGAGCGGGAAAAATCGCTTCAAAATTTGCTGAGGATTTAAATTCAATCCATAATTGCAAACTTTATGGTATTGCCTCAAGACATTTACAAAAGGCCGAAGCTTTCAAATCACAGTATAAAGCAGAAAAGGCTTTTGGAAATTATGAGGACTTAGCTGCTGATGACAATATCGATGCGATATACATAGCGACTCCTCATAGTTTTCATAAAGCCCACACCTTACTTTGCCTAAATCATAATAAGTCTGTATTATGCGAAAAGCCTTTTGCCATGAATCTTCAAGAAGTTGAGGATATGATCAGGCTTTCAAAACAAAAAAACATCTTACTTATGGAAGCCATGTGGACTGCTTTTTTACCACACTTCCAATATGTTTTAGAACTATTGCAAGAAGCGCATTTCGGTAAAATATTAAAGTTAGAAGCAGACTTTGGATTCCATCCTCATTATGAAGAGTCATCAAGGCTATTTGATAAATCTGTTGGTGGAGGAAGCTTGTTGGATATTGGTATTTATCCCATATTTGCGGCACTTTCTACTATGGGCATACCAACCACAATTGAGGCTAAAGCGGTTTACTTCCCAACCGGAGCAGATTCAAAATGTGATATCGTTTTTAGTTATCCCAATTCAGAGGCCATTCTAAAAAGTACATTACTCGAGGAAACTAAAACTGAAGCTATCTTTTATTGCGAATATGGTACAATTAAAATTAATGGTCAATTTCATCAGCCAAGTACTGTCAAGTTAATTGACCAACTTGGTAATTCCAAACTTAAGACTTTTGATTATAAGACTATTGGTTATAGCTATGAAATTGAGCATTTCAATCAATTGCTAAGAGATGGCAAAACAGAAAGTGACATCATGACATTTGAGCGCAGTCTGGAGCTTATTTCCAGTTTAGATAAGGTAAGACGAAATATTAATCTTAAGTACAAATAAAAAGCACAACTCAATGAGTTGCGCTTTTATAACTTCATAATCTAAAAATTACATTGCTCCCCATTCTTTTAAGGATGCTTTGTTCATCTTTATGTAATCTGCGTTTTCAGCTTTTTCAGCACCAGCAAGTGATTTTTTAGCAGTAGCAATTGCATTTTTCTTATCACCCATTTTAGCATACAACAAAGATTGTTGTCTTAACTGCCAGAAACCAGGATTCTCAAGCATTGACATCGCCTTATCCATCCACATCTTCGCTTTGTCTAAATCCTTACCTTCAGAAAGATTATAAACCGCTGCGGCGTAATAATCATTAGCAGAAGGTCCAGCCATAGTTTTATCTATAGAAGCAGACACTTTTTTATCTGTAGGAACTTCAAACTTGACGCCTACATATGCCTTTTCCCACATCATACCTATAACTCCTGAACTACTTGTAAGATCATCAAAAGAAATCGTATACGTTTCAATCGGCATTGGCAGATCATAAACTTCAGCTGTTACCTTGGCAGCAACTTTAGAGTCGTCCCATTCTCTTGGCGTTCCCCAATTATTCGTATCTGAATAAAAAACAACCTCCCAGGATTTCTCAGCAGGCGTAATAAAAATAGCATAAGAACCAGCTTTCAATTCACTACCACCAACAGTAACATCATCACTGAAAGTAACCATAGTGTTCTTGTTAGCTCCTGCTCTCCACATTTTACCATATGGCACTAAATCGCCAAATATTGTTCTTCCTTTCATACTTGGACGCGAATATTCCAAAGTAACGTCAGTCAAACCAACCTTTTGCTCCATCTTTGAAAAAGGACTTGGTTGTGGTGTTTCAATTTGCGCATTTACCGAAAACATTAATGTTAACGCAAATGCAAATAGTACTAATTTCTTCATTTTGTCTAGTGTTAAGTGTTTTATTTATTAGTGCTATAAAGTTACTGCTTAACTAAAGGCCTATATGTTAAGAAATCCTTAAAAGGACGTTCCTGTAAATTTTTATGACATAAATTCTTTGACCATATCTTTATTAATCGTAATATTGCAATATTATAATTAAATAATATTATGGGGTTAACTAAAAGCGAAATTTTCACCGATACCCAGAATCAAATTGCAACTCTAGCAAAAGCCTTTGCACATCCTGCAAGAGTAGCCATCTTACAACAAATTTTTAAGGCTAATGCTTGTATTTGTGGTGATCTAGTTGATGAAATCGGATTGGCACAAGCCACTATCTCACAACATCTCAAAGAACTGAAAAGCTTGGGGCTTATTAGAGGCAAAATTGAAGGCACAAGTGTTTGCTATTGCATAAATCAAGAAAAATGGTCAAAGATGAAACAATTATTAACTGCATTTTTTAATCAAGATTTAAACAACATAAACTGCTGTTAAAACCAGCAGCATTTTAAATAGTAATATTTATGGAAATCCTATTCTTTTTGTCTGTTACATGTTTAATTGTTTTTATGCTTTTAGCAACCTATGACGGTGCATATCTGCATTTATGGAAGTATGAATTATTTAATCGATCGGAAAGCTTGTTTGAGCATAAAACACATACCGCTAGAGCTATTCTATTCCCTTTAATAGTATGGTTATTGTTCATAGATACTAGCGTAGTCGGATTTTGCATCGGTTTAGCTTTTGTTATCATAGATTTAATTGTTCTTGGCCTAGATGCTTATTCTGAAAAAGAAAGCCGAAGCTTTATGAATGGTTTACCAAAATGGGAATATATACTACACCTATTCGCGAATAGTTTTCATTTTGCGGCTATTGTATTGATAATCGCAGCACGAATTAAAATTGAAGGTAACAGCATCGCCTACACTACAGATTTTATGACGTATCCTAGTTTTGAAACTGTCCAGCTCATTGCTGTAAACATACTGCCAGGTGCTATTATTCTAGGAATTGTTCATCTACTTTTAACATTGGACTTTGGAAAAAAACTCTGGAATATAAATCGATTAAGAATGACTTGCTGCTAAACCAAAAATCATGAAACTATCAGAAATAAAATCAGAATTAAAAACGCTAGATACCATTGCGTTTCAATTGCCAAATGGAGAATTAGTCCCTAATCATTTTCATGTCACGGAAGTTGGTAAAATCACTAAAGACTTTATTGATTGTGGTGGTACTTTAAGACACGAAGAAGTTGTTAATTTTCAACTTTGGGAAGCCAATGATTATGATCACAGATTACATCCTGAAAAACTATTAAGCATCATAAAACTCTCTGAAAAGGTATTGAATATTGCCGATTTAGATATTGAAGTAGAATATCAAGGCGATACCATAGGTAAATTTGGTTTAGACTTTGATGGTAGGAACTTCCTTTTAACCACAAAACAAACAGATTGTTTGGCAAAAGACAACTGTGGAATTCCAAGTGAAAAACCAAAAGTGAGGCTTTCAGATTTACAAAAACAATCCTCTTGTTGCTCACCAGATTCTGGTTGCTGCTAATTATTAATTCATTCTGCTAGGTCAAGGCTAGTGGAGACCCTATTTAAAGAAACAATGCCATACCCAACTATTAAAATCCAAATTGAAGACTTAGATACTTCTTCGATTTCTACAGCAAGAAAAGAGCTGTTACTACCGCTGATTGACTTTATTCAAAATAAGGTAAACACTGATTCAATCATAAACCTCAACTTTATTTGCACGCATAACTCACGTCGCAGCCATTTATCGCAAGTGTGGGCACAAACTATAGCGCATTATTTTGAGATTAACAATGTATTTTGCTATTCTGGTGGAACTGAGGCCACTGCCTTATTTCCATCTGCCGCCGAAGCATTGATAAGTTCTGGATTTAAAATCGAAAAGCTTTCCAATGAAGCTAATCCAGTGTATGCCATTACATATTCTGAAACGGCCCATCCCGTGATTGGATTTTCAAAGACTTTTGATGCAGATTTTAATCCCGCTAAAGAGTTTGCGGCAATTATGACCTGTTCTAGCGCAGATAAAGGTTGTCCATTTATTGCTGGAGCAGAGCGACGTATTCCCATGACTTTTGAAGACCCCAAAGCCTTTGATAACACACCTCAACAAGCTGAAAAATATAGAGAACGTAGTCTTCAAATTGCAACGGAATTGAAATATGTGTTTTCAATGATTAAGGACTAATGCTTGTTATTCCTGTGCATACTACAAGAATCCAGTTCCTAATAAAGAAATATTTAAGATGAGAAAAGAAATAGCAGAGTTAATCGGCACATTTACCATGGTATTTTGCGGTTGTGGCGCCATGACCATTAATGAAATTACGGGAGGAAGTATTACACACGTCGGTGTCGCCACAACTTGGGGACTTGTAGTAATGGCTATGATATATGCCTTTGGTGAGATTTCTGGTGCACATTTTAATCCTGCCGTAACCGTGGCATTCGCATTTGCTAAAAAATTCGAATGGAAGAATGTACCAAAATATATTTTGTTTCAAACGGCCGGAGCATTTCTAGCAATTGCTATTTTATGGATTTTATTTCCCGAAAGTAACAGCTATGGACACACCTATCCTGCAGAAGGATTTGCGCCTTATAAAGCCTTTATTTTTGAATTATTATTAACATTCTTTTTAATGGTTGTTATTATCAATGTATCTACAGGAAGTAAAGAAATTGGCACAATGGCCGCTATTGCGGTAGGTGCCGTTATTCTTCTCGAGGCTATGTTTGCTGGCCCAATGACAAAAGCCTCTATGAATCCTGCTAGGTCTATAGCACCCGCCATAGTTTCTGGGAATCTACAGCATTTATGGCTGTATATTACAGCACCTTTTATTGGCGCTTTATTGGCCGTTAGTAGTTGTAAATTAGTTAAAGATGACAACTGCTGCGATGATGACTGTTAATATCCATTAGGATCCAATTGCTATATTCTTGTTAAATTTTGTTCAATCATATTAAAAAATAGTTGAACAAACCGTATCTTTACATTATAAATCAATTATAATGGCAAAGAAGAAATCATTTTCACAAAACGATATCATTAGTGCTTACATGGATTATGTATTGACACACGATGAGCAACCTAAGTCTGTATATGCGTTTGCTAAGTCAAATAATATGGAAGAACAAAAGTTCTATGAGTTCTTCACGTCTTTCGACTCGCTAGAAAAGTCCATATTTAAAATCTTTTTTGACAATGCTCATTCAGTCTTAGAGAAAAGTGAAGATTATTTAACATTTGATGCACGTAATAAGCTACTCAGTTTTTATTACACATTTTTTGAAATCTTAACAGCCAATAGAAGTTACGTTATGCATGCTTTAGGCGGTGATAAAAATTCGCTAAAGTCACTTAGAACACTATCTCAACTCAAGAGAAGATTTACAAATTACATTGAGCATCTCAATATTAAAACAATTGATTTAAAACAAGAACAATTATCCAAGATTCAGAATAGAAGTCTTAAGGAAACGGCTTGGTTACAACTACTCGTCACCATGAAATTTTGGATGGAGGATACCTCTACAGGTTTTGAGAAAACGGATTTGTTTATAGAAAAGTCTGTCAGAGCTAGTTTCGATTTAATAGACACGACACCCTACAAGAGCCTTATTGATCTAGGTAAATTTTTGTACAAGGAGAAAATGCATATGAATTAATACTGAAATAAATTCAGCATAAATGAAGACCATAGACAGTATACCAATTACCAAAATATCTAGAGCCAGCAAACTTGTATCAACAGGGGCTAAAGTTGGCGTCAACTATCTGAAATATTATGGAGACAAAATGGTAAATTCCAAAGAAGAAGCCAAAGAACGTCTCAACCAAAATAATGCAGAAGATATATATGACAGTCTCAAGAAACTTAAAGGGAGTGCCTTGAAAGTGGCTCAAATGTTGAGCATGGAAAAAAGCATATTACCACAAGCTTATGTTGAGAAATTTTCATTGTCTCAGTTTTCTGTGCCTCCATTATCGCCGCCATTAGTCATAAAATCATTTAAAAAATATTTCGGAAAACATCCCGAAGAACTATTTGATACTTTCAACGCAACTTCAGTCAATGCTGCAAGCATTGGACAAGTCCATATTGCAGAAAAGGATGGGAAAAAATTTGCTGTGAAAATCCAATATCCTGGAGTTGCGGAGAGTATCGCATCTGATTTGGCCTTAGTTAAGCCAATAGCTATTAAAATGTTTAATATCAAAGGAAAAGATTCTGATAAATATTTTAAGGAAGTCGAAAATAAACTTGTCGAAGAAACGAATTACATTTTAGAAATCGAACAAAGTAAAGCAGTTGTCGAAGCCTGTAAGCATATTCCAAATCTAAAATTTCCAAAGTATTACGAAGAATTTTCTTCTGAACGTATCATAACTATGGATTATATGAAAGGTGAACATCTTTCGGAATTCGTAGCGCATAATACAAGCCAAGAAAAATCAAATCAGCTTGGACAGGCGCTATGGGATTTTTACATGTTTCAAATTCACAAATTGAAAAAAGTTCATGCAGATCCACATCCTGGTAATTTCCTAATTTCTGAAGACGCTGATTTAATTGCTCTGGACTTTGGCTGCATGAAAGAAATTCCTGATAGTTTTTATGTACCTTATTTTGAATTAGCTAAGAAAGAGTGCATCGATAATCCTGAGGCTTTTACGGAAAAATTATATGAATTAGAAATCTTAAGAACAGACGACACCGAAGAAGAAATCACTTTTTTCTCGGCCATGTTCCATGAACTTTTGAGCTTATTTACTCAGCCTTTTCAAAATGAAATTTTTGATTTCTCCAATCCGTCATTTTTCAATCAGGTGGCAGAAATGGGACAGAAATACTCTAAAAGTACAGAGTTAAGAAACATGAATGGCAACAGAGGTTCTAAGCATTTTATTTACATCAATAGAACATTCTTTGGACTATATAACCTGATGTTTGATTTAAAAGCTGAAAAAGTAAAAATCAATAATTTTGTAAATCTATAAGATGGCAGAATTCAGTTTAGATGATATTAACAAGATGCATCACTTATATCGTATCAACTTAATAAATAGTTGCTCTGGCTATAAATCTGCAAATCTTATTGGTACAAAAGACGACACTGGAACCTGTAATGTCGCCGTGTTTAGTTCTGTGACGCATTTAGGATCTAATCCAGGTTTACTCGGTTTTTTCTTAAGACCAACTACAGTCATAAGAAATACTTATGACAATATTAAAACTTCTGGAAAGTATACGCTGAACCATATTCATAATGGCATCCTAGAAGATGCTCACCACACATCAGCCAAGTACGATTCTGCTATTTCAGAATTTGACGTTACGGCTTTAGAAGAAGAATATAAGGATGACTTTATAGCGCCATTTGTAAAGGGATGCCCAATACAATTGGCAATGAGCTATGTAGAAGAATATCCAATAAAAGCCAACAATACCATCTTGTTAATTGGTAAAATTGAAAAGCTCTATGTTCCAGATGACTTACTAGAAAAAGATGGTTTTATCAACTTATCCAAAGGAAACGTAGCGACTATAAATGGTTTGGACGGTTATGCAGTACCAGAGCTAAAGACACGTTTAGAATATCAGCGTCCAAAACCAGAGTTTGCAAACACCAATGGCTAATGCGCATTTTAATTACAGGCACAACAGGCTATATTGCCAAAAGACTAGCACTTCAGCTATTAGAAGCTGAGCACGAGCTTGTTTGTTGTGTTCGTGATATGAATCGTATTCCGGATGAAATTGAAGAACACCCACTCTGTTCTTTTATTAAAATGGATTTCTTAAGTCCAGAGCCCAATAAAATTCCAAAGGATATTGATGTTGCCTATTACCTCATACATTCCATGGCAACAGATGCGGATGATTTTGAAAGTTTAGAGCGTCAATGCGCGCTTAATTTCAAAAATTTAGTTAATGCTACGAACTGTAAACAGGTTATTTACCTCAGTGGTATTGTAAATGATGATTCACTTTCTAAACATCTAAAATCGAGATTACAAGTTGAAGAAACTTTAAAATCTGATGATTACGCCTTAACAACCTTTAGAGCAGGAATCATTGTTGGTAGCGGAAGTGCCTCTTTTGAAATCATAAGAGATATTGTTGAGAAACTTCCTGTAATGATTACGCCCAAATGGTTGAATACAAAAACGCAACCCTTAGGTATTAGGGATGTTCTCACCTATTTGTCTGGTGCTCTAGGCAAAAAAGAACTTTATAATAATTCGTATGACATCTTCGGACCAGAAATACTGACATACAAAGAAATGTTGTTACAATTTGCTGAAGTACGTGGTCTTAAACGTTACATCTACACCTTACCTGTACTTACACCAAAATTGTCCTCTTACTGGTTATACTTTGTAACGTCTACATCCTTTCAGTTGGCACAAGCTTTAGTTGATAGCATGAAAGTCGAAGTTATAGGCAGACCTAGCGATATCAATAACCATATCGATATAGAACCAATGGCTTATAAAACTGCTGTGGATTTAGCGTTTCAGCGCATTGAGCAAAATAGTGTCATATCCAGTTGGAAAGATGCTGTAAGTAGTGGTCGTTTTAAAGATCAATTATCAAAACATATCGAGTTACCACAATACGGTTGTTTTAAGGATGTGCGATCCAGAGCTATAAAAGATGAGGAATTTACCATCAATCAAATTTGGGGCATTGGTGGACGTAACGGTTGGTATAGTTTTAACGGTCTCTGGAAACTTAGAGGTTATGTAGATAAGCTTTTTGGCGGTGTTGGCTTGCGCAGAGGACGAACGCACGACACCTATTTAGAAGCAGGAGATCCTTTAGACTTTTGGCGCGTTTTATTTGCTGACAAAAAAGAAAAGCGATTGTTATTATTTGCTGAAATGAAACTACCAGGTGAAGCTTGGTTAGAATTTAAAATAGTTAAAGACAAGTTATATCAACGCGCTGTATTCAGGCCAAAAGGGGTCTGGGGAAGATTGTATTGGTATATGGTACTACCATTTCACGCCTTTGTTTTTAAAGGGATGATCAACGCTTTAGTAGAACCAAAATGAAAAGACCTTGAAGGTTTATAATACCTAGCAGGTCTAAAACTAAAAATGCCGAAAGCCATAAAAAAACAACATTTACCAGAAAAAATATGTCCCGTTTGCGAGCGTCCATTTTCATGGCGAAAGAAATGGGAAAAAGACTGGGGAAACGTAAAATATTGTAGCGAAAAATGCAGAAGGCAGAAAAAAGACATTTAGTTTGGTTCAGGAATGATCTAAGGACTATAGATAACGCTGTTCTGCATGAAGCTTGTAAAGATGGCAATGAAGTCCTTGGCGTCTATTGTTTTGACCCAAAACATTTTGAGGTCAATCCATTTGGATTCAAAAAAACTGCAAAATTCAGAGCTCAATTTTTAATAGAAACACTACAAGACCTTAAGGAACAACTCCACAGGCTCAATATTGATTTATTGGTTTACCACGATTTACCTGAAGTCGTAATTCCAAAAATTTGCGAATCACATCAGGTTACTGACATTTTTCTGCAAAACGAATGGACACAGGAGGAAGTGGATACCGAGAATTTGGTAAAGTCTAAAATCGAAGACGTGACATGGCATCCCATTTACAATCAATTTTTATTTCATCCTGATGATATCAATTTCAACATTTACAAGACACCACAAGTATTTACAGTATTTAGAAAGAAATTAGAGAAATATGTAGAGATACGGGAAGAATTGAAAATTGAAAAGCAAACAGAAAACTTAAGGATAGATAACAATACTACCATTCCAACATTGGGTGATTTAGGTTTTGAAGATTTCCAAAGACATCCACATTCGGCATTTCCCTTTAAAGGTGGGATGACTGAAGCCATAAAACGCTTGAATGACTATTTCTTTAACACTAAAAAGTTAGGGTTTTACAAGAAAACAAGAAATGGTTTAGTGGGTGTAGATTATAGCTCAAAGTTTTCGTCTTGGCTAGCGAATGGTAGTATTTCTGCCGGAATAATTTACTGGAATGTCAAACAATTTGAAAAAGAGCATTATAAGAATCAATCGACCTATTGGCTCATTTTTGAACTGATTTGGCGCGACTATTTTAAATATGTATCCTTGAAACATGGCAACCAAATCTTTAAGCTAGAGGGCATTCTTAAAAAAGATTACGAGTGGTCATCAAACAAAATACAAATTGAAAAATGGATCAACGGCGAGACACAGTCTGACTTTGTTAATGCCAATATGATTGAGCTTAAAGAAACAGGTTGGATGAGCAATAGAGGTCGCCAAAATGTAGCGTCATATTTCGCGAAAGAATTAGAATTAGATTGGCGTATTGGTGCATCTTATTTTGAATCACTATTACTAGATTATGATGTACATAGTAATTATGGCAATTGGATGTATGTTGCTGGTGTTGGCAATGACCCAAGAGATAGAAAATTTAATGTACAACTACAGGCAGAACGTTACGATGCCAATGGTAAGTTTAGAAATCTGTGGTTGCAACCGAGTTTGTTTTAAGAACACCCCTGAAGTCCCCACAAGAGAACATTCTTTAAAAACAAACATAGAAACTGTTGTCCCCTTGAGGGGACTTTAGGGGTGTAAAAGAGAAAAAACAACTTAAACAAAAAAATTGAAAGAAGCCATACTCATATTCCCACATCAACTTTTCAAGAATTCACCAATTCTTGAGATCGATGCTGATATATATCTCATAGAAGAATTTTTATTCTTCAAACATTATAAATTCCATAAACAAAAGATCGCATTTCACAGGGCTTCAATGAAAGCTTATGAGGAATATTTACAGGACAAGAACAAAATAGTAAACTATATTGAAGCGACTTCAAATTTGTGCGATGCTAGGGAATTGATTCCACATCTTATTAATAAAGGGGTTGAAAAACTTCATATCATAGATCCAACAGACAATTGGCTAGAAAAGCACATTAATTGCGTTTCAAAAGATATTAGTGTAGAATGGTATGGGAATCCCCTTTTCATTAATAGCAAAAAAGAACTCAGTTCGTTCTTTAAACCCTCTAAAAAGAAATTCTTTCAAACATCATTCTATAAAGACCAGCGTAAAGAGCGAAATATCTTAATGGTTTCGGATGAACCTGAGGGCGGGAAATGGACTTATGATGGTGATAACCGAAAGAAATACCCGAAAGATAAGACACCGCCAAACATTCAATTTCCAGATCAAACATCGTATCACAAGGAAGCAGAAGATTATGTGCGTTCAAATTTTAGTAATCATTATGGGCAGCTTACCGAATTCACTATTTACCCTATAGATTTTGAATCTGCTGAAGATTGGTTACAGCAATTTTTCAAACAACGCTTTCACGAATTCGGACCCTACGAAGATGCTATTGTCAAAGAAGAGCATTTTCTAAATCACAGCATCCTATCGCCACTTATTAATGTTGGATTACTCAATCCATCAGACGTCATTGAAAGCGCTATAGATTATGCAAAATCGAATAACGTTCTAATCAATTCAACAGAGGGATTTGTTCGTCAAATACTCGGATGGCGAGAGTTTATTCGCGGTGTTTACGAAGTAAAAGGTACTGAAGAACGCACTAAGAATTTTTGGAACTTTAACCGAAAAATACCAGCATCATTCTACAATGGCACCACGGGTATTAAACCTATTGACGATGTGATAAAAAAAATAATTAAAACGGGTTATGCACATCATATAGAACGCCTCATGATACTGGGCAACTTCATGGTATTGTGTGAGTTCGATCCAGACGAGGTTTATAAATGGTTTATGGAATTGTTCATCGATGCTTATGATTGGGTTATGGTACCCAATGTTTATGGTATGAGCCTGTATGCTGATGGCGGCTTAATGTCTACAAAACCATATATCAGCAGCAGCAACTATATTATGAAAATGAGCAATTACTCAAAAGGCGATTGGCAGGACACTTGGGATGGATTATTTTGGACATTTATGGATAAACACCGTGATTTCTTTTCAGGAAATCCTAGGTTAGGAATGCTCTTGGGTAATTTGGATAGAATGAAAAAAGAAACTTTGGAGAACCATTTCAATAACGCAGAAAAATTTTTGAAAAGCTTGGATGAATAATTCTAAAGAACATATCAACGTAGTATGGCTAAAGCGCGACTTAAGACTCGAGGATAACGAGGCTATCGCTAATGCCTTAAAATCTAGTAAAACCACTCTTCTGCTCTATGTTTTTGAGCATTTGCTATTAAATGACGAACACTATAGTGAACGCCATTTTAACTTCATTAAAGAATCACTTAGAGACCTTAACAGCCAATTACAAACCTACAACACAAAAATTTTAACTGTTACTAGTGACATACAAAGTGTCTTTAATCTTATTCAGGAATTCTACAAGGTCGACACCATCTATTCGCATGTCGAAACCGGTTTATTAGTCACTTACAATAGAGATAAAGAATTTACACGCTATTGTAGAAATAACTTCATCAAATGGGAAGAAAGTAAAAATAATGGCGTTGAGCGTGGTTTATTAAATAGAGATCATTGGTTTGAAAATTGGGAAGCCTATATGCATAGAGAGCTAGAAGTCTTTCGACCTAAGGAAAATCAACTTTTGTCACTAGATCTTATTGAATCACTAGAAAAAGTGTTTACGATTGCGGATTTAGAGACACCAGCAGATACAAAATTTCAAAAAGGTGGAAGTTCCATGGCTTGGAAATATGCCAATTCATTTTTTGACGGTCGTCATAGCGACTATATGTTCAACATATCAAAACCAGAGGCATCAAGAACGAGCTGTAGCAGACTTTCACCGTATATCGCTTGGGGAAACCTGTCCATACGACAAGTATTCCAAAAAGGCAATGTGATAAAAGAAAACTCTGAAGACAAACGTCATATTGGCGCATTTTTATCTCGACTAAGATGGCAGGCACATTTTATTCAAAAGTTCGAAATGGAACATACCATGGAAAACGCAAGTGTAAATAAGGGTTATCATAAATTAAAAAAGAGCATTTCAGAAGACTATCAAAAAGCCTGGCGCGAGGGACAAACAGGTTTCCCTCTCGTTGATGCAAGTATGCGCTGCCTGATTGAAACAGGTTATGTGAATTTTAGAATGCGTGCCATGCTTGCTTCTTTTTTTACGCATATCCTTTGGCAACCTTGGCAATCTGCTACCACACACCTTTCACAACAGTTTTTGGATTTTGAACCAGGTATTCATTTTCCACAATTACAAATGCAGGCCGGTGAGACAGGGATTAATAACCTAAGAATTTACAATCCGACCATAAATGGCCATAAACATGATCCTGACGCCTCGTTCATTAGAAAATGGGTACCCGAATTAGCACATCTAGATACAGTATTTGTACATGAGCCTTATTTAATAACTGAAATGGAACAGGCGCTCTACAATTTTAAGCTGGGCGAAGATTATCCTTATCCTATAGTAAATATTAAGGAAAACCGAAAACGTGCAAGCGATATTCTTTGGAATATGAAGAAAGATCCTGAGGTATTACGTGAAAGTTTTAGGATTCTTAAACGACATACTATAAGTGATAGAGAACGTATGCTTCGAAACGAATAAACAACTAATTTTCTTACATTCTTAATTCTGTGTTAATTTTTGTTTAACTTTTAATTTAAAAGGTTAAACATTTTGTATCTTTACATTGTAATGATATTAAATACGACACATTATAACTCCGAGCACAAGCAAATAATTGCTGACTTAATTGGCAGTTCTTTTAGTTTGGTACAAAAATTGAAAATGAAAGGAGTGGGTTCTAAACGTATGATTATTGACGAAGTCAGTCCTAATATGCAGAGTATGATGAATGTTGTATCCGATATTAATTACGCCAATATTGAATTACGACCTAAGGGTATATTGGTCATGATCAATCAAGGGTTAAAGAACTTTACATGGATCATTCCCTACTACCAGCTTGTAATTTATAAAGTTAATGGATCGAGCTTGCATGCACAGGGTAGATTTATTCATTTTAGAAATAGTAAGACATTTAAGGAGAATAAAAAATTCTTTGACAAACTTCTAAATGAAAAAGTAAAATACGACATGCAATTTGCAATGCCCTATAGTTTATGAATTTAGAAGTAAGAGATATTGATCGCATTATAGAAATGGCATGGGAAGATAGGACGCCATTTGAAGCTATTACGTTTCAGTTCGGTTTAAAAGAACAAGAAGTCATAAACTTAATGCGAAAAGAAATGAAGCCAAGTAGCTTCAGAATGTGGAGAGAACGTGTGCAAGGTAGAGCCACGAAACATAGTAAAAAAAGAACGTTTGACAAGGGCAGATTTAAGTGTTCGCGTCAAAGAACAATAACAAACAACTCTATTTCAAAACGTTAACACGTGCTTTGATTTAAGCCTGGAGTACTTAGAGACAGCACATTAAAAAGATTCTATGAACACAGAAACAATTTCCCAAAAAAACGGACATCACCTCAATGGATTTAGTGCAGAGGATATAGGGGATGACCACTTATTTACAAGTCTAGACACACCGATGAAGCCTAACGCTTTCGAGATGTCTAATGACGAAAAGAAGCAACGAATTTCTATTTTATTTTCAGAAATAATGGATGTTTTAGGTTTGGATTTAACAGACGATTCCTTACAAGGCACGCCAGATCGTGTAGCAAAAATGTATGTTGAAGAGATATTTTCAGGCTTAGATCCAGAAAACAAGCCGAAGATCGCACTGTTCGACAATAAATATCAGTACAATCAAATGTTAGTAGAAAAGAATATTACGTTCTATTCTAATTGCGAGCATCATTTTGTGCCAATTATTGGTAAAGCGCACATTGCCTATAAGTCATCAGGAAAGGTGATTGGTCTTTCAAAATTAAATCGTATTGTTCAGTATTACGCAAAGCGCCCGCAGGTGCAAGAACGTTTGACGAATCAGATAGCAAATGAACTTAAGACGGTCTTAGACACAGAAGATGTTGCGGTAATTATAGATGCTAAGCATTTATGTGTCTCCTCTAGAGGTGTAAAAGATGATACGTCCGCAACGGTGACGACATATTATGGTGGTGAATTTAATACACCAGCAAAAATTGCAGAATTACAAAACTATTTAAATAATTAAGCTATGGATATATTACAAAAAGCAGTTGAATTTGAAAATAGAAAGTTTTCGTTCAAAACGACTAGTGACAGAATCTTAGCCGCAAGAGAAGCTAAGGAAATAATTCTTGGTGTAAATGAAATTTACAAACAAAAGAAAGATGCTAAATTAATGGAACTGATGAAGCGTTTAACAGTGATAAAACAAAAAATCGAAAAACGTCTTAAAGGTCGTCCATTAACAGCAGCATAAACAACATATGAAAACTATTATAGTAGTTGGAGGAAGCAAAGGTATAGGCAATGCAATCGTCTCATCTTTGCTTTCTTCGCATAAAGTCATAAACCTCAGTAGAACAGCACCTGAGCAGTCTCATGACAATTTAACACATCACGATTGTGATGTGATAACTGACGATCTACCAGATATTGAATCAGCTGATGGTTTAGTCTATTGTCCTGGAAGCATCAATTTAAAGCCCATCAACAGACTGAGTATCGATGATTTTAAAAACGATTTTGAAATCAATGTACTCGGTGCAGTAAAATCTGTTCAAAAGTACCTTACTATTTTGAAGAACGGGAACAAACCAGCAATACTTTTGTTCAGTACTGTTGCTTCCAAATTGGGTATGCCTTTTCACGCAAGTGTGGCAGCATCAAAATCTGCCGTAGAAGGTTTAACTAAATCTCTTGGTGCTGAGTTGGCTCCAACAGTCAGAGTAAATGCAATTGCACCAACCGTCACTGATACCGATTTGGCATCCAAATTACTACGAAACGACAGGATGATAGAAAATATGAATGAGCGTCATCCACTTAAAAAATACTTACAGCCACAAGAAGTTGCAGATATGGCAACATTTCTATTATCGGATAAAGCTGCGTCCTTATCTGGACAAATCTTTGAAATGGACTGTGGTATCGTAAGTTTTAAAATATAATTATATGAATCCATTAAAAGCATTTGTTGGTACATTATCAACTACAGATAAAAATGTAGTACAAAAAGCTTCTCAGTCCATTTATGACTTAGAGATAAATAGTCTACAAGGAAAACCCATTGATTTGTCTGAATTTAAAGGAAAAAAAATATTGCTTGTAAACGTTGCTTCAAAATGTGGATTCACATCGCAGTATAGAGAGCTACAAGAACTACATGCATCTTATAAAGACAAGTTAGTCATTATAGGTTTACCTTGTAATCAATTTGGGAAACAAGAGCCAGGTAGTTCGGACGAAATTCAAGAATTTTGTGAAGTGAATTATGGGGTCTCTTTTCTAATAACAGAAAAAATAGATGTCAAAGGTCCTAATCAACATCCTTTATTCCAGTGGCTGACCACAAAAGCCATTAATGGTAAACAAAATTCTACCGTAAAATGGAATTTTCAGAAGTATCTTGTTGATAAAAACGGAGAATTTTTGGATTACTTCTACTCTATTACTAAACCTACAAACTCTAGAATCACAAAATACTTAAAGTAATGTTCGGACTATTCAAAAAAACTTCAGAAATCGATAAGCTTCAAAAGCAATACGAAAAATTGATGGCGGACTGGCATAAACTATCGACTACAAATAGAGCTGAAAGTGATAAAAAATATGCCGAAGCACAGAAAGTCCTAGAGCGTATTGAAGCCATTAAACCATAGGCATTGAAAAAAGCATCTTATATAATTATATTTCTGATTATCAATTTTGGAGGACTTGCCATTGGTAATTGGTTCATGGGAGACGCAGTTACAGGAGAATGGTATTCTAGTCTAAATAAAGCACCTTGGACACCTCCTGGATGGGTGTTTGGTTTTGCTTGGACTGCAATAATGCTATGTTTTTCATATTACTTAGCTGAACTATTCATTGAACGCGAAAAACCTACGCTTTGGTTAGTGTTTTTATTAGCTTGGCTACTAAATGTAAGCTGGAATTGGTTTTTCTTTAACCAAAATATGACTAACATAGGACTTTTTGTTTTAATAGCCTTAACGCTTACTATTCTCTACTTCTTCATTACATTTAGACATGACAGGTTGAAATGGCTTAAGTACCTTTTAGTTCCATACCTCATCTGGCTATGTATTGCGACGTCTTTAAACGGATATATATTATTTAATAATTAAGTCAATCAAATTTGAAAATTTATACTTTACATAAGTGCCAAAAATTACCGATTACGCTAGATGAGGCGTGGTCATTTTTATGTGATCCGTCAAATCTTTCAAAATTAACACCTTCAGAAATGAATATGGCTATTGTTTCTGGTGCGGATAGACCAATGTTTGCAGGTCAAGTATTGCAATACAGCGTTACGCCATTGCCCGGTTTTAAAACTAAGTGGGTCAGTGAGATTACACAATACGAAGACAAAAAGTATTTTGTAGATGATCAACTATACGGGCCATATGCGTTTTGGCATCATAAACATTTTGTGCATGAAATTGAGGGTGGTGTAGAAATGGAAGATATAATAGATTACAAAGTACCATTTGGTATTTTAGGTCAGTTGGTACATCCATTTTTGGTAAAACCAAAGTTGGAACAAATCTTTGATTATAGAACAAAAAAATTAGAGGAACTTTTCGGAAAATATTAAAATGTAATTCTTTTGGATTACTAACATCTATAAATTCTATTTATCTTTTCAAATACAACTAATCCATTAAACATGAGTGAAAAAGTGAATATCTTTTGGTTTCGCAGAGACTTAAGAATAGATGACAATGTCGGTTTTTATGAAGCACTAAAAGGAGACCATCCTGTTTTGCCAATTTTTATTTTCGATTCTGAAATATTAGATAAACTGCCTAAAGATGACGCGCGTGTAACGTTTATTCATGAAACGCTCCAAGAAATGAGAAAAACCTTTCAAGAGGAACATGGCAGTAGTATTGCCATGCATCACGGCAAGCCATTTGAAATATACAAGCAACTTATGGAGGATTACCATATAGACACCGTGTATACCAATCGTGATTATGAGCCTTATGCAAAGGAGCGAGATGACTCCATTGAAAAGTTGTTAAATGACAATGACATAACATTTCAAACTTATAAGGATCAAGTAATATTTGAAAAAGATGAAGTTGTAAAAAAAGATGGAGATCCATATGTAGTCTACACGCCCTATATGCGAACCTGGAAAGAAAAATTCAAGACTATTGATTTAGAGATTTTCTATACCAACAGTTATTTATCTAATCTTATAGAACATTCCAGATTGCCCAACTTAAGCTTGTCTGATATAGGTTTTGAAAAATCCTCACAGGAGATTGCTCCATATGAAGTTACACCAATCTTGATTCAAGAATATGAGGGAACACGAAATTTTCCTGCAAAAGATGCGACATCACGATTAGGTCCACATTTACGCTTTGGTACTGTTAGTGTTCGTAAAATGATGAAAAAAGCCATTGCCGAAAAGAATGAAATCTTTTGGCAAGAATTGATTTGGCGAGAGTTCTTTATGCAAATATTATGGCATTTTCCACATACCAAAGACAAGGCTTTCAAATCTAAATACGATAGGATTGAATGGCGAAACAATGAAGAAGAATTCAAGCTATGGTGTCAAGGCAAAACAGGATATCCATTAGTTGATGCAGGTATGCGAGAACTCAATAAAACCGGCTTTATGCACAATCGTGTTCGTATGTTGGTGGGCAGTTTTTTATGTAAACATCTATTAATCGATTGGCGTTGGGGAGAAGCCTATTTTGCAGAAAAGCTACATGATTATGAAATGGCAAGCAATGTTGGTAATTGGCAATGGGTCGCAGGTTCTGGTGTAGATGCAGCTCCTTATTTTAGAATCTTTAATCCGACATCACAAATTCAAAAATTTGATAAGGAACATAAGTATATACAAAAATGGGTGCCAGATTATCAAGAGTTAACTTACCCTCAACCCATAGTGGATCATAAAGAAGCTCGTGAGCGTTGCCTTGCAACCTACAAATCGGCATTGAATTAATTTTTATTAGTCTTAATGCAATAATCCAAAAAACACAACGTTAAAAACATAAGACGTGTAACGTCTTAACCGAAATAACCATTTCAATAAACAATTTTAAAAAAGCTCTGACTAACCATCAGAGCTTTTACTTGTTATAAGTGTATAGGTTATAATCCTAACATTCTTTTAAGATATGTCGGTTATATTTTAATTAAATTTAAGGCACTAATTAAAAATCAAACAATATGAATACTTGGGACGTTGCCAAAAAATGGAAAGAAATGTGCGAACAAGGAAAAAACCTAGAGTGCATCAATGAACTTTATGCTGAAAACATAGTAAGCAAAGAAATGCCAGGAATGCCAGGCGAACAAATATCTGGAAAACAAAACGTATGGAATAAAAGTAAAGAATGGTTAGAAAATGTGGAGGATTTTCATTCAAGTAGTATAAGTGAACCACTAGTAGCAGGTAATTTCTTTACAGCTAAAATGGGATTTGATTGTACTTTCAAAGACAGGGGAAGACAACAAATGGAAGAGGTTTGCGTATATGAAGTAAAAGATGGTAAAATTGCCAGTGAGCAATACTTTTATTCTATGGAATAATAAAAACCATTGATGCAAATTAAAAAGCTTCAAGATAATCTTGAAGCTTTTTAATTTTAACCATAATACTATTACTAATTCCCATCTAAGCGTTCAATCTTAGCACCAATAGCTCTTAAACGCTCATCTATATTTTCATAACCACGATCGATTTGTTCAATATTATGAATGATTGATGTGCCTTTAGCAGATAAAGCCGCAATCAATAATGAGACACCAGCTCTGATATCCGGAGACGTCATCGTTGTTGCTTTTAAGGTGGACTTAAAATCGTGTCCAATTACAGTAGCTCTATGTGGATCACAAAGAATAATCTTCGCGCCCATATCTATTAACTTATCCACGAAGAATAATCGGCTTTCAAACATCTTTTGATGCACTACAGCACTTCCTCTGGCTTGGGTCAAAACAGTTAAAATGATACTCAATAAATCTGGCGTAAAACCTGGCCACGGTGCATCAGAGATAGTTAAGATTGAACCGTCTATATAATTTTGTACTTCATAACCATTGATGTGCGCCGGAATATGGATATCATCTCCTTGACGCTCAATATTAATTCCTGTTTTTCTAAACACACTTGGAATCACGCCTAAATCGTCCCAACTTACATTGGTAATAGTTAATTCGCTTTTTGTCATTGCTGCTAAACCAATCCAACTACCTATTTCGATCATATCTGGTAGCATTCTATGTTCTGTACCTCCAAGTTTATCAACGCCTTCGATAGTTAATAAGTTAGAACCAACACCTGAAATTTTCGCCCCCATACGATTCAACATCTTACAGAGTTGTTGCAAGTAAGGCTCACAGGCTGCATTATATATTGTTGTGATGCCTTCAGCTAATACAGCAGCCATAACAATGTTGGCCGTTCCCGTAACAGAAGCTTCATCTAGAAGCATATAAGTACCCTTAAGTTTCTTTGCTTCTACGCCATAGAACAAATCATCTCTGTTGTAACGGAATTTCGCACCTAGATTTATAAAACCTTCGAAATGCGTATCTAATCGTCGTCTTCCTATTTTGTCACCTCCTGGTTTAGGGATGTAACCTTTTCCAAATCTCCCCAATAATGGTCCAACAATCATTATGGACCCTCTTAGACCTTTACCGTCTTCTTTAAATTCGGCAGACTCTAAATATTTTAGATCAACGTCATCAGCCTGAAAACTATAGGACCCCTTATCTAGTTTTTTAACCTTAACACCAAGCTTTTTAAGCAAAGCGATAAGCTTATTGACATCAATAATATCTGGTATGTTATTTATAATTACTTCTTCAGCAGTTAAGAGTACTGCACATAAGATTTGTAAAGCTTCGTTTTTTGCACCTTGTGGTTGGATTCTTCCCCTGAGTTGGTGCCCTCCTTCAATTTTAAATGTTCCCATACGTTCTTAGTAACGTTTTCTGTTATTGGAATATTTTTTCTTAGATTTTTTTGGATTGTTTTTATTGCTGTACTTAGATTTTGTACGCATCAAACTAGAAGAATCAGTTAGGTCCTCCTCACTGTTTTTAAGGTTTATTTTACCATTGGAAAGTTCAAACAGATGATCAAAAATAACATCATCCTCCACAGTATCTTTATTCCAATTAAGGAAACACTTTTTCATATGATTTGCTATAGTATAGACAAGTGCTTCTTTTAATTCGCCATCTTCCCAGCTTACTGCCACATCAATCATTGTCTTAATATTGTTTCCATAAAAACGATATTTGGGATGATTCTGTGGATACTTTAAAGGCTCTGGTCTTGCTGTAAGTTCTTCTTTGGATGGCTTCTCAAAAGGAGAATCTGCATCCAATTCAAAATCTGACATGATAAATAGCTGATCCCATAACTTATGTTGAAAATCTGCCACATCTCGTAAATGTGGTTGTAGATTGCCCATTACGGAAATTATTGCTTTCGCTAACTTATTTCGTTCTTCCTTGGTTTCTCGAGATTTAGCATGATTAATCATTTTCTGCAAATGACGTCCATACTCTGGTATAATTAAATGCTCGCGTTCTGTGTTGTATTCTAAATCGTCAATCAAAATTGTAAAATGTGTAGTAAATAAATTGAAAACCCGAAGTCTCTAGGTTTTGCTGCAAAGTACAAAAAAATAAGAAGTTTAAAAGGTTTTTAAAGGGAAATTACACCCTCTACATTTTTTGCGACTTCTTTATACTTTAATATAACGGCGTCAGGGTTTTTCATTCGAACATTTATAGAAACACTGGTATATTTTCCATTCTTTGATGGACGTGTTTGTATGACAGCTCCTAAATGATTAAACAGGGTTTTAATTTCGTCGATTTTAGCAGTTTCCGATATAACAATGAATTTATATAAATATTCGCTAGGCCAAAGTGTGGTGTCTTGCAGTTGTGCCTTTAACTTTACATAAAATTCTTCCGTCTTTTTTGAATTATCCATTCCGTATTTTTTCAGATGCAAAGATACATTTAACTTTACATTTTCCGTTCTAATTTTTTATCACGAATTTTACTGCAAAAACATTGCCAATTTGAATCCAAAGAAAATCGTTATCACTGGTGGACCAGGAACTGGAAAATCCTCAATTATTGACCACTTAAAATCTAGAGGCTTTCTATGCTATGATGAAATATCACGAGAGATTACCTTACAGGCAAGAAAGGATGGCATAGAACAACTGTTTTTGTCCAAACCTTTATTGTTTAGTGAAAAACTTTTGGAAGGTCGAACCAAACAATATAATGATGCCTCCAAAGAACCAAAGAATATTGTTTTCTTGGACAGAGGCATACCTGACATTTTGGCCTACATGGATTATATTGGAGATGAATATCCCAAACATTTTATAGAGGCTAGTAAAAACCACAAATACGATTTTGTTTTTGTTTTAGCACCTTGGCAAGAAATATTCACAAGTGATAGTGAACGTTACGAGAACTTTGAACAAGCCATAGAAATTCATCATCATTTAATGAAAACCTATATGCGTTTTGGTTACCAACTCATTGATGTACCTTTTGAATCTATTGAAAAACGTTCAGATTTTGTTTTAGAGGTGTTAAATTTGTAACAATGCATCCCATAGAAGTTTTAGAGCGTTACTGGAATTACACCTCTTTTAGACCGCTACAAGAAGATATTATCACTTCGGTTTTAGAGAATGAGGACACTTTTGCCTTGTTACCTACAGGCGGAGGAAAATCCATATGTTTTCAAATTCCTGCATTAATAAAAGACGGAATTTGTATTGTAGTATCTCCATTAATTGCCTTAATGAAAGACCAAGTAAACACCTTAAAGCAAAAAGGGATTAAGGCCATAGCACTTACATCAGGAATGTCTTATAGCGATTTAGATACACAATTAGACAATTGTATTTACGGCAATTACAAATTTTTGTACCTATCACCTGAACGACTACAGCAATCTATTGTGCAAGAACGCATTCAGCAAATGAAAGTGAATCTCATTGCTGTTGATGAAGCCCATTGTATTAGTCAATGGGGAAATGACTTTAGACCCGCTTACAAGCATATTTCAACTTTACGACAACTGCATCCACAAGTTACTTGCATTGCATTAACGGCTACAGCAAAACACAATGTCATCAATGATATTGTTGAAAATCTTGATTTTGTTAATCCAAAAATATTTAAAGCCTCGTTTGAAAGGTCTAATATTTCCTATCAAGTTATTCACACGGATGATAAATTATTTCAGCTGGAGCATATATTAAATAGATACAAAGGATCTTCTATCATATATGTGAGAAACAGACGTGCCACAAATGATATCCATAACTATCTAGAAGCAAAAGGCTTCTCCTCTACCTTTTATCACGGTGGTATTACCAATAAGGAAAAACAAGAGCGGTTGCAGCAGTGGCTAAATGGTCTAAAAGAAATTATGGTAGCAACAACAGCTTTTGGAATGGGAATTGATAAGGCTGATGTAAAAACAGTAATTCATTTCAATTTACCTGAAAGTCTAGAAAGTTATTATCAAGAAGCTGGAAGAGTTGGGCGTGATGGCAAATTGGCTCATGCAATTATCTTAAAGCAACATATAGATGAAGACCGCTTGCGCAGTCAATTTTTAAGTGCTTTGCCATCAGTTGACTTTGTGAAAAAAGTTTATATCAAACTTTGCAACTATTTTCAAGTGGCCTATGGTGAGGGAGAAAACGGTACGCATCAGTTTGATTTTAAATCCTTTTGTACGGCTTACAACTTAAATCCAAGTCTAACCTACAATGCCTTACTAATACTAGACAGGAATTCGATTATAACCTTAACCCAGCATTTTAACTTTAGAACAAAGATTCAATTTCTAACGACGAATACCATGTTGTTTCAATATTTAGAGAAACACTTGGACTTAAATACTTTAGTTAAAGTGTTACTGAGAACCTATGGGGGAATTTTTGACTATGAAACTAAGGTGAATTTAAATTTGGTCATCCAAAAAGCCAACCTTTCAGAACCTAAAGTCGTTGCACAATTAAAGCAGTTAGAAAAGGACGAGATTATAAGTCTTCAAATGGCAAATACAGATTCTGAAATTACATTTTTAAAACCACGAGAGGATGATGTTACAATTAACCCTATTGCAAAAACCATAAAACAGCAACATCAACTAAAACACAAACAAGTGGAAGCTGTTCTTAATTATGGGAAGAATGATTCCGTTTGTAAAAATCAACAGCTACTCTCCTACTTTGGTGAAAAGGCAAAGAAAGTATGTGGCCAATGCTCAGTTTGTGTGGAAAAAGTTTCAAACAGAAAAGAGCAACCAAGAATTGATATTTCCAATCAACTTCTAAAAGCATTACGGACAGAAGATTTATCTTCGCGACAGTTGTTGAAAGCCATCAATTGTACCGAGAAAGAACTTTTACAAAGTCTCTCTGAACTCATCGAAATTAAACAAATAAAAATAACCCAAGCAAACACCTACACCCTAATATGAAAGAAAAACGCGACTTAAGAATAGTTTTTATGGGCACTCCAGATTTTGCAGTTGCTACATTAAAAGCACTTATAGATAATGGTTATAATGTTGTAGGTGTCATAACAGCTCCAGATCGTAAGGCAGGTCGTGGACAAAAATTAAGGGCTTCAGCTGTTAAAGAGTTTGCTTTGAAACATGATTTAAATATTCTTCAGCCCACTAATTTAAAAGCCGAACCTTTCGTTGAAGAATTAAAAGCTTTAAATGCCAATCTACAAATCATTGTTGCCTTTAGGATGCTGCCAAAAGTAGTTTGGCAGATGCCAGAGTATGGTACTTTTAATCTTCATGCATCTTTACTACCACAATATAGAGGTGCTGCTCCAATTCATTGGGCAATAATTAATGGTGAAACAGAAACTGGAGTCACTACGTTTTTTATTGATGAAAAGATTGACACTGGAGCTATAATTCTTAGTGACAAAACCAGTATAGGAAAGGACACTACTGTTGGCGAACTTCATGATGAGTTAATGACTATTGGAAGTAAATTAGTTGTAGAGACGGTACAATTAATCGAAAAAGGAGAAGTGACTACTGCTATTCAACCAAAATCTGAAGATTTAAAAACGGCTTATAAACTTAATCGCGACAACTGTAAGATCGATTGGAATGCAGACCTAGACACAATTTACAATAAGATACGTGGGTTGAATCCTTTTCCAACAGCATGGTGCTACTTAGATAATGGCGAAAAAGAACCAATCGCCATTAAATTATATGATGTTGCAAAGGAAAGAGAAAAACACAGTCATGAAATAGGGTCTGTCTTTACCAATAAAGACGAATTGAAAGTAGCTTGCAAAGATGGCTTTATAAAAATGAATGAGATTCAACTTCCTGGAAAGCGGAAAATGGATGTAAAATCTCTCTTAAATGGTTTTGAATTTTCTAAAATCGCTAAAATGCTGTAAACCCTTACAGCTATTGACCTTGTAAAAAATCCGACAAAATGCATTCCTTTATTAACAAATGCTATGACTTATCAACAAAATCGCCTATTTCCCTTGCTATTACTTGCGTAGCTTAATATTCCTCATAATTTTGTCTACGGATTTTTAAGAATCACTAATTAAAAACCGAATTTTTAACAATTTAAATTTAAAATTTATGAACAAAACAGATTTAATCAATGGTATGGCAGAGAATGCTGGAATTACAAAAGCAGCTGCAAAAAAAGCATTAGATTCTATGTTAATTGACATCGAAGGATCTTTACAAAAAGGAAACAGAGTTTCTTTAGTAGGATTTGGTTCTTGGTCAGTTTCTAGAAGAGCTGCAAGAGATGGAAGAAATCCACAAACTGGAAAGACTATTAAGATTAAAGCTAAAAATGTAGTGAAATTTAAGGCAGGTTCTGACTTAAGCAACGCTGTAAACTAAGACATTTTTCTTAAAAAATACAGAGCCTACTCAGTGAGTAGGCTTTTTTTTGCTCTAATTTTAAGAGATTTAAGTTGTTTAATTGGTAAAAATGCCATAGTTTTAGTAAGCACAAAGCAGATATAAGGATGAGTAAGCCAGAAAAAGGTAGTTTACTAATTGCAGAACCATCGATAATTGGAGACATCTCTTTTAATCGTGCAGTGATTCTTCTTGCAGATCATAATGCACTGGGATCTGTAGGCTTTATATTAAACAAACCTTTAGACTATAATCTCAAAGATCTCATTGATGGTACAGAGTCTGAATTTACAGTCTATAATGGTGGTCCAGTAGAACAAGATAATCTTTATTTTATACACAAGTCTCCTGATTTGATTCCAAATAGTATAGAAATCTCAAATGGTATTTTTTGGGGTGGTGATTTTAGCGTAGTCTTGGATCTTATCAATGATAATAAAATCTCACAGGACGATATTCGTTTCTTTTTGGGTTACTCTGGTTGGGCAGAAGAACAATTGGATAGCGAACTTGAATCCAATGCGTGGCTGGTTTCTGAAAATATCTACAACAACGACATTATTGCAAAATCGTGCAATACCTTTTGGCGTGAAAAAATGTTAGAGCTTGGAGGCGATTATAGTATTTGGTCCAATGCGCCTGAAAACCCAAGCTACAACTAAGGGTTCAACCTCAACTTGGTATTTAATTTTATCACTAATTTTTGGGCAAATTCACTACCATAAATCTTTTTACGATACTTTGTAATTGGTACAATACCTTTTATAACATTAGTAATAAATAATTCGTCTGCTTTTTGAAGTTCAAAAGGGCTAATGGATGTTTCTTCAACGAAAAGATTAACGTCCTTAGATAAAATCTGCAAAACCTGTTTGCGCATAACACCCTTTAAGCAACCGTCTTCTAATGGTGGCGTTTTTATTTTATCGCCTTTTACCAAGAATAAATTTCCATTTAGAGCTTCAATAACATTTTTTTTAGTGTTTAAAATTAAACAGTTATCAAAATCATTTTCCTGGGCATAAATACTCCCAATAACTTGAATCGCTTTATTATTAGACTTTAATCCAGATAACAATCCAGGTGCCATAAAGAAGTCTTTATAGAGATCTACTGTGTAGATAGCATCAGAGTTAATACTGTAAAAGGGATCGTGCTTAGGCTCTGCAACAATATTAAAATTAACTCTTGAGTTTTCATTTGGTAAATACTTACCTCCATTTCCCCTATCTACATTAAACCGCACTCTAGCTGATGAATCAATCAACTGATTAGCTTCAACAGTTTTTAAAATTTCAGTCTCTAAAAACTCCATGGTGAAATTCATAGGAATATCCATCCTCAGAATTCGCATTGAGGCCATCAATCTGAAATAGTGATCTTCCCAGAAGAAAATTTTACCATTTACAACTTTAAGAGTTTCAAAAAGTGCATCACCATACTTATAACCTCTGTTTTCTTGAGTTAATATTGGATCAGATACATCAACCAAATTACCATTGAAATTTACCATAAAAAAAGTCCCGATTTATAAAAAATTAAATCGGGACAAAGATATAATAGTTGAATTAGTTACGAGTTACCTTGAGCCTAAAACTTGTTTGAGACTAGAGATTTGATTATCCCAAAGCATTTTACCTTCATCAATTTCATCTTCTTCTGCAAAATCAGTGATCATAAGCGATACGTCCTTGGTGATTTCATCAACTTGAATGCGGATTTCGAAATAATATGAGGCTCCATCTTCATCATCGCTCAACCAGCGAAATTTAACCCGTTCACCACTTTTCTTTGTTAATAATTTAGCTTGTTCCTCTGAACCATCCCAAATAAAAGTAAACAACTCTCCTCGAGAATTCACGTTATCAGCAAACCATTCGGATAAGCCAGAAGGTGTGGATATATACTGGTATATAAGTGAAGGAGACGCTTGTATTACAAACTCCATTTCATATTTTTCTTTATCGTCCATATAAGCATTGTATTATTTGCTCAATATATACAATTTGGTACAATTAAAAACTTTAAACTAAAATTATTTTTTTAGAATCTTATGTTTGTTGTCGTTGAATTTGTTTTTATATTTGCAGCCGCAATAATGGCGAGGTAGCTCAGTTGGTTAGAGCGTCGGATTCATAACCCGGAGGTCTCGAGTTCAAATCTCGATCTCGCTACAGCAGTAAAAGTCTAATACGGAAGTATTGGACTTTTTTTATACGCTGCTGTAAAGCTTGCTTTATGAAGCATAAGTATAAAAATCAAAAATGCGAAGCATTTGCTTTTACTATTGTCAAGGCCATCAAAAAAGATTATATAAATCTCGATCTCGCTACAATATTAAAAGCTTGATGATATACATCAGGCTTTTTTGTTTGGTTATTATAAAGTCTTGGTTACGAAATCATTCTTACCTCAATTTAACATTCCTATATCATTAATTTCCTTATTTTTAAACACTTAATCCATTAACCAACCATACATGAAAAAATATATGTATTCAGGCATCGCTCTGCTCCTACTTTTCGCTTTCAATATTTCTGTAGCCCAAGAGTCAGAAAAAGTTAAAGACTCCACCAAAAAAGCAACAAAGGAATTGCCCTTGGAGCCCACGCGAAATGTCAAATTCACTACTGAAAAAGGCACTTGGATGTCCGTAGATGTAAGTCCCGATGGAAAAACCATCATCTTTGATATGATGGGAGATTTATATACCATCCCAGTCTCTGGAGGAAAAGCAATTAGGATTACCGAAGGTATGCCGTATGATGTACATCCAAGATATAGTCCTGATGGGAAAAGTATTCTATTTATTTCTGATAAAAGTGGTGGGGATAACCTATGGACGATGGATTTGGCCACTAAAGAACAGAAACAATTAACAAAGGATAAAGATAAGTATCATGTTTCTGCAGATTGGAGTCCTGATGGTGAGTACATTGTCGGAACACGTGGCAGAAGAAACATTAAACCATTTATAGTTCACAAAGATGGTGGTTCTGGTGCTAACTTATTAGCAAAACAGAAAGCTATCAAATACATAGATCCTGCTTTTAGCGCAGATGGAAAACATATTTATTTTTCAACTCGTAGAGGTGCTTGGAACTATAATGCGCAACTGCCACAATACCAGATCATGAGTTTTGATCGCGAAGATGCTGATACGGAAATGGTGACTTCCAGATATGGATCAGCTTTTACACCTACCCTTTCTGATGATGGAAATTGGATGGTCTATGGCAGTAGATTTGAAGAACATACAGGCTTAGTACTTCGTAATTTAAAAACTGGTGAAGAGCGCTGGTTAGCATATCCTGTGCAGCGCGACGATCAAGAATCCATTGCGCCACTCGGTGTTTTACCAGGTATGGCATTTACTCCAGATAGTAAAAATCTCATTGCTTCTTATGGCGGTAAATTATATAGTATAAGCATTAGTGATAACTCCGCTAAGGAAGTTCCTTTTTCAGTAGATGTAGACTTAGATTTGGGTCCAATGGTATCATTTAAATATCCAATCGATGATTCTCCAGAAGCTTTAGTAACGCAAATTAGAGACGCTAAACCATCTCCTGACGGAAAGCATATAGCATTTACCGCTCTTAACAGACTCTATGTTATGAGCTTACCCAATGGCACGCCTAAACGATTAACGAAGCATGATTTTACTGAAGCCATGCCAGACTGGTCTCCAGATGGCAAGCAAATCGTCTTTACCACATGGAAGTCTAATGGTGGTCATTTATATAAAGTCAACGCCTCAGGCAAAGGAAATCCGACACAATTGACAAAAGAAAGAGGTATATATACTAACCCTGCTTGGTCTTACCAAAGTAATCGCATCGCCTTTACCAAAGGTGCAGCTCAAACTTATGATGATGCCATTGACCCATTTAACGGTCGTGTTTATGAGGAATTAGCTTGGGTTTCTAGTGATGGCGGAAACATCACTGTAATTGACAAAACCAAAGGCAGAACGACACCTCACTTCACCAAAATTAACGATAGAATCTATCTTAATCATGGTAACAAAGGTTTAATTTCAATGCGTTGGGATGGTAGTGACGAAAAAGAACATTTAAAACTAACAGGAATAAAAACTTATGGTTCTTCGGACGTCTTTGGAAAAGATCATGAAACTGGAATGCCAACAAATGAAGAAGGTTGGAGAGAAAACAATAAAGGATCTAGACCAAGTGAAATCAGAATTTCGCCAGACGGCACTCATGCCCTAGCTAAAATCAATAATGACATATATTCCGTTATTATTCCCATGATTGGCACAACGCCTTCAATTAACTTATCAAAAGCTGAAAATGCAGCATTTCCAGCAAATAAACTGACCATAATTGGCGGTGAATTTCCTTCTTGGTCTTCTGACAGCAAGAAAGTGCATTGGTCATTAGGCGCAAGTCATTTTGCCTACGATTTAGCAAAAGGTAAAGCGTTTAAGGATAGTTTAGCCCTAGCTAAAAAACAAGAAAAAGAATTGAAAGCTGCTGAAAAAAAATCAGATTCCACCAAAACCGAAGATAAAAAGGAAAAGAAAAAAGATAAGCCTCAATTCAAAGCTGAAGAGTACAAAGTAAAAGTAACATATAAACGCGCTATTCCAAAAGGCTCTACGTTATTGAAAGGTGGACGTATAATCACCATGAATGGTAAGCAAGTCATTGAAAATGGCGATGTTTTAATTGAAAACAATCGTATTAAGAATATAGGTGCTTCTGGAAGTTTTGATGTCCCGAAAAACACCAAAGTAATTGATGTTTCAGGAAAAACAATAACTCCTGGTTTTGTAGATACGCATGCTCATATGTGGCCCAATTGGGGAATTCATAAAAATCAAGTGTGGATTTACTCCGCTAATTTGGCCTATGGCGTGACAACGACAAGAGATCCTCAAACAGCTACAACAGATGTTCTTACTTATGCAGATATGGTAGATGCTGGTATGATTCATGGTCCAAGAGTTTATAGTACAGGTCCAGGCGTAGGCTTTTGGGCTTATAATATTCAAAGTCTAGACCACGCGAAAGATATTTTAAAACAGTATAGCGAGTATTATAACACGAAAAGTATAAAAAGTTATATCGTCGGTAACCGCCAGCAAAGACAATGGTTAATCATGGCTGCCAAAGAATTGAAATTAATGCCAACTACAGAGGGTGGTCTTGATTTTAAACAAAATATGGTAAACATGATTGATGGTAATCCAGGTCATGAGCATTCGTTCCCTATATACCCATTATATGATGATGTTATTACAGTAGCGGCAGAATCCCAAATGGCAATTACTCCAACTTTATTGGTGAGTTATGGTGGTCCTTGGGCAGAAAATTACTTCTATTCAAGAGAGAACCCATACGATGATGCTAAAATGCAATACTTTACACCTTATGCAGAGTTAGCACAAAAATCAAGACGCAGACCAGGTTGGTTTAGGGACGACGAACATGTCTTTAAAAAACATGCCGAGTTTATGAAAGACCTTATTGAAGCCGACGGTATAGGAGGTATAGGAAGTCATGGTCAATTACAAGGTTTAGGCTACCACTGGGAACTTTGGGCTGTCGCAAGTGGAGGAATGAGTAATTACGATGCCCTGCGACTGGCAACTATTAAAGGTTGTGAAGCACTAGGTTTGGATAAAGATTTAGGTACGATAGAAGTTGGTAAAATTGCCGATATTTTAATCATGGAAAACAATCCTCTTGATAATCTGCGACATACAAACACCTTAACTCATGTAGTTAAAAATGGAATTGTATATGACGCCAATACATTGGATGAATTGGCTCCTGAAGAAAAGAAAGCCGATAAGTTTAATTGGCAAACCAAACGGCCTGAAAAATTACCTGGGATGAAAAACTAAGTGATTTACACAAATTAAAACGAAGCCATTACTTATAACGTAATGGCTTTTTTGTGCTGTTGTATGTGCTTTGACATAGAAGAGAATAACAAATCAAACCTAGAGATGTAATACAAAACCGTATAACCGCTTATATAGAAGCGCTTGAAATCCGTCATAAAAAATGTAGTAAAAATATAAATTTTATGTATTTCATCGTTTTTATTTGCATTTCATAGAGTAAAATGTATATTTGCTCTGTAATTGAGTCCCAAGCTAAAGTCATAAGCAACTGGTCCTAGATTACTATGATGGGATGGATTAAGCCTGACCTTACAGATCAAGGTGCCAGAACAATTTGTTCTAATACATCCAAATCAAGTAGCTATTCAATCGATTGAACTATATAATATATTAGGGTAATCGATTTATAAAAATAAGAATATTTCAGAGCGCGGTTACTCTGAATATGATGTTAGGAATTTATTCACCGGAACTTACATTATTAAGTTATATACTGTAAGCGGTTCAGTGGTAACTGAAAAAGTTCTAGTAAAGTGATTTGCCCCAAATCTATCTAAATTCTTAACCTACAAAAAGCCCTGAATTATTCAGGGCTTTTTATTTATATAAAATTGAGTGTTTACTGTAATGTACTGAGAAGTTCTTGAAGACCTAACTTTTCCTGAGCGCCAGTCTCCATATTTTTAAGTGCAAACATTCCAGACTTTAATTCTTCCTCGCCAACTAATACCACAAAAGGAATATGACGTCTGTTGGCATAGGTCATTTGCTTTTTCATTTGTTTACCAGAAGTAATCGCATCAGGATATATTTCGGCTTTTACTCCAGATTCTCTTAACTTAGATACAGCTTCTAAGGAAGCCATAGCTTCTTCACTACCAAAGCTTAAAAACAATACTTTAGTCGCTTCTGTAATTGTTTCCGGAAATAGTCCTAATTCTTCTAAAACTAAATAAATGCGGTCTAACCCAAAGCTTATGCCTACACCACTGGTGTCTGGTTTACCGAAAATACTGGTAAGATCATCATAGCGACCTCCTCCTCCAATAGAACCCATTTTTACATCCTCTGGAGCAGACACTTCAAAAATAGCACCTGTATAATAGTTAAGTCCTCTAGCCAAAGTGACATCGAGTTGCAATTTGGCCGTTTTCAATCCTAAGTTTGAAATAGCCGTATTAATGAACTCCAATTCTTCAATACCTTTTAAGCCAACCTCAGAAGCATTTAGAATAGACTTTAAACTTCCTACCTGATCACCAAAATCACCTTGTAACGAAAATAAAGGCTGAAGTTTAGAAATGCCATCCTCAGAAATACCTTTACTACGCATTTCATCTTTGACTTTCTCCTCGCCTATTTTGTCCAGCTTATCTAAAGCCACGGTGAAATCAATGAGTTTATCATGCGCATCAATCACTTCCGCAATACCCGAAAGAATTTTACGGTTATTGATTTTTATGGTGACGCCTTCTAATTTTAAAGACGTAAATACGGCATCATACAATTGTATAAACTCCACCTCTTGAAACAAGGATTTTGAACCTACCACATCCGCATCACATTGGTAAAACTCCCTAAAACGGCCTTTTTGTGGACGGTCTGCGCGCCAAACAGGCTGTATTTGATAACGCTTAAATGGAAACTCTATTTCGTTTTGGTGTTGTACCACATAACGTGCAAAGGGTACGGTAAGATCGTAACGAAGTGCTTTTTCAGAAATTTTTAATGCAATATTAGCTTCATTTTTTGCAATTAAATCCTCATCCGAAACCTTTCTCAAATATTCACCAGAATTCAAAATCTTAAAAATCAAACGATCGCCTTCATCACCATACTTACCCATTAAGGTCTCTGAATTTTCAAAACTTGGTGTTTCAATAGGTTGAAAGCCGTACAATTGAAACTGTCTCTTAATTGTTTCCATGATATAGGAACGTTTCGCAACCTCTTCTGCATTAAAATCTCTGGTACCTTTAGGAATACTTGGTTTTTGTGCCATGCTTACTTCTCGTGAAAACGGGAATCTCTTTTAGTGAAACTTATAATTTAATACGCTGTCATTTCGAGCGTAGTCGAGAAATCTCATCTAAAAAGACTTAGTGCTTGTTTAGACAATCAAACACTTCGACAGGCTCAGTGTGATAAATGAAATTGATGTAAAGTAATTTCATTTGTCACAAAAATATTATAATTTTTAGAGGCAAACCCAAGATATTTTGATTTTATAGTAACTTTATAGTGTTTAAGTAGTCTTATACTTTTAAACAGCTTAACTAACCTTTTGAAAAACTATGTTTTCACTCGCTAAAGAGAATATTAAAATTGCGTTTGGCTCAATTAAAAGTCAGTTACTTCGAACAATTTTAACGGTTTTGATTATTGCTATTGGCATTATGGCTCTTGTAGGTATTCTGAGTGGTGTTTCGGCTTTAGAAAATACCATATCGAGTAATTTCTCATCTATGGGCGCCAATACATTTAACTTTCAACGTTATGAGTTTACCAACCGACGCCAAAGCAGCAGAGAACGACAAAAAATAAACCCAGTAATAAATTATAGAAACGTTAAAGAATTCATAGACAATTATGATTACCCCTTTACTAAAGTAGCGGTATCCTTTACAGGAACTCGGGCTGCAGAAGTAAAATACGAAAACGCAAAAACCGATCCTGAAGTTTCTGTACTTGGTTCCAATGAGTACTTTATTGAGAATTCTGGTCTAGAAATTGAAAATGGACGTTCACTCAACTTTTTTGATGTAGAAAACAGCAACGCAGTTTGCGTTATTGGTAGCGATTTACAGAAAGCGCTTTTTCCTGAGGAAAATCCTATTGATAAAACCATAAGTATCAGAGGCTCTAAGTTTAAAGTTGTCGGCGTTTTAAAGGAAAAAGGTTCGACGTTTGGTAATAATCAAGATTTAAGGGTTATTATGCCTATACAAAAAGCGCGTTCTATTTTTACAAACCCTAACATTGATTACACGCTAAGCGTTAAAGTTGAAAAAAATGATATGTTAGAAGGTGCTCAAGAGGATGCTATTTTAACGTTTAGAAATGTTAGAGGTCTTAACCCTATTGAGGATAATGATTTTGGTATTGAACGTAGCGAAGATTTAATAAATCGAGTTGCAGAAAACACAAGTACACTTTACATAGCTGCTTGGATTATTAGCATCATTACCATCTTTGGATCCACCATCGCCTTAATGAATATAATGCTCGTTTCGGTAAGTGAACGTACCCGTGAAATAGGCGTAAGAAAAGCTTTAGGCGCTAAACGTAGAACCATTGCTTTTCAGTTCTTTATGGAAACCGTTATTATTGGTCAGCTTGGCGGGATTCTTGGAATATTGCTTGGTATTTTAATTGGCTGGGGCGTTTCCAAAGGTTTTAAATTAGAATTCTCAACACCATGGGTAGCTATGATTTGGGCTACGAGTATTGCCTTTATAGTCGCTGTAATTTCAGGGCTTTATCCCGCAACAAAAGCTGCAAGATTAGATCCGATAGAATCTTTGAGATATGAGTAAATGAAAACGGTTTTTATCTATATTAAAAATTACATTAGAAATATTTTTTTGGATGACGTGGATAAAGAATACGAGCAGCCTGACCCTTTTCGTAGAAAATTCCGGGAAAATAGTGACCCTGTAGAACGTATCAAAGAAAGACATCAGGAGTTTCAAGATTTTAATAAATACCGTTGATTTTACTGACGAATTAGTTTCTCAAAATATTGAAATAATTCACCTTTAGTGATATTAGCACCTTGCTGAATCAACTTAAAAATATCTAAATACTTATCATCTGTATAATCTTTTTTCGCATTAAAAAATTCAATACTATCAGATAATAGATTATCACGAAGCCACTGAAAACCTGCTTTTGTAGTTAAATCAATGTGATCTACTTTTAGTTTTAGCGCTATAAGATGCATATCTTTTTCTTTACATTTAAAAAGATGGATGTGATTTGGAGAAATATGCTCTAAATATTCGACTTTGCTTAACACACCATACCAAACCAAGTCACTAAAGACATCTAGTTCTTGCTCTGCAGCTTCAGGTTTGTTTTTTTTAATGCCCTCCCATTCGTCAGCTGTAATGGATTGAGTTGCCAAAAAATTAATGAATTCTTGGTGCAGCTCTTCAAATTGTTCTTTTGTTAGTCTTGCGTATTTCATGAAAAACTTCGATTTTCCACCTCGCACTAGGAGCGAGACCTCTCATTTTAATTAATTATTTATTGCTTTATAAGCCTTAAAAGGCCTATCTGTTGCTATGACATCAATGCCTTTATTCTTCCATTGTGCATAAAGCTCGTCTCCCCTAGCTTCGGCCTGTCTATCCAAGTTGCCAAGTGTTCCCAAAATGCAGACAATATCGTTTTTATGTAATCGCTCATACAGTGATGCATTAGATAATCGCGTTCCTGTAAAGGCCAACATATTTTCTACTGGAATATCGGTTTGTAGTAATCGATCGAACTCCTTGTGATTTCTAGCTGAGACTGACAGTAACAACTCTGGAGCTTCATTATACGCTGATTGTGCTTGTGCGACATCGTAAGTAATAATAATACTTATGTCTTCTGCATTTGCCTTTCTTATGGCTTCTATAACCTCTTTTTGATTGACACTTCGCTTTATATCGACCGTTAGAACAACATCTTTCGCCTTACACCATGCCAAAACTTCTGAAAAGAGAGGAATCTTAAAATTAGTTGGATTACCGTAATCATCAATAAGATGATAGTTCTTAAGTTCGTTATAGGTCTTGTTTTTTACCGAACCACTTCCGTTAGTTGTTCTGTCTATGGAATTATCGTGCATTAAGATTAACTGCCCATCTTTAGTCTGTGCTACGTCGATCTCGTAAATAGCTGAGATACTATCATTAATATATTGAAGGGTTTCTAGACAATTTTCGGGATATTTTTTAAGTCCTTTACCGCCTCGATGCACGCTAATATTTGGATAACCCGAGTTTGAAGCCTTAAAAACTTCAATAAGCTTGGATGTTGTTGTTTCGGTAATATCTTCGGCAGTTTTAGAGTTTTTACACCCTAAAAAACCAACAAGAAGGATAACATATATAAATTTATTCATCATATAAATTTCAATAAAAAAACCGCTTAGAGAACTAAACGGTTTTATACTATTTTAAAGATAAAGGTTATTTCTCCGCAACTACCTCAAATGGTAAGTCCACAGTAACCTCTCTATGTAATCTGATAACCGCATTATACATACCTAAACGCTTTACATTACCACCAATTACATTGATATATTTCTTATCAACTTCATGACCTGATTTTTGTAAAGCTGCAGCTAGATCTATATTATTTACAGATCCAAAAAGCTTATCGCCTGTACCCACCTTAGAAGCTATCTTAACTTCTAATTCGGCAAGGGCATCAGCAGTTTTCTGTGCTTCAGCAATTATTGATTTTTCCTTATAAGCTCTTTGCTTTAATGTTTCTGCCAATACTTTTTTTGCAGAAGCCGTAGCCATTACAGCCTGTCCTTGAGGAATTAAAAAATTTCTACCATAACCGTTCTTAACTGTTACAATATCGTCTTTAAATCCTAAATTTTCAACGTCTTGTTTTAATATAAGTTCCATTGTTATGATATTTTATTTTAATAAATCTGCGACATATGGCATTAAAGCTAAGTGTCTAGCTCTTTTTACCGCTACAGATACTTTTCTTTGGTACTTTAAAGATGTTCCTGTTAAACGTCTTGGCAATAATTTACCTTGTTCGTTTACGAAACTCATTAAGAAATCTGAATCTTTATAATCCACATACTTTATACCAGACTTTTTAAAGCGACAATATTTCTTTTGCTTAGTAGTCTCTATGTTTAAAGGCGTTAGATATCTAATTTCTCCGTCCTTTTTTCCTTTTGCTTGTTGTTCTATAGATGACATAATTACGCTTTTTGTTTGTTTCTATCTCTTCTCTTATCAGCCCAGGCAGCAGCGTGCTTGTCTAATTTTACAGTTAAGTAACGCATAAAACGTTCATCACGTCTAAACTCTACTTCTAATTGTTCAATGGCTTCTCCAGCAACATTGTAATCAAATAAGTGATAAAAACCACTTTTTTTGTTTTGGATCGGATAAGCTAACTTCTTTAAGCCCCAATCTTCTTTGGCGATCATCTTTGCTCCTTTAGAAACGAGGTAATCCTCATATTTCTTTACTGTCTCCTTTATCTGATCTTCAGATAAAACGGGATTTAAGATGAAAACAGTTTCGTAACGATTCATAAAAATTTATTTGTTTATTGTTAAAACGGCTGCAAAAATAAGCATTATTTCTAATTCTGGCAACGTTTTATAGCCTAAAATTGCAAAGAAATTAGTCTTTAAAAATCAGGTTTGCTATTACACTTTGTCGGTAAAATTTGTTTTTTAACCGAAATTATTGTACTATTGTCGATATCTTAACCTAATAAAATATTAATGTTATGACTTTAAACTGTGTAGTTGTTGATGATTCTGCGATTCAGCGCCTCTCCATTGTAAAGTTAATTGAGAATCATTCTTCACTTAACCTTATTGCGGAGTATAGCAGTGCGTTAGAAACAAAAAACGGTCTTAATACACATAAAGTAGATCTTATCTTCTTAGATATAGAGATGCCTGTATTAAACGGTTTTGAACTCTTAGATGTACTCAACAACAAACCCCAAATTATTTTTGTTACCGGTAAAACCGAATATGCTTTTAAAGCATTTAATTACGATGCTACCGACTATCTTCAAAAACCAATCACAAAAGAACGTTTTAATACTGCCGTAGAAAAAGCTATTGAGCAGCATAAATTGAAACTAGATTTCAACGAAACGGATGGTGAACACATTTTTGTGAAGAGTAACCTTAAAAAACGTAAAGTATATATTAAGGATATTAAGTGGATTGAAGCTTTAGGCGATTATGTGAAAGTCGTAACAGAAGAAAACAGCCTAGTAGTATTATCTACTATGAAAGCTTTTGAAAAGGAATTGCCAGAAGGAAAATTTTTGAGAATTCATAAATCTTATATTGTGAATTTAGATAAAATTGATCGCTTTAATAGTAAAAATGTTGAAGTTGGCGCTTACGAAATTCCATTGAGTCGAAATAAAAAGACACAATTGGTTGATGCTTTGAATAATATGTAAAATATTAGTTTTTCATTTAAAGCATTACATTATAGATCATTAGAATCCTGAGCAGAAATGCTCGGGATTTTTTTTGTTCTAAGTATTAGTCACTTTGAGTGATTTTTTTCGTAATTAAAGAATAAAATTTTGTTCAGAGAAGTCAGACTAAAACTCAAAAAAAGTTCTCGATACAATTTTCTTCGAAAACCACTCGAACTGACATCTGACTAAATTTATGCGTTGCTAGTAATTATCTACATTGATTATCACTCTCACAGACCTGAAGTCTTTAACTGCATTAAAGCTATTATCAATCTTTTTTATAGCTTCTTTTGTTTTTGCTAAAGATTGCTTCTGTGGAATTTTTACTAAGATATTTTTGTTATATAAATTACGAATTCTCGAAATTGCCGGAAATTCTGGACCTAACACATTCGCCTTAAAAACCTGCCGTAATGATTTGGCGTACCAGTCTGCTGCCAAATTAACTCTATTGTAATCCTTATGCTTGAATGTGATTTTAATTAATCTGTAAATTGGTGGATATTTATAGTTGTAACGATCATTCATCTGCTCGGAATACATCTCTTTAAAGGAATTTGTAGACACTTGCTGCAAAATATTATGATGCGGATTATAGGTCTGGATCAAAACCTTTCCTCTTATATCGGTTCGTCCTGCTCGACCTGATACCTGAGCCATCAATTGATAACTGCGCTCATGTGCTCTAAAATCAGGAAAGTTCAATAAATTATCTGCATTCATAATCCCGACTAATTTTACATGTCTAAAATCTAGACCCTTGGTTAGCATTTGCGTACCTACCAAAATATCGACTTCACGCTGCTCAAAACTATTGATGATTTTTTCGAAACCAAATTTACCACGCGTGGTATCCAAATCCATACGAGCGACTTTCTTTTCTGGAAATAATACCTTAACCTCTTCTTCTATCTGTTCTGTACCAAATCCTTTAGTATCTAAAGTATGACTGCCACATCCTTGACAACGTTTTAACATTGCAGAATTATAACCACAGTAATGACATCGCAATTGATCTCTGTACTGATGATAGGTTAAGCTAACATCACAATTTGGACATTGTGGTGAGTTACCACAGGTTGTACATTCTACAATAGGAGAAAATCCTCTACGGTTCTGAAATAATATAATTTGAAAACCTTGTTCTAAAGTGTCGGTCATCTCTTCTATTAATCGATCAGAAAAATGACCTTTCATACGTTTGCGCTTGTATTTATCGGCCAAATCCACCAATTCAATATCGGGCATCAGTACATTATTATAGCGCGTATTTAATTCAATTAAGCCATATTTACCTTGACTAGCATTAAAATAGCTTTCTAAACTAGGTGTTGCCGATCCAAGTAATGTTTTAGCCATGTGCATATTTGCTAATACTATAGCGGCATCTCTGGCATGGTAACGTGGCGCTGGATCAAATTGTTTGTAGGATTGCTCATGTTCTTCGTCAACAATGATTAAGCCTAAATTATTGAACGGTAACAATAGCGAAGAGCGTGCTCCTATAATAACTTGAGCTTTTTCAGAATTATTGAGCATATTATTCCAAACTTCAACACGTTCATTACCAGAATAGCGACTATGAAACACGGCGACTTTATCTCCAAAATAATCCTGTAAACGATGTACTAATTGCGTTGTCAGAGCTATTTCCGGTAATAAGTAAAGTATCTGCTTACCTTGCTCCAGTTGCTTTTGAATGAGCTGAACATAGATTTCAGTTTTTCCTGATGATGTTACTCCATGCAATAATGCTACTGATTTTGACTGAAACGTTGTTTCAATTTCCTTAAAAGCCTGCCGCTGTGCTTCATTCAAGGTTTTAGAATCCGCATCACCATCACCTTCAAATTGAATGCGATCGGTTTGAATATGATATTCCTCTAAAATCCCTTTATCTATAAGCGCTTTTACAATAGCCGACGACGTACCACTTCGTTCTACCAATTCTGAAACTTTTATGGGTTTATTATCTGAAGCTTCTAAGGCAAATAGGGCTAAAATAACTTCACGCTGTTTTGGTGCTCTACTTAGTATTTCTAAAAGTTCTTGTAGTTTTTCCTCCGACTTATGATTATTATGAAGTTTTACGTAACGTACCAACTTCGGTTGATACTTTTCGTAAAGTTCTTCTTGCAGATGCAGCACACCTTTTTCAACCAAATTCTTAATAACAGGTAGTACACGTTTTTTATCTAAAATAGAAACGACATCTTGAATTTTTAATGATGACTGATAGTTTAAGGCCTCATAAATTAAGAATTCGTCATCTTTTAATTCTGAATCTTTAATTTCGATCTGTTCATTTTTAGAAATAATGGTTTCACTCTCGAGTATAAAAGCATTAGGCATAGCAGCACGCATAACTTCCCCCAAACTGCACATATAGTAGTTAGCAATCCATTCCCAATGTTTAAGCTGAATTTCACTTACTACTGGTCTGTCATCCAAAATTTGATGAATCGTCTTGGCCTCATAAGACGTTGGTGCCGTATTATGAATATTATAAGCTAAGGCCGTATAGATTTTACTTTTACCAAATGGCACTGCCACACGCATCCCTAATTTAAGGAACTGTGCTTCGGCTGCGGTAATGTGATAAGTAAAGGCTTTCTGAAGCGGAATAGGTAATATGACGTCTAAAAAGTAAGTCACTCGCTAGCGCGTTTCCAATATTGGGTCTTGTAAAAAAATGCGACATAGCCGCGCACTTGTAAAGTATCTTTTTCGTCATCAAGTTTTAGACGACACGAATAAACTTTGCCATTTTCTGGATTAAGAATGGTGCCATCATTGTAAACATCATCATCTTTTTCTAAGCTTTCAATAATTACCATACCGAGAACAGGTTTATCTTTCTTAGAGCCATCACATTTACTACATAAAGGATTCTTCTGTTTAGGATTTATAAGCTCTATGATTTTACCGTAGACTTTTCCGTCTTTTTCATAAATTTCAACGATCGACTTTTCCTTACCTGTCTCATCATCAATAGTCTTCCATTTGCCAAAGATGCTTTGGGCATTCATACCGTTAATACTTAGCACCAATACTATTATTAAAACAAGTTTATTCATCATAACGATTTATCTTTCTTAGTCGCCTTAGCGAGGCATTCAATTCATAGCCCAGCAACAAAATATTAGAGTTTAACCATAAGTACAATAACAATATCAATAACGCTCCAATAGAGCCGTATAGTTTATTATACTGAGAAAAATTATCTATGTATACACCAAATAGATATGATGTTAAGATGATCAGTAATGTTGTCAATAATGCACCTACGGAGAAAAATCGAGTATGTCGTCCCTCTTTCGTTCCAAAATAATATAAAGTCGCTGTTGCCAAGTACACCATGATGACAAAGAACATGTATTTCGCAAAAACAATCCAACCCACACCGTTATCATTATTCTTTAGAACCTCACCGCTGAAACTTTCATAAATTGGGCCAAGTATATAAATTTGAAAATACCCAAATACAGCAACGGTGAGCAATACTAAAATTGCTAAAATCAGAGCTATACCTAGCGCATACATGTATTGCTGAAACACATTACGGGTTAACTGTTCGTGATACGAATTTTCAAAACCTGAAAATACCGCATTTACACCATTTGCCATCAACAACATGGATAGCAAAAAAACCGAAGACACTAAACCAGCTCCTGCTCCACCACTGATATTATCAAAAATATTAGAGAAGAAAAAATCTGAGGTTTGGGGTGGTAAAAACGAATTTAGAAAATCTAAAAACTCCTTTTGAAAATTATCGATAGGAATGTAAGGAATTAAAATAATGACAAACAATAAAAACGGGAAAATAGCCGTAAAAAAACTAAAGGCAATCGCACTGGCTCTTGTCGTCAAAGCACCTTTAACAATACCCATTGCATAGAGTTCAAGTAAGTCGTAGATAGATAAACCTTCAAACCCAGGTAATCTAATTTGCTTAAAAAAGCGAACTAATAAATTAAGTATGGGTATTTTTTCGAGCTTGTCTTCAATAGGCTTGGTCATTAATTTTTAGATTGTTAGATTTCTTAGACTGCTTTTAGGCTCAAATCCATATTATAAACAGAATGTGTTAACGCTCCAGATGAAATATAGTCCACACCACACTCTGCATAATGTCTAACCGTTTTTTCATTAATTCCACCTGAAGATTCTGTTAGACATTGATCTCCAATGAGTTTAACAGCTTTGCGTGTATCATCATAGTTAAAGTTATCTATAAGAATACGATAAACACCGCCACAGCCTAAGATTTCTTTGATTTCTTCTAAATTTCTCGCCTCTACAATAATTTTTAAATCGCGATTGGTATCTTTTAAGTATTGTTTTGTTAGACTGATGGCTTTTGATACACCTCCAGTAAAATCGATATGATTATCTTTTAACATGATCATATCATAGAGTGCAAATCGGTGATTCTCACCTCCACCAATTTTTACGGCCCATTTTTCTAAAGCCCTAATACCTGGTGTGGTTTTGCGCGTGTCTAAGATTTTGGTTCCTGTGCCTTCCAATAAATCTACAAATTTCTTGGTTTTGGTCGCAATTGCACTCATACGCTGCATGGCATTCAACACCAAACGTTCTGCTTTAAGAATGGATTGTGATGCACCTTTCACATAAAATGCAATATCTCCATATTTGACCTTACTCCCATCTTCGATTAAGGTTTCCACTTCCATATTGTCATCAACATAAGCAAAAACTTGTTTGGCAAATTCGATACCAGCAATAATACCCTCATCTTTTACCAAAAGTTTTGCCTTTCCCATGGCTGAATGAGGAATGCAAGCTAAAGAACTATGATCACCATCACCTACATCTTCTCTAATGGCATTTGCTATAATTCCTTCTATTTCTTTATCGAATTGTTCTTTTGAAATCATGTCACCTTTTATTTACTGTAAAAATAGGAATTGAAATTTTAAAACTTAAATAATTCTGAGTTCAGTTCGAGCGAATTTATAAGTAAAACGAATAAATTTGTATCGTGAACTATTAAAACAAAACTTTTCGATACGATTCCGACAATTCTGAATCCCTTGAAGTGACAAAACACATGAATATAAAACTCATCACCATAGGTAAAACCGACAACAAAAATCTTCAATCTTTAATTGAAGACTATACCAAAAGACTTAGTCACTACATTCGGTTTGAGTTTGATATCATTCCAGATTTAAAAAACGTAAAAAACCTTTCCGAAGCTCAGCAAAAAGAGAAAGAGGGTGAACTTATTTTATCTAAAACTCAAAAATCTGATGTACTCATTTTATTGGATGAAAATGGAAAACAAATGGATTCTGTTGCTTTCTCTAGTTACCTACAAAAACATATGAACTCAGGAATTAAGACCTTGATCTTTGTTATTGGTGGTCCTTACGGATTTTCAGAAGCTGTATATAAAAGGGCCAATGAGAAGTTAGGCATGTCTAAAATGACCTTTTCGCATCAGATGGTACGCTTGTTCTTTATAGAGCAATTATATAGAGCATTTACTATTTTAAGAAACGAACCTTATCATCATAGGTGAACTTGTTTTATTAGAAAAATTAAAGAGGGCTTACAATTTCAAAGAACGAACCCAATCTTTCCTTATAAAATCGTAAACCCCTTAATATAAACGTCGGAACGTTTTAACCTAATAATTAGTATGTTTTAAAAACTTCTTTTCTTTTTTTCAGCTGACGTGTTAAATCGCTAATTGTGGCGTTAACCGCCATTTCGTAGGCAGCCTCATTAGATGTGGCAAAAATACGTGGTCCAGGTAAACTTAATTCTATATTACAAATTTTACCTGCATCATGATCTTTATCATCGTGTTTTATATAAACTTGAGCTGATATTAAAAACTCAAATTTATCTGCTAATTTTTCTAATTTTTCTCTTGTAAACTTTGATAACGTTTCACTTACATCCGTGTTTACATATTGAAAATTTACCGTCATAATCTTACTTGTTTTAATTAATAATTCCTATCTCTAAGATACGATTTTTAAAGCTGCTTAATACTGATAATTATCATAAATAATCCCTAAAATTAAAGATGATATGAAAGTTTAAAACCTTGTACACGTCTATTGATTTATAAACAAGCATATTATGGAAAATCAACCGAAAAAAGATATTATAATTTTTGATGGCGAGTGCAACCTGTGCAACGGGGTTGTCGGTTGGTTATTGAAGTTTGCTCCAGAAGACCTATTTCAATTTGTACCCTTTCAATCTAAATATGGACAAGAACTGTTAACGCAATACGGTTTTCCAACACTACATCTTGATACTGTCATTCTTATCGATGAGAATGGCGTAAAAACACATTCTGATGGATTCCTAAGCATTGTTTCAAAAATACCTAAATGGCAACGCGTCGCAGCACTTTTAGCCTTTATCCCAAGAATGATTCGAGATTATATTTATAAAACCGCATCTAAAAATCGGGTAAAATGGTTTGGGCAATCTAAAAGTTGTACTATTGATTTTAGATAGTGCTTTACTCAAAAACTACGTCATCTATATAAATGGTTTGTGGGTGTCCATAACTACTGGCAAAAAGCACCAATCCCGAACGAATACAACTTAAATCTAAGCGTTTTGTCTTAATAGTATATTTTTTCCACTCAGACGTCAGCTTTATTTCCACGGACTTAATAGCGGTATCAGGAAAAGGTTTGTCATTGTCTATTAAACCAAAACCAAGTTTTGCGACAACGCCATCAAATTTTGATTTGGCCCAAAAACTAAAGGTTTTGGCTTCACTAATGTTATAACCTCCAAGAATATCTCCCCAATCGTTTGCTGGATCTACAAATGCAATACCATACCAACCGCTTCGTTCCTTATATGTTATTCTAATAGCCGTCTCTCCTGAATACACATCATTTGTATGGTTAAGATCAACATTTAGGGCTTTATAATTTCCCATATACCCTGATGGGAAATATGACAAATCTTCACTCTCTTTGTATACATAAAAAGGCAAATCAACTTTTGGTACTTTATATACTATTGCCTTTGCTTTTTCATCAATGACCTGAATCGAACTTGAGGCAATACCAAGATTATTGTAACTGTCCTTAACATTAACATAGATTTTAATAGCACCGTCCTCTTCTGGCAATTGAACTTCAAAACCATCTGAAAGATTACCACGATGATTAAGTGTTAGTATTTGGTTACGACGTTTTCGGCTACCTGTTCGCTGATTATAGGAAAAACTCACATCTAGCTTCTCATTTTCAACATCAGAAACCATTAATTCTACAGAAATCCATGTTCCGCTTTTAAACTCGCCATCGGGTAATACAAAAGCATCCACCTTTGGCACGTTATTTCGAGGCTTCTTACCAGTAAAAGCCTCTCTAATCGCCCAATACGGCGGTCTGGTATAACTATTTACATGTGTAGCCAACCACACACTCCCAAATTCAGGTCCATTATTGTAATGAAAAACATACACACCTAAACAAGAGGGCTTATTAGATATCCATTCTCTATAGCCTTTAACAATCGTCTCATACTTTTCTGAGTCAGAAGGTTCAATCTTAATACCATTCTTATCAGATGGTAAATCCCATTCTCCTGTGACACCAAATTCAGTAATGATATAGGGTTTATCAATATTTCGTTTATCCATTTCATCTTGAAGAAAGTTGACTCCCACTCCATAACTATTAAGCCCATATATATCGATTGAGGGTACATACTTTTGCCACCACTCTAAGCCAAACGTCCAAGCTTCGATAGAAGTTATTGGATGATTGGGGTCTAAGGCTTTTATATTACTACAAACACGCTCTAAAAACTTAGAGTACGCCAACTTCTCCTCATCTGTTGCCGTGTTTATATAAACCTCATTGGCTACGCCCCAAGTTAAAACTGCTGGATGGTTTTTATAAGTTTCTACTGTTTTTATGGACGTCGTATACATGGCTTCCATACCCTCTTTATCTTTGAGATAATCAAAATGATCATCATCTTCCATACCTGGTCTTCCATGGCGCATCCAGATGCCAACCATGACTTTAAATCCATGTTTTTCAGCTGCATCTAATAATTGCAGCGTGTTTTTACCTGTGGACCAAGTTCTTATGGTATTAACGCCTAAAGACTCTAAATCTTCAAAGTATGTATCGTAATTCTTAACGTCTTTATCATAACCAAAAGTCACCCCTTTAATATCGAATGGTTGACCATCCACTTTGAGTATCCAATTATTTTGAATCTTCTCTATTTGAGTTTGGGAAAAAGAAAATAGTGATATAAAAACTAAAATGGCAAAGAGTCTCATAGCTTAGGTTTTTTTATAAAAATAACCTAATTAACTTAGAATAATTAAGCTCTTATTTAAACCTTAACAAAAAGTGTAGATGTTAGTCGAAAATGTACGGCTCATAAGCTTTCCACCATGCCTCTATATCTACTTTAGGATTTCTGCAGATATAAAGCGGAATATCATGCTCTTCACCAATAGCATATTTATGAGTTATAATTTTTACCAATTCCACATCTTCAAAGACATAATCAACCGCTGGTTCTTCATTACCTAAACTAATCCAAACCTTTGCATTCTTATTACCAAACCCCCAAGTCCAAAAACTCCCGTGACGGCTTATTGGATTAGGCAGATTATATTGCTTGCCTAAAATTTTTAGAGCACCTGCTTCGCCATAGTTTTCAGCCCAAAGTACACAATTATCCTTTTCTATTGCAGTTAAAGTATTATACACACTATCTACCAGCTTTGCCTGTTCTTCCCAACCAAACATATCTGCATAATCACCTGTAAGTTCAATACGCCCATCTTCTTCTTCTAAACTTCTATATTCTACGAAAGCATCTATTGGTAAGATTGGTGTGGCTTCTGGAATGAAGTAGATCATTGGCAATAATACTGAAACAGCTATTACATAAACCAGATTCGGTCGTTTTACGAATAGACTCTCAAGGAAAACAGCACCTGCTGAAAACAACACTGGATATAAAGGAAAAATATAATAGGTCTTTGCACCCATAAACCACATAGTCGCAAAAATGACTAAACAACTTATTCCTAAAAACTTAAATTCTCTGAGTTTTTTACTAAAAAACAAACCTATAAAACCACACAAAAACAAAATAAATGGTGGCGTAATTTCCAATTGGTCCAAAATGAAACTCCAGAGGCTTATACCCTCCAATTGACTTTCATTTAAACGTTGCATATGCCTTAATAGTGGGAAATCATTTTGAAATTGCCAGATGATGTTTGGAAGAAACATCAGTAAAGAAATAATTCCGGAAATATAAAGCCATTTGTTCTTGAAGAGTCTTGCTTTGTTATAGAATAATAAACCCACAAAGATACCCAAAGCCCACACGAGCATGGTGTATTTATTCAGTAAACCAAACCCGAGTGTTATTCCCAATAAAATGAGGAACTTCTTGTTTTTAGAATTCACAAATTTTATCAAAAAATAAAATCCTAGTACCCAGAATAATTGATCAAACGCAACCGGTTGAAACAAGGTGTGATTTCTATAAAATGGAATAAATGCCAAAACACAGATACCTGCTAGGAGAACAGCTCTAAATTTACCTCCTAGTTCCTTAGCCATTAAGCAACATAATATCAAAATAGACACTCCAGCCAGTGTAGAAAATAAACGAACACCAAGAATATGATAATCGAACAACCAATACGATAGTTTACCAATAAAGGCTATAAAAGGAGGAAACTCCATAAATCCCCAAGCCAAGTGCTCGCTTACCGAAAGATGTAATAATTCATCGCGATGAAACCCATAATTATGATTGCCAATCCATTGAATAATAAACTTTATAAGAGCTAGAACAAAAATGATTGGGATGTATTTTTTCATAAAATTAGATAAACTTGACTGCCTTATAAGCTTTTCATATTAAACATACCATACTTGAGGAACTATAAATTTAGTAAATTTTGATTCCCAGTTGATCAAATAAAAACGAATATTTATGCAGTAATTTATATGAAAAATCTTTAGTATTCAAAGCACCTCCATGCCCAGAACCATTGACTACATATAATTGATATAAAGAGGTGTCGCTTGCTTTTTCTTGTAATGTTGCCAAAAACTTATACGAATGGAAAGGGGGAACCCTGTCATCTTCAGCACCAGTGATGAGCAGTACATTAGGGTATTTTACACCTTCTTTTATATTATGCAAAGGTGAGTAAGATTTTAAATTATCATAGTCTTCTTTATTCTCAATAGAACCAAACTCATTAGCATTAGTGTTTACAGAACCTACAGTGAACTTTTCAAAGCGTAACATATCAAAAGCTCCAGCCTCAGCAATTGCGACTTTGAACAGTTCAGGTCTTTGAGTAATTGTAGCGCCAACTAACAATCCTCCATGAGAACCGCCATTAATTGCTAGTTTATCGCTATTGGTATATTGCTCCGAAATTAGATATTCGGCACCCGCAATAAAATCGTCAATGGCATTTTGCTTATTTAATTTACGACCGGCTTTACCCCATTCACTGCCCTTAGCTCCTCCTCCTCTAACATTTGGAACAGCCAGAATTCCGCCGTGTAATAACCATAGGGTTAATGACTCATTAAAATCTGGTGACACAGTAAAACCATAGCCACCATAGCCATACATCAATGTCGGATTATCACCTTTCAGTTTTGTGCTCTTTAGACATGTAATATACATTGGTATATCCGTACCATCTTTAGATTTGTAAGTTACATATCTAGTTTCTAAGTCTTCGGCGTCGTAAGGAACAGAAATAACAGCTGCAGGCTTAAATGTCAAATCCGAGAGTGATAGTTGATACCAAATTCTAGGATGATAAAAAGAGGATATACTAAAATCAGTATGCGTAGCGTCATCGTCATTCTCATAAAAATCATTTAACTTTTTACCTTCAGGAAAATCAATTTTTCTTAAAAGTTTGCCCTCTAGATTATATATTAAAACTGAGTTTTTGCCTTTGTCTGAATAAATACAAGCTATTTTTTCTTTTCCTAGTTTATTGACATTGGTTAACAAAATATCATACTCGGGAATTATTTCTACCACCTTATTCAACTGACTTATGTCAGCTGCTAATACACGTCCATTAGCAGCATCCCAATTTGTATTTAAAAATACTTTATCACCAAAAACCGCTTCAATAGTTACGTAAATATCTTTCGAATTTGGGTAAAGTAAAAACTTCGACAAATAAAAGGATTGTGGAAGAATATTACCAATAGACAAGGCTTTATAGGTCTTCCCTCTAACCTTATAAAAATGTTTAAAAAACAGCTTACCTCCTAATTTAAAATATCTGAAATCATTGGTGCCAGTTGTATCAGGATTCTGATATAGTAATCTATCTTCGGATTGCCAAGTCCCTAATTTATGACGAAATAATTTTTGCCCTTTCGCTTTATCCAACAACTCCCTACCTTTTTCTGGTTTATCATAGGCATCATAAATAAATTCATCTTCTTCCCAAAACAAATTACTACCAACTCTTAAATTCATTAATTTATCTGGTAACTGTTCTCCTGTTTTTAGATTATAAAAGTAAACTTCCCTCCAATCACTTCCGTTATGAGACATTTCAATAGCGATTAAGTCATAATCTTCATTAGTATACGTATCAGTAATGCTTACATGGTCATCTTTATCTAATTGGAAGTCCTTAATATAAACCAACTTTTTATAGTGCTTTTCTCCCCGCAACCTATATTCCAAATTTGGAAAACGTCTTGATGTAACGTACTTATCCCTAAACTGGTATTTACTTTTTACACTGTCGACCGTTTCTTTGTAATGATCCTTTTTTTCTGCGAATGTATTATTATACATAGATGCTATTTGACTGCTCAAACTGATAGCATTGACCCGTTTTTTCCATTGTTGGTCTGTTAACTTTTTTTGAGATTTCAACCAATCAGCAAGCCTTGGATCATTAGGGTTTTCCATCCACTGATATGGATCCTCAATAGTTTCACCAAAATAGACATTGGTAGTTAAATCTTTCGAAGCTTTTGCATACCTGTACTTTCTTTGGGCATTGCCAATAACAACCACACTAAACATTAAAACAATAGAAAAAAGACGCGTCATTTATTAATTTTATTTATTTTCAGGATAAATATAAATCTATTTTTAAGTTTTAAAAGTTTACATATGCAACTCGTCTTCGCTACAAATAATAAAAACAAGCTCAAGGAGGTCCAAGCGATTGTACCTAAGCATATTAGACTGTTAAGCCTAGAAGACATTATGTGTATTGAAGATATACCCGAAACGCAACCTACCATTGCCGGTAATGCTATACAAAAGGCAGAATACATTAAAGCCAATTATGGCTACGACTGTTTTGCCGACGATACCGGTTTAGAAGTTGAAGCTCTAAAAGGTGAGCCTGGTGTGTATTCCGCACGTTATGCTGGTCACCAACGCGATGCTGATGATAACATGAATAAATTACTAACAGAACTTGAAGATAAAACCTCTAGAAAAGCCCAATTTAAAACAGTTATTGCCTTGCATCTCAATGGAAGACTTGAAACATTTACAGGAATCTGTATTGGGGAAATCACTACAGAAAAAGCAGGCGATAAAGGCTTTGGCTACGATCCTATATTTAAACCAAATGGTTTTGAAGAAACCTTTGCTCAAATGGATTTAGAGCTTAAAAATAACATTGGGCATCGCGGAAAGGCAATGGCACAGCTCATACAATTTTTAAGTAAATAATGAGATTCCTACGTGAGCAGAAATAAGTTACCTCGAATAATTAGGTGCTTCTTTTGTAATGGTGACATCATGTGGATGACTTTCGTTAATACCACTAGCTGTAATCTTAACAAAACGTCCAGTCTCTTTTAGAGTGGCTATGTCCTTTGCTCCGCAGTACCCCATTCCTGCTCTTAGTCCACCAACAAACTGGTGGATGCTTTCGAACAATTCCCCTTTGTAAGGCACACGACCCACAATACCTTCAGGAACTAATTTTTTAATATCATCTTCTACATCTTGGAAATAGCGATCCTTACTCCCTTGTTTCATGGCTTCAACAGACCCCATTCCTCTATAGGATTTAAACTTACGACCTTCGTAAATAATAGTTTCACCTGGACTTTCTTTTGTACCTGCCAAAAGTGACCCTAACATCACGGTATCCGCACCAGCAGCTATAGCCTTTGGAATATCTCCAGTGTAGCGAATACCACCATCTGCTATAACAGGAACTCCAGAACCTTTAATGGCAGCAGCAACTTCCAACACTGCAGAAAATTGCGGAAAACCAACACCTGCAACAACGCGTGTTGTACATATAGAACCTGGTCCAATACCAACTTTAACAGCATCTGCTCCCGCTTCAACTAAATATTTAGCAGCCTCTCCAGTGGCAATATTACCAACGATGACCTCTAGGTTAGGGAACTTTGTCTTTATTTCCTTAAGTATGGATACTACACCTTTGGTATGCCCATGAGCAGTATCAATAACTACCGCATCCACTCCTGCATTTACTAAAGCTTCTGCCCTATCCACTGCATCGCCTGTGACTCCTATTGCTGCGGCAACCCTTAGTCTTCCGTATGAATCTTTGTTCGCATTTGGTTTTTGTGTGACCTTTGTAATATCCCTAAAGGTTATTAAACCAGCAAGCTTATCGCCCTCAACAATTAGTAGTTTTTCAATTTTATTGGCCTGCAATATGGCCTCCGCATCTTTCAAAGAAGTCCCTTTTGGAGCGGTTACTAAATTTTCTTTGGTCATTACCTCAACGATCGGTCTATCGCTTTGATGCTCAAAACGTAAATCACGATTTGTCACAATGCCTTTAAGCACACCGTTGTCATCAACGATAGGAATACCTCCAATACTATGCTCGCGCATGGCATTTTTCGCATCAGCAACAGTAGCATCCATTGGTAAGGTCACAGGATCGATTATCATTCCACTTTCAGCACGTTTTACGCGACGCACTTTCGTTGCCTGATCTTCAATCGTCATGTTTTTATGAAGCACCCCTATACCACCTTCTTGTGCCATGGCAATTGCCATTTTACTTTCAGTGACCGTATCCATAGCCGCTGAAATTACGGGAATATTGATTGTAATATTTCTAGTAAACTTTGTTTGAATATTCACCTCGCGAGGTAATACTTCTGAAAATGCTGGAACTAGTAGGACGTCATCGTAGGTAAGACCTTCACCTAGGATTTTGTTTTCGTGTGCTGTCATCGTGCAATTAAGATATAATTGCGTGCAAATTTACGCATTTTATTTCACTTAACTAGTCTGTAAAATGTTTAAGTGTAAATTCATTAAGACTTTAATAAATAATAATTATCTAAATATATATACGTCTTTTTTAAGTTTCTTAATATCAATTAATCGCTAAATCAATAATTAGCAAAAACCATTGCTTGACATAACACATTAATAACCAAAACTTTCTAAATTTTATTTTTATTTATTCTAAATAAACTTTGTAAAAATAGATTTAGGTCTTAAATTTGCACACTGAAAGAAATATTATTTTTAATCAGTCTAAATAAATGAAACTCAAATTTAACCTATCATTATTAGGTTTATTAACGTCAATAAACCTAATTGCCCAAGAAAATCAACCTGAAACACCTAAAGATTCCATTCAAAAGTTAGATGAAGTTGTTATCAACTCCAATCAGATCTTCGGAAGTAAATATGTCGCAAGACATAGAACAGGATCTGCCTATTATCTATCTCCGGAAGAGCTCAAAAAATTCAGTTATACAGATATTAATCGCGCTTTACGCTCTGTACCAGGTGTCACCTTTTACGAAGAAGATGGCTTTGGTTTACGTCCCAATATAAGTTTAAGAGGTACATCTCCTCAACGTAGTGCAAAAATATCTTTAATGGAAGATGGTGTGCTCATTGCTCCTGCACCTTATAGCGCACCTGCTGCCTATTACTTCCCTTCAGTTGGTCGCATGCAAGCTGTAGAGATTCTAAAGGGAAGTAGCCAAGTACAATTTGGCCCCTTTACTACTGGTGGCGCCATAAATATGATTTCAGCTCAAATACCTACTACGTTAAATGGCGAAGTTCGAGCCAGTTATGGTGCTTTTGACACTCAGCAATTTTTAGCTAGAGTTGGTGATAGCAAGAAAAACTTTGGTTATATGGTGGAGTATCTAAATTTTGGATCTAATGGATTCAAAAATCTACCAGACAATAGCAATACTGGTTTTGACATCAATGAGGTTACTGCAAAATTTAGAATCAACACGAATCCTGATGCTAAACTAAAGCAAGCTTTAGAAACGAAGTTTCATTATTATGACGAACGCTCTAATGAAACATATTTAGGGCTCACCGAAAGTGATTTTGATACCTCACCATTTAGCAGATATGCCTCTTCGCAAGATGATAGAATGACGGCTGAACAAATTCAGTTAATGTTAACTCATACTTTAGATTTTAATAAAAACTTCAGAATCACAACCAATGGTTATTATAACAAGTTTTCACGTAATTGGTTTAAGCTTGACGATGTAGTATTCAATGGCGATAAACAAAGCATTGCTGATGTCGTTGGTAATCCTGATCAGTTTGAAGACCATATGGCGATTGTCCGAGGAGATGTCGATTCTGAAGCTGATGCCCTACTCCTAAAAGCAAATAACCGTGTGTACTATTCTAAAGGCATACAAACAAAATTAGATTACCATTGGTATGGTGAAACTACTTTTCATGATATCGAAATAGGAATGCGCTACCATTATGATGAAGAAGATCGTTTTCAGTGGGAGGATGGTTACAATATAATTAACCAAGAAATGACTAGGACATCACAAGGGCCAAGAGGAGCACAAGGCAATCGCATTAGTAGTGCCACTGCATTTGCTAGCTATGTAATGTATAAATTAAAATTTAACAAACTTACTTTAACACCAGGCATGCGTTATGAAAACATTGTACTCCAGCGTGATAATTTTGGAAGTGATGACCCTAATAGAACAGGTAGTAATTTAGCATTCCGAGAAAATAAAGTAGACATCTTTATTCCAGGTATTGGTTTTAACTATGCATTTTCTGATAATATGTCTGTTTTTGGTGGTGTCCATAAAGGATTTTCTCCTCCAGGAAGTGAAGATGGCGAAGACCCAGAAGAAAGTGTAAATTATGAACTCGGATCCCGTTTTTCTCTGGGACAGCTTCGTGGGGAAATCGTTGGTTTTTACAATGACTATAGCAATCTGCTTGGAAGTGATTTTGCTGCTACTGGTGGAACGGGTTCTTTAGATCAGTTTAATGCCGGAGAAGTTGCTGTGAGTGGTCTTGAATTATTATTGAATTATGAGTTACTTCCAAATAATACTAAATTAAAATTACCCATAACATTTGGATATACCTTTACAAATACAGAATTCTTAAATAGTTTTGGTAGTGATGATAGTATTTGGGGCGAGGTCCAAGAAGGTGATGAATTACCATACATCCCAATTCATCAATTTAATATAATGGCCTCTTTAGAACATGCTAAATATGAATTAAACTTAAGTGGTCGTTATAATGGTGAGTTTAGGACTTTAGCTGGTTCTGGAAACATTGCGGCTGATGAACTCGTCGCTTCGAACTTTATAATAGATTTCTCGGCTAAATATCATTTTTCAAAACAATTAAGTCTTACAGGAAATGTAATTAATATGCTCGATGAAACTTATGCTGTGTCTAGGGTACCAGCTGGTTTGCGTCCAGGTCATCCTTTTGGAGGAAATCTAGGATTAGAGTTTAGATTTTAAACTATACTTAATTGATGAATAAAAGGCGTTATCTTTTTGAGATAGCGCTTTTCTTGTTTAGTGATATTTAGAAAAAATTTTTGTGGCCTCGTTATAAGCACTTTCAAAACTCATGGCATTTAAGTCATGTGCTTTTTTTTGAGTAAAGTACGATAGCATTTTTTCGGTAGGCATATTACCTGTAAGCTCATCCTTAGCCATAGGACAACCTCCAAAACCTTGAATGGCACCATCAAAACGTCTACAACCCGCTTTATAAGCTGCATCGATTTTTTCAAACCACGTTGTTGGCGTAGTATGTAGATGCGCACCAAATTCAATGTCAGGATATTTGGGAATGAGATTAGAAAAGAGATAGTCTATGTTTTCTGGATTAGAACTTCCTATGGTATCACTTAACGATAAAATTTTGACTCCCATTTTTGCCAGACGTTCCGTCCACTCCCCTACTATATCTACATTCCAAGGATCTCCATATGGATTACCAAATCCCATGGAAATATAAACGACAACTTCCTTATTAGTTTTATCTGCGACGTTCAGTATTTCTGATAGTGTCACCACAGATTGCGCTATGGTTTTATGCGTATTACGCATTTGAAAGTTTTCTGATATTGAAAATGGAAAACCCAGATAATCAATCTCAGAGTGTTGTGATGCATCATTAGCACCTCTTGTATTAGCGATAATGGCAAGCAACTTACTCCTCGTTTTACTTAAATCTAGTTGCGCAAGAACTTCAGCGGTATCAACCATTTGCGGAATAGCTTTCGGTGACACGAAGCTTCCAAAATCTATCGTGTCAAAACCAACACGAAGCAAGGACTGAATATACTGTACCTTCTTCTCAGCAGGAATAAATTCCCTGATACCTTGCATGGCATCTCGTGGGCATTCTATGAGTTTAACTATATCTGGCATTGCTTTTCAAATATAGTATAAATAGTGCATTCAAAAATTTTAAAACCTATAATCAGATACTTACTGCTGCACCACTGTCTAATGCTTTACCAATTTAATGATTTGGCTATTGCCTTGGTCTTTAAGTTTTAAAATATAGATTCCTTTTTGAAGGTCATTGATATCCATTGTAGTAATATTCGATGCTTCTTTAACGATACGTCCCGTCAAGCTTAAAAGTGTTAATTCTTCAACTTGCTTAGAAAAGCTAACATAATCTATAGCAGGATTTGGATACATTGAAAACAACTCTTCATTATAATCTTCTGTACTTAAAGTAATACTCGCCATTTGCGTACTGGCAATAGCCGAAGTACCACTAGATGTTGTATTCCCTCCCATAACATACAATTCACCATTGACGCCCTCGGCAGAAGCGTGTCTGCGATTTACTAAATTACTGGTAGTCTCCGTGAAAGTATTCGTTGACGTGTCGAAATAGCCTGTAAAGTTTTGATCTGAAAAATCACCGAGCACGTAGATTCTATCGCCAACAACTGCTGTCGCATTAGCTGATAAAGTTTGAGGTAAGGTATATTCGTCAGTCCAAGTATTTGTCGAGATGTCGTATACATGGATTTTATCGGAAGTGCTCCCGTTAAATCCACCAATGATATATAGTTTTCCGTTAACCACCTCACCTTTGGTTTCCGCTGCAATTGGCATTGGCGCCAACTCTGTGATCGTTAATGCCGAAGTATTAACAGCATATAATTTATTAGAAAAACCAGAACCTGTATTACCACCAAAAGAATATATAATATTGCCTTCTACAGATACTCCGGCTCCGGCTGCTGGCTGAGGATTTACTAGACCTGGATTTACAACTACTCCTGTGGCTAAATCAACAATTTCTAGAGCGTCATTGAAGCTGTTACCAGGCGTATAGCCATTAAAGATAAATAAGTTATTACCAACTATGGCAGCCGAACCAAAACGTTTTCCTATCGTGGCATTCGTCAGAACGCTCCAAGAGTTATTAGTAATATCATATTTAAACACATCTGATGTAAAACCACCAGCAATACTAAAGCCATTGGCTACATAAATATTACTGCCATCATTAGCAGAGCTCGTTGCGCTTTTTGCCGCAGGCATATCAGCTGCATCACTAAAGTTTATGCTTTGACAATTTGCATGTATTCCTATAAAAAAACAGAAGAAAATAAAAGTGTAGAGGTGTTTCATATTAAGCCTTCAATGAATTTTTGGTAAATAATTTCTGTCAAAATTAATATTATTTTAATATATAAAAAACGCCAACAATAAATTTGAGCAAAAAACTATATTACAATAAAATAAAAACTGCGATACCAATAAAAACAATAATCTGAAGCCATTTAAATACAACACCAGAGTTTTTATGCATTAACGTGTAGATCTTTATCTGTGAAGCAAGCAAAGCTATGATTGAAAATATAATGAACGACACCAGCATGAAAATACCACCCAAAACATAGAATTGAATAACCGTGCTCATAGTGTCCGAAAATAAGAATCCTGGAAAAAATGCCAAAAAGAAAATGGTCACTTTAGGATTTAAAACATTCATGAAAAACCCTTGGACAAAGAGACCTTTTAAACTCTTTTTAGGTACGCTTTCAGCATCCAAATCCAAATGAGTATCAGCCTTAAATACTTTATACGCCAAATACAAAAGGTATATCGCTCCCAATATCTTAATTCCGAAGAATACATTGTCATTAGCCTTAATAACGGCAGAAACGCCAAACGCCAAAAGTGTTGTATGGACTATGCAGCCAGCGATTAATCCAAATACCGTAGCCAAGCCATACATTTTACCATGAGTAATACTCTGTACTAATACATAGATGTTATCTGGTCCAGGCGAGATAGCCAAAGCCGAAGTCGCTAAGGCAAATGATATGAGAATTTCAACATTCAACTAATATGCATTATGACCTTTTTAGTAGAGCCTTATTGATGCGCTTAATGAGACTTGGTCCTTCATAAATAAAACCGGTATAAATCTGCACTAAGTCTGCACCTGCGTCAAGCTTTTCCAACGCATCTTCCGCAGAGTGTATGCCTCCTACTCCTATAATTGGAAATGCTTTATTGCTTTTATCCGCCAGATACTTAATAACTCTTGTAGATTTAGATTTTATAGGTTGTCCACTCAGTCCTCCGTTTCCGATGTCTTCCAAGCGTTTCTGTGTGGTTTTTAAACCCTCACGATCAGTTGATGTATTACTAGCAATAACACCATCTAAGTTCGTTTCTTTTACCAAATCTACAATTTCATCCAACTGACCATCATTTAAATCTGGAGCAATCTTCAATAGGATGGGCTTTTGTTTATCAAACTTTGAATTCGCATTTTGGACGTCGCCTATCAGCTCTATAAGGTAGTCTTTGTCATTGAGTTTAGCATGACTTCCTACATTAGGACAACTAACATTCAGCGCAAAATAATCGACAAAAGGATGCAAGGCATTAAAACAATCCAGATAATCTTTAGTATAATCTTCTGCCTTTGTTTGGGTGTTCTTCCCAATATTTCCGCCAATAATTAATTGCCCTTTATTTTTCTTTAGTTGATCAATAGCAGCTTCCAGACCTTCGTTATTAAAGCCCATTCTGTTAATGATTCCTTTATCTTCTTTAAGCCTGAATAAGCGTTGCTTCGGATTGCCCTCTTGACCTTTTGGTGTCACTGTACCTATTTCTATAAACCCAAAACCAAAATTCGCCAATTCATTATAAAGCACTGCATTTTTATCAAATCCAGCTGCAAGTCCTACTGGGTTTTTAAATTTTAGTCCGAACAATTCGCGCTCTAGGGTTTTGTCCTCGATGAGATATAGACCTCTAAATAAGCCTTTGACACCAGGAATTTTAGAAATATTTCGGATTAACGAGAATGTAAAATAGTGCACACGCTCAGGATCGAAACAGAATAGAATTGGTCTAATTATGGCTTTATACATATCTGTTGATTTGCTATGCAAAAATAAGAATCCTTAATCACTATTTAGGCGTATTTAATAGATTAAATAATCAATTATAAACTGTCATTTGTCATATTTTTTAGTGAATCTAAGTCATAACTTTGGACTGTAACCAAATTTATAAAGTCATGAAAAAAATTATCATACCTGTCGATTTTTCGAAATATTCAGAATATGCTTTAGAAACTGGAGCTGCTCTAGCAAAGCAGCATAACGCAGAACTCATTGTGATGCATATGTTAGAACTATCAGAATCTATCTTCTCGACCTCTAGCACAGAAAGAAATGAAGAAACCGCATTTATGCTTATGGTCACCAATAAGGAATTTGAAGAATTCTTGGACAAGCCTTACTTAGAAGGCATCACAGTGACTCCAATAATAAAGCATCACAAGGTATTAAAAGAGGTATCTAAAGTAGCTAGTCGCGAAAAAGCAGACCTTATAGTTATGGGGTCTCGTGGACATAGTGATCATGATGGTATTTTTACAGGTTCTAATACCGAAAAAGTTGTACGTTACAGTGAGACGCCTGTTTTAGTTGTAAAATCAAAACCAGAATCTGTTAATTTTAAGAATGTCGTTCTTGGATGTGATTTTAGCGAAGAAAGTATTGATGCTGTTAAAAAAGCTATCGAAGCATTAAAAGAACTTTCAGAGAACACCACCTTGCTACATGTAAATCTTCCTAATCTAGGCTTTATGAGTACGGATGAGATTGATGAAAAAATCACAGACTTCTTTAAGCTTGCCGATCTTCAAGACAAAGCATCAAGCATCGCTTATATATCAGATCATACAGTTGAAGATGGTGTACTTAATTATGCAAGACGCAATAGAGCGGATGCTGTGGCCATTATTACACATGGTAGAACTGGCTTAAGTCATTTCTTTGGTGGCAGTATTTCAGAAGACTTGGTTAATCACTCAAGACTTCCAGTTGTAACTTTTAAGTTATAACTTTGTGACAAAACCAAAATTATGCAGCACATCATTGATAGATTTATCAGCTACGTTACTATTGACACGGAGTCTGATCCAAATTCTAATACAACACCTAGTACCAAAAAGCAATGGGATTTAGCCAATAAACTTGTAGAAGAACTTAAAGCTATTGGTATGAATGATGTCACTATCGATGACAACGCCTATATCATGGCAACCTTACCAAGCAATGTAGATCATGATGTGCCAACCATTGGTTTTATTTCACATTTTGACACTTCTCCTGATTTTACTGGTGCTAATGTAAAACCTCAAATTATCAGGGATTACAACGGTAAGGATATTGTCCTTAATCCAGAAAAAGACATTGTCTTATCACCAGATTATTTTGAAGACCTTTTACAGTACAAAGGGCAAACTTTAATCACTACGGATGGCACTACCCTTTTGGGAGCTGATGATAAAGCAGGTATCACGGAGATTGTGACGGCTATGGAATATCTTATTAATCATCCTGAAATTAAGCACGGTATTATTAAAGTAGGCTTTACGCCAGATGAAGAAATTGGAAGAGGTGCCCATAAATTTGATGTTAAAAAATTTGGTGCTGATTGGGCTTATACCATGGATGGTAGCCAAATAGGCGAATTGGAATATGAAAATTTTAATGCTGCTGGTGCTACTATAACCGTCAAAGGCAAAATAGTTCATCCTGGTTATGCCAAAGGTAAAATGATAAATTCCATGTATTACGCTAGCGAATTTATTAATGCATTACCAAACCTAGAGAAACCGGAGCATACTGAAGGTTACGAAGGGTTTTTTCATTTGTACAGTATTGAAGGAAAGGTAGAAGAAACCGTTTTAAAGTATATCATCCGTGATCATGACAAGGATAAGTTTGAAGCACGCAAAGCATTGATGGAAAAGGTGACTTTAGACTTAAATACCAAATTTGAAAGTGAGGTTTTTGATTTAGATATAAAAGACCAGTATTACAATATGAAAGAAAAGGTAGAACCTGTCATGCACATTGTAGATATTGCCGAAGAAGCAATGAAAGCCCTAGGCATAAAACCTCTAATTAAACCTATAAGAGGTGGTACGGATGGCTCGCAATTGTCTTATATGGGTTTACCTTGTCCCAACATTTTTGCTGGCGGTCATAATTTTCATGGACGTTACGAATATGTTCCAGTAGAGAGCATACAAAAAGCCGTAGAAGTGATTTGCAAAATAGCAGAATTGACAGCGCTTAAGCAATAAATCAACCAAATTGGGTTATACAGAAGAATGAATCGCGAAATAATCGACATAAAGGATTATACCATTTTATTGGAAGAAGCTTCTACTAATAATAGTTTAATTGATTCATGTTTTTTTGACGAACCTGTAATAGCTATAGCCTTTTATGGTGAAGGTGACGTTGGTCTTAAAGTGAAGTTTGATGGAAGAATTAAAGAATTTCATCATACAAAAGGAATAGTTTTATCATTTTACGCTGATGATAAAGTGGAATTTGAACACCATGTCTCAAAATTAAAACCGCTTCAATGCTTAGTGATAGCTACAACTATTAGAAACATAGATAAATTACCAAATGGAGAAAGTCAGTTTTTAGAAAAATTTTTACATCAATTAGTGCACCCAAAAGATCACTATGTTGAAGGTCCTGTCTTTAATATGAACCCAGAAATGTTTCAGCTAGTGGAACAATTCTTTAATAATACTTACAAAGACGAGATTAAGATGATGTTCTACAAAAGCCATATTACAGCTTTACTTTCTCATTATTTTGGGCAATTGGCAAAACAAAAAACTACAAAACTTGATACTTCACAACTAGAAAAAATTAATCTAGCCCAAGAAATTTTATTATCCGATTTAGAGAATCCACCGTCTTTAACAGAATTGGCTCATCGAATTGGGACCAATACCAATAAACTCAAAATAGAATTCAAAGCGCAGTTTGGTGTTCCTGTTTTCAAATACTTACAAAACGAACGATTAAAGAGAGCTTACAATCTAATAAAGAACGAACACAAAACTATTCAAGAAGCCGCTTGGGCTGTAGGTTATGATAGTTTAGGTTCTTTCTCTAACGCTTTTGAAAAAAAGTTTGGCTATAGACCGAGCCAAGCTTAAAATTCTTTTCGAATAAATCATAATTCTTTTTGAATAAGTCGCTGACTTATAGCTACAATAGCTTTGTATCATAATTAAAAAACAAAAATTATGATTATTCAAAAAATATTTAGCATTCTATGCGCCATTTTAGTTTGGATTATAGGCGTTAGCTTTTTCCTCTTGTCTTTTTATGTTCCCATTTTAGAAAATCTTGAGCGACAATCTAATATTGTACTGGTAATAGCCATAATACCAAGTGCTTGTTTAGGAACATATCTTTTCTATACAAAGAGCTACATGAAACCATCTGCATTGGCCATTACATTTATAATTGTGGCTACTATATTGGACGTATTGATAACGGTTCCTGTATTCATAATTCCAAATGGTGGTAGTTATTCAGAATTTTTCGGAGATCCTATGTTTTATGCGATCATAGTAGAGTTTTACTTCATTGTATTGTATTTCGGAAATTATTTAACCAAAAGGATAAAAGCATGAAAACGACGACTCTTTTTATAACAGTTTTATTGAATGCACTTTCTACAGGATTTTTTTTCGCTTGGTCAGTTTCGGTCATATTGGGAACAAAAAAAGTGAGTGATTTTACTTACTTGGAAAGCATGCAGAGCATCAATAAAGAAATCTTAAACCCAGCATTCTTCTCGGTGTTCTTTGGAAGCCTAATCACATTATTAATAACTACTTATTTGCAGTTTAACAACAAACCTGTGTTTGTATTAGTCTTGGCATCAGCAATTATCTACCTATTTGGCACTTTTGGCATTACTGCCTTTGGAAATGTTCCTTTAAACAATGAATTAGAAACATTGAACATTACCAAACTGAGCCTATTAGAATTAAAAAACTTTAGAACCTATTATGAAAGTGCTTGGAATCGATATCATAACATTAGAGCCATTTCAAGCATGATTTCATTCATCTTATTACTTATATCAATAGTTATTAAAAAATAATTTTAAAACAATTCATTATGAAAACGAACATTTTAGTTATCGGAGGAACCGGGAAAACTGGTCGCCGCGTAGTAGAACAATTACAAAACAAAGGGATTGAACCTAGAATTGGTTCAAGAAACGCATCACCAAGCTTTGATTGGGACAATAAAGACACTTGGGTAAATGCTTTACAAGGCATTGAAAAAATGTATGTGACTTATTATCCAGATCTAGCTGTTCCTGGAGCCAAAGAAGCCATACAGAGTTTAACCTATTTAGCAAAAGAATTAGGCGTTAAAAAAATGGTTTTGCTTTCTGGAAAAGGGGAAACCGAAGCAGAAGCTTGTGAAAATATTGTAATGGATTCTGGAATAGATTATACCATAGTTAGAGCGTCTTGGTTTAACCAAAATTGGAGTGAAAGTTTCTTTTTAGAACCTATATTATCAGGAGAAGTAGCGTTACCAATGTCTGATGTTTTAATTCCATTTGTGGATGCTAATGATATTGCTGAAGTTGCCGCTACCGTATTAATTGATGATTCTTATAATGGGGAAATCATTGAGGTAACAGGGCCAGAATTAATTACATTTAAGCAAATCGTTGACATCATTTCAAAGGCAAGTGACAGACGTTTAAACTTTTACGAAATCACTTTAGAGCAATATGTGGATGGCATGAAACAAATGCAAATACCTAATGATGTTGTTTGGTTAATTGAGTATTTGTTTAGTCATGTTTTAACCAATCCAAAAAATCAACTGGTAGTGAGTGATATTGAACGTGTTTTAGGCAGAAAAGCAAAACCATTTATGGAATATGCAATAGAAACAGCTAAAACTGGTATTTGGAATCAGATAAGCGTCATATAAATATTGCCAACCACATATATAGCTAATTGCTTTGGAATTTCCTACTGGGAAATTCTTGAGCAATTTACTATCTTGTTTCATTAATCTCAAAATCATAACTGATTTTCCATATAGCGTCTTAGGCAATGGGCTTTGGTAGTTATTAAACATGACAGAAGAACAAACAATATCTTGGATTCTTATGGCCTTGGCGATTGCTTCATCTCATGAGGCTGTCGACCGAAAGGCTATTTCTATGGTAGCAGATAGTATCAATCATGCTGTACCTACCTCCCAAGAACTGGAGCTCTCTATAAAATGGTTGCTTCACAGAAATCTCATTACCGAGGAGAACAAAAAATACGTTCTGACTCATTCTGGCAAATCTGAATGTGACAAGGCATTCAAGAAATCAGGTCGTTTCGCTATATGGAAACAACTTGAAAAAGTAATAAAAAACTATGACTGACAATCGATATAGTTATTTTCTCGATCAGTACTAGCTTATGTCCGCTTCTAACGCAAGTTCACTATATTCATGTCTATTCAAATTTTATTTTTTAAATTAGTTACTAATATATAGGAAAGGTCACAAGGATTATTTTAATTATTATTTACTAAAAAGAACCTGAATTCAAGAAAATGAAAAAAGTCTATTCCGTAGAGGAATATATTGAGATCAACTCACATTATGCAGATGAACTAAGGCTACTGCGTGAGATTGTAAATGCTACGGATTTAGAGGAAACTGTAAAATGGAGTATGCCAACCTATTGCCTTAATGGTAAAAATGTATTAGGCATTGGTGCTTTTAAACAGCATTTTTGTTTATGGTTTCACCAAGGTGTATTTCTAAAAGACGAGCACAATTTGCTTATTAATGCGCAAGAAAACAAAACCAAGGCCTTACGACAAATGCGTTTTGAGACTTTAGCAGAGATCAAAAAGCCCCTTGTACTGAGTTATGTAAGAGAGGCCGTGGAAAATCAGCGCTTGGGCAAAGAGATAAGGCCACAACGTATAACCAAAACCATTGTTATACCAGATGAACTAAATCATATTCTCAAAGCAGATCAAGAATTAAATGTCAGTTTTAAGGCTTTAACACCCGGTAAGCAAAGGGAGTACTGTGAGTATATTAGTGGTGCAAAAAGAGACACTACAAAACAATCACGCATAGAGAAAATTACACCAATGATTCTAAGCGGTATTGGACTCAACGATAAGTATAAAAACTGCTAAATAGAAAAGCCGTTCCAAAAGGAACGGCTTTCTTAATATTTTTATGCCTCAGGATTACTTTACAGTAACTGGAGTATTTAATTTTCTACTCATTTCCATGGAAATTGCAGAGCGATCAAATTTAATCTTTCCAGCCATTGTTTCAATAACGCAGCTATTATCTTTATCGTTCAACTCTGTAACCTTACCATGCATTCCACTTTTAGTGATGACACGATCGCCTCGCTTAAGCTCACTGGCAAACTTCTTTTCTTGCTTGGCGCGTTTCATTTGTGGTGCAATCATAAAGAAATACATCACAGCAAAAATGGCAATAAATGGTAAAAATGATCCTATTCCGTCCATTAGTGAGTTATTAATTATGGTTATGTCCTTCGTGACCTGGCTGTGTTGAAGTCTTTACTGGAGTTGTAGATAAAGGATTCGCAGCAGCAGCCTTTACAGGTGACTTTTGTGGAGCATTTGGATCTTTTTCAACTAATGCCGTAATCTTCACAATTTGCGTCCCTTTTTCCGTATTGGTTGTCATAGTTAAAGACTTAGTAACCTTACCGTTACCCTTACCATTAAACTTTACCGTAAACTGGCCGGTTTCTCCTGGTGCTACTTCCTTAGTATAGTTAGAAGGTACTGTACAACCACAAGTACTCTTGATATTACTAACCACCAACATCGAATTACCTACGTTTGTGTATTTAAATACCGTTTCTACTGGAGTTCCATCCATAATTTTACCAAAGTCGTGCTCTGTCTTGTCTAATTCTAGCACTGGAAAGTTACCTGCGTTGGCATCTCGCTCTGCAGCTACGGCAACATTCTCTGATTTAATTTTACTTGCAGCATTCTCTTTACAAGAAGTAAATGCCACCATACATAATGTGCTAAGTCCTAAGATTACTTTTTTCATTACAATATATTTTAATTAATAAGTCGTTCTAATTTCAGCAGGCAAATGTAGCAATTATTTTAACCAATTAAAATTTTTAAGTCTGGCTTAACATTTCAACGCACCCAATAGCACTTAAAACAGCATTACATCAGGCCTCTTCCTGTTTTGGAATGGAGATCATTAGACTTGTATTCCTTAACGATTTTATCCAGTATCCCATTAATGAATAGGCTACTTTTTGGTGTAGAATATTCCTTAGCAATTTCAAGATATTCGTTAATGGTCACCTTATGAGGAATGGAAGGAAACTTTTGAAATTCACACAATGCCATTTTTAAAAGCACACCATCTATGCTTGCCAGTCGTTCTGAATCCCAATTGGTAGTTTTAACGGCAACCTCATCTGCGAACTTGCCATTATTAAGGACAGTCTTTTTAAACAATTCCCTTGCGAAGTCCCTGTCATCTTCATCCTTATATAAATCTGGCAAAAGCAATGTCTCAGGCGAGGTGAGTTTTAGCTTTCTTAGGGTTTTCAGCAATACAGTATTTACCAGAGGAAGATCGTCTACCCAAGTCAATTTTTTATCTTCAAAGTAATCGTAAAGCTTATCATTTGGAGCGATAATCTCAGTATAAATGTCCAAGACAAATTGCTTGTCTTTCTTAAACGATATTTCTGAATCATTTATATAATCCTCATAAATATCGCTTTTCAGTATGGCTTTAAAAAGAATATCTACATATTCAAAATCCAGATCCCAAAAGTTTAATTTGCGCTTTGAGATGGTTTCTTGCAACATCTTGTTATCGCTGATTAAACTTAACAGTGCATTATCCTGAAACCTAGTGTTTGGATTTTTGTCCAAGTCACTGCCCAAAAGCTTTTTTTGCAATTTTTCATTATAGTCCTTGCTCTTTTTATGAAGCTCAGTTAGCAAGGCCAATATAGAGAGGTACAAATCATACATGCTATCCAAACTGTGTAGTAAAAACTTCTCGTCTTTAGTCAAATCATCACTTTCAGTACCTTTAAAAGCATACAAAGTTTGCATGACTTTTATTCTGATGTGTCTTCGGTTTAGCATATGTAAAGAACTACTTTAATATTTATGATTAAAAAAGGTGAACCGATATAGATTCACCTTGCAAAAATACTATTATTTAAATCGTAAAAAAATTATTTAGAGTTTTCTCGCTTACGCGTTGCAATGCGCTCCCTAGCAATATTCAATGCCGCGCTATGTGATGTAAGTTCATTCACTTTAGCATTATCTAAAATCTCTAATGTGGTATTAAAGATATTTTCAGTCTTACGCATGATTTCCTGTCTATCATAGTTCTCCAGTTCTGCATAAACATTGATAATACCACCAGCATTGATTAAAAAATCTGGTGCGTATACAATACCTCGTTCTTGAAGTATCTTTCCATGCTTATCTTCGTCTGCCAATTGGTTATTTGCCGCACCAGCAATAATATCGGCTTGTAACTTATAAATAGTATCATCATTTACCGTAGCGCCCAATGCACAAGGTGCATAAATGTCCATAGCTTCACCATAAATGTCGTTTCCTCCATAAATAGTTGCTCCATATTTAGAACGCACCTCTTCTAAACGCTCTTGGCTAATATCCGAAATCGTAACATTGGCACCTTCGTTAACCAAATGTTCAACTAAAGCCTCACCTACATTTCCTATACCTTGAACAAACACATTTTTCTCTTCAAGGACATCAGAACCATATCTAAATTTCGCAGCAGCTTTCATGCCCATAAAAACACCATAGGCAGTAATAGGAGATGGATTACCAGCACCACCTTTATTTTGGGATATTCCAGTAACATAAGGCGTCACTTCCCTTACTATATCCATATCTTCGGTTTCCATACCAACATCTTCTGCTGTAATATATCTGCCACTTAAGGAATGTACAAACTCACCAAAGCGCTTCATGAGTTCTGGTGTTTTTTGGGTTTTGGCATCACCTATAATTACCGCTTTACCTCCACCTAAGTTTAAACCCGTAATGGCAGATTTAAAAGTCATACCACGCGAAAGTCTAAGCACGTCATTCAGTGCTTCCCATTCGTTATTATAGCTCCACATTCTGGTACCACCAAGTGCTGGTCCCAAAACCGTGTTATGGATTCCGATTATTGCTTTTAAACCAGTATCTTTGTCGTTGCAAAAAACGATTTGTTCGTGGTCATCAAAAGACGTTTGTCCAAAAACGGGATCGATTTTCTTAAGCTCCTTAGAGCTGATTATATCTGAAGTCATTTTCAATTGAGATTTAAGGCTGTTTGAAGATACTCTAAAAACAGCGAGCAAAAATAAATTATTAATAGAGGATTAGCAAAATATTAACGTCAAAATAGGATTAACGCAATATTTTTGACGGACGAAATACAATATGAACGCACTAAAGCATCTAAATAAATACTTCTTTAAGTACAGATATCGCCTAATTATTGGTATCATAATTACCATTGTTGCCAAGATTTTTGCTCTTTTTACACCAAGATTAGTTGGTGCTTCCATTAATGTGGTTTCAGATCGTTTAGATGGTAAAATTACCGAAGAAGTTTTTAGAAGCGAATTGATGATAAACATTCTCTATCTCGTTGGTGCAGCTGTTGTCGCTGGTCTATTCACTTTTCTAATGCGACAGACCATCATAAATGTCTCAAGGTATATTGAATATGATCTTAAAAATGAAATCTATCAACATTATCAGGTATTATCCCAAAACTTCTATAAGTCCAATAGAACTGGAGACTTAATGAACCGTATCAGTGAAGATGTTGGTAAGGTTCGTATGTATGTTGGGCCAGCATTAATGTACACCATGAATACGCTCACCCTTTTCACAGTTGCCATCATTTATATGGTAAATACAGCGCCAACGCTAACGCTGTACACCCTACTGCCATTGCCAATTCTATCTGTAACTATTTATAAATTAAGTCGATTAATTAATAAGAGAAGTACCATAGTACAAGAGTCGTTGTCTACACTATCTACCTATTCACAGGAAACATTTAGTGGCATTTCAGTGATTAAGTCTTATGGTATTGAACCTAGAACCAATACAGAATTTGAAGATCTTTCCGCGGAAAATAGACAGAAACAAATCAATCTCACTAAAGTTCAGGCTTTGTTTTTCCCATTGATGATCTTGTTAATCGGTATAAGTAATATCATTGTCATTTATATTGGGGGAAGACAATATATGAATGGACAGATTGAAAATATAGGTACCATTGCTGAATTTATTATTTATGTGAATATGCTAACATGGCCTGTCGCTACTGTCGGTTGGGTGACATCTCTAGTTCAGCAAGCAGAAGCCTCCCAAAAACGTATCAATGAGTTTTTGGAAACAGAACCCGACATAAAAAACAAAGTCAATGAATTGACACCTATTAAGGGTGATATAGAGTTCAAAAATGTATCCTTTATATATCCTGATACTAATATTGAAGCACTTAAGAACGTCAGTTTTAAATTGAATTCTGGTGAAACCCTTGCCATATTGGGCAAAACTGGCTCTGGAAAATCAACAATTTTAGATTTAATAGGAAGACTTTACGATATTGACAATGGGAAAATCTTTGTGGATGATAGTCCAATTGCAGAATTAAACCTCTACAGTCTTAGAGAAAGCATTGGTTACGTACCCCAAGATGCTTTTTTGTTTTCGGATAGCATTAAGAATAATATCAAATTTGGCAAAGAGGATGCTACGGACGAAGAAGTTATTGAAGCTGCTAAGAACGCTCGAGTTCACAAGAATATTATTGGTTTCAATAAAAGTTATGATACTGTTCTAGGTGAACGCGGCATCACGCTTTCTGGTGGTCAAAAGCAAAGGGTTTCCATAGCACGAGCGATTATTAAACGACCAGAAATCTTATTATTTGATGATTGTCTATCTGCGGTAGATACGGAAACGGAAGAAAAAATCCTTAAGAATTTGGTAAAGCTCACAAAGGATAAAACGACCATTATCGTGAGTCATCGTGTATCTTCAGCCAAAAACGCAGATAAGATAATTGTATTGGAAGATGGCAAAATAATTCAGACTGGAAATCATCAAAGTCTTATTGATACTGATGGTTACTACAAAGAGTTATATACGAAACAACTCTCCGAAAAAGAATTATAAGAATTTGTTGGCTAGGTAAGTTTTTTTTTAGATTTTTGATTTGAATTAAAAAAATTAAGATTAGCTATGAGCGATTATGAAATGATGGACAAGGAAGAAATATATTCGAAAGTACTGCGTGCTGGAAGACGAACTTATTTCTTTGACGTTAGAGCAACTAAGGCAGGAGATTACTACTTGACTATTACTGAAAGTAAAAAGTTCACCAATGATGATGGATCTTTCCATTATAAAAAGCATAAGATTTACCTGTACAAAGAAGACTTTTCTGAGTTTAGGGAAATTTTAGCTGAAATGACGGACTACATTATCACTGAAAAAGGTGAAGAAGTTATTAGTGAACGTCATCAAAAAGATTTTAAACGTGACGATGACTTTGTAGCTCAGGAAGCTAAAACACCAGAAGACACTAAAGGTACAGATAGTTTTACAGATATCAGTTTTGACGATATCTAAGCGACTTTGCCAGATCAATACATTATAAAAAAACCGTTGCGACATGTAACGGTTTTTTTAATGCCTTTAATTTATTGACGTCTAGAATATTTCTAATCTTCTTTAGGACTGTAGATGTTTAAAAAACGTTCTGCGCGCTTATTTCTTGGATTGATCTCCAAAGCCACCTTATAATTGTGGTATGCTTGCAAACTATCTCCACTTGTAAGATAAGCATCAGCTAGACTATCGTAGACATTATCGCTATTTGGATGGAGCTTTACATTAAGTTCAAATACACCAATAGCCTTATCATACTCCTTTTTTCTCAAATGCTTGTAACCTGTTCTATTAAAATCCCACTCATTAATATAGGAACTTGTAGAATCTTGCTTTTTGATTTTCATATAACCAGCTAATGCCTTTTCAAAATCCCCCTCTGCCAAATATTGACTTGGTGTTTTATAGCTGTCTGCAACTTTTAAATAATCATAAGTTATTTTATCTTCATCATCCTCAAGTATTGCAGATAAATAGCGTTCATTGGTCTCAGGATGTTGTACAAAACGAAATTTTTTATACATGTCTGGAATAAAAAATTCGTTCATTTCTAAGGTGACAGGCTCTATGTCTCCACCTTTCCAATTCAGGCGAAGTTTATTGTCTTCATAATACACCAAGATTAGTTCATCCGGATTATAGAGGTACTTCCCAGAAGTTTCTTTTTTAAATTGCTCGGAATATTCGATAGATTTTGAGCAACCCATAATAACTGATGCTACTAATAGTGGAAAAATAGCTACTTTAAATTTCATTTTTGATTGGTTGATATTTGTTAAAATAAAAAAAGTCTCACTTTTAGTGAGACGATTTTTTTTGAATTTTGTTACAATGTTAGACTTCGATAAGCTCAGTCTATTGACCTTATTTTATGTCCATTAGCTCCACATCGAAAACCAAAGTCGCATTTGGCGGAATTACACCACCTGCTCCAGCAGCACCGTAAGCCAAATCACTTGGAATCACCAAACGTGCTTTATCACCAACATTTAATAAACAAATACCTTCGTCCCAACCAGGAATTACTTGCCCTACACCTACTTGAAAGTCTAGTGGTGCATTTCTTTTATATGAGGAATCAAAAACAGTTCCATCTGCTAACTGACCTTTATAATGTACAGACACCATGTTACCTTTTTCTGCTTTTTTACCATCGCCTTTTTGAATCACTTTATAGCGCAACCCAGAATCCGTTTCATCAAAACCAGCTGCCAATTTATCTAGCTCTGCCCTAGCTGCTTCACGTTCTGCAGCAACACGCTTTTCACGAGCACCTTCGAATGTTCTAAATGCTTCAATAGCATTAAATTGTTCAGCTGCGTCTCCCACTCTAACAATTTCTAAGCTTTCAATATTATCACCTTGAGCGACAGCATCAACGACGTCTTGTCCTTCAATGACATTCCCAAAAACTGTGTGCTTACCATCTAACCAATCTGTAGCAACATGAGTAATAAAGAACTGACTTCCGTTAGTGCCTGGGCCTGCATTCGCCATAGACAATTTCCCAGGCGCATCATGCTTTAAATCCGGATGAATTTCATCATCAAACTTATAGCCTGGATTTCCTGTTCCTGTACCTTGAGGACAGCCTCCTTGAATCATAAAATCTGGAATCACTCTATGAAATTTTAAACCATCATAGTAGGGTGTCCCTTGTGGTTTAGCCGAATTTTCTAAATTTCCTTCTGCTAAAGCAACAAAGTTACCTACTGTTCCTGGAGTCTTCTCGAACTCTAAATTCACCAATATTTCACCTTTCGAGGTGTTGAATTTTGCGTATAAACCGTCTTGCATTGTTTTTTATTTATTTAAGTGCGCAAAGATACGAAGAAAGTTGGAAGCTGAAAGTTGGATGTGTAGCGTTAAGATTTGCAAATTAATTTATTAAACCTAGTTTTGTTGAAAACTAAATATATGGGCTTTTCATTTTCCAAACTCTTCAACAAAACAGCATCAGATGCTAACACTTCTGATACAATAGACGCCATTATTGAAACCGTTGAAAATACACCTTATGGTGTATCTGACACCAATGTCCTCTTTGCTGGTTTAAATGAATTGGGTGGCTACTACTTCTTTCAGACTGTGATTGTAGGAACACTTAACGTGAAAAGCAAAAAGGGAGCTCAACTTTCTTTTAAAGGTGACACATTTGAATTGATTCTAGACTCTGATATCCAAGAGTTTGAGTCGGACCATACGGATGTTAAAGGACGCTACGTCACAAAAATTGATTTTCAGATTGAAGAATCGGATATTGAAAATTTACAAAATACTGAACTAAGAACAGTTCTTATTAAAGTTAAAAACCAAAAGCTAGAATTTAAGAAATATAAAATTCATGATGAAGAGGAATAATCAATTCGCGACCTCACTCATAAATTTAATACGGTACAAACGTAGCTCTTCATCTTCGTAGTCGCCATCAAATTCTTCAACAGCATCTGAGATTTTATCGCTTTCAGATTCCATAAAGTAGTCATGGATTTCTTCTTGTTGGTCCTCGTCCAAAATTTCATCAATCCAGTAATTGATGTTCAACTTTGTCCCAGAGAATACTATGGATTCCATTTCCTTAATAAAATCAGACATTTCCATACCCTTAGCAGAAGCAATGTCGTCCAATCTCAGTTTTCTATCGACATTCTGGATGATATAAAGCTTTAATGCAGAGTTAGAACCTGTAGATTTCACGACCATATCATCTGGTCGCATAATGTCGTTTTCTTCGACATAGTTGGCAACCAGTGCAATGAAGTCCTTGCCATATTTCTTGGCCTTACTCTCACCAACACCATGAACATTGGATAATTCCTCCAAATTAATTGGATATTTAAGTGCCATATCCTCCAATGACGGATCTTGAAAAATTACAAACGGTGGCACACCTAATGCCTTAGCATTGCGCTTGCGTAAGTCCTTGAGCAGGGTCATTAATTTCTCATCGGCTACTGCGCCACCACCCTTGGCGTTGGTTACGATACCATCATTTGTACTTTCATCAAACACATGGTCTTCGGCCATCATAAACGATTTAGGGCTCTTTATAAATGCCTTACCCTCATCACTTAATCGCAGTACACCATAGGTCTCTATATCCTTTTTCAAATAACCCGCAACCAATACCTGACGTATTAATGCCATCCAATATCTAGCATCCTTGTCTTTTCCTACTCCAAAAAACGGCTGGGTATCCGTTTTATGCGAACTGATCAAGGCATTTGACTTCCCCACCAGAACTTGAACCAAATCCTTGGATTTATATTTTTCATTGGTATTTTGAATAGTTTCTAAAAGTATTTTCACATCGTCTTGAGCTTCAACTTGCTTTTTGGGGTTTCGCACATTATCATCCATATCACCACCTTCTCCAGTTTCATTGTCGAATTCTTCTCCGAAATAATGCAGAATAAATTTTCTTCTGGATATAGATGTTTCGGCAAAAGCAACAACTTCCTGCAACAAGGCGTGGCCAATTTCCTGTTCAGCCACAGGTTTACCTGACATGAACTTCTCAAGTTTTTCGATATCCTTATAGGCATAATAGGCCAGACAATGCCCTTCACCTCCATCACGACCAGCTCTACCAGTTTCTTGGTAGTAACTTTCAATACTTTTTGGAATATCATGGTGAATCACAAAGCGTACATCTGGTTTATCAATTCCCATTCCAAAAGCAATCGTCGCCACAACCACATCTGTATCTTCCATCAAAAACATATCCTGATGTTTCACCCTAGTTTTGGCGTCCAATCCCGCATGATAGGGAACCGCTTTAACTCCATTAACTTGAAGCACTTGCGCCAATTCCTCAACACGTTTTCTGCTCAAACAATATATAATACCAGATTTACCTTCATTCTGTTTTACAAAACGGATAATATCGGCATCTACATTTTTAGTTTTGGGTCTTACTTCATAATATAAATTTGGTCTATTAAATGATGCCTTAAAAGTGACAGCATCAGACATTCCTAAACTCTTTAAGATATCCTCTTGCACTTTTGGCGTTGCTGTGGCCGTGAGTCCTACAATAGGAATATCATCACCAATACGTTTTATAATATGTTTTAGGTTTCTGTATTCTGGTCTAAAATCATGTCCCCATTCACTGATACAGTGCGCTTCATCTACAGCCATAAATGAGATTTTGACTGTTCTCAAAAAGTCAACATACTCCGCTTTTGTCAACGATTCTGGAGCAACATAAAGCAGTTTGGTAATTCCGTTTGTGATATCATCTTTTACGCGCTTTACTTCGGTTTTGTTCAATGAAGAATTTAGAACGTGTGCCACACCTTCATTCTCAGATACCGCTCTAATAGCATCGACCTGATTTTTCATCAACGCGATTAGAGGAGACACCACAATTGCCGTTCCTTCCTTAATTAAAGCCGGTAGTTGATAACAAAGTGATTTTCCACCACCAGTAGGCATAATAACAAAAGTGTTGTTACCTGCTATGACATTTTTAATAACCTCTTCCTGAAGACCTTTGAACCCTGAAAAACCAAAGAATTTTTTTAGTGCGGAGTGCAAGTCAATTTCTGCAATACTCATTAATCCCTATTACTATTTTATATACATTTCTTCCGTAAAAAACTAAATTTCGCTTTACCTAAAAGTGCAGAATTTAGTACTACATCAGTAACCACAATATTAGTCCATAGTTTTTTTCATTCGCTTATTCTGAATCTTCGAATGAAAAAATTCATGTACTTTTGCATAACCTTAAAGATAACAATTTCTTTAAATCTAAAAAACGCATTAAATAATTAGTTTTGAACACTGTGTCATCCATTTTAAACACTGCAAAAAGCACTATAATATCTGAAAGCAAAGCGATTGAAAACTTATCGCATCTACTTACAGAAGATTTTGCCAGAGCGGTAGAATTGATCTACAATTCCAAGGGTAGAGTAATTATAACAGGAATTGGAAAAAGTGCCATTATTGCTAATAAAATTGTGGCCACTTTAAATTCTACCGGAACTCCAGCCGTATTTATGCATGCTGCAGATGCTATCCATGGTGATTTAGGACTTATTCTAGAAGACGATGTTGTGATTTGCATTTCTAAAAGTGGCAATACCCCTGAAATTAAAGTATTGGTGCCACTGATTAAGAATGCTAAAAATAGAATGATTGCTATAACAGGAAACAAAGATTCTTTTTTAGGGCAACAAGCGGACCATGTTCTAAATGCCTATGTGGAGCAGGAAGCGTGCCCAAATAATTTGGCACCAACTACAAGTACAACGGCTCAATTGGTCATGGGAGATGCTTTAGCCATTTGTTTATTGGAACTCAGAGGTTTTTCAAGTAAGGATTTTGCCAAGTATCATCCTGGTGGCTCTCTGGGAAAACGACTGTATCTGAGGGTGAATGATTTATCATCCCAAAACTTAAAACCTCAAGTAGGTCTAGATGCTAGTTTAAAGGAAGTTATTGTTGAAATTACCGAAAAGATGCTCGGTGTTACGGCCGTAATTGATAATAATACCATTGTAGGTATTATTACTGATGGTGATTTAAGACGCATGTTGAGCAAAAGTGATGATATTGGAGGTCTTAAGGCTAGAGACATAATGAGCAACAGTCCAAGGCGTATTTCAGAAGATGCCATGGCGGTTGATGCAAAAGAAATCATGGAAGAATATGGTATCTCACAATTGCTTGTTGAGGATAATGGAAAATATGCTGGTGTTGTACATCTTCATGACTTAATAAAAGAAGGCATTATATAATGGCGAAAAATATTGATGAAATGTCTTTTTTAGACCATCTTGAAGAATTAAGGTGGCATTTAATTAGAGCAACATTAGGTATTGTACTAGCTGCAACTTTAGCTGGTTTTTTTTATAAATTCATTTTTGATACTGTTATTTTTGGACCTACTCAAATGGATTTCCCAACATACAACGGATTGTGCCAAGTCTCTAATCTTTTGGGTATTGAGGACTCTACATTTTGTGCTGATAAATTTCCTTTTGTTATTCAGAATCGGACAGTTGCGGGACAATTTTCTGCTCATATCTGGACATCAATCTACGCTGGATTCATAATTGCATTTCCTTATGTATTGTACCAGCTGTGGCGTTTTATAAGTCCAGGTCTAATGCCCAACGAACGAAAGAATTCAAGAGGTTTTTTAGTCATTGCATCATTGTTATTTTTTCTAGGTGTTCTTTTTGGGTATTATATCGTAACGCCTTTATCAATTAATTTCTTAGCCAATTACCAAATCAGTGCGCAAATTTCCAATGAATTTGATGTTAGTTCTGTGATTGCTATTGTACGATCTTCAGCCCTAGCCTCTGGCTTTGTATTTGAATTACCAATTATCATATATTTCTTGACCAAAATAGGATTGGTAACGCCTGAATTTTTAAGAAAGTACAGAAAATATGCCTTAGTAATTGTTTTAATATTATCAGCAATTATAACACCACCAGATATTGCGAGTCAAGTGATTGTAGCTATTCCAATTTTGATATTATATCAAGTGAGTATCTATATTTCGGCAGTAGTTGTCAGAAATCAAAACAGAAAATATACAAAAGTTAAGACCAAATAATTATGTCTGATATCGTCAAAGAATTCAATGATTATCGTTCTAAGATGAATGATAAAATTTTAGCTGACAATAATAAAATTGTAAAACGTATTTTTAATTTGGATACCAATGCCTTTGCAGAAGGTGCTTTGGATAAGAAGACCAAGGAATTACTGGGTTTGGTAGCTTCAACCGTATTACGTTGTGATGATTGTGTAAAATACCATTTGGAAGCATCCTACAACGAAGGCTTAACAAAAGCCGAAGTAAGCGAGGCTCTTGGCATTGCGACACTGGTAGGTGGTACCATCGTAATTCCGCATTTAAGACGTGCCCATGAGTATTGGGAAGCGTTGGAAAATCAAGGTTAAACTTTTTATAAATGTAAGCTAGTCATGACCAAATCTATATGATTTTGTTATTTTTAGCGTTCTAACAAGCATTATGAAGCTACGCGCAGAACATTTAATGAAGTCCTACAGCGGACGAAAAGTAGTAAAGGATGTCTCCTTGGAAGTTAATCAAGGAGAAATTGTTGGACTACTAGGTCCAAATGGCGCTGGTAAAACGACCTCATTCTATATGATCGTTGGAATTATAAAACCAAATGGTGGTAACATTTATTTAGATGATACTGATATTACCAAATATCCAATGTATAAGCGCGCCCAAAACGGTATTGGCTATTTAGCACAAGAAGCATCTGTTTTCAGAAAGCTGAGTATCGAAGACAATATTCTAAGTGTACTTCAGCTCACTAAACTTAGTAAGAAAGAACAGCATGATAAAATGGAGTCCTTAATTGAGGAATTTGGTTTGGGACACATAAGAACCAATAGAGGAGATTTACTTTCTGGAGGAGAGCGACGAAGAACTGAGATTGCTCGTGCTTTAGCTACAGATCCAAATTTTATTCTTTTGGATGAGCCCTTTGCTGGTGTTGATCCAGTAGCTGTTGAGGACATACAACGTATAGTTGCAAAACTGACCAAAAAGAATATTGGTATTCTCATTACCGATCATAATGTACAGGAAACTTTGGCAATTACTGACAGAACGTATTTAATGTTTGAAGGTGGTATCCTTAAAGCTGGTAAACCAGAAGAACTCGCCAGTGACAAAATGGTACGCAAGGTTTACTTAGGTCAGAATTTTGAACTGCGCAAAAAGAAGCTGGAGTTTTAGTATTTTAATTTTTCCCTAACTCTTCTTAACAAAGAAATGCTTCCAAGAATCAAAAAGGTTTGAATCAATACATTAATAACCCAAAAAATGGCTCTTATTAGTAATGGTTCGTTAACATAAAATGGAAGACCTTTGTGAATAAGACCTATTGGCATACTAAAAACAGCCATCAACATATTAATTACCGATGAAAATTCGTTTTCGCTCTGATTAAATATATCGGCCAACCCAACTAAAAATTGGGTAAGTAACAATATAAAAAATACGATCAGAAAGCGCTTGACTGGAAATTTTTTCATTTTTTAGATATTTCTTCTTTGATTAATTTTTTCTGGTAACGTCCTTGTACTATATCTACAACTACCAAGACTGCAATTACAAAATAAAACGTGGTTTTACTCATTGGTACAATTTCGTTTCCGAAAATTTTAAGGTGTGCTAAATGCCCTCCTTCAGTAACTAACATTATTCCTACAATAAATAAGATAAACAAGCCTAGTACTTCATACATTCTGTTCTTAGCAAGGAATATAGATATTTTATCTGCCAATAGCAACATTAACAATCCACTCGCTATTATCGCAATAGCCATGACTATAAATGCAGTAGTTGAATTTTCTATATCACTTGTTAAACCTATGGCTGCCAATATAGAATCAAAAGAGAATACCAAATTCATAATAACAATACTCACTATAGCTGCATTTGCCGATTTACTTCGTTTTGATGTAGAGTCACTTTCAATATCATGACTTAAATCTTCTGTGGAAATCATGTGCCAAATTTCCTTTATGGCTGTATAAATAATAAATCCACCACCAGCAAGAACGATTAAACTATGCCCATTAAAAGCAAATTTTAAAATATCATCAATCCCACCAGTCAAAAACGAAAATGGTTCTTGAAAATACTCTATGACCGATACCAAAACAAAAAGCAAGATTATCCTGAGTACAATGGCGATAAGAATTCCAACTTTCCTTACTCGCTTTTGCTCGTCTAAAGGTGCTTTTTTAGATTCAAGTGATATGTATAACAGGTTATCAAAACCTAAAACTGCTTGGAGCATAACAAGCATTAAAAGCGTAAAAATAACTTCGGCCATAGTTTATGTCTTCATTAAATGCATTAGTAAATATTTTTTTTATCCAATAACGATAGAATAATATATAATCCTATGATGAGCGGTATCGCCGCAAATTGTAAAACAATAAGCATCACTAAACTCATCATTAAAAAGATATAACGGATTGCGTTGTTCTTAAAACCGTAATCTTTAAATTTTAAGGCAAATAGCTTTAAATTGGAATTAAGTAAGTAGCAACTCAAAAGTGTTAGACCTATAAGAAACCATTTATTGATGATTATTGCATTCATAATATCATTATTCTGATACTCTAAAATTAACGGTAAGGATAAAATCATTAATGTATTTGCCGGCACAGGCAAGCCTTTAAAATAAGTCTGTTGATCTTCATCTAAATTAAATTTTGCCAAACGATATGCCGATGCCATTGGAATAAGAAAACCCATTAAGGGAAGAATGGACAATTTGAAACCTTGCCAATGAAAAATGGAATTCCAACCATCACTATATGTTGAATAATCTGGAGCATCAACAGTAAAGGAAATCAACTTAAACATAATAATACCAGGAACCACACCACTAGTTACTAAATCTGCTAATGAATCTAACTGTATACCTAAAGCACTTTGTACATTCAATTTTCGAGCTAAAAGCCCATCAAAAAAATCAAAAAATATACCTAGAAACACAAATATTACCGCTGCTACAAAATTGCCATAAACAGCAAAAACAACGGCAATACAGCCAGAAAATAAATTAAGTAGCGTGACTATATTTGGGATATGTCTTTTAATATCCATTATTAGTTAGTTTCTGTAAAAATAAAAAAGTATTTGAGCTTAGCTTCTTTTTTTCTTCAAATTGCCAGTTAATTGGACAATAAGAAGCGTCTTTTGAAGTTAAATAGATAGAAAAATTGTGCATCTTTGTAAAAAATTTTGCTGTTGAAAAATTACGCTGTAATTCTCTTAACACTTGTTACACTTATTGTTTCGGCTCAAACCACAAGAAAATATTCAAACGAATTTATGAATATTGGTGTGGATGCTGCGGCATTGGGCATGAGCAATGCTGTGGTCTCTCAAACTGCAGATGTAAATTCAGGATACTGGAATCCTGCAGGCTTGGTGCATCTAGAAGATAACCAACTTGCTTTGATGCATTCGAGTTATTTTGCCAATATTGCCAATTATAATTATATAGCATATGCCATGCCTTTGGATGACAGAAGTGCTGCAGGTATTTCAATTATAAGATTTGGTGTTGATGATATTTTAGATACCACACAACTTATTGATGATCAAGGAAATATAAATTACGATAGAATAAGCACGTTTTCTACAGCAGATTATGGATTGACATTTTCTTATGCTAGAAAGCTTCCGCTAGATGGATTAAATTTTGGTGTTAATGCTAAAGTGATTAGACGAATCATTGGTGATTTTGCATCGTCTTGGGGATTTGGCTTGGATGCTGGTATTCAGTTTGAAAATAAATCGGGTTGGAAATTTGGCCTTATGGCTAGGGATATTACCACTACCTATAATGCTTGGTCGATTGATGAAGATAAGTTTGAACAAATCAGCGGTGCCGTTGAAGGGCAAAACCAGGAATTACCTGAAACCACAGAAATTACTATTCCAAAATTGCAATTGGGCATGTCTAAAAAGTGGATTTTTAATTATGATTATTCACTTTTGGCTGCAGCTAACCTAAACGTAAGATTTGAGGAGAATAATGATGTTTTTTCCACGTCATTTGCCAGTATAAATCCTGCATTAGGATTTGAGTTTGGTTACACGGATTTGGTGTTTTTAAGAGGTGGTCTAGGAAACTTTCAAAACGAATTACAAATTGATAATTCTGAAGATCTGACTTTTCAACCAAATTTTGGTGTTGGTTTTAAATATAAAGGCGTTCAGATAGACTATGCTTTTACAGATATCGGAGACCAAAGTGCTGCTTTGTATTCTAATGTATTTTCTTTAAAAATAGATTTTAGTATTTTTAGATAGCCTATGAAAATAAAACTATCTTTTTTCTTTTTATTTTCCTTATCATTATTAGGATTTGGACAGCGGTATCAGTTGGCTCCAGATGCTAAAGTATCGGTACTAACCTTTGGTCCAGGACAATCCTTAAACGATTCCTTTGGACACAATGCTTTTAGGATAGTAGATAAAGACAGAAGTATTGATTTGGTTTACGGTTATGGTGAGTACGATTTTGATGCTCCTAATTTTTACTTAAAGTTTGCAAGAGGCAAGTTAAATTACCTAATTAGCAAGCATAATTTTTCAGATATTTATTATCACTACTCAAGTTATGATCGTTCTATAGATGAACAGGTCTTAAACCTCAACATTGAAGAAAAACAAAGGCTTTTTGAGTTTCTTGAAAATAATTACAAGCCTGAAAATAGAGGATATAAATACGACTTCTTCTATGATAATTGCGCCACAAAAATAAGAGACATATCACAAGATGTAACAGTAGGAGATATTGACTTTATTACTCCTGAAGATTATAAACCAAAGACTTTTAGGTCTCTTATATATGAGCATTTAAACAAGAATTCTTGGGGAAGCCTAGGTATTGACGTCGCATTGGGTTCTATTGTAGACAGAGAAGTATCTGCTAATGAATATATGTTTTTGCCAAAATATATCCACTCCTTTTTTGCGAACGCAAAATCTAATGGTAAAAATCTGGTGAAAAACTCATCAAATTTATATTCAAACAAAAATGAAAAGACTAGTGGTAACTTATTACTAAGTCCTTTAATGATAATAGGTGCAATTAGTCTTTTTATAGTTTTTATTACTTATCGAGATTATAAAAATAATGAAAGAAGTAACTGGTTAGATATTACCCTCTTTATGTTAACTGGCGTTATCGGTCTACTCCTTTTATTCTTGTGGTTTGGAACCGATCATACAGCGACGGCATACAACTACAATGTCCTATGGGCCGTTCCTTTTAATATTTTTGTAGTAGGCCAGTTATTTAGAAAGAAAGCTAAAAATTGGTTCAGAAACTACATAAAATTTTTGGTGATCATGCTTTGTCTTTTATCCTTGCATTGGATCATCGGAGTTCAGGTTTTCGCCGTTGGCATCATTCCTTTACTTATAGCTTTGCTAGTTCGATACATATACTTAATACAGTTTTACAAGAAAATCAAATAAGTTCTCGTTACTGACCTCGATAGTATAATATAGTGCTCAAGGTTTTAATTACAATATTAAAATCTAGAAAAATACTGCGATGCTTAATATAATACAAGTCATACTGCAGTTTGGTAAGACTATCATCTATTGATGATCCATATCTAGTTTTTACCTGAGCCCAGCCTGTAAGACCAGGTTTTATAATATGTCTAGTTTCATAAAATGGTATTATTCTAGATAATTCGTTAACAAAAAATGGGCGCTCTGGTCTTGGGCCTATAATACTCATGTCGCCTTTTAGAACGTTATAAAATTGAGGGATTTCATCTAATCGCGATCGTCTCAAAAACTTTCCAAAAGCTGTAATTCGGTTATCATTCTTTTTTGCCCATCTCACACCATCTTTTTCTGCATTAATGACCATAGTTCTAAGCTTAACAATTCTAAAAGGTTTACTATTCTTTCCAACACGCTCTTGAATATAAAATAAGGGCCCTGTGTTTGCCAGAATGTTTCCTATTAGTATAAATGGTAAAAGTAGTAAGCCAATTGAAAGTCCAATAATTGAGCAGATGATATCGAATGTTCTTTGAAAAAAGATATAAAGCTTATTTTCATTACTCCTACTAAACGGAAAGTATTTATAAAAATCCCTACCCACAAACTGAATTGGTACTCTATGCAAAAGCTCTTCATAGACCTGTGTGTATTCTCTTATCTTAAACCCGCGTTCTAACAATAACAACAAATCGTGATAAACCTCTGGAATTATAGCGTCTGAGTTAAAACTTGCAACCAATACTTCTGAAATCTTTTCTCTTTGAATTGCCACCAAGAAATCTTCCGCACCAAATTCTTTCAAGCCTTTAAATTTTACAGATTCTGATGACGAACTTTCACTATTAACAAAACCAATAATTCTGTAATTGGGATCTGAGGTATCAAGAGCCTTGACCAATCCTTCTATGTTGGACACTTCTCCAACAAGCAGTATACGCTTATAAAACCTAGGAGTCTCAATGAGGCTAATATATGCCAATCTCCATATTAGCAGAGAAATAATTAATACTAAATAAAAATAGACGATCTGAATTCTGTCTTCTGGTAAGGAAGGAGATAAGATTGGAGTTAGAAGATAAAATAATACAACAGTAGAAATAGTAATCACTATATTCCTAAATGTAACTTCCAAAATACTAGCTTTCTGAAGGTCGTACAACTCGAATATTGTTCCAAAAACTATAATATATGTCCCAAGTAATATTAATGCTACTAAATTTTCTGTTCCTAGCAATATATACTCGAAATTTGAATAGAATCCAAGTCCATATATACCTAAATAAACTACAGCTAAATCCATTATTCGAAGTAGAACTTTACGTTCAGAAACTTCGAAATGGATACCTTTTTTATGTTTCATTTAAAGGGTAGAATAGAATCGACTATGCAGTAAATATAACAAGTTCAATCTGATTAAAATAGAACTTAGGACAAAAGTGACTGCCAAAGTGGCTTAACAACTTCCCAATCAAACTGTTCTGATTTATTCCTGGCATTGATCACTATTTTCTTTCTTAAATTATTATCTTCCTTTAATCTCATTATTGCGCTAACCATAGCATCAACATTATTTGGAGGGACTAAAAGACCTTCCTCATTATGATTAATTAGATACGATAAACCACCGACGTTAGTGGAAACCACCGGTAATCCAAGGGCCATGGCTTCAATGACGCTTACTGGTAAATTATCAAAATTAGTGGTGTTAATAAAAATGTTATGCTTCTTCGATATTTCCACCCATTCTTTTTTTGAAAGTTTTCCTGTGAAATTAACATTCAGATGTTTTTCTTTTGCTAAGGTTTTAGTCATTGCCAGGGATCCATCCTTTTCTGGTCCAATCATTGTTAACCGAGCCTCTAAACCTTTTTCATGAAGACCTTCCATAACCATTATAGCTAGCACTGGATTGTATATTGACGCAAAAGACCTCACCCATAACAGTTCTATATCTGTAATCTCACGATCTTTAAATTCATAGTTTTCTATTAGCAAATTATTGGGTATATAAAGAATATTATCATAGCCATAATTATTGAATATCTCTTTTAAAAAGAGAGATGGTGTTACTAATTTATGAGCATAACTAAAAATAAGATGACTTAAATATCCTGAGTTTTTAAGCCTTTTTTCTAGATTACCTCCATGAAGAATAGGGATATAGTCTAACCTGAAAACTCGACAAACCTGGCTTATTATAAACGCATAGTAAAAATTTGTTGTGCTGTAAGTATCTATTAAGACATAATCAGTATTAGTCTTATTAACCCAGATCAGTTTTAACATGTCTAAGAGCCTTAAAAGCTTATTGGTCTTATTTGATGCTAATTTTATAGTACAAAACTCTTTAAGATTAATACTTAAAGTTTCAATAGTAGTAACTGTCTTTCCACTATCAGACAATACGTTTCCTATGTAAAGGACGTTTTTCATATTTAATATCTAAAAGAGCTAAAGCGTATATAAAACCTGGAGCTGCTATTCGCATAGCCGAATGATTGATTGTCGCAAACCAAAAGCATAGAAAAGCGTAGAAAAATAAATTTCGCCTATTATTAAAATGATATAGTAATGGTTTTACTATTAAAATTAATAGCATAATTATTGCAAAAATACCATGTTCCGACAATAAACGACTAATCTCATTATGTGATGCTTTTAAACCTGCATTATTTTTTAATCGAAGTTCTTTTGCACCATTTGCACCAGCACCTAAAAATGGATAGTTTATAAATCCTTCCAAATCACTTATAAACAAATCGACTCGTCCTGTAGACAAATCTTCCTTTTCTCTCCCAGATTTATCCTGATTGGCATAACGTTTATCTATTAATCCTTCTGTTTGGGAAGAGCTAATGGTCCAGACAGCTGTACCTAAGATAATTAAGACAAAAAAGGTATAAACAATTTTACTTCTTTGCGTTCTAGAAGCATTTCTGTATATGATTGTTAGAAATATTAAAATCATCAAAATTGCAGTCATTATACCTCCTCTACTGAACGTTACTATTCCTCTGAAGCTAATAAGCCCTAGAATGATACCATTTACTATTTTCAATGATAAATTCGAAGATTTCATAAATAACCTTACTGATAATATAAACATTCCTACACCCAAAATCGTCGCAACTTGGTTAGGCCCAAACCCTCCTGAGGTCTCAAAATTAGACTGTGTACCTTTTAGCACATTTTTTATACTCGGATTATAAAGAAATAAATAGATTGTCATGGATATAATCGGTAGGCTTAAATATTTTAAGGCCTGCAATAAATCATTCAATGTAATTCTTTTATCGTATAAATAAAGTGCAGAAATCCCCAAACAAACTGGACCACTAAGAACAAAGGCAATATTAGTTCTTAAATTAGAATCATAGTCCATTCTCATATAGGCAACAAATATTGATGGAATCAAGAGTAACAAAAAAATAAAATAAGGGTACGACTTTTTCGAAACTCCAGTAGAGAATATGCCTAAAAGCATATATAAAATCACCAAATATTTGGCTGCCTCATAAAAAAAGGCACCAGAAGTCATCCTAAATAAAACTTCTGATCCAATTACATAACAACAAGCATAAATCACTTCTTTAGATTTGTTGTTATTCGAGGCGGACACTATCCGTACTAAAAAGAATATAACTACAGAAATAAAATAGAACTTAGAAAATAGCGGTAGAAAATAAATGAAAACAGCGAGTAGAATATGCATCAATACAAGCATTATGTATTGTACCTGATTTTCTTTTATAATTTTGTGCTTAAACATCTAAAATCCCGATCTTATGTTGTTAATACAACGCTATACATATCAATTACCTTATGAATTACGGCAGGTTTAGAGAATTTACTAATAACTTTCATATGTAATTTATTTGCAGTTAAAAGTCTTTTTTGAGAGCTTTCTACACACCTTTTTAAGGCCAAAGACAGACTTTCTGGGTTTTCTGGTGGAACTAATGCCCCCAATTCTGTCGAGTTAACTACTAACTCACAATCTCCAACTTTCGTCGCCACAACGGCCAATTTACTAAATCCGTACTCTAGTAATGCAATGGGTAAACCTTCCGATTTTGAAGAAAGTACACCAACTTCACATTGAGACAATATATAACTTATATCTTGACGGCTACCATAAAAAAATACGTGTTTTAACAGTCCTTTTTCCCGAATATACTCCTTTAATTTTCTAGAATAATCGTCATTAAAGTCTTTACCAATGCAGTGCAATGACCAATCAGGATGATCGTTTAGTAGCATATTAAATGCGTTTAATAAATTTAGATGATCCTTTTGCGGACGCAAATTTGCTAAGCATACGATTCTCTTTCCTTTGACACCTTTTAGATCGGTTAATTCTTCATTATTTTTTAAAAATGTGAAATTTTGAAGATAACTAACACTCTTACAATTTAAATACTGAATTGACCAATCTTTCAAAGTTCGATTAACACAAAAAATGTGAGAGAAAAAATAAGAGCAAACTTTTAATATCAAGTTTGACCTTTCTTCCAAAAATTCACTATTGCCATAATGATCATGCCATATTAGGCATATTCTTGGATAAATTAACTTAACCAAAAATCCTAGGAAAAAAGAAGATGAATGAGCATGAATAATAGAAATTCTATTATTTTTTATATACTTTTTAAGTTTAAAAATAGCTTTTAGATCTAGCGTGGATCGTTTCTTTAAAAACAAATAGCCTACTGACTTGTCTATTGAAGATTTCAAAGGACCCTCGGCACGTGTCACACATATAAAGGAACCATCAATCTCATCAGCAAGGCCATTTGCAACATTAATGGACAATCGCTCAGCTCCCCCTGCTTCCAATGAATCGATAAGTTGCAAAACCCTTATCATAATTGTAAAACGTTATTTATCTCATTTTCTAGAGTTTCCAAAGTATATTGTTGTGACCAATCTTGTGCAAATTTCGCCATTTCATGTAGGTTTCTATTTTGGAGGACTCCTATAATTTTTTCAGTAGCCGAGTTTATGTCTAGCTCAATCAGAATGCCTCTACTGCCAGAACCCAACATCCAATCTAGACAAGAAACATAAGTTGAAATAGGAATAACGCCAAAAAACATACCCTCAGCAATCGCCTTTGGCCAGCCCTCACTTTTTGATGGTAAAATTATAAAGTGACTTTTTCTTAATGTACTTTTAATTGTCTCTTTGTCTTGATTACCGTGTAATGTAATTATATTTCCTAAGCCTTTCCTCTCTATATAAATTTCAACGGATGACCTTAAGATACCATCTCCGAATATATCGAGAGTACAGTCATTACCAAATTCCTTTAAACGCTCAATAATTTGTATTGCAAATAGAGGCTGTTTTCCTTCTACCAAAGCCCCAGTAAATATGAATTTTAAACTATTTTTATAATCTCTTTTGAAAAAGCTTTCCTTTTCATTTTCTGAATAGGTAGCGGTAAAAAATGATCTGACATTTTTAGATTGCTTTGGCCAATTTCCATAAACCATTGCTACTATATTTTTAGAGAAAAAAGGAGCACTAAATAGATACTTCTGAAAACGATAACCAATAGGCTGTCTGCTTTTTGGGTCCCAATTTCCAGTATATCGCATCGTTTTTTTCTTGAAAGGAAAAAATAATTGAACTAGTGCTGCTATTCCAGCAATGTTACTAGGGCTTCTAAAGTGTAAATGATCTGCCCGATACATTACCTTAGCCATAATGAATAATATTTTGGGAATCTTAATCAATAAAGTAATAATACTTACTAAAGATTTTATTTGAAAGACAGGCATCTTAACGAACTTCACATTTTCATGAGCATAAGCCATACATATCTTATCTAAAGTTTTATGTTCTGATCGCGGTGCAACAACAATTACTTCCTCAAATGTAGAAGTCCATAAATTCATTTCCCTGACATAAGGTGCATATCCAAAGTACTTGCCCTCTTTTTCAATATGTTCAACCAATGTGAAAATTGCCAGTACCATCTTAAACTATTTATTCTTGATAATCTTTTTATAAAAGCTAATATTCTTATTTAGAATGGGCGATGAATTAAACTTTTGCAGTACAAAAGCTCTTGCATTATTTCCAATGCGCTCAATTTTATCTTTATTGTTTAAAAACCATAAGACTTTTTCAACAATGTCGTCAATTTTATGCGGATTACAAAGTAAGCCTGTTTTATAATTTTCAATAGTTTCCGGTCCTGGTCCTAATTCTGAAAAAACAACAGGTTTCTTCATTGCCATTGCTTCTGGTGCTACCAACCCTTGAGTTTCCATGTGCGACGGAAATACGCATACCATAGCTTCTGCATACTTTTTAGGTAAGTCATTAAATGGAATTACACCATGAAAGGTAACACAGGTATCAACAATAGGTGCATATTTGCTTTTTAGCATTTCCGTGTAAGAAGTTCCATCTTTATAAAACCATTCTCTTCCATAAATATGCAAGTGCAATTCTGAATGCTGCTCCCGCAATAAAGGCATGGCCATTATAAGCTGTCTTATCCCTTTTTTTTCACAAATAGTACCAGCAAATGTTATGTTATTGACATCTACATTAATTGATAAATTCGGAGAGAACATTTCTGTATTTATCGGGTAGTTTATAATCTCAACTGGTTTGCTATGATAAGATAAATATTTAGCTGTATGGTTCTTTACATATTCGGAAACTGCAATAAAGCCATCTGCATTTTTAAAAGATAACTTTTCCTTAAAACCCTGCCACCAATGTACTGGTCTATTCTCAGATTCCGAAAAAAAGTGATGCCCACCATGCAAGCGAATGCAATAAGCAATAGATGGTATTTTTTTTTGAAAGGCCAATCCCAGTTCTGCAGATTCTACAATATCAATTTTTTCTTTCGCATTAAGTGCTTTAATCTTAATATGTATGCGTCTGGTATTGGCAATAAACTTAGCTATAGGTAATTTTGCGACTGGTAGTCTGTATATATGAACGCCCTCATCAACCAACTGCATTTCTTCATGTGTTTCCCCAATGCCTACTATAGATATAGTATGACCTCTTTGCACCATAGCCCTGCTAAACGTCTGAAGAAAGCTTCCGACGCCTCCAGATTTCCAAATAGGATACTCGCTTGAAATAAAACAAATATGCATTATTCTAATATATTAGCAATGTGTTTAGCATTGGCTTCTAGTGGGCAATTCACTAATTTTTCTAGCCATAATTTTCTATCTGGACCAACTACTTCTCTTTCATCCAAAACAGATTCGAGAGCATCATTAATTTCATTTTTACCATTAATCCATCCCACAGCATCTAAATCCTTCATGGATTTAAAATGATGAAATTTATATATAAAATCTGTACTCCAATTGTCATCTTTAACTGTATCATAATTAAGATATAGACATGGCTTGTTAAATGTTGCAAAATCCAGCGCCATGGTGCTCCCCAAATTAATTACACCCTCGCAATGCTTAGCCAAGTTAACTTGAAGACTCACATCTTCTAGCTTTGAAAAGTAACCCACCCAGGCTTTAGAGTCTGTATGCCAAATGGGGTCTATTGGCACTATTACATCTTTAAACTCGTCTAAAACTGTATTATATCTATTGGAAAAATCTACCGGGCATCTCCTGAATATAAGCTGAACTGGCGTTTCCATCTGAGAAATTACTTTAGCAATATCGTATAGATAATTGGGGTCATAAGGCGATGTATATTCGTCATCACCACTAAAACAGAACCATTTGACTTCAGGATTTAAACCATGGGATTTGGCAAAAGACAACCTATCCATGATCCGTTGATCCTGTTTGTAAAATTCAAACTGAGGAGTTCCTGTAATAATTAATTTTTCTTCATCGATTTCAGGATAAAACAAATCCATATCCTTTTTCATCCAATCAGACCATAAAACATAATATTCAGTGGCAACACACAAACGTGCTTTTGGTAAATTATCCCAAGAAAAAATAGCTGTAGCGGATTTAATATTTAATTGTTTTGCCGCAATACATATAGGCATAAGTCTAGGTACCCTTTGATGAGTAATAAATACTGAATCTGCATTTAGCGTCTCTAGTTCTGTTTTATAAAACTGGATTATAGATCGAGACCATTTGTTTTTTGAATGTTCTTCTAAACCTAATATACGTTTATAGTTATGTTTGGCCCAGTTTCCTATGGCCTCTGCAAATCTGTATAATAAACCTAATTTAAAATTTCCTTTAGGACGCCTCCAATTAAGAAGTATCGTCTCGTTTTGCGTTAATTTTGAATTATAACATAATCTAGCATAAGACGCCGATTCTCTAAATAGTCTTGTAAGTATAGACTCTGAATGGAGTTTAAGTCTTCTATAATTAATGCTAAAATTATGCAAGGTCTTAACCTCATCGAAAGCAGATTCTGGCAAAGGAGACCATATAGTTACTTTTGCAAAGTCATCTACATATTTTAATAAATCTGAATACAGATAATTCTTAATCCCTACCCCATCTGGAACAATAAAAACAACATGCTTTTTATTACTCATTAATATCCTTAAATTGCTTCTGATGATTGATATTCCACAACGCAGTTGATTCTAAACTTTTTAGAAATAAAGATGCACTTTCACCAAAACCAAATATCTGCATTTTTTCCGAATTAATATCTTTTATACCTTCAATAGCTTCAATAATATTATTCACAATGCACTCCGAATTTATAACACTCTTTAACTTAACTCTGTTCTTTTGACGCGTTCCTATATCTATACTGGGAATTCCATAATAAGGAGCTTCCCTAATACCTGCACTGCTATTGCCTATAATAAAGCTAGAATGTTTTAATAAAGTCAAAAAATATTCAAAGCGAATAGAAGGAAAAACTCTAAACCTTTTATGGTCATTCAATTCCTGATAAGCTTCTATAATAGATGCGCTTCCCAGGTCATTATTCGGAAAAATGACCACATAATTTTTTCTGCTCTTCTTTAAGGATTCTACAAACTTATGAGCATCTTCTTTTATAGTATCTACCTCAGTTGTTACTGGGTGATACATTGCAACTGCATAATCTCGAAACGGAATTTCATAGTAACGCTTTACCTCCTCAATTTCTGGGAGATGATCAGAAAACATAACATCAATATCTGGAGAACCAATTGTATAAATAGATTCGGGTAATTCCCCCATTTGCAATAAACGCTTCTTAGCTTCATCATTAGATGTATAGTGAATATGACTTAATTTAGATACCGAATGTCTAATCAATTCATCTATTGTTCCCGAAATTTCACCACCTTCTATATGAGCGACCAAAATGTTGTTTAGACTTCCAACAATTGCGCCAGCTAGTGCTTCAACCCTATCACCATGAACTACTATTACATCTGGTTTTATTGATTTTACGTAAGTTGAAAATCCTTCAATGGTTTTGGCCAAAGTCAAGTCCATTGTTGTCTCATGCGTATGATTATTAAATGTATGTATATGTTGATAACCGCAGCGTTCTACTTCTAACAGAGTATAGCCATATTTGTGCAATAGATGCATACCAGTAACAAAAAGATAAGGCTCAAATTTTCTATTAGCTTCCAAAACACCAATTAGCCCTTTGATCTTACCAAAATCAGCTCGCGTTCCTGTTAAAAATAATATTTTTTTAAGATCCATTTATAAATATTCTAATCGCGAAGTTGAAACTATTGTCATATTCGCTTTAATATTTTTATTTACCATTGTATGGGCACCAATAATAACATTATCACCTATTTTTAATTCCCCCAATATGGATGAATTACAATACATTTTTACATTGTTCCCAATTACGTTTCCAGCACCTGCACCATTCATCTTATGTCCTATAGTACAATTTTGATGAATGACAAAACCTTTACCTATCGTATTTCTGCTTCCGATAACTGTACCTTCACCATGTACGATATAAAAACCAGTATCTATACTCGAGTTAAAATATATTTCACAACCGCATAAATCTTTCATCAAAAAGTGTATTTGCGCTTTTAAATTATCTTTGTTATTGAGATGTAGCTCTCTTCCTATTCTAAATAAAAATAATGCTAGTTCATTCTGACTGGTTGTAATTCTATCGATAATCTCTAATTCATCAACTGTTGGAAAATGATAATTAACATCCTTAACCACCTTATTAAATGCATCTAAAATAAATGACTCCTCAATAGGCTTTGATTCATAAACACGTTGCAATAAGAAATTTAAAAAATCTACGATTCTATGTCTGCCCATGTCAATTGTTTATCAATATCAATATCAATTTCTGCCTTCTTTCCGATAATAGAATTAAAATGCTCTGCAAGTATTTCTCCTGTCCCTGGTCGCTTTACCCAGATATTATCTTTAGAAAATGTATCACCTTTTTTAATACCTTTGATCGTACAGACAGTTGCAAAAGCGAAATCTATAGTGACTTGTTCTTCTTTAGCTGGTTCTTTTGTACCTCCTCTCATGGACCAAACTTCTTGACTTGAAACCATAAGTTCCTTTGCTGCAATTTCATCCATACTACAAACTATATCTGGACCAGTGCGCCCCATATGATCTGTAAAATGTCTTTCTAAGATTGAAGCCCCTAGAGCCACTGCTCCAATACATGCATTATTGTTAAGGGTATGATCACTTAGTCCAAAGACTTTATCTGGGAAAGCTTCTTGTAACTCTATCATTGCTCCAAACCTTACTAAATGTGATGGTGTTGGGTACAAATTAGTGGTATGTAGTAAAGCCACTGGGACATTTTCTTTATCGAAAACAGCTACAGCTTTACGAACACTTTCAATAGTATTCATACCTGTACTTAGAATAATTGGCTTACCAAATGCAGCAACATGTTCTAACAGAGGATAATTATTACACTCTCCTGAACCAATTTTAAAAGCCTCTACACTCATAGATTGTAACCTATTTGCAGCAGCTCGAGAAAAAGGCGTTGAAATAAAAATCATACCTTGTTCTTCAACATAAGTTTTTAAAGCCCTTTCATCTGCTTCATTTAAAGCACAACGTTCCATAATATCATAAATAGAAGTGTCTGAATTTCCAGGAATTACAGATTTGGCAACACCACTCATTTCATCCTCTACAATATGGGTTTGATGTTTTACAACTTCTACTCCTGCTCGTTTTGCAGCGTCTACCATTTGCTTCGCTATGTCTAGTGATCCTTCATGATTAATTCCTATTTCCGCAATAACCAGTGGTGGGTAATCAGGCCCTATTTTTCTGCCAGCTATTGTTATGTATGGATTACTCATTTTTGTAATTGTTTAGGATGAACTCAGCATATAATAAATCTTCCTTTGTATCAATATCAACAGTCATATATGGATGATCAATAACAAATGGGACGTTATTATCACTGAGAATTTTATTATTTAAAATTAAGTTTGTTTTAGCAATATATAATAGCCCATTCTCATAATATAAAGGTTCTAAATCTTGACTTCGTTGCCCCATTTTATAGGTGAAAGGCTCAAAGTTACCGCCCTTTATTTTTCCTAATTTTTTATCATTTTCACTTACTGTCATTAAGCTATCACAACCTTTTTCTATAAACATTTTAAAAGCCTTTGAAAGCAGATGCTTTGGTCTTAAAGGGCTTGTAGGTTGTAACAAAATAACTTGTTCATAAGTATCCTTAACAGTCTCTAAGACATGCTTTAAAGCTGAAACAGTTGTAGCATTATCACCCGCGATAGTTTTGGGGCGCTCAATTACATTTATATTATAATTTTCTGCAATCAATTTAACGGCTTCGTCATCTGTAGTTACATAAATATCTGTTGTGATACTAGAAAACTGTTGCGCATACATAATACTATGAGCAATTAATGGGATGCCTCCTAAGTCCAAGACATTCTTTTTAGGTAAACGCTTAGACCCTTTTCTTGCAGGTATAATTATAACTGTTTTCATTTTAATTGATAGCATCTACAAATTTCTCTTCCCATGTATTGTAGTTCCAAATAGAATCTGTCTCTCTTTTTGATATGCGCTCCTTGCCAAAGTTACTATTTGTTCTCGCCAAGTTAAAACATTCAACCCATGAATTTATATTCTCAGGTTCGTCTACTAGGTATGCATGATTTAAGTCATTTAGCACTTCTGGGATTGCACCTTTATTAGATGCCATAACAACATTGCCACATTTATAAGCCTCCACAACTGATAAACCAAAACCTTCTTCATATAATGTCGTAAATATGTAATAATTTCCTATTTGTAAATAAGTCGCTACTTCATGATTAGGAATTTTCCCAATACAAAAAACATTAGAGTGATTAATTTCTTGTGAAGTACCAATAACAATAATTTTAAGATTTTTATGCTCTTCAAGTAACGATTCAACAACTAACTTAAATATATGAAGTCCTTTTTTGGGGCGATCGTTTGCCATCCATACTAAAATTTCATCCCTTTGTGAATAACCTCTTTTAGATCTTTCTTCTATGAACTTATCAGAATTTAAAGGGTGAAATTTATCAGAATCTACTGCATTACCAACTACATAAGAACTTGGGAAATTATCATCATAGTTTAATTTATTATGCTCAGAAGCCTTTTGAGATAACCAAAGAATCTTATCTATGGATTGCATAATCTTAGAATCCAGCTCTAAATTAAATCCATGAAAAGAAAAGATGAGTTCTACATTACTTTTTAGTCTATTCTTAATTAAACTCATCGCTTCTACCAAATGTGGGTCATCCATTACTACGATGGTTAACTCATCATAATTACGTGATAAACGCTTAATCTGTTTTATGTAATCAGAAGCTACTTTATTTAATAATTGGAAGTTTCTAAATGGCTTTTTCCAAGTTATGAATGAGCCTTTCTTACAATATATTGAAGTACTTAAACTATTACTTGGCGATAGTATATAATTAAAAAAAAGTGGATTATCATCTATAAATCGACTCATTCTAGTCGTCCAGCTTCCAATTTTTGTAGTTGGCAAAGCCATATTAGAAATTAAGATTTTTGCCGATTTTGACACTAGTATGGAGTTTTAATACCTTTTAGTTGAAAATAAAGTTTCTTGAATTTCTTGAATATCAATATTCTAAAAAACTTACCTATTTTATATTGGGTGGATGATATAGGTTTTCCTTTGGGTAATTTCTCTAATGTATCTTCTTTATGGGTATGATTTAAAATAGTTTCCATTTTATCTTTCATCCATGGTTCAAAAACATTACCCAAATGATAGGCATAATTTCCTTTGGTTGCCAATCTTAAATACCCTGCTTCATCGTTTGGAATATCAAAATAAGTACTTTCACTTCCACCTACAATTTTATGCTGACAAACTTCCCATGGCGCGCTTTCAAATATTTCTGCTCGCATTGTAGCGACGAAATGCCCACATCCAATAACTGCCGTATTTTTAGAATTAGACAGTGTTAAGTATTTTTCTAAATGTATATCATTATACATCTTTCTACCAATACTTTCTTGAAATTTATGAAGACCATCAGGATCTAACACATCTTCAAATTGAATTTCACCTTTAAAAAGACCATAATACACCGTACTATTTAAAAACCCACTTCTATATCCTAAACTACTTGGGACAGGTGAAACCATTCCACTCTCCGGAAAATCCCTTATAATACTTTCTACATTCGTTTGCCAAGCAGGTAAAAACATGACATCGGCATCAGATATTGTAATTAAAGGTTCTAGATTGCTTTTAACGGCTGAATATATCGCATTGACTTTTCCTAAATTAATTTTAGAATTCAACAGTTGATCTATGTCGTTGTGTGAATCATATAATTCCTTTAAATATACCTGGACATCTTCGCAACAACCATTGTCAATTAATGAAATTCGGGTTTTATTATGAATGGTATGTAATAAAGATTCTATACAAAGTTTAAATATCCTTAATCCGTCTTTAAAATAGTCTTCTACAAGATTAGGAATATATACAGGTATTACAACTCTATGATAAGATTCCAATAGAAGTTGGTTATTTTCTTTTTCTGGATTAATACCTATACGCATATCTAATTAATCAATGACTTAGTGGTTTCGTCGAAAATTTTTGACCTACTGTGATGGTAGCATACATTTTCTCATACTGCAAATTGCCTTGTATGGTTTTATTCCATTTTTCAATAATTTTACGTTCACCATTACGCTTAATATCGTCTAGAAAAATACAATACGAACTGGCCAACTTATTTTGAACGCTAAAAAATGACGGATACCTTGCATAAGCCGATGTACCAGTACTAGGTCCATCAACAATAACTAAATCTATATTTTCTATAGAATTAATGGTTGTTTCAACTATCTCATTGTTATACCAATATTTATTTTGGTCGATTATATAATTGTCTCGTGTGTTTTCTTCAAGTTCCGCATGCAATAAGGTTAAGTTCATGCCACAATTGTATTTCTCTACTTCTTGAGAAATAATAGATTGCCAGTCCTTATTATTATCAATACTTAGTATCTTGGTTTTTAGTTTATTCGTTTTTATAAACTGAGCTATTACAATCGTTGAAATACCTGAACCGAATTCTACAATTTGCTTTCTATTATTTAATAGTATATCATTTAAAATATGAATTATAGTATATGGGTTTAAAGAAAAGGGGGTAAAAGGTAAATAGGTATATTCTGGAAATAATTTAAGAATTACCTGGAGTGCATAGGCATCATCATTGCTTCTATGAATTTTATCTAGATCTATCTTATAATTAACAAACTGTTTGAACTTTTTAAAGGTCATTAATAAATTTAATTTTTATAAAATTCGATCAATTTATCCAATCCAGTTTCTAATGGCACTAATTCTCTTCCCAATAACTTCTTCATTTTGGTATTATCTGGACAGCGCCTTGCCATATCACCTTCTTTTAGTGCAGGTAAATGCACTATTTCTGATTTGGAATTCGTAAATTTAATTATCCTCTTGGCCAATTCTAATATGGTCATTTCTATATCACTACCTACGTTAAGCACTTCATTTACTTGATCCTCACTATGCATCGCTTTAATACACGAATCCACGTTATCATCTACATAGCAAAATGAGCGCGTTTGTTTTCCATCTCCATAAATAAACAAATTTTCATTTTTTAGAGCTGCTCTTAAAAAGCGCGGAACTACAAAATCGTCACTTTGATTTGGCCCATATGTATTAAAAAATCTAAAAATGGTATACTCTAAGCCATATTCGTTATAAAACGATCTAAAGAATGCCTCACCCACGTTTTTGACAATAGCATAGGGAAGTCTAGAATTTAAAGGTGTGGTTTGTTCATTTTGAGGAATTTCAAATGGTTCACCATAAACTTCGGATGAACTAGAATAAAACACACGTTTTACACCGGTATTTTTAGATAAACTTAATATGTTTTTGATACCATCAATATCTTCCAAAACAGACATTGGATTTTCTAATGTACGAGCAACACCAACCACTGCAGCATAATGAAACACATAGTCAAAATTATAACGGCCAAAAACCGGTACAACATCTTGATAATTATTGACATCTGCCTTTATAAAAACAACATTATCTAACTTTGGTACTTTATCTTTACTTCCTGTTGAAATGTTATCGACTATTACAATAACATTACTCGTATCTTTTGCTAATTGTTTTGCTAAAGCACTTCCTACATTTCCAGCGCCCCCTGTAATTAATATATTTGACATATTTAGACTCTAATTAATTAAATAAAACGTCTCCCTTACCTATATTTTTTAGTAACAATACCCCTAATCGTATTTTTAACCTTTCCCTAAAAGAAAGATGAAAATACATCTTTTTAAGTATTTCGTTGGAGAGTTTAAAATATTTATTTTGTATTGTTTTTTTTAAAACTTGTTTAATCCCTTTCTTCAGCACTTTTTTCTCAGAGTCATTTAATTTATCACCATATATATCTAAAGCCCTATAATTAACTTTAAAATTAGACTTAAGCATATCTTTTGTTTGTGCACTATGAGATATGCTATCATTATGCTCTCTAAAATAAACTAATGGTGTATCATCATAATGATAATCGTTAACGATATCTAAGACCCTAATAAAAAAATCTCTTTCTTGAGATTGAGACAAAGTCTCATCAAATCTTAACATATGTGCGTCTATAAATTGTCTCTTGAACAATGGCGCTTGAGTTAACCATTTTATTTTATTAGTCACGAAATCTCCAAAGAAAGACTTGGAATATATTTTTCCGCATCTTAAACCTATTATATTATCAATATGATGCTTAAAAACTAACGTTTGACAAACCGTAAATTGAAATTTAGTACTCTCTAAATGACCAACTTGAATCTCTAATTTTCTAGGATGCATAATGTCGTCACTATCAAACCAATTTATCAATAGACCTTTACTTTTTTCATAACCGTAATTCCTACAAGAATTAGCTCCTTTAGCCATACTCTTAGGTCGAGATAAATATGAGAATTTTGTATTGTTTTTTACAAATTCATCTACTATTACTTTCGTATTGTCAGTACTACCATCATCTACAACGATACACTCCCAATGCTTATAAATCTGGTTATCAATACTTTCTAAAGTTTCACCAATAAGATTTGCTCTATTATACGTTGGAATAATTATACTTACTAGAGGCCACTTATCTTCCATAACGAAACAATTTTTGCAATGCAAATTTCAGTAAACTTTTGTAATAATAAAATATTACATTATCACTTGTTTCTATTGTATTTAAAAAACCAACTTTAGTAAACATCTTTTTATTACTCCATATATAATGCTTTATAAAATGATCGACTAAAATTTTATACTGTTCTGTTCTTTTAAAATAATTGAGATAATTTATTTTCTCTATGTAGATACTCTTCTTTCTAAACTTATAATTTTTCACTGTTGTAGAATCCCCATGTTGTCTAAAGAAATTTAATAATCTCTTGTTAAAAATGAAAGTCTTTCGTTGTAATAAGTACGTCCACAGAAAAATATCTGAACTCTGTTTATTACTAAATATAATGTCTGGTATGACTTCTTTTGGCTTCCTGAATATCACACTACTTCCATTTGTTATATAAGTATTAAAAGGTAATTCATCAATAAATTTATCTCCTGAGATCAAAGTGTAAGTATTCTTTTCTGATTCAAGATTTTTTGTTCTCTTTAAAGAATTATAGAGAATACTTCCTTTTTCATCAACATAGTTAGATCCTGAGAACGCTAAAATGGCGTCGCTATTTTCTTCCAAAGCACTGACTAGTTCTTCAAGAAAGCTTGACTCGCAATAATCATCCGTTTCGGCTATCCATATATAATCAGTCTCAGATAATTCTATACCTTTCTGCCATGATTTATATCCACTACCTGTATTAGTTTCATTCTTTACAAAATACTTTATATTAAAGCTAGGATGTGCTTTTAAGTAACTTTCTATTAGAGCCAAACTATTATCAGTAGAAGCATCATCAATTATTATAGCTTCCCAGTTTTTGTAGGTTTGACCATATATGCTATCTAGTCGCTGTTCTAAATAGGCTTCATGATTATAGCTAGGTATGATTATACTGACTTTAGCCAAAGTTTTAGTTGTTTTGGTCACTAATTCTTGTCCAAGTTTCAATAATGGTATTTTCTTCTTCCGTCATGCTATATGAAGACAAAATATGATTGGAAGCATTATTAGCCATATTTAAAAGCGTTTTGGGATTATCTTCATAAGCCTTTATAACCTTTTCTAGCGTTTTTACATAAGCTTTTACGTCTCTATCTTTAACAGGGAAACAAAACTTCTCATTAAAAATTTCATTACCGCCTTGACCTGGATAACCAACAACAATGCAACCACACGCCATTGCTTCTGCTGGAGGCATACCAAAACCCTCATTGATATTAAAACTTAAAAAAATAGCACTCTCTTTCATACATTCTGCCACCTCGTCTTCATTCATATTCTCAATAGGTCTTATGGTCCACCCTTCTAGAACTTTATTAAACTTTAAAATATTAATAACCTGAATAATATCTGATCTAAGACGCCTTGGCATAAAACATATTTGCTTCTTTTTGGACCTATTAATTGAAAATCTATCACTATCAAATCCATATTTTACTCTATAGGTTTTCAATTTAGGAAAAGCCAAATTCATATATTGTCTAGCATCCTCAGAATTAACAACAACACCAATTATATCTTTATGATGGTAAGGTGTGTCCGTATCCTGCAAATTTAAGTTATAACCAAAAAAGGTTTGATACGCCCCTTGGTTATATATTACTTTATTAATTCCTGTTTTCACTTCTGCTAGTCTTGGACCATAAATCTCTGGAAAAACTAGTATATCATTTGTATTGAGCTCAATATCATGATTTTTGCGAGTAAAAGACTTACAGAATTTAATAAAATTCTTGACAAGATATTTGATTTTTTCCTTTGTTGTGCGACGTCTTCTTTGCTTTAAGCTATTTAATTCTTGGAAGACTGATGCATTATAAACTATGGGTGTTGCATTATCAAACCAAGTACATTTAAATCTATATGCCTCATGAAGAATATGGGCATTAAATCCGTTTTTACATAAAACATCAACTTGTCTGTAGATCTGTTTGATACCTCCAGAAGGCTTATTAATATCTGGACAAACGAATAATATTCTGGTATTACTCTCCAAGGATTTCTGTATTAAAATTCATCAAAATTCTAGACTCTTGTATTGGTACACTTCTTCCATTGCCATAAAAATCCCCATTATTGATATCAAACGAAATGGCATTTTGCAGAAAATCAGATCTCTTTTTGTCAATATATAAATCCGTACTAATAAAATACGTACCTCCGTTAAGATTCAACTTCGGAATTGAAAAAACAATTTTTTTCACTTCTTCTACAGTTTTTATATCAGACAAGTAATTACTGAGCCAAGCCACTCTTTGCCCCATATAGTCGTTAATTTTTAAATCTAGCCTTAATTGTTGAGAGCTTATTTTAATTTGACTTTCTAATTGAATTTCAATTCTAAACAGTGCTCCATTCTCAGGGCTCATATTCGCTTTTTTTCCAGAAACAATTATATCCTCTACTTTCATTAGACCACTACCTGATCTATTGTCTGTATTAATCTTATTTTTTACAGCATCTTTATCTAAATAAAGTTCAATTATTTTATCAATAGTACCAATACTACTAATTCTACCATTTTCAATAAGTATTCCTCTTGTACACAAACTCCTAACAGCTGCCATATTATGACTTACAAATAAAACTGTTCTTCCCTCCCCTTTAGAAATATCTTGCATCTTACCAATAGCCTTTTTTTGAAACTCTGCATCGCCAACAGCTAAGACTTCGTCCACAACCAAAATATCAGGTTCCAAGTGAGCAGCTACGGCAAAGGCTAGACGCACTTTCATCCCAGAGCTATAGCGCTTAACTGGGGTGTCTACATACTTCAAACAGCCTGAAAAGTCTATAATCTCATCTATCTTACTATTTATTTCGGATTTTGTCATTCCTAAAATAGCACCATTTAAATAAATATTTTCTCTACCGGTCATTTCTGGATGAAAACCTGTACCTACTTCCAATAAAGAAGCAATATGGCCCTTAGTTTTAATTTGTCCAGTAGAAGGAGATGTTACTTTTGAGAGTATTTTAAGCAATGTTGATTTTCCTGCTCCATTTTTACCAATAATCCCCAACACTTCACCTCTGTTGACTTCAAAATTAATATCCTTTAAAGCCCAAACATATTGTGAATCTACTTTTTTAGACCGATCGTTAATATTCCCTACTTTTAAGTAAGGATCCTCTTTACCTCTTACTTTACTCCACCATCTATTGAGGTCGTGAGTCAAAGTACCTGTGCCAACAACGCCTAAACGATATTGCTTCGAAACACCTTCTACCTTTAAGATTATTTCTGAACTCATTACACCGTATCGATAAATGATTTTTCCGTTCTATTAAAAACTATAAGACCAAGCAAGAACATAAGAATACTTAAAACTAATGTAAATATCACTTTACGCATTTCTATTTGACCGACATCAATCACAATAAATCTAAATCCTTCTATAATTTGAGCTAAAGGGTTATATTCTACAAACTTAGATACCAAAGGGGGGAATTTTTCTTGTGCCTCACTTAGAGGATAAGGTACAGCAGACACATACATCAATAATTGCACGCCAAAGCTTAATAAGACAGTTAAATCCCTGTACTTTGTTGTCATTGCAGACAAGAGCATTCCTAAACCCAAGCCTAATAAAGCCATCATAAAAACATAAATTGGTAATAATAATAAGTATTTATAATTGAGTATTAGATTATCTCCTTTTAATAGAAAGTATAAATAAAAGCCAATCAAAATCAGTAATTGAATTCCAAATTTAAGCAAATTGGATATGGTCACTGACATGGGCATAATCACTCTAGGGAAATACACTTTGCCAAAAATATTTTGATTTTTAGTAAAAGTACTTGATGTACCTGTAAGGCATTCTTTAAAGTAATTCCATAAAGTTATACCGGTTAGATTAAACAAAAAAGGATCGACTACGTCACCTGTTTTTATTTGGCCCAGATTATTGAAAATCAAAGTAAATATAACCGCTGTAAATAAAGGTTGTATAATATACCAAAGCGGTCCTAAAATCGTTTGTTTGTATAATGTAATGACATCGCGCTTTACAAACAAGAACAGTAAATCTCGATAACGCCAAATTTCCTTAAAATTAAAATCTAATAGCTTTTTTTTTCCGGAAATGGTATATAACCACGTCTCATTGTTCTGGGTATTCAAACTAGCGGGATTTTACCCGCTAATATACGCAAAAAGACTAGTTAAAATAATCCCAAGTAATTTTTAAACCTTGTCTGACTGTATACTGAGGTTCGTAGCCAAGTAAACTTTTGGCTTTTGAAATATCGGCTAAAGAATCCCTTACATCTCCTTGTCTCTGTGGACCATAAACTGCTTTTAAATCAGATTTGGCAGCCATTCTAAGTGAATCCCATAAATAATTTACCGATATGCGTTCTCCACAGGCCACATTAAATACCTCATTCGCTGCTTCCTTAGGAGCAAAGAAACCTTTAATATTAGCTTGAACAGCATTATCTACAAACGTAAAATCCCTTGTTTGATCTCCATCTCCGTTAATTTTCGATGGCTCATTATCCTTTAAAGCTTGCATAAATAATGGTATAACCGCGGCATATGCTCCATTTGGACTTTGTTTAGGCCCAAATACATTAAAATAACGAAGACCAATCACATCAGTTCCATAGGTTTTACCAAAAACATCTGCATAAAGCTCGTTTACATATTTTGTAACTGCATATGGTGATAAAGGCTTCCCAATGTTATCTTCTACCTTCGGTAGAGCTTTACTATCACCATAGGTAGAACTAGATGCCGCATATACCATACGTTTCACCGTTGGACTATCCTTTACGGCAATTAACATATTCAAGAACCCTGAAATATTGACCTCATTTGATGTTGCTGGATCATTAATTGAACGAGGAACAGAACCTAAAGCAGCTTGATGAGATACATAGTCTATATCTGCCATTGCCTTTTTACAAGTAGTCAAATCCCTTATATCGCCCTCTAATAATTCAAAAGATGGGTTATCCATAAACTCCGTTAAATTCTCACGATAGCCGTTCGAAAAATTATCTAAAACCCTAACTTTTTTTGCACCATACTTTAATAAGTATTCAACAATGTTAGAGCCAATAAATCCTCCACCTCCAGTCACTAAAAAACTTAACTGGGAAAGGTCATCAGTATGATATTGATTTGAGTACATAATTATGATTTGAGGTTAAATTTAATTATAGACGTGCGTCTACAGTGTCGTGAGGCAATAAAGACTTTACGTCAAAAATTACGCATTTATCAGATTTTAAATTGTCAAGAGATATTTCCAAAAACTCTTTGTGAGAAACGGCCAATATAATGGCATCGTAATTTGGTTTCAACTCAGTGGTTGAGGATTTCAACTCCAACCCATATTCATGATTTACTTCTTCTTTAGAAGCCCATGGATCATAAACATCGACATTTACGTGATAAGACTGTAATTCCTCAATGATATCTATTACTCTAGAATTTCTAATATCTGGACAATTTTCTTTAAAAGTGATTCCCAAAACCAAAGCATTAGATCCTTTGATAGTTGCACCCTTGTTAATCATCATTTTAACAGTCTCTGTAGAAACATAGCTACCCATACTATCATTCATCTTCCGACCCGCTAGGATAATCTCCGGATTGTAACCAGACTCAATAGCTTTTTGTGCCAAGTAATATGGATCAACACCGATACAATGACCACCTACCAAACCTGGTGAAAACTTCAGAAAGTTCCACTTAGTACCAGCTGCTTCTAATACTGCCTTAGTGTCAATATCTAATAGTCTAAAAATCTTAGACAACTCATTAACAAATGCAATATTGATATCACGCTGTGAATTCTCAATTACTTTAGCCGCCTCTGCAACTTTAATTGAAGGCGCTAAATGCGTTCCAGCGGTAATAACTGTTTTATATAAGTCATCTATTTTCTTAGCAATCTCAGGTGTTGACCCTGATGTCACTTTTAAAATTTTAGTAACCGTATGATGCTTGTCTCCAGGATTAATTCGCTCGGGAGAATAACCAGCATAGAAATCCTTATTAAAAATTAATCCAGATGCTTTCTCTACGACAGGAATACATATATCTTCGGTAGCTCCTGGATAAACTGTCGATTCGTATATAACGATATCTCCTTTACTCATAGCATTACCTACTGCCTCACTTGCTTTTACAAGTGGTGTAAACACAGGCTTATTTAAAGCATCGGTAGGTGTTGGTACAGTTACGATATATATATTTGTTACGGATAATGCTTCTAAACTATCGGTGATATATAAACCTTTATCTGCATTTAAGTCATTGGTTAAAACTGAACTTAGATTATCATTATCGACTTCTAATGTTTTATCTACACCAGAATTTAACTCACGGATCCGTTGTTTGTTAATGTCAAAACCAACCACGAAGAATTTTTTCGCAAATTCTACGGCAAGGGGCAAACCGACATAACCTAATCCTATGATTGCAATTTTGTCTTCAGAATGTGTCATCTGTTTTAAAGAGATTTTAAAATAAGCCTCAAATCTAAATAAAAACTGTAATTCTCAACGTAATTTCTATTGATTTTCACCTTATCTACCCAAATAATCGTTCTATTATAGTCTTCAGGGTCATTTTGTCGTTCTAATACAAGTTCTTCGTCCCTATATTTAATTGTTGCTTCTCCTGTAATACCAGGTTTGACTTTAAGAATAATTTGATCTTTACCTTCCAACATATCTGCAAAACCTTGAATATCTGGTCTTGGCCCAACAAAACTCATGTCACCTTTAAGAACATTAAATAATTGTGGCAACTCATCTAGTTTGGTCTTTCTTAAATATTTACCAAGAGGTGTAGCACTCTTTTCCAGATGACCAAGACGATGAACACCATCTTTTAAAGTTCTTATTTTATATATCTTGAAAAGCTTACCATTTTGCCCAACCCGTAATTGCGTAAATACTCCAAAATTCTTAGTATCAATACTTGCAGCTACAATTAAAACAATAATTGGCAAAAGCAATAAAGGCAAAAGCATAACAACCAAGGTAAGGTCGAACAAACGCTTTATTCTTAACTGTTTTTCAGAAATCAAAACTTAAGTTTTTTTTTAAAGCTTTCTAACAAAGTTTTTAACCTTAGCCAAAATTGATTGTTCTTCTTTTTCATGATACGAATTCCCATATAAACCATAGCCGTATCCATAGCCATAGCCATAGCCATATCTAGCTTTATGCTTGTAAAAATTAAGTACAAAGCTTAGATTCTTAATTTCACCAGCCTTATATTTAGAATTAATTAGTTGTAACATACCTTTTTTAGTATAGTCCAACCGAATCATGAAAATAGTTGCATCTGCATAACTCGATAATTCTAAAGCGTCTGTAACTAAACCTAGTGGAGGCGTATCCAAAATTATCATGTCATAATCTTTTCTTAATTGCTCAATGGCTTGATGAAGTCTATCACTCATCAATAATTCTGAAGGGTTCGGAGGGATAGGACCTGATGGTAAAAAATCGAGATTCTCAATATGTGTAGAATATATGACATTAGATAGCTCTTCATTGTCAATTAGGTAGTTTACAATTCCTGTATCATTGGAAATATTAAAATCTCCAAATATTTTTGGCTTACGTAAATCTAAACCTAACAAAATTGTCTTTTTTCCCGATAAGGCATAGACCGTTGCCATGTTAATAGAAGTGAACGTTTTTCCTTCTCCGCTAACAGAAGACGTAACCATAAGTGTTTTCCCTCTTTCTTCGGACATTTGTTTACCATAAATAAATTTCAAACTCGACCTAATCGATCTAAATGCCTCTGCTATGGCAGATTTAGGCTTATCATAGACTATCAAGTTATTTGCATATTTACTCTTGCCCAACAAGCCCAAAACTGGAATACTAGAAAGCCTTTCTACCTCTTCTCTTGTATGTATAGTGTTATCTACAAGGTACAAAACGAGAACTGATAAAATAGGCAGAAATACCCCTAATATTAATGCCAGCATATAATTTAGAGATTTGTTTGGACCAATTGGTGCATCTCCAATATCCTTAGCCTCATCAATTACGGTAATATCCGATATGTTAGCAGCTTTTACTATTGCTGCTTCACCTCTTTTAGCTTGATAAATATCATAGGCTTCAGTACTAATATCGAGACTTCTTCTAATCTTCAAATATTCTTGCTGATTCTTAGGTAGATTCAACAACTTAGACTCCAACCTACCGATTTCTTTATTCATAAAATTGATTTGCGAACCAATTGTACGCTTTGTTACTTCAATGGTTTCAAGTAAGACTCGCTTTTCTGCATTAATCCTACGATCCAATTCTTCAAAAATAACAGAACCCTCTTGAGTGGAATATTCAATCTCTTGCCGCTCTATGGCAAGTGCTGTTATTTGACTAACACTTGTTAGAATATTTACTTCCTCAATTCCAACGGATGTCGGTGCGGCTATCTTGGTATAATCTGTTTTCTGATTTAAGTAGTTTTCTAAACTATTTAAATAACTTAATTTAGATTCCTCTACCAATCTATTTTGTTCGTAGTTCTTTAGTTGCTCAGAAACTTGTAACATTTCGACTTCTATATCGAACACCTTATTTTCTTTTCGAAAATTATTCATCTTAGCAGTAACATCTTTTATGTCATCATTGACATTACTTAAGCTACTATCTATAAATTTTATGGTATTAGTTGCATAAAGGTTTTTCCTAGCCAATTCCGTTTTTCTCAAAATTGCTGATGTGGCATTGAGAAAATCAACAATTTTTGCTTTGTTCTTCCCCACTAACGACAGCCTAAGAACAGAAGTTGCGTCCTTAGAATCAGGCTCAATATTTATAGCAGTCTTGTACTGATTAACGACGGTATCAAAATTTAGATACTTCAGATAAAATAATGAATTTGGCGCAATTGTAACATTTTGTTTTTTTGTTACAACCCCATTAAAGAATGGTAGATTTATGGTCTGACCTAGTCTGAATGTTTTTGAAAAACTAGTCTCATTAACGGATATTAATAATTTTTCTTTCGTTTTATATATCTGACATTGTACCTTGTCCGTTTCAAAATCAACAAATAGTTCGAAAGTATCCTCATCTAAAAAACGAAGTCCTATATTCTTGTTTAAGACTTGGGGCTTACTGTCTAGCGTCTTAACTTCAAATGGTGAACCTTTATATAAATCCTTAAAATGATATTTACCTTCTTCTAAATATTGTTTATAAAACTTTAAAGAATCTATAACCAATTCATTATGTGATCTCGTTTTTATTTCCGTAATAATATTACCAACCTTACCAGAAACACCTCCCCAATTAAAGGATATGCTTGTATTAGCTGTAAAAAATGGATTTTGATCATTATCTATTGTTATCAAAGAATCTAATCTGTAGATATTTTCTTTCCTATCATTTACGAAGTAAGCGATGGCCAAAGCAGCAAGAATTGATAGCACTATGAATTTCCAAAAATTTAAAATTTTATATAGAAATCCTTTGAAGTCGAAACCAACTCTAGATGGATCGTTTTCTCCTATATCATATTCGTACTGATTCATTTTTATAATCTATCAACAAGTAAAAAAGTAGTCGTCACAAAGGTTAAAACCGAAACCAAAGTAGTAATCGTTTGTGCTCCTGTGGCACCCGTTCCCCATGATTTTTGCTTTAAAGGCTTTACATATATCATATCATTATGCTGAATATAATAATATGGTGAATTCATAATATTAACATCTGTTAAATCCACATGATGTATTTTCTGGCCTTGGGGATACTGTCTTATGACTAAAACATCCTTACGATTACCAGTTAAAACAATATCACCAGAGTTAGCTATAGCTTCAAAAATATTAACGCGATCTTGAAAAAGAACTTTAGTTCCAGGATTAGCAACTTCTCCATTTGTCACATATCTTAGGCCAGCCAGCTTAACAGTGACAAAAATATTTGCTGTCTTCCTAAACTGTTCTTTAAGCAGTTTGGTTTCGATCATATTCTGTATTTCCTCAGTCGTATAACCCAATACATTGATATTTCCCAATATAGGAATACGAATATTTCCGTGCAGATCTACAGTGAAACCATCAAAGTAAGCGCGTTCCTGACTATTGGCATTTAAATTTTCATTTCCAATAGGATTAAATATTGAAACCAATTCTTGATCTAATGCTTTCACACGAATATTTAAAATATCATTGATCTGAACACGATAAGGTTTATGAACTTCCGACAAATTATTAGAGATAGTGTCATTAAGGGAATTCTCTTTATTCTGCAAATAAATAGTGTCTTTGTGAGGGATACAAGAAGAGACAACAATGCAACTAAGTGCAATAATCAAAAGCTTAATGCTTCTCATAGATAAAAATGGATGTTTACAGACAAATATAATGTATCACTAGCAATAACAAAACTATTAGGTTTCTTTTTGGTTTATTTCGTTCTTTGTAAAAAATTCAGTGTGAATTACCTCAATGTAGAAAATATATCTAAGTCTTATGGAGAACTTGTACTCTTTAAGAATTTATCCTTCAGTATTCATAAAGATCAGAAGATTGCTTTCGTCGCTAAAAATGGAAGTGGTAAAACCTCTATACTAAATATTTTATCAGGAAAAGACACGACAGATGAAGGACAAATTGTTGTTAGAAAAGGTCTGCGCTTAGCTTTCTTGGATCAAGAGCCAGACTTAGACCCTAAGCTTACTATTGAAGAAACAATCTTCGCATCAGATATCCCAATTTTAAAAACCATTGAAGCTTATGAAAGTGCATTAAAAAATCCCGAAGATATAGACGCTTATCAATCGGCTTTTGAAGCTATGGATAGCAACAATGCATGGGAATTTGAAACGCAATATCAACAAACTCTATCGCAATTAAAGTTAGATGATTTATCCATCAAAGTCAATACACTTTCTGGTGGACAAAAAAAACGATTAGCACTAGCCCAAGCCTTGTTGAGCAAACCTGATATTCTAATTTTAGATGAACCTACCAATCACCTTGATTTAGAAATGATTGAATGGTTAGAAGAGTACTTTGCAAAGACGCAACAAACGCTTTTCATGGTCACACACGATCGCTATTTCTTAGAACGTGTTTGTAATGAGATTATAGAACTTGATCATGGTCAGCTTTACACCTATAAAGGAAATTATTCTTATTACCTAGAAAAGAAAGAAGCCCGTATCGAAAATCAAGCTATAGAAACTGGTAAAGCAAAACAACTCTTTAAAAAAGAATTGGACTGGATGCGTCGCCAACCAAAAGCACGCACTACAAAATCCAAAAGCAGAATTGATGACTTTTTCGAAATAAAGAAAAAAGCACATCAAAGACGTACAGACCACCAAGTACAATTAGAAATTAACATGGAGCGTCTTGGAAGTAAGATTATAGAGTTTCATAATGTATCAAAAGCCTTTAAAAACAAAAAAATACTTGATGGTTTTGATTACACCTTTAAAAAAGGAGAACGTATTGGCGTCATTGGAAAAAACGGAACAGGTAAATCTACATTCCTAAATCTTCTTACAGGCAGTCTTCTTCCCGATGGCGGAAAGGTTGTTCTAGGCGAAACAGTAAAAATCGGTTATTACACACAAGGTGGTATCACAGTAAAACCAAACCAAAAGGTTATCGATGTTATTAGAGCTTATGGCGATTATATACCATTGGCCAAGGGACGGCAAATAAGTGCACAACAATTATTAGAGCGCTTTTTATTCGATAGAAAAAAGCAATATGATTTTGTTGAAAAACTAAGTGGTGGCGAACAAAAACGACTGTATTTATGTACCGTTTTAATTCAAAACCCTAATGTTTTAATATTGGATGAACCGACTAATGACTTAGACATAGTTACCTTAAATGTTCTAGAAAGTTTCTTAATGGATTTCCCGGGAGTTCTTTTGGTAGTTTCACACGACCGTTACTTTATGGACAAAATTGTAGATCACTTATTTGTATTTAGAGGAAATGGTGTGGTTGACGATTTCCCTGGTAACTACTCAGATTTTAGAGCTTACGATGGTAGTCAACCAAAACAAGTTCAAACCTCTACCAAGACAGAAAGCTCCGAAGCAACAAAGCAAAATGAAGCCTACAAATTATCTTATAATGAGCAGAAAGAATATAAAAATCTAGAATCTAAAATTCGGTCTTTAGAGCTGGACAAAAATGCACTGGAAAGCAGATTCAATAATCCTGAATTATCTCAAGATGACATCAATAAGCTATCTGACGAGCTTCAAATTATCATAGACACAATTGAAGAAAAAGAATTGAGATGGTTTGAATTAGCTGAAAAATTAGAGAGCTAAATGTATCAGGCAATAGCATACATAAAATTCCTTTTTGCTTCAACCAATCAGCATGGTGTACACTCACCATTTATTTTTGATTTTGTCACAAAATGTTTATACAATAAAGACAAATATAACGCATATAACAAGCTTAATAACTACCGAAATATCCTAAGACACTCAGATACTGTATTAGAAATTACGGATTTAGGTGAAGGTTCAAAAGTACTCTATTCAAAAAAACGTCGTGTTGCTAAAATGATACGTAACTCAAGCAGTACAGTAAAGGAATCAAAGCTACTTTTTAGAGTTATTCAATATTTTAGTTCCAAAACGATTTTAGAATTGGGCACTTCTTTAGGTATGGGAACATATGCCTTAGCTCTAGCCAATAACGATGCGAATATTCTCTCTATTGAGGGCTGCCCCAATACATCAGATTTTGCAAAATCTAAATTCGAACAGTTGGAAATCAAAAACGTAACTTTTGTAAAAGGTGATTTTACATCGATAATTCCATCATTAAGAGAAAATAAATTTGATTTTATTTTCTTTGACGGGCACCATAACAAAGATGCTACTATTAAATATTTTGAATCCCTTTTATCAAAAGTTCATAATGAAACTGTTTTTGTCTTTGATGACATCTACTGGTCTGAAGGTATGTCTGAGGCTTGGGCATATATTAAAGCCCATACCGCTGTAACCGTAACAGTAGATTGTTTCCATTTGGGCTTTGTATTTTTCAGAAAAGAGCAAGGCAAAGAACATTTTAAAATAAGGGTGTAACAAGCTCGCAACTTTAACGTCTTATTAGCGAACCAATTTTTAAATTCTTTTATCTTGCAAAGGATTTTTACAACCAACATCTGTAAATTATGAGTGACAACGTCATTGAGATTAGAGGTATCATTAGAGATTTTAAATTAGGACAAGAGACAGTCCACGTGTTAAAAGGTATTGATCTAGACATTAAAAGAGGAGAATATGTGGCTATCATGGGACCATCGGGTTCTGGTAAATCTACCTTAATGAATCTATTAGGTTGTTTAGATACGCCTACTGCTGGTTCCTATAATCTGAATGGAAAAGATGTTAGCCAGATGTCAGATGATGAGCTTGCAGACATAAGAAATACAGAAATTGGTTTCGTTTTTCAGACCTTTAATTTGCTGCCAAGAACTACAGCTTTAGATAATGTGGCCTTACCAATGGTATATGCTGGTGCTTCAAAAAAACAGCGTAATGATAGAGCTTCAGAAGTATTAACCGATGTTGGTTTAGCCGATCGTATGGATCACAAGCCTAATCAACTTTCTGGTGGACAGAGACAACGGGTTGCTGTGGGCCGTGCCTTGGTTAACAAGCCATCAATAATTCTGGCCGATGAGCCAACAGGGAATCTAGATTCTAAAACAGGTACCGAAATCATGGCGCTCTTTGATGAAATCCATGCTGTAGGTAACACTGTTATTATGGTAACGCATGAGGAAGATATTGCTGCTCACGCCAAACGTGTTATTCGCTTAAGAGATGGTATCGTTGAGAGTGACACATTTAATAATCAGTGAAACTACTAAATATCCAATCGTCTAAAGATCTGACCATCCATGTAATTCAACTTCAAACTGTTTTACTTTACAACTTTTAACTTGTAACTTTGTTTTATGAAAGTATATACAAAAACAGGTGATAAAGGTACTACTGCTCTTTTTGGTGGTACACGCGTACCAAAACATCATATAAGGATAGAAAGTTACGGCACAATAGATGAATTGAACTCTCACATTGGACTAATAAGAGATCAAGATATCAACCAATTATATAAGAATACCTTGATGCATATTCAAGATCGTCTGTTTACTGTTGGTGCTATTTTGGCGACTGACCCAGAAAAAGCAACACTAAAAAACGGTAAAGCAAGGTTGAACATTCCTAAAATTTCTAATGAAGATATAGAACGTCTCGAGAAAGAAATGGATGCTATGGAAGCTAGTCTTCCGCCAATGACGCATTTTGTGTTACCCGGAGGACATCAAACGGTGTCATTCTGTCACATAGCTCGTACAGTATGCCGCAGAGCCGAACGCTTAGCCTCGCATCTTAATGATTTAGAGCCCTTTCAGCCTGAAACACTAATGTATATAAATCGCCTTTCTGACTACCTTTTTGTATTGGCACGGAAGTTGTCACATGATTTGCAAGCAGAAGAGATTAAGTGGATTCCTCAAAAAGAATCGTGACACATTAAGTGCTTTTGCTTTTAGACCTTAGATAATGCAATATCTAGGTTTAATTAGGTTGAAGATTACACGTTCTTTTTATTAATGAATAATTAATTTAATTTTTTCTTGAATTATTCAGCTAAAAAATTATTTTTGCAAAAATTAAAATTACAAACGCAAATGTATTGGACATTAGAATTAGCATCGTATTTAAGTGATGCACCTTGGCCAGCAACAAAAGACGAACTTATCGATTATGCGATTAGAACAGGTGCGCCTTTAGAAGTTGTAGAAAATTTACAAGCGATAGAAGATGAAGGTGATTCCTACGACTCTATTGAAGAAATTTGGCCAGACTATCCAACTGATGAAGATTACCTCTGGAACGAGGACGAATATTAACATATAATATTATCACAAAAAAGTCTCTTGCGTTATCTTAACTGAGAGACTTTTTTTATTTTCGGATTCCTTAAAATCGGGAAACGTTTATGGCTTTATTAGCCAACCATTTTTATTGAAATTAATACACAGTTTGACACCAGTCAATCTGTTACAAAATATTGACCATGGGTATACTAGATAAAGTACTTAAAGTTTTTGTTGGAGATAAATCCAAACAAGACGTTAGCGCTATACAACCAATTGTAAACCAAATAAAAGCTTTTGAGCAAGCACTTGAAGCTTTATCACATGATGAGCTTAGGGCAAAGACGGCCGAGTTTAAAGAAAAAATTGCTGAAGCTAGAAAACCACTACTCGAAAAGCAAAGTGAATTATTAGCAACAGCAGAAGAAACAGAGGATATTGATGAGCGCGAGGACATCTATGTAGAAGCAGATAAAATCGAAGACGATATCTATGAAGTTACCGAAAGTGTTCTAAACGATATTTTACCAGAAGCCTTTGCTGTTGTAAAAGAAACCGCTAAACGTTTTGTGCACAACATAGAAATTCCTGTGACGGCGAATGCATTCGACAGAGAAGTTTCAGGTGCAAAGGATTATGTCACTTTAGATGGCGACAAAGCCGTTTGGGCAAATTCTTGGGATGCAGCAGGTAAGCCTATCACCTGGGATATGATTCACTATGATGTTCAACTCATAGGTGGTATTGCCATGCACCAGGGTAAAATTGCCGAGATGCAAACGGGTGAAGGTAAAACCCTTGTGGCAACTTTACCCGTATATCTAAACGCACTTGCCGGAAAAGGTGTTCACCTCGTAACGGTGAACGATTACTTGGCAAAACGTGATAGTGCTTGGATGGCACCAATATTTGAGTTCCATGGTATGAGTATCGATTGTATTGATTACCATACACCAAATTCTGATGCACGTCGTAAAGCTTATAATGCAGATATTACTTACGGAACCAATAATGAATTTGGTTTTGATTATTTGCGTGATAATATGGCGCATTCACCAGAAGACTTGGTGCAACGTCGCCATCACTATGCGATTGTGGATGAGGTGGACTCGGTATTAGTGGATGATGCGCGTACACCATTGATTATTTCAGGACCTATTCCAAAAGGAGACGAACATGAGTTTGATGCCTTAAAACCAAAAGTTGAACAAATTGAAGCCGTTCAACGTAAATATTTGGTCGGTGTTTTGGCAGAAGCTAAGAAATTGATTGCTGAAAGAGATACCAAAGAAGGTGGTTTTAGATTACTGCAGGTTTACAGAGGTATTCCAAAGAACAAAGCCCTCATAAAGTTTTTGAGTGAAGAAGGTATAAAGCAACTACTCCAAAAAACTGAAAACTTTTACATGCAAGATAATAATAGAGAAATGCCAAAAGTAGATGCGGATCTTTATTATGTTATTGATGAAAAAAACAATCAGGTGGAACTGTCCGATAAAGGTGTAGAATTCCTCTCAGGTAAGGACGATCCTAACTTCTTCGTAATGCCTGAAATGGGAACTGAAATTGCCAAGATTGAATCCCAAGGCTTATCTTCTGAAGAGGAGGCTAATCTTAAAGAAGACTTATTTAGAGACTTCGGAATTAAATCTGAACGTATCCATACCCTTAACCAATTACTTAAAGCATACGCACTTTTTGAAAAAGATGTGCAGTACGTGGTCATGGAGAACAAAGTAATGATTGTCGATGAACAGACTGGTCGTATTATGGATGGCCGTCGTTATTCTGACGGATTACATCAGGCGATTGAAGCTAAGGAAAATGTAAAGATTGAGGCAGCAACACAGACCTTTGCTACTGTAACATTACAGAATTACTTTAGAATGTATCGCAAACTTTCTGGTATGACAGGTACTGCGGTAACTGAAGCTGGTGAATTCTGGGAAATCTATAAATTGGATGTTGTAGAAATTCCTACCAACAGACCAATTGCTAGAGATGACAGAGAAGATTTAGTTTATAAAACAAAGCGCGAAAAATACAACGCCGTTATTGATGAAGTTGTGGAATTATCCAATGCAGGGCGACCTGTATTGATCGGTACAACTAACGTTGAAATTTCCGAGCTTTTAGGTAAGATGTTAAGTATTCGTAAGATTCCACATAATGTCTTAAATGCTAAGCAGCATAAAAAAGAAGCAGAGATTGTTGCCGAAGCTGGTAATGCCGGTCAGGTAACTATTGCTACCAACATGGCAGGTCGTGGTACTGATATTAAGCTAAGTGACGAGGTAAAAGAAGCTGGTGGTTTAGCCATCGTTGGTACGGAACGTCACGATTCAAGACGAGTCGACAGACAATTACGTGGTAGAGCTGGTCGTCAAGGAGATCCGGGAAGTTCTCAGTTCTATGTGTCCTTAGAAGATAACCTTATGCGTTTGTTTGGTAGTGAGCGTATTGCCAAGATGATGGATAGAATGGGGCTAAAAGAAGGTGAAGTAATTCAGCATTCCATGATTTCCAAGTCTATTGAACGCGCACAAAAGAAAGTTGAGGAAAATAACTTCGGTGTACGAAAGCGATTATTAGAATATGATGATGTCATGAACGCTCAGCGTGAAGTGGTATACAAACGTCGTCGTAATGCTTTGCATGGTGAACGTCTTCGTGTCGATTTAGCAAATATGATCTTTGATACCTCTGAAGGTATAGCGATGAATAATAAAGCGGCTAATGATTTTAAAAACTTCGAGTTTGAATTGATCCGTTACTTCTCCATGTCCTCTCCTGTTTCTGAAGAAGAATTTACAAAAATGGGAGAACAGGACATTGCTGGTGTTATTTATAAAGAAGCCTTTAAGCATTATCGTGAAAAAATGCAACGTGCTGCAGATTTGGCCTATCCAGTAATAGAAAATGTATATAATACACAACGTGATCGTTTTAAGCGTATCGTTGTGCCATTTACGGACGGTGTTAAGAATTTGCAAGTTGTTACCGATTTAGAGAAAGCATACGAATCTAAAGGTACACAGTTAATCAATGATTTTGAAAAAAATATTACACTGGCTATAGTAGATGATGCCTGGAAAACACATTTACGTAAAATGGATGAATTAAAACAATCTGTACAATTAGCGGTACATGAGCAAAAAGATCCATTATTAATTTACAAGTTTGAGTCTTTTGAGCTTTTTAAAAGTATGATTGATCAAGTAAATAAAGATGTAATATCATTCTTGTTTAAAGGAGAGATTCCACAAGAAACGGCTAATAACATTCAAGAAGCAAAGCGTCGTAAGCAAGAAAAACTTGAAACGCAAAAAGATGAAATTCCAAATTTAGACGAGCGTTCTTCTCAAAGCAGAGCGGCTGGACAAGGTGCGTCTCGCCAACAGCAAGTAGTGGAAACCATTGTTAGGGAACAACCAAAAATTGGCCGTAACGATAGAGTGACGATTAAGCACGTTATGAGTGGCGAAAGTAAAGAGGTGAAGTATAAGCAAGCCATTCCTTTAATTGATAAAGGCGAATGGGTTTTGGTTAATGACTAAACATCCCTTTTTGTCATCCTAAACTTTTACACCGAGCATGTCGAAGTGTGTTTTAGAATTTAATAAAGCAACATAACTATTTAAATATCCTGATGTAAACCGTCAGGGTTTTTTTATTTTTAGATATGAAGTTATTAAAAACAAAACTAATTATTGTCGCCATTATTTGTACTTGCTGCTCTAATACACAAAACAATTCAATCACTAATCAATCAAAAGACAATAATGTTGTTTGTACGGAGAATGGTTGTAAAGGTACCTATCATGGTAAAGAATTTATTAAGAATAGTGATATAGCACATCAATTCTCCAATACCATGTCTGCTAAAGTAGGTGACCAATTAAAAGTATTGTATAAAACTGGGAACTATAGCAAAGTAGATTTTGCAAACATTGTAATGACCACAGAAGGTATGGGTTCTGGTACGGTAACATTCCATTTATCGATTCCATTTATAAAAGTCAACAAAAAATGCGAGGCTTATACATCTTTTGACCATGTTGGTGGTTGGAACCACGCTCCTGCTCTAAAAGAGCGTAAAATACAACTCAAAGATGCTGTAATGAAAGGTCATAAATTAGACATCAGTGACCTAAAAACCACAAAACAAGGTCTACAAGAATATTGGATACAATGGAAAAACAAAGTTACTCAGGCAGAATGTGAGTAGTAGTAGTAGTAGTAGTAGTAGTAGTAGTAGTAGTAGTAGTAGTAGGCTGTTGTTCTAAATACGTACATCTCTCACTCGAACGAATAATTTGGTAAAAAATAGTGTTATCGTGAACTCTTTTCAGAATATAAAATTCAAATTAGTATCAAAAACGAAAGAGTGCTTGGTTTTTCGTAATTTTAAAAGGACATATTCACCAAACAATACATAAAACTATATGAAGCTACATATTTTAGCCATTGTCTTTACAGGAATTTTGATTTCTTGTAACTCTTCAGATAAAACAACAACTATTAAAGAAGAATCTCCTGATACAGAAACAATAGTCGCCAATGAGTCAAACACCAAGGATAAACAACTAAAGCCTATTGATACAGATGAAGCCTTAATTGCAACTGCTTTAATGTCTGCTCCTGAAGAAAGCAGAGCAAACTGTAAAGTTATTGGTTATAACATGACCGGCGAATTTGTAACACTACGCGAGGGTGATAATCAATTTATTGTACTTGCAGATGACCCAAAAAAAGATGGTTTTAACGCTGCATGCTATCACAAAGACCTAGAACCGTTTATGGCTAGAGGACGGACCTTAAAAGCCGAGGGAAAGAATTATAAAGAGGTCTTTGATATCCGTGAAGCCGAAATGAAAGCAGGTAAACTTAAAATCCCAAATGGTGCAACGTTGCATATCTACTATGGTAAAAAAACAACATATGATCCAGAAACGTCAAAAGTTGAAGATGCGAGACTACGCTATGTCGTATATATGCCATGGGCAACTGCAGAATCTACTGGTTTACCAGAAAAACCGTATGCGGCAAATCACCCTTGGATTATGAACCCAGGAACACATCGTGCACATATTATGATTTCGCCTGTACCAGAAGATAAAGAATAGCCTTTACAAGCAAGCAAAAGGAATAACAATCAAAGCTCAGAGTTATTTATGATCTATTTTTCTTTTGCTAATTTTATCAAATATTAGTAGTAGCCAAATCAAATTGATTAAATATCATTATTATATATGTATAAGTTCCTAAGCAGACATGCATTAATTCTAGTACTCCTTTCATTTATTTCATATAATTGCGCAGCAAAAAAAGAATACTTTCTAAATACAAATAGCCTTAAGGATAAGACAGTAGTATTCACCTTGCAAGAAGCCACGAGTTATCAAAGAGTTAAGAAATTTGGCGAACATATTGGAGATTCTAAAAACCCAAATATTCATGAAGTGTTTTCAGAAGGAATTAAAGAATTAGCCCAAGAAACTAAAATTAACCTTATTTACTCACCTAGCTATGTGTTTCCCTCGGATTCAATAATCTCAGTTATGGTTTCTATAAAAAACATAAAATGGATATTTGAAGAACCTAAGGCATCGATGTATGTTGACATGGAATATACGTTGAAAGATAATACACTTAATATTACTGGCATTCATAAGTATAAAGTCTTTCTTGCGGGCACGAAATCAGGAAACCTTAAAAAAGCTCTAAAAGATGGAAACAAACAACTTCTATCTACTTTATGGCAATAAATAAGATTTATGTGTAGTCATAGAATTCAGTCCAACATCCTTTCTTTAACCTATTTGGAGTTATGAAATATAACGTCTCTTTATTACCAATTGCATTAGTATGCTTTTCAATTTTCGTTTCATCTTGTAAAGGCAAAGATGCTACCGAAACAGCACCGGAAAAATCTCAAAACTTAATCGCCATTTTAGATACAATTTGGCAAAAAGAGCAAATACCACTTCGCTTGAGAGATTCTGTAATGGCCATTTATGGTCCTGAATCTAAGGAAGCGGAAGTTTATCAAAACACGTACAGAAAAAATCATGCAACCAATATTATCAAAGTCAAAAATATTTTGGAAACATATGGATGGCCAGACTCTACCCAAATAGGCACACAGGGCAATCTAACCATTTGTAATGTTTTACAGCATACAGACCAAGACACAAGAGAACATTATATTCCTTTAATGAAGCAAGCAGTCTTAGATAAAAAACTGGAGCCTCGATTTTTAGTTCGAGCAGAAGATAGAATTGCCACCGATAAAGGTGAATTACAAATCTATGGCGGACAAATGAAATACTATCCAGAAACCAAAAGCTTCAACGTTTGGCCTGTTTACGACCCTATAAACATTGATAAAAGGCGTGCCGCAATCGGATTAGACTCCATTGGTATATTCCTGAAAAACAGATTTAATTTTGATTGGAATCTTGAAGAACAAATAAAACGATCTGAAGAATTTGAACGTCTAAGATCAAAGAATTAGTGAACTAATACGATTGGCTATTTTATAACTATAGTACTATGAAAATAGAATGTCAATTTAGAATGCTTTAAGCCATCAAACTTTTTTATTATATATTTACTTCTAGAACCTACTTAAAATTAGACATTATGAAACCCAAACTACCTTGCCTAATCGCCATGCTATTTGCATGTATATTAGTCTCTTGCTCTCCAGATGACGGTGATGGCATACCCAACGAAAATGCTGGTGAATTTATCATTAATGGTGAAAGCTATAATTTAGTTTCTGCCATTATCACTGACGAAAATACTTCAACCATCGACTCGAGTGAAATTAGTATCAGTTTGTTTAATAAGACAAGTGCTGAAATTACTGGCAATAGTGACCTAAGTGATATAAGCTATGTGTATTTCGAGATTGAAGATACTACCATTCAGAATACAACATACAGCCAAATTGAAGATTACGACGTCTCCATTAATAGCACCGTAATCGATAGTGAATTTAACCATGGTACTGTATTATTATCCGATGACAACCCGGAATCTGATATGTATGCACAATCAGCATCTATGACTGTAACCAACTTTACACAATTCAACATTGCATTTACTTTTACATTTACAAGAAATGACGGTCAAGTGATTTCTGGTAGTTATGACGGCCAATATTTTATGCCTAGTAATTGATTAAAGATCATATATAACTATGAATCCCGATATAAAACATCGGGATTTTTTTATTATCTTAAACCCACTAACTAATCTTTCTTGTCATGAAAAATGTATTAGCCACCATTGTTGGTCTTGTAGTTGCATCACTAACCGTTTATATTTTCGAATCCTTGATTGGGCACAATTTATTCCCACTGCCTGAAGATGCCAACCCTATGGACATGGAATGGATAAAAAATAATATGGATAAAATCCCTACGGGTTCAAAAATATTTGTCGTCATCGCACATTTTATAGGCATCATTGCAGGAATGTTCGTAGCTGCTAAAATTTCTAAAACAAGCCTTGTTCCATCCTATCTTGTTGGTTTCTTAATGGTAGCCATGACATTCTTTGTTATTTTCTCATTACCTAAAGAATTATGGTTTTCAATTTCTGATGGTCTATTTGTATTTATTGGTTTTCTTATTGGTACATCCTTGTCAAAAAAACAACTTATCACAACTTAAAACATAAATAGAAATGCTAAGAAAAATATGGGTTCCAATATTGCTAGTGGTTTTGTGTTATAGTCAAGCTAAGGCGCAAAACACGGATCATCTAACAGCTATTAATTCTGTTTGGGCAAAATTTTATAATGCCTTTGAAACTCTTGACTATACCTTAATGGCAGAAATTCATTCTAAAGACTTAGTGCGTGTATCTGGTGGTAATCGTATTTTGGATTATGATACTTACATAAATAATTACAAAGCGGGCTTTGAACGTGATAAAAAAGCTGGCCAAACCAGTAATATCTCATTACGCTTTTTTGAGCGTTTATGTGATGGAAATACATCAAGCGAACGTGGTATTTATAGACTAGTAAGAAATAAGGATACGGACAATGAGCAATCCTACTATGGGCAGTTTCATGTAATAATGAAAAAAATAGATGGTGAATGGAAAATTACAATGGACTATGACTCATCTGAAAGTGATACTATTGGTGAAGATGATTATAATAAAGCTTTTGCCATTGATGACTTTGATAAGTTTTAAAACAAACCTAAAAGCAGACCAGGATCTGGACAGTTCTCTTTATAAAACTCTAAATCGTGATGATTGCTTACACCAGGGTAATCACCCTCAAATTCTTGGATATCTTTTATAATTTGAAAATGTAAATGCGGTGGATAATCGCCATTAACCTCAGCAGTTCCAAGTGTTGCTATTTGTTGACCTTGCTTGATCTCTTTTCCAACTTTTAAGTCAACTAGAGACTCTAAACTTAGATGTCCATAGAGTGTGTAAAATTTATTATTTTCTAAATTATGCTCCAATATAATTGTTGGTCCATAATCACCATAATTAGTATTGTTCCTAAAACTGTGTATTTTGGCATCCAAAGGCGAAAAAATAGGTGCACTAGCTTCTATCCATAAATCTAATCCTAAATGGATATTGCGCTCTTCCTCTGGAGTATCTTGATTAAAATAGTCACTTCGCCGATAAATACTTCTTTGTTCTAGATAACCACCATAGGAAGCTTTGGCATTATGCTTTGCCATAAAATCCCATATAAAAACTTCTAGTGCTATTGATGATGATACGTTGACGCTCTTCAAATCAGAATTATTTACTGATAAGTCTAATGCGATATAATCTTCTTTGGACATTGAATCACCCAATAAAGGAAATGTACTAAGTGATTTTAAGAAAGCTTGAAATGATGAAAGGGACATTCAAATAAAATTTCCATAAAAATACGATTCTATTTTATGGAAAGTCGGAGAGGGAAATAGATTTTTAAATCTGGGAAGTAGAAATAAGTTGAGAATTAGGGACTGATAGTAGAACGTAGTTTTAATTCATAATCACATTACTAAACTTAGCATTAACAATGATATTTCTGGCAGAACTCTGTCCATTAGGATAATTTCTGATTGTTTTTTGGGACGTTACCTTATTATTGAATTTAGAACGACTACCCTTAAAATACATACTATAATCAACAGCTTTAGGCAGATTTATTAAAGCATCGCTATTCTCTAGAACCAAGTTTAAACTTTTAAAAGATTCTGCAAGGTTAGAAATAGTTAAATCTCCAAAACTGCCATCTATGATTCCTGTATCGCTTAGATTTTCAATATTGATATTAGAAGACTTTGAGTTTAAGACTAGATTCTTTGCACTCTTAATTTGTGCTCTGTCCACATAATTAAGATTTAAAGTTCCTAAATTCCAATTATTGATAACCACTGGAGAATAAGAAACATTAATGGAAGTGTCACTTCCATCAATGTTATCTGCTACCAAAAAGGCATGTGATATATCACCACTCATATCATATATAACAGAGGATAACTTAAGCTCGCCATGCCTAATATCTGTCTTTAGTTTAGCTCTTTTAGGGATTTTAATCTTAATCACCTTTTTTACCTTACTATTGCTACCGGACTCTAGTCGTCTTGCCAAAATAGATTCTCTTTTATCACGCATAGAGTTTCTTCGCTCTTCCATTTCTGCTCGTCGCTCTTTCATTGATTCAGCACGTTCTTCATATCGCTCTGCTATTTTTTCTTCACGTTCTGCCATGAGCTCTGCTCGCTTAGCACTTTTCTCTATAAGCACAGCTTGTTTTTCCATTTGTTTTCCAAAACGTTCGCCCCAAGCTTCCATTTTTTCAGCCCATTCTTCTCCAAATTTCTCACCAAACTCTTCGCCCCATTTTTCCATATCCTTTCCAAAACTCTCACCAAACTTCTCTCCCCATTTCTCCATATCCTTGGCCCATTTACCCTCAAAACGCTTTCCATATTCTTCTCCCCATTTTGCCATTTTTTCTTGGTAGCCAGATTCTGCAAACTTTCTTGCCCATGCTTCCATGCTTTCTTGTAACTCCTTACCGCCTTCTTTTTCGTACTTTTTACTCCATTCTGTCAAATACTTTTCGCCTTCTTTCTGATACTTGTCGTAATCAAAACTTATAGTATTAATACCTTCTGGTAATTCTGGTAATTCGGGAAATTCAGGCATCTCTGGCATCTCTGGCATTTCTGGAAAGCCTTCCAGGCTTGGTACGCTAGGCATGACTACAACTTGAGGTATTTCCGGTAAATCAGCTAGTTCAAACTCCAAATCTCTAAGTACAGTGGCATAGTCGTTCTCGCCAAACAAACCTATTGCTCTACCTCCTCTGGAAGAAATGGTAACTCTATCGTTAGAACCATCAACTTTAAGGTTCCATGCTTCAAGAGCACGCTCTAATTCTTCTTCTGACAATTTACTGCTTTCGATATAGGCTTCGACCTCAACGATATCCTTGTTCCAAGTACTTATTTCTATTTCAGCATAGCTCGTATTTAGGTCTACAATAACATCTTTGTTAACCTTAATAGACTGTGATGTTTTACTTAATTTTTTTTGTGCATAACCGAATGAGGTCACAAGGCACAACACTAAAATTCTAATTGTCTTCATGATTTTTTTTGATTTAACTGTTCGTTTTTTGATTTTTGATTTATAAATATTGATTAGATACTTTCTTCTTTAAAAGACTCATCATTAAATTCTTGTAATTTTTCCTTAAGACGCATGACCAAATTCAGCCTTAACTTTAAATTATCGATAAGGGCATCGAGCGTTTCTTCATTTGGCCCATTGTCATTGAGTTCCAAGGTTAACTTGTCATATTCCTCATTTAACTCTTTAAGGCGTTGCACATAACCATCGAATAACTCTTTATTCTCTGGTGTTAATTGCACTTTCGATAATTCTAAATTGATACTTGCCAAATAGTAGTCTTCTACTTTTTTCAAGTCCGGAGAAACATCTCCTAAGGTTTTTAAATCCTCGGTAGTTTCTGCGACATTCTTTTCTGGAATATCAATAGTTGGCTTGTTTAACATTTTGTAAGCACCAAAACTCAATCCTAATAGTATAACAACACTTGCTGCAATGTTCAAAAAGAAAAATCTGTTTGGCCTTTTCTTTTTAGGTAATGCTTCATCAAGTCTTTCTAAAAACCGTGCTTCATGACCCTGAGACATTTTGATATGCTGTTCCTTTGAATCCTCTTTAAATAAATTTCTAAGATCTTGTGCCATTTTTCTCTGTTTTTAATGCTAATTGCAATTTTTGTTTTCCTCTTGATAACTGTGTTCGTGATGCTACTTCAGAAATACTCAGGATTTCTGAAATTTCTTGGTGATCATAACCTTCAATTAAATAGAGCATTACCACATACCTATACTTTTCTGGCAAATCTTCGATTGCCATTTTCACATCATCCATAGTAATGCTATCATCCACCATCCAATCATTTTCATATTCCGTATCTACGAGGTTTAAATGATGTTCTTCGAGTTCAATCAAGCGTTGTTTCCTTGCTTTTAAAACATCAATACACTTGTTGATCACAATACGTTTTAACCATGCGCCAAAACTTACTTCAGCTTTATATTGCTCTAACTTTGTAAATGCTTTTATAAAAGCTTCTTGAACAATATCCTCCGCTTCCATTGTATCCTTAACAAACCGAAGCGCCACTATGAGCATGCCATTGCAATATTGATTATACAGTTGCATTTGAGCCTGTCTATCGTTCTGCTTGCATTTTTCAACAATATGAATTTGAAACGTGCTAATGATTAATTGGTTTTGGTTGATTCTATTCTAAAGACGACACAAAAAAGTCGGTGTTGCAAAAAATCTTGAATTTTTTCGACTTTTATAAGATTTGCTTAAAATTAAGCGTTTGAACTGTATAAATTTAGGGATTTGAATTATCTTTAAATTTTAAACTCAATTGAGAATCCAGAACCTTTCTAAGTTAAAATAACTATGCTAAAACGCCTCCTCATTTTTCTTTCCATCATTGCATTAGGCTTACTTTTATATTCCGTATTTGTTGAAAATATTTTCGCGCCTCGCTTAAGTCCAAAGGATACTGCAAAAATCTCACTCAATGACCTAGACTTAAAAGTAGAGTATAATAGACCCTCAAAACGTGATCGAATTGTCTTTGGTGCTTTAGTTCCTTTTGATAAAGTTTGGAGAACAGGTGCTAATGAAGCAACAACCTTTCAAACCAATCAAGATTTAATGGTAAATGGCATGCTCCTTAAAAAAGGAAAGTACACACTTTGGACAGTACCCATGGAAAACTCATGGAAAGTCATGTTTAATTCCAAGCAATATCAATGGGGTGTTAACGAAAAAATGGAACCGATGTGGGATCCGAATTATGATGCTGTTGAAATTGAAGTGACTGCTCAACAGCTTGATGAAACCGTTGAACAGTTTACCATTGCCTTTGACAATAAACTTGGAACTTTAAAATTAACCATGGCATGGGATCAAACTTTAATTGAAATTCCTCTTAAGGTAAATTCAAGCAACAAATCGTAACAGCAACACAAAGTGGTGAAAAAGATCAAAACATATAAATCTGCGTTGCAAGAACAAGATGGGATTTCGCCTCCAAAAGCACTAAGTACAGATTCTGCCAAATCCATAAAAGCCAAGCGTAAAAGTCAACCATCGATAAGTGATCTAGTCCATGGCATCACTTCGGGAAATATAACCGCATTGAGTAGAGCCATCACCTTAGTTGAAAGTACGAACCCAACGCACACCAGGAAAGCACAAGGCATTATAAATGCTTGCTTGCCGCATGCCAGCAATTCAATTAGAATTGGTATCACTGGTGTTCCTGGTGTTGGTAAAAGTACATTTATAGAAGCCTTTGGGACTTATCTTACCAGTATTGGGAAAAAAGTTGCAGTTTTAGCCGTAGATCCAAGTAGCTCTTTAAGTAAAGGTAGTATTCTTGGTGATAAAACCAGAATGGAAGATTTGGTAAAAAACAAGAATGCTTTCATTAGACCCTCTGCATCTGGAAATTCTCTGGGTGGTGTTGCTAGAAAGACAAGGGAAACCATTATTCTCTGTGAAGCTGCAGGCTTTGATACTATTATCATAGAAACTGTTGGTGTTGGGCAAAGCGAAACAGCCGTACATAGTATGGTAGATTTCTTTCTATTATTAAAACTTGCTGGAGCAGGTGACGAATTACAAGGTATTAAACGTGGTATTATTGAAATGGCAGATGCCATTGTGATTAATAAAGCTGATGGCGATAATCTCAAAGCTGCAAAATCCGCGAAGCTTGAATTTAATAGAGCTTTACATCTCTATCCTGAAAAAGATTCGGGCTGGTCGCCCAAGGTATTTCTATGTTCGGCGTTGCAAAAAGAAGGCATTGAAGCGGTGTGGCGGGTGATCCAAGACTACCTTAAAACCACTACATCCAACCAGTATTTTGAACAAAACAGAAACAATCAGAATACGTTTTGGCTACTACAAACTATAGAAGAGCACCTTAAATCGAATTTTTATAATGCTCCGAAAATCAAAACAAAATTACAACAACAAATCGATTTGGTCGAAAATGGAAAAACGACTCCTTTTGCTGCTGCAGAATACTTACTTTCTTTATAATGAACTCATATTCACTTTGTCTATTTCCTAAAAAATGTTTGAAACCCGTTCATATTTCTTCTATTTCCTCATACGTAGCTCTGCTATGAATTTTAAAAATACCATCATCTGAACAGGTTTTATTTCATTTTCGGTTAAACATTCAAAGTGAATATGAGTTCAATAAAAAACAATACTTTTGCACAGATTAAGCCATCAAGCATATGATGTATAAGCTAACGATTATAGTTCCGGTTTATAACGAAGCCGAAAATCTAGAGCGTGTTGAAACCGAACTTGCCAACTACTTAAAAATGGCATCCGTTCCTGCATCCGTGCTATTTGTTAATGATGGATCAAAAGATAACAGTCAAGCATTCATTGAGGACATCTGTAACCGCAATACAGCTTTTGAATATATACTCTTTAAAGAAAACAGAGGTCTAAGTGCAGCTATAAAAGCAGGCTTTGACCATGCTGAAACTAAACTGGTTGGCTATATTGATTCTGATTTACAGACATCTCCTGAAGATTTTAATAGTCTTCTAGAACATATAGATACTCATGAGTTGGTTACTGGTGTGCGCTCTAATAGAAAAGACTCCTTTGTAAAGAATATGTCTTCTAAAATTGCCAATGGTATTAGACGTGCATTTACCAAAGATGGTATGGATGATACAGGTTGTCCTCTTAAAATAATCAAGACGGATTACGCAAAGCGTATTCCAATGTTTAGAGGTTTGCATCGTTTCTTACCTGCCATGATTATGTTACAAAACGGTAGGATAACTCAAGTCCCTGTGCAGCATTTTCCGAGAATTGCAGGTACCGCAAAATTTGGACTTTGGAATCGTCTTTTAGGTCCGCTAATGGATTGTTTTGCTTATTTATGGATGAAGAAGAAATACATCAATTATAATGTTGCCAAAACTAGCAAATGAAGGATTGGTTAATTTATTCCATAGGCTTTTTAGCGCAGATTCTATTTTCATCTCGATTGCTCATTCAATGGGTCACCTCAGAAAAGCAACGTAAGGTTATTACACCAACAACATTTTGGACGCTAAGTTTGATCGCCTCGTTCCTACTCTTTATTTATGGGTATTTGCGATTGGATTTCGCCATTATGTTAGGGCAAAGTTTAACTTACTTCATTTACATAAGAAATCTTCAGCTTCAAGGACAATGGCAAAAGTTCCCTAAGATTGTGCGATATTTATTATTGATTGTGCCAATCCTTATTGTTATTTTCTATTATAACAATAATAAGATAGATATCGAATTGTTATTTAAAAATGAAGCTATTCCAACTTGGCTACTAATCCTTGGTATTGTGGCTCAAGTGATTTTTACATTACGTTTTGTGTATCAATGGATACATGCTGAGCGTCATAAAGCATCTTCATTACCTATGGGCTTTTGGGTTTTGAGTTTAATCGGTGCTTCTCTTATCTTAACTTATGCCATTATTAGAGAAGATCCTGTCCTCTTTGTTGGGCATTTATTCGGAATGATAATATATGCACGTAATGCTTACCTCATGAGACAAACCAATGATTAAGCGTATAGAAAAATATCCGATTTTAAGTCTATTGCTTTTTGTCATTGTGATGCTAGGCTTTACAATTGACGCCATTCCTGTGACTATAATGGAAGCACGTAATTTCATTTCGGCTAGGGAAATGCTTACAGATGACAATTGGATCTTAACGACCATGAATGGCGAAGCGCGTTATCAAAAGCCGCCTTTACCAACATGGATTACTGCTTTTTTTGGGATGCTTTTTGGGATGAAGTCGGTATTGGCATTGCGTTGGCCAGCCTTACTTTTTATGGCGAGCATTGGTATATCTACTTATTTATTATCAAAAAAACTCAAGCTCGATAAATCACATAGCCTGATTAATGGCTTCATTGTACTAAGTTCATTTTATGTCATAGGCATCATCATAGAAGCACCTTGGGATATTTATACACATGGCTTTATGCTTATGGCTTTGTATCAGTTGTTTCTCATGTTTCAAAAGCAAAAAACACCTATACGCCATAGCTTACTTTTTGTGTTATTCATGGCTTGTTCTATATTATCAAAAGGACCAGTGTCATTATATGTGCTCTTTTTATCTTTTGTCATAGCCTACAGCGTCGCTTATAAACCAAAAGGTGGAACATTACACTTTTTGAAATTATTCAGTCTTTTAGTCTTTGGTATTGTTTTAGGAGGTTGGTGGTACTTCCATGTACGAGTTGCAGATCCTGAAACTTTTGCTGCTATTACTGAGCGTGAAACCTCAAATTGGAGCAGTTATAACGTTAGACCTTTCTATTATTATTGGAGCTTTTTTGTACAGAGTGGATTATGGACTATTCCTGCATTTCTAAGCTTGTTATATCCTTACATGAAATCTCGGGTGTCCAATCTAAAAGCTTATCGATTTAGCTTCTTCTGGACGATAATTGCCGTGATTTTACTATCTGTTATTCCTGAAAAGAAATCACGCTACTTAATGCCTGTACTTATACCCTTAGCTCTAAATATTGGTTTTTATATAGAGTATTTAGTTCGAGAATTCAAAAACATAAGCTCGAAGAAAGAAACCTTTCCTGTTTATTTTTCATTTGGACTCATTGGCTGTATCGCTTGTTTGTTTTGGATGATTTGGTTCTTTTCGAACATTGCTTTAACCGGAACATTATTAATTCGATTTATAATTTCTGCTTTAATCCTATTGGTGATTGGCTTCTATATCTTCAAATTTTTAAAACGGAAGCGTATGAAGAACGTATTCTATCTCATCATTGGGTTTATGTTAATCATAGGCTTAATAGCACTGCCAATAGCTAAATCGCATATTCAAGATGATTATAAACCTGTTTCAGAATTAATCAATGCAGGTGTTCCGTTATATAGTCTAAATAAGGTCTCACCTGAAGCCATATATAATTATGGTGATAAAATAGCTAAGATAAAGACCAAGGATGGCATTCTAATTCCTGAAGAGAAAGAGTTCAATTTATTAACAAACAAAGAAGATCCCAACAACATCAAGGCGCTTTCAAAATTATATCATATTATATTTTTAGCGACTTACGATTTAAATACCTCCCCTAAAAATACAAGGGCACATAAATCGAGATTAGTCAATCAGTTATATCGACTTTCGCTGAAAAAGTAAAATATTTAAGATGTGATAAACCGCTTTAGCATATACTTATTAAGTTTGTAAAAACCAAATCCTGCTAAAGCTCCAAACGCCATTCCACAAACAATATCCAACGGATAATGCACACCAACATAGATTCTGCTGTAGGCAACGATGAAGCTCCAAAACAACAACAAGAAAATAAGGTTCTTAAAATAGGGTCGCAATACCAAGCCACCAAAAACAGCAGCAGCCATTGAGTTTGAAGAATGACCAGAGAAAAAGCCATATTTACCACAGCGCTCAGCAATATAGCGCATACCTTCATCCAACAAGCTGTCTAATCGACATGGTCTTGGACGCATAAAGCCGTCTTTGAAAAGGTTGGTAATCTGATCCGTGAATGTAATCATGGCCGCAATAACCAGTACCATAATCAGTAAGGGTTTGACACCATATTTTCTATAAATGAGAAACAGGAGAATGGCATAAAGCGGTACAAATGAAAATTCATCTGTAATAAACAACCACAACCAATCCCAAGTCGAAGAGCCCAATTTATTTAGGTAAAGAAAAAGTTCGGTATCTAAGTCTAAAAGTTTTTCTAGCATTAGTCGTCGTAGCGTGCTACTTCCCTATCGTAAAACTCGGTAGCCTGTTTTATATAATTTTCAGTTTCGGTTTCTAGTTCTCTTTGGTCATGCTCATCGAATTCCTCGAACCACTCTACTTCATCATTCTCTAGGTTAATGATGAATCTCGGAAACTCCGTATGTATAATAAAAATGGCATCTGGATAATCCGTATTGTCGCCTAGTATGAATTTTGGTAGTTCCATAGGTTATAAATGTCAAAGTTACGAGTACCTAAGTTTTTGATTACTCATGGGCAAAAGTAATAAATCTTTGAGTTAAAAAGTTATAAGTACTTAGAGTGTCTAAAGTTTGTTTGCGATAGAAGTAAAAATAGCAAGTAACTCTTTAGCTTCTATTCTTAATTCTTTCAGTTTTGGTAGTTCAAGCCAATTCAATTCTTCAATAATTTTTAACCAATAATCGGTTTCACTAGCTTCTGCTAAACTTATTTTGATTTTGTTTTTAAAGTCTTTTGGACTGCGAGAGCGATTAGCTTCTCTATAATTAGCACCAATACTAGTTCCAGACTTTGTCAATTGATTTCTAAGCACCAATGATTCTGTTGTTTTCGGCATACTCGATGATAGATTAATAATATCAATCGCAAATCTAATCGTACGCTTTTCTAGCTGTTTGGCAAACTCTTTATTAGTCATTTTTTAATTTTCTTATAACTTTAAATACTTTAGGCACTTTTTAACCCTAACTACTTTAATCACTTTCCCTTATCAACTTCTTAGTCAAATAATTAAATCGAACAAACAACAAAATCGCTGCCGCACTTAATCCGGCTAATAAGCCCAGCCAAATACCTAAACTGCCGTAGGCTTCTTCTTTACCAAGGAAATAGCCAATAGGAAAACCTATGACCCAATACGAGATAAACGTAATAAGCGTTGGAATCTTAACATCTTGCAATCCGCGAAGCGCACCAAGAGCGACAACTTGCAAGCTGTCACTAATCTGAAATACTGCCGCTGCCAACAATAAGGTTGCTGCAATCTTAACCACCTCAGCCGTATCGACAGCATTCGCTAGATCATCTAAATCTACATACATGTCTGGCAACACCTGATGAAACACGGCAAAAAATAAAGCAAATACCAAGGCAAAAACAAACCCAACCAAAAAGATGGACTCTGCAATACGCTTTAGGTTTTTATAATCCTTTAATCCCTTTTGATTGCCAACCCTAACCATCGCAGCCACGCTCAATCCCATGGCTACCATAAAGGTCATGGAGCTCAGGTTTAAGGCAATCTGATTGGCCGCTTGGGCATTTTTACCAAGCAATCCACTTAACCAAATAGCTGCTGTGAATATGGCCACTTCAAAAAACATTTGCATGGCGCTTGGCAATCCTAAATTGGTTAGTTTTTTAAGCGGTTGCTTACTTAGTTTAAAGAATTTAATATTAGTTACATAAGGTTTAGACTTATGGCGTTTAGCCAATAACCACCATAAGAAAAAGAGCATGACAAAACGCGATACCAAGGTACCAACGGCTGCACCTACTATTCCCATTTCTGGAAAACCAAACTTCCCAAAGATTAATACATAATTGATCACCACATTTAGAATATTGGCCACAATAGTGGCAAACATTGGGTATTTGGTTAAGGATAAGCCATCACTAAATTGTTTAAACGCCTGAAACACAATTAAAGGCACTAACGAAAATGCCACTAGATCCAAATACGGAATGGCCAGCTCAACTACTTCTTCTGGCTGATCCATAACATACATGAGTGGTTTGGCTACTAAAAGCATAAGGAATAATAGGATACCTAAAACCGTACATAGAAAAAACCCATGTTTAAATACCGATTTCCCTTTAGTGAAATTTTGTTCTGTATCTGCTTCTGCGACCAAAGGTGTAATGGCCGTGGAGAAGCCAATACCAATGGACATAGCAATAAAAATAAAGCTATTACCCAAAGACACTGCAGCTAATTCTGCCGCTCCCAATTGCCCGACCATAACATTATCCACGAAGCTCACAAAGGTATGCCCAAGCATGCCTAAAATCACAGGAGATGCCAGTTTTAGATTGTATTGAAATTCTTTCGTGTAGTCGCTTAAAACCATAGCGCAAAAATAGGGCTTAGGTTTTTGTTGTACGAATTAAATTGGAGGTGTTATGGAACAGGTGTGCTTAACACTTAGATATGGTCAGTTAAGCTAAGTTAGGCTTTTAAAAAATTAAGAAGTCAATATGTAACCTTACTTATTTTAAACTTGACTTAAGCCTATCAAAAACGTAATCAAAATAAGTTGCAGTATAAATAAGAATAGTACTACAAATGCCAATAATAGGGAGTCCAATTTATTATTAGTTCTAAACACTCTATAGACCATCCACGTAATCATGATATAGATGACAGGATCAAAAATTAAGGGCCACCTCAATATTAAATAACTTATAATACCTACTAACGTGGCTTGCCCAATGATAAATGAGCTTATGGCTAGATGTTCTGTAAAGTTATATTTTCTAAAAATCAATTTCTGAGCGAGTCCCAATGGAATAATTGCCAAAATCCAAAAGAACTTTAAATAAGTTCTAATAAATTGACCGGCTTTATAACTCATGTTTCCCAAAGTCTCCAGAGTTCCTGATGGCAACTTACTTATATCACTAGGTTTTTTTGGTATTTTAAACAATTCCAAAACTACCAAATACAATGTGACGGACAGGATTAGAAATGATATTGGGTTAAGAATGCCTTTTCTTTTACCATTAAGATATTCTGAGGTAATGCGCTGTGGTTTTAACAGCAACATTTTGAGATTTAACAAAAAGCCCTTGTCCATATTAGTAACCGATGCAAAGGCATATGACATCATGGAAGTCAATGTGATTTTTTCTACATCACGCTTCTCACCACAATTAGGACAAAAGTTGTTATTATGTTCTTGATTACAAGACCTACAAATCATTTAGTAGTTATGCTTTAAAATCTATGTAATATTACTTTTTAATCAAAGTTATCTTGATAGGAAACACTAAATACAGCATTGGTTATATCTGTTGAAGCGTTTTCAACATAAAAACTTCCTTCAATTATATTCAAATCCGTATCGTGTTGCGTTATGGTAATACCAGAACTACCCAATACCTCGTCTGGTAATCTAGTTAAGAAATTAAAAAAGAAAACACCATCTGTGTTGTCATTGTTAAGGGCGTAACTATTCCCGGCTGTGACACTTGTAGGTATAACCATTATTATTCGTCCAAAATTATGATCGAAAGCAGTTACTCGTATATGATCGCCATTAGATTGTGATCTCAGCGCCACCGAACTATTAGAAACGTAATCAAGGCCACTAACCGTTGCGTTAACACTATTATCGTCTATATCTTTATCTGCAGTAGCAAGCGACACATTAGTAAACACACCATTAGTAATCTCAATGGTAGTGATACTGCCATTAGTTTCTAATTGAAATAAAGTGCCACTAAAGGTACCAGACACAAATCTATTTGTAACATCTAAGTCTGTTAAGTTAATTTGAGCCACTATGGTATTGCTTAATACATCACACGCATAAGCAGAACCTGGGCCATACAACTCAATAAATGGCTCACTTGAAGTATTACCTCTGTAAATGATGTTTTCATTTATTAAACCAGATGAATTGCCTATGGTATATAAACCTTCCGTGACCACATTATCTGATGTGACTTCACCTATTTTTAGTCTTAAAAATTCAGTTACTGGACCACTTTGCAACGGAATAGCACTAATAGATAATTCCTTACCATCATTAAATAAAGTTGCTGAGACCAAGTCATTACTATAATCTTTGGTAACTCCATCGACATCAAATCGAAAAACAGTCTGAGTGGTATCATCAGAACTGTCTGAGCTACTACAACTCGTATAACCTGCTGCTATAATTATTATAATTAGAACCTTTAATTTTAATATGCTTTGTTTCATAGTTGAAATACTCATTTTTTAAATATTAATTACTGTATTAGTAAGTGCTTAATTTTATTTTGGCTTGCTCAAATTCTTTTATCATATCTTCTACAATTTCAGCCACAGGTTTTATATCATGGATTAATCCTGCGATTTGTCCAATTTCTAATTCACCATCGTCTAAATCGCCTTCAAACATGCCGCGTTTCGCGCGTGCACGTCCCAAAAGCTCTTTCAGTTGTTCTGGGGTTGGTGCTGTTTTATAGAGTTCCTGTACCTCGTTATAGAATTTATTTTTTATAAGTCTTACTGGTGCGAGCTCTTTTAAAGTCAATTGCGTGTCACCTTCTTTAGCGTCAACTACTACTTGCTTAAAATCTTGATGTGCAGAGGATTCTTCACTGGCCACAAAGCGACTACCCACTTGCACACCATCTGCTCCCAAAACCATACAAGCCAACATGGCCTTACCTGTGGCGATACCTCCAGCCGCAATTAATGGGATTTCGAGTTGTTCTTTTACCATTGGGATTAAGGTCAAGGTGGTGGTTTCATCACGTCCATTGTGCCCACCTGCTTCAAAGCCTTCCGCAACAACAGCATCAACTCCTGCAGCTTGCGCTTTCAGCGCAAACTTGACACTGCTTACCACATGTACCACAGTAATCCCTTTATCTTGTAACCATGTGGTCCAGGTCTTTGGATTTCCCGCAGATGTGAACACAATTTTCACATCTTCTTCAACAATGATATCCATAATGGCTTGGATATTTGGATATAGCATGGGCACATTGACTCCAAAAGGTTGATCCGTTGCTGCTTTACATTTTTGGATATGCTCACGCAACACATCAGGATACATGGAACCTGCTCCTATCAAGCCCAAAATCCCCGAATTACTGGCTGCTGAAGCTAGGCGCCAACCACTGTTCCAGATCATTCCAGCTTGAATGATTGGATATTTTATATTGAAAAGAGAGGTTATTCTGTTTGCCATTCTTATAATAAGTTTGCATAAAATTCGTCAATTCATGTGAATTTTACGAATGAAATCCTCTGAAATTTACCATATCGCTTCTAGTGGCGAGCCTCGGCCCATTGTATCGAGAAATATTAGTTCTCGATAGTTCTGATGAGCAAAGTCGAAGTGAGATTTTTCATGCTTCAAAGTCCTCGAACTGACGTCTAGGAAATAACTCCTGAACCTAGCAGCTCGGCATCATTATACCAAGCTACAAATTGACCTTCGGTAATCGCAGATTGTTTGTTTTTGAATTCGACATATAGTCCAGATGTCACTTTATGAAGTGTTGCTTTTTCCAAAGGCTGACGATAGCGGATTCTAGCCATAACATCCATAGTTTCGTCTACTTTTAATTCTAAGTCTTCTCTAATCCAATGCAATTCGTCATTAGACACAAACAATACATTACGCAATAAACCCGGATGATCTTTACCTTGGCCAGTATAAATCACATTGTCTTCCACATCGGTTTCAATAACGAATAGCGGCTCTTTTGTGCCACCAACTGCCAAGCCTTTACGTTGTCCTTTTGTAAAGTAATGGGCACCTTGATGTTGCCCAACAACTTTCCCATCAGAAAGATGGTATTCTGGCTTTTTAGCCAAAAATGCTAACTTACTTTCTTTTGAATCGAATGCTGGCATATTTTGATTATACTGATCGAAAGTTGTATCAACCTCAACAATAACCCCTTCCTTAGGTTTTAATTGTTGTTGTAAAAAGTCTGGCAATCGAACTTTACCTATAAAACATAAACCTTGGGAATCTTTCTTTTCGGCAGTAATTAAATCTTGCGCTTTTGCAATTTCCCTAACCTCTGGCTTGGTTAATTCGCCAATTGGAAACAAAGCCTTTGCTAGCTGCGCTTGTGACAATTGACACAGAAAATAAGATTGATCCTTATTATTATCTATACCTGCTAAAAGTTGATGAATTTCTTGTCCATCTTTGGTAATGGTCCCTTTTCTGCAGTAATGTCCTGTGGCTACGTAATCTGCACCTAATTCCATAGCGATATCCATAAAGACATCGAACTTTATTTCGCGATTGCACAAGACATCAGGATTAGGGGTACGTCCTTTTTCGTATTCATTAAACATATAATCTACAATACGTTCTTTATACTGAACACTTAAATCGACCGTTTGAAACGGAATACCCAATTTGTCTGCCACCAACATGGCGTCATTACTATCTTCTAGCCAAGGGCACTCATCTGATATGGTCACGGAATCATCGTGCCAGTTTTTCATAAACAAGCCTATAACCTCGTAGCCTTGCTCTTTTAAAAGATAAGCTGCAACGCTAGAATCCACTCCACCTGAAAGTCCTACGATAACTCTTTTCATGTTAGCTTCCTGCGAAAGCAGGAATCTCTTATTTAATAGTTTGTGTTTATTTGTCTCAAAACTTTCGCAAAATTACAAAATATAAAAGGCAATCCGATGAGGATTGCCATATTGAAAAACTATCTGTATAATAGCTTATAACTATTTATATTTCTTGATTACTTTTTGGCTCGTATGATCTACTTCTTTTGTTATTTCTCCGGCGTTGTAATACTTCCAAATACCAGATTTTTGATCGTTTGTAAAGTCGCCTTCAGACGTTACATTGCCATCAGCATCATAATTAATGGTTTTGCCATTTAGTTGGTCATTGTTATACAAGGATTTCCTTAAAAGCTTATTATCCTCAGAAAACCATTTGGATTCGCCATTTAGCTCTCCATCTTTATAAAGCGTATGTTCTGCCAAATTCCCATTTTTATAGAAGACTGTCCGTTCACCATCAAGTTTTCCTTCGTCGTTGTAGTGTTCTACAATCATCTTGGCAGAAGAATTTTTATGAAAGTATGTCCATTGTCCAATATAGCGCTTCCCATTCATTTTCCCTTCACTAATCACTTTCTTTGCCGACGTATAAAAAGTCACTATTGCAATACTATCGTTTGCGTTAAATACTTTAGTAGCACCGAGCACACTTTTGCCATTGGATAGGGTATAATAGTTAAAGGTGTCTATTTCTTTTCCGTGATTAAAGTTTCCCTCATAACGTTTTTGATCTGTCTTATGGTAGTTTTTAGTCCATAGGCCATGGCGTTTACCATTCTTATCGAATTGATTTATTGGTTCTTGAGCAAAGCCAAGGGTTGTTAAAATTATTGTAAAAGTGAAAATCAGATAATCTTTTTGTTTAATCATTACGTATATTTGTTAAACAAACTAATCAAGTTTGAATGTTGAACAATTTTAAAAACTCAAAAAAATGAAAATTATTTCGAAAAATTTCAAATTACTTGCAGTATTTCTATTGGTTTTAGGTATTACTGGATGTAGTGACGACGACGATGGTAATCCACAACCAACTGTATGTACTGCAGATGCTGGTACCTTAACTGCAACTGCCAGTTCTGTTTCTCTGTCAGGAGGTACGGCCACTATTAGCGCAACAGCTAATGGTGACATCGTAATTCCTGCAAATTATGATGTAACTTATGTTTTAACTTCTGGAACAAATTTAGTTATTGAAGATGCTGGTGCCAATCCAAGTTTTACAGTAGACGAAGCTGGATTGTATACTATACATACGTTAGTAGCGGAAACATCAGACAATACAGATGCTAACTTTTTAGATTTAAGCGTCATTAACTTTGGCACAACAACAGGCGGAGATGTTCTTGGCCTAGTTACTTCTAATAATTTATGTGCATCTTTAGACGTGACAGGTGCACCAGTACAAGTGACCTTTACTGTAGTTGATTTAGCGATAGATGCAGGATTTACATCACTTGCAGCCGCACTCACCGCAACGGATTTAGTAAGCGTATTGCAAGGTGACGGTCCATTTACAGTATTTGCACCAACTAACGATGCGTTCACAGCACTGCTTAATGCGACTGGTCTAGATTTAAATAATTTATCTGCAGATGAAGAAGCCTTGGTTACAAATATATTATTGAACCATGTTATAGTAGGATCTAATATTACCTCATCTGACCTTGTAAGTTTAGGATCGGGTTATGTTAATACAGGTGCAACGGGTCCAAACGATGCCAATTTAAGTTTATATTTCGATACTTCAAATGGTGTTGTTTTAAACGGTCAATCTAATGTTGATACGAATAATGTTGATCTAATGGCCACGAATGGTATAGTACATGTCGTAAACGAAGTTATTGATCTTCCGACAATTGCGACATTCGCCACAACCAATCCTGCATTATCAACCTTAGTTGCTGCGCTTCAATATGCTGACACTGGTACTCCAACAGTACCATATATAGCAACGGTATCTGACGTAGCTGCAGGACCATTCACTGTTTTTGCTCCAGTAGATGACGCATTCCTTGATGGCACAAATGGTATATTGGCAGAATTAGGTTTATCTGGATTTGGTGAAGGAACTGGTGAATTAAATGCTGCGACCACAGATGCAGTATTATTAATGCATATAGTTAGTGGAAATATCCAATCTTCAGAATTGCCAAACGGAACCGTTGGAACACTTGGTGGAGATATTACTGCCGATAATACTAATTTCACATTAACAGATGCTAATAGTAGAGTAAGTAATATTGTAACCTCATTAGTTGATATCCAAGCAGTAAATGGTGTAGTACATGTTATTGACAAAGTGATATTACCTGCACAATAAGAGAAAGATCGAGGCTGATTACCTCATTTTTATATTGATTGATTTAGTTAGTAAGGAAACCCAGACAATAGTCTGGGTTTCTTTTTTTGTACTGTAACATTATGAGATTAAGTACAACTTATTATTATGAAACTAAAGCATTTCTTAAAAAAACACATTCTTAGCATACTTAGCTATATAGGGCTAACTACGGGTTTGGCTGCATTTATTTGCTTATACTATTATCCTTATATATCAACATTATTGTTTGTTTTACTACTCGTTATTTTCCTTGTTATTACACAATTAAGTAGTATGAAGGACTGATACTGTCAGTTAAGAACTGACGTGTATTTATTGTACTGGAAAGACATTTGTATATAAAAAAAGCCCTAGTAAAACTAAGGCTTTCATTTATTAATACACAATAATGTTATTTCTTTCGTTTCTGTTGAGCTTGCTTTTGTCTTTCAGCTTGTTCCATCATATCAGCCATCTTTTTCTGGAAACGATTTTGCTTTTTAGGCTTACTCTTGCTCACTTCTATCTTCGCTAGTACTTTATCCTCGTCAATGATGTAATTTTTAATCACTAACATAATTCCTATACTAATTAAGTTAGAAATAAAATAATACAAACTCAATCCTGAAGCGTAATTATTAAAGAATACCAACATTAGCAATGGTGAGAAGTAAATCATGTACTTCATCATTTTACCCATATCCGGCATACCTTCTTGTGGTGGACCTTGCATTGCTGTTTGTTGACCGGTTGTCATCTTCATATAGAAGAAAATAGCAATTGCCGCTAATATTGGAAATAATGCAATATGGTCGCCATAAAACGGAATACTAAACCCATCTGGAAAATCGTATATCGAATCAAAAGAACTCAAGTCATCTGCCCATAGGAAACTCTTCTGTCTTAAAGCAAAGGCTGTTGGAAAAAACATGAACAAGGCATAAAATACTGGAATTTGCATTAAACCTGGTAAACAACCACTTAGAGGACTTGCACCTGCTTTGTTCTGTAAAGCCATTGTTTCTTGCTGAGCCTTTAACTTATTGTCTTTGTACTTAGCTCTAATAGCATCAAGTTCTGGCTTTAGGATTTTCATCTTCGCTTGCGATAAGAACTGCTTGTACTGCACAAACGACAACATAATCTTTACCAAAATAGTCATGACAATAATCGCTATACCATAAGGTAAAAAGCCGCTTAAAAATCCGAACAAAGGAATAAACAATGCTTTATTAATCCAGCCAAAAATTCCCCAACCAAAAGGAATACTCTCTTCTAGGCTTTTATCGTAAGCCTTAAGCGTTTTTGCATCTGTCGGTCCATAGTACAATCCTAGGTTTTTTGTGATTTCACCACCATTATAAGCTAGGGGTATTTTAGAAGTGTACAACTTCGTAAAGAGCGTATCCACCTCCTCATCCTCTACCAAATCTTCGGAGGTCATGTCTACTTTTTTAAACGGACTATCACTTGAAACCAAAATTGAACTAAAGAAATGCTGTCTGTAGGATAACCATTCGACACCTTCGACCGTTTCTTCATCATCACTCATTTGAGACAGCTTTTCTACACGATCCTCATCATACATATAGGTGAGACGTGTATAACGATTCTCATAACTAATACTTTTTGCATGTCGTATTCCTTTCTGCTTCCAATCTAACGTTATAGGTTGCGATGTATTAAATACACCACTTAAACCTTGCGACCTGATTGAAAAATCAATCATATAATCATTTGGCTTAAGCTCATATCTAAATTCTAAAAACGCTGTTTCCGAAACTTTTAATTTCATGGAAACAATGGTATTCTCACCACTTTTGGTTACTCCTGGCTGAAATGGTAAATCTTGAGTGTTCAGTGTTCTATTGTCAGACGTCCCAAAAGTAATATTGAAATTACTGTTTTGATCCTTAACTAAATAAATAGGTATGGAATCATAATCGACAAAGTTTTTTAGCCTTACTTCTGCCAAATGACCACCTTTGTTACTGAATTTAAGATCAAAGACATCTGTTTTTACGCTAGTTAACCCATCTCCTGTTGAAGGCTGATTCAAAGCAAAAGAAAATGCGCCTAATTTGTTTTGAAGTGCCACACGTTGTGTGGAGTCTAGAACTTGAGCATTCGAGTAATCTTCGGCAGTAGTAACTACGGCTTCATTCTGTTTATTCTGTTTTTTTTCTGCCTCTACTTGCTCTTGTTCCTCTTTTTTCTGAGCCTCAATCTCTTCTGGTGTCGGTGCATTTTGGTACATCATATACACCAAAATTCCAAAGATTAGGATGAATCCTATAATTGAGTTAATATCGAGTTTCTTTTCTTCCATATTTATTTGCCATAATAGACGGTAATATTATTAGTTTGGTTTGAATCTTTAAACCTAGATTCTGAATCAAATTCAGAATCACAAATTAAGGGTTTATTGATGATAATTGAACAACCCAAAAAGCTATCCAAAGTTAATTTTGCGCCAAAGTGGCACATTATTTCGTTATTTTTTATTTTTAAATTTTAATGCTGCAGCAATAAACGCTACAAACAATGGATGCGGATTAGCCACTGTACTTTTATATTCAGGGTGATATTGCACACCTACAAACCAGTTATGATCTGGTATTTCTATAATTTCCACCAATCCGGTTTCTGGATTTAATCCAGTGGCTTTCATTCCAGCAGCTTCAAGCTGTGCCTTATAATTGTCATTAAGCTCAAATCTATGTCTATGACGTTCATTAATGCTTGTTTGTCTATAAATCTTGTGTGCTATACTGCCGTCAACAATTTCACAATCCCAAGCTCCTAGACGCATGGTACCACCTTTATTGACTACATTTTTTTGGGACTCCATTAAGTTGATTACTGGATTTTTAGTATTTCCATCCATTTCAATGGAGTTGGCATCCTTAAGATTTAGGACATTTCTCGCATATTCAATCACTGCCATTTGCATCCCTAAACAGATACCCAAAAACGGAATATTGTTTTCCCTAACATACTTTACAGCATCAATTTTTCCTTCTACGCCACGCTCACCAAAACCGGGTGCAACCAATATACCATCCAGATGACCAAGTTTAAAATTGACGTTATCCTCGTTTAAATATTCTGAATGAACAGACTCTACATTAACTTTAACTTCGTTCTCTGCGCCTGCATGTATAAAGGCTTCTAATATAGATTTATAGGAATCTTGAAGCTCTACATACTTACCTATTAAACCAATGGTAACTTCACTCTTTGGATTTTTGTGACGTTTCAAAAACTCGTTCCAACGACCTAAATCCGGAACATCGCTTTGAAGGTCCAACTTTTCTAATACGACTCTATCTAGTTTTTCATCCAACATTAAATTAGGCACATCGTATATAGTTGATGCATCAATAGATTGAATGACAGCTTCTTTCTTTACATTACAAAAGCGTGCTAACTTTTCTTTTAGTCCATCACTTAGTTCATGTTCAGTTCTACATACCAAAATATCGGCATGTACTCCACTCTCCATAAGTGTTTTTACACTATGTTGGGTTGGTTTTGTTTTTAGCTCACCGGCAGCAGACAAATAAGGTACTAGAGTCAAATGTATTACTAGTGCATTATGATCGCCCAATTCCCATTGCAACTGACGCACAGATTCAATATAAGGTAGTGACTCAATATCACCAACGGTTCCTCCGATTTCCGTGATCACTATGTCATAGTCACCTGAATTACCTAAAATTTGAATACGATGCTTAATTTCATCCGTAATATGCGGAATTACCTGAACCGTCTTACCTAAAAATTCTCCCCTACGCTCTTTGTCAATAACACTTTGGTATATTCTACCAGTTGTCACATTATTAGCTTGCGAAGTTGGTACATTTAAAAAACGCTCATAATGTCCTAAATCCAAATCAGTTTCCGCACCATCATCCGTTACATAACACTCGCCATGTTCATAAGGGTTTAATGTTCCTGGATCTATGTTAATATAAGGATCTAATTTTTGGATGGTTGTTCTGTAACCTTGTGCTTGTAGGAGTTTAGCGAGAGATGCTGCTATAATGCCTTTTCCGAGAGAAGAAGACACGCCTCCTGTTACAAAAATATACTTAGGGTTTGTGGTCATGTTGCGCTGTTAAACGCAGGCAAATTTACAAAATAAAACGAGTATTTTTAGAATTGTTAATGGTTTGTTTATATGTTACTTTTATATCATGAAAGACAACTGGGATTTAACATCTAAGGACGAGCTGACACAATTGATAAAGCGCCATGGCATTAATAGTTGGTATGATTTAACCCTACATGTAAAATCATTACCTTATGGCAGAAACGTAAATCGATCAGATGTCAGCTTAGTCTGGAAAGAACAAAAAGGAACCTGCAGTTCTAAACATGCCTTTTTGAAACATGTGGCTGATTTAAATAATCTTCCAAATATTGAACTCATACTATGCATGTATAAAATGAATTCAATAAATACTGCAAAAATTGGCAGTGTTTTGTCTGACAATCAATTGAATTATATTCCAGAAGCCCATTGTTATATAAAGATAAATGAAGAGCGTTTTGATTATACATCCATCAATTCTGATTTTAGTAAGATAAAAAGCGATATTCTTTTAGAAAAAGATATTGAGCCGCACCAAGTTGCTGATTTTAAAGTACAGTTTCATAAATCCTATTTGAAAGATTGGATAGTTGACCGCAGTATTCCTCTTAATTTTGATAGAATTTGGGAGATTAGGGAGCAATGTATTGCTAATTTGAGTGCTTGAGCTTTAAAGTTTTTTTAACTAACTTCGATGGACCGCGAACATAAAAGAAAATTTCAAACAAAGTTGGTTATGCATAAAAAAATGAGATTTACCATTTTCTTACTAACGATTCTACTAATGGGCTGTGGTAAAAAGTCAAAAACAAATAACGTCACAGATACTCATTTAATTTCAAATTTTGAAAAAGAGCTAAGTGAATTAAAAAGTGACGAGATTTCAACTTTGAATAAAGCTACAGACCTATTTAAAGACTATATATCCAAGAGCCATAATAATTCCCAAAAGGACTCTTTATTTATGCCCTATTTTAATCATTATAATTTAGGCAGAGTTTTACTAAAGAACGAACCTGAAAACATTATAAATAATTACGGTTTCAAAAAGATTCAGAAAGAAGAAAAAGAGTATCTGGTTCCTGTACAAAGTGACTATTTAGAGGCAAATGTAATTACATATTTATCAGAACCCATGAAAAAGTTTTGTCGACAACAATTAAAAGAATTTAACGATTCAGAAGATCTAGAAACTATTGCAAGCAATGCATTGTGGTGGGAAAAGTTTAATTCAGAAAATCCAAATTTCTTTTTAAAAGAAATGACATATTACCACTATAAAAACTGGCACTTAAAGAATTTAATCTCCGGAACAAGAACGGTAAAAGTTTTTAGAGAAAACGACAAATTAACTGATCAAGCAGAAACCGTGTATCTTAGAATAGTAGCCAACAATCCCAAATCAGATACCGCAAAAATTATTAAAGAATACTTAGTCTTATTAGAAAAAAATAATATGACGCGGTCTGGCGGTGTGCAAGAATTTATTAATAATTATAAATAAATCTACTTCTTAAACTCTTTCTTAATCGTATAGATTAATTCTTCTAGTCCGTTGATTTTAATATCATGCATCTGTATCATCATTCTACCCAGTTTCCCTTCAGGAAATCCTTTTTGCTTAAACCATGTGTAGTAATATTCTGGAATATCAATGAGGTAATCACCTTTGTATTTGCCAAAAGGCATTTTGTAGTGTGCTAATTCAATGAGCGCCTCTTTACTGCCTTCCAATTTATTGCGATTTGTATGTGTCCAACTTCGCCAATTCTTCTGCAATGTATGTCTCCCAATACTTTTGTGCATCAACATTTATGGAGTGCTTGGTCTGTGCATCGTAAGTCTTCTGAGTTTTATCCAAAGCTTCATTAATAGCGATATGAATCTGGTTCATCTGCTGTTTAATATTTTGATTGGCTACCAAACGCTCTAATTGCTGTCTAAACTTGCGTACATAGAGTTCTGTGATATCAAAATGAAGTTGCTCATGTCCTAATATGTAACTATCACCTTTCTCGCTAATATACCACGATTTATCAGGATAGAAGTGTGCTTCTACAGAATACTTAAAATCTATAATTCTTTTACCAGAAGTCTTTAGAGAGTACCCAAACGTAATTCCAGAAGCTGTTAGAGCAACAGCACCAGAATTAGAATCTGGTGCCGCCTTAAAATCTGACCAAGTGAGTTTGCGTAGTTCATTCCAAGTTACAGTTTCTTCATTTGAAGAAGCGTTCCCTATAAAAAGAAAAATGAGGACAACTATAATATATTTTATCTGCATACAACGACAGTATCTGTAGGAGAAAACGCTTTTACTTTATCATTATTGTAATCTCGAGAATCCGAAGTATAAACATCACCTAGAGGCCATTCTATTTGGCTTCTACAATCCTTAAATCATCGTATTTAACAATATAAACGGCTTCATTCTTATAACCTCCAAACATAGATTTATTGTATCTAAACTTATTCTCTATGTATTCTGTTTCTATGGCATCACTAGACGCTTCGTACAAATCTTCTTCAGAAGCTAAGCGCAATAGTAAATCTAGGGTAATATCGAACCCACGAGCGACATACTTACTAGGTGACACACCATATTCTTTTTTGTATGCTCTTACAAACCCATTAGATTTATCTTCATCAAAATCCTTATTTACAGATGGATAATGAAATTTAAGATTTGACAAGTAGTTATTATCAATATTTTTGCCTTCAAATGCCTTGCTCTTATTTAAGGTCACCAATACGATTTCTATTCTATCTACCATGCGACCATTAAGCATACTTATAACACTTGATGCAAAAGCATCATTATCTGTTTCTAGAAAAACAACTGTTCTTCCGTTAGGAAACATATTATCCAAACGCACAGGATAGATGTAATAATCGTCCTTACCTGATTTTTTATCCTTTTCAGAATATAGAACTTTAGCATCCGAAAATTCGGTCTTCAACATTTCCGCAATAGTTTTATGAGCGTGATCTGCGATTACCAATACTTTTGATTTTAAACTATCGCGCTTAACATAATCTATCATGGTTTTTTGCAAAAGCTTATCTTCTGGAATGGTTTGAAACACATTGCCATAAACTTCTTTAGGCTTGTTTAGTGCCGCAATTACTGGCACTCGATTTCTATTTAATCTTGTGGCTACCCTATCGAAAGATTTGTTGTCCAATGGACCAATCACTGCATCATAATCAGAAAAATCATTCTCTTCCAGTAATTCCCTGGTTCTTGAGGCTTGGTAGCGTGTATCCAAAACTTTTAAATCCGTAGATATACCCAATTGCTTAGCTGAATCCAATGCCATTCTTACACCAACATGAAAATCTAAAACGAGCGATAACAACTTTTTGTTTTTTATCATGTCCTTTGCCTCTTCTACAGAATCCACATCAATTTTATCCAATTGATAGGGTAACATTAACGCCAATTTCTTGGTCTCAAAATTCGTTAGGTTAGATATTAATTTTGTCGTTTCAACACTAGAAAGACTACCACTTACACTAAGGGAGTCAGGAATTCTTAAAACCATTCCCGCTTTTAAACCAGTTTCTTTTAGCTCCGGATTTAAAGCTTCAAGCTGCTCTTGAGTAAGACCTGTCTTTACCTTTAGTCGGTAAAAGCCTTCCTTAGGCAAAACTTCATAATAGTTATGTTTACCTTCGGTCGACTTTTCATCTTCACCTTCTATATTAGGCACATTAAGCTCATCTCCAGGCTGAAGCACCTCTTTCATATTTGGATTTAGCGCTTGAAGTTCTTCAACAGTGATACCAAACTTATAGGCCACACGCCATTTCCCTTCTTTCGGTTGTACTTTGTATTTCTTAATCGTATTCTTATAGGACTGCTTAGAAATAAAACTTTTAAATCTTGGTATTCTAATTTTATCCCCTTTTTTAAGATTCTCTGAATATAATTGTCGATTGGCTTTCTTTATTTCTTCTTCAGAAACATTATATTTTTTAGCTAAGCCATAGAGGGTTTCCTTGCGCTTTACCTTATGCTTTTTATAACCTATTAATTCCCTTGAATTTTCGGCAATAGGTTCATTCTTAACTTTAGAATTTGGAATAATTAAAATCGAATTAGGCTGAAATTTTTGCTTTGCATCAGGATTTAAAGCATAAATATCAAAAGGTGTTACCAAATAATTTTTGGCAATACTTTCAATAGTTTCGCCTGCCTTTACCTTATGTTCAATATAGTTTTGAGCACTAAGGTTAAGTGCTAAGCAAATTAATATGACGGTTAGAAAATTCTTCATTTTTATATTTTTACTGTAAACAGTTGCTTAATACTGTTTACTGATTTTTACTCCCATTCTATAGTCGCAGGTGGCTTAGAACTGATGTCGTAAACCACTCTATTCACACCTTTTACTTTATTTATAATTTCGTTTGAGGTCTTTTGCAAAAACTCATAAGGTAAATTTACCCAATCTGCGGTCATACCATCAGTACTTTCTACAGCTCTTAAAGCCACACATTTTTCATAAGTACGCTCGTCTCCCATGACGCCTACACTATTAACTGGTAATAACATTGCACCAGCTTGCCATACTTTATCGTACAAATTCCAAGATCGTAGATTATTAATAAAAATAGCATCTACCTCCTGTAATATACGCACTTTTTCTCGTGTTAGATCTCCAAGGATTCTAATGGCCAATCCTGGACCAGGAAATGGATGACGACCTAACAATTGCGAATCCATATTCATGGAAGCACCAACACGTCTCACCTCATCTTTAAATAAGGCTCTTAAAGGCTCAACGACTTCTAACTTCATAAAGTCTGGTAATCCACCGACATTATGATGGCTCTTAATAGTTGCGCTTGGACCTCCTGTTGCCGAAACACTTTCTATAACATCAGGATAAATAGTGCCTTGTGCCAACCATTTTACATCTTGTATGCGATGTGCCTCATCATCAAAAACCTCAATGAACACGCGCCCTATGGTTTTTCTTTTTTCCTCAGGATCGCTCTTTCCTGCCAAGGCATCCAAAAAGCGTGCCGAAGCATCTACTCCTTTAACGTTCAAACCCATGCCTTCGTATTGATGCAGCACATCTTCGAACTCATTTTTTCGTAATAAACCGTTATTGACGAAGATACAATACAGGTTTTTTCCAATGGCTTTATGCAATAACATGGCCGCTACAGAAGAATCCACACCACCTGATAAACCTAGTACTACCTTATCATTGCCAAGTTGGTCCTTTAAGTCTTGGACTGTTTCTTCAACAAAGGCATTTGGCGTCCAATCTTGATTCACCTTTGCAATTTTTACTAAGAAATTTTGAAGTAATTGATGTCCGTCTGTGGTATGATACACTTCCGGATGGAATTGAATAGCATAGGTGACTTCACCTTCAATTTTAAAAGCCGCATTTTCGACATCTTCCGTGCTCGCCAACAAAACACCACCTGTAGGTAATTTTTTAATGGTATCACTATGGCTCATCCACACTTGACTGCCTTCATGTATATTCTCAAAGAAGTCATCCTCCTCTTTTATAAAACCTAAATTTGCTCTACCATATTCGCGTGTATTGGACTCTGCTACTTCACCCCCTGAAAAATGAGCTAGATATTGCGCACCATAACAAACCGCCAATAATGGCTTTTTTCCTCTTATTTCTGAAAGGTCTGGATGCAAGGCATCATCAGAACGTACAGACACAGGACTACCTGATAAAATCACGGCCTTAAAGCTCTCAGAATCGTTTGGGATTTTATTGAATGGGTGGATTTCGCAATAGATATTTAACTCTCTTACACGTCTTGCTATGAGCTGTGTATACTGCGATCCGAAATCTAGAATAAGGACTTTGTTGTGTTGCATGTGCAAAAATAATAATTGCAATCAGATTGACGATCGCCGACTTTAGATTTTTTTAATAGTTTTTAACAGTTATCAATTAACAGCAAAATCATCTATTTCTTTTTGAAAAGCTTTAAAATTTATAAAGAACTAAGTTGATGTTTAGTTCAAAAAAAGCAAACCAAATGGTTTGCTTTTTTTTTGTTACTTTTAAAGGTCTAGCTATTAATTATAAAATCATGAGTTTAAATTCACTACAGCTAAAACTATGTTTTAGCATATTATACATTGTTTTTAGTTTTTTTTACAGTAATTCTCAATCAACAAATAAACTAGATAGCTTAAAAACCCTTATTCAAAAAACCAAAATAGATACTATAAAAGCAGATCATCACTTAGACATTGCTCAACTTTTAATGTATAAGAACTCTAAAAAGGTAAAATGGCATATTGATAAAGCTGATAGCCTATATAAAATATCACCTAATACTGTAGGTATTGGTAATCTGTATGCGCTTAACGCGAATTATCTATACACCCAAGGAAGTTACGATTCATCAATGGTTTACATAGGTAGATCTAGTAAACAATATTTAAAAGCAGGTGACAGTTTAAGAGCTGCTAAAACGAATTCTAATCTAGCTATTCTTGTCAGAGTAACTACTGGCGATTATCAACGCCTGGAAAGTATAGTCAATGAAACTGAACCTATCGCCATACGTTATAAAGACACTTCATTAATGGCTTCTTTTTTGGGGCATCGCGCAGCAATTGCTAAAAATAAAGGGCATAGGAATATTGCTATTGACCTAAACAGAAAAGAAATTGCATTGCGAGAAGCTCTTAAAGATTCTACGCGTATGGCACAAGGATTTTATGCAATTGGTCAACTACACTTGGATCTATTTGATTATAAAAACGCCATTACCAGCTTCGATCAAGGGATTATAATAGAAGATAATATTGGAAATAAAATACTAAAAGCACAATTGCTAGAAATTAAAGGACTTTCCCAAATAAAATTGAAACATTATGATGCAGCAGAAAAAAACTTAAAAGAAGCTATAAAAATTGCTAAAGAAATAAACCAGCAAAATATAGTTACAACCGCTTTAACACAACTTGGGTATTTGGAAATTGAGCGTAACAACCTGATAAAAGCTGACGCATATTTAGCCGAGGCCAAATCGTTTATGAAAGCTAAGAATTCGTTCAATGTTGACTATGATTATAATTTATTCAAAGGTCAATTAAATTTGGCACAAAATAAATACCAAGCAGCCTTAAAGAATTTTAATGTCTGTGAAGAACTAGCTGAGAGTAATAACTCTTTAACAAATTTAAGTTTTTCTAAATACTACAAATCAAAGGCACTAGAAAATTTAGGCAACTATAAAACGGCACTTGCTGTATATAAAGAGAGTAGTGATGCAAAAGACACACTAACCACACAATTTAGAACAGCACAAACAGTCGAGCAAAAAATAATATATCAAACCGAACGAAAAGAGAAGGAAATAGCCTTGCAAAAAAAAGACATCGATATATTAGAGCAAAAAGCTAAGGTTAGTAATTTGCAAAAACTATTATTAGGTGGTGGCTTATTGCTAACATTAATCGCAGTTGGTTTTGGTTATTATGGTATACGTCAAAAAATGAAACGTAACAAACTAGCAAAAGAAAAACTGGATGCCGAATTAGATTTCAAAAAGAAAGAATTGACGACGCATGCGTTACACCTAGCCAAAAAGAATGAGCTATTAGAAAGTTTAAAACAAAAAGCTAATGAACTTAAAACCGCAGAAAATACAACTAATGGTTATCAGCAATTAATTAGAACCATAGATTTTGATTTAAAAGATGATAATAATTGGGAAAACTTTGCTCATTATTTTCAACAAGTGCATAAAGATTTTAATCAGAATGTAGCAAAAAAATACCCAGAAGTCACACCTAATGAACTTCGATTAATCTCATTAGTAAAAATGAACTTATCCATAAAAGAAATGGCAAATATTTTAAACATTTCGGTTCCTGGAGTTAAAAAAGCACGCCAAAGACTTCGTAAAAAAATGAATTTATCTACAAAAGACTCATTAGAAATGGCTGTACTAGAAATAATATAATCTATTCTTTTTCAGTTATTTAAAAATTATTTTAGACAAGTATACCGTTTGTCGCCCCACAAAATTCTTCATTTTTATGTATTAAAAATATGTTTGTTCTGTCATTAAGTTGACATCACCGTTTTGTGGTCTTACTTGGTAAAGGGCTGCAGACCATTTTCCAAGTAGGTTACACAAAACGACAGTAAATTTTTAACCACAAAACAAACGTATTATGAAAGCTATTATTAAAAAATCAGTATTTCTTATTGCTCTAGTTTGTATGAGCTGTTTATCATGCAGTAAAGAAGATTCTAATAACGACGGAGACCAAGACACAGATAACCTAACCTTCGAAGAAGTTATTGCCAAAGGAGGTGAAACTGAATCATTTCCATTATCAAGAACTACAGAAGTTATAGATGAAAGTGAGCCTATGAATGAAGATTATGATCGAGAAGATGAAGATGGAGAAACCATATCAGAACGTTTTATATGTACAACGCAAACCGTAAGTGTTTTAGATGGTAATGGTCAGTTTCCATTATTTGACACTAGTGCAGATGTTATTTACCCTGGGAGTTTATTACAAGGTGCTACATTATCTAATGCTACACCTTCACCAATAGTCGTAGATCGCGCTGGTGGAACCATTTCTTATAATTTAAACAATGGGAATACAAGTTCTAGTTTTACCGTTGACGAGGTAAGAAAAAGTACCATACAAGACGGCATGAATAATATCATTGCCAATGCTGGTGATGTTGTTCCTGCAAATTTTCAGTTAGAAATTGTTCAAATTGAATCTGAAAGTCAATTGGCTTTAGAACTTGGTATAGAGGTTGAAACTTACACAACACAAGTCTCTGCTGATATGTCATTTAGTACAGAGCAAACATTTAATAGAACTTTGGTTAAGCTCAATCAATCGTATTATACAATGAGCTTTGATCTTCCTACAAGTTTAGACGACATTTTTGCACCTAATGTAACACCGCAACAATTAGATGTTTATGTGCAGGAAAATAATCCTGCAACTTTTATTTCTTCGGTAACTTATGGACGCATATTCTATATGCTTATAGAATCGACATCGAGCAGACAAGAAATGGACGCAAAATTGGACATAGCTTATGGCGCTTTTAATAATAGTGCTGAAGCAGAACTAGGTGTCAGTGCTATGGAAGAATTAAACGACTTAAAAATAAAAGTGATCGCCTATGGTGGTGATGCCGCAGGATCGTTTCAACTAGCCGGAGAAACTAACATTTCTGACATTGCTAACAAGCTGGCTGAAAGTACAGATATAAGAGCAGGTTTACCATTATCTTATGTAGTACGAAGTGTTGAACGCCCAGATAGAATTGTTGGTGTAGAATTAGCTACAGAATACGATATCGTTGACTGTGAATTAAAAGGTATTTTACCACCTCAAGGTTTATTGTCATTAGTCGATTTATTTAGTAACGATGAAGATGGTGGTGGTATTGGTGCTATGCTTCATGTATCTGATAGTAATCTTTTAGTGTTTAACAAAATGGGAACTAAATATGCTTGGTACAATGGTAATAGCGGTGACGTAAAAGCTGTATTCAATATCGACGACCCAGATTCTCCTTTAGGAATTGTTCCTTTAAACGATGTTGGAGCTGCAATACAATTTTCTAATACAAGCATATATTTATTTGACAAAACTGGACTTTTAAGTTCTCTTCTTTCATATAATATAACAAACTGGTCTGGAAATGGAGATGCACCAACATCACCAATAGGAACCTATACAGTTGATCCATCAGACTCGGATAATATATTTTTAGTTAACAGTACTTTTGGAGATAGTGGTAACTTTCAATTTGCAGGCCAAGGCTTTGAAGCTGGCTGCCGCGTAGGTGTACAGACGCATGCTTATTTTGCTAAACCTGGAGAAGAATATGCACTTTATTCAACTCCAGCTGGAGGAAGTTGGGAAAACCCATTAGATAGCACTACATGGTATGATAACTTAGCAAATACAGAAGGAACACTGTTTGATAAAGTTGGCGCGGCTTCTTTTATAGAGTTCGGTGGTTCTAGTGGCAGATGGTATTTAGTTAATGAAGCGGGTGATGAAATTATGGAATATTTATCAACGCCTGTGAGAACATTTAATGGCCCTTGGGTAATTAATTAATTGAGTAATAGTCAAAACAGGCAAGCCTTCTGACAGCAGTTGGATTGGCTTTTCTTTATTTACCTCATTTGGCATAGGTTCTCATTAATTTACAAGCTCTTTCTGTGGTGTCTTACTCAATTATAGCTTACACTTTTCTTTGTAAAGACACTTACAACACTATTAATTTAATCCACAAAACACATTATGAAACCATTATATACTTTACAAAAATTAACAATTTTACTCATTTTAGTCACAACCTCTATAAATGCACAAATTCTTACTGAAGATTTTGAAAGTGGCAGCTTTCCACCAGCAGGTTGGGTAACATTTAGAGGTATTAACGATATTGGACCAAACAACGATTGGGAAACCACAGCAGACGCTAATACTGGCAGTAGTGCTGCTTTTAGTCGTTATTCTGATCCTGGAATTGGTATTGCTGAAGATTGGTTAGTAACTCCTTTATTAAATCTAACTAATATCGATAATGCAACGCTTTCGTTTTTTGAGAAGGAAACGGAAGGTCCAAGTTGGTTATCTCAATATGACATTAGAGTATCTACAAACACTCAAACAAACCATAACGATTTTGTTACTGTTGTAACTTATAACGATCTTAGTCTCGATTATCAAGAAAACATTATAGAATTAGGTGGTTACGACGGACAGCAAATCTATATAGCTTTTGTACATACAGACGAATACCAAGATAATTGGCTTATAGATGACGTGTCTGTAACAGGAAACGCTACGTTTACAACCACATGGCAAACCACGACTGCAAATGAGAGTATAACAATCCCTACAGATGTCAACGAAACCTATGATTATAGTGTAGAATGGGGAGATGGCAATACTACCGTTGAACATACAGGAAATGCCAGCCATACGTATAGCATTCCAGGGACGTATGATGTAAAAATAACAGAGCTATTTCCCAGGATTAGTTTTTTAGGCATGCCACAAGAAGAGTGTGATAAAATTATAGACATTAAACAATGGGGCGATAATCCTTGGACATCAATGCAAGCTGCATTTTCTGATTGTTCTAATTTACAAATATCAGCCACAGATGCACCAAATTTATCTAATGTAACAACTATGAGTGGTATGTTTACTAATGCCACCTCGTTTAACCAACCTATTAATCATTGGGATGTTAGTAATGTAGGTAGTATGTTTGAGACTTTTAGAGGAGCTACAAGCTTTAATCAGCCATTAGATAATTGGGATGTGAGTAACGTTACTAGCATGCATAGTATGTTTTTTGACGCATCATCATTTAATCAACCTATAGATACTTGGGATACAAGTAATGTTGTTTCTATGGGTAATATGTTCCGAAATGCAATAGCTTTTAATCAACCCCTTGACACTTGGGATACGAGTAATGTTAGTAGTGTGTTTCGTATGTTTCAAAACACATCTTCATTTAATCTACCACTCAATACATGGGATATGAGTAGTATTACTAATATGAATAGTATGTTTCAATACGCAACAATGTTTAATCAACCCCTTGATAATTGGGATGTGGGAAACGTCACTAACATGACTAATATGTTTAATAACACAAACTTATCCATACAAAATTATGATGCTACATTGCAAGGTTGGGCAGCTTTGCCAAGTTTACAAAATAATGTAATTTTTGATGCTAATAGCACTAACTATTGCAATGGAGAAGCAGCAAGAGATATTTTAATAAATACTTATAACTGGACCATTACTGATGATGGTTTAGATTGCTCAAGTTCCTATTTTATAAGCACATGGCAAACCACTACTGCAAATGAAAGTATCACTATACCAACCGTTGATACAGAAACTTATAATTACGATATAGATTGGGGAGATGGCACCACTACAACAAATCATACAGGAAATGCCAGCCATACTTATAGTACTCAAGGCAGCTATGACGTCACAATCACAGGGTTATTTCCTAGAATTTATTTTTTGGGTATTCCTGAAGAGGAGAGTGATAAGATTATAGACATAAAGCAGTGGGGAGATAACCCATGGACATCAATGCAGTTTGCATTTGCACGTTGCTCTAATTTACAAATATCAGCTACCGATGCACCAAATCTGTCGAATGCAACCAGTATGGGTAATATGTTTTTTGAAGCATCCTCTTTTAATCAATCGATTAATCATTGGGACGTAAGCAATATAATTTCTATGAGAGAGGTCTTTGCGCGTGCAACTTCTTTTAATCAACCACTAGATACTTGGGATGTGAGTAATGTTATTGACATGAGTAGTTTGTTCTTTGAAGCTTCCTCTTTCAATCAACCCTTAAACTCATGGGATGTGAGCAATGTTACTAATATGAATCAACTTTTCCGAGATGCCACATCATTTAATCAACCACTAGATGCTTGGGATACGAGTAATGTAACATTAATGGTTAGTATGTTTACGTTAGCATCATCATTTAATCAGCCTCTAGATACCTGGAATACGAGTAATGTTACCAATATGCGTACTATGTTTGCGATAGCATCATCATTTAATCAACCCATAGGCACTTGGGATACGAGCAATGTTACTCAAATGGAATTTATGTTTAGAAACGCCACTTCTTTTAATCAACCATTAGATACTTGGAATGTGGGTAATGTCATTGATATGGATAACATGCTTAATAATTCAAACCTATCCGTTGAAAATTATGATCAAACTCTTCAAGCATGGGCAACGTTACCAAGTTTGCAAGCTAATGTACCTCTTGGAGCCTCTGGTATTAACTATTGTAATGGAGAAGCGGCAAGAGATTCTTTAATTAATACCTATGGTTGGACTATTACAGATGGTGGTTTAGATTGCTCAACTTTAAGTATTGGTGATGATGTACTACCCAATATAAGCCTATACCCCAACCCAACAACAGATTATATCAGAGTTAAAAACTTAAATACTCAAGATAATTACGCAATCTATAATATTTTAGGAAAACGAGTAGACGCTGGTCAACTTTTAACAGATTCTAAAATTTCTATCGCTCAATTAGAAAAAGGCATTTATTTCTTAAAACTTGAGAACTATAAAACCCTTAGGTTCATAAAGCATTGATTTTTAGTTTAGTCATAAAAAAAGCAAACCTTTCGGTTTGCTTTTTTTGACTAGTACTTTATCACTTTATAACTGTGATGACCATGTTTTGTGTTTATTTGAAATAAGTAAACCCCTTTACTAAAATTGGTTAAGTCTATTTCTGAGATTCCATTTTCAAGCTCACTAGGTTTTATAACCTTAACTAATTTTTGCTTACCTAGAATATCATACACCATCAAAGAAATATCTTCTGAAATACTACCCAAATGAATTTTTGCTATATCTCTAGTTGGGTTCGGTGCTATTTTAAAATCGTTTGTCTGATTTTCTTCAACACTAAGTACATTTCCTAAAGCCCAGAGTGTGGCGTTCTTCAGTAGTGTTCTAAAATTAGAATCGGTACTATAATCACTACCATTATGACCCAATGCGGTATAAAACGAACGAAATCCGGATAAGGTAATTTCTGGTGTTGCTACATTGTTATCATCATCATACGTTATAGATTCTTTGTACCAAGTTATCGGTCTTGCTGCATCATAAGAGCTGTTGCCCGTAGATTCAACCTCTAATAAAACCGTATTATCAATACTAAGCTGTCCGCCATTCGTTTCCCAATAATAGTATTCCTCGTCCTTATTCCAAGTGCTTCCAACCATGCCTAAAAAGTCTATCGTTGGGTGACTCGTTTTTACCTCAAGATCTGCATTAAAATTATTACTTGTATGATTAGGGCTGGTTTGTACTATACCACCAACCAATTCATTATAAAAAGGCCAAACACCATCTCTATAAGTATCCGTAGCTGCATGAATACCTATGAACCCTTTACCATTAGCGATAAAATTTTCGAATGCCGCTTTCTCTGAAGAAGATAATAAGTCTCCATCTTGCGATGGCGATTCATCACTCCCAGACGTGTTTAAAAATACGACGACGTCATATTGCGCTAAATTCGCCGTTGTAAATACTGATGAATCTTGAGAGTTATCAGTAAGCCATTCATTGTTCTCATTACCCATCTCTTCGAACATTGCAATACCGTTGTTAATAGCACCAGTATGTCTAAACCCATTTGTTTTATGAAATATGAGTATTCTAGATTGTGAGAAACCAAATGTAATGAAGAATAATATTGAAAATACAAGTAGCTGTTGTTTCATTTCGTTGCACATTTTGGGGTTACCAAATATATACGTCCAGAAACAATAATAAAGATGTCATGGTGCTAGTACCTACATTATAATCACCATAAAACGTTTTTTACTTTGGATTGGACTATTCTGAAATCCTGAACTGATACACTCCAGATTCGGAAGAATTCCCTTCGGCATCTTTGGTAACTACTTCCCAATAATAAATAGTACCAGGAGTAACTGAAACCGTTAATTGCTCAGCGGTACTATCACTAGTATTTAAGCTTGGTGCATTATCAGTACCAAAATAAATATCATAACTGACTATGTCATTATCGACATCATTGCCCTCCCATTGCAGTACAATAGCATTTGTATTCGGAAGATTTTGTGCCATATTTGGCGAGATGATTTCGGCAGGAAAAGGTGGATAAGTCTGAACGCCAGGGCCTGCATTATAAAAATTCCATACAGCACTTTCTTTGGTCTCGCCCTGAAGATCGTATGTTACAAACCATCTAAATGGGACAGCGCGATCTATAGTAACAGGAAATATAAATTCTGAGGTTTGGTATTCTGTAATATTCCCTGAATTTAAATTTTCTATTGTCAATGTATAGCTTTCTGCATTATCATTAGGTACCCACTCAAAAAATACAGTACTTTGAGTAGGTGTTGGGTTTTCACCTTCGTTACACAAGGTATCCTGGTATGGAAAAACCAATAAGACACCTTCGGGTGGGTCTTGGGCACCATTTGGATTGCCAATAGGTCCATCATCAGTAGTATCCCTACATCCAAAGACTAAAACCATAGAAAGACATATGTAAACTAGCTTTTTCATTGTTTCAAAATTTTATGTGAAGACGTCTTGGTTTCTGTTTGAATTGACATGATATACATTCCAGAAGTTAAACTACTAGTATCCATTGTCATATCCAAACCTTGATTTTCAAAAGTTTTACTTAAAACCAACTGCCCAATTGCGGAATAAATATTAATATAGACCTCTTCATCTTTTAACCCATTGAAGACTTTAACTTCATTATTAAAAGGGTTTGGATACACCACAAAATCATCACCAAATAGCATCTTTTCCTCGTATGAACCTTGACAATCTAAATCTGTACTTACTTTTAAAGTATTAATACCTTGCTCTAATTGAAGTGTGAGCGAAGAATTACGAGTAGTAAACGTTTGGTCATTAAATTGAATATGATAACTACTGCTTCCCGAAAGATCTACGGAGACCTCATTTCCTGCAGCTGTTCTACTCGCAAAAACCTCTAGAGGATCTGGTTGTGTGATAACAATGGTATAGCAAATTTCATAGTCTGGCCATTCTTCAATAGTAATACACATGTTGTAAGTGGCTGCTAAGAGATTAAAAATGTCTACATCATTAGTAAAATTATATTCCTGATAAAAATCTTCACCAGTGGGTTCAATAATATCCTCACTAAAAAGAGAGACGGTATAATTATAAAGTTCTTGGGCCACTATAGTAATTTTACCATTATTACTATTTAAACAGGTTTCACCAGTTACCGTTATCATAAAATTGTTGTTAGGTAAATCTATAATGGCGCATCCAAATAAATCTACAGGTGCACCAAAGGTTGTTCCTGGGCAGAGATCTTCATCATTAGGGACACCGTCATTATCTGCATCTTCACAAATGATTTGATAACTCGCCGAATTGTCCTTAACCCAATTATCATAGGTTCCATCAACATTATTAACAATAGCTACTGGATCATCAACCAAAATACAACCTAATCCAGGGTTATTGGCTGCATTAAATATTTGCAAGTTATCATTATTGCCATTCTGTAGGTTTAATTGATCTCCAACAAGCAAATTAGACTGGCAGAATAATATATTTAAGTTTGGATTTTGAGTAAAATCTAAACTCGTAATTTGGTTAAAGGCACAACTAAAATCCTCCAAGCCAAAAAGTCCAGATACATCAATGTTCGAAATCAAATTATCAGATACATTTAAGTTAATTAAACTCTGGTTATTATTTATGTTTAATTCGGTAATGCTATTATTTGAGACATCTAATGTCGTAAGATTTGGTAACACTGAAATATCAATGATCTCTATTAAATTATAAGAAATATCCAGACTAAACAAAAGCGTATTACGACTTAAATCGATGGTCTGAATCAAATTTTCACCAATATCTAAACTTAAAAGGCTGATAAAATCCTCAATTCCTGTTACATCTGATATTTCATAACCACTTACATTTAAAAAGGCTAGGTTTTCTATATTTCCTGTTAATACATAATCATTCAAAGGACCTGAGTCATAACCCAAATCAATAAGTGCTTGTTCAAAATTATCATCAGGCACGTAAGTCTGACCGAAGAAACACTCTATTGCAAATTGTGCAGAAGAATCAACTGTCCATGTAGCTCCCACTGGAACAGTTCCTGTATCCGTTTGGATACAATTTAAATTAGGATTACCAGTAGCATTTAGGCTAGTTAAAATACCATTTTCTCCATTTTGGAGATTTAAGGTATCTAGCGCATTAGATTGACAACTTAATTCAATTAAGTTTAAATTTTGTTGAAAATCGAGCTCACCAATAGTATTATTGTCACAATCCAAAACCTGAAGCATAGGTACATCACTAGGGATAAATAATACAAAATTATTATTAGCAATATTAAGTTCTGTCAGCGTTGTATTTTCAATCAAATCTATACCCACCAACATATTACTAGAACAATCAATAACCACCAATGCCGTATTAGAGCTCAAATCTAATTGAGATAATTGATTCTCAGAGCAGTTGAGATCATTTAGGTTTATATTACTACTTAAATTGAGCTCCGATAGGTTATTGTTAGAACAATTTAAAGCCTCTAAAGCAATAAAATCTTCTATACCAGTAAAATCTGTAATAGCATTACCACTAACATCTAAACTTACAAGAGCTTCGATATTTGCTGTTGGTACGTAATCGTTTAAGGGGCCTACGTCATAGCCTAAATTGATAAGTGCTTGTTCAAAATTATCATCGGGCACATATGTTTCTCCAAAATTACAGTCTTCATTATATTCAGTAGTTTCATCTTTTATCCAATTGACAGGAATATTGTCTGAATCGTCTACTTGTATACACTCTAAGTTAGGGTTGCCAGATGCATTAAAACTATTAATATCTGAATTTATACCATTTTGAATATTAACGAAATCAAGCGCATTATTAAAGATATTTATAGAAATAGTTTCGGGACAAAATTCTGTCTGATTTTGTTGAAAAACGCAAGCCGAAATCGCCATAGTACTCAAATCCAAACCTGTTTCAATTTGATTGTTGCTTATATCAAGTCTTTTTAAACTTCCTAAATTATTGGACAAGATGAAACTCGACAACATATTTGAACTCACATTTATTTCAATGAGATTGATATTGTTGGTTAAATCCAAAGCGGTAAGCTGATTGCTAGAACTGGACAAAACCTTAAGCAGTATATTTGAACCTAAGCTTAACTGTGTTATTTCATTAAAACCACAACTCAATTGCTCTAAAAGCGTATTTGAACTCAAAACCAACTGTGATAAATCGTTTTGTGCTATTAATAGTTCCTCCAAATTAGTATTATTGCTTAAATCAATATCAATGAGCTGATTTGTGGTTAAATTCAGATATTCCAATGCCGTAACACTAGATAAAACAATCTCATTTAATGCATTGGAACTGCAATTTAAACTCACTAACCCTTGGTAATTATTAACCAGTAAATCTGTTAGCTCATTATTTGAACAACTTAATTGAGATAAGGTAGTATTAACAGCTGTTATAGTTGTTAAATTATTCAATTGATTATTATCACAATTGACATTTTCAAGATTAGGGCTATTACTAATGTTCAAATCTGACAAAGCATTGTTAGAACAATTTAGACTTCTTAAAAGTACATTACTGTCTATATTCAGTGTAGCTATATTGTTATCTGTACAATCTAACACTTCCAGATTTATGTTTTGTGATGTGTCGAGATCACTAAGGTTATTGCTAGCACAGTACAATTCAATTAAACTTACAGTTCCACTTGTATTAAACACACCATTAGCATTGGCAATATTATTTGTGAGTAGATAGTTAGAACTACAGTTTAAGCGTTCTAAAAATATCATATCACTAACATCCAATTCGTCTAAAAAATTCCCGCTACAATCTAATTCTATGAGCGCTTTAAAATCTTTAATTCCAGTTAAGTCAGAAATACCTTCGTCATTAACGTCCAAAATCTGTATATGCTCAATGTTAGATGTAAGCACCTGACCATCAATAATATCATCATATTCCAAATCGATTAAAGCCTGTTCAAAAAGAGGGTCTGGTATTGTAGTAAATCGGTTGTTAATACAGTCGCCATCATAAGCTGCAAAATCATCTTTCTGCCAAACCATAGGAATATTCCCTACAATAGCATCATCAACATTTATGCAAAAAAGTGTGGTATTACTCGTTGCATCAAAGGATACAAGATTATTGTTATTTCCGTTCTCAATGTTTAGTGTTCTTAAATTATTATTGCTACAAAATAATGATGTTAATGCATTATTAGACGTTAAGTCTAAACTCTCTATACTATTCATAGAGCAATCTAAAACTTGCAATAACACATTGTCTTCTAGATATAAGCTTATGAGTGCATTATTAGATACATCCAAATTTTCTAGAGCCTGAAAATCTTCAATTCCTGTTAAATCTGCTATAGAAAGATTAGAGATATCCAATATATCAATATCAAATATATCAGCAGTAGGCACATAATTATTTAGAACACCGTCAGAATCTATGCCTTGGTCAATTAAGAACTGTTCGAAGTTATCGTCCGGCAAATAAGTGCCACAACCCAAGCTATAGTTCGCAGTAGCATCCTTTTGCCAACCAGCAGCAGCATTTGCAAAAGCTACATCATCCACATTTATACAGAACAAACTTGTATTATTTATAGCATTTAAGTCAATTAAAGCTGTATTATTTCCATTATTAACATTAAGAGCAAATAGATTGTTGTCATTGCATAATAAACTCAATAGGTTGACATTGGATGTCATATCTAAGTTTTCTATTTGGTTGTTTGAACAATCCAAATTACTTAATGCGATATTCCCACTAATGTCTAAAGTCGTAAGACCATTATTGGCACAGTTTAATAGTGCGAGTCCCAAATTATTACTTAAGTCTATAGACGCAACCGCATTAAAGGCAAAGTTGAGCAATGTTAACCCTGTATTTGAACTTACATCGAGATCAGATAAGTTATTATTTGAAGCATCTAGTTCCAATAAACTTGCATTAGCCGAGATGTCTATACTATCTATACTATTGGCACTACAATCTAAAATCTCCAAAACCTCAAAATCCTCTATTCCAATTAAACTAGAAATTGATGCATTTGTAACATTAAGGGTTGTCACGTCATCAATGTTATCTGTTAAGACTAAATTATCTATAACATCATCATAACCGGCATCTATCAAGGCTTGTTCGAAATTATCATCTGGAACATAGGTGTAAATATCTGCACAAATGGTGTCGCTGTAATACGCCCAGTCGTCTTTAATCCAACCAGATGGACTAAACCCAGTATCAATCTGAATACAAAATAGATCTGGGTTATCAGTGGCATCAAAGGTGGTAATCAAATTATTATAGCTATTAGCAACGACTAAAGATGACAACAGATTTCTTGACACATTAATTGCGGAGAAATCTTGACATACCGTTACAGGATCTGTTTGAGGATCTGGACAAACCACTGTGTTAATAGTAGTTAAATCTAAAGTTGTAAGCACATTATCTGATACATCAAGGTTTTTTATAAGTGTATTGGCTGTGAGATCTAAAATTGAAATCTGATTAGAAGAACAGAACAGGCTCTCTAAATTTGTATTGTTACTAACGACCAACTCACCCAATATTCTGTTACTGGAAAGACTTAACAATGTCAGTTCTAAATTATTAGAAATATCAATATTTTGTATCTGGTTATTAGAAGCTGTTAAACTTCTAAGCGCATTGTTATTGCTTACATTTAAATTTTGTAATTGATTATCTGAACAGTCTAAAGATTCCAAACTTAAATTACTTACTACATCTAAATCTGTAAGAAAATTGGAGCTACAGACTAAAGATAGTAGAGAGGTATTGCTTGAAATATCAAGAGACACTAGTTGATTATTAGCACATAGTAAGTTCTCTAAAGCTGAAAAATCTTCTATACCTGTTAAATTGGAAATGCCCAAATTACCGACATCCAAAATAGTTATCTCACTAATTCGATCAGTTGGTACTAATTGATTATTAGGATTACCATCACCCATACTAGCATCATCGCCTAACGGAACTTCATTCCCAATAGCATCATGAGTCTCTAAATAATACTCAAAATTAGCATCAGGAATAGCCGTCGTTTGTCCATTAACCAAAGAACCTACAAGTAGCAATAAAAATCCAGAAATTATATATTTAATTTTCATGATGATTTAGTTATCACTTACAATTAATTTCTAGAACCCTTATCTAACTCTTTATGATAATGTATTTGCTTTTTGACTTTATTGTAAATTTGATCTACGAAATCATCCTTAAAATCAGTATCTGTTTTCAACTTTTTCAGCACCTCCTTATTGCCCTCATACAGTCCAGCATCTCTCATAACATCATCAATATTTACTAATACTTTTTCAATATCTTTTTTAGTTATTTCAAAATAAACTATATCCGTGTCATCAGCTTCTAGTATCTCATATTTTCTATCGTTATGATCTTCATGAGAAGCTTCATTTTCGCTTTGTGCGATTTGAATCCCTTCGATGTTTTCGCCCTCTGAAAGTGCTTTAAGTATAGTATTGACTGTATCCTTTAAATCATCTATTTCTTTTTGTTGCTCTTTTAACCTATTCTCAAGTCCTTGAACAATATGCATATTATCGTTTGCATTAATTCCCACAGCAACATTTATTCGCTTCAAACTTAATCCCTCGTTGCTTTCCTCCCACGCGATACCTACAATATTTTTTATATCACTGGACTTTATATTTTCAGGAGACACGGCAACACCAATACCATTATTTTTGCCTCCAGGTATTATATAATCACCAATATGTACCTTTCCAAAAACATTGACTGGCACTTGTCCCATAAAAGCAACTTTTTCATATTCATCTTCCCTATTAGGAGCAGGCATATTTCCAAGAACAATTGGTTTGTAAGAAACCACCATAACGCGTTCTGCTCCAGTAAGATTTTTAGAAATTTTCCCACCTTTAACTCCTACTATATCACCATAAACCATCTTTTCTCCCTCATCCTCTCTAAGCAGATATTCTGCATAATCACCAGATCCTGAGGCATAGGTCACACCTTGTAGTTCCATTTTATTATTGTCATATGTGGCCTTATTAACTATTGATAATGTTAAGGAGCCAGCTGCAGTTACTAACTGTATAGCAGCAACAACTGTTTCGGTAGTATACTTACCAATCATTGAAGGGATGGGTAATGTAATACAAGAACCAAGTCCTACGCATCCAGTTGCGGATGTGAAAGCCATTGCCGTTCCAGTAGTTGCCTGATATAATCCAAATCCACCAAAAATACCATCAAGAACACCATCCGCTATATCATATGCCAATCCAAGTTGATCAAAATTATAATCAGCATTGTTGGTAAACTCATCTGGAGTTTCACCTTCTATTCTTCCCCAAGGATTTGCTCTGTTGTCGTCATAAAAGGTTATGAAATTAGTACTGTTATTACGATTGCCATTTACCTTAATGGCTAATCCATTATTACCGCCATCTATAAGTACAGGATGGTTGGCCATTTCAGTTCCAGTATTTGGCTTATTAGAAGTTAATCGAATCTGATTTCCCATGCCATCGATAACTGTTTTCCCTTGTAATCTTGTAGAATCGTTTACAACTAAATAATTAGCCGTTAGATCACCAAATGAAGCTTGACCATTAACTGTTAGAGAATTTAAGGTTGTATGTCCAACTAATACATCTAAGTTACTATTAAGTATAGTATTACCGTCTACATTTAAAGAGCCCTCTAAGTCTGTAGCGCTCTGAGTACCATTGACATTAAGTGCATTATTTAAATTAGTAATACCATCTACACTCAAATCACCTGTAAGTAATGTCGAGTTATTATCGTGTACTGTCATTGCGCTAAACAAATTGGTTGGGCCTTGCACTTCTAATTCTCCGTTTAAAAAACTTTTATCATCTACGGTTAATGTTCCTGTTGCTGTAATATTTCTATGAAAAGCAAATGGTAAAAATGTAAGTCGCTCTCTACTCATAGTTTCAAAATTATTACCTGCATCGAAATCAATTTCCACTTTCAGATCCTTTGGCGTTCCGTCCCAACTAATGCCCTTAAAATAATCATGCTCAGCATCTCCAATCAAAAGATTAATGCGGCCAAAATCGTCAGTATCTGTAATCTGTACCTCCTGAAATTCCAATTGGTTTCCATTGTCATAAATGGTAAATCTTATAGCTATTGTAGTATTAGGAAGAAAATTATCTGAAACATCAACTCCTGGTAATTCAAGAGCTTCTGGATCAATAATTACGGCTTGATAAGTAATACCATCTGTTTGCGCCATAGCTTGAAACATCGTACATATAAAAAACGTTAGGGTAAGTAGCTTTTTCATAATGGGTGATTTTATAAAATTATATTTTAAATCTTGATTAATTTTGTATTGAATTGTTTTCTACCAGAAGCTACTTTTAAAAAGTAAGTCCCGCTCGAAATATCTTGTAATCGCAGCTCCAATTTTTGAGCTGGTAAAAATTCTTGTGTATGAATAATTCTTGCCTCTATATCAAAAATTCGCACCGAAATATCATTGATCACTGTATCACTAAAGTTGATAAATAGTGTTTGACTAAAAGGATTTGGATATACTTTGGCTCGCAATTCAATATCCAAATCCTTAACGGCTTTCATTTTACTTGGAGGTTGTTGGTAACCTTGTCTTATATAATAACCATTGTTATAATGTGTACCAATAACACTGGCTTGCCCAATACTTTGACTGATATAATACTTTCCGCTAGAAGTTTCAACCATATGTGATGACCCGCTGTTCCCTAGGTTAGATTGTTTAATGCGATAACCAGAGTCGCTTTGCGCTTGGAACTCTTGGATAAAGCAAAACAGTAATAAAGTAATTAATAGAAATGCTTTCTTATTGTATGTATTCATAATCTTCATAATTAATAGCCAATCTAATTTATAATTAAATCCTTATAAACCCTAAGGATTATTGTAATGTCCACCTTTTGTCTACTGTATTTTTGATTAATAAAAATCACATTTACACCTTGGCAGATTTATGATGAAACCTATTCCAAACTGATGGGCGTCTAGATTTAACTTTTCGGCATTCTCTGCACTATTAAGTAATACCGATCGTCCATAAGCATATCCAACAAATATGGCTGTAGTACTTGAAATTGGATAATGCATCTCCAATCCTCCTCTTATAAACCAGGCAGAATTATTAAATTCCTCTTCACCTACAAGATTGAACACATCATTATTGATCGTCTGAGTTCCTCTAATCAAAAATTCTGTAGCTAATGAGGTATTTGCAAAAAAAGTAAGATCTCTCAATTTAAATAATTGGAGACTTAAGCCAGCTTTTACTCCTAAATAACTTAAATCCCATTCAAACAAATTATCTACGACATCTTCACTACCAAGTGCTCCATAGTTATTATAGGTTAATCCAAGTGATAAAAAGAGTGTTCTATTATAGTTTAAACTCTGTCTATAACCCATTCCATAATATGACTTTGATTTAGAGCTTAAATTATTCAAAGTATTACCTTCAGAATTTTCATAATCAAAAGCAGAGACTGTTGTCCCTAGTTCAACGTAAAGTTGTTGACTTAAACATGAAGTTCCAATCAGTAATATGCATGTTAGGATGACATAATTTTTCACTATAAGGCCAGTTTTGTTTTGAGCAAGTTAGACAAAATAAGGCCTCAATTTTCATAAAAACAGGGCTGTCCACCCTTTGTCCACCCCTTAAAATATAGATATTTTAATTTTTTAATGATATTTATAATAGGTAGACAACGTTGTTTTAAAATAAATTAAATTATTGATTTACAGCGTTTTAAAGTTCAAAAACTAATGACACTATCTTAAATAACCTAACAACTAGAAACTATGAACCTCTTAAAAGCGTCAATTAATGTCCCTTTAATCAATTTATTTACGAATTCCCTTCATAGAGTGGACAAAAAATCAATTACCGTATTACTTTCCTTTTTAGTATCCATTCATTTTGCACAGGCACAATTAGAAAAAAGAGTGGATAGTCTACAACAAATTATCGATACGACGAAAAATGATAGTATAAAAGCGACTGCACAATTAACACTGGCAGAAACAATAATTTATAAAGATCCTACCAAGGCTAAAAGCTATATTGATGATGCAGAAGCTCTTTACAAAATAAAGTCTTATCCAAGAGGGTACGCAAACTTATATTCTACAAAGGCTACTTATTTTTATACGCAAAGTGCTTATGATTCTTCTATGGTATACTTAGAAAAATCAGGAAATGAATTCATGAAACTAGGTGATACCCTTTTTGGTGCCACCATAAAATCCAATCTGGCCATAGTGGTAAAACTAGTAACAGGCGATAATGACAGATTAGAACAACTAGTTGATGAGATAGAACCTATTGCTATAAAATACAAAGACACTTCCTTGGTTGCTGCCATGTTAGAACACAGAAGTGCTATAGCTTTAAATAGAGGCTATAGAAATATTGCAATTAAGCGCATGAAAGAGACCATTGAGCTCAGAGAGAAGTTTTATGATTCTTTATACTTACCGCAAAGCTATTATAAAATAGGTGGTCTTTATCAGGAAATTTTTGAGCATCCAAAAGCCATCGAACAATTTGATTTAGGCATTAAGATTTCGGAAGACATAGGGTCAAATAATTTGAAGGCACAATTGCTAAAAATCAAAGCAATGTCTCAAATTGAACTAAATCAACTGGAAGAGGCATCGTCTAATCTTACCAAATCTTTGGAGCTTTCTAAAACTATAAATTTGAGAGTTAATATACTTATGAGTCTTAACCAACTTGCAAATCTTGAGATCAAGCGAAAAAACTTTGCACGAGCAGATCAGTATCTAGACGAAGTTGAAAATAGTGATGCATCTATAAAGTCAAGCAATCTCTTATATAATTATAATTTATTTCGTGGTGAGCTTAATTTAGAAACCAATAAACTTAATGAAGCACTTAAAAATTTTGATTATTGTTTAATGGATGCCAAAAAAAACAAATCCTTTAGAAATTTAAGTTGGTCTAAATTATATAAGTCTAAAGTGCTTAAAAAAATGGGGAAAGCGAATGCCGCTTATGATTTACTAAAAGAAAGTAGTGATGCCAAGGATTCATTGAACAATTATTTAAGAACAAGCCTTGCCCAAGAACAAAAAGTCATTTTTGAAACCAATAGAAAAGAGAAAGAAATTGCACTTCAAAAATCTGAAATTGAATTACTAAAAGAACAGGAAAAACTAGCGGATATAAGGCAATTATTATTAGGAATAGGAATCCTTTCCCTTATCGGTATTGGCAGTCTATTATTTTATAGTATCAGACAAAAAATGAAACGCAATAAGGCTGAGCGCGAAAAACTGGACAACCAACTAGGATTTAAAGAAAAAGAACTCACGACACACGCATTGCATTTAGCACATAAAAATGAAGTTCTGTTAGACCTAAAATCACAACTTAAAGAACTTAAGTCAGAAAACATCAATTCTCGCAGTTACCAAAAAGTCATCAATACCATTAATTTAGATATTAATAATGACAACAATTGGGAACAGTTTAGAAATTATTTTGAAGATGTCCATAAGGATTTTAATGGCAAAGTGATGAGTAACTATCCAAGTGTAAGTAATAATGATCTACGTTTAATGTCCCTTTTAAAAATGAATTTGTCGAGCAAGGAAATTGCCAATATTCTTAATATTTCAATTGAGGGTGTTAAGAAAGCACGTTACCGTCTACGAAAAAAACTTAACTTGTCCGCTGAAGACTCTTTACAAGAACTGATATTAACACTTTAAACAGTTATAATGGCAAATTCGCCACTAAGTGGATTCAAGTGAGTGATTAATTCCACGATCAAATTCTCACCATACTCCAAATACAACTGAGAGAAATTGGTATTTCTTTCTTGTAGACTTTTACTAGGAAATAATTGCTCTTGTAATTCTGTGCAACGCTCTATTTCATCAGCTAACTTTCGTTTCTGTGCTTTTAGCAAACGCTTTTCAAGATGTTTTAGACCTTTTAATTGTTTCACTTCTTGTGCTTTTACAGCCCCTAAAAATGATTTATCTGTTTGTTGAGCAAGTTGATGTAAATCTTCAAACTGCTCTCCCAAGTGCTTTATTTGTTCAGAAAAGTCAATGTCTATATTCGATATTTTTCTGACTTTCTTATTTATAAATGTATTTCTGTCTAAGAATAAATCCTTATCAGAAATATTTAATTTACTAAGTTTATCTGCTTGTTTTTTTGATTTTATCAATGCCGAATTTCTCAATAGTAATATTGGAAAAGTTACTTTATGGGCTTCAAAATTAGATTTCAACTGTAACCAGTAAATCATTTCTCCTCCTCCCCCAATGTAACAGAGGTTTGGTAAAATGACCTCTTGATACAACGGTCGCATGATGACATTGGGCGAAAATCGTTCAGGCACCTCATCGAGGTGTTTTAGTAACTCACTCTTGCTCCAACTAATATCAGTTTCCAAAACAGAATATATTCCACCATCTTCAACGATACGCTCTCGCGAGCCATCATACATATAAAACAGATTAATTTCCCTTGGATTTACTTGAATTTTTAAGTCTAAATTTTCAAGTGTTTTGTTAGTTTCAGATACCGTTTTAAAAGCCGTTTGTTCTACTAACTCTTTTTTCATCTGTGGAATAAACAAACGTTTTAAATCCTTATCGTCAGCATCTAAAATCACCAAACCTTGCTTACCAAATAATGCATTTGCTAAATAACGCGTAGCATCTGCTAGATTGTTGTGGTCTAAATACGCTTCTTGAAACCATAACTTTAATTGTTCTGCATTTTTGCCTGGTCCGAATTCCGAAGCAACAACTTTGAAAACGTCCTCTAATCCATCAGTAGTAAAATGTCCAACAGCTCCTGTTTGATTAGAATTCCACTGAATCTTTTTACCTTTAAAGTTGAAGTAATTAATCTCCTCAAAATCATGATCTTCGGACGCCATCCAATACACAGGCACAAAATTATACTTTGGATATATCTCTTTGAGCTGTTTGGTAAGATTAATGGTTGAAATAATTTTATACAAAAAATACAATGGTCCTGTGAATAAATTCAGTTGATGACCAGTAGTAATTGTAAATGTCCTTTCTGAAGACAAACTTCGAATGTTCTCTTGTGTGAGTTCTGAAATGTCAATACCAGAATATTGATTCTCCAACACTTGCGAGATGAGATTTCTTGCTTCACTTCCAAATGACTTAGACTTTTCCTCTATCTGAGCTTTAAAATTTTCAATGGTTGGAAAACGATTGTAAAGGTCTTTTAATTCCGATTTTTCATCGAGATAATCACAAATAAAATCAGAGAAATAGTTGGTATCTCTAAAGGATAGACAGTCAGTTGGCATATAACAGTATTATCAAAGCATAAATATACGGTAAGTGTAAATTCTATTTGCTAATTTTTAGTTAATTCAAATATCTAGTATCATATTCTAAAAATCACTGTTTATATTTACTAGTTTTATACCAAAACCAACAACAACTCATGCGTCGATTCATCCTATTTATTTTAGTTACATTTAGCACCTCATCAATCATTTTAAGCCAAAACATTCAAACACCTAGCGAATTTTTAGGCTATAACATTGGCACACAGTTTAGTCGTCATCATCAGGTGGTTGATTACTTTAAAACGATTGCAGCTGCTGCACCTCAACAAGTAAAATTAGAACAATACGGCAGCACCAATGAAAGAAGACCTCTATACTTGGCATACGTCTCAAGCGAAGCTAATATGGCGAATCTTGAAACCATTAGGGAAAACAATTTGAAGAATACAGGAATTCTCTCAGGTTCACCAACTTCAACTGACATTGCGATTGTTTGGTTAAGCTATAACGTTCACGGCAACGAAGCATCGAGTTCTGAAGCGGCAATGCTCACATTATATAAACTTTTAACTGAACGTAAAGACTTATTGGAAAATACTGTAGTTATTATAGACCCGTGCATCAATCCAGATGGTAGGGATCGCTATGTGAATTGGTATAACGAAACGGCTAGCCAACCCTATGACATTGACAAACAAGCAAGTGAACATAATGAACCTTGGCCAGGAGGAAGAGCAAACCACTACCTGTTTGATTTAAATAGAGATTGGCTTTGGGCCACACAAACTGAAACCAATGCTCGTTTACAAGTTTACAACAAATGGATGCCACATATCCATGTAGATTTCCATGAGCAGGGTCCTAATGAACCTTACTATTTTGCACCTGCCGCAGAACCTTTTCATGAAATTATAAGCGACTGGCAACGGGATTTTCAGACCCAAATTGGTAAGAATCATGCAAAATATTTTGATGCTGAAGGTTGGCTGTTCTTTACAAGGGAACGCTTCGATTTATTTTATCCTAGTTATGGAGACACCTATCCTACTTATATGGGAGCCATTGGAATGACTTATGAGCAAGGTGGACACGGTATGGCTGGTCTTGGGATTTTAAATGATGAAGGTCATGTATTGACTTTGGTTGAGCGACTAACACATCACACCACCACAGGATTATCTACAGTTGAAATTGCATCCAAAAATGCGACACAACTGAATAACGAGTTTGCAAAATTCTTTGACAACTCCAACTTAAAATATAAGAGCTATGTTTTAAAAGGGAATGAAGACAAACTCAACAGTTTAAAAAAACTACTCAATAAGCACGAAATTCAATTTGAAAACACCAATGGAACAAAGGTATCTGGTTACAATTATGCTACTGGAGGACAGGGAAATATGACTATTAATAGTAATGCTCTTGTAGTACATACCAATCAACCCAAAGGTAAAATGGTAAAAGTCATGTTTGAGCCAAATGCCAAATTATCTGATTCATTAACATACGATATCACAGCGTGGTCTATACCTTATGCTTATGGACTAGATGCTATTGCAAGCACATCCCAAGTCAATAGCAGCAAACTATCAGAACGAAAAGCGCTTCAAGTCTTAAACGATGCCTATGGCTATGTAAGCAAATGGAGTTCGATGGATGACGCACAGTTTTTAGCTGAGTTATTAGAGCACAATTTTAAAGTGCGGTTCACGGAAAAGCCATTTAGCTCTAATGGTTCTAATTTTGAACGCGGCTCATTGATCATTACCAAAGGAGATAATAGACACGTTGTAGATTTTTTGAACACGTTGAATAAAATTGCCCAAAAGCATTCGCAAGCACTAACGCAAATTAACTCTGGTTTTTCTCAAACCTTTCCAGATATTGGTTCGCCTGACGTTAAACTCATTAATAGACAAAAAGTGGCAGTGCTTTCTGGGGAAGGGACATCCTCATTAAGCTATGGTGCTATTTGGCATTTCTTTGAACAGCAATTGCGCTACCCATTAACCTCTATAGACACCGATGACTTTAGTAGTATCAATCTAAACAAGTATAATGTTTTGATAATGCCAAGTGGCTATTATGGCAGCGTACTGAATGATGACCATATGAAAAAACTTAAAGATTGGGTACGTGCTGGCGGAAAAGTTATTGCGATAGATGGTGCACTTCGTAGTTTTGCTGGCAAAGATGGCTTTAGTCTTAAATACAAAACTTCAGAAGCTGAGGATGATCCTGATAACCTTACGGCCTACGCAGATCGCGAACGTGAGTATACCAATCAACTTATCACTGGTGCTATTTTTAAAACCAGTGTAGACCGCACACATCCTATGGCATTTGGGTATGATGATAGTTATTTTTCTTTGAAATTAGGAAGTTCTGCCTATAGTCTTTTAGATAGTGGTTATAATGTAGCACATTTTAATGACACTAAAGTGTATTCTGGATTTGCTGGTAAAGACGCACTAAACAACTTAGACAAAACGTTAGTGTTTGGAGAAGAGCGCATGGGAAGTGGTAGCTTTATTTTTATGGCCGATAATCCGCTTTTTAGAAGCTTCTGGGAAAATGGAAAACTATTCTTGGTAAACTCTATTTTCTTTGTTAATAATAATGCCTATGAGCTTTAGAGAATTCCTTCTGTGAGGTCGAGCGTAGTCAAGACCCTAAAAAATTGAAAATCATCAATCATGAAACAAATAAAAAAACTATTACTAAGCCTCTTTGTTCTACTATTGCTATCAGCATGCAAACAAAACGACACCAACGAAACATCAACAGAATTTAAAGTCGATTTTGAAAAATTCACTTTAGATAATGGTTTACAAGTTATTCTGCATGTCGATAAATCCGATCCTGTTGCAGCGGTTGCTCTAACGGCCCATGTTGGTTCTGCAAGGGAAAAAGAAGGTCGAACAGGTTTTGCTCATTTATTTGAACATTTGTTGTTTCTAGAATCCGAAAATTTAGGTAAAGGTGGCTTGGACCAAATGAGTGCTCGAATTGGCGGTTCTGGCGCCAACGGTTCTACAAATAGAGATCGAACCAACTACTTTCAAACTGTACCAAAAGACGCTTTGGAAAAAATGATTTGGGCAGAAGCCGATAAGCTCGGTTACTTTATCAATACGGTTACCGAACCTGTATTGGCCAAAGAAAAGCAAGTTGTTAAAAATGAGAAACGCCAGCGTGTCGATAACCAACCTTATGGGCATAACTCCTATGTGATCAATAAAAATTTATATCCTGAAGGACATCCATATAGTTGGGAAGTCATTGGTTCCTTAGAAGATTTACAAAATGCCACTTTAGATGATGTTAAAGAGTTTTTTAGACGTTGGTATGTTCCAAATAATGTGACCTTGACCATCGCTGGAGATATTGATGTGGCACAAACCAAATCTTGGGTTAAAAAGTATTTTGATGAAATACCTAGAGGCAAAGCCATTCCCGAAATGGAGAAGCAACCTGTGTCGTTAAAATCATCGAAACGTTTATTTTATGAAGACAATTTTGCACGGGCTCCAAGATTAACAATGACTTGGTCGTCAGTATATCAATATCACCCAGACTCCTACGCGCTTCGTGTTTTAGCACAATATTTGACGCAAGGCAAAAAAGCACCACTTTATAAAATTTTAGTGGAAGATGAACAACTAACGAGCAACGTAAGAATGCGTCAAAACTCATCAGAAATTGCAGGACAGCTAATGTTGAGTGTTACTGCATTTAATCAGAAAGATTTGAATTCTGTAGCTTCTGCGATACAAAATGGACTTAAGGATTTTGAATTAAACGGTATTTCTAAAAATGATTTAAATAGAATAAAAGCTGGGCAGGAAACCAATTTCTACCAAGGACTTTCTAGTGTTTTAGGCAAAGGTTTTCAACTAGCGCAGTATGAGATTTTTGCTGGAGATCCAGGATTTATTAATGAAGATGTAAAAAATATCCTAGCCGTGACATCTGATGATGTCATGCGAGTATACAACGCTTACATAAAAGACAAACATTATATCGCCACAAGTTTTATTCCAAAAGGACAAAAGCATCTAGTTTTAGATAACTCGCAACTGGCCAGTGTGGTAGAAGAAAAAATTATTGAAGGTGCCGAAGAAAGCTTCGACCCAAGTATTGCTGCGACTTACGAAAAAACACCAAGTAGTTTCGACAGAAGTATTGAGCCACCTTATGGCGATAGTCCAGAACTTAATATTCCTAACGTTTGGAAAAAAGAACTGAATTCTGGTATTAAGGCATTTGGCATAGATAACGATGAAGTGCCTTTGGTGCAATTTGAAATGCAAATTGCCGGTGGGCAGTTACTGGAAAATAACAATAAAGTCGGTGTCTCCAATCTTTTAGCTAGTCTTATGACTAAAGGTACCGAGCGGAAAACAGCAGAAGAACTGGAGAATGCTATCAATAGTTTGGGAGCCAATATATTTGCTTATGCCTCAACCGACAATATCACCATAGCGGGTACAACGCTTTCCAAACATTTTAATAAGACCATGGATTTAGTAACAGAAATTTTACTAGAACCACGTTGGGACGAAAAGGAGTTTGATTTGATTAAGCAAAGCACTATAAGTGGTATTCAGCGCAGTAAGGCTAATCCCAATAGCATTGCTACTAATGAGTTTGCAAAACTACTTTATGGAGAAAACAACATTTTAGCCTATGACAATAGAGGTACGGAAGATTCTGTTAATAGTATTTCGATTATAGATCTGCAAGACTATTACAAAAACAATCTTTCTCCTGAACTAACCAATATGCACGTAGTAGGTGCAATATCAGAGAATGAAGTGGTTAAAGCACTGGAAAAAATAAATACGCAATGGAAAACGAAAGATGTGGACATACCAGAACTTCCAATTCCATTATATCCCGAAGAATCAACAGTTTATTTTTACGATGTGCCAGGTGCAAAACAATCTGTTATCCGCTTTGGATATCCAGCTTTAAAGGCAACACATAAAGATTACTATCCTGCTACGGTAATGAATTATAGACTTGGTGGCGGAAGCTTTGCATCACAATTAACACAACAACTGCGCGAAGGCAAAGGTTATACTTATGGTATTCGTTCTGGATTCTCTGGATCCGAATACCAGGGAGAATTTACCATTTCTAGTGGTATACGAACTAATGCCACATATGAGGCCACTAGTTTGATAAAACAGATCTTAGAAGATTATGGTAAGAACTATAGTAAAGAAGATTTAAATGTGACCAAAGGCTTTACTATAAAAAGTACGGCAAGAGCTTTTGAAACCCTGGGAGCAAAACTAAATATGCTAAGCAATATCAGTAATTATGGTTTGGCGGATGACTATGCTAAACAGCGTGAGGCTATTGTTAAGAATATGACTATTGAAGATATCAAAGTATTAATCGAAGAATACGTTAAACCCAACCAAATGATTTACTTAATTGTAGGCGATGCTGCCACGCAATTAGAAAAGTTAGAGAATTTAGGATTTAGCAAACCTGTATTATTGAATTAAAAACATAAAAACCTTTTCTATGCTTGCAGATATCCATCCTAAATTACCAATGCGCAATAAAGAAACGACTAAGGACTACTATATAAATCAATTAGGCTTTAAACAGTTTGGGAATAGAGATTATGATGGTTATTTAATGATTGAAAAAGATAATATTCAAATTCATTTTTTTGAATTTAAAGATCTTAATCCAAAAGAAAACTATGGTCAAGTATATATTAGAACAGACAATATTAGCAGATTTTACCAAGATCTATTAGATAGGACAGTAGAGATTCATGCCAATGGAAAATTAGAAATTAAACCTTGGGGACAAAAAGAATTTTCCTTACTCGATCCAGACTCCAATGTATTGACTTTTGGGCAAGATGCTATATAAGCATAGTTTTCATTACCTTTAAAATCTAACTAAGAATCAAAACATTATGAAACTAGGTGCATTTTCAATAAGCCTTGCAGTAAAAGACATTAAAGCGTCAAAAACATTTTATGAGCATTTAGGATTTTCCGTTTTTGCTGGAGACTTGGATAAAAACTACCTCATCATGAAAAATGAATCTACGCTAGTGGGTTTATTTCAAGGTATGTTTGAAAATAATATCCTGACCTTTAATCCCGGTTGGGATCAAGATGCTAATACCTTAGAGCACTATGATGATGTTCGTGACATTCAAAAACATCTAAAGTCAAAAGATGTCGCTTTTGCTAGTGAAATTGATGCACCAGACTCAGGTCCAGCGAGCTTTGTAGTATTAGATCCAGATGGCAATGCCATATTAATTGATCAACATATCTAGATTATCATGAATTGGGACGATGCATTAGAGATCTACGACGAAATAGTAGAATCTTGTAATGGCTTTGAGCGAAAGGGCAAAAAGATGATTTATACCTCATCTAATGGCTATATGTTTACCTTATTAATTAAGAATGCCGAAATTGGTATTCGTCTACCAAAAGATGAGGCAGCCACGTTCATGGAAAAACATAATACTGGTCATTATTATTCCTATGGCGCCAAAATGAAAGATTATGTTTTAGTACCTGAATCTCTTTGGGAGGATAAAAAACTTATGGCCCGCTATTTTGAACAAAGCTTTGCCTATGTTAACACACTTAAAACAAAATAGTTATTGATTTTAATACTCACATACTTCGAGAGCCTTTAGTAAATTATATTGAATCTATATTTCACTACAAGGGGTTTCAACCAGATCATTCTATAGAACGTGTTGTGCCAACTGGCCATGTATTTATTATTTTTGAATTAGATGGCATTACACGACATACATTTAATAAAAACACATTAAAACCCAATGGCAATTATAAAAATGTATGGATTTCTGGAATGCATAAAGATTTTCTCTCTATTTCCGCACCACAAAATTCTGAAATGCTAGTCGTTCAGTTTAAAACTAATGGCTCATACCCTTTTTTACATCTACCAATTTATCAATTAAATAATAAAGTTGTTAATGGTGAAGCTATTTTCGGAAAGGAAATATTGGATATAAGAACTGAAGTATTGAATAAAAATGAAGCTTCTCATAAGTTTGAAATCATTGAAAGCTGGTTAATTGATAGGTTGGCCAAAAACAAAACTCCAAAACTTGAGCTTGTAGACATCCTTTCACAACTACAAACAAAACCTATATCAGATCACAACACGATTGTAGCAACATATTCTAAAACCCAGAAACATCTTATCAACCAATTCAAAACCTACTTTGGCTTAACCCCAAAGGTCTTCCATAGAATATTTAGATTTAATAAAATTCTTCAACAAATTCAGAATAAACAAAATTTAGTTTGGTCGCAATTAGCTTATGAATTTGGCTATTCAGATCAATCCCATTTCATTAAAGAATTTAAAGAATTTTCAGGATTCAATCCTCAAGAATTTATTAAATCCGATTTTCATAAAGATGATGAAATCAATTTCTTCCCAATAGATCGAAAAGGTTAATTTTTTACTATCGTAGTTTACTTTAAGTTTCTTAATTTGTAAATCTATTATCACTAGAATTATGAAAAAACGAATCTTTCAGCTTATAGTATTGTGTTTTCCTCTTATTCTTATTGCCCAAAACACAGAAGGCCACAAAGAAAAACGAGTTACTTCAGTAATTGATTCTTCCCAAGCCAATAACATGGTTTTAAAACAAACTTTTGTTGTAAATGTTGCTTTAGATTCTGTTTGGAATGCTTGCACCACGAAAGAAGGTTGGGAAAGTTGGGCAACGGCGAAAGCAGAGATTGATTTTAAACTCAATGGTCTTATTAAAACCAATTACAATAACGATGGTGAAATTGGTGATGACTCTACTATATATCTACATATCATAAATTACATTCCTAAGACGATGCTAACGCTTCAGGCTGAACTAACCAAAAATTTTCCTAAGTTTATGAAAGCCGATGAAAAAGACTTATATAACATGATTCTTTTTGAAGAAATTGAACCTTCAAAAACCAAAGTCACCTCCTATGGTATTGGTTACAAAAACAATAAAAAGTATATGTCTTTAATGAAATTTTTTATTGAAGGGAATGAACAGTCCTATCTCAATTTAATTTCATATTTAGAATCAGGTAAACCCTCAGTAAAATATTAAACCATGAATGACGCATTACAAACCATGATCAATAATATGCCAGAAAAAACTGGTAAGTCTTTAGAGGAATGGAAGCACATCCTAAAAGCAAAAGCCTTTGCCAAACATTCTGAGAGTGTCAACTTTCTAAAAAACGAACATGGAGTCACTCATGGCTTTGCCAATACTATTGTGACATTGTCCAAAGAAGACAACAATTCTGATGAGGATCTAGTCACTAATCAATATAAAGGCAAGGAAAGTTTATTCCCTATTTATAAAAAGCTACTGCCAATTGTAAAAGATTTTGGAAGCGATGTTACGATCACACCTAAAAAGACTAGTGTAAGTGTTATTAGAAAGCGTCAGTTCGTTCTTATAAAACCTGCTACAAAAACACGTATTGATTTGGGATTAAAATTACCTCATAAACCAATCACGGAAAGACTTGAAAATTCTGGTCCATTTGGTACCATGTGCTCCCATCGCGTTCAAATCACTTCAATAGATGATATAGATGATGAATTGATAACTTGGATGAAAGAAGCTTATGAAAAAGCGAATTAATCGCTTTTAGATTCTAAAGTTGTCTTTTCTTTTGATGCATAAGTTTTTGACACAAAAACATAAATCTCTAAATATTAATGCTGTATTTTTATATCAAGGACTTAGCACTACCCTAAAGCAACGGTGCTAATTCATGTTATTAGATTATTTAGTGACTTAATTAGAAGCAGGCGAAAGCCTGCTTTTTGAGAATACACTTTCTTATTGATGATTTTATAAGTTAAGATATCTTTATCATTTATTTGAAAAACTATTTTTTAAATTTGAACAACAATCAATTAAAAAACAGTCTTTCTTGGAAGTAAGTAGAGAACTCCTATTCTTTTTTAGTGCCTTAGGTGCATTTAACGGACTTGTACTGAGTCTTTACTTTCTCCTTTTTGCTAAGCCAAAACATATTTCAAATATATTTCTAGGAATTTTTCTTGCTATGTTGAGCATCAGAATAGGAAAATCGGTATTCTTTCATTTTAATCCCGAATTGTCTTTTCATTATCTACAGTTTGGTCTAACAGCTTGTTTTTTTGTTGGTCCATTCTTATATTTTTATGTTAAGTCAATTACCAATCCTTCAGACAAAGCATTTAATAGTTGGAAGTATCACTTAGCGGCCTTAGTTCCTCTTGCCTTAATTGTTGGATTTCTATATCCTTTTAAAGAGCATATTTCGTTATGGCGACCATATATTATTAAGACGATATATATACAATGGTTTATTTATATTCTAGCGTCATGCTATTTGATAAGATATAGAATCAAAAACCTGTTTATTAGGGAAGAAAAAACTACAAGTATAGACATCTGGTTGTTCAGTATTTTAATTGGTAATATATTACTAGTGGTATCCTATTACTTTACGAGTTTTGTAAATTATATTTCAGGTGCGCTCACGTTTTCTTTCCTTTTATATATCCTTTTATTATTTGTTTTTTACAATAAAAAGAATAAATCTATTTTATTCAACGCCACAAAAAAGTACGGTAATAAAAAAATAGCCATTGAAAAAGCTTCTCAATTAAGAGGGAAACTAAACTCTATTATGCAAAATGAGCAACTCTATAAAAATGCCAATATAAAATCGTCTGATGTTGCTAAAAAAATAGGGTTAACCACACATCAATTTTCTCAATTATTGAATGATAATTTAGGCTTAAATTTTGCTTCTTTTATTAATGAATACCGCATTGAGGCTGCAAAAAATATGCTTCAAAATAATAGTAATTTAACGCTTGAAGCTATAGGTTATGAGTGTGGTTTTAATTCTAAGTCTACATTTTTTACAACCTTTAAAAAGTTAGCTGGTACCACTCCAAGTCAATTTAGAAATCAGAGTTAGAGCGTTCTATTTTATAAATCCGAACTTCTAATTTATAACTCAAAATTGCTTTTTCTTACAAAATATTCATATTGCTGAAAATAATAATCAGTAATGCGTATTTTATCTCTTTTCCTATCAATCATTTTACTTAATAGTTGTTCCAATTCAGAGAAAGAAGGAGCTAAAATCAATAGCAAAATCCTCTTTGTTGTTTCGAATCAACACTTCTATGGTGATACAGATATGAACGCCGCCAACCACTTCGGAGAAATTGTTTTTGCTTATGACGTATTATCCAAAGAGCATTATGAAGTAGACTTTGTGAGTCCTAAAGGTGGAGCTATACCAATAGGCTATTTATCTACCTCAGATAGTATTCAAAAGACGTATTTATACGATTTTGACTTTATGAGTAAACTTAAAAACACCTTAAAACCTGAAGCTGTGGATGCTTCAAACTACAAAGCCGTGTATTATGTAGGAGGTGGTGCCGCTATGTTCGGAGTTCCTGAAAATGAAAACATTCAAGACATTACAATGTCTATATATAATAATAAAGGCATTGTATCGGCTGTTTGTCATGGTACGGCTGGTATCATAAACTTAAAAACCAAAGACGGTAAGTACTTGTATCAAGACAAACAGGTTAATGGATTTCCAGATATATTCGAAAATAAAGAGGCTCACTATTACAAAACGTTTCCTTTCTCAATTGAAGAGACCATTAAAGAACGTGGCGGCAACTTCAGTTATTCTAAAGACGGATGGGACAATTACTTCAGAGTAGATGGAAGACTAATTACAGGACAAGACCCAACAGCAGCCGCTTCGGTAGCTAAAAAAATCATAGAGACTTTAAACCAATTATAAATACATGAAAAATTCACTTGTAGTACTTTTATCTTTTATAATGTCGATCTCTTTTTCGCAAGGGATTCAAAAAAGACAAATTACAGAAGCACAGATCGATGCCGTTTTTTCGCAATGGGATACTCCCGATAAACCAGGAATCGCTGTAGGTATTCTAAATAATGGCAAAATAGTACATAATAAAGGTTACGGTCTGGCCAATTTGGAACACCAAGTACCCATAAATCCTCAAACCAGATTTCATATAGGAGATATAGCTAAAGAGTTTACGGTTTATGCACTTTTACTTTTAGAACAACGAGGTCAAGTTTCTCTTGATGACGATATCCGTAAATATGTGCCTGCACTAGCATCTATGCCTCATGCCATAAGCATCCAGCAGCTAATACATCATACAAGTGGTTTAAATAACATCGAAGTCTCGAAAGCGCTCGCCGGATGGAGATCAGATGATGTATTTACAAAAGAACAGGCGTATGCGATGATTTTAAATCAAGCAAACACCTTACCAAAAAGTGTAAGCATTCAAAGTCATTCAGATGCTGGATTCATGATTTTAGAAGATCTTATTACCATAATTTCTAAAATAGCATATAGAGATTTTGTGTCTAAAGAAATTTTTGAACCACTAGGAATGGTGAATTCTGTATTTGACACCAATGGAACAGTAATCCCTAACAAGGCTCAAGGCTATTTTGCACATAATGATAATTTTGTGAGTTCTATGCTGAGCCCATCACAAACCATCACATCAGATCTATATACTACCGTAGGAGATATGTGCTTATGGGCAAAAGAACTTAGTGATCCAAAAATTGGTACTAAACAAATGGTCGAAAAGTTTGATAGTTTGTCTATAGTCAATAATAAAGAAGTAGACCAAACCAATACGGCTTTGTATACAGGTGGGCATCGCTTTTGGAATTTTAGAGGAGCAAAAAAACTCTATCATGTCGAAGTTGCCAGTGGCTACGCTAGTAAATTAATTCGTTATCCAGATTATGATCTTGCGATCATAATTATGGGGAATGATGGCGCTTATAACGGTTATGCAGGTACAGGAGCTAGTGCCTTATATATTGAAGATTTTTTAGATACAAGATCTGAACGGATTACAAAAATTGCTTCTAAAAAGTTATCAAAAAAAGAACTTACAGCTTTTGAAGGCGACTATTGGGACATAGACAACCATAATTCCAGAAAAATTCAGATCGTCAATGACACACTACGATACTCTAGAGGCCCTCAAAATGAAAGTGCTTTAGTACCATTGACGAATAACACCTTTAAAATGGTCACTGGAGCAGAAGTAATCGTAAGCTTTGATTCTAAGGCAATTCCCAAAACTATGTCCGTAAATGTTGGAGATGATACTTTTCAGTTGATTTCATATAATACCAATGCCAACTGGAGTAGGGATTTAAGTTCATTTACTGGAAACTATTATGCTACAGCTTTAAATACGTCTTATTCATTTTCTATTGACAAAGGCAATCTCATACTTAAACATCCTAGAATAGGATCTGTGCAATTAAGTCCAAGGATAACAAATGTATTTACGGGAGATCAAAGACACTTTTCATCTTTGGAGTTTCAAAGAAATACAAACGGTTCAATTAAAGGATTTAAACTGTCTACTGCTGGAGTCGCAGACATATGGTTTCAAAAGCAAAGTCTTGCAAATGAAAGCTTAGTAAAAACCAAATAAGGACTTAAAAAACATAATTTAAACACTCAAAATCAATCAAAATGAAAAAAAAAATCACATTAATTTTACTATTCCTAAGCGTATTATTTTCTTATTCACAATCAGAAATTGAAGCTATTAACAAAGTACTTTACGATTATATCGAAGGCACTGCAAATGGTGAACCAGATCGTTTACGAGAAGCCTTTGATGAGGACTTCAATCTGTATTTTATAAGAGAAGATTCATTACAAGTATGGTCTGGCAAAAAATATGTTGATAATGTAAAGCAAGGTCAAAAAAGTAATCGTATTGGTAAAGTACTTTCCATCGATTATGAAGGTAATGCTGCCGTAGCAAAAATTGAAATACTAATGCCTGCAAGAAAACGCATCTACACAGATTATTTAATGCTTTTGAAAATTAAAGATAAATGGAAAATTATCCATAAATCATTCACTTTTAAAAACTATCCTGAATAATAATTATAATGAAACATAAAATGTTAATCATTTTTATGGCAATGTTTTGTGCAGCATTTTTAAATATAAGCTGTCAATACAACAGTATCCATGAGTATGTAGAAGAGCAGTATTTTAATGGAGAACTCAATGGTAATATACTCGTTGTAAAAAACGATGAGGTTTTATATGAAAACTCTTTTGGGGTTGCTCATCCCGAAACAAAAGAACCTTTAACAGCGTCTCATCGTTTTGCTATTGGCTCTATTTCTAAAGAATTTCCTGGAATGGCTACAATGCAACTCTACGAACGCGGAAAGTTGAAGCTTGAAGACAAGATAAGTATGTATCTGGAAGATTTACCATCCTGGGCATCATCAATAACTATACAACAATTATTTAAGTACACTAGTGGTCTACCAAGGGTTGCATGGGAACGCTATGGAGAAAACAAAATTACGGTTACTCATGAATTGTTGCTGAATGATTTAAAGAAAGTAAAAGCGCTTTCTTTTAAACCTGGTACAGACTATCTCTATTCAAACTACAATCCCATCTTGCTGATCCATATTGTAGAAAAGGTTTCTGGTCAATCTTTTGAAGATTATGTGACTCAGAATATATTCAAACCTGCAAAGATGACCAATAGTTATTTTGGAAAAGCTGTGCCTTGGAAAAATGAAGTGTTACCAGCTCACCCTTTTGACCAAGATAACAACCTTGATGCTTTTAGAATGGATGGCCTTAAGTTTTTGATGCTATTTTCTGCACAGGACCTTTACCAATATCTCTATCACCTGCATAGCTATCAACTGCTATCTAAAAAATCTGTAAAACTCCTTTCAGAACGAGAAGGCTCTCAATCGCCTTTGGGCGTTTTAGAATGGGACGATGATCAATTAGAGGTGCACCATCATCACGGCGAACAGGGAAATTATGAGTCGGTAATTAGATATTATCCTGAAGAACAATTATATATCATCATCTTAAAGAACCAAAAGTTTTTTAATGTAATGGATATGGCAGATGAAATCAAAGACATCGTTAATCAAAAAACTATTTAAACAATGAGAACATTAATATTCGTTTTAATAGCACTACTAGGCTTCAACTATTCACAGGCACAGACTTTAAATGGTAACCAAAAAGATATTCAAACAATATTAAAAAATACTAAGAGTTTTTCTGAATATGTTATGGCTTCAGATTATGAAAAAATAGCGTCATCATATACAAAAGACGCTAAAATCTTTCCTAATAACACACAGATTTTAGAAGGTGAGGACATTATAAACTATTGGACGTTACCAGAAGGGATTAGTACATCGTATCACAAAATCACTCAAACTGAAATTACCATAGTAGAAGACACAGCTTATGACTATGGCTACTATGAAGGCAAAACCAAACATAAAGATGGACGTATGTCTTCTTGGAAAGGAAAATATGTCATTGTCTGGAAAAAGGTAGACAGTAAATGGAAAATGCATTTAGACATCTGGAATAGCGTCAAACAAAAGTAGTGCTTTATGAAAAATTTATACGTACTGTATATACTATTGTCGTCTATTGCCTTTGCTCAAAATCAGTCAATAGAAAAACAATTAGATAGTATATTTACTGCATCATTTAATCATAATCAACCAGGTGTAGCAGCTGGATTAATTAAAAATGGTGAAGTTATCTATCTTAAAGGATTTGGCTCTGCCAATACGCAAACTAGCGCGCTAATTACGCCACAAACCAAGTTTCAACTCGGAGAATTATCTAAGCAGTTTACATCTTTGGCCATCCTGCTTTTAGAAGCCCAAGGAAAAATCTCTATGAATGAAGACATACGCAAGTATATACCCGAACTGCCTAAATACAAGCATGTCATAACCATAAAACATTTGCTTAATCATTCAAGCGGACTTCATGACATCAATAGAATGAGTTATATGATTGATGGATATATGACTATTGATACACAAGCAAAGGCAATAAAATTAATTGCTTCTCAAAAAGCACTTTCATTTAAACCAGGTACTCAATTTTCATTTCATGAATCTGTTACGGAATCTGTATTAATGGCTGAGATAGTATCTAAAAGTTCTGGCGAACCTTTTTCAGACTTTGTTAAATCTCACATTTTCGAACCACTTGGAATGAAAAATTCTCTAATACGAGATGACAGTAATGCCATACTCACTAACTTAGCTCAGCCTTATCAAAAAGAAGAAGGTAAGGATTACAAAACACTCGAAGTTCTTAGCAATGTTGTTGGAGCCATTAATGCCTATTGCTCGGCAGAAGATCTCGCCGCTTGGTATTTAAATTATTTCAAGCCAAATGGGATTATTGGTCAATTAATACAGCAATTAGATACACCTGTTAGATTAGATAGTGGAGAAAAGTTCAATTACTATTGGGGAGATATGGCAATTGGGCGTGAGTTTACACATCCCGAACGGGGTCTACCTATATTTTGGAATTATGGATTTCAAGGTGCCTATGGCACTAATGTTTTTAGATACCTCAATCAAGATATAGTTGCTTTTGTATTAGGAAATAATAATCAGTATAATGGCATGACAGCGCAGTGGCTATTAAACCCATACGTTGAGGATACTTATACTTTACCTGCTAACATAGACTTTAGTACTAAAAACATAAAGAAATTAAGTGCTAAAAAGCTAAAGTCATTTGAAGGCCATTATTGGTACAAGAAAGGATATGCTTCTGAAATATTTATAAAGAACGATACATTAAGGTCTAAATGGTTGTTTAGTCCTAGAGACAGATATCAAACTTTAGTTCCATTATCTGATAGTACCTTCCAGCAGTATGCCGAAATTGAAGATACACGACTTTTCGATTTTAAAGAAGATGGTAATGGCATGACACTTTTCTTCATTTATAATGAAAGTCAACCTGACATCATGGAACGCTACGAACCAGTGCGTCCCTCGGAGAAAGATTTACAAGCTTACACTGGGGTTTACTACAATGAAACATATGCATTACTATTTTCTTTTCGTATTGAAGATGGTAAGTTAATTGCTAGTAATTTGAATCACACTGACATCACATTTAGGCCTGTTAAAAAAGACATATTCACGAGTAGGTCCCTATTCTTTAACGCATTAGAGTTCTTTCGGGATGCATCAAGTAATATCAAAGGCTTTACAATAAATACGGATGGAATAAATAATCTTGAATTTAGAAAAGTAATCGAACTATAAGATTCGACCCTATTTGGGTCTGAATATTTAAGTTGCTAAAAAAAGCTCCAAGTATTCAAAACTTGGAGCTTTTTTTTTTTAGTTTCTTTATATTTTTAATGATAGTGACTAATAAAGCACAACCTTTTTAACAAGAGTTCCTTTATCAAAGTTGAGCTCTATAATATAAATACCATTGGATATTGCGTCTATGCCAATAGTACTTTCGGTACCTTCTTTTATTTTGGCGCCAGAAATACTATAAATGGTATAATTTTCTAATCTTACAGTATTAGATGTGATAACTTTTATTTCACTTGATGTTGTAATTACTTTTATATCATTTACAAGTTCAAAATCAGAAGTACTCAAAGATGCATCTTCAGTGACCGGATTAAAACCAGTCCATAAAGCTCCTGGATTTGTAACGTAAACATCCATAGTACCAGGAGGTATATGTAAATGAATATTAGAACGATCATTAGCAAAAGAGTCGGTAGTACCACCAGTACTAATTGTTGGAGGTGTTGTACTTTCTGAATAGACATCTGTCATTGGGTTATTTTCAAATGCAAGAAGGCCTATAGTTGTCACACTATCTGGAAAAGTAAGTGTTGTTAATTGATTATTTCTAAAGGCTACATTTTCTATTGTTGTAACTGTACTTGGTAAGACAATCGATGTTAGTTGATTATCGGCAAATGCGCCTATATCTATAATTTCTAAAGTGTTACCAAAGTCAACAGACGTTAATTGATTTCCTTGGAATGCTCCAATACCAACACTTGTAATATTATCTGGAATTGTGAGGGTGCTTAAATTATTTGTAGTAAATACATTATTTCCAATACTAGTCATATTACTAGAAAATACAACGCTTACAATATTATTACTTTGAAATGCGCTATCACCAACATCTGTGATACTATTTGGAAAAACAATATTTGTTAATTGATTACCAGTAAATGCACCTTGAGCAATAGTAATAACACCATCTGGAATATCAATACTGATTAAATTATTATTGCTAAGTGATTGTTGGCCGATACTAATAAGACTATCAGGAAATATCACACCTGTTAACCCTTTATTAATTAAAGAAGTATTGCCGATTGAAGTTACACTGTAGGTAATAAGACCATTGTTGATAGTAGATGGAATGTCCAATACGATCCCGCCATTAACCTCATCGTAATCGGTAACCATAGCAGTATTATTTGCTGTCGACGTTATTTGATAAGTTATGAAATCTGTAGTATAAGTATCTCCGACTATCAATTCTTCGGTCACTGAGTTAAATCCTATCCATTGTGAAGCAGCGTATACAGCTGTTGCGCCTGGCGCTATGTACAAGTCAATCCCACTGCGGTCAAAAGCAAACGTATCGTTAGTTCCTGTTGTTATTGTAGGTGGTGTAGCTGCCAAGGATGTAACACTTGTTAACGGGTTGTTTCCAAAACCTAGTAAACCAATTTCCGTTACACTACTCGGAAGAGTTACATTTGCTAAACTATTATCTACAAAAGCACCAATACCTATAATTGAAACATTCTCGCCAATATTAAGATTTACTATAGAATTAGTTGCGAAAGCAGTAGTTCCTAGAACTGTAACACTGTCAGGAACAATAACGTCTGTTAAGTTATTTAATTCAAACGCAGAAATCCCAATATTTGTAATGCTGCCAGGAATACTCACACTGTCGATACCTTTATTGTTAAAAGCATTGTCCCCTATCTCAGTAACATCATATGTATTTGAATTATGCATAACTGTGGCCGGAATAACAACCGAAGTACCACCATTTATAATATCATAATCTATAACTTCAACCATATCAGGTACCAGAGATATAATTTCATAAGTTATATAATCTATGATAAAAGTATCTCCAACTGCTAATGCACTTGCTTCAGTAACGGAGTTAAAACCTGTCCAAGTTGAAGCTGCATAATCACCTATTGTTCCTGCAGGTACAGTTAAATCAATCACACTGTGATTTCCAAAGCTATCACCCGATCCACTAGTTATTACAGGTGGTACTGTAGCTAAAGAAATAACACTATTTAATGGATTATTATTAAAGGCTTGAGCAGCTATAGAATTAACACTATCAGGAATTGTAACGTTTGTCAATTGATTTGTTGCAAAAGCGGCGAGCCCAATAGCAGTAAGACCATTAGAAAGTGTTATGCTATTTAATTGATTGTTTACAAAAGCATTACCACCAATACTTACTACACTATCTGGTATTGTTATCGTTGTTAGTTGATTAGTACCAAAGGCAAAATTAATTATAAATTGAACACTATTCGGAATTGTTACACTGGTTAATTGTTTATTGAAAAAAGAATCGATACCTATTTCTGTAACTGTATATGTATTGCCTGAAGCTGTATCTGTAACAGAAGCAGGAATGTTAACAACTGTACCACCGGCTTGATTATAATCTTGTGTTCTTACCGTATTATTTGCACTAGAGATAACCTGATATGTTATAAAATTTTCTGTAAACGTTTGCGAATAGCCTATTGAAGCCATTAATAAGGTAAATAAAATAAGTAGTTGTTTTTTAACCACGTAACATCTGTTATTAAAGTGTTCGCGAAAACATGTAAAGTTTTTCATTTTGTTTGATTTTAAGGTTAAAGTAAATTTGTTATAATTGATTTTAATAATCCATTTTAATAAGATCCCCATTTAGTGTATAGTAAAAACGGAATGTGGTGCCTCCATTATCTGGCTTGAGATTGATAATATATTCGGCTCTAGAAATATCTCCATTATCCGGAAAATTCAAAGACGCAATGCTCAAGGTTGGATTTTTAAGATCTTTATCGTCCTTAAGTTTTTGAACTGATTGTTCAACTAATCCACCTAATTGAGATAAACTAATGGTTTCGCCTAACTGAAACATATAATCGGTTGCTTTGGTGCCTTTAGGCACTTCTATGGTGATATCTGAATTTTGGGTCCAGGTATCTTGGGTTAAATTCCATTGCCCCATTTTTAAAGATTCGGGATCTTCTGTAACGGTTACTCCAATAATATTACCAATTGATTTATTATAGGTAATGGTTAAGTCCGTATAATAGGCGTTGTCACCAAACTTTTTTTTTAGCTCGTTTTCTATAGCTTTGAAGCCTTCTGAGGTTGCCGGCTGACTGTGCGTTCCACTGCTACAAGACACTAGTTTAAAAAACACTAGCAATACAAATAGTAATCCTACTCTGGTTAAGTTTGAAGATGAATTTTTCATAGTATTTATCTCTTAATAGGATAAATGTATATGAGTAGAGTAGATAAAAAAATAGAGAATCTATTTCTTGTAGGTACAAATAAATAATCGTGATGTTTTAAGAAATATCTGTAACAAAAATGAGTTTCAGCTGATATTTTTGTATTTAATCTGTGTTTATAGTTAAAAAAGCTTTTACAAATTGCTCTTTTTTTCTTGAAGAGACCGGTATTTTTTTGCCGTTTTTTAAATGAATAATTCCGGACTTGTCGTATTTATCTATAAATGATAAGTTCACCATAAACGATTGATGTGGCCGTGTAAAATTAGCCGTACTGAGTTGATCTTCAAAAGTTTTTAAGGTTTTTGAAACGACGTGTTTTTTACCATCACCGCAATAAAAAGACGTATAACCTTTGTCTGATTCGCAGTACATCAGTTCATTTAAATCTATGACCTGAAAAGTATCATGGAGCGATAAAATTAACTTGGATTCGTCATCGTTCCAAACGGATTTTGCAGTTTGTATTTGTTGTTTTTGTTTGGCAATAGGCAAATTTTTAACCTTTTCTAAAGCAAGCTCTAGGTCCTTTATATCTACTGGTTTTAGAATATAATCTACTGCTCCTATTTTTAATGCTTTAAGTGCGTACTCTTCATAAGCCGTAATAAAAATAATTTTAAAATCTAAGTTTTCTGTTTGTTCTAAAAAATCAAAAGCATTGCCATCAGTAAGATTAATGTCCAGAAAAATTAAATCTGGTTTGCAGGCGTTTGTGACTACTATAGCTTCTTTAACGGAGGCACATTCTCCAATGACTTCGATATCGCTTGCTATTGAACTTAATAAATTAAGTAGGCCTTTTCTAATATAGGATTTGTCTTCAACCAGTAATGTCTTCATTATACAGCATTTATTTTATGAGGAATAACCAAAGTCACCAATGTTCCTTTTTTATCATGTTTTGCTCTATCTTCGATAGTTACCGATCCTTCCATATTATAATCTTTGGATAGTACCTTTAAGCGTTCTGAAGTAATTGTCGTTGCTAGAGAATTTTTACTTTTATTATTAGTTGCTCTTTTAGAGTTAATTCCTATTCCATTATCTGCAATTGTACAAATCAACTTCTTATCTATATACATTAAACGAATGTCAATTTTTCGATCGTCTATTTGATTTACAAATGCATGCTCAATAGCATTTTCCACAAACGGCTGAATAAGCATTGGAGGAATTTCAAAAGATGGAATATCTATTGAATCCTCTACAAGTATAGTACATTTATAAGCATCATTCTCTAAATTCTGAAGGGCTAAGTAATCTTGAACTGCAGTTAGTTCCTGCGATAATAATACTGTTTTATCTCTCGAGTTTTCTAAAGTAATGCGCAATAATTTGGAAAATTTGGAAAGGTAATGCACCGACTTCTTTTCTTCCTTGTTTAAGATCATACCTTGTAATACGGACAGCGAATTAAAGATAAAATGCGGTGTCATTTGTGAGCGTAATAGCTTTTGCTCCATAATGGCGTTCTGTGTTTTTGATTTAGCGTTTTTAAGTTTTTGATAAAAAACTATAGCACCCAGCAGAATTGAAAGCAAAAGCACACCAATAACCGCTAATAAATAATTTCGTTGCGATTTCTCAAGATCTTGCGACGTAGTCTGTACCGTTTTGGTAAGTTTTAATTCTTTAATTTTCGCTGAGTCTAAGGCTTGCTTGTACTTATACTCATACTCTAATTGGGTAATTTTTTCTATGTTTTCTTTGTTGAAAATACTGTCATCTAGTCTTTTAAAGTGTTCATGACTTTGAAGGGCTTTTTCATAATTACTAGTTTTTTTATAGATTTTCGAAAGTAAATCATAAGCATTTTTTTCATGCACTAAATATTGATGTTTATTTGCAAGTTCAACCGCTATATTTGCATTACTTAAAGCCAACTCTTGATTATTTGTTTGTAAATAAACATCTGCTAAGCCCAAATGTGAATGAATCAGATCATGTCTTTTTTGACTAATAATGGTAATCTCATTAGCTTCTTTGTAATAATTTAAGGCTTTAGGGTAGTTTTTATTTTCAACATAAATGTGGCCTAGGTTAATTAGACAAATAGCCTCAAGACCTTGATCATTGATTTCTCTACTAAGTGCTAGAGATTCTTTAATAAGTATGGTAGCCTTATTATAGTCTTTTTTTTCAAGGTAAAGCCCTCCCATACTATTTTTAATAGCCATTACATTCCTTAAACTCTCTTGAGACTGTTTCATGCTCAATGCCCTATTGTACAAATCTAATGCCTTATCATAGTTGCCCTTTTGTTTATAAAGGTTACCGATATTATGAAAGGATATAAAAATACTAGAAGAATCTTTTGTTTTTTCTGCGGCTTCTAAAGACTTATTGTGATATGTCAAAGCAACAGGATAATTACCTTGATCCACATAAGCTAGGGCCATAGCATTCCAGCAATTAAGCATACCTGATCGATTATTATTTTCTCTAAAAATAGACAGTGCTTTTTCAAAATTGATAAAGGCATCTTCATAGTTCCCTAAATCCGCATATAAACTTGCGATATTGTGGAGGTAATTAGGAATGTTTTCCTTTATTTTCAATCTCTTTTCAAGAGTCATTGCTTTTTGGAAATATCCAATGGCTTTTGGTAAATCACCTTGGTAATGATAAAGTACGCCCAAAGCATTATTACATCCTGCCAAACCTTTCAAATAATCTAAAGAGATGAAAATTTCAATCGCGGCATTAAAGTTGTCTATGGCGGCATTATAGTTATCAAGTTGCACATAAGAAATGCCTTTCATATAATGACTTTGCCCCTTGCCCTTGATCGAATTTATTTCATCTGCTAAACTAGCAGCCCTCTCGGCATAATCTAATGCTTCTTCCGTATGATTTAAATAGTTATAGTACGCTAAATCATTAAGAATCTGCATACGAATAGTATCTTTTTCAGTATGAATTTGCAACTCAAACTTAAGACTATCAATAACCTTATTCTGAGCAATAACTACTGAGCTAAAAATTAAAATAGAAAGAAGTAAAAGTGATTTTAAAAAGTTCATTCGCATAATCATACTATTTATAAACAACAATTACATAATTAATTGCCGCTAAAAGATATAAAGATGAGAAATAAAGTATAAAAATCTACAAACTGATAAACCAGAATCAATATTCGTAGAGTTTCAATCCATATTCGTATTCGAGATGGTAAGTTGAAAGATCTTTAATTAAATAAGACTTAATTTGATTTTAGCTAATGACCTCACCATATAAGTCAAAGTCTTCAGCTTCAATAACTTTTATCGTAGCAAACTCGCCTGTTTTCAAATAAGTCTTAGTAGCATCGATCAACACTTCGTTATCGACATCTGGAGAATCATATTCTGTACGACCCACAAAATAATTACCCTCTTTGCGATCAATGACTACTTTAAACTCCTGCCCTATTTTTGCATGGTTCAACTCCCATGAAATTTGAGATTGGATTTCCATAATCTCATTAGCACGTTGGATTTTAACATCCTCGGGCACATCATCTTCAAGATTGTAAGCATGCGTATTTTCTTCATGCGAATAGGTAAAGCAACCTAAGCGCTCAAAACGCATTTCCTTTACCCAATCCCTAAGGGTTTCGAAATCTTCTTCGGTCTCACCAGGATAACCAACAATCAATGTGGTTCTAATAGTCATTTCTGGAACCTTAGCTCTAAACGCTTTAAGTAATTTTGTAGTCTTCTCTTTAGTTGTTCCACGACGCATACTCTTCAAAATAGAATCAGAAATATGCTGTAAAGGAATATCTAAATAATTACAAATCTTTGGTTCTCGATTCATAACATCTAAGACCTCCATTGGAAATCCTGTCGGAAAAGCATAATGTAATCGAATCCATTCAATACCATCAACCTTTACTAGATGTTCTAGTAATTCAGCAAGGTTACGTTTTTTGTAAAGATCTAGTCCATAATAGGTTAAATCCTGAGCAATTAGGATCAGTTCCTTAACACCATTAGCAGCTAACTTCTCTGCTTCTATAACAATCTCTTCAATTGGTGTGCTCTTATGCTTTCCTCGCATTAAAGGAATAGCACAGAAACTACATGGTCTGTCACAACCTTCTGCTATTTTTAAATAGGCGTAATTCTTTGGAGTCGTTGTTAAACGCTCGCCTATTAATTCGTGCTTATAATCCGCACCAAGTGCTTTTAAAAGGCTTGGCAGTTCTGTAGTCCCAAAATATTGATCGACATTTGGAATTTCTTTTTGTAAATCCGGTTTATAGCGTTCACTTAAACATCCTGTTACAAAAACTTTATCCACCTCACCATCTTCCTTTTTTTGCATATACTCAAGAATCGTATTCACACTTTCTTCTTTCGCATTATTTATAAATCCACAGGTATTAATAACCACTACATTGCCTTCTTGCTCATGAACCACATCCTTACCACTAGCTTTTAACTGCCCCATCAATACTTCGCTGTCGTAAATATTTTTACTGCAACCAAGTGTGACAACATTAATGCGATTCTTTTTAAGTGTCTTAGTTCTCATGTTTTATAAATAAGTTTGCAAAGATACAACGTAAATTAAACCTTTATTATATTTAAGGGTCTTAAATAAAACTTTTATCATGAAAACCATACGATTAACCTACTTAATCTTGAGCTCTCTTATTACTTTTTCATGTTCATCTAACGATGATGCGATTGAGCCTAATCCTGAAGAATCCCTGTATTTCCCACCGATAAATTCTGATATATGGGAAACTAAAACAGTTACGGAATTAAACTGGAATCAAGACCAATTACAATCATTATTAGATTTTTTAGAGCTAAAAAATAGCAAAAGTTTTATCATTTTACACGAGGGGAAAATTGTCGTAGAGGAATATTTTGATGGACACACCAATACGTCGCCTTGGTATTGGGCAAGTGCTGGTAAAACATTAACTACTGCTGTTACAGGAATTGCCCAAGAAGAAAGGTTGCTAAATATAAATGACAAAGTATCAGATCATATAGGTACAGGTTGGACTAGTGCTCCACTAGAAAAAGAAGATTTAATCACCTGCAAGAATTTACTATCTATGAATTCTGGTTTAGATGACAGTTTAGGTGATAATATTTCACCATCTAACCTTCAATATATTGCGGACGCTGGTGACCGTTGGGCATATCATAACGTTTATGCAAAACTTCAGGATGTTGTTTCTGCAGCAAGTAATCAATCGTGGTCCAATTATTTTAATGTTAAATTAAAAAATAGAATCGGAATGACAGGTTCGTGGATTCAGAATAATGATTTTAATGTTTACTGGAGTACCACACGGAGTATGGCTAGATTCGGGCTATTAATTTATGCCGATGGAAAATGGGAAAGTGAACAATTATTACCTTCTGATTATTTAAACGACGCTACTAATACATCGCAAAATTTAAATGAATCATATGGCTACATGTGGTGGTTAAACGGAAAGTCGAGTTATAGACTACCTCAAACACAGATTCAATTTAACGGTTCTTTAGTTCCTAATGCTCCTATTGATATGTATTGTGCATTAGGTCGAAATGATCAGAAAATCTATATAATACCTAGTAAAAAATTGGTTGTTATACGCATGGGTAATGCCGCAGATGATGACAATTTTGCATTATCTGATTTTGATGACCAATTGTGGTTGCGTATTAATGCCTTAATCGACTAATTATAATCTTTTGGAGCTACTCTGGCCTTTGAGGCTTGTTCGTAAACATAGGCCCATTCTAACAATTGCTTTTCTTGGAGTCGTCTTCCAATAAAGGTCAGACCTTTTGGGACACCCTCTCCTGTATAACCCATAGGGACCGTTAGAGCTGGATATTCTGCGACTGCAGCAAACGCAGCGTGTCTATTGTTAATAGATAAAAAGCCATCTAAATTATGAGCTTTCATTGGTACATCAAAATACTGCTTTCCATTTGTGCTTAAGGTGTCCTTTACACGCTCTAGATAATTGGCATCTCCAGTATCGTCTGCAATACCTTGAAATAACTTTTGTCCATAAGGCATGACTTTAAGTGAGTCTTTTAAGTTAAAATCTATAACGTCTGAGACTGTTCTTAATGAAATATCCTTATTTGCATAGTTGTCCATATACGCCGGTAAATCTTTTTTCATATCTAAATTCAACAGTCTAATAAAATTAGGTAATTCTAATTTTTCCTCTTCAATTTCTACAATTTCAGCACCTTGTTGCTTTAAAACACTCAGCGCATTAGCATACAATGTGTCTTCCAAAAAGCGTTTTGGCGCTCCAAAACGTTTGCCTTTAAGGCTAGTACTCTTTAAGTCTTTCGTATAAAAGCCAGATTCCCACATAATCATAAACGATTTTTCATCGGATTGGTCTTCACCAAAAATAGCGTCCATAACAATGGCGTTATCCATCACCGTTCTTGTTATTGGTCCTGCGGTATCCAAGGTCGAAGAAATTGGAACAATACCACTGCGACTCACTAAACCTATAGTGGGTTTTAGTCCAACCACCGAATTCTGACTTGCGGGCGATAAAATAGAACCTGCGGTTTCACTTCCGATAGTTGCTGCAGCAAAATTAGCCGAAGCTGCTACACCACTTCCAGAACTAGAGCCACCTGTGTCAATAATACGTCGTCCATAAGGGTTTAAAGTCTGACCACCAACTGCGGAATAGCCACTTGGGCAATCACCGCAAAAGAAATACGCCCATTCACTCAGGTTGGCTTTACCCAAAATCAAAGCACCTTTAGATTTTAACTGCTTTACGATAAAAGCATCATCTACCATATTATCTTTTAAAGCTACCGCACCAGCAGTTGTTACCATTCCTGAAGCATTGATATTATCTTTAAGTAAAATTGGCATGCCAAAAATTGGATGGATCGCATTTGAATTATCGTCAGTATCAAGCTTCTGAGCTTCCTTTATTACATCTGGGTTGATGGCAATAACTGAGTTTAAGGATAGTGGATTTTCACGATCAAACTTCCTAATGCGATACAAATAGAACTTCGTTAACTCTTGATAATTGAATGTTCCATCTGCGATATACTTTTGAAGTGCTGGAATATCCTGTTCCAAAATCAAAGGCTTTAAGCGCTCATACTCTGCTTCTGTGAAGTCTTCGAGTTGTGGGTTAATTTCAGACCAAATCTCTGAATTGGTTAAATTTTTCGAATCCAATACCTTGAACTCCCTAAAATCCTTTGTTGAGATGGCACTTAAGTCAGAATCATTATCAGCTTCTGCGTTGTCAATATCAGTTTCGGATGTTTCTTTGGACGTCTTAGAATCTGAAGTTGTAGTGTTTTTGCATGAAAAAACAAAAAGGAAAGTAAATAGAAAGATAATATATCGCATGGTTAGTATTTTCTATAAAAATACGAAACCAGTTACAAAAAGAAGACATCAGAGGTTTCAAAATCTGTGGGGTCTAAGAATTATTACAAAGCTGTTTCTCTGTGATTATTTAAAAAAAGAATCCACAAACTCATACTTATTAAAAACTTGTAAATCTTCAATACCCTCACCTACACCAATATATTTTACTGGAATTTGAAATTGATCGGAAATACCTATGACGACGCCACCTTTTGCTGTTCCGTCTAATTTGGTTACCGCTAAAGATGTTACTTCAGTCGCTGCCGTGAACTGTTTGGCTTGTTCAAAGGCATTCTGTCCAGTAGAACCATCAAGCACTAACAATACATCATGTGGTGCGTCACCGACGACCTTTTGCATGACACGTTTTACTTTGGACAACTCGTTCATTAAGTTCACCTTATTATGTAAGCGACCAGCAGTATCTATAATAATAACATCAGCGTCTTGATTAACACCAGATTGCAAGGCATCAAAAGCGACAGAAGCCGGATCAGAGCCCATTTCTTGTTTTATCATTGGTACATCTACACGATCTGCCCAAACTTGCAGTTGATCTATTGCAGCTGCCCTAAAGGTGTCTGCAGCGCCTAAAACAACGTTGAGACCTTTCTTTTTAAACTGATAAGCCAGCTTACCAATAGTTGTAGTTTTTCCAACTCCATTAACACCAACGACCATTAGGACATAAGGCGTTTTTTTACCATTATCTTGAGCTGGCAACTCTGGAATTGTATAATCGGTATCTTCCCCAGAATTTGTTTCCGATAATAAGCCTGCTATTTCTTCCCTAAGAATTTGATTGAGTTCAGAAGTACCAAGGTATTTATCTTTAGCAACACGCTCTTCAATGCGTTCTATAACTTTAAGTGTTGTATTAACGCCAACATCGCTAGTCACTAAAACTTCTTCAAGATTATCTAAAACGTCGTCATCTACCTTAGACTTTCCTGCAACAGCTTTATTTAATTTATTGAAAAATGAAGATTTAGATTTCTCTAAACCTTTATCTAAGGTCTCTTTCTTTTCAGAAGAGAATATTTTTTTAAAAAAACTCATATTACTTATTTGGTTGGCTAAGTACAAGAACCTTGCCCAATTGGTTAGCTGCTAAGTTGTCATGTTAGCATCCAAATATAGCCATAAAAAAACTGCTTTCAAATGAAAGCAGTTTCATAAATCTACATATAAATGTAGCTTATTTTTTGTTTAAAAAGTCATTGACAAATTCTGGCGCCATAACTGACTCTACAAACATGTAGGCTCCAGTTTTTGGTGATTTCACCATTTTAATAGCTTTTGTCAAACGCTTTGATCCTGTCTGTAAAGACGCTACTGATTTCTTTGCCATGATTTATTATTTTATCTCTTTATGTACTGTCATACGCTTAAGGATTGGATTAAACTTTTTAATCTCCATTCTATCTGGCGTATTCTTCTTGTTCTTTGTAGTAATATATCTTGAAGTTCCTGGTTGTCCAGAAGCTTTGTGCTCTGTGCACTCTAAGATAACTTGTATTCTATTTCCTTTTTTTGCCATTGTAAATTGACTTTAGCCTAAGCTATTATTTGTAAAATCCTTTTGCTCTAGCTTCCTTTAACATTGCACTAATACCAATTTTATTGATAGTCTTTAATGCAGATGTAGAAACTTTTAATGTTACCCACTTATCTTCTTCAGGAATGAAAAAACGTTTTTTAACCAAGTTAGCATTAAACTTGCGTTTAGTTTTATTCATGGCGTGTGAAACATTGTTTCCAACCATTGCTTTTTTCCCAGTAAGTTCACAAACTCTTGACATTGTATTCTTTCTTTAGGTCTATTAATTTTTCTGTTTGTACTTCATCCCAAAGATGGATATTTTAAAACAGGGTGCAAATTTAAGAAATAATTAAAGTTTGGCAAAACTTAAATCCTACTTTTTCAAAATTTCTTTCTGAAGCATTTCAAAAGCTTTATTTGTGGCTTTCATAATGACTTTATCACGATGATTACCAAAATTAAAAACTTCTGAATACACTTCGTTCTCAGTAGCAATAGCAATCCATACGGTTCCCACCTCAGCATCCGAATCACCCTTTGATGGCCCAGCATTCCCTGTAGTACTTAACCCATAATCCGAATTAAACAATTTTCTAACATTTATGGCCATAGACTCAGCGACTTCTTTACTTACAACCGAATGTGAATCAATAGCATCCTCAGAAACTCCTAAAATATTAATCTTCGATTTCGTAGCATAACTCACGACGCTACCTTTAAAATACTTTGAAGCACCAGCATTGGTTGTAATCGCTTTTGCTATTTGCCCTCCAGTACAACTTTCTGCAATAGCTATTGTTTTTCCTAGTGAGCCTAATTGTTTTCCTAATATGGCCTCAATAGATCCATCGTCTTCAAAACCTACAAATATATCTTCGATTTGTGGAAGGAGTAGTGCTATTTGTTTGTCAATCTCTGATTCCAATAAAGTCTTATCCACAGACTTACCCGACAAACGCAACCGCACCTTACCTAAATTTGGTAAATACGCCAATTTAATAAAGTCTGGTAATGCATCTTGCCAATCCTCAATCCTATTGGCAATAGCACTTTCTCCCAAACCGTAAGTTAAAAGCGTTTTATGCCTAATGAATGGGAAGTGATATTTTTCCCTCAATAAAGGAATTACCTTATTCGTAATCAACGCTTTCATCTCATAAGGAACACCTGGAAGTGATACAAATACTTTTCCGCTTTTCTCTAACCACATACCCGGAGCAGTACCATATTGATTCATCAAAACCTTAGCCTTACTTGGCACGAGGGATTGTTGACGGTTTAAATCTGAAATAGGCGTGCTAATGTATTTTGAAAATAAATGTTCAACATGAGCTAAAACCGCTTTGTCTTCAACCAGGGTATCGTTGAAGTATTCACAAATGGTATGCTTGGTAATGTCGTCCTTGGTTGGTCCTAAACCGCCAGTTATAATAATAATATCTGCATTGTCTTCAGCCTCTTGTAGAGATTTAAGAATGTGCGCTTTATCATCCTGCACAGAGGTGATTTGATAGATGGATACACCTATCTTATTGAGTACTTTTCCTAAAAATGCTGAGTTGGTGTCTACGATTTGGCCTATAAGAATTTCATCGCCAATCGTTATAATTTCTGCTGTCAAAAGTCGATTTATAAAATGATTAGAACAAAGTTAAGGCTATTGAAAAGTTAATTTATTAATTTTAAAGAAACTTTATTGAAAATTTTGACCAATCATGACTCATAAAAACATTTTAAAAACACTCTTCTGTTATTCCATTTGCTGTGGTTTATTGTATCAATGTGAAGAAAAAAAGGATATTTTGACCGTTGAGGACGACGCAAAGTCCAGAACTATAAAGCCAGAATTTACGCTGACTAAAGATCAGACACATAATAAATTCAGTAGCTCTATTCCGCCTATACTCACGGTTAAATCTGGAGCAATTATTGAAGCGTTTACAGAAGATGCAAGTGATGAACAGTTTGATTTAAATTCTACTGTCAAAGATTTAAGCAGTCTTGATTTTGAACCTATACATCCCTTAACAGGACCTGTTTTTGTGGAAGGTGCGCAACCTGGTGATGTCTTAAAAGTAACGCTCCATGAAATTGAGGTTGGAGATTGGGGCTGGAATGGGATCTACCCAGGATTTAGTTTTGTTGCGGACTCCATTAGGGGAGAATACTTAAGAATCTATGATTTAAAGGATGATAAAACACAAGTTAAATTCAATGACTCCATAACATTAAAATTGAATCCTTTCCCTGGTGTCATGGGAGTTGCACCAGCAACTTCAGAGCTTCTATCTACCATTCCACCAAGAGCCAATGGAGGGAATATGGACGATCCACATATGTCTAAAGGAACCTCTATTTATTTCCCAGTATTTGTTGAAGGTGGTTTGTTCTCTATAGGAGATGGTCACGCTGTTCAAGGACTAGGTGAAGTTTGTGGAACCGCTATCGAGGTTCCTCTAAGAGTGGTTTACGAAATTGAACTCATAAAAAATAAGTCAATAAAAGAACCTCAGTATGAAACTAAGGATTATTATGCTACGACAGGTTTTGGAACCTCTCTAGATAGTGCTGCAAAAAAAGCTACGCTTTATATGATAAGTTACTTAATGGATGAGCACAATTTAGGTGAAGAAGAAGCCTATGCCTTGTGCTCCTTAGCTGGTGATTTAAAAATTGCTGAGACTGTAGACATGCCTCATATGCTTGTAACCATGCATATGTCTAAAGAAGTACTAGCAATTGAATAAAATTATAAACCAAAATCTGAACGAATCTCACTAGTAGCGTTCTCTACGGCAGTCAATACTTTTTGAAGTTGGACTTCTACGCTTTTATCAGATTGTTCGAATTTTCCCCAATCTTGTACTTCAATTAATTCATCATAAACATCCAATGCAAACAATTCGATAGTCGGTTTCATCTTATGGGCTGCTTGATACGTCTCTTTAAAATCGCCTGCGGGAACAGCTGTTCTTAAACGCTCTGCGTCCTCCGGAACTTCTTCGATAAATGCTGCTGCCAAAGCCATTACGAAATCTTCGTCATTGTCAGCCATTTCTCTTACAAGATCTAATTTATAATATTCTGCCATTTATTTAATTTTAATTGAAAACATTTCCTCGTTTTCAAGATATCCTTTTAGTTGGTCATTTGCAACAACCTTGCCAACTCCGGCTGGAGTTCCTGTAAAGATAATATCTCCAATTTTTAAAGTAAAATATTTTGACACATATTCTATAATTTCATCAACTTTCCACAACATTAAGGTTGTATTTCCTGACTGAACTATCTCGTTATTCTTTTCTAGATGAAAATTTATATTGTTTATATCCTGAAACTTTGATTTAGGTAACCATTTCCCAATGACCGCTGCGCCATCAAAGGCCTTTGCCTTTTCCCATGGTAATCTTTTTGCTTTTAATTGGGCCTGGAGATCACGAGCCGTAAAGTCTATTCCCAAACCGATGTCATCATAGTATTTATGAGCAAACTTTTTATCGATATACTTCCCTACTTTTTTGATTTTTACTAAAACTTCTACCTCATGATGGATATCGTCTGAAAAGTCTGGAATAAAGAATGGTTGTTTTTTTAATAGGATCGAGGTATCTGGTTTTAAAAATACTACAGGATCTGTAGGCCTTTCATTTTCCAATTCCTTAATATGTTCGGTGTAGTTACGTCCTATACAAATGAGTTTCATATGCATTACCTGCCTAGGCAGGAATCTTATTAATTAAACTTCTAATTCTAAAATGGATTTCTCATCAAGTGCGGAATGACAATCGTTTTTTAATTTGACAAAGTTAAGGATATAGCTGGGATTATATACTCATCTTCTTTGATATAAGGCATTTTAAAATTTAGCCATTGTCCTGATGTAAAAAGAGCCAAACGGTATTTTTTGTCTTTTTGCTTAAGCCAAGATATCCTTGGTGCGTATCTTATTTCAGTATATTTTTTATTACTTTTTCTTTTAGTATAGGTATATTCATAAGCATTAAAAGGAATATAGAGCCATTCGATAGCTACATAAACACCTTCTTCTGAAAATGTTAGATTATATTCTGACAAATCAATTTCAACCTCACGTTGATTTTTTACAGTAGTTATTATGATATCTTCTTTAATTAAATCAGCGCCTGGCAAACTATCCTTACCAACAGAAAACAACCTGAATCTAAATTTTGATGGCATCGATCGATTTCCTCCCAAAAAATGAACTTTATTTAAATGGACTTTAGCCTTATCTATGACATCGATTTCTGAATAATCTTTCTTAAACGGGAAATGTAAAGCGAAAATGTAAGGAGCGTAATTCAATCCGCCTATTCCGCCAACAATATACTTTTTCTTTACGTTGTTAATTACTAAAAATTTCTCTTTAAAATTTTCTTTAATCATTACTTCCTCAAGTTCCTCTGAAAGCGAACTTAATTCGATTTTATCGAATTTTAAGAAATCTGAAACGACAAATGTTGTATCCTTATAGCCTAATGATGATAACTTGACTTTTTTCTCTAAATCTTCTCTTTTTATGATTAATGAATAACTACCATCTTCATCACTCGAAGTCCCCATTTGTGATTTTAAAATTGAAATATTGACATAAGGAACTGGTGCTTTAGTGTCTTTATCTAAAACAAGCCCACTTGCTTTATGCTCTTGCGAAAGGACGAAAAAAGGAATTAATAAAAAAATGAATTTCATCTTGCGAATAATGAGATTCCTGCTTTGGAGGAATTTTAGTCCAATTTATTATTAAACTGGCGTAACTTTATCGCAGTTAACACTTTTTTAGTGTACAAAGGAAAGTCTGCATTAAGCAACCAACCAAAATAACCTGGTTCTTGTTCCATGATATCAACTACACGTTTGCCTTTATGCTTACCAAAAGAGAAACACTCTTCACCTTCTTTGTTGAAAATTAGAAAACCAGCAAAGTCAGCAAATTTTTTACGAGAACTAAATTCGGCTAAAAACTTGGTGTCGTTTTCCAAGTCTTCATATCGTTCTAGTTGCGCTTTTAAAACTTCATAAGTAGCCTTAGTATCTGCTTCTGCACTATGCGCATCGTCTAAGTTTTTGTCGCAATAGAATTTGTACGCTGCACTTAAGGTACGTTGTTCCATTTTATGAAAGATAGTCTGGACATCAATTGATTGTGTATTTTTCATATCAAAATCAATCTCGGAGCGCAACATTTCTTCTGCCAGTAATGGAATATCAAAACGGTTAGAATTAAAGCCTCCCAAATCAGAATCCTTTATTAAATTATGTACTTCTTTAGAAATTTCCTTAAACGTTGGGGCATCTGCTACATCAGCATCTGAGATGCCATGAACTTTTGTCACTTCTGGTGGAATAGGAATTGTTGGGTTTACTTTTTTGGTATAAGTATCCTCCTTTCCATTGGGATGAACTTTAAGGATTGAAATTTCTACAATTCTGTCTTTGGATATATTGATGCCAGTAGTTTCAAGATCAAAAAAACAGATAGGCTTATTAAGGTTGAGTTGCATGCGTTATTGATTTGTGCAAAGGTAGGTAGATTTAGATTAATCTACTTTTATAAGTTTAGAAAACAAAAACTTATATTTAAGCATATCAGCAATAATTAATAGATGAAATATTTTGAGTATATCCCTTCCCTAAACTTACAGAATTTCATTCTTAATTTTTGGATGTTTGAAATAGAAGTTAATGAAGAGTGGCAAGAACCAATTCTCCACGAAACTATTCCTGATAGCAGTATATCCATTGTACTAATCAACAAACCTCAGTACAAAGGTGTAAGAATTCTTGGGCCTCACTCCCAAAAGTTTCAACAAGCTGTTTTTAAGGGATCGATATTCCTGGGTATAAGATTACACCCATGGATATACTTTGAAATGCCAACCCTAAAGAAAATGCAATTATTAAACACAACTTGTGCCGCTCCAACTGAAATTGAAAATCATTTCAATGATTTAGTATACACTAATTTAAAAAACTCAGATACTCTAAAAGTGATTGAAACGAGATTGTTTGAATTGTTCAATCAAATCGAAATTCTTCAAAACAGCTTGATAAAATATATTTGTCTAGAGCTTTCAAAAGGGAAATCTGTTGCCATGATTACTGAAGAACTTCCGTATTCAATACGAGTAATTCAAAAAAAATTCAAACAAGTTGTTGGTCTAACCATGAGGCAATACCAGAGTAATATTAGGCAGCGAAAAATTTGGGAAGATTTCTTAAAAACTTCTGAAAACAAATTGGACACAATCCTTAAGCATAACTATTTTGATCAATCTCATTTTATTAATGATTTCAAAAAGAGAATGAATAGAACGCACACCGACTTTGAAAGCTACCTGAGATCCATGGAAATCAAAATCTGATATGTTGACGCAATTTTACAATATTGATATCCACTATTGAATTAAATTGGTTAAAATTTTAATTATGAAAAATATTTTACTCTCTTTGCTAATAACGTTAACGTTTTTGGGGCATTCCCAAAATAATGAAACATTTAGAGACACATTAAAATCAGTTGCCCAACTTAATTTCATGAAAGGTTCCTGGAAAGGTAATGGATGGATTTTTATTAATAGGGAGAAAAAAGAATTCTCCCAATCAGAAATTATCAAATCCAAGAATGCTGATAGAATTCTTGTTATTGATGGACTGGGTCATGCGAAAGACTCTATAAACCCTGAAACTAAAAAAGTAATCCATGATGCCTTTGGCATTATTTCATTTAACGAAGACCTCGATGCCATAACCATGCTCTCATTTTCATCAACTGGAGATAAAATGGAGAATGAATTAAGATTAATTGGAGAAAAACAATTAGAGTGGTCATTTAAGGATGAGCGTGGAGGCACCATACGCTTTAGGGAAGACTTCACAACAGAAGGCGTATGGGAAGAAAAAGGAGAATATTCTTTTGATGGGGAAAAATGGTTTCCATTTTTTTATATGAAGTTAGAAAGACAATAATTTCTTGTCTAACATTTCATTTAGCATTTAATTGATATTAATTTGCACAACACTTATTACTTCTAATTAGATAAAATGCATAGACCAATCAATTCCCCACTAAAATTTAGTTGCGGCGCACATATGCCCAATAGATTTATGTTAGCACCATTAACCAATCAACAAAGTCATGAGAATGGCCAACTCTCAGATGAAGAGTTTAATTGGTTAACAATGCGAGCCAAAGGTGGATTTGGATTGGTAATGACTTGCGCTTCTCATGTTCAAGCTATTGGAAAAGGTTTTCCCGGACAGCTAGGTATATGTTCTGACAACTTAATAGATGGTCACAACAAACTAGTTTCTGCAATTAAGTCTTATGGAAGTCTTGCCGTTATTCAATTACACCACGCTGGTATGCGTTCACCATTTGAAGTGATAAAAGAAAAGGCTGTTTGCCCATCAAAAAGTGAAAAACATAATGCCAGAGCTTTATCTTTAGAAGAGGTTCACCAACTACGAGATGACTTCATTTTTGCTGCTGTAAGAGCACAAAAATGTGGTTACGATGGTGTTGAAGTTCATGGTGCGCACGGCTATATTCTTACCCAGTTCTTAAGTTCCAAAATCAACCAACGAAATGACGCATATGGTGGTTCTCTTGAAAACAGATCTAGAATAATTTTTGAAATTATCAAAGGTATTAGAGAAACCTGTGGCAAAGATTTCCTTTTAGGAATTCGACTATCGCCTGAACGCTTTGGAATGAAACTGTCAGAGATTAAAGAAATAAGTCAAAAACTCATAGATGATGGATGCATAGACTTTTTAGACTTCTCGCTTTGGGATTGCTTTAAAACACACGAAGAATATCCCAACAGTAACATGAGTCTCTTAGAGCATGTACTTCGACTTGACTTTAAGGAAGTTAAATTAACGGTCGCTGGCAATATCAGAACTGGACAAGATGTAAAAAATGTTCTTGATGCTGGTGTTGATTTCGTAACTATTGGACGTTCAGGCATCTTACATCATGATTTTCCCAAACGAGTAATTGATGACATTGATTTTGCCCCAATCCCTAATCCAGTATCTGTTGAACATTTAAAATCAGAGGGATTAAGTGCTATATTTATTGAATACATGAGACGGTGGGACGGATTCGCTAAAGACTAAAAAAGCACAATCAGTAGGATTGTGCTTTATAATATTACGAGACTTATTTAAACTAAATCTCTCGATTTAAGTCCCAAGCTTCCAAATAATCCTTTACAGCTTTTACAAATTGCCCACCTAAAGCACCGTTAACTACGCGATGGTCATAAGAATGTGATAAGAACATCTTATAGCGTATACCAATAAAGTCCCCTTGAGGTGATTCTATAACAGCAGGCACTTTTCTGATAGCGCCAAGAGCTAGTATACCTACTTGTGGTTGATTGATAATAGGAGTTCCCATAATACTTCCAAAAGTTCCCACATTGGTTACAGTATAGGTCCCATCTTGTATTTCGTCTGGTTTTAGTTGTCCCAAACGTGCTCTATTCGCTAGATCATTCACCTTTTTAGCTAGTCCAAATAAGTTAAGCTGGTCTGCATCCTTTATGACCGGGACAATAAGATTACCATCGGGTAAGGCAGCCGCCATGCCTAAATTGATATGTTTCTTTTTTACAATGCTATCACCTTGCACGGAAATATTCATCATAGGAAATTCCCTCAAAGCTTTTACAACAGCTTCCAAGAATATTGGCGTAAATGTCAGGTTTTCTCCCTCTCTATTTTTAAAGCTTTCTTTATGCTTATTTCTCCAATCCCAAATATTGGTAACATCTGCTTCTATAAAGGATTGTACATGTGCAGAGGTTTGAACGGAATCAACCATATGCTTGGCAATAAGCTTACCCATTCTGGTCATTTCAATGATCTCATCATCACCTGAAGCCATAATTGGCTCAGGACTCGGTCTTTCTTGAGTCTTTGGTTTCTCTACCTTTGCTTCTACTTGCTGTGCATTTGAACTAGATTCAGTTTCTAAAGTTGGTGCAACAGGCTTTTCTACTTGCACAGGTTCAGCTTTTGGAGCACTTTCTGCTGGAGCAGAACTACGGGATTGCAAATAGCTTTTAATATCGTTTTTGGTCACGCGACCATCTTTCCCTGTACCAGGAATGCTATCGAGTTCTGATTGTGAAACACCCTCTTGCTTAGCAATATTCCTCACTAGAGGTGAATAAAAACGTTCTCCAGATGACACAATCGGCGCGACACTTTCTTTCGCAGCAACCACTGTTTGAGCGACTTCAGCGACTTGCTTAGGTGCTTCTTGGGCAACGACTGGTTCTTCCTTAGGTGCAGGAGCTTCTGTACTGGCTTCTTCGCCCTCTATTTCTATGACAGCAATGGTTTGACCCACTTGTACAATATCATCAACCTCAAATAGCTTCTCTACCAAGACACCATCTACCTCACTTGGCACTTCACTATCTACCTTATCTGTCGCAATTTCTAAAACGGCTTCGTCAGCCTCGATAGTGTCTCCCACATCTTTAAGCCACGATGTTATAGTTGCTTCTGCAACACTTTCACCCATTTTAGGTAACTTAAGTTCAAACTTTGCCATATCTATAATTTGAAGGTCTTAATTCGCTAATTCAGTGCAAAATTAATAAAAATTAGCTTGATTTATTGATTTTTATTCAAGTAAATATTCAATAAAGAAGTATCTCTCCTCTATTGACGCTGCTGTCGCTTCCAAGGATAAAATTACTATTTTTTAGCAATATTCGATATGAATTCTGCGTGGAAGCGTTATTATGCTTCATAAAATCTATTATTGACCTATAACTAAGGTAATTTAAATCCAAGATAACCTGTACGTTCTGGGTTATATCTTTTAAATCTGAAACTAAAGTGATTGGTGGTTTTAAGTGCGCCTCTAGTGAATTTGGTATACTATCTGATACTACTATTGTTTCATTAAAATTAAGTTCTTCATTTACAGTATTCCCCCCTCTTAAAGCAGCTAATTTTACGCCTAACTTTACAAATAGCGAGGTTAGAACATTTTTTTTAAAATGCTTTCTGTAAAAAATTTCCATAGCACCATAAAAGCGCTTGGCATATACCTTATCTTTTATGGTACTTTCACCTTTATAGTGAATGATTGTAGTCTCTCCATAATAATAGTTGGAATAGCCTGCTTTTAGGATTTTATAGGATAAATCCACATCCTCTCCGTACATAAAGTAATCCTCATCGAAACCATGAACTTGATCATAAACTGTCTTTTTTAAAAGCATGAAAGCTCCAACTAAAATATCTGTCTTTCCTATATCATCAATACCCAAGGTATTATTGTAATAATTATCCGTTTTACCCTTTAACTTCTGAAAAGCAATTCTTGCTGTTGGTATTTCCCGTTTACTTTCTGGGAGAAACTTACCACGACCATCAATAAGCTGGCAGCCAACAGCACCTAAATCTAATTTGGACTCTGCAAAGCTCAAAACTCTTCTGAATGTATCTTCTGCAACTACAGTATCTGGATTGAGAATGCATAAGTACTCGCCTTTGGCCTTAGCAACTCCCATGTTATTTCCTTTTGAAAAGCCAGAGTTCACTTTATTCTTAACTAAAACGACATTTGGGAACAGGTGCTTTACCATAGTACAACTATCATCTGGCGAGTTATTATCCACAACTATGATTTCAGCATCAATGTCTTTAATAGCAGCTTCAACACTTTTTAAGCAAAGCTCTAAAAAGTAACGCACATTGTAATTCAGTATGACTATGGATAGCTTCAAAATAAGCTTAAGATTTTAATGAAGCTTCAAAAGGTACACGATCAATAATACTGCGACCCAATGTAATCTCGTCGGTATATTCCAATTCGTTTCCGGCAGCAACACCTCTTGCTATAGTCGACATAGCCACATTATGGTCTTGTATTTGCCTAAAGATGTAAAAGTTGGTGGTATCGCCCTCCATGGTTGGACTCATGGCAAAAATAAGTTCCTTGACTTTTCCCGTTTTAACTTTTTCGACCAAAGAGTTAATATTCAAATCTTGCGGGCCAATACCGTCCATAGGAGATATTTTGCCACCTAATACATGGTATAAGCCTCTAAAAGAACTGGTATTTTCAATGGCCATGACATCTCTTATATCCTCAACCACACAAATTAATTCTTCATTACGATTGGTGTTTGAACAAATTTCGCATAACACCTTGTCGCTAATATTATGACAAGATTTACAAAAGTTGATTTCTGCTCTAACTTTAGATAATGCTTCAGATAATTGAAACGTTTGATGCTCTGGCTGTCGCAATAAATGCAGTACCAATCTCAAAGCAGTACGCTTACCTATACCTGGTAATTGCGCCATTTCGTTTACTGCGTTTTCCAGAAGCTTCGATGAAAATTCCATAGCTGCGAAGTTACTGAATTTTGAACATAAAGAAGCCCAACTGTAAATCATTTACAATTGGGCTATCCAATAGATTTGTCAATATTTATTTTAAAATGAGTTTTTTAGTGATTTCACCTTTACTGCTGTTTAGTTTTACAAAATAAATGCCAGTATCGAATGAAGATACATCTACTCTATAGCCATTAAATAAATTGATATTCTTTCCATAAAAGATAATTTTACCCTGTGCGTCGTACATTCGTACGCTAACATCTTCAATAGTATTCCATTTTAGATTGACTTCATTTGCTGCAGGGTTTGGATACATTGAGAAATCATTAAATTCAAAATTGTTAACACTCAAATTTTCATTGTATACTTCAGATCTCCATAAGCCTCTACCAAAAGTAGCTGCATATATCCTATTGTCTGCCGTATTTATTTCCAATTCATTAATTCTTACATTTGGCAAACCGTTGTTAAAAGGCACCCAAGTATTACCTAAATCATTATCGGTATAATATACACCATAGTTCATACCAACATACAATCCATCCTCTCCATTATCATGCCATGCCAAAGCTTGGGCAGAGAAATTAGGCAAATCCCATCGTATCGAATTCCAAGAGACACCACCATCCGTGCTTAGATAAACCTTTTGACTGCCATTAACAGCAACAGCTACTTTATTTGCGTCTGATGGGTGAATTGCTATTTCATTGATCCAACTACCATTTGAATTTAAAGATGATAATGTCCATGAAGCACCGCCATTTTTAGTAAACCAAAAAGCATCATTGATGGCCAAATACATTGTTTGATTGTTCGAAGGCGCTACTTTAAAGTGGTCTATATCCGCTGCAAAATTTTGAGATATAGATGTCCAAGAATTTCCTGAATCAGTCGATTTGTAAACTTGATCAAAAGCTACATAAATTGTGTTTTGAACGATTGGATCTTGTTCAAAAGGCACTACCCAATTCCAACTATTTTGACCTCCCTTTCCATCTGGTTGTACCAAGTTAGATAAGTTACTTCCAAAAAGACTGTATTGCGTTCTATATAAAGATCCAAATTGAGTTGTTCCATACATTACCGAGGGATCATTTTTATCCACAAAACCCTCCATGCCATCAGCGCCGAGCCAATCAGTCCAATTGCCATCTTCCCTTAAGGTAGAGGTTCCATTATCTTGTGAACCGCCAGTAACAACAACAGGATCGGTTTGACTGATGCCAATCCTATAAAATTGTCTAATACCTAGACCAGGAGTTAGGTCCGTATAATAACTAGAATTCACCACTGTTGGATCATCCGCCTTGAAGATACCACCATCTGTACCCACAAAAAGTTTAATATTGGCTCCTGAACCTGCGAAATGCATGATATCTACATCGGCATGGCAATAGCCTATACCAAGGTTAGCAGCATCTCCAGGTACCCATTGCGATGTAATATTAAAACTTAAACCTCCATTAATAGACCGCCACGTATTAATACCTGCTATATGCACATCATTAACATCATTAGGATTCACAGTAATGTCCATATCTCGTGGCGCCTGACCTAAAGCATCATTCCCGTTAGTAGCATATCCAAAGAAATTTTGCGTGTGAGTTCTTTTTGTAAAAGTATTGCCACTGTCCGTTGAAACATAAAGTGCACCAAAAACTCCACTAGACGCTTCTAATACATAAACCACATTAGGATCATCAGGAGACACACCTATCATCTTTGGACCAGAACCAAATTCATTTTCCCCCGTACCATCTATTCTCGTAAAGGTATTGCCTGCATCTGTCGACACATAGAAGTCTTCTCCTGAAGCATATACAACATTCATATCACCTGGCTTAAATTCAAAATCATAACCATTACCTGTTGGGATAATATATATTGAATTCCATGTGGCTCCACCATCTAAAGACTTATATAGTCCTTGACCTTCTGAACTGGCATACATTTTTGAAGTATTTGTTGGATCAATTAGAATTCTATTTATTCTTCCGCTCGGTAACGTACTATGCAATGTCCAAGTTGCTCCGCTATCTATTGACTTAAATATAGAACCACCTCTTGAGCCCCAATAATAAGTCGAATTATTTACTGGGTCTATAGCTAAAGCATAGACATCAATATTTGCCAGATTATCAGTCATAACCGACCAAGAAGCACCTCCATTAATACTCTTCCACACACCACCTGTATGACTCCCTACAATGATATGATTAAGGTCATTGTCATCTACAGCTAAAGCAGTTATACGACCCACTCCTGGATTCCAACCAGAAGAGGCATTCCAATACGTTGGTCCCATTTCTTCCCAGGTGCCCACCGTAGTTCTGGCTACTAAACCCTCATCATTTATTCTCGCACTATAATTTTCCAATTCATTATAGTAAAATTCTGGTGTTTTTAATTTTCCAGTCTCATCCATGGCACGCTCTGCAAAATATTGCCAACGCTTAAAAGGTTTATAACCTGTTCCGCGTCCTCGACCAACAGAATCGAAATGCCGCTCAGCGATCTCTACAATATATTCAACAGTGTAAGTGCCCTCAGCAATCAGTCGTTTATGATCTTGGGCTAATGCACAAAACGTAAACATGGAAAAGATGAATAGTAGGATATTCTTTTTCATAAAAATGTAATTTAAATAGCTCTTTTTTTTCAAATGTACTATTTTTCGAAACTAATTCTTTTAAAATGTGCCAATATGAGTCCTACATCTATATTAATTTTAATTGCAGGTTACTTTGGAGTCCTAGTACTCATCTCATATTTCACAGGTAAAGAAGACACCAATGCCGCTTTTTTTAAGGCCAATAAATCTGCACCTTGGTACTTGGTTGCCTTTGGTATGATTGGCGCTTCACTTTCTGGTGTAACATTTATTTCCGTGCCTGGATTGATTGGTGGTGAAGAATTTGCCTATATGCAAGGCGTACTTGGTTTTTTTGTCGGGTATTTTGTTATCGCTTTTGTATTATTACCACTTTACTACAAACTTAATATTACTTCGATTTATCAATATTTAGAACAGCGCTTTGGCATTGTGAGTTACAAAACTGGTGCTTTTTTCTTTTTATTATCACGAGTTACTGGTGCATCATTTAGGCTGTTTTTGGTAGCGCTGGCTATGCAATACATTGTTTTTGAACAAATGGGAATACCGTTTTGGGCCACCGTAGTTATTTCTATTTTATTGATATGGATATATACTTTTAAAGGTGGAATAAAAACCATTATTTGGACCGACACATTACAGACCTTGGCTATGCTAACCGCAGTTGGATTAGCCATTTATCTGATAAATCAAAAATTGGACTGGTCCTATGTTGAGTTTTTAAATTCCGATGCTTTTGCTGAAAAAGGTCAAATTTTCTTTTTTGATGACATTAACTCTAAACAATATTTCTGGAAATATTTTCTTGGAGGAATTTTCATTACAATTGCCATGACCGGTCTCGACCAAGATATGATGCAAAAGAACCTAACCTGTAAAACCGATAAGGACGCACAAAAAAATATGATAAGTATGTCTGTGCTTTTAGTCATCGTAAACTTTGCATTTTTATCATTAGGCGCTTTGCTTTTTATTTATGCTGAACAATTTGGAGTTGAAATTCCGAAGGTTGATGGTCGTGTACGTACAGATTTATTATTTCCAGAGATCGCAATGAACCAAGGGCTTGGAAAACCACTAGCCGTTATTTTTATTATTGGCTTAATTGCGGCAGCATATTCTAGCGCAGATAGCGCGCTAACATCCTTAACAACGTCCTTTTCTGTAGATTTTTTAAATATTGAAAAACGACCTAAAGAAGAACAAAAACCACTACGAAAAAAGGTACATGTCGGTGTTTCTGTGGTGCTTGTAATTGTTGTAATAATCTTCAACTACCTAGATGGAAATGTAGTTAGCAATTTATTTAAGTTTGCCACCTTTACTTATGGACCACTACTAGGTCTATTTACTTTCGGAATTTTAACCAAACGTAACATTAAAGACAAATACGCATGGATTATTGCCTTACTTTCTATTGCTATTAGTTATGCCATTACCCTTTTACCTGAATCTGTAATTGGGACATATCAATTTCATTGGGAGATTTTAATTCTTAACGGCTTTATTACCTTTATAGGCTTGTTATTGATATCAACCAAGTCTAGTACTGCAAGTAGTGAAGGATTTTCACAAGCATCATAAAACAACTAGGACGCCTAAAAAATCGAAGATGGTATTAATACTGACCAGTTCCTAATAAAACTAAAGTACAAGCGACTTCAAATTCAATATTATGCTGTTTGAGTAGATTATAGAATTCAGGATTTTCTGTACCCGGATTAAATATCACTCGTTTTGGATGTAATCCAATGATATAATCGTAATATGGTTCTTGTCGCTTAGGATTTAAATATAAGGTTACGGTATCAATATCTTCATAAGGCATCAACTCGGTATCGATTTCTACATCGTTTACTTCTCCAGGTTTTAATCCAAAGGCCTTTACCCCATGGTTATATTTACGGAGTCTGTTTATTGCAATATTAGAATAACGCTCTGCCTTAAGCGATGCACCAAGCACCAATGTTTTTTTGCTCATATGTTAAAATGATGTTAACTAATGTTAAATAGGGTAACATAATGTAAAAGTAGTCGTCTACAGGTTAAGAAACTATCAAATCAATCAAAAAATCAATCAAAAATGAAGCATTTCTTTGCAATGCTTATCATGATCTCATCAATCATTTTAAGCGCACAACCCAATTCAAATTCAGAAATTAAAAACGGATCCGTTTCAGGACGTGTCTTAGATGCTCAGCTCAACGAGCCTTTACCTTATGTTAATGTTATTGTAAAGGATGCTGCAGACAAAATCATAACTGGTGGCATTACCAATAGTGATGGTACTTTTGAAGTCAAAAAGATTCCCGAAGGCTCAATTAAAGTAGAGATTACATATATTGGTTATAAGACGATTTCAAAACAAGAAACTATTGGAAAAGGTAACTATGACGTTAATCTGGGCGACCTTTTACTCGAGGAAGATTCAGAAAGTTTGGATGAAGTCACCGTAGTGGCTGAAACCTCAACTATTCAACAAAAAATAGATCGAAAAGTCATAAATGTAGGTAAAGATTTAACAACCTCTGGTCCTACAGCCTCTGACATTATGAATAATATTCCATCTGTAAATGTAGACCAACAAACGGGTGATATTGCCTTAAGAGGTAACCAAAATGTTCAGGTCATGGTGGATGGAAAGCTTTCAAACATTCCTGCCGCTCAATTGCTGAGACAAATTCCTTCGACTTCAATTAAGCAAATCGAATTAATTACAAACCCTTCAGCAAAGTACAATCCTGATGGTATGAGTGGTATCATTAATATTATACTCCATAAAAACGTGAATATCGGTTTTAATGGTAACCTTAATTTTGGACTTGGTTATCAAATTGAACCTAAATTCAATAGTTCTTTGGATATGAATTATAGAAATGGCAAACTCAACTTTTATGGAAGCTATGGAAATAATATAGCACGTAATGCCAATATTGGTGAACTCGTGCAAACCGAATCGGACTTAACGCAGTTATTCGATATAACAGACATTCGAAACTCACACTTATTTAAGTTGGGTGTGGACTTTTATATTAATGATAAAAACACATTTTCTGTATTTACCAATCAGAACATTTTTGATGGTGGTGCCTTAGGTGAAACGGAATTGATTTTTGGAAATTCACCAGGTAGCAACCAATTACAGTTATTTGATAATAATAATGAAAACAACAGTCAACAATATAACGTCAACTATAAATTAGAATTTGATAAAGAGGGGCATAACATAGAAATTGAAGCCGACCACAATATTTTTGATAATGATATTTTTACGAATAATGATTTCAGCGGTGTTGGAAGCCGACCAGATTTTGATGAATTTACGGATATCGACAGAAAAAGAACAGAGATTAATCTTGACTACGTTAATCCTTTATCTGAAACCTCTAAATTAGAGTTAGGTGCTCAGGCGCGTTTATTTGAAAACACAATAAACTATAATTCTGATGGTCGTGTATTAAACGAATCTGGGAACTATATTCCTACTGCAACCAATTTTAACTATGAAAGAAATATTTACTCGGTTTATGCGAGTTACAGCATGAAAAAGGATAAATGGTCTTATCAATTTGGGCTTAGAGCAGAAACGGTGAATGTAGATGCCTTGGCTCTAGATACAGATTTAACCACTAATGCTGTTACAGAATTTCCTTTTGAAAACGATTACACACAAGTATATCCATCTGCATTTATCACCTATGAAGCTTCAGAAAAGAACTCTTACCAGTTTAGCTTCAGTAGACGTATTGATAGACCAGGTGTTGGACAGGTAAATCCAATTCCGGAGTTTAATACGCCTTTGATTTCGCAGTTTGGTAACTCAGAGTTAGAACCACAGTTTACAAATTCTGCAGAAGTTAATTATACGCGAAATTTAGAAAAAGGGAGCATTACTGCTGGTGTGTTTTACAGATTGATTGAAGATGAAATCAATCAAGGTGTTTTTGTAGATCGTTCTACACTTGGCTCTGGGCGAGTAATTCTAAGAATTGACAATTTTGATAATACCTCAGCATATGGATTTGAAGTTTCAGGAAGTTACCGACCTACAAAATGGTGGAGTTTTAATGCCAGTTTTGATATGTATGGACGGACACAACGTGGTTTTGCAGAAAGCTTAGATCCGACTATTATCAATCCTACAGAAAGCGACATCGAACTAAACAATGTTGAAGTTGACAACTTGATTTACAATTTTAGAATCTTCAACAATTTTAAAGCGAGCAAAAAATTATCATTCTCTGCATTTGCCATGTATAGAGGAAAAGACACAGGCCTTAACTTTGAGATGGAGCCTATGTACTTTGTTAACTTAGGCATGCGTTACAATTTCTTAGAAGATAATAGAGCAACCTTCAGCTTAAACTTCAATAACGTTTTTGACACACAGGAAATTAATATTTTAAGCGAAAGACCGTTTAGACAAGAAGTAGAATTCATGCCAGAATTCAAAACCATCTTTGCTGGACTATCTTACCGTTTTGGAGGAGGCAAATACCGAGCAAAATCTCGTAAGCGCAGAGATAATGATGAAAAATCTGGAGGTGGATTTTTATAAAAACTTTATGACTTTAAACTGTCACAATAGTTACAATTACGAGTCTTTATGATATAGAGTAATATTTAATAGTTTACATAAATAGTTGATGGTTAGTGTTAATGTTTAGCTATTAAATAAGAAAACCCGAAACGCTCGTTTCGGGTTTTTGTTAAATACACGTTAAACTTAGAAATGCTTGAAATAAAATCGAAACTATTACGTCTATTATAGTGAGATAAGTTTTAAGTAATGGTTATTATAAATTAATTTTTATAATAGTGTTAGTTAAGTTGGTTAATAGCTGAAAAAGCCTGGGCAATTCGTTTTGTTTGGGCTTTTTTGGTTTTTACTTCAGTCATGTTATGAGAACAGCCTAAGCTATAAACACAAATTTATTTTTTAAATGATCTAGAAATTGCAATGAACAATTGGTTCTGTACATTACGACTTTGCATTTAGTCTTTTTCTTTTTCTGGAACTGCCATGGTATGATTAGCTATGAGGCAACACTTTCCATTGTCTTCGATATAGGTTCTCATAAAATGATATGTAATTGGCCTCGGACCTCTATCTATTATTGTAAATCCTCTAACAATAGCCGTCGTTCCTGAAATAATAACTTTTACATCTCTAGACGTTCGCGATTTAGTACTTTTATTATTACTGTTTATGTATCTTTTGATTCTTTCTAAAACAGCTGTTTTATCATCAATTGTATTGGCATGGTTATGGACCCAAACAAAATCTTCTGCCAGTAGGGACTCTATAAAATCAAGGTCTAATTCTAATTGCGCCTTTTCCCATGAGGCATCTAATGCTTTAAGATTCGTTTGATTTAAACAACCCTCTTGGGCTGACACGGAGCACATGGATAATCCAACAACGACAATTATAATACTGAAAAGCTTCATTACGTTTTGTTTAAGCATTTGTTTAACTGAAATGGTTCGATTATACTGCTACAATTGAAACATCTTATTTGTACTAGTTTTATTACCCATCTTTTCTTAAAATCTTCTCCATTTTACGACCTTTTGCCAATTCGTCAATGAGCTTTTCCATTTGTCTACATTGTTTATACAATTCAAATTCATCCTCTATTTCTTCAATTCGATAACCACAAACGACTCCTCTAATGAGGTGAGCATTAGGATGAATCTTTGCTTTTTGAAAAAATGTTCCAAAGGTCACTTTTTCATCAATTAGCGCGTTTAAGGTGGCTTCATCAAAACCTGTAAACCATTTAATTACCTGGTTGAGTTCTTCTTTTGTTCTACCATTTTTCTCCAATCTATTCAGGTAAAGCGGATAGATGGTTGCAAATATCATATTGGCAACCTTTTCATTTTTTTCGGCTGTAACTTTCATTTCTATTTGAATTTAAATTGATCGGCTAACGTGTTTGTGCATGTTTAGTTGCTCGGTTAAGCAACTAATTTAACAATTAAATCGCAGATAAAGTATTTGAAACTAAGCTAGAGTTAGCAATTAATTATACGGGCTGTAGGCAACAGTTCTTATTTCTTTCGATATTTATAACTACATCCTTCAATACAAATAGGACCACTTGATGGTGTTATAATAAAATAGTCAAATTCAAAATTCAAGTCGTAAGTAATATAGCCGTCCTCATTTTCCGATCCGGATTCAAAGCCATTGCAATTATATCTCAGCAACAGTTCGTTTTGTTCTGTTGAAAAAGTTCCGGTAGTACACTCCGAGAATCTGTTGGAGTTGAACAATCCATTTTCAAAAAACATGAATTCCTCACCATTTTCCACATCAACCCAGTATTGCGGACCTCCAGCACTTATATAGGCTTCCGTTAATTTCCATTCTCCAATTAATTCTGCATTGAGAATTTCGTTTGTTTCATCTGAACCACAAGAGAAAAGTCCAAAAAACAAAATCGATAAACCTATTATTTTTCTCATTATAATAATCCTTTACTAATAAGATGCATAAACCTCTAAAAGGTTGCACCAAATTATTGCTAACGGTTTGTGTATGATTTCGTTGTGTGTTTAAGCACCTAATTTAGCAAATAAATCACAGATTTAAAGTCCCTGAGGATTTTCGTAAGCGGTGGCCTGCGCTTGTCGAAAGCTAGGCTAGAACTAGCAATGAATTATGCATGTTGTTGTACAATGTTATTTTCAATATATTCTGTTAGAATTTTTTCCAGGTCCAGAATTAGATTTTTATAATCAAAATCTTTGGGCTTCCTTTTCATTTTTTCAATCCGCTTAATTGATGATAAAATCTCGTTTTTAATTAATTTAAGAGTCTGCAATTCATTCATTTTATGAACTTCATTCCAGTCAAGATTCGAATTCGTTACAAACCATTTAACTGAATGTTTCCAGCTCTCAATTTCATTTCTAAAAAATTGAGCAAATCCACCATCGAATTTAAATAGCTCAAAACCCCAGAAATATTTAACCACAGAAGATCCATAATCTCTTTCCGAAAGTCTTTTGGAAATATATTCCCCAAGATTATTCAAATCAACTTTTAATTTATCATCAGAAAATTCGATAGTGATTATTCTTTTTATTTCGAATTCCATTTAATTTAAATGTTGTACAACGGTTTTGTGTATGTTTAGCTGCATGTTTGAGCAACTAAATTAGCAAATACAAACTAAGTAGAAAATCCGAGAGGATTTTCAGAAGTGGACGAGAACAAGCAATTACTTATAGTCGTTGTTGTAGTGCGTTTTTATTATTTAAATTTCGATTTTATTCTTTTCCAAAAAGTTGGTTTTTCCTTTTTAACGTCATCTTTTGTTAAGTCAATAGTGACAGAACTTACGTGTCCATCTTCGTAATACTCAACTTCGTCAGCTTCTTCTGCTGCGACATCCATAAAGGCTTGAGTCAACATTTCTGATTGTTCTCTTAATCCTTTCCAAATTGGGGAATCAAAGACCTTGTTTTTCGCTTCCTGATGCTCTAATCCGAAATCTTTTACTAAAGTCAGAATAGAATGCATTGGCGAGATTCCAATAAGCTTTAAATCTACAATCAATTTATCAATATCAGCGTTTTCTCCAGATTTTTTCAGTTCAGCTACCAACTCATCTTTTAGGTAATTTCGGGCAATTTCTTCAGCTTTCTCTCTTGCGTTCTTTCCACCAATAATTCGTTCGTCATATTCATTAGAACTGTCAATTTGATTTTCGTTGTCAAGCATATCATAAACGCACCACCACCAATAATCTTCATCCATCCATTCTGCACGTAACATTAGACCTGACCATTTAGCTGTACAGTCATCATTCAAATCACCATTCCATATTAATGGTTGATTAAAATCTCTATTTTTTTCGATTATTTTCATTGTTTGGTCAAATGCACTACAACGTCCCATGTATGTTGTCGTTGCTATCTCGAAGAGTAGCAATGCAATATACATTTTGTTATCTTCTTTTTTTCTGTTTTTCAAACCATTCAAGTTGACTTTTTATTCTTTCAAGAATTTTGTTGTCAGTGTCACCGTGAATGTCTCTTATTTTGTAATCCTCTTTTGCGGGGTCAGTTTTGTTCACAAATTCATTAATCCTTAGATTGAATATTGCTTGTCCGAACCTTTGATCGTAATGATTTGATAAATAATCAGAAATTAAATCCAAAATCTCTTGATGTTCCTTTTTAGGATTTGACTTATTCCATTCATTATCAAATTCCGATTTTTCTATTTCAAAGCTTAGAAATTCATCCATATCTATAACTTGGTCACCAAGACCTCCATAATCATCAAAAGTTTTTTCGGAATGATATTTTAATCTGTTCCCATTTTCATACAATTCAATTTGTCTTATAGGATATCCGTCAGGGTCTACTTCAAAGTACCAAGTTGATGTTCCCCAAGAGTCAAACTCGTCACCTCTAGTTTCATCCCATTTTCTTTTGAAATACTTACTCATTTCAAGTATTTTAAAAATTCTACTCCACCGATTTTATTTTCTTTAAGTACATCAAGAACTATTGTTCCATTTTTCTTATCCTCAAGCATTATATTTTCCTCAAATTGCCATTCAGAATTAGGTTCATTTGGATTATCTCCATTTACAAAATATATGTAAGCTCTACTTTCTATTTTAGCTTTGATGCACTTTGATAGAGCTGCAATAATTTCTGGTTTATCAGGAATTTGCTCCTTTGCAATATCAACAATCCATTGAGGATTATATGTTTCCCATTTTTTATTCATCTAATTGAAGATAACGGTCACGTATAACCGTCAGTTACGGAGTAATATGCGTTAATTTTCGGTTTGGCACATGCGTTAGCAATTCCGAGTGGATTCGGACGAAGTAGAATCCGCCGTATTCGAGATTACACATTGTTGTGAGTAGTTTTTTATTCATATTCCGATTTATGAAATTCCAAGATTTTATCAGTCAAACGATTTATTTCTTTTCTCTTCTTTAGTTTAAAATCCGCAAAAACTATCAGTCCTAAAATAGTCAACGCTATCGGTAAAATCCAAATTCCATTTATTAGAGAAACTATTATGGTCAAAATTCCAAGTCCAATTAATATTTTTCCAGCAATATTCATTGGTGACTTAAAATCAAATTTCACGTCATAATTTCCATTCTCATTTATAATTCCGATTAACCTATGATTATTCGGAAAACGCTTTGGCATTAATTCAAACTTTTCGGGTCCTATATAACCTGTATAAAATCCATTCGCAATTAGCTTGTTCAGAATTTTTAAATTTTTGTCAGATTTGGTTATTGTTTGTCTCATTGCTCAAATTACACACAAAGGTCTCGGCTATGATTTCGTTGTGGAATCATCCGCAGGATTATTCCGCCGAAATCCAGCCGTTTGATTTATACTTTTATTTTGGTGTGGTATAATACCACAATGAATTATAGCCATTGTTAGGCACCGTTATTTTACTTCAAATACGTTTTTATCGATTTCTCTTTCAGTCAATTCAGTCGCCAAATAGGTTATTTTAAAAAACTCCGTTTTGATTGAAAATTTGAGATATGGTCTTTGGGCAAGGCTGTAATAATCATTCAGAAAAAAGTCGTTATGTTTTGAATAAAATTCGGGATTTAGTTTCGCAGTTTTAGGACTAAAACAATAGTTCAAAGTTATGTTTTGGATATCATCGCTTGTAGCTTTATACTCATAACAATCACATTCTAAATCTATTATATTTTGACTTTCAACTTTATTTTTTCGTAGTAACCTTATTGAATTTTGTGTTACATCTAAAGTATCAACTTGGGTGCTGTTTTTATGCGTGAAGATGAGTTTCCCATTATTGTTCATATAAAATTGAGAGTCTGTTCCAAAATCAGCACTATTTAGATGTACCCTGCGAAAGTTCCCATTTTTCGAGTAATACATTAACAAACTGTCACCATATTTATCATTCAATTGCTTTTGAAATCCGTCTGGTGCTAATTCAGTTGTGGTGATTTCGGTTGAGAACTTTATAATTCCCTCAAAGTTGTTTTGTCCGTTTGAAATACAACTTGTTAAAATCAAAAAAGTTAATATTATTAATCTGATCATTTTTCTAATTGTGCCTAACGTGTTTGTGTATGGTTTGTTGCGACTAGCAGCGAAGCGCTTTTGCGGTTGGATGAGCCGTGCACGGCGAAAATTCCGAGTGGGCAAAAGTGCGAAGCTGAGATCGCAAATCTTTCTAATGAAGGAAAGATACAAATTGTATCGGGATCTCCCGGTTAGCGATTCAGAAGCAATGAACTATACGCATTGTTATACACAGTATTTTTTATTCACAATCAGTCCGTTTTTCAGAAATCAATTGTGTGAAATTCATGTATTTCCTTCCGCTATTATTTCCTAATTCGTTGTAGTCGGTTACTAAAAATTCTTGAAAAGAATAACTACCGTTGTCATTCATTCCGGTTGCGTTTCCTAAACTTCCCCATTTAAAAATTCCGAGAGAGTCTCTTGGTGGTTCATTCGGGTTTTTCGTAATTGTATAATCTTCGTTATAATCCCTAACATCCATTTTTGTCAACTCCGTACGAGTTCCGCTACTATCTACGAGGAAATATTTATGGTCAATAAGTCCAGCAGGCTTTTCAAATTTGGTTAATAATATTCCGTCGTTTGGAATTCGGTAAATTCTCCTATCATTTTCAAATTCAGCTTCCTCTCCGCATTTTTGGTCATAAATTATATTTACTCGCCCTCTAAAATCTGATGGAATTAAAAAAGTTTCGGGTTCGGTTGTCATAACACAACTTGAAAAATTCAAAACACTTAATATTCCGACAATTTTTAAATGAAGTAAAAGTATTTTTTTCATATTGTGTACAACGGCCAGACGGGTAAGGCGAGTTGCGATGTTTGTGTAACAAATATAAGCAATAGAAGCCTTTAGACGTTATTCGCTTTACCCGATGTTAGTGGCAGTGCCTAGTGGGGATTACTTTTCATTATTGTAAAAGGAAATGGCCATATGCTATTGCCAGCGAATAGCCGTCGTGCTGTCTGGCCGTTAGTGGCAATAGAGCAAAAAGAAGTTTCGCTATAAGCGAAACGGTTTTCTCGTGCGAAGCATTGCCACTAACGGTCTCGGCTATGATTTCGGCGTGGAATGATTCGGCAGAATTATTCCGCAGTTGAAATCCGCCGTATTTGTTGTTTTAGTGTTCATATTAGTTCTTCAGCCACGCTGAATTATAGCCATTGTTGTAGCACGTTTTAATTTATTTTTTCATTTTCCAATTCCGCAAACTTTTGTTTGTCCGTTGGTTTAATCTTAACTAATTCAAATCGGTTTTTGTCCAAAACATTGAAGTCGACAAGACTTAAATAAAGGTCAACAACATTTCTGTCAATCATTATTTTTCCGCTACCAGCCCAATGTCTGTCTGTTCCGTTTTTCTTAATTCCAGAAATCCAATATTCGTCTCCGTTTTCTATGTCATAATAGTTTCCAGATATTCCACGAGCATTTGAATTTTTAAAAGCTTTTCCATTGAAATATACAGTTCTGCCAGATTTTGAAAATTCAGCCATTCCAATCCAAGCAGGACCATTGTCTCCAAATCCAGTTTTTAATTCAATATATTTCAGTTCAGGTTTCATAAATTATTCCATTCGGGATTTAGAGTATCACTATTATTTACTTTTCGTGTATTAGAAATCATCGATTCTTCACAAGCTCCAAACTTGATATAATTTTGCCGTGCTTGTATTAATGAAACTCTATTTGCACCTCCTACAAAATTTTCATCTTCAAATCCAATAGGGTCATCTTCCCAAAAACAAATTGGACAAATGCAATAATTCAATCTGTCTTTAGGGTCAAATGTGTCGTATCCGCAACAAGGACAATATTCATTCAATTTATGTTTCATTGGATTTTCTCAAATGTGCTACAACTCGTAAATATATCTAAGTTTTTAGATCTTTTTCGAAGATAGTAAATATCCCGAAACCCTTATCTTAAATACCATTATTCAAAAAGCATCATAATGTATTTTGTATATCAAAATAACTATATTTAAATTTAGAGATATACAAAATACCTAATAGTGATATATAAAATACCTGACGTATAATATCCGAAACTTTGTACGCAACTACTAAAAGCGTTTATAATCGATAAGTAGCACCAAATTGAGAAAAGTTAATCTACCACTTTATAATAGCACTTCCCCAAGTAAAACCACTACCAAAAGCGGCTAAGACCACATTATCCCCTTCTTTTATTTTCCCCTCTTCCCAAGCCTCAGTTAAGGCAATGGGTATGGATGCTGCAGTGGTATTTCCGTAACGCATAATGTTATTATACACTTGGTCATTAGACAGACCAAATTTCTTCTGGATAAATTGGGAGATTCTTAAGTTCGCTTGGTGCGGAATCAACATATCTATATCCTCTTTTTGAAGCTTATTTTGCGTTAAACCTTCAATAATGGCTTCACTAAAACGCACCACGGCATGTTTAAACACAAACTGACCGTTCATATAAGGATAGTAAGAGACATCATCTGGATCGTTTTCTTCCATAATGGCATCTACCCAACGCCCTGTGCTCGGTCCTTCTAATGCTAATTCCTTGGCATGCTTGCCTTCAGAATGTAAATGCGTCGATAAAATACCTTTAGAGTTATCCTCTTCCCTACTCAGTACGGCTGCGCCTGCACCATCACCAAAAATAACCGTAACGCCTCGCCCTCGAGTAGAACGCTCTAAACCACCAGAATGATTTTCACTGCCAATAACTAGAACATTCTTATACATTCCTGTTTTTATGAACTGGTCCGCAACAGATAAGCCATATATAAATCCAGAACATTGATTGCGCACATCAAGCGCACCAATGGTATCCATTTCTAAAATCTCTTGTACGCGCACGCCTCCTCCTGGAAAATACATATCCGGACTTAAGGTGGCAAATACAATAAAATCAATATCATCTTTAGTTAGACCTGCACGTTCTATTGCAATTTTAGCAGCCTTGGCTCCCATCAACGATGTATTATCATCACTAGTTTTTGGATCTATCCAACGACGTTCTTTTATACCTGTGCGCTCTTGTATCCACTCATCACTCGTGTCCATCCACTCCTTTAAATCATTATTGGTCACTACATTCTCTGGAACATATTTTCCTAAGCCAGTTATTCTCGAATTGTACATGCGTTTTGTAATAAAGTTATAACAACAAATTTAACCCATTTGAAATGAATTCAATACCATTTCGTTATGCGTGCATAACAAATAACCACGCTTATTCTAGTTCTTATAATTTTAACAACACTATCACATTTTACCATCTCTTTTTTAAGTATCTTCAAGCCACTAATCAATTATCAGAAAAATATGAAATCATTAATCAAACTCTGCGCATTTTTATTTTTTGTAAGTAGCTATGCACAACAAAGTCTAACCTATCAGAAACCATCGGACGAAATTCTAGAACTTGCCGACGTTGAATTAGCTCCAGCCGTTCAAATTGACAGCAAAGGAGAACATATGGTATTACTGTATCGCAACCAGTACAAATCGATACAAGAATTATCTGAAACTGAATTAAGATTAGCTGGTTTGCGAATTAATCCTGTAACTAATATTGGAAGCAGAACTAATTATTATACCAACATCAAGGTTAAAAAGATTAAAGACAAGGAAGCAAAACAGGTTTCAGGTTTGCCAGAAAATGCTAGACTTTCTGGTTTTAGTTGGTCTCCGGACGAAACCATGATTGCCTGTCTAAATACTACAGCCAAAGGTGTAGAAGTTTGGGTGCTAAATATTGCTAATGCTTCAGTAAAAAGGCTTACAGATGCCAATGTCAATGCCAATATGAGGAGTACCATCAATTGGTTTAAGGACAACCAGCATCTTTTGGTAAAGATGCTACCTAACGACCGAAAGAATCTAATTGATACAGCCGTTGCAGTACCTACAGGACCTACAGTGTCCGTAAGTGATGGTGCCAAAGCGCAGAACAGAACCTATCAAGATTTATTAAAGACGCCTAATGATGAATTCAACTTTGAACAATTGGCACGTTCTGAACTCAAAAAAGTGTCTATAGACGGTAATGTTCAGGATTTCTTACCAGCAGCTATGTATCGTGGTATTAGTTTTTCACCTGATGGCAAGTTTGTGATGGTAACCAAAATTAAAAGACCTTTTTCTTATATCGTTACATTTACAAGATTCCCAAGCGAAAGCATTATGTATGATGCTGGTGGAAACAAGGTTAAAACCGTAAACGAAGTTCCGCTAGATGAAGTAAGACCAAAAGGATTTATGTCCACACGAATGGGCAAACGTAATATGCAATGGCGAGGTGACAGACCAGCTACTCTAGTTTGGGCTGAAGCTTTGGATAAAGGTGATCCTGCCGTCGAAGTGGACTACAGAGATGTTGTCTACGAACTCAACGCGCCATTCAGTGGCAAAGCGAAAGAAATTTTAAGAACAAAGCAGCGTTTTTCTGGAATTCAATGGGGAAATGACAATAATGCTATTGCCTATGATTATTGGTGGAACACTAGAAATCTAAAAACGTATTTGTTTAATCCGTCTAATGGAAAATCAAAGATCATTTCAGACAGAAACTATCAAGACGTCTACAGCGACCCTGGTAATTTCGTAAGTTCTAAAAATGAATTTGGTCGCTATACCCTGAATATGAATGGCGACAAACTCTACCTCATGGGAGACGGTTATTCTAAAGAAGGTCAGTTCCCTTTTATTGATGAATACAATATTAAATCCGGAAAGACAAAACGACTCTACCAATCTGAATACACAGATAAGCTCGAAAGTCTTAACTATGCTATTGATATGAAAAAAGGCGAAATTCTTGTGCGTATTGAGTCTCAAAAGGAATATCCGAATTACTATATAAGAAATATTAAGAAAGATGCGCTAACACCAATTACTTCTTTTGAAAATCCTTTTAAAAGTCTTGAGGAGGTTGACAAGCGTGTTGTTAGTTACAAACGTGATGACGGTCTAGACTTAGAAGGCACGCTTTACTTACCTCTAGATTATAAAGAAGGTGAAAAGTATCCGATGATTCTTTGGGCTTACCCTCGTGAATATAAGGACAAAGCAAGTGCATCACAAAGTACTGCAAATCCTAACGAATTTGTATATCCTTATTGGGGTTCACCTATCTACTGGGTCACTAAAGGCTATGTCGTTTTAGATGATGCGGCATTCCCTATTGTTGGTGAAGGTGAAGAAGAACCAAATGACACCTTTAGATCACAATTGGTAGGCAATGCAAAAGCTGCCATTGATGCCGTTGATAATTTAGGCTATATAGACAGAGATAAAGTTGCCGTTGGAGGTCATAGTTATGGTGCATTTATGACAGCAAATTTATTATCACATTCTAATCTTTTTGCTGCTGGAATTGCAAGGAGTGGTGCCTACAATAGAACCTTGACACCTTTTGGTTTCCAAAGTGAGGAACGTAGTTACTGGGATTCTCCAGAAACCTATTACACCATGTCACCATTTATGCATGCTGACAAGATGAAAACACCTTTGTTATTAATTCATGGTGTGGCTGATAATAACTCAGGTACCTATCCATTACAAAGTGAGCGCTATTTTAATGCCTTAAAAGGACTGGGTGCTCCTGTAAGATTGGTGATGTTGCCAAAAGAAAGTCACGGCTATAGAGCCAAAGAATCTATCATGCACATGCTTTGGGAACAAGACCAATGGTTAGATAAGCATGTGAAAAACAAAAAGAAAGAAGAACAAAAAATCGAAAAGGAAGAGACTATAAAAAATTAGTTTGTCTCTTACCTTAGTCAAAAGGCGGTCTGAAAACTTAGCTTTGTCACACTGAACTTGTTTCAGTGTCTCATCTATAATTACGATGCGATGATTGAGATTCTGAACCAAGTTCAGAATGACATCAAGAAATAAGTTTTCGGACTGTCTTTTTTATGTCATCTTGTCACAAATATGGTCTTGGTATTTTATTTGAATACTAATCTTTCAAGTAAAAACAACTTAATTAATTAGATTCCTGCTTGAGCAGGAATGACAAAAACGACATAAAATGACAAAAGGAAGTATTAATGTATCGGTAGAGAATATCTTTCCGTTAATTAAAAAGTTCTTATACTCGGATCACGAAATCTTTTTACGTGAGCTTATCAGTAACGCTACTGATGCAACATTAAAGCTAAAGCACTTAACCAGTATCGGTGAAGCCAAGGTAGACTATGGCAATCCAAAAATCGAAGTAAAAATCGATAAGGATGGTAAGAAGCTTCATATCATTGATCAAGGTCTCGGTATGACAGCAGATGAAGTAGAAAAATATATTAACCAAGTGGCTTTTTCAGGTGCTGAGGAATTTTTGGATAAGTATAAGGATGCTGGCAAGGACGCTGGAATCATAGGACATTTTGGTTTGGGCTTCTACTCTGCCTTTATGGTAGCCGATAAAGTTGAAATCATCACTAAATCATTTAAAGATGAACCTGCTGCACATTGGACATGTGATGGCTCACCAGAATTTACTTTAGAAGAAGCGGATAAAAACGAAAGAGGTACCGAAATCATTCTTCACATTGCCGAAGATTCTACAGAATTTTTAGAAGAGTCAAGAATCCGCGAACTATTGATGAAGTATAACAAGTTTATGCCTATTCCTATTAAATTTGGAACCAAGGACATAAACGATCCTGACTTCACACCAAAAACTACAAAAGATAAAGACGGTAAAGAAACAACTGAGCCGCATAAACAAATTACAGTTGATGATATCATCAACAATCCAAATCCGGCTTGGACAAAACAACCTGCAGATTTAGAAGATGAGGATTACAAGACATTCTACAGAGAATTGTATCCAATGCAGTTTGAAGAGCCGCTTTTCAATATTCACTTGAATGTTGATTATCCTTTCAACTTAACAGGGATTTTATATTTCCCTAAAATGACGAATGATCTTAACATTCAAAAGGATAAGATTCAATTGTACCAAAATCAAGTATTTGTTACTGACAATGTTGAAGGTATTGTACCAGAATTCTTAACCATGTTGCGAGGCGTTATTGATTCTCCAGACATTCCATTGAACGTATCGCGTTCTTACTTACAAGCCGATGGAAACGTAAAGAAGATTTCGTCTTACATCACGCGTAAAGTCGCTGATAAGTTGAAGTCTTTATTTAATAGTAATCGTGAAGATTTTGAAAAGAAATGGGACGATATTAAAATCGTTATTGAATACGGCATGCTGTCTGAAGAGAAGTTCTTCGAAAAAGCAGATGCATTTGCCTTATACCCAACAGTAGATGGTAAGTACTTCACATTTGAAGAATTGACTAATGCAATTAAGGCAAAGCAAACGGATAAGGATGATAAAATGGTGATTCTTTATGCCTCTAATAAGGATGAGCAACATAGTTATATTGAAGCTGCTAAGGACAAAGATTATGAAGTCTTGTTATTAGACTCTCCTATTGTTAGTCATTTAATGCAAAAGCTCGAAACGACTAAAGAGAATATTTCTTTTGCTCGTGTAGATGCAGATCATATCGATAACCTCATCAAGAAAGACGATACTGCAATTTCTAAATTATCAGATGAGGAAAAAACCACGTTGGACGAATTGTTAAAAGAAGTTGTACCATCTGAAAAATTTATGGTGCAATTAGAAGCTATGGATAGCAGTGCTTCTCCTTTTATGATTACACAGCCGGAGTTTATGCGTCGAATGAAAGAGATGCAACAGACTGGTGGTGGAGGCGGAATGTTTGGAATGGGTAATATGCCAGAGATGTACAATTTGGTAGTGAATACCAATCACGACTTGGTCAACGAAATTCTAAACACCAAAACCAAGAAAAAGCAAGAGCGTTTAATCAATCAAAGTTTAGATTTAGCACGTTTATCTCAAGGTTTACTTAAAGGAGAAGAACTTACTAATTTCATTAAACGTAGTTATGATATGATAAAATAGATTTTGTCATGCTGAACTGTTACACTGAGCTTGTCGAAGTGTTGTTTCAGTATCTCACATATATGGAAAACCACTTAGAAATTCTAAGTGGTTTTTTATTACTAACCTAAAGTTCTATTTTACTCATCAAAAAGAATAGTTCACTCAGTTTCTATTTTTACTAGTATTCAATATATGTAGGTTTGATGTAAACTAACATTAAAAACATACGTTATGAATACACAGTTCAATTTAGACATTAAAAAACCTTGCTCAGAAAACTATAGTCAATTTCAACCGACCGAAAAAGGTGGCTTTTGTGATTCTTGCAGAAAAGAAGTCATTGATTTCACCCAAATGAAAAGTGAAGATATTATTGCACATTTTGAAACCAATTCCCCAAAAAATACATGTGGCCGTTTTAATACCCAGCAATTACAAACACCTTACAAAACATCCAAAAAGAATAAATACTTAAGTTTTTTTACAGGAATTGGATTAGCAATATTATCATACTTTTCTATAACAAACGCTGAAGCTCAAGAACTAGACAAATCAACAAGAAAACTAGAAGATGATTGTAGTGTCGAGGAATTAAAAAATAAAGAGCTTATAACTGTAAAAGGAATGGTAGTCGCTCAAGAAGATGGAATACCATTGCCTGGCGTAAATATAATTTTACAAGGTACTACCTATGGAACTCAAACAAATTTTGATGGTTATTTCGAGTTTCCGAAAAAGCTTAAAAAGGGAGATGTTTTAATTATTAGCTACTTGGGTATGGAATCTCAAAAAGTCATAATTGAAAATAAAAAATCTGCTTCTAATATTGAATTAAAGATTGATATGGAAATGACATCTTGCGTCATTGTAGGTGAAGTTGCTGTTAAAGAAATTTTTAAATCAAAGAAAAATTAAATTTATAATACTCGTGAGATATTTATTACTGTTTTTACTAAGCTTCTTTTCGTGGTCAATAACTGCTCAAATCTCAGATTTCAATCATATTGATTTCACCAAAGCTGACAATGTTGTTGCACTCAATGAAGGCAAAGATTTAGATAATTTAGCTTTACTTACATTTAAGTTAACTAATAAACTATCTACAGATGTGGAAAAATTTAGAGCAATCTATACTTGGGTTAGTCGCAATATCCGTGGAGATTCTTATCAACATAATTTAGTAAGTAGAAAGCGTGATAAATTTAAAAATAATAGTCTTGGTTATATCAAATGGAATAATGAGTTTAAAAAAATAGCTTTTAAAAAATTACTCAATCATAAAAAAACAATGTGTACAGGTTATGCATACCTCATTAAAGAAATGTGTTACATGGCTAATATAGATTGTCAAATCATCGATGGCTATGCAAGATCTTTTAAAACAAATGTGGAAGCTTTAGAATCTTACAACCACTCTTGGAATGCAGTAAAACTGAATAACAAATGGTATTTATGTGATGCTACATGGTCTAGTGGATATATGATTAACAGTAGTCTTTTTGTAAAAGATTATAATGATGGTTATTTTTTAACAGACCCCGTTCTTTTTGCCAAAAATCATTATCCCATGCAAAAAAAATGGTTCTTAAATGATAGTTTAAAAGAAAGTAAATTTATTCCAGAACCAATTGTTTATGGTGAAACATTCAAGCATAAGGTCATACCAATTAGTCCAGAGCGTCTCAACACTATTATATCCAAAAACCAGGAGGTGTACTTTAAATTTAAATCATTAGATACTATTTCCAATAAAGACATTTCATTAATTCAAGTTGTTGGCAACGTGCATAGATCTTTTAAAATTTATGATCTAAAAAACAAAAACGGATTAATCTCGTTTAGGCACAGATTTAAACGCAGAGGACTCTATGATGTACATTTAAAAATAAAAAATGATATAGTGGTCTCATACAGTTTTGAAATTAATAAACCCTAGTCTTTGAATTAAACTCTTTAGGTCAATAAATTGAACTATCAAACCACTTAGAAATTCTAAGTGGTTTTTTATTTTTTTAGTTTATTGACAATTTCAATTATATTAGATTTTTAAACTTCAATCATTAATGCAAAGGCTACCGCTTAACACCTCTTTTAAACATCATACCATTGTAGCACTTGTAATTAGCTTGTGGTTAGTAGTTTTCTTGGTTGTTATTGCACCATTTGATGCTGCCGATCTAGATTTTAATGCACGTTTTGTAATTCTGCCAATTTATGGTGTTATTAGCTTTGTTGCCTACATGCTTCTAATTCCTCTTCAAAATTGGGTATTTCAATATCTAAAAAAATGGATAATCCCTTTAGAGTTACTTTTTATAATAGCTTTCAATTTTGTTCAAATCGTTGTTTCATTTGTATATTATAAAACTGATCTCGTTAATGGAGATTACAACTTCCAAACATTTGGACTCTATGTCTATCTTCCAATTGCACTTATAATACTGCCAATTATAATTTTTTGCAGGTGGTTTTTAAATAAAAAAACACCCATCAAAAAGAAGAACGTTATAACCTTAAAAGGCGATAATAAATTAGATGTTTTAAAAATCCTACCAGACGATCTTATCTGTGTATCTAGTGCAGATAATTATGTAGAAGTTAGTTATCTTATCAGAGGAGAGCTACATAAAAAACTACTTAGAAATACGTTAAAGGCTATTCAACATGACCTTCCCGATTTATTAAAAGTACATCGCTCTCATTTAATTAATCCGGCCCATTTTAAAGCGTGGAATGACTCAAAAAGTATAAAATTGACTGGTATGGAAATCCCTGTTTCAAAAAATTACAAATCCGCAATAATGGAACTCATTTAATCGTCCCTAAAACTAAATAGTTTGTCCCAAAGGCATTAAAAACAGCGTGTTTTATGAAATTTGAAAGTAATTTTGAATTCCATAAAACATAAAATATTCATCATGAAAAAATCGATCTTAACAGCAATCCTATTAATGTGCTTTACATTAAATGCAGTTGCCCAAACTAAAGCCGAAGCCTCCAAAGCTTTAATTGAAAATTTAATCAAAGAAAAGAAAGTTGTAGGTGTATCAGCAAGTTATGCCGTAAACGGAGAAATCCAATGGGCATCAGCTTCGGGTTTTGCGGATAAAGAAAAAAAGAGTGAATTTACAATAAATACAGAGGTAAGAACAGCGTCAATCGCCAAATCCATGACAGCTATCGCCGTAATGCAATTGGTAGAACAGGGCCTGGTTGACATAAATCTACCCATTGATACTTATATACCTGAATTCGTTCAAAAAGGAAAGACGAAAATTACTACCAAACACCTGCTATCGCATACATCTGGAATAGGTGCATATAAAAACCTAAAAGAGATTGAAAACAAAGTGAATTACGAGACATTACTTGATGCTTACGATGTTTTTAAAAATCGTAAACTTCGTTTTGAACCTGGTACTGAATTCTATTACACAAGCTATGGCTATGTTATTCTGGGCATATTAATAGAAAAAGTTTCTGGCTTGTCTTTTGAAGCTTACATGCAAAAACACATTTGGGATAAAGCAAACATGACAAATACTGGCATTGAAAAACCACAAATCAAAAGACAGCAAACGGCATCACTATATTCAAGAGATCGTAAAGACAGACTTAAAAACATTGAAGCAAACAATCTGAGTAATCGGATTCCTGCTGGTGGCTTCTACTCTACGGTTAGTGACCTCGTGAAGTTTGGAAACGCATTGCTCGATAATACTTTAGTAAGTGAAGCGACTATAAAACTTATGACTACACATCATAGTTTAGAAAAAGTAAACAATAGCTATGGATTTGGGTTTTACCTTTATGGAAAGCGTCCCAATGAAGGTGGCATCTACGGACACAATGGCGCGCAAACAGGGACCTCTACACAGTTGTTTATTATTCCTAGTCGAAAAACTGTTGTGGCGGTAATATCCAATACATCTAGAGCAGGAAGAGAAGTAAGTACGGTTGCAGGAGAGCTTTGTAATATTTTTAATCAAAAAGACGAATAAATGTAGTAAGGTCAATAAAAATGCAGCTGATCAAGTAGAGAGCTTTACATTATATCAAGGTGGGGCAGAAACCATGGCTAAAAAAATAGAATAGACTTATTGTTTATAAAATTTTAAACCACTTCAAAGCGAAGTGGTTTTTTCTTATACAATTCTGCCGATAAACTTCTTTTAATTTACCACATCGATTTAAGACACTCGTTTAAAAGGTTTTGCGTAACTTACAGATGCTATTAATCATGTACAAGTGCGTTCGGATAAGTCTAAAATCAAGGACCTATTTAAAGATCTTATTTTCACCAAGGATGAGATAGAAATTATTGCGTCTGTATTCCATAAAATCACCTTGAAAAAAGGTGATATTTTGCTCAAACAAGGTGATATTGATGGTGCCCAATATTATATATTAAGTGGTTGTTTAAGAGCGTTCCATTTAGATGGCCAAGGCAAGGATTATACCATTCATTTTGGAATTAAAGATTGGTGGATTTCTGATTTTACATCGTATTCGTCACAGGAAAAGGCGCTTATGACTGTTGAAGCCATTCAAGACTCCGTTATTTACAAATTATCAAAAAAAGATAAAGATCGTCTTTGCAATTCCATTTCTAAAATTGACAGCTTTTTTAAGACAAAATATGAACGCGCCTTTGCGGCATTTCAGCAAAGAATACTAGCTTACCTATCGCAAACCGCAAAAGAACGTTACGTCGACTTTATCCAGACCTATCCAAACATTGAAAAAAACGTCAAAAACTACCATATTGCATCTTATTTAGGTATTACTACCGAAAGTTTAAGTAGAATAAGAAAAGAACTTTCCAATAATTAAATTTATTAACATACATCAATTTTTTAGTATAACTATAGTTATACTTTTGACCATCCTAACAAACTAATTAAGTTATCCCTAAGGATTAATAGCTGAGAAGCGCAAGTTTATAGACTTGCGCTTTTTTTTATACCTTTATCTCAATAATGATAATACGCTTTTGAAAGTCATTTCTACCAATATAGGACAACCAACAACATTTTTATGGGAAGGCAAAGAAGTTATAACCGGTATCTATAAAAAGCCAACAGATGTTCCTATTCACTTAGGTAAGGATAATGTGCGAGGTGATGAAGTTTCAGATAGGCGTGTGCATGGAGGTGCCTTTAAAGCATGTTATCTATTTTCAGCCAATCATTATCCCTATTGGAAGTATCTCTATCCAAACTTAAATTGGACTTATGGCATGCTCGGAGAAAACCTCACTGTAGAAAATTTGGATGAAAAACAACTTTACGTTGGTGATACCTATAAACTCGGTAATGCCATTGTACAAATAACAATTCCAAGAGAGCCTTGCTTTAAGTTTTCACATAAATTTGGTTCTCAAGCTGTGTTACAACAATTTATAGATCATGGCTATCCTGGCACTTATGTTAGAATCATAGAAAAAGGTGAGGTAAAGGTTGGTGATATTTTAGAACTTGTGCAAAAAGAAAAAGACACCATATCTATTTTTGAATTATTTAAACTTCTTTATGCAGAGGACAAAAACCTGAACCATCTTAATATGCTGATTAAAAGCGACCATATTCCAGAGCGGTTAAAAAAACGCTTGAAGTTTTTCATCAAATAGCACTAAATGAGTCACTTAAGTTATCACGTCGATATTTTTTGAATTAAATTTCAAGTCATAGGGATTATTTACCATACATCTATTATCTAAACACCTAGAAAGCAGCACATTAATAAATTATGTAATTTTCACGAAAACGTTGTAGTTAGTTTGTTTATTTTTATCCAAAACTACCTCGAACCAAATCGAAAGTTGTAATGAGTGAAAAGCTGATATCTAAAAAAAAGCCTGCATATCCTATTAGTGATTGTCTTTCAAATTACCTAAGTGAGCAAGGTAGAAATATTAAAATTCCAATCTTTTATGACGACTTATTACGCTTCCAAGGCGCTATAGAAATTTTTGACGATAATGGTAATGATACCTTGTGGATTAGCTGTTACTATGCGGAGTACGAGCGTGACGAAATAGAACATAGTTTAAAACAAATGTATTCCATTTTACATTCTGATGGTAGCGATAATATTATTCCTTATCTCAATATAGACAGTATTGATTTTTGCACCTTTGGCAATACAAAACCTTTTCGTGTAAAGGTTAGAAACATTCTTAACGATAATTACATTTTTTTATACGTAAAAAAAGCGGATGCTTCACGTATTTATGGCCTAGAGTTAGAGCACCTATTGTCTCCAAACCACATCAACTTCTTAGTGCATAAAGACACACTTATTGAAGAACATATTTCCGGAATTCCTGGAGATACATTTATATGCAATAATCTAAACACTCTACCAGAACAGGATAAACGTGCCTTAGCCAAAGAGTTCGTGAAGTTTAACGAACGGTGTTTTGTCAGGTTATTGGCGGATATGCGTTCTTACAATTATGTCATTGTAATCACGCAAGATTTTGATCGTGTGCAATATCGAATTCGCGCTATTGATTTTGATCAACAATGTTATGAGGGCAATCCAAAAGTCTATAAACCTCAGTTTTTAAAAGAAAATAATGCTCTCGTGGAAATGACATTAAATGTGCTGGCTCAGGAATCTATTGATCAGTACGAAAAAGAAGAACGATCTCTTTTAGCAAAACGTGCCACCAGTGAGCGCGAACGGTTAGATGATCTCGTTAAATGCATGAAAACCGATACCATTTCCACACCGGATAAAATAAATGAGTTAAGAGTAGCCTTGTTTAAGCTAACCAAAGATGTCAATTTCAAAAAGTCTAAAAGCATGGGACAACTATTGAGTTATGCCCTGGATTTTATCACTAGAAACTATGTCAACGAAAACCCATATCTCATAAAATAATGCTGACCAATCCATTATGAAACATGCTCGTTCAAAATTTATAATTCAAAAGAATTGTAAATAGCGAAACGCATGTGACTATTGGAAAAACAATAAAAATAAACACATGAAAATTAAAAAAGTCTTAGTCGCCAACCGAAGTGAAATTGCCATACGTGTTTTAAGAGCTTGTTCTGAAATTAACATAGCAACAGTTGCAATTTATACCTACGAGGATCGATACTCTCAACACCGTTATAAAGCAGATGAATCCTATCAAATAGGTGAGAATAACGAACCTTTAAGACCTTATTTGGATATTGATGAAATTGTATCATTGGCCAAATCAAAAAATGTTGATGCCATACATCCAGGTTATGGCTTTCTATCTGAAAACTCAGAATTTGCTAGACGTTGTGCCGAGAATGATATCATTTTTATTGGTCCAGATCCAGAAGTCATGGACGCACTTGGTGACAAAATCACTGCTAAGAAAATTGCCGTTTCATGTAATGTTCCAATTATAGAAAGTAATAAAGAACACCTTTCTTCTGTTGAAGTTGCCATTTCCGAGGCCAACAGAATTGGATATCCCGTTATGCTAAAAGCGGCTTCTGGTGGTGGTGGTCGTGGAATGAGAGTTATTAGAACCATGGAAGATCTAGAAGCTAATTTTAATTCGGCGCGCAATGAAGCCTTAAATGCTTTTGGAGATGACACCATGTTTCTTGAAAAGTATGTCGAAAACCCAAAACATCTTGAGGTCCAAATTGTAGCAGATCGACATGGCAATATTCGACATTTATTTGAGCGTGATTGTTCTGTACAGCGCCGCCATCAAAAGGTAGTAGAAGTAGCACCATCCTACAATGTTTCACAACAGGTTAAAGATGCACTTTACAAATATGCAGTTGATATCACTTCAGAAGTTAACTATAATAATATTGGAACAGTTGAATTTTTAGTAGACCAAGAGGACAACATTTATTTTATTGAAGTGAATCCTAGAATTCAGGTAGAACACACCGTTACTGAAATGGTAACAGGAATTGACCTGGTAAAGACTCAAATTTTCATTGCTGGTGGCTATAAATTATCAGACAAGCAAATCAAGATTTATGATCAAGAAAGTTTAGCAACTTATGGGTTTGCCTTACAAAGTCGATTAACTACAGAAGATCCCGAAAACAATTTCACTCCAGATTATGGTACAATTACAACTTATCGTAGTGCATCAGGAATGGGCATTCGCTTAGATGCTGGTAGCATTTATCAAGGGTATAACGTTAGTCCATTTTTCGATTCCATGCTGGTTAAGGTATCTGCACATGGCAGGACACTCGATGGTGCCATTAGAAAAATGTCCAGAGCATTAAGAGAATTTAGAATTAGAGGTGTAAAGACCAATATTCATTTTTTACAGAATGTCATTAAGCATGAAACATTTAGAGATGGCAAAGTCAATGTTAATTTCATACAAAACACACCAGAATTATTTGATATAGCGCTACCTCAAGACCGTACATCAAAAGCTTTAAACTTTCTTGCAGAGGTAATTGTAAATGGAAACTCTGATGCAAAATTCATTGATAATAACAAAGTATTTAGGGAAGCAAAAGTACCAAAGTTTAATGCTAAGGAAAGTCATCCTAAAGGCACAAAGGACCTGTTGACAGAACTTGGTCCGGAGAAGTTCTGCCAATGGCTCAAATCCGAAAAGAAGATCCACTATACAGATACCACAATGCGAGATGCACATCAATCATTGTTAGCTACACGTATGCGCACGTTCGATATGCTAAAAGTAGCCGAAAGTTTTGCTAAAAATCATCCAAACACTTTTAGCATGGAAGTTTGGGGAGGCGCTACTTTTGATGTATGCTTGCGATTTTTGCATGAAAGTCCTTGGACGCGTTTAAGAGAATTGAGAAAAGCGGTACCAAATATTTTGTTACAAATGCTATTGCGCGGATCAAATGGTGTCGGTTATAAAGCATATCCTGATAATTTGATAGAGAAGTTCGTAGAAAAATCTTGGGAAAATGGAGTAGATATCTTTAGAATTTTTGATTCCCTTAATTGGGTAAAAGCCATGGAACCAAGTATTAATTATGTACGCAATAAGACTGGAGGAATTGCTGAAGCAGCGTTGAGCTACACAGGTGACATTTTGGATACCTCTCAAACCAAGTACAACCTAAAATATTACACCCAACTCGCTAAGGATTTAGAAAATGCAGGTGCACATATGATAGCCATAAAAGATATGGCAGGATTGCTAAAACCTTATGCTGCAACCGAATTGGTTGCTGCTTTAAAGGATACGACTAACCTACCTATTCATCTACATACGCATGACACCTCATCACTACAAACTGCCACATACTTAAAAGCTATAGAAGCAGGAGTTGATGTTGTTGATGTAGCTTTAGGTGGATTATCAGGTTTAACTTCGCAACCAAACTTCAACGCGGCTGTGGAAATGATGAAACATCATGGTCGTGCCCATGATTTCAATATTGAAAAACTCAATCAGTTTTCAAACTTCTGGGAAGATACTCGAGAAATGTACTATCCATTTGAATCTGGTTTAAAAGCTGGTACTGCAGAAGTGTTTCATCATGAAATTCCAGGTGGACAATATTCAAACCTTAGACCTCAAGCTGAAGCTTTAGGTTTAGGTGATCGTTTTGACGAGGTAAAGAAAATGTATGCTAAAGTCAACACAATGTTTGGTAATTTGATAAAAGTGACACCAAGTTCTAAAGTTGTTGGAGATATGGCCATTTTTATGGTAACCAATAATTTGACCCCAGAAGATGTCATGCAACGAGGTGAAGACATATCATTTCCAGAATCGGTTATTAATTTCTTTAAAGGAGATTTAGGTCAACCGTCAGGTGGTTTCCCAAAGCAACTTCAAAAAATCATACTAAAAGATAAAAAACCATATACGGATAGACCAAATGCACACTTAAAGCCTATCGATTTTGATAAGGAATATAAAGCCTTCAAAAAGAAATACCAACAAGGATTCACCAGAGCAATAGAAATGGAAGATTTCTTGTCCTACACCTTATATCCAAAGGTATTTGATGCTGCACACGAGAATTATAAGAATTACGGAAATGTAGCTTTGATACCTACAAAGAATTTCTTCTATGGTATGAAACTACGTGAGGAAACCTTAATCACATTAGAGCCTGGAAAAACGGTCATTGTAAAACTGTTATCTGTTGGTATTCCAAATGATGAAGGAAAGCGAATCGTATTCTTCAAGGTCAATGGTGAAAACAGATATGTTGAAGTTTTGGATAAATCGCTCAATATAAAAAAGCAAGAAAACGTAAAGATTAATACCGATGACAACAACCAAATTGGCGCACCACTTCAAGGCTCACTTTACAAGGTTTTGGTAAAAAAAGGACAAACCATAAAAGAGAATGATCCTTTATTTGTTATTGAAGCCATGAAAATGGAAACTACTGTAACGGCTCATAAAGCCGGTAAAATAAAATCTATTACCTTAGATGAAGGAAGCATGGTAAAACAAGATGACTTGATTGTGGCTATCGAATAAAATCTAGATAATGTCAACCAAATACAACAAAATAGGAATCAATTACAACCAAACGCGGAAAGCTGACCCCTATTTAACAGAGCAACTGCTAAAGCATTTAAATCCAAATAAAAATGGGAATTATTTGGATATTGGATGTGGCACAGGTAATTACACCAATGAATTTCAGAAAAAAGGGTTTACGTTTATTGGTATTGACCCTTCCATAGAGATGCTACAAAAAGCATGTTCTCAAAACCAAAATATAGAATGGCAAATTGGTACTGCAGAAAAAACCGATTTAGCTCAGCACAGCGTTGATGGCATTATTGGTACTCTAACCATTCATCATTGGGCCAATTTATCGAGAGCATTTTCGGAATTGGCTTATATCCTTAAACCCAATGGAAAAATAGTGATCTTCACCTCTACACCTCGCCAAATGAAAGGTTATTGGCTAAATCATTACTTCCCTAAAATGCTTGAAGATTCTATGGTACAGATGCCTTCTTTGGAAGTCGTAGAACAAGCTATGGTTTCAGCCGGATTCAAAATCTCATCAACAGAAATTTATAACATCAAGCCAGATTTACAAGATCAATTTTTGTATTGCGGTAAACAAAATCCAGAATTATACTTTAATGAAAGTATAAGACATGGTATTTCATCGTTTAGCGCATTAGCTAATCTTGAAGAAGTTGAAACAGGTTTGCGACAATTAAGAGACGACATTGATAATGGAAAAATCAATGACATCATGAAATCGTATGAAAATGACCTTGGAGATTATCTATATATCATTGGCAAGAAAGATAAAGCCTAGAAGTTTACACTACATTTGCAATCAGAAATACATGAGTTTTGCAAAAGAAAAAAGAACATCCCAAAGTAAAATCACAACTTCATCCAAGAAGCCAACATAGAGAACGTTACAATTTTGAAGTACTTAAAAAGAGTTCTCCAGAATTAGCGGCTTTTGTCGCACCAAACAAATATGGTGATGATTCTGTAGATTTCTTTAATCCAGATGCTGTATTAGCCTTAAATAAAGCCCTTCTAAAGCATCATTATGGTGTGGAGTTCTGGGAAATTCCTAAGCATTATTTATGCCCTCCAATTCCTGGTCGTGCAGATTACATTCATAATATAGCTGATTTGTTAAAAGGTAATGGCTCTGAAATCCCAAAGGGAAAACATATCAAAGGTCTAGATGTTGGTGTTGGTGCGAGTTGCATTTACCCTATCATTGGTAATTATGAGTACGGTTGGTCATTTATTGGCAGTGATACCAATGAAACTGCAATTGTATCTGCAAAGGCTATAGAGCAGGGAAATTCCAACTTAAAATCCAATGTTGAAATTAGACGTCAAGAACAATCCAATGCCTTCTTCAAAGGCATTATAAAACCTGAAGAAAAAGTAGATTTCACCATTTGCAATCCACCTTTTCATGCATCACTAGAAGAGGCCCAAAAAGCAAGTTTGAGAAAGCTTAAAAATTTAAAAGGAAAACGACCAAGCAAAGCGCTATTAAATTTTGGTGGACAGAATAATGAGTTGTGGACAAAAGGTGGTGAAGCTCGCTTTATAAAAGACATGATTTATGACAGTCGAAACTTTGGCAAACAATGCTTCTGGTTTACAAGCTTAATATCAAAAGAAGCCACATTAAAACCGACCTATAAGATTTTACAGAAAGTAAAAGCTACTGACATTAAAACTATTGAAATGGGGCAAGGACAAAAAGTGAGTCGATTTATTGCTTGGACATTTTTGAGCCAACAAGAACAAACCGACTGGATACATAAAAGATTCTAATTCTATTTTGAAACTAACATTATCAGACAGAATTAACTTTGGCATTGTTGCTATTAAGAAGCACGGCTTTCTACTCACAATGGGATTAGCTTTTTTAGGTATTGGATGTTTTCTAATCTATTTAGGCATAAAAAACAACAACAATATTCCCTTACTTGTTGCTGGAGGTTTTGTTATTTTATTTATGACTTTCTTTTTAGGTTATACCATGCCCTCTAGCCTAAGCTTTTATTATGAAAAAGCCATTGTTAAAAAATATGGAAGCTACACTACAGCTAGTGTTATAGGAAAACATGTTGAAGATCAATCTTATGAAGAGCGTATAGATAACAGGGTCGATAATATTGAATTATTGTTCTACATCATCGATTATAAATACACGTACCAAGAAGAATATTTCGGTAGTTTTTATGTGACAAATAAAGCTTGTTTTGAGGCTATTGAAATCGGATCTGACATTCCAATAAAATTTTTAAAGCATAAACCAGAACAGGCGAAGCCAAGACGGCAAAAGTTGTGTAAGGATTTGGGATTAGAAACAAATATGTGCAATTGAATGCACATTAAACATTTGTTCTACCTTTGCATCATTATTGTCAATCCTGATTAGACAGAAATCTACAAAACTAGATTACCAAATTAGATTCCGCATAGAATGTGGATTGACAGAATCATTTAAATAAACTGAATAGATGTCATTTAAAGACTTAAAGCTTATAAAACCTTTATTAAAAGCCATAGAAAGTTCAGGTTATTCCGAACCTACCTTGGTTCAGCAGAAAGCTATTCCTCCAATTTTAGATCACAAAGATGTTATTGTTTCCGCGCAGACAGGGACTGGAAAAACCGCAGCCTTTGCCTTACCTATTTTACAACAGTTGTTTGATAAACAAGATGCACCAAAACGTGGTAAAAAAATTAGAGCGCTCATTATTAGCCCTACGCGAGAATTGGCAGTACAAATTCAACAGAATTTTAAAACCTATGCGCAATTTTCAAACTTAAGATCTTTAGTGGTTTTTGGTGGCACATCTATAGAACCGCAAATTGATGCGCTAAACAAAGGTATTGATATTTTAGTAGCAACTCCTGGTCGTCTACTCGATTTGCACAAACAAGATTACATCAACTTAGACTATATAGAAACTTTAGTTTTAGATGAAGCTGACTTAATGTTAGCCATGGGCTTTATAGATGACATAAAAAAGATAGAACGTCTTTGTCCAGAAAACAAACAAACTTTATTATTTTCAGCAACCATTCCTTACAAAATTGAGCAATTAGCTCATACCATTCTAAAAGATCCTGAGCGTATTGATGTGACACCAACAAAATCTGTTGCTAAAGATGTAAGTCAGGTATTGTATTATGTGCCAAAGCGCAATAAAATTGAGTTGTGCTTGCACTTATTGCGTAATACCATAAAAGGTAACGTTCTAATTTTTAGACGCACAAAATTCGGTGTAAACAAACTCGAACAAACCTTAACTAATAATGGTTATAAAGTAGATAGTATTCATGGTGATAAAGCGCAAAGCGAAAGACAAACCGCTTTAAATAAGTTTAAAAACGGTTATGTAAAAATATTAATTGCAACAGACGTCGCAGCTCGTGGTATTGATATTAATGAACTCGATAATGTCTTTAATTTTGATATGCCCAACCAAGCCGAAACTTATGTACATAGAATAGGTAGAACTGGTCGTGCTGGTAATATTGGTAGAGCTTATGCCATGTGTTCTGCGGACGAAAAAAGCTATGTAAAAACCATAGAGCAATATATCAATGTTCAAATCCCAATTGAAACAGAACATCCTTATCCTTTAGACCCAAAAGCAAAGCCAATAGTGCATAAAAAGAAAGGCAGTAAGTATAAAAAAGGACGCAAAAGTGTAGCCTCTAAGAAAAAGAAAAAGCGCTGGTACTAATACTAGCGCTTTATATTTAATTTCTCTCTTCTTATTCAAACTTCATCTCAAAGAGTAAGTAATGCTTAATACCGAATTTTTCTCCCCATTTTTCAACATCATCTCCAGCCGTTCCTACTTCACACCATGATTTTGAGCCATCTTCTCTTTCATAAGGCAAGATATAAGCAAATAAATAGAATTCTTCATCGTATTTGAGTTCTAATCCACTTTCGTGAGCTATATTTCGTAAACTATATTCATTAGATTCAGTAGCATCATATTCTTTGGAGATACTGAAACGAGAGAACTTAAATGTCATCTTAAGTTTATTATCACTTGTATATTTTGAAATTAATCTAAACTTCATTTCTGGCTCTGATAAGGTTTCAAACTCTTTGATGCCTAAGTTTTTACTATCAAAAACTACAGATTCAGATGTAATTTTACCATCCCATATTTCTTTAACTGTTAGCTTATATGCTTTTCCTTTTAAGTCTTTTCCTTCAAAATTAAGTTTCATATAATCAATACCTTCAAAGCTTAGGATATCCGTATTTCTTGATCGTCTGAGGAATAATCTGTTTCCATTTTCAAACCTTCAGTTTCGTTGGTGTATTTATAATTATTTTGCGTCGTTAATCCTCCGAAGCAAGCTAATGCAACGGCAAGAAATTGTAAATTCTTCATAACTTAATTTTTGTTTATTGTTTTGATTGAATCGTTGTGTGAGTATATGATACCATGAATGATATCAAAGAAAATTCTACCCGATAGAGTTTCACCTGGATGTGGCTCTCTTGTCATCATGGTATATTTTTCGCCTTTTCTTGTAGGTTGCATATTGATTTCAGATTCACCATTACCAAATAAATTTTTAGTGTTATTTCCAACAACTTTAAGACTATGATTCCTGTCTGGATAGAAAAAATGAATTTTAGTATACTCTGAATACAAATTAAATCGGTCAAAAAAGTGGGCCCAATTGTAAAACCAGTATTCACTATTAAAGTCCGTAATCGTTGTGCTTTTGTTTATTTCACCAATTTCAATTTTTGAAAATTCAGAATCAATATTTACTTCTTGTGTACTACCTATTTTCCCATTCTTTACATTTTTAAAGTTATAAGTGCCACCAGAAATAGATTCGGCTTCAAAATTGGCATTATCAACTCGTAAAACATTATAGGCATTTAACAATCCCTTAGTTTTTAAAGTTCCTTTTTTTATTGATGCGGACAATTCATTCTGCATATCATTTCTAAAATATAAACCTGCATTTACGGCATTTATATTCAGTTTTACAAAAGGTGGTACTTTTATTAGAAATTTACTTCTTAAAATATCTACGTTGCCTTTTCTGATATTTGACAGATTTCCATCTTTGTCCATTTTTTTAAATCTCCCGTTTATGTACTTTAAAGGGCTTTTTGACCAATCGAGTCTATTATTATATCTTATCTCAGCCAACAATGAATCTTTTGCCTTACGGATAATGGAATCTTTTTTCAAACTAAAAAGGTCATCCTCTATATACAGTCCGTGATCTGTTTTTAGCTCAAATCTTGCAAATGTTATCTGATTTTTACTCTTCGCCATTAGCGTAATCCCATTATCAAAATTTGACACCTCAGCTGTAATTTCTTTGAGCTTTTCCTGAATAGCTTTTTTTGAATAACCCTCAAATTCCATAGCATAGTCAAAATGAATTTTACCATCGGTAGATTCTTCAATGGCTACATAGATATTTTCAAAGTTTAATACTACAGAAGTGTTTTTATCAACTTCGAAGCTTTTTTTCAAAATTTGATGGCTTTGCGCATAATTTAGTGCAGATATGATGAGCATCAGCACTAAGCATTTAAATTGTGTTTTCATGTTGTTCGTTATTTTGATTTAAAATTTTGATGTGTTCTTGTATATCTTTTAATAGTTGTAATCTCGTTTGCAGATTCTCAATTAAAGATTCAACAACAGCAATATTGTTTGAGTCGTTCTTAAAAAGTACTGCAATATCTTGATAGTCATTATCCAATTCCTCTAATCGTCTCTTAAATCTTGAAATGAGAATTTCATCATCTGCAATAGTTATAAAGTTCTCCCACTCTGTTTCGATATCTGCTAAGTACTCTGCTTCTACGGCTTCTATTTGAGCTATCATTGGTGAAATTTCTTCTACAGGTTCGCTATAAAAAATATTAAAACCAACCGTCAGTGCTATGATCGCTACCGCAACAATACCCAACCTAAAAAATGTATTAGACTTTTTCTTAGAATTCTTTCGAAGTTTATCTAAAAACTCCGCTCTATGCTTCTTAGGAAGTATTTTTAATTCCTCTTCCTCCTTAAATAAATCTCTAATATCTTTCTTCATTATATCTTGGTTTTAATAAGTCTCTTAATTTTGCTTTACCTCTGCTTAAATGTGTTCTAGAGGTTTTAACAGGTATATTTAGTATTTCTGATATCTCTTGATGATCATAACCTTCTATCAAGTATAACTGTACAACTATCTTATGTCTCTGATTAAGCTGCTCAATAGCATTTAAGATTTCTTGCTTAGAAATTGAACTCTCAAATTGCCAGTTATCATCTTCAATACTATTTAAGCTTTCAACTTCTAAATCACTAAACTCCAGCCTTCGCTTCTTTAAAACATCTAAACACTGATTAATAATAATTCGCTTTAACCATGCACCAAAAGTGGACTCAGGTCTATAACTTTCAATATTTATAAAGGCTTTTAAAAATCCTTCTTGCATAATATCTTTTGCTTCTTCTTCATTTTTTAAGTACCTACAAGCAATTGTGAACATAGCTTGAGCATACTTATCATAAACCTGTATCTGGGCAACTTGATTTCCTTTCCTGCAAGCTTGTATTAAACGATCTATTTGGTTTTGCATTTATGTTTGGTCAGTCTATTTGTTTTAAAAACGAAAAAAAAGCTAAAGGGTTTCAAATTTTGAATAAAAAAGTTGAATTTGATGGAATATGCCTAAATTTAGGGTAAATAAATAAACCTAGCTATGAGTCAAGATTACAACAATCCTGCATTCAAGAAACTATTGCAAAAGCTCCAAGAAGAAAGTTGGCAGTTGGAACTACTGATTTCTGGTTTTGCCATTTTTGGTTTATTTACAGCGTTTCCACACATACATATTGCCGCTAGAGCTGCGCAAAACGATGAGAAAATTTACTTATGGATTATTCTTATGGTAGCTTTTGTGTCATGTGCCATCTTAATATTTAATCTTTTATTGCATGTAGTACTAAGAGGTTTATGGATTGGTGCTCTTGGCTTACGATATGTTTCTGGCGATATAGACTATGACGAATTAAAATATAGTGCAAAGTTTACCAAATACTTAAAAAAAAATGTTGGCTCCTTTGATCGTTATATAGCGCGTTTAGAAAATTATTGTAGCATTATTTTTGCTATATCATTCCTTTTAATTTTCTATGTTTTAGCGCTAACACTAACAATTATTGCTATTGTTGGTGTTGTAAAACTATTTCTTGATAATGATAACATAAGTAAATCCTTTGGCCCTTTCATTGGTATACCATTAATCATTTTTATTGTATTTGGTATGCTCCTTACATTTATGGATTTTATTACCCTTGGTTGGCTAAAGAAAAAGAAATGGTTAAGTAAAATATACTTCCCATTTTATTGGATTTACAGTAAAATCACCTTGGCGTTTTTATACCGACCGCTAGTCTATAATTTTCTTGATAATAAGTTTGGAAGACGAGTAAGTTTCGCTTTGGTTCCAGTCTATATTCTTATTTTGGTTGCAACAAGCTTTAATTATAAGACGTCCAACTATTTTAACAGTAGCTCTTCTTCTAACAGTTATATGGCAGATCGAAATAATTATGAAGACGTCTTAGACGAAGAAGACTTTATTGAAGAAGTTGCTATTAACTCAAAAGTTATTACGGATAAACATCTCAAAATATTCATGGTGATTTATGAAGATTTTGATGATTATATTTTTACGTTTAACAAAGGCCTAAAACCAGAAAAAGATATTAGAGGTCTTGACTCCGATATCGTTGTTACATCAAACATATCTTGGTCTAAGCGAGATAGTTTACGCCAAGAATATATAAGAACACTTAATGAGGTTTTTACAATACGAATTGACTCTACAGATTACGAAAGCGACTTTATCTTTGGGGAAAGCTTAAAAGGCCAGAAAGGATTTGAGACCTATATAAATCTTAAAGATTTATCTGAAGGGAAACATCTGCTCAAGGTGTTAAGAAAGCGCATTAATAGGGAGAAAGATACAGTTAATAACTATCATGATAGAATTCCATTTTGGTACTTCCCAAATTAAAACGACAACCGGTTATTAAAATATTGCTTTAAAAGCGGAATCTGAATACTTACCATTATAGCAAACAATACTGTCGCATACATTAAAGTGCTTGAAAAATCAAATGAGAGACCTTCTAGCGGATTTAAAGAAACTTCCGGTAAATTATAACGCTCAGATAAACTTATTGTATTGTTAGGCTGTTTAAAAAGAATATAACCAACCAATGCCACAAAACCTGAAGCTATCAACCACCAAACATATTTAGATATTAAAGGTTTATAAACTATTGCTTTAGATTCTGACAAAGCTTCAATTTTTGACATTACAGTATCAGTAAAGTCTATTGGCGCTTTCTCTAAGCTATCAGCTTTCATTAGCTTATTGACTAAATCCTCTATTCTTCTATCATCCTTTTCCATAATCGAGTTTATTTTGTGGTTGCAAATACTGTTCTAAAATAACAGCTAATTTTTTTCGTGCCCTAAAGAGCTTAACTTTTACCGTATTAACTTCAACATTGATAATCTTGGATATTTCATCTAAAGATAGCTCTTCAAAATAAAATAAAGTTAGTAATGCACTACTATCTTCTGGTAGCTTATTAATACACTTCTTTATTAAAACGCTTTTTTCTTCTTTAATAATATTGTCCAAAGCATTATCAATAGTTTCTAATTTATTAAAAGTAAATTCATCAATAGCAACGTTATTCAAATGTTTTTTATTCTTTTTAATGTTGTCTAAACATGTGTTGTAAGCCACTCTGTATATCCAAGTTGAAAATTTAGAATCCCCTTTAAACTTATCCAACGACTTAAAAACTTTTATAAAAGTGTCCTGAGCCACCTCTTCTGCTTCTTCTCTATGCTTTAACATTCGCAATGCCAAAGTATATACCAAATCCTTATAACGGTCTACTAGCTGCCCATAAGCTCTAGTATCGCCATTATTAATAGCATCTATTAATATATTTTCTTCGTTGGTGGTCATTGTTGCTGTTAAGACGACATTATATATAATAAGGTTACACAAACGGGTAAATAATTTTTTTTTGAAAAAATTGTAACCTTAATCAAAAACCTATCGTCATAGGTTATGAAACAAATAAAATTAATCAATTAAAAAACAAACATTATGGACGAGGAAATTTTAATACCACTTAGTTTTTTTGCAGTCATCTTCGGAATCGTATATCTATACTATTCCACAAGAAATAAAGAACGCTTAGCTTTAATAGAAAAAGGTGCAGATGCTAGTATATTTAATATCGGAAAGCGCTCAGGCTCTTCTTGGAAAGTTGTAGTTATTAATTTGGCTTTCCTGTTAATGGGTATTGGACTAGGAACATTTATAGCTGCGTTATTAGATACATATACTGAACTAGAAGAAGGTGCTATGGCGGCTGCCATATTCTTTATGGCTGGAGTTGGTCTCTATGTAGGATTCTTACAAACTAAAAAAACACTAGAAGAATAAAGCTTTAAACTAATCAATCAAAAAACAAAACGCCTCATTATATGAGGCGTTTTTTTATGGTATAAATAGTGTATATTTAAGCTTAAAGTTTAACTATGCCCAGAATCATTTTAATTATACTATTAGCCAGCCAGTTCTGTTCGGCACAAATTACAGTGACCGATAGTATTACAAAATATCCCGTAAGTTATGCTACCATATCATTTGGCAATGGGAATGGTATTTTTGCAGATGATGCAGGTCAATTCATTTTTACCGAAGCATTATATCCAGATATTGACTCCCTTTTTATTTCGGCATTAGGATTTAAGGACTTGAATATTTCTACCCAAAATCTTCCCAAGCAACTGTATTTGCAACCACAAGCGGCCGAACTGGATGAAATTTTAATTGGCTCAACCTTAAATAGAAAATTTAAGAAAGAAATCCTAAAGCCTTATTTAGATGATGACTATTACAATTGCTGGTTACCAACCATAGAATCTGAAATAGCAGTCTACTTTCCCAAGCGAACTAGTAAAGATCAAAAGTTAACCTCTATTAGCTTCCCTATTGCACTAGAATCTAAAGATTGGTCCAAACGCAAAAAATCCAATAGTGACAAAAAGAAGTTCTCTACTTTATTTAAGGTAAAATTTTATTCCAATAATAAGGGGGTTCCCGGTAAAGTACTATCCTACGAAACTACCGTATTTAGAGCTACAGAAAAAGATGGAGATGCTTATACATTGAATGTCGAAGATTACAATATTTATATTCCAAAAGACGGTTTTTTTGTATCGCTTCAAGTAATGGGCTATACTGACAAAGCGGGAAAATTATTGCCAAACAAAAAGTATAAGGAAATTAAAACAAGAGGTAAGGCAACTGTAAAAATCCCAACCAATTTTAGGCCGTTGTTACCCTTTACCAATGAAATAGAAACTAAAAATACTTTTATAAAACGCGTATTTATTAATGGTAATAATTGGGTAAAGTTCGATAAGGGCAGCGGTATTGAATCCAGTCTCTTAAAACGAGATCTTTTTAATTATGGTATCGGTATAACTTACAATACCTACAAGGATGAATGAACCTATTGGACTTTACATCATGGCTGCTATCTACATCGTTGCTGGCATCATGCACTTTATTATTCCTAAAGTCTATATGCGTGTTATGCCTAGATACTTACCCAATCACAAGTTCTGGGTTTATGTTAGTGGTATTGCAGAAATACTTCTAGGGATGGGTTTATGTTTTCCAGGTTTAAAGAATATATCCATATATCTTATTATTGTCATGCTTGCGGTATTCTTATTTACTATTCATATCTATATGCTATCTAGTAAAAAAGCTTCAGCTGGCATACCGAAATGGATATTGATTTTACGTATTCCGCTTCAATTTGGATTGATGTATTGGGCTTGGGCTTATTTGAACTAAGATAAGAATGGATATTAGAAAACACTGTCAATTATGTAATCATCAAATAGTCGATTTTAAAACTGGAACTATTTGTGGTATTACACAAAGAAAACCTGAGTTTGTCAACAAATGTATAAATGCAAAATTTGACGATAAACTGGAATCAAAAATTGAAACTACAAATGTTGAATACGAGCGTGTACTTAAAACAAAATGGATAGTCTACACCAATTTTATAGCATTTCTAATTATAGGAGTTGCAGTGATTTTAGCTGGCTATTTTTTAGCAGAGTATTTATTAAAATTTAGAGTGATTGCTGCGGCACCTTTTATTATTTCCTTAGTGGGTTTATTATTTGTTTTACCTCTAGCAACCGGCCCATTGAACAATTACAAAAATGATCTAAGGTTAGCAAAAGCAAAGAAAGACGATGTCGATAGAGTATTAGATCTGTACGGCATTAAATATGATATTAATATTTCTTTCGGGAAAAAATATCATGGCGTACAGGAGGTCGATGTTTCCTTAAAAATTATCAAATAATAACTCTTTCTAAAACTAAGAAATGATTACTTACACAAAGTACCTATCTTAATCATTTAAGTTTATTTTAATATAAATCAGGGATTTATAAATTAAATTTAAACATGAGACCAATCTTATTTTTAGCACTAGTAATAACTTCGTTAGTATCGTGTGAGGAACAGAACAATTCAAACTCAGTATCAGAACCTCCCATCGTTGACGGCTTCGATAACGAATATAAAAGCTTAAACACCACATCTTTAAAAATTTCCGATGATGTGACTCTCCGAGTATATCAAAATGAGCATTTCGTATGGCTCACTTATAATGTACCTGAAGATAGTTATGGCACCATGGATATGGTTTTGGAAAGTCCTAATCTAACAGAGCCTATCAATTTACATGTTTCTGCTCAGGTTGGCGAATGGCCAGCCAATAAACCAGAATTGGCTCCTCAAGTTCCTGAAAGTGATAAATGGGGAATTACCAAAGGCTGGACTGGAAATCCCATTTGGTTAAAAGGACTTGATAGATCCGGTACTGAACCTCAGCTTAAATTCAAAAGTGCACCCGCAAGAGAGCTACAGATAAGTAAATCATATTTCGGCAAAGGTGTTTGGAAATTTAATCTAGAAATTAGAGCCATAAAAGACAACGATGGAAAATTTCAAAGTCTAATTTTCCCAAAGGATGATGCTCAGTTTGAATTGATAGTTGACTGATTATTCTACCTCAAAATCAAAATAAGTCTTTGGAAAGGGTTCCCAACGCAGTGTAAAGTGCCACCATTCTTTTGGATAATTCCTGAAATTATGCTTTAGCATCACAATTTGTAGTAATTGTCTATTCTTCTTTTGATGTTCCTCTATTGCTTCATAATTCACCCAAGACTGTTGTCCAAAAAAATCATAAGGACTTCCCATATCCAAGGGTTCACCAGTTTCGCCACAAATTATGGTCAAATCTATAGTACTTCCCCTACTATGGCCAGAGCGAGAGGCAATATATTCCTCTTTAAACAAATTTCGCTTGGCTACATCTGGATAAAACTGTGATTTATTTAAGGTATCATTTAAATCCCTCGCCCAGCGTATAAAATGATTCACAGCGCGTTGTGGCCTATAACCATCATAAACTCTTAAACATAAATTTTGTTGCTGTAATTCCTCTTGTATTAACTTTAGTTTCTGGGCAGCAGCTTTTGTAAGAATCAATTCATTAGTCCTATAGCCATCTATTGTGTCTCCAACAAAATTATTAGCACTAAAATAACGTAACTCAACATCCAAATCTGGAATAATGGATTTCACATAAACAAAACCATCTGGCAATATTTGTCGCTCTGTAAAACCAAAGACAAACATCAAAACACAAACGAGGTATGTAAGAGTTTTATAATTCATATCGATGCACTAATTTAGAGAAAAATTATGCCATGGACTTGTTTTCTAAAGAGAAACAACATTTTAAATTACCAAATGCCGAAATAATCTATATCCAAAATTTCTTTAACAAAAGAGAATCGGATGATTATTTTAAAATCATAGAGAACGAAACCAATTGGCAACATGATGATATTACTGTATTTGGAAAAACCTACAAACAACCAAGACTGACAGCTTTATTTGGAGAATCCAATCAACCATATGGCTATTCCAATATTACAATGTACCCTAAGCCTTTTACGACAAATCTTAAACTAATTAAAGCTAAAGTTGAAGACTTTTCAGCACATAACTTCAACACCCTTTTAATTAATTTGTATCGCGATGGCAATGACAGTAATGGATGGCATGCGGATAATGAAAATGAATTGGGTAAAAATCCTGTAATTGCTTCAGTAAGTTTTGGAGAAGAGAGACCCTTTCATTTTAAACACAGAACAATTAAAGAACAAAGGCATAAGCTCCATCTAGAACATGGAAGTTTATTACTTATGAAAGGTGAAATGCAGCACTATTGGGTACATCAAATCGCAAAAACAAAAAAAGATATAAAGCCTAGAATAAATCTCACTTTCAGAACGTTGATTAATGTATAAAAACAAAAAACCGGGTTCCCTCAAACCCGGTTTCTCTAATTTGCTTTTTTACTATGTAAGTAGATTTAGGGTCTCTAAGTCAACATAACATAATGCAAATATTAATTAATTAATCCATTGAACTAAAAACTAAATTTTAGTACACCTCAAATATAGAATTAGCTTTCAATTATGTCGCCTAAAAACATAATTAATCGATTAAATACATTAAATTTTAACATTTAAAGACCAAATAGTGCATTTCACCGATGAAATACAATTCTATAGACAAGAAAGAATCATTTATTTCCATACTAAGCATGGTATAAAACTTGTTTAAGAATTGAAGATTAATTGTAATAACAAGTAACTTTATAGAATATTAAATTTTAAAAAATGAAACACTACCTATTGATTCTTCTTCTTTCTTTTTCTTTTTTGAGTTTTTCTCAAGATAAAGCCTATACTGAAGAAGACATCTCAATTTCAGAATGGATAGATGGTACATTGCTTCAACCCAATACTATTGAAAAACCAAATTTAGCAATTATCATTGCAGGTTCTGGTCCAACCAATAGAGATGGCAATCAAAACTTCCTAAAAAATAATTCATTAAAAAAATTAGCCGAAAGTCTCACCAATAATGATATTGCCACATTTAGATATGATAAACGGATTGTAAAGCAAATAAGGCAAGGCAAAGTAGACGAGAACATTATGTTCGATGATTTTGTAAAAGATGCAAAAGACGTAGTAAACTATTTCAAAGAAAAGGACACCTACTCTACCATTTATATCATTGGTCACAGCCAAGGGAGTTTGATTGGTATGCTAGCCGCTAAGGACAAAGTAGACGGGTTTATATCCTTGGCTGGTGCTGGACAAAACATAGGAGATGTTATTGTTGAGCAGGTCACTAATATGGCACCTCAACTTGGAGAGGAAGCACAAAAAATAGTTGATAAACTAAAACAAGGCGAAACCACTACAGACTATCCAGCCAGTCTTGCTTCAGTATTCAATTCTGATGTACAACCTTTTATGATAAATTGGATGCAGTACAATCCAACAGAAATTGTAAGAGATCTAGACCTCCCTATTCTAATTCTCAATGGAACCAAAGATCTTCAGGTATCAGAAAATGAAGCACAACTATTAAAGGACGCCAATGAAAATGCAACGCTTCATATCATAGAAAACATGAATCATGTCCTTTTTGAGATTGAAGGCGATAGTTTAGAAAATTCAAAATCTTATAATGAGTCCTTTCGACCAATTTCCACTGAACTAATAAATAGTATTACTAAGTTCATTCTGGCGCGATAAGGCATTTAAGGGTTTTCAATAATTAAAAAAGCATCTCAACCACGAGATGCTTTTTTACTAACTAACCAACCAAATTGTAATGTTGCGATTTTGTAGTGTTGTTACGATTGTAACTCTCGCTGTAACCATTACACTTAGTATATAACAAACTGCGTGCCAAACTTTATTTTCCTCTTTTTTTCACAAAAGTGTAACAAATGTTGCTATTTAAATACGCATATGTTATATCTTTATGATATCATTTTGATATTATATTAAATGATAACCAATTAAATTTTTAGATCATGAAAGAAGAAAAAATCATCGTACCAGCAAATGGCTACTTTATGTTATTTATGTTTTTTGTATTGTTTTTTGGAAGTATTGCCACAATAATTGCCTTGAAAACACCATGGCCAGGCATTACCATATTCCTGTCACTTGTAATGGCATTTGGTTTTATAATGGTGCAGCCTAACGGTTCTCGAGTATTATTATTGTTTGGAAAATATGTTGGTACCGTAAAGAAAAATGGTTTTTACTGGGTGAACCCTTTTTATACCAAAAAGAAAATCTCACTTAGAGCAAGTAACTTTGATAGCGAACGTCTAAAAGTAAACGACAAGTTGGGGAACCCAGTAATGATTAGTACCATCTTAGTTTGGCGTGTTCAAAACACTTACAAGGCGGCTTTTGACGTCGATAATTACGAAAACTTTGTACGTGTACAAACTGATGCAGCTGTAAGAAAGCTGGCAAGCATGTATCCTTACGATAATTTTGCAGACGAAGGTGTCGATGAAGACATTACACTTCGCTCTAGTGTTAACGAGGTAAGTAATGCCCTTGAAAAGGAGATTGATGAGCGTCTATCTATTGCTGGTATTGAAGTTTTAGAAGCGCGAATCGGCTACTTGGCTTATGCACAAGAAATTGCTAATGCGATGCTTAAGCGCCAGCAAGCCACCGCTATTGTTGCCGCACGACATAAAATTGTAGAAGGTGCTGTAAGTATGGTAGAAATGGCAATAGAAGAACTTAACAAGAAACAGGTTGTAAATCTAGATGAAGAACGTAAAGCAGCTATGGTAAGCAATCTTATGGTAGTACTCTGCGGTGATAAAGATGCATCACCTGTTGTAAACACTGGAACTTTAAGTCATTAATAATGAACAAGTATCAGATTTACAGTATTGCTATAGGAACAGCTTCAGGTTCTAGTATTGGCACAACCATTGGAGCAGTAACTGGCCATGTCGCCACGGGAACCGTTTATGGTTCAATGATTGGAATCATCATAGGTGTTGTTTTAGCACTAGTTGTATTTAAAGAAGACAAAACGAAAGATAGGAAATGAAAGAATATAAAGTCATACAGCCAAAATTAGGATTTAGAAATCGGTTTCAAAATTTTGAAGATTTATTAAATCAATACGCAAGAGAAGGATGGACTGTTAATTTTATTGGTCAAGGATGGACCAGTGTGGTTTTTGAACGTGATAAAAATAGATAATGCGAATTTTTAAAGAAGAACAACGTTTTAACCAAATATGGCTCATTCTAGTGATTGCCACCAGTGTTCTAGCTGCTATTGGCATTATTATTAGCGCATACGTTGAAGATCATAATAGTTTTTCAGCCATAGAACAAGTGGCTATAATAGGTTTATTAGTATTTGCTTCTGGGTTTATATTTCTATTCAAGCTTAACACGAGAATCGATGAGAATGGGATTTCATATAAATTTTTCCCATTTCACTGGTCCTGTAGACAGATTCAATGGAATGAGATTAACAATGCATATGTACGAACTTATGATGCAATAGGTGAATATGGTGGTTGGGGCTTAAAAGGAGGTAAACTTTGGAATACATCTAAAGGCAAAGTCATAAACGTATCTGGTACTATTGGCATTCAATTAGAACTTAAGAATGGTAAGAAGTTGTTGATTGGCACCCAGAAGAAAGAAGACGCCGAAAAAGTCTTAGCCACTTATAAAACAAAAATCGATTACAATGCCTAAAAAAAAAGCCTTTGCATTACGAATCAATGAAGACATGTTGAAAGCTGTTGAAAAATGGGCTGCGGATGAATTTCGTAGTACCAATGGCCAGATAGAATGGATGTTAATGCAATACCTAAAGGAACACAAAAGGCAACCAAAAACAAAAGACGCAGCTAAAGATGAAAAGTGATCAGAAATGATCGCTTTTTTTAGCTTTTAATTTTTGTATTTTGCAAGAACTAAACAATCCTAACTATGGACAGTACACCAATCTTTACTAATGACACTATTGTTTTTGGTCTCCTAATGCTCGCATTGGGATTCGTTTTTGTTACAGAATCAATAAAAACTGGCTTTTGGGCAAAGTTTTATAGAATAGTGCCTGGATTATTTATGGCATATATGCTACCCGCCGTTCTAACTACTTCGGGCTTAATTGCTCCTGATTGGACGACTGTTTCGGAAACTGGTGTTAAGACCGAACATAGCACCAACTTATATTATATGGCAAGTCGTTATTTATTGCCAGCTGCACTGGTATTGATGACATTAAGTATTGATTTAAAAGCAGTATTCAACTTAGGTTGGAAAGCCCTTGTGATGTTCTTTACAGGAACAATTGGTATTGTTATAGGTGGACCCATTGCCATATTATTAATTGCTTTAGTTTCTCCTGAAACCGTCGGAGGCGTTGGTCCTGATGCTGTGTGGAGAGGACTTTCTACATTAGCTGGAAGTTGGATTGGTGGAGGAGCAAATCAAACCGCAATGCTTGAGATTTATGGATATAATCAAAAACTTTATGGCGGTATGGTTTTCGTTGATATTGTAGTCGCCAACATTTGGATGGCAATTATTTTACTCGGAATAGGAAAACGTAACCGAATTAATAAGTGGTTAAAAGCTGATACTTCTTCTATAGAAGATTTAAAAGAAAAAGTTACATCATTCTCAGAAAAGGTAAAACGAAATCCGTCACTAACTGATTTGATGATTATAGTTGCCATTGCATTTGGCACTGTTAGTATTGCTCATTTATGCGCTGGTTTTTTAGCGCCATTCTTTGATAGCACTGTTGCCAACATTCAATCCGAAACTATGAGGAATGTGTTTACTTTTTTAGGGTCGACATTCTTTTGGATGATAAGTATTGCTACAATTATTGCTATTATATTGTCTTTTACAAAAGCCAAAAATTACGAAGGTGCTGGCGCCAGTAAATTTGGTAGTGTATTTATATATATTCTTGTAGCAACTATAGGTATGAAGATGGATTTAACACTTATTTTTGATAATTTAGGCCTGATCGCTATTGGCGTAGTCTGGATGACTATCCATGCATTATTACTGATTCTAGTTGCTAAACTTATTAAAGCACCTTATTTCTTCTTAGCTGTTGGAAGCCAAGCCAATGTTGGTGGAGCAGCTTCAGCACCAATTGTGGCATCTGCTTTTCACCCATCATTAGCAACAGTAGGTGTCCTACTTGCCGTTTTTGGATACGCAGTTGGAACTATTGCCGCCATAGGTTGCACAATTTTAATGCAATTAGCGGCAGGCGGCTAGTATTTTTGATTTCAAAATAAGATATTTGCGCACCTATATTCAAATTACATATGATAAAATTCAATAAACTTCTGGTCCTAATAATTTTGATAGTAATGTTTGCTTCCTGTGAAAAAGAGAAAGAAGCGAATTTCACCCTCAACGGGAGTATCAAAGGTTTAAAAAAGGGGGTGGTTTATCTTCAGAAAGAAATAGATTCGTCAATTGTTAACTTAGATTCTATGACAATTACTGGGCAACCCGGATTCACTTTACAGACTAATATTGAAGAGCCTGTTCTGCTTTATTTAAAGCTCTTTAAAAATGATGGCGAAGAACATTACATACCATTCTTTGCAGACAAAGGTGTTACAGAGATTAATACTTCGTTGAAAAGGTTCAACTTTGATGCAGAAATCAAAGGCTCTAAACAACAGGACTTATTAAATGAATACACTAAAGTAATGTCTAAATTCAATGATCAAAACCTTGATATTATTGAAGCTAACTTTTTGGCTTTTAAAGAGAATGATAGTATTGCCGTAGATTCGTTAAACAGACTAACAGAAAGCGTGTTAAAACGCAAGTATTCTTATACCATTCAATTTGCAATAAACCATAAGGATAACATAATTGCACCATATTTAGCTTTGTATGAAATGTCAGCGGCAAACCCAATTTATATAGACTCAGTATATAACGGATTAACTAAAGATATTAAAGACTCTTTTTATGGCAAGAAGCTTAAATCGCTAATTGACAATAGAAAATCTGATGAATAATAAAGTGTAAGCTATCGATATGATAAACAAAAAGACCAATCATTTTTATGATTGGTCTTTCTATATGCTTAGATATTGAAAACTATTTCAATTTATTGATGCGCTCTATTAAAGCTCTACCTTTACTTTCTAAATCGCTATTTATAGATTTAAAATGTGCTTTTGCATCTTCGACACTTCTATCATTTACACGTGCAATCAATTCATCAAACGTTGAAATTGCATCATCTATAATAGCTTCGGTCTCTTTAGTGGGTTTTTGAGTATTGGTCATTTCCCAAACATAAACTGCTTCAATAATATCTCCTAAAACGTAATTAATATCTTTTTTTAAGTCTCTTTTATTCGCCATAGCTAATCCTGATTTATATACAAATGTAGTAAATACTTACATTAAAAGGTTAAAATTCATTTGAAGTTTTACACATAGATTTCAAGAACTTTTGCATCAGTTGTTTTTAACTTAAAGTCCTTAATAGACGCAGGAATCAGTATCGTCTCCCCTTTTGAAACACTATCAGTTGTAGCATCTGTTGATATTTCAATCGCCCCATCAATACACATATAAATTATAAATGAGTCATGAGTATTTGTCTTCCTTAAGTCTGAATCAAGTTCTAAATAATTAGTTGTAAAAAATGGACAACTGACTATTTCATTAGATGCATTCTTCTGTTTTTCGTAGACAACTCTAAAATCATCTTCCATTTTAAAATTAAAAGCATCAATGGCTATGTCATTGTGTAATTCACGCTCATTACCATCAATATCCACACGGTCCCAATCATAAACACGATAGGTTATATCACTGGTCTGTTGAATTTCAGCTAATAGTACACCTGCACCAATAGCATGTACTCTTCCTGCCTCAATAAAATATGTATCGCCTTCTGCTACTTTATCAAAATTTAAAATCTCCGAAAGTGTTTTGTTTTCAAGATGTTTAAGGTAAGTCTCTGCATCCATTTTCTGATTGAAACCTACAATGAGATTTGCGTCATCATCAGCTTGCATGACGTACCACATTTCTGTTTTACCAAAAGAATTATGACGCTCTTTTGCCAAAGTATCATCCGGATGTAATTGGATACTTAAGTCTTCTTTGGCATCTATAAACTTTATGAGTAATGGAAATTCATTACCAAAACGTCGATAATTTTTCATTCCTAACAAACCTGAAGTATATGTATCCAAAAGTTTTTGAAGTGACCATCCTTTTAATTCACCATTCAAAACAATAGAGATATCATTTGGGACTGCACTAATTTCCCAACTTTCACCCAATTGTTTAGACTTAGATTTTTTGTTCAGTTGTTGACTGAGCTTCTCACCTCCCCAAATCTTGTCTTTTAATATCGGTTGAAACTTTAATGGATGTAAAGTATCTTTCATAAAATTACTCACCAGAATAAGTTACGAAATTACGAGGTGTTTCATACAATGTAATTTCCAATTGGAATTTAGAATCCAGCTTTGCTTTAACCTTATTATAAATTACAACTGCAATATTTTCTGCAGTTGGATTTAAATCTTGAAATTCTGGCACTTCAACGTTTAGATTTTTATGATCAAAGGCATCCTCTACTTCAGATTTAATAATATCCTTTAAAATCTTTACGTCAATTACATAACCTGTTTCTGGATCAATATCGCCAGTAACACTTGCTATCAATTCATAATTATGACCATGAAAATTGGGGTTATTGCACAAACCAAATATAGCATCGTTCTTCTCAAAACTCCAATCCTTTCTATATAATCGATGAGCTGCATTAAAATGTGCTTTTCTGTTTACCGTTACTTTCATACGTCGTTAATGTTTATAAATTCATAGAATTTTTCAAAAATAATCTTGAACCAAGCTGTATAACATTCTGGATGTAGAGCAATATCTACTTTCACGTCTTCTAGTGGCATCCATTTCCAATCGGCAACTTCATCTTTATTAATATTTGGTGCATCATTGTAATAGCCAATCATAATATGGTCGTACTCATGTTCCGTAAGACCGTTGTCAAAAGGTGCTTTATATATAAAAGAAATTGATTCTTCCAAGTTGGTCACAAATCCCATTTCTTCTTGTAATCTTCTTCTACCTGCTTCTAGATTGGTTTCACCATTACGTTGATGACTACAGCATGTATTGGTCCATAAACCAGGAGAATGATATTTATGCATAGCACGTTGCTGAAGCATTAATTCTTTATTCTCATTAAATACAAATACTGAAAACGCACGATGCAAAACCGCTTTTTTGTGTGCCTCCATTTTAGGCATCAAGCCTATCTGATTATCATTTTCATCCACTAGGATGACCTGTTCTTCTGTCATAAAGCAAAATTAAGTACTAAAGTGGTAAAAAAGCTAAAGGAATTCATAAAAAAAATAGCCGTTTAAAATTTAAACGGCTATTTTATATTCTATGAAATTTTGAGTTTATTCTTTGTCATCACACGATTGACCATTAATACTTGTAATTATAAACTCACTACGTCTATTTAATTGGTGTTCCTCTTGAGAACAGCTAGAATCATTAGACGGTTCACAACCGCAATCATTAACCAATCTAGATTCTCCGTATCCTTTTGCTGTTAAACGCTCGGGAGCAATTCCTTTCTCAATTAAATACTTACGAGTTGATTGTGCTCTTCGATCTGATAGTTTCTCGTTATAAGAAGCTGGCCCTCTACAATCCGTATGACTACGAATATCTATATTCATAGTTGGGTACTTGGTTAAAACTGCCAGTACCTTTTGAATTTCTATTTCAGCATCGTATCTAATATTGGATTTATCAAAATCAAAATAGATAATTGGAATATCCAATACTTTGGCTAAATCGTCACAAGGCTCTATTTCTTGTACATCTTTCTCCAATAATAACTGCAACTGCAAGTCCTGTTTTTTAGTTGGTGTTGTAAAACGTTTTTCATCAGAAGTATAAGTTTCTTTTTCTCCTCGAACTAAATACTCCATTCTGCATCCAGCGTCAAACTCAAATGAACCATCGTCTCCAGCTGTTTTGCGCTCCAACTCTGTTCCTTCACCATCAAATAGTATAACCGTGGCATTAGCTATTGGCTCACTAGTATCCTTATCTAAAACAATACCCGTAATTAACTGCTCACATTCAGTGATTTCAAATGTATAAATATCATCACTTCCTTTTCCTCCTTCTCTGTTTGAGCTAAAATACACACGTTTTGTAACTAGATTCTCATAATATCCAAAATCATCTGCAGGACTGTTTACAGGTTCTCCAATATTTTCGATAGGGAAATTTCTGTTGGCACCAACAATTTTACGATCCAATGCCTCTGATTTAAATACATCAAGGCCTCCTAAACCGGGAAATCCTGTTGAAGAGTAATACAGATCACCATTGGTATTCATAAATGGAAATGATTCTTGCCCTTCTGTATTAATTGAAGCACCTAAATTTTCTGGCTCTCCCAAAGTACCGTCATCATTAACATCGACAACGAAAATATCAGATTGACCATATGTACCGGGCATATCCGAAGCAAAATACAACTTTGTGCCTGTCACATTTAATGCTGGATGAGCAACACTATAGTCTTGACTGTTAAAATGAATCTTGTGAATTTCGTCCCAAATCCCATCTTCACTTAAAGTGGCTCTGTATAACTGTAATCTATTTATTCCTGTATCGTCTTCTTTATATTTCATTTTGAAGAAGTTGTTTCGAGTAAAGAACATATACTTCCCATTTGGTGAGAAAACAGCACTTGATTCATGGAACTTTGTGTTCACCTTGCCATCAACACCTTTAACTTCACCGTATTTAGTGTAACTACTATCTGTTTTTTCAACAACATATAAATCCAGGTATGGCTGCTCGTTCCAACGATATTTTCGTCCTCCTCCTCTAGCAGAAGCGAAAACAATACCGTTTTCGTACTCTGTCGTTCCAAAGTCTGATAGCTCGGTATTAATCTCTAGATTGTGGATTTCAATATCATCTCTGCTTAAATCTTCAATTGAAGCTTTATAATCTACCTTAGAAAGAAATGCTTTACCTCTTAGATCACTAGGTTTAAGTTCATTAAACTTTTTCATCCATTTATCAGACTCTTCATAATTTTTTATCCCTTTAAGTGCTAAGGCATATCTAAAATAGTACTCAGGATCAATGACTTCTTCTAAAGCCATTAGTTCACCATACCATTTAGAAGCATTTTCCATATCATTATTAAAATAATATGAATTAGCCAACTTCTGAAAAAGATCAACTGACTTATATCCCTTATTGGCGACTTCTAGAAGCACTTCACTCGTTTTAACGTAAGCGAAGTCTCTATAGTCGTCCTTAACACTTTGTATTTTTCCATTTTGGGCAAATGCAGTTAGGGTAAAAATGCCTACAAATGCAATACATATATATCTCGAAATTGTTCTCATAGTCCTATTGTTAGAAGAAACGCGGTGATAAAATTCTACCTAATCGTTTAATTTCAAATCTTAAAGTTATTTCGTGTGTTCCACTATTATAATTATTCAGTCCGGTATTTGTTAAATCATATCCATAGCCTATAAACATACCTGGAGTGACCTGAAATCCTACCAATGCACTAACAGAGTCATCCCACCTCCATGCTAAACCTGCGGTCAAATTCTTTTTATACCAAAAATTCGCTGAAACATCTGCAATAATTGGTGCACCTGATACGCCTTTTATTAAAAAGGCTGGTTTTAATTCTAAAGTTTCACTAAGATTAAACACATAACCACCAATGGCATAAAAGTGCATTCGTTCTGCACCGACAGAAACTTGAACATCATCATAATGTTCAGTTTCTAAAAAGTTAGGTATAGCAAACCCTAAATACCATTTTCTGGTGTGCATATATAAACCTGCCCCTACAGTTGGAGACCATGTACTTAAATTATCTGCAAATGTAGGGTCACCAACTTGCCGAATAACACCTAATGACCAATCTGATTGTAAATTATGAAAACCACCTTTTATCCCAAACGATAATTTTAAATCATTAGCATTTAGCGGAATAGTATATGAAAAGTTAGCATCTAGATAAGTTTCTCTTACCGGTCCTAAAGCGTCACTCACGATATTTAGACCTAATCCTATGCGTTCATTACGCAAAGGAGAGTGAACACTAAATGATTGGGTTTGAGGAGCTCCATCAATACCAACCCATTGTGACCTGTGTAGACCAACAACACTCAAAGTCTCTCTCTGACCTGCATATGCAGGGTTGACACTTAAAGTATTGTACATATAATGAGTATACTGTGGATCTTGCTGTCCAAAACTATTAGCACTAATTAGTACAAATACTAAAACTACTAATCTTTTTATTATTGATGACATATGTATCATTTTAATATGTTTTATAATTCAGTGTTAATTAGTTTCTTCTATTTATATATAACCATCCAACTCTAGGTTCTGAACCATCACCCAAGTCAAGAACATAATAGTAAGTTCCTACCGGGAGTTCATCGGATTGATTTATAACAGCCCTACCATTAGAAACACCATTCCAATCATTTAGATATCCGTTTTTGCTGTAAACAATATTTCCCCATCTATTATAAACTTCCAGTTTGTTATCTGGGAATCGCTCTAGACAGTCTATGACAAAAGTCTCATTAACACCATCACCATCTGGAGAGAATTCATTATAGATTGTTAAACATATTGGATCAACTGCGGCAGAATCTTCATTATCGCCAGGATTCACATCTATTCCACCATCGGCATTCCCTACAAATGCAGTATTGACATAATCACCAAATCCTAATACTTCAACAGTGATTTGAAGAATTTCAACCTGGTCTGGGTTAAGCTGTCCTATAGTCCATTCGCCATCAAACTCAGAATACGTTCCGGCTGTTGTGATTGCCGAAACAAACACGTAACCACTTGGAATTTGTTCATCTATAACCACATTAGTAGCTGTAACATTTCCAATATTGGCAACTTCAATTGTAAACGTTACTTCTGCACCAACTACTGGACGCAACTCATCAACAGATTTAACAACCTCTAAATCAAATATTGAATTAAGAATAACAACTGTTGGGTCATCTGGTTCACCATCACCATTGTCATCATTATTACTATTATCGTTTGGATCATCACTGGTATCAGTAATGTCATCTGACGGATCTCCTGGATTGCCTCCTAGTCTTTCACTACTAACATTAGCAGAATTAGTCACACTACCAATATCTAAATCAGCTTGCGTAATTTGATATGTTGCAGAGAATGTGCTATTGTCAATTTGACCTGGTAACAGCTGAGCAATTGGTCCACCTGTTAATATCAATCCTGGTAAAGCATCTTGAACTTGTATATCGGTTAAAGTTACGTTTCCTGTATTCTCTACAATAAATACGTATGTAATAATATCGTCAATACTCCCTGCAATTCCGTCTCCATTAGTATCCGTTAAAGGTAATACTGTCTTTATAAGACTAATACTAGGTTCTTGGGTAATTACGGTATCTGTTGGATCATCATCACTAGTGGTGTCCATTGGGTCATCACTATCGTCACTTGTTGGATTTCCGCTTGGGTCTGTGCCATCTACAGTAGCCTGATTGGTTACAATTCCAGTATCTATATCCTCTTGCGTAAGTACATATGTTGCTGTATATACTATAGTACCAATACCAACAATCATGTCTTCTAAATCACCTTCTCCATCTTCATCACTTCCTCCACTTACATAAATAGGGTTAGGCAAAGTACCTGTTCCAGTAAAGTTCGCTGCACTCTCGTTAACACTAACATCAAATACTGTAACATCACCTGTATTTGTGACTGTGTAAGTGTATGTAATAATATCTCCTTCATTTGCAACTCCATCTGTGCCCGTGTCTAAACTACTGGTTTTTATAATGCTTAGTTCAGGGTTTGTTGGAATTGTGATCACAGTTGGATCATTTGTAGGATCTGTATCCGGATCTGGTCCATCCACTGTCTCATCACCATTATCACTAATGTCATTTACATCATCTGTTCCCGTTGGACTATCTCCTGTTGCACTTGCACTGTTCTCTATACCACCTGCATTGACATCATCCTGATCTATTGTATAAGTCACGGTTACGGTTCCTGTCTCTCCTGGTAACAAGGTACTTGGTGTTATTGATAACTCTGTAGTACTTGTAAGTGCATCATCAATAGTAATATTACTGATCGTTACATTACCCGTGTTCGCTACACTGAACGTATACGTGAGCTCATCTCCTAAACTAGCCCCCGTTGGTGCTACGTCATTTGTAATCGCAACGGTCTTTGTTAAAGTTAATTCTGGATCTAGAGA
>NZ_JACLCP010000003.1 GCF_014243395.1 Winogradskyella flava | reverse complement strand
AGATGAATTTTTTATTAAAAACTTCACTTTGTCCTTTCTATATATAGATATATCTTTGTAGGCTAAAATTTATACCATATATAATGATTAAAATTACTCTACCTGACGGTTCCGTTAGATCTTTTGAGAAAGATGTAACTCCCTATGAAGTGGCTGTAGATATTAGCGAAGGGTTCGCACGAAATGTTATTTCAGCAAAATTCAATGACAATGTTATTGAAACCACCACTCCATTAACAACAAATGGTAATCTTACATTATATACATGGAGAGATGATGCCGGTAAGAAAGCCTTTTGGCATTCTACTGCTCATATTTTGGCTCAAGCTCTAGAAGAATTATATCCAGGAGTGAAGCTTTGGGTCGGTCCTGCTATAGAGAATGGTTTTTATTACGATGTTGATCTAGGTGAAGATGTGATTTCTGAGAAAGACTTTAAAACCATAGAGAATAAAATTATAGAAATTGCTCGTGGAAAACACGACTTTAAAATGCGTGAGGTTTCTAAAGCTGATGCATTATCTTATTATAAAGGTAAAAATGAATACAAAGTCGATCTCATTGAGGGGCTTCAAGACGGTACCATAAGTTTTTGCGACCATGCTACATTTACGGATTTATGTCGAGGTGGTCATATTCCTAATACAAGTATTGTTAAAGCCGTCAAAATATTGAGTGTTGCTGGAGCTTATTATAAAGGTGATGAGAATGAAAAACAGTTAACCAGAGTTTATGGTATCTCTTTCCCTAAACAAAAAGAACTCACAGAGTATCTTCATCTATTAGAAGAGGCTAAAAAGCGTGATCACAGAAAATTGGGCAAAGAACTTGAGCTTTTTACTTTTTCACAAAAGGTTGGACAAGGCCTACCATTATGGTTACCAAAAGGTGCCGCTTTGCGTGAACGTTTAGAAAACTTCTTAAAAGCTGCTCAAAAGAAAGCTGGTTACGAAATGGTCGTTACACCTCATATTGGCAGCAAGGACCTATATGTTACGTCTGGTCATTTTGCAAAATATGGTGAAGACAGTTTTCAACCTATTAATACGCCCGCTGAAGGTGAAGAGTTTTTACTTAAGCCAATGAACTGTCCGCATCATTGTGAGATATATAATAGTAGACCATTTTCATATAAAGAATTACCTAAACGCTTCGCGGAATTTGGTACCGTATATAGATATGAGCAAAGTGGTGAATTGCATGGATTGACTCGAGTAAGAGGATTTACGCAAGATGATGCACATATATTCTGTACACCAGATCAGTTAGATACAGAGTTTAAGGAGGTAATTGATTTAGTACTTTATGTTTTTGGATCTCTTGGTTTTGAGAATTTCACCGCTCAAGTATCGTTGAGAGATCCAGAAAAACCAGAAAAATATATTGGTAGTGATGAGAATTGGGAAAAAGCAGAAAACGCGATTCTTAATGCCGCAAAAGATAAAGGCCTAAACTATATTGTCGAAACTGGCGAAGCCGCATTTTATGGGCCTAAGTTAGATTTTATGGTAAAAGATGCTCTTGGGCGTCAGTGGCAACTGGGTACGATACAGGTAGATTACAACCTACCTGAGCGCTTTGATTTAACCTACAAGGGCAGCGATAATGAGATGCATAGACCAGTGATGATTCATCGTGCACCATTTGGAAGTATGGAGCGTTTTGTTGCGATCTTGCTAGAACACACTGGTGGAAATTTCCCGCTTTGGTTGATGCCAGAACAAGCTATTATACTGTCTGTAAGTGAGAAATATGAAAAATACGCTGAAAAAGTTTTAAATTTGCTAGAAAATGACGAAATTCGCGCCCTTGCTGACAACAGAAATGAAACAGTAGGTAAAAAAATTCGGGAAGCTGAAATGCAAAAATTCCCTTATATGATTATCGTTGGAGAGCAAGAAGAAAAGGATAATACAATTACAGTGCGTCAACATGGTGGAGAAGACCTTGGCACAATAAGTGTAAATGAATTTTCGGAAATTATAAAAGATAAAGTAAATAAAAGTTTGAAAACTTTTAAATAAATAATGTTTAATTTAAATATATAAGCCATAGCAATACGTAGAAACAGAAGAAGTTATAATAGACGTGAATCCCAAGAGGACAAACATCGTATAAATTCTAAAATTAGATCTGAAGAAGTAAGAGTTGTTGGAGACAACGTTGAAGTAGGTGTGTATCCTATTAAGCAAGCGCTTTCCATGGCTGACGAACAAGGTTTGGATCTGGTTGAGATTTCGCCAAATGCGAACCCTCCTGTTTGTAAGATCATGGATTATAAAAAGTTTCTTTACGAACAAAAGAAACGAGAAAAAGCTTTAAAATCTAAGGCTACGAAAGTAGTAGTAAAAGAAATTCGTTTTGGTCCTCAAACAGATGACCATGATTACGAATTCAAAAAGAAACATGCTATTAAGTTCTTGAAAGATGGTGCAAAGTTGAAAGCCTTTGTGTTCTTTAAAGGGCGTTCTATAGTGTTTAAAGAGCAAGGGCAAATCTTATTATTAAGATTAGCACAGGATCTTGAAGAGTTTGGTAAAGTAGAACAAATGCCAAAACTTGAAGGTAAGCGAATGATTATGTTCATCGCCCCAAAAAAGAATAAATAAACAATGCTGAAAAAATATCAGCATGAAAGATAAGCGAAACGTAAATTAAATCTAGGACAAAATGCCTAAAATGAAAACAAAATCGAGTGCTAAGAAACGTTTCAAACTAACTGGCACTGGTAAGATTAAAAGAAAGCACGCTTTTAAGAGTCATATTTTGACAAAAAAATCTAAAAAGCGTAAGCTTGCGTTGACCCATGATACTTTAGTACATAAGGCTGACGAAGATAATGTTAAAACCATGTTACGTTTAAAGTAATACGGTTTTAATCGGTTAAAATAATTTATAAACCCTGGAGTTAGGCAAAAGTATTTAGCAAGTGTAGATTATTCTACCGCCTACTACAAAAAACAATTAAAGAAATGCCAAGATCAGTAAATTCAGTAGCAAAAAGAGCCAGAAGAAAAAAGGTTCTTAAGCAAGCAAAAGGATACTGGGGAAGACGTAAAAACGTCTGGACAGTAGCCAAAAATGCGGTTGACAAAGCGATGCAATACTCGTATAGAGACCGTAGAAACAAAAAGAGAACATTTCGTTCGTTATGGATTATGCGTATTAACGCAGGTGCAAGACAACATGGAATGAGCTATTCAAAATTTATGGGAGGACTTAAAGCAAATAATATCGAATTGAATCGTAAGGTTCTTGCAGATTTAGCTATGAATCACCCAGAAGCTTTTGAAGCAATAGTAAACAAAGTTAAATAAGGCTTTTAGCCAAAATTAATAACAACATTTCGCTTATTTAAAAATCCGATTCGTATGAATCGGATTTTTTGTTTTATAACTCAATTTCCAAAGGCCGTTATTATTAGAGTTCTTCCAGAAGCATTATTCCGATGCTCACATAGGTAAATACCTTGCCAAGTACCTAGATTAAGTTTACCATTAGTAATTGGAATCGCTACTGAAGCACCCATTAAAGACGATTTAATATGTGCAGGCATATCATCAGACCCTTCAAATGTATGTTTATAGTAAGATTGATTTTCAGGCACCATTTTATTGATATGACTTTCAAAATCCAAACGAACCGTTGGATCGGCATTTTCATTTATGGTTAAACTTGCCGACGTATGCTTAATAAAAACTTGTAGCTGACCAATCTTAATGTCACTAATCTCTGGAATAGCATCTAGAAGCTGATCCGTAATTAGGTGAAAACCTCTAGAATAAGCTGGCAGCCTAATTTCCCGTTGGAAAAATTTCATTCAGCTTTATTTTGATTCATCAGAAATCTCATTAATCGCAAATTTAAACTCTTCCCAATCAATAAGTTCATCGCCATCTTTATCGTAAACGTCAATCAATTTTGAAGAGACAATCCCTCTGAGAAAACCATTTATCTCTGCCTCTTTCAATAAGTCCTTGATTTCATTTTTAGTTAATTTTCCGTCACCATTTTTGTCAAAAAAGGCAAAGGCTGCTTCTGATGTCGAAAAATGATTTGTTATTAAGATTTGGATTTTATTGAGTATCTCTTCTTTTCTTCCCATCGTAACATGAATTAGTATCAGTTTAAAATACGAAAAAAATAGCTCAGAATTAAGTTTTCTGCTTCTTCTTCTTAGCAGCAGGAAACAAAACGTTATTAAGGATTAGTCTATAACCGGGTGAGGTTGGATGCAAGTCCAGTTCTGTTTTTGGATCTCCCACTCTGTGGGTATAATCCTCTGGATCATGACCTCCATAAAACGTGAAAAACCCTTTTCCTTTTATACCATGAATATATTTAGCTTCACCGTTCGTTTTATTCTCTCCCATAACAAGAACGTTGGACTTAATCTGATCTCTTGTAAAAGATGTCGTCTGTCCCATAAAACCCTTTACCAGCGATGTGTGGTTTTGAGTTAACATTGTTGGAATTGGGTCCCATTTTGCAGAATATTCCATTAACGAGAAGTAATCCGTTTTAAATGGAATTTGGCGTTTGCGCGTCATATCTATTGAAGAGAATTCATAAACATTAGGGCTACGTTCCAAAATATAATCTTTAAATGCGAATGTTTTTGAAAAATCAATCTTATTCTGATAACCAGGATCACTGCCGTCTCCGTCAAACATTGGTTCACAAATATCAATGTTCTCTGCGGAAAGCGCGATATCAAAACTATCTGTTGCAGAGCACATGGCAAACATAAAACCACCTCCAACGACATAGTCCCTTATCTTTAAAGCCACTGCTAATTTAGCATCTGACACTTTATCGTAACCCAACTTCTCAGACAGCTCTTCAGCTGTCTTTTTTTCTTCAATATACCATGCCGCAGAACGATAGGTTCTGTAAAATTTACCATACTGACCTGTAAAGTCTTCATGATGTAAATGCAGCCAATCATATAATAACAATTCATCCTTTAACACTTCTTCATCATAAATAGTTTCGTAAGGGATCTCGGCATAAGTTAATACCATGGTCACTGCATCGTCCCATGGTTGTTTTCCATAAGGTGTATACACTGCAATCTTTGGTGCTTTCTCTAAAACAACGGCCTCTTGGTTTACTGAGGGACTGCTAATATCTTCAAGAATTTGAGCCGCTTTTGAATCTGATATCACTTCGAAAGACACACCTCTAATCTGACATTCACGTTGAATAATTTCGGCATCTGGTAGTAGAAACGAACCCCCTCTGTAATTGAGTAACCACTTTACCTTTAACTCGCGCTCCAAAGTCCAATACGTTACACCGTAGGCCTTAAGATGATTTTCTTGTGATTCCGCATCCATAGGAATAAGAATATAAGATGCGTAAGCATTAACATTTAATAAAAGTCCAATAATGATGAAGGCAATTTTTTTCATTTATTTAATTCTCCAAAACCTATGTTAAGCAATATTATAATTTCGTTGTACTTCCTATTTTAGCCAAATGCCCACTATGGACTTTCTAGTTCATAAATTTAAAACGGAAGATACTTAATTTTTATTCGGATTGTACCAAAATTATAATTCTTTTAAGACCTATAGCGCATACTTAATGAGTTCATTATAATATGGTTGACACTGTTCAAGCAGCATATTAAGATGCTCTGGAAATGGTTCGTCTTTGGCTTTGTACTGTTGAAAACCACTTGATTGATGAACATTATGATACCAATACTTTGCCCAAATCCCATCTTCTACACGTTGCTGTGGTTGCCAAGACAGCATGTTTTCTTCAAATTGAATATTCGCAAAATCGCATAACTTACTCAATACTTTTTTGGGGTCTTCCAGAACTCTTTTTGAGTCTAAAACGGTAAAAGGAATATTATGCTTTTCGAAGTAGCGCAACAACTCAATATGGAGTGCGTAACCAACGTCATCAATGGTTGGGTTTTGGATGACTTTATCAAATGACGGCAACATATCTACTGGATTCCTTGTAAGAATAATGCTGATGGTCTTTTCCATAAACTTACGATCTAAATCCAGTAAATGATGCGTCATATGCTTAAAAAACAAAACGGGTTTTCTGTTATTAGACAACATCTCCTGTACAACTTTATTGCCATCGATCTCCATGGTATTCAAAATATCATCAACCCCAGGATGATATTTATGCGCTTCAGGATGATGCTTCAAGTAATAGGCATACAAGGGTTCATCAAAGACCTTGGTGTCCGCACGCTGTGCAAATGCGTACATTAATGCTGTAGAAATATTTCTTGGTCCAGACCAAAGACAAATACGTTTTGTACTATCCATTCTTAACAGCGTTGTCAATTAATGCTTCATACAAGTTGCTCAATTGTCTGGTCATGTGGCCATAGTTTCCTTTTCCTATTTGTCTTCCATCAATTTTTGTCACTGGTGTTAAGCCTCCGAATGTACCAGTTACGAAAGCTTCATCGGCACCGTAAACATCGAACAATGAGAAATCCTTTTCAATACAAGTAATTCCATTTGCTTTACAAACCTCGATGACCTTTGCCCTTGTTATGCCGTTCATACAGTATTTGCTAGTTGACGTACAAACCTCACCATCTTTTATCATGAAGAAGTTAGTGGCATTACAGGTCGCAACAAAACCATTTACATCTAGCATAAGGGCTTCATCTGCACCTGCTTCAATAGCTTGGATCAAAGCTTGTACTTCGTGAAGCTTACTATGGCAATTTAATCTTGGGTCTAAATAATCTGGTGAACCTCGTCGTATACTACTCGTAAATAATGTAATTCCTTTTTCCCTTGATGCCTTAGAGGCTGTTTTATACTCAGGTATGATCACCACATTTGGACCGGAAATAGTCAGTCTTGGATCTTGTGACGGTGTTTTTTTTATACCTCGCGTTACCATAATTCTCACATGAACACCATTCGTCATAGCATTGGCATTCAATGTGGCCCAAACTTTAGCTATAAGTTCTTCTTTCGTAAATGGTAAGTGCATACCAACTGTGGCAGCAGATTGCCATAGTCTATTAAAATGATCCTCTTTAAAAACAAGTACACCATGATGTAAACGCAGGGCTTCCCATACACCATCACCTACTAAATAGCCACTATCAAAAACACTTATTTTTGCCTCCTTTCGTGGATAAAGTTCATCATTGATTGAAATGAGAATATCATTGTTTCTTGAATCTTCTTGTGCATTATGCGTACCATGGACCATATCTCTAGTTTTAAACTAGAAATATACTTAAAATTACAATTCTTTTAAGTAAGAATTAATACTAGTCTAAGGTCGTTTGATTCCCGGATAGTAAACTTGCAATAACTTTGGTATTCGGGAATTGCTCTAAAATAATTTTTATGAAAACTGTAATAGGAATTGCCATAATCAGCCCTGGAATTCCCCATAAAAATCCCCAAAACATTAGCATCACCAAAACCGCAATAATATTTATGGAGAATGATTTTCCCATAAAAATTGGTTCTAGAATAGCACCGAACGTCACTTGTACCATTGTAATACAGAGTATAAAAAAGAATAGTGTACTGGTTGGGTCCAATTCTACAAATGCAAAAATTGACAGAAGTATTACTGATATAAAAGAACCTACCATTTGCACAAAATTGATGGCAAAAGCAAATAATCCCCAAAAAATAGGAAAGCTTACATCGAAGAATACGCACATCAGCCCTGTAAACAAACCTGTTAAGGCACTCACTAAAAACTTCACTTTAATGAACTTAATAAGGTCTTTCTCGATTTTCATAAAAGCTTTAATCGATGTATGTTTTTGTTTTAATAGTGTGTTGTTTAATAGGTTGTGAACATTAATGGATTCTGCTAACCATAGTACAACAAAAAATATTGTCATAAGTAAGCCTGTTAAAAATGAATTTAAAAATCCAATAGTCGATCCTAAGTTATCTTTTTGAAATAATTGCGCAATGACATTCGTGTCTTGTTCTATTTCGATTCCGAAGCTATCCGTAAGGTATAACCTTAAGTCTGCCAGCTTTTCTTCTGCCTTTGGAAAAAAATCAGATTGGGACGCCAAGATCTCTTTACTAGACAATTGAATAAGTTCTATGCCCAACATAACGCCTCCAGTTACCAAAAGTAAAACTATAATGATGCTAACGAATTTTGGTACTTTTCTACGTCCTAAATATCGCATTAAAGGCAAAAAAAGTAAGGCGATAAACATTGAAAAAATCAATGGAATAAATATAAACGATAGTATTTTAAGCAGGTAAAAAACAAGAGGTATTACAATTATTAACAACAAAATATTTGTTGTACGTCTTTGATCTAACATGAGGCAATTCTTATAAATACGAAATGCGAAGATACGCCAAAAAAGAACTTAATTGCCCATGGCTATTGTTAAAATGGCACACCATCATCTTCTGGTGCGTCGAAAGCATCTCCTGCAGATGGGAAATTATCTGGTCTAAAGGTGTCGTCATTGGCTGCGGCATTCATTTTAGAATGGAACTCACCAAAAGGTGTATCAAAATCATCTAGATTATCGAACTTCCCTAAATGACCAATAAACTTCAGTCTAATATTATCCAAACCACCATTTCTGTGCTTAGCTACAATAAATTCGCCTTGACCCTCGGTTGGAGAACGTTCTTCATCGTCCCACTCGTCTATCTTGTAGTATTCTGGTCTATAAATAAATGATACAATATCTGCATCTTGCTCAATTGCTCCCGATTCACGTAAGTCAGATAATAATGGTCTTTTGCTACCTCCACGCGTTTCCACGGCACGAGACAACTGAGATAAAGCGATAACTGGTACGCTTAGTTCCTTAGCTAAGGCTTTAAGGTTACGTGAAATTGTAGAAATTTCCTGTTCACGATTACCTCCTTTTTGACTTCCACCTGCAGTCATAAGTTGTAGATAATCGATCATAATCATCTTTATACCATACTGCGAGGCCAAACGACGTGCTTTTGCTCTTAAATCAAAAATAGATAATGATGGTGTGTCATCAATAAAAAGAGGTGCCTTTTCCAAGGTCTTCACTTTTACATTGAGTTGTTCCCATTCGTGCTTTTCTAGTTTTCCTGTTCTCAGCTTTTCTGAAGATAACCCTGTTTCACTGGATATAAGTCTCGTAATCAATTGAACTGATGACATCTCTAATGAGAAAAACGCAACAGGTTGGTTAAAGTCTACAGCAATATTTCTTGCCATAGTCAGTGTTAAAGCTGTCTTCCCCATACCAGGACGTGCAGCGATAATAATTAAATCCGACGGTTGCCATCCAGAGGTTAATTTATCAACTTTATCGAAACCAGTTGGAATTCCACTAAGGCCTTCCTTGTTTGAGATATCCTCAATTTTCTTCTTGGCTTGAATCACCAAACTTTGTGCAGTTTCTGTTGATTTTTTAACGTTACCTTGAGTCACTTCATAAAGCTTGGCTTCTGCATTATCCAGAAGATCAAAAACATCTTTGGTCTCATCGTACGCATCTTCAATAATTTCGTTTGAAATCTTAATCAAACTTCGCTGAATATACTTTTGAAGAATGATACGTGCATGGAATTCTATATGCGCTGAAGATGAGACACGTTGGGTTAACGAAATAAGGTAAAAATCGCCACCAATCAAATCCAACTTTTCATCTTTCTTTAATTGACTAGAAACGGTTAATAAGTCAACAGGTTCACTGTTTTCAAATAATTTGAAAATAGCTTCAAAGATGTGTTTATGTGCATCCTTGTAAAAAGCTTCAGGACTTAAAATATCTATAACTTCATCAACACCCTTTTTATCAATCATCATAGCTCCAAGCACAACTTCCTCTAAATCAATAGCTTGTGGAGGTATTTTTCCTTTCTCTAAACTAATGATAGTGCTTTTATCGACTTTATATCCTTGTATTGGATTGGGTTGTTTCATAAGTAACAAAAGTAGCTAAATAGTATCGACGAACTGCAAGATTGGATTTTACAATCTTAACAGGTCATTAACAATCTATCTGTTAATAACTCGAATATATTGTTAATAGTGATAAAAAAAACCGAAGTCAAAACTTCAGTTTTTATAGGTTGCCTATGTTTAGGGGATTTAGTCTTTATAGACTCCCATTTCATCATATTTATCCATGCGCTGTTTCATCAATTCTTTTGGTGATAAGTTTTTCAACTCCTCATAAGATTTTACTATGGCATCCCTAACAGCCATAAACGTTTTCTCTCTGTCCTTATGAGCGCCACCAAGAGGTTCTTTAATGATTTGGTCCACAAGCTTCATGCGCTTCATGTCCTTAGCTGTTAACTTTAAAGCTTCGGCAGCTTGTTCCTTATATTCCCAACTTCTCCATAAAATAGACGAACACGATTCTGGAGAAATTACAGAGTACCAAGTATTCTCTAGCATCATTACCTTATCACCAACGCCAATACCCAATGCTCCTCCAGAAGCACCTTCACCAATAATTACTGTAATAATTGGTACTTTAAGACGTGTCATTTCTAAGATGTTTCTTGCAATGGCCTCACCTTGTCCGCGCTCTTCCGCCTCCAAGCCAGGATAAGCACCTGGAGTATCTATTAAGGTTACCACTGGAATTCCAAACTTTTCTGCAGACTTCATTAGACGCAAGGCCTTACGATAGCCTTCAGGATTAGACATTCCAAAATTTCGATACTGTCTTGTTTTTGTATTGAACCCTTTTTGTTGACCTATAAACATATAGGATTGGTCACCTATTTTTCCCAAGCCACCAATCATGGCTTTATCATCTTTAACGTTTCTATCTCCATGAAGTTCTAAAAAAGAATCTCCACAAAGCGCTTTAATATGATCTAATGTATAAGGTCTGTCTGGATGACGCGATAACTGAACACGTTGCCATGCCGTAAGATTTTTATAAATATCTTTCTTTGCTTCTGCCAGTTTCTTTTCAATTTGTTTACAAGTTTCGGTGACATCTACATCACTTTCTTCGCCAATAATCTGACATTTTTGAAGCTGTTCTTCTAATTCTTTTATGGGTAATTCAAACTCTAGATATTCCATACAATTTGAAGTTAGTTTTTTTGTTTAGTTAGTTAATGCAAATATAAAAACTTTAATTGGTAATCGCATTGGATTTATTCTTTCGCTTTTTATAGTTCTTCAGCACAGCATCCATAAGAACAGTGACAATTACCAAAGCGGCACCAATATAAAATTGTGGTGACATTTTCTCTGTCTCTGGAAATAAGATCAATGCCATAGCTATACCATAGATAGGCTCCAAGTTATAACTCAAAATTACCGTAAAAGGACTAATATAACGCATTACCTCTACAGCTCCAATAAAAGCATAGGCTGTGCAAACAGAAGCCAAAATGAAAATATAAATCCAATCTGAACTTGAAAGTGTAAAGAATTCAGCATTAAATGTTGTACCAGACAATAGAATAAAAGCAGTCAAAAAAAGGACCCCACTCACAAACTCATAAAAGGAAATCACAGTAGCATTATAACGTTCAATGAACCGTCCGTTTATGACAGCAAATAGTGTTGAAAATAAGGCTGATGCCAAACCTAAAATAATACCATTAATATAGCCCATCTCACTACTGGTAATTAAAAAAACACCTAAAATAACGACGATGCCAAATAAAATTTCATAACCCAAAATTCGTCTTTTAAAAAAGATAGGCTCAATGAATGACGCAAAAAAAGCTCCGGAAGAAAACATGGCCAAAGCAATGGATACATTAGCTTGGTTGATAGCCTCAAAAAACGTAATCCAATGTAATGCGATAATAACACCAGCTGCTGAAAATTGTAAGAATGCCTTTTTGGAGATTTTAATGTTCAATCTTATCACCTTAATATATAAGAACATTAGAATTCCCGCTATTGCCATTCTATACCAAACTAAAGCTAATGCGCCAATGGTAATGAGTTCGCCTAAAATCGCCGTAAAGCCAGCAATAAAAACCAGAAGATGTAAATGAAGGTATTGCTTAAGTTTAGCGTTTGGCATTTTGCAAAAGGTATATAGCTAAAATACCAAATATTACATTAGGGAACCAAACCGCAATGATTGCCGGGAAATTAGATTGCTCTGCCATAACACCAAAAATCTTATCGAAGAATACATAGATCATAGCAATGGCGATACCAAAAGCCAAATTAACACCCATACCACCACGTCGTTTCACAGAAGATACAGCAACTGCGATTATTGTTAGAATAAAAATTGAAACCGGAAGGCTCCATTTTTTTAGCTTTACCACTTCATAGCGTCCAATATTAGGAGAACCACGTCGTTTTTCTGAATCAATAAACTTCAAAAGTTCACCGTAGGATTTGGTTTCTGCAGCATATTCAACAGGCGTTAAGTCTTCAAGCTCAAAAGGAAAAATGATATCTTTTTTTGTTTCCTTTTCTAAAATTTCAGTACTATCTGTAAATGTCCGCTTTACATACGACGTTAATCTATAACTGCTATCTTCTTCTATATATCTTATGTTATCCGCGAATATTTTATACTTAAGCTCATTGCCCTCAAAATGTTCGTAAGTAAAGTTCATTCCTGATTTATTTTTTGGAATAAACCTACTCACATAAATATAGTCATTGTCATTAATTTGTCGATATACATCCCTTGTCTTCTGGATACTTTTGTTTTTTTTGAGGTATTTGAACTTAAATTCGTTAAACCCTTGACTTGCAATTGGTGCCAAATACATACCCAAAACCAATGCAAAAACAGCAACAATACTGGCTCCTATTAAATAAGGCCTCAAAAATCTTGAAAAAGAGACACCAGAGCTCAAAAACGCTACTATCTCAGTATTGTTGGCCAACTTGGAGGTAAACCAAATAACTGATAGAAATAAGAATAAAGGAAATAAGAGATTAGCAAAATAGACAGTGAAATCCAAATAATAGGCTGTTACCTCGGCAAAAGGTGCTTTGTTCTCTAAAATTTTCCCAACCTTTTCTGCTAAATCTACGGTAATTCCAATGGGAATAAAAAGTAACAGCATCATTAGAAATGTAAACAAATAGCGCTTTAATATGTACCAATCTAAGATCTTCACGTATTACAACCTTTTATCCATTTGTTTGACCATTTTTTCTTTCCATGCTCCGAAATCGCCCTCAATAATATGCTTTCTAGCCTCTCTAACCAACCATAGGTAAAAGCCTAAATTATGAATTGTTGCTATTTGCTTACCCAACAACTCATTTACCGTGAATAAATGCTTTAGATAAGCCTTACTGTAATCGGTATCTACAAAAGTGATTCCCATATCGTCTATTGGTGAAAAGTCATCAGCCCATTTTTTATTTTTAATATTGATTGTGCCATGAGCCGTAAATAACATGCCATTTCTCGCATTACGCGTAGGCATAACACAATCAAACATATCTACACCTAACGCTATATTTTCTAAAATATTGATTGGAGTACCAACTCCCATTAAGTAGCGTGGTTTATCTTCAGGCAAGATGTTGCAAACCACTTCGGTCATGGCATACATTTCTTCCGCTGGTTCACCTACAGACAATCCTCCTATCGCATTGCCTTCTGCGCCTGCATTCGCAATATACTCAGCAGATTGAATTCTTAAATTCTTATAAGTACTTCCTTGAACTATAGGGAAAAAGGTCTGCTCATAATCATATTTAAAAGGTGTTTTCTTTAAATGCGTTAAACAACGTTCTAACCAACGATGTGTCATGTGCATGGAACGTTTGGCGTAGTTGTAATCGCAAGGGTAAGGTGTGCATTCATCAAAAGCCATAATAATATCAGCACCTATACTACGCTGCACCTCCATTACATTTTCTGGTGTAAATACGTGATAGCTTCCATCGATATGAGACCTAAACTTTACACCCTCTTCTTTAATTTTTCTATTAGCAGATAGAGAATATACTTGATAACCTCCAGAGTCCGTTAAAATATTCCGATCCCAATTCATAAATTTATGAAGTCCGCCTGCCTGCTCTAAAATATGAGTTTGAGGTCGTAGATAAAGGTGATAAGTATTCCCAAGAATAATATCAGGATTAATATCATTTTTCAACTCACGTTGATGCACTCCTTTTACCGAGGCCACTGTGCCAACAGGCATAAAAATCGGAGTTTCGATTTTCCCGTGATCTGTAGTAATAACTCCAGCCCTAGCCTTTGTTTTTTTATCTTTTGCTAAGCGTTTAAAATCCATTAAAATTGGGTCTAATGGCAAATATAATTAACTCAAATACATTACATCTTAATTAAATTTAAAATTGTTAGCAAATCTGCAAAATCGTTAATAAGTGTGTCTATTCTGCTTTTGTAACAGCCTCATAAAAAACTATTTTTGTGCCATTAATTTAAGCAACACAATATGCCTAATATTCAACAATTAGAAGATTTGACTACTCAGGTTCGTAGAGATATTTTACGAATGGTACACAAAGTGAATTCTGGTCATCCAGGAGGCTCTTTAGGATGTGCCGAATTTTTTGTTTCATTGTTCAATGAAATCATGGAAACTAAAGAAAGTTTCGATATGGATGGGATTGGAGAAGATCTGTTTTTCCTTTCCAACGGTCATATTTCACCTGTATACTATAGCGTTTTGGCAAGAGCTAATTACTTTCCTGTGGATGAACTAAATACTTTTAGACTTGTAAACTCTAGATTGCAAGGGCATCCAACCACCCATGAAGGTTTACCTGGTGTAAGAATCGCTTCTGGCTCTCTAGGTCAAGGCATGTCGGTTGCCATTGGTGCAGCTGAGGCCAAAAAATTAAATAAGGACAATCACCTCATTTATAGCTTACATGGTGATGGTGAATTACAAGAAGGGCAAAACTGGGAGGCTATAATGTATGCCGCCGGAAAAAAAATTGATAATCTTATCTCTACAATAGATTTAAATGGACAGCAAATTGATGGTGCTACAGACGATGTATTACCTATGGGTAACATAAAAGAGAAGTTTGAAGCTTTTGGATGGACCGTATTGGAAATTGAAGAAGGTAATAATTTAGAAGCCATTTTATATGGAATGGCCAAGGCCAAGGCAGAAACTGGAAAAGGAAAACCTGTTTGTGTTTTGTTGAAGACTATTATGGGTAATGGTGTGGATTTCATGATGCATACACATGCTTGGCATGGTAAAGCGCCTAATGACGAACAACTAGAAATAGGATTGGCTCAAAATGCTGAAACTTTAGGTGATTATTAAAAGACTAATTAAACAGACACCCTCTTTCTAGGGCACTACTATGAAAACATATACAAATACGGGAAATAAAGACACAAGATCTGGTTTCGGAGCTGGATTGACAGAATTAGGAAAAACGAATGAAAACGTTGTTGCGCTTTGTGCAGATTTAACGGGTTCTCTGAAAATGGATGAGTTTAAAGCCAATCATCCAGAGCGTTTTTTTCAGATTGGTATTGCTGAAGCCAATATGATTGGTATTGCTGCTGGCATGACGATTGGAGGAAAAATACCGTTTACTGGAACATTTGCTAATTTTTCTACTGGTAGGGTTTATGATCAGATACGTCAAAGTGTTGCCTATTCTGATAAGAACGTTAAAATATGTGCATCGCATGCTGGCGTAACTTTAGGCGAAGATGGTGCAACACACCAAATTTTAGAAGACATTGGATTGATGAAAATGTTACCAGGAATGACTGTGATTAATACCTGTGATTACAATCAAACCAAAGCAGCAACATTAGCCATTGCGAAACATCATGGCCCTGTTTATTTAAGATTTGGACGTCCAAAGGTAGCCAACTTCACTCCTGAAGATGGTGATTTTGAAATCGGGAAAGCGGTAAAACTTATCGATGGCAATGACGTTACTATTGTTGCAACGGGTCATTTAGTCTGGGAAGCACTTGAAGCTTCTAAGGTTTTACATGAGCAAGGTATTTCGGCTGAAGTCATTAATATACATACTATAAAACCTCTTGATGAAACCGCAATTTTACAATCTGTATCAAAAACAGGTTGTATCGTCACTGCCGAAGAACACAATTACCTTGGAGGTCTTGGAGAAAGTGTCTCTAGAGTATTAGCATTACACAACCCAACACCTCAAGAATTTATCGCTACAAATGATACTTTTGGTGAATCTGGCACACCAGCGCAACTTATGGAGAAGTATGGACTAAACAGTTCTGCGATACAACAAGCCGTAAAAAATGTGCTAAAAAGAAAATAAGTTCATTTTGGCAACGTTTTTGATATTACATATCTAATCTTAAAAACGAACATTATGAAAAATTTGAAAAAAGCAGCGTACTTAGCTGTAGTTTTTGCATTCATCGGTTTTTCCGTTAATGCCCAAAAAGGTAGTGCCTTTGGTTTTAAAGGCGGATTGAATTACAATGCCAATGGCGATTATTTTGAATCAATAGGTGAAAATTCCCAAAACCCAGATCGAAATATCGGCTACCATATTGGTGTTTTTGGAAAATTAGGAAATCAAATCTATTTTAGACCTGAGCTGGTTTACACTGCCACTAAAAGTGATTACGATAGTGATCAGTTTAGTATGAAGAAAATAGATGTACCACTATTGGTGGGTATAAAAGTTCTTGGACCAGTTAGTGTTTTTGGCGGACCATCATTACAATATATATTGGATACAGAGTTTGATGGTATTAATATTAATAATGTAGAAGATGAGTTTTCTGTAGGTTTAAATTTTGGAATTGGATTAAGCCTTAACAAAATTGGAATTGACCTAAGATACGAGAGAGGTTTTAGCGATAATGAAGCTAACTTTATCAATAACAATATTGGTACCGATATTACAAGTAGAATTGACACAAGACCTGATCAATTGATATTGAGTTTATCAATTGCCTTATAAGACTTCAATTATAGTATCATAAAAAAGCCACTAATTAAAATTAGTGGCTTTTTTTAGAACAGAAAAACGGATGTTCTAGTTTGTCTCGTTTTCATTGTAATTTGTAGTAACCGTTTCATCCAAATAGTCTAAAATGCCATTATTGTTATCATCAACCGCCTTTACCGTGATAATAATACCAGTATTTTCATTTCTGCTGTAAATATATTCATTTGCGGCAAGTACTGGTTCCTCAGTATATTCGGTTTGAACTAATTCATTAAATGTTGAAACACCATCGCCATCATCATCAATATCTATAAAATTTGGGAAGTTGTTATCATCTGTATCGTCGTCAGTAACTTCCAAACTATTATCTAAATCTTCAACATAAGAAGGAATGCCATCGTTATCGTGATCCTCTTCTTGATACTGTAATAATTCAAACTTAAAAATTAAATTAGCATAAGACGATCCTGTGGTAGTGCCAGAAAAGTAGCCTAGTCCTGATGGTATAAACATAACGCCCAAGCCATAATCTCTATAATTTACAATGCCATTAACAATACCATCAAGAAAACCAGCATTAAAGGTTGGCATAACAAGCTGCCATCCCTTAATTGTTCCAAAAGTACTAATCAAGTTGCCTTGCAAGAATAAGTCTACAGGAGTTACTGAAGAATCAAAAACGTCACCACCTACAACATTACTGCCTTCATAACGCACTCTTACTTGGTCTGTGAACCTTGGCAAGCCCGCTTCTTCATCTCCTTGATCCAATCTCAAAATATAATATTTATAATCAGCTTCAAGATACGTTGTGGTTCTAGTCTCTACAGCATCCATTAATAAAGTATGTCCATCTGGAACTGTTTCGCCTTCTTCTAACTCGGTGATTATAATATCATCGTATTTAAAATCTTCATCGGATTCAAAAAGACTTGAATTATAATAGTGCGTCGTCAAATAAGCCACTAAAGTCGAATCATCCACAATCTGTTGCTCCGCTCTATCTTCTTCTACAAAAGTAGGACCATCGTCATCGTCATCACCACCACAAGAAATGAGAAGAGCAGGAAAAACTGCCATCAATAAAAATACTAGTTTAAACGGTTTTACTTTCATAATTTACTTAGTTGGTGTAAAAGATTCACCACAAATCTTATACTGGGTTCATTATTGCTTATTTTCAGTGCGCAAGATACATTAAAATAATATTTTTGTACAATAAGATTAACGTAGTTTTTAGTTAAAAATATATGCGAATAGACAAATATCTTTGGTGCGTGCGCTATTATAAAACGCGCAGTATTGCCACAAAAGCTTGCAAGAAAGGCCATGTAAAAGTTAATGGCGCTGTAATAAAACCATCTAGAGAGGTTTATGCCACGGATAAAATTGAACTTAGAAAAGATCAAATAATCTATAAACTAACCGTAAATGATTTGCCTCCAAATAGAGTTGGTGCAAAATTAGTTGATATCTACAGAACGGATACCACTCCAAAGGAAGCTTTTGCCTCGAAAGAGCTATTAAAATTCAGTAAAGACTACTACAGAAAGAAAGGTACTGGTAGACCAACAAAAAAAGATAGACGTGATATTGATGGATTTTATGAAGAAGAGTAAACTAAACAAAAGTTATTGGGAACAGCGTTATGAGACGTATCAAATAGGTTGGGATATTGGATATCCATCTACACCATTAAAAATCTATGTAGATCAAATTGAAGATAAATCATTAAAAATTCTAATTCCTGGTGCTGGCAATAGCTATGAAGTTGAATACTTATGGAATAAAGGTTTTAAAAATGTTTATGCGCTTGATATCGCCAAACAGCCATTAGAACATTTATCCCATCGCATACCAAATCTTCCTACTACACAACTACTACATATGGATTTTTTTAATCTAAACGCTCAATTCGATCTTATAATGGAACAAACATTTTTTTGTGCACTAGATCCTATTTTAAGACCTAATTATGTTGAAAAAATGTATCAATTACTAAGGCCTCAAGGTAAACTTGTTGGATTACTTTTCAATTTTCCATTAACTGAAAATGAACCACCTTTTGGTGGAAGTCTTACTGAATATAAAAGTCTTTTTAAAAAACGTTTTAGAATAAAAACTTTTGATGAGTCAATTAATTCTATTGAACCCAGAAAAGGTAAGGAACTGTTTTTTATCTTTGAAAGTATATAAAGCGTTTTTCAATTAAAGTATCTTTATTACAGTTTTTCAGAAATAATCATCAACAACCTTTATAAGTTTAAATAAGTAAAATCATCACATGGCACTAACAAAAAAGACTATTTTAAGTCATAAGGAAATAGAACATAAAATAAAGCGTATCGCATATCAAATTTATGAGTGTAATGTTGATGAGACAGAGATTATCATTGCGGGCATAGAAAGTAACGGCTACATATTGGCTCGTAAAATAAAACAGCAATTAGATAAAATTTCCGATATAGAATCCACTTTATGTAAGGTTATTATTGATAAAGCGGCACCCACTAATCCTATTAAAACATCTATTGAAAAAGATGATTACTCGGAAAAATCGATTGTGCTCATTGATGACGTACTCAACTCAGGAAGTACACTAATATATGGTATTAAACACTTTTTGGATGTGTCATTAAAGCAATTTAAAACTGCGGTGCTTGTTAATAGAAATCATAAAAAGTTTCCAGTTAAAGCAGATTTCAAGGGTATTTCTTTATCTACTTCTCTATTTGAGCATGTCCATGTGAATCTGTCGAAACAACCTTATGAAGCCTATTTAGATTAAGTGCATTAAAATATTTTCCAAAATATCTTTTTTGGATTTATCATCTGCATTTATATTATAATCTGCTTGGCTATAATATGGCGCACGCTCAAAAAGATGCTTTCCAATAAACTCCAATAATTCTTCTTCAGAAGTCAAATGACTAATCAAAGGCCTCTCGTCTCGTTCTGTTCTTAGTCGTTCTGCTAAGTTTTTAATAGAAAGTTTTAGGTAAAACGTGATGACGTTCTTGCCATTCTTCAATAGAGATAGGTTGTTCCCATAACAAGGCGTACCGCCACCAAGACCAAGAACAACATTCTCCTTAGAATCAATAATCTCTTTTAAAGACTCGGTTTCTTTTTTTCTGAAATAGATTTCACCTTTTTCCTTGAATATTGACAAAATGGACGAGTTTTCATTCTCCGAAATAAAATCGTCTAAATCCAAAAAATCATAATTTAATAGCGTAGCCAACTTCTTACCAATAGTTGATTTTCCAGATCCCATATACCCCATTAAAACTACAATCATAACGCTTACAAATTGATTATTAAATCCTTGTGACTAAACACAGCAAAAAAACAAAAATTTAAGCAAAAAAAGTATTGTTTTATTAATTAAACATTTTATATTTGCACCCTCATTTAAGAGAACATCTTAATGACCGGGTAGCTCAGTTGGTAGAGCATCTCCCTTTTAAGGAGAGGGTCCTGGGTTCGAGCCCCAGCCCGGTCACTACAGTTAAGCGAATTGCTTAACTTTTTTTTTATATTTACTTTTCTTTATTGCGCACGTGGCGGAATTGGTAGACGCGCTGGCTTGAGGGGCCAGTGACCGTTTTAGGTCGTGGAAGTTCGAGTCTTCTCGTGCGCACAATTCATAATTCTTTATAGAATAATCTCCATCTCTTACTTATCAACAATACATTTTTACTTAAATTTTGTTAATTGTAGCTAAGTTATAGGATTAAATCTTATTTTTGTTTAAACATTTTTATTAAAAAATGAACAATATTAAGAACCAGTTTAGTATTAAAGACCTAGAGAATCTTACTGGGATTAAGGCACATACTATAAGAATTTGGGAAAAGCGCTATAACTTGCTTCAACCAAAACGTACTGATACAAATATAAGATATTACGATTTAGCGAACTTTCAAAAGCTTCTGAACGTTAGTTACCTTAATAATAACGGCTATAAAATTTCTAAAATAGCTACAATAGAAGAGCACAAGATTCCTCTGTTAGTTAGGGAGATTGCCGCAGAAAACAATATGGAGAGCCATGCTATCAACGCATTTAAGTTATCCATGTTAAATTTTGATCAAGCACTATTCTATAATACTTATGAATCATTATTAAGAGAAAAAGCATTTGATGAGATCTTCTACGACATTTTCATTCCACTTTTAACGGAAATCGGACTTTTATGGCAGACAGATACCATCACACCTGCACATGAGCATTTCTTAACGTCTCTCATTCGTCAAAAAATATTAATAAACACCGAGAAAGTACAATCAAAGCAAATTAATAAGTCAAAAAAAACATTTGTTCTCTACTTGCCAGAAAATGAAATTCATGAGCTAGGATTGATGTTTATTAACCATCAATTGGTGAGTAAAGGTTACCAATCCATATTTTTAGGTTTTAGCGTACCAATTGAAAGCTTGGTAGATTTAAAGAACTACTATGACGAGCTGATCTATGTTTCTTATTTTACTGTAAAACCAGAAAAGGCCGAGATAGAAAAATACATAGAGAATTTCAATAAACTCATGCTTGAGGGCACTAACACTAAACTTTGGATTTTAGGTCAAATGTTAAATTCGTTAGACTTAGATAAGCTTCCAAAAGGTATTACTCCGTTTAAAAGTATCCAAGCACTAATTGACAATCTTTTATAGTAAATGAGTAAGACTATATCCATTATCGGTTCGGGTTTCTCCGCTTTATCGGCTTCTTGCTATTTGGCTCAAGCTGGTCATAAAGTGTCCATATTTGAAAAAAATAGTACTGTTGGAGGAAGAGCCAGACAATTGGTTAAAGATGGTTTTACTTTCGATATTGGGCCAAGTTGGTATTGGATGCCTGATATTTTTGAAAAGTTTTTTAATGATTTCGGAAAAAGTACTAGTGACTATTATCAGCTGGATAAACTGAGTCCAGCATATAAAATTTTTTTTTCGGATGAAGTCATTACAATTGGGGATCACATGGATCAAATATGTGAAGAATTTGAGCGTATTGAAGAAGGTAGCTCTAGACCTTTGCGTAAGTTCATTTCACAAGCACAAGATCACTACGACATCGCTATTAATAAGGTAGTCCTCAAACCAGGTCTATCTCCTTTTGAACTCGTCACAAAAGAAACCATTACAAGAGTCGATCGATTCTTTAAAACTATTAGTTCTGAGGTTAGAAAGAACTTTAAAAACCCTAAGCTTATCTCTACTTTGGAATTTCCGGTTCTATTCTTAGGCGCAAAACCAAGTCAAACGCCATCGTTTTACAGCTTTATGAACTTTGCCGATTTTGGCTTAGGCACATGGCATCCAAAAGGTGGTATGTATGAAATCATTAAAGCCATGAAAGCTTTGGCAGAAAGTTTAGGTGTTACTATATGTACCAATAGCAATGTTGAAAAGATTGTTGTAGAAAATGCCAGATCTACGGCTATTGTTGTAAATGGTAATACCATAGTATCTGATATTGTTTTAAGTGGTGCCGATTATCACCATTCCGAGACGTTATTAGATACAAAGTACAGACAATATAGCGAGTCTTATTGGGAGAAGCGAACTTTTGCACCTTCTTCGCTTTTATTCTATGTTGGATTTAGCAAAAAATTAAATCACATAGAACACCATAACTTATTTTTTGATACCAACTTCGAAACGCACGCAGAAGATATATACGATAATCCCAAATGGCCAGACAATCCACTCTTTTATGTGAACTTCCCTTCTGTGACTGATGAAAGTATGGCTCCTAAAGACTGTGAAACAGGATTTTTTCTTATACCAATAGCACCAGGACTAGAAGATACGGCAGAATTAAGGGAACAATATTTCGATATCATTATTAATAGATTCGAGAGTTTAACAGGCCAAACCGTTCGAGATAATATTCTTTTTAAAGAATCTTACTGTGTTAATGATTTTATCGAGGACTACAATTCTTACAAGGGTAATGCATACGGCATGGCAAATACATTGATGCAAACGGCTTTTTTAAGACCAAAATTAAAAAGTAAGAAAGTTGATGGTCTATATTTTACTGGACAACTTACGGTTCCAGGACCTGGAGTACCTCCTTCATTAATTTCTGGAAAGTTAGCTGCAGAACTAATACATAAAAATGAAGTTTAATTGCTATCTTTAATAACAATAATATTATAATTTCAATGAAATCTATTTTTGACAACGTCTCTAAAGAATGTAGTAAAGCTGTAACAAATGCCTATAGCACCTCGTTTTCCATGGCGACCAAAATGCTGTCAGACAGCATAAGACAAGACATTTACAATATCTATGGTTTTGTTAGATTTGCCGATGAGATTGTTGATACATTTCATGATTTCGATAAGGAAAAGCTTTTTACAAATTTTGAAAATGATTTAGAAAACGCCTTGGAGGATAAAATCAGTTTAAATCCGATACTGAATGCATTCCAAGAAACTTATCACAAATATAACATTGACAAGCACTTGGTAGACGCCTTTATGAATAGTATGCGATTAGATTTATCAAAAAAAGATTATCTAACTGAGGAAGAATATAAGAACTATATTTATGGTTCGGCAGATGTGGTTGGTTTAATGTGTTTAAAGGTATTTGTAAAAGGTGATAAAAACAAGTATGAAGATTTGAAAGACTCTGCGATGCGTTTGGGTTCTGCATTTCAAAAAGTAAATTTCCTTAGAGACTTAAAAGCAGATTTTGAGGATCTGAGCAGAACTTATTTTCCCAATACCGATCTTAATCATTTAGATGAAGCATCGAAACAATCTATAATCTCAGATATTGAAAGCGATTTTTCAGAAGGTCTAAAAGGAATCAAACAATTACCTCTAGAAGCACGTTTTGGTGTATTCATGGCTTATCGTTATTACAACAAGTTATTACAAAAGTTAAAAAACACACCTGCATTAGAGATTAAATCTGCTAGGATAAGAGTACCTAATTATAAAAAAATAGAACTACTTACCCGTAGTTATGTGAAATATCAACTTAATTTGCTTTAAATTTTAATCAATCATCATGCAAACTGTTTTTTGGATATTAATTTTCTTTGGAACGTTCTTCATTATGGAATTTAACGCTTGGTTTACGCACAAGTATATCATGCACGGTTTTTTATGGAATCTTCATAAAGACCACCATCACAAAGATCATGACAGCTGGTTTGAGCGTAATGACGCTTTCTTTATATTCTATGCTGTTGTAAGTATGAGTTGCTTTTATCTATGGAGCGTAGAGGGTATTTGGTACACACTTCCAATTGGGTTTGGAATTTTAATGTATGGTGTAGCATATTTTATTGTTCATGATATCTTTATTCATCAAAGATTCAAATGGTTGAGGAATATTGATAATAAATACGCAAGAGGCGTAAGACGTGCTCATAAGATTCATCATAAGCATTTGGGGAAAGAAAAGGGAGAGAACTTTGGTATGCTTATAGTACCATTTAAATACTTCAAATAAGCTATTCCCTGAGTAATTGGTCTAATTGACTTCTTACTTTTTCACTATTCCAATTTACAGCACCCGACTCATCTATAACAATTTCACCTTTTTTGTTAAGGATATATGTTCTAGGGATTGATCTGGTCAGTAACTCTTGAGGCATTTCGTTTAATGAGTTGAACACTTCGAAATCAAAATTTCGTTTGGTTTTAAAACCTTCGACTATTTTAAAATCATCGTTGGTTACAAAAAGGAATTCAACCACATCATAGTAATCGTCATATAAAGCTTGTAAACTTGGCATTTCTGCAATACAAGGCGGGCACCAAGTAGCCCAAAAATTTATAAATACGACTTTCCCTCTAGTCTCATTAAATTCTAAAACAGTACCATTATCTGATTTTAAACTCCAATTAGAATTTCTTAATTCTACTCTATCTCCGTCTTCAATAAGGGAAGATTGATTAATATAACTTAAACCTTTGTGCAATAGAACTTGTATTGGTTGCCGGGTTTGAGGAATAATCAACAATGCTATTATTATTAAAAAAATAATATTACCACGTTTCAATTTTGCTGTTTTCATATTGTAAAAAGTAAAAGCGTAATCCCATAGTCGGAATTACGCTTTCATTCTAACAACAAAAACTCAATTTTTGATGCTCTTTATATACCTTCAATTAATTTCTAGTAACCGTTATAGAGTTTGATAAATCAAAACAACCTGATAAATCATTAGCATTTGCTCCCATAACTGCTCCTTGCAATCCATCTTCATATCGTAAATACCAAATTAAGCAAGTACCAGTTCCTGCACCATCAAAATCAACACCTTCTAAAGCTGCTATTGTTGGTGGTAACCCTAATATATTACCCATATCATCTGTAATAACAAAAGTGGAATTTGTTCCTGTTGCGTTTGGATCTGTGGTAATACCACTAACATTATCAATTGTCCCATCTACTGTAAATGTAAACGGACCGCCAGAAAGTGTACCAGCATTTGGTTCATTTCTAGTTACCGTAATAGAGTTTGATAAACTAAAGAATCCTGATAAATTATTGGCATTCATTCCGACTTCTGCACCCATTAAACCGTCTTCAAAGCGCAAATACCATATTAAGCAAACTCCAGCTCCAGCTCCATCAAAATCAACACCCTCCAAAGCTGTAAGCGTTGGTGGTAACCCCAGTATATTACCCATATCATCAGTAATTACAAATGTAGAGTTTGTACCAACGGCATTTGGATCTGTGCTAATTCCACTTACATTATCAACCGTACCATCAACACAAAATGTAAATGGATTACCAGATAAAGTACCAGCATTTGGTTCTGGATTTCTGGTTACAGTTATTGAATTAGATAAATCAAAATCACCTTGAAGATTATTCGCATTCATTCCCATTTCTGCTCCAACTAAGCCGTCTTCATATCTTAAATACCATATTAAACAAACACCTGTTCCTGCCCCATCAAAATCAACACCCTCTAATGCTGTAAGTGTTGGTGGTAATCCTAAAATATTACCCATGTCGTCTGTAATTACAAATGTTGAATTTGAGCCAGCAGCATTTGGATCTGTAGTTATTCCGCTGACATTATCTACTGTTCCATCAACCACAAAAGTAAATGGTCCACCGGATAATACTCCTGCATTTGGTTCAGGGTCTCTAAACACAGAGATTGAATTTGATAAGTCGAAACTTCCTTCTAGATCATTAGCATTTAGTCCCATTTCTGCACCTACCAAGCCATTCTCATATCTCAAATACCAAATTAAGCATGTACCCACACCAGCACCATCAAAATCAACCCCTTCTAAAGCTTCAATTGTTGGTGGCATACCCAAGATTATACCCGTATCGTCTGTAATTACAAAAGTTCTATTAGTACCAACTGCATTCGGGTCTGTAGTAATACCACTAACATTGTCTGGCACACCATCAACTAAGAAAGTAAAAGGCCCACCTGAAAGTGTACCTGCATCTGGTATAATGCTGACGTTGTCATCATCATTACTGCAAGAGGTGACAAAAATTCCAAGTGTCACAACTGCTAAAATCATTTTTTTAATCATTGCTTTTTAATTTTAAAATTTACATTTCAAAATTAAAAGAAGCATTTTTCATAAAATGTTAGCTAGCTAACACTAAGCCGATTTTTTTAAGATTCTAATCTCTTTTCTATTAAATTCTAAGTAATTTTCTTCCTTAAGTTCATTAAGAAGAATGTTTATGGTTGGTCTTGAAGTACCAATTAATGAAGCAATATCTTTTTGGGTATAAGGATGGTTAATTATATGATCGCCTGTTTTGTCACAATCATATCCATAATCAGCACAAAGCTCTTCTAAGAATTCTTTCAATCGTGTTTTCGAATCTTTAAAAAGTAATAATTGAAGTCTTCTCTCCAACTTTTTAAACTTTAGACCTATGAATTTATAGATTCTCAGGCTAAATGTTTTGTTGTCCCTCATTAATTCGTGCATTGTTGGCACTGCAACAGGACATATTGTTGTTTTATTATCTATAGATTGTGCAAACTCATCTCGTTTTTCCTCTCCCAAAATTGCTTTCTCACCAAATAACTCCCCTTTGCTAAGAATGGCTTTTACAACTTCAGTACCCTCCTCGTTATAATATCCAATTTTCACCTTACCGTTTTCAATAAGGTAGACTTTATTTGCCGCATCTTCCTCAAAATATATGTAATCGCTTTTTTGATAAGCATCAAAAGTGTGACAGGCTTTGTATTTCTTAAATTTATGCGGGCAAAGTAGATTAAAAAGATTGACGTTTTCAAAAATCCAAATAGAATTCATGACTTATAAAGATTTAATTGAGTTAGACAATGAGTCGTAAACTGAATTGAAACCCTTCATACAAAAACAAAAAAACTCCTAATGAAAACATTAGGAGTTTATTTATTATTAAATAGTTCTAGTTAAGCATTTTGCCTCTTAATCAAATTAAGTGCAGAACCTTCTTTGTACCATTCAATTTGAGCATCATTGTAAGTATGATTTAATGCTAAAGTATCTTTTGAACCATCAGCATGAACTACCTCAATATGTAGTTGTTTGTCTGGTGCAAATTCATTTAAATCCAAGAAGTTAAACGTATCGTCTTCTTGTATTAAATCATAATCAGCTTCGTTAGCAAAGGTTAAACCTAGCATACCTTGTTTTTTAAGGTTGGTCTCATGAATACGAGCAAAAGATTTCACAATTACTGCGGCCACACCTAAATGTCTCGGTTGCATCGCAGCATGCTCTCTAGAAGACCCTTCACCGTAGTTATGATCTCCAACAACGACTGACCAAACACTATTTTTCTTATAATCACGTTGAGTATCTGGCACACCACCGTAATCTCCTGTCAACTGGTTCTTTACAAAATTCGTTTTCTTATTAAAAGCGTTAACGGCTCCAATTAAAGTATTATTGGCAATGTTATCAAGATGCCCTCTGAAACGTAACCAAGGTCCAGCCATAGAAATGTGGTCTGTTGTACATTTACCAAAAGCCTTAATTAATAATTTAGCTCCTGTTATAGATTCACCAATAGGTGTAAAAGGCTCTAGTAATTGCAAACGTTCAGATGTAGGATTTACAGTAATTTGAACACCACTACCATCCGTTACTGGCTCTAAATAACCATTTTCCTTAACATCAAAACCTTTCGGAGGTAATTCCCATCCTGTTGGTTCATCCAACATGACCTCTTCACCATTTTCATTGATTAACTTATCTGTGATTGGATTGAAGTCTAATCGACCTGCAATAGCAATAGCAGCTGTTAACTCTGGCGAAGCTACAAAAGCATGTGTATTTGGATTGCCATCTGCACGCTTAGCAAAGTTTCTATTAAATGAATGTACAATGCTATTTTTAGGAGCATTCTTTGGATCGCTATAACGCGCCCATTGTCCTATACATGGTCCACAGGCATTTGTAAATATCTTCGCGTCTAATTTTTCAAACACTTCAAGAATACCATCGCGTTCAGCTGTATAACGCACTTGTTCAGATCCAGGATTGATACCAAACTCTGCTTTTGTTTTTAAGCCTTTGTCTAGTGCTTGTTGCGCAATAGATGATGCTCTAGATAAATCTTCGTAAGATGAATTAGTACAAGAACCTATAAGTCCCCATTCTACTTGCATTGGCCAGTCATTAGCCTTAGCTTTTTCAGTCATATCCCTGCCTACTTCCGTAGATAAATCCGGAGTAAATGGACCATTTAATAGTGGTCCTAATTCTGATAAGTTAATATCTATTACTTGATCGAAATACTGCTCAGGATTTGCATATACTTCATTATCCGCAGTTAAATAGTCTTTAATATTGTTTGCAGCATCGGCAACATCAGCTCTATCTGTTGCGCGCAGATAGCGTTCCATAGAGTCGTCATATCCAAAAGTAGATGTCGTAGCGCCAATTTCAGCACCCATGTTACAAATGGTTCCTTTTCCTGTACAAGACATCGATAAAGCTCCAGGTCCAAAATACTCGACGATCGCTCCTGTTCCACCTTTAACAGTAAGAATCTCTGCCACTTTAAGAATGACATCTTTTGGCGCGGTCCAACCAGAGAGTTTTCCTGTTAACCTAACACCAATCAACTTAGGGAATTTAAGCTCCCAAGCCATACCAGCCATAACATCAACAGCATCCGCACCTCCTACTCCAATGGCCACCATTCCTAATCCACCAGCATTAACAGTATGTGAATCCGTACCAATCATCATTCCTCCAGGAAATGCATAGTTTTCTAAAACTACTTGATGAATAATACCTGCACCTGGTTTCCAAAAGCCGATACCATACTTATTCGATACTGACTCCAAGAAATTAAATACCTCGCTACTCGTATTATTAGCATGCTTTAAATCCGTTGCAGCGCCATCTTTTGCTTGTATTAAATGATCACAATGAACAGTTGTCGGTACGGCAACCTTCGGCTTTCCTGCTTGCATAAACTGCAATAAGGCCATTTGCGCTGTTGCATCTTGGCAAGCAACACGGTCTGGAGCAAAGTCCACATAATCTTTTCCTCTTCTAAAGGCTTTGGCTGGAGTACCATCCCAAAGGTGTGAGTATAATATTTTTTCTGAAAGTGTCAATGGTTTACCAACAATTTCCCTAGCTGCATCTACGCGCTCCGTCATGTTAGCATAAACCTTCTTAATCATATCAATGTCAAATGCCATATAGTATATTTAAAGGTTGATAATTTGTTTTTTAAGCAGCACAAAAATACAAAATTCAAAGGGTATTTGAAAATATGTAACGAAATTGAAGATTCTTTGAAAATAACTCATAATTGAATCAAAAAACTATCAATTAGATTGAAGATTAACAGTAAAAATTAATGTTGTTTAATAATTTAACAGTTAGTATTATTTAGAATAATTCTGAATTTAGGGTCAGGGATTATACTGCCAATTAAAACAGGCTTTGAATAATTCTTTCGTCCGTTATCCCTTCTGCCTCAGCTTTGTAATTTTTTATTATTCTGTGCCTTAGAATTCCAGTAGCTACAGCTTTTATGTTTTCAATATCTGGTGAGAATTTCCCAATAGTTGCAGCGTGTGTTTTAGCTGCAAGAATTAAATTCTGTGAAGCTCTTGGACCCGCTCCCCAATCTACAAACTCCTTAACAATATCTGCGGCAGTATCTGCATTTGGCCTTGTTTTACTCACCAAGGAAACCGCATACTCCACAACGTTATCGGCTACAGGAATACGACGTATAACGTTTTGAAAATCTATAATTTCCTGAGCCGTAAATAAGGAATTAACGGACATTTGAACATCTGTCGTTGTCGCTTTTACAACATCCACTTCCTCCTGAAAAGATGGATATTCTAATCTAATGGCGAACATGAAGCGGTCTAATTGTGCCTCAGGTAATGGGTAAGTCCCTTCTTGCTCAATTGGATTTTGAGTCGCTAGAACAAAGTATGGCAAATTTAATTTGTACTGATGGCCTGCTACCGTTACAGCACGCTCTTGCATAGCTTCCAATAAAGCAGCTTGCGTTTTTGGTGGTGTTCTGTTGATCTCGTCGGCCAAAATTATGTTGGCAAAAATGGGTCCCTTAATGAATTTAAAGTGACGATTTTCATCTAAGATTTCACTTCCTAGAATATCACTTGGCATTAAATCTGGAGTAAACTGAATACGCTTAAAATCTAAGCCTAATGCCTGAGCAATGGTATTCACCATCAACGTTTTTGCCAATCCAGGAACACCTATTAGCAGGGAGTGTCCTCCCGAAAATATGGAGATCAAAATTTGGTCAACAACATCATCTTGACCAATAATAACCTTGGCGATCTCTTGCTTTAGAGCCTTATACTTGTTAACGAAGTTTTCAATAATGGTTACATCAGACATATGCTATTGTGTTTTTAACCAATTGCTTTGATAATCACAATCTCTATATTCTCCATTAATTTTAATATAAGTTTCTGAGATAGTCTCTTTTTGCCATTTTTCAATAGCCTTAATTTGCTTGTCTTGCAATGCTAGTTCTTTAATTTTTAAGTAGTCTCTTGCAAAATCTGCCTCGTGGTCATCTATTCTATCTGTGACCGTCATGATTTTAAACTTAATGCTATTAATCCTATCCTCATCTTGAATGACCTCACTAACTTCTCCATCCTTTAAACCTTGAATCTGTGTGTACATTTCCGTATCCATCTTAGTCAGCTCAAAATTGAAATCTTGCGTTGTAGGATTGGTTAATTGACCACCTTCGAACTTCGTTTCCTTTTCATCACTAAACTCAAAAGCCGCTGCAGCAAAAGAAATACTTCCGTCTACAATTTTCTCTCTTACCACGTCTATTTCATCTTTTGCTTTCTGAATGGCGTCTTGAGTTAATTCAGGACGAATTAAAATATGCCTTACATCATACTCTTGCCCACGGATTTTTTCTAGATATACAATATGATAACCAAAATCAGTTTTAAATGGTTCTGATATCTCTCCTTCTTCCAAATTAAAAGCAACATCCCTAAATTCCTTAACCATTCTAGGTCGCTTTCTGTTCATGGTAGGTAACAAACCACCATTATTTTTAGAACCGCCATCATCAGAATAAAATAATGCCTTAGTTGTAAAACTTGCACCATTTTCCTCAACATCTCTTTTAAAGCCCTTTAACTTATCTATGGCTGCTTGCTTCGCCTCTTCTGTGACTTCGGGTATAATTACAATCTGAGCTACTTTAAGTTCTGTGCCAAAAGTTGGTCTTTCATCTTTTGGAATAGCGTTGAAAAACTGTCTTACCTCTTCTGGAGTTACTTCGATATCCTGGATCACCTTTTTCTGCATTTCTTGAGATAAATAATTGTTCTTATTGATCTCATACATCTCATCACGAAGTGCTTGTTCCGAATCTTTTTTGTAAAATTTCAACATACCTTGCATATCACCATTGGTTTGTGCCAAAATACCTTGTATTTGTTGGTCTACAAGAGATTGAATATATAATTCATTGACAATAACACTATCTTGTATAGCTTGGTGAGCGTATAATTTTTTCTCAAGTAAACTGCCAAAAAGTTCGCAGCGTGTTACACCAGATAAATCAGCACCTTGTGCTTCTAGCTGAGCAATTTCGCGATCTAGATCAGATTCTAAAACGATGTAATCACCAACTACGGCAGCAACACCATCTGCCTTGATTCTAGATGTATTGATTACACTATCTTTTTTCTTTGCAACTGGATCTTCATCTGAGATAATTTCCTGCGCGTTTAAACTATTAAATGCAAAAAAGCAGCTAAGAATCGCTGCTCTAGTTATATATCTGAAATTGATTATTTTTAATGGCATCTTTTGTAATATCATTTTCGAGTTGCTTTATGAGCTCGAGCTTACGCTTGTTTATAACAATTTGTTTTATTGACGGTATAACGTATTCCAAGGGCGCATAATCGTTCTGCAGGCGCACGTCATTAACTTGCATCAAATATAGGTTTAATGAATCTTTGAGCTGTAAGAAATTAGATTTTTTTAACAGTTGATTTTTATTTTCTGAATTCACTACAGGAACTTTCTCTACAACCTGGCTGAATTTCACCCAAAGCGAATCGTTAAGTGAGTACGATTTGAAATGCACAGAAATTGAATCTAGATACTGCTTATCACTAGCCTTAAATCTTTTAAATCGCTTCTCAATGGTATCAAAATCAATTGGATTTAAGGGTAAACTAATATATCTAAATTGCAACAAGTCATCATTTAGCTTGAAAGATTCCTTATTAGCTTCATAAAACACTTGTGTTTCGTCGGACTGAACGGTAGTGTCTATATTTTTCTTTACCAAAGCCTCTAAATATGCCTTAGTGTACAAGTCATTTTGGTACTGCTTAACTAATTTTGAAAATTCTTCCTGTTTATTCTCAGATAGGTTAAGTTGTGCACCATCCATGAGTAACAACTGTCTGGCCCATCTATTAATAAAGGCATTTACCAATAGTGTACTATCCTCTTTTGTAGCCCCATCAGGCACTACACCAGCAATATCATCTTCATACAGATAGGTGTCATTTACTCTTGCTATTGGTTTACGATCATCCGTTTTCTTGAACAAATCACAACCAAAAACCAATAAACTCAATGTAATTATGTAGAGGGATTTTTTCAAAAAGACTATTGTTTTTTAATTTTCTTCTTCACTTTCTTCAAAGCTTTTTCATTCACTTCTATTTTAAAGCGGTCATGGAGATCTTTTATCCAATTCGTTTCAAGTTCTGCTTGGTAATCGTTAATGACATTTCCTTTGGCTTCTTCTAGAGTCTTTACTCCTGCTGGTAAAATATCATTGACTTCTATAACATGAAACGCTTCATTGTTCTCATATATTTTAGAGACACCTTTCTTAGTCTCAAAATCGTCTGGCAACTTATTGTCATTGAAGTCGAAGGTTCCTTTTGTGAAAATGACGTTCTTCTCTTTTTCTGTGTTAAGTGCATTATTGATATCATCTTCGCTCTTATTTCTCTTCATCATTTTTGCAGCCTGTTCGGCAACTGCCTTATCTGCTGAAGATGCCATAACCACCTTAACCCTTTCATTCCACTGGTATTTGGATTTATATTTTTCGTAATAAGCCTCTAAACCTACAGTGTCCTTTGCTGCCTTGTTCCAGACTTCCTTTTCCATTAAATCAAATAGCAATAAACCATCTCTGTATTCTTTGAGAATATCTGCAAAATCTTTATTCTCCAATTCAAGGTTGTCTTCTCTAAATTGTAGTATGGACTTTTCGAAAAAGCTCTCAAACTCTTTATCAATGATATTTAAGAAAGCCGTATTTTTATTCATATAAATGCGCTGAGCAGACATTAAATGACGACCGAACTCATTATAGGTAAATGATCTATCATTAATCTTAAAAAGCTCTTCATCTTTTTTGAAATCCTCGGGCAATCTCCATGAGCGTGTAAAATAATTGTTGGTTAGCAACGATTCAAAGTAGGCTTTCGCATTTGAATTATAAGAAATCTCGTAACGCTTTTTAAGCTCTTTTACCATAGCAGCATTTATAAGCTTAGACCTAGAATCCCGTTTTACTCTAGACTCCAATGATGGCTTTAAATCTTCTAAAGGTTGAATTGGTTTTAGGCTGATACGCTTTACAATGTGCCATCCATACTCCGTTTTAAAAGGCTCACTGATATCGCCATCATTTTTTAGGGTAAAAGCTTCATCCTCAAATTTAGTTGAACTCAGTTGACCGCTCTTAAAGGGCGCTAACTGACCTCCTTTAGCCGCAGAACTCTTATCATCCGAGAACTGCTTTGCTAATGACTCAAAACTCTCTCCTTGCTGCATTTTTTTATAAATATCATTGATTCTTTCCTCCGGATCCAATAACGAATCTTTCTGTTGCAAGGCTATCATGATGTGTGCAGCGGTAATCGTTCCTCTAGATGGTCGCTTGTCATCAACTTTGACGACATGATACCCAAACCGTGTTCTAAATGGCATGGATATTTCACCTACTGCTGTATTGTATGCGGCAGTTTCAAAATTATAAACCATCTTAAATGCCGAAAAATAACCCAAATCTTCAACGAATACCGTTTTACCGTCATGTGCTTCTTTCTTTAACTTATCAAAACCCTCGTTTAGTAAATGCTCTCTTAAAGTAAGTACTTGATTATATGCGCTCAATGTATCCTTAGCATTTTCGTCTAGTCGGACCAATACATGTGACGCCTTAATATCGATATTACTGCGATCATAGGCTTCTTGAACAAGCACGTCAGTGACTTTATTCTCAGAAAGGTAGTTTTTGGTAAGCTGCTTTTTGTATCTCAAGAATTCGCGTTGGTATTTGGCATCTTCATTAAGCTTTAATCGCTTAGCCTCCTTTAATTTCAATTGATACTCTGTAAATAGTTTTAAATAGCCATCTATATCCTTTTGGCTTTCATCTTTAACTAAGTCTAAGTTCTTATTATAAACCCTCAAAAATTCGGATGTCATTATTGGATCTCCATCAACTGTTAATAATACATCGTCCTTATCCTGTCCAAAAGAAAAATTGAATGCCAAAAGCATCAGAAGCAAACATCTAAACATAATTTTCATAATATATTTCTCTTTTAATCGCAAAAATTTAATACTGAATTTGTACTGTTTTAAAGTTCAGCAAAAATAACATAAATCACTTATATTACAAGTTGTAGCAATACTGTTATTAAGATGTTATCATCACAATGGAAATATTGCCGATTACAACTTCTAAAATGGTATGAACGTCGATAAATTAAAGTTATTATCCATGCTTTTTTTATCTTTGAATATATCTCTAATATAGATGACATATACAACCGAAATAATCATTGAAAAACCCTTAGAAGAAGTCATTAAAAAAATGAACTCTACTGAAAATATGAAACATTGGCAAGAGGGTTTAGTTAGTGCTGAGCATATCTCAGGCTCACCTGGCGAATTTGGTGCCAAGATGAAACTAAATTATGATTTTGGTAAACGAAAAATGGAATTGGTGGAAACCATTACAAAACAAGACTTTCCCAGTGAGTTCCACGCTACTTACAGCACCAAAGGTATGCGAAACATACAGCAAAATTATTTTGAAAGTACTGATAGAGGTCATACCAGATGGATTTGTAAAAATGAGTTTCAACCTACTAACTTTATGATGAATGCCATGCTATTTTTGATGCCTAGGGCGTTTAAAAAGCAAACTAAAACCTATATGGGCAATTTTAAGAACTTTGCTGAAAAAGGAACTTCCGTGGCTCATGCGTAAATTAAAATTGATTTGGGATTTTAGAGGTCCTACCAGCTCAAAAACTGCTGAACACCATCTAATTCATTTAAAAGAATATATTGAACGTGAAGCTTTAGACATTGAGATCACAGGGGTTGAAACTTTAAGTGATATGCATAGTTTGGCCTATATAGTCGTTGATGAGGCAGAAATGAAACCCTTGCGAGACGCCTTAAAACCACATCGTGGTCAAGTTTATAGTGGGGCTTAGAATAAACGTTTGAGCAGTGCTTGTGTAAATCGTTTTGGAGGCACCGAAAAGATGATTTTAAAATCTTCAAATAGTGAAGATTCTTCATCTAAAAATTTAAAAATGTTTTTAACATTTGTCTTTCTGAACATTGAAGAAAATAAAGCTGAACCTTCGTCATTGTGATTTGCCAAAACATCTAAAAAGATTAAATCGTAAAACCAAAATTTAGATTTCTTATGGAATTTGGACAAATCGCTTTCTTTTTTTAAAAAAGCTACCAGTGCTTTGGTATTCTTCGACGTATTTTTAAATGTATAACCTGTACTAGCTTTGGTCCAACCACCTGATGTACCAATATTTAAGACATGCTTAGTGTTTAATTCATGGAATTTAAAAGACGTCATAGGTATGGTTCCAATTTCTTTTTCTACAATTTCAAAATTAGATATGCCTTTGTCTTCAAGATAGCTAGATATTGCATCTTCGTAATCTGATAGTTTTAGCAGTGTTTTAGAAAACAAGGTGTATTCAAAAAGTGCCGTTTGTTTATCAATAGGCAAAACATACATAAAACGTGTATTGCCCTTTTGCGGAACAGTAAAGTCCATAAATTTGGCAACGGTATCATCAAAACAATCCGTTTTAGTTCTTACAAACCAACCTACAAAATGCTGTTGTAAAATAGGATACTTGTTCTGAGATTTATAAACCTCAGTACTAGGTATGCTATTAAATAATTTCGCGCACAAATAGCTTCCTTTATTGGTAATAACTTGAACACCACCCTTCAATTCAGTCGTACTATCAATGCTATCTTCAACAAAATTGAAATTGGGTTTTGAGTTTATGGATTTCCAAAGTTGTGAGTAAAAATCCTTACTCCTAATCATTTTATAGTTGTAAGGTGAAATAACGATTTCTTTGGAATGATTATTACTGCCAAAGAAAATTTTTGGCCAAGTCTTAGTGAGAAGACTATCCCATTCGCCATCACCGCTTTCCCAAAAACACCAGGTCCTGTCATTTCCCTTATCTTTCACTTCATCAATGATCAGAACCGATTTATCATCAAAAAAAGTATCCTGAGACATCCGATACGCCAACATCAAACCTGATGCGCCTGCTCCTGCTATTATGTAATCTGGATTACTCATTTAAAAAAATAAAAAGACTGCAAAAAATACAACAATTGAAATTAATACATGCCAAGATATAACTTTGTTCGTTGCGATCTTAAAAGATTGATAACCCAAATGAGCTAAAAAAGCTGTTACGAACCAGCCTATATAGTTTTTCAGCGGCACAATTCCATTTTCAAACTCCCAAAAATCAAATCGAGGTGCTGAAACCTCTAAAATAAAGTCTAAACCTGTCATTAAAAGTGCGCCTATTGCAGAAGCCAATATAAAATTCTTGGTGAAACTACGAGCTACATCTGCCGTAGCTACAGTTAAAAGCGTCCAATTAATGCATATCATTAAAGGAACTCCAAAAATCTTGGAACCGAGATTCTCTCCATATGCATAATCTCCAAAAATGAGGCCGTACTTAACACCCAATGCTTCTGTAATAAATCCTAGGAAAAAAGGAATGCTTAGGGCATATAATATCTTTGGCTTGAATTTTTCCATATGCCATAGAATCATCAAAAAACTCAGCAATAGACTCAAAGGTGTTAGGCTTAAAAACCACCCCTCATAAGTTGACAAAACACCAAAAATACCTGAAATAGTAAATAGCCATATTATGAAGATAGACAGCTTCATCTTTAGTGTATTCTTTATTTCCATCAGTTCTTTTTCATTATTAATTCTGATACTATTTTCCCCGATAGCAAGCATAATGGAATGCCTCCTCCTGGATGAACACTACCTCCACAGAAATACAAATTCTTAATGGAATTCTTAAAATTCGGATGTCTTAAAAAAGCAGCATACTTATTATTACTTGAAGCACCATATAACGCACCTTGATAACTCTGCGTCTTAGATTCTATTAACCTGGGATCTAAAACACTTTCAAATTCAATCAAAGATTGAATGTCTTCGTTAAGTAATCGGCTTAATTTCTTAACTATATGCTTACGAGATTCTGCTATAATGGTGTCCCAATCCTGCCCTATATTACTAGGGACATTAATCATTGTAAACCAATTTTCACAACCTTTTGGCGCATCACTTTCCTCTTCTTTTGAGGTTATATTTATATAAACGGTTGGATCATTGCAAACCTGTCTCTTGTTGAATATGTGATCAAACTCTATTTCATAATCATCAGAAAAAAAGATATTATGCAAATCCAACTCTGGAAATTTCTTATTAATTCCCCAATAAAAAATCAGCGCAGAACTGCTTCGAGGTTGTTTTAATATTTTTTCTGGCGACTTATGCTTTGGTAATAACCGTCTGTACGTTGGTACAACATCAGAATTTGAAACAACAATGTCACTTTTAACCAATTGACCACCTACATTTATGCCCAGAACTTTATTATTGGTAGTTACAATCTCCTCTACCTTTTTATTGAACTGATATACAACACCAATATCTTTGGATAGCTGAAATAAACTTTGAGTTATAGAATGCATACCGCCTTTTGGGAAGTAAGTACCAAAATACTGCTCCAAATGCGGAATCATGGACATAATCCCAGGAGTCTTGTATGGAGAAGAGCCGTTGTAGGTAGCAAATCTATTATAAAACTGAACCAAACGCTCATCTTTAAAAACACTCCTATTAAGTTCCGCCAAAGTCGTACTAATATCCAAACTACCCATTTGAAATATGGCTTTTAGTGTATCTTTTGATAGATATGTTCCTACTTTATGCAGTGATTTTTCCAAAAACAAAGACGAGGTTAAATCGTACTTTCTCTTGCTTTTATTCAAGTATTCTAGCAGTGCCGCCTTATCTACATTAAAGGTATTAGATGCGTCTTCAGCAAACGATTCGATATTAGCCGAAGCAGAAAATTTGGTGCCGTCTTCATAAAAATAATTACAAACAGTGTCTTTCTTTTTATAAGCGAAATAATCTTCCGTGGATTTACCAGTCACTTTGAATAAGTCTTCGACGAAGTGAGGCATTGTGAATAAAGATGGCCCCATATCAAAACGATAGCCATCGGCAGAGAACGCTGTAAGTTTTCCTCCTGGATAATCATTGGATTCAAAAACCGTCACCTCATGACCTTGAGACCGAAGCCGAATTGCGGTAGCCATACCTGCAATACCAGATCCAATTATGATAATAGTTTTTCCTTTCATTCGCAAGGCAAAGATACATTGAAAGCTCTTTTGGGAATACCAATATTAACATTTTCTAAAGGTATTTTAATCTATGATAGATTGATTTAGTTATCAAGCCGATTCTACATTGAAAAATTGCCAATCCAATTAAAAGACTATCTTTGCAGCGCAAAACTCAAAGGATCGGGTTTAAAAATTCCTCAGCGCGAGGATGTGTTACCAGAAGTATAGGTTTAAGTATGTCGATACGCTTCTTATGTAACACTACATAATTGATATCGAATACTTACATTAAAGAATGAGCACATTCCAAGAACTAGGTCTTAATGAAGACCTTCTCAACGCTATTACGGATTTAGGGTTTACAACGCCTAGTGAAGTCCAAGAAAAAGCAATCCCACAATTATTAGAAGAAGATAAGGACTTAGTAGCTTTAGCACAAACAGGTACGGGAAAAACCGCAGCTTTCGGATTTCCGATGTTGCAAAAAATAAATATCGATAGCAGAACCACACAAGGTTTGATCCTATCTCCTACAAGAGAGCTTTGTCTACAAATCACTAACGAACTTAAACTTTACGGTAAATATTGCAAAGGCTTAAACGTTACTGCCATTTATGGTGGTGCAAGTATTTCTGAACAAGCAAGATCCGTAAAACGAGGTGCACAAATTATTGTAGCGACACCAGGTCGTATGAAAGATATGATTAGTCGCAAAATGGTAGACATCTCAAAAATACAGTATAGCGTACTTGATGAAGCAGATGAGATGCTAAACATGGGCTTTTACGAAGATATTACCGATATCCTATCACATACACCGGACGATAAAAGTACATGGTTGTTTTCTGCAACAATGCCTAGAGAAGTCGCTACAATAGCTAAGAAATTCATGTACGATCCTATTGAAATTACGGTAGGAAACAAGAATGAAAGTACTAATCAGGTGTCCCACGAATACTACCTAGTAAATGCAAGAGATCGTTACCAAGCTTTAAAACGTTTGTCCGATGCTAACCCTGAAATATTCTCTGTAGTGTTTTGTAGAACAAAACGAGATACGCAAAAAGTAGCCGAAAACCTTATTGAAGATGGATATTCAGCAGGTGCTTTACATGGTGATTTAAGTCAGAATCAGCGTGATATGGTGATGAGGTCCTTTAGAAATAGACAAATACAAACATTGGTTGCCACAGATGTTGCTGCTCGTGGTATTGACGTCGATGATATTACACACGTTATCCATTACCAATTACCGGATGAACCTGAGATATACACTCACAGATCTGGTCGTACAGGACGTGCTGGAAAAACAGGTATCTCAATGGCTATTGTCTCAAAAAGTGAAGTTAGAAGAATAAAAAGTATAGAGCGCATTATTAAAAAGCAATTCGAGAAGAAAGATATTCCTTCAGGAACTGATATTGTTGAAGTGCAATTAATGGCTTTAGCCAATAAAATCCATAACACAGAGACTAATCACGACATTGATAAGCATCTTGAAAGTATCAACGAACTATTTGCCAATACAGATAAAGATGAACTCATCAAAAAATTCTTTTCGGTAGAATTCAACCGTTTCTATAACTATTATCAAAAATCGAAAGACTTAACAGTCTCCGAATCCAAAGGCTCCGATAGAGATAGTGGTGGACGTGATTATGGTAAGCAATCTAATGACACGCGTTACTTTATAAATGTTGGCCGCAAAGATGGTTTTGATTGGATGAAGTTGAAAGATTTCTTAAAAGAACAATTGGAATTAGGGCGGGACGATGTATTTAAAGTCGATGTTAAAGAAAGTTTTTCGTTCTTCAATACTGAAAAAGAACTGCAGGAAAAAGTTTTAGCCTTCTTCACGGATTTCAAACACGAGGGACGATTTGTGAATGTTGAAGTTAGTGAAAATAAAGGTCGTAGCGGTGGCGGAAGACGCGACAGAGGACGTGGCAGAGATGACAGACGCTCTGGTGGCGGAAGTCGCAGGCGTGATGACAAGCCGAGAGGAGATAGACGCTCTAGTGATAGAAGATCATCTGGTTCTGGAAACAGAAGTGACCGAAGACGTTCTGAAGATTCAAGGGGAGATAGAAAATCCAGTGAAAGAAGACGAGAATCGACTGGTTCTACTTCAGATAGACCTAGACGTTCTAGACGGAAGTAAAAAACTCCAAATGACAAGTTTGAAATTCCAAGACCGTTTAAGACTTCTTGGAATTTCGTTTTTAATTTTTTGGGATTTAAACAAATGCTTTAGTTGTTAATATTACGTCAAATCCGCAATGGCGATATGTTAAAATGCGTTTTGTTTACTACCTTTACAACGTAAATGATATTAATGCGCTATTTTTTAATCTTACTATTATGCTTCACTACAGTTAATAGCTATAGTCAAGACAGTACTGCTACCAAAACACCAGAAAGGGTAAAAGGAACAATTATTAGCTCCACAAGTCAGGAACCTTTGAGTGAAGTTAATATTGTTAACATAAACCAAGTAGTAGGTACAGCAACAGACGATAATGGACAGTTTGAAATTAAGGCCAAAGTTAATGACACGCTACATCTTTCCTATATAGGTTATAAATCCATCAAAGTTAGAGTAACCAATGACTGGTTAAAGTTTGGGAATACTGAAATCACCATGACCGAGTTGGCGCTTGCTCTTGAAGAGGTTACCGTAAAACAATTAGAACTCACGGGTTATTTAGAGGTGGACATGAAACAAGTTCCTATTCAATCTAATAACCAATATAGAATATCAGGTTTATACGGAAAAGCCTATGAAGGCAGAAAGACCAATATTGCAACTAAAGTTCTGGGCGCCATCTTTAATCCAGCGGACTTTCTCTATAATATGTTTGGTAAGAAACCAAACGAAATGCATAAGTTAAAGAAGATTAAGGAAGATGATGAAATTAGAAATCAGCTGGCTAAACGTTTTGATAGGGAGATGCTCATGGTATTACTTCAGGTAACGAAGTACGATCTAGACGAAATCGTCAATCAATGTAACTACTCCAAAGATTTCATCAATACAGCAAATGATCTGCAGATGCTAGATGCCATAAGCGAATGCTATGAAGAATATAAGGTGATTCAACGAAGTAAGGAGCGTAAGAGCAAAAAGAAAAAAGACAAAGCCTAACTTCTAAGCGTTAGAATGTAATGCCAACCTATTACCTTCAGAATCTATAAATACACCCATAAAACCGTGTTCGTCTGAAATTTTAGTTTTTGGTTGATACACCTTACCTCCAGCCGCTTCTACCCTATCTAATTCATCTTCCACATTTTCGCTCATAAAGTAGACCAGAGTACCTTCTTGACTAGGTATGTACGACTCTTGCTTAATTAGGGTTCCTGTAGCTCCATATGCGCCATTATTATCAGGAAACCAACCCATTTTCAGTCCACCGAAATTAACATCTCTAATTTCAACTTTAAAAACAGCTTCATAAAACGTTTTAGCTCGTTGCATATCGTTTACCGGAATTTCAAACCATCCTACCATAATGTTGATATTAGTTAATAGTTAAATTTACAAAAAATTAGTTTTGCTCATGATAGCGCTCCACAATAGCATCGTAATTTTTAATGGTCTTTTTAATCCAATCGAAACGCTTTTCTATCTGCTCTTCTTCAGTTAGTTGCCATTTAACGTTGGACTTTCGAAGCTTTGAAGTCACATGTTGAAGAATTATGGCCGCTGAAACCGAAATATTTAAACTTTCCGTAAAACCAACCATTGGAATCTTTAAAAAGTAATCTGCTTCGTCCAAAACTCGTTGTGATAAACCCTCAGTTTCTCTACCAAAGAAAAAACATGACTTTTTAGAAACATCGAAATCAATTAAACCGCAATCCTCTATGTGTGGTGTTGTCGCAACGATTTGGTAACCTTTAGTTCTTAAGTCTTCAATACAAGATTTAGTGGTATGATAACGATTTAAGTCCACCCATTTTTGTGCTCCCATTGCAATTTCCCTATCGATACGCTTAGAGTTGACCTCCTCTACAATATTCACTTCTTGTATTCCAAAAACATCACAAGAGCGTATTACGGCGCTAGTATTATGAAGTTGGTAAACGTCTTCTGTTGCAACGGTAAAGTGCTTTGTTCGCTTCGATAAAACCTCAATAAATCTATCCTTTCTGTTTTCTGTAAGGTATGTTTCGAGGTATTCGAGAAGTTTTTGGTCTTGCATAACTCAAAAATAGCAAATGTCATGTCGAAGAACAAAGAGACATGGTTATCTTTTAAATTCACATAGATTATGAAAGCAGACAAAAATGTCTACTTCTCAATGATACAAAATTCACTAATTTTAAATCATGAAAAAACACATCGTAGTATTAACAGGTGCAGGAATGAGTGCCGAAAGTGGCGTAAAAACCTTTAGAGACCATGATGGTTTGTGGGAAGGACATGACGTTATGAAAGTAGCTTCACCTGAAGGTTTTCGACAAAACCCTGAATTAGTTCTAGACTTTTACAACCAAAGGAGACGACAGCTCAAAGAGGTTAAGCCCAATCAAGCACATAAAGATTTGGCAGCTTTAGAACATGATTTTAAAGTCACAATCGTAACACAAAATGTAGACGACTTGCACGAACGTGCGGGAAGCAGTGATGTCGTACATCTGCATGGTGAACTACTAAAAATTAGAAGCATAGGAAATCCACAGGATATAAAATTTTGGACAGAAGACATTAATCTAGGAGATGTATGTGACAAAGGTTATCAATTACGACCACATATTGTTTGGTTCGGCGAAGATGTACCAGAAATTGAAACTGCGGTTAAAATATGTTATGCTGCTGATATCTTGATCATAATTGGTACGAGCATGCAGGTATATCCTGCAGCGAGTCTAATAAATTACGTGCAACCAGATACAGAGATATATTATATCGATCCTAAACCTGCGATAGAAAACAATTCAAACATTAAAGTTATTGCTAAAACTGCTACTGAAGGGATGAAAGAACTCTTGACGCTTTTGAAATGAAAAACTGCCTAAAGGAACATTTCCCTAGGCAGATTCCAACTAACTAATTTAATAATGATTAAATTACTCTTTTGTAAATACGATGGTAAAGTCTTCTTCAGCAGGATAATGTCCAATTGCTGGATCATATAATTCCATTTCAAATCCATCTGGAACAGTTACTGTTAATGTGTTTCCAGAAATAAGACCAGTAATATCTTCATTCCCATTTTCGACCGTTACACTGTCTCCATTTTGTGTCCAAATAGATGATAAGGCAAGTCCACTTTGGCATTCAAAATCCTGTTCATTATTACTATCCACAAAAATGTTAGTGAAGTCAACCACAATGGTTACATCGCCATCATCAAAAAATTGGATGAAATTTCCATCATAACAAGAGGTTTCTTGAAATAAATCCCTAGATGCATTTCCATCACCGTTAAAGTCGAATGCTGATTCTACCAAAAGTGAAGTTACAAACCATTGACCCTCCAAGTCTGATGAAGAACTACTATCGTCATCTGACGAACAGGATGAAATCACGAGACAAAGGATTAAAAGAATTAAAGATTGAATTTTAGTTTTCATAATAGTGTTGATTTTTTGTTCACTACTATATCGATGTTCTAAAATAATGTCATCAAAAAATTCAATAATAGTTTTATGGCCATAATGAGAAGACTAATCATCTGTATTTAATTTAAAAAAGTCGTTCACGGGTTTTCCAAAAACATCAGAGAGTTTTAAAGCTAAAACTGTTGATGGAACATAACGATTGGCTTCTATGGAATTTATGGTCTGTCGAGACACTCCTATTTTCTTAGCTAAATCGTCCTGTGTTAAGTTTAAAATAGCCCGTTCTACTTTGATTGTATTATCCATTATCTATAGCGCTTTAAAGTATGATAAATCCCTAATTGTATCATTAGCATAAATGACAGCACTTGAAAATCACCTAGGTCTTTATAAACTTCTCCTCCAGAATGCACTGCATTGGAAACTCCAAATTCAACATAAGGCATGATTAAAGCATAAATGACACCAACGATAAAAGCTATGGCATAAGATTGTGCCCTCAAGCCCACTGTCATCTCATCTTCTTCCTTATCTCTCGCTAATGAAATACATAATAAGCCAACAATAAAGGCTTTTCTGCCTATACTTCTAAGTAGCTCACCTTGATCTGGAAACTGTATTCTAAAAAAGAACAGCACAAATGCCGAAACTAATAAAAGTACTCCCAACCACTTGAATGCTATTGGCAACCTAAAATTTAATAATTTCTGTAAACGATGACGCTCACACTCTACAAAACTTTTCTTACTCATAATTGACAAATATATTTTCTATTAAGTAAAATTATTTTTACTATATGACAAATATACTTTACATTTTTGAATTATGCAAATTTGTTCAATTAAACTAAATTAATTTTCACCAATAGAAGTTATACAGTTACCATTCAGTAAGTTAATTAAGTGTTAATTCAAAGCGCTTCAGGCTTTTATGATTTTTTATTCAATCCTATTTAGCTATCTTTATACAAACACCAACATCGATTTAATATGCTTTATATAAAACCCTCACGAGTACCAAGGGTAAAACAAAACTGGTTAGTACTAATTACTCTGTTTTGTTTTATAAACAACCCCTTAAGAGCACAGGAGAAAGGCATAGACAGTATACTAATGTCATTTGACGAGTATAGTTCATCTTACCGAGAAGTGGCTTATTGTCATTTGAATAAAAGCACTTTTATTGTTGGTGAAATGCTCGGTTTTAGTGGATACATTTTTGATAAAGACCTAAAGATACCGTCAAAAATGACCAAAAATCTTTATTGTGTCATCACAGATAAAAACGATCAGGTCGTAAAGCAAAAATTGGTAAAAGTAGACAATGGGTATGTCAATAATATTTTCATTATAGATAGCACTTTTACTTCAGGAAATTACATGTTCAAGGCCTACACCAATTGGATGAGGAATTTTGACGAACCTAATGCTTTTGTTGAATCTTTCAAGGTTATTGATCCCAACATAGACGGAACCGTTAAGAATATGCTCACTGAGAATATATTGGATGTTCAGTTCCTACCAGAGGGTGGACACTTTATAGATCAAGTTAAAACGAATGTTGGTGTCATAATAAAAGATACCAAGGGGTACGGCGTTTCTGATGTAACAGGAACCGTTTATGATTCAGATGAAAAACCAATCACAACATTTAGAACTAATAGTCTAGGTATAGGGAAATTTATGCTCTATCCAGAGTTAGGTAAAAAGTATTTAGTACGGATTACTCATTTTAATAAACCATTTGAATATGTTATTGATGATTTCAAATCCAAAGGAATTTCGATTAATGTCAATAATTCCTTGAGAAATCTTGTTGTACAACTAAATACCAACGAACGCACTCTGGAAGATATTAATGGAAAAGAATTTAAGCTTACTATTCACAACGGCAGTCAGGTTAACGGAATACCTGTTATTTTTTATCAAACGAGCCTCGTTAAGGCATTTGAGCGTGCTGAATTATACACTGGCATAAATATCATAACACTTTTTGATGAAAACAATAAGCCTATTTTGGAGCGTATGATCTTTAATTACGAAAATCTAAAAATAGCTACCACTGGACCTCCAAGCTTTACAACAGAAAAAGATTCTATGCAAATTCGTATCCCAGTGAACCATTTCACTAGTGATATGGCAGATGATTATAATCTTAGTATTTCAGTGTTGCCAGAAAAAACAGAATCCTACAAAAGACATCATAACATTATTTCCCACACGTATCTCCAACCTTATGTTAGGAGTTACATAGAAAATGCACAGTACTATTTCACCGATATTGATTCCAAAAAAAAATATGATCTCGATAAATTGCTAATGACACAGGGCTGGAGCAGTTATAATTGGACCGATATCTTTAATAATAATGTTTCCGATCGCCATGTATTTGAAGATGGCATCGTTCTAAAGGCCAATAAAAATGGCAAGGACCAAAAAGATTTTATTGTATTTCCACTTCAACTTTCTGATGGGCTAACTGTAAATCTAGAAGAGGGCCAAAATAGTTTTGTAGTCCCTAAGTTGTATCCATTGGAAAATGAAACACTGAATATTGGAGCCTTAAATAAAAAAGGTAAGGCCAAAAAGCCAGATATTTATTCCCAATTTTTTCCGTCAAAACTACCAGATTACCCCTTTGAGACTCATGCTTTACCTACAAAAAGAATGAGCATCTTTGAGGCTCTTCAAAATAATGAATTAATAGCAAATAGTATTAAGGACACACAAGTTCTAGATGAGGTAGTGGTTAAAGCAGACATTAAAAAAGCAAAAATAGAAAAGCTTAAAAATGATGCTTTCTATAGAGTCGATGTATTTGATGACGCCAAACGAAGAATGAATCTCACATTTGCCAATTACATTAATGGATATGTGCTGCAATATCAAGCGAGTGAGTATTTAGGCCAATTATTCATTTCAAGGAGAAATCCATCGTTCACTCGAGATTCTATTGGAGGTGGCCCTGCTATCTATTTAGATGACATGCTCATGACAGATACTAATTATTTCTATGCGTTTTACATGAACAATGTTGATTATATTGCAATAAATCCTAACGGATTTGGTGAAGGTTTTCTCGGATCTAGAGGCGTCATAAAAATTTATACATCCTTAGACTACATTGTCAAAAACCAACAAAATCCATTTGAGAAATATAAGTTTCCCTTAGCCTTTTCAGAAGAAAAGAAATTTTATGTACCAAAATATAACAATTACAATAGTGATTTTTTTATAGAATACGGTGTTATTGATTGGTTACCTAGTTGCAAACTTGATAAAGAAGGGTATTTAAATTTTACCATACATAATCCCGGAAATAATAACCTAAAACTTTTTATTGAAGGTGCCACTGAAAATGGGGATTTAGTTTCAGAAATCAAAACCTTGATTACAAATGAAAATTAAGTGAAACTGGCGCTTGCATAACTATAAAATAGTCTTTACACTTGTTTAAAGCTATTTGTTCTTCTCCTCTATCCACTTGCTTAAATACTTGGTACTTTGTAGCGTTTGGTGTTGTAACACATTACCAATAAAGTTGTTTTGACGATGTGTTTTCAAATCTGTTTTTAATTCCGCTATTCTTGAAGCAAAATCAGTATCAAAAGCTGATTTATTAAAACGTTGATTTAAAACTTTAAAACCATGGTCTTGCTTCTTTTGCCAGATATCATGATTAGTATATAACTCCACCGCTTTTTGGTTAAAATTTTCAGGATTATCTTCTATAAATCCGTTTGATTCTAATTTTCCAAACATCCCTTCTGAAGCAATATTCGACATTACACAAGGTGTTCCGTACTTCATGGCATCTATAAGTTTACCTTTAAGTCCCGCTCCAAAACGCAAAGGTGCTAGACATACTCTAGCGTTTTGCATTACTGTATTAACATCTTCAGCAAAACCCTTGATTAAAAAACCCTCTTTTTTATTATGTAATTGAGTTACTTTATGGGATTCATAAGCTCCATAAATATGCAATTCTGCTTTTGGTAATTGCTGTCGGATTAAAGGCCAAATACTTTTCTTTAAGTGCAAAACCGCGTCATAATTTGGTGGATGCAAAAAATTACCAATAGTAATGAAATGCTGTCGCTCTTTAAAAATTGGTAATTTATCAATCTCATCATCAGATATAGAATCTAATAAGAATGGTAGGTAGTACAGTAAACTATGATCAATTTTAAACTGCTTGGTTAGCATCTTCATTTCGGTTTCAGAAATTACCAAACTTAAATCACAACGGTAGATACTTGAAACTTCGCGTTTAGTGGTATCATTTTGTAAATGCTCAATAGTAATTTCAGAATTTTCTTTTAAGGCCAATTCCCTTGCTTTTCGTAAACCGTGAAAATCTTCGGTATCTAAAATCCTTAAGGCTTCGGGACATTGCTCTGCGACACGCCAACCATATTGTTCTTCGATCATAAAGCGATCAAATAAAACCACATCTGGATTTAAATCTGAAATAAAGTCATCAAACGAACTATTATTTAATTCAATTGTGCGCGTATTTACATTTATTCGCTCTAAATCAAAAGTATTTTTAGAGGTCTTAGCTGCACAAGCAAAAGTAATGTCATAGCCTTGATTTTGAAATTGCTCTATAAGCTGCAGGATTCTACTACCTGCAGCAGAACTTTTGGGTTCTGGCCAAACAAAACCTATAATCAAAAGGTTGTTACTAGACATAACAACCTTTAAATAGAAATTTAAAACTGTCTATAAAATATATAGAGTACATGTTTATTACTTCTTTAAATAAACCAAACGTTCTAAGCGCTTAAGCTCTTTATCATCTACATATTTACCAATCTCTTTTCTGAACTGTTCCATACTTTTATACGGTCTATACTCTTCAAACTCGTGTGTCATTTTTTTACCAACACCAGGTAATGATTTGATGTCTTCTTCTGATGCTGTATTTAATTCTACTGGCACAAATACATAATTTAGGTAACGCTCTACTTCATCTTCATCAACATATTTACCTATTTCTCTTTTAAACTGTTTAACGCTTACATAAGGTCTATACTCTTCAAATTCATGAGCCATTTTATCACCAACACCAGGAATCATTTTAAAATCAGCCTCTGCAGTTGTATTTAAATTAAATGGAACAAAAAGGGTTTTATAAAGTTCTTCTTTATTCGTATCAGTAAGTAAAGCATCTAAATCATTCATACTAAGAAACGGTCGTTTAGAAAGAATTTGTGCAACGATTTCAGCAGATAATCCAAGTGCGGTTAAATCAGCCTCAGTAGCCAAGTTCGCATTAAGAACTTTACTAATTTTTGTTTCAACAGTAATATTCTCTACTTCCGCTTTCGTTTCAATTACTTCTGTCGCTTCTTGCTTTTCTTCTTTTTCATTTTTGCAAGACCCAACTGTTAATAACAAAATACATAGGACTAATAACTTAAATATACTTTTCATTGTTTTTGATTTATAAGGATTAAATATGAATATCCGATTAATGCCAAAACTATCATACTAAATGGTGCTAAAGTTGGTAGAGCACCTGATAAACTTTCTATAAACAAATCCCAATTACTGGCTGTTGGTGTCATTTCGAATTCAAACTCAAAATTTGAATTTAAATGTAAATAGAAGCCGTAAAAACCACTTAATGCAGCTATTATCAAGATTAGCTTAAAAATATTCTTTAATAATCTTGTTCTTAGAAAAATTAAAAGGAGTACGATCAACATCATTACACTTATACAGAGTATCGGAATAAGTTGTAAAATACTTTCATAATGACTTAGTAGATACAAGTCTAAAACTGTACCTGCCATCATAATTACAAAAGCCAAAATAATAACTCTCTTTAAACTCAAATGATTGACGTATCTATTAATCTTAATTTGACAGTGCAAAACTACATACGAAACCTTGGAAATAAAAATTATTTAGAAAAATTCTAAATAATATTTTAACAGTAAGCTTTTTTCTTAAAATTGAAACTTAGAAACTACAAAAGATGTCTACTCCGGATCTTTTATAAAGGCATACTTTAACCTAGCTATTTTAATCCATGCCGTAATAGATTCAATTTGGGTATCTGTTAACTTAGCGTCACTATGCGTCCAAGAATAACTTGGTAAAGGCATGTGCCTGCCTTGAACTTCTTCTGCTAATTCCTCCAATTTATGATCTTTCTTTCGATCTGAATAATCATTCCATTTGGAAACATTAAAATCCCCTTTACCATGTCTTATATGATCGGCAAGCCAATAATTAACTGGAGTGATACTATTATACCACGGATAACGCGTATGATCACTGTGACAATCTAAACAGGCATTCTTGAGAATTAGTTTCACATCCTCAGGTGGATTAGTATCCGCCATAAACCCTTCAATTGTCGTCAAATCACCATCATTTTTTTCAGGACCAAAGAACTGCGCTAACACAAACACAATGAGAATTACTGAAAATGCATTTTTGAGGAGTTTTTTTATCATGTTATTTTGGCTATTTTAGAACTGTTAAATTAACAAACCTTTTGAAAAAAGACGAACTTTACGAGGAATTAAATTATGTGAATCATTCGCGTGAAAAACGTTTGTTCTATGCCAACCTAATTATTGACAATCCTGAATTGGTAGTACCACTTTTAGAAATTCTCTTTGAAGTAGATAATAAAATTTCCTGCAGAGCCGCTTGGGTTTTTGAATTTATGTGTAGCGAAAAGCTAGAAGCCATTATTCCTCATTTAGACATTTTTACACTGAATATATCGAGAGTGCATCAAGATTCTGCAGTGCGACCGGTGGCAAAAATTTGTGAATATTTAATAACCACATACTATTCCAAAACAGATAATAACATAAAGAAATATCTGACAGAAAATCATAAAGAAAAAATCGTTGAAGCCTGTTTCGATTGGATGATTAATGACGAAAAAATTGCACCTAAGGCTTACTCCATGAATTCCCTTTACTTACTTGGCTTAGAGTACGATTGGATTCATCCTGAATTGGCTATAATTTTGGAACGCGATTTCCAAATGCAAAGCTCCGGTTTTAAAGCGAGAGCTAGACATATATTAAGAAAAATAAAACCAAAATAGCAAAAGGAATTTAGTTCATTAAAGGTTGAAAACTTCTATCGGCTAACTTCGTACTTCTAACTAACTTACTTATCTTTGATGCTTCAAAATTTTAGAGCAAATGGGACTTTCACAGCTTAACGCAATTTCACCAATAGATGGTAGATATAGATCTAAAGTAGCATCTTTAGCCAACTATTTCTCAGAAGAAGCATTGATTAAATATCGAGTTTTGGTAGAGATTGAATATTTTATCGCACTTTGTGAATTACCACTGCCACAATTAGAGTCTGTAACTAGTTCAATCTTTGAAGATTTAAGAGCTATTTATAAAAACTTTACTCCAATTGATGCTGCTGCGATTAAAGAGATTGAAAAAATCACTAATCATGATGTAAAAGCAGTTGAGTATTTTATTAAAGAAAAATTTGATGCTTTAGGCTTATCAGACCGCAAAGAATTTATACATTTTGGTTTAACCTCTCAAGACATCAATAACACTGCTATTCCACTAAGTATAAAGGATGCCATGAACGATGTTTATGTGCCTGAATATTTCGCGCTACTAGAAAAAATTGAATATTTAGCCAAAGAGTGGGAAACGATACCAATGTTGGCAAGAACACATGGACAGCCTGCGTCGCCTACTCGACTTGGAAAGGAAATCTCAGTTTTTGCAGTACGATTAAAAGAGCAGTTCAACTTATTAAATGATGTACCAAGTGCAGCTAAATTTGGTGGCGCTACAGGAAATTTTAATGCACATAAAGTAGCTTATCCAAATATTGATTGGAAAGCGTTCGGAACGACATTTGTACAAGAAACTTTAGGCTTGCAACATTCTTTCCCAACAACACAGATTGAGCACTACGATCATGCTGCTGCACTATTTGATGGCTTAAAACGTATCAATACCATTATTATAGACTTAGATAGAGACATTTGGACGTACGTCTCTATGGATTATTTTAAGCAAAAAATTAAAAAAGGAGAAGTTGGTAGTTCTGCGATGCCACATAAAGTTAATCCAATAGATTTTGAAAATAGTGAAGGTAACTTAGGAATTGCCAATGCTATTTTTGAGCACTTGGCCGCCAAACTACCGATTTCAAGATTACAACGCGATCTTACAGATAGTACCGTCTTAAGAAATGTTGGTGTACCATTTGGACATACAATCATTGGCTTTAGATCCACTTTAAAAGGTTTGGGCAAACTACTTCTGAATGAATCCAAGTTTAAGGAAGATCTAGAAAATAATTGGGCGGTAGTTGCTGAAGCTATTCAGACCATATTGAGACGTGAAGGTTATCCCAATCCCTATGAAGCTTTAAAAGGATTAACACGCACCAATGAAGCCATTACAGAAACCTCAATTTCTAATTTTATTGATACCTTAGAGATCTCTGAGATTATCAAGGCCGAACTGAAAGCCATTTCTCCGAGCAATTATACTGGTATATGAAGCTATTTCCCTTAAATAGAAATTACATGGCACTCATTTTAACTGCTGCGGTGACCATAGGTTTATTTGTTTCAGGATTATTGGAAATTTTAGATTATTTCATCGTTAAAGCCCTACTGCTCATTGGTTTTGGTATTTTATTTAGTGCCGCTATTGTCTATGGCATAAAAAATGACACTAAAAAAAATCGTCCTGAAGATAAACTTCAAGACGATTCGCATTAACATTTTAAATAAATATTGTCAGTTTTTTATTTAAAAAAATCTTTTAGCCCATTAAGGTTAGTGTCATCAAAATTAACGTCCTTTAATACAGATTGCAAAGACATTAACTTTCCTGCATTCATATCATCTCCTAGTACCCTCGCAACCACAAAACCTTTATCATTTGCATTGCCAAAAATAATAAGTTCATCGATATTCTCTACATCACCTATAAACTTCACCATAAATTTACCATCGGCAGTATTGCCTCCTCGCATCAGCTCTTGATATTTTGAATCCTTTAAAATAGCTTTGACTTTATCAAGTTCTAACTTGTATTCTTCCTTATTTTCTTCTCCAAGCGTAAAAGCCAAGACATTGAGTTTGTCTACAGACTCATATGCTTCTTGCTGTTCATCTGTTAGTTCTACTTTTTCGACATCTATAAAACTAGCTGGTATATCTCCAGATATAAAACCTGGCTTTAGTTCATTATCTACAAAGTAGGTTTGCAATGTTGGCCCTTGGTTGCAGCTTGTAAAAGCAACAACCAAAAGCAACATCATAACTGATTTTTTGATTGACTGTTTCATCTGTTTACTTTTATTTTTTTTTAATGGTCAGATGGAATTCGCCTATAAATATCTTATTTGATATCAAGATAGTTATAGGCTCATTTCATTATAGTATTAGTTTTTCTTTTCTCCCGCTTTCTTTAACTGCTCACCACCTGGAATATCCATTTGATTTGTGATTTTAGATACTTGTCTTAAATCAATATCACCTGTTAGACTTAATAAAACCGTTTCTATCTCACGCTTCTTTCCATTAATTTCAATATTCTGTCCTTCAGTAAGTTCTTTTAAACCACTAACGTACATTAGTAATTCTTTTACGTGGTTTTCATCCTTACCTTCTTTTACATAGAACTTTACAGTTTGCTCACCATCTTTAATTCTCATTAACTCTTCAAGATCAGAAGATCTAAGATATTTTGTTACCGTAGCTTTCATATCTGCGGATATTTTTTCATCTCCAGTTGTAAATACTTTAAGACCTGTAATCTTTTTTACCATATCCATATATTGCTGCGCTTCTGGATCATCCATATCAACATCAATAGTAGCGATCATACTAAACATTTTCTGATTTACGATAACAGAGGCTACTTCTGGCATATCTTCGTATTTGTCAAAAATACTTTGAGCTCCAGACAACATAGGTGCCAATACTAGTGCGATTATTACAATTACTTTTTTCATGATTTCTTAATTTTTGTGTGTTACTTGTTTTTAAAAATTTTGTTCGTTGTTTTTGAAAATTCACTTAATCTTCCTGCTTCTTCTATCCCTTGGTTAAAATTATCAGAGACCATAGCAAGTGAATTAAGTTGTTGCTTGCCTTCATTAATTCCTAGCGATACTAATTTAAAAGCTTCCATAGTTTTGTTGTAAGCTTCCATGGCTAACTCTTGTTTTTTCAATTCTTCTTGAGTTGGTCCAATAACAGTCGGAATAATAAAACCAAGCATTAGAACGGCTACAGCTGCGACAGAAATCCATTGATACAATTTTGTTCTCTTAGGTTTTAATGGAACGTCTTTAGTGTACTGTTCTTGCTGTGATTGTGAAAAGTACAAGAACATTGGTTTATAATGCTCTAAGTGCGGTGCTACATCATCACTTTCAAAATAAACACGTAACTGTGCTTCTTCTTTTAGCGAAGTCTCAGCGTTATCGTACTTTTCTAATAGTTTTTCTACGTTATTTAATACCATATCTATGTGTATTAGTCAATTTTTCTCTTATTGTTTTACGTGCTCTAGATAAATTTACTCTTACTGCTGTTTCATTCATATCTAGCATTTTTGCAATTTCAGCATAATCGTACTGCTCTATATCTCTTAACTGCACTATTATTTTTTGTTGTTCGGGCAAATCTTCCATAATTCGAGATACCCAATCCATACTATCTCTGGCTTCTACCTGTTTCTGCAATGACGAACTATTATCTGTATAGTTACTATGAACAATTTTCAAATTCTGTGCCTGTCTCGATTTTAATCGATCTAAACAGAAATTCTTTGTCATCGTCATTGAGAATGCTTCTACATTTTTATAGTCACCTATCTTCTCTTTGTTTCTCCATAATTTCAACAGTATTTCTTGCGTAGCATCTTCGGCTTCTTCTCGAGAAACCAGTAAACGTTTTGCTAAACGAAACACCTTATCCTTAAATGGCATTACTAAGCTTACAAAATCTGCCTGCTTCATTACTAATTTGATTGGTGGTAAAAGCGCTTTTTATTCGCTTTCAATATTACGACGATACACATTACAATTTGTTACACGAAGAAGTAAATTAATCTTATTCTTTTATCTACAAATACGCATTTCACAGCCTAATCTTGTCAATTTTATCGTTCCGTAACAAGGCTATGCAACCTAAAATTAACTTCATTAGGTCACAAAAGCCATCATTCTCGCTCACAAACAATAAGAATAAATTACTTCAGTTTTTTTTTTTATAATAATGTAAGTAATTTTAGAGTTTTACAGACATATGTAGAAGATTGTTATTTACGAGAAAAAAGAAATTATGAAAAATTGCAAACTATTGGTAGCACTCTGCGCCATCTCCTTTATGCTTTCAGGCTGTTTTGAAGACAATGACGATAATGCTATTGCCGTTTCCGATATCAAAGACTTTGTTTGGAAAGGTATGAATGCTGTTTATTTGTATAAATCTGAAATTCCAGATTTAGCTAATGACCGATTTTCAACCAATGAGGACTATGCGAGCTATCTTGCGGGTTTTGATTCGCCCGAAATACTCTTTGAATCCTTAAAGTATCTGCCAGATACAGTGGATAGATTTAGCAGAATTACCGATAATTATTTCGATCTTCAAAACCAGCAACAAGGTGTTAGTCTAAGCAACGGACTGGAGTTTAATTTATACAGAGTCACTGAGGGCAGTAGTGAAGTTTTTGGTGCGATTACATTGGTTTTAAATAATAGTGTTGCCGATAATTTAGGTCTACAACGTGGTATGATTTTTAAAGCAGTAGACGATGTTAATCTTACAGAGACAAACTTTGTAAGTCTTCTTTCACAAGATTCCTATACTTTAAATTTTGCAGATTACGATGATAATGGCACTTCTGATATAAATGATGATATCATAACCCTAAATGGTAATAGTGAAACTCTTACTAAGGTACAATACACGGAAAACCCTGTTCATATAGCCCAAACTCTAACCCTGAGTGATAATACCAAAGTTGGTTATTTAATGTATAATGGGTTTAATAATAACTTTGAGAATGAGCTTAATACTGCTTTTGCCGGTTTTCAAGCAGATGGTGTAACAGAATTAGTCTTAGATCTAAGATATAATGGTGGAGGATCAGTACAAACGGCTGCTTATTTAGGTAGCATGATAACTGGTCAGTTTACTAGTCAAGTATATTCTAAGCTTTTTTATAACGAAAATTTACAAGATAATAACCGAGATTTCTTGTTTACTAATACTATTGAAGGAAGTGGTGCTATTAACAGTCTTAATCTCAATAAAGTCTACGTGCTTACCACTAACCGTAGAACAGCCTCTGCAAGTGAACTTGTAATTAATAGTTTAGACGCCTACATAGATGTTGTCGTTATTGGTGAAAATACAGTAGGTAAAACACAAGCTTCAATAACCATTTATGACTCTGCAAATTTAGCATTTGAAGACGTTAACCCTAACCATAACTATGCGATGCAACCTTTAGTGGCCAACTCAACTAATGTTAATGACGAACTTGTTCCAGCGAACGGAATAACTCCAGACATTCCACTTATCGAAGTAAGATACGCCTTAGGAACACTTGGTAATCCTGAAGAACCACTACTAGCAGAAGCAATTACTGACATACTAGGTTCTGGAAGATCTTCGGATATTCAAGATCGCTTTATGGACTTTCAATTAATAAAACGAGATGGACTAATTCACCCTTTAGAACAAGACATGTATATAGAACTTAGATAAAAAAAGCCGCTTAAAGCGGCTTTTTTTATCTTATAAATTTAAATTAAATCCTAAATTAAATCCTCGCCCCCTTGTTGTGAAACCAAATAACTCTTGATAATCCTCATTAAAGATGTTAGTGAAGTTAGCGAAAACGGTCATCTTACTATTTATAATTTTATGACTGATGTAAAAATCTAACAGACCATAAGAATCGAGAGTTACTGAATCATTTTCAAACGTCATGTTATTAAATACTACGTCTTCTCTATCATCATTATATTGATAAGATAAGCTCAATTGTGTTGCTTCAGATAATGAATAGTCTAATCGCGTATTAATTTTAATCTCAGGAATTCTTAAACTTAAATCTTCATCTAAAGATGTATACGTTGCATTTAAATTAACATCTAAATCTTTAGTCAAATTAGCTTGAGCAACAAACTCTAAACCACTCGCGGTAAAAGATTCAGAAATATTTTGATATTGAAATACAAAATTTCCTGTGTCAATAAAATCAATAAAGTTATCTTCATTTCTATTAAAATACACCAAGCTAAAAGTTGCCTTATCTTTTATTGAAACTTCTGTTCCAACTTCAATAGTTTGGTTTTCTTCAGGTTCTAAATCTGCATTCCCAAAACTTGGTTCAAATAATTGAAACAAAGAAGGTGTTATAAAAGCTGTACTATAACTCGCTAAACCTTTTACATATCCAAAATCTAAATCTACTTTATAAGATGGATTTAAGCTATATACCAAATGACTTCCATATTCACTATGGTTATTAAGACGCATACCCGCATTTACATTTAAACCAAAATCAGAAACATATACCACATTAGCATATGGATCAGTGATAGTAAATTGCGCAGTTTCTGGATCAATAGCTTGACTAAAATCGGTTTCACCAAAAGGAATTGAGAAACTTTCCATTTGGTTATCTTGATAATTAATGCCCAAAACGGTATAAAACTTATCACTAAAGTTATAACGATTAAAAGCGTCTACAATGATGCTTTGAGCATTAAACATTGATGGGAAACTAGATTCGATTTCGCGTTCAACATCATTATAAGCGGCATTTAAAATAATGCTTCCATTATTATATTTAAATTCTGGAGACAATCCAATTCTATATTGCCTAGAAATTGATTCATTATCAGAATCCACCATTCCAAAACTATCATCAAAATCAGCATTATAGTTATCAAAACTCCCATAGGCATTAAGCTTAAAATTATTACTAAACCTATAACCTAATTTTAAATTTCCATTGTTGCTACTAAAGGCATCTGATTCTATACCGCTCTCTATAGCTGATAATCCATCTGTAAATTGCTGACCAAAACTCGCCAAGTAATTAAATTTACCAACTGTTCCGTTTACAGAAACACTATTTCTAAAATCCTCAATAGCATAATTATTATCATCTGAAGATTGGTTAGTACCAAGTGTACTTCGTAAATTTAAATTAAATGCCTTTTTAGAGGCATCTTTTAGTTTAATGTTAATCACAGCCGTTGCCGCTCCTGTACCATATAGTGTACTCGACGCTCCCTTAAGAATTTCAATGGATTCAACTTGATCTGCATTTAGTAAACGCAAATCGTAGTCATTGGCTATTTGCGAAGGATCGGTAACCTGAACACCATCAATCATAATTAATACTTGTCGGTTTCGTCCTCCACGGACAAAATAACTTAGGTTCTGGCCAGCATTACTGCGCACACCATTTACTTCCACTCCAGCAGTTCTTCCAATAATTTCTGCGACAGATTGACCTTGTAGCTTTTCTAGGTCTTGAGCCGTGATTTTAGTAATTACTTTACCAGAATTTTCACGTTTAAGGTTAAATCTAGAATCCGTAATAACGACTTCATCCAATTTTTCAACTTTTACTGAATCTTGCTTTGTTTGTGCGAATCCAATAGATAACATACCCATACCAAGTATGTTACAAAACAGTTTTGTCTTGTTCATTTTAAAATTTAATTGCTCGAGAACATACAGCGAACTATACGTAAACTTTTATCCCGAAAGTTTGACTTCTATGTTGAAATTGGCAGGTCTCCTGACTTGCGTCTTGTTATTAGTCTTCCCAGAAAATAATTCCAGTGACATTGAAGTTTATAACAAGCTTTATAGCTTACAGTTGCGGGAACAGTTCTGGTTTCTCACCAGATTCCCTTTTAATCCAATCGGTTAACGATTAGAACCTAATTTCGATGCGAAATTAAACATTTTGTTTAAGTGTTTACTTAAAACTTCAAATAATCTTACTTTTGAATTTAATATCTACTTTTCACAATGAAATTATCATTTTTATTTTTGTTTTTAGTTGCGTTTGTTTCCTGTAAAAATGAGCCAAAAGAGGAAATTCCTTTTCAAACTAAAAATATTACACTAGCATTAAAATATGCCGAAGGTTTTTCAGTAGATGACAATGGTAATTTCAAAGTGCTTAGTATTTTAAAACCTTGGCCAAAAGCGAGTAAAAGCTATAAATATCTAATAGCTTCTAGCGAGGTATTATCTAAAATGACTTTTCCAAAAGACTACTATGATGGCATCATAACCAATGATATACGCAAAATAGTTGTTACTTCCACAACACATATTCCTGGACTAGAACTCCTAGGTGTCGAACAAAGCTTAGTTGGTTTTCCTGGTACAGATTATATTTCTTCAAAGAAAACTAGAAAGCGCATTACTGACGGTGAAGTTAGGGAGTTAGGCAAAAATGAAGGTATTAACACAGAAGTATTATTAGAGCTCAATCCAGATGTATTGATTGGTTTTGGTGTAGATGGCGTTAATAAGACTTTTGAAACTTTAAAAAACGCTGGAATTCCTGTTATCTATAATGGCGATTGGGTGGAATCTTCCGCACTAGCAAAAGCCGAATGGATCAAGTTTTTTGGAGTGTTGTTCAATAAGGAAAAAGAAGCTGACTCCATTTTTAACCAAATTGAAGTAGATTATCTTGCCGCTAAAGCGATTGCAAAGCAGGCGAAATCTCAACCTACGATTCTAAGTGGTGCCATGCACAAAGATGTATGGTACTTACCAAATGGTTCTAGTCCCGAAGCACAATTTCTAAAAGATGCCAATGTGAACTACTTATGGAGCGACACCACTGGAAATGGCAGTCTAGCTTTAAGTTTTGAAACCGTTTTTGATAAGGGCAAGAATGCAGATTTATGGTTAAACCCTTCATACTATACCAGTTTTAAACAATTGGAAGAAGCCAGTGAGCTTTATACTAACTTCAAGGCGTTTAAGAATCAAGCAATTTATACATTTTCAGATACTACAGGCGAAACTGGAGGTGTGCTATATTATGAACTTGGCACTGCGAGACCAGATTTAGTTTTAAAAGACATCATCAAGATTTGTCACCCTCAGTTGTTACTGGACTACACGCCATATTTCTTTAAAAGACTCAATTAATTGAATAAGCAAAAAACATATAGACCTCAGTTTTTACTACTCATAGCAGTAGTAATAATATGCTTTTTTGTAAACATCAGTTTAGGTTCAGTAAATATTCCTATTAAAAGTGTTTTCGAAAGCTTATTTGGAGCTATCGAAAATTCGACCTGGGAAGTCATTATTAATCGAGTGCGATTACCAAAAGCACTAACGGCAATTTTAGTAGGCTCTGGTTTGGGGATTTCAGGATTATTAATGCAAACACTTTTTAGAAATCCGCTGGCAGGTCCTTTCGTTTTGGGTATTAGTTCTGGCGCTAGTTTGGGTGTTGCTATAGTTATTTTAGGTTCGGGATTATTTGGTGGTTTCTTTGCTACGGCACTCGTGTCAAAATGGAGCATAATTATTGCTGCGAGTCTTGGTAGTTTTTTAGTGTTATTAGCTGTTTTAGCAGTTTCTAATAAAGTAAGAGACACCATGGCCATTCTTATTATTGGTTTAATGTTTGGCAGCATCACAGCAGCTGTGGTCAGTGTACTCTCCTACTTCAGTTCTGCCGAACAGCTACAGCAGTATATTTTTTGGGGATTTGGGAGTTTAGGTAATTTATCATGGGACGAATTATTAATTTTCTTTGGTATCTACTTAGTGGGAATAGTGCTAAGCATAGCGTCTATAAAAGGTTTAAACAGTCTTTTACTTGGTGATAATTATGCCAAAAGCTTAGGCCTTAATTTAAAACAAAGCCGATTGATCATAATCTTGGCAACAAGTTTAATCGCAGGAACAATTACTGCGTTTGCTGGTCCAATTGCTTTTATAGGACTGGCCATCCCACATTTAACACGACAAATTTTCAAGACCTCAAACCATAAAATATTAATGCCAGCGGTCTTTTTATTTGGTGCCATTGTGATGCTTATATGTGATAGTATTGCTCAAATTCCAGGAAGTGATTACACATTACCCATTAATGCAATTACAGCCTTAGTAGGAGCACCAGTTGTGATTTGGTTATTGGTAAGGCAAAGACAAATGATGTTCTAATGGGAGAACAAACCACAAATATCATTCTAAAAGCCAATCAACTTTCCATCGGTTATAAGACCAAAAAGGTTGAATCCATTATTGCATCAAATATTAATTTTGAACTACACAAAGGGCAACTAATTGGTTTGGTTGGTGCCAATGGTATTGGAAAATCCACGCTTTTAAGAACACTGATAAAAGTGCAACCAGCATTATCAGGCGCAATCACCTTAAATGGTAACGATTTAAAGTCAACAGGAACTCTAGATCTAGCAAAACAATTGAGTATTGTTTTAACAGAACCTCTCTCCTCAAAAAATCTGTCGGTTTATGAACTTGTTGCTTTGGGCAGACATCCTTACACCAATTGGATAGGAAATCTTACAGAAAACGATGTGTCCATAATTAACAATGCTCTGGAGCTCGTCAATATTATAGGTTTAAAAGATAAAAAGTGTTTTGAATTGAGTGACGGGCAACTTCAAAAGGTAATGATTGCTCGAGCCTTAGCTCAAGATACCGATATTATTGTGTTGGATGAGCCTACAACACATCTTGACATGTATCATAAAGCCTATATCTTAAAATTATTGCAAAAGTTAACCAAAGATACCGGTAAAACTATTTTGTTTTCTTCTCACGAAATTGATTTGGCAATTCAGTTATGCGATACCATGATTGTAATGCAGAACAATGACGTAGTTTGCGACCAACCTCGCCATTTAATTTCAAAAGGTATTTTTGAGTCGCTATTTCCAAAAGATTTGATTTCGTTCGATAATAATTCTGGAAGTTTTAGAGTGACGAAATAAAGCACTAATTAGTTGAAATTTAGAAAAATTCTAATGACCGTAGCTTCTCTTAATAAATATAGATTCTTCGCTTCGCTCTGAATGACAAATCAATTATCTTTGGTAAATTTCTCTTTTGATTTATGAACGAAACTCTTATTCTGTTAATTGCTATTGTTGTTTCTGCTGTTATTGGTGCCTATCTAGGTATGCTTTTTACAAAGTTGAAAAGTAAAAGTGAACAAAGTACTTTGGAAGAACGTCAAAACCAATTGGGCTTAACCATAGATGACTTAAAACAAAATATTTCCAAAATTGAATCAGAGCGTGAAGAGATTCGTCGGGAAAAAGAGTTTTTAAATTCTGAATTATCTAGAAAAAATACGGAGTATGAAAATCTACAGGAACAGAACTTAAAAAGAGATGAGGAACTAGCCAAACAACAGGAACAACTTAGAAAAGATTTTGAGTTGATGGCTTCAAAAATCTTGGATGAGAAGTCAGAAAAATTCACACTTCAGAATAAAGAGAACATCAAAAGCATTCTGAACCCACTTGAAGAAAAGATAAAAACTTTCGAAAAGAAAGTTGAGGATACTCAGAAAGAAAGCATTAGCATGCATTCTGCATTAAAAGAGCAATTACTTGGGCTTAAAGATCTTAATCAACAAATGGCCAAGGAAGCTACCAACCTAACCAAAGCTCTTAAAGGCGATAGTAAAACCCAAGGGAATTGGGGCGAATTGGTTTTAGAGCGTGTTTTAGAAAAATCAGGCCTAGAGAAAGATAGGGAATATTTTGTTCAGCAAAGTTTTCAGTTAGAAGATGGCTCTCGCGTTATGCCAGATGTAGTTCTTCACCTTCCAGATTCAAAGAAAATGATTATTGATTCCAAAGTTTCGTTAACCGATTACGAACGTTTGGTCAATGCAGATGAAGAAGAACGCATTATTCATTTAAAAGCTCATGTTAACTCTATCAAAAAACATGTCGATCAGCTTTCAGCAAAAAACTATCAAGATTTATATGATATCGAATCTCCTGATTTTGTATTAATGTTTATTCCTATAGAACCTGCCTTTGCAGTTGCCATAAACGAAGATAATACGCTATACAATAAAGCGTTTGAGCAAAATATTGTGATCGTGACACCTTCTACCCTTTTGGCTACGCTTCGGACTATTGATAGTATGTGGAATAACGAAAAACAGCAACAAAACGCCATTGAGATTGCCAGACAAGCTGGTGCACTTTATGACAAATTTGAAGGCTTAGTCTCTGATTTAACAGGTGTTGGAAAAAAGATAGATGCCGCCAAAAATGATTATTCTGCAGCTATGAATAAGTTGGTCGAAGGTAAAGGTAATCTCATCAGTAGAGTTGAGAGTATCAAAAAAATGGGTGCCAAAGCTAAAAAGTCACTACCAGAGAGTATCATAAAGCGCGCGTCTGAAGACGATAATTAAGGTATTCTATAGATAAGGCATAATATAAAATATTCCATTTTTAAGGCATATATTAGTTTATTCCATTTTTAAGGCATATATTTGAATTAAATTCATGTATTATGACAAGTGTTATAACTGGAGATATTATTAATTCAGGACAATTCAAAAGTCCAGAAGTATGGTTAGTTCCTTTAAAAGAATCCTTGATTAAAACTGGCGTTGATAGAAAATATTGGGAAATATATCGTGGAGATAGTTTTCAAATTGAAGTTAGAAATATCCAAGAAAGCTTTATCATAAGCTTATATCTCAAAGCATGTATTAAAGTAATAAAGAATCTAGACGTTCGCATAGCTATTGGTGTGGGTAATAAAACCTTCGAGGGTAAAACAATTGCAGAATCAAATGGAGAAGCTTTTCAATTTTCAGGAAATACACTAGAAAACTTAAAAAAAGAGAAAGCCAACTTAATGATTAAATCAAAGTATTCTGATTTCGACAAAGAAATGAATCTTTACTTTAAGCTAGCGTCAATAGCTATGGATAACTGGACACCAAATTCTGCAGAAGTCGCCAAGCTATCTTATGAATACCCAAAAAGCACACAAGAAGAGTTAGCAAAACTCATTAATATAAGTCAAGATGCTGTTAGCAAAAGGGCCAAAAGAGCACATCTTGATAAACTTTTTGAACTTGACTTAATGTTTAGATTAAAATTGGAAAAATTAATATCATGATTGTATTAATATTAAAACTTATTCTCGCTCATCTCATAGGTGATTTCTTTTTACAACCTCAAAAATGGGTCAAGGATAAAGAAAAAAAGAAGCTCAAATCTGTTTGGTTGTACGCACATATCGCCATTCATATTGTATTACTGTTTGTCATCTTATGGGATTTATCCTACACACCTTTAATACTATCTATTGGTGCTGTACATTTTATAATAGATGCTTTAAAACTTATGCTTCAAAAGAAAAAAACAAAACGGTTATTCTTTTTTATTGATCAAATATTACATCTTATAACAATTCTTGCCTTGAGTGTGCTATTTTACATAGGTGACTATGAATTTACTTTAACTTTAAGTGCACAATTTCTCTTTCTCATTATTTGTGCAAGTTTCTTAACGTCGCCTACATCGATAATAATGAAGATTATATTCTCCAAATGGGATATTTCCAAGCTCACCAAGAATAATGAATCCCTTAAGGACGCTGGAAAATATATTGGTATCTTAGAGCGCCTTTTAGTATTTATTTTTATAGTCGTTGGTCACTGGGAAGCTGTTGGGTTTTTAATCACTGCCAAATCAGTTTTTAGATTCGGTGATTTAACCTCAACAAAAGAAAGAAAACTTACAGAATACATATTAATAGGGACGCTTATTAGCTTCGGAATTGCTATTGTAGTAAGCTTGATTTATTTAAAACTTAATAATTATGTATAAGACCATTGACGCTTCGAGGATTCAAATCTCACAACTGATGTTGCCATCCAATGCTAATTTTGGTGGTAAAATTCATGGCGGTTATATTCTTAATTTAATGGATCAAATTGCTTTTGCCTGTGCTTCTAAACACTCTGGAAGTTACTGTGTTACTGCATCAGTAGATACCGTGGATTTTATTAGCCCTATTGAAGTGGGCGAACTTGTTACCATGAAAGCTTCTGTAAATTATGTTGGTAAGTCCTCAATGGTTGTTGGCATTAGGGTAGAATCCGAGAATATTCAAAACGGTGATAAAAAACATTGCAATTCATCATACTTTACCATGGTAGCCAAAAATGACAACGGAAGAGCAACAGAAGTACCTGGACTGATACTAAATGATAAAACCGAAGTGAAACGCTTTCTTAAAGCCTTGAAAAGAATTAAAACAAAACGACAACGTCAATCAGAATTCAACAGCACTAGCTTTTCATTACAAAACTACTTAAAGGAACTTGAAGGCTATCGTGTTAAGGTAGAATTACCAGAAAACTATTAATTATATATCCTAACTTATTGCTTAATAAAGCGTTTGGTCTGCGTACTTTTACCATCAGAAACCTTGACCAAATACACGCCACTTTTCCAATTAGATACATTTATTGAAGATTCCAACTGTGTTATAACGCCTTTATAAACACGTTTACCTAATACATCAAAAACTTCAATATTCGTATCAGCAATTGATGAAGGCAACTTTATATTCAGCTTATCTTTACCTGGATTGGGAGAAATGGTAAAATCTTTATCTTGGGTCAGCAAAACGTCTTCCTTGCTAAAACTAAAACCGAAATCCTCAGTAAGAGTTACAGCAAAAGATAAGGATGCCACCATAGTCATTAAAAAGAGTAATTTTAATCTCATAGATAAGGGCTTTAGAATACTAAGTTACTAATTATTAATCAATTCACTTAACACTTCATCGAAAACTGTGCCACAAACTACTTACTCAAATACATTTTTCGTCTTGAATACAAATCGTAAAACTCATCATCCTTTAGGCTTTCAATGAACAAAATACTTTCTCCAGTACTCTTCATTTCTGGTCCAAGTTTCTTATTTACATTCGGAAATTTATTGAATGAGAATACAGGTTGCTTAATGGCATAACCTTCCAATTGAGGGTTAAAATCGAAATCCGTTACCTTATTCTTTCCTAACATCACTTTTGTAGCATAGTTAACATAAGGTTCCTTGTAGGCTTTTGCGATAAAAGGTACAGTACGAGATGCTCTAGGATTTGCCTCAATGATATAAACTGTATCGTCTTTTATAGCAAATTGAATATTAATTAAACCAACGGTATTTAATGCTCTAGCGATAGTATGCGTATGGTCAATTATCTGTTGCATTACCAAATCACCAAGATTGAAAGCTGGTAAAGTCGCATTACTATCGCCTGAGTGTATTCCGCAAGGCTCAATATGCTCCATAATACCAATGATGTATACATTTCCATCTGCATCACAGATAGCATCTGCTTCTGCTTCAATAGCACCATCTAAGTAATGGTCCAACAATAATTTATTTCCTGGAATCGATTTTAGCAAGTCTATAACATGCTCCTCGAGTTCCTGTCTATTAATCACAATTTTCATACCTTGACCTCCAAGTACATAAGATGGTCTTACTAAGATTGGGAAGTCTAAGTGATCTGCAATAGCAAGGGCTTCATCTGCAGTCTCTGCAGTATCAAACTCAGGATAAGGAATATTATTTTCTTTCAATAAGGTAGAGAAACTTCCTCTATCTTCAGCTAAATCTAAAGACTTAAAGCTCGTGCCCATAATTTTAACACCATGACGTTCTAACTTTTCTGAGAGCTTTAATGCGGTTTGCCCACCAAGTTGAACAATCACACCTTCTGGTTTTTCATGCTCAATAATATCATAAATATGCTCCCAAAATACAGGTTCGAAATAGAGCTTATCTGCAATATCAAAATCTGTAGAAACTGTCTCTGGGTTACAGTTGATCATAATCGTCTCATAACCACATTCTGACGCCGCCAAAACACCGTGAACACAACAATAATCAAACTCGATACCTTGACCAATGCGGTTTGGGCCAGAACCTAATACGATAACTTTCTTTTTATCAGTAACAACACTTTCATTATCCACAAAGACGTTTCCATCTGCAGTTTCTACTTCACTTTCGAAAGTTGAATAGTAGTATGGAGTCTGTGCTTTAAATTCAGCCGCACAGGTATCTACTAACTTATAAACGCGGTTTATATTTAGCTCTCGTCTTTTATTATACACTTGACTTTCCAAACAGCCAAGCATATGTGCGATCTGTCTATCACCATAACCTTTTTGCTTCGCCTCAAGCATTAATTCCCTTTCTATTGTGTCAATTTTATAAGTAGAAATTTCTTTATGTAATTGAAATAACTCTTCGTATTGTTTCAAAAACCACATGTCTATTTTGGTAATTTCGAAGATTCGGCTCAAAGGAATTCCTATTTCTATAGCGTCATATATGGCAAAAACACGATCCCAACTCGCATATTTAAGCTTATTGATTATGGTGTCATAGTCTTTATAACCCTTGCCGTCTGCACCTAGACCATTTCTCTTAATCTCAAGGGATTGGGTTGCCTTGTGCAAGGCCTCTTGGAATGAGCGTCCAATAGCCATAACTTCACCTACCGCTTTCATTTGAAGACCTAAGGTTCTGTCAGAACCTTCGAACTTGTCAAAATTCCAACGTGGAATCTTCACAATAACATAGTCTAATGTAGGTTCGAATAAAGCAGAGGTTGATTTCGTAATCTGGTTATTTAATTCATCAAGCGTATAGCCTAAAGCCAATTTGGCCGCAATTTTAGCAATTGGATAACCTGTTGCCTTACTTGCTAAAGCCGACGAGCGCGATACTCGAGGATTAATCTCAATGGCTATTATATCTTCTTCTTCGTCTGGACTTACTGCAAACTGTACATTACAACCTCCTGCAAAATCACCAATACTACGCATCATATGAATTGCCATATCACGCATTTTTTGAAAGGTCTTGTCGGATAAGGTCATTGCTGGTGCAACAGTAATGGAATCACCGGTGTGAATACCCATTGGATCCATGTTCTCTATTGTACAAATAATTACAACATTGTCATTTTTATCGCGTAACAACTCAAGCTCATATTCCTTCCAACCCAATAATGCTTTATCAATCATTACCTCATGAATAGGAGAAATCTCTAATCCTCTAGTTAAGGATTCATCAAACTCCTTTTCATCATATACGATGGAAGCTCCTGCGCCTCCTAAAGTAAAAGAGGCTCTGATGCATAAAGGAAATCCGAATTCTTGAGCAATCTCTTTTCCTCTTAAAAAAGATGTAGCCGTTTCTTGTGGTGCCATGCCAACACCGATTTTAGTCATTAAATCCCTAAACTGCTCTCTATCTTCTGTAATATTAATTGCATCAATATCTACACCAATAATTTCTACATTGAAATCGTCCCAAATTCCTTTTTCATCAGCTTCTATACAAAGGTTTAATGCTGTCTGTCCACCCATGGTTGGTAATACAGCATCAATTTGAGGGTGTTCTTTTAAAATTTTAACTATCGACTTTGTTGTTAGCGGCAATAGGTAAACGTGATCCGCCATTGTTGGATCCGTCATTATCGTAGCTGGATTGGAATTGATAAGAATGGTCTCTATTCCATCTTCTCTTAATGATCTTAACGCTTGTGAACCAGAATAATCAAATTCACAGGCTTGACCTATAATAATTGGACCTGAACCGATAAGTAAAATGGACTTAATGTTTTTGTTTTTTGGCATGGGATTATCTTTTGGTTTGCAAAAATAGTTATCAATAGGATATAAAAAAAGGTGCTACACCTAAGTAACACCTTTAAAATATTAACAATTGTTAATCATTATTTTTTATGTCTTAATTCTGAAGACACAGACAATTTCTTTCTTCCTTTAGCTCTTCTACGTGCTAAAACTTTTCTTCCGTTAACAGAAGCCATTCTTTCCCTGAAACCGTGTTTGTTTCTTCTCTTTCTTTTTGACGGTTGAAACGTTCTTTTTGGCATTGTCCTATATTTTTAAAATCTTTTATACTTTTCTAATTGAGTATTCTCAAAACTGCGTGCAAATATACAACAAGTTTTTACTTTAGCAAGAACCTAAATAAAAATATTTCTATTAGTTTTTATTACCTTTGCTCACTTCAAAAAATAAAAAGAACAATGTTCAATAAAAATATAAAACTAGTTATATCTACCCTAATTATTGGCTACGCTGTCTACATGTTTGTAGATGGGCAAATTGGCAATGGCATTATGCTAATCCTACTCTCTTTAATTTTTATTTTCCTTTATTTTAAGAATGAATTGATTCTATTGGCGTTTTTAAAATTACGTAAACAAGACTTCGATGGAGCAAAAAGGTGGCTCGATAAAATTAAAAACCCGGAGGGCGCACTTGTAAAAAAGCAACAAGGTTATCTTAATTACCTGAACGGCATCATGGTATCGCAAACAAATATGAATGAGGCCGAAAAATATTTTAAGAAAGCCATCACCCTTGGTTTGTCCATGGATCATGATTTGGCCATGGCGAAATTGAATTTAGCAGGTATCGCTTTTTCCAAGCGACGTAAGCAGGAAGCCCAAAAGTTATTATCTGAGGCTGAAAAGTTAGATAAGCGTGATATGCTGGCCGACCAAATTAAAATGATGAAGCAACAAATGAAAAAGGCTTCGATACCTAAGCAACATTATGGCCAACCAACTTCTGCAAGACAGAACCGCAGAAGTAGACGCTAATTTAAAGTAGAGGAGCCGCTAACCTAGCTATGGCCTCAATAAACTTAGTGGTCTTGGCTCGATTTTTCCATTTTTCATACTCTATTTTTTTGGAATCTTCTAAGTCTTTATTAAACAATGCTGTGAGTTCTTTACTAAAATTCCTATCATATACAAGAGCGTTGACTTCAAAATTAATATTAAAGCTCCTGTAGTCAAGATTAGCCGTTCCCACTGTACCAAAAACATTATCAACGACCATAGTTTTTGCATGTACAAAACCTTTAGTATATTGATAGACCTCAACTCCTGCTTCAAGTAATTGTTCTAGATAGGAATTAGTTGCATATTCTGCTACCCAAGAATCTGAGTCCTTGGGTACAATTACCTTGACATCCAAATTACTCCTCGCCGCAACTTGCAATGCAGTTATGATCTCATCGTTGGGAATAAAATATGGTGTAGTAATATAAATAGAAGTTTCTGCATTGGTTATCGCTACAAAAATCGCCTCCATAATGTTAGACCAATCCGTATCAGGACCACTAGCTGCGATTTGTAAAGGTGTTTTTGCCTTACAACCGTGTTCAGGAAAATATACTCCTGAAATATTTAATTCTTCCTCACTAGCGAAATCCCAACTTGTAAAGAATAAGATTTGTAATGGCTTAACCCCTTCTCCTAATATCCTAATATGTGTATCCCTCCAATAACGATCATTATTGGCATTGACATAACTATCTGATATATTAATACCTCCTACATAACCTATTGTTCCATCAATAACTATTATTTTGCGATGGTCCCGATAATTCATCTTACCTGTGAATTTTGAGAACAATACCGGCATGAAAGAAAACATCTCTACACCAGCATCCTTGAGCTGTCGTTTCATTCTAGAAGAGATGGAACTTCCAACATCATCAATAATAATTCTAACTTCCACACCATCCTGAGCCCTATCACACAAAAGCTTCAATAGTTTAGTGCCAATTTTATCATCCTTAATAATGAAATACTCCATATGAATATGATGTTTGGCGTTCTTTATATCCTCAAGAAGTAATTCAAATTTAAAATCACCATCTTTTATAAGTTTGACTTCATTATTTATTGTTAATTTGGACTTTAAACTATTATATAATAGTGGAATGAGTTTCGACTTTTCGTCTAATAGATTATCAACCTTATCTATTTCAGGTGAATCTAACTCCAGTTGCTCTTGTATCTTTTTTACTACGGATTGATTGAGTACATTCTTTCTGCTAAAAATCTTAGACTTCCGATATTCCTGACCAAAAAGATAATAAACTATGAGTCCCACAAATGGAAATACTAATAAGCCAATAATATAACTTAGAGTCTTTGTAGGGTTAAGCTTTTTAAGAAGAATTGTGATAACAGCAGAAAGGGCTAAAACATAGTTTAGCCCAATCAATATTTCCCATATGTAATTCCTAATAAAATCCAAAACCTAAGGATTGGTTTTGTAGTAGCCTTCCTTAGGAATTTCTATAATGTATGATTTCTTTGATTTATTATTTAAATGTCGCTCTCTTAACCAAGGATTATGCAGTTTCAATATTTTATAATTAATACCAAATCGCTTCGCAAATCCAGCAAAATTGGTCACAGCTGAATCCACCTCAACTTTATAAGTTGGAACGAAAGAGTACAAATCACTTTGGTTAAAATTGAAGCCATATTTTGAAGGATTATTTAAGATTTCCTTTAAAGCCACAATTCTAAACATATAACGACCCGTTTCTTCTCCCAATAACAAATCATAATAATCATTAACTTTCTGTTCCTTTAGACGTCTGGAAATTCCTGCATTACCTGCATTATAGGCAGCAGCAGCCAAAGTCCAAGACCCTAATCGTTCTTTAGCCTTTTTCAAGTATTTACAAGCTACTTCTGTTGCCAATTCTAGATTGTAGCGTTCGTCTACATTATCATTAACTTCAAGTCCATTTTCTCTTCCTGTAGCTTTCATAATCTGCCAGAATCCTCTAGCTCCTGCAGGAGATACAGCATTTGTCAATCCACTTTCTATGACAGCCAAATACTTAAAGTCATCTGGAACTCCATTCTTTTCTAAGATAGGCTCGATAATTGGAAAATACTTTTGCGCACGCTTAAACATTAGCAATCCATTGGATTGCCAGTACGTGTTTACTAAAAGTTCTCTATCCATGCGCTCGTAGATGTCTGGATTCTCAATAGGTACTGCTTCACCAGCGAAGTTGAGATTCTCTGGCATTTCTAACGCATAGACGTTATAATCGTTGATGATAGGTGTTTCTTTTCCTATAGTTTCATCGGATGGTGCTTTCTGCATTGAGAAGATAAATAGACCTGAAATACAGACCAATCCGACAGCGGCTAAAACATTTTTTAAGATTTGCATGGCATAATAATTTGTTACAATGTAAAAAAACTATTGAATTCTACAAATTTAGTCTTCAATAAGTTTGGGCAAATTTTCATTAAACCACTTGTATTTATTGATAATCATTATGTGGGATCCCCCCTTTATCACAATGCAATTTCCGCCACAAGAATGTGGGAAAACGATGTCTTTATCACCATGTATATAAATAGCTTTGGGGTTTGGCTCCTCTTGAGACCAGCAAACTACCTGCTTAATTGCCCAATCCAAATATACTTTATCACTAACAGAAAGATACTTTTTATAGAGGTCTACACGCTTTTTAATCGTTTCTCCAAAAGCATATTTAGCGAGAAGATCAATATTACCAACCAATTGTGTAGGCAATATTTTGTAAGCTTTAGTGATCTTAAGAAGTTTCAAGCGCTTGGGTAATTCGTGATGGGATTTGACGCTGGATACCACAAAGAGTTTTTTCAACTTTAAATATTTACTCATTTCTTGGACCAGCATACCACCAAAAGAAACCCCTAATAAAACGGCATTATCAAACTCTATAAATTGGCACATGCGCTTGGCGTATACTTCAATAGTTTCATTCTTTTCGGGCATTTGCCATTCCAACCAATGAATTTCATAACGCTCCTCTGGTAACCTTATATATTCAAATATAGATGGGTTTGCTGCCATTCCTGGCATCAAATACACATGTGTAAGATTTGAGTTATTCAATTTTGTCAATTTATAGTTCTTTCTAGAACAAAATGTTTAAACATAAAGCCCTAAATTTTAAGGTTTTAACAACCAAGCCCTTAAAGTCTCGTCGATTTTTTGTACCTTTGCACTGCAAAACTATATAAAATATAGTATCTACTTGCCAACCGCTAACTTAAAAACAAAGAAAATTATGACTGACACTGCTGAACTGATTGATAATGACTTTCTGCGCCAATACGAATTAAAGGTTGAAAATGAGATGGCTGTTATTGAGTATTCCTTACAAGAGCGTAAAATATTCTTAACTAAAATGGTAATACCAGATGCTATAAATAGTGACGGGTTTGAAAAAGAGTTTTTAGCTATGGTATTTGATAATATTAAGGAACGTAACATTAGCGTGGTTCCAACTAGTCCTGAAATTGCGAAATTCGTAAGAAGCAACAGGAAATACAAACGTATGCTACCAGTTGGAATTCGAATCTAAATTGAAACAGAATTATATAAAAAAACCCGAAACTATTAAAGTTTCGGGTTTTTTTTATTTATGCCACTATAGCTTCGGTAAACTCTAATCTTACCAAACCATCTTCATCAATTTTTACAAGCTTAACCTTGTGTAATGTGTTCACCAATTCTGGATTCCACGGTGTTCTTATCTTGACGTAGTTTTCAGTGAATCCGTGAATATAACCTTCCTTGTTTTCGCCCTCAAATAAAACGGTACATTCTGTCCCTATTTGTTGTTCGTAAAAAGCCCGGCGTTTCTTCACAGAAAGTCCTCGTAACATCTTACTACGTTTTGCTCTAATATTCTTAGGCACTGCACCATCCATTTCGGCCGCTTCAGTATTATCGCGCTCAGAGTATGTAAATACATGTAGATAAGAAATGTCTAATTCATTTAAAAAATTATACGTTTCTAAAAAATGTTCTTCAGTCTCACCAGGAAAACCAACAATAACATCAACACCAATACATGCATGTGGCATAACTTCTTTTATTTTTGAAACACGGTCTACATACAACTCCCTCATGTAACGACGTTTCATTTTCTTAAGAATATCATTACTCCCACTTTGTAATGGCACGTGAAAATGTGGCACAAAAGCTCTGGATTTTGAAACTAGCTCAATGGTTTCATTCTTTAATAAATTAGGTTCTATTGAAGAAATTCTAAGACGCTCTATACCTTCTACTTTATCAAGTTCTGTAACTAAATCTAAAAAAGTATGCTCATGTTTTTTATTGCCAAATTCTCCTTTGCCATAATCTCCAATATTGACACCTGTTAACACGATCTCTTTAATACCTTGTGCCGATATCTCTTTAGCATTCTTAAGCACATTATCCATAGTGTCACTTCGAGAGATTCCTCTAGCTAGCGGAATCGTACAATAGGTACATTTATAGTCGCAACCATCTTGTACTTTTAGGAAAGCTCTGGTTCTGTCACCAATAGAATAACTTCCAACATAGAAATCTGCCTCTTCAATCTCGCACGAATGGATTTCGCCAAAGTCGTTCTTGGTGAGGTCATTCAGGTAATCTGTAATTTTAAACTTTTCAGTTGCACCCAAAACTAGGTCTACTCCATCTACATCAGCCAGCTCTTCTGGTTTTAATTGCGCATAACAGCCAATAGCAGCTACAAAGGCATCTGGATTCACTTTTTGGGTCTGCTTAACAATGGTTTTAAATCGCTTATCTGCATTTTCTGTAACAGAGCACGTATTTATCACATAGATATCTGCCTTTTCACTAAAGTCTATACGTTCAAAACCCTCGTCTTTAAAACCTCTTGCAATTGTAGAAGTTTCGGAGAAGTTAAGCTTACATCCTAAGGTGTAAAATGCGACTTTTTTTGTTTCCATTTTTTGCTATCCTGAACTTGCTTCAGTATCTTTTTAAATTTACCTTTAGCCTTTACTAAAAGCCAAACAGTGCCTTTTTAATTTTGTGGCTGCAAATTTACAACATATTAGTTACATGCTAAAACACATAAAACCCCTATTATATTCCATTATACTATTAATAGTAGTAAGTTCTTGTGTTTCTAACAGAAGTACTGATAAAGATCATCTCGTTTTTAGATATAATGAACATAAAAATATTGGTTCCCTAGATCCTGCATTTTCTAAGGATCTAGCTGATATTTGGGCTACACACCAATTATTTAACGGTTTGGTGCAAATGGATGACCAACTGAATGTAAAACCATGCATAGCTAAAAACTGGACAATAACTGACAGTGCAAAAATCTACACCTTTAATCTAAGAAAGGACGTATTTTTTCATAAACATAAACTTTTCGGAAACGATTCTACCAGAACCGTAAAGGCGTTCGATTTTGAGTATAGTTTTAATCGCTTAAATGACGAGTCCGTTGCATCTCCGGGAAGTTGGGTACTGAAAAAGGTCGAAAGCTTTTCCGCCATAAACGATAGTACATTTCAGATTACGTTAAAACAGCCTTTCCCCGCATTTTTAGGGCTTTTAACCATGAAGTATTGTTCAGTAGTTCCTAGAGAAATCGTAGAGTATTATGGCAATGATTTTAGATCGAATCCCATCGGGACTGGACCCTTTAAATTTAAGCGTTGGGAAGAAAATATCAAGCTCGTTTTCAGACTAAATAATCTCTATTTTGAAAAAGATGATAATGGGACACAACTTCCGTATCTCGAAGCCGTAGCTATAACATTTCTTCCAGATAAACAAAGTGAATTTCTACAGTTTGCACAAGGTAATATTGATTTTGTTTCCGGTTTGGATGCCTCTTATAAAGATGAAATTTTAACTACTGATGGCAAGTTACGAGAACTTTATGCTAATGATGTCAATATGATTCGTGGTCCATATCTCAATACTGAATACCTAGCATTTTTTATGGAAACTGAAATTGAAGAACTGCAAGCTTTACAACTAAGAAAAGCCATAAACTTAGGCTTCGATCGTGCAAAAATGATGACCTATTTACGCAATGGTATTGGGATTCCAGCATCGGGTGGATTTATTCCGAAAGGCTTACCAGGCTTCGATAATTCTATCGGTTTTAGCTATCAGCCTGAAAAAGCGAAACAACTTGTCGCTCAGTTCAAATCTGAAACAGGTATTCAAAATCCTGAAGTCACTTTAACAACAACCAGTAACTACTTAAGTTTTTGTGAATTTATTCAACGTGAGATTCAAAAAATTGGAATCAACGTCAATGTCGATGTGATACCTGCATCAAGTTTAAAAGATGCCAAAGCTAACGGTCAACTCGACTTCTTTCGAGCCAGTTGGGTTGCCGACTATCCTGATGCTGAGAACTATCTATCGTTATTTTACAGCAAGAATTTTGCTCCAAATGGTCCAAATTATACACATTTTAAAAACGAAACATTCGATAAAATGTATGAAGCGGCTTATCTAGAAACCGATATTTCTAAGCGAGAACAGCTATACACCAAAATGGATTCTTTAGTCATGTCTTCTGCTCCTATTGTTCCAATGTTCTATGATGAAGTTGTTCGGTTTACTAGAAAAGAAGTCAATGGCTTGGGCATTAATGCGACTAATTTACTGGAACTTAAATCTGTAAAAAAGGTGATTAGTGATTAGCGATTAGTGATTAGTGATTAGTGATTAGTGATTAGTGATTAGTGATTAGTGATTAGTGATTAGTGATTAGTGATTAGTGATTAGTGATTAGTGATTAGTGAAACTACTAAGCCTCTAAACGAATCAGCAAATAAACTTATCAAAATTATAATCAACCTCAACGAACAAGCCTACCAACAACTAAATTCAAAACTTCTCAAAATAATACAAATCATCGCCGCCTTCACCGCGTGTTCTTCGAGATGACAAATATCCAGTAGTTAAGTCATCATTTAAGAAAAAAGAGAAATCATCACCTATGGTATTTATAGGATCATCCAAACAAATTGGCTTTTGTTCTTCATCATCAGATTCTAAATCATAGACATAAATATCCAATCCGCCTTTGCCTCCTCGTCGATTAGACGTAAAATACAGCTTATTATCAGCACTTATAAAAGGATAGCCTTCAGAGCGTGGAGAGTTTATAGAATCACTTAAGCGCTCTACTTCTCCATAGGTCTTATGATCAGAAACAGATACTTTAAACAGGTCGGATTTCCCCTTTGTGCCTTTAAAATCTGAAAAGAAATACAAAGTTGAACCGTCTGGGCTTAAAGCAGGATGCCCAAAATTATGCTCTGCAGTACAAAATGGCAAAGTTGTAAAATTAACCCAGCCTCTACCTTCTTTATACTCTGCACGTTGAATAATAAGGTTACGAGTAGTATAGCCTTTGATTTTATTCTCGGCTTTTGTATCGTGATTAGATGTAAAGTACATGTATTTCCCATCCTTGGAAAAAGTAGCTATAGACATATTAAATGTCCCTATTTCCATCATTTTAATTGGCTCAACATTATTTATTTCGCCATTACCATCTAATTCCCCTTCATAGAGTCCATAAATACTTTGCGAAAATTTATCTTTTAATGGTTTACCTCTTTTATTGGTTAAATTAGAACTAAGAAAGACTTTGTCACCAACAACACGTGCTGCAAAATGATCTAGTTTATTATTGATTTCAAGTTTTTTAATGGAAACGTCTTCACCTTGTGAAAATCCATAGGTTAAGGTTAAAATAAGTAGGAGTGTAAATTTGGTCTTCATAATTATAAGTAATAGTTATTCTCGTCTATAGTTTTTTGTTTCTTCAAAAATATGTTCTAAAATCGTTCTATCTTTTTCCGTAAATGCTTCTTTTCGTCTCGCCATAACTACTTCTGCCACTTCAAAAGCTTTAGTCGTCTTATAAGTGACAAAGCCTTTACTTCCTCCCCAAGAAAAACTCGGGACAAAGTTTCTAGGAAAACCACTTCCAAAGATATTAGCACTAACACCAACAACCGTACCAGTATTAAACATAGTATTGATACCGCATTTACTATGGTCTCCCATCATAAGTCCACAAAATTGCAGACCTGTTTTGGCAAATCCACCTGTTTGGTAATCCCAAAGACGTACCTCGGCATAATTATTTTTCAAATTACTATTATTCGTGTCTGCTCCAAGGTTACACCATTCGCCTAAAACGGAATTACCCAAAAAGCCATCATGTCCTTTGTTAGAATAACCGAAAATCACGGAATTATTAACCTCACCACCAACCTTACTGTGAGGTCCCACTGTTGTTGGCCCATAAATTTTACTTGCCAACTTTAAAGTTGCATTATTACAAAGGGCAAATGGTCCCCTTACAATAGAGCCTTCCATGATTTCTGCATCTCTACCAATGTAAATTGGACCAGAACTCGCGTTCAATGTTGCAAAATTTAGCTTGGCTCCTTTTTCTATAAAAATATTCTCAGGATGTATTGTATTTACTGTAACCGGAATAGGTTCTGATTTTCTATCTTTTGTTATTAGCCTGAAGTCTTCTTCAATCGCTTCACCATTTTTCGAAAAAATGTCCCAAGTATGTTCAACCTTCAAAATTTCACCGTTGAACTCTACAGCTTCAAATTTTGAAAAATCATTGACTTCCTCGCCCTCTTTTGCAAAAAAAGCAATAACATCTTCCCCTTTAAACAAAGCTTGATTATGGGTCAAGTTCTTAACTAATTCTACGACTTCGCCATTTGGAAGAAAAGAAGCATTAATCATAATATTTTCCTCCATTTCAACCATTGGAAACTTATGAGACAGGTAATCTTCAGTAACCGTAGTTGTGGTATATTCTAAATACGACTCCCATTTCTGACGGATCGTTAAAATACCAACTCTAATGTCCGCAACAGGTCTAGTGAATGTAAAAGGTAATAAATTGTTTCGATAAGGACCGTCAAATAAAATGTAGTTCATGAGAGATTGATGTTTGATGTCTCAGCTTTAGGAAATCCATCTTCTATGATTCCAATATGCTTTACTATATCAAAAGTAGTTTAAATACAGAAAACAAAAAAGCCTTTCTTCTGAGGGAAAGGCTTTTAAAATATCTAAACGTTAAGCTTATTTCTTAAACTTAGCGTATTTGTTCTTAAATTTATCAATACGACCGGCAGTATCTACCAATTTCGATTTACCGGTATAATACGGATGTGATGTTCTAGAAATTTCCAACTTTACTAATGGATATTCAACACCATCAACTTCAATAGTTTCATTTGTATCCGCAGTAGATTTAGTTAAAAACACGTCGTCATTAGACATGTCTTTGAATGCTACTACTCTATAATTTTCTGGATGTATTCCTGCTTTCATCACTAAATGCTTTAAAATAATTCGATTTTTTCGAGGTGCAAATTTAAGTAATTTTTATAAATGTACAATCTTTTTAATATTTTTTATTCTATTAATTCATGTAACATTTAACTATATTTGAGTACTAACTAAACAATTAACCACAAAAACTCATTTTATTATGGAACATCAAAAACCAACCGCAGGTAAATTTGCACTCAACTATGGTCTAATATTAGGACTGGTAATGTTAAGTATATCTGTGATAATGTATGTAACCGGAATGGCACTTGAAGGTGTACAATGGCCGGTTTTTATTTATTATATTCTGTTTCCTATAATTATCATGTACGGCATTAGTCAGTATAAAAAAAATAATGCCAATACATTGAGCATAGGAGACGCAATGAAAGTTGGATTAGCAATTGCCATAATTAGTGCTCTGGTATACGTCGTCTGGATATTTATCTTCAATTATGTTATTGATCCCGAGTTTACAGCTCAATCTATGGAAATGGTAAAAGACAAAATGCTTGAAAACCCAAATATGACTGAAGAACAAATTGATCAAAGTTTAGAATGGATGGAAATGTTCTCAAGTCCTGCAGCTGCTTCTGCAGGATGGATAGCTATGAGCTTATTTTTTGGATTAATCTATTCTTTAATTGGTGGATTAGTAATGAGAAGTAATCCAAGCTAATGCTTAAATAATTTCTTTATTTTTGGAGTCTAAGAATTTAGACCACATCCATATGAACATATCAGTAGTAATACCGCTACTCAACGAAGAAGACTCTTTAAAAGAACTACACGATTGGATTGTATCAGTGATGCAGTCCAATTCGTTTTCTTACGAACTTCTTTTTATTGATGATGGCAGTACTGATAATTCTTGGAATGTTATCTCTAAGCTCTCAGAGACAAATACCAACGTTAAAGGGATACAATTTTTAAAGAATTTTGGAAAATCTCAAGCTTTACATGCTGGTTTTGCAAAGGCTAAAGGTGATGTCGTCATTACAATGGATGCGGATTTACAAGATAATCCTGAGGAAATTCCTGAACTCTATAAGATGATTGTCGAGCAAGGTTACGACCTTGTCTCTGGTTGGAAGAAAAAACGTTACGATTCAGTCATTTCAAAGAATATACCATCAAAACTTTTCAATTGGGCGGCACGACGAACGTCAAAGGTAAAGTTAAATGATTTCAATTGCGGCCTAAAAGCTTACTCAAATCAAGTAGTAAAACATATCGACGTTTATGGCGAAATGCATCGCTATATTCCTGTATTAGCTAAAAATGCTGGTTTCAACAACATTGGAGAAAAAGTGATAAAGCACCAAGCTCGTAAATACGGTAAAACCAAATTTGGCATGAACCGCTTTATTAATGGCTTCTTGGACCTGATAACTATCTGGTTTATTTCGCGTTTTGGCAAACGACCTATGCATCTCTTTGGTGCACTCGGTGTCATTATGTTTATTATTGGATTTGGATTTGCTTTCTACTTAGGCTTGGATAAATTATTTTTTAACCCAACTGGTCGTCTCATCACAGAAAGACCTCAGTTTTACATTGCACTTTCAACAATGATTATTGGTTCTCAATTCTTTATCGCTGGCTTTTTAGGTGAGCTTATATTAAGATCTAAACGTCAAGAGCAGCGTTATTATATTAAAGAATCTGTAAATTTATCCTAAGAAAACAGAATTATCTTCTTGATAATTCAATGCACATCAAAGATTGTTTACTTTTGTATTACCATAATTTTTAAGCATGATTTACATTAAACCTGAAATTTTAGAACGTGTTAATTCTTGGTTAACACCAGCATTCGACAATGACACACAAGAGGAAATAAAGCATATGATTGCCTCCGACCCAAAAGGGTTGGAAGAAAGCTTTTATAAAGATTTAGAATTTGGCACTGGTGGTATGCGAGGCATCATGGGCTTAGGCACCAACAGAATCAATAAATATACACTTGGAAAAAATACTCAAGGTTTAAGTAATTATCTAAAAGAATCTTTTCCCAATGAACAAGTAAAAGTTGCCATTGCCTACGATTGCAGGCACAATAGCAATACTTTTGGTAAAGTAGTGGCAGATGTGTTTTCAGCAAATGGTATTCAGGTCTATTTGTTTGAAGATTTAAGACCTACACCAGAATTATCCTTTGCTTTAAAATATTTGGATTGTCATTGTGGCATAGTTTTAACAGCTTCACATAACCCACCGGAATACAACGGCTACAAAGTATACTGGCAAGATGGTGGTCAGTTGGTACCACCACAAGATGGAGAGATAATTTCCGAAATAAATAAGTTGGATTATTCTGAAATAAAGTTTGAATCAAATTCGAATTTAATCCAATACATAGGAAAAGATATTGATGATGTATTTATTGACGCCTCCATTAAAAATGGAAGTTTTGATACTTCCTCAGAAGCTAAACAAAACTTAAATATTGTATTTACGTCGTTACATGGCACATCCATCATGTCCATTCCAGAAACATTACAACGAGCGGGTTATACCAATGTGAATATAGTTAACGAACAAAAAGTTCCAAACGGTGATTTCCCAACAGTTGTTTCTCCAAATCCTGAAGAACCAGAAGCGCTTAAAATGGCCATGAAGCTAGCGGAAAAAGTAGATGGAGATATTGTAATTGGAACAGATCCTGATTGCGATAGATTGGGCGTTGTTGTTAGAAACCTAGAAAACGAGCTAGTCATTCTAAATGGTAACCAAACCATGCTCTTGATGACGGATTTTCTTTTAAAACAATGGAAGAATACAGGAAGAATTAGTGGTAACCAATTTATAGCCAGCACTATTGTATCTACACCAATGATGTCTGTATTGGCAAATGCCTATAATGTTGAATATAAAATTGGACTTACAGGTTTTAAATGGATTGCCAAGATGATCAAGGATTTTCCAGAACAAGACTTTATTGGTGGTGGCGAGGAGAGCTTTGGTTTTATGGTTGGTGACTTTGTGCGCGATAAGGATGCTGTAACATCTACGTTATTAGCATGTGAAATTGCAGCACAAGCCAAAGCTGAAGGCAAATCATTGTATGAGAAACTTATCGACCTTTATGTTACACATGGTTTCTTCAAAGAACGTCTCATATCACTCACTAAAAAAGGTATTGAAGGCGCTGAGGAAATCAAACAAATGATGGTTGACGCTCGCAAAAATCCATTAGAAGAAGTGAATGGCTCAAAAGTTGTGCGCATCGAAGATTATCAGCTTTCCATCGCAAAGGATATGGTTAAAGGTACCGAAGAGCAGATTGACATTCCTAAATCCAACGTTTTGATTTACTACACCGAAGATGGTAGTAAAATCGCCTTAAGACCAAGTGGTACCGAACCAAAAATAAAATTCTACATCAGTGTCAATACAAAACTGGACAATATGTCTGCTTTTATAGAAACGGAGCAGTTGTTGGAAAACAGAATTGACAATATCCTTAAGGATATGAATTTATAATTGATGGATTACATAAAGAAATTGTCGCGCTTTATAATACCTTATAAGCGTTTTGCTATACTAAATATTGTCTGCAATGTTTTTTATGCGCTATTTAGTACATTGGCTATGCTATCATTGATGCCAATGATTAATGTGCTTTTTGGGGAAAGCGAAAAAGTTTATGTAAAACCCATTTATAAAGGCATAAGTGATATTAAGGACTATGCCGAGAATTATCTTAATTATTTGGTTACCACTACTACAGAGGCTGACGGTCCACAACGCGCATTGCTATACATGATAATCCTAATTATTGGATTATTTCTTTTAAAGAACATTTTCAATTACTTAGCCTTATTTTTCATTACTTTTTTAAGAAATGGTGTATTGCGTGACATAAGAGACGAAATCTATCAGAAAGTAGTGACGCTTCCTATCTCCTACTATTCTGAAAAGAAAAAAGGTGATATCATCGCTAGAATATCTGGAGATGTCAATATGGTCAAAAATTCGATGCTTTCAGTTTTAGAGCTCATTGTGAAAGAACCATTAACCATAATTTTTGCTATAATAGCAATGTTTATGATTTCTGTAAAATTAACCTTCTTCGTTTTCATTTTCATACCTATTGCAGGATTCATTATATCACGAATTGGTAAAAGCTTAAAACGCAAATCTGATAAAGTACAGCGCGAACAAGGTGTTTTTCTTTCTACTTTAGAAGAAACTTTGGGAGGTTTAAAAGTTATAAAGGGTTTTAATGCCGAGAATCGATTCTATAAGAAATTTCAAGAATCCACCACACGCTTTTATAATTTTTCAAATACCCTATTAAATCGTCAAAATTTGGCGTCGCCTACGAGTGAATTTCTTGGTATCGCTACAATTGCTGCACTACTATGGTACGGTGGTAATATGGTTATGGTAGAGAAAACTTTATCTGGAGGAGCATTCATTGGCTATATGGCATTGGCTTACCAAATTTTAACTCCAGCCAAAGCTATTAGTAAAGCTAGCTATCAAGTAAAAACAGGAAATGCTGCTGCAGAACGTATCTTAGAGATTATTGAAACCAAAAGCGTGTTAGAGGATAAACCTGATGCTATAACCAAAACAAGTTTCGACTCTGAAATTGGCATTAACAACATTTCGTTTAAGTATGACGATGATTTAGTCCTAAAAAACTTTTCACTTGAGGTGCCTAAAGGAAAGAGTGTAGCGCTAGTCGGACAATCTGGAAGTGGAAAGAGCACCATTGCAAATCTGGTAACGCGGTTCTACGATGTTAATGAGGGTAATATAGCCATAGACGGAGAAAACATTAAGAATCTTACCAAACATTCTTTACGTAGTTTAATGGGATTGGTGACACAAGACTCTATTTTATTTAACGACTCCATAAAAAACAATCTTTTACTTGGAAAAGAAGATGCCTCTGATGAGCAGATTGTTGACGCGTTAAAAATTGCTAATGCTTGGGAATTTGTAGAGGATTTACCTAGTGGCATTGATACCAATATTGGCGATTCTGGTGGGAAACTTTCTGGTGGACAACAACAAAGAATCAGCATTGCTAGAGCTGTACTCAAAAATCCTCCTATAATGATTTTGGATGAAGCCACATCGGCTTTAGATACAGAAAGTGAACGCTTAGTTCAGGATGCTTTGGAAAATATGATGAAAAACAGAACTTCTATTGTCATTGCTCATAGATTGTCCACTATACAAAATGCAAACCTCATCGTAGTGATGCAAAAAGGTGAAATTGCGGAACAAGGTACACATGAAGAGCTTATTGCAAGTGACGGTGTCTATAAAAAGCTCGTTGAGATGCAGAGCTTCGAATAATTGATCGTAACAAAATAAAACAAAAAGGATGCATGTAACCATGCATCCTTTTCTTGTTGTTACCAGATTTGGGGAACTGATAACAGTTAATAGGTTAAGCTGTGTCAAACATATAATAAATAAATTTACGAACCAAGAAAAAAATGCTATTTATCGTGTTTTTTTGCGTTTAATCGAACTTTTTAATTGTAACTAACTGGTAATCAAAGTAAAATGAATCACTCATTAGATATGCACTAATTTCAATTAAACTTTTAGTAAATTATGAAGTCTAAATACTAAAGTAATTGACTTGGTCGACGAAACCGAATTTATAAAACGTTTACAAAATCCTACTTCAAAGGAAACAGCCTTTAGAGAACTTATGCAGTTCTACAAGGAACGTTTGTATTGGCATATACGTAAAATTGTGATTTCTCACGATGATGCAGATGACGTATTACAAAACACCTTTATAAAAGTGTTTCGTAGCATCGATAAATTTAAAGGAGAAAGTAAATTATACTCTTGGTTGTATCGTATTGCCACTAATGAATCCATCACACTTATTAATAAAAATGCTAAGCGCCTTCAAATTTCAAACGAAGAGCATCAAAATACAGCGATTAATAATTTAGCAGCTGATGTTTATTTCGAAGGGGATGAGATTCAATTAAAATTACAAAAAGCCATTGCAACGCTACCGCAAAAACAACAATTGGTTTTTAATATGAAATATTTTGATGATCTAAAGTATAAGGAAATCGCGGATATATTAGAGACGAGTGAAGGTGCTCTAAAGGCATCCTATCACATTGCAGTGAAAAAAATAGAATCCTTTCTGACCTCAGATTAAACCATTTTGGTAATTTAAAGTCAAATATGTGTAACTTGAAATAAAAAAGTATTCCTTGTTTAAGGAAAAAAGATGAAAAAAGATAAATTACATAATATTAAATCGACTGGTTATAAAACACCAGATAATTATTTCGAAGTGGTCGAGGATAAAATATTTACACGTTTGTCCGAAAAAGAATCTGTAGGTGGTATTCAAGATGAGGGTTTTAGAGTTCCTGATGACTATTTTGATACAATTGAAGATAAGGTGTTTAGTAAGCTTAATGACAAATACACTCCTGTTGTACAATTACGTTCTAGAAAAACACTCTACTACATAGCTGGTCTTGCTGCGTCAATTATGTTATTACTAGCTATATTTATAAATAAAAATACAAGTGAAGATATTTCCGTAGAAATGGTTGAAACGTATCTTGAAAATAGAAACTTGGATAGTTATGAATTAGCAGAACTACTTTCTGACGCCAATTTACTGGAAGAAGATTTTACAATTATAACAACCCCTTACGAAGAAGAGAACCTTGAAGATTATCTTCTTGATAATGCAGATATAGAAACCTATTTAGAATAAGACAACATGAAAAAAATATTACCCATACTCATTTTATTTGTAAGCCTTTCTGCTTTTGCTCAAGGAGGCGCAAAAATGAAAGAACGCATCAAAGCACAAAAGATAGCATTCATCACTGAAAAACTAAGTCTTACTTCTGACGAAGCTCAACAGTTTTGGCCTATATACAATACATACGAAGCCAAAATAGAAAAAATTAAGTCAGACGACCTAGGAACCCTAAAAATGGAAATGCGTAAAGCTGGAGAGGGGATTTCAGATGAGAAAGCCAATGATATATTAGAAAAGTTAATGGAAGCTGAAAGTGATATGCATGAAGCAAAACTTCAATTGGTCAAGGACTTGAAGAAAGTCATTTCGGCCAAAAAAATTATAAAATTAAAAATTGCAGAAGACCAGTTTAATAAAAAACTATTGGAACGCCTCAGAGAAATGCGACAACGTCGCGCTAACAAAAATTGATAATTAGAGCAGCCTTTTGGCCGCTTTTTTATCATCTAAAAGTCAACTTACTTATGCGCCCTCTGCCAGCAGCGTAAGCCACAGAATCGTTTAAAAAACGTATGGTGTAAAATCCTTCATCGCTTAAGTGTTTCCAAGAATGTCCCGAGTCATTGCTGTAATCAATACCCTTAAAACCAATGGCAACCAATTCCTTTCCATTACCATTTGGGATATATTGTACACAACTTCTATAACCTGGTCCTTTTCCATCAGCGACGACTTTCCAGGTTTCACCGCCATCCTTTGTTCTTATTTTATTGGCTAAAGTATCATTTGGTTTTGTGTAATCGCCTCCAATAGCAAAACCGTTATTTTCATCATAAAAATCCACAGAATACATTCCCGTAGTCTCCTTGCCTTGTAAAATTGGTGTTTCGAAGACTTCCCAAGTTTTACCCTTGTCTGGTGAGAACATAATGCGGCTTGACTTCCCTCCTGTGGCTACCCAAGTTTTATCGCCCACAATGGAAATATTGGTATCACTGGCTGCAAAAGCGGCTTCTCCCTCTTTAGCTTCTGGCAAACCATCACAAGAAAGCTTTGTCCAAGTTTCTCCGCCATTTCGTGTAATGATAATACTCATACAATCATCCGTGGGATCGCCTATGGCAATACCTTCTTCATCGTTCCAAAAGTCCATCGAATCGTAAAATACTTTTTCATTATGTTCTTCATAGACTAATTTGGGCTCGTTGGACTTTCGATAGAGTTTATAAAGTTTAGCAGGATCAGTAATTGATATTACAAACAAGTCGCCTTTTATCGCTTTTATTGCCCTAAAATGAAGAGGTTTATCGACATGAGTAATGACGTTTTTAGAGTGAGCCTTTTCGCTACCTGCAGATACATCATTTAAGCTGATTTTAAATTGAGAAGTCAGTGCATATTTTCCGATATGATCAGCGCTACCATAAAAAATGAATTCATCATTGAAGTCCAAGGCTCGAACGCTTAACATAGAATCACTAAGTATTGGTTCAATAATAACTTTAGAAACATCAATTGGTCTTTGGTAATCGTCCTTACAAGACATAAATCCAAAAAAGAGAAAACATAGAAGAAAATACTTCATTACGATTATTTTTTCTAAAAATAGAAAAGCTTTATGATATAAAACCATAAAGCTCTTCAAATTAACAATAATCAATAATTAGATCTTAATCTCTTTTTGAAGTGCTCTTACATCGACTATTAATTGTTGCATAGATGCTCTATTAAGTCCATTGTAAATACCTCTAATATGACTCTTCTTATCGATAAGTAAGAAGTTTTCAGTATGTAAGAAATCATTAATATCTTTTGGCTTACCAAGATCGTTCTCAACAAAATAGTGGTTTCTGCCCAAATTATAAATTTCTGATTTATCACCTGTTACCAAGTGCCACTTACCGTCTAAAACCCCATTTTTTTCTGCATAATTCTTAAGTACAGGAACCGAGTCTTTCGTTGGTGTTACCGAATGGGATAAAAATAATACGTCTTGATCATTTATGAATTCTTCTTGTAGCTTAAACATATTGCCAGTCATTTGTGGACAAATGCCAGGGCAACTTGCAAAAAAGAAATCGGTTATATAAATTTTTTTTTCAAATGTTTGCTGTGTAATAGTGTCTCCCAATTGATTAATCAATGTAAAACTTCCTATTTTATGAAACCTTTCTTCCTCTTTGGTTCCAGGTGTTAACCAATTTGGAGTAAAGGATTCGTCGTTATAATATGGTAAATAATCAACCCTACTCGTTTCAACAGATTTAATGGTGTCTTCTTTTACTTCTCGCTTACAGCTAATGAAAACAAATACTAAAAAAACAGCTACATACTTCATAAAATCAATTGGTTTTAATTACAACCTCATCTTCAAGTTTATAACAAGAAGTTGCACGCTGCATACCGAAAATACGTCCATTTTTAGCCTCGTAATTCACATAAAGCTTACCATTCTCTAACCAAGCTTGTTGTATACCTTCCTCCTGTCCAAGATTTAGACTTCGTTTCTTAGCTAATTGGCCATTAGGAAACCAAGTTTTTTGCACACCATGCAACTTACCTTTTTCATAGTTGAATTCTGAAACAATTTTACCATTTCTAAAGTAATTTGTTTTTAATCCATGTAGTTTATTTTCTTTGTAAGCAGCCTCTTTCTTTATAGTACCATTAGAATAATACGCATAAGATATACCTTCTCTTTTACCATTTATAAAACCCGTTTTTTCGGCTAAGCTATCATTCTCATGATATGTAATCGCATATCCGTTAAAAGGTTGGTCTTTATAAAACCATTGTCCTTTTACCTGGTTCAATTTTAAATATGATTTTTCAACATTAATAGTTGGTATTCCTTTTGTTGTAACAATATTCTTATTATTAGTTGAGTCATTAGTACAGCTAACAACAAAAACAAATACACCTATTAAACATATATATTTAATTAATTGCATTCGGTATGCCTTGATAAGGTCCAGCAAAAACTAAATATCTTCCAAGTGAACCATAAACTTCATTAATAATGTGGTAGTGATACTCTTCTTCAGTTGTATGCTGTGTTACGCTTGCATGACCACCAGAAGCATCCAAGTCCGTAGGATATGTTCCAGTAGAATTACATTTTCTACCATAAATAAAGAATCCATCTGAAATAATGCCTACCAGGTTTTCGTCATCATTGGTAAATGCTAATGGTTCTAAATGATAATGATAATTGGATGGGCCAATATGTCCTCCTGTATAATCTAAGCTACCTGCAGCACCATCCAATGGCCCATTACCTTCTTGGTCATTATAAATAAAGGCACCACTTACCGCAATACCTATTGCACCTAATTGGGTAGCGCTGGTAGAACTGGCAGCCTCTGGATTTGACGATACTGTCAAGGATGCTTCAAAATCACGCCCAGAAGTATCAATTCTTGTTGGTGTCATGGTCGCCTCACTAGTAATGGTAGGTTCTACATACAACGGGTGTGCTGAACTATAATAAGGTGTTAAATGGTTTGGTACTCCAATGGTTTCAATAACAACATCTGATCCGTCTAAATAAATATCTGTATAATCTGTATCGAAATCTGCAAATGCTCCATGTAATTCCGTCGGCAATGACCCATCGTCATCTGTAGTCCCCATATCGTCCGAAGAAGAACTATCATCACTGCTTGAACATGCTATACTCATTACAAATAAGGACACTATTATTGCTAAAAGTCTTAAAAGGTTTTTCATATTATCTGATTGTAAAATTGTGAATTATATATTTAGATGCGCAGGAAAGAATAAACTTGCGCTTATTTAGTTTTTAAAATAGAAAAAGCTTCATGATTTCTCACAAAGCCTTTTCAACCAACCAATCATCAAAAATTTCTAGAAACAAAATTTTTGATTTTTAAAACTTTTAATTATCTCGTTTTCTACCTTTTGGTCTAGGTGCTTTTTTAAATTCTTCCTCGGTGATGAACCCATCTTCGTTTAAATCAATTTTATCAAAGCGATTTTTTAATCTTCCTTTTATTTCATCCTTAGAAAGTTTACCATCTTCATTAGCATCCATATCTTCCAAAAGCTGGGCAAACGTTGGTCGCTCTTTTCTACCCTTTTCACCTTTATTTTCTTGAGCATTTGCACCCAACATAAACACTAATGAAAATACACCCGCTATCAAACCTGTTTTAAAATATTTAATACTCATATCTTTTGTTTTAAATTATATGTATTTAGATGAATTTGGTCCTACTAACTTGTGGCTTGCATTGTTAAAAAAAGCATAAAAAAAGACCTCTGCAAAGAGGTCTTTAATAAAATTTAACTTTTCTCATGAGGAGTTGGTGGTGGCTCTGAGCCATTCCTCTCATCTCCTTTAGAACGTCTTTTACCTTTTTTATCCCTACGATGCAAAGCATCTTTAACGATTTTATCAAATTTTTCCTTTTGGGCATCATCACATAAATTACGGACATTTTTAAAATAAGAAAAGACTTCTTTATCCATGTCAATTTCTTTAATAGCTATGAGATTTGTTAAGGAATCAATGTAAGAATCACTTACCTCGTCATCGGATAGTTTATCGAAAAAAACATCTTTCAACTTTCTGACATCTCCTGACATTAAACGCATTCTCTCACGGTGCAATTCTTCAAAATTCTTAAAGCTATCTAACTGTTTACCTTTAAAACCAATCTTCTTTGCCATAAAGTTATTCCGTTCTTTCCGTCTATCTGGCTTTTCATCATTATGTCCCAAATAGTTGAACAAGAAAAATCCGTTCATTACTGCAAGAACAAGAATCAATATATATAATGGTAGATTTTTTTTCATAAGTCACTTAATATTAAAGTTTCGTTACTTGTGCTTAGTCCATTAGATTCCACAAAGTCACTAAGATTTTCATCATAATTGTTTTCCGTGATTTTTGTTAATGCTACTACATTCAAAACTACAACACATACTAACGCAGCGAATTGTAGTTTTGGCGTAAACCAAGTTAAAATCACATCACCCTTATCTTCAGCAGCATTTCTAATTTGCTGCATCACTTTTTCCTTAAAAAATGGAGATGCATTCACCGGGTTGATATGATCAACAGAAGATAGAGTTTGTTCTACTTTACTTTCTATTTTAGAATTCGTTTCCATAATCATTGTATTTAGATGCATAAGTTTCAAAAAACTTGTGCTAAAAGTCGTTTCTGTAATAGTGTTCTAATATTTTTTTTAAATTCTTTTTTGCCCTGAACATTACGGATTCTACAGATGACAAGCTTCGGTCAATAATATCTGCTATTTCTTGATAGGTCTTACCATCGACTTTATGTAATGTAAAGACCATAGCCTGACTTTCTGGTAAGCTATTAATGGCCTTAAATAAGGTAGCACTTAACTCTTTGTTCTCTAACAATACACCTGGATGATTTATTTCTGTAAAGTAATTGGTCTTATCAAACGGAATGGCATTACCTGTTATAGATTGCATGAAAGCAAACCGCTTTTTAGTATTCTTTTTCCTTATAAACTCTAAACACTTATTGGTTGTTATTCTATAAATCCATGTAGATAACTTAGATTCTCCCTTAAACTTTGAGATCGAGTTAAAAACCTCCATAAAAACGTCCTGAGCTATATCTTCGGCATCTTCCATGTTCGGTACAAAGGACATGCAAGTACCAAAGACTTTCTGCTGAAAGTCGTCCACAAGCTTATTATAGGCGACTGTACTTTTTGATTGTAATTCCTTTATAAATTCAGCCTCTGTCAAAAATCAAGGTTATAATGGTTATTAACTTTAGATTCATTTTTTTACTAAAACTTGTGCTTAATTTCTATTTTCTTCAAAAGATAAGACTTTATAGCTAAGTGTCGTACATCCCAACTTTTCCATTACCTTTGCATGCTTAATTTTTTAAAATGCGACTACACAGAAATTTATGTTTTGCGGTTATCGATGGATTACACAAAATCTTCAACGAAAATGAGTATGCAGATAAAGCCGTGCAACAATTACTAAAACGGGATAAACGCTGGGGAAGTCGTGACAGAGGTTTTGTTGCTGAAACTATTTACGAGATTGTAAGATACAAACGCTTGTATGCAGAAATTGCTAACGTAAAGGCACCTTTTGATAGAGATAATTTATGGCGAATATTTGCTGTTTGGGCTACATTGAAAGGTATTAAACTCCCAGATTGGAAGTATTTTGCCGATACACCTTCTCGAAAAATAAAAGGACGTTTTGACGAATTGTCCCAGATTAGAAAATATCGCGAATCCATACCTGATTGGATGGACAATCTTGGCACTACCGAGCTTGGAGAAGAGTTCTGGGCCCAAGAAATCACCAAACTAAATGAGCAAGCTGATGTAATTTTGCGCGTCAACACACTTAAGACTAACAAAAAGGATCTTCAACTTAAATTACAGTCCGAGGAAATTGAAACTGAGATATTACCCAATCATCCTTATGCTCTAAAATTAAAAGAACGCGCCAACGTATTTAAAACTGAAGCTTTTAAGAATGGATGGTTCGAAGTCCAAGATGCCTCGTCTCAATTGGTTGCAGACTTTTTGGATGTAGAACCAGGCATGAAAGTTGTAGATGTTTGTGCAGGTGCAGGTGGTAAAACACTACATTTGGCAGCATTAATGCAAAATAAGGGTCAAGTTATTGCCATGGATATTTACGAAAGTAAATTAAAGAAACTCAAGATTAGAGCACGTCGCAATGGTGTGCATAATATTGAAATGAAAGTTATTGATTCGACTAAACCTATTAAAAAGTTACATGGCAAGGCAGATCGCTTATTAATCGATGCGCCATGTTCTGGTTTAGGCGTTTTAAGACGAAATCCAGATGCCAAATGGAAATTAGAACCGGAGTTTATAGAAAACATAAAGAACATACAAATTGAAGTATTACAACAGTATTCAAAAATGGTAAAACCAGGCGGAAAAATGGTTTATGCAACCTGCTCAATTTTACCATCTGAAAACGAAAAACAAGTAGAAAAATTTTTAACTTCGGAAAGTGGTAAAGAATTCACTCTTGTAACAGACAAAAGCATATTTGCACATAAATCTGGTTTTGATGGATTTTATATGGCATTGCTAGAAAAGAAATAACCCAAATCGATAACATTGACTAATTATGAAACACATTTACATTTTCTCCTTTTTATTCTTAAGTGTTATAGGCTATGCACAACAGGCTTATTATACCAACGGGCAAAACAACGTTGATTTCACACTATCAGGCGAGGCCATGTATAGTGCCTTGCAAATTAAGATAAGTAATAACACTAACACCAATACCTACACTTACGGTGATATAAGGGACGATTTTAAAATTATGGATTTGGATCCTACAAATTCCAATAACGTTCTTTTACTCTATGGTAGCGTTGATAATTTGAGTTGCACCTCTGGTCAAACGGACAGACGAATTAGAGACAAAGATGATTTTGGAGGTGGAAATTGTGAGTACAATAGAGAGCATATTTTTGCTAGATCTAATGCCAATCCAGGAATGGGCTCAGCAAGTAATTCTTTCACAGGTATAGTAGCAGACCCACATAATCTTAGACCAACTGACGTACAAAGAAACGGCAACAGAGGAAGTAAAAAGTTTGCGGATGGCTCGGGAAGTTCTGGAGATGTAGGAAGTGGTAATTGGTATCCTGGTGATGAATGGAAAGGTGATGTTGCTCGTGCAATGATGTATATGTATGTAAGATACGGTGACAGATGTTTACCGAGTCTTAATGGTTCTGGTCCAACTGAGCCATTTACAGATATGCTTCAAATATACCTGCAATGGAATGCTGAAGATCCAGTCTCTGATGTCGAAAATAATCGAAATAATCATTTAGAGGGTGTTTATGGCAATCGTAATCCTTTTGTTGATAATCCCTACTTGGCCACAGTTATTTGGGGAGGCACCGAAGCTGAAGATATTTGGGGAATATTATCTGTTGAAGATGAAGAACAAGACAGTTTGTTTAGCTTATCTCCGAATCCTGCTTCAGATATAGTGAATATCGAACTATCTAATAACACCGAAACCCGAATTGAGATCTATGATGTTCTGGGCAAGCGTGTATTTATAAGAAAAATCAATGAGTCCATGAGCTTAAACATAAGTAGCCTTAAAAGTGGTTTATATATAGTTAAGTTTATTCAGGAGGATAGAACGGTGACTAAGAAACTCATCAAATCATAATTTGGAAAGCGGCTATTTAAGCTGCTTTTTTTTGTTTAAAACTTGTTGAAGACTTCAATATTCTCAATTTAAATTTTAATAAGAATATCGTAAAATCAATTAACTTTGTGTTTTTATTTTTCACACCAAACACAAGACTTAAATGATTCATTTCTTTGGAAACCAAAACAGCAAAGTATTTGCTGTTCAAGCAACAAAAGAATTATCAACTGATACTATTTCTAAATTGACATGGCTATTTGGCAACCAACCTAAAATAGAACAAGCATCAATCGATGCTTTTTTTGTTGGACCAAGAGCCGCAATGATTACGCCTTGGAGTACTAATGCTGTTGAGATTACTCAAAATATGGGAATTAGCGGTATTATAAGAATTGAAGAGTTTATGTCGAGTTCTCAAGATTTTAAGGATTATGATCCTATGATTTCTGAAAAATTTAAAAGTCTGGATCAGGACATATTTACAATTGATATTGAACCTGAATCAATTCAAAATATAGAGGATATTTCTACCTATAATCGGCAAGAAGGTTTGGCACTTAGCGATGAGGAAGTTGACTATTTAGTGAGTGTATCCAGAAAAATAGAAAGACCATTAACAGACTCCGAAGTATTTGGTTTTTCGCAGGTAAATTCAGAGCATTGTCGTCATAAAATATTCAATGGTACCTTTGTTATAGATGGCGAGGAAATGCCGACGTCACTTTTCAAACTTATAAAAGAAACCTCTAAGCAAAACCCTAACGATATCGTTTCTGCCTACAAAGACAATGTCGCTTTTATCAAAGGACCCGTAGTCGAACAATTTGCTCCACAACGTGCAGACATTCCAGATTATTACAAAATAAAAGACTTTGAGTCGGTCATTTCCTTAAAAGCAGAAACCCATAATTTCCCAACAACTGTAGAACCTTTTAATGGTGCCGCAACGGGTTCTGGTGGAGAAATAAGAGACAGACTTGCTGGTGGTAAAGGTTCTATTCCTCTCGCAGGAACAGCCGTTTATATGACCTCTTATCCTAGATTGGAAGAAGAACGTCCGTGGGAAAAGGCTTTTCCAGAACGCAAATGGTTGTACCAAACACCAATGGACATTTTAATAAAAGCATCAAATGGTGCTTCTGATTTTGGAAACAAGTTTGGTCAACCGTTAATCTGTGGTTCTGTTTTAACTTTTGAACATCAAGAAAAAAATAACAAGATCGGTTATGACAAAGTAATCATGCAAGCTGGTGGTATTGGCTACGGAAAAGCAGATCAAGCCATCAAAGATATTCCACAGTCAGGAGATAAAATTGTCATATTAGGTGGTGATAACTATCGGATTGGAATGGGAGGAGCAGCAGTTTCCTCAGCAGATACTGGAGAATTCTCAAGCGGCATTGAATTAAATGCGGTCCAACGTTCTAATCCCGAAATGCAAAAGCGCGCTGCAAATGCTATTCGCGGCATGGTAGAAAGCAATGAAAACCCAATCGTTTCCATTCACGATCATGGTGCCGGTGGACACTTAAATTGCTTATCAGAATTGGTCGAGGATACCGGTGGTCATATCGATTTAGATAAGTTGCCAATTGGTGACCCAACACTTTCGGCAAAAGAGATTATAGGTAATGAATCCCAAGAACGTATGGGATTAGTCATCTCAGAAGATCATCTTGACACTTTACATAAAATAGCAGAGAGAGAACGCTCACCAATCTATGATGTTGGCGACGTAACTGATGAGCATCGTTTTACATTTGAATCTAAAACTAAAGGTGATAAACCCATGGATTTAGCTTTGGAAGATATGTTTGGAAGTTCTCCAAAAACGATAATGAATGATGTTTCGATTGAAAAACAGTATTCTGGTATTTCTTATGATACAGATCAATTTTACGCTTATTTAGACCAAGTTTTACAGCTAGAAGCTGTTGCTTGTAAAGACTGGCTAACAAATAAAGTAGACCGTTGTGTAGGAGGAAAAGTTGCTAAGCAACAATGTGCTGGCCCTTTACAACTACCTTTAAATAATGTTGGTGTCATGGCTTTGGACTTTAAAGGTAAACAAGGGATTGCAACGTCTATCGGTCACTCGCCTATCTCAGGATTAATTAATCCTGTTGCTGGAAGTCGTAATTCAATCACTGAAGCCTTGACCAATATCATTTGGGCTCCACTAAAAAATGGTTTAAAAAGCGTTTCGCTTTCTGCCAATTGGATGTGGCCATGTAAGAATGAAGGTGAAGACGCCAGATTATATAAAGCGGTAGAAGCAATTTCTGAATTCGCTATTGAATTAGGCATCAATGTGCCTACTGGTAAGGATTCATTATCCATGAAACAGAAGTATCCTGATGGTGATGTGATTTCACCAGGAACTGTAATTATTTCTGCTGCTGCCAATTGTAATGATATTACAAAGGTAATTGAGCCCGTTCTTAAGCGAAATAAGGGTTCCATTTACTATATCAACCTCTCACAAGATTCTTATGAACTCGGTGGAAGTTCATTTGCTCAAATCAATAATAAAATCGGCAATACTACGCCATCAGTAAAAAGTTCCGAATATATAAAGACTGTATTTGATACCATTCAAGATTTAATTAAAACTGATCAAATTATTGCTGGTCATGATGTGGCTTCTGGTGGACTCATTACTACGCTACTCGAAATGTGTTTTGCTGATAATAATTTAGGTGCAGAATTGGATATCACATCGATTAATGAAAAGGATTCGTTTAAAGTTTTATTTGCGGAGAATGCGGGAATTGTTTTACAGTCTAAAAATGACTCCATAGAGGCTAAATTGAGCGATTCAAATATTGAATTCCATAAACTTGGTAAAGTCACTGAAAGTGATACGCTGAGCGTAATTAATCATAATCAAGTTTATACCATGACCGTTTCACGCTTAAGAGATGTATGGTACAAGACCTCTCTTCTACTCGACCGAAAGCAAACCGCAAACGGTTTAGCAGATGCACGTTTTGAAAATTATAAAAACCAGCCATTAGAGTACAAATTTCCAAAACATTTCACTGGTGAATTACCAAAAGTTAATTCTACTAGACCTAAAGCAGCTATACTAAGAGAAAAAGGCAGTAACTCAGAACGCGAAATGGCTAATGCTATGTATTTAGCTGGTTTTGATGTTAAGGATGTACACATGACCGACTTAATTTCTGGTAGAGAAACTCTAGAAGATATTCAATTTTTAGGTGCTGTTGGTGGCTTTAGTAACTCAGATGTTTTAGGCTCTGCCAAAGGTTGGGCAGGTGCTATAAAATATAATGAGAAAGCGAATAAAGTGATCAATGATTTCTTTAAAAGAGAAGATACACTTTCTGTAGGCATCTGTAATGGTTGCCAATTATGGATGGAATTAGACCTTATCAATGCTGATCATGATGAACACGGTAGAATGACTTATAACGACTCTCAGAAACACGAGAGCGCTTTTACTTCTGTAAAAATTGAAGAAAATAATTCTGTAATGTTATCGAGTTTAGCTGGCAGTACTTTGGGTGTTTGGATTTCTCATGGTGAGGGGAAATTCAGCTTACCATATACCGAAGATAAATACCACATCTGCGCAAAATATAGTTATGAAAGTTATCCTCATAATCCTAACGGCTCAGATTTTAATACAGCTATATTGTGTGACAAAACTGGTCGCCACTTGGTAACAATGCCGCATATAGAGCGTTCTACCTTTCAATGGAATTGGGCCAACTATCCAGAAAGAAGAAAAGACGAAGCATCTCCTTGGTTAGAGGCCTTTGTCAACGCCAGGTTATGGATTGAAAATAGATAATCAAATAATAGGAGTCATTTCCGCAAAAAGTATTATTACAATATATAAGGTTAATTTTATTATTTTCGTAAATTGACTAACTACTCTTTTGCCGCTTTTTTATGAATGACATTAAACGCCTTTTCGACTTTCCATATTATCAATTGGAACACAAACCAAATGATTCTGCCTTAGTTACTAAGTATGATGGAAAGTGGACACCAATGTCTACTAAAGAATATATTGATAAAGCAAATGCCGTGAGTAGGGCATTATTGCGATTGGGTGTTCAAAAAAACGATAAAATTGCCTTAATTTCTACTACAAACAGGACGGAGTGGAATATTATGGACATAGGCATATTGCAAACTGGTGCTCAAAATGTTCCTATTTATCCAACAATTTCATCTGATGACTATGAATACGTTTTAAATCATAGTGAATCTGTTTATTGCTTCGTTTCTGATGAAGAGGTTCTGGAAAAACTTCTTAAAATTAAAGATAAAACAAAACTAAAGGATGTTTATTCCTTTAATCATATTGAAGGTTGCAAACACTATTCAGAATTATTTGAATTAGGAAAAGAGGAGAGTAACCAACCTGAAGTTGAGGCTAGAAAAGACGCTGTTGAACCAGACGATTTAGCCACAATAATTTATACCTCTGGAACAACAGGAAAACCGAAAGGTGTTATGCTTTCACATTGGAACATTACTAGTAATGTCCTGGACAGTTCTTCTCGAGTACCACTACCTCCATCTGGGGAAACACGCATTCTAAGTTTTCTACCAATCTGCCATATTTTTGAGCGTGTCTTAATTTATGTTTATCAATATGCAGGAACCTCGATCTATTTTGCTGAAGCACTAGACAAAATTGGCGATAACGCTAAAGAGATTAATCCTAATCTAATGAGTGTCGTTCCACGTCTCTTAGAGAAAGTATTTGATAAGATAATGCTTAAAGGTGAAGAACTTACCGGCATAAAAAAGGCGTTATTTTTCTGGGCTGTAGGACTAGGTGAACGCTGGGAGCCGTATGGCAAAAACGGTTCTTGGTACGAATTTCAACTGAAGATAGCCAACAAGCTTATTTTTAGTAAATGGCGTGAAGCTCTTGGTGGGAAATTAGGCACTATGGTATCCGGGAGTGCTGCCCTACAACCAAGATTAGCTAGAATTTTTGGTGCCGCTCAGATGAAAGTTATGGAAGGTTATGGACTAACAGAAACATCCCCTGTAGTATCTGTAGGCATGTATGATGATACTCATTATAAAATAGGAACAGTAGGAAAACCTATAGATAATGTTGAAGTAAAAATTGCCGATGATGGGGAAATACTAATAAAAGGCCCTAATGTAATGATGGGCTATTATAAAGATGATGAAAAAACAGCCAGTGTAATGACCGGAGACTATTTCCATACTGGTGACAAAGGTGTAATTGATGAAGATGGCTTCTTGAAGATCACAGGGCGTAAAAAGGAAATGTTTAAAACTTCGGGCGGAAAATATATTATTCCAACCTTACTTGAAAATGATCTTAAACAATCCTTATTTATAGAACAAGTTATGGTAGTTGGTGAAGGTGAAAAAATGCCAGGTGCCATTATTCAACCTAACTTTGATTTTGTAAGGGATTGGATAGAACACAAAGGGCATTCCATAGGTACGAGCGAAAAAGAAATTTCTTCATCTGAGATTGTGATTAAACGTATACAAAAAGAAGTTACCAAGTACAATCAAAACTTCGGCAAATGGGAACAAATCAAAAAGTTTGAACTTACTCCAGAAGCCTGGACAATCGATGCTGGGCACCTTACGCCTACCATGAAGATGAAACGTAGTGTCATTAGGGCAAAATATAATGATCTTTATGAGAAAATCTATAGATCCTAAAATTCCGTTCATTCTAAGACATATTTTAAAGCGTAATTACTTCCTAATTTAGTCTTGTTATATTATACTATATAGCTTGATAAACCTCATCCATATTCAGCTAAATTCAACCTCAATGAAAAAGGTTAGAAGTAATTGACTGTAGGTATTTACCTATTGAATTTCAAGGCTTTAAGAAAAATATAATATATTTAGACATACTAACTAATAATATATTATTATGAAAACAAAAACTTTTGTCGTAGCTGGTCTCGTTGGAGGCATAGTAGATTGGCTTTTAGGATGGTTATTTTATGGAATTCTGTTCGTAGATACGTTTCCTCAACCGCAAGAAGGAACAAATGCAATGCTATTTATAACACTCGGTTGTTTGGCATTTGGTTTCTTCATCTCCTACATCTTTAACAAATGGGCTCAGATTACAACATTGGCAACAGGCGCTAAAGCAGGTGCAATAATTGGTCTATTTATGGGATTGATTACAATATTCTTTGGAATGGCCAATCAAGCTGAAGTGGACTATCAAAGATTTGGATTAGAACTAGTTATTTCAATCGTCATGGCTGCAGTTGTCGGTGCCGTTGTTGGGCTGATAAATGGAAAAGTAAAATAATTCTAAACATATTAATTATTAGAAGCGTTTCTGCACTAGAGCGCTTTTTTTAAATAAATTTATTATGCACGCATAGTATTTTTTATTATCTTTGGAATCCAACAAAATCTTATGAAAGACAAAACTATAGATTATGTGCTGAGAACCACATGGTTAGCAGTGAACAAAATGTACAACGAAGAGGCTGCCAAATTTGGAACAACTATGGCAACTGGCTTTGCTTTGCTTAGTATTGATCCAGAAAATGGGACACCATCTACCTCTCTTGGTCCAAAAATGGGTATGGAAGCAACAAGTCTTTCTCGTACACTAAAAGCGATGGAAGAAAAGGGATTAATTGAGCGCAAACCCAATCCAGATGACGGTCGTGGTGTCTTAATCCATCTTACTGATTTTGGAAAGGAAAAACGTGCGTATTCCAAAGAACGTGTCATTATATTTAATGAAGCTATTAAATCAAAAATCCCTTTGGAAAAATTGGAACATTTCTACGAAGTAGCAGAAGTAATCAATAATATGATTTCGAATAAAAAGATTTACAATCAAAAAGAACACATTTTAAAATAATGAGTAAACGCAGAATTAAAAAAATCGCCATTATTGGCTCAGGTATTATGGGTAGCGGTATCGCTTGCCATTTTGCAAATATCGGTGTAGACGTCTTATTGTTAGACATCGTTCCTAGAGACCTTAATGATAAAGAGAAAGCAAAGGGCTTGACTTTAGAAGATAAAATAGTTAGAAACCGTTTGGTCAACGACGCTTTAACTGCTTCTATAAAATCAAAGCCAGCACCTTTGTATCATTCCTCATTCAAAAACCGCATAACTACGGGAAATCTTGAAGATGATATCGCCAAAGTAAAAGATGTAGATTGGATCATGGAAGTGGTTGTTGAACGCCTAGATATTAAACAACAAGTGTTTGAGAAATTAGAAAAACACAGAACTCCTGGAACCTTAATTACATCAAATACCTCAGGTATTCCTATAAAATTCATGAGCGAAGGGCGAAGCGATGATTTTCAGAAACATTTCTGCGGAACTCACTTTTTCAATCCTGCACGTTACCTAAAATTATTTGAAATTATCCCTGGTCCTAAAACAGATGCTTCAGTTTTAGAATTTCTAAACGGCTATGGTGAACAATTTCTAGGCAAAACTTCAGTAATTGCCAAAGACACGCCTGCCTTTATAGGAAACAGAATCGGAATCTTTAGTATTATGAGTCTTTTTCATGCTGTTAAAGATTTAGGATTAACTATTGAAGAAGTGGATAAGTTATCTGGTCCTGTCATAGGTCGTCCAAAATCAGCAACGTTCCGAACTGTTGATGTAGTTGGATTGGATACCTTGGTTCATGTAGCTAATGGAATTAGAGAAAACTGCCCTAACGACGAACGACATGAGTTATTCCAATTACCAGATTTCATTAATACCATGATGGAAAATAAATGGTTAGGTAGTAAAACAGGTCAGGGTTTCTATAAAAAACATCTATCCAAAGATGGTAAAAAAGAAATCTTATCTCTAGACTTAAATACATTAGACTATAGAGAAAAACAACGTGCCAAGTTCGCCACTTTAGAGCTAACAAAAACTATCGATAAGGTAGCAGATCGTTTCAAGGTATTGGTCAAAGGAAAAGACAAAGCTAGTGAATTCTATAGAAAAAGTTTTGCTGCATTATTTGCATATGTCTCTAATCGTATTCCAGAAATTTCAGATGATCTCTACAAAATTGATGATGCCATGAAAGCTGGTTTTGGATGGGAACATGGTCCGTTCCAAATTTGGGATGCCATTGGCGTCGAAAAGGGAATCGAAATAATGAAAGCTGAAGGTTTAGAACCTAATAATTGGGTAAATGAAATGTTGGCTTCTGGAAGCGCGTCTTTCTACACAGTTAATGATGGTGCAACTTACGCTTATGATATTCCAAAAAAAGCACAAGCAAAAATTCCTGGACAAGATAGTTTCATTATACTAGATAATATTAGAAAATCAAATGAGGTCTTTAAGAATTCAGGCGTTGTTGTTGAAGATTTAGGAGATGGTATCCTAAATGTAGAATTTCAATCCAAGATGAATACCATCGGAGGAGACGTTCTTGCCGGATTAAATAAGGCCATAGATATTGCTGAAAAGGATTTCGCTGGATTAGTTGTTGGAAATCAAGCTGCAAACTTCTCAGTTGGAGCAAACATAGGTATGATTTTCATGATGGCTGCCGAACAAGAATATGATGAGCTTAATATGGCTATCAAATATTTCCAAGATAGTATGATGCGTATGCGTTACTCTTCTATTCCTACGGTTGCTGCTCCTCATGGTATGGCACTTGGTGGCGGCTGTGAGTTATCTATGCATGCAGATAAAGTTGTTGCAGCCGCAGAAACTTATATCGGACTTGTGGAGTTTGGTGTTGGAGTGATTCCTGGAGGTGGAGGCTCTAAGGAAATGGCTTTAAGAGCACAGGACACCTTTAGAAAAGGTGATGTTGAATTGAATGTGCTTCAAGAATATTTCCTAACTATTGGTATGGCCAAAGTAGCAACTTCTGCTTATGAAGCTTACGATTTAGGTATTCTGCAAAAAGGAAAGGATATTGTTGTTGTTAACAAGGATAGACAGATAGCTACTGCAAAGGCACATGCTAAACTTATGGCTGATGCTGGATATACTCAACCTGTAAAACGTAAAGATGTAAAAGTACTTGGTAAGCAGGCCTTAGGTATGTTTTTAGTAGGAACGGATGCCATGGAAGCAAGCCACTATATCAGTGAACACGATCATAAAATAGCTAATAAATTGGCTTATGTAATGGCTGGTGGTGATTTATCAGAACCAACTTTGGTAAGTGAACAATATTTATTAGACCTAGAACGTGAAGCATTCCTATCCCTTTGTACTGAGCGTAAAACTTTGGAAAGAATTCAGCACATGTTAAAAACTGGAAAACCTTTAAGAAACTAGAGTCATTAATATATGAGCCAATCTAAAACAGATAGACTTCAAAGTATAGGGACAGTTTTTGCCATTGTAATTAGTGTTATAGCAATGTTTACCTCTATTTACGAAGCTAACATTATGAAATCACAGCAAAAAGCTATGGTTTGGCCATATATTAATACTAGTCAAAATTACAATGGTCAAGGTTTTAATATTTCAGTATACAATAATGGTACTGGACCAGCTATTATCAAATCCGTTGAAATAACCTATAAAGGGATTCCTCTAAAGGATTTAAATTCCCTGCTAGACTCTTTAAAACCAGACCGCACTTTTGGTTATGATGTTATCAGGTCCAATAATATTAATAAATATGTATTCAAATCTGGGGAAGAAAAAATACTCTTTGGTTTTGAATGGACTGATGAGACAAGGCAAGCCTTAGAAAATGCAAAGTATTTAGACATCAAAATCGCTTATGAGTCCGTTCTTGGTGATTACTGGGTATACGATTCAAAAACAGATTCAAATGAGCAAAAAAAATTTAACGCTAAAATAGAATACGATAACTGATTAGCACTAACTATAAATCCCATGACTAGTTTTGGGTAATTAAAAATTATGAAACAAGCATATATAGTAAAAGCATATAGAACAGCAGTTGGTAAGGCACCAAAAGGCGTGTTCAGATTTAAAAGAGCTGATGAACTTGGTGCTGAGACCATTCAGCATATGATGAAAGAGCTACCAAATCTTGATGTCTCTAGAATTGATGATGTCATAGTAGGTAATGCCATGCCCGAAGGTTCTCAAGGATTAAACATGGCAAGATTTATTTCTTTAATTGGGCTCAACAGTGTTGATGTACCTGGCGTAACCGTAAACCGTTTTTGTTCTTCTGGAATTGAAACAATAGGAATCGCTACAGCGAAAATTCAGGCTGGAATGGCAGATTGCATCATTGCTGGTGGTTCCGAAAGTATGAGTTCAGTGCCGATGACTGGTTTTAAACCAGAATTAAATTACGATACCGTAAAAGCTGGACATGAAGAATATTATTGGGGAATGGGAAATACGGCAGAGGCTGTTGCCAACCAGTTTAATGTATCTAGAGAAGATCAAGATGAGTTCGCTTACAACTCACATATGAAAGCCTTAAAAGCACAAGCAGAAAATCGTTTTCAAGATCAAATTGTACCAATTACAGTAGATCAAACCTATATTGATGAAAATGGTAAAAAAGCAACAAAATCATACACCGTATCCAAGGATGAAGGTCCTCGTGCAGGAACAAGTAAAGAGGCTTTAGCAAAATTAAGAGCAGTATTTGCTGCTGGCGGAAGTGTTACTGCTGGTAACTCATCTCAAATGAGTGATGGTGCGGCATTTGTTATGGTAATGAGTGAAGATATGGTGAAAGAATTAAATATTGAACCTATTGCACGATTAGTCAACTATGCTGCGGCTGGTGTTGAGCCACGTATTATGGGAATTGGTCCAGTGAAGGCAATTCCAAAAGCATTGAAACAAGCAGGTTTAAAGCAAGACGACTTAGGTCTAATAGAATTAAATGAAGCTTTTGCTTCTCAATCTTTAGCAGTAATTCGTGAACTGGACTTAAACCCTGATATCATCAATGTAAATGGTGGTGCTATTGCACTTGGTCATCCTTTAGGCTGCACTGGAGCTAAATTATCTGTACAGTTATTTGATGAAATGCGCAAACGTGAAATGAAAGGTAAGTATGGTGCAGTAACCATGTGCGTAGGTACTGGACAAGGTGCGTGTGGCATATTTGAATTTCTCAATTAGAATCAAGAACCAAGAGTAGAAGATTCAAGACTATAAAGGCTATGCATAATTTCAAGAAATTAAAAATTTGGAATGAAAGTATGAATTTAGTTTCAGAATCGTATAAACTCACTAGAGGTTTTCCAAAGTTTGAAACCTATGGATTAATGAATCAAATGAATAGATGTGCTGTTTCTATTCCTTCGAATATTTCTGAAGGTTCTAGTAAAAGTTCAAACAAACACTTTGCAACGTATTTAGAGAACAGTTTGGGCTCTGCTTTTGAATGGGAAACACAACTCAATGTAGCTTTTAATGAAAACTATATTAACGAAGAAAAATTTAAAGAATTAGAACAAAAAATAAAACAAATACAAAAAATGATTTCAAGTTTTAAATCTGGACTAAAACCGTCTTGATTCCTGATTCTTGAATCTATAAATCTTAAAAGAAAATGGAAACAATTGAAAAGGACATCTTAAGAGGAGGTCAATTCCTTGTAAAAGAAACAAAATGTGAAGATGTTTTTACTCCCGAAGATTTTTCAGAGGAGCAGCAAATGATGAAAGAAGCGGTGATGGAATTTAATGACCGTGAAATTATAGCACATAAAGACAGATTTGAGGCAAAAGATTATGCTTTAACTGAAGAAGTCATGCGCAAAGCTGGTGAGCTAGGCTTCTTAGGTGTAGCTGTCCCTGAAGCTTATGGAGGCTTAGGAATGGGATTTGTGTCTACATGCTTAACATGTGATTACATTTCATCTGGAACTGGGTCTTTTAGTACGGCATTTGGTGCACATACTGGTATTGGTACCATGCCTATAACACTATATGGTACAGAAGAACAAAAACAAAAATATGTACCAAAATTAGCAACTGGCGAATGGTTTGGTGCTTATTGTTTAACTGAGCCCGGAGCAGGATCTGATGCAAATTCTGGTAAAACGACTGCTGAGCTTTCTGCTGATGGTAAATCTTATAAAATCAATGGGCAAAAAATGTGGATTTCAAACGCCGGATTCTGTAGTTTGATGATTGTTTTTGCACGTATCGAAGATGATAAAAATATTACTGGATTCATTGTAGAATATGATCCTGCAAATCCTAATGGCGTGACACTAGGCGAAGAAGAACATAAATTAGGTATTAGAGCCAGTTCTACGCGCCAAGTATTCTTTAACGATACTGTTGTTCCTGTAGAGAATATGTTAGCTGGTCGTGGCGAAGGGTTTAAAATCGCTATGAATGCACTTAATGTTGGCCGTATTAAATTAGCTGCCGCTTGTTTAGATTCTCAAAGAAGAATCCTCACTACTGCTGTAAATTATGCTAACGAGCGTAAACAATTCAAAACTCCTATTGCAGATTTTGGCGCCATTAAAATGAAGTTAGCCAAAATGGCATCTGATGCTTATGCTGGTGAATCAGCAACATATCGTGCTGCTAAAAATATTGAAGACCGTATTGCAATAAGAGAAGCTTCGGGTAATACGCATCAAGAAGCAGAACTTAAAGGTGTTGAGGAATATGCAATTGAATGTTCAATCTTAAAAGTAGCGGTTTCGGAAGATGTACAAAATTGTGCTGATGAAGGTATCCAAATCTTTGGAGGTATGGGATTCTCCGAAGAAACACCAATGGAAGCGGCTTGGAGAGATGCTCGTATTGCTCGTATCTACGAGGGTACAAACGAGATTAACAGAATGTTATCTGTTGGCATGTTAGTTAAAAAAGCAATGAAAGGTCATGTCGATCTTTTAGCGCCTGCAATGAAAGTTCAAGAAGAATTAATGGGAATTCCATCTTTTGAGACTCCTGATTACTCTGAATTGTTCTCTGAGGAAAAAGCTATGATTGCAAAACTTAAGAAAGTATTCTTAATGGTTGCAGGAGCTGCTGTCCAAAAGTTCGGGCAAGATTTGGAAGAGCACCAACAATTATTAGTTGCTGCTGCAGATATTCTTATCGAGATTTACATGGCTGAATCGACTATTTTAAGAACTGAAAAGAATGCAAAACGTTTTGGTGAAGATGCACAGAAAGTTCAGATAGCAATGTCCAAATTGTATCTATACAATGCAGTAAATGTTGTAGAAGATAAAGGTAAAGAGAGTATTATCTCTTTTGCTGAAGGCGATGAGCAACGTATGATGCTTATGGGCTTAAAGCGCTTTACGAAATATCAAAATTATCCAGATATCGTTGACTTAAGAAACGAGATTGCTGAAAAAGTAAAGGCAGAAAATAAGTACTGCTTTTAGGTTAAGTTTAAGTTAGAAATGTAAAAGGCCAATTCATTTATTTGACATTGGCTTTTTTATTTTAAATACCTAAAAAGGTCCCTAGAACAGAATGTCTTGGGACCTTTTCACTAACTAACTAAAAATATGAAGATTAAAAAAATTACATGTATGCAATCTTCTTTTGTGATTCAATTCTCTGTCTTTTTATGGGTTTTGTGGAGACAGATCTAATCATATCATATAGACAATAGTACAAAATAAACGACAAAAAGCATAATTTATTCGATGAAATGCATAAATTAATTAAAAAATATTCTTTTTTCCTACAAAACTACACTTACCCAACTAAGATTTCACCACTTCAAGCAGATAATCATTATATTTAATAAATTAATCTTGCTATTCTAATGAAGTACTATTTTATATTCTTGTGCTCCCTCCTACTTACGAATGTTTTTTGTCAATCTAATACAGAAGTTTTCTTATTTGATCTAGAAAGTACCTCTTCTAAAATAGAGGTTAAAAACGGAAAAAACATTTCAAATAATGAAGGTTATGATAACCAACCTTCATTTTTAAATGAAGATTATGTACTATTTGCTTCATCAAGAAATGACCAAACAGATATTGCTAAATATCACATCAATTATAAATCGAGAATATTTATCAATTCAACACAAGGAGGCGAATATTCACCTTTAAAAATTCCTAATAAATATGCTGTATCAGCCGTAAGACTGGATAAAGACGGTAAACAAAGGTTATACAGTTATAACTTAAGTAATGGTGAATCTACTGAGCTTATTCAAGATTTAGTAGTCGCTTATTATACATGGCATAATGAAAATACCATTGTCTCTGCAGTAATTGAAGAGGAACAGCTAAATCTCTATGTTACGAATCTATTGGATGACGCTAGCAAAAAACATGCGACTAAGGTTGGACGCTCATTTCATAAAATCCCTAACTCAGATCTAGTTAGTTTTATTTCAAAGGAAAACGATAATCAATGGCAAATAAAATCTTTCGACCCTTCGACTGGGAAGATTAGGCTCATTGCAAATACCATAAAAAATGTAGAAGATATTTGTTGGTTAGATAACAAAACTATTCTCTGTGGAAATGACTCCAAATTGTATAAGCTAACACTCAAGAGAGATAATAGCTGGAAGACGGTTGCTGATTTGTCCTCTTACGGCATCACTAAGATTACACGTTTAGCTGTTAATGCTGAAGCAAATAAGCTTTTAATAGCTGGTGATATTAGCACTAGCGCTCCAAACGACACTCAAGATTCTGATGATAACGCTAGCAATAATTCTGAAACAGAAACTACAGATACTGAGGTTTCGTTGACCGAGACCCAAGCTGGAGCGATTGTTCAAAAACACATTGATCCTTTTAACACTAGAAGATTGGATGAATTTGCAAATGCTTTTGATGATGATGTGGTGGTTAATAGATTTCCGAAAGACTATATGTATTCGGGAAGAAACACCCTAAAGGAAAACTACAAACAGTTTTTTAAAAACAATAAGAAATCTAATGTTAAAGTATTAAACCGTATGGTTCATAAAAATACGGTTATCGATGAAGAATTAGTTACCGTCAACAACAGAACCGTAAGACAAGCCACAGTCTACGAAGTCGATGATAAAGGCATCAAGTCCATGACTTTTGTTAGAAACAAGGAAACAACCTCTAATCCTGAAGCCATAGTAAACACCCAATTAGAGCGCTACAACGAAAGAGACATTGAAGGTTTTACAAAAACCTATTCTAACGATATCAAGTTATACACATTTCCGGAGAACCCAACTACTACAGGCCAAGCTGCGCTAAAAAAATCCTATGCTACATTTTTTGAGCGCGTCCCAGACCTCAACGCCGAAGTCATGAACAGGATTGTATTAGGAAATAAAGTTATTGATAAGGAAAAAGTTATTATAAATGGTCAAATTTTTTATGCCATTGCTATTTACGAAGTTAATGATGGATTAATTTCTAGAGTTACTTTTATTCAATAAAACTGTCTCCTATTAACTAGATACAAACGTCTTATTTATAAAAGATCATATGAAGTATATTATAACAACTCTGATTATTATAACAAGCATGGTTGGGTATTCTCAGAACAAAGTATTAGAACCTAAACTAGAAAACATCGCGTGGATTGCTGGCACCTGGCATGGTGAAGCCTTTGGAGGACAAACCGAAGAAATTTGGAGCGAGCCTTTTGGAGGTTCCATGATGGCAACTTTTAAACTCATTAATGATGGTAAAGTTACGTTTTATGAAATCGAAGTCATCAGGGAAGTTGAAAATACGTTGATGCTTCAACTAAAACATTTTGATCCAGACTTAAAAGGATGGGAAACTAAAAACGAGACTGTTGATTTTCCGCTAAAGGAAATCACTAAAAACAAAGTGGTCTTTGAGGGTATGACTTTTGAAAAAATATCATCAAACGAAATGAATGTCTATGTAGATATTAAAGACGATGAAAAGGTAGATACCGTAAAATTCAATTATAAAAAAGAGGTTCTAAGTAAAAAACCAATAAAGCAGCTCATACCAGTTAAAAAAGCTCAAGAAAACCTTGTGATTGATGGTATTGCCAATGAAGCTATTTGGAAAACTGCAGAATGGCTTCCTTTGGATCAATTATGGTTAGGAGAATCGTATTCATCAACAGACTTTAGTGGACGCTATAAATTAACTTGGGCTGCTGATGCACTTTACGTTTTAGCCGAAATTAAAGATGATATTCTCAGCGATATTTACAAAAATCCAGTAGAAAATTGGTGGGATGACGATTGTTTGGAGATATTTATAGATGAAGATAACAGCGGCGGAAAGCACAGATTTTCGCATAATGCATTTGCCTATCACATTGCACTAGATGGTAATGTTGTAGACATGTCACCATCAGGCAAAGGGAAACTCTATAATTCTAATCTTCAATCTAAGAGAGTAACTACTGGAAACACTTCCATTTGGGAAGTTAGAATTCCTCTATTTGACGATTCGTACATAGACAACAGTCCAAATAACAAAACCGTCACTTTAGAAAAAAATAAAAACATAGGCTTTGCGATCGCCTATTGTGATAATGATAATAGCAAAATGCGCGAAAATTTTATTGGTTCTATAGAAGTTGAAGGAAAAGACAAGAACCAGGGCTATTTAAACGCAGATATTTTTGGAACTTTAGTCCTAAAGAAATAATCAATTCTTGACTGTGTATTAACAAAAAATTAAAACATAATAATTCAACATTCTCTTACTTTTAAGATTCCTAATAAAACCATCTAAAAATGAAAAACGCAATAGTAATTCTAGTATTCCTTTTTTCCATTACGTTCCAAGCACAAACTGACCAAAAAATTTATGATATTATAGATGCAGTTTCAGAAGAGAGACTCAGAAATGATGTAAAGACCCTTGCCAATTTCGGCACGAGACACACCTTAAGTGATACGCTTTCTGATACACGTGGAATTGGTGCTGCACGTCGTTGGATTAAAAAACAATTCGATAATATATCGAATGACTGTAATGATTGTCTAGAGGTATTTTATCAAAAGGATTTAGTAGAGAAAGGAACAAATCAGCGTATTGTCAAAGATATCATGGTGGTTAATGTCGTTGCTATTCAAAGAGGTACCAAATATCCTAATCGCTATATTATTATGAGTGGTGACATCGATTCAAGAGTATCAGACCCTACAGATTTCACCTCTGATTCTCCTGGTGCTAATGACAATGCCACAGGTATGGCAGGTGCCATTGAAGCAGCTCGTGTTCTCTCAAAATATAAATTTGAAAGCAGTATTGTATACTTGGGTTTATCTGGTGAAGAACAAGGCTTATTTGGCGGGCAAGGTATGGCAAAATATGCTCAAAACAATAACTGGGACATCATAGGAGTTTTAAATAACGATATGATTGGTAATATTTCTGGAGTAGATGGCGTGGTTGATAATAGAACATTTAGAATTTTTTCCGAACCTACTACTACTGGTGAAACAGATGCTGAAAAATTAAAAAGGCTAGCCAGAGCACGTCGCTTTTACGGTGGTGAAGTTGATGGTATTTCTCGTCAATTGGCGCGTTATGTGCATAAAACGACCAAAACCTATATGCCAGAAATGAATCCCATGATGGTTTATCGTCTAGATCGCTTTGGACGTGGAGGGCATCATAGACCTTTTAATGACCTAGGGTTTGCAGGCATTAGAATAATGGAGGCACACGAAAATTACACGCAGCAGCATCAAGACATTAGAACTGAGAATGGTATTGATTATGGTGATACCTTTGAGCACGTCGATTTTCCATATTGTAAAAAACTTACGGCTGTGAATGCCATTACCATGGCAAGTCTAGCCTCTGCTCCACCTGCGCCAAAAGAAGTCGGTATTGGAGGTATTGTAGAGGCATCTGCTAAACTGCAATGGACTAAAGCCGATGGTGCTAAAGGTTATAAAATCTACTGGAGAGATACCACATCTCCGACTTGGGACAATAGTCGCTACATAGGTGATGTTAACGAGTTTACCTTAGATGGCATCGTTATAGACAACTCTTTGTTTGGAGTCGCAGCTGTTGGCGCAAATGGTCATGAAAGTGCAGTGGTTTTTCCAAATAAAATTATGAGATGACAACATACTAAATCAATCAAAATCAATCAAAAATGAAATCAATTAAACACATTCAACTTCTAGTTCCTATATTATTTATGGGCCTTATTGTAAGTTGTAAAAAAGACGCAGAAGTGGTAAGCCAACCAATTAAAGACCTACATCTTCCAAATTTAAATGTTTTATTTGAAGATTTTAACACTTTAGATAGCACCGAAAATTACCAAGGTTTGGCCAACAAGCTATTTACAAATAATAGAGACTTAAATTCTTCTGAAATGTACGTATATGCCGCATGGATGTACGGAAAAGCAGCAATCGCAGATTCTGCAGCACTAATGTTGCATAGAGCCATTGATAATGGAATGTCTAACCCTAAAGTACTTTCCAAGTTTGAGTTAGAAGGCATAATAGGGTCTTCTGAAAACTCAGATAAATTAAATATGCGCTTAGACTCAATTCAAAAAGAACTTAAAAACACAGATAATTTTGGCATTCAATTAGAAGCCATGGATACATTCTGGTCTTATTTTAAGAAAGCCAAAAGTGATACGTCTAATGCAGAAGTCTATTTTAAAGAGTTTATTTTTAACGGTCCAAAAGAACTTAGAGACTATTATGTCATCAGATATATGAATCTGGAGTCAATGAAAGATCAAATCATAGAAGAGACACCAGAGTATTACAGTTATTTAGAAACACAGTTCAGTCAAGATAGTGTGCTTGCCCTAAAAAAACGCATTACAGGTTGGATGAAAAATTTTAAAAGAATATACCCTGATGCCGTATTTCCTAAAGTGTATATTGTCCCTGGGTTATTGAGTTCTGCTGGGACTGCTTCAGAATTAGGCATGTTTGTTGGTGGTGATATGTTTGGTAAAAGTGCTAATATGCCTATTGAAGGAATGACTGAGTGGGAAAAAGAGGTTATTGCAAAGACTGAAGAAATGCCAAGCCTTATAATACACGAATTAATGCACTTTCAGCAAAACTATGGAGATACAAAAAATACAAATAATGTTTTAGGAAGTGTTTTTATGGAAGGTGTATGTGATTTTATGGTCGAGTTGTGTACTGGTATTGTACTAAAGAATAAAAATACAGACTTTTTAAAAGATCCCAAGAATTTAGAAATGGTATGTGCTGACTTTGCAAAAGATAAATTTACAACTGATTTCTCGAGATGGTTATATAATGGTGAAATTGAAGATAGACCTTTTGATTTAGGTTATACATTCGGATATTTAGTATCAAAATCCTATTATGAAAAACATAATGATAAGGAAAAAGCTATCTACGAATTATTGAACACAGATGACTACACTGAAATTTATAAATATAGTGACTACGCCTATCTCCTGAATTAAAATTTTAAAAATTAAAATCAAATAAACTGTGAAACGTATTCTATTTATAATTTTTCTTCTTCTTGTCTCAATTTCTGAAGCTCAATTACTTCAAAATAAAACCACATTTACAAAACAAGATACTTTAAGAGGTAGTATTACACCAGAGCGCGAATGGTGGGATTTAAGCTACTACAATCTCAATATTAAGGTTCAACCTGATAAAAAATATATCTCTGGCTATAACATCATTCGCTATAAGGTTTTAAAATCACATAATGTTATTCAAATTGATTTACAAGAACCACTCGAAATAGCTGCTTTTACTCAAGATAATGAACAGTTGGATTACACTAAAATTGGTCCAGTCTATTTCGTTATTCTCAAAAAAAAGCAAGTACCTGGAGCATACAATGAATTGTATGTCCAATATTCAGGTAGCCCAAAAGAAGCCGTAAGAGCACCTTGGGATGGTGGATTTTCTTGGAAGAAAGACAAAAATGGAAAACACTTTATAGCAACGTCTTGCCAAGGTCTAGGTGCCAGTGTCTGGTGGCCAAATAAAGATCATATGTATGACGAAGTGGACAGCATGCGCATTGCTATAGATGTTCCAAAAGATTTAATTGCTGTTGCCAATGGTCGCCTTCGTGACACTTATGATTATGAATATGGTGACTACAGATTGTATGAGTGGTATGTAGATAATCCAATTAATAATTATGGTGTTAACGTGAATATTGGCGATTACGTTAATTTTTCTGAAGTCTATGAGGGTGAAAAAGGACAACTCGATATGGATTATTGGGTGTTGAAAGATAATCTTGATAAAGCAAAAAAACATTTTAAAGATGCTCCGAAAATGATGAAAGCCTTTGAGCATTGGTTTGGACCTTATCCGTTTTATGAAGATAGTTTCAAGCTAGTTGAAGTGCCTTATTTAGGTATGGAACATCAAAGTTCGGTGACTTATGGTAATCAATATAAAAAAGGTTATTTAGGGAGTGACCTATCAAGAACTGGTTGGGGTTTAAAGTTTGATTTCATAATTATTCACGAAGCTGGTCATGAATGGTTCGCGAATAACATTACCTATAAAGATGCAGCAGATATGTGGATACACGAGGGATTTACAGCATATTCTGAAAATCTATTTTTAGATTATTATTATGGGAAAGAAGCCGCTTCAGATTATGTTATTGGGACTAGAGCTAATATTCAAAACGATAAACCTATTATTGGACAATACGATGTCAATAATGAAGGCTCTGGCGATATGTACTATAAAGGCGCTAATATGCTGCATACACTGAGACAATTGGTCGAAAATGACGACTTATGGAAACAAATACTTCGTGGTCTGAATTCAGAATTCTATCATCAAACTGTGACTACGAAGCAGATTGAAGACTACATCAGTACTATCACTAAAAAAGATTTATCGGCTTTTTTCAATCAGTATTTACGTGATACAAGGATTCCTACTTTAGAATATTCACATCAAAAAAGAACTTTAAAATACAGATGGATAAATATTGTTAAAAATTTTGATATGCCAATCAAAATAAAAATTGGTGATGATGAAAAATGGATCTTTCCAAAGTCTGAATGGCAAACCATAGAAACATCTTCAAGTAAAAAACCAATTACTATTGACCGTAATTTCTATGTGAGATCCAAAGAATACTAAAGATGGAAATCCCAGAACTCTATTTTGAACGCGATACTGACTGGTACGATTGGTTACTACAAAATCATATCAAATACAAAAAGGTTTACCTTATATTTTACAAACTCGAGACTGGTATGCCAACCATGCGCTGGGAAGAGGCCGTGAAAGTAGCTTTATGTTTTGGTTGGATAGACTCTACTGTAAAAAGCTTAGGTAATGGAAAGCGAAGACAATATTTTTCTCCAAGAAACCATAAAAGTACTTGGAGTGCGCTCAACAAGAAGTACATTACAGAACTTGAAGCACAAGGTTTAATCCAAGAATCCGGCTGGAGAATGATTGAACTAGCAAAGCAAACCGGAACTTGGACAGCCATGGACGATGTAGAAAATGGCATAATTCCAGAAGATTTGCAATTCGCTTTCGATAATAATGAACTAGCCTTTGAAAAATATCAAAATTTCTCGAAAGGCTATCGAAAAAGCTATTTATCTTGGTTAAATAGCGCTAAGCGCGAAGCCACAAGGCAAAAACGAATTATTGAGATTATTAAACTCTGTGAAGCCAATATGAAAAGTCGTGACACTTGGTAAGTCAAAACATCAACTTCTTGATATTTTCCATATACCCTCGACTTACACGCACCACATCACCATTTTTCATAGTCACATCATAGCTTTTAGAATATTTATGTAGTTCTTTAACAGCATTCAAATTAATAATGGAAGATCGATGTACTCTAATAAAAATTGCTGAATTTAATTTTTCCTCTAAGGTAGAAATACCATAATTACTCACATAAGTTTTATCATTAGTGACCAATTTAGAATAGTCACCATAAGCTTCAATCCTTAAAACATTCTCTAAAGCTATAGTCACCAATTTATTTTGGGTTTGTACTAAAATACGTTCTGGAGACTTTGAAGCTTCCATCAAGAGACTTTCTGCTAAAGGTCTAGCCTTGTTTTCATTTGTGTTCTGTGTTAATCGGTCTACAGCAACCTTAAAACGTTCTTTGGTATAGGGCTTTAATAGATAATCTACCGCGTGAACTTCAAACGCTTTTAATGCGTACTGATCATAAGCTGTAGAAAAAATGATTTGCGGTAGTTCCTCCAGATGAGTTAACACGTCAAAACCTGTCATCCCAGGCATTTGTATATCCAAAAAGACTAAATCTGGTTTAAACTCGTTAATCATCTTCACAGCATCAACACCATTATTAGCTTCTCCCAATAAAATGAGTTCAGGATAGTCTTCTAAATATTCTTTAATCAACTGACGACCTGCAGATTCATCATCTACTATTATTACTTTTCTCATATAGCAAATGATATTTTCAAACCCTTTGGCGTATTATCAGATAAATTTAAAGTGCTTTGATACATTTTCTCCAAACGAAGTTTAGTATTGGTAAGACCAATACCTTTATTAAAGACCGAAGTTTTATCTTTAATCCCTACTCCAGTATCACTAATCTCAAAGTGCAACTTCTCGTTTTTCTTAAAAATACGAATGGCAATTTTCCCGCCCTCTATTAAAGAGGACAAACCATGTTTAATGGAGTTTTCTACTAAAGGTTGTAATAGCATTGGAGGAATCATTTCATCTTTTAAATTGTCATCTACATAGATTTCTACTTCTAAACGTTCCTGAAAGCGCTCTTTTTCTAAATCTAAATATTTATTAACAAATTCTAATTCTTCTCTTAATGGTACTTTTTCAACTTGTGAAGCCTTTAATTGATAACGAAACAAATCAGAAAGCTCAGCAATCAAATGCCTTGTTTTTTCGTTTTTTGCTGGAACTGAAGCACTAATAGTATTAAAAATATTATATAAAAAGTGTGGATTGAGTTGCGCTTTTAATGCAGATAACTCACTCTTAAGTGCTGCATGACGTAATTCTCCCTCAACTCTTAATTTTCTCTGATTTTCTAAGAAATAACGGTAGGCAAAATAACAGCCAAATTGAAACATTAAGAATAAGGTAGGTATGTACCAATCCCAAACTTCTCCTGTACCTCGCAAGCGACCTAGTTCCATATAGTCTAATAATATATAGCGACCTTCTCTAACAAAATACACTATAACAGGAATAAGAATAGCTACTACAATTATCTGTATTAGTGTTCGCTTATTTTTTAAAAGCCTAACACCTAAAAACCAAACTAAAATAGAAGCCAAAAAGTAGAATAAATATGGCATTCCTGCTACATACCAATATTCTCGTAAATTAATCCAACCAAAAAAACCTTCTTCTTCATAACCATTTCTATTGTACCATAATACAACATGGTATAAAATTGAAAAAAAGGCATAAAAAATAGAAATGATTAATACGCTAGATCTAGTAGAAGTCTTCATAACTAAAAGATTAAAGTTTAAAGATAGTATATCATTTTTCATTCTGAAACTGAAAAAAGACGAGTTGTCCTATAGACCGTTGAATTGGTAAGTACACTCATCTCCCTATATACCCACTTAACGGTTTTGACGTGCATAAAATGAGTCAGTGTTACAAATTTGTGTCAGAATACAAAACGATATACTATGAAAGCAATTGCATTACTATTATTATTCACATTTGGGTCAGCCTTAGCACAAAATACTATTACAGGTAAAATTGTCACCGAAAACCAACAGCCTATTCCAGCAGCTATTATATCCTTATTAGATGCTGAAACAAATACTTTCGTTAAAGGTGAACTTTCTAATGATGCTGGTGATTTTAGATTTAAAAATATTGATGATGGCTCATATGTGATTCTAATTACTAGTTTAGGTTTAAAAGACTTTACATCGGAAGCTTTCACTTTAAACAATAGCAAGAAGACTTTTGTTACAATTGTTATGGTAGATGATTCAGATGAACTTGATGAAGTTACCGTAGTTGCAGAAAAACCAATAATAGAAGTTAGAGCTGACAAAACCGTGTTTAATGTAGCTAACACGGTTAATGCCATTGGCGATTCTGGTTTTGAATTATTGCGAAAAGCACCAGGTATCATCATTGATAATTCAGACACTATCATAGTAGAAGGTAAAGCAGGGGTTCTATTTTATATTGACGATAGACCGTCCGTTTTGCGAGGTCAGGATTTAGTGAATTTTCTTAAAACCTTACAAGCTGCAGATATTGAAGCCATAGAAATTATAACACAGCCTTCTTCTCGCTTTGATGCCGAAGGTAATGCCGGTATCATCAATATAAAGCTTAAAAGAGACAAATCCCTAGGCACAAATGGTACAGTAGCGTCATCGTTAACCTTTGGTGACTTTGCAAGAACAAGTAATTCGTTATCATTTAATAACAGAAATAAGAAGACTAGTATCTACGGTACTTACAGCAATTTCTTTGGGAAAAGTACCAGTTTTATCAACCTTAATCGAACCCAAAATGGAAACAATTTTAATGCCAAGACCGAAAGTGTTTTTGATGCGAACAGAAACAATATACGCTTAGGTTTTGACTATTATGCTAATAAGAAATCGACATTTGGAATAATTGTGAATGGCAATTTCAACAATTCAAACTCTGAAAGTGATTCACGAACTCCCATTACTTTAAGTGACATGAATAGTCCATCTGAAGTACTCGTCGCCAGTAGTGATTCCAGAAACAGAACCTCTAACCTTTTTACTAACATCAACTATAGATTTAAGGATACTTTAGGCCATTCCCTAAATATCGATTTAGACTACGGAAAATATGATAGTGAGCGTGAAAACCTGCAGCCAAACCGCTACTTCAATGGCGATGAAACACAAGTGCTAAGTGAAAACATTGTCTTCTTTGATACTCCAATAGACATCTCGATTATCTCCGGACAAATTGATTATGAACAAAACTTCCTTAAAGGTACATTAAGTCTTGGTGCAAAATATGCCAAAGTAAAAACTCAAAATAGTTTTGATGCTTACGATAAAACCAATGGCACTAATAATTTAGATGAATCACAATCCAATGATTTTGCTTATGATGAACAAATAAGTGCCGCTTATTTTAACTATAGCAGAAAATTCAACAAGTTTAATCTACAGTTTGGGTTACGTATGGAAAATACAGTTTCTGATGGCATTTTAACAAGTCTACTAGGTGATCAGGATAATCGCGTAAAGCGCAATTACACCAATTGGTTTCCTAGTGGAGGCCTGACGTATCAAGTTAATCAAAAAAATAGTTTGGCACTGATTTACAGTAAGCGAATTCAACGACCAAATTACCAGAGTTTAAACCCGTTTCAATATCGAATCGACGAGTTATCGTTTAGACAAGGTAATCCATTTTTGCAACCGCAGTATACAGACAATATCAAACTGTCACATACTTATAATTATAGGCTAACCACATCGTTGAGCTATAGCTTTATATCAGACTTTTTTGCTCAGGTGACCGAAGCCGTCGGTGATGATCAAAACTTTATTATACAACGAAATGTGGCCAATCAAAAAATCCTCAATTTAGGCGTCTCTTACCCAACAAAGTTTAATGACTGGTGGAGAATTTACCTAAGTGTTAATGCTTACAGAAGTATCTATGAAGCTACAAATCCTGATTTTGTTTCGACACAGCAAAACACATTAAGCTTATATGCCCAAAACACTTTTAAACTTCCAAAAAACATCACTTTTGAAGTTTCTGGTTGGTACAGCTCTCCATCAGTTTGGGGAGGTACTTATGAAACCAGAAGCCTAGGATCCTTAAATCTAGCCTTTCAAAAACGTTTTTTAGATGATAAGTTAACTGCAAGATTAGGTTTTAATGACATCCTCTTTACATCTCCATGGCAAGGTACCACAAGGTTTGGAGACTTATTTATTGATGGTAATGGCGGCAACGATAGTCGACAAATACGTTTCAATTTAACCTATAATTTCGGTAGAGATGAAATCAAAAAAGCACGTAAACGTAATACTGGAATTGAAGAAGAAAAAAATAGAATAGACTAATAATTAAAATGATAAACTATGAAAACAACATTTAAACTAACCGTATTATTGATCTGTATGATCATATCGGTAATGACTTATGCTCAATCCGAATATTCAAGAAATGGTATTACGAACAACAGAACGGTGTTAGAAAGCAATGAGAGCAATGAAGTAAAAGCAGAAATTGTTATCACTGATTCTGAAACTATCAAAGGCTACAAAAACCTAGAATTTAAATTAAGTAATGGTATGTCATTTACATACGAAGACGGCAACTATAAGGCTGGTTACAACAATAGGTCCTTAGATGTAAAAGGAAAATACTCTATAACTAGCGAAGTAGGAACTTTATCAATCGCATTCAATGCAGACGATGGCTCAATTTGGTGGGTATTTAGGAAAAAATAAAAACTTTAAATCACATAACAATATGAAATCGATAAAATTAAAACGCAATCATGTAGTATTTTTTTTAGGCCTCTTCTTGAGCACTTTATCCTATGCCCAGAAGACCTATTTAAAAATAACTAAAAGTGATAAGGCCAATGACTACGAAATGTATCCGCCCGGAACAAAATTTGAACTCAAGAACAAACATGGTTACATTCTTTTTAAAAACAGTGATGAACCAGGTATTATTGAAATTGAAGAAGACTACACCTTGTATGTATATCCATCTTGGAAAGATGATGCCGATGTCTTCAAATTGACAGAAGGTAAAGTCGAAAAAATACTAACATCTAATTATTCCAAAACAGAATTAAAAAATCATTCTGTAAAGAGTAACGGCGTTTCAGCCATCTACACAGTTAGTGATTCAAGACAACGGGAAGGTAAAAAGAATTTAGAATTCAAGCTAAACAATGGTATAACATTTAAATATGAGGACGGTAAATACCGCGCATATCTAAATGAAGAAGAAAACTATCTCAACATAGAAAGCAAATACCTCATAGAATCGGAGTTAGGAACTTTAAAGTTAAGTTTTAATGCCAGTACGGGAGTTGTTTGGTGGGTTTTTGAATCTGTAGAAGATTAGAAAAAAGGGAAGCAGATTTGCTTCCCTTTTTTATTTATAATCCACTGATATAACTACCATAAGGGTCTTTGATTTGTAAACCTTCTGAATAACGGTACTTACTTAATTTTTTAAACTGCACCAATCCCCAGAGAATAAATTCTTTTTCAAAATAGACATCACGTTTATCAATATCTGGTTGGTAATCTGCTAAAAGTGCATCTAAGGGTTTGACCTCATCCAATTTCGATTTATAAGTAGTATCATCAAAATCATCCAATAACTCGAAACCGTCTCCATTAAAGAACCATGAAATTAAATCATCATATGGTGTTTCTTCACCTTGTTTTTCTAGCTTTTCTATTTTTGGAAAGTATTTGGGAAATAAGGTTTTAATAGCCTCATCCATTAACGCATTCGCCACAAAATCTGCACCTTCTTGTTCTCCTTCATAAACGAGTTCGACTTTACCTGTTATTGCAGGTATTACACCTATAAAATCAGATAAGCGTACTGTTGTTTTATCATCACCTGAAAGCAAAGCACGTCGTTCTGCAGTACTCAATAAGTTCTCAAACGCAGTAATACTCAAACGTGCACTCACACCACTCTTTACATCCACATACTCACTCTCTCGAGCTTCAAAACTAATTTGCTCTAATAAGTCTTTTGCCAAGTCTGGCACATAAACGGATTCCGTTTGTCGCGAATCAAGCTTAGCCTCTTGAGATGTTATGCTTCTTGCTGTATCAATCGTATGAGGATAATGGGTTAAGATCTGAGAGCCAATTCTATCTTTTAAAGGTGTTACAATGCTTCCACGATTGGTATAATCTTCTGGATTCGCTGTAAATACAAATTGCATATCCAATGGCAATCGCAGTTTAAAGCCTCTAATTTGAATGTCACCTTCCTGCAAAATATTAAACAATGCCACCTGAATTCTAGCCTGTAAATCTGGTAACTCATTAATCACAAATATGCAACGGTTAGCACATGGAATCATGCCATAATGAATAACGCGATCATCGGCATAGCTCAACTTTAAATTGGCCGCTTTTATGGGATCTACATCGCCTATAATATCAGCCACCGTAACATCTGGTGTTGCTAATTTTTCCGCAAAACGATCCTCACGATGCAACCAAGTTATTGGTGTATCATCACCTTTTTCTGCGATTAATTCCAATGCATATCTGGAAATGGGTTGCAAAGGATCATCATTAATTTCTGAGCCTTTTACTACTGGAATGTATTCATCCAACAAATTCACCATCATACGAGCCAAACGTGTTTTTGCCTGACCTCGAAGACCTAATAAATTAATATTATGTCGTGAAAGTATAGCGCGTTCCAATTCTGGAATCACAGTATTTTCATAACCGTGAATACCTGTAAACGTTGTTACTTTATTCTTTATGTTTTTAATCAAATTATCGCGTAATTCATCCTTGATAGATTTTGATTGATATCCTGATGTTTTGAGTGCTCCTAGTGTTTTTATTGTTTCTATTTTCATTTCTATCCTTTAATTCTTCTTTTTCTATTATTCTCGTAATCTTCGAAAATCATTTCACCTAAACCTTTCAATCCAGTGTAAAATGCTTTACCTCTATTAGCTTGAGTAAATTCTCTAACGAATTGCATTAAATATGGATCTTCAGCAATCATAAATGTGGTTATGGGAATATGCAATCGCCTTGCTTGCTGAGCCATAGCATAACACTTATTGGTGATGTAAGGGTCTAAGCCATTACTATTTTTATAATACTGACCATCTGGTAAGCGTAAGCAACTTGGCTTACCATCGGTAATCATAAATATCTGCTTATTGGTATTACGCTTTCTTCGTAACATGTCCATAGCTAACTGTAATCCAGCCACAGTATTTGTATGATAAGGGCCTACCTTTAAATAAGGCAAATCTTTAATCTTAATAGGCCAAGCATCATTCCCAAATACCAAAATCTCTAAAGTATCCTTAGGATATCGTGTAGTTATGAGTTCAGAAAGAGCCATGGCTACTTTCTTAGCTGGTGTGATTCTGTCCTCTCCATATAAAATCATGCTGTGACTAATATCGATCATCAGTACAGTACTCATCTGACTTTTATGAAGTGTCTCCTCTACAACCAAATCATCTTCGGTAAGATTAAAATCTCCAATACCATTATTAATTTGAGCATTGCGCAAACTTTCGGTCATTGAGACTTTATCTAGAGCATCACCAAATTGGTAAGCTCTAAAATCACCTGTATGCTCATCACCAATACCGACACCTTTACTTTTATGGTTTCCAGCACCACTCCGTTTTATTTTTCCAAAAATGTGATCTAAAGCTTGCTGGCGAATGGCACGTTCTGTTTTGGCAGTAATAGTAAGCCTGCCTTTTCCATTTCTCTCACCGTCACCACCCGTTGGATCTATTTCTTCTCTTATATATCCTTTGTTTTTAAGGTCTTCAATAAAATCATCAATGGTGTAGTCTGGGGTGGTCAGCTCATATTCTTTGTCCAGTTGGCGCAACCAATCTATAGCTTCATCAAAATCCCCAGACGTATACGTAATTAATTCCTTAAAGATTTCAAATAGCTTATCAAAAGGAGACTGATTAGGTGCTTTATAGGTTTTAAATACAAAACCTGACTTTTTTCTTTTTTCCATCATAGCTATGTAAAAATAAGGCTTTTTCTAAATGTAATAAACCCTTCATTTTATATTCTAACATTTTATTAACTTTACTAAAAATCATTGATAAGTTGACAGAAGAAAACAAAAAGCTTAGGAAAAAGATAAATTGGACAACAGACAGAATTATGAGTACCTCAGCACTCTTTGTAAGTGTAATTTCAGTTATTGCCCTAATTTATCAATCATCTTTAGCTAGAGAAGAGAATGTACTTATTCAAACACAACAAAGTGCAAGTGTATTACCTCATTTAAGCCAATGGTTTAGTTCTTCCGGAGGATTTAAAGTAGTTATAGGAAATAAAGGTGTTGGACCTGCATTTATCAAAGAGGTGAATATTACTTACGATTCGATTCATCATTTTAATAATACTGATAATTTATTCAAACATATCTTTAAAACCAATCATAGTTTAGATTCTATAGGCTCGACAACAAGTACCTTTAAAAAAGGCTATGTGCTACCCGCAAATGAAACCATTGAGCTTATTAAAATTTCTGACCCTGAAGGCATTAACATATTTCGGAAAATTCTAAATACAAAAAGTTGGTTTTATTCAATTGAATATGAGGATGTCTATGGTACTCGCTGGGAACTTAGTAGTTTAGGAGACACTAATGTTCCAAGACGCATAAGTAAAGACTAATTCCTTAACATCACATTAAGAAATCTCTGTCTAGTTTTCATTAATTTTAAGCATTACTTAACTAACCTTAAAATAATGAAACGATTTTTATCCTTGCTAATGCTTATCTGCATAGCAACACTTCCTGCACAAGAATTTTCAATGGACATGGTCAAAAATCTGGCACCACGAAATATTGGTCCTGGTGGCATGTCAGGACGCGTCACTGCTATTGATGTAGTTCATAGCAATCCAGATGTTATGTATGTAGGCACTGCTTCAGGTGGACTTTGGAAATCGACTTCAGGAGGTATTAAATGGGATCCTATTTTTGATAAAGAATTGACGGCATCCATTGGAGCGGTTGAAATTCAGCAATCTAACCCAAGCGTGATTTGGGTCGGAACTGGTGAAGGTAATCCTCGTAATTCCTTAAATGGTGGTTATGGTGTTTATAAATCCCTAGATGGTGGTAAAAATTGGATGGCAATGGGGCTTGAAAACACAAGGCATATTCATAGAATTATTGTTGATCCAACCAATCCAGATGTAGTTTATGTTGGTGCTATTGGCTCTCCTTGGGGCGAACATCCAGAACGTGGTGTGTTTAAAACCACTGATGGTGGCAAAACCTGGAATAACATCCTATTCGCAAATAACAAAACGGGAGTTGCTGATTTGGTGATGGACCCAACAAATCCAAATAAACTTATTGCAGCCATGTGGGAACATAAACGTGACCCTTGGTTTTTTAATTCTGGTGGAGAGGGCTCTGGTTTACATATTACACATGATGGTGGCAAGACCTGGAAAAGAATTACAGAAGACGATGGTTTTCCTAAAGGAGATCTAGGCCGAATTGGTGTAGCTATAGCACCTAATAAACCAAATATTATTTATGCTTTGGTTGAAGCTAAAAAGAATGCTTTGTACAAAAGTGAAGACGGTGGTTTTAATTGGAAAAAGATTAATGATAAAAGCGACATAGGCAACCGTCCATTCTACTATTCCGAGATTTATGTAGACCCTCAAAACGAGAATAGGGTCTATTCAGTATTTACTTATGTCAATGTTTCTGAAGATGGCGGAAAAAACTTTACACAGTTAATGCCTGCCTATGGGGTAAGCAATGGTGTGCATCCAGATCATCATGCATGGTGGATTCATCCTGAGGATGGAAGTTTTATGATTGATGGCAATGATGGTGGTATGAATATCACTAAAGATGGTGGAAAAACATGGCGTTTTATTGGCAACTTACCTATCGCTCAGTTCTATCATATCAATGTGGATAATGAATTTCCTTATAATGTTTATGGAGGCATGCAAGACAATGGGTCTTGGAGAGGACCGGCTTATGTATGGCGTGCACAAGGCATAAGAAACAGTTATTGGCAAGAGATTAGTTTTGGTGATGGCTTTGATGTGGTTCCTGACAGAGACGATTCGAGATATGGATGGTCAATGAGCCAACAAGGTTTTGTTAGTCGCTATGATTGGCAAACCGGAAATAACTATGGTGTAAGACCAACACATCCTGATCCAGACGTGAGACTTCGTTTTAATTGGAACTCTGCCATTAACATCGACCCTTTTGATAATAGCACGATTTATTTTGGTAGCCAATTTGTACATAAATCTACTGACAAAGGCGAAACTTGGACGGTCATCTCGCCTGACCTATCCACTAACGATCCTGAAAAACAAAAACAATCCGAAAGTGGTGGGCTAACCATGGACGCCACTGGTGCTGAAAATCATTGTACCATTCTAGTTATTGAACCATCCCCTTTAGAAAGAGATATGCTCTGGGCTGGTACTGACGATGGTCGGGTACATTATACAACCGATGGCGGAAAAAATTGGACTGAGGTTACTAAAAATATTAAGGATCTACCAAAAGGTAGTTGGATAGCACAAATCAAAGCATCGAACAAGAATAAAGGCGAAGCACTTTTAATTGCCAATGACTATAGACGTTTCAATTACGAGCCATACGCCTACAGAACTAAAAACTACGGAAAAACTTGGGACAGAATAGTTGATAAAAGCGATGTACAAAGTTATACTTTATCTATTGTTGAAGATATAGTAGAACCAAATCTTATGTTTTTAGGCACAGACGATGGTTTATATATTTCTCTGAACGCTGGAGAAAAGTGGATAAAGTGGACTGAAGGTTTCCCCACAACATCCGTAAAGGATCTAGTTATTCAACCAAGAGAGCATGATTTAGTTATTGGCACGTTTGGAAGAGCAGCTTGGGTCTTAGATGATATCAGGCCACTAAGAGCAATGGCCACGAACTCGGTAATAATGAGTTCAACCATTGAGTTATTTGATCCGCCTACTGCGTATCAAGCTGCATACCAACAACCTACTGGAAGTCGTTTTGGAGCAGACGCTATGTATCACGGTGAAAATCGTGGTGGTGGTGCACGTTTCAGCTATTTGTTTAACAAAAACGAAACAGCGGACACTGAGGCTCTAGAAGTGTCCAAAACAAATGAAGAAGATGTTGATGAGGCTTCGAGTGCCTCAGCCTCCAAAAAAGACAATAAAGTAAAATGGGATTCCTTAACACTCAAAATATTTGATGGTGACCGATTGATACGAACTCTAAAGCAAAAAACACCAGAAGAGAATGGCATACACAAATGGACATGGTATATGAACGAAGCAGGTGTTAGCAGACCATCTAGACGTAATAGAAAGCAAACTAGAGAACCAGGTGGCGTTTCTGTAAAGCCAGGCACTTATAAGGCAGTTTTACACTATGGCGATTTAACTTCTGAAAGCTCTATAAAAGTGGAATCAGATCCAAGACTTGATGTGTCTCAGAAAAACATAGATGAAGTGTATGCTGCTGCGAAACAATTAGAACAACTCCAGAAAACTGCATCTGATGCCGTAAAGCAATTAATTGAAAGTAAAGACATAGCTGAAAAGTATAAAAAAGAATTGGCCAAATTAGATAAAGAAAAATTTGAGGATCAGATCAAGTCCTCCAAAACCACAATTAAGGCTATCGATAGTTTGATGGACAAATATTTGGGCAAAGAGGATAAACGTCAAGGGATTACAAGAAATCCTGAAGTAAATCCGTTGCAACGCTTAAGAACTGCTCAAGGTTATGTTTATAATAGTCAAACAGGTTTGACATCAACGGAAACAACTTTAATAAAGCATGCTAAAGATGCTCTAGATAAGCTATTTAATAAAACCAATACCTTTTTCAATAAGGAGTGGAAAGATTACCGGGACCAAATGAAACAAATTCAGATAGATCCATTTAAAGAAATCAAGGTTTTTGGAATCGACTAACAATCAAAAAACAATTCAATATGAAAACAAAACTTTTTACCCTATGTATTGCCTTTCTTATACTATCATGTAAGGAAGATAAAGACAAAACTGAAACTAAGCGAGAAATTCAACAGTACACCATCAATCAATTTATGGATAATGAAGCTGTTGGTGGTGGAAGCTTTTCTGCTGATAACAGTAAATTATTGATTTCTAGCAATCGTTCAGGAATTTACAATGTTTATTCAGTGTCTGTTAAAGGTGGTGAATTGACACCAATTACCCAGTCAGACAGCACGTCTTATTTTGCTAATGCTTATTTTCCTGAGGACAATAGAATGCTGATCAGTGCAGATGGCAATGGCGATGAAATTGATCACTTATTTGTAATGGAAACGGATGGAAGCATCAAAGATATTACACCAGTAGATGGTGCGAAGGCTAATTTTTATGGTTGGTCCAAAGACGATAAGCACCTATACTTTGGTTCTAACAAAAGAGATCCAAAGTTTTTTGATGTTTATAAAATGTCCATAGACGATTATTCATCGGAAATGCTATATCAAAATAACGATGGCATGAATTTTAGTGGCATGTCTGAAGATGAAAACTATTTCGCTCTTTCAAAAACTGTAAACACCAATGATAGCGACTTATTTATTTACAATGCCAGCACCAAGGAAACTATCAAAGTAAATGACAATTTAAGTGCTAATTCTGCTCAGGATTTTTCTAAAGATAATAGTAAGTTCTATTACACTACCGATGATGGTTCTGAGTTTTCATACCTAATGTCTTATAACCTAGAAACCAAAGAGAAGAAAAAGGAAATTGAGAAGTCTTGGGATATTATGGGTAGTGGTTTTACCTCAGAAGGCACCTATATGGTAGTTTATGTAAATGAAGACGGAAAAAACGCTATTGAGGTAATGGACACTAAAACAATGCAAACAATCGACTTACCTGATTTTGATGGAAAAAGCATTACGAGTGTAAGTTTTAGCGATGATGAAAAGTGGATGCGCATGTATGTTGGCGGTTCTAATTCACCTTCAGATTTATATACCTTTAATTTCGAAACTAAAGAACAAAATAGAATCACCAACGTCCTTAATGATGAGATCAACCCTAAGGATTTAGTAACAGCCAAGGTCGTCAGATACAAATCATTTGATGGCACAGTAATTCCTGCTATCTATTATCTACCACATCAAGCGTCCGAAGCCAACAGAGTCCCAGCAATGGTTTGGGTTCATGGTGGTCCTGGTGGGCAAACGCGACAAAACTTTAGCTCTTTAATGCAATACATGGTAAATCAAGGCTATGCTGTGTTGGCAGTAAATAATAGAGGTAGTAGTGGTTATGGAAAGACCTTTTATCAAATGGATAATAAAAATCATGGTGAAAAAGATTTACAAGATTGTGTTGAAGGTAAAAATTGGTTAGCCACCCAGCCAGAAATTGATGGTAGCAAAATAGGAATCATAGGTGGTTCTTATGGTGGTTATATGACCATGGCCGCACTAACCTATGCTCCAGAAGAATTTGATGTAGGTGTTAATCTATTTGGTGTTACCAACTGGATGCGTACACTAAAAAGTATTCCTCCATATTGGGAATCTTTCAGAGAAGCACTTTATGATGAATTAGGAGATCCATTCTCTGCAGATTCCGTGCGTTTAAAACGTATTTCACCATTGTTTCATACTGATAAAGTCACTAAACCTTTGATTGTATTGCAAGGTGCCAAAGACCCAAGGGTTTTACAAGTAGAATCTGATGAAATTGTTGCAGGTGTTAGAAAAAATGGAGTTCCTGTAGAATATGTCTTATTTGAAGATGAAGGTCACGGATTTATTAAAAAAGAGAATCAAATTGAATCTTATAGTCGGATTGTGAAATTCTTGGACACCTATCTTAAAAAGGAAAATGAACCTTTAGATGGTGAAACTAAATCTGAGGAGATTGAAAGTGAAACCAAATAATGAAATTATTAAAAATAAAAAACCCATAGGATTTATAAATCCTATGGGTTTTTTAATGATGAAGTTTGATTTTACTCCATCCATTTAAGGCTATTATAATCTTCAATTTTTATACGTTTTCCAGTTGCAGAAATTAAACCTTCTTTTTTGAATTGCGAGAGTATTCTTATAGCTGATTCTGTAGCTGTACCCACGATACTTGCATAATCTTCACGAGATAATATAATACTTAAATAGCCATCTTCATCGGTACCAAAATCATCGTGAATGTACATGAGTATCTCTGCCATTCTGCGCTTCACAGACTTTTGCGCCATATTTACTAAGGACTCATCAGAATCTTTTAAATCGTTTGCCATTTCCCTTAAAACATCCATGGTAAACTTTGGGTTTTTAGACAAATCGTTCATGATCTCGCTCTTAGGTATAAAGCACATTTCCATGTCATTAAGCGCTATAGCACTTAAATTGGTTTTCTGTTCTGAGACTAATGAGCGTTTACCTAATAAGCCACCTTTAACTACTAATTTTACGACTTGGTCTTTTCCGTTTTCACTTAACTTAGAAAGTTTACAGACACCATCCTTGACACAATACACACCATTTATAGTTTCACCTTCTTCAAAAATGACTTGACCTTTTCTGTAGATTTTACCAGTTTTGCATGCAGAAACACGCATCAACTCTTCTCTAGTTAAAGATTTTAAAGAATTAAATTCCTTAATAATGCACGATTCACATTTACTCATACCTACTTTTTAGCTATTATCTCAAAGATACTAATTACATGACAAATATCATATTTTAAAACGAGCTTATATGTCACCTTTGTTACAGGTATAAATGAGCAAATAAAAATGCAAAACAACACTTGTTTTCATTGTGGTGATGGCTGTGGCAATCACACTATTAGATATCAAGAGAAGTCCTTTTGTTGTAATGGCTGTAAAACTGTTTTCGAAATTTTTAACGAAAATGATTTAACTTGTTACTACGATTTACAGAGCTCACCAGGTGCCATTCCAAAAGAAATAGAGGGTAAATACGATTTTCTATCACAGCAAAATATAATTGAAAAACTTACCGAATTTAGAAGTGATAGCATAGAAATCACTACGCTCTATATTCCTCATATCCATTGCAGCTCTTGTATTTGGATACTCGAAAACCTAAACAAACTCAATCCAAAAATTTCAGATTCCCAGGTCAACTTTGGAAAGAAAACGGTTAGGGTAACTTATAACCCTGAAGCAACCGACTTAAAGTCTATTGTCTTATTGTTAAGCTCTATAGGTTATGAGCCATATATTAGCTTAGACGATTTTAAATCAGGAAAAAAACACATTAACAGAACCTTAATCTATAAACTCGGAGTAGCTGGATTTGGATTTGGTAATATTATGTTTCTATCCTTTCCTGAATATTTTGAGGTCAATGAATTTTGGTTAGAGCAATATAAACCGCTATTTAGGTGGTTAATGTTTGTGCTTACTGTACCAGTGGTATTTTATTCAGCTCAAGACTATTTTATTTCAGCATATAAAGGCTTAAAAGCGAAGTTATTGAATATCGATGTACCTATCGCTCTTGGGGTTTCCGTGCTGTTTATTAGAAGTACTATTGAGATTATGTTGGACCTTGGTTCTGGTTTTTTCGATAGTTTGGCTGGGTTGGTATTCTTCTTATTGGTTGGAAAGTTCTTTCAACAAAAAACCTATGATTTCTTATCCTTTGAGCGTGATTACAAATCATACTTTCCGATTGCAATCACTAAAATTGATAAGAATGGTAATGAGAATTCCATTCAAGTTTACGATATAAAAAAAGGAGATCGACTCTTGATCAGAAATGAAGAATTGATTCCTGTGGACGGCATCCTCATTAATGGCAAAGCTAAAATAGATTACAGTTTTGTTACAGGTGAATCGCAGACCGTATCCAAACACTCTGGGGATAAGTTATTCGCTGGCGGCAAACAAACAGCAGGTGTTATTGAACTTGAAGCGATCAAATCTGTTGAACAAAGTTACCTCACGCAACTTTGGAGCAATGATGTCTTCAACAAGAATAAAGAAGATGGTTTTACAACAATTACCAACAACATTAGTAAACACTTCACTATTGCGATTTTAACAATTGCAGCTATAGCAACAACATTTTGGTTATTCACAGATGCCAGTAAGGCTTTAAACGTGTTTACGGCAGTACTAATTATTGCGTGTCCTTGTGCCATTGCCTTATCTGCTCCATTTACGTTTGGCAATTTATTGCGGATTTTTGGAAAGCTTAAATTCTATATTAAGAATGCCTGTGTGATTGAACAATTAGCCCAAATCAATACGATTATTTTCGACAAAACGGGAACGATCACCTCCAATAAAAATTGCAATGCGGAATATGATGGTGAATCTTTGTCGGATTCCGAAAGTTTAGTGCTCAAGAATTCGCTTCGTGGTTCCAACCATCCTTTAAGCAGAACACTTTACAGCATTCTAGACGAACATAATATTATAAGTCTCGATAGGTTTGATGAGCATATTGGCAAAGGTATTGAAGCGGGACATGAGGATGTGAACTTAAGGATTGGTTCGGCAAGCTTTGTTGGCAATCTAGAAAATACATCTGTCCTAAATACAACCGTCCATATTAGTAGTAATAATGTATATAAGGGCAAGTTCACTTTTTATAATAGCTATAGAAAAGGGGTTTCAAAATTATTCAACCAACTTAAAGAGCAATTTGACTTAGTAATTCTCTCTGGTGACAATGAAGGCGAACGCGAGAATCTAAAAAAACTATTGCCATCTAAGACCAAATTAATATTTAACCAAAAACCAGAGGATAAGTTAGAGTTTATCAAATACCACCAGTCGGAAGGTGCCAAAGTGTTAATGATAGGTGATGGTTTAAACGATGCTGGCGCTTTAGCACAAAGCGATGTTGGTATTGCAATATCAGAAGACGTAAATGTTTTTTCACCAGCTTGCGATGCCATATTGGATGCCACTAAATTCAAGGAATTGTATCCGTATATCAAAGCTTCGAAATCGGCCATAAAGATTATAAAATGGAGCTTCCTGCTTTCATTCATCTATAATATTATTGGTTTATACTTTGCAGTTACCGGTCATTTAGCACCGGTCGTTGCAGCTATATTAATGCCATTGAGTTCTATAAGTATTGTAGTATTTACAACGGTTTGTACTAATATTTTGGGTCGACGATTGAAATAAATAAATCAACATGATAAATGTCATGTTTTAAAAAAAGGTTCAACAGTAAATTTGAACCATAACTTCAAACAGGTATGAGTGTTATATATATTTTATTAACGGTTAGCGTCATTGTTGGCGTAGCTTTCTTTTTCATATTTATCGCGGCGGTAAAGTCTGGTCAATACGATGATAGCTATACACCATCAGTGCGCATGCTTTTTGAAGATGAACTAGTGAAATCAGAAACTGAACAATCAACACATACTAAAACTGACTAATTTTTTTCATATGGAAATGCAACAATTCTATTACGATAATAAAATCGTTAAAAAATTCCTTTACGCAACCATACTTTGGGGAGTTGTTGGGATGCTTGTAGGTCTTATTCTGGCCTTTATGTTTTTATTCCCAAATATGACCGATGGTGTATCATGGTTAAGTTTTGGACGATTAAGACCGCTACACACTAACGCAGTAATCTTTGCTTTTGTTGGTAATGCCATTTTTGCCGGAGTTTATTACTCATTACAACGTCTGCTAAAAGCTAGAATGTTCAGTGACCTTTTGAGTAATTTTAATTTCTGGGCTTGGCAATTGCTTATTGTCGGCGCTGCAATTACTTTACCGTTAGGTTATACTACCTCAAAAGAATATGCGGAGCTAGAATGGCCTTTTGATATTGCCATTGCACTTATATGGGTAGCTTTTGGTATTAATATGATTGGAACGATTTTAAAACGTCGTCAACGTCACTTGTATGTCGCTATTTGGTTCTATCTCGCAACTTTTGTTACGGTTGCAGTGCTTCATATTTTTAATAGTTTAGAATTACCTGTAAGTAGTTTAAAAAGCTACTCGGTTTATGCAGGTGTACAAGATGCCTTAGTGCAATGGTGGTATGGACACAATGCCGTTGCATTTTTCTTAACAACACCTTTCCTTGGCTTAATGTACTATTTCGTACCAAAAGCAGCTAATAGACCTGTTTATTCCTACAGGCTATCTATAGTACATTTCTGGTCATTAATCTTTATATACATCTGGGCGGGACCTCACCATTTATTATATACGGCATTGCCAGAATGGGCACAGCATTTAGGTGTTGCTTTCTCTGTAATGTTAATTGCGCCTTCTTGGGGAGGTATGATAAATGGTCTATTAACCTTACGTGGTGCTTGGGACAAAGTACGTACAGATCCTGTTTTAAAATTCATGGTTGTAGCCATAACAGGTTATGGTATGGCAACATTTGAAGGACCTATGCTATCCCTTAAAAATGTCAACGCCATTGCGCACTTTACCGATTGGATTATTGCGCACGTACATGTTGGCGCACTGGCATGGAATGGATTCTTGGCGTTTGGTATGATTTACTGGTTAATACCAAGGTTATTCAAAACTAAATTACACTCTGTTGGCTTGGCTAACGTCCATTTTTGGATAGGCACTTTGGGTATTATCTTATATGCATTGCCAATGTACGTCGCTGGTTTCACTCAAGCCAGTATGTGGAAACAATTTAGACCAGACGGTAACTTATTTTACGGTAACTTTTTAGAGACCGTAACCGAAATAATGCCAATGTACTGGATGAGAGCCATTGGAGGTACACTCTACATTACTGGTATGCTAATTCTGGTTTATAATGTTATCATGACCGTAGTAAGATCTAATTCTAAAGTCACGGATGAACTGGCAGAAGCACCAGCGTTACAGAGAGTATCTAAACGTAGAGTTGCCGGAGAGGGATGGCACACTTGGTTAGAACGTAAGCCTGTATTATTAACGATATATGCAACTGTAGCCATCTTAATTGGAGGTATCGTTCAGATTATCCCAACGATAGTTGTTAAATCCAATATTCCAACCATAAGTAGTGTACAACCTTATACACCATTAGAATTAGAGGGACGTGACCTGTACATTAGAGAGGGTTGTGTTGGCTGTCATTCACAAATGGTTCGTCCATTTAGAAGTGAGGTAGAACGTTATGGCGAATATTCCAAGGCAGGTGAATTTGTTTATGACCATCCTTTCCTTTGGGGAAGTAAAAGAACTGGTCCAGATTTACATCGTGTTGGTGGTAAGTATTTAGATTCATGGCACTTTAAACATATGTATGATCCACAACAGATGTCTACAGGTTCTATAATGCCTGCATATCAGTGGCTAATCAGAGATGAACTAGATAAATCAATGACAGAAAAGAAGATGGAAGTTATGGTATCACTAGGTGTTCCTTATACCGAAGAGGAGATAGCAAACGCTCAGGATTTAATGAATGTACAATCAGAAGCCATTGTAAAAAGTCTTGTAGAGGATCCTGATTTAGCAGAATCTTTCGAAAGAAATAAACAAGAAGCTTTAGCTGCTGGTGAAGATTATGTTGAAATGAAAGACAGAGAAATCATTGCTCTAATTGCATATTTGCAACGATTAGGAACAGATATAAAGGTGAAAGATATAGCTAAAGAAACCGCTCAAAACCAATAATATTATGCTAAAATTTGTAAAAAATCACATGGAAAGTATCACTGGTATAGAAATCTATCCTTTGATATCGCTACTTATATTCTTTGTCTTTTTTATAGCCTTATTTTATTGGGTCATAACAGCGAAAAAAGAATACATCACTACTGTTAGTAATTTACCATTAGATAATCAAAACGATACATTATCATGAAACCTGCATCAATATTTTCAGTCTTTATTATTAATGGGCGTGCAGGTTACATTTGTCCGCTTAAAAAAATTAAAACATCTATCAAATGAGACATTTAATTCCATCATACATAAGAGTGCCTGTCGTGTTTTTAGCCATAGTAGGTCTCGTAGAATACTTTATCGAATCTGGTGATCAGCCTGCATTTATGGAGCAGCCAGTCGTCCTTTTGTTCTTGCTATTAGTGCTGCTTGTACTTCTAGCTATTGAGGGCATCGTGGGCTCAATGGATAATATCTTATATCAAAGTTTAGACGAAGAAGCCAAGGCAAGATATGATGCAAAAAAAGCAGCACCATCTAAATTAGCCGAATGGATTAGTAACACCTACAAAAAACTGGTTGGTAGTAAACCTATTGAGGACGAGGGTGAAATTATTTTAGACCATAATTATGACGGCATTAAAGAATTAGACAACAATTTGCCACCATGGTGGGTATATAGTTTCTATTTAACCATAATATTTGGTGTTGTGTATATGATCCGTTACCATGTTTTGAATGCCGATGGCCAATTTACAGAATACGAAATAGAATATGCCGAAGCCAATAAAGCCATTGAAGAATACAAGAAAAATGCAAAAAATCTTGTGGATGCAAATACTGTTGAAATTCTGACTGAAGCATCTGACTTAAATGCGGGAAAAGCTATTTATGAAGGTAAATGTGTTGTTTGCCATAGAAATGATGGTGGCGGTGGAATTGGACCAAACCTAACGGACGAATATTGGATTTTAGGTGGTGGTATTAAAAATGTCTTTAGAACAATCTCTGAAGGTGGTCGTGATGGTAAAGGTATGGTGTCATGGAAAAAAGAAGGGCTAACACCACTGGAAATGGCACAAGTTGCCAGTTATGTTTTAGAATTTCAAGGCACGGTACCAGGTGATGGTGCTAAAAAAGCTGAAGGTGAAATTTGGGTAGACGAATCTGCTACTGAAACTGAGTCTGATGCTATTGACGAAAACACAGAAGAAGAATCAATGGAAGATACTGTTAAGACCGAGGAAGCTACTTCTGTAGTCTCAAATGACTAAACGCACCAACAAGTAAATAGTAAACTGTTCCAAAATGGAAACGCCATCAAACGAAGTTTTTAGAGATTCCATTGGCACCATCGATGAAGAAGGTAAACGCAATTGGATATTTCCTAAAAAACCTGCAGGTTATTTTTACGAAAAGCGAAAACTAGTAAGCTATATATTATTAGCCTTTCTATTTGCTGCGCCTTTCGTGAAGATTAATGGCAACCAGTTCCTATTATTTAATGTTTTAGAACGACGATTCAATATATTCAGTTTTCCTTTCTGGCCGCAAGACTTCCATTTGTTTGTGATTTCCATGATAATTGGTGTTGTATTCATCACACTATTCACAGTAGGATTCGGTCGGATATTCTGTGGCTGGATTTGTCCACAGACCATCTTTATGGAAATGGTATTTAGACGCATTGAATATTGGATTGATGGTGACAGAAATAAGCAAATGCGCCTAAAACGACAAAAATGGGATGCCGAAAAAATAAGAAAGCGTCTTTTAAAATGGTTTATCTTTTTAGTAGTATCATTTTTAATTGCCAATGTCTTCTTAGCGTATTTAATAGGTGGTGACGAACTATTGAACTATATAACGGATGGACCATTTGAGCATATGGGTACTTTAATCCCTTTACTCATTTTTACAGGAGTCTTCTACTTTGTTTTTGCTTGGTTTAGGGAACAAGTATGCATCATAGCCTGTCCTTATGGACGTTTGCAAGGTGTACTCTTAGATACGAAGTCCATTGTTGTTGCCTATGACCATAAACGAGGAGAAGGGGAAAGTGGAAGAAAAAAGTTTAGAAAAAACGAAGATAGAGCTGCTCTTGGCCATGGTGATTGTATAGATTGCTTTCAGTGCGTACATGTATGTCCAACAGGCATCGATATAAGAAACGGTACTCAACTAGAGTGCGTAAATTGCACAGCTTGTATTGATGAGTGTGACACTATTATGGAAAAGATCAATCTTCCTAAAGGATTAATCCGATATGCTAGTGAAGAAAATATAAAAAAGAAAACACCTTTCAAACTTACCGCTAGAATGAAAGGTTATATTGCCGTATTGGTTATTTTAATTGGGGTCTTGGCCGGAATGCTTGCACTAAGAAATGATGTCGAAGCACGCATTTTAAGATTACCTGGTCAATCCTATGAGCAAAAAGAGAACAATATAATTAGTAATGTATATACCTATAAACTCGTAAATAAGACCGCCAACAGTATTGAAAATGTGAGTTTTAAAATAAGAGGTGCTGAGGGTGAAATAAAACTAGTCTCAGTAACAGACGAATTTAAAATTGAAGCTCAAGGCATAGCAGAAGGTACATTGTTCATAGAAATGAAGCAAAGCAATTTATCTGCCGATAAAAATAAACTAAGAATAGATGTTTATAGTCATGATGAGCTAATTGAAACGACTACCGTTGGCTTTTTAGGGCCAAGGAACTATAACTAATAAAGAATCAATAATAAGATCCTGAAACAACACTTCGACACGCTCAGTGCAACAGTTCAGGATGACAAAATATTTTGATATGAAAATTAATTGGGGAACAGCAATCATCATAGCATTTGTAGGCTTTATTGGCTTTATCTTGTACTTTGTTATTAGCATGGCTACGGATGACAAGTACAATCATGATCTAGTGGTTGAAGATTACTATCAACAAGAGTTGAAGTTTCAAAAAGATATTGACAAGGAAACCAACTCCAAATCATTAGAGGCTAATTTATCATGGAAAAAAACTAAGGATGGTATTGTCATTGAATTCCCAAAAGATTTAGACATCAAAGCTATTGAAGGCAAAGTGTTCCTATACAGACCATCTAATAAACACCTAGATCTCGAAATGCCAATTTCGTTGTCTAGTCGCAATTTGCTCATACCTGACAAGCGTTTGTTAGATGGTCGATGGAACATTAAAATAGACTGGACATACAAAGGAAATTCCTATCTCTACAAAAAGGAAATAATGTATTAATATGTTAATCTCTGCTTTCATATTAGGTCTATTAGGAAGTTTGCATTGTGTTGGTATGTGCGGACCAATCGCCTTTATGTTACCAGTCGATCGTTCAAATAGCTTTAAAAAAGTAAGTCAAATCAGTATCTATCACTTTGGCAGATTATTGGCTTATAGCATCATCGGATTGGTATTTGGATTGGTTGGCAGGAGTCTTTACATCTTTGGCATTCAACAACAATTATCTATTGCCATAGGTATACTCATGATTCTTTTGGTGCTCATTCCATACAAAACCTTAGGAAAGTATAATTTATCCAAACCACTAAATAAGATCATCTCCAAAGTAAAGTCCAATCTTGGGCAAGCGCTAAAGAAAAAGACCGCTGACACCTTTTTAACCATTGGGTTCTTAAATGGATTTTTACCTTGTGGCTTAGTCTATATGGCTGTTTTCGGTGCCGTGGCTACTGGAAGTTTAGTTCAAGGTAGTTTTTATATGATACTGTTTGGTATAGGTACCATACCATTAATGACCTCAGCTATATACTTAGGTAAATTTTTAAATCAAGCCATTAAACAACGTATCCAAAAAGCCATTCCTGTATTCGTAATCATTATTGGAGTGTTGTTCATTCTTCGTGGTTTGGGGTTGGGTATTCCTTACCTCTCACCTGCTCCAATAGTTGAAATGGCTTCTAGTGCTATTGAGTGTCATTAATGTTAATTATATTTAGATTTAAATTTGTAACATGTCTAACATCAATCAGCCTAGCAATGATATTAAAGGTATCATTAGGACAATGACTGTTATTCACTACGCCTTTTGTGCTTCAATTTTAATTTTTGGACTAATAATATTCTACTCAGTAGAACGTGTAAGTATCAATTTTGCAGATACTGAAGATTTATTTTTTTATTTAGTGCCGTTTTTAGCAATTATGGGTGCAGTAGTAGGTCGATTTTTATTTCAGAATAATCTTAAAAATATTCATGAAAAACCAACATTAAAAGAGAAACTAGGATCGTACCAATCGGCCATATTGATCAGAACAGCAATGATTGAAGGTCCTGGATTTTTAGGAATAGTAGCTTTTATGATTACCGGTAATCAACTATTTCTAATTATTTCTGCCGTGTTACTAGTGTATTTATTTTTATTGAGACCGACCACATCTACTATTATAGAAGACTTAAATCTCAAAACTGAAGAGGAACGAGAATTTAGGAAAGCTATGACATAAAAAAACGCCAAAGACATCAATCTATGGCGTTTTATCTTGACATTAAACAACACTAACTAACAAACGTCAAGAACTATATTTTAAAAGTCATTACAGGTAATGTTGAATGATTAGCAATGTCTTCAGAAATACTACCTTCAAAGAAATGTGCTAGACCCTTTCTGCCATGTGTAGCAACTGCGATCAAATCTGCACCAATAACATTGGCAAAATTCAAAATACCCTTTTCAATAGAATAATCAGACACGACGTGTACGTTCCCTAGGTTATTTAGGTTGCCGTCAGCTTTCTTAAGAAATAGGGATACACGTTTGTCAATTTCCAAAGAACTTCTAAAGTTACCGTCTGGTGAGTTAACATAAACCAAATGCATCTTAGCACCTATCTTTTTAAAAGTTGCTCTTGCATTAAGGTAAGGTGTAATGGCCTCTTCAGAAAAATCACTTGCAAAGACGCCGTTTTCAAAATCCAAAAGAATTGGGTTATGTTTTATAACCAAAACAGGTATGTCTGCATGACGGACCACTTTCTCAGTATTAGATCCTACCAAAACTTCCTTAACACCACTTACACCATGTGAACCCATAACTATAAGATTTGCATGATGCTGGTTAGCGATATCATTCACTTCACTCCACACCTTAAAATGTTTTACTATAGGTGTGATTTTAATTCCTTCTAAAAATGGTTTCTCTAAAAACTTCTCAAACTTTTGCTCGGCAAGTTTTAAGTAAAAAACAGCTTCTTCATTAAGGGATTCATTATCTGCGGTTATGATAGCATTCGATAGTTCCAGCATGTGCAAGACAATAAGCTCAGAGTCATACTTCTTGGCAATACTAGCTGCAGCTTCTAAAGCATATTCTGAATGTTCAGAAAAGTCTACAGGTACTATAATTTTTTTCATTTTAATTGTTTTAAATGGTCATTGAAAATAATTGCGTATCTGGCTTTTTGCGCTGCAATAACAAATCAAAAGCCATGCATATATTCCTTATAAAAGGTTTCCCTTTTTCAGTTACGGTCAATAGTTTAGTTTCAAACTTAATTAAACCGTCTTGTTCAAATTCTTTTAGTTGTATGAGGACTTCAGGTAATTCATCAAAAGTCATTTCAATATCAGACCAGCTGGTTTTGAAATGGCACATAAGATTAAGGATATGCTTTCTAATCTTGAGGTCTTCCTTATTTAGAATATGTCCTCGATACACTGGTATCATACCTTGTTCCACGAGATGATAATAATCCTCAATAGATTTTACATTCTGGGCAAAACCATACCAACTATCGCTAATAGATGATGCTCCCAAACCAATCATGGCTTGAGTCTTGGATGCTGTATAACCCATAAAGTTACGATGTAAAGTTTCTGCTTTCATCGCTTTGTACAATGAATCATTTTTAAGTGCAAAATGGTCCATACCAATCTCCACATAACCTGCACTTTCAAGCTGTCTTTTACCAGTTTCGTATTGCCGACGCTTAGATTCAGCAGATGGCAAATCATCATCCTTAAATCCGCGTTGCCCATTTCCTTTTATCCAAGGCACATGCGCATAACTATAAAAGGCTATGCGATCTGGCATTAATTCCTTTGTCTTTTCAATGGTTTCAATGACATCCGTCTCAGTTTGAAATGGTAGCCCGAAAATAATATCATGACCCACTGAAGTGTAACCGATACCACGCGCCCATTCCGTAACTTTCTTAACATTTTCGAAAGGTTGAATACGATTTATAGCACGTTGCACCTTAATATTGTAATCCTGAACTCCAAAACTTACACGTCTAAATCCAAAATCGAAAAAGGTTTGTAAATGTGCCTTAGTCGTATTATTAGGATGACCTTCAAAACTAAACTCATAACTTTCAACAATATCAGACGCCCTCAACAGTTCAGTGATTAGAAATCTTAAGTTCTCTGGTGAGAAAAAGGTAGGTGTCCCTCCTCCAATATGTAATTCCTTTATTTTAGGTTTTGCACCTAATAATTTACGGTATAAACTCCATTCCTTTAAAAGTGCCTTTATATAGGGCAACTCAACCTCATGACGTTTGGTAATGCGCTTGTGGCATCCACAGAACGTACAGAGACTTTCACAATACGGCAAGTGCAAGTAGAGACTCAATCCTTCAAGGTCATTGGATTCATTAAAAGCCCGTTTCAACGAATCTTTCCACCGTTGCAGGGAAAACGAGTTCATATCCCAATATGGAACCGTAGGATAACTAGTATAACGTGGGCCAGCCACGTTGTATTTATGTATTAAAGATTGGCACATCTGCATTTATTATAACTCAAAATTAATGGTAAGCCTCGGCAAAAAATATGATATTTGTCATACAAATACCTAAACCACATATAAATGCTGAAAAGCGAGCCCTTTGAAGTTTCACTAGCAGACAAACAAAGTATTGTGCTGCCAGAGGCTCCAATCAAAGAATTTATTACAAATAATCATAAGCGGATAAACGTAAAAGCGACATTTGAAAGGAAATCGATTGACTTTTATGCCGCGTTAAAGAAAGAGAAGACTGGACTATTCCGCATCTACTTTAGTAAGGCAAAACAAAAAGAACTCGGTGTATTTATGAATGATTATTTTGAACTTCAGGTGTTTGAAGATACCTCAAAATATGGTGTCGACATGTCCGAAGAGCTTGAAGCTGTTTTACTAAGTGATTATGAAGCTTATACTATATTCGAGAGTTTGACGCCTGGGCGACAACGAAGTATTATTTACACCATCTCTCGCTACAAATCACCACAAATGCGTGTTGATAAGGCTTTGTTGCTTATTGAAAATTTGAAACGTGGTATTACTGATCAGAAGCTTTGGTTGAAAAAGCATTAAACACTGCTTGCAGAAGCGCTGTGATATCCTTAACTTTACTAAAAACTAAAATTACCGATCATGAAAAACTTGAAACTTGTGGCCATAGTATTTGTTTTAGTACTTGGAACGTCTTGTAAAAACGATAAAAAAGAAAACACCGAAACTAAGGAAACCGAAGTTGAAGAAGTTGTAAAAGAAGTATCAACTGAAAAAAAGTTGATGATTACTTTATCTCCTAAAAGCGATAGTAATGCTGAAGGTGCTGTAACTTTTAAAGAAAAAGATGGTATTGTTAGCATGACAGCAAACATAACTGCTTTGAGCGAGGGCGAACATGCTATACACATACATGAAAAAGCAGATTGTACGTCACCTGATGGAAAATCTTCTGGAGGACATTGGAATCCTACTGCTCAACCTCATGGAAAATGGGGTGCAGAAACTGGTTATCACAAAGGCGATATCGGTAATTTTAAAGTTGGCGAAGATGGACAAGGTATTGTCACAATAACCACTGATGAATGGTGTATTGGTTGTGGAGATGACACCAAGGATATTTTAGGGAAAGCAATTATTGTTCATCAAGGTTCAGACGACTTTACATCACAACCCTCTGGTGCTGCTGGCAGTAGAATAAGCTGTGGTGGTATTATAGAATAACCTCAAGATTATAACATACGCCTAAAACCATCATCTATATTGATGGTTTTTATTTATAGAATGTAATAATAGATTTTACGACCAGTTCTTGTGCTTTGCTAAAAGTAAACAAGAATTAGAAGTTAACATTTAAGAATCTCTAACTAATAAACTATAGCATTTATGCAAAGAATTGTTCTATTACTCCTCTTAGTAACCACCTCGCATTTCTCGCAATCAAAAACGGATTTATCCTACTATTTACCGCAAGATGTAACATACGACAGCAACATACCAACTCCAAAAAGTATTGTTGGTCACGAAGTTGGTGAATGGCACATTACTCATGACAAGCTCGTGCAGTACATGTATGCTTTGGCTAAAGCATCTGATAGAATTACAATTGAAGATAGGGGAAAAACTTTTGAGGATAGACCTTTACTACTTCTAAAGATCACATCACTTGAAAATCACAAAAACTTGGATGCCATTCAAGCTGCACATGTTCAAGCTACAGAAACTAACACTAGTGATATTAGCGAAAGGCCTATTGTCGTTTATCAAGGGTTTTCCATCCATGGTAACGAGCCAAGTGGTTCTAATGCTGCTCTAGTAGCGGCATACTATTTAGCTGCTGCACAAGGACCGAAAATAGATGATTTACTTAAAAATGCTGTTATCCTTTTCGATCCGTCTTTTAATCCAGATGGATTGCAACGTTTTGCTTATTGGGCGAATACTAATAGAGGTATGAATCTTAATGCAGATCCCAACGACAGAGAATATAGTGAGGTATGGCCAGGTGGACGTACTAACCACTACTGGTTTGATATGAATAGGGATTGGCTACCCGTGCAGCTTCCAGAGTCTAGGGCAAGAATTGAAACCTTTCATAACTGGATGCCAAACATACTTACCGACCATCATGAAATGGGCACTAATGCTAGTTTCTTTTTTCAGCCTGGAATTCCATCGCGAACTCATCCGTTAACACCTAAAATGAATCAGGAATTAACTAAAGGTATTGCAGAATATCACGCCAAAGCATTTGATAAAATTGGCTCTTTGTATTATTCCGAAGAAAGCTTTGATGATTTTTACTATGGTAAAGGATCTACATTTCCAGATATTAATGGAAGTATAGGAATTTTATTTGAACAAGCCAGTTCTCGAGGGCATATTCAAGAAAGCGATAATGGTATCTTAACGTTCCCTTTTACGATTAGAAATCAATTTACAGCGGTATTGTCCACGCTTGAAGCGGCAAATGGAATGCGAAATACAATCTTGGAATATCAACAAGATTTCTTTAAAAACGCCAGAAACGAAGCTGCTAAAAATGGTAACAAAGCCATTGTTTTTGGAGATGAAAAAGATGCTGCTAAAACCTATCACCTTGCTGAAATATTAAATAGACATCGTATTAAATTTCACGATATAAAAACAGACTTCTCTGTGAATGGGAAAGACTACAAAAAGGGCTACAGCTATATTGTTCCAAAAAACCAAAAGAATACGCGATTAATTAATGCCATGTTCGAAAAACGAACAACATTTCAAGATAGCTTGTTCTACGATATTTCTGCATGGACCTTTCCTTTAGCGTTTAATTTAGATTACGCTGAGACCACAACTGCGAATGCAGGAGATGAAGTCAAGGATTTAAAACCTCAAAATGGAGGCGTTGCCTCAAAAAGTGAATATGCTTACCTATTTGAATGGCACGAATATTATGCTCCAAAACTTCTAAATAAGATTTTGAAGAAAGGGCTTCGAGCTAAAGTAAGTATGAAGACATTTAAAGCCAATGGCAAATCGTATGATTACGGGACCATTTTGATTCCTGCTAAAAATCAAAAGATTTCAACTTCAGAAATATATACTTTTTTGAATGATTTAGCCCAAGATAGTCATATCAAGATTGACGCCGTTTCGACAGGCTTAAATGATGGCATCGACTTAGGAAGCCGCAACTTTAGAGCGGTGGAATTGCCAAAAATAGCGTTGTTGGTTGGTGATGGTATGACATCTTACGATGCAGGTGAAATTTGGCACTTACTGGATACTCGTTACGATATTATTGCCACAAAGCTTGATACGAAACGATTCAGTAGAGCAGACTTAAGCAGATATAATACCATAATAATGGTAAATTCTTCATCTGGATTAAATGAAAACAATACCAAGAAGCTAAAATCTTGGATTCAAAATGGTGGCACATTAGTAGCTTATCGTAATGCTTTGCGTTGGTTGAATTCTAAAGAGTTAATGAAAATAGACTTTAAAAAGAACGATCTTACGGCAAAGAACATAACGTATGAGCAGCGAGGAGATTATAGAGGCGCACAAGTTATTGGAGGTGCTATCTTCGAAACGAAGATAGACCGTTCGCATCCTATAAATTTTGGTTATAAGAATGATAAATTACCCATGTTTAGAAATACGACGCTATTTATAAAGCCAGATAAAAATAGCTACAATAATCCTATTCAATACACAAAAAATCCGCTATTAAGTGGTTACATTTCTGAAGAAAACCTAGATAGTTTAAGTCTATCGATTCCTTTAAAAATTGGTGGTATCGGTCGTGGCAATATTGTTGCATTTACAGACAATACCAACTTTAGAGCGTTTTGGTATGGCACGAATAGGTTATTGATGAATGCGATTTTCTTTCGGGATGAGATGTAAGTGATTAGTGATTTTATGAAATAAAATTGTATCGAGAATTCTTAGTTATTGCAATTATGAAACTTGAGTACCATTCTTGACCTTGGCTTCTGGGTGTAATAGAAAAACATCGTCTTCTTTTACGGCACCCATAACCAAACATTCGCTCATGAAATTGGCTATTTGCTTTTTAGGAAAGTTGACTACTGCAATAATCTGTCGATTTAATAGATCTTTCTTTTTATAAAGTGTTGTGATTTGTGCTGAAGATTTTTTAATACCCAAGTCACCAAAATCAATGGCAAGCTGATATGCTGGTTTTTTAGCATTCGGAAAATCATTGACCTCAATAATGGTCCCAACGCGTAAATCTACCTTTGTAAAGTCTTCAAATGTTATTATCTTTTCCATATTTAAAAATTCAACTTAACTGTCATTTCGAGTGCAACGATAAATCTCCTTCAAAAATACTTTAAATTTAATTAGATTCTTCGTCCTACCTAATTGACCTAATAATATGATATATAATGGCATTAACACCATCCAATATGCTACCGCTTGGCACAAAGGCTCCAGACTTTAGTTTAGTAGACACCAAGGACAACCAAGTAAAATCCCTTGACGAATTAAAAGGAACAGCAGGCACCTTAGTCATGTTTATCTGTAACCACTGCCCTTTTGTAATACATGTAAATACTGAACTATCGCAATTAGCAAAAGATTACATAGCAAAAGGTATCAACTGCATTGCTATTTCTAGTAACGATATAGACAACTATCCGCAGGACGCACCTCATTTAATGAAGCAAAATGCCGTTGATCACCATTATATCTTTCCATATTTATATGATCAGACCCAGGAGGTTGCCAAAGCCTATGATGCAGCTTGCACACCAGATTTCTTTTTATTTGATAGCGAATTAATATTAGTTTATGCAGGTCAGTTAGATGACTCTAGACCTGGAAATGGTATTCCTGTAACCGGTAAGGATTTACGTGCTGCAATGGATGCTGTGATTGCCGGAAAATCAGTAAATCTAGATCAAAAACCGAGTATGGGTTGTAATATTAAGTGGAAATAACAAACTCCTTTTTAGATAACTAAAATTGCAAAAAGTGATACCTTATATATTAATTAAAATTCAATATAAATGAGAAAAATTCTATTTCTAATCTCCCTAATTTCTTTGTTTTCATTCAATTCAAGTCAAATTGAAAAAAGTATTGTTGGAAAATGGAAGGGTGAGGATGAAAAAAATAAAATTGGCTATATAATCTTTGATAGTGAAAGCTATGTTACAGTCGAAACGGACGGTCAAACTTTTGGTGGCAAAGAATTTGAAATGAATGGAGAAAAGGGTTCTATGAGTTATTCAGTAAATTTTGAGGTCGAGCCAATTGAAATTGATTTAATTATGACCAAGCTGGCAACAAATGAACAAAGAGTGATGCTATTGATAGCTGAGTTTAAAGGTAATGATACGATGATTGTTGCTAGTGATTTTAATTCAGTTAGACCGACAGAATTTAGTTCTGAAAATTCTATTACATTCCATCGTATCAAATAAAATTGTAAGAAAAAAACTTATAATATTCTATAATGAAATTTACTCCAATAGAAACTCAACGTCTTATCTTAAGATCTATAAATATAAATGACGCTCAAGACTTCTTTGAAATGGACTCTAACCCCAATGTTCACAGATATTTAGGTAACAATCCCGTAACATCCATAGAACAATCGAAAACATGGATTCGAGATATTTTAGAACAATATAAAAACTATGGCATTGGTCGACTAGCTATGATAAAAAAAGATACTGGGGAATTTATTGGCTGGTCTGGTTTAAAGTTTGAACGTGAATTACGACAAGAATTCAATTACTACGATTTAGGCTATAGACTTAAAGAAGACTTTTGGAGAAAAGGTTATGCTACTGAAGCGGCCTTAGCCTCCTTAGATTATGGCTTTAAGGATTTAAAGTTGAAAGAGATTTATGCAGCGGCCGATGTCAATAACCTAGCTTCAAATTATATTCTTCAGAAAATAGGGATGCAGCCTTCAGGGAATTTTACCTACGACAACAGCTTGTGCAATTGGTATGTTTTAAAAAACGAATTGGCATAATAACAAAACCCCTTCATAAAGGGGCTTTGTCATCAATCAAAAATTAGTCTAAACCATTTATAAAAAATTAAGTTTATTGTGTTCTTAGTTTAAAGTTGATCGGCACACTGTAAGGAACTCCTACTGGTTGGTTACGTTGCTTACCTGGTACCATTTTTGGCAATAGGCTTATGATACGTTCTGCCTCAGTCTCTAAAAGAGTATCTGGCCCTCTACTTTTTATCCTAGATACCTTACCGTGCTTATCTATTAAGAAGAATACGAATACTCTTCCCTGAATATTAAGATCTTGTGCGGCATCAGGATATCTAAAGTTTTTCTGTAAGTGCTCTTGCATTTTTCTTTGGAAACATGCTTTGAGTTCATCATTATTACCAGTACAACCAGGGAATTGTGGTACTTTCTCAATAACCGCAAAAGGAACCTCTATATCTTCTTCCACTTCCTCCACTTCTACTTCCTCCACACTTACCACGCGTTCTTCAATGATATCATCCTGTCCTATTTCCGTACTTTCAATTACAGTTTCTTCCACTTCCTCAACATCTTCTACAATAGTTATAGCTTCTGTGACCACTTGCTTCGGTGGAGGTGGTGGTGGAATATTAATTGTTGTAATGGGAATGTCTTCTTCTAATTGATCTGACAACATTAAGATGTCAATCTTAGTGGCTTCTGTTTCGTAAGTCTTATGTTCTAATCCTAAATATGTAAGGAGTAACATTACGTTTAAGCCAACAGCAAAATATAAATTGCTGTTTCGACCTACATTGGCTTTTGGGTTCTTTTTGACTTCCATGACGTTTAATTTTATATTATAAAGTTAATTATCATAAAGCGTAAAAAGTATGACATTTGTCATGTTGAACTCAAAACCTGTAATTTGACTCTTTAATAAACCACACCATAAATCGAATTAGCACATATCAATATGACATAATGATGACAAACATTTTAATTGTCGATGTTCTGTAAATCATCTATTATGAAACTTTACAAAATATTTTTAATTATGGGTATAGTATTAATATCCTGCTCATCAAATGACGACAGCTCAAAAAACAATGAAGAATTAGACACCGAAGTTCAAATTTCTTTTAGCGGAGACGATGTTGGTGTTTCTAATTTCAATTCTGTTGAACTTTATCTAGGTCAGCCGTGTGAAATACTAGAATTAGGAACTATTGACCAACTAGAAAGTGAAACAATTACTATTTCTTCATTTTTACTTCAACTTGATAACATTCAGCAATTTCAAGAGAACAATCCAGGTGCTACTTATTTTCATAATGGTACAAATGCAAATTTAATAGCTGCATGGGCTGTAATCAATTCGGAAACCTATATCGCAACGTCACTAACATTTGATATTTCCAGTGAACCATATCAAGAGAGTAATTGTAGTGATTATCATGGTCAGATTTTTAATATAAACTTTACTGCAGTTTTAGAATCATCAAATGCTAATTTGGCACCAATAACTATAACCGTTTCAACGATAGATTTACCAATAATTCCAAACAGTTGTGCTTGTTGAAACAAATCAGTCAAACAACTTATAGGTTGTCTAACTGATTGTCTTTTCCATCTTCACTAATCGTCCAAAAGAAGCCTACAAAAAAGAACTGATCTGTTGCAGGTCGTAAAGCGCGCCTATTAAATTGCCCATTCATATCTGGAGTATTAGCATATTGATACCCGTTAATATTATTGAATCCTAAGACATTATTTACTGAGAGATACAGTATTTTCTGCTGATCAATCAAGTATGCCCAATTTAAACTTATACTATTAAAAGGCTTAGTGCGTTCCGCTAAAAAATCATTTGAATTTGGATTATTGTATGGCCTACCAGAAGAAAAAGTATAATCAAAACCTATTTGACTTTTTAAACTTTCAACCCAATACTTACCAACTAAAGAAAAGTTGTGATTGGTTGCAAAATTTGGTTGTGCAGACGTTTCAAAGTTTCTGAAATTCCGTTCTGTATCCAAATAAGAGTAGCTTACCCAATAGTCTAAATTTTTAAAGCTCGTATTATCTCTCCAGAAGAGATCAACACCTAGGGCATAACCATCACCATTACTATTAAAGCTATTATTAAAAGTAGGAACATTATTAAAATTAGTAAAATTACTATCAAATTTTACTAGGTTATCATAATCTTTCCTGTAAGCTTCTGCTATTAATATTCTTCCATTCTTTGAATATTGGTAGTTTAAAATATATTGAGACGTTTGTTCTGCCCTTAAATCCTGTTCAAACTTTAAAATAGCACTACTAGGATTCTGAAAAAAGTTACCATAGGCTAAAGACACTTGTCCATTTTCAGACGTTTTATAGGCCAAAGCCGCTCTTGGTGCAATATCCGTCTGATTAAATATAGAGCTATGATCGGCACGTAGTCCAACTTTTAGTGCCAAGTCCTTTGAAAATATTAAATCGGCCTCAGCAAAACCGGCTGTAATATTATTTTTAAAACCATATGTAATATCTATTCCGTTATCCTTAAAATTCTCATCAAAATCGGTTAAAAATTGCTCTACACCAAAACTCAACTTAAAGCGACTGTTAAAACGTTTTTTTAGTTTTAGCTTTATATGTGCGGAGTTTTCACTGTCTTCTATATCACTTGTAATAATTCCGATTTCATTCTTTGCATACGTGTAACTTAATCCTGTATTGATAGTCCAACCATTTCCAAAAATACCTTTGTAAGATGCATTAAGATAAAAGTTATTATTATTCAGTTTAAAATCTACACCATCTTCAAAATTGATATCGTCTTGTGTAACATCGAGTGCAGTAACATCAAAAGCAGCATAGAACTTTAGCATGCCATTATTTAAACGTTGTCTAAACACTGTTTCACCTTGTGCTGCTTGAAACGGCTTTTCCCATTCGTTACGATTATTAAAAATTTCGAAATAAGGCCCAAGATTAATATACGAGGTACTAAAGCTAAGCGAAGATTTTTCCCATTTTTGAGTGTTACCCAAAGACGCACCAACTGTCATCAAACCAATATCTGTTTTTTCCTGATCTGGTTCATCAATTGAATTAAGCAAAACAACACCTGAAAGTGCTTGGCCATATTCTGCGGAATAACCACCTGTTGACAACGTTATACCATCAAAAAGAAATGGTGAATATCGCCCTCTAGTTGGGACATTATTTGGTGTTGGAGAATAAGGTGTAAAAACTCTTATACCATCGATAAAGATTTGCGTTTCTTCAGCACCACCACCACGAATAAAAAGACGTCCGTCCTCAACATTATTAGATGTGCCTGGTAATGTTTGTAAGGCTCCAACAAAATCACCTAATGCACTCGCTGTCGTAACAACATCTAAAGGTTTTAAAACTGATACTTTACTATTACTATTAGCTTCAAACGTACCAGCACTGAGAACAACAGCATCTAAGGATTCTACATCTTCTCTTAGCTTCACTAGTAGATTAGCCAATTTTGAAACATCCTCAACAATCGTCTTAGTCTCATAAGAAAGAAACGAAATGATTAGAGTTTGCGTACCTTCTTCTTCAGTTGTGAATAGAAATTCACCCGCTTCATTTGTTGTTGCACCATCGTAAGTGCCATCGAGATAGACATTGGCACCAACGATTGGTTGATTTTTATTATCAAAGACTTTACCTGAAATAGTCGTTTGCGAATAGCTTAAATTGATGAAGATTAAGCTTAAAATTAGGGTTAAATGTTTCATTTTTTAGCTGATGATTAAAAGTTCGTTTTTTAATTACTGTACAAACTTCAACTATTTTTATAATTCTTAGAATTCTATTTTACCGAACTGTAATATTTTAATGACGAATTGAATATATTTGAATTGAGTGCATTTTTATTACGTAAAATTGTAACAATACTTAATTTGTAGCTACAAATAAGTAACTAACCAATTTCATCAATTGAACAAAGAACTCGAACATCGTTTTGTTGAACAGTTGCAAAAGCATCAAAACATTGTACATAAGGTATGTCGATTATATACCAACAATGCTGATGCGCATAACGATTTGTTTCAAGAAATAACAATACAGTTATGGCGTGCTTACCCTAAATTTAGAGGTGACTCCAAATTTAGTACATGGATGTATCGTGTTGGTTTAAATACAGCCATTACGTTGTATCGAAAATCGAAACGTAGAATCAATACTCAAGAGTTTAACACTGTTGAATTTAAAATAAAAGCCGAAGAGTATGATGATACTGAAGAACAACAATTAAAATTGTTATACAAGGCAGTACATCAATTAAACGATATTGAAAAAGCTCTGGTCTTCTTGTATTTGGAAGACAAGGATTACAGAGAAATAAGTCAGACATTAGGTATAACCGAAGTCAATGCACGTGTAAAAATGAATCGTGTAAAAAAGAAATTAAAAACAATATTAAATCCGTAAGCGTATGGATGAATTAGAATTATTAAAGAAAGATTGGAAGAATGCCGAAAAGCATTATCCGAGTTTGAGTCATGATGAAATTTATAAAATGACACATTCTAAATCTTCGAGCATTGTAAAATGGATTTTTTATATCAGTTTAATAGAATTAGGCTTAGGGCTAATTTTGGCGCTAGTAAATCCTCGAATTGATAATGAAATTATTTATCCAACATGGTTAGAGGCAATTGGCTATTTCACCATTCCTGTGCTTATATATTTTATTGTTATGTTCTATAAAAACTATAAGTCCATATCTGCTACGGATAATGTGAGAAAACTCATCAAGAATATTTTAAAGACAAGAAAAACAGTAAAGTATTATGTGCTTTTTAATCTAATATTTACGGGTATATTTTCAGCTATTGCTGTTTTTATTGCTTATATCCAAGCTTCTGGTGGATATGAAAAATTCAATGAAACCGCTCATTTTAAAGAATATGCAATACTCGTTCTTGTCATTGTTCTGTTTTCCGCGTTATTTATTGCTATTGCATATGGTCTTTACTATTTGCTGTATGGTATATTATTAAAGCGTCTCAACCGAAACTATGATGAATTAAAAAAGCTTGAAGTATAAGAAGTAAATCATAGTTAAGCATGAATAGATTTCTAAATATCCCTAAAAGCCTAATCATATTTGGAGTACCATTGCTTCTTATCTTAGCCATGGTTTCCCTGACATTTTCCTCATATTTTAAAACACATTCTAGTTTTCTAAGTACTGCAGTTATACTAGATTTATTACTTACAGTTCCTTTTATATATTTTTTGCTTATTCGTAAAACATCGATACCCAAAACAACGGTAGTTCCGTTTATTATTCTAGGCATAGTTCTAGGCTCTTTCGTTATTCCTGTTGAGCATCAATATTACTTGGATCTTTTTAAAACTTGGGCACTACCAGTTATTGAATTATCCGTCTTATCATATGTTATTTACAACTTAGTAAAAACGATAAAGCTTTACAAAACCAATAAATCGCAGAGTAATTTAGATTTTTATTCGACCTTAAAATCAACATGTGCTGAGATTCTACCAAGACCTGCTGTCATTCCCGTTGTTAACGAAATAGCAGTGTTTTACTATGGGTTTATTCACTGGAAAAAACGAGAATTAAAGCCTAATGAATTCTCTTATCATAAAAATAGTGGTACCATTGGTTTGCTGGCTGCTTTAATATTTTTAGTCGCTATTGAAACTGCCGCGATACACTTACTACTAATTAAGTGGAGTACAGTAGCTGCATGGATTTTAACTGGATTAAGTATTTATTCTGGTATTCAAATTTTAGGTTTTCTAAAATCAATGACCAAAAGACCAATTGTAGTTGAAAATGATAAGCTCTATCTGCGCTATGGCATTATGAACGAAACTGCCATAAGTTTTGATAATATTGAGTCGATTGAATTGTCCATAAAAGACATTGAAATAAATAAAACAACAAGAAAATTATCGTTCTTAGGAAATTTAGAAGGTCACAACATTATTATCAAATTGAAAAAAGAACATACACTTACAGGTTTATATGGCGTCAAAAAGCCATTTACATTAATAGCTTTTCATGTAGATAACAAACAGGAATTCAAAAATCGAATTGAACGTATTTATAAAACTAAAACCGTATAAAGTAAACTACCAATCCCTTAACTCTTTATTTAAACGTTCTTTCTCCTCTAATTCTTCTTGAGGAATTACTTTTAAGAAAGAGGGATGCTGCTCAATGGCATATTCGATCTTTTCCACAATCTCCCCAATGGATTCATTTTCGTAGTCTATTTCCAAAGGCTGCTTAACTTCAAAAGATTGATAGATATTTTTCTTTTTAATACGTAATCCTTTTTTATCAAAAGAGCGCCTAAAACCGTCAATTACAATTGGGACGACCAAAGGTCTATATTGTTTAATAATATGTGCGGTACCTTTCCTAATAGGCTTAAAAGGTGTTGTTGTCCCCTGTGGAAATGTCACTACCCAACCATCGTCTAGAGCTTTCTTTATTGATGTAATGTCACTCATTTTTACTTGACGGTTCACATCCTTTCCTTGAGAACGCCAAGTGCGTTCGATACTAATAGAACCTGTATAAGCGAATATCTTAGGAATTAAGCCAGACTTCATAGTCTCCTTCGCTGCAACGTAATACATATTCAGTTTTGGATTCCAGAGATAACCCACATTTTTAATGTTATCCAATCGACCGCTCAGACTAGCATTAAACACATGGAACATGGCAATTACATCCGCAAAATAGGTTTGATGATTAGAAATAAAAAGTACGTTGGTTTCGGGTAGGTTCTTAATAATTTCAGAACCTTCAATTTGCAAATCATTGAAACCTCTAAAACGTCTATGCGTTAAAAGCCCTAAAATTCTTATGAGCCATTTTTTTACCCAAAGTATATGTCCAAAAGGATTGGTTTTAAATAATCCCATAGTTAGTGTTCAAAAAAGTTTATTAGTCAGTTAGTGACAAATGTAATAAATAAGATGCGCTATAAAACTTGTTTTAACAAGTCTTTTACTTCACCCAGCATCATGGCGGTAGCTCCCCAAACGATATGACCATTTAATTGAAATGCTGGTACATTGACCTCAACATTGTAAGAGGTGGATACTTTTGTAGTTATAGAATTAGCATCATCCAAAAAATCTTGAAGCCTCACCTCTATAATAGCTTCGACTTCCTCATCTTGTTTTACAAACTTAGGAGTCATCTCAGAAATGCCCATATAAGGATGTACAATAAAATTACTAGGTGGAATATATAAAGGTGACATCTGTTTAATCACATTTACCATATCCTCAGGCACGCCAACTTCCTCTTTGGTCTCACGAAGTGCTGTAAACATTAAGTCTTTATCTTCATCTTCATACTTCCCTCCGGGAAATCCAACTTGGGCAGAGTGCACACCCTTATAAGTCTTCCTAAGGATTAGTACTAAATGGGTTTCCACGGTTTTTGGATAAAACAAGGCCAACACACCAGCTTTTTTAGCGGTTTTAGCCTTTTCTTTCATACGCTCAGCCAACTCTAATCGGTAAGGCGGAGACATTTTGGCATGAGATATCTCACCAAAAAGTTTGAGATGTTCTATTTTTACGACAGATTCTAAAAACGTATCAAAAAGCATTTATGAAATTTCGATTGGTTGTAATTCTCGTTTTAATTTTATGGAATTGTGAAGATAAGCAAACTTCAAAACAAACAAATACCTCCAAACAAAAAGATACACTTGTCGAAAATGCAAAAGAAGTTCCAAAAAAGCAACGTACATCTGAATTTCCGTTACTAACTAACGACAACGCCATGGAATTCTTTTTGGAGTACTCTGAAGAACATAAGGAAAATAAAGTACGTATCATAACGGACTTTGGAGATATCGATATCTTACTCTACCATAAAACAAAGTTCCATCGTGCCAATTTCATTTATCTAACCAAACGCAAATATTTTGACGGCACGCAGTTCTACAGAGTGGTGAAGAACTTTGTGATACAAGGTGGCAGTAGCGATGGAGTAGATTTATATAAAAAACGACGCAAAATTGGTAAATATTTATTGCCTCCAGATACCAAGAGAGGCTATACGCATAAGCGAGGTGCTATCTCCATGCCAAGTAGCGAGATAGAAAATGCTTATAAATTAGCATCGCCTTTTCAATTCTTTATTATTCATCGTCCTGGAGGCGCAAAATATTTAGATAAGGACTATACAGTTTTTGGCGAGGTGATTTCTGGTATGGACGTTGTCGATAAAATCAATGCAGTCGAGACTGATGATGGTGATTGGCCATTGGATAACGTCTATATCAGGAAAGTAGAAATTATAAAATAATTAAGACGTCCTGTTTTCATTTTTTAATATCTTGTCTATCGAACTTTTCTTAAACTAACACATCATGATTTCTAAATCAATTAAAGTTGCTGTTCTAGGCTGTATTATTCTATTGACAAGTTGTAAAGAAGAACAAAAAAAATATGATAAATTAATGACCAACAATATACTTCTTCAAGAATGGGAAGGATCTTACCAAGGTACACCTGCCTTTGACAAAATGGATGTGGCTGACGTAAAGGAAGCTGTAGAAAAGGGTATGAAACTTCAACTACAAGAAATTGATGCTATCGCCAACAATGAACATGACCCCACGTTCGAAAACACCATCGCAGCTATGGAAAGTGCTGGAAAACCACTGGATCGTGTTTTTACCTATTATGGTATCATGAGTAGTAACATGTCTTCACCCGAATTTAGAGAAGTCCAAGCAGAATTAGCACCGAAACTTTCAGAATTTAGGTCCAAAATTTCGCAGAACGAAAAATTGTTTCAACGTATTAAAGCAGTTTATGACGCTTCACAAGAAAATCCACTAGAGTCCCAAGAACAGCGTGTTGTCGATTTAACCTACAAGCAATTCGAAATGAATGGTGCTAACCTTGATACCGAAAAGAAAAAGCGCTATGCCGAAATTAATAAGGAACTTTCAACACTCTATACCAAGTTCTCCAACAATGTATTACATGATGAAGAAAACTACGTAACGTATTTAACTAATGATCAACTTGGCGGTTTATCTGACAGCTTTATAAAATCCGCTGCCAAAATTGCTAGCGATAAAGGACAAGACGGTAAATACGCTATCACCAATACGCGGTCATCCATGGATCCTTTCCTCACCTACTCTACAAATCGCGATTTACGTGAACAAGTTTGGACAAACTACTATGCGCGAGGCGATAATGGCGATGACTATGACAACAATAAAATTATCGCTGAGATTTTGAAACTGCGTAAGGAGCGTGTTGGTCTCTTAGGCTATGATAATTACGCACAATGGCGATTACAAGATCGTATGGCAAAGAATCCTGAAAATGCCATGGATCTGATGCTTAAGGTTTGGCCTGCTGCTACGGCACGCGTTAAAGAAGAAGTAACGGATATGCAAAAAGTAGCGAATGAACTTGGTGATAATATTACCATAGAACCATGGGATTACCGCTATTATGCTGAAAAAGTTCGACAAAAAAAGTATGATTTAGATAGTGATGAAGTGAAACAATATCTACAATTGGATAAACTTACTGAAGCAATGTTCTTTGTGGCTGGCGAGTTGTTCCATTATAAGTTTACACCTGTTGAAGAAAGTTCAGTTCCTGTGTTTCATGAAGATGTCAAAGTTTGGGAGGTTACGGATAAAGATTCCGGTAAGCATATCGGACTTTGGTATTTAGATCCTTATGCTCGTGAAGGGAAACGCTCAGGAGCTTGGGCAACCACTTACAGAAGTTCCACAACGTTTGAAGGTGCTACTAATGTATTGGCGTCCAATAATTCAAATTTTGTGAAACCAGCTCCTGGAGAATCTGTTTTAGTATCTTGGGATGATGCCACGACGTTCTTTCATGAATTTGGTCATGCCCTACACTTCTTTGCTGCAGATGTAAAATATCCAACATTGCAAGGTGGTGTAAGAGATTATACTGAGTTTCAATCTCAATTATTAGAACGTTGGTTATCTACCGATAAAGTTATCAATCAGTTTTTAGTCCATCATGAAACTGGGACACCAATTCCCACTGAGTTGGTTGAAAAGATTAAAAAAACGTCGACATTTAACCAAGGTTTTGGTACTACGGAATATTTAGCCTCTGCCTTAATTGATATGAAACTGCACTTGGCAGATCCAACTAATATTGACATTGATAAATTTGAACGTGAAACTTTAGATGAGCTTGGGATGCCAAAAGAATTACCAATGCGACATAGAACACCGCATTTTGGACATGTCTTTTCAGGAGAGGGTTATGCAACAGCCTATTATGGATACATGTGGGCCGATGTATTAACCAGTGATGCATCAGAAGCTTTTAGAGAAGCTGAAGGTGGATTCTATGATAAAAATGTGGCAGACAAATTAGTAAAGTATTTATTCGCACCACGAAATGCTATGGATCCTGCAGAAGCCTATCGCAAATTTAGAGGTCGTGATGCCAAAATTGAAGCCTTAATGCGAGATCGAGGATTTCCTGTTCCAAAGAGTTAAAAAAATCAAATTATTAAAACTATAAAGACTATGAAATGTGTTTTTAGAGTAAATTAAAAGCCATTTACAAAGTGAACTTTAGAGCAACATTAGAATAAGGTGAAATATCATTTTTGCCGTTATTGTATGTCTACTATTTTATTTTTAATATACCTCATAAAAGCCATTCTGATCAATTCCTTACTCGATAATACTAATTAAGCATTTTTTCATACATATTGCAACAAGTACATTTTATATCACCTAGCGAAGCGCTAAAAGACATTTTTAAATGTTATCACTACGTTGAACTTAAAACCGAAAGGGCACAGCAAAATACAGGATCTATTATTCAAGATGGCCTTTCTGAATTCGGGTTTATTAAAGAGCATGATATTTCAATTATATCAAATGGTAATCCCATGATTTTGCCTCAATCATTTCTTATTGGAAAGGTAGAGATGCCTTCTAAATTTGTTATTCCAACAACAATGCATTATTTAGCGATAAAGATTCAACCTTGGGCAACATCGTTTTTCTTCAACAATGGCCGCACATCTATTCTAGATTTATCCAAGACGTCATATTCTAATGTTGAAGCACTTCACAATAGTATTTTCAATTCAAGTACACTTGAAGAAAAAGTAAAACAAATTGAAAATTTCTTTCTTGATAAAGCACTACCTCATCCAAAAACCTATGAAATTAGTAAGGCCATTTGCAATTACATTTATGAAAAACAAGGCGTTATAAAAATTAAAACACTTTTAGATAAGTTTCCATATTCACGACAGAAACTCAACCAAATATTCTTTGAGCAGACTAAAAATTCAATTAAAGAATTTTCAGTTTATACGCGTTTGCGTGCAATTATGTCTTATCGAATGGAACATCCAGAGGAATCATTGACTAGTATAACCTATAAATTCGGATACTTTGACCAGTCCCACTTTATTAAGGACATGAAAAGAGTAACTGGAGTTACGCCTTCTGATTTTTCAAAATCCAGCAACTTGTTTTTTGACCAACTAATAAAGTAGCAGCTAACATTTTTTACAATTTTTTATTGATTTAAGATAATACTTTTGTTTTTAGACTTAAGAGCAATTCATCAAATCAAAATCATTATGAAAAAAACAGTATTCATCGCAGTCATCATTTCTTTTCTTAATATTCCACTAGTTTATTCTGGTAACTGGAACTCAAAGAAGCCTATAACATCTAAAAATCTGTCTGATAAAGAAAAACTAGAAACCTTTCTTAAAATTGCAGATAGTATAAGAGAAAAGTTAAATGTACCTGGTGTTGGTATATCTATCATTAAGGATAACAAAGTTTTATATAGCGGTGGTTTAGGCTATAGTAACTTAAGCGAAAACAAAAAAGTTGATGGAAACACATTGTTTTCCATTGGTTCTTGTACCAAATCATTTACTGGTGTTTTGACAGCGAAACTTGTTGAAAAAGGACTTTTAGATTGGCATAAACCTTTGAAGAGTTATATAACAAACCTTAAACTTAAAGAGCAGTACATTGAAGATAATTTAACGGTTCTAGACGCATTATCTCATGGTACAGGATTAGCAAAAAATACAGCAGCCTGGAAATACAAAAACTATACACGAGATAAATTATTAGGGCTTTTAGCTCAACAAGATTTTTCAACCGCATTTAGAGCAAGTTATAATTATAACAACATGATGTTTGCTATTGGTGGATTAGCTTCTGAAAAAGTGACTGGAGAATCTTGGGAAACACTTATAAAAAATGAGATTTTTGAGCCAATGCAAATGAATGATTCTTATACACGTTTTGATGAGTTTATTGTACACGATAATAGAGCTATTGGATATCAAAAAGATGGATTTACAGTTGCCCAACCAGTTGATGTCACAGTAATTGCCCCGACAGGCGCTATTAGTTCTACGCCAATTGACATGAGTAAATGGCTATCATTTTTTGCAAACAATGGACAACACAACAACACAGTTCTTTTGCAACCAAAGTCCTATGATTTCATTGCTAAACCGCATAAAAACGTTAGCGTTAGAAATGGAGATGAAATTTGGTATTACTACGCAGGTATTGGTGGTTTTTTAAAGAATGGTAAACGAAATATTGGTCATAATGGTGCTATTGATGGACAAAACTCTAGAATGGTGATTCGTCCTGAAGAAGGCTTTGCGATAATGATCATGACAAATCAATTAAGTGAGTACAAAGAACTCATCGTTAATTATGCTGAAGAATGGTTTTTAGAGGGTACATTAACACGTCAATACGAAAGAGAATTAGGCTTAGAAGCAGTAATGCACTCCTATGTCATTGAAAGTCTATTAGACAAAGGAAAAACGCTAGAAGCAATCAATTATACCAAAAAATTAGATGAGAACAGACTTGGTCTCATTCTCGAGGCCAACATTAATGTTTTAGGGTATTTTTACATGCAGAACGGTAAATTAGATGAAGCTTTAACAGTTTTTAAGCTCAATGCAGAAAAATTCCCAAATTCAACAAATGTCTTTAATAGTCTTGGAGAAGCATATTATCAAAAAAAGACTTATCAGTTGGCACTAGAAGCTTTTGAAACCTCTCTTAAACATGATCCCAACAACCAAAGTTCTAAAGATTTTATTACAAGAATAAAGAATAAGAATTAAGTAAACCAAATTTCACATGTTGCTATCGTAAAGCTTGCGTGTTTTGAAACCATTAATTTGTTAACTTAGTTAAAAAATAAGTGCGCATAGTTTTTATCCCAGGATTAGGTTACGACTGTCAGATCTTTAAAAATCTAGACTTATCAGGTCTTGAATTAGAACATCTCAACTGGATTGAACCATTACCAAAAGAAAAATTCCACGATTACGCATTGCGTTTATTCTCAAAAACTAAAAAATATTCAGAGAAAACGATTCTTATAGGTCATTCGCTAGGGGGTGCGGTCTCTCAAGAAATTGCAAGTGTTCATCAAATAGAAAAAATCATATTAATCTCTAGTATAAAGTCAAGAAAAGAATTACCATTCTCTTTAAAACTAGTTAAACCATTAAGAGTATATAAATTATTCACTAAAGAGATTAGCTTAAGAACTATTAGATTTTGGGGTGCAACCCACGGTTTTGAAAATGATGAAGAGAAGAACCTCTTTAAAAATATGGTTAGTCAACATTCTAATGCATATTTACAATGGGCTTTGAGAAGCTTGTCTTCTTGGAGAGCACCTAATATATCGACAGAAATCATTCATATCCATGGTACAAAAGATAAAACTTTACCCTTTAAATTAATTAAAAAACCAGATTATATAATAAGAAACGGAAGTCATATTTGTGTACTAAAGAAAGCAGAGGAAATTACAAGAATAATTAAAAAGTTCATTTAATCATCTTCATTCTTATACAAACTAGGTAAACTAATCTTAAACCGAACAGCCAGTATGCGAACTATTATAACGACTAATCCAGCAATAATAAAAAGGTAATTTCTGCCTTCCAAAAAATGAAGTAATAAGAAATAGGTAAAACCACCCAAAATGCAAGCTGTAGCATAGATTTCTTTTCTAAAAATGACAGGAATATCATTACATAGAATATCTCGTATCACACCTCCAAAACAAGCAGTCATAGTCCCTAAAAAGACACAAATTACTGGATGCAAATTAGCAACTAAACCTGTTTCAATACCAATAACGGTATACAATCCAATACCAATAGTATCAAACAAAAACAGTGAACGCCTTAAGTGCTTTAATTGATTTCTGAATACAACAGCAAATATGGTTGATGCAACAATGACATAAACATAGGTCATATTTCGCATCCAGGATACAGGTTCGACACCTACCATGACATCGCGCAGTGTTCCACCACCAACTGCGGTAACAAAAGCTATGATTAAAACACCGAATGGATCCATGCGCTTGTTCATAGCGACCAAAACGCCTGAAATGGCAAAAGCAATAGTTCCTAAAATATCTATAGTTTGAAAAAACATCACATGTTTTGTGTGTAGTAATTATAATCTTTTATCACTTTGGCAACAAAATCGACAGGCTTCTCTTTCGGCTCAACATTCATTACCTTAACCAAACGATGATGCAAGTTTAAAATAATATTGTGATTCCCTTTTCTTACAGCTTCATCGTAAAGATTTTTCACTTTCTGTATATCAGTATCGTTTAAAACTGTCACCTGACTGTAAGACGGCACATAATCCATTGGTATTTCTTTCAAAATGGTATCATCAATACTCACTTTTTGCTTTTCACTTATAACTGTGGTACCTGCGGCAATATCACCAATACGCTGACCATTACCTTTTATTAGAATAGTCAAAACTGCAGCTCCACCAGATGTTAAAGCCACATCCACTATGCGCAAAATCCATCTCACAAAATAGTTAGCGAAACCAGGTTTTGATCCATCTAACTTTACGACCTTAGTCCTCATTACACTCTTGCCAACTGTTTTTCCATCCCAAAAGGTCTCCAAAAGGACATAGTATAAAAATGCAGGTAGATTAACCAGTAAATATATCGCCCAAGCGTCACCCATGTCTAAATCTAAAGTTACCAAAAGCATAATAGAAGCTATGAAGTATAACAGTATAATCGCACTGTCAATAAGGTAACCCAATAGACGATCGCCAATGCTCGCAACGTTTTGGTTAATCCCTACATTTTGGGCGGTTTCTATTTGAAATTCATCCATATTTTCTTTTCTTTGAAAACCTAAAGGTTTTAGTATATGCGCGAGGCGGCTTTTGTGAAGCAAAATAAAGATAAATGGATAGAATTTGAAAGCATTCTTAAAAATAAAACCAATATTGATCCTGATTTGCTTTCCGACCTATATATTGAAGTTACTGACCATTTAAGCTATGCAAAAACGTTTTATAGAAATAGCAATACAGAGCGTTATCTCAATCAGCTAGCATCTCAAGCACATCAGAATATTTATAAGACGAAGAAAGAACCGAAAAACCGATTGATTTCGTTTTTTAAGACGGAATTTCCTAATATGTTTTATCAGCATCATCGTGAATTGTTGATTACATTTCTAGTCTTTTCTTTTTTCGTGGCTGTTGGTGCATTTTCCGCTGCTAGTGAAGGTGATTTTGTAAGATCTTTTCTGGGTGACGGTTATGTAAATATGACTTTAGAGAATATAGAAAATGGCGATCCAATGGCTGTTTACAAAGAGCAAGGCGAATTTAATATGTTTCTAGGTATTACGCTAAATAATATAAAAGTGGCATTATTGGCTTTTGGATATGGTATTTTATTTGGTGTCGGTACACTTTACATACTAATGCAAAATGGTATCATGCTAGGTAGCTTTCAGTATTTCTTCTATGAACAAGGCTTGCTATGGGAATCTGCCAGAACCATTTGGATACATGGCACTATAGAGATCTCGGTAATCATTATTGCTGGTTGTGCTGGATTGGTCATGGGAAATGGCATGCTATTCACGGGTACGCTTCCACGCTTAGAATCTTTTAAACGTGGTGTCATAAACGGACTTAAAATTCTCATGAGTACCATACCATTTTTTATTATTGCTGGCTTTTTAGAGGGCTTTGTTACAAGACATACCGAAATGCCAGATTGGTTGGCCATAATTATCATTGGTGGTTCATTAACGCTCATTTTATTTTATTATGTGTTTTATCCCATACAATTACATAAAAGATCACAACAAATTATAGAAGTACAGGACTTGGTTGAAACAGAAAACCTACCTCAAACTAAACCGATATGAATACAAACAAACCTTATATAGAATTTAGAAAGAATAGCGATTTTAGTGGTATACTTACTGACACCTTTGGTTTTATACGAAATGAATTTAAACCATTTACAAAAAGCATTTTTAACATTGCAGGACCTGCAATTCTTGTCTTTATGTTGTCGCTCGCGGTTTATAATTATGTTGCTGGAGATATTTTTGATTTTACAAATTATGAACAGCCTGGTTTTAATGGTAGTAGTGTCATGTTAACCTTAATAGCAGCAATCGTTTATCTTCTTTCTGCCATAGCTGCCTATATATTTACAGGCGCTTCTGCGCTTTACTACATAAAATCTTATGTAGACAACAAAGGAAATACTGACTTTTTAGAAATAAAGAAGAATGTTTACAGATCATTTTGGTCGTTCTTTGGTATAGGATTTCTAAAGGGTATGACACTATTGGTTGCAATTTGTTTGTGTTTTTTACCTGTATTTTATGCCATGGTACCGATGTCCATAGTTTTTAGCATCTATGTGTTTGAACCAAGACAATCCACTACAGATGCTTACAGTAAAAGTTTCAATTTAGTTAATGTGGATTTCTGGACCGCTTTCGGAACGTACATTGTCTTATTTATAATTTTTTATATTATCAGCTTTGTTTTCGCTATTCCTTCTGCCATATATACCTTGATTGGTACTGGAATTTTTTCTGGTGAAGTAGATCCTGCAAACATGAACGATTTTTATCAAGACCCTATTTTAATATTACTGAATGTACTGAATACTTTTTTTCAATTCTTTCTAAATATCATTTTGGTAGTTGGTGGTGCTGCCATCTATTTCCACCTTCATGAAAAAGCCAACTTTACTGGCACTTACGAGCGCATAAGCGAAATTGGTAAAACGGAAGACTAAATGAAGCTACACAGGTTTTTATGTATTTGTTTTTGCTTTGTGCAATTATCTTTTGCACAACAAAGCGAGCAACCTGTACTATTCGATGATACCGATATTGAAAAACAAGATATTTCAGAAAAAGATCTAGAATCTTACAAGGCTGATGATGACTTTAATTATATAGAAGTCCAACAAGAAGAATCCTTTTTAGATAGAGCATATCGCTGGCTTCGTAATATTCTCAGAAAATTTTGGGAAGCTATTTTTGGAGTTGGTACGGCAACTGGATTCCTCTATTTTGTATTCAGAATATTGCCTTATATACTACTTGGTGTTTTAATTTTTCTGCTGATACGGTTTTTTCTAAAAGTCAATTCAAATAGACTCATCATGAAAACTAAGGCGCAAGGCAATATTACCATTACAGAAGAAGAACAAATTATTAAAAATGAGGACATACCAGCATTGATAAAAGAAGCCATCAATCAAAAAAATTATAGACTCGCTATTCGCTATTACTACTTATTATCCTTAAAGTACTTAACGGAAAATGATACTATTTCGTGGCAACCACAAAAAACCAATGAAGACTATATTAAAGAAATTGGTAAAACGAGCTTGAAAGATGGTTTTAAGAACATCACAAGAATATATGACTATGTTTGGTATGGTGAGTTTGGTGTTGATGCCTTGAAATTCGAAGCCTTGAAACAGCCTTTTGAAAACCTAAATAAATCCATAAACAAAAGTTGACTAAAAAAGGGAAAATATATATTTCACTTGTGCTATTGACCATATTGGCAATAGTTACTGTTGAGATGAACAAACCTAAAGAACTCAACTGGTTTCCTTCTTATGCGACGCATCATAAGATACCTTTTGGCTCTTATGTATTTAGTGAACAGCTTCAAAGAATTTCAGAAGATGTAACCATAGTTGAAAGACCTCCTTTTGAATATTTAAAGGCCAATAACATTAAGGGAACTTATGTGTTTTATAATGGTGGTATCAATTTTGGAGAACAAGAACTGAATGCTCTTTTAGATTGGGTTGATGCTGGCAATACACTAATGGTTTCTGCTGTTGATTTTGAAGCCAAACTTTTAGACACTTTAAACCTTAATACCGAATCCATAAATACCGTTGCCAATTTTAACAACGAATATCAAGTTCAGCTAGTAAATCCAAGACTAGACAAAACTGCCGCTTATAAATTTGACAGACCAACAACGTTTTTTCACTTTCACGACATAGACACTTTACAAACCAATGTCGTTGGCCTTATAGATAAGTATAGAGGCGAAAACGAACTCGTTCAAGATTCTTTAATCAATATTATAAAGCAACCATTTGGAGATGGAGAAATCATTTTGAACACATTCCCTCAGGCATTTACCAATTATTTCGTGCTTAATTCTCCCAATCAAAATTATACCGCAGGCCTATTATCCTATTTAGACACAAGTCAACCGATTTATATCGATACTTACTATAAAAGCGGAAAGAAATTTTATACATCGCCAATGTATCTTCTTTTAAATAACGATTCCCTTAAATGGGCATATTACATGGTATTAATAGCTGTTTTGATTTACATAATATTTGAAGGTAAACGTAAGCAAAGAGCCATTCCTATTGTGAGACCTTTAAAAAATCAAACCGTAGATTTTACCAGAACCATTTCTAACATGTACTATGAAAACGGAAAACACAAAGATATTGCCTATCATAAAGTGCAGCACTTCTTGGATTATATAAGAAATACCATGTATCTAAGCACATCAGAAATTAATGATAGCTTTATTAAAAATCTATCGGCAAGGAGCAACAATACTATAGAGGATACAAGAAAATTATTTGAATTTACAGAACAAATAGACGGTAAAACTCAGATAAGCAATATTGAATTAGAGCGCTTAAATACCTTAATTGAAAATTTTAAATCCCATAACCAATGGAAAACGAAGCAGTAAACGACGACCTAAATTTTGATAACAGAATACAGCTTGATGGCTTAAGAGATGCTGTTGAGAGTATTAAATCCGAACTAAGAAAAGTAATAATTGGCCAAGATAATTTTGTAGAATTACTAATTGTAGCCTTACTAGCGGATGGTCACGTCCTAATAGAAGGTGTTCCTGGGATTGCAAAAACTGTTACAGCAAAGTTATTTGCCAAAGTCTTAAAAACAGAGTTTAGCAGAATTCAATTCACACCAGATTTAATGCCAAGTGATGTTTTGGGAACTTCCGTTTTAAACATGAAGACGTCTGAGTTTGAATTTAAAAAAGGACCTATTTTTTCTAATATCGTTTTAATTGATGAGATTAATAGAGCACCCGCAAAAACACAAGCGGCACTTTTTGAAACCATGGAAGAACGACAAGCTAGTATCGATGGCACTACTTATAAATTTGAGAATCCTTTTATGGTTTTGGCAACACAAAACCCAATTGAGCAAGAAGGGACATATGCACTACCAGAAGCACAATTAGATCGTTTTATTTTTAAGATTAAAGTCGATTATCCATCACTTGAAGATGAAGTTAAAATAATTGCCTCTCATCATGAGCGCAAAGGCGCAGCACCTCAGTCTTCAATTAATGCGATTTTGGATACTAAATCGTTAGAAGATTATAAAAATAAAACGCAATCAATTTTAGTTGAAGAAAAGATCATAAAATACATTGCCGAGATTGTATCTAAAACTCGTAATCATCCGCATTTATATCTTGGTGGTTCACCAAGAGCATCTATTGCCATATTGAATACAGCAAAAGCATTTGCGGCTATCAATGGACGTGATTTTGTAATTCCGGAGGATGTAAAAAAAGCATTGAATCCAGTACTTAATCATCGTGTGATACTAACACCGGAACGCGAAATGGAAGGCATGACCACAGAAAATGTTATAGAGATGATCGTACAGTCAGTGGAAGTCCCTCGTTAATTTCAGTTTTCAGTCACAGTAAGCAGAATTTAGTATGAAATTTTTAAAGTCATTATATGTACACAAGCAGCTATATATTTATTTAGCTCTAACTGCTGTGTGCTTTATGCTTTCATATTGGTTTCCCTGGTTATATTCTTTTGCGTGGATACTTACTACCATTATTATTGTGCTGTTGTTTATTGATTTGCTTATACTCTATAGTCCTAAAAAAGCGATTTCTGCAAGACGACTATTACCAGATAAATTTTCTAACAGCGATAACAATCCTGTTCCTATAACCATTACCAATGATTATGGTTTTAAAACCTATTTAGATGTTATTGATGAGCTGCCTGTACAATTTCAAAAACGTGATTTTTCTTATCAAGTAAGCCTAAACCCAAAAGAATCTCATGATTTTGAATATTTGGTAAGACCTGTAGATCGAGGTGAATACTACTTTGGACACCTCAATATTTTTGTATCCTCCTTACTTAAAATAGTAAAGCGTAAATACCGCTTTCAGAACGGACAGATGGTTATGGTATATCCATCCATCATACAAATGCAGAAATATGATTTCTTGGCTATTAGCAATTCCCTAACCCAAATCGGATTGAAAAAAATAAGACGTATTGGGCATACGTCAGAATTTGAACAAATAAAGGAATACGTTCTAGGTGATGATTCTAGAACAGTTAACTGGAAAGCCACAGCTAAGAAAGCTGAGCTTATGGTCAATCAGTACCAAGATGAAAAATCACAACCTATTTATTCGATCATCGACACTGGCCGTGTTATGAAAATGCCTTTCAATGGTTTAAAGCTTTTGGATTATGCCATAAATTCTACGCTGGCCTTTAGTAATGTAGCCTTAAAGAAGCATGATAAAGTCGGTATGTTGTCCTTTTCAAAAAAAATAGAAACGTTTCTCCCAGCCATACATAAAATCACTTATCTCAATCGTATTCTAGAAGCGCTTTACAATATAGATACCCAATTTAATGATAGCGATTTTGGGCTATTATATGCGCAATTAAAGCGAAAAGTAACACATCGCAGCCTCCTACTACTCTATACTAATTTTGAACATTTAAGTGCACTTAAACGTCAATTACCATATCTACAAGCCATATCTAAAAAACACATGTTAGTTGTGGTATTATTTGAAAACACAGAACTCGAGACCATTATAAAGGAAAACGCCGAAGATCTGCAATCTATCTACCATAAGACCATTGCTGAAAAATTCGCCTTTGAAAAACGCCTTATGGTAAAGGAATTGCAAAAGCATGGTATTCAATCTATATTAACGGCACCAGAAAACCTTACCATAAATACAATAAATAAGTATTTAGAGATTAAAGCCAGAGGTTTACTATAAGACTCTATATAATTGCCAAATTACAACTCGTCCTAATAAAATTACAATTCGGTAATTACAATTATTTCATCATGGAGATTTGTTGGATATTTGAATCAACAAAAACAAATAACCATTAATCAAATACATTATGAAAAATTTAATCTTAGCATTCGCTCTAACCCTATCTACATTATTTAGCTTCTCACAAGATGAAGGCATTACCATTACGGTAACTATTGACAACGTTAAAAATGACACTGGTAAAGTATTAATGTCTCTGCACACATCTGAAACGTTTATGAAAGGTAAAGGTATTATTGATGCTGAATCTGAAATAAAAGACGGAAAAGTAATCATCACTTTTGAAAATGTAACCGCTGGAGAATATGCAATTTTAGCACTACATGACGAAAATTCTAACCAACGTATGGATTTTAGAGAAAATGGCATGCCATTAGAATCTTTTGGTACATCTAACAATGTTATGGCTTTTGGACCACCACAATATGATGATGCGAAGTTTAAAGTGGAAGACAAGGACCTAGAACTCAATATTAGATTCTAAACGAAAGACATCAATCAAAAAATCATTACAAAGACCGCCATTCATGACGGTCTTTTTTTAGCACTAACCAAAGACTATAGCTTTTATTAATCCTTTTTTGTAATTTTATAGTTTCAATTAATAATTATGACAATCACTCAACTAAAATACGCCCTAGCCATAGCAGAACATCAAAATTTCACGAAAGCTGCTGAAAAGTGCTTTGTAACGCAACCAACATTAAGTACACAAATTCAAAAGCTTGAGGATGAACTCGATGTCATTATTTTCGACAGAGGTAAAAAGCCAATAGAGCTTACAGATGTTGGCAGGAAAATTGTATTCCAAGCTAGGAATATAGTTAATGAAGCAGATCGTATACAAGATATAGTAGACCAGCAAAAAGGATTTATTGGTGGTGAATTCCGTTTAGGAATTATACCTACGGTAATGCCTACACTATTGCCTATGTTCCTCAAAAACTTCATTAAAAAATACCCAAAAGTGAAGCTTAAAATTGAAGAGCTTACCACCGAAGAAATCCTTACACGTATTAGTGATGGGCACTTGGATGCTGCTATTGCTGCGACTCCTTTAGAAAGCGATAATATTAAAGAGCGTGTTTTGTACTATGAACCTTTTGTTGCTTATGTACCAGATAACCATCGACTAAAAGATAAAAAGACCATTGCAGTTTCCGACCTTGAGATTGAGGACATGTTGCTTTTGGAAGATGGACATTGTTTTAGAGATGGTGTTATAAATCTGTGCAAAGCCTTTAAAGATCAAATAGATGATAGTTTTCAGCTAGAAAGTGGTAGTATCGAAACATTAATTAAGCTGAGCAACGAAGGTATGGGAATGACGCTTCTTCCCTATTTACACACCTTAGACATTAAAGAAAAATTGAGTCCCAACCTTAGACATTTTTCAGAACCCTCACCAGCAAGAGAAGTTAGTATTATATATCATAAAAGTGAATTAAAAATGCAGATTATTGATGCACTTCACAATTCAATTTCTGGTATAATACGAGGTGCTATTGCCTTTAGTAATGTTGAGATTATTAGCCCTCTGGCCAAATAAAAAAAGCGACTCGTAAGTCGCTTTTCTTTATACTTTTAAATAAATTAAACATTGATTTAATTCTGGGTTTTGATTGATAAGGGACTGAATAAAAATTCTTAACTCTTCCAGTTCGTGAGGCAGTAATCGCTTTACCGCTTTTTGCACTTCTTTACAGAATAATGTCGCATCAAAACTAACCTTGCTAAGTACAGTTTTCGTGTACTCATACATTGCTCTCGCCATAGGTAATCTTAAGTTTTAGGTTCAACAAAAAAGTAATTGTTCTCTATAGGCTATTGTTTCAATTTACTGTATGAAATTATAAAAAAAATAAAAGAACTACAGAAGTTTAACAGCTTATTATGTTAAAAGTTCAATTATAACGTTGAGCATGAATAATAAAAAAAGATAATTCTTACATTTTAAGCCCTTGATTTACATGTGATTAAACTAAAACCTGTTATCACCATCCAATAAATCTCCTAAGCCACCAAGGATACTTCCTTCACCTTTACTGTTTCCTCCTCTGGGTAAGGACTTCAATACACGTCCAGCTAATCTACTAAATGGTAGTGATTGTAAATAAACCGTTCCTGGCCCTTGTAGTTTTGCAAAAAACAAACCTTCACCTCCAAAAATTGTATTTTTAAATCCACCTATAAACTCAATATCATAATCGACATCTTGAGTGAATCCAACAATACATCCAGTATCTACCCTAAGTATTTCTCCCGGTGCTAAAACACGTTTTGCAGTAGTTCCGCAAGCATGGACAAATGCCATACCATCACCTTCTAATTTTTGCATGATGAAACCCTCGCCTCCAAACAAGCCTCTTCCCAACTTCTTTGAGAACTCAATACCAACACTCACCCCTTTTGCCGCACATAAAAAGGCATCTTTTTGACAAATGAACTTTCCATTGTATTCCAATAAGTCTATTGGCGTTATTTTTCCTGGATAAGGGGAAGCAAATGACACGTTTCTCTTACCAGTCAAATTATTGTAGAAGGCAATCATGAAAAGACTCTCTCCTGTTAATATGCGCTTACCAGCTCCTAGTATTTTTCCTAAAAAGCCTTGGTCCTTTTTAGAGCCATCCCCAAAAATGGTTTCCATTTTTATACCATCATCCATCATCATAAAACTTCCAGATTCTGCTATGACACCTTCATCAGGATCGAGTTCTATTTCTACATATTGCATTTCTTCTCCATAAATGCGATAATCTATCTCGTGGGCATTTCTTTCACTAAAGTCTGGTAATCTTTCCATTGTATATTTTCGTTTTAAGGTTGACTACTATATAAGTTGAAAAATCAATCAATTTGTTACACGCGTGTTTAAATACAATTTATCAATCACTGCATATCGAGACTGCAAACTTAAAAGCAAAATCTAACATTTTACTTTAAGTGTCCATTCAAAATTAAAGGACGACACTTCCACACCATCTTTATTTATTCCGTTTGAGTTTAACCAAACCGTTTGTCCGTCGCCTGTCTCAATAGCTTTTGTAATAGCCTCGTCTATTTTATGACCCTCTTCACAAGTAAAGGTAATCCGTCCAGTAGCTTTCTTTGTAAATGAAGCATTATTATTTGCTACTAACATAGAAATGTTTTTGCCACTATTTCTAATCTTGGTCATTACCAAAGCTCCTGTAGACAACTCTGCAGCCATGCCCTGTACAGCCCAAAACATAGATCTAAATGGATTTTGATTAATCCAACGATGCTTTACCGACACTACACAAGTCGTATCATCTAAATGCTTGGTTCTTACACCTGTAAAATAAGCAGCCGGCAACTTAAGCATTAAAAAAGTATTGAGTTTAGATGGAGAAATATTCATTTATAGTTTTGATTTTATTCACAATTAGAATTATAAAATTCAACAATTTCGATTAGTCTCTTACGTTTTTTCTTAAATCTTTTTTTAATTTTTTCTTCCATTTTTTTACAATCACTGAAATAATCCATAGCAACAGCTTTGAAATTTTTAGAGATTAAGTTAGTAGTCCCTATTTTAGTCGCGACCTTTTCTTCTTTTCTTTTTATAAAATAGCTAAATGTAGCTACAGAATAGGCCATAGCGCCTCCACTACTATATAAATTACAATCACCTTCAACAATTAATGGCAATAGATAATACGTATTATCCTCTATACAAACCATTTCTTGAACATTCCTTAAGTAAATTTTGGAAATTCCCGATTTCCTTATATCATATTCATACCTATAAAAGTCATGGTAATACAACTTGTGATTTGATCCATCATCATTAATCAATAAAACGTAATCGGACTTAAATTTTCGATCTTGTACAACAATTTTTTCACCGTTGTTTTTAAAAAAGGTGAAGTTTTTTTGATTTTGACCTAGACACAACCATGAGATAAAAATAAAAGTAAATAGAAAGACTTTCTTCATTTTGATTCAATTAGGATACTTGCTAAGTTAATAGAATTAATGAACTTTTAGGTTTACAAGTATTGATTTTAATTTGTTAAAAATATGTTAATTTTTAGTACTATGCGTAACATAATACCTTTTTAAAGACATATATTTGTATAAGCAACTATTATATACTTTTAAAAATGTTAGATAATCACCATAAAAATTTAGCCACATTTATACATTTGTCAACCTTTTCAAGGTTTATAATTCCATTTGGAAATTTTATTGGTCCAATCGTATTGTGGGCTGCCAATAAAGACAAATCAGAATTTGTAGATCAACACGGTAAGCAAGCCATTAATTTTCAAATTAGCGTATTGCTTTATGCTATTATTATTGGCACAATCAGTGTTCCATTTTTCATCTTTAAGCTTTTTAGAGGATTAGATGTTATAGACTTTCACGGTTTCCACAATTTCCATATTAATGTAGGAGAGCCTTCTCCTCTCTTGTATATTGGAGGTGGATTAGGTGCATTGGCAATCATTGCGTTTATCGTCGAACTTGCATTAATTGTTAAAGCGAGTTTATCTGCAAGAGATGGCAACTTATATAAGTATCCACTCACCATTAATTTCTTAAAGTAACATGTGCTGAACTAGTTTCAGTAACTCAATATTCATCAATAATCAATCAAAAAATGAACAGTTTAATCGAATTTAAGACTCTTATAATATGACACGAGCGCAAAAAAAATCAATGATTAATCCCATTAATGTCGATGCGCGAACTGCATGTGACCTTAAATTAAAATAGAAGACACACATGAAAATAGAAAACACAAAAGCACAAATGCGCAAAGGTGTGCTGGAATATTGCATCTTATCCATCTTAAAGGATGACGATGCCTATGTTGCAGAGGTTCTGGGCACACTAAAAGACGCAAAAATGCTTGTTGTAGAAGGAACCATATATCCACTATTAACAAGATTAAAGAATGCTGGATTACTTAATTATCGTTGGGAAGAATCCACATCTGGACCACCAAGAAAATATTATGGTCTCACCGAAACAGGTAAGTTGTTTCTAAAAGAGTTAAACACGACTTGGAGTGAATTACAAAATGCAGTTAACCTAGTAACCAGTACAAAAACATCAAAAAAATGAATAAAACAGTCAATATAAATTTAGCAGGTATATTCTTCCATATAGATGAAGATGCATATCTTAAGTTATCGCGCTATCTTGAGGCTATAAAACGTTCATTTACAGACTCTCAAGGTCGTTCAGAAATTATAGCAGATATAGAAGCTCGTATTTCAGAGCTTTTCTCAGAACGCATACAAAACGAAAAGCAAGTCGTAGGGATTAAGCTTGTTGATGAAGTCATTACAATAATGGGGCAACCAGAAGATTATTTGGTTGATGACGAAATCTTTGAAGATGAGCCGAAATCACAAAGATCTTACGAATCTAGACCTACCAAAAAACTCTACAGAGATACAGATAACTCTTATGTAGGCGGTGTTGCTGCTGGCTTAAGCCATTACTTTGGTATAGAACCTATTTGGATGCGATTAATATGGCTATTGTTAGCTATAGGCTCCGGTGGAACATTTATATTTATATACCTCATTTTTTGGGCATTAGTGCCGGAAGCTAGGACCACATCAGAAAAACTAATGATGACTGGTGATCCCGTGAACATTAGTAACATTGAAAAAAAAATTAAAGACGGCATTGATTCGGTATCGGAAACCGTAAAAAATGTTGACTTTAAAAAGCATGGCGAAAAACTCAAAGAGGGTTTCGATAATGTCTCAGACAATATCTCAGAAACGGTTAAGAGTGTAGATTTTCAAAAACAAGGGAATCGCATAAAATCCAGTTCTCAAAACTTCTTTGATTCTATTGGAAGCATCTTTATGTTTTTTCTAAAAGTAGTCGCTAAGTTCATTGGTATTATTTTAATCATTGTAGGTATAAGTACTTTACTTTCTTTAATCGTAGCATTATTTACAGTTGGGATTACAGACGCAGTACATTTCCCAGGTTTAGATTTACTTTATGTTGCGAATGCGGCCAATATCCCAATTTGGTTAATGTCTATGTTATTGTTTTTTGCCATTGGTATTCCATTCTTTTTTGTGTTTTATCTAGGGTTAAAGATTTTAGTGAACAACCTCAAATCCATTGGTAATGTGGCAAAGTTCACATTACTCGGCCTTTGGCTCATGGCAATCATTGGACTTATAATTACAGGAGTAAAACAAGCAACTGAACATGCGTTTGATGCTAAAGTAACTGCTAATAGTGGATTAAACATAAAAGCAGGTGACACTCTTAAGTTAAACAAATCTAGATTAGACGCATCCAATGGCTATCGTTATAATAATGGTGGTGAATTTAGAATTATTGAAGATGATAATGGCCGTAGCCTGGTGTCTAATAAGATTAGATTTTTTGTTCGATCTACGAGCGACTCCCTAGCTTCTATTTCAATAGAAAAAGAAGCAACAGGAAGAAACTACGAAAGAGCAAAAAAACGTGCAGAAAATATTAATTATGAGTATAGACTAACTGGTAATACGCTTAATCTTGATAATTTCCTCAAAACCGATATTGAGAATAAATTTAGTGAGCAAGAAGTAAGAGTAACGTTATATCTTCCTGAAGGCACTATTCTCTATACTGACAAAAATTTCTCAAAATCATGGAGATACAGTTACTATAGATATGGAAGCAGCCTTTTAAATGATATGAAATATGGCTTTTACTATATAATTACTAAAGATGGAGCTGAGTGTTTAGATTGTAAAGAAGAAGTTATCGAAGTTGAAGATATTGAAACCTCAACTGACAATGAATCGTCTGATGAAGAAAAGCCAGATGTTAGTGTACAAATTAATGAAAATGGTGTTGACATAGAAGTTAACGACAATTGAAGTCTTGAAAATGACAATTCAGGATAATTAAATTTAAATCAATCAAAAAGCTACACATATTTGTAGTGTTATTATCAATCAAAAATGAACCAATCAAAATCAAATCAATCAATCAAATCACTTTTGCTGAGCAGTATCGGATTCCTATTGGCATCTGGTATTGCCACAGCGCAAGTGGAAAAAAAATCCGATCTATTTAAAACTCTGGCAGCTAAAGATAGTATCCTGTTTAAAATTGGCTTTAACAAATGTGAAGTTGATAGAAGTGCCGAACTAATGTTCGATGATTTAGAATTTTATCACGATAATTCAGGTATTTCAAATTCAAAAAAAGAATTCATAGAAGCCATGGAAAGTGGAATTTGCAGAGACAATAATCCTGAAAAAATATATAGATTCTTAGTAGAAGAAAGTCTTGAAGTATTTGCAATGTATGACAATGGAAAGTTATACGGTGCACTACAAAATGGAAAACACTTTTTTTCAACAGATGAAAATATGACCTATGAAAAAACAGATAATTACGCCTTGTTTTCGCACTTGTGGATTATTGACGATGGTAAATGGAAGCTAAAACGTGTGATAAGTTATAACCATGTTTCAAAAGTGGAGAAAGGCAATACTAAAAAAATAAGTGTGTCGAAGGATATTTTAGAAACGTATTCTGGAAAGTACATGTCAAACACTGGTGAAGCCATAATATCTATAAAAAACAATACTTTGCAACTTAGTGCAGGCGAAATGATTGTACTATTAAACGCCACATCAGAAAATATGTTCTCTCACCCAAAAGCACCACTGACTTTTGAATTTATTAAAAATGACAAGGAAGAGATAATTAAAATGATTGTAAGAGAAAATGGCAAAATTGCTGAAGAAGTAAAAAAAATAAAAAACTAAACATCAATCAAAAAATAATAAACCATGAGCACATTAGTTAGAATTGTAATTACAAGTATTTTAAGCATTTTAATGCTATCCTGTAACTTTTCCATGAATTTGGGACCAGGCGTGGACGGAGACCGAAATGTCGTAACTATGGACAGAACCATTTCAAGCGATTTTGAATCCATAAAGGTAAGCCAAGGTCTAGACCTATACATTACACAAAGTAATGCTGTAACCTTAAGCGTTGAAGCCGATGAAAATCTGCATGATATTATCATGACAGAGGTAGAAAACGGTGTCCTGAGAATTTATACCAAAGAAAATATTAGAAGAGCAGCCTCTAGAAGGATCAACTTAGATATCTCTGATATTTCAGCAATTAAAGCAACTAGCGGCAGCGATGTGTTTTCTACCAACACTATTGAGGTTGATGACTTAGAACTAAACTGTACAAGTGGTGCAGATATAGAGTTAGATGTTAAAACTAATACCTTAAACGCGCATTCTACAAGTGGAAGCGATATAAAACTGAGTGGCACGACCACCCTCTTAATTGCAGAAGCAACTAGTGGAAGCGACATTAAAGCATCTAACTTAAAAGCCCAAACCTCTAAAGTAAAAGCAACTAGTGGTGCTGATATTTCCGTAAATACCTCAAAAGAATTAACCGCTAGAGCAACTAGTGGTGCAGACATTAGATATTCTGGTAATCCTAAAAAAGTAGATAAATCCGATAGTTCTTCAGGTAGCGTAAGAGCCAACTAAATTAATATGCTTAGGAAAATTATTAAAGTGTCATTGCTATTTGCATTTGTCATATTCTTGCTGCTCTATTTTGACATTATTTGGAGATCACCAGCCTATTACAAAACTGAAAATCAAATAGAGTTAGCCCTGCCAATAATGGACATGGAAACATATATGAAAATGGTTAATGACCATAGAAGACCATATATCTATAAAGTAGTCTCGGAATCAGGTGGAAGAGTAATTATTGTTGGTACAGATCATATCAATGATCCAAAGCATAGTCAGTTTGATTCCATTAGACACTACTGGGAAAATAATAAACCCACAGTAGCATTGGTAGAGGGGCGTCTAGGATTTTTCTTTAGTTGGGTTCATGATCCGATTGATAAATATGGCGAAAGCGGTCTTGTTACACAACTTGCAAAGACTGATAACGTGGATTTGTATACTTGGGAACCATCTCGAGAAGACGAAATAGAAATGCTTATAAAAAAGCATTCAGCTAAAAAGTTAGCAATGTTCTATTCACTTAGACCCTTTTTTCAATTGCCAGAAAATGAGAGAAACGAAAATAATCTTCAGGCTTTAATTGAAGAACGCACTGATTATGAACAATTAGAAAATTCAATTACTAAATGGCAAGAGATTGATAGTATCTGGAATGTAGATTTTCCTGAACAAAACTGGAGGACCTTTAGTTCTGGTTATGGTTATCCTGGTTATCTTCATGATATATGGAACGATTCTAATTTGGCAAGAGACGAACACATGATAGATATCATCTATGAAAAAGTTAATAAAGGAGATGTTATTTTCGTTACTATGGGAGCCAGCCATGCGCCCAGGATAGAAAACACCTTGAAAAACCTTATAAACTGAAAGTCAAAAAATAGTAATAAACGACATAATATAACTTATAATAACCAATCAAAAAACCGTTTCAAAATCTTGTTGATTTTGAAACGGTTTTTTGATTATTTAATATATAAACAAAAGTAGTTATATCAATTCACTAAAGTAATTCAAAGAAATTACGAGAGCATTTCAGCTTTATTATATTTTGAAAGCGCTAAAAACAACTTTTCAATCTCCAAGGGCTTCCATAAGATAGCATCAAACAACGCTTCATTTTCTTTATCTTCCTTGGTAAGTACGTCAGCAGTTACAGCAAATACAGGTGTATTTTTATTTTTATTCACTTTGGTTTTAATCAATTTTGTTGACTCAATACCATTCATATTGGGCATATGAATATCCATTAGTATAAAATCATACGTTTTATTCTTTGAGGCCTCAAACGCTGCTTTACCATCTTTTACATGCTCTGAGGTAATATCCCATTTAGACAGCACTTTCTTCATTAATAAGGCATTTACCATATTGTCTTCTGCTATTAGTGCATTATTACCTTTAAGTATGCTGAAATCTAAATGCACTTTAGAAATAGCTTTAGTTGCCTTTTTTAGTTTAATGGTGAAATAAAATTCTGACCCTTTATTTAGTTCACTATGAACTGATATTTCTCCCTTGTATAGTGATACAAGTTTTTTAACAATAGCTAATCCCAAACCTGTTCCACCTTGTTCTCGAGTAGTTACAGGTTGTATTTGTGAAAAACTATCGAACACAACTTTAAGGTTCTCTTGAGAGATTCCTTCTCCTGTATCAGCTACACTAAATCGAAGATTATCAAAAAGCTCATTCGTATTTACTATTTCGGTAGTTAGTCTTATTTCGCCATTACTTGTAAATTTAATGGCATTACTTATAAGATTACCTAGAATCTGAGCTATCTTAGGTTGATCTATATAATAGAAGTTCTTTGAAGGAAGTTTATTATCGAATATAAGTTGAAGCCCTTTTGAATTTGCATCATTACGGTGCAGATTAACAATATTGGAGCACAGTTTTTCAAAATTGATATTTCTCTCTTCAATATTGGACTTATTCGAATCTAACTTCGTAAAGTCCAAAACGTCATTTACAATATTAATAAGGTTATTTGATGCAAACTGAAGACTATCAAACAACTCCATATCTGCTTCTTTCATTTTATCCTTTAGCAGTGAAACACTTGTAGTAATAGCGTTTAAAGGCGTTCTAATCTCATGGCTCATTATGGACAGAAACTCCTGCTTTAAACGTACCGCTTCTTTATCATCTTCGTTCTTTTTATCTATTGCCCTTTGTTTCTCCTTTTGAATTCGAGCTTCATTCTCTAAATTATTCATTCTATTAATAAGCTCGTAATTCTCAATAACCTTTAAAGTTTGAGTCTTCATTACAGCTTCTTTGTCTGCAAAATAGAGTTCAAGATACTTTAGAGACTCATTACTATTACCAATGGTTTTGTACAACAAATAAAGCAAATGGTAATTTTTCAATTTTACCATTGTAGCATTCACATTGAAAGAAATATTTAAGCTCTGCTTAATAACCTGTTCTGCTTTTTCAAAGTCACCAATCTTGTAATATAACTTACCTAGTTTAGATAATGCCATTGAAGAACCTAGCTGTTCTTTCGTATCAATATGTATTCTAAAAGCTTCTAAAAAATCTTTTTCTCCCTTGTTATAATCTCCCGTTTCAAGATATACCTTACCACGTCCATAAATAGAAAAACCTAGACCTCTTAGGTCTTCTGTTTCCCTTTTAAGCCTAATAGATTGATTAATGGTAGCCATTGCCATCTTTGGCTTGTTATTTTTTATGAATAGGCCAGACAAATTATTTAGAACATTGGATTCTAAATTTTTGTCAGCTAATTTTCTTGCCGTCCTAATGGCACTTATATAGGTTTTAAAGGCATTGTCCTCATCTCCAATATAGCCATAAATAGTACCAACAGCTTTTTCTACTTTAGATTGATTAGCCAAATCTCCATTTTCACGATAAATCTTCAAAGACTCTAAAAGGTTGGCTAAGCCTCCATGATAATCATCTGATTTATAAAGAACACTACCTATGTTATATTTGGCATCTGCGATTCCACTATTATCTTTAATGGATTCAAAAACCTTAATAGCCCTTTCAGAAAACGCATTGGATTTATCAAACTCACTCATTATCATATAAAAAAGAGCAAGTCTATTTAAACTTTTTCCAATTAAAGCTTTGTCATTAAGTGCTTCGCTTAACTCTAAAGCTTCCAAGCCTAGAACAATGCTATTAGATATATCCTTAGAACGAGAATTATAAGCCTCCTCTAATAATTTGTTGATTGTATCGATTTTGTTTGAAGCCATTTTGGGACAAAATTGTTCAAAAATAATGTAGTTCTCAATAGGTTACACCTTGCAATATAAGAAAGTTACACCAATAAAAATACATTTAATCGGATTTAAATGCATTTCATCTGCATTTTTTATGAAGTTCGTGATAGGCCTCCACCCTAATAAACAAAGATTTATCTAAAATATTTACATTTTAGAAGCACTTAAAAGTACAATATAAAGTTTGGGTCGGTTTTTGTATATCTTTGTTTAAATACTGTAAATAGTGACAATTTCAATATATTGTGTCATATTTATAGTGTAATAACTTAAATACATGAAAAAAATATTACTTATTCTAGCTTTAATGATGTTAGCACCGACTAGCATTATAGCGCAAGAAAAAATTAAAGGTGACAGAAATGTAACCATTAAACAGACATTTATTGATGATTTTGAATCGCTCGTCGTTAATGGTGATTTTTCTGTAGAAATTGTTTACAATAGCAAACCCTCTGTAGAGGTTGAAGCTGATGACAATCTGCATGATGTCATTCAGTTCGACGTGGTTGATGGCATACTAACATTTGTAGAAACCATGCGTATTACTTCAAAAAAGAAATTAACTATTACAGTTAATTATGGTGATTCTTTGAAGAATATCGAAATTAAAGGTGATGGTGAAGTGAGATCTTTGACATCCATGGAACTTGGAGATGTGACCTTAACGACTTCAGACAACTCTAGAGCCTATTTAAATATCAATGCAGTAAACTTCACCTATAAAAGCTCTGGAAAATCTAAAACTAGATTGAATCTTACAGCAGATTCTACTAAAATAGAATTAAGCGATAACAGTAAACTAGATGCTCTGATTAATAGCAAGATCACAAATTTTGATTTGTACCTTCGATCTGATGCCGTTATTGAAGGCAATGCTGATAGCTCTGTGCTTCGATTAGACAATTCTACAAATTTTAATAGCCCAAAATTTGATGTAAAAAGAGTTGACGCAGCCTTGGAAGACAATAGTGATTTAACTATTGCCGCTTCTGAAAGTATTACAATTGCCGCTTCTGGTGATAGTGAAATATACTTGTATGGAAGTCCGGCGATTACGATTACAAAATTCGATGATACTGCAAAACTTCAAAAAAAGAAACGCTAACTCGAAACAATCATAAAAAATAAAAGCCGAAGTTCTCCAACTTCGGCTTTTTTTATTGTAGTCTATTTTTCCTAGTTGTAAGTCGGAGTAGACACTTCAAAATCAGCTTCCTTAGCAGCTAGATAACGTTCTGCATCTAAAGCAGCCATGCAACCTGTGCCTGCAGCCGTAATGGCTTGTCTATACACATGATCTGCAGCATCACCGCTAACAAAAACGCCTTCTACATTGGTCTTACTTGTTCCAGGAACAGCATTAATAATATAACCTGTTTCATCTAAATCTAAATAGCCCTTAAATATATCAGTATTTGGTTTATGTCCAATGGCCACAAAGAATCCTGTTGCAGGAATATCATATTTTTCATTGGTTTTATTGTTAAAAACCCTAACACCAGTAACAACTTGGCCATCGCCTAGAACCTCGTCTGTTTCCGTATTATACAGAATTTCGATGTTTTCTGTATTCTTTACACGATTAGCCATAATCTTGGATGCTCTAAACTCATCGCGTCTTACCAACATCGTCACTTTTTTACAAAGCTTAGATAAGTAGTGTGCTTCTTCACATGCTGAGTCACCTGCTCCAACAATCACAACATCTTGATTTCTATAGAAGAAACCATCACAAACCGCACAAGCAGAAACACCGCCTCCTAATTGCAAGTATTTTTGCTCGGATGGCAGTCCTAAATACTTCGCTGATGCACCAGTAGAAATAATAATGGTGGAAGCGTGAATCTCTTTTTCATCATTAACCCAAACTTTATGCACATCTCCAGAAAAATCAACCTTGGTTATCCAACCATGACGAACATCAGTTCCAAAACGCTCAGCTTGTTTTTGCAACTGTATCATCATTTCTGGACCGGTAATGCCATCTGGATATCCTGGGAAGTTCTCCACATCATTTGTTGTGGTTAATTGCCCACCTGGTTGCTCACCTTGATATAATATTGGAGCCATATTAGCCCTAGAGGCGTAAATTGCAGCGGTATAGCCTGCAGGCCCAGAACCTATTATTAAACATTTTACTTTTTCAATTGTATCAGACATATCTTGTAATTTATTACAAGACAAAAGTAGGATTTTTGCCTAAATCCTTACAGAGAAGTTATCAACACTATAATGGTATTTAAACCTAAAGGCTAATTAAATTATTTTATGAAACCGAATTCATTTATGACATTCTTTGTAATGAATTTAAAACTGTAACTTCTCAGCTTCACAAGTATTCTTCTCAGCCCCTCCCTTGACATCCATCCTTTATGATTATTGAATTTTTTTACATTGGAAATAGACATGAGATGATTTTCGCCGTTAACGACACTATAAATCCCCCCATAGAATGGTAATTCGTCCAAGTAAATATCATTGTTTAAAACCGTCATTCTGTGATCGAAATATAATATGGGATCAATTTCGCAGAAATGTTCTATCAATTCAGGCCTTACTATGACGCTACTCCCACACAAAGAATTGAACTTTGAAGTCGCAAGAAGAAACGGTTTTCCTTTAACATAAATATAACCTTTAATAGTATACCATCCAGGTTTCTCACCATTTTGACCATTCACAAATGCTGCAATTTTTTTACTAATAAAGTCATCAGAATCAACAGTCATGACGTAATCTGTATTAAAATTATCAGTTGCGTATTTAACGCCAACTTTTAACTTTTTCCCCTTATCAATTTCCCTACGCTTATTAATGCTCTCATCACTTTCATATTCTTTCCTTAGAGGAGGATTAAAATCCACCTTTAAATAATGCACACTTGGATGTTTAAATTCAATATCAGGAATCTCATTGCAGACTACAACCACTTTAAAACTACTATCTGTTTGATTAGTTACCGACTTTAAGGTATTCTGAAATAGATTGCAAAATTCTGACCAGTTATTGGAGACCAACTTACTTTTAACTGGTATAACAAATGTGAGCATAATATTGACTAATAATTTGCTAAGCTAAATATCTATAAGAACCAATATCAATATTTTCGTTAAGAACTCTACTTTTTATGTTGATTTACAAACAAGTGACAATTAAATCAATCAAATAGTTACTAAAAAGAAATAAAACGTTGTCCATCCTAATAGAAAAGGTATAAATCCTAATTACAAATTTGACTAGTTCCTTCAAAAATTCAGTTTAATTTCGTAAGTTATAGGTGTTTAATAGCAAAATCTAACATATCATGACATCTAAATTTTTAATCTTTAGTCTAATGTTGACATTTGTATTTTCATGCAAGGACGCAGCAGAAAATGAAAAAACAGTAAACACACAAACAGAACAAAATGAAAGCCCTAATGGCCTCAAAGGCACTTGGGAACTCACAGGTTTTTATAATTATAAGGATAACATAGTAGTTGACTCTTTTCAAATGAATCCAGAATTCAGACAGCTTAAAATGTACACCAATACTAAAGTGATGTGGTGCAAGCATAGACCAGCAGATTCATCTGAATGGTTTGGCTACGGTACTTATAATTATGATGGCGATAGATTAACGGAGATTTTGGATTTCGGCTCTGCCGTTATGGATGAAGTTATAGAAGAGAAAAAAGAATTTATTTTCGAACTAGATTTAAATCCAAATGCATTTCAACAAATTGAATTAGATGAAGATGGTAATCGCATTTATTCTGAAAATTATAAAAGAGTAGAATGAATATAGCCTTGAAAACTTAAAATGTAAAGCCTGCGCACGTATTCCATAAGAATACTGCACAGGCTTTAACCCTAACTAATAAACCACTGTCAATTACTGACCTTGTGATACCTTTATAACGCTCAATCTTTAAGCTTATACACTACTGTCAACCTAAAACTGCCCTCTTCAGCATTTAATGAGGTCCAATAAGAACTCCCTCCATAATCATAACTGCTAATAGCGTAAACCTTATCAATCTCCTCCCCTGCTGCTTCCGCAACCATTTCTGCGTTTTTTTTGGCATCTTTCAATGCATCTTTAGTTAGTTTTGCTATTTCAGCGTCAGTCATACTATATTTCACCTGAACATAAGAGGGCATGACTTGAGCCATTCTAATTGTAGTGATTTTTAAAATTTCGTCTTTGCTCTTGGTTTCAAAATGGAGTATTGTACCATCTTTTCTGTAACCCGTGGCCACATAAGCCAAATCATCTATAATAAATCTTTTAGTGTCAATGTTCAATTTTTTTACCTCTTCAAAAAATTTGGCCTTTAGCTCCTCTAAAGTTTTACAAGGACTATCTGAGTAATAATTATTATCCAAACTAAGTGTGATGTCAGTTTTATAAGTGGCATCGCTAGATGTTTTAAGCGCCGAACCATATACTGTTATCGTTCTATCTTGTATGGCTTGTGCGCTCACACCTCTAAAAGTAGTCACTAATAGTAGCATTAATAAGATGAAATGTTTATTTGTGATTTTTGTGTTGCTCTTAATGAAATTGCGTATCTTAAATGTCATGATATAATGTTTTAAGTTAATTGTTTTATCCTACCGTAAATAGAAATGATGCAGCAATCATCCATCCACCAACAATAAGTCCGAAGATGCCTAACTTGCCAAGTTTTGGCGCTAGTTTTTCTCTTAATTTGGCGGCCTTTTCCTTAGCAGCCTCGTTCTTGCTTAGAATAAGCTTGTTGATCATTCCGAAGCCAAGCATAAAGCCAAGTGTCGCTTCAACTACGCTACCAGCCAATAGTGTAATCCACCATATTGGTGCTGCGCTGAGCCATCCCATATTAAGGAACGCTGAAATAATTCCCCAAATACCGAAGAAACAAAATACGAGTCCAATCCAACCTTGATAAGGCTCAACTTTATCCAATAGTTCCTGTGCGTTTGGCTTTTTTGATAAGATGAGAGATGGCACTGCGATAATGCTCAATAGGATTAATGAAATTCCGTAAATCATAAGTTCTAATTTTTATAAGATTAATATGATACAAATGTCCATCAATGAAGACGGTCTAGGTAAACCCTAAGCCGTGAAATTGTACACCCTGTTTTCAGGGATAAACCCTAATCCAACAAACCTTGTTCTACCGCATAACGCGTGAGACCTGCCAAATTCCTGACACCCAATTTAGAAATGAGATTTTTTCTATAACTTTCAATAGTATGCTTACTCAGAAATAATTTATCTGCAATTTCTTGTGTAGTGAATTCTTGGGCAATGAGTTTTAAAACTTCCTTTTCACGTTTGGTTAAAGTAATTTCTTGTTGTTGTTTTGCAGAGAACATGGCCTCCATCGCAATTTGTTTAATACGCTGTGAAAAGTAGTTATCGCCATTCAAAATGGTTTTAATTGCGACTAAAAGTTCCTTTTTTTCGGCATTTTTAGAAATGTAGCCGTTAGCATTATCATCGGTTAACGTTTTAATTTTCTTGGGATCCTCCAGCATGCTAACTACAAGCGTTTTTATATTTGGAAATTCAGCTTTAATAGCATTGTTCAATTCTACACCGTCCATTTCTGGCATATTAATATCTGTTATGATCAGGTCAATTTTCTCCTCTGTATTTATTCTTAGGTATTTAAGGACTTGAGCACCTGTCTTTGCCGTAAGGACAATTTTAATGGATGACTCTTCGGCCAGAATACTTTTAAGACCATCTAAAAACATGGCGTGATCATCTGCAATAATTATTGAAAATTGTGTTGACATATATTATACTTTTGGAATGTTGATGCTAATTACCGTTCCATTGCCCTTAGCGCTGTTAATGGATAAATTGCCGTCAAATTGGTTTACCCTACTTTCTATATTACTTAAACCTATCCCTTTAAAATCCGAATTGGTATCAAACCCAAGACCATCATCCTCATAAATTAAGGAGATACTATCATCTTCAGCGTATTCTGTTACCTGAATAGATATATCATTAGCGTTAGCATGCTTCAAAGCATTTGTAATTAGTTCCTTAATAATATTGAATAATGCTACTTGTAAGGCTATATCGATACTATTTATAGATTGTTCTGGATATGCATTAAACTCTAAGTTCGATATTGCGTCCTTATTTAAGTCGTCTATATAACGCTTTACCAAATCCGTAAATGCTGAAACATCAAATGACTTGGGAATTAAACTGTGTGAAATCTCACGCACTTGATCATAGGTAGTGTCGAGTTCGCGTAGAATTTGTTCGAAGCCAGAATCATCCTTATTTGTGCTATTCATCTTCAGCTTTATACCTGCTAAATTCCCTCCTATACTATCGTGTAACTCTCTTGCTATCCGATCGCGTTCTTTTAGTTGAACAGACATGGCATTTTTCGCTAATTCTAACTCTTGCGATTGCAATAATGACTTCATCTCTTGTTCCTTAATGGCTTCTTGTTGTTCGTTCAATAAACTCTGTGTTTGTAATTTTTGATAATACAAAACAAGTAACAGAATCACTGGAATAAGAATGACTAAAAATCCTATTAAAAAGGCATATTTAATGGTCTTTTGACGTTCAATTTCTGCCTGTTTCAATATTTGATCTTCCTGTAACTGACTGATAGCTTTTTCTTTTTGAAGCGTCTCATATTTTAACTCTAAATCTTTGATGACACGTTGATTCTGATTTTCCCTAATCGTCCTGCTAACGCCCTGGTATTGGGTAATTAATGCATACGCATTCTCATAATCTTTCTTGGCGCTGTATAATTTAACCAAGGCATTAATCACTTTCTTCTGCAACTCTAACCGATTCCACTGAAGTGTATTGACATAGGCCGAACTTAAAGCCATCTCTGCAACATCATAATTTTTGGTTCTAGCATAAGCAAAACCCTCATTTAATGTAGATTCTATATAAATATCATAGAAATCATTATCTAGGGCATCATATTTAATGCGCTCTGAAATCGTAATAACGTTATCATAATTACCTTGCCTTATATTTAGCTGGATTAAATTAAGTTGCAGCTCTAGTTTGGCCTTGTCATAATCATCGATAAAATCTTCTAACAAAGCGCTATCTATCATTTTTTTTGCTTGATCATAGTTTCCAACGACGATTAGAAAGTGACTTTTTACAATAGTATTAGACAGATAAAAGTCTTCTGGCATCTTAGTCTGCGGAAGTTCTTTTAAAATCGGTTCAGCTTTATCTAATTGATTTTTAAAAATGTAGGTTTGAGCCAATTGAAGTTTCAGATGATTTTGGAGTAAGGCATTTGAGTTTTCAATTTCTAATCCTTGAATAAAGGCGCTTATAGCCTCATCCATCAAGCCCATTTTCTGTGCAGCGACACCTTGATAATACATGGCACTTTTTTGATAATCCTCAATGTTTTGAGGCTCACTAGTGGCCATCAGAGCTTCATTTTTTAAAAGCTTACCGTAATGCATTAAAGAATCGGCATTACCAGTTACTAAGAATATTCGAGATATAGTATCTAAATATGCGCTGCGTTCACTTAGTGTCTTAGCCTTATCGAACTTCGCATATAGCTCATTATCAACAACTTTTGGCATTTTCCCAAACGCGGTAAAATCATATCGTTTGTCTTGAGCAATGCACATGTACATGCATAGACCAAAAAAAAGAAAACAGAATTTTGAAAATTGACTCATAATTATGCTACACACAAAAATAGAAGATAGATGTTCTAATTATATCTTCGAACGCATTTAATTTGGTAATATTAGCGCTTCTCTAGGATTGAAAGGTCACTGAATTCAGTGAAAAATTGCAATTCATAATCTCAGAAGCTATTTTAAGGGAAGTTTTCGAGTGGTATTAAAATAAAAGCCCAGCAACTGCTGGGCTTTTATTTAAAGTCGGGGTGGCAGGATTCGAACCTGCGACCTCCGCGTCCCAAACGCGGCGCGATAACCGGGCTACGCTACACCCCGTACTGAGTGTTAAAAAATGTCCTGTGGACATTTTTAACGAAAGTGCCAGCTGGCGCGCTGACTTCTTTCCAATTTTTAGGAGTGCAAATATAGAGTTTTTCTTTATAAACCAATAACATTTTTCTAACTTTAGAAACTCATTCTCTAATACTATCAAAGCATGAAATTAAGACTCCCTTTTATCGGTTTAATTTTGGTCAGTATTTTAACCTGTGCTCAGGATAAAAACCCTGTCAATCAAGAAAATAACCATAAAGTCATCGTTTCAGATCTTGGCATTCCTTGGGGGTTTACATTTCTACCTGATGGCTCAATGTTAATTAATGAGAAAGAAGGAAAACTTATTCATTTTAAAAATGATACCAAAACTGAAATTTCAGGTCTACCAGAAATTTATGTACGCGGACAAGGTGGGCTCATGGACATTATACTTCATCCAGATTATAAAGATAACGGCTGGATCTATTTTTCATATGCATCGTCTAAAGGCGAAGGTGATGGCGGAAATACAACTATCGCTAGGGCAAAATTCAAAAATAAAGCCTTATACGATTTTGAAGTATTGTATAAAGCAGCGCCGAACTCAAAAAGAGGACAACATTTTGGATCAAGGTTAGCTTTTGACATGGATGGCCATCTTTACTTCACTATTGGAGATCGTGGTGATAGAGATGTAAACCCTCAAGATATTACTAGAGACTGCGGAAAAGTATATCGCATCAATGATGATGGGTCAATTCCAGTAGATAATCCTTTTGTTGATTCTACAAATGCCAAAAAAGCAATTTATTCTTACGGTCACAGAAATCCCCAAGGTATGACAAGGCATCCAAAAACCGGAAAGATTTGGACACACGAACATGGTCCTAAAGGTGGAGACGAAATTAATATTATTGAATCTGGGAAGAACTATGGCTGGCCAATAATTAGTTATGGTATCAATTATAGCGGAACAAAATTTACGGATATTACCAAAAAAGAGGGTATGGAGCAACCACTTCATTATTGGGACCCATCTATTGCTCCTAGCGGAATGGCATTTATTAATAGTGATAAATATGGTGACTGGAACGGTAATCTTCTCGTAGGCTCATTAAAATTTCAATATTTGGATATGTGTACAATTAAAAACAATAAGGTGGTTAAAGAAGAGCGCTTATTGGATGGATTAGGAAGAGTACGGTGCGTAGAGCAAGGACCTGATGGCTATATTTATGTTGGTATCGAAAATTTAGGAATCGTAAAACTGATTAAAAAATGATAAAAATATTCAAGTTCGTATTACTGCTATGTATCATAGTATCTTGCAATTCAAAAGAAAAGAAAACAACCAAGGTGGAATATCCTGAAAAAACATCCATAAAACAAGTAAACCCAGAACTTGAGGCTAGCATGGAACGTGGAAAGTCAATTTATAATGATATGTGTATTACATGCCACATGGCTGATGGCAAAGGTGTGCCTAAGGCATTTCCACCATTGGTAAGCTCAGACTACCTATTGGAAAAACAAAAAGAAAGCATTTTAGGCATAAAAAACGGAATGTCTGGTGAGATCATGGTCAATGGTATTACCTACAATAGCGTCATGGCTCCCTTAGGTCTTGCGGACGAAGAAGTGGCTGATGTAATGAACTATATTAACAACAGTTGGGGAAATGATTATGGGGAATTTTTAACACCTCAAGAAGTGACAAATGTCACTAAATAATATCAGTAATTAGCTAACTTTGCATGACTAACTTAATCTAAAACTATAGAATGCTAATAATCGGAATTGCTGGCGGAACAGGTTGTGGTAAAACTACCGTTGTAAATACAATTTTAAATGAGCTTCCCGAAGGCGAAGTTGGTGTCATTTCCCAAGATTCCTATTACAAGGACACCTCTCATTTAAGCTATGAAGAACGTGTAAAAATAAATTTTGATCATCCGAGGTCCATAGATTTCGATTTATTAGAGGAACACCTCAGGGAACTTAAAAAAGGAAATTCCATAAACCAACCTGTCTACTCTTTTGTAAAACATAATCGTACTGGAGACACTATTTCTACAAAACCCAGAAAAGTGATGATAGTAGAAGGGATCCTAATTTTAACCAATCCAGAAATAAGGGAATTATTTGATATAAAAATTTTCGTTCACGCAGATTCTGATGAACGATTAATCCGTCGTTTAAAGCGTGATATCTCAGAGCGTGGAAGAGATATTGACGAAGTCTTATCGAGATATCAAAATACTTTAAAGCCAATGCATCAGCAATTTATTGAGCCCATGAAAGAGTATGCTGATATTATTATTCCAAACAACAAATACAACACGGTAGCCGTAGATATCGTTAAGACCATAATAAACGAACGTTTGTAATGGGAATTTTTGACAACAAATATCTAAAACCTTTTAAGAATATCTATCTACTTGTACTTATCGTTTTTGTGGTCTGGATGTTGTTTTTTGATGCGCATTCTTGGTTATTTCATCATGAACTGAATACGGACAAAAAAGAATTGGAGTATCAAAAAGAGCATTATAAAAATGAAATGGCTAAAGACAATAAAGCCATTAAAGAATTGAGCACTGAAGAGGGCGTCGAGCGCGCTGCACGAGAAAATTATTACATGAAAAAGCCCAATGAAGATATTTTCATTATAGAATACGAAGACAGTATAGCTAAACAAAAACAAGATGAGTAAATCTTTATTTAACGAATTTGAAAGTGTTTCTTCAAAAGCCTGGAAACAAAAAATACAAGTCGATTTAAAAGGTGCAGATTATAACGAGACCCTTATCTGGAAAACCGATGAAGGTATTGATGTAAAACCGTTTTATCATTCTGATGACTTTAATAAATCACCTGAGATTTCAAATAGTAAAGCGACTGAATGGAAGATTAGTCAGGTTATTGAAGTAAAAGACACAAAAAAAGCGAACTCCAAAGCTGTTGAGGCTATTAACCGTGGCGCAGAAAGTATCATATTTCATATCACTTCCGAAGCTATTTCCGTTGAAGATGTATTCCAGAATATTGATTTAGAGAAAATACCAGTTGAAATTACATGTGATTTTCTCTCTGAGCGTTTCATTAAAGACTCAATCACCTCTAGAGTAGTTGAGAAATCTCGCAAAAAAATTACCTTTCAAACAGATATCATAGGAAACCTAGCTCGAACAGGAAATTGGTATCACAGCCTAAAAGTCGACCACTCTAAATTTGAATCCATTGTAAAAAACACCAATCAGTTAAGCATTGATTTAAGTCTTTATCAAAATGCTGGTGCCAATATTGTGCAGCAATTGGCTTATGCATTGGCTCATGCCAATGAATATCTAAATCATTTAGACAATATCCTTAAGAGTGAAGCAAGGCCATCTCTACAAGTAACCTTCAGCGCTGCTGTGGGCTCCAATTACTTTTTCGAAATAGCCAAATTAAAAGCCTTGAGACAATTGTGGTATACTTTAGCTTCGGAATACAATATGAATACAAATTGCAAAATAAATGCATCACCAAGCAAACGCAATAAGACTATTTACGATTACAACATCAATATGCTTCGTACTACTACCGAATGTATGAGTGCCATTCTTGGTGGCGCCAATACTGTTAACAATTTACCATATGATGGGCTATACCATAAACCAAATGAATTTGGAGATCGCATTTCTAGAAACCAACTTTTAGTTTTAAAACATGAAAGCTATTTTAATAGGGTAAATAACCCAGCAGATGGTGCTTATTATATCGAGGCGTTAACCGAACAATTAACAGAAAAAGCCTTGAACTTATTCAAAGACATAGAAGCCAATGGTGGTTTTTTAAAGCAACTTAAAGAAAGTACTATCCAACGAAAAATTAAGGAAAGTGCGGCTAAAGAGCAAGCCGATTTTGATACTGGAAAATTAGTACTTTTAGGTACCAGCAAACATCCAAATCCGACTGATAAAATGAAAAACGAACTAGAAATCAGTCCATTTACAAAAATTGAAAAGCGCAAAACTATAATTGAACCTATTATTGAAAAAAGATTATCTGAAAAATTGGAAATCAACAGATTAAAAGTAGAGTAAAATATGGCATTGAAAAAATCTATAGTAGTTTTTTTATGCATTTCTTCCATTATTATGATATCATGTTTGGATGTTGCAAAAGAATTTTCGGATTGGACACAATTCGAAGATATCAATGATGTAGAAGGCAAGACACATTATCTAGAGAATGATGGTGTAAGACTATTTTTACCAAGCAGTTTTAAACGATATACATCGATTCAATATTTAGCACTATTAGATTCATTGGTAACGGACAATAAGGACCTTGAACTTGAACGCACAAGATTCAAAAATGTAAGAGAGATGAAAGGTAACCATTATGTCTTTTTCGATAATTCTGTCAATGCTACCTATACCATAAATACAATTCCTTATCAACCTATCTCTCGACAAGATGCTAAATTTATTTTAGGTATTGTTAGACAAAATCAAGAACGCGTGTCTGAGATCACAGATCTTAAATTTACTAAAATTACCGCCAAGCATAATGATAATGGCAAAACCCAGATATTCAAGGCAATTTTCAAACTAGAAAACCAAAAATTGCAGCAACAGGCATTTCAACATGCCTATTTTATTTCATCTAACAAGAAAACAGTACTCATTAATCTTATGGCACCCTTTGAAGTATATTTTGACCCGTTTTTAGAAAAAATGATATTATGAAACGTAAAGATCTTCAACATATAAAACCCAAATCTTCAGATTATGAGAATGACACTTATAAAAGTATTTTCCGTACTGCTGAAGACATAGATGTTAAATCGACCTATTCAAAAGCAGATGTTCAAGATTTAGAACATCTAGATTTTGTTGCTGGTATTGCGCCAAATCTTCGCGGACCATATTCAACTATGTATGTTCGAAGACCTTGGACAATAAGACAGTATGCGGGTTTTTCAACAGCAGAAGAAAGTAATGCCTTTTATAGACGAAATTTAGCTGCAGGACAAAAAGGTTTATCAGTTGCATTTGATTTGGCAACACATAGAGGCTACGACTCTGACCATGAGCGTGTGATAGGTGATGTTGGCAAGGCAGGGGTTGCTATAGATTCAGTAGAGGACATGAAAACGCTTTTCGATCAAATCCCATTAGGTGAGATGTCAGTGTCCATGACAATGAATGGTGCTGTACTTCCAATTATGGCTTTTTATATAGTTGCAGCGGAAGAACAAGGCGTTAAACCCGAACAATTGGCTGGAACCATTCAGAATGATATTCTAAAAGAGTTTATGGTGCGGAATACCTACATCTACCCTCCTAAACCATCCATGAAAATTATATCTGATATTTTTGAATATACGAGTAAAAGCATGCCACGTTTCAATAGCATTAGTATTTCCGGTTACCATATGCAAGAAGCTGGTGCTACATGCGATATTGAATTGGCTTATACTTTAGCAGATGGTCTAGAATACATTAGAAAAGGACTAGAAGCTGGCATGGATATCGATACGTTCGCGCCTCGTCTATCGTTCTTTTGGGCCATTGGCATGAACCACTTTATGGAAATTGCCAAGATGCGTGCCGCACGCATGCTTTGGGCTAAGCTTGTGAAGCAATTCAACCCAAAAAATCAAAAATCCCTAGCTTTAAGAACGCATTGCCAAACCTCTGGTTGGAGTTTAACCGAGCAAGATCCTTTTAACAACGTCGCCAGAACCTGTATTGAAGCGACTGCAGCGGCATTTGGTGGTACCCAAAGTTTGCATACCAATGCCTTGGATGAAGCCATTGCTTTACCAACAGATTTTTCGGCACGAATTGCAAGAAATACACAGATTTATTTACAACAAGAAACGCATATCACAAAAACCGTAGACCCATGGGCTGGTAGTTACTATGTAGAACGTTTGACGAATGATATTGCTCAAAAAGCATGGCAATTAATTGAAGAAGTTGAAGAATTGGGTGGCATGACTAAGGCCATAGAAGCCGGAATTCCCAAACTAAGAATTGAAGAAGCTGCAGCACGCAAACAAGCACGAATAGATTCTGGACAAGATATTATTGTAGGAGTCAACAAATATCAACTTGAAGAAGAAGATCCACTTCATATTCTAGAAGTTGATAACCAAACAGTTCGTAATCAACAGATAGAACGTTTGAACCACATCAAATCTACTCGAAATAATGAAGAAGTATCCTCAGTATTATCTAAATTGACAGAAGCAGCGAAAACAGGTAAAGAAAATTTATTAGCTTTAGCCGTAGATGCAGCCAGAAAACGCGCAACTTTAGGAGAAATCAGTGATGCACTAGAGGCGGAATTTGGTCGTTACAAAGCACAAATAAAATCATTCAGCGGCGTGTACAGTAAAGAAATAAAAGACGATAAAAGCTTTAAAAAAGCAAGAGAACTAGCCGATCAATTTGCAGAACAAGATGGTCGGAGACCTCGCATTATGATTGCTAAAATGGGACAAGATGGACACGATAGAGGTGCCAAGGTTGTGGCCACAGGTTATGCAGATGTTGGTTTTGATGTCGATATTGGTCCGTTATTCCAAACACCTAAGGAAGCCGCGAAACAAGCGGTTGAAAATGATGTTCATATTTTGGGTGTATCTTCATTAGCAGCTGGTCACAAAACCTTAGTCCCTCAAGTAATAGAAGAATTAAAAGCCTATGGTAGAGATGATATTATGGTAATCGTAGGGGGTGTCATTCCAAAGCAAGATTATCAATATTTATTTGATGCCGGTGCAGTAGCTGTTTTTGGACCAGGCACTAAAATTAGCGACGCAGCGATTCAGATTTTAGAGATTTTGATTGATTAATGAAACTACCCACATAATATCCAACTAAAAATTTAGTTAAAATAGTGTTATTCCTTTTTACAGCCACTATAAAAGCTTAAATTAGAGGAATTTTCTTATGGAATTTTAACTATTAATCATTTAAACCATCAATCGATGACTACAAAACGCTCTAAAGTGTTCAAAACACTATTTGTATGTTGTTTGTTCCTTGTCTTTAATGCCAATGCGCAAACCAAAACTCCAGAAAAACAGACCACAGGTACTGTCCCATCTGAAGTACTACCCATTACACCTGAAGTAAAAATTGGAAAACTCTCTAACGGACTCACCTATTACATTCAGAATAATGGTAAACCAGAAGATAAAGTAGAACTTAGACTGGCCTTGAAAGCTGGCTCAATAGTAGAAACTGACGACCAAGTTGGCCTAGCCCATTTTATGGAGCACATGAACTTTAACGGAACAACCAACTTTAAGAAAAATGAGTTGGTAGATTACCTACAAAGTATTGGGGTGGAGTTTGGTGCAGACCTTAACGCTTATACAGGTTTTGACCAAACCGTATATATTCTTCCTATACCAAGTGATGATCCAGAGAAATTGGATAAAGGATTCCAAATTCTTCAAGATTGGGCAGGTAATGCCTTATTAACAGCAGAAGATATTGATGATGAACGCGGGGTGGTTATAGAAGAATACAGAACGCGTCTTGGAGCCAGAACTAGAATGCAATCAAAATATTTAGACAAAATTGCTTACAAGTCCAAATATGCAAATCGACTACCTATTGGGACTAAAGAAAACCTAGAAACTTTTAAATACGAAAGCCTTAGAAACTTCCAAAAAGATTGGTACAGACCAAACCTCATGGCTGTAATTGCAGTCGGCGACTTAGATGTTGAAACTTTAGAAAAGAAGATAAAAGAAAATTTTAGTGGACTTAAAAACCCTCAAAATGAAAAGCCGAGAGAAGAATTTTATTCCGAGAATCATGAAGGGACTTTCGTGGCTATTGAATGGGACGAAGAAGCTACAGGAAGTCAAATCCAAATCTTTTATAAGGACAAAGGGAATCCTGAAAAAACAAAAACCGTCAGTGATTACAGAAATGACATGGTAGAAGGTCTTTTTGATCAAATGATCAATAACAGACTTGCTGAGTATAGCAATAAACCTAATCCGCCATTTATTTATGGGTTCTCCTACAAAGGTGGTATCATAGGAAATAAAGAGGCCTATCAATCCTTTGCGCAGACCAACGAAACTGGCCAATTAGAAGGACTAAAAGTATTGTTAGAAGAAAACGAGCGTGTAAAGCGTTATGGCTTTAAAGCTTCTGAACTAGAGCGCGCAAAGAAAGATTATCTAGCCAGATTAGAACGTCAATTTAAGAACAAGGACAAGAACGAGTCGGGTAGAATTGTGAATAGTTACATTCAACATTTCCTACAAGAAAGACCAATTCCAGGTATTGAATGGACTTATAATTATGCTCAATCCGAGTTACCATCAATCAAACTCAAAGAAGTTAATGCGTTAATTTCCGATTTCTTGCATGACGATAATCGCCTGGTTGTATTAACTGGTCCAAAAAAAGACGGTCTAACCAAGGTTACTGAAAAAGAGGTTATTGATTTGTTAGAAAGTGTCAAGAAAGCTGATATCAAAGATTACGAAGATGAAGCAGTACGTGATGAACTAATGCCTGTAAAACCTACAAAAGGGAGTATTACAAAAAAAGAAGTAAATAATGAAGGGCAAATCAATGAAACCACTACCCTTACCTTGAGTAATGGTGCGAAAGTCACTTACAAGAAAACAGATTTTAAGAATGACGAAGTATTGATGGAAGCCTTTAGTTATGGAGGCACATCCCTATATTCTACTGAAGAATTAAAGCAGACTGCGAGTGCTAATGGTGGTTTATTTGAGGCTGGTATCGACGGCATAGATAAAAACGAAATGGCCAAGATGACGTCTGGTAAAATCGTTAGAGTTAGACCTTATATTGGCGGAAATGATGAAGGTTTCAGAGGTTCTGCATCTCCAAAAGATATGGAAATGATGTTTCAAATGATTCACCTATACTTTACCAAGTTAGATAAGGATCCCGAAGCGTTTTCTTCATTTATAAGCAAGCAAAAGGCATTTTTAGGCAATATATTATCCAATCCAAATATTTCATTCTCAATTGCACTAGGAGAATTCACAAACGAAGGTAATCCAAGATATACTGGGTTTCCAGATGAAGAAGCCTTAGATAAGGCCAACTACGATTTAGCATATGAAAAATACAAAGAACGTTTTGCCAATGCAGGTGATTTCCACTTCTACTTTGTAGGTAATGTAGAAGACGATAAAATCGCTGAATATGCTGAGACCTACATTGCTTCTCTTCCTAGTAATGGCGATAATGAAATGTATAAAGTACATGACTTTAGACCAAAATCAGGTTCCCATGAGTTTACGTACAACAAAGGGACTGAGCCAAAGAGTCAAGTGAGACTTACGTTTTCTGGTGAAGCGCAGTACGACGAGAAAGAGGCGAGAGCATTAAGTGCACTAGGAGAAATTCTAAGTATAAAACTTATTGAAAAATTAAGAGAAGAAGAAGGTGGTGTTTACGGTGCTGGAGCTAGAGGCTCTATGAGTAAAATTCCTTATGGCCGATACAGTTTTAGTATTTCATTCCCCTGCGGACCTGATAATGCCGAAAAATTAGCAGCGGCATCAATCGCAGAATTAGAAAAAATAATAAAAGATGGTCCTACAGAAGTCGATCTAGATAAAGTGAAGAAAGCATTACTGCTTACGAGAAAAGAAAATTTAGAGCAAAATCGCTTTTGGCTATCTGCTATCAAAGGTGCCGATTACAACAAATCAGATTTGAATAATGTTGTTAATTACGAAAGTAATGTTAACGCACTAACCACTAAGGACATCCATAATGTGGCTAAGAAATACCTAACAAATGGTTACATCAAGGCTGTTTTAATGCCTGAGGAAGAATAGAGCCATTTTTCAAATTAAAAAAACAAGACCGTCTAAGATGTTTATTCTTTAGACGGTTTTTTATTTAATCAATGTTAACAACTTCCATTTTCAAAACCCATAATAAATCGTATTTTTAAACCCTCTAAAACCAAATCATTTAATGGGTAAAATCATTGCAATTGCTAATCAAAAAGGAGGTGTCGGCAAAACGACGACCTCAGTAAATTTAGCGGCTTCTTTAGGTGCTCTAGAGAAGAAAGTCCTACTTATAGATGCAGATCCTCAAGCCAACGCAAGTTCTGGGCTGGGCATCGATGTCGATGCCGTAGAAATTGGCTCGTATCAAGTACTAGAACACACAAAACCTGCAAAAGAAGCTATAGTTGCTTCCAATGCGCCAAACGTAGATGTTATTCCTGCGCATATTGATCTCGTGGCTATTGAAATAGAACTTGTGGATAAGGATGAGCGTGAATATATGTTGAAAAAAGCTATTTCTGAATTAAAATCCGATTACGACTATATCCTAATTGATTGTGCACCATCATTAGGTTTATTAACTTTGAATGCCCTAACAGCTTCAGATTCGGTAATTATCCCTATTCAATGTGAGTACTTTGCACTTGAAGGTCTAGGAAAACTGTTAAATACTATTAAAAGTGTACAGAAAATACACAATGAAGCGTTAGACATTGAGGGTATGCTACTCACCATGTTTGATTCGCGCTTGCGCTTATCCAACCAAGTGGTTGAAGAAGTACAAAAGCACTTTAGTGATATGGTTTTCGATACCATCATTCAGCGTAATGTTAGACTTGGAGAAGCACCTAGTTATGGCGAAAGCATTATTAATTATGACGTAAGCAGTAAAGGTGCTGCTAACTACTTAAGTTTGGCTAAAGAGCTTATTAAGAAAAATGAATTGTAATGGCGAAAGCAACAAAAAAACAGGCACTAGGACGAGGACTTTCTGCTTTATTGAAAGATCCAGAAAATGATATAAAATCTGCTGAAGATAAAAATGCAGACAAGGTTGTTGGTAATATTGTTGAGCTCGATATCGAAAGTATTGAGGTTAATCCTTTTCAGCCAAGAACCAACTTTAATGAAGAATCTTTACGAGAACTGGCATCATCCATTCGTGAATTAGGTGTTATTCAACCTATTACTGTTAGAAAACTTGCCTTTAACAAGTATCAACTCGTATCTGGAGAACGTCGTTTTAGAGCCTCCAAACTTATTGGCTTAGAAACCATCCCAGCGTATATAAGAATTGCCAACGATCAGGAGTCCTTGGAAATGGCCTTGGTAGAGAATATTCAACGTCAAGACTTAGACCCAATCGAAATCGCCTTATCCTACCAACGTTTAATTGATGAAATTAATCTCACACAAGAACAAATGAGCGAACGTGTTGGTAAAAAGCGCTCAACTATTGCCAATTACTTGCGTTTATTAAAACTGGATCCTATCATACAAACAGGTATGCGTGATGGCTTTATCTCTATGGGACACGGCAGAGCCATGGTAAATATTGAAAGTCAGATTGACCAGCTTGAAGTTTACGAAAAAATCATCACCAATAAACTGTCTGTAAGGGCTACAGAACAATTGGTGAAAAACTTAAATTCTGATACAATTTCTGAATCAGATCATACATCTACCGAAGTACCCAAATATATCAAAAAAGGTGTTAAGGAATTTTCAGAGTACTTTGGGCATAAGATAGATGTCAAAGTATCAAAAAATGGAAAAGGGAAAATCACTATTCCTTTCCATTCCGAAGAAGATTTCAATAGAATCAAAAAACTAGTGCAGCGTGCAAAGTAAATATGTCTTTAGCATTTTGCTGTGTCTCTTTTCAGTTCTATTTTTATTTTCCCAGAAAGATAAGGATAGTACCAGCATAGCCATAGATAAAGACTTGATGGTCATTGAAGAACAAGCTCTTGAAAGAAAAGAAATTGATCCTTTAAGGCCCTCAAAAGCAGCATTCTACTCAGCTATCTTTCCTGGTGCTGGGCAAGCTTACAATAAAAAATATTGGAAGATCCCCATTGTTTGGGGAGCCATTGGTACAGGCGTTTATTTTTACATAAGAAATGATAAGCAGTTCGATCGTTACAGAGATGCCTATAAAAGACGTTTGGCAGGTTTTACAGATGATGAATTCTCTGATGAAAACGGAACTCCTCTAATCTCTGATGATGGTTTAATACGTGCTCAGCAAACATTTAGGCGAAATAAGGAAGTGTCCTTATTGATAACCTTGGGCTTATATGCACTAAATATCATTGATGCCAATGTAGATGCGCATTTATTACAATTCAATGTTGATGAAAATTTGAGTCTCAGTCCGCATTATCAATACAACCAAATGGAAAACTCATCGGACTTGGGCCTAACTCTTAATTTTAAATTCTAAGTATGAATATAGCTTTACTTGGTTATGGTAGAATGGGAAAGAGTATAGAAGCTATTGCTTTAACTCGAAACCATAGCATTTCATTAAAAATTACTGATGCCACCGATACTTATGATTTTTCGACTACAGATGTTGCTATAGACTTTAGCGTTCCTACTGCTGCCGTCTCAAATATAAAAAAAGCATTAGACGCTGGGGTCCCTGTAATATCAGGCACTACAGGCTGGCTAGAACACTATAGAGATATTTTAGAATACTGTAACTCTAAAAATGGAACATTCTTATATGCCTCTAACTTTAGCTTAGGTGTCAATATCTTTTTTGAAATTAATAAGCGTCTAAGTGAACTCATAGCCAATTTCCCTGAATATGCTATTGACATGGAAGAAATACACCACACCAAAAAATTGGACGCACCAAGTGGAACAGCTATTACTTTGGCTGAACAAATCATTGATAATACAAATTACAAAAAGTGGACTTTAGATAAGGCGAATGCAGATGAAATACATATTGAGGCAAAGCGAATTCCTGACGTGCCAGGCACTCATGAAATCACTTATAACTCAGATATAGATGCCATAAGTATTAAGCACACAGCGCACAACAGACAAGGTTTCGCTATGGGAGCCGTTATTGCAGCGGAATGGATAAAAGATAAAAAAGGCGTCTTCACTATGCAAGATGTGCTACAAATTAATGTCTAATGATTAATGAAAAATGACCTAAAAGATCGTACTAAGACATTCGCACATCAAATTATAAAATTAATAGCGCAATTACCTAATGATTATTTATCTAATCACATTAAAAAACAGCATATGAGATGTGCTACATCAGTAGCAGCAAATTACAGAGCTACGTGTATAGCTCAATCTAAGCGTAGTTTTGTTTCTAAAATAAGCATTGTGATTGAAGAAATAGACGAAAGTCATTTCTGGTTAGAATTTATTATTGACGAAAAATTATTACCACTAAACATTTGTAAATCTTTGTTAAATGAAGCAGACGAACTTACAAGGATTTTTATATCATCAAGAAAAACCGCAAATTTGAACCTTAAAAATTAATCAATTGTCAATTGACAATTATCATTATAGAAATTATGACTTGGACACAGTGGTTTATATTTTTACTCGTTTTACAAATTATACATGGCTTAGGCACGTGGAAATTATATATTAAAGCCGGTAGACAGGCATGGGAAGCTTTTGTTCCTATATACAACGCTGTAGTTTTAATGAAAATCATTTCCCGCCCTTGGTGGTGGGTTATTTTAATGTTTCTACCAATTGTAAATCTCATTATGATTCCTGCAGCTTGGGTAGAAACTGCAAGAGCCTTTGGGAAAGACACAAAATTGGATGCATTGCTCTGTATTATAACACTTGGATTCTACTTATACTATCTTAATTATTTTGCTGATGTCAACTACATAGAAAATAGAGCGCTAAAACCAAAAACCTCTGCAGGTGAATGGATTACATCTATCCTATTTGCAATTGTCGCAGCAACCATTGTTCATACGTATTTCTTTCAACCTTTTGTTATTCCGTCATCATCTTTGGAGAAGTCACTTTTAGTCGGTGATTTTCTTATAGTTAGTAAAATCCATTATGGCGCTAGAGGCCCTATGACCACTGTTGGAGCACCGATGGTGCATGATACCATTCCTGTATTAAAAACAAAGTCGTATTTATATAACGATAATTTTGACAAGCGAAATACCTCTTGGGCTAACAAATTGCAATTGCCTTATTTCAGGTTACCTGGCTTTGAAAACGTAGAACGCAATGATATCGTGGTCTTTAATCAGCCAGCAGATACATTACTGGATATGAACGATTTTAATCCAGATCGCAATTACTACAAACCTATTGACAAAAAAACCAATTTGGTGAAACGTTGTGTAGGTTTACCAGGTGACACTTTAGAAATACGAAATGGTTATGTATATATCAATGGAACGCAAAATAAGCTACCTCCAAGATCACAATTACAGTTCTCCTATCGATTAACTTTAAAAAAACCTATAAGTACTTCAGGTGAAGAACGTATGTTTTATAATATGCTAGATAAAGTAGATATAGATGATGGGTTTCAATTCAATCCAAATGATGGTACATTTTACTTGGCAGCCGCCTCAGATAAGGCTATTGCCCAACTTAAGATACAACCCAATATTGCTAGCGTGGAACGCATAACTAGAGATCCAGAACAAAACGGTAATATTTTTCCTAGAGACCCAAATTATAAATGGAACGTAGATCACTTTGGACCACTTTGGATTCCCAAAGCTGGAGAAACTGTAAAGTTAAGTACTGATAATATTGCCATTTATAAACGAGCTATTGAAGAATACGAGAACAACAACGTGGTAACTCGCGGCAATCAGATATTTATTAATGAGCAACCAGCAACATCTTATACCTTTAAGCAAGATTATTACTGGATGATGGGTGATAATAGACATAACTCCATTGATAGTAGATATTGGGGATTTGTACCTTATAATCATATTTTTGGTAAGCCTGTGTTTATCTGGATGAGTATAGATGGTATTAATGACGGCATAAAAAATTGGAGCTTCCGTTGGGATAGAATTTTTACTACGGTTAGCGGAAGTGGCAAACGCAGCTCCTATTTAATTCCTTTTTTAGTAGTTGTCTTTGGAATCTATGGATTTAACAAATGGCGAAAGAAAAAGAAAGCGAAGGCGTAAAGCTTTCAACTAAATCCACAATATGGATTGTCTTATACATCCAACCTATTTCCCAAATCTGGAGCATTTTGCGGCCATAGTAAATGCTGATTCAATTTATTTTGAAGTTTGCGATAATTATCAAAAGCAAAGTTTTAGAAATAGAACAGAAATCTACGGTGCCAATGGCAAACTTTCTTTAACCGTTCCGGTAAATTATTCTCAAAAGAACAGGCAGTTGTATAAGGATGTAAAAATTGCCAATAAAGACCAATGGCAGCTTCAACATTTCAAATCATTGCAGTCTGCCTATAGTATGTCGCCTTTCTTCGAACATTATATTGACGATTTAAGACCTTTATTTGAAAAACAATTTGAGTATATTTTAGATTTAAACTTAGAATGTTTTGAACTGCTATTAGATTGTCTCCAAGTGGAGTTAACGACTTATAAAACAAGTATATTTGAAAAAGAACCTAAAGACAAAAAAGATTTTAGAGTATTAGTAAAACGAAATCATCAAGCCAACGCTTTAGACTATTATACTCAGGTTTTTACAAAGAAGCATGGCTTTATTCCCAACTTGAGCATTTTGGACTTGTTGTTTAATGAAGGTCCAAATTCTGAGTTATATTTGAAGCGACAGCCTTTATAGACTATGCTAAAATTTATAATTCATTACGGCTTACATTTTGGATTACCAATTGCTATCGCACTAATATTCTTTAGAAAGGAATGGTTAAAAGCTTATCTCATTATGCTTTCAGCATTCATTATTGATCTAGATCATTTGCTTGCCAATCCCATTTTTGATCCTGAGCGTTGTAGCATTAATTTTCACCCATTACACGCCTACTATGCTATTGTAACTTATATTGTGCTCCTAATTCCAAAACAAACTCGTATTTTTGCACTTGGACTTTTGGCTCACATTGTTTCTGATAGTGCCGATTGTCTTTTAATCTAAATTCAGTGTCGCTTTTATGGGATAATGGTCTGAGAGTTTCATGTCATTAAAGGTCTTAAAGCCATTCACAGAGAAGCTTTCATCCGCCAGAATAAAGTCGATTCGTAACGGAAAGAATTTAAAGTCAAACGTCTTTCCAAAACCATTTCCGGCTTCTTCAAAGGAATCTACCAGATCATCACCTTTTATTTTTCTATAAATATAAGAATACGCGGTATTATTGAAATCTCCCGTAATGATAATCTTATAAGGGCATTTAGATTTATGTTTAAGAAATAATTCTACTTGATTTTGCTGTGCCTTAAATGTACTACTCACCTGTTTAAACAAATCACTAGATTTCTCCTTTTTAAGTTTTTCTACATCTGCATTTACACGAGCAGATTGCAGATGCAAGTTATATATTCTTAAAGTGTCAGTCCCTTTAACAACATCCACAAAAATCGCATTATTTGTTGTATTCGGAAACTCTAAAGATCCAGAATTTATTATAGGGTATTTTGAGTATATGGTTTGCCCGCCTTTAGCTGTTTTGGTGTAACTAGCATTATAATTATAATACCCATCGAGCGCAACTGGATCTCCTCGTCTATATTCCTGTAATGAAATAATATCTGGATTTTCTTTATAAAGTAAAGCAATGATATCTTCCCTAACCGTATTACTTGGTAGCCAATCAAAAATATTAAACATCCTTACATTAAAGGACATTACAGTAAAATTTTCTTTTCGATCTACCTTTTTTGAGGATGAAAATTTATAAAGTGAACCCACATAGCTCAACCCCAACAGTAAAACGACTAAAGACAATAACATTTGCTTCTTTACTTGAAGCAACCAAAACAGAAAAAATAGAATATTGAGTAATATTAATAATGGGACACCCAGACTTAAAACTGACAAGGTAGCAAAGCTTTTAGGAGGCACATAAGGCAATAAATAAGAGATCAGCAGTAAAAATGCTGCCAATGAGTTGACAATAAATATAATCTTACCAAAGAATTTTAGTTTCTTCATCTTATGATTAATCCTCTTTACTGGCTTTGAACAAAAATTCTTTTTCTTTTGAAGTTAAACTATCGTAACCACTCTTGCTTATCTTATCTAGTATTGTATCTATCTGCTTTTGTTTTTCGCTCTTGGCTGAATCTTTTTTGGAATGTGTTTGCTTATTTACCGTTTTACTTTTAGAACGATGTACAGTTTTTAAGTTTGATTTTGGCTTGAACCAACTTGCCACACTATCCATTATGCGCTCAAAACCTAATCCGATATCCTTACCTTTGGCTAATTGGGCCGCATAATAATATCCTAGAAGGTAGCCTCCTATATGTGCTATATAACCGCCTTGATTGATACCTAGCATTAACCTAAATACGTCCATTACAACAAAAAAGATGGCAATATGCATCCATTTGACATTAAACGTATTGAACAACCTAATCTGAGATTGTGGCATGTAGATGGCTATAAACATTAGTAACGCACTCACGCCAGCTGAAGCCCCAACCATAATACCGTTCTTAGTCCCAAAGAAATTTGTCGGCATAAGATTGGAAACTGCTAGATAGGCTAATCCTCCAAAAATGATGCCCAGAAAATAAATGTTCAGTACCATCTTGGTTCTAAACAAATTGGAGGCCGTGCGAGACAGATAAAACAAAAATAGCATGTTAAAGAGCAAATGCCAGATATCAGCATGTAAGAAACCATAAGTTAGTAATGACCATGGTTGCCATATATAATCGCCAAAATTAGCAGGAAGCACGAAGTATTTGACAACATTCAATTTAAGTAAACTAGATACTAAAACATCACATATAAACACGATGATATTAATGGTAATGATCTTACCAAAAACATCGAGCATGTTATATTTATATTTTAAATTTTGAATGGTGTTCATTAGTTCCAACGATATTTGTCTTTCTCGTTTTTCTTCCAGAAATACATGAGCAAAAACCCTGTTAATGCACCACCAACGTGCGCCATATAAGCAGTATTACTAGGACTAAAAATAGATTGCCCAGTTAAACCCGAAAATAAATCCATAGCAATAATGGCAGGAATAAAATACTTCGCTTTAATAGGTATTGGTAAGAAAATAAGCATGAGTTTAGATTCTGGAAATAACATTCCGAAAGCCACAAGAACACCCATAATAGCACCAGATGCTCCTACCATTGTTGAATTAAAAGCACTTACAAAACTTTCAAAATTATCACCTAATATACCTTGCCAAGCCGTATTGTATTTTCCCTCGGCGAGTATCCCCATTATTTCATTTTGAGAACCACCATTAGCTATCAAAGTTTCCAAACCTGTGTTAAACTGAAAATATAAAAATGCAACTTGAATAATAGCTGCTCCAAAACCTGAAAGCAAATAAAACGTTAGAAACTTCTTCCAACCAAAAATCTGTTCTACAGCAGTACCAAACATCCACAGAGCGAACATGTTAAACAAAATGTGCATCAAGTTACCATGCATAAACATATGTGTCACAACTTGCCAAGGCTGAAATAGGGTATTCTTAGGAAAGTATAATGCGAACCAATCATAAAATGACTGACCATTTCCAATTGCTGTTGTTCCAATGAACATAATTACATTAATAATCAATAAATGCTTTACCGCATCGGTTATGCCTTGTCTCATACTCTACATAAATTTTTTTTCAATATCATCTGTGGTCATAGTGATAAAGGTTGGTCTGTTTGTTGGCGATACATTCGGCTCCTTGCAAGCGAATAAGCTATTCAACAAATGTTCTTGTTCCGTATTGTTTAATGATTGCCCATTTTTAATTGCCAAACTCTTTGCCATTGATTTTGCCAATAAGTCCGCTGCACTAAAATTGGCATCCGGCACATCGCTTTCTACATCACTTATCAATTGTTCTAAAATAATAGACACTTCACTTTCTGGAACGCCCACTGGAACACCTGTAATGGTAATGCCCTCTTCTGTAACGTCAGAAAACACAAATCCCGTATGCTCCAAGTCTGTTTTTAAATCAGTTATGATTTTACTCTCGTTCGGCGTAAAATGCAATTGCAACGGAAATAACAGCTGTTGACTTGTAGCCTCTTTAATTGTTATGTGTTTTAAAAAACTTTCATACAAGACACGTTGATGTGCTCTGTTTTGATCAATAATCAACATACCAGACCTCAGCGTACTTACGATATATTTTTGTTGAAGTTGAAATGTTGTCTTACTGGTTTCAATAGAAGTATTACTAAAAATCGATTCGGTTTTAGAATCACTTTCAAAAGTGACTTCACTAAAATCATCTTTCGTATTATTACCTCGAGACTCCAAGCCAACATAAAGACTTTCCCATGATGCTGTAGATGCTTTTTTAAAGCTAGTATGTTGTTGCGCTCGTCTTGATGGCTTAGCATCGTCCACAAATGGATTAAAACTTCTATCCACTTCAATAGCTGGAGTATTCACCCTTTTATCTTTGTAACTATAAGGTGTATTTAAGCTACTCTGATGTTCAAAATCCAAAACAGGTGCAATATTAAATTGTCCCAAACTGTGTTTTACTGCCGAACGCAAAATAGCGTATAAGGTGTGCTCATCGTCGAACTTAATTTCGGTTTTTGTAGGATGAATATTTATATCTATCGTTTTTGGATCTACGGTGAGATTCAAAAAATAGCTTGGATGATAACCATCTTTTAATAAACCCTCAAATGCAGCACCAATGGCATGGTTGAGATAAGGACTTTTAATAAACCGCTGATTGACAAAGAAGAATTGCTCGGAGCGCGTTTTCTTGGAATATTCTGGTTTACCGACAAACCCTGAGATTTTCAACACTTCCGTTTCCTCTTCAACTGGCACCAGTTTTTCGTTGGTTCTGCCTCCAAAAATATGTACAACACGCTGTCTGTAATTTTCATTCGGTAAATGGAACATCTCACTTCCATTATGATAAAATTTAAATGCTATACTAGGATGTGCTAATGCAACACGATGAAATTCATCAGTGATATGTCTCAATTCTACGGTATCGGACTTTAAAAAATTACGCCTCGCTGGTATATTAAAAAATAAGTGCTTTACAGCCACGGAAGTTCCTGTAGGTGTTACTGAAACCTCTTGAGATTTTACTTGGCTTCCTTCTATTGTAATCGCCGTTCCTAGCTCATCATCTGGACGCTTAGTTTTTAATTCGACGTGGGCGATCGCTGCAATACTTGCTAATGCTTCTCCTCTAAAGCCTTTGGTATTCAGTTGAAATAAATCTTCTGCGGATTTTATTTTTGAAGTGGCATGGCGCTCAAAGCTCAAACGCGCATCTGTGACACTCATGCCTTTGCCATTGTCAATGACTTGCACCAAAGTTTTACCAGCGTCTTTGATAATGAGTTTAATTTCAGAGGCATCAGCATCAATGGCATTTTCCAAGAGCTCTTTAACCACAGAAGCTGGTCGCTGTACCACCTCGCCTGCTGCAATTTGATTAGCAACATGGTCTGGTAAAAGTTGAATAATATCCGTCATTAGCCTTTTGGAAAGAAAATAGACAAGTCGAAACCTATTAAAAATAAGAATAGTAAAATTAAAACACCTGCAATAATAAACACGCGCTTATTCACGCTATCATCTCTATCGTTTTGATATTCGTCCAAAGCGGCATTAAACTTTGCTTTGATACCTTTTGGCGTATTAACCGTTTTTCTGTATCCGTCGAATTTATGCTTCAATTCATAAGGATTTCCATCACCTTTGTAATAACGAGGCTTATAACTATACTTTTTATTCCTTTTTAACTTCATTAAACCCATAATATCCTTATTAAATATACCCCTCTAGGATATACATTAAAACAAAAAGAGATACTAGCATGATTATTAAAGCTGGCAACGAAAATAGTTTATTCCCTTTTCGTTTGGCATGCCCTTTAATTTCATTCCATTTCATCTCCAAGTCGTCTTTCGACTCTTTCCGATCAGTGTCGGGATTAGAATCCTGAAAACGAGGTTTGTAGCTAAACCGTTTATTTTTCCTCTGATTAAACAAGTTGACTCGTGAATTAAACCTTGATTCACTTCAAAAGTACTTAAAATACTAAGAAAAATAGTCTAAGGATTCCTTAAAATTATCAACAAAAAGGATGCCATAATAAGTTAGAAGCTTGAGGTTGGAAGCATGAAGTAAATCGTAAGCAATTTTACGTTCTAGTGAATACTCAGACTAAAAACTACTTGGTATCTCTTCGCAATGCTGCCATTTTTATAGCAGTGATAGCGGCCTCAGTACCTTTATTGCCATGCTTTCCACCAGAACGGTCAATAGATTGTTGCCTATTATTATCTGTAAGCACACAAAAGATAACAGGTATATCACCTTGAAGATTCAAATCCTTAATACCTTGGGTAACACCCTCGCAAACAAAATCGAAATGCTTAGTCTCGCCTTGAATCACACAGCCAATAACAATGATAGCATCAAGCATACCAGAATCGGCATAAACACTTTTAGAAAGTCGTGCAGCTCCGTAAGTGAGTTCAAAAGTTCCAGGAACGTTCCAGCGAACGATATTTTCCTTTAAAGCACCACAATCTATTAGTGCATCAAACGCACCTTGCCAAAGTCCTTCAGTAATGGTATCATTCCATTCTGAAACAACAATCCCAAACCGAAAGTCTTTCGCGTTTGGGATTGTGGCTTTATCGTAGTTCGATAAATTATGATTTGCAGTAGCCATGTTTTATAAGCTTGCTTCTACTTTTCCAATTAAAATATCGACTTGTCCAGCTTCCGTAGCATCAGGAAAGTCCGATTTTATGCGCTTCAAATAATCTAAAGCTTTAGAGTTTTCATCTAAATCTATAGCGACACGTGCAGCTTTCAGTAGATACATTGGTGTAGTAAACTCATTGACGTTTGCCTTGAATGCTTTTTCGTAATACTCCAATGCTTCTGGTAATTGTTCTAATTGTACAAAAGCATCACCAATACCACCTTTAGCAATTGGTCCCAGCATTTTATCATCACTAGAAAAATCACTTAAATAAGTTACTGCATTTTGATAATCCTTAAGATTCAAATACGCCATACCTGCATAATAGTTCGCTAGATTAGCAGCAGGTGTTCCGCCATATTGATCTATAATATCTAACATACCATATTTTCCTTCTCCACCATTTAAAGACATCGTATACAATGAATCTGAGGAAATTCCATTGGCAGCATCCTCAAAATACTTCTTAGCCTGGTACATTTCGTTCATGGCTTCCTTACCTTGTGGCTCAGCAATAAATTTACTATAACCCAAGTAACCCAAAACAACTAACGCGATAGCTGCAATAGCACCAATAATATAATTTTGATTTTTAACAAACCATTCTTCCGTTTTAGAAGCGCCCTCATCCAAAGTATTAAATACCTCTGCTGTTGCTGAGTTTTCCTCAACAATTTCTTCCTTTTCCTTTTTGGTTTTTGGTTTGTAGCCTCTTTTCTTATACGTTGCCATATCTTGTCTATTAATGCGTGCGCAAAAATAAAATTTTTATTGGGATTTAAAAGCCTATTTATTTGTTATTTTTCAATAATTTGCAAGACGAATTTACACCTCTCAACAGCAATAAATACAAGGAAACAGTGTAATTTTTATGATTCTAAACACGCTATCTTTAGTTAATTACAAAAATTTTGAAAGTCAGGTTTTCGATTTCGACGCTAAAATCAATTGCTTTGTTGGTGCGAATGGTGTTGGAAAAACCAATGCTCTGGACGCTATTTACCATTTGGCATTTGGCAAGAGTTATTTTAACCCAATAGCACTTCAAAATATAAAACATGATACAGAATTTTTTGTTGTTGATGGCAATTTCACAAAGCTCGAAAGAACTGAAAGAATTGTGGTGTCGTTAAAGCGTGGACAGAAAAAAATTATTAAACGAAACGGAAAAGCCTACGAGAAATTTAGCGATCACATTGGCTTTATTCCATTAGTTATTATTTCACCTGCAGATCGCGATTTAATTATTGAAGGTAGTGATACACGAAGAAAATTCATTGACAGTGTCATTTCACAAAGTGATAAAACCTATTTATCTGCTTTAATCAGCTACAACAAAGTATTATCGCAGCGCAACGCGCTTCTGAAATATTTTGCGCTAAACAACACATTCAATGGCGATACGCTTGCCATTTACAACGAGCAACTTAATGCATATGCGTCAGAAATATTCAAAAAAAGAGAAGAATTCCTAAAGATTTTTATACCAATTTTCAAGGAACGTTATGAAGCTATTAGCCAAAGTAAAGAAGTCATAGATTTAAAATATAAAAGTGATTTATTCGAAAGAGAACTCATAGACCTATTACAATCCAACCTCAACAAAGACAAAGCTTTACAATACACAAGTGTTGGCACGCACAAAGATGATTTGGTGTTTTTAATTGATGATTTCCCAATTAAAAAATTTGGAAGTCAAGGTCAACAAAAATCCTTTTTGATTGCACTAAAATTAGCCCAGTTCGATTTTATAAAGCAACAAAGCGGTGTGGCGCCTATTTTATTGCTGGACGATATTTTTGATAAACTGGATGAAAATCGTGTGGCACAAATTATAAGCTTAGTGGACGATGAACATTTTGGTCAGATTTTTATAAGCGATACACATGCCGATCGAACAGAGAACGTTGTAAAGCAGATTCATCAATCCTATAAATTGTTTAAGCTATGAGAAAATTATTATGGCTAGTCTGTATTGTCGTGTTGGGCTGCTCTGGAAATCCAGAAACGTATATAGAACACCTCGATGGTTACTGGGAAATTGAAAAAGTCACTCTTGCTGATGGTACTGTGAAACAATATCGATTTAACGAAACCATTGACTATATAAAAATCAATGATAGTTCAAAAGGTTTTAGAAAAAAGGTGAAGCCCGGAATCAATGATACCTATTTCACTTCGGATGACTCTGAAGCACTAGCGTTAAAAATTGAGGACAACCAATTAAATATTCATTATAGTACACCATATTCAAATTGGGTAGAAACCGTATTAGAAGCCTCAAAAGAGCATCTTAAGATTAAGAATGAAAATAACAACGTATATTTATATAAACGTTATACGCCAATAAATTTGGATATTGAGTAATTAATAAAGATTCCTGTGTTCACAGGAAGTAATTATGGCAAAACGCAATAACGATAACCGACCTATTGAAGAGATCCTAAAGGAGTTTGTAAAAACCAACAATTTAGAATCAGGATTGGACAAAGTCAATGTTCGAGAAGCATGGGCAAATCTAATGGGTAATGGTGTAAACAACTACACCACAGCAATCGAGTTAAAGCACGAAACTTTGTATGTGCAGTTGAGTTCTAGCGTACTGCGTGAAGAATTGAGTTATGGTAATGAAAAGATTGTAAAAATGCTTAACGAATCTATTGGCAAAGACGTTGTAAAAAAATTAGTGCTGCGTTAGTCTAAAAATGCTAAAGTTTTCAAAAACCTAAAAGTGCCAGGATTGATGCTTCGTATCTTTACAAAAAGTATCACATGAGGCTCTTTATTTTCATATGTATATCCATATACTTTCAAACGATGACCTTATTTAATTTTAATTCAGATAGTGATATTAGTAGCTGGCGCATTCTCGATGACGTTGTTATGGGCGGACGATCTGATGGACATTTTAAAATCAATTCTGATGGTCATGGCGAATACACTGGCGACGTATCTCTAGAAAATAATGGCGGATTCTCTTCATTGCGCTATTATTTTGAAACTGTTGATGCCACGGAATATTCAAAATTCAATATCAGAATAAAAGGCGATGGAAAGACCTATCAGTTTAGAGTAAAAGACAATGATTCTGATAGACACTCATATATTTATGAGTTTGACACGACTGCCGACTGGCAAACTATAGAAATTCCGTTTGATAAGATGTATGCTTCCTTTAGAGGCTATCGCTTGGATATTCCCAACTTTAAAGGGCAACAAATGGAAGAGATTGCATTCTTAATCGGCAATAAAAAAGAGGAAAGCTTCAAACTACTTATCGACACCATCATTTTAGAATAATATTTGGTATTTTTAAGTTCTAATTTTTTTGGCTTAAATGAAATACGCAAAACTGGTTCTTTCCTTTCTACTGACCATAGGAATATTTTACGTTTTAAATACCAAGCTGGGTGCCGTTCCACCTATTGGAAAATTTTTAAATCCATATGCAGGTATTTGGCAGAACGAAATTGATGAATCCATTACTGGAGAAGTCTCAATTCCAGGATTAAAAGATAAGGTAAGCGTGCATTATGATGCGCAATTAATTCCGCATGTATTCGCTCAAAATAATCACGACCTATATAAAGCACAAGGTTACTTAACCGCAAAACATCGCTTGTGGCAGTTGGAGTTTCAAACCTATGCCTCTGCTGGGCGTTTGTCCGAAATTATTGGAGAGGGCGCTTTAAACTATGATAGAACTGAGCGACGTCGAGGTATGGGTTATGGCGCAGATCAAGCTATCTCCTATATGGAAAAACATGATCCTGAAACTTTGGCTTTTGTTCAAGATTATGCTGATGGTGTCAATGCCTATATCGATCAACTCGACCCAAAAGATTATCCTGTTGAGTACAAATTATTGGACTATCAACCTGAGAAATGGACACCAAAGAAGACGGCACTTCTATTAATGTATATGACTAAAATGCTGGCAGGAGGTGATGACGATTTAGAATACACTAATGTTTTAAGACTTTTCGGGAAAGCTAATTTTGATCTCTTATTCCCAGATTTCTTCGATATAAACGATCCAGTTATTCCTAACGAAACGGATTGGAGTTTTATTGATGTACCACAAACTGAATTACCCGAAAGTCTAGCCCTTTTAGATACCATAAGAGAAACCATTGTAAAGCCTAATCCAGATAACGGTAGTAATAATTGGGCCATTTCTGGTGACAAGTCAGCTACAGGACATCCAATCTTAGCGAATGATCCACATTTAGGATTGAATTTACCAGCCATTTGGTTTGTGATGCAGTTGAGTACTCCAAATCATAATGCGTTTGGCGCCACTATTCCTGGAGCTTTGAGCGTGATTTCAGGATTTAACCAGCATATCGCTTGGGGAGAAACCAACGCCACGAGAGATGTTATTGATTGGTACAAGGTCGAATTTAACGACAACCGCACCAAATATAAATATGACGGCAAATGGAAAGACCTAACCATCAGAATTGAAGATATAAAAATTAAAGGTAAAGAGAATTATAAGGATACCGTACTTTATACGCACCATGGTCCCGTAGTGTATGATAAAAATTTTAAATCCGATTTAGAATTGGCTGGTTACGCTATGAAATGGGTAGGCCATGAAGGTGGTAACAATCAAAAAACCTTTTTAGAGCTCAATAAGGCTAAAAACTATGACGACTATGTCAATGCCTTAGCCTATTGGAATGCGCCTGCTCAAAATTTTGTATTTGCTTCAACCGATGGTGATATTGCTTTATGGATCCAAGGTAAATTTCCAAATAAATGGGAAGGACAAGGCAAGTTTTTAATGGATGGTAGCAATCCAGAAAATGATTGGCAAAGTTATATTCCTCAAGAATTTAATGCTAAAGTCAAAAATCCAAAACGTGGTTTTGTAAGCTCCGCGAATCAGCATCCAGTTGATGAAAATTATCCGTTTTATGTTTTTAATGATGGCTATGAAACCTATAGAAATCGCGTGATTAATGACTTCTTTACATCTAAGGAAAAATTTAATGTAGAGGATTTTAAAAATTTACACAACAATAATTACAATCTTAAAGCGGCAGAATTAGTGCCCTACATGCTAGAGCATATGAGTACAACGGGCTTAAACAATAAAGAACTTGATATTTTATCAGAAATAAAGTCATGGCAATTTAACAATGATATAGATGAAGTTGGACCAAGTATTTGGAGACAATGGTATGGCAAACTATACAATATGGTTTGGGATGAATTTGATTTAGAAGATACCGCTTTGACTCCTCCATATACCTACCAGACCATCTATCTTTTAAAGAATAATGGTAACCATGAGTTAATGGATATTGTTGAAACTGATAAAGTTGAAACTGCTTCAGATTTGTTTCTTCTAGCCTTTAAAAAAGCTGCTGAACGTCTTTTAGAAATAAAAGAAGAGCAAGGCGATTACAAATGGGCAAATTATAAAGGCACTTATGCAGGGCATTTATTGCAAGCACTTCCTGCATTTTCTCGTTTTGATATTCCAATTGGTGGCGATCGAAATATTGTGAATGCTACATCAGAAAATCATGGTCCATCTTGGCGGATGATTGTAGAAATGACCTCTCCTCCTACTGCGCTAGGTATTTATCCTGGAGGACAGTCTGGCAATCCAGGTAGTAAATATTACGATAATTTTATTGATGATTGGGCCGCAGGAAAATACCACAGTCTCAACTTTTTGCAATCCGATGAAGCTACAGACGTCATTATCGGAACTCAAACCCTAATACCAGCTAAATAAATGAACAATAAAATACTCAACTTCATCGCTACCCTAGTTTTGGCTATTGTTTTATCCTTTTTCTTGCCTTGGTGGTCGGTAATGACAGCAGCGCTAACAACTGCTTTATTTATTCCTCTAAAAAAAGCAGCCGTCTTTTTGGTGCCATTCCTGGCTATCCTTTTATTTTGGGCTATTTACAGCTTTATTTTAAGTAATGGAAATGATTTCACTTTAGCAAAACGTATTGCGCAACTATTACCATTAGGAGGAAATCCTTATGTCTTAATATTAGTGACTGGTGTTGTTGGTGGTCTAGCTGCAGGCATTGCTGCTACGTTTGGAAAACAATTGAGCTTAGCGTTTAAGAATTAATCAAACGACCCAACTACTCATTTATATTGACCAAAACCTTGCTTTCTGCCCATTGAATAGCAGTTTCCAAATCGTTAAACCGTCGTATTTTTTTATTAAAAAATAAATTTTCTATAACCGTATTAAGAAAGCTAAAACTGTTGTAACCTATAACGCCATAACCTCTAAGGCTGAAACTATTCTTATAAAAGTATAGCCAGTCCATTGGTTTAAGTGAATACGAATGTATACGATGTGATAAATACACAAGTTCACTACCGTCTGTTTGCGCAAATTCAGCAACGTCTTCTGCCATTTTCTTAGCGTGATCTTCCCACGAAAAAACCACTCCTTCCTTTATTTCTGAAAGCACATAGCCTTCAAAAATATAGACATCAGCAAACGGGTAATTTAGTTCTTTTATGACATCAGAATAAAACCGAGTATTCTTAAGACTTAGCATTTTAATTAAGTTTATATCAGTGAGGGCATTCGAATGTATAAATAAATACTAAAACTGTAAGAAAATTACGATGTAATGTCCTTTTTTACAGAGGAAATAATATAGTTTACTTAAAAAACGGAGATAATGACAAGAGATTCATAGATATGGAAAAGTAGGATGTTTTGTTTTATTTCAACTTTGTATCATAATAAAAAAACAACACTATTATGAGCACAAAAACAGCAATTATTACAGGAGGCAGTAGAGGTTTAGGCAGAGATATGGCACTAAATCTTGCACAACATGGTATTGACATCATCTTTTCTTACCACAGCAATATTACCAAGGCAAACGAGCTTATTGATGAGATTAAAATTACTGGACAAGATGCCAAAGCTTTTCAATTTGATGCTAACGATTTTAAGAGTGGTCAGATATTTATTGAAAATGCTACGGCATATCTAAAAGAAAAGCATGGCAATTCTAATTTTGACTTTTTAATCAACAACGCAGGTACAGGTACTTTTAATTTTATTGCAGATACCAAAGAAGCGCAGTTCAACGAAATGATGAACGTGCATCTTAAAAGTGTCTATTTTTTAACACAAAGGGCACTGCCATACATCAATGATGGCGGACGTATTATAAATATATCTAGTGGACTCGCTAGATTCAGTCTTCCAGGCATGTCTTCTTATGCTATAATGAAAGGTGGAGTCGAGGTGTTTACACGGTATCTAGCTAAAGAACTTGGTAGCAGAAAAATTACAGCAAATACGGTGGCACCAGGTGCTATTGCAACGGATTTTGCCGGCGGCAGTAATAAAAATGAAGAAAAAGCAAAACTTATCGCTAGCATTACAGCATTAGGACGCGTAGGAGAAGCCGAAGATATAGGTGGTGTTATTGCATTTTTATGCTCTGATAAAGCAAGTTGGGTAAATGGTCAGCGTATAGAGGTCTCTGGAGGTATGCTCGTTTAATCCCAAAAGAATTGGGCTAAATCTAGTCCAATTCTTTTCACTAAATTTAAGACTATGAAAGCTATTAAAAGATTTAAAAGAATTAGTGATTATCATAAAATTGCTAATCTTCCGGCACCTGAACACCCTTTAATCAGTCTTATTGATTATTCACAAGTTCAGTATCCAGAAGATATTAGTGAATTAAAATGGACTCAAGATTATTATACAATTGGTTTAAAACGAAATATAGCTTATAAATTTTTCTATGGCCAGCAAGAATATGATTTTGATGAAGGCTTGATGACGTTTGTCGCCCCTGATCAAGTCATGAGCCTTGAAAGCAATCCCAATATAGGACACAAACCCTCTGGCTGGTTATTATTGGTTCATCCAGACTTTTTATGGAATACAGGTTTGACAAAACAGATCAAGCAATATGAATTCTTTGGATACACCATAAATGAAGCACTGTTCTTATCTGAAAAAGAAGAACATATGATAACAGATTTACTTAACAATATTAAGCGTGAGTATCAATCTAATCTTGACAAATTCAGTCAAAAAATAATTATTTCACAGTTAGAATTATTGCTCAACTATGCTGAACGTTTTTATGAACGCCAATTCATTACTAGGAAAATTCTAAATCACAGAACACTTGATGAATTAGAAGCCCTATTGAACAATTATTTTAAGGAAGATCGTTTAACAGAAAGGGGATTACCCAGTGTGCAATGGATTGCAGATCAGTTGAGTCTTTCTCCAAATTACCTGAGCAGCATGTTAAAATCTTTGACTGGGATGAGCACCCAACAACACATTCACCAAACAGTTATAAATAAAGCCAAAGAACAACTATCTTCAACTTTACTATCTGTAAGTGAAATAGCCTATAATTTAGGATTTGAAAGGCCTGCCTCCTTTAATAAATTATTTAAAAAGAAAACCGAAATGTCGCCTTTGGAATTCAGAAAAACTTTCAATTGAAGAGAAACTGAAAATCCTAAATGTATCAATTAAAATCTTACATGCTTAGGACAACACGCTTTGAAAGTTGCAAATAAAATTTTAGATTAAATCCACAAGATATTATACTTCCTTTTGTATTTTTAAACATCTAAAGTTTTAGGCCTTTATGGCAGATATAGATTCACTTGTAAAACGATTTCAAAATAAAGACCAAGTGGCATTTGAGACCTTGTATCAAATGTACAGCGCTAGTATGCATGGTGTTATTTACAATATTGTTAAAGATCCAGACATTTCTCAAGAGTTAATGCAAGATGTATTTATTAAAGCTTGGCAAAAGGCGGAATCCTATTCGCCTCAAAAAGGACGTTTTTTTACTTGGTTGATTAATATCGCAAGAAACGCTGCTATAGATAAAACAAGATCAAAGGCTTACAGGCAATCTAGACAAAACCTCGATGCTGATAATTTCGTAGATATTATATCAAGTCATGATAATTTAGATAGCAGTACAGATGCTATCGGAATTAAAAAGTTTGTCACTAACCTCGGCCAAAAATGTAAAGATGTGATTGAACTCTTGTATTTTAAAGGGTTTACCCAAAAGGAAGCTTCGGAAGAGCTAAACATGCCTATTGGCACTATAAAAACAAGAAATAGAAACTGTATTCAACAATTAAGGGATATGGTATTGTAATATGGATATAAAAGCATACATAGCATCTGGTATTTTAGAGCTGTACGTGGCTGGCCAATTGTCTGAAAAAGAGAATCAGGAGGTTTATGAGTTGATGCAACAACATCCTGAAATAAAGCAAGAAGTGTTAGAGATTGAAGCCGCTGTGATAAAATTGACGGCTGCAGCTTCACCAAAAACGGTCGGCTTTAACATCATTAAAGACCAATTGGGAGATAGCGACGCTAAAGTGGTGGATTTAAAACCTAAGAAACGTGGCTGGATAGCTTATACAGGTTGGGCCGCTTCTATCCTACTTGCTGTTGGCTTACTATGGACCTTAAATAATAAATCCCAAGTTGAGGAAGAGTTGCAATCTGTCTCTATAGAGAAGCAATATCTCGAAATACAAATCGAAGACGCCAGAGATAATTTAGCGGCTACTAAAAATTTGCTCGATGCCATACGCGATAAGAATATTATTGCGGTGCCATTAGGCGGCCAAGGCGATTATGCAGCTTCATATGCTAAAGTCTACTGGAACAAAGCCGACAATACCATTTACTTAGATGGTGAAGGTTTACCAAACGCACCAGAAGGTAAAGTATGGCAAGTCTGGTCGTTGACCCTAAATCCATTAACACCAACCAGTTTAGGCACTATAGACGACTTTAATACCGACGATAATAAAATCTTTGCCATTGCGAACGCCAATGAGAGCCAAGCATTTGGTATTACTCTAGAACCTGAAGGTGGTAGTGAAAGCCCAACTATGGAACAATTGTATACGCTTGGTGTTGTGGCTTCTGCACCTTAAAATTCCACAAAAAATACGTAATGTTACGTATAGTATCGCCAGGCGCTTTTACATATTTTTGGTAATTGAAAAATGCAACTAAAACGAGTTGTTATCCCGACGTATCGTCCTTTAAACGACGCTATCTGTTTTGATATAACAAGTTGTGCGTAATTTAAACGAACATCTGACTTCATTCAATATTATGAATAAAACTTGCTCTTCCTTTCAAACTGAAAAACTTACTGTTCTATATTATTAAATTATATTTACGCATATACATTTAAATGGATTTTTCAGTTTTAGGAATAACAACAATATTTATATTATTCATTTCTCTTTTGTTAGCATTATTTGTTTTAACAGTTAAAACAAATAGCAAAAAAGCGAATAGATTTTTAGGTGTTTATTTTTTAATTTTTGCAATTCATATTAGTGTTTTCTTTTATTCTAAATATATTACTTTACCATCTATTTTAGAAATGCTTCGCGACCATATTGCTTTTTTCACAAGCCCTTTGTTATTTTTATACATAATATCTTCTATATATTCAGATTTCAAGTTAAAGCCTAATCATCTATTGCATTTACTCCCATTTATAGTTCAAATACTAATCTTTTCACCAAGATTCTATTTTGCAAATATAAACACAAGAAACTTTTTACTTGAAAATTTGAACAACACCATAGAAGGAAAGTTATCCATAATTTTCGGGTTGTTTATCGCTTTTTTTTATTTAACTGCGATGTTTTTAGAATTAAGAAAATACAAACAATTATTGTTAGAGAATTATTCAAATAAGTCTGCTTTTAACTACAAATGGCTTTATCAATTACTTATTTTATTAAGCATTATTTTTTGCTTTTCATTTTTTAAACAAACCTATAAATTTTTCGGAACGAATGTTGAAATTTTAAATATTTTAAGAGTAATTCTCACATTGACATTACTAGTTTTTTTAACTTGGATAGTTTTAAAAAGCATGTATTATCCAGACCTTTTTAGAAATATTAATTCAGAACATACATTAGCAAAAAAAATATTAATAGAAGACAGTATAACTAATAAGTCAGAAAAAGATAGCAGAGAAGATATTAGTAGATTGTTAGAATTTATGGAAACCGAAGAGCCCTACCTTGATGCTACTTTAACACTACAAAAACTTGCGGATAAAATAGAATTGCCAAATCGTGATGTATCAATTATGATTAATCATAATTTGAATCAACATTTTTTCGATTTTATAAATCAATTTAGAATACAAAAAGCACAAAACATTCTTTTAAACCCAAAAAACAATCAGTTAACTATACAACAAATTATGTATGAAGTAGGATTTAATTCTAAATCTTCCTTTTATACAGCGTTTAAAAAACAAACAGGTGTAACACCATCAGAATATAGAAAAACACATAATAGCTTAACATAAAAGGGTTCGACTTTATGTAATCGAACTATATTTGATCATAAGTTGTCTTCATTTGTAAAAATTCAAAATTATTTAATAGAATGAAAAATATTTTTACAAAAGCGTTAGTGCTATTTCTTATCTACTCAAGTTGTAAATCTCAAAATAGAAAATCAAATAAGGTAATAGTACACAGTAATACATCTGTTGAAATCTACAATGATGCAATCGGTAAAGAAATAAAGCAAATCATAGATAAAAATGCTAAAGAAATTTTAAAAGATTCTTTAATAAATTCTTTATCAATTGGTCTTTACATAAACAATGTTTCTTTTGCATTCAATTATGGAGAATTAACAAAAGGAAAAGGAGATATTCCTACAAATAAAACCATATATGAAATTGCTTCAGTTACGAAAACGTTTACTGGTACATTAGCAGCAAAAGCTGTTTTAGAAGGAAAACTGACTTTAGAAGATGATATAAGAAACTATTTATCAAAACCGTATCGTAATTTAGAATATAAAGGAGAACCTATTAAAATTAAACATTTATTAACTCATACTAGTGGATTACCAGGAGATGTAATAACTCTGGGCACTGAAATAAATCAAAATTCAGATGAAATAGGATTTAATAAAATAGTTGTTGCTCACGAAAACAAAAAAACAAAAGCAGTATTTTTTGAAAGCCTTTCCAAAATTAATTTAACAGAAAAACCTGGAACTATATTTAACTATTCAAATGCAGGAACAAATTTAATGGGATATATTTTAGAAAAAGTCTATAAAAAACCCTTTCAAAAATTAATAATGAATGAAATAGTTTCAGAGGCACAAATGGAAGATACTTATTTCAATGTTCCTAAAAACAAACAACCTAGACTGGCAAATGGTTATTTATTAGGAAAACCAATGCCTAAAACTAAATTAGCCAATACACTTTGGGGAGCAGAAGGAGCTTTAAAGTCGACAACATCAGATATACTAAAGTATATTAGTTATCAGTTTAAAAACAATGCTATTGTTAAGGAATCTCATAAAAAAATATTCGAAGCTGGTCCTGATTATTGGATATGTTATTTTTGGTGGAGTATAGAAGACCAAAATTACGATTTGCATTTTAGACACGATGGCGGAATCTCAAGAGCAAAAAATGTTTTAGCTATTTTTCCTGAAAAGAAAATAGGAATATCAATTATAACCAATGAATCTTCAATTCGTATAAATCAAAAACTAAATGATTTGATGCATAATATTTATAACGAACTTAAATAATTATTTTTATCTGAATTAAAACAAGTGATAATGAAAACACCTCATAAGTTATTCTTTTTACTCTTCCTGATTATATTTAGTAACAAGTCCCTTTCACAAAAGATAGTTGAACATTACAAGCCTTTAAAAAATGACAGTTTAAGAATTGGAACAGGAGAAAATGACTTTTTGCCGTTTATTCAAAAAGGATATACCTTAATGCTTCCTGAAAATAAGAACATAAAAGGTGTGCTTGTTTTTCTCGAAGATTCAAAGTATGATAAAAAGAATAAGAGCTCAAAGCAGATGTATAATCAAGCATCTGAAAATGACTTCGCGGTATTGTCAATTTCAACTGAAATCCCTTTAGACTTTTACTTTTCTAAATCATCTGTGAATTATACTCATAATTTAATTCAAGAGGTATTTAATAAACATAATTTACCTAATGAAAATATTTTTTTTTTAGGAACAAGTTTAGTAGGACACAGAGCGATGAAATATATTGAATTTATCAAAAAAAGAGATTATGATTTTCAGATTAACATAAAAGGAGTTGTTATATGTGATTTCACATTAGATTGGGCAAGAAAATGGCATCAACACAAACGAGATATAAAAATCAATCGATTTGATCTTTGGGAGCCAATATTTATGAATTTTATGTTGGAAACTTATTTAAAAGGTACGCCCAAAACTGCTCAAGATAATTACCACAATTTCTCTACTTATAGCTACTCTGATGGAAATAATGAAAATGTTAAGTTTTACAAAAATTATGCTGTTAGAGCTTATGTAGAGCCTAAAATAAAATACAGACTAAAAAAGTACTACAGAACATTATATGAAAACAATACGACTGACATAGTTGGGTTTTTAGCTGAATTAGAACTTGCTGGAAATGAAAATACAGAATTAATTGTTTTACAACCAGAATATAATCCATCCGAAAATCGGAATACACAGACAACTTGGAATGAAATAAATAAAGATGAATTAATGGATTGGATAAATAAGCAAACAGAAAAATAACTACGCACAACAACGTATAAAAAAAATAGGGCAAAAAGTACTTAATCGGATGGTCTGTGTGTATTTGCCAAGTAGCCAAACTTTTAAATTTGGTATATTTAAAAGGAGAAAAGATAATTAACAAAATTTAAAAATTCGGCTCTGTGTTAATCCGAAAGAATAGCGTCTTTTTACACGCTACGTTTCATACACAAAACCGATGATGTCGAATACGCCTGCGGCGAACATTTGAAAATGAAGCTACAAAAAGCAATTTTCCATACCTTTTTATTTATTCTTTTTTTAGAGTTAATCGGAATTTGGATTCTGTTAATTCCTGATGAAATGGAAAGTGCTAGTTTGATAAAAGCTTCCCATTTTATTAACTCGATTATTACTTTATTTTTTTTAGTATTGATATTTATATCGCTTAAGCAATCAGATTTATTAAAATACAATAAACCAGAACCCAAATATTATTTTATTGCTCTAGTATCTGGAATTGGATTTGTTTTCTTTCAATCCATTCTGAATATAATATATTACCAAGAATTATTATTTAATTATAATTTTACCTTAGAGCGTTTAACTTCCTTGAGTATAATAGCTTCGATTATCTTCGTACCTCTCACTGAAGAGTTATTCTTTCGGAATTATTTGCTTCGTAGATTATTGGAAAAGTACAAGCCCATAAAAGCTATATTTATATCATCTTTGTTATTTGCTTTTATTCATATTCCATTCGTTTCATTATTTTTTGAGTTCATGGATTTCAGTTTCCATCATGCATTTATCGCTTTGTTTGGTGGGCTAATAGCTGGAATTTTATTTTATAAATCGAAATCTATTATTCCACCAATAATTTTCCATGTTTTTTGGAACTTAACAAGTTATATTACTTAAAAACGACAGGCCAACAATGTCCATAGTTCATTGCGACTGAATTCCTAATCAGAATTGCTTCGCCAGTTCGCTATGCTCGTGTCTCGCGGATTTCCTATTCGGTTTGTATTTGCTAATTTAGTTCCTGAAACACACAACGAAATCATTCACAAACACGTTGTAAAACATTAAGAAAATGACTGCTTTTCATTATAAGGCTTTTAAACTGACCGAAGATGAGTCTTCTGTAAAGTATAATTTGAACACAGATTTTTTTCTTGACCCAAATGATTTTATTGAAGTTATAATTAGAAAAAAAGACTTAAAAGTCTTGAATTATGATTATATCAAGGACTTGCCAGATTTTCAAATTTCTGAGAAGCCATTAAATTGGTTAAGAGCAAAATGTACAGATGACAGAATTGTTTTTAAAGAAAAGCTAAGACATTTAGCATAGAATTAAAATTGGAATGAACCAACAGAAAATAGATAATATTTTTGCGCTTAACTCAAAAGAGAGATATGGATACCTATTGCGAAAAATAGTACTACAATACAGTGACTATAATTATCTTAGCTATAAATCATAATCCCTTAAAAAACGCCCACACTCTCATGCAGGCGTTTCAACTAACAAAAAAACTCAAAAAATATCACGCATTCTCATGATACCGATTAACTGTAATCAGCAGTTAATCTTTCTTGCTAGCAACCAATCAACCAAACTTAATTTGCTTCCCTTCAAACTAAGAGCTGACGCCCTAACTTTTTAAAAATTATAGGTTATACTGCCTTTAATAAAAAATGGTGTTCCTGGTGTAAAATGAATTTCCTCTACAGATTGTGCTTCATTCTGTAAGCGCGATTCTGTAGCAAATTGGGTTTCGTTCCAGTCCACATCAAACAGATTCTCTACAGCTAAACCCAAGGTTATATTTTTCAGTTTATAATTAATATTAAAATCGGTAACGAAATAGCCTTCAGCTACAATGCTATTATCGGCATTGGCTGGTCTGTCATCTAAATACCTAAAGCGTAATCCTCCAGAAAAACCATCGAAATCATTAATTGATAGGCCACCTGTCAATGTAAAATCTGGAGCTAATGGTATATAGTTTTGGCCATCGGGATCTTCTATACTTCTTGCATTTGTATAGGTTGCATCCGTATCCAAAAACAACCAATCGTTCAGCTGATAGCGCAAACCTAAATCAACGCCGTAGCGTCGTGTTTTACCACTTGGCTCTACAATACCAGCATCACCGACGTAGACAAACTCTTGTTCTAAGAACAAATACCATAAGGCAGAATTCACTACCAGCTTAGGAAATGGTTTCCAAACACTTCCAAAATCGGCACCATAAGAACGCGGTAAAATAGCTTCGCCTTCATTAGCTACCACTACTCTAGCATCATTAGAATGAAATCCTAAGCCAGACTTAAGATATAGCTGTAAGTTGTCTGCGGCATTGTAAAAGACATTCAACTTAGGGCTTAAAATCGTCTTGGTTTTTGACTGTGTTTCGTAATTGGTCTGCAACTGATCGTTGTACATAAACTTAAAATAATCTAAGCGCAACGCAGGAGCAATTTTAAAATCACCAAATTCAAATTCAGCATTCACAAAGGCATCAATATTAGTCTGATTGATATCGCCTAGTTGAATATTTTCTAGCGTTTCAGTTCTATTCAATGTTCTTGATAATTCAACGTCATCAACCATATCGTGTCTTAGACCTAAACCTGTTGTTAAGCGTAATTCGGTCTCACCTAAAATCGAGGTGTAACTTAATAATGTATTGGCACCAAAAATTTGGCGATTTTCCTTCTGCTTAATCTGGTCGCCATTCACCGGATCTTCCAAAAAGAATGTGAAGTTAGAATAGAGCTCAAAATCGTAATGCGAATAAAAGGCATTGGCGCTTAGCTTCGTATCGTCAGAAATGTACGTATCATAAGTGACATTAAAATTAGTACGTTCCGTTTCACCACCTTCAGTATCATCGATAGCACCAAAACGTGCAATGTTACCATTATCCACTTCTCGTTGTGGTATTTGTCCGGACGCATCCCAACGGCTTGTAAAGTGTGAGGCAGTCAACGTAAGCTTATCGTTTTCTGGTGTGTAAACGACATACTTACCAAACAAATTCAAGCGGTTAAAATTCTGAGGCGAATCAAACGGTCCATCTGTTGCGATATATTCCATGGCAACATATGCATTCTGGTTTTTGATATTATCTAATAGATTAAATAAACCTACAGTTCGCAACGTGTTGAATTGACCTGCAGAAAAAGAAATCTGACTCTCTTTTAAATAATCTTTGGTTTTAAAATTTACGTAACCAGCAGTATTGAAATCACCTTCTGAAGCATAATAAGCGCCTTTACCAAAATCGATTTTATTCACGGTTTCCGGAATCACAAAGTGTAAATCACTATAGCCTTGACCATGGGCATGAGACACCATATTTACTGGCATACCATCGACACCAATAGTGACATCCGTACCATGATCTACATCGAAGCCTCGTAGAAAAATTTGCTCCGCTTTTCCGCCACCAGCATGCTGACCAATAATTAAACCAGGTACTTTCCGCAATACTTCTTGCGAAGAATTCACAGGCGTGATATTGAGGTCCAATCGCGATATGGTGCTAACCGTATTTAATTCTTCTTCAATAACCATTTCATCTAGTTGAAAGGCTTTTTCCTGAAGCACGATTTGCAAATCATCTCTTAATAACACCTTAATCATTTGTGTTTTGTAACCCAAAAGTCCAACACGCAGTGAATCTCCTAGTTTTGATTCCGTAATCACAAAGACGCCATTCTCAGAGGAATGCGCATGTGTTTCGGAATTAAGGTTATAAACATATGCTGCTTCTAACGGTTGATTACGTTCATTAACCACAATACCCTTAATACTTTGGGCCCTTGCGATCATAGCAAAACAACCCAATACGATTAGTGCTAGGATTTGCTTTGCCATCATTAAAGCTGTTTGATTTTTTGTTCCATAGTAGGTCCAAGTTCATAGAGACTTGCCACTAACTCACCTTTTAATGCTTTTACTTTATCCATTTTTCCAACGGCTTTATAGATTTCAGCAATATGATATAGCACATCTGGCTCGGATGTGGCGCCATCAACATAGTCCTCTATAATAGCGTTGGCTTTTTCTACGTCTGCATTTTTAAAATAGCTCCAAGCCAATAAATCGTATGATTGAGGCGTAGGCCTGTTTTCAACCTCTTGCATCGCTATCTCTATAGCTTGTTTTGATAGAAGCATATCTTCTGTATAGACCATGATATTATAGGTATTATACATATCACCATAGTGCTTGTTTTCCACAGCTTTTTGATAGCTGGCCAAGGCAGTGGATTTTAATTTTTTGTCATTGATATGTCCTGCAATTTCTGCTTTAAGTAAATCATAATCTGGTGCATTGAAGTAAGTAGAAATATGATCTAGTATTTTTAATGCTTCCTCTGAATTATTTTCATGAGAAAATAAAATCCATGCAATTCCTTTTTTAGCATAAGCATCATTAGGATCTAATTTCAAAGCTTTTAAATAAAATCTATAGGATTTTTCAATTTCACCAGCATGACCATAGAAATCTGCTAAGTTTGTATAAGACCATTGCATTGTGCCTTTGAGCTTTGAAGCTTCAGCAATCAAAGCTGCTTTTTCCATTGTTACAATAGCTTCGTCTAAATTTCCATTGTGATCTTCCCATTTTGCTGAGCGGATGAGATAATCAAAATCAGATGTGTTTTTTATTTGTTTCAAATACGCTTCTGCTGCTATGTAATTGCCCAATTCTAGATGTACATCAAATAGCATTTTTTTTGTACCATTTAGCTTTTCGCCATTAGCTTCCGCTTTTTTCAATAATTCTAAAGCTTCCTTAAAACGATGTTGGGAGATATAATTTATAGCCAAACTTTTTAAGTGTGAAGCATAAATACCGTTAGTGATTTCGATAGCCTTAACCAAATCCTCTTCGGCTTTTTTAAGATAACCGATGTCGCCTGTAGCATTAAATAGTTGCGTGTACGAATTGGCACGCTTGGTTAAGTATGGAAATTGATTTGGTGTGGTTTCTAGTTTATTGGTCCAAAGTTGCGCACTAGATAATAATTCCGTTTTATCAAATTCGGTAGATAAATAAGTATTATAATCTTTTAGTTGTGTAACTCTATTAGTATTGCATCCGAAAATAAATACAATTAAAATTAAAGGAAAGCTATGGTTGAGTTTCATGATTTTTGAGTTTTTTTTAGTTTTAAAATAATTCTGAAGTAAGATGTAATTACCTTACTTCAGAATTTGGATTCACTATCTTACCAGGGAGAAGCCAAGTAAGGAAATGATGTTAGGAACGGCTTATCATTGGCATCGACATTATCGTTAGACAAGCCTGGATTCTCCGTAAAATCCTCACCACCAAAGATTAGTAGCAATTCTATAGTTATGACATCATCAGCTAAAGCTCTACCTGTTAGGGTTGCGCCTGTATTTGGATTAAAAAATGTTGTTTCACCATCTAAAGACACATTAAGTACATCTGTGGCTAACAAACCTGTAAAGGTTGGAGCATCTAATCCTAAAGCATTGGCATCACCAGGATTGGCATACGCTGGGCTCAATGCCGTTAGGTTGTTTTCAAACATCGCCTGAAATGAGGCATTCTGTTGAGAAGGTACCGTAGTATTGAAAGTATCTTTCATGCCTGAAGACACAAATACTGTATTTACAGCTGGTCTACCCATTTGGTCTTGCTGTGCGTAAGTTCCTGAGAAATCTGGCCCAGTTGGACCTCCATTGTTATCGTCGTCATTACTGCAATTGTAAGCTGTCATTGTCACTAATATTGCAACAGCAAATAGTTTTATATTATTTAATTTCATCTGTTCTCGGTTTTAAGATTTTTAGATTATTGTCTTCTTTTAGATTCTACCCAAGTATTAATAGTACCAGAGCCACCTATCATAGATTTTGGTACTTCTACTACAATGGATAATACATTAGAGCCTGCAAAGGTGTCTGTACCTGGATTATTAAAACTGGCAGCATTTCCCCCTATGATCTGTCCATACTGGGCAAAGTCCATAAAGAAAGGATCATCTCTCGGTCCAGCAAATGCCATCATACCGCCAGAAGAAGCTACAATAGCCGATTGTCCATAAGGTGTAATATCCACAACAACTTGATTAGCAGTATTGCTAACAATGGTGCTGTTTAAACCTGTTTGAACTGGTGCCGTTGGCCCAAATACATACATTTTACCATCTCTGGCAATGGCTTGAATAACTAAATCTTCAACATTGTCACCAGTGTTGTCTATATTAAATTCAATCATTACATTTTCATCAAAGGCAGCATTTTGTGTATCACTACCAGAGCCCAAAAGACCTTGTATGTTAGCTACAAACGCAATATTTGATGTGTTTTCGCCTTGAAAGGCATAAAAGTCAGTGATATCACTTGTACCACCTTGTACCGCAGGCGCATCAATATGATCGGCCGCAATGGCAACAAAAGTTGCAATACCAAGTATTGCTGTTGCGATTAAAAATTTTGTTTTTTTCATAATTTTGAGATTTTGTTAATTATTTTTTGTCTCTGCACTACCTACGAGAAAATGGTAAGGGTGGTTTTATATTTTTTTGAAAAAATTTAAAATGCCAGAAATTTTAAGAGATAAAAAGTATCTTTATACTATAAAAAATTGACTATGAATCCATCGGCTAGCGGCTGGATAAAAAAATTACTTTTAGAAGTTTCTGAGTCAAGTTATGCTCAGGTAGGGACTGTTGAGTTTTATAGGCTGCTAAAGCGGACTGGCTTTATCTATGGAAGCAACATCGGTGTTGTTTTAGATATCGTAAAGGCTTTGGATCTTACGGATGAGGAACGTTGTAAAATCAATTTACTACTTACCTTTTCTTTCGTTCATAGGAAGCATAACACTAGCGAAGATTTCACAGAAAGTCTTATTAGATACTATAAAGCTATAGGTAATAAAAAGCGTTCTTTTTTTGAAGAATTATTTAGTGATAACAAACCTGATAGTTTGTTAGAAAAAATGATACATAAGCGCATTCATATTGATGACAATATTATTACGAAGAGTTTTAATTATTTCTTAATCAATGCCCTATTATTTGTTGATGTATTAGGCTATCACAAATTTTTAAATGATAAAAACAACATTAGAAACTACGTTAGAGATTTAGAATCTTCTTTAGAAACCATAGTCTTTTCAGCCATTGATGCAAAGTCTGAAAAATCTAAATACGACGATAATCTTTTAAAGCTTTTTCAAGAATCTGTTCGCCATAAAAATTTGGAATTACCTTCATATAATGATGCTATAGCGCACATTGCAACACCATTAGAAAAGCTATATCTCATCGACTTGATTTGCATGGCGTCTTGGAGCGATAAAATCATTAATCAAGAAGAGCGTGATTTTCTAAATCAACTAAGAAAAGATTTAGATCTTAATGATGAAGACATTACGCAATCCGTAGATGATATTAATGTCTTTTATGAGGCACATAAAGACAAGGTGGCTTTTTTACAATCTAAAAATCTGGCACAAAGTTTTTATGAAAATAGTAGTAAGGTGGTTTCAAAATTAATTAAGCGCAACAGTAGACGGCTTACCAAAGAATTATCTCAAAGTAAGGAAGCCATGTTCCTTTTGGCGCAATCCACAACTCGAGATTTAACTGATGAAGAGCAAAAGAAAATTCAAAATCAGTTGTTAGACATTTTTAAATCCATACCTAGTTTAGCCATTTTTATGTTGCCTGGTGGTATGCTTTTATTACCACTATTTGTAAAATTTATACCTAAGCTATTACCTTCGGCCTTTGATGACAATAGAATTGAAGAAGACTAAGTTGTAAATTTTTGATAGAAATAGGCACTCATAAACATGAGATTGAATTATGATAATGAACTATTACATTGTGTTTAAGATAGACCGATCTGTAGATTTATATACCATAAAAAAAGCCCTAGCTGTACTGAGCTAGGACTTTTAAAAATTGGAGTGCTTATTAATCTTATTTTTTCTTTTGCCTCGCTTTGTAAGCTTTCTTAACTTTTCTAAAGTTTTCTTTGGTTACCTTTTCACCAGTCGCAATATAGTGCTCAATTGAAATGGCATAATCTCTAATCAATCTTTTAAATTTCCCTTTGGCAAAGGCCCCCATAAATGCCGGCTTTGTTCTATACTCCATATTAAACACAAAACGACAAGACCCATCATCGATAGGCTCTACTTTATAAATACCTCTTGTATACTTTGGATCTACAGGAAATTTATCCGCTTGAAATACTTGATTTATGAAAGTCATATTTTCAGGATCATAGGACAGCATGCGTTCCTTTAATAATCTTGTCTGCTTTTTATTAAAATAACAAACACGCTCTGCACCCTCCTCTGCTTTGAGAGACCCATTGACATAATCCGAAGACATAATTTTTGGATGAGAATAGGCGACTGCACCATAATCCACTCCAACTATTTTCCATACCTCTTCTGCACTATGAGGAATGACCTTACTAACCGTAAATTTTTGAACTTTCTTTTGAGCCACTGCTTCTTGAGCAGAAACAACAACTAATAACAATACCATAATAATTGATAATTTTTGATTCTTAAACATAATCTTGAGATTTAAATTCTTACTACTCAAAATTAGTTTTTCAATCACGTGTTGAATTTCAAAAAAAGGTCAATTAGTTATTGTTTTGGCTCACTCTGTAGGCTGTAGGGGAACAGCCAAATTGATCTTGGAATGAGTTAGAAAAATGAGCCACTTCAGAGAAGCCACAATTAAAAGCGATCTCGCCTATACGCTCATTTGTACTAATAATCAGTTTCGCCGCACGCTCCAGTTTTCTTCTTTTAAAGTAGCGTCCTGGACTTTCTTTGTATACCTTGTTGAATTCGCGTTTAAAAGAAGACAAACTTACACCATGAAGCAGTGCAAGTTCGTCTAAACTTAAATTATTATAAATATTAGCTTCAACTAATTCCTTAAAAGAATACTCCGTCGGTGTAAACAAGCTCGCTAGTAACCCTTTCATCGAACCAGACTTATCTGTATTTACAAGCAAAAGAATTATTTCCTTGAGTTTTAGTTTTAATAACTCATCATTAACCAAATCTGGATTTTCAAAATAAAACTGTAAACTATTAATGTAATTCTTTAGAAGTCTACTCGATTTTACTTTTTCTATACAAGTAGGTTGAATATCCTTGACAGACTTAAAAAATTCTGGTAATTCCTTATCGTATAGCTTTTTTAGTACATCTGGATAAAAATGGATAGCGATGGCTTGGCAGAAACTTTGCTCTGTGGTTTCCAGCCAATCATTAAGATAATTCCCGCATTTCATTACAACGGCCTCTTCGGTGCGGAGCATTATATCGGATACTGCTGAAAACACCTTGGATTCTCCCTCGACAGCATATAAAAAACAAGCTTCATTATGCATAATACCAGGTGCTTTCATCGGAGGTTTTAAGACCACACGCTCAAATATGCCTTTTTCAAAAAGTGTAAATTGAAGATGTTCTTTTACCATAGCGCTAAAGGTATTATTTTCAATCCAAGTTGAAAAAAATGGACTTCAAATTAACTAACAAGATTATTGGCAAACGCCTCAATACCCTTTATGCCCATTTGACCTAAGCCATTAAGTGCTTCTCGCACTTGATGATCATCTGTTTCCTCTACTAAATAATTCCAGCTCCAAGTAATTGCTGACGTATGTTCATCGATGGTCTTTACTTGCATTTTACCTTCAATATCCTTAACAGGAAGTAGATGTTGTTTCGGAATAAAATATGAGAAGATTTTATTGACCTGATCTATGTCTAAAATATCTTCTTCAAAACTCCCATCTGCCGTAGCGCAATAGCGTTTGTTGCCGTCAACTCTGCAACTCGTGATTGGTGCTAACCATTTATCTACATCCTTACCTGAACCAACTATTTCCCATACAGTATCGGGATTAGCATTAATTTGTAGCTCTACACTGTGATTTGATCTTTTCATCTTTTCTATAATTTAAAATTGAACTTTTATCTGGTTCAAAATTAAAGTCGTAAAGACAGAAATCTTTTTCAAAAAAGTTCAATTAGTTATAAGAAAAGGTCAATCAGGAGTAAATTATTCCAACCAATTTTTAAAATCTTTTACGCGTTCTCTAGCCACAATAACCTCCTGCTCATTGTAGTGATTAAATTTTATCTGAAGTCTAGAATTGGTATAACTTATGATATCCTTAATGGCATTGATATTCACATAGTACTTTCTGCTAATCCTAAAAAATACATGTGGCTCTAGTTCATCTTCCAACTGATCCAAGGTCATATCCAAAAGATAATTTCTCCCTTCGTTGGTATGCGCGTACGTCCCTTTGTTTTCGCTATAGATGCATTCTATATCTTCAATGTTGATCAACTTTAAATGCTGACCAACTTTCACTGAAAAACGTTTTTTATATTCGCGCTCAATAGGATTTACCAAAAGTTTCTTTATGTCATTGAAGTCTAAGGTTACAGATTGTTTCTGTGGTGCCCTGTCCTTGAATTTATCGACAGCAATTTTCAAATCGTCTTCATCAATAGGTTTCAATAGGTAATCAATACTGTTTAGCTTAAAGGCCTGAAGGGCATATTCATCATAAGCTGTTGTAAAAATAACCGCAGAATTAATATCTACAGCTTCAAAAATCTCAAATGACAAACCATCGCTCAACTGAATATCTAAAAAAATTAAATCCGGATGTTCATTATTTTGAAACCACTCTATAGACTCTTCTACCGAATGTAACATGGTTTCTGCTTTGACCTCTAAAGATTTGAGCATACGTTGTAAACGTCTCGCTGATGGTTTTTCGTCCTCAATTATAATTACATTCATTTTTATATTTAGTTTTTCTCAGAGTATTACACTACTCCCAAGTTGTGGTTTTGGTCGATTTATCCTTGTTAAAGAATTCTTCAACTTTTTTATTTTCCCAGCTTCTTTTAAAAATTCGTCTTCCCATAAAGACATTTAATCCATGAATACTAATAAAAACGGTCCAAGCTACTATCACACTTAGGTTTAAGCTTATAATATTGTTTTTATAAGGTCCTTCTTCAAGAATATAAAAGTTATATAGAATAAGTCCTATTGCAATGATATACAATGCCAAATGCATATAGAATATCTTAATTCTACGGACTTGCTTTTTTGCTTCAATTAGTTGCCGTCTTTTATCTTCTTTCGAGGTCATAAACTTAATTTTTTACCTGCTTGCCTTTTTTCCAAATGACCTTAGAATTATTCAAGCTTGAAATATCTTCCGTGACATCACCATCAACTAAAATCATATCTGCGATGTAGCCTTTTTTCACAAACCCTGTTTTATCAAGTCCAAAAGCTGTAGTTATATTACTTGTTCCTGCTTTTAAAACCTCAATATTGGATAGTCCAGATTCACTTAAAAGCTGCAGTTCTTTATACAAATCAGTTCCATAATTAATGCCAACGTTCGGAGGATCTGTTCCTGCTAAAATTGGTATGCCTGCGTCGTGCATTTTTTTAACTTCGGCTAAAAGCTGTTCTTTTTTAAGAAATTCATTAGCTCGCTCTCCCATACTTTCAAAAACCTTGGTCGTCGTTAATAATGTCGGGATAACAAAAAACGATTTGTCTTCAGAAAGTGTTTTTAGTATATCAGCATCCAATTCCTTATCCCACCAAATATGTACTAGACCATCGGCATTATTTCTTAAGACATTAACAGCATCTTCTAATCGACTAATATGTACAACGGCCATTTTTTCGGCATTATGTGCTTCTTTTATAAGTTCAGTAACCGTCTCAATTGATAAGGTATTTCGCCAAGGCTCTAAAATGATCTTAATATGATCCACATCCGCTTTGACACGATCCGCTATAAACTGTTTAGCCTCTTCCGGTTTAGTCAAAGTTGGCACTGGAAATCCGAATTGGGTTCCATGCCCTTCGGGTGCCGTTGCCGCATAACCTGCCACATAATACCTTGCATAATTGGTGGAATCCTTTAACTGACGCATTGCCATTTGATAGGTTTCTACGCCTGCCATATCCATAACATTCAACACACCAGCTTTTGCCGCTTGTGATAGTGACTCTGGTGCCCAAGCATGGACATGCGCATTGGATAGCGCTGGCATCAAGCTCTTGCCCTTACCATCAATGATTTGATCTGCATCTGAAACCTTAATTGATTTTGACACCTCTGCAATCAAGCCATCTTCTACTTTTACCGAAGTGGATGCAATAACGTTTTCACCATCAAAAACTTTGACATCTTTTATGATAAAGCTATTCTGAGCATTGCCAATAAAAGCAAAACCTAATACGACTAAAGTTATTCTAATACTGTCCATAATTCTAATTCGTTTGATGTTGATTGAAAACTGAGACTGACCACTGTAATTACTCCCAATTACGTTCTTCCTTATCCATAAACTCTTTAAGCTTACGTTCTTCCCAGTTCTTACCAAAGAAGAAATCCGGTCCAAAAACGCCTATAAAATGAAAGAACAATCCTATGCCCCAAAATGCTGCCGTAGCATATGGTCCGAAGCCATCAAAACCTGCATTCACACCTATTAAAATGATTAAAAACAAATTAACCACAACATAGACTGCCAAATGCCAGTAAAACCCGATTAGCGAATCTACTTTTTTCTTAGCTCTTAAATACGCCTCTTCTTTTCTAAAATCCGAAACCTCATCTTTATCCTTATAAGGTTCTATACTATACTTTTCCATCTTTATAATGTTTTAATTGATATCGTTTGATAATTCATCATTCATGAATTCTTCTATTTTACGCTCTTCCCATCCTTGTCCAAATTTTACGGACAGAACATGCAACACTAAGAATATGCCCCAAATGCCCCAAACACTTAATACGTTTATGCTTGTGAGTTCGCTTATAAAGCTGTCCCAACTATCTAAATCGTTAGATACTTTAAATCCTGTAATCAATATATTAACGATTAGATAAATAATTAAATGATTGTACAGGCCTTTAATTCTTTCGACCCTATCCTTAGCTCTTATATATTTTAAATTTTCATTTTTCATGACGTCATAGTTTAATTCCAATTATTGTTTTTGTCTTCTTTCTGCATGTATTCCTGGATCTTACGCTCTTCCCATTTGGCACCTAAAGCGCCACCATCGACATAAACCCTATAGGCTTGAAACACTAAGCTTAATCCCCAACCTGCCATAGGAAACCAAAACCATTGAATGGTGTGTTGCGAAAATTGGTACCAGATAAATATTAGAAATGGGATGACTAAACAGTACGAAATTAAACTGTAGTAGAATGCCTTTAACTCCTCGACACGCTTGCGAGCCCTAACATAATCGTCATTAAGACGTTCTTGTGATTTTTGTGTTGTTCTCATGATTGATACTTGTTTTGTGAGCATAGGAATCGCCACGGCAAAATCCTTGTCTCTTTGATTGATGTAAACTTTTCGTTCTGAAAGCAGCTTGTAACGTTGTTTTATATTTTCCAATCCAACGCCACTGCTCTTCTTTACGATTTGTTTTGGCTGAAGATTATTCATCACTACCAAGTGATTCCCATCTTCGTATATTTTTATGTGCAACGGTTTGCTAGAAGTAACCATATTGTGTTTTACCGCGTTTTCTAAAAGCAGTTGTAGCGATAAAGGCACAACTTTACTTTCTGGATTTGACGCCTTATCTGGAATTTCAAAAATGATGCTATCCTCAAAGCGCATCTTTAAAAGCGACATATAAGTTCTTGCAAAATTCAGCTCCTCATCTACCGTTACCAGTTCCTTGCTTTTCTGCTCCAAAACATAGCGATACACTTTTGATAGTGAGGTTGTGAAACGTTGCGCATTTTCTGGATTCTCCTCGATTAAGCTGGTTAATACATTTAAGCTATTAAAGAGGAAATGCGGATCTAGTTGATTCTTTAAGGCATCAAACTTAGCACTGGCAGCACCAGCAATGACTTTTTGCTCCTTGATCTTGTTTTTCTGAAATCTATTATAAAAATAAGTAACATAAAACACTGAAAGAATAGATAAGGTGATCCATAATCCAAAAGAATACCCTTGCCAGCTCTCGTTCTTAATAAACGCTTCAAAGGGCTGACCGAAAATAACTACTGAGATAAAAATTCTTAAGAAGAAAATTGTTATTAATGTAATTACGGTAGCACCAGAAATTCCAAATAAGATTCGCTTTACAACTTCATAACTGTTAAGCTGAATTCGTTTAACGTAATTAAAGTAGAGCATATTAACATAGCTCAGAACAAAGGTATAAAGCTGATAAAAACCAAACTCAGTTAAAAAAACATCCATGTTATCGTATTGAAACATATCACCTGATATGAGCTCTCCTACAATGAATATTCCACATCCTATTAGAAATGTGATGACGATATTTTTAACTGATTTTGACATACTTAGTATTTAATTTTTACTCTTTACAAGCCGCTGAAACTTCTTCTGCTCGCTCTTTTCCCCAATTCGGATGGAAATCACTCTCTGCCTTAAAGGTATCAAAAAGTTCAATGGAAGCTTCAATGTCCTGACAATATGGTGAGGTGTCCTTTCCAAAATATTTGGCACTTCCCATATCCCACTCTGCCTTACAAAATGCAGCTCGAGGATTCTTTGGTGCTAGCTCTAATGCTTTTGCATAAAGCTGACTGACTTTAGATCCATATTTCATGCCATAGGTCATACCATCAAAAGCCACCCAATTGGTTAACACCTGCGCTTGCATTATTATTAATTCTGGGTTGTCCTCACTTTTGGTCATAGCAATATCCAAATGCTCTTGTGCTTTATCCAATTGCGCCTTTAAAACCGTTTCGTCCTTTTCGCTCCAGCTTTTTAAACTATTCATTTGCGCTATGTAATAATTAGGCAACCATTGGTCTGCGTCTGCCTTTGCAATACGTTCGAACATATTTTCAGCTTCGTCCCATTTATCTGCTTTCCAGAGTTCAAAGGCTTTAGACATCCCTTTTTCAAAATTGGTCTGGGCAGATGTAATGCCTACGACCAATAGTAATACGATAGTGATTAAATGCTTCATTTTAAATAGTATTATAGTGTTATTGTTATTGATGAATTTTCTTTTAATTCAAATTTGGCGTCTTTCCATTTTGGTGGTCCCATAAAACCTGATGCATTATTCGAACAGCCATAATCCTCTTTTGGAATACCCAAGAAATTGCTATCTAACTTTCCATTATCATTTTCGTCATGGAAAATGGAAACCGCATACGTCCCTTTTGGTATATCCTTAAAAGTCACAGTGCAACTGTTATTAGAAATTTTACTTGTAGTGCCCTTATAAGACTTGCCCAAGAAATTAGCTTCGGTATTATACACCGCAATAAACATCTGGCCATCATTGCTATCGGCGTCTTCTACCTTTACGGTTAAACTATAAGTGTCTTGCCCTTGGGCATAGGAAAACACTGTACTTATGGCGACTATGATTACGAATTTTATTAAGGTTCCCATGATAATTATTTTGTTTGATACAAATATCCGACACAAATGCGCATTTATAAAATGGAAGCTACCGAATTGTAAAATTTAAATGACGAATTGTAATTTTCTTAAATTACTTGTGAAAAAACGTAACTTAGTAAGGCATTTCGATACTGATACGCTATAAGTAAACCGTCAATTCGAGTAAAATCCTATTAGAATTTTATATCGAGAATAAGGTTTACCATTGAAATTCTATTCTCGATACATTCCGACTTTTAGTGTCGGAACACTCGAACTGACGAATTTCAATTTGAAGTAAAAGCATTGACTAACCACTAAAAATCAACCAAAAATGAAATCGAAGATTCACGAATTCCATCAGAAAAATAGAAATCACATGAGTAAAATCCGATTTCTCAGCATTGCCCTCCTCTTTTTTATCACCTTATCATTCGCACAAACCGATAAGCGCCTTAAAGGCATTGAAAAACAATTCAATTCGGTATTGGAAACCTCGAAAACCGCAGGTTTTGCCGTTGCCATTGTAGAGGGTGATAAAATCATTTATGCCAAAGGCTTTGGTTATGCCGACTACGAGAACAAAGTCCCAGCAGATGCCAATACCCTTTTTGCCATTGGTTCTTCTACAAAAGCCTTTACCTCTGCATTACTCGGCATATTGCGTGAAGACGATAAACTATCATTGGATGACAGTCCCTTAAAATATGTGCCTGAATTAAAGTTTTATAATGATGAGATGAACAATAACATCATCATCAAGGATTTAATGCGACATAGTACAGGTTTGCCACGACATGATGGTGCTTGGTACTTTTTTCCATCGCACGATAAAGACACTTTAGTGGCAAGAATGCAATATCACGAACCGTTTACTGGCGTTCGCCAGCAATGGTATTATAACAACTTTGGATTTTTATTACAAGGGGTCATCACTGAAAAAATCACAGGAAAAAGCTGGGAAGAAAATATAGAAGAGACATTTTTTAAGCCTTTGGGCATGAACCGTTCCAAAACGATGATTGATGGTATGAAAAACGGCACAAATACGGCTTTTGGCTACCAATTGGATGACGATAGAAACATCGAAAAAATGGACTACTATGACATTGCTGGGATGTCACCAGCAGGAAGTATTAATAGTAGCGTTAACGATATGAGCAAATGGTTAATGACTTGGATTAACGATGGTAAATATGGTGAAGAACAAATCATTCCAGAGGCTTATGTCAAGGAAGCCATGAGTTCACAAATGGTGGCAGCCTCAGGTTTTCCATCGGATGAATTGCCAGGTGTGCAATATGCCAATTATGGGTATGGTTGGTTCCTGCATTCTTACAAAGGCCATTATATGGTAGAACATGGTGGCAATATCGATGGGTTTTCTGCTAGTGTTGCCTTATATCCAAAAGATAGTTTGGGCATTGTGGTATTAGCGAACCAAAATGGCTCTGCCGTACCACGTTTGATAAGAAATATCGCTGCGGACCATATGCTGAAAACAAACAAAACAAAATGGGCCGAGAAGTATAAGGAAGATACCGAAAAAGCCTTAAAAGCTATGGAAGAGGCTAAAGACACCAACGATATCTCTAACGTAAAGAATACTAGACCATCACATACCAAAATAGACTATACAGGTGCTTATGAACATAAAGGTTATGGCAAGTTTGAAGTCGTTGTGGAGAACGACACCTTGTATGCCGAACTGGACAATAACCGACAATACCTGCATCACTTTCATTACGATACCTTTGAGCTGATTGACTTTAAAGAGGGCAAAGTCGATACTACGGGCATTGGCAAATCCTTAAAAGTGACTTTCACTACCAATGTAGCTGGAGATATTGATTACCTCAAGGCCGAAATAGAACCCATGACTGATCCTATAGCCTTTAAGCGCACACCAAACACCATTGATGTCGATCCTGAAACCATGGAGCGCTATGTGGGTAAATACGATTTAATGGGTACCGAAATTAAAGCCTATATCAAAGACGAGAATGTGCTCTATGTCTTTGTGCCAGGACAACCCGAATATGAGCTCATTCCAACGGCAGAACATAAATTTAATTTTAAGGTCCTAGAGGGCTTTAAGGTAGAGTTTTTGGAAACTGATGGCGCCATTAATGAGGTAAAGTTTATACAGCCCAATGGAACCTTTGTAGCCAAACGGAAAACCGAATAAATTTCTTAAAAATACGTAAGGTTACGTATATAAAGTTGTATGTTTTAAGTCTATATTTGAGCCTATAAACGTAGTTTGGTTAAAGGTTTATTTTTAGCCCTCAGCTAGCATTAATTATTCAAGAATGTTCAGTGACAAAATAAAATATTACCATGGGACTTCCGAGAAAGCTTGGAGAGAAATTAAATCGGAAAAAAAATTTAAACCATCAGATGTAAAAGAAATAGGAAACTATTGGATTACTAAAGGAGTATATTTTGTTTGTGAGAATCCATATATAGCCTTATGGTATTCCCACGTTGCAGCAACGAAAGATAATTCAAAACCAATTGTAATTTGTGTTGAATACTCAATAGATCAAGATAAAAAAAGTCATCTAAATCTATTAACTTCTGATGGACAAAAATTATTAAACCAAGCTCATTTACTATATAAAGAAAAGATAGGTTCAATTTCGAATAATGAGAATCTAGATAGTGTTGCACTATATTTAATGTTAAAAAAATCTAAGAAATTAAAAGCAATAATTGCTGCTTTTCAAGAAGGCATCAGCTATCAAAAACTAATTCATAAACATGATTATAAAAATAAATATGTGCGTAATCAATATGGATTAAGTCCAGGAGACCATCTAGAGCTATGTTTTTTTCCAAATTTAGATCTTGAATCAATATCGTTCCAAGAACTTAGAAAAGAAGAAATTTTAGATAAAAACGACCCTTATTGTTTATGGAATACTGTTTGCTCCAGTTTAAATGAGAGTTTACCAGAGAATTTCAGAGAAAAAGTTGAAAAAGCAATATAAAATGGCAAAGTTTATTTATAGTGAAATACTGAGTGAATATAAGAATTATCTTCATGACAATCTGGAAGAAACAATTTATTTTGAATCAAAACGAATTCTTGATATTTCTGAGGACCAAACTTACTATTTAAATCTTATTAAAAATGAAAAGTTTGAAATCAATAAAGTATTAAACAAAAATAACTCTATAGAATTTTGCAATAAATTACGAAGTCAAAGGAAAATTAGAGATTATGAGAAATACACATTTGATTTTTTTGACCAAACAAAAGAGTATTCTGAATTAGAGAATAGGATTAATTCTATACAAACAATTAATACTATAGCGAATCTTAACAAAAAAAATATTTTCAAAGAAATAAGAAATGATAATGATAAACTTCCAATCTCAGTGATAATTACTACAAAAAACTTTGAGTTTAAATTTGATTCAGAGCCAGATGACAATTTATTTGATCTTCTACAAATTATTGAAACGCCAAAGTATGAAAATCTATTTTATAACTATAATAGATTTTACTTCTCTTATGAAAACTTAAATAGTGCAATAGCAAGTAGTATCAAAGATCCTAAAAGGAATATCATCTATTTTTTGTATGCTTTACTATTTGTGTTTTTAAGAAAAGAAGAAAAACATAGTATAAATTTAATTGGTGAATTAGTAAAAAGGTTAGTTAAACAAGCAAAAAAATATCTCCCTCCAGAGATCGATAAAAAATATCACATAATAGAAGAAATAAACTCCAAGATTCAAAATTTAAAATGAATTAACGCTAACAAACTAAAATGATAAAGAGCTAATTTCATGTAAACTCGAAAATACTCATATATTTTCAGCTTGGCGTGTACTTGCAAATTTAATTGCTAAACCAGGCAACTACTCATAGCTAAGACCATTGGCAGTAAGTAAAACAAACGAATGACTAAACCAGAATACGCCCCACTTTTACCAGCAGGATTTCACGACATTGAATTAGATAATTTAGACAATCTGTTCGTTGATAATTTCTCAAACAATGCAAGAAGAAGTCATTTGGTTAGTCAATTGAGAATTTTTTTGACTGAATTATCAAAAGTAAATGCAAAATTTGAAGTATGGCTAGATGGGTCTTTTTTAACCTTAAAAGATGAACCTGACGATATTGATTTACTGATAGTTTACGATAAAAATCAGATGAATGCACTAAGTATAGATGATAAGAAAATAATAAATAGTCTTTTTCATCGAGCTACGACCAAAATAAGATATGATTTAGATATCTTGCTGTGTCCAAACGACGATGCAAAGAACCGAAGTTATTGGAGAGGTTGGTTTGGATTTACAAGAAACGAAGTACCGAAAGGAATAGCTAGATTTGAATATGGAGTCAATTAGCAGGTTAAATAAAAGTATAGAATATCTTCAATCGCAGATTGAAGAACTTTTGCCTCTGCTAAAAAGAAATCCAGACGACTTTGCTTTGAAGTTACAGATTGAAAATTACAAATCAGAAATAAGTAATCTTCAAAAATCATTACACGATGCCAACCTTAAAAGAAACAAAGAAATAATAGCTCTTAGACTTAGAGGAAATATTGCTAGGTTTGGAACGTTCCCATTAGAATCGGTTGGAGGAATTACCAATTCCTTTTCGAATGCACTATACAAAACTTCTCAATTCCTTCAATACGGAAAAAAAGGAGGCAAAAAAATTGAGAGTATTTTAAAAAATAGTCTTGATATAAGACTTGAGGGAATGGCAAGTGGTTCTACAATATTCTATATTTCTGCCAAAACAAGTCCTGATATTTTTGGTAAAAGTCTAATTCAAAATTCATTAGAGAACACATTCGAGTTGTTTTCTTCGAATAATGAAATAGAGTTGATGGAGAACATCGAGAAAGTTGGTGTTAAGAACTCGAAATATTTTTCAAAATTTCTTGACGAATTAGTGAAAGATGAATTAGAAATTGAACTGACTTGGGAAAGTCCAGATTACGAGGCGAGAGAATGGATTGGAGATAAAGACAAAATTTTAATGTTCTCGAATACTTTTAAAAGTATAGAAGTATCTGAGCCAGAAGTTTTAAACTTCCAAGCCGAACTAATCACATTGAGTTTGAAAAACAAAATTGAAATTAGAGATATTGAAACAGGTCAAATTTTTTCAGTAAGATATGAAAGTTCATTTACGGAAATTCTTAAAGAATTTCATATTGGAGAGCTTAGAGATGTTACTATGACTAAAACGACGATAATAAGTACAGTTTCTCAGAAAGAGAAAACTGAATATAACTTGTTAGAAATTTAATAGAAAACAAACTTAGGATGGCTATAAGTAATTGCCTGTTCTCGCCTACTTTTGAAAATCCTAGTGGATTTTCAATTCAGCAATAGTGAGCGTTAGCCATTAAATCTAAGAGTATAATTGTGTTTTAAAGCGTTTTTCATCGATAAAAATAACTTTTAATCGAATATTTAAAAAAAACCTATATCTTTGTCTATAAGCTTTAGACTAAATGTCATTATTTGGCTTTTGGCTTGATATTTGACATTATTAATATAAATTAAAACGTAACATAACAATATATGCCAGGTAGCAATTAAAAGAAGTTCCAAGAAATATATCGAACCTCTGAGTTTGAAATATTGTAAAACAAAACTTTTGCAATTTTTTTACCAAATCTAGTGTAAGTGGTGTAATCGGTCTCACTATCTATTCTCCAATTCTCACAAGTACCATCTTTACATCGATCGCCTATTCTAAAGTTTAGCTCAATCTCTTTACTTGAATCAGGATATATCAATATAAATTCATAGAATTTACAATAGTGCTTTGGTTGAATTTGCCAAAAATTACTTCCTTCTTTACAAAAAGTATCTAAATACTTAGCACCGAATGTCGTGTAATGCTCATTCTTTATGGTGTTCTTCTTTGATATATTTGTTTCATAACTGAGTTCAAAATCCTTTTTCCTTACTAATCTAGTATTAATTCCAGTGCCAGATTCTGGTTCAATTTTTCCGTATCCATCAGTGACGAGTTCATTAGATGTTGTTTTTTTCTTTGAGAAAAAATTGAGATTAGTTATGTAAATGGTAGTATTAAGCGAAACAGTTTTTCCGTTAACATCAATATATTCGATAGCTGTCTTATATCTCTGATAAATGAAATTTGTATAATTATCCAACTGTTTTCTAAATAGTGCTAGAATTAAATCTCCAAAAAAGGCGGCTATAAAAAGCATTATTACTATTGAAATAATAACAATTAAATAGGCGTTTAAAAGATATGCATAGTTTGGATCTGTATCTGAATTATTTTTTGCAAAATAAATAACTGGTAGAATTGTTAATAAGGTACATGCAATTGGTATTAACTGTTTATTTACTTCTTTCATATAGTTAAAACTTAGAATTTATGGAAAATTCTAACAATTTAAAAAAAAATATTAATAACCTCATGCTAAGTATGTTATTTACCACTTGGATAAATTAAACAAAGTAATTAGCCACGGCCAATATATCGGTGCAAAAAATGTAATACACAAAAAAAGACCATCTTTTAGGATGGTCTTTTTCAATATTATAAAATGTGTTTGCCTTAAAACATCTCTCTACCAGAGTAACAATCAAGTTTAGCATTAGTGCTTTTTATTTATATTTGAATGGTATGGATTTGTAAGTCATATATATGTCATAGCACATTTTGCATCTATTAACCATATAACTAAAAATATCGCAGTGCCAAACAGCCTAAAAGCACATAGGAAAGCAAAAAACTTAACCCAAGAGGAGTTGTCTGAGCATTCAGGTATATCGGTGAGAACCATACAACGCCTCGAAAAGGGTTTAACACCTGGAAGTGCTCATACCATAAAAACATTGGCCAAAGCATTAGAGGTTAAAAGTTCAGACATTGTAATATCGCAATCTGAGATTCAAGAACCTTATGATGATTTGCATAAAGTAAAACTTATGAATTTTAGTATTCTAAGTGTTCTAATGCTACCTTTTGGAAATTTAATTCTTCCAACACTAGTTTATTTTTTCAACATAAAAAACGATTATGTAAAAACTATTGGTAAAAGAATAATTAGCATTCAAATACTAAGCACATTTTTCCTCGTTTTTTTATCAGTCTCAATCTTTTTACTTATGGGAAGAGGTAATGGCGCGATCCCTAAACCTGTACCCATCATTTATTTTATGTACACTCTTGTTTCTATTTTAATAGTGATCAAGACTTCAAGAGATTTAGATCGCAATAGAAAGATTTTAAAAATCTTCCCAGACCTTATATAACATAACCTTTGTCAGGTAAATGTCGGGTTATTGACAGCTGACTTTTATGATATCAAGTTTCATATTCAAATACTTTTGAGCTTATTCAAAACCACTTAGAATATGAAATATTTATTTGTCTTTATAGCACTAATATCTAGTTATACTTACGCCCAAAACATAAATACAGAGCAACTAGACAGTTACTTTTCTTCCCTAGAACATCGTAATGAAGCCATGGGCAGTATTGCTATTTCAAAAAATGGGAAAATACTATACTCCAATGCTATAGGCTATAAAACCATTAATGGTAACGACAAAGAAAAATCTACTACGGCAACGCACTATAAGATATGGTCTATTACAAAGACGTATACGGCTGTAATGATCTTTCAACTTATAGAAGAAGGGAAACTATCATTAGATACGACATTAAATACGTTCTATCCTCAAATACCAAATTCAAAAAAAATAACCATTAGGCAAATGCTCTGCCATAGAAGCGGGATTTTTGATTATGTCAATGATATTGAAAAAGACATTAAACTTAGAGATATTCAGAGTAAAGACAGTATCGCTGAACTTATAGGAACATTTACACCTAATTTTAAACCTGGAGAAAACTTCAGATACAGTAATTCCAATTACTTATTTTTAGGGTACATTATTGAAACCCTAGATAGTGTGAATTTTGAAACAGCTTTGAGTAACAGAATCTTATCGAAGCTTAAACTTAGAAACACCTACTTCGGAACGCAAACCGTAAAAAACTTAAAAAACATAGCAAATACCTATAATTTTAATGGTAGTTGGATACCCGTTGATGGCGAAGCAGATTATAACAATCATATAGAAACAGCTGATGGAGGCATTGTAGCCACTATGGAAGACATGGCACTATTTATTGAAGCCTTATTTGATGGCAAGTTAATTTCAGAACAAGGTCTTTCTAATATGCTTGAGGGCAATGACTCTTATAGACTAGGTATTATGAAAACACAGTTTTTAGATAGTGAGGGCTTTGGGCATACTGGTGGTTGGATCTCTGAGTCGAGTCTTTTCTATTACCCAAAAGAGGAGCTAACTATAGCTTATGCAACAAACGGCATCGTCATTAGAAAAGAAGAAATACTTGATAATGTTCTAAAGATATATCATAACAAACCTTTTGCAGTATCTATGAATAGAAATGTACAAGGGCTGGTAATCCTAATTATTGGTCTTTTATGTTATTCTATTTTAAGGTTCAGATTTAGCAAAGTATTGACCTCCAGAAATCTAATCTATTTAGGCTTCATAACTCCGCTTATTTTTTGGATCGGATCATTTATTTCGGGGCTATTACGTGAGAATTACAATTACCTTTCTGAACCTATAACAGCATTAGACGCATTCTACAGCAGTTCTGGAACTTTTATGGCAAGCATACAATTTACAACGGCTTTGCTTTCTATACTTTTCTTTTTAATAATCTACAAGAACTGTAAGCGACATCAGATAAATGTAATACCTGCTATGTTGTTATTATTTGTCCCTATAGCAATGATAGGAGCTTCATTATTTCCCTTTCCAAATGAACTCTACTCACTGTTTACAAATATTATTATTCTTAGCGCCTTAAGTCCAATAACTGCTATTTTTCTTTGGAGAAAATCTCAAATTTATGGAATAAGACGTTTAGCCTTATTGAGTATTTTTTTAACCATAGTTTCAATTTGTTTAATAGCAATAAGATCAGTAGATCCAGAGTTCGTTTTCAATTACATGGGTATTATTCAAAGAATTCTATATCTAGGATGGTCACTATGGTTTGTGTTTTTAGCCCTAAGTTTTCAAAACTTAAACAAAAAAAAACCATCCTAACAGATGGTCTTTTCAATATTATATAGAGGTATGTTATTAAAACATCTCTCTACCAGAGAAATGAAACGCTCCTTCAATAGCTGCGTTGTCATCGCTGTCACTTCCGTGTACTGCATTTTCGCCAATAGAAGCTGCATATAATTTACGGATCGTTCCTTCTGCTGCATCCGCCGGATTAGTCGCACCAATTAAGGTTCTAAAATCTTCAACAGCATTATCTTTCTCTAAGATGGCTGCAACGATTGGGCCACGAGTCATATATTCTACCAATTCACCAAAAAATGGACGCTCTTTATGGATACCATAAAACTCTTCAGCATCAGCCGTCGTCATTTGGGTTAACTTCATTGCTACGATTCTAAATCCTGAAGCTGTAATCTTTTCTAATATTGCGCCAATGTGTCCTTTTTCAACAGCATCTGGCTTTAACATTGTAAATGTTCTGTTAGTTGCCATGTATAATTTTTTAATTTTGTTCGCCTTCGCAAAAAACGCTTCTGCGAATGTGGATGCAAAAGTAATGCATTTCTTTAATTTATCAAGACAAGGCTTTATTAAATTAATGTTACAATATAGACGTCTGTTCAAGCACTCTCCAAGCGGTCGCTAAGGTGTAATGCTGAGCTTGTCGAAGCACTCTCGAAGCGACAAGTGCTTAATTCTGAAAGCTAATCTAAACCTCGATGTGAGTTCGAGTGAATTTTAGATGCGAGAGCAGATAAAATTTGTATTGAGAACAGGTTTGTTCCAAATACTTCTCGATACAATTCTTCATCCTTCAGAATCACTCGAAGTGACAAATAGGTAATAATAAAAAATCAAAGTGAAAAAATAGTTCTTCTGTCAGTTCGAGTGAATTTTAGATGCGACAGCAGATAAAATTTGTATCGAGAACAGGTTTCTAGTTCCAAATACTTCTCGATACAATTCCTCATCCTTCAGAATCACTCGAAGTGACATTATAGTATTAAAAATAGAATCATCATTCTAATCAAACCCATGTTGTCAGTTGAAGTAAAATTGCTTTTTCTGCAATTTTGTATCGAGAACCTCTGTATTATAATCACTCTTAACAACATCGAATCTTAATTTCATATTAAAATGGTTTTCAAAACACCTAAAAATTGTAAATTCGCTGCTTATGATTAAAGCACAGATTCCAGAGATCAAAGACCTATTGCGCCGACCGCAAAGCATTGTGATTGTACCACATAAAAATCCAGATGGTGATGCCATGGGTTCTACTTTGGGCTTATATCATTATTTAAAGGCTTATGGTCATGATGCTACTGTCATTGCACCTAACGATTATCCTGATTTCCTAAAATGGTTACCAGGTGACGATTCCGTGGTCATCTTCGAAAATCAAGCAGAAGAAAGTCAGGCTTTAATTGATACAGCCGATCTTATCTTTACTTTGGATTTTAATGCCTTTCATCGTGCAGGTGACATGGCAAAGTCACTAGAGCAATCTGATTGCACAAAAATCATGATAGATCATCACCAACAACCTGACGATTATGCCAAGTACACCTATTCGGATGTGCGCATGTCATCAACCTGCGAAATGGTCTATAACTTTATTGACATGTTGGGTGATGCGAACGAAATAACATCAAACATGGCGACTTGTCTCTATGTTGGTATTATGACAGATACGGGTTCGTTTCGATTTCCATCAACCACAAGCAGAACACACGAAGTCATTAGTCATTTAATTGCCAAAGGTGCCAATAATGCACAAATCCATAATAACGTATTCGACACCAACAGTTATAGTCGTTTACAATTATTGGGGCGAGCCATGCAAAACCTAAAAGTGATACCAGAATTAGGAACAGCTTATATCACCTTATCGCAAGCGGAGCTGGATGAATTCAACTTTAAAAAAGGCGATACAGAAGGTTTCGTGAATTATGGACTGTCATTAAAGGGTATTATTTTTGCCGCAATGTTTACGGAAAATAAGCAGGAGAACATTATTAAGATATCGTTCCGCAGTAAAGGATCGTTTTCGGTTAATCAGTTTTCTAGAAGTCATTTTAACGGTGGAGGCCATGATAATGCCGCTGGAGGACGCAGCGAAGATAGCTTAGAAGCAACGATTGATAAATTTATTAGTATATTACCCCAATATAAAGAGGAATTGTCCCAAGCTCTTAAGGAGCATTAAAACATTAAGTATGAAAAACCTACATACCATAATCGTTGTATTATTCTTATGTTTCGGCTGTAAATCGCCCGAAGCGCGACTACCAGAGTCCGTTCAATCTGGTTCATTCTTAAAAGAATCTGCCGAACGTAACATAAAGCTCAACGAAAAAGAGAAAAGCCTTATCCAAGAGATTATCAAGAACAATCCAGATAAGGATTATATCGCTTCAGAAAGTGGATTTTGGTACTACTACAATACCAAGATAGAGAATGATACTTTACAACCCCAGTTTGGTGATCTAGTGGATTTCGATTATAATGTTTCTGACATTAACGGTACCGAGATTTACGGTAATGCCAACAGAACCTATATCATGGATAAGCAGGAATTATTCACAGGTCTGCGTGAAGGTCTCAAACTCATGAAACCTGAAGAACGTGTCACCTTTATTTTTCCGTCACAAAAAGCATATGGCTACTATGGTGACGAAGACAAAATAGGAACGAATATTCCATTAATTTGCGAAGTAACATTAAATACTATAACCCAAGAAAATGATTAAAAAAGCACTTACAGCATTAGTTGTATTACTCGTATTGGCAAGTACCTCTTGCCAAGCACGTTATCCTGAATTAGAAGACGGTCTCTATGCAGAAATCATAACTACAAAAGGTACTATGATTGCCAAACTGCATTATGATAAAGTCCCTGTAACCGTTGCCAACTTCGTAGCTTTGGCAGAAGGTGAACATCCTATGGTAGAAGAAAAGTATGAAGGAAAACCATTCTATGATAGTATTACTTTCCATAGAGTTATGGATAAATTTATGATACAAGGCGGAGATCCAACGGCTAGTGGTAGTGGAACTCCTGGTTACAGATTTGCGGCAGATTACAGTGCAGACCTAAAGCATGATAAGCCTGGAATTTTATCCATGGCCAATGGTGGCGGCATCAATACTAACGGAAGCCAGTTTTTTATTACTGAAGCACCTTATCCTAGAGGAAATTTCTATGATGATCAAGGAAATTTAAAGCCTTGTGACCAAAGGGGTGTGAGTTGTCATTCTGTTTTTGGTGAATTGGTAAAAGGTCTTGAAGTGCAAGATTCTATCTCTAATGTTAAGGTTGCTGCAAGAAATAAACCTGTTGAGGATGTAGTGATCACTAAAGTGAACATCATAAGAAAAGGTAAAGATGCTAAGTTCTTTGATGCACCAAAAGTGTTTGCGGAAGACATGCCGAAAGTTGAAGAAAACTTCAAGAAAGAAAGAGAAGAAGCCAATGAAAAGTCAAAAGAATTGGCAAGGCAAGCAAAAGCAGAATGGTTGAAAAAGAATGAGGAATTAGATGGTCGCCGTATTGACTCACCGACTGGTATGGCCATGATTTTTACGAACGAAAGCAATGGTATTAAACCAACCTCTGCACAAAAAGTCAATGTAGATTGTGCTGGTTATTTTGAAGATGGGACCTTATTTTGGACCACTTGGAAAGACGTTGCAGAAAAGAATGGCAAATATGACGAACAGCAAGATAAGGCTGGTTATTATGCACCTTTTAGCATGCCATATAATGAAAGTGCTACGCTAGTGGCAGGTTTTAGAGAAGCCATGCTAAACATGAAAATTGGTGACAAAGCCAGAGTGTTTATCCCTTATTATTTAGGTTATGGCGATGCTGGAAGAGCACCTGTGATTCCACCAAAAACCAACCTGGTTTTTGATATCGAATTGACAAGTATTGCAGAGTAATAGACGCTTAATAAAACAAAAAAAGACAGCAACTTTGCTGTCTTTTTTTGTTTACACTTATTACAGATATGTCATGCTGAATTTTTACACTGAGCTTGTCGGAGGGTGTTTCAGCACCTATTCAAATAGTATTTAAGATTCTGAAACTCGTTCAGAATGACAAAATATGGTATTAATTCTTCTTCGGAATCTCTTTCAATATCTCCAGAACAAATGCCCAATACTTCTGTGCCGAAGAAATCTGTGCACGCTCATCTGGTGAGTGCGCACCTTTAATGTTTGGCCCAAAACTAATCATATCCATATCGGGATAATTCTGTCCAAGAATACCACATTCTAATCCTGCATGGCAAGCTGCTACATGAGGTTTTTCGCCGTTGTTTAAACGCTCATAAATTGGCACCATCACTTTCAAAATATCAGAACCCATATTGGGCTGCCAACCAGGATACTCACCCGAAAATTCGACATCACAACCAGCCAATTCAAAAGTAGCGCGTAAGGCATTCGCCAAGTCCATTTTAGAAGACTCCACAGAAGAGCGTGTAAGGCATCCAACTTTTAAGTGGCCATCCTTAACAATAACTCGCGCTATATTATTAGACGTTTCCACGAGTTCAGGTATATCTGCACTCATACGATATACACCATTATGTGCCGCATATACGGCATTTACTAATTGCTCTTGGGCGCCAAATGGCATCGCCTGTTCTAGCACATCGCATTCTGAAATAACGATTTGCAAGTCAGGCTCCATGGTTTTCAATTCTTTCTTAATGGTTTCAGATAGTACCTTTAATAAGCTTTTAAGTATATCTTCTTTATCTGCTTCAAATGCTACAATGGCAACACTCTCTCTTGGAATAGCATTTCGTAGACTTCCACCATCAATTTCAGCGATTTTCACATCCTCAACAACAGCATATAACAAACGATTCATGATTTTATTGGCGTTGCCTAATCCCTCATGAATTTGCATTCCTGAATGTCCGCCCTGCAGACCTTTCACTTCAATTTTATAAGCCTTGTGATCGTCTTTTGTCACACGCTCTTCACTATAAGTCCCTGTCGCCGTAATATCAATGCCACCAGCGCAACCTACACCAATCTCATCGTCTTCTTCAGTGTCAAGATTCAACAATATATCCCCTTTTAATAAGCCACCTTTTAAACCCATAGCACCGGTCATACCAGTCTCTTCATCTATAGTAAAAAGGGCTTCTAAATCTGGATGTACTATAGTGTCGCTCTCTAAGATGGCCATAATCGTCGCAACACCTAAACCATTATCGGCTCCAAGCGTAGTTCCTTTGGCTTTTACCCAATCGCCTTCTATATACATCTCAATACCTTGGGTATCAAAGTCGAAGTCAGTATCATTATTTTTTTGATGTACCATGTCTAAGTGTGACTGCATAACGATGGGTTTTCTGCCTTCCATTCCTTTGGTTGCAGGCTTTCTAATGATAACATTACCAACCTCATCTTCAATGGTTTCCAAACCTAGGTTATGACCAAAATCTTTCATGAATTGTATAACACGTTCTTCTTTTTTTGAAGGTCGTGGCACAGCATTTAAATCTGCAAATTTATTCCAAAGGGCTTTGGGCTCTAGGCTTCTTATATCTTGACTCATAATAATTGCCCACGAAAGTGGGTATCTTTTAGATTAGTATTTGATTTTAATCAGTATGCAAAATTACGAAATAGCTTCCCTTTATCCTTGTCATTCTAAACTTTTACACTGACCTTGTCGAAGTATGTTTCAGAATCTATAAGCAAAGTGATCCAAACTCTATTTAATTACAAGTTTTTCCTATTTTTGATTTATGCCGAAGAATAAAAAACTCATCATTACACTCTTTCTGATTGTTCAGGTTCTTATCATTCAAGTTCTAAAGCATTTCCCACAATTTGTTGAAAAATTTTACAGTAATGGTCTATATGTTTTCATTTCCAAGTTAATGCATTATGCCTTTGGCTGGATACCCTTTTCTATAGGAGACCTGTTCTATACTTTGGCGAGTGTATATCTAATTCGATGGTTAATATTGAACAGAAAACGTATTATAAAGGACACTTTCAATTGGATATTGGATATTGGAGCTGTGGTGTCATTGGCTTATTTTGCATTTCATATGCTTTGGGCTTATAATTATTACAGACAACCGCTATCAAAATCCTTAAACGTTGAAGCAGAATATACTACCGAACAACTATTGGATTTTACAAAGCGACTTATAGAAAAGTCAAACAGCATTCATGATCAAATTGCACTGAACGACTCTACAAAAGTTGATATGCCTTTTACCAAAAGTGAGGTTTTTGATAAAATCCAAAATGGTTATGCTAAACTTTCAGGGAAATATCCTCACCTAGATTATCAACCAAAAAGTATCAAAAAATCAATCTACAGTACCGCTTTGACATATATGGGCTTTTCAGGTTACCTCAACCCTTTTACAAACGAAGGGCAGGTAAACGGATTAATTCCAACCTACAAATTTCCAACTACGGCTTGTCACGAAGCCGCCCATCAATTGGGTTATGCTGCTGAGAACGAAGCGAATTTCATAGGAAGTTTAGCAGCTATCAATAATGATGACATTTATTTCAAATATTCAGGTTATACATTTGCCCTGCGCTATTGTCTTGTCGAAATTTACAAAAGAGATGCTGAAGCCTACCCTACCATTCTCGAAACTGTGAATAAGGGAATTTTAAAGAATTACCAAGAGGTTCAATCGTTCTGGAAATCTTACGAAACCCCAATAGAACCAGTTTTTGAAAAGACATTTGACAACTTCCTTAAAGCTAATAATCAATCCGCTGGAATGAAGAGCTATAGCTATGTTGTGGCGCTGCTGGTCAACTACTATGGCCACAAAGCTTTGTAAAAGTTAAAAACATTCAATCCTTTATACGTTTAGGCTTTAATCCTTATATTTAGAATTCAAATTTAACTAACCAAAAATATGATTAAACGTTTTCAGCTACTGCTCATTTTCATGTGCAGTTTTTCATTATTTGCCCAAGATTACTTTCCTAGTAATACCGGAGTTAAAGCAAATAATTCTAATTACACGGCATTTACCAATGCCACGATCCATGTGTCTCCAACAGAAGTTATAGAAAATGGAACACTTCTCATTCAAAAAGGAAAAGTTGTTGCTGTAGGGACATCCGTAGATATTCCTAAAAACACAACTTCGGTTGACCTCTCAGGAAAGAGCATCTATCCATCGTTTATTGACCTGTATACAACCTTTGGTGTTAAAAAACCGGAACGCGGTGGTAATGGTCCAAGATATGGTGCTAGCAGAACTGGTTTCTATTGGAACGACCATATTATGCCAGAACAAGACGTTATGGCGAGTTTTAAGTACGATAACAAAACAGCTTCAGAATTACATAAACTTGGTTTTGGCGTTGTAAACACGCATATGCCAGATGGTGTTGTAAGAGGTACAGGAGCACTTATTGCACTCAATAACGATGCAGATAATTCGTTACGCGTTGTTGATGGAGAAACTACACAACATCTGTCTTTTAGTAAAAGTGTAAAATCTCGACAAGCCTACCCATCATCAATTATGGGCAGTATGGCATTACTTCGACAAATGTACGAGGATGCCAAATGGTATGCAGATGGAAATGTAGACACTAAAGATTTATCCATAGAGGCTCTAAATGGTAACAAAAACTTACTACAGATTTTTGAAGCTGGAAGTAGAGCCAACCTCATGAGAGCAGATAAGGTAGGTGATGCTTATAACATTCAATATACTATCGTAGGTGGCGGCGATGAATATGAGCGTATTAGTGAGGTTAAAGCTACGAATGCCACAGTGATTCTACCAATCAATTTTAAGTTAGCTTATGACGTGGATAATGCATTTTTAGCGTCAACATTGTCATTAAGTGATATGCGTGCTTGGAACCAAGGACCTCATAATCCGAGACTATTGGCAGAAAACGGTATTCAGTTTGCGCTAACGACTCACGACTTAAAGTCGAAGAAATCCTTTAAGTCCAATCTTATGAAAGCCATTGAAAGTGGACTTTCAAAACAAAAGGCTCTTGAAGCATTAACCACAGTTCCTGCAAAATTATTAGGAAAGTCTAATGAATTAGGGACATTAAAATCTGGAAGCTACGCAAATTTCCTAATCACATCTGGTGATATTTTTGATAAGAAAACAAAGCTTTTTGAAAATTGGGTACAAGGTAATCCGCATGTTATTGAAAACATGAACGTCAAGGATATCGATGGTGATTATAATTTTAAATTAGCGGGTAATGATTATAAGCTGTCCATTTCAGGAAGTACGAGCAAACCGAAAGCAACACTAGAAAGTGGCGATAAAAGCTTAGGTACAAAAATTAATTATGCTAACGATTGGGTAAACTTTACATATAAAACTGCAGATAGTACTAAAAAGGAATTTATTAGAGTCGCTGCGAATTCTGCAAGTGGCAATAGTTTAAATGGTAAAGCTATAATGCCTGGTGGTAATGAACTTTCTTTTTATGCCAATAAGGTTAAAAAAGAAGATACTGAAAAAGATAAGGACAAAAAGAAAATGGATGACAAATCCAAAGACGCATACTTAAGCCCTATTACCTACCCTAATTTGGCTTATGGTTTTAAAGAGAAGCCAAAATCTGAAACCTTATTATTTAAAAATGCAACCATTTGGACCAACGAAAAAGATGGTGTTTTAGAAAACACGGATATATTAATCAAGAATGGTAAAATTTCTAAAATAGGAAAAGACTTGTCTGATAAAAGTGCTAAAATTATTGATGCCTCAGGAAAACACATTACAGCAGGTATTATTGATGAGCACTCACATATTGGAGCCGCTTCGATTAACGAAGGTGGTCAGAATTCATCAGCAGAAGTAACCATTGAAGACGTTTTGGACGATGAGGATATTGATCTGTATCGAAATTTAGCAGGAGGTGTAACCTCTATTCAGATTTTACATGGTTCGGCAAACCCAATTGGTGGCCGCTCTGCAATCATTAAACTAAAATGGGGCGAGGCCTCCAAAGATTTGGTTTATGACAATTCGCCTAAGTTTATCAAATTCGCCTTGGGTGAAAACGTTAAACAATCCCGATCTAGCCGAAACGAACGTTTTCCTCAATCCCGTATGGGTGTTGAGCAAGTATTTGTGGACTATTTCACAAGAGCTAAGGCCTATGATAAGGCTAAGAAAAGTGGAAAGCCTTACCGAAAGGATGCCGAAATGGAAGTCTTGGCAGAAATACTAAACAAAGAACGTTTTATCTCATGTCACTCTTATGTGCAAAGTGAAATAAATATGTTGATGAAAGTTGCCGAACAATTCGACTTTAATATTAATACATTCACACATATTCTTGAAGGTTATAAAGTTGCAGACAAAATGAAAGATCATGGCGTAGGTGGCTCAACATTTAGCGATTGGTGGGCTTACAAATATGAGGTCAACGACGCTATTCCTTATAACGCAGCAATCATGCACAACGCAGGCGTCGTCACTGCCATTAATAGTGATGATGCTGAAATGTCGCGTCGTCTAAACCAAGAAGCTGCAAAATCAGTGAAATATGGAGGTATTAGTGAAGAAGACGCACTAAAGTTCGTTACACTAAATCCAGCAAAACTTTTACATTTAGATGACCGTGTTGGTAGTCTTAAAGTTGGAAAAGATGCCGATGTCGTTTTATGGTCTGACCATCCGCTCTCGGTTTACGCTAAAGCTGAAAAAACAATTATAGAAGGTGTGACTTATTTTGATATAGAGCGCGACAAACAAATGCGTGAAGCCATTAAAAAGGAGAAAAGTGAATTGATAAACCTAATGCTTCAAGACAAGAATAAAGGTTTAAAAACGCAGCCTGTAAAGAAGAAAGAAAAAGAATTGTTGCATTGCGACTCAATGGATAAACACAACTAAAAAACTTAAACATGAAAGCATTAAATAAAATAAATATCATATTGGTTATGTTGTGCGTCTCGTTATGTATTGCACAGCAAACACCTGCAACCAAACAAACCAAAGATGTCGCCATTGTTGGCGCAACTTTGCATTTAGGTAATGGCAATGTTATTGAAAACGGCATTGTCGTTTTTGGTGACGGTAAAATTAAGAGTATTGGACCAGAAGCCTCTACTTCAATTACTAGAGAAGCTATGGACATTATAGATGCCAAAGGAAAGCATGTCTACCCCGGTTTTATTGTTTCTAATGGAACATTAGGTTTAGTCGAGGTGGATGCCGTAAAAGCATCTAGCGACCTTTCTGAAATGGGAACTTTTAATCCACATATTAGAAGTATCATCGCCTATAATGCCGAATCCAAAGTGGTAGAATCTATGCGCCCCAATGGTGTATTACTTGGTCAGGTTGTACCAAGAGGTGGGCGTATTTCTGGAACATCTTCCGTGGTGCAGTACGATGCTTGGAACTGGGAAGATGCAGTCATAAAAACAGACAATGGTATGCATATCAATTGGCCTAGCAGCTTTAGTAGAGGACGTTGGTGGCTTGGAGAAGACCCAGGATTAAAGCCGAATAAAAACTATGCAAAACAAGTCAAAGAATTAACGGACTATTTTAATAATGCTAAGAGCCACAATAAAGGCGACAAAAATGAACACCATTTACCTTATGAAGCCATGTCTGGTTTGTTTGATGGATCAAAGCGTATTTTCATTAATGCTGATGATGAAAAAGGCATTACCGATGCCGTAAACTTTGCCAAATCCCAAGGTATTTCTAATATTACTATAGTTGGTGGTTACCAGGCTAGTAAGGTGGCGAACTTCCTAAAGCAAAACAACGTATCCGTAATGTTACAGCGTGTACATACAAGACCAGAATTAGAAGATCATGATTACGATTACACCTTTAAGCAGGCCAAGGCATTAGTAGATGCAGGCGTTTTAGTATCTCTAGAACCAAGTGGACAAATGGAACGTATGAATTCACGTAACCTACCTTTTTATGCCGGTACTACAGTAGCTTATGGCTTAACCAAAGCACAAGCTTTGCAACTGATTACCCAAAATGCTGCAAAAATCATGGGTATTGATACTATGTATGGCACTTTGGAAGTTGGTAAAAGTGCTACACTCTTTATTAGTGAAGGGGACGCCTTGGATATGCGCACGAACCTTGTATCAAAAGCGTTTATTGATGGCAGGGATTTGAGTTTAGAAACTCATCAAACCGAACTTTGGAAGCGGTATTCTGAGAAGTATAGCAATCAACAAGATTAATAAAAAAGCGAGCTGCATGGCTCGCTTTTTTTAATTTGTATGTTATGGAAAATATTGAATACATAATTATTGCTTCAATATTTATTTTAGTCGGAATTTACTTTTTCAAATTAGAAAAGAGTAATATAAAATGGAAATTGTGTAAAAGTGATGCGCTTTATTATTATGTATGTAAATTTTTTGAAAAAAAAGGTTTTGAAGTTTGTAAAATTGACTTACCTATTAAAGGCGATTATCAAGGAAAAACTCACAGTCAAAATGCTATTGCGCAAGAAGAATTATTCATAAGAAAAATCATTGTTATGGATACAAAAAGGCGTAAATATGAAACTCTGGTCAAAGTTAAGCACAGCCACATATTTGGCACTCATGTTAAACTTTTAAAGAAAAGAAATTTTGTTGAATAAAAAAGCGAGCCGTTTGGCTCGCTTTTTTACTTATTTATCAATCTGAACTTTTACACTAAGCATGTCGAAGTGTGTTTCAGATTCTCATTTTTTTCATAGATTCTGAAATGAATTCAGAATGACAAAACTAAGGTTTATTCTATAACCTTTGCACCTTCAGGCAAGGTAAACATAGAATTGTCTGGCGCACTTTCAGAAACTATAACATCCATAAACTCTACCGTGTTTCGCTTTTCCGTAGGCTGGTTATTTTCATACTTATACCAATCAACACTTTTTGGTAATCTTAAACCATTTACTGTTTGCCAATTGTTATATCTTATAAATTTGAATTCCTTACTCTTTCCATCCTTTCCGAATGTCACCGTATAAGCCAGCCATTCCATTTGTCCGGTTTCAGCATCATAATAAATAATATACTGATCATCTGGAGAAACCCCTACTCCAGCTTCATAGGAAATTAAAATACCAGGATACGTCTTACCATCAAAAATTAATGGTTCTGCATCTTCATAAATAATGCCATCATCTCCAACAATAAAGGGCATTGCGTAAAAGTACATCATTAAACCTTTGTAAAACCAAGGCTTACCCTTGTATTCTTTTCCATCTTTTTCATTTACCCAAAGATCCTTTCCATCAAAACCCAAAGCATATGTCGGTGTATCAATTAATTCGGCTCTTGTTTTTAGGTTTGTTGTAGTCACTTCCTTTCCATTTGGCTTTTCCATGGTAAATGATAGCGTTTTCATCTTGTTCCACTGATCAATACCACCATGAGCATCAAAAATTTTGGTTATAGATTCCGGATAAATACTGGTTGTAATATCCTCATTAGAAATGTCATCTATTTGAGTGGATTCGGTTTTGGGTTCATTTTTACAGCCCATTATAAAAATGGCAAATAGAAATATGAATAATATATTTTTCATGATATGGTTTTTAGTTGATGATTTTGACGAAATTCGACCTAACTCATTACAAAAAAGCTTCAGATTATTTCTGAAGCTTTTTATACTATGATGTTCTAATGCTTTAGTTTATTATTAATTTTTGAGTTTCTGACATGCTCTTTCCTGCCAGTTGCACAAAATACAAACCAGTCTGTAAAGAAGACGTATTAAGCTCTACAGCATATGAACCATAATTCATTGGAATATTTACAGTCTTTCCTTGAATATCGTATACGACTAAATTTATATTATGTACAAGATTATCATTAAACTTAATTGTCACCAGATCTCTTGCGGGATTAGGGTACATAATAAAACCGGTTGCTTCAAAATCATTCACCGAGAGCGTTTCAACAAAAGTCGTTGTAAATGTGTTGGTTATTATTGGCGCATTAAAATCAAAGAAAATTGAAGCCGTATTTGGAATAACATCACCTAGCGTGTAACCTGATTTTGGCTTAATCTTAAAATGTACAAACCCATTACTTCCGGCTGCATCGTCTTGCTCTGCCGGTAGATTAATATCATCGAAAAACCATTCTAAACTACTCCCAGTTCTTGTTACCATGTAATCGTGACTAGAACGCAACATTTGAAAGGTTGTCTCATCTAGTTGACTATCTAATTCATCCTCAATTCTGATAAATATGGCTTCAGCAGTACCAACATTCTGAAAACGAATAGTATAATATAAATACTCATCCGAGCTTATAAAATCGTTGTACACTATATTTGGACCATGAGATTCCATCTTGTCATTAGGATCATAGGACCCAATAACCACCTCTGATAGCGACGCCAAGTTATTTTCCGCAACTGTATCATTCGAAGATGTCGTATAAGATACTGTATTAGTTACCATTTCTCCTAAAGCCAGTGTTGTTGGACACAACAACGTGATTTCCACATTCTCAGTTTCACCAGCTCCTAAATCCGTAAAATACAATGTAAAACCTGTGGCTGTAGTTGTAATACTCATGTTTGTATTACTTAATAACGTATTGTTAATAATCAAATCATCATCAAGTACAAACTCTACTGAACCTGTTGCAATGTTAGCACCACTTAAGTTCTCAATAATGAGCGTGTTTAAATGCTCGAAACCTGGTCTGGGTGATGCAAAGGGATTTATGAGATAAACGGCCAAATCTTCACAAACTAGATTATCTTCAATTGGAAAATCAACTTGTGCCAGTTCTCCAAAGAGAACACTAACATTACTAAAAGTGGTTACATTTTGAGTATAACAATCGGTGTAATCATCATTAACTGAAAATGAAATATCATACGTATCATTTTCATCTGTGCTAACAATAGTAAAACTTCCGCTTGAAGAATTCACGACATTAATCACTCCATCATTATTTTTTTCATAAGTGAAGGAACCGTTAGTAAAATTAGACTCTCCAGTGTCAAAATCACCATTTGTATTAACATCATTAAAAGCTCTCAAACTTATTAAGCCTATATCTTCACAAATACCACCAATATCAAAACTACCAGCTTTTAAAAATACCGCAGTATCATAAATGCTATCTACATCATCTGCGACGACTAGCTTAATATGATAAGTTTCTCCAATATTAACTTGGGCCTGGGCTGAAAAACTCACAGTTCTTCCATTATAACGCATAAGAGGAGAATTGTCAGCTGTATAACCACCAAAATATTGCGAATTAGCCTCAGGACAAGAATCGCTTGCATTATGAATATTGGTTACTGTGATGGGTAAATCCGTTCCAGGAATTAAAGCTAGATTCGTTGTGTTACCCATGGCATCGGTCAGCAAAAATGCAAATGCATCAGAAAATGAACATTCAAAGCCAGCACCATCGTATTCTTCTGAAGCCATTAAAAAGTCAAAATTAATTTGGTTGACTACTGGTACAAAATCAAATTCTATTGACGTGGCATTATTAGAGTTTATTCCTAATTCACTATCTAAATCTGTATCACCTGGCCAGATATTGCTTCCATCACTAGCAATAACTCCATCATTTGGTCCTTCGGCCTCTGCTGCATTTCCTGTGCTTAATAATAAACCCTCGGAAAATGGAAAATCGTTTCCACCATAAGTAAAATAGCCTATTCCATTGGGTTCAAAGCCATCAAAACTACTACCCGTAGAATAGGAGATATTAGATATTTGACTACAATCATTGCCAATGAGAACATTTTGCACTAATTCCTCAACTGTAAACTGTGTTTGGTCTACGCTAATACTCTGCCCTAAAATTTCAACCATAATAGTTGTTGACTCCGAACAAGCCTCTGGACTACTATCCGTAACAGTTAATGTTACTGTGTAACTTCCTTCCTGAGCATAACTGTGATTAACTGAAGTTCCCAAAGCTTCACTATTATCACCGAAAGACCAGATATAAACAGCATCACTTGCATCCCCCGAAAAAGTAGCACTACCTGTAAAATTTATGTCTTCATTAGATTGTGCAATAACAATTCCTGAAATATTGGGTTCAGGCGTTGTAGAATCTATAGATGGCTCTATGGTTTGACAAGGCAGGCATGTTTGATCTGCCAGAAGAGTAAAACTTTGAATCTCAGTGCCACAACCATTAACATCGGTTACGGCCACATAAACTGTCTGAGGATTAGTAGTATTTATAAAAGGATCTGATAATGGATTCATGAGATTAAGTGCATCTGATTGAGACAGATGAAAACTTACTTCTAAATTAAAATTGGGTTGATTTGCTAAAACTTCATCAATTTTTGATTGTAGCATAAATTCTGCAAAACCATCCTGGTCTTCATCACAAACGACAAAATCTGATATTGACGGTATCGGAGACACATTAGAGACAACTAATTCTAAGCTACCAATAGCAAAACAACCACCTTGAATACTTTCCACTCTAAAATAAAGTACTTGATTATAAGGAACTACATTTATGTATGGAAATTCAGTAACAAGCGATGTAATCCCTCCTTCGGCTTCAGCCTGTGTGGCATAGTACGTCACTTCTAAATCCGTTTGGCTTCCAACTATATCCGGAGTAGCTTGTTCTAAATCGAATTCAGCAAAACCATTCCCATTCAAATCACAATTATAAAGTGGGTTGGGCTGATTAAAACTTAAGGCTCCATCTAAAGTGACATTAAAGGCTTTTTCTAAAAAACAACCCTCTAAATTTTGAACTGCTACCCAGTAAAGTCCTTCTACAGAGGCTGTAATAGTTGGAGTGCTTTCTCCTGTAGACCACATAAAAGTATGTAGTGCAGGATCTAAACCTGTATCGACTACATAAGAACTACCATCACAAATAGAAATATCATCTATACTGAAACTTGGTGATGGTTTTACAAATAGATTAAAACTGGTAGTATCATAATTTCCGCTTACAGCTTCTTCTAATCGCACAAACATAGTTTGCGGATTTGTAATATTGGTATATATTAAAGGCACAGGACTTACACCATTTTCAGCATCGCTTTGACTTTGATAATACGTTAGTATAAAATTTGATGGATCTTGATTACCCAATATCCCAGCATCTAATACAGCCAAATTGAAGACAGCGATTCCATCGTTTAGTTCGTCATCACAAAGTTCCAAATCACTGGGTTGATTTGCAACTTGGGCATAATTAAAAGATGTAATGAATAATCCAATAAAAAATAAAAGTAGCTTTTGTTTCATAATATTTAAATTTGCCCTAGCCAAATATAGAAAATCAAATGACCAAACTGATAAGTAGTATCAATAATCCGTTAATAAAACAGCTTTATCAGTTGAAAGAAAAATCTCGCGAACGCAAAAATACTGGACAATTCCTAATTGAAGGCAAGCGTGAGCTTTCATTGGCCATTAAAGGTGGTTATAGGATTAAAACTTTGTTGTTTTGGCCTGATTTGTTTTCTGAAAGTGAAGCCAAAGCCATGTCTCAATATGGTATTGATAGTATTGAAATTTCGAAAGAGGTATTCCAAAAATTAGCGCATCGTGATACTACGGAAGGCGTCATTGCCGTAGTGAAAGTAAAAACGCATCAACTAGAAGAGTTGACGTTTCAAAACAAAAATCCATTAATATTGGTCGCCGAAGCTCCAGAAAAACCAGGCAATATTGGTGCCTTATTGAGAACTGCTGATGCAGCGCATGTGGATGCCGTAATTATTGCCAACCCAAAGTCCGATTTATACAATCCCAATATCATTCGTTCTAGTGTTGGTTGTGTGTTTACAAATCAAATTGCTATGACTAGTTCTAATGAAGCGATTCGTTTTTTACAGACATATAATTTCAATATTTTCTCAGCGATTTTGCAAGAATCAGAACCTTATTATGAGCAGGATTACACCTTACCAACAGCTATTGTTGTTGGCACTGAATCTACTGGTTTAAACAACGAATGGCGAGAAGCAGCTACTCAAAATATTAGCATACCTATGCAAGGCGAAATAGATTCCATGAATGTATCTGTTGCTGCAGGAATTCTTATTTTTGAAGCTAAACGACAACGGAATTTTAAATAGTTGAAAACAAAAATTGAAACGTCATTACGAAGCAGACATTTTTTCGTCTGCTGTAGTAATCTGCTAATAAAGAATTAAAATTTAAAAGATTGCCGCGTCCTAAGTCCTCGCAATGACATCAAATTAAATTATGACAGCCCAAACTTTATTCTATATCATCATAGGTATTATAATCGTCAACTTTATCAAGGACAAGATCCTTAACGCTATTAATGCCAAACATTTTAACGATCCTATTCCAGAGGAACTCAATGATGTTTACGATACTGAAGAATATCAAAAATCCCAGGCCTACAAAGTCACTAACTATAAGTTTGGCATTTGGTCCTCCTTATTCTCATTGGTCTTAACTTTAACTTTTTTATTCCTAGATGGCTTTGAACATGTCGATAACATCGCTCGAAGTTATTCGGACAATCCTATAATAATTGGACTGCTTTTCTTTGGAATTATAATGATTGCCAGTGATATTATTACTACGCCTTTTGCATACTATAAAACCTTTGTTATTGAAGAACAATTTGGATTCAATAAAACCACCAGAAAAACATTTGTACTAGATAAATTAAAAGGCTTGCTAATGATGATTATCATTGGTGGTAGCATTATTGCATTAATCATTTGGTTTTATCAGCTTACAGCGCATAAATTTTGGCTTTATACCTGGGGAATAGTGACGGTTTTTACAGTATTTATGAATATGTTTTATTCACGATTAATTGTACCATTATTCAATAAGCAAACACCTTTAGAAGATGGTGAATTACGGGATAAAATTTCGAACTATGCGCAATCTGTTGGCTTTAGTCTAAGTAAGATTTTTATTATTGATGGTTCTAAACGAAGCACTAAAGCCAATGCCTATTTCTCTGGGTTTGGGAGTGAAAAACGTGTAACATTATACGATACTTTAGTTAAGGACTTGGAAGATGAAGAGATTGTTGCGGTCTTAGCACATGAAGTTGGTCATTACAAGCGACATCATATTATTTTCAACCTCATTGCTTCTGTCTTACTCACTGGATTAACGTTATACATCTTATCCATATTTATCTCCAATCCATTATTATCTAATGCTATAGGCGTTGAAACGTCAAGCTTCCATGTAGGCTTAATTGCTTTTGGATTACTCTACTCACCAATTTCTGAAATAACAGGTCTAGTAATGAATTACGTCTCACGAGTGTTTGAATACCAAGCTGATGACTATGCCGAGAACACCTATAAAGCCGAGCCGTTAATTTCATCTTTAAAAAAGCTCTCTAAAAATAGTTTGAGTAACTTAACGCCTCATAAAGCTTACGTTTTTATGCATTATTCGCATCCTACGCTTTTGAATAGGATCAGGAATCTAAAAAAACAGCTTATATAAATGAAAAAATTTATTGCTTTTCTAGTTGTAATCACTGTTCTTACAATAAATTGTTCTGATGATAAAACAAACTATAATTCTGAATCAAGTTCCATAACCTATACTCTCGGAATCTCTTTTCCACCAGTATCTGATAATGAACAAAGAAATTTCACTGATCCTCTACTTAATGAGTTAAATGTAAAGCACATTAGGATTGGAGAAGATTGGAGTTTCAGGGAACCTATTCAAGGTAGCTTTAATTGGCAACCACTTGATGATAGAATTAATTGGGCTACTGAAAATAACATAAATATATTACTAACCATTCAATCTAATGGGCCAGATTGGGCCTGTAGTGACCTACAGAACCAAAACTCTTGTGTTTACAATAATAACAATGAGTTTAAGAACTACATCCAACAACTCCTGCAACGCTATCCAAACCAAATTTCTAAAATTCAGTTTGGTAATGAATGGCAGTCAGATTTTTGGTATATAGGTAGTGAAGAACAATTTACCGAAGCCAATAATATTGTATATGATGCTATTCAGCAGTATTCACCAGAAACTCAATTGATTCTAGGTGGCTTCACAACCATTTCATTGCGGTTTTTAGCTGGATGTAACGGTTTAATTGATTCGTTTTACAATGATGAAGGAGATTTATTTGATCAAGATTTTTTTAATGAAAATTGTGATAATATTGAATTTCAAACGGTTATAAATCGAATCAACTATATACTAGATAATGCGTCTTATGATCTACTGGACATACATTTGTATGATGACGTCGAGAATTGGATGATCTATTATGAAAACTTCATAACTTTAACTACGAAACCTGTAATTATAACTGAGTTTGGCGGTCCAAATCTCAATCTAGAACCTACCTCTGAGCAATATCAATCAGAACGTTTAAAACTCTATATTGAAACCATAGATAGTATGAAAGTAGATGAAGCCTATTTCTTTAAACTTGTAGAGGGAAGTAGTAATCCTGCTCATGCCCAGTCAGGCTTAATAGATAATGAAACACTTAATAAAAAATTAAGCTTTTTCGCTTTTAAGGACTATAACAATTGATAAAAAAACTAATAAACATTAATGAAAATCTTTAGAAAAATTAGATTTAAAACTTTAACCAAGAGTAATTTTGGAAAATACCTCTTGTATGCCACAGGGGAAATTATATTAGTAGTCATTGGTATTTTAATTGCATTATATCTTAACAATCAAAAGGATATTTCTGATCGTTACGAAAGACAAAGAAATCATCTTTCTTTAATTAAGGAAGAGCTAAGTAACAATCTTTTGATAATTGAGGAAACGGACGAAGCACTTGCCAATATAATAGACAATATTAAAGACATATTAAATCTTTATAGCTCAATTGAATCCAAAGAAAGTATTGACGAAACCGAACTTTCAGAACTCTTATTTTTGCCTCTAACTAGAGGGATTGAAATTAATTATGAAAAGGGAGCTTTCGACGAATTTACCGCCTCTAGCAGCTTAAAAGACATTAAAAATGATAGTTTAAGGAGTTTACTGCGATCTTGGAACAGAAAACTAGAAACTGTTAGACATCAAGAAAACGTAGTGTATCAGTCGTTGGATAAATCCAACAATTATTTTGAAACTAATGCGTCTTTAAAATCTGTATTTGATAATATTAATTTATCAGAGACCTTTCTAGAAATTAATAATTCACCTATAATAAAAAGTAATAAGCATATTCTATATTCTAATCAATTTGAAAATATATTACTCCATTATTTAGGCGTTGCCACGCAACTTCATAAAAGTAACTACCCAGATTTTAAGGGCGATATAGAATTACTTATTAGGCTCATTGATAGTGAATTGAAGCAATAGCTTTTCTAATATCATATTGTTAAAATAAAACGTCATGAAAATAGTATATTGGTCTACAACAATTTTATTAGCCGCCTTCTTATTATGGAGTGCTTATACTTACCTTTTTAGTAAATCCACAATGGATGGTGTAAGAGCATTAGGTTTTCCTGATCATTTTAGGATTCAGCTAGTTGTCTTAAAAATAATTGCAGTTATTATACTTCTGATACCTCAATTCCCGATTCAATTTAAAGAATGGGCCTATGTTGGTGTGGGTTTATTTTTTATTACTGCTATAGTGGCACATACTGCACATAAAGATCCTTTTTTTATTACCTTGATGAATCTGGCATTTATTGGTGTAACAATTGCCTCTAATGTCTATCTGCACAAGTTGAAGAGCTTGTAATGACTTTATGGAATTAAGATCATATAGTATTGCCTTTCCAAAATAAAAAGTCGAACTTCGTTAAAGCCGCCTTTAAGTAATTAAAACAGCACCTATTAAAAATCCATAGACAGCTAGAGAACCGAATGAAAACAATCACATTGCCTGACCAACTAAATTTAAGTTCTTCTAAGTCCATTGTGATTTATGATTATAAGAGTATTACTGAAATATCAAAACAACAAATTTTATTAAATAAAAATACGTTCAGTTTTCTTCAAGAAGGAACTAAAGAAGTTTTCTTCGATAATTCTGCCTATGCAATTGATAATTCTCAATTTCTATTGATGAAATCTGGGCATTGTTTAATGACAGAAAAGCTCTCTAATGATTCAGAACACTATCGCAGTGTATTGTTTTTCTTTTCTAACGAAGAAGTTTTTAATTTTCTACGGAAATTCAAATTAGAAACATCTTCTAATTCTAAAAAGCTGTACTCTACGTATTCGTTCAATTATGATTCATTTATCAAAAGATTTGTCGAAAGCCTTTTAGATATATCTAAACTTTCCAAGTCGATTCAAGACAATATATTAAAAATAAAACTCGAAGAAATATTACTTTACCTTGCAGACTTCAAAGGGTTAGACTTTGTTTATTCCTTGATTCAAAATAGCGATAATCAAAATCAAAAGTTCATCGAAACAATAGAAAACAACAGATTAAACAAACTCACAATAAAAGAACTTTCATTTTTATCCAATATGAGCGTTTCAACTTTCAAGAGAGAGTTCGAGAAAAACTTTCACAGTTCGCCTAGCAAGTGGTTTCAAGACAAAAGACTAGAACATTCAGCTTTTCTATTAAAAAACGAATTAAAAAGACCTTCAGATATCTTTGAAGAAATTGGATATGAGAACTTATCAAATTTTATTCAAGCTTTTAAATCAAAGTTCGGAGTCACTCCAAAACAATATCAATCAAGTTGAACTTTTATAAATACTTTTTGAACTGAATTAAACACTAGATTCATAATAGTCATTCATAATTTTGTCCGTATAATTTAAAACAAATATTATGAAAAAATCATTTAAAATTTTAACGCTACTAATTGCGTTTTCTACTTCCGTGTTCAGTCAAAACACCTTTACTTTATCAAGCGACGACCTTGGAGGAGAAGCAACGATTAACGAAGAATTCAATGGCTTTGGTTGCACAGGAAAGAACCAGTCCCCACAATTATCTTGGAAAAATGCACCAGAAGGCACTAAAAGTTTTGCCATAACCATGTATGATCCAGATGCACCAACAGGAAGTGGCTGGTGGCATTGGATTGTGTTTGATATTCCAACAAATATTACTGAATTAGAATCTGGATCTGGTAACATAGCACTTAATTTATTACCAAAGAACGTTATTCAAAGTGTAACTGATTATGGAACTTATGGCTATGGAGGCCCTTGCCCACCTGAAGGGCATGGTTTGCATAAATATGAAATCACAGTTTACGCACTAAAAATTGAAAAACTTGAATTAAATAAAGATACTAATCCAGCAGTTGTTGGATATTACCTATGGAACAATACGTTAGCTAAAGCTAGTATAGTAACTTACTATCAGAGATAAGGTAAATAAATAGTTCCAAAGTCCCGCATAAGTAATAGTGATTTGAGCTCTAGTCCAAATCGCTATTACTCTTTATTTATAAATTAATTTCTAAAAACTAACGTTTATACCTTCACAATTACACATAGGCAAAGACATTAAACAGCACGCTCTAAATTTCCCTCCTAAAAACTATTGCCCATTACATATCCTTTTACTACATTAGTTCTATGACTGAGGAAGCCATAGAAATAGAAAACAAGGCTATTGCAAAAGCTTACAAAGAACTTCTAAAAGTAAGCTACCAAACGCTGACGAAAGATGACAAAAAACTCATTCGTCATGCTTTTGAAGTTGCTGTTGATGCCCATAAAGATCAACGTCGTAAGTCTGGTGAGGCTTATATTTTTCACCCTATCGCTGTGGCCAAGATCGTGGCGCAAGAAATAGGTTTGGACGCCACCTCTATTGCGGCTGCATTACTTCACGATGTGGTAGAAGACAATCCAGATTACACCATAGATGATATAGAAAGGCTCTTTGGTGATGCCGTTGCTCGAATAGTTGATGGACTCACTAAAATTTCGTCCTTAAAAAAGGATATGGATGTCTCACTTCAAGCGGAGAACTTCCGAAAGATGTTGTTGACGCTAAACGAAGACGTTCGAGTCATCATTATAAAAATTGCGGATCGTTTGCATAACATGCAGACTATGGATTCCATGCGACCAGATAAACAAGTTAAAATCGCATCCGAAACCTTATATATCTACGCACCTTTAGCTCACAGAATAGGGCTATACAACATTAAAACCGAGCTCGAGGATTTAGGTCTTAAATACACGGAACCCGAAGTTTACAATGACATTGCAGAGAAAATGCAAGAGAGTAAGGAGGAACAAGATGCATACATTAAATCGTTTTCAGAGGTTATAGAAAAATCACTAGATAAAGAGAGTCTCAATTATGAAATAAAGGGTCGCCCAAAGTCCATTTTCAGCATTCGTCGTAAAATGATGAAACAAGGTGTGTCTTTCGATGAAGTCTATGACAAATTCGCCATTAGAATTATTTATAAATCTGATCTTGAAAATGAAAAATTCTTGGCATGGAAAATCTATTCAATTGTAACTGATCATTTTACACCCAATCCCACACGATTACGGGATTGGATTTCCTCACCAAAGTCAACAGGTTATGAGGCACTTCACATTACAGTAGTTGGCCCAAAAAGTCGTTTTGTAGAAGTACAGATTAGAAGCCAACGCATGAATGAAATTGCCGAAAAGGGCTATGCGGCACATTATAAGTATAAAAATGAGGATGACAAAGAAGACAATTTAGATCTATGGATTAATCGTCTTCAAGAAGCCCTGGAAAATAATGAAGCCAATGCCGTTGATTTTGTAGAGCAATTTAAACTCAACCTCTATTCAAAAGAAATTTTTGTCTTTTCACCTAAGGGAGATTTAAAATCACTGCCCAAAGGCGCTACGCCTCTCGATTTCGCTTTTAGTATTCACACGGAAGTAGGTATGAAAACACGTGGTGCAAAAGTCAATGGTAAATTAGTACCATTGAGTCATGAGTTACAAAGTGGCGATCGTGTAGAAATTTTAACTTCAGAAAATGCAAAACCAAATGCTAATTGGCTTGATTATGCAACTACTGCTAGAGCACGTAGTAAGATCAAATCTGCTTTAAACGCGCATACCAAAGAAATTGCTGAAGAAGGCAAGGAAATTTTAAGGCGAAAATTAAAGCAGCTTAAAATTACCTTAAACGAAAAGTCAGTTAATGAACTGGTTAGCTATTTTAAGCTTAAAACGTCATTAGATTTATTCTACCGCGTTGGGATAGGCACAATAGACAATCCAAAACTAAAGGCTTTTGCATCATCGAGAAGCAATGCCCTTATGACCTATATTAAAAGTAAAATTCGCAAACCTGAGGTACCAAAGGATATTGATAAGGAAGAAATCACTTCCAAGTATGATATGCTGGTTTTTGGTAAAGAAGAAGAACGTCTCAATTATACATTAGCAAATTGCTGCAATCCAATTCCAGGAGATACAGTATTTGGTTTCGTGACCATAAATGATGGTATAAAAGTCCATAAGAAGAATTGCCCAAATGCCGTAAGCCTACAATCGAACTATGCCTATAGAATTATGCCTGCCAAGTGGATTGACTCTTCACAACGCACGTACACATCCCACATAAAACTCTCAGGAATTGATAATCTTGGTTTAGTTAATGACATCACCAGATTAATTTCAGAAAACTTGCATGTTAATATGAAAAGCATCAGTTTTTCGAGTGATGATGGTATCTTTAATGGTGATATAACAGTGGAAGTTAAGAATCAAACCATGCTGAAAAACCTAATTGATAAACTTAAAAAAATCAATGGGATCGACAAGGTGACAAGAGTATAATTATCGATAATTTAAAAGTCTTGAAAACTTGTTCATTTCTTTCGCTTATAATGCCAAATTAAGTCATTCTTATCCTATAAATTTATGTAAATTTGCACCTTAATTATGAATGCAACCACAGAAGAAAGTAATCAGGAAATTGTAAAGCGTGTTTTTACGCAATTCCTTGAAGACAAAGGTCACAGAAAAACACCTGAACGCTACGCTATACTTCAAGAAATCTATGATAGTGAAGAACATTTTGATATAGAATCACTCTATATTAAAATGAAGAATAAAAACTATCGTGTAAGTAGAGCAACGCTTTATAATACCATAGAATTACTTTTAGAATGCGCATTGGTTCGCAAGCATCAGTTTGGACAAAATCAGGCACATTATGAAAAGTCTTATTTTGATAAACAGCACGACCATGTCATTCTTACGGACACAGGTGAAGTTATAGAATTCTGTGACCCACGTATTCAATCCATCAAGAAAACCATAGAAGAGGTTTTTGATATTGAGATAACTAATCATTCACTATATTTTTACGGCAACCGTAAAAAAGACGACTAACTAATTTTTTAAAATGGCAGTAGACTTACTACTTGGATTACAATGGGGAGATGAAGGCAAAGGGAAAATTGTCGATGTATTTACCTCCAAATACGATATCATTGCACGCTTTCAAGGTGGTCCAAATGCAGGGCACACTTTAGTTTTTAACGGAAGAAAGCATGTATTACATACCATCCCATCTGGAATATTTCATGACAACACGGTAAATCTCGTGGGTAATGGCGTGGTCATAGATCCTGTTATTTTTCAAAAAGAATTAGATAAATTAGATGAACAAAATGTAGATTATAAATCATCGCTATGCATCTCTCGCAAGGCACATATCATTTTACCTACACATCGCTTATTGGATGCTGCAAGTGAAGCGTCCAAAGGGAAAGCAAAAATAGGTTCTACTTTAAAGGGTATTGGTCCAACGTATATGGACAAAACCGGTAGAAATGGTATTAGGGTTGGAGATATTGAACTAGCTGATTGGAAAGATAAATACAGAGCTTTAGCGGATAAGCACGAAGCCATGATAGATTTCTACAATGTAGATATTCAGTATGATTTAGAAGAGCTAGAAACCGATTTCTTCGCTGCTATCGACACTTTAAAGTCTCTTCAATTTATTGATTCAGAAGAGTATATACATCAAGCACAAAACTCTGGAAAGTCTATTTTAGCAGAAGGGGCCCAAGGTTCATTACTCGATATTGATTTTGGAACTTATCCGTTTGTGACTTCATCCAATACAACGGCAGCTGGAGCATGCACAGGTTTAGGTGTCGCGCCAAATCAAATTGGTGATGTTTTTGGAATTTTTAAAGCCTATACAACGCGTGTTGGTTCTGGGCCATTTCCAACAGAATTATTTGATGAAGATGGCGAAACCATGGCACGTGTTGGCCATGAATTTGGAGCTACTACAGGTCGTCCAAGACGATGTGGTTGGCTAGATCTAGTAGCATTACGCTATGCTTGTCAAGTAAACGGTGTGACGCAATTGATTATGATGAAAGGCGACGTACTATCTGGTTTTAAAAATTTAAAAGTTTGTACAGCTTACAATTACAAAGGTGAAACCATTCATCATCTACCATATAATATCGAAGAGGAAAATGTCACCCCTATTTATAGGGAAGTAAAAGGTTGGTCAGAAGATTTAACTGGTATGACGGAAGCATCTCAATTACCAAAAGAATTTAACACCTATGTTGAGTTTTTAGAAAATGAACTTAACATTCCAATTACCATTGTTTCTGTAGGTCCTGATCGTAAACAGACGATTGTTAGAAAGACAATCTAGAACGTAATTGATCTAGGTTTTAGATTCTGTTAAAAAAACTGTTAACCCATACTAAAGCAAATCTATAAGTGTTATTTTGTAAAAAACATATGGCTTTGAATAGTTCCAGGAATCTACTTTTCATATTCACTTTTTGTCTTTCGATCTTTTGTTTTTCACAAGAAAAACAAAAAATCACTATAGAGTATGCTGGCATTGGTTACACTGATGAAAACATTGAACCAGGCGCTAAAGTATTTCTTCGTGATGAGTCGCTCCAAGTACATTTTATTCATAAGGGTGTAAATATGTGGTGCGATAAAGCCATCTATTACGAGGATCAAGATTTTATTGAAGCGTTCAGCAACGTCTCCATGAAGCAAGGCGATTCCATAAATATGGTGGCTAAATATGTAGAGTATAGTGGTAAAACTCAATTAGCATATGCTCAAGGTGACGTCGTTTTAACCGAACCGCAATCTACCTTGACCACAGATAAACTCTACTTTGACAGAACCAGACAACTCGCCTACTATAATACAACAGGTAAAGTGGTACGCGATTCGTCTGGCACCATTACAAGTCAGATTGGTCGTTATTATATGAATGCGAGCAAATATCAATTTACCCAAGATGTTGTTTTGGTAAATCCTGATTATACTTTAAATACAGAGCGACTCGATTTTTTTCCAGATAATGGACATGCGTATTTGTTTGGTCCATCAACCATTGTTGGCGAAACCAGTAAAGTCTATTGCGAACGTGGTTTTTATAATACAAATGCCAATACAGGTTATTTTCAGCGCAATGCCAAAATTGATTATGACAACCGAAGTATTGAAGGTGATAGTCTTTATTTTGATCGAACTCGAAGTTTTGCCTCTGCCACCAATAATATAACAGTAACAGACACCCTAAATAATAGTATTGTTAAAGGGCACTATGCTGAAGTGTGGCGATCTAAAGACTCTGTTTTTATAACAAAAAGGGCTTTAGCTATTTCTGTACAAGAAAAAGATTCTGTCTATTTGCACGCAGATACGCTTATGGTTACTGGAAAACCAGAGCATCGTATTACGCGAGGGTACTACAATGCTAAGCTATACAAAAGTGATTTAGCTGGAAAGGCAGATTCCATTCATGTAGATCACAAAAGCGGATTAACACAACTCATTAATCTCGGTCGTTTTAGTTCTAGTGATGCCTTTGCGCTGGCAAGAAAACCTGTACTGTGGAATATTGGCAACCAAATGACTGGTGACACTATTCATTTAATCTCTGATGTTAAAACTGAAAAACTAGATTCATTAAAAGTATTTAACAATGCTTTTTTAGTCAGTAAGGATACTATTAGCGAAGACGGATTTAATCAAATTAAAGGACAACGCCTTATCGGCTTATTCAGGGACAACGAACTCTATAATGTGGATATCATTAAAAATGCAGAGACCATTCGCTATATGCGGAATGACAATAACGACTTGATTGGTATTCAAAAGTCAAAATCAGGAAGTATCAATATTAAAATTATAGAAAAAGCCATTGATGAAGTTCGTTTTATCAATCAAATAGATGGTAATATTTTTCCCGAATCTGATTTTCCAAAAAGTGGCAGGCGACTACGTGGCTTTGATTGGCGGGGAGAAGAAGAACCTAAGTCTTTGGACGATTTATTTAAAGATGATCCTCCATTAATATTACCAAAAATTAAAGGTCTAGAAGATTATGTGCCTCCAGAAGAGTTTGTAGACGACAGTGTGAGTGAGCGTGTTGAAGATGCAGGGAAATCGACACCCGAAAAGCCTAATAAAGCGGCTCGAAACTTACCAAAAAAAGAAGATAAGCCAGTTGAAAAGCTCAAGCCCAAACCCACAAAGGACTCAACTGAAGTAAAGAAAGACAAAGAAGGTCAATAATTGAAAGACGACTTTTTTAAATATCAGGCACAAACCACACCACATCCATTGGCTATGGAAGTGAGTCATGCTAAAGGATCTTATATCTACGATACAAATGGAAAGGCCTATCTTGACTTTGTTGCTGGTGTTTCGGCATGTGCTTTAGGACATTCGCATCCTAAAGTGGTTGACGCTATAAAAGCACAATTGGACAAATATCTCCATGTCATGGTTTATGGCGAATACGTACAAGAACCGGCATTAGAGCTTTCTAAACTTCTTGCCAAGCACTTGCCCAAACCTCTAGAAACCACCTACCTTGTTAATTCTGGTACCGAAGCTATTGAAGGTAGTCTTAAACTGGCAAGACGTTTTACCGGTAGAAGCGAAATCATAGCTGCCAAAAATGCTTATCATGGCAACACCATGGGCTCATTGAGCCTCATGGATTATGAAGAACGTAAACGCCCATTTTATCCTTTAGTACCAGATATAAAGCATATAACGTTCAATTGTGAGTTTTGTTTACAACAAATTACTGGAAATACTGCCGCTGTAATACTTGAAACCATTCAAGGTGGTGCAGGATTTATCGAACCGACGGATAATTATCTAAAGAAAGTACAAGAGCGTTGCAACGACGTTGGTGCGGTTTTTATATTAGATGAAATTCAGCCTGGCATTGGCAGAACCGGAAAACTCTTCGGCTTCGAAAATTATAATTGCCAGCCAGACATTGTGGTCACGGGCAAGGGACTTGGAGGAGGATTACCAATTGGTGCGTTTACTACTTCAAAAGCCATGATGGCTACCTTAAGTGACAACCCAAAACTAGGACATATCACAACTTTTGGAGGTAATCCAGTTATAGCAGCTGCCGCCTTGGCCACTTTAAAGGAAATCGCGGAAACCAATCTTATGCAAGAAGCTCTAGAAAAAGAGCAGCTCATAAGAAAACATCTTCAGCATAAACACATCAAAGCTATTCGTGGTCGTGGATTAATGTTAGCTGCAATAACAGATAATTCTGATATTACAAATCAGATTATTTTGCGTGCCCAGGACCAAGGATTGATTCTATTTTGGCTACTTTTTGAGCCTAAAGCTATCCGCATTACGCCTCCACTGACCATTTCGCATGAAGAAATCATAAAGGGTTGTCAAATAATCGTCTCCATATTAGATTCGCTTTAAACATATTACAAATAGCTCAAGTTGTTGATTATCAAATTAAAGTAAAGCCTATATAAAGCTTTGTTTCAATGTTAATTAATTTGTTAAAAACATTAGTTCAAAAATCAACCTGCATTGAACGATAACTGTAATTTTATTCTAGTGAATCATTAAACCGCTTATGAATTACAGTCAGAACGACGAAAACTTTCCGCTTACCCGATTTGAATCTATGCTAAAAACAAATGATATTTTGTTTTTTGATTCAGACGAATTTGAAAACATCATCCACCACTATCTCGAAAATGGAAAAATTGCCTTAGCAAAACGGGCTATTAAATTAGGTCTTGAACAACATCCTACTTCTATTAATCTAAGATTATTTCAAGTTGAGATATTAGTAATAGAAAATAAATTTTCAGAAGCTGATGACATATTAGATATGCTCCACGATTTGGAGCCACATAATGAGGAAATTTTTATTCAAAAAGCGAATGTGTTGTCTAAACAAGATGAGCATGAAAAAGCAATAGATACCCTTTTAGTTGCCATTGATATGTCTAGCACGCCAAGTGATGATGCAGATTTATATGCATTAGTGGGCATGGAGTACTTGTTCCTTGACCAATTTGAAAACGCCATCATTTATTTTAAGAAATGCTTAGAAACAGATACAACAGATTATTCTGCTCTGCACAATATTGTTTACTGTTACGATTTTTTAGATAAGAATGAGGAGGCTATAGAATACCTAAATGAATTCCTAGATAGTCATCCGTATTGTGAAGTTGCTTGGCACCAATTAGGTAGACAATATTTCGCGATAAAAGAATACACTAAAGCCAATGCAGCGTTCGATTTTGCAATTATTTCAGATGATACATTTGTAGGAGCCTATATTGAAAAAGGAAAAGTCCTTGAAAAATTAAAGCACTATGAAGATGCTATCGAAAACTATAAGATCACATTAGCGCTGGATGAACCAACATCTTTTGCCTTGTTACGTATTGGTCATTGCTATGAAAAGCTTGGAAAAGAGGATATGGCACTTCAATTTTTTAGAAAGACCGTTGAAGAAGATGCTTTATTAGATAAAGGCTGGATAGCTATCACAAAGTTCTTTATGAAACGTTTGAACTATCAGAAAGCTTTGCACTACATAAACAAAGCCGTAAATATTGATGGTGAAAATGTGCTGTATTGGAAGCTTTTCGCTACCATAAACAAACGTTTAAATTTCTTAGAGGAAGCCGAACAAGGCTATAAACGCTCTTTAGAACTAGGAAATTATGAATTAGAAACATGGTTAGATAGATCAGATATCTTAACAGCATTGGGAGAATATGAAGCTGCAATCTATAATTTGATACAAGCCGCAGAATTCTATCCAGAAAATGCTGAGATCGAATACCGACTTGGAGGTTTATACTTTACAACACTTCAAACAGAAGAGGGACGATTTCACCTAAAAAATGCCGTTAGACTAAATCTTGATTATAGCTTTATTATTTCTGAATTATTTCCAAAACTAAATGATAGACCTATGGTTAAGGCTATAATTTCAGAGTCTAAAAAGGCTTCCAACTAAAAAAATCCATACCTTAGCGTTTCTTATTTATAAAGGAATGCAAAGACGTTTTTTAGACTATTTAATCATCACTTTTAAGGGAATCGCTATGGGCGCAGCAGATGTTGTTCCTGGTGTTTCTGGTGGGACAATTGCCTTTATTTCTGGTATTTACGAGGAGCTCATTGAAAGTATTGACAAGGTTGATTTCAGTGTTTTCAAAGTTTGGAAAGCCTCTGGTTTTAAGGTCGCCTGGAAGTCCATAAACGGTAACTTTTTATTGGCCTTATTTTCTGGTATCGCTATTAGTATTTTATCCTTAGCAAAACTCATTAAATGGTTGTTGCATAATGAACCTATTCTACTTTGGTCCTTCTTTTTTGGATTGGTATTGGCGAGCATTTTATACATTGCCAAGCAAATTAATAGATGGTCTCCCAAAATTATTATAGCAATAATTGCTACTTCCGTCCTATCCTATTTTATAACACTTGCAGAACCTTTCGCTTCACCAGATAGTCCATTTTATCTGTTATTTTGCGGTTTCATTGCGATTATTGCCATGATATTGCCTGGTGTTTCCGGAGCTTTTATTTTATTGATTTTGGGTGCGTATCAAACAGCAATTGATACCATTAATAACCTAAGAGATGGTTTATTGACCGGTAATATGGAATTGTTTAAGGATGCCCTTTTAAAATTCGTTTTGTTGGCTGTTGGTGCTGTAATTGGCCTCAAAGTCTTTTCAAAAGCACTCAACTGGATGTTTAAACACCAAAAAAATCTTACACTTGCCATATTAACAGGTTTTATGATTGGTTCATTAAATAAAATATGGCCATGGAAAGAGGTCTTAAAAACCAGGATTAATTCTGAAGGCGAGGAGGTCACGCTATTAGATAAAAGTATATTACCATTGAGTTTCGATGGCGATAACAAAATGCTAATGGCTATTGTTTTTATAATCATAGGTTTTGCTGCTATACTAATATTAGAACGTTTAGGAAGTCAAAAAAATAAGGCCTAATGCAAAGCACTAGAACTTTAAAGGATCGTTTCTTTTTGGTCATTAAAGGTTTAGCTATGGGAGCTGCAAACAAAGTACCTGGTGTTTCAGGAGGTGTAGTCGCTTTTGTTGCTGGTTTTTACGAAGAATTTATTTATTCGCTGCAACGTGTCAATAAAACTGCTTTCAAATTGTTTTTCAATGGACGATTTAAGAGTTTTTATCGATACATTAATGGTAAATTCTTAGCGCTATTATTCTTAGGAATGATTGTCAGTTACTTTAGTGTGTCCAAAATATTGGACTACCTTATTGTTAACTACGAACTTTATGTTTGGAGCACATTCTTTGGAATGATTCTCGGATCCATTTATTACATCAGCAAGGATTTTAAAGCATGGAATCGAAAAACAATCACCGCTCTAGTTCTTGGAGCTGTAATGGGTTTAAGCATTAGTTTTTTAGACCCCGCAAAGGAAAACGATAATCTTATATTTGTATTTTTCTGTGGTATAATTAGTGTTTCCGGAATGACATTACCTGGCTTTTCAGGCTCTTTCATTCTTATATTATTAGGAAATTATGTGCTACTTCTAGTGGACTCTGTAAATGCCTTATATGATACCTTGGCGGATATTTTTAGTGGTGATTTCGAATTTATAAAAAATGAAGCTAGAATACGCATGCTAAAAGTACTTGGTGTATTTACTTTGGGATCGGTTACAGGCTTAGTGACCTTTTCTCATATCCTCAATTATATTTTAAAGCATTACAAGAATATAACCTTAGCAACTATTGTTGGTTTTATTATTGGTTCGCTTGGTGTAGTTTGGCCTTGGAAAGAAACCATATATAAGACTTCAGTAGATGGCAATTACATATTGGATTCTACGGGAAAACGAGTCATTGAAAATTATCAACGTTTTTTCCCAGAAATAACAATGGAAACTTATATGGCAATTGCTTATATTGTCCTTGGAATCCTCATTGTTTTAGGATTGGAATGGTATGGAGAACGCACAAAACAAATTAAAGCTTAAATTCGGACTCGTAGGACGTGATATTTCCTATTCGTTCTCAAGAAACTATTTTGCGCAAAAATTTGAGCGTGACAATTTACCACACTCCTATGTGAATTTCGATCTTCAGTCCATTGAAGAGCTTGACAACATCATTAAAAATACACCAAACTTAAAAGGGCTTAACGTCACTATTCCATATAAGGAAGAAGTAATTCCGTTACTTCATAATCTAAATAAGCGTGCACGTAAAATCGGAGCCGTAAATACCATAAGAATTACTCGGAATCAAAAACGCATTGGTTATAATACTGATTATTATGGCTTTAAAAAATCCTTAGAGCCTCATCTAAAAAAACATCATCAAAAGGCCTTGATTTTGGGAACCGGAGGCGCTTCCAAAGCTATTGCCTATGCCCTTAAGAAATTAAAGATTCAATATAATTATGTATCTCGTTCAAACAAAAAAGATGTGGCGTTTTTATACTCTGATTTAAACAACAAGATTATATCATCCTACAATATTATTATCAACTGTACACCCATTGGAACTTTCCCAAAGATTGACGAATGTCCCAATATTCCTTATGAAAGTCTAACCGATAAACATATTCTTTACGATCTTATTTACAATCCTGAACAAACGAAATTTCTGAGTTATGGTGCCAGTAAAGGTGCTATTACCATTAATGGGGCGGAAATGTTAAAACTGCAAGCAGAAAAATCTTGGGAGATTTGGAATAAGTTCTAGAATGCACCAAACCCTTTATTTCCTTTGTATTTCAGCGAGTTGTTAGTATCTTTAACATCCTAATAAATTTATTGACACATGTCTGAGAACGATAACCTGCAAGATGCAGATGGAAAAAACGAAGTAGAAATAAAAGATCCTACTCTAAAAGAAGAATCAACTTTAGAAGTTGAAAACACTTCAGAGGATAAGGCTAAAGAAATAGTTGAATCCGAAAGCGTATCAACTGAAGACACCAGTTCAGAGAAAACATCTGAGGCAGAGATTGATACGGTGTCTGAAACCAACACGTCTAAAGAAGATAAGCACGTTGATGAAATCGAAGCTGAAAATGCTGAAGATGCAGAAGACGAATCTAATGTAGAACGCCATGAGGTTGAAGAAAAAGACTATCATGCCATGTCCATGCAGGATTTAGCTACAGAACTCAACAGGCTTTTAAAACATCATAAGATTCAGACCATATCCAAACAGGTTAATCAAATCAAAGCTGAATTTAATGCTAAGTTCAGTCAGTTGTTAGAGGAGAAAAAAGAAGAATTTGTCAATGATGGAGGGAATGAGATTGACTTCTACTACACTAACGACACCAAAAAACTATTCAACCAATTATATAAAGACTATAAGCTGTCCATAAGCTCATATTACAAAGAACGTGAGCAAAATCTGAAGCAAAATCTTGAAAATAGATTAGCTATTATTGAAGAAATAAAAGGGTTATTGAATGTTGAAGAAAACATCAATACCACTTATAAGCATTTTAAAGAGTTACAAGAAAAATGGCGTAATGCTGGACCTATTCCAAGAGATAAATACAACAACGCTTGGAATACCTATCATCATCATGTAGAGCGTTTTTACGACTTCTTACATCTCAACAATGATTTGCGAGACATGGACTTTAAGCATAACTATGAGCAAAAGCTAAAGATCATAGAGCGAGCTGAAGAATTAGCTCAAAGCGATAGTATTAATCACTCGTTTAGAGAGCTGCAAGTGTTGCACAAAATGTGGAAAGAAGAGCTTGGTCCAGTTGCTAAAGAACATAGAGAAACCATTTGGGAACGGTTTAGTAATGCCACGAAAACCATTCACGATAAGCGTCAAGCCTATTATGCCGATTTAGATAAAGCTTATGAAAAAAATCTTGAAAAGAAAGAAGATTTAATTTCGCAAATACAAGCTATCGCTGAAGATACAGCTAATTCCCATGGTGCTTGGCAAAAGAAAATCAAACAAATTGAAACGCTCCGTGAAGCATTTTTTAATGCTGGTAAAGTCCCTTTAAAAGTTAACGAGGCCACATGGGCAAAATTTAAAGATGCTGTAAGAACTTTTAATCGTGGAAAGAATAAGTTTTATAAGGGATTAAAAAAAGACCAATACGAGAATCTACAAAAGAAAAAAGAGCTTATTAAAATTGCCGAAGAGAATAAAGACAGTGAAGATTTTGAGGTGGTAACACCATTAATGAAGAAAATCCAGAATGACTGGAAGAAAATCGGTCATGTACCAAGACGAGACAGTGATAAAATTTGGAAACAGTTCAAGGCGGCTTGCAACCATTATTTCGATAGAATGCATGCTGAGCGTAAAGCTGAAAATCAACACCTATATGATGCCTTTGACAAAAAAGTAAAGTTATTGGAAGACATCAAGACCATGGTACTCAGTGGTGATAACAAAGCCGACGTTGAAACTTTAAAGACTAAAGTTGCCGATTGGAAAGCCATTGGACATGTGCCCCAGAGCAAGCGCTATATAGATGGCAAGTTTTACAAGGCCATTGATGATGCTTTTGATAAACTTAAAATGGATAAGTCTAAATTGGATATGGTAAAATTTGAAAGTAAACTTGAGAATTTAGCCAATAACGATAACGACACAAGACTACTAGATAACGAACAAAACTTTATTCGTAAAAAGATAGGCGAAGTACAATCCGAAATTACACAACTAGAAAACAACTTACAGTTTTTCTCTAATGTAGACTCTGATAATCCTTTAGTAAAGGATGTCCATAAAAACATTGCCAATCATAAAAAGGAGTTGGAAACTTGGAAGAACAAGTTATCTAAACTTCGTGGGATGTATTCTTAGCTAGAAAAGCCTTTAGGAATAAAATATCAAAACCCATCTGCTACTAACAGATGGGTTTTGCCCTAACTAAACTAAATTAACCTTAATTACAACCGCTTAATAATAATTAAGATCTCCTACTAAGATTATAAAAACGTTTTGCTTTTATATACATTATCTACGTACGAAATTTCCGTTTGGATGTTTGGATTTAAATTTTTTGAGAATTTTAACAAATAGTACCTTTTGTCATGCTGAATTTATTTCAGCATCTAAGACTAATTTCATGAAAATGAGGATTTCTGCAAGGCAGAAATTTCTATAAGGACTTTGCTTCCTCCCAGAAAACATCCATTTCAGATAGGGTCATATCTTTAAGAGGCTTTTTAAGCGCTTTGGATTTACTTTCCAAGTATTGAAAGCGTTTGATAAATTTTTTATTAGTGCGCTCTAAAGCATTTTCTGGATTTACTTTTAGGAAACGTGCATAATTTATCATGGAGAACAACACATCGCCAAACTCACTTTCAATAGCATCTTTGTCACCCTTAGTGATTTCAGATTTAAGCTCAGCTAGCTCCTCCTCTACTTTTTCAAAAACTTGTTCTGGTTCCTCCCAATCAAAACCAACTCCTGAGACCTTATCTTGGATACGATTTGCTTTTACCATAGCCGGTAAACTCTTAGGCACACCTTCTAGAACACTTTTTTTGCCTTCTTTGAGTTTAAGCTGCTCCCAATTTCGCTTGACATCGTCTTCATTATCAACCTCTACATCACCATAAATATGTGGATGACGTTCTACCAACTTATCACAAATACTATGGCAAACATCGGCCATATCAAAAGCACCCGTTTCGCTTCCAATTCGAGAATAAAAAACAATATGTAATAAAACATCGCCTAGCTCTTTTTTTACTTCATCCAAATCCTTGTCCAAGATGGCATCTCCCAATTCGTAAACTTCTTCTATAGTGAGATGACGAAGCGATTCCATAGTTTGCTTTTTATCCCAAGGACATTGCTCTCGCAACTCGTCCATGATTATCAACAAACGCTCAAAAGCTTTAAGTTGTTCTGCTTTATCAGACATGTTATTCTTCTTCTGACGTATCTTTTTCATCGTCTTCAGACTCCAAAGCATCCAAAAGATTGTTTTTTTGAAGTAAATTATACCACTGAATCACTTTCTTAATATCGGAAGGATATACACGGTCCTCATCATAATCTGGCAAAACATCAAAAAAATATTCTTCCAATGTGTCTTTTCCATCTTTGTGACTTATAGACGTTGGCTCACCATTCTCTTTATGCTTTACTTTTTTGAGTACATCTCTTAGTGGCACTTCTTCAGTTAAGGTATAAATGGCAATTTCACTCAAAATGCTAATGTTGCTGTGCGCCCCAACGGTAATACGCTTCTTATCGATTAGAGATTGCACTACGGCTCCTGTTCTGGTCTGGGTTACGATTTCGAATAATCCTGGTTTTCCCGAAATAGCTAAAATTTTATCTAAGCTCATATATATTGTATTAGCGCTTTCTGCTCATGGCAGGAAAACGCATTTTGTAATCTATTTTAATTTTTCCTTTAGAAATATTGGTTAATCTACCTTTAATCAAACGTTTTTTAAACGATGATAATTTATCGGTAAATAAAACCCCTTCTATATGATCATATTCATGCTGAATTACACGAGCAATTAAACCGTCGTATTGTTCTACATGCGTATCAAAATTCTCATCTTGATACTGAATCTTGATCTTTGGTTGTCTAAAGACATCTTCCCTAACATCAGGAATGCTTAAACAACCTTCATTAAAAGCCCACTCATCACCTTCTTCTTCTAAAATCTGAGCATTAATAAAGGTTTTTCTAAAGTTTTTCATCTGCTCTCTATCTTTTTCCGAAAGCTCGTCGTCTTCAGAAAAAGGTTCAGTATCTACTAAAAACAGACGAATAGGTAAACCAATCTGAGGAGCTGCCAAACCAACACCGTAAGCACCATACATGGTTTCGTACATACTTTCTATGAGCTCATTGAGTTTAGGGTAATCCTTATCAATTTCCTTTGCTTTTTTCTTTAGCACAGGATCGCCATAAGCAACGATTGGTAATATCATATTCTTATTGTTTTCGGGTGCAAAAGTACAATTCTTATTTAAGAATTTGAAGCTAAATAGCTCTGTAAAATGAGTGTAGCACTAATTTCATCAATTAAAGCTTTATTCTGTCTTTGCTTTTTCTTCAATCCACTATCGATCATAGTTTGAAACGCCATTTTTGATGTAAAACGCTCATCGACACGTTCTATTGGAATATGAGGAATCCGTTTTCTTAACTTTTCCAAAAATTTCTGAATATACACTTCACTTTCTGAAGCTGTATTATCCATTTGCTTGGGTTCGCCAACGACAAATTTTTCCACATTTTCGACAGCTATATAATCTTCCAAAAAACCTAAAAGCCCCTTAGTATGCACAGTAGTTAGACCAGATGCAATAATCTGCATCTCATCGGTAACAGCTAAGCCAGTTCGCTTTGTGCCATAGTCTATTGCTAAAATTCTTCCCATATTTTGCAAAGATAATGCATTAAAAAACGCTTCCTAGCAAGAAGAAGCGTTTTTGGAAAATTTAGTTATTAATTAAGGAATGATTTTATTACCCTCTATAAATAAATCATGTTAATTATACTTTTAAGACCCATTAATTATAATTAGGTCACATTTTTACAAAAAAAAAGAAAACTCCTCAATAAGGGGAGAGGAGCTTTCAATAATTAGCTATTAATTAAATTCTCAGATTTACTTATAATGAATAAATAATCATCGTATTTAACACTATTAAGACACAGCTTTTTTGAAGTGGTCACAATTCTTATAAAATATTTTTATAATGCCTATTTAACAACTTATCTTTGACAAAATTTTTAAGGCAAATGAAACAATTACAAACTGTTATAGAAAATGCTTGGGAAGATCGCTCCTTACTAACCAACCATGTTACTATTGATGCTATAAGAAGTGTAATAAACCTTATTGACGAAGGTACTTTGCGCGTGGCAGAGCCTACCAATAATGGTTGGCAGGTAAACGAGTGGGTAAAGAAAGCAGTAGTATTATATTTTCCTATTCAAAAAATGGAAACGTTTGAAGTTGGTATTTTCGAATATCATGATAAAATTCCTTTGAAAAGAAACTATATGGAAAAAGGTATTAGGGTAGTTCCTCATGCCGTGGCAAGATATGGCGCTTATATTTCCAAAGGTGTTATTATGATGCCTAGTTATGTAAACATTGGTGCTTATGTTGATGAAGGTACTATGGTAGACACATGGGCGACCGTAGGAAGTTGTGCTCAAATAGGCAAGAATGTTCATCTGTCTGGAGGTGTTGGGATTGGTGGCGTTCTAGAACCTTTGCAAGCTTCTCCTGTGATCATTGAAGATGGCGCATTTATTGGTAGTAGATGTATTGTCGTTGAGGGCGTTCGTGTGGAAAAAGAAGCTGTACTTGGTGCCAATGTTGTGCTAACAATGAGCACAAAAATTATTGATGTTACCGGTGATGAGCCTATTGAAACAAAAGGTGTTGTACCTGCGCGTTCTGTAGTAATTCCAGGAAGTTATACAAAAACATTTAAGGCTGGAGAATTTCAAGTACCTTGTGCGTTGATTATTGGAAAGCGTAAAGAAAGTACAGATAAAAAAACATCATTGAATGATGCTTTACGTGAATATGATGTAGCCGTATAACTATGAACAATGCAAAACCTGTTTTATGGACTGGAGGTTGGGATTCCACATTCAGAGTTATTGAACTTTTTAATAGAGGGATTCAACTTCAGCCTATATATATAAAGGATTCCAGTAGAGGGTCCATGGAAAAGGAGATAGAGACTATCTCATTATTGACAGATTTAATTCAAGAACGATTTAAGGATTCTAAAGGGAAAATACTTCCTGTAAAATTAATTGACAGAAAAGACATAAAATCTGACTTGTATCTTAAGATGATGTATAAATCAATTAAGAGAAATCAGAGTATTGGTACACAATATAAATGGTTGTCATACTTATCTAAAAATTATGAAGGACTGGAGATTGGATTTCATAAAAAAGATCGAGATCGTATGCTTAAACCCCATGAGCTCAAAGAAATAATTGATGAAACAAATGGTAAAAACTGGATAGTAGACCCAAAAAAGACCAGTTTTATCAAAGCACAGCTGTTTAAAAACTTTAGATTTCCATTGGTATATATTTCAAAATTGGAGATGAAAGATTATGCCGAACAAAACGGTTTTTTAGATATTATGCTAAATACATGGTTTTGCCATCGATCTGAGGAAATACCTTGTGGTGAATGTGCGCCATGTAAGCAATATGTAATAAATGATTTTGGCTTTAGGTTAGAAGAACTTAGTTAGTAAAACAAAAAACAATGTCTAATAAAATACGTCGATTCGCTCTAAGACATCTGCGTAAAGTACGTTCTTTACCTCCTAAAATTTATGTGAAAATCCATTATGAATATTTTTCAGGTAAAAAATTAGACCTAAATAACCCACAGGATTTTAATGCGAAAATCGAGTGGTATAAAGTGTTTTTTCGACCTGAAATATTAACAAAACTTGTAGATAAATATGCTGTCAGATCATATGTAGAAGAGAAAATTGGCAAACAATACCTAAATGAACTTTACGCTGTCTATGATGATCCAGAGGATATTGATTTTGATAGCTTACCCAATAAGTTTATTATAAAGGCAAATCACACCAATGGTCATAATATTATTGTAACAAACAAAGAAGATCTTAATAGGGAAAAAGTGATCACAAAATTCAAAAAGTGGTTAACTAAGAATCAATACTATCGGAGAGGACAAGAATGGGCCTATAAGGATGTAGAGCCAAAAATAATCATTGAGAAATTCTTAAAAGAAGATGATAAAAACACCTTAATTGACTATAAATTTTATTGTTTTGATGGCCAACCAAAATTCATAGATGTCCATTTAGATCGAGAAGAAGACCACAAACAAGGTTGTTTTGACTTGGAATTTAACCTTCTTCCATTCGGAAAAAGTAAAAGTTATAAAAGTATTTCATCTGAAATTGGAAAACCAACCAATCTTGATGAAATGGTTGAGTTGTCAAGGAAATTATCACAAAATCTACCTTTCGTCAGAGTAGATTTTTACTCCGTAAACGGCAAGTCCGTCTTCGGAGAATTGACGTTTTATCCCTCAGATGCCAGAAAACAATTTTACCCAGAAGAATACAATAAAATTATTGGTGATTATTTTACCTTACCAAAGCTTAATTCTAAAAAAGAAGCCATAACCAATTTAGATGACTGACAACAACACAATAAAAGATTTTCAGGTTGATGCAGTTATATCTTGGGTAGATGGTAATGACGAGGTCTATAAGGCTAAAATTCTCCCATACTTAAAAGAAAAGGGTGATGTTACTAAAACACTACGCTCTAGATATGCCCAAGTCGATGAAATTGAATACACAGTAAAATCGATCTTAAAGTATGCACCTTTTATTAACTCTATTTTCATCGTTACAGACAATCAAGTTCCAGAGTTCTTAAAGCTATCCTCAGGTGATGATTTCTCCAGAGTAAAAGTTGTTGATCACCAGCAACTTTTTGAAGGTTATGACGATTTTCTGCCCACTTTTAACAGTAGAACAATAGAAACTTGTCTGCATAAAATTCCTAACTTGTCTGAGCATTTCATTTATCTTAATGATGATTTTTTCATTATTAACCCTACAACTAAAAATGACTTTTTCACAGAGAATGGTAATCCTGTTTTAAGAGGTATCTGGCAGCAATTTCAAGAAAAAAAACTCTTTAAAAAAGATAAAACAGAAAAAGCAGGCCATAAAGAAGCCCAAGAAAAGGCAGCAAAAGTCTTAGGCTTTAAAAAATTCTTTAGGTTTAGGCACACACCTCACCCTATGAGAAAATCAACATTGGTTAATTTTTTCAGTGGAAATCCTGAGATTTTAAAAGACAATATTAAATATAGATTTAGAAATAGAAATCAGTTTTTACCTGTTGCCCTTGCTAATCATATTGAAATAAAAAATAAAACCTGTGTTCTGAGAAATGATTTGCAACTATTGTATTTTAGATCTTACAAAAAACCATTATACTGGTATAAATTCAAATTAAACATTAGCTCTAAAAAGAAATTGTTTCTAGGGCTACAAAGTTTGAATAAAAGTCCGGATAACATATTAAACTATATACTAAACTGGTTGTCCATCCGAACAAATTAATTTTACTTTTCCAAAAATTCCCGCTGCTCCTCCAAACTATTAAAATGCCATTTTGTAAACGTACGATCTATCTTCTTTTTTGAGAAGTAATGAAACCAATCCGCAAATGGGAAAAAGTCCCTATGACCAATACCATCTATAATTATAAGTTCAATTGCGGCGTCTTTTTTAATCTTGCAGCATATATTTCTTGCTCTTAAGTCCCTCGTAAACACTCGATGTGTAATCATTTGAGATCTCAATTCATCTAAAGCAGTTTCTAATTGCTCATCCGAAATAGGGCTGTCATTGGTCAAATAGAATTCCAGAGTTTTAGAAATATGTCCATTGGTCTCATCCCTTACCAAATCAAACACCTGACCTAATCCGTAATTCGTCTCTACCTCGTTATGAAAATCGGAATAAAAAGGATAGTTAAACTTCGCTTTGTTTCGTTTAGATAATTTCTTAAAATACTGTAACTCTTTTTCAGTATATGCACGTGTTGTTTCCGGTCTTGGGATTTTTATGCATAGGCTTTTATCTAGAGAATGCTCATAACAAACCCTTATATCTCCTTCTCCAATATAATGTTCCCCACTCAGTTGAATCATAGGGCTAAATTAATGAGGTTGAATTAATACAGCAAATAATTAAGACGATCATATTTAAAGGAAAGACCATTTTTTTACTTCATTATTAACTTTATCTTTGAATGCTCATTAAGACTATTTACAATGAAAATCATCATACTTGCCGCCGGCATAGGCTCTAGACTAGGAAATCCATTTCCAAAACCCTTAACACCATTAAAAAACGGTAAGAGTATTATGCGAATGCAAACAGATAATATTGCGTCGCGTTACGACATTGATGATATCAATGTGGTCGTTGGATTCAAGAAAGATTTAATCATGGAGCGCTTTCCTGAATTAACTTACGTATACAATCCTTTCTTTGATAGAACCAATACCTCAAAAAGTTTATTACAAGCCTTAAAAAAACACAAAGATAAATCGGTACTTTGGTTTAATGGTGATGTGGTTTTTGATGTGAAATTGTTAGATATTCTCAATCCATACATTGAAAATAATGAATCTTTTGTAGCAGTTAATACCAGTAAAGTTGCTGAAGAAGAAGTAAAGTACACCCTGAGAGATGGTTATATAAATGAACTATCAAAAACCGTAAAAAATGGACTAGGGGAAGCTGTTGGTATTAACTTTATTTCTTCAAAAGACATCAAGACCTTTATTCATCATTTAGAAGCATGTGATGATAATGATTATTTTGAACGTGGTCTCGAATTAGCTATAGAAAAGGATGACCTTAAAGTACAAGCTGTAGATATTTCTCAATACAACTGTATGGAAATTGACTTTGTCGAAGACTTAAATGAAGTAAACAAAATGCTCTAAATGAGAACCATTCTTTTTTGTCAGAATAATTATGCCTTTGGAATACTAGAACCAATTAAGGAGGTTTTAATTGAAAAAGACTACCCTTATACATGGTTTATTACTGATAAATTAGTTGATGGATTTCCATTTACTTCTGATGACTACACTACAGAAATTTCAGATTTAAAAAACTTCAAGAGTGACGCTATATTTGTTCCTGGCAATGAAGTTCCTTACTATCTCAGAGGTTTAAAAGTCCAAGTTTTTCATGGATTGGCTGGAGAGAAAAAAGGGCACTTCAGAATTCGTCATTATTTTGATCTCTATCTCACTCAAGGCCCATATTTCACTAGAGGATTTGATAAATTCAAAGCTAAATACAAAAACTTTGAAGTCATAGAAACGGGCTGGCCTAAATTGGATATTTATGGTAAGGACAAGTTGCTTTACCAAGCCGAAAAAAAGAAATTATTAAATGAGCACAAGGCTAATACTATTGTATTGTATGCACCAACTTTTTCTCCTAGTCTTACTTCTGCTCCACATTTAATTGAAGAGATTAAAAGATTATCTAGTAATTCTGATTATTTGATTTTAATCAAATTTCATCCATTAATGGACAACAAATGGATTGAAGCCTACAAGGAGCTAGCTAACTCATACTCCAACATAAAGTTTCAGGATGAAAAGAATATCATTAAATTCTTACTAATGGCAGATTTAATGATAAGCGATACTTCATCCGTTATTTATGAATTTCTATTGCTGGATAAGCCTGTGATTACATTCAAGAATATTTCCAAGAAAATTCATTGGGAAGACTCAGACGATTATGGTGCGCTTATCAATTTAGTAGAACGAAACTTAAACGAAGATCCTTTTGCAGAACAACGCAAAACCATTTTCAATGAATTTCATCCCTATAATGATGGAAAATCGGCACTACGAATGGTGGAAGCCGTAGAAGATTATATAGAAAAAAATGGTGTTCCTGAAAAACGAAAATTGTCTTTTTTGAGACGACGAAAAATTCATTCCATATTCGGCAAGTAATCAAACAACTATGGTAAAAATTTCTGCAGTGATCATCACATATAATGAAGAAAAGCGCATAAAAAAATGCTTGGAATCATTAGTTGGTATTGCTGACGAAATTGTAGTAGTAGATTCTTTTTCTACCGATAGGACGGAAACCATTTGCCAGCAGTATGATGTACATTTTATTCAACAAGAATTTTTAGGCTATATAGAGCAGAAGAATTTTGCCCTTTCTAAAGCCAAACATGATTACATTATCGCCCTGGATGGTGATGAAGCTTTGTCAGATCAATTAAAAGTATCTCTTCAAAAGCTAAAAACCAATTGGAAACATGATGGGTATTACGCCAATCGATTCAATAATTATTGCGGTCAGTGGATAAAGTATTCTGATTGGTATCCTAATAAAAAGATGCGCTTCTTTAAAAAGGATGCTGGTTCATGGCAAGGTATTAATCCGCATGATAATTTTATCCTTGACAATCCAAAAAGCAATAGCTTTTTAAAAGGCGATATTTTGCACTGGGTATTGGATGATTACAGTAGTCATATTAAGAAAACTGAAAATTTTTCGACCATAGCTGCACAAGCCTATTACGATCAAGGAAAACGTTCATCGATTTGGAAAATCATCTACAGACCAGCTTGGGCATTTTTTAAGGCTTATGTTTTAAGATTAGGCTTCTTGGATGGACTCAATGGATTTATTATTTGTGTACAAACTTATAATACCGTTTTTTATAAGTATATAAAGTTATACGAATTGCAAAAAAGAAACCCTAAGGCTTAAAAGTACTTTTTATCTTTGATTTTCTTCTTTTCTTTGCTCTGAATTTTTGGACTTGTTTCCACATTGCATTAAAGACCTCGTCGTAAGATTTCCCTATACATTTAGCATACTCATCGCTCATGATCTCAACCATATGTTCATATTTTGACAGTCTTGCAAAATTTTTCATTCGCGTATCAAAGTCCATTGCTTTAAAATTCATACGGTTTAAATCAACAAGGTAAAACTTATAATCTAGGCCAGCTTTAACAATTAGTGTGTTTCCAGGGGAATGATCTAAAAATTCGACACCCTTTTCATGCAATTGGTAAGTAAATCTTGTAAACTGTCGCAAAATATTTTCATAGTCCTCATAATTGAAATCATTAATCAATTCACGATAGGTCAAATCACATTCTAACTGTTGACTTACATAATAACTACGACCAAATAAAATGCCTTTAGATTCGTAATATGCAATAGGGTCTGGTGTACCGATTCCCAGTTTTTGGAGCTTCAACCCATATTCAAAAGAGCGCTGCGCCTTACTTTTTCTAAAAAAACTATAAGCAATGCGATTAAAGATATTGGGTATTTTGAAAGATTTAATATTAACTAATAAATCATCCCTTGAGAATAATTTGAGTGAATTCCGCTTTTGATTCCCAAAAGGCTTCCCTTTGGTTTCAAAATTAGAGATACTGTCATCTAAGAAATGCTTATGGCTGTTATATTTCGGATTAATCTTGTATTTCACCTATTTTAAATTTTCTCAGCTAACCATTGAGAACAAAATATTCTTGATTGTACTAACAGCTTTCAGCCAAATGCCCATTAAAGGCTTCATGGTGCAAAACTACAATTAGTTTTCTTCTTTTGGCCTAATTTGATTTTAAAAACAATTAGTGTGTCGTATCTTTGCAAAACCATTTACAATGGGTAATTATGAACTATAAACAAGCCTTAAAACATCCTATTTTTAAGATCATCTCACAATCTGCGGAGGCATTAGGGTTAGAGAGTTATGTCATTGGTGGCTTTGTTCGCGATTATCTTTTAGAACGCCGCAATGCAAAGGATATTGATATTGTTGCTGTTGGCAGTGGTATTGATTTAGCAAATAAGGTTGCAGAAAACTTACCTACCCAACCAAAAGTCCAAGTTTTTAAAACCTATGGCACAGCTATGTTACGTTTTGATGATATTGAAATTGAATTCGTAGGCGCAAGGAAAGAAAGTTATAATGAGGACAGTAGAAATCCTGTTGTAGAGAATGGAACGCTTGAAGATGATCAAAATAGACGCGACTTTACCATAAACGCTCTGGCACTTAGCCTTAATGAGGCTAATTATGGTGAGCTTTTAGATCCATTTAATGGCATTGAAGATTTAGATAAGGGTATAATTCGAACGCCTTTAAATCCAGATATAACTTATAGTGACGACCCATTGCGTATGATGAGAGCCATACGGTTTGCAACGCAACTGAGTTTTAAAATTGAAGATAACTCACTTAAATCCATATCTAAAAATAAGGATCGCATAAAAATTATCACTAAAGAGCGTATTGTTGTAGAACTCAATAAGATTTTGGAAAGCGATAAACCCTCTATTGGCTTCAAACTTCTCGAAAACACTAGACTTCTAGATTATATATTACCAGAACTCACGGCACTAAAAGGCATAGATGAAATAGAGGGCCAACGCCATAAGGACAACTTTTATCATACTCTGGAGGTCGTTGACAATATCGCAAAGACAACAGATAACCTTTGGTTACGTTGGGCAGCACTTTTACACGATATTGGCAAAGCGCCTACAAAGAAGTTCCACAAAAAAATAGGCTGGACCTTTCATGCACATGAGTTTGTCGGTTCCAAAATGGTGTATAAACTATTTAAACGCCTTAAGATGCCCTTAAATGATAAAATGAAATTTGTTCAGAAGATGGTGTTAATGAGCTCTAGACCAATAGTTCTAGCAACAGAAGTCACCGATTCTGCCGTAAGACGTTTAGTGTTTGATGCCGGTGAGCATGTCGATGATTTAATGACGTTATGTGAAGCTGACATCACCACTAAAAACCCTAAGAAGTTCGAGAAATATCACAATAATTTCAAAAGAGTTAGAGACAAAATAATCGAAGTTGAAGAGCGTGACCGCGTCAGGGATTTTCAACCGCCTGTTTCTGGAGAAGAGATTATGAAAGCTTTCAATTTAAGACCCTCTAGAGAAATAGGAATCATCAAAGAAGCGATTAAAGAAGCCATCTTGGAAGGTGAAATCCCTAATGAGCATGATGCAGCATTTCAATTGATGTTAGAAAAAGGAAAGTCCCTAGGTTTAAAAGCTGTAGGGGTATGATAAAGTTGATTAGAACAGACTCTTGTCATCCTGACTTCATAGCACTTGTAAAAAAGCTTGATAATTATCTTAAAGTGACTGATGGCGATGAGCATGATTTCTACAATCAGTTTAATGCCATAGACAACTTAAAAAATGTTACCGTTTTATATAGTAATAACAAACCAGTAGTTTGTGGAGCTTTTAAGCAATTTGATGATTCAAAAGTCGAAATTAAGCGCATGTATACTTTACCCAGCGAGCGAGGAAAAGGTCTCGCAACAAAAACCTTAAACGAACTAGAAGACTGGGCAAAAGAATTAGGATATACTTCCACGGTTTTAGAGACTGGTGTACGTCAAACAGAAGCGGTTGAATTTTATAAGAAAAACAACTATAAAGTAATACCAAATTATGGACAATACATAGGTGTTAAAAATAGTCTTTGCTTTGAAAAAATATTGAAAAATGAAAAAGGATAATAAAACAGTTATTTACTGGTTGCTGACGGGCTGTATCTTAATTTTTATTATGGTCATTGTTGGTGGCATCACGAGGCTAACACATTCTGGCTTGTCAATTTCAAATTATAAGTTGATTTCTGGTGTAATTCCGCCTATGAATGAAGTTGAGTGGAACGATGCCTTTGACTTGTACCAGCAATATCCAGAATATCAAAAACTTAACTATGGAATGTCCTTAGAAGAATTTAAGGATATCTACTTTTGGGAATGGATCCATCGTGTCATTGGCCGATTCATTGGCTTGGTGTTCATTATTCCGTTTTTGTATTTTCTCATAAGGAAACAACTATCTAGATCAACTATAAAAAAAGCAATAATACTTCTCATTATGGGAGGTTTTCAAGGGTTTTTGGGATGGTATATGGTAAAAAGTGGATTGGTAGATAGACCAGACGTCAGTCATTATAGATTGGCAGCGCATCTTACGACAGCCTTTCTAACTTTTGCATATACATTCTGGGTGGCTTTGGATTTAATATTCCCGAATAAAAAGACAATAGATAAAAAGCTACGTAATTTTATTCGCTTGAGCCTAGTGGTTTTGGTCATCCAAATTATTTATGGTGCGTTTGTAGCAGGACTTGATGCTGGGTGGATACACAATCATTGGCCATTTATGAATGAAGGCAAGTTGATGCACGAAACTGTTTACATTGAAAAAAGCCCAACCTATCTCAATTTTTTGGAAGGGAAAAGTGGCGTGCAATTTGTGCATAGAACATTGGCCTATATTGTCGTAATTCTTATTTTGTCCATATGGTATAAGGCAACACGTTTGGATATCAAAAAATGGCAAGTAAGAGGTGTCAATGCCTTATTGATAATGGTTGGTGTTCAATTTTTACTTGGCGTTTTAACACTTATTTTGGCAGTGCCTGTATGGTTAGGCGTATTACATCAGGTCGGTGCATTTATACTACTCAGTGCAATGATTTTTACCTTACATCGTTTTAGCAAATAGTGATTAGTGATTAGTGATTAGTGATTAGTGATTAGTGATTAGTGATTAGTGATTAGTGATTAGTGATTAGTGATTAGTGAAATTAATAAAGCCTTAAGCGAATCATCAATCAATTAAACTAGAATTCCATCTTCAAAAATTTGTAACTATAAAAGGCATTTACATTATCTTTGCAGCATGATTTATAGATTTAGAGTTATACTAGATAACGATACTGAAGACGATGTGTTTCGTGATTTGGAAATTCGTGAAACCGATACCATGGAAGATCTTCACAACATTATTGCACAATCCTTTGGATTTGATGGAATGGAAATGGCATCCTTTTATATAAGTGATGACGAATGGAATCAAGGTGAAGAAATTGCAATGTTCGATATGAGTGAGGCAGGAAATGAAGTAAAAATGATGAGTACCACTGTTATAAAAGACGTCGTACATGAAGCATCACCTAAACTAATCTATGTTTATGACTTTCTGAATATGTGGACCTTTTATGTAGAATTAGGCGAAATCGTAGAGGAAGCAAAAGGGACCGACTACCCCAATTTAATGTTTGTTCATGGACAAATCCCAGATGAGGCTCCAGAGAAAACTTTTGAAGCTGATGACGATGAAGATGATTTTAATGAGTTTGAAGATGACATCGATGTAGACGATTACAGTGACCTAGATTTTGATGAAAATTGGAATTGAGAAATACAACGATTAAAAGTATTAAGCATCTTTAGGATGCTTTTTTTATTTTATTGTAACAAATAGTGGCAAGAATCGTCTTACCTACATAATCAATCTATACTGAATTCATTTCAGCATTTCAACAACTAAAACCAATCATATTTTGGAGCCAATCCTAACAATTAACAATCTTACGAAGAAATTTGGCTATCTAACGGCCGTAAAAGACCTAAGTTTTACTATAAATAAGGGCAATGTATATGGCATTTTAGGACCTAATGGAAGTGGTAAATCCACGACCTTGGGTATCGTTTTGAATGTCGTAAACAAAACCAATGGCAATTTTCATTGGTTCGATGGCAATACAACTACTCATGATGCCTTAAAACAAGTTGGTGCTATTATAGAGCGGCCAAACTTCTACCCTTACATGACTGCAGAACAGAATTTAAAATTAGTCTGTAGAATTAAAGGTGTAGATCATAGTAAAATTGCCGAAAAATTAGAAGTTGTAGGCTTATTAGATAGAAAAGACCATAAGTTTAAGACCTATTCTTTGGGTATGAAACAGCGTTTGGCTATTGCTTCGGCATTACTTAATGATCCTGAAATTTTAATCCTAGATGAGCCTACCAATGGTTTAGATCCTCAAGGTATTCATCAAATACGTCAGATTATTAAGGATATTGCTGCAGATGGTACGACCATACTACTAGCTTCTCACCTTTTGGATGAAGTTGAGAAAGTATGTTCGCACGTTGTAGTTCTAAGAAAAGGTGAAAAATTATATTCTGGTCGTGTGGATGAAATGATTAGTAGTCACGGCTTTTTTGAGTTAAAAGCGGAAAAACACGATCAATTGATTCAGCTTTTAGAAGCTCATTCCAATTTTGGTAAATTAAAAATTGAAGATGATTTAATAACTGCTTTTTTAAATGAACCCATGTCAGCTTCAGATTTCAATAAACTGATGTTTGATAAAGGTATTCTCCTTTCACATTTAGTAAAACGAAAAGAAAGTCTAGAAGAGCAATTCTTACAACTCACTGATAATTTAGAAACCAATCAAAAAACAGCATAATTCCATCTAAGAATTAAGCACAACCAATCATTATTATATGTTACGTCTCGTTAAATTAGAATTACAAAAACTTTGGTTAAATAAAACCAGTAGGGTCCTAATAATAATCTCATTTATTTTACCTTTTACTGTAATTATATTGTCCTCAATTAAAATTCCTTTCTTTGGCCTATTTACTCTGGAGCTTGGAGAGTTAGGGATATTTAATTTCCCAATCATTTGGCACATCACGACATTCTTTGCCTCCTATTTTAAGTTCTTTTTTGCTATTGTTGTTGTGAGCATGATTGGTAATGAATACAGTAACAAAACATTGAAACAGAATCTTATCGATGGTTTAAGTAAAAAAGAATTTATTCTCTCCAAGTTTTATACCATTGTCTTCTTTTCTTTATCTGCCACAATATTAATTGGTATTGCCTCATTTTTTATTGGTCTCATATATTCAAGCTATACTGAAGCTTCCATCATCTTTAGGGAAGTAGAATTCTTATTGGCATATTTTGTAAAGCTATTAGGCTTCTTCAGTCTGTGTTTATTCTTTGGGATGTTGCTTAAGCGTTCAGCTTTTGCTTTAGGGTTTCTAGTAATGACATGGTTTGTTGAAGGAATTATTTATCTAGTTATGGAAACACAAATTGGAGGTGATTTACCAGATAAAATATTCAACTTCTTTCCTATACAATCCATGTATAAGCTTATAGATCAGCCTATACAGCGTATAGCTATGACCAAGTTTCCTGAAAAGACAAATATGGCTTATGACTATGCTGTACATTGGTACGAAATCGCCATAGTATTGGGTTGGTCTGCACTTTTTATCTTTTTATCCTACCGATTATTAAAAAAGCGCGATTTATAATATCTTTGGTAGCCTTTGGCTATCATCTATGAAAAAGATATTAATACTAGCTTTATTAAGTTTCAGTTTAGCTTTGTTTTCGCAAGAACAAACTACCAACTGGGCTTTTGGTAGCAATGCAGGGCTAAGCTTTGATCTTGACACAGGTATAGTAGCTCCAACGGTTACTGCGATAAACACGCCAGAAGGCTGCTCTAGTATTTCGGATGAAGACGGGAATCTCCTTTTTTATACGGATGGTAGAACAGTTTGGAATCGTAATAACCAAATAATGTCCAATGGAGATTATTTCGGAAATACTGGATTACTAGGTGATCCTTCAAGTACGTCTTCAGGACTTATAGTTCCACATCCTACCGATAGTGATTTATATTATATTTTTACCGTAGACGAACCTCATCACAATAATGCCTGGGCATTCCCGGATCAAGGTCCTGCAGATCAAAGCGGAAATCCTTTGGACTTTTATCAAGAGACATTTCTTGGTACTCAATCAGTTCCTAATAACGATGATGGCTTTAATAATGGTTTTAACTATTCTCTAGTGGATATGTCTCTTAATGGTGGCTTAGGAGATGTAGATCCTGTTTTAAAGAATGAACATCTCATAACTTACGACACTTTAGAACCAAACCAAACACTCTATAAATGCGCAGAAAAAATAACTGCCGTTCAAGGTGGAGACTGCGAGTCTGTTTGGGTAATAACACAATTTGTTGATACATTCTATGTATTTAAAATAGATAATTCTGGTAATATCATTTTACCTCCAGATAATCCTCCAGCTTTACCTCCATTCATTTCAACACAAGGCTATAGACGCAATGGTATTGGCTATATGAAATCTTCACCGGATGGGACCAAGATTGCTGTTTGTCATGCTCAAAATGGCAATTTACCTAGTGACGTTAATACGGCGCCTGGCACAGGAAGTTTATGGCTATACGATTTTGATAATGATACAGGAGTAGTTAGTAATCCTGTAAATTTAATGGCTAATACGCAATGCTATAGTACAGAATTCTCCTCTGACTCTAAAAAGGTCTATGTAACAACTGGCAATATAGTAAGACAGTTTGATCTTGAAAATAATAATTTCGAAACACAAGTATATATAGGAGATCAATTTATCTCATCCATGCAATTGGCGCCAAACAATAAAATATACGTCTGTAATGGACAAAATACCAGTGCTTTAGATGTTATTGAAAATCCTGATCAGGCAGGTCTGGCATGCGGTTATAACCCTGCAGGTCAGCCTTTGGCTCTAGGAACTCAGGCTAATTTAGGTTTACCTCCATTCATTACTTCGCTACTTAGTCCGCAAATCGATATAATTAGAAATGGTATAAGCACTACTGAATTAAGATTATGTACAGGCGACAGCTACACATTACAAGCAGACGATATCACAGGTGCAGATTATGTTTGGTCCTTTGATGGAACGCCTATCGCTGGTAATAATCAATCACAATTATTCATAGATACACCTGGATTTTATGAGGTATATATAGAACCTAATAATGGTGACTGCCCAATTGAAGGCAGCGCTGTCGTTGGTGTTTTTGATATTCCTGTGGCTAATCCGCTCACAGATATTAATGTTTGTGACAATGGTGGCAACAATGGTGTTTTTGAATTTGATTTCACAACTAAAAATCCTGAAGCACTCTTAAGTCAAGATCCTTCGCAATACAATGTGCGCTATTTTCAAACACTTGACGAAGCCAACGACCTTGAAAATGAAATTACGTTTCCTTATACTAATACTAGCAATCCGCAAACTATTTATGTAAGAGTAGATAATGTGGATAATACCAATTGCTTTGATATCAATACTTTCGAACTGGAGGTCTTTAATACACCTCAAATTATTCAGTTAAATACTATTGAATTTTGCGATAATGAGGGTGATATATCAGATGGAATATCTACAATCGATCTCGGAATGCTTATACCGTCGATTCGAGGTACCCAAAATCCAGCAGAAACAACTATTACATTTCATGAATCGCAAGATGATGCAGATAATAGAACATCGCCACTGCCATTGTCTTATACCAACACTGAAGCTTTTAACGAAACTATATTTGTGAGGATTGAAAACGTATTAAATACTGTCTGTTATAGTACTTCCAGTTTTCAATTGACCATTAATGCTATTCCTGAAGCTAATGATATTTCGATTACACAATGTGATGAAGATGGCATTCCCGAAGGTTTTACCGTATTCAATATAAATTCTTTTGTCGATGACATCATTGGCAATGCATCTGATCGATTGGTTTCTTTTTATGTATCACAAACTGATGCGGAGAATGAAGGCAATGAAATTAATGCAGATGCTTTTGAAAATTTCTTCAACCCACAACGCATCTATGCAAGGGTGACCAATACCACTACGGGCTGTGTCAACTTTAGTGAGGTGTCACTGCAAGTGAGCACGACGGCGTCCAACAATGCCAGCCTTGCCGTCTGTGACGATGACGGTACCGAGGACGGCTTTGCGGCCTTTGAGCTCAGCACCACCAATGCCATTGTACTTGCTGGAGCACCTGTTGGATTGGAGCTCCAATATTACGAGACCTATCTCGATGCACTGCTGGAGAACAATCCCTTGGGATTGACCTTTACCAATACCGTTCCCTACAACCAGACCATTTACGCGCGCGTCGAGAATGCCAATGCCTGTTATGGCATTAGTGAAGTAGCGCTTAGTGTTCTTGAGCTACCAAATATCGAGACCAATTCCGAGACCTCCTATTGCCTTAACTTTTTCCCTGAGACCATCATGCTGGGTGCTGGCGTTATAGGTGATTCCCCGAGCAACTATTCCTACGAATGGTCCACCGGAGAGGATACCTCGACCATAGCGGTAAACGCTCCGGGAAACTACAGTGTAAGGGTGACCAACACGAACGGTTGCTTCAAGGACAGGACCATTAATGTTTTACCATCAAATATCGCCACGGTTACCGACGTTGATATTGTAGATGGTTCTGGCAACAACTCCATTACCGTCATCGTTTCTGGTGAGGGCGACTACGAATATGCTCTTGACGATATCGATGGCCCTTACCAGGACAGCAACACCTTTGTGGATGTATTGCCAGGACTATATACCGTTTATGTCCGTGACAAGAACAATTGTGGGATAACCGATGAGCTCGTTTCGGTAATTGGGTTCCCAAAGTTCTTTACGCCCAATAACGACAATACCAATGATTTCTGGCAGGTCAAGGGCATCAACAACCTCTTTCAGGCCAACTCCTCCATTCTAATATTCGACCGACAGGGAAAACTGTTAAAGGAACTCGATCCCCTCGGTCCTGGATGGGACGGTACCTACAACGGTGCAAGGATGCCCACAAGCGATTACTGGTTCAAGGTGAAACTACAGGATGGGAGAACCTTTACTAGCCATTTTAGTTTAAAGCGATGAATTTGAAACAACATTTTTTTTTCAAACCTAATGTACTTCTGTTGTGTTTTTTCTTTTGCATATCATTTTCAGGTATTGCCCAAGAACCAAATGATTGTGTAAATGCTGTTACAGTATGCGGCAATTCTAGTTTTAGCCTAGATGTGAGTGGTATTGGAGTTCAAGAAGTGGCGGGCCTTAATGGGTGTAGTAGTCAGGAAAACAACAGTATTTGGCTAGAAGTAACTATAGCAACATCGGGAACATTAGCTTTTACATTAACACCTGGAAGTACAGCTATTACTGAAGATTATGATTTCTTTCTTTTTGGTCCAAATGTATCTTGTGGTAATATTGGTCAGGCCATTCGCTGTTCTACAACAAATCCATCGGCAGCTAATCAAGGCAATAATTTAACAGGAATGAGCAGTGCCGAAACGGAAACAGGAGAAGGCCCTGGAGCTGCTGGAAATAGTTTTGTCAGTGATTTAGATGTAGCTGCAGGCGACACATTTTTTTTGGTTATTGATAGACCTATTGGCGTCAGTCCCTTTTCTTTAGAATGGACAGGTACGGCTACATTTCCAGATAATCCGTCCAATCCTGTCTTAGCCAATCCAAATTCTACCTCCTTACCAGATTTGGACCTCTGTGATGGTTCAGCACCTTTCGATGATGCCATTACGGAAATAAATCTTACAACATTAACCCAAGACATTATAAATAGCGAAAGTGATGTTGCTGTAAGTTATCATAGCACGGAAAGTGATGCCAATATCAATGCCAATCCATTAGGAAATGTATTCAATTCGTCTAGTCCCACTCAACCTGTTTTTATACGCATAGAGAATACAACTACAGGTTGCTTCATCATCAATAATTTTGATATTAATATCACCACATTTTCAAATTTTAATTCACCTACAATCTATCTATTATGTGATGATGATAGTGATGGTGATGATCAAAACGGTATAACTACATTTGATTTTGACGTCAAAACCCAAGAAATTATTAACGGAATCTCTGGTGCCAATTATAATATCAGCTATCATTTAAATCAAGCAAATGCTGAAACAGGAGCTTCCCCTCTTCCAGTGAGCTATACAAATACTGCCCCTACGCCTAACGAAATATTTGTTCGTATTGAAGATATGGATTCAGGTTGTATAGGCTATGAGTCTTTTGACATTGTTGTTGCAGAAAAACCTATTGCTAATGATGTGTCATTGGTTCAATGTGATGAGGACGGTATACCTGAGGGCTTTACAAACTTTAATATTAATGAGGTTTTCGATAATATTACTGGTGGAAATACGGACTCCTCAGTAAGTTATTATCTTTCCCAAGTAGATGCCGAAAATGATGAAAACGCAATTGACGGTAACAATTTTGAAAATTTCTTCAACCCACAACGCATCTATGCAAGGGTGACCAATACCACTACGGGCTGTGTCAACTTTAGTGAGGTGTCACTGGAAGTGAGCACGACGGCGTCCAACAATGCCAGCCTTGCCGTCTGTGACGATGACGGTACCGAGGACGGCTTTGCGGCCTTTGAGCTCAGCACCACCAATGCCATTGTACTTGCTGGAGCACCTGTTGGATTGGAGCTCCAATATTACGAGACCTATCTCGATGCACTGCTGGAGAACAATCCCTTGGGATTGACCTTTACCAATACCGTTCCCTACAACCAGACCATTTACGCGCGCGTCGAGAATGCCAATGCCTGTTATGGCATTAGTGAAGTAGCGCTTAGTGTTCTTGAGCTACCAAATATCGAGACCAATTCCGAGACCTCCTATTGCCTTAACTTTTTCCCTGAGACCATCATGCTGGGTGCTGGCGTTATAGGTGATTCCCCGAGCAACTATTCCTTTGAATGGTCCACCGGAGAGAATACCTCGACCATAGCGGTAAACGCTCCAGGGAACTACAGTGTAAGGGTGACCAACACGAACGGTTGCTTCAAGGACAGGACCATTAATGTTTTACCATCAAATATCGCCACGGTTACCGACGTTGATATTGTAGATGGTTCTGGCAACAACTCCATTACCGTCATCGTTTCTGGTGAGGGCGACTACGAATATGCTCTTGACGATATCGATGGCCCTTACCAGGACAGCAACACCTTTGTGGATGTATTGCCAGGACTATATACCGTTTATGTCCGTGACAAGAACAATTGTGGGATAACCGAAGAGCTCGTTTCGGTAATTGGGTTCCCAAAGTTCTTTACGCCCAATAACGACAATACCAATGACTTTTGGCAGGTCAAGGGCATCAACAACCTCTTTCAGGCCAACTCCTCCATTCTAATATTCGACCGACAGGGAAAACTGTTAAAGGAACTCGATCCCCTAGGTCCTGGATGGGACGGTACCTACAATGGTGCAAGGATGCCCACAAGCGATTACTGGTTCAAGGTGAAACTACAGGATGGGAGAACCTTTACTAGCCATTTCAGTTTAAAGCGATAGATTAAAAACCGTAACTTAGACTTATAAAATTTTACTGTTGAAAAAGGCTTATTACATATTATGTTTTCTATTATTTGGGATAATCAAACTCGTAACAGCACAAGATATCTCCTTATTTCAACAATTTAATGGTAGGTATGACTATGTGGCCATTGGTAATACCTTAAACATCATGGAAAATGGTGCGTTTCCAAATTGTACCATTCTCACTTCATCTTCTGCGAATTTAAATCTTGATGCAACGCAAAATATTACAGCAGCTTATCTATACTGGGCTGGTTCTGGTAATGGTGATTTTGATATTACTTTAAATGGTACAGCTGTTAACGCAGATCGCACGTTTAGCGATGAATTGGATGACGTGCGCACGTTCTTTGCAGCCTTTGCAGATGTTACAGATATCATAACCACAGTAGGAAATGGCACCTATACCATTTCAGATTTTGATCTTACTAATGTAATTGCGTCTTATTGTAATTCTGGAACTAATTTTGGTGGTTGGGCCATAACCGTGATTTATGAGGACGAGAATTTACCTTTAAACCAATTGAACGTGTACGACGGTTTACAAAGTGTACCAACTTTTCTCAGCATTACATTGAATAACCTCAATGTTTTAGACAATGAAGATGCCAAAATTGGTTTTATTGCCTGGGAAGGCGATCGGTCTCTAGCTGTAAATGAACAATTAACCATTAATGGCAACGTGATTAGTAATCTTCCGTTAAATCCAGCCAATAACGCTTTTAATGGTACCAATTCATTTACAGGAGCTACGGACTTGTATAATATGGATATCGATGTTTATAATATCCAGAATAATATCAACATTGGTGATACTTCAGCTACCATTGCGCTAAACTCAGGTCAGGATTTTGTGATGATAAACAACATCATTACAGTGCTTAATAGTCAGTTACCAGATGCGACTCTAAATATTGACGATTATATTGTAAACTGTGGCGATTTCGACATAGAACTGTTTTATACTGTCAATAACTTCAATAGTACAGATATTTTGCCAGCTAATACGCCGATTGCTTTTTATTTGGATGGTTTATTGATTGGACAAAGTCAAACTATAAATGAAATAGATATAGGCGACAGTGAAAGTGGATCCATAGTGGTTACGGTACCGGAAGACTCCAATGCCAATTTAACCGTTGTGGCTATTGTTGATGATACGGGCAACATGGAAGGTGTGATTACAGAAACTAATGAAGACAATAATATTACTTTTACAGATGTTGAATTACTGCTCTTGCCAGACATCGTCACATTGCCAAGTCTTATAGGATGTAATGAGGGTTTTGACACTTCAACTTATGATCTATTTGATGCACTTGAAAGTTTGGAATACAATGAAGAGGATGTTTCATTTTATTTATCCCTTGAAGATTTAGAGAATGCCTCAAATGCTATTTTAATTCCAACTACTTATAACAATTCTTCAGATCCGGAGACGATTTATGTACGATTGGAGAATCCGCCTTGTTACGATATTTATCAATTTCATTTAACGATTGAAAACTGTCCTCCTAAAATTCCACAGGGCTTTTCACCAAATGATGACACCTTTAATGATTGGTTTAACATTCAAGGGCTCTATAACATCTTTACGGAGCACGAACTCGAAATTTACAATCGTTTCGGAGATATTATTTTTGAAGGTAACAATGAAAAACCATGGTTGGGTAAAATTAATAGAGGTCTTAATAATAAGGGTAAAATTGCTCCTGTGGGAACATACTATTATATCCTTAACCTGAATGACCCCAACTATCGACCAATGGTAGGTTGGGTGTACGTAAATTACTAGAAATGTTAAGGTTTTTATCCGTTCATCTTTTTGTTTTGGAACTGTAAATGACTTCTCATAACTTGTAGGAAAGACACTATAGTTTAAGTAACAATCCCTCTACACTTACAACACAGATTTCTCTTTTAATTATTATCATAAAAGCAATAATGAATACTATAACGATATTGAGTTTCAGGTTAAGGAATATTATGTTGGGGCCATAATGTTTTAGAAATTTCAATTTGGGAAAAAGGCCTCGTAAGAGGTCTTTTTTATGACCAACAGGTAGTATTCTTCAATCAAAAGTTAACATTTAGTGTATTTCATCGTGTTTTTTTGCATTTAAACTATTTAAAAATTACTTTTCCCACTGTAATGGGTACAAATAAGTTTTAGCCCGAATCTAATCTACTTTGTATTTTTAAACCTAACCGCTGTTAATGGATTTTTTTCGTAGTTCCCTCTACTTATTCCTATGCGCTTTCTGCAGTATTTGTTATGCTCAACAAATTACAGTAGATCATACAGTGACACCTCAAAACTTGGTTGAAAACACTTTGATACAAGGTTGTGTTGAAGTCTCAAATATTAGTTCACCGTCCAATGGAAATGCCATTGGTTTAGGTAGTTTTGGGTATTTTGAAAGAGGTTCATCGGACTTTCCATTTGAAAATGGTGTCGTTCTAACAACTGGTAATGCTAATGCTGCTGGAAATGGAGAAAATACTTCTACTTTAAATGATGGCAATACGAGTTGGACAACTGATCCAGATTTAGAAACTGCTCTAGGCATTTCAGGAACACTAAATGCCACATCAATTGAGTTTAATTTTATTTCAATTGCCAATCAAATTCAATTTAACTACATATTAGCTTCAGAAGAATACTTCGGAAATTTTCCTTGTGAATACTCAGATGGATTTGCATTTTTAATTCGTGAAGTAGGTACTGGTAATTCATACACCAATATAGCTTTAGTTCCTGGTACCTCAACGCCAGTCAATACCAATACCGTTCATGACGAAATTGTTGGATTTTGTGATGCTTCAAACGAGGCTTATTTTGAAGGTTACAATTTAGGAGACACTAATTACAATGGCAGAACGACTGTGCTTTCCGCTACGGCCACAATACAGCCAAATGTAGAGTATCAAATTAAACTTATAATTGCCGATCAAACCGACGAGAACTATGATTCAGCCGTATTTATCGAAGGTAATAGCTTTAATGCATCTGTAGACCTAGGTGAGGATTTCTCCACTTGCGCCAGTAATGTCCTTTTAGATGCAGACATTGGAAATCCGCAAGCAGCTTACGCATGGTATTTTAATAATACTTTGTTACCAACTGCCACTCAACCAATATTTGATGCGCTTCAAACCGGAAATTATCGTGTAGAAGTAGAAATTCCTTTGGCTGATGGTACATGCATCATTGAAGATGACATCAACATTACATTAAGCTCAACACAAACCTCTGATCCTATTTCGGATTTTGAATTGTGTGACGACCTTAGCAATGATGGTTTTGAGATCTTTGATTTATCAACTAAGGATACTGAAGTTCTGGCTTCGGTACCATCTTCCAATTATAGTATATCCTATTACTATAATAATGCCGATGCACAAGCCGCAACCAACTCTATTATCGGCTCCATTCAAAATACAACCACTCCGCAAACGATATTTGTAAGAATTGAGGATACAGACAATGGTTGTTTGGCGTTTTCAACGTTTGATTTAGTTGTCAATCAATTGCCCAATATCGTTGATCCAACGCCATTGGACGTATGTGATGATGAAACGGCAGATGGATTTACAGCAATCGATCTAAGTGTAAAGAATGATGAAATCACCAATGGACAAACCAATCTTGAGGTGACCTACTACAGTACTTCAGCAGACGCAGCTTCAGGAACTAATCCATTGCCAATGCCTTACGTAAACACCAATGTCAATGAGCAGGTTTTTGTACGTGTGCGAAATCCACAAACTGGCTGTATAAGCACTACTAACCTCGATATTACTATTTTTGATAATCCAGTAATAAATACTCAAGATCACTATATCGACGCTTGTGACTTAGATCATGATGGTTTTGCAGACTTCGATTTAACAAGTATCATCCCTGATGTATTACAAGGACTCACAGGTGTTACCGTAACTTTTCACGAAACAAATGAAGATGCCATTTCTGGAGTGAACCCGATAGCAGATGATACCAATTACGAAAATATAAATGTCGAGGAACAAGTTGTATTTATAAGAGTCGAAGATAACTCCACAGGATGTGCCTCAGTAACTCCAGTGGAAATTCACACTAATATTTTGTTAACTGGGACTAATATTAGAGATATAAAAATATGTGATATTGGTAATGATGGTGTTGAGCAGTTCGATCTCACTTCGATAGCATTGAGTATTATTAACAATATACCTGACGTTTCGGTAGCATTTTATTTGACTGAGGATGATAGAGACAATCTAATCAATGCATTGGATCAAACAACACCTTTCATTCCTACAAGTAATCCACAAGATATCTATTTGAGTTTGTCAAGTCCAACTTGTAACGACGTTGCTCAAATACTATTTGAACTCGTTCCTGTTCAAGAATTTGAGTCCATTATAAGCCAATCCGTTTGTGATGATGACCAAGATGGAATAACTATTACCGATTTATCTCAATTCGATAGTCTAGTAAGAGATGAGCAAGAAGGCTTTAGTGTCACTTATTTTTTAACTGAAGACGACGCCCTAACGAATACCAATGTATTACCAACTTTATATACAAACACTACAAATCCGTTTACGGTCTATCCAAGAATTCAATCTGATGATACAACTTGTGCTGATGTAACGTCTTTTGAAATCACGGTTTTAGAGGCTCCAAGTACCTCTACACCTTCAGACTTAATCATTTGTGACGATGATCAAGATGGTTTTTCAACCATCAATCTATTAGATGTTATACCAGAAGTTGTGGGCAATACAAATGGGAAACAAATCAGCTTTTACTCCAATCAAGCGGATGCTGAAGACTCAACAAATTCTATTGGCAATACAAGTAATTACAATGCACAGTCGGAATCCGTTTTTATTAGAGTTGAAGATACTTCGACAGGTTGTTATAGCATAGAACCATTTCAGATTATAGTCAATACACTTCCTGTAATAACACCGATATCTAACTACAAAGATTGCGAAGACAGTAGTGATGGCTTCGGTGAATTCATCTTCAACACAAAAGATGATGAAATACTGAATGGACAATTGGATAAGCAGGTGTTGTATTATCTCAATCAAAACGACGCTGATAATCGCAATAATGCCATTAATAAAGATATTACTTTTCAGAATTCGAGTAATCCACAAACTATTTTTGTTAGAGTTGAAAATTTAAGTGATCAAAATTGTTATGGGATATCTAGTTTTACTATTGAGGTTGGAACAAATCCTATTTTTAATACTCCAACGGATTGGTTTGTCTGTGATGACATATCAAACGATAGTTTTGAAACCTTTGACCTATCGACCAAGGTTACTGAAATAAGTCAAGGTTCGCCTGAAAATTTAGATGTTACGTTCTATTTGACACAAACAAACGCTCAAAATAATATTGAACCTTTACCTCTTGAATTTACCAATACCTCCAACCCACAGACCATTTTCGCAAAGATTGACAATGGCACCATATGTAACTCCATCGTAGCTTTTGAATTAAACGTCATACAAGTCCCTGAGGTTAATGCATCTGTTCCACTGGTTACTTGTGATACCAATCATGACGGTTTTATGCAATTTGATATCACAATTGCAGAGTTCGATGTACTAGATGTAAGACAAGATAATATTGTCATTTCATATTTTGCAAACTTGGAAGACGCAGAAGCCAATAGTAACCAAATTGCTGATCCAGAAAATTATACTAATGTTAGTAATCCACAAACGGCTTACATTAAGGTTACGAATACCATTTCGGACTGCTCGGCATACGTCCCTATTGAACTTGTTGTTAATTTACCTCCGGCCATTAATGATTTTCAGACCTATAATATTTGTGAAAATGAGAACAACAGTTTTGATTTGAATGACATCAATACTGTTTTAATTGATGACAATTCTAATGTATTATTCAGCTATTTTGATAACGTAACCGATGCTATTGCCAATGAAAATGCACTAGATACTAATTACACCTACCTAACTAATAATGATACACTTTTTGTTCGTTCTGAAGATATGAACACAGCGTGTTACTCTATATACGAATTTAATCTTAATGTCAATCCTTTACCAATCGCCAATCAGCCTAGCAATTTAGAAGCCTGTGATGATGATTTTGACGGCATTTTAGAATTTGATTTATCCACTCAAAATTCTAGCATTCTTGGAGGGCAAAATCCATCAAACTTTACGATTACATATCACAATTCCGAATTACAAGCCAATGCGAATAATGCTCCTTTAGATACGAATTATATGGCATTTGATACTGAGATTATTTTCGCAAGAATTGAAAATAACACCTCTGGTTGTTATGCTGTGACACAATTTTCAGTTATAATACATCCTTTACCAATTATAGATATTGAAGACCAGGTTATATGCTTGGATAATATACCTTTAATTGTTTCAGCAAATACCAATATTCCTTCAGATCAGTATTTATGGTCAACTGGTGAAACAACTCCAGAAATAGACATTGAAACAATTGGAACCTATTGGGTAACCGTCACTTCAGCATTTGGATGTGAGAATACGCGTGTTTTTGGAGTAACAGAATCCGAAGCCGCAACTATTGAAGCCACAGAGGTCATAGATTTTTCCGATCCCAATAATATCACCATTACGATTAGTGGTATAGGTGATTATTTATATCAATTGGATGATGGAGAACCACAAGAATCTAACGTTTTTGAAAATGTAGGTATGGGTTACCACACAGTAACCATTATTGATTTAAATGGTTGTGCAGAGGCGATTAGAGAGGTTTTGGTAATTGACATTCCTAAGCATATGACGCCGAATGGCGATGGTCAGTTTGATACGTGGCACATCGTCGGTGTAGAAACACTACCTGGTACTATCATTTATATTTTTGATCGCTACGGCAAGCATTTAACTACATTAAGACATGATACTCCAGGTTGGGATGGCACGCTCAATGGCGCTAAACTACCTGCGAGTGATTATTGGTTTGTTGCAGAGGTAAAACGTGGCAGTCAATCTTTTGAAGTCAAAGGGCATTTTGCAGTTAGACGTTAAGTTCCATTCAATATTAACATCTTTTATAAATTCTAAATCGAGCTTCATTCTTATCTTAGCACTCGCTATTGCTAAAGATGAAACACGGGTTTTTATTTGTTGCCTTATTTTGTTCTCTATGTCTATATTCACAAAATATGACAGTGGATAGTCAAACCTATACACCACAGCAACTCATTGAAGATATTCTTATAGATAGTGACTGTATTACCAATGTCGTGGTAACCAATGTTGTTGGTGGAGATTTTGGCGGTTCTGACCAAAGCTATGGCTTTTTCGACGCTACTCGTACCAGTTTTCCATTTCAAAACGGTATTGTATTAAGCACGGGAAGGTTGGCAAATGTTCCTGGGCCAAATAATTCACTTAGTGATGATGATGCCTCTAATTGGTTAGGAGATAGCGATTTAGAAATGGTATTAAATGAAACCAATACATTCAATGCGACAATTCTAGAATTCGATTTTACATCAGTAGCTTCTCAAATTAGCTTTAGATATATGTTTGCTTCTGAAGAATATCAGGAAAACAACCCTAATAGTTGTAATTTTTCTGATCTATTTGGGTTTCTTATAAGACCAACGGCAGGTCAGAGTCAATACGAAAATATTGCCTTGGTACCTGACACCAATATTCCTGTAAAAGCGACGACCGTAACTCCAGGTGTTCCTGGCGTTTGTCCACCTCAAAACGAAACGTATTTCGGGAATTACAATGCTACAAATGCGCCTATTAATTTCAATGGGCAAACCGCCATACTTACTGCAACTGCAACTGTAGTACCTAATCAATCCTATCATGTGAAACTTGTTATAGCGGATGAGCAAAACTATAGATATGATTCCGCTGTATTTTTAGAAGCAGGTAGTTTTCAATTATCAACGGATTTGGGTTCAAATCGATTATTAGCCACTGGAAATCCGCTTTGCGAAGATGAAACCTTAGAACTAAGCGCTTATCAAGCAGGTCAAAACATCTATGAATGGTACAGGGATGGTATTCTTGTTCAAGGTACATCAACGGGTTGCGGAACCTGTGGCACTTATACCTTGACAGAACCTGGAACTTATACCGTAGAAGTTGGGCTTGCAAATAATTGCACTTCCTATGGAGAGGTCGTTATTGAATATGCTCCAAATCCTATTGGTCAGAATGCTACCTTAGTAGAATGTGATAGCAATCAAGATGGTCTGACGATCTATGATCTTTATGATGCTGAAAGTGATTTAACCAACAATGACACTAATCTCGCAATATCAGACTTTTTCATTTCAGAAAATGACGCTAGAGATAATAACAACCCTATCCCTAATCCAACCAATTTTCAGAATACAATACCTTTTCAAAGTGTGTATGCTCGCGTCATTAATGCTGCTAATTGTTTTGATGTTGCTGCCTTAGAATTACAAATATCCAATAACATCATCACTATTCCAGATCTGGAGGCCTGTGATGGTGAAATTATTGATGGTTTTGGCGATTTCACGCTTAGCGACATTACAGCTTCAATAATCAATCAAATCCCAACTAATGGAGAATTGACATACTATGAAACCGAAACTGATGCATTTAGTGAAACTAACCAACTTCCCGATAATTTTATAAATACAATAGCGTATTCGCAGACGATTTATGTAAAGGTGGAAAGTAACAACCAATGTTATAGTATAAGTACCGTAAACCTTAATGTTCTTTATACACCAGTTTTAGAAGGAGATAGCACCTCGACCTATTGCCTAAATTCATTTCCTGAGACTATTACAATATTCGGGGGAGTGCTTGATGACTTGCCAAACAATTATTACTATGAATGGTATTTTAATGGCGCACTCACAGATGTTCATACTTCCGTTAATGAAATAAATGAAGCTGGCAATTACACAGTGGTTGTCACTGATCCAAATGGCTGCTCATCTAATAGAACAATCACAGTAAATTCCTCAGAAGTTGCAATAATCGAAACTATTACTGTAGAAGGTATTGCCCCAAATAATACAATTACCATCAATGTATCAGGACAAGGAAATTATGAATATGCCTTAGACGACAGCAACGGCATCTATCAGGACAATAACGTTTTTACTAACATACCTGCGGGCGCGCATTTTGTTTATATAAGAGATAAAAACGGTTGCAGTATTGTTGAGGAAACCATATATGTTTTAGGCTTTCCAAAATTCTTCACACCAAATGACGATGACGTTAATGATCTATGGCAAATAAAAGGTGCTAATGACCAATTCAGCCTAATAGAAAGCATTCAAATTTTTAACCGTTACGGCAAACTTATTTCGAAACAAACACCATCAAGTAGCGGATGGGATGGCAAACATAATGGCGAATTTTTACCTAATGATGATTACTGGTTTGTTGCGAAGTTCTTTAATGGAAAAACCTTTACCGGGCATTTTGCTTTGAAGCGGTAATAATATCTTTCTTCTTGATTAATACCTTAAGTTCTTTTAATCATCGGGATTGACCGATAAATCCTTAATTAATACCTGACCGTAAATATTTGAGTCAAAATGGCTACTGCTAGTAGATTGCAGATAGCAGCCGGCTTTAAAGTAATTATTGTCTGCATTGCCAACATCATCAGAAACAAATAAAGTCTGTATTCTATTTCCGCTATCGTTTAAATTAAATAATCTCACAATGCCATTTTGCATAGCCAATTCAAAATAATACTCGGTATCCAGTTCCATGCTAAAGTTAATAGTCTGCCCACTACCTAAAAGGTCTTCAGTAACGTAACCTAAAATTCTTAAATCGACATTACCAGAGCTTTGACCAACGCTGCCTTGCACTTGGACTCTAATAATATCATCATAAGTATCATCTTGTTCATGAATCTGCATAAATGCTAGCTTACCAGATGGTGGCAGATTTTCAATCTTAACTCTCATTTTCATAGATCGCTGTATACTTGTATTGCCATTCCAATAGTTGCTTCCGCCACTAATTAGCTCCCTGAGCTCAGTTCTTGGGTTGGATGATCCACCAGAAGTTGGATTACCAGGATAGGTTTTAAAAGCTGCATACCCGTCTTTTTCAAAAAAGAAATGACTTTCTACTGTGCTGGCATTATCTGCGTAACTCAGCCCATTATTAGTAGAGCCGACACTTAAAGTACCCGTATAGCCATTGAGCTTCCAACCGTCACCAATTATGCCGGCAGCAGTATCATCCGCTGGCGGATCAGTAATTTCTGTAGGATCTTCAGTTTCTTCTTCAGTTGGAGTATCACTATCTTCTTTCGAACAAGCTAACAAACAAAATATAAGAGTCGCTGAAACGAGTAGATGCCACCTAAAGAAAGGTCTATTATTAAGTAAGTTTTCCATAGCCTAGCAAAGTTAATACTTTTATAAGATATTAATGGAAATCGATTTACCAGAAATAACCAATATATTATATAGATTATTTGTGGAATAAATCTACCTTCTTTCGCATTCGATCTTTTCCTGTAATGATTTTTTTTAATTATACATACACTAAAAATTCATAGACAGGATTTTGCGTAACTTTGCTATATGCGATTTAAAATTGAATCTGAATTTAAACCAACTGGCGACCAACCACAAGCTATAGAGCAATTAGCTACTGGCGTTGAAAATAAAGAAAGGTATCAGACCTTACTCGGTGTTACTGGCTCAGGTAAAACGTTTACAGTTGCTAATGTCATTGAAGAAGTACAACGACCAACTTTGGTTTTGGCACATAACAAAACCTTAGCAGCACAACTCTATTCTGAGTTTAAACAGTTTTTTCCTGAAAATGCAGTAGAATACTTCGTCTCCTATTATGATTATTACCAACCTGAAGCCTATATTCCCGTTTCTGGTGTTTATATAGAAAAAGATCTGTCGATTAACGAAGAAATAGAGAAGATGCGTCTTAGCACCACGTCTTCCTTACTTTCCGGACGACGTGACGTCTTGGTAGTGGCTTCGGTATCTTGTTTATATGGTATTGGAAACCCTGTAGAATTTCAAAAGAATGTGATTACGGTGGAACGTGATCAGGTGATTTCTAGAACTAAATTACTACATCAACTGGTTCAAAGTTTATACTCAAGAACTGAGGCCGATTTTAAAAATGGAAATTTCAGAATAAAAGGTGATACGGTCGATGTATTTCCTGGTTATGCCAACAACGCATTCAGAATTCATTTTTTTGGTGATGAAATCGAAGAAATCGAAGCCTTTGATGTCATGACTAATGAAGTGATCGAACGTTATGACCGTTTGAATATTTATCCGGCAAATATGTTCGTGACCTCTCCTGACGTGCTTCAAAATGCGATAAAAGATATTCAGGATGACTTGGTAAAACAACATGATTATTTCAAAGATATTGGGAAACATCTAGAAGCCAAACGCCTCAAGGAACGTACTGAATTCGATTTAGAAATGATACGTGAATTGGGTTACTGCTCTGGGATTGAAAACTATTCGAGATACCTAGATGGTAGAGCGCCAGGTACGCGACCTTTCTGTTTATTAGATTATTTTCCAGATGACTATCTAATGGTAGTGGACGAGAGTCATGTTACCATTTCCCAAGTCCACGCCATGTATGGCGGTGATCGAAGCAGAAAAGTGAATTTGGTAGATTACGGCTTTAGATTGCCTGCTGCAATGGATAACAGACCATTGAAATTTGAAGAATTTGAAGCGCTTCAAAATCAGGTCATTTATGTGAGCGCAACTCCTGCTGATTACGAAATGCAAAAAACTGGAGGTGTTTATGTCGAACAAGTGATTCGTCCAACGGGACTTTTAGATCCTGTCATTGAAGTACGACCAAGCCTCAATCAAATAGATAATTTAATTGAAGAAATCCAAACGCGTGTTGAAAAGGACGAACGCACTTTGGTGACGACGTTAACTAAACGTATGGCTGAGGAGTTGGTGAAATATCTCACTCGTATTTCTATACGCTGCCGTTATATTCATAGTGATGTGGATACCTTAGAACGTGTGGAAATCATGCAAGATTTGAGAAAAGGAATTTTTGATGTTTTGGTTGGTGTGAATTTATTACGTGAAGGTTTAGATTTACCAGAAGTCTCTTTAGTTGCTATTCTCGATGCAGACAAAGAAGGCTTTCTACGTTCTAACCGTTCGTTGACACAAACCGTCGGCAGAGCCGCAAGAAATTTGAATGGTATGGCGATTATGTACGCAGATACCATAACTAAAAGTATGCAGAAAACAATTGATGAAACCAACTATCGACGAGAGAAGCAAATTGCCTATAATACTGAGCATAACATTACGCCTAAGGCATTAAATAAGAGTTTGGACAGTGCATTGGCTAAAAATTCAGTAAGTACATACCGAACCGATCTCGATGCTAAAATCGCAGCAGAGCCAGAGAGCGAATATCTAACTAAAAGTCAACTCGAAAAGAAAATTAGGGAAAAGCGCAAGCAAATGGAACAAGCCGCTAAGGCTCTAGACTTTATGGAAGCTGCGCGTTTTAGAGATGAAATTACAGCCTATCAAAGTAAACTTGAAAAGTTAAAGGTGAAGTAATTTGGATTAGGGATACCGCTGTTCAGCGGCATAAGTTCAACTAACTAATTTTAATACGCCTTTAAGCTTTTAAAATCAGAGTTTCACTTAGTTGTACTGTACCTTGAAGATATCGATTAAAAAGTCCGGCGGCACAATTTTATTTGGAAAACTATCCATTAAATCCAAAACACGATTAATAGATTCATGACTCAATCCCATTCGTAGTCCAAAATTGTGAATCTTAACTAATTGCTTTGGGGAAATCTCCTGATCTAAATTCATCAAGAGCACTAATCTATGGAATTGCACTATGCGTTCGCTATGTGATTTTAAGTGGACGTAAGTTACGGGATGCTCAAAGAGGTATTCAAAATCTTCCTTAGAAATATCCAATTGTCTTGCAATACTCAAGAGAAAGTTATATTCAATAGTCTTTATGTTATCATCTATTTGGGCAAAAGCAATCATCTCGGAAAGCAAGCTCAATTTTTCAGCACGGTTAATCATTACAGAGGGGATTATTTAACATTGTAAATTTACACAGGTACATTATTTTATTGTCGTTGATATAATGTATCTTGTCGAAAAGTTGAACGTATTTAGTCGAGATTTTTAAACGTTTATCAACTTAAAACTTCAGTTATAGTATGAGATTACGGTACATTTATGTATTGCTTTTAGTTGTTTTTTTTAACAAATCATATCCACAAAGTACTGCCTCTGAACAAGTTACAACGTTCACCATTGCAGCACCACAATTAGATGCCATAAAAACAATTTGGGTCTATTTACCAAAAAATTATAAAAATTCTAAAAAGCCCTATCCAGTCATTTATATGCATGATGCCCAGAATTTATTCGATGTTAAGACTTCTTATGTTGGCGAATGGAGCATAGATGAATATATGGACGCGCTAACAGATAATGAAAGTATTATTGTAGGTATTGAACATGGTGAAGAGAAACGTATAGCTGAGTTGACACCTTATAAACATGAAACATATGGAGGTGGCCAAGGGAATGCCTACCTCACATTTATAAAAAACACCTTAAAACCACATATTGATGTTGCCTATAAAACCAAATCAGATGCTCTAAACACGACCATATTTGGTTCATCACTTGGTGGCTTAATATCATTTTATGCCGCAATAAAATATCCTGAAACTTTTGGCAAGGCTGGTATCTTTTCACCAGCATTTTGGATTAATCCAGAGCTTTTTGATTTGATTGGAAATATTACCATACCTGAGACGTCCAAGTTTTTCTTTTTGGTTGGCGAAAAAGAAGGGAAAACTATGGTGCCAGATCAAGAACGTATGGTGGCAATATTAAAATCGAAAGGCGTAAAAGAGAATCAAATACGAAATCGAATTATTGAAGATGGTGAGCATAATGAAAAATTTTGGTCAACTTACTTTGGCGAGGCTTATCAGTGGTTAACTTCTAAAGGTTAAGAACATGACAAACAATGATATATTTAAAAAATTAAGAGTTGCTCACAAATTAAGAGACGATGATATTGTGAAAATATTAGCTTTAGTTGATTTTAGAATTTCTAAAAGTGAGCTAAACGCATTCTTTAGAAAAGAGGATCATCCCAAATATATGGAATGTGGAGATCAAATTCTGAGAAACTTTCTAAATGGATTGATCATTCATTTACGAGGTCCAATGCCAAAAAAGCAAAAAAAGTCACATTAAATTATCAACTTCGTAAAAATAAAAAGGGAATTTTTTTGTTATATCCTAAGCATATAACTTGCGTTCTTAATAATTCTTAATAGATGTTTGAAACTACGTCAAATCTTTCCCCATTGTCGGATATCTCATCAAAAGACATTGAGAAGCTAAACAAAAAATACAAGTCTTTAACAGCTAGTAAACGTATTGAACAATTGTATCTAGATTTTGATATTAATGATATCATGTTAACAAGCTCTTTTGCGGCTACCTCTGCTTTTTTATTAAAATTAGTTTCTGACATCAATACACAGCAAGAAGTCTTTTTTATAGACACTGGCTATCATTTTGAAGATACCTTAAACTATAAATCAACCTTAGAAAAAAAATACAACCTAAATATAAAATCCGTTTCTGCTATAAAAGAAGAACATGATTTTACAACCAAGGACGAAACATGGAAAAAGAATCCAGACTTTTGTTGTTCTATCAATAAAGTGAAGCCTTTAGATCTTATAAAACAGAATTATAAACTGTGGATGTCTGGTTTAATGGAATGGCAAAGTGATCATAGGGCGACGTTAGATATTTTCGAACAGCGCGGCGACATTGTAAAATTTTATCCGTTATTAGATATTACCAAAGTGCAACGTGATGCTTATATAGAAGAACATCAATTGCCTTTTCATCCTTTGGTAGCCAAAGGATATCATTCAATAGGCTGCGAACATTGCACTGTTCCGGGTGAAGACCGTGGTGGTCGTTGGAACAATAATCCGAAAACTGAGTGCGGGTTACATTTATAAAAAAAAAGAGCAACAAAAAATGTCGCTCTTTTTCTAGTCAAAAATCAAAACTTTGATTTTAGAATCCTTACAGGTATTTTAAATGACTTCCTGTAGTCTAGAACTTCTTTAGAAATTTTCTTGTAGTTTAATCGACTTTTGATGTACTTCTCTACAGTTTCACTTTTAGTATCAACAGATAATACAACCATTTCATCATTCTGGTTTATTACTATTTCTACCATAGCACCAATATCTTCATTTAATTGAAAATCTGGATTTTTCAATAAATCCCCAACTGTTTCTGTAACTGAAGTTGGCTCAGCTTTTTCGACTGGATTTGTACTAGCTGAAAGTACACTACTAAACGCAATTGTTACGACTAGTACTAACATTTTTAACGTTTTACTCGCACCAATTCCATTGGTGTTTCTGTGCTCTTGATTTTTTTTCATGACATTCATAATTATTCGTTTTTATAAGATTGATACTTAAAAGACGACTAATTATTACGAGAGTTACACTAGTTAACACTGTTTAACGTTGATTAGCACACTATTAACATTGATAAAAACAAAAATGCGCCTAAATAGGCGCATTTGAGTTAATTATAAAAATCTATATTTTTAAGAAAGAACCTCTTGTACCTTATCCGCAGCTTCTTGAAATTCAGTGGCACTCATGACATCCAATCCTGAATTATCAATCAAATCTTTAGCAATATCTGCATTGGTGCCTTGTAAACGCACAATGATTGGCACATTAATGTTACCCATATTCTTATAAGCATCAATAACACCTTGTGCTACACGATCACAACGTACAATACCTCCAAAAATATTTATCAATATTGCTTTTACGGCAGGATCTTTTAAAATGATTTTGAAAGCTGCCTCTACTCTAGCTGCATCAGCAGTACCTCCAACATCTAAGAAGTTAGCTGGTTCACCGCCTGCTTGCTTAATTAAATCCATTGTGGCCATGGCGAGACCAGCACCATTTACCATACAACCTACATTACCGTCTAAATCCACATAGTTTAAACCCAAAGCACCTGCTTCAACTTCGATTGGGTTTTCTTCACGTAAATCACGTAATTCTTTTAAATCTTTATGTCTATATAATGCGTTATCATCTAAGGTCACTTTAGCATCAACAGCCATAATTTTATCATCACTAGTTTTTAAAACTGGATTGATTTCAAATAAAGACGCATCAGACTTAACATAAGCCGTATATAAAGCTGATACAAATTTTGTCATTTCTTTAAACGCTGTGCCCGATAAACCTAAGTTAAACGCTACACGGCGCGCTTGAAAACCAAGTAATCCTAGAGCAGGATCTACTTCCTCTGTAAAAATTAAATGAGGTGTTTCCTCAGCAACTGTTTCAATATCCATTCCGCCTTCAGTAGAATACATGATCATGTTTTTACCTGTACCACGATTTAATAATACAGACATATAGTATTCTTCTGGCTCATTGTCACCAGGATAATAAACATCTTCAGCAATTAATACTTGGTGAACTTTCTTTCCCTCTGCAGAAGTTTGAGGTGTCACCAAATTCATGCCAATAATGTTGCCTGCAATGTCTTCAACTTCTTGAAGATTTTTAGCCAGTTTTACACCACCACCTTTACCACGCCCACCTGCATGAACTTGTGCTTTTATAACATGCCAACCTGTACCTGTTTCGGCTGTTAACTGCTTAGCTGCATCAACAGCATCTTTGGCACTTTGAGCCACTATACCGCGTTGAATACGAACTCCAAAACTGCTTAATAATTCTTTTCCTTGATATTCGTGTAGATTCATATGTCGTCAGAAATTTATTTCGTGGCACAAAAATACACATACCCATACTTTAAACCAATATTTTTTTAGACTGTTTTTTGAGCCGGTTGAAGCTAAGCATCAAACTTTGTTCAAGTTTTTTATAATGGAAAATGCATTATCTACAACGGTGTCTTCAACAACTATTGTAAATTCGTTGGTCGTGGATATAACTTCATAGAGAGCAACGTTCTGCCATGCTAAACGTTTAAGAATTTGATAGTACAAACCAGCAACTTTCGTATTGTTTTTAGGTAGAATTAGACTTATGGCAGATAGATTTTCTTTTAATTGTAGGCAATCTTCATCTTTAAAGCTCTCTAACACATCCTGCTTTTCTGAACTCGAAATAATAATATTACTCTCTAAAATACCTCTGGTAAACGTGTAAAAAATATGGCTCTTATCTTTTATTTTATTCAGGATATCCGCTTGGCTATGAATTAAGGTATTAGAATTTTGAAAAGTGAAGTCCGTTAAATTAGAACGCAAAGTAATATCTCCAAGTTGTTCTAATAACGAGGTTAAACCATAATAAGGTTTACTGACTGACAGCGTATCATTATAACGTCTAAGTGCCATCATAATAGCACCTGTTTTCACAGGACGCCCCAATTGATGAGACACTTGCTCTTGCAATACATGGGCCAAGGCAGAATAGTTAATAATGCCTTGAGATAATCCTTCTTCTAAAAAAGGTTGTGTTAATACAATAGATTCGACACAGGATGAAATTGTTTTCATTTGTTAATTATTTAACAATTTGTGCAAAAATAGTAAATTAACTACAATTAATTCTGTTTAGCATATCGAAAGTCTATGTTTGTACATTAAAACTAAAGAAATTAATTTATGAATAATAAAACCTTGTTGCAGATTGTCAAGGATTTCGGTAATCCTATTTATATTTATGATGCAGATACCATTGCCTCTCAATATAAACGTCTAACAAAAGCATTTGGCAAGGTAAAACAGTTAAGAGTTAATTACGCGGTTAAAGCGCTCTCAAACATCTCCATTTTAAAACTATTTAACTCCCTTGGCTCTGGCTTAGATACTGTTTCTATACAAGAGGTTCGACTAGGCCTAAAAGCTGGATTTAAGCCTGAAGATATTATTTACACGCCCAATGGTGTATCACTTGAAGAAATTGAAGCTGTTACAAAGCTTGGTGTGCAAATCAACATAGATAACCTATCTATTCTAGAGCAATTTGGTACGAAACACCCTAATGTTCCTGTTTGTATTCGTATTAACCCACATGTCATGGCTGGTGGTAATACCAACATTTCGGTTGGTCATATAGATAGTAAATTCGGAATCTCTATTCATCAAATTCCTTTATTACTTCGTATTGTTGAAAATACCAAAATGAACATCAACGGTATTCATATGCATACTGGAAGTGATATTCTGGATATTGATGTATTCCTCTATGCCAGTGAAATTTTATTTGAAACGGCTAAGAACTTTAAAGACCTTGAATTTATAGACTTTGGTTCTGGATTTAAAGTACCTTATAGAGCTGGTGATATAGAAACTAATATTGAAGAATTAGGTCAAAAACTATCAAAACGATTCAATGAATTCTGTACAGAATACGGTAGAGATTTAACATTGGCTTTTGAGCCTGGTAAATTTTTAGTCAGTGAGGCTGGTTTATTTTTAGCCAAAGTCAACGCTGTGAAGCAGACGACATCAACAGTTTTTGCCCAAATCGATTCTGGATTTAATCATTTGATCCGTCCGATGCTTTATGGTTCTCAACATGAGATTATCAACATTTCAAATCCCAAAGGTAGAGAACGATTCTATTCTGTAGTAGGTTACATCTGTGAAACGGACACCTTTGCCAACAACAGACGCATCAATGAAATCAATGAAGGTGATATTCTATGTTTTAAAAATGCAGGAGCTTATTGTTATTCCATGGCGAGCAATTATAATTCGCGTTACAGGCCAGCCGAAGTATTAATTTACAAAAGTAAGCCTCAGCTCATTCGGAAGCGGGAAACTTTTGAGGATATTCTTAACAATCAGGTTGAGATTACCATATAAAGATTAGAAGTGTTGCTAATAACGGTAGCACTTTTTTTTATATCTTTAACATTCCCCTAGGTCTTTTTAGTTCCAACCTTATTAAAGACTTATGACCAAAACCATCACAATATGTCTCGCTGCAAGCTTTTCAGTATGCTTAGGTTTCTCACAAAACAAGCTTCCTAGTCCTGAAGATTTGAAAACCGCCTCAATAGATTCGTGTTTATCATGGATGCGCAACAACGCGTATACAGGTAAAGATTTAGATAATTTTCATGCTATTGGCTTACAAACTCTAAAACGTAGCCAGCAAGAATCTGATATCAGAACCATTGCCGAAGTACATGAAGAAATCGCCAGTTGGCACGGATATAATGGAACATTCCCAGGCGACTCGATTGTTTACCATGCCAACAAAGCATTAAATTATTACATTAAACTTGATGACAAAAAGAAAACAGCAGATACCTACAGAGCTTTATCTATAGATTATATAAACATACGTAAGCTAGATAAATCGCAAGAAGTCTTATTTAAAGCCATCGCACTTTATGAAGAATTGAAAGACGAGGCTGGTCTAGGTCAAGCCTATAGAACACTAGGTGCACTTTACCAAGTCATGGAAGATTATGAAAAATCTGTAGAGTACCTTAATAAAGCCGTCCCTGTTCTAGAAAAAGCAGAAAATTTTGCTGGTGTGGCCATTGCTCAATTTAGTCTCATTCAAAGCTACGGTGAACTAGGCGAATTTGAAAAAGCCTATAGAGCAGCCGACTACTGCTTAAATGTTGTAAAGACAAAAGTTCCTCAAGAGACTTTTATATTAGTGAGAGGTCATTCTTACAGAGGCGAAGTATACCTAAAGGAAAAAAAATATACTGAAGCATTGAAAGATTTCATTGCGGCGTGGGAAATATGTTCTGCAAAAATTGGAGAAGAACGTTGCGCCACATATCAAACTGAAATTGGTAAGGTTTATTTGCTTCAGAATAATTATGAAAGGGCGCTGAAGCATTTATCAGCTGGCATAAAAGCTTATGAAAAAAAAGGGACTACTACATTAGTGACTCAATATGAAGATTTAGCACTATGCTATGAAAAGCTGGGCGATTTAAAAAATGCTTTATTCTACAAAAACATAGCTCATAGTAATAAAATTAATGATCTCGAAGGCACCATTGAAAACCTTGAAAAGGAAACTATCGTGAAGTATGAAACTGGCAAAAAAGATGAAGCCTTGGCAAGTCAAGCTTCTCTAATAGGTCAAAAGACAAAAACACAAAATTTGATTATTGCAGTTGCCTCATTATTGGGTTTACTTTTACTCTCACTACTTTACTTTTTTAATAAAAATAAAAAAGTAACTAAAATTATCCGTGCTAAAAATGCTGAAAATGAATTACTTCTGAAAGAAATCCACCATCGTGTGAAGAATAATCTAGAAATGGTAAAAAGCCTAATTGCTTTACAATCTGCACAAATTGAAGATTCTGCAACAAAAGATGCTATGATTGCAAGTCAGAATCGCGTGCAGTCAATGGGTATTATTCATCAAAAATTATATCAAGGTGAAAATTTGGGAAGTATAGAAATGAAGGACTATTTCTTAAACCTTAGCGAAGGTATTATAGATACCTTTAATGCTGAGGATAAAGTGAAAATTGAGTGTGCTATGGACAATTTAGATCTAGATGTTGATACTGCTGTACCAATTGGCCTTATCGTTAACGAATTATTGACTAATGCATTAAAATATGCATTTCCTGAACATGAAAAGGGTGAAATTTCCATTAGTTTAAAAAAAACTGATAACAACCACTTAAAATTAAAGGTATCTGACAATGGTGTTGGAAAAGTCAAAGGTCTTGCACCAAAAGGAACAGGATTTGGCTCACAGCTTGTCCAACTATTAACCCAACAGCTTAATGGCAAAATGACCGAACGCTCAGATCATGGCACTTTAATAGAATTTGACTTCTTAATTGATACAGCTGCTTAATGAATGGTAAAATAAAAATACTAATCGTCGAAGACGAAATGATTATTGGTGCTAATCTTTCACTTCAGCTTTCCGAATTGGGCTATGAAGTTACTGGTATAGTGCCGAGAGGTGAACAAGCCTTACAACATATAGCAACTAATCCACCTGATATACTTCTCTTGGATATTAATCTAAAAGGCAGTCTTGACGGTATTGAAACTGCTGAAAAAATGCAGCAAACACAAAACATACCAATAATATATTTAACAGCAAATACTGATGACGCGCACTTTAATCGAGCTAAAAAAACCCATCCACATGGATTTATATCTAAACCTTATAAAAAGCTTGACTTACAGCGCACTATTGAGTTAACGCTTACTCAGATTGCGCTAAAGAACGAAGAAGATGACGTACTTCAAAACGTTGAATCTCTAATTCTTAGCGACAGTATTTTTGTAAGACACAACAATTCCATGGTTAAAGTAGATATTAATGATATTCTTTACATCGAGGCAGAACGCAACTACTGTCGTATCTATTCTAAGAACAAAGAGTATCTATTGGTAACGACCTTAAAAGATATGGATGAAAAGCTACCACGAAAACACTTCTTACGTGTGCATCGATCATATATTGTCAGTATCTCGAAAATTAGCGAGTTGGCGAATGGCCATATCGTTGTTGGTAAAAAAGCAATTCCAATAAGTAAATCCTTAAAGGATGAATTACTGAATCGTCTACAAACAATTTAATCATCTTTACTTTATAAATTTCTTTGATAAGTAAATATTAATACTCGGGTAATAGAATAGCCGTTTCGTCCTGGCTCGTTTTTATTTCATATTGATTGTTAGTTACTTGAATGGGAATTCAAAAATTGAATTCATTTATCATTAACCAATTAAAGCTATTAATTATGAAACAATTAGCAATTTTAACTACGGCATGTTTATTATACATGCTTCCAATGACCACTCAAGCTCAAGAAAGCGAAGAGTTTGTAATGAATCTTACGGAGTATAGTATCAAATTTGGACATAATTCAAATTTTACGGATGGTGTAAAAAAATGGATAAAGTGTTACAAGGACAACAATGGCAACAACACTTGGAGAACATGGAAACGTACGCAAGGTAAAGGAGATGTATATGTTGTTGCGTCGCGTATGGACAATTGGGCAGAAATGGGCGAGGATGATGATGCAGGAATGGCATGTCGCCCAATCGCATTAGAATCCATTGTGCCTCATATTGAAAGTAGAAGCTTTAACACGTTTAAATCTATGCCAAAATTAAGTAGCAAAGCAGAATTAGGCGATAACACTCTTGTTTGGGTTTACGGTTTTGATGTCAATGACCGTAAAGCTTTCAATGAAGTGATAAATGAAGTTTCATCTGCTCTTGATAAAAAAGAAGGTGATAAACGAGGATATTGGTATCGTTCTTTGGCAGGAGATGGTGGTGATTATTTTGTATCTACACCCTACAAGGACTTTGCTGAATTAGATAAAGATGAAGATAGTGTATGGGAAGTGTATGAGAGCGTACACGGTAAGTCTAAAACAGAAAACATCCGCGCAAAATTTAATACGTCTGTAGATCATGTCACTAGTTTTATATACACCTTACAAGCAGAACTAAGTATGAACTAGGACATTTGTTAGTCTAGAATTATTAACCCTAGCGGTTTAGAAAGCACTATCATTATTATATCATAACAACCAATGAAAGATTAATAAGATAGTGCTTCTTGTTATAGCACAACGCTCAGCAACTTTATTCATAACATTATCACCAATACCAATGATCGTATTAATACTGTTTGTGAATTTTGACAAGCACAGAAAAAACAGAAAGCTTTACCATTATGTATAAAGTATTAGTACACCTAGAGTGATTAAGGGTTAAATATAGACAGGCACTATATAAAGATAGAACCAGTAATAGTAACGACATGCACTATTGATGGTTTAGTGTTTGAAGTACATCCAATTAGTTAATGATAATGCTATCGCTGGTTTGCCTGTTTATTTGATTAGTTAAATATTATAAAACCATACTTTTTTTATTACACTTTTTCTATACCTTTAAGCATCTACACTAACTAACACTAATCGAAATGTCATCAATCAAATCAGCTAGGATAGAATCTATAGATATTCTAAGAGGTCTTGTTATGGTTATTATGGCCTTGGATCATGCAAGGGATTATACAAACACTGGCTACATGTTTGTAGACCCAACCAATTTACAAACCACTACACCTTTTCTCTTTTTCACGAGATGGATTACTCATTTTTGCGCACCGGTATTTGTATTTCTTGCGGGAACTTCAGCGTTTTTATATGGAAGCAAAAAGAAATCAAAAAACAGTTTAGCTAAATTCTTATTTACAAGAGGACTTTGGTTGGTCTTTATCGAGTTAACTGTTGTGAATTTTTCATGGACATTCGATATTTCTCTTAGCGTTCATATTTTTCAGGTTATTTGGGCTATCGGAATATGTATGATGATTTTAGCGGCTTTGATTTATTTACCAAAAAAAGTGCTTTTAGCTCTTGGAATTCTTATTTTACTTGGTCATAATTTGTTAGATGGAATCACTCAACAGGGCACAGAACCTCTATCCATATTATGGTATTATATACATCAGTTTAATTTCCAAGTAATCAATGATGGACAAGGTATGTTAGCTATTGCCTATCCTTTTCTACCTTGGCTAGGTATAATGATTTTGGGTTATTGTTTTGGCCATTTTTACCAAAGTGGATTCGATAAAAAAATTAGGAAAAAATGGTTACTAAAATTAGGACTTGGTGCAATCATCCTGTTTTTTATTCTGCGTTTTGTAAATGCTTATGGCGACTTAAAACCTTGGGAAACCCAAGATAGTTTTATGTATACTATTTTATCTTTTTTTAATACCACAAAGTATCCTCCATCACTAATTTACACCTTAATGACTATTGGTCCAGCGCTATTGTTCTTATATGGCATTGAATCGATTAAAAATAGGATGACCAATGTTTTAGTGGTTTTTGGGCGAGTACCATTCTTTTACTACATCATTCATTTATATCTGATTCATCTTATTGGTATGATTGGCCTCGCAATACTTGGCGAAAATTCGCAAGAACTTATACTAACCGTAGATCGTTTTAAGTCTGGTTATTTATTTAATATAGGGTTTGATCTTTGGGTCACTTATGTCGTTTGGGCCATTGTAATTGTTATCCTTTACCCTATTTGTAAAAAGTATATGATCTATAAATTGAATAATAAAGACAAATGGTGGTTAAGTTATCTGTAACTATTTTCTTTTTATTGACACTAATAGATTGAATAACTTCAATAAAGACCAATGACTGGATTTGATATTGTTATGGTAATTGCCATAATCCTTTTTGCTAGATTAGGAATGCGTCTGGTCTCTCGATATATTAAAATGAAACAGCAAGATGATGACGAAAATGGTAACAATAACGATTAATGTTTTGAGAAAAACACGATACTTACAATGAGATATCGCAGCCTAAATATCTCTATAAAATGTTAAACCATTTCCGTATAAATCATAAAAAGCAAACTCTTTTGTGCCCAAAGCTGTTTGTTTAATGCTTGTTTTATCATGAAATATAGCTTTAGTTACATCTTTAACTGGTAAAACAGGATGGATTTGCTTTAGATAACCAAACATGACTTTCAATATTAACTATTTAATTATTCGTGGTTTTTAATGGTGAATTCATCCAATATTTGGCAATGTCAAAACTTGGTTCGTTTAGCTTAGATAACGAAAGTGGTAAAGTCTTATCCACATAAATTAAATTTGATTCTATTGTTTTGTCTTCAAAGATCTCTTGAGTAAAGAACTCTCTAAACTGATAACCTGTTAGCCGAAATGGCTTATTGATTGTACCTCCAAGAATATCTTTAATCCTACTAAGCTTGCAGGAGAATTGATCTCCCGAAACGTTTCTTATATTCACTTCTTCACCAGCTGACCAACTTACAACATCTACTCTTAATTTGTTTTCTTCAATAAGCTCCACATCCTTGATTACTAGCTTTTTCTTTTTATAATACAACTTAAAGTTACGCTTTCTTTTAATCGAGCTTTCATCCAAAGGTTTGTTGAAAGTGAGATAAAATCTTTTATCATTACTATTGAAACTCATTTCCTCTAATTTAAACGGATTAGGCTCTTTTAAAAGAAACCTGTTATTAAAGGTCATGTAATTTAAGTACATTTTAGAACCAATGGACTTATACTCGATGGTAACTTCAAACAAGGTTTCCTTGCCCTTTAGAGAGACCTCATTTTTAAGATGAGTAGTCAAATTTACCCTTTGGAAGTCTCGTCCTACATCAAATACTCTATACTCCAGTTTATGTATAGCATAGTTTAACTTGGAAATATATATTTTCCCTACTCCAAAGTATCTTATTTTAGACTCTTCATTAGTGATAAATTCTATTTCATAAAGTGGCTCATTTTCAACATAGGTAATACGAGATATTTTAAAGTCGTGATTTTTAATGAAATCATCTTTAAAAACATGGACAGAAGAAAATGTATTTTTATCAAAGTTCCTTATTGGATTATGAATATTCAAAATTTCAAGTTCGTTCAGAGTCTCAATACCTAATTTCGCACTATTATCACCTGCCAATTTCTTTGATTTTCCATAGACACTGTAAAGTAATAGGGTATCCTGATAAAATTCAGTATTCAAATCATAGGAATACAACGCTGTATGGTTATCTTTATAAACGAGTTTATTAGTATTAAAGCCCGAGTCAAAAATCTCCACGATGCCCTCATTTAAATTGTAGTAATTATCATTTACAACTTGATAATCTCTATAGTAAGCTATTGCTGAATGTGGTTGATATGGATAATTAGTCGGTATTTCTCGAATAGCATTTCTAATAATTTCTTCAACTGATAAACGTTCAGTTTTACTTTCATTTCTTTTGCTCTTTCTTCTTGTGCCAGAAATAAGCACGGCATCAAGTTCTTCTATTTTAGTTTTTAAATAGATGGTATTGATGATGTTTTCATTTAAATCACCTACTGAAACAGTGTGTGTTTGAAATCCTATAGAAGAAATTATTACAGTCCTGTTTTGCAACTTAAAAGTTAGAGGTAGTCTAAAGTCTCCTTTCTCATTTGCTATTATTCCTTGCCGTGTATCTCCAAATCTTACCGTGGCGTATGAGATGGGCTGTTTCGTTTTCTCATCTACAACCCTAATGAATAATTCGGCAGTATCTTGAGCGCTAGATTCTAAAAACAAACCGAATAATGGCGTTACAAGTAATAAAAGCTTTAGTCTCATAAATATTTTAAATCAATAACCTTGATATACAGGTGTTTTTTGCTGCCCTATAAGTTTTTTTAATTAAATGTAACTAATTGTTAGTAGTTTTTAATGGAGAGTTCATCCAATAATCACTAACATCTAAGTTATTTAATGTAGCCTCTTGTAAAGATTTAACCTTGTTTACAAAAAATAAATCACCATCTACCGTTTTATTCGGAAATACACTTTGGACAAATAGCTCCCTGAATTGGTATCCATCAATAGTAACGTCTTCTATTAAGTCGCTGCCACTTGCGTCTTCAAAATTTCTAACCTCAATACTAAACAAGCTTTCTTCATCTAAACGTTGTTGAATTAAATAGTCATAAGCTTTCTCCTTAAGATGGACTATAATAGTTTTAGGATTCGTCATTGCTATTTTATTTATAGCTAATTTTCTATCTCTATAATACACTTTTACGTTACTTCTTTTTTCTATGGCTTTTAGCTTAATCGCTCTGTTGAACTTTACAACAAATGTGTTGTCATTTTTATTATACTTAGAGCTTTCAATTCTCAAAACATCTTTTTTCGAAACATAAAAATTATTATTAAACGAAATATAGTTCAAATACATTTTACCATTTTCATGCTTTTTGTATTCAACATTTACAGTAAATACTGACTTTTCAAAACTTGTTGAATACAGCTCATAATCAAAATTATGGATTGAAAAGTCTTCTTTTGATATATAGAGGTGGCCGTATGCAGAATAAGCATAGTCTGTTAGAACGTTTTTCGCCGAAAACCTTATTTTGTAAAACTCTTCGTCATCGAGAAACAAGGTGCCTTCACTGAAAAAATTATGATTTCTAACGAAGTTCTTTTTAAAAGTATAAACATAGGAAAAGCTTCCAAAGCTATAATTCCTTATGGGATTATGAAGATTTAAAATGGTCAATTCATTATTGATAGTACTTCCCAATGTACCATCTCTAATATCTTTAGCTTGATTATAAATAGAATTACTCAAGAGAGTGTCTTGAGAAAACTGCGTATTAAGCCCGTACTTATATAAAGCTGTGGTATTTAAAGAGTCTTTAATTTTATGACTCTGAAAACCTTGATCGAAAACCTCTATAATACCTTCGTTTAAGTTGGTATATTTTTGATCTACCATCTGGTAATCCCTATAATAGGCCACATAGGAAAACGGATCAACAGGATAATTGATTTCAATAGCTTTAATGGCTTTCTTCACAATTTGCTTTGCAGATAATTCCCTCTGCTTTTTTATATTACCCTTTATGACTACTTGGCCTAAATCCTCAATTTTTGGACTCAGATATATAATATTTAAGCCTTTTCTTTTTAAAGACTCTAAAGCCACTCTTTTTGTGCTATACCCAATACAACTTACGAGAATCACATCTTTATTTTCAACATATGATATAGGTATCTTAAAATCGCCATCTATATTGGCGATAAGACCAGTATTTCTCCCTTCAAATCTTATTGTAGCGTAAGGAATGGCCTGTTTTGTCTCAGCATCAAATACTTTAAATACAAAATGTGCATTACCTTGGGCCGACGCGAAACTTATTGAAAAGAAAGAAAAAAATAAGGTTAGTAATACAAAGCGCATCAAATTTGTTTATTGCATTAAACGTTAACTACAAAGTTAAAACGAAGACGTCATTTATTACTTGACAAAATGTTAAACTTAACGTTAATATTTTAAACCAAAAACTAAGAATCAATCGCGTACTTTTCCAGAAAAATGATTCACTTTAGGGTTGATGGGATTTCCTGTTGAGCGCCTATAAATTACTATCTGTCCACAGTGCCAAATCGCATCCGCTATTGGTCCATTGACCTGATTCCAAAATGGAATTTCCTGTTCACCAAAAATGATTTTATATTGCGATATATCATCACTATCTCTAAGAATATCTGCTGCCGTTTTAAGATTATTTAGTGTTTTTGATCGCATTTCGCTATAAGATAAGTCCTCATCAGCTCTAGAGTTTGGTTCTTTTAAAGTCGAATTGACTATTATTTTAGACAAATCATAAATATGCTTGATGGTTTCTTCTGTAGATCTCCCATCTTCATTAGCTTTATAAGCTAAATCTTTTTCAGTCAAACTATCAGTTGACCAATAGAATCGGAACCCCAAAGCATCGACCATACGCGCTGCCATAGTTCCTGCCGTGAATTCCTCTGAATATTCTGGCACTTCGTAATAAGGAAGTTCCTTGTTTTCTTGAGCAGTCAATGAGCTAGCCATCATTAAAACCATTATAAATATAAATCTTTTCATATTTAGTCATTTTCTAAATCAAGAGTATCCTTGATAACTTTTTCTTTATTTCTAAATCTATAAACAGAGCAGATTAAAAGTATAAAACCCGCTAAACAAATAACACCTCCGGTATCAACAGTAGGTTGCAAGTATCTAGCGTTTACAGCTACTTCAGCTTTAAAAAATAAGAGTTTGATTGAACCTACAATAAACAATACTAGACCTACACAAAGAATAAACCAATTCAAAAATCTATTTTCTTTACGGATTTCTTTTAATCTATGTTTATTACCTCTCTTTTTCAATAGTTAATTAATCTTTCAACTTCTTCTCATTGGTGATGGTCTGAGTACCATACTTATCCATCAAAAATACCAAAGACGTCATAGTGGCAGCGCCCAATTCCAACTCACGTTTATTCACATGCTCAAAAGTATCATTGGCTGCATGATGATGGTCAAAATAGCGTTGAGAATCTGGTCGTAATCCAGCCAAAACTATGTCATCATTTTTAAGTGGTCTAATATCAGCACCACTATAACCTTCCTCAAAAAAATGAATTAAATAGGGTTTGAATAATGGCTTCCATGCTTGAATCTTAGACAGCATCAAGTCACTGCAGTCAAAACTAAAACCCCTAGGTGTAAATCCACCTGAATCACTTTCTAAGGCAAAGACATGCTTTTCATTCTTTTCGTTAGCAACTTCTGCATACTTGCGTCCGCCTCTAAGTCCATTTTCTTCATTCATAAATAGCACAACACGAATACTGCGTTTTGGTTTTACACCACTTTCTTTTAATAAACGTAAGACGTCCATTGATTGTACAACTCCTGCTCCATCATCATGAGCACCATCGCCTAAATCCCACGAATCTAAGTGTCCTCCTACGACGATATACTCATCTGGGAATTCACTTCCTGTGATTTGCCCGATGACATTATAAGACTCAACATCATCAAACTGTTGGCAACTCATCTCAAAGAAAAACTCTAAGTTTTTATCCTTTTTTAATGCCTCACTCAATTTCACGGCATCATTGGTGCTAATGGCAGCAGATGGAATACGTTGCTCTACCGGCAAGTCGCCATAACCCATGCTCCCTGTATGCGGATAGTCATCTTGTCGAGAACTCAATGAGCGCACTATAGTACCAAGGGCTCCATATTTAGCAGCTTCTGCAGCACCTCTATAGCGCTCTACTGAACAACCTCCATAGGCTTCGAACGTATGTATGAGATCTGCTTGCAAGGCCCTATTAATAAATACTATTTTACCCTTTATCTTTTCTTCACCTAATTTTTCTAAATCCTTGTAACTACCAACTTCCAAAACTGATGCTTTCACACCTCCATTTGGTGTGGCGATAGAACCTCCCAAAGCACAAATATTAACTTTGTTCAATGCTCCCGATGTCTCAAAATAAGCCATTTCCTTTTGACCTCTCACCCATTTCGGTACCATAACAGGCTGTAACCAGACTTTATCCAATCCCAATTTTTCAAGCTCAGCTTTTGTATACTGAACGGCGAGTTCTGCATTAGTCGAACCAGATAGACGGCCTCCAATAGTATTAGATAGATAATCTAGCCATTCATAGCTTTTACCGTTGGTCAATGAGGTTTTATAAATGGTCTTTAGAGTTTCTTCATCAGTTTGTGCACTTACTGTTAATGATAACATCAAGCATAAGAAGATAGCGGTTCTAAGAATTAAATTTAGTGGATTATTCATTTTGCAATTCTTGTTTATATGAATCTATATTGCCTTTTTCCTTAGCAGGCAATTCAGGTTCTTTAATATCTGAATAGTTTTTTAATGTATCTAATAGAATTTTTGCCACAATATATCTTGCTGTCGATTTATCATCAGCAGGAATATTAAACCATGGTGCATGAGGCTTAGAACTTCGGTTCAAAACATCTTCATAACAGTCTTGGTACTTATCCCATAATTTGCGTTCTTTTAAATCATCAGAAGAAAACTTCCACTGTTTATCAGGTCGATTAAGACGTCTCAACAGTCTGCTTTTCTGTTCATCCTTTGAAATATTTAAAAAGAACTTAAAGATAATCGTTCCATTATCCGCAATATGCTTTTCAAAATTATTGATTTCCTCAAAACGTCGTGTCCAAAAAGCATCATCAACGTCATTAACAGAATCAATACCAGGCATATTCTCGTACATTAAATAGTTGGGATGCACTCGTGTTACCAGTACATTTTCATAATGCGTCCTATTAAAAATACCAAATTTTCCTCGAGCAGGAAGTGCTATATAATGTCGCCAGAGATAATCATGCTTTAACTCTAGTTCTGTTGGCTTTTTAAAACTATGAGCTACAATACCTCTAACATTGAATTCCTTAAACACCTCACGTATCAAGCTATCCTTACCAGCAGTATCCATGCCTTGAATACAAAATAAAACGGAATATTTGCCGTGCGCATACATTGCATTTTGAATCTCTGCCAGATCCTTGCTCACATCTCGCATAGCCTCCTTAATTTGCTTTTTTTCTGCCCCTACATCGAAAGTTGTCGGAAGATCCTGAATCTTAACTTGGGATGTAACCCTAAAGTCTTCTATGTTAATGTCTTTCATTTTAATAGTAATTTATTTTGACGCAAAAGCTTTTACATCAGCTTCACTAACTTCTTTATCTCCTAAGATAATCAAACGTTCTACAACATTTCTTAATTCGCGAATGTTGCCTGTCCAATCATAATTTTGAAGCAACTTTATTGCTTTATCTGAAAATGATTTCTTGGCTGTACCTTGCTCTTTAGATATTTTTTCAGCGAAATAATCTATTAATAGCGGAATATCCTCACGTCTATCATTTAATGCAGGCACTTCAATCAAAATCACGGCCAATCTGTGATATAAATCTTCACGGAATTTACCGTCTTCTATCTCCTTTTTAAGATTCTTATTTGTCGCTGCAACAACACGTACATTTACTTTTATGTCCTTGTCGCTTCCAACACGCTGAATTCTACTTTCTTGCAATGCTCTTAACACCTTAGCTTGGGCAGAAAGACTCATATCTCCGATTTCATCTAAGAAAATGGTACCGCCATTAGCAGCTTCAAATTTACCTGCTCTATCTTTATTGGCAGATGTAAAAGCACCTTTAACGTGTCCAAATAATTCACTCTCAATCAATTCACTTGGTATCGCAGCACAATTTACTTCTATCATGGGGCCTTTAGAGCGCTCACTTTTTTGATGTAGCCAATGCGCTACCAGCTCTTTTCCTGTTCCATTTGGTCCAGTAACCAACACACGAGCATCTGTTGGTGCCACCTTATCGATCATATCCTTGATTCGAGCGATGGCCTTACTATTTCCAATCATCTCGTAGTTCTTGCTTACTTTTTTCTTAAGCATTTTATTTTCTACAACAAGCTCTTTACGATCTAGAGCAATACGTACTGTATTTAAAAGCCTATTCAAATCTGGCGGTTTAGAAATGTAGTCAAAGGCTCCGAGTCGCATGGTATTAACCGCTGTGTCTAAATCACCGTGACCCGAAATCATTACCATTGGTATTTCCGGCTTTATCTTTTTTACAGCTTCCAGTACCTCAACACCATCCATTTTTGGCATTTTAATATCACAAAGCACCAAGTCATAGTCATCTTTCTTAATCTTTTCTATTCCAGCTAAGCCATCTTCTGCTTCTTCGACTTGGTAAGCATCACTTTCTTCAGAAAGTATTTTAACCAATACTCTTCTGATGGCAGCTTCATCTTCAATTATTAATATTTTCGACATATCTATATTTTAAATTTTAGTCCCGTTCTTAAATAAAAAGCATTTAAGTCATTCAGCTCAAAAACTTCATTTCTATTATCGTCACGTAGCACGTTGTTCAACCTAAAGGTGTACCCAAGATAAGAATAAGCTACCAAATTCTTTGTAAAACAATATTCGTACCCAAGTCCACCAACAGCAACTGAAAGTGAAATACTATTTATAAGTTCATTATTCACCATCATTGGCTGTTGAATATTTGCAAAGTAACCATCTAATCCTGCAAAAACCTGGAGCATACTTGTTTCGCTAAAAAAATATTTCAAGTTGGACTTTGGTACACCTGCGCTAAAAGACCATTTATCATTAACTCGTCTATAATAACTTACAAAAGGTAATGGATAAGGAATACCAGCTGTTGTATTATAGGTTAAACCTAAAATCAAACGATAAGGCCTTTTAATATCCGTAGCATCTGTCCTATCCTTAATTGCGAACACCCCTCCATTTAAAAACATATCATCTGAAGTCAATGAACTTGTCAAAGTCGATGCAATTCTTGGATTTATTTTTAATCCTAGTCTCCAATCATTTCTGCATCTGAAAGTATAACCCAAACTCATATCTATAATGTGCAGACCTTGTAAATCATTAGTATTAAAAGGATAATCATCTTCTAAATTCAGTATAATCCTATTGTACTCTCCACCAACGATTAAGTAATCCTTATCTTTTATTTTTATCGGATAGTTTAAAATGGCTCTCAGCCTTGTATATTGATCTTCAGATCGAGTACTTGGTATAAAGGAATACTCTAAACGAGCCAAATCGGTAAGTTGTGCTTCTACAGAATGAACACAACACAGTACCATAATCGCAAGTATTGTATAACATTTTGAAAAGCCTACATCCATCCTATCCTATTTATTTTTAATAATATGAATGTCGCGCTGAGGAAATGGAATAGTGATGTTGTTTTCCCTAAATAGTTTATCGATTTCAAAGCGAATATCACTCTTTGGAAACGTAGCTTTAAAACTATCATTTAAGGTAAATACCAATCTAAAATTTAACGAGCTATCTCCAAAATCAGTAAACAAAACTGCTGGCTCTGGTACAGATATTACATCAGGATGTGTACTTGCAGCTTGCAATAACAACTTTTTAACCAACTGTACGTCACTACCATAAGCCACACCAACCGAAACACTTTCCCTTGTCAGCGTCCCATTCTGTGTCCAGTTATATAGTGAATTGGTTAAATACAAGTGATTAGGAATTACCAGTACCTTATTATCTATAGTTACAGCTCTTGTGGTTCTTAATTTAATCTCCTCAACTCTACCAACTTTGCCTTCTATTTCAATAATATCGCCGACATGTACTGATTGATCTATAAGAATAAAAACACCAGATATGATATCCTGAAATAAAGTTTGTAGTGCCAATCCAACACCTATAAGTAAAGCCGCTGAAGCCGCAAAAACTGCAGTCACATTTACACCTACAGAATGTAACGTAACCAATAAAATTATAAGATAGATTAACCACCTAAAATAACCGTAGACCACATTAAATTTGCCCTTGTCAGCTTCTGGTATGTTTCTAGTTAAAACCTTAAGTAAAACTTTTAATACTAGGGTAGTTATAGCTATGGCCGTAATTACAATAAGAATGTCTAAAATTGAAATACTTATTTTATCACCAAAGTCTATATGCCTGTTTAGGAAATCCATTGTTTTCTCCCAAGCGTTGCTTTCAGTAACCTTGTCTTCAATCTTTTTTAAATCCTGAATCATCTATTAGTATTTCAACCACTTAAAGAGTTCTTTGTATGTAGGTTTCTTACCATACATTAAAATTCCAACACGATAAATCTTAGCTGCAAACCAAACTGCAAAAATGAATGTACCTATCAATAACAATAATGATAAGCCTTGTTGCCATAAAGGCACACCAAATGGAATACGCATGAGCATGACTACTGGTGACGTAAAAGGAATAAACGAAAACACTGTTGATACGGTGCCGTGTGGATCTTCTATAACTGTAAACACGCCAACATAAACTGCCAAAATCAATGGCATTAAAATAGGCAGCATAAACTGTTGTGTATCGGTTTCATTGTCTACAGCAGCACCAATTGCCGCATAGAGCGAGCTATATAACAAGTAACCACCTATAAAAAAGAACATAAATGCGACGATAAGATTAGCAATTGGCAAATTACTAATCGCTGTAATCATATTTTCTGCCATAGCTTGTGCGCCTTGAGCTTGCATCGCTTGATTGACCATCTCCTGCTGAGGCGTTTGCATTTGCATCATATCAATCCCAAAGATTGCAGAAACTACAACCATTAATACACCGCCAAGTATGACCCAAATGACAAATTGTGTGACGCCTGCCAAAGATGTTCCTATGATTTTACCCATCATAAGTTGAATTGGCTTTACGGAAGAAATAATGACTTCTATAATTCGGCTTGTCTTTTCTTCTATAACACTTCGCATGATCATATTACCATAAATGATGATAAACATAAATAACAAGTATCCTGCGATGCCACCAAATGCCAGCTTTACAACGTTATCAATTTTAGAACTCTTCTCGCCCTCAAAACTTTCCTGAGCAATATCGATACTAGTCTTTGAAGCTTCAATCTGTTCTAGTGTGACACCATCTTTTTGAAGTTTCATTTCGCGTAATCGTTTTTCAATTCTACGTTCTAAACCTGAAATAACAGTTAATGATGGCGACTCTTCTGAATAAAACTTAATGTTATCTGAAATGTCATCCAAGGAATCGACCTTTGCAATGTGCAAGAGACCGTAGTCTTCCTTTTCTTTTACTAATGCAATTGCTGTTTCAAGGTCTAAACCATTTAAACTCGAATAGGTGGTATTGTCGGTATTCTGAAATACATCTTTTAGATATCCTGTTTCATCCAATACCGAAATAGTGCGTTGCTTGTCATTATTTAATTGGGATAAATAGGCTACAACTGCAATCAAGGCAATCATGATCAATGGACTTAAAAAGGTCATGATGATGAATGACTTATTCTTTACCTTAGTAAGGTATTCACGTTTTATGATGAGCGGTAAATGATTCATGCTTAGTTATTTTTTACAGTTTGAATAAAAATATCGTTAGCCGTAGGTATCACTTCAACAAAATGATGCACCTCTGCTTTTGTCGCTAGAAACGATAACAAATCATTGGACGATATCGATTCCTCTATTTTTATATTCAACTTAATATCATCATTCAAATTTCTAAAGGTGGCAGGCAAAACTTCAAACTTATCTTTGATTTCTGCCAACACGACGTCACTATTATTAGACTGTAAACCAACCTCAAACGTATTGGTCTTATACTGCCGTTTTATATCATTGAGTTTGCCATCTAAAACTTTGTTCGATTTATGAAGCAACGCTATATGATCGCACAATTCTTCTACGGATTCCATCCGATGTGTCGAAAAAATAACTGTTGCACCCTCGTCGCGTAATTTCAAGATTTCATCCTTAATTAAATTGGCATTAATAGGATCAAACCCAGAAAACGGTTCATCAAAAATCAGAAGTTTTGGTCTATGTAATACCGTAACTATAAACTGGATCTTTTGGGCTTGACCTTTACTTAATTCTTGAATCTTCTTGTTCCACCAATCGCCTATTTCCAACTTCTCAAACCAATGTTTTAATCTACTTTTAGCTTCGGATTTAGACATGCCCTTTAGTTGTGCCAAATACAGCGCCTGCTCACCTACTTTCATGGATTTGTAAAGACCACGCTCTTCTGGCAAGTAGCCGATATCTCTAATATGTTCTGGCTTTAAGGGTTGTCCATCTAACATTACAGCACCATCATCTGGCATGGTGATTTGATTAATGATTCGGATTAGTGTGGTTTTACCTGCGCCATTTGGACCTAGTAATCCAAAGATGCTACCCTTTGGTACGGCAATAGATACTTGATTTAGTGCTTTAAATTTTCCGAAATTTTTAGATACGGAATCAGCAACTAATAAGTCATTCATAATAGAATTTGATTTTTAAAATAGGTTAGTTCGTAAATATATTAAATGTTGAAGATTTAATAGCATTAAGCCATTACTAATTGCCCTTTTTTAATTGAAAAAGCACCATATTTTTTGAACCTACAACTAAGTTTAGGTCTAAAAAACAAAACCCACCCTTATGGTTAGATAAGGATGGGAAAAAATTGCTATGAAAAAGAAAAATTACCGCTAATTAGCATTAACGGTAATTCAAATATACTATTTTTTATTTAACCTAAAGGTATTTATGAAAACATATCTTTTACCTTTTCAAAAAAAGATTTATCCGAGCTTTCTGGCTTAGGCTCAAAATGTTCATCTTCTCGCATACTTTCAAAAAATTCTTTCTGATTTTTGCTTAAAGTCTTTGGTGTCCAAACATTTACGTGCACCAATAAATCACCTTTACCATATCCATTGATACTTGGAATACCTTTACCTCTTAATCTTAAGATTTTTCCGGATTGTACACCAGCATCAATCTTAATTCTCACTTTACCAGTAACCGTATCGATTTCCTTGGAGGTTCCTAAAACGGCATCAGGTAGACTCACATACATATCATAATGCAGATTATCACCTTCACGCTTTAAGGTTGGGTGCTCCTCTTCTTGGATCACCACTAACAAGTCGCCCGCAATGCCATTTCCTGGCGCGTCGTTACCTTTTCCGGTTACCTTTAGTTGCATGCCATCTACCACACCTGCTGGAATCTTGACTGAAACGGTTTCTTCGGCAACTTTTAATCCTTGAGCATCTGCATCTGATGGTTTTTTATCAATGGTCTGACCAGCACCTCCACAGGTTTGGCAAGGAGACGCCGTTTGCATTCTACCTAGAATGGTATTGGTAACCCGTGTCACTTGACCAGAACCATTACAGGTGCCACAAGTTTTATAGGTTGTACCCTCAGCTTGCTTCTTACGCTTTACCTTTATTTTCTTTTCGACACCATTGGCCACTTCTTCCAACGTTAGCTTCACGCGAATTCTTAGGTTACTACCCTTAACCACGCGTTGTCTGCCACCGCCTCCGAAGCCGCTAAAACCGCCTCCACCAAAAGCACCACCAAAAATATCACCGAACTGGCTAAATATGTCATCCATATTCATACCACCTCCGCCAAAGCCACCACCACCTTCAAAGGCTTGGTGACCAAATTGGTCGTAACGTGCTTTCTTGTCGGCATCACTTAGAACCTCGTAAGCTTCAGCTGCTTGCTTAAATTTTTCTTCAGCTTCTTTGTCATCAGGGTTTTTATCAGGATGATATTTTAAGGCCATCTTGCGATAGGCTTTTTTAATCTCCGAGTCCGAAGCGCCTTTGTTTACTCCTAGTATGTCGTAATAATCTTCTTTCATCAAATAACTTGTTATTTATTTCCACGAAAGTGGAAATCTTTTCTATGCCTGCCCTATAACTACTTTAGGGAAACGAATCACTTTATCTCCCAACTTGTAGCCTCGCTCCACAACATCAATAATTTTTCCTTTTAAATCCTCACTTGGCGCAGGAATCTGTGTCACAGCTTCGTGATCATCAGCATTAAAAGTATCCCCTTTGTTCACTTCAATTTTTGATAAGCCTTTTTGCTCTAAGGTGGTCAAAAGCTTGTTATAAATCAACAAAACACCTTTACGCAGTTCTTCGGCCTCCTTGTCTTCTTCAATATGCATCAATGCACGTTCAAAATCATCCAATACAGGAAGCATGGACACCATTACACCCTCACTTGCAGTCTTGAATAACTCAATACGCTCCTTATTGGTTCGCTTCTTATAGTTTTCAAACTCAGCAAACAAACGCATAAATTTGTCTTTCTCTGCTGCTAGTTGATCTCGTAGTTGCTCCTCAGCCGATCTCTCGTCTTTTTGATCTTCTGCTTCTGCAGTAGCTGTTGCTGTATCTTCAACCTGTGGTTCTTCTACGTCTTTGTTTTTATCTTTTTTGCTCATTTTGAGTCTCGTTTTTTAGTCTGAATTAAATCTACGATTTAGGGTTGCAAAAGTACTGCCATTATTATAAAAATGTCAAAATGTCATTAACATTTTTTTATAATACTAAAGGAAAGGTTATCCTTAACTTTGCGACTCACAAACAAATTCAAAACATACACTGACATGAAAACATCATTTTTTAAAATTTTAACTGTAGTTGCTTTAGTGGCATTTTCGAGCTGTAAAGACAAAGCTAAAGAAGCAGAAACTACAGCGGCTGAAGAAGCTGCCGTTGCAGAAGTAACAGCGGTAACCTATAATACGGTAGCAGACAAATCCATGGTAGAATGGAAAGGATTTAAACCAACAGGCTCTCATACGGGTACAATTTCAGTAGCAAACGGTGCTGTAAAGGTAAACGATGGTACTATTGAAAGTGGCGACTTTACTATTGATATGAATAGCATTGTGGTTACTGATATTCCTGCCGAAGAAAAAGGTAATGCGAAACTAACAGGACACTTAACTAGTGCTGACTTTTTTGATGTCGAAACATATCCTACTGCAAAGTTTGAAGTTACAGGTATTGAAACTGTTGATGGAAAAACCATGCTTTCTGGTAACCTAACCATGAAAGATGCTACAAACAATATTAGTTTCCCAGTAACAACAGCTATGGATGGTGATACCATGACATTGACAAGCGAAACCTTTACTATCGATCGTTCTAAGTGGAACGTGAAGTATGGTTCTAAATCATTCTTTGATGGTTTAGGTGATAAGTTTATCAATGATGATATTGAACTTAAGGTGACTTTGGTTGCGGAGAAAGCGGCGATGGATAGCTAGGAATAGTATCATGTTTTTAAATATCAAAAGCACTTGCAAAAATGCAAGTGCTTTTTTATTTGAAGTAATCACAGTTGATGTAGTTATTGAAAACCTAGTAATGAAACCTAATTGTCAGTTCGAGTGAATTTTGGACGCGACAGAGGACGAAATTTGTATCGAGAACCAATACAACTAGAAAGACTTATCGATAGCTCTGCTGAGCTTGTCGAAGTACAATTTCAACAAGTTGAAATCACTCGAAGTGACAGGCATCTAAGCATGTAAGCCAATAACTCAATGAACTACAAATGTCAGTTCGAGTGAATTTTAGATTCGGCAGAAGATAAAATTTGTATCGAGAACCTTTATAACTAACAAGACTTCTCGATACAAAATTCCAAAAAAGGAATTTCACTCGAAGTGACATAAATCTTAAACTTCAAACGGGTAAACTAATAACTAAACGAACTACCAATGTCAGTTCGAGTGGATTTTAGATTCGATGGAAGCTAAAATTTGTATCGAGAACCAATAGAACTAAACAAGCTTCTCGATAGTTCTGCTGAGCTCGTCGAAGTACAATTTCAACAAGTTGAAATCACTCGAAGTGACAGGCATCTAAACATGTAAGCCAATAACTCAATGAACTACAAATGTCAGTTCGAGTGAATTTTAGATTCGGCAGAAGATAAAATTTGTATCGAGAACCAATAGAACTAAACAAGCTTATCGATAATTCTGCTGAGCTCGTCGAAGCACAATTTCAACAAGTTGAAATCACTCGAAGTGACATCTTGAAACTAGAAGTGACAGAAAACACCATACAAACCAAAAAGCACTTACATTGCTGTAAGTGCTTTTCTCTCTCATAGCAATTTCATCTCTAAAATTGCCTCGCTATTAATCACCATCAACCAAAATCTTAACTAATAGCGTTGTCGTAATGCGCTAATCTAACTATTAACACTTAACCACTATTTAGGCATTACTACAGTATCAATTACGTGAATCACGCCATTGCTTCCTGCTACATCTGTCGCTGTGATCTCACTGTAATTGCCCGCTTGGTCTTTCAACCAAATCTTTCCATCTTTTTGCATCACAGTTAACTTTTGTCCTGCTAAGGTTTCTACCTCAACTTTGCCTTTACCTTTCTTTAGAGCTGCTACGACATCACTTGCCATTAACTTTCCTGACACCACGTGGTAGGTTAATATTTTTGCTAAGGTTTCCTTATTCTCTGGCTTTAATAAGCTTCCTAAAGTGGCTTCGTCAATTTTTGCAAAGGCATCGTTAGTTGGTGCAAATACGGTAAAAGGCCCGTCACCTTGTAAGGCCTCTACTAAGTCGGCTGCCTTTAAAGCTGCTACTAAAGTTGTGAAATTCTCATTGCTTACTGCTGCGTCTACAATGGTTCCTTGCGCCGTAGCTTTCTGTGAGAATGTTAATGCGACTAAAGTTGTGAATACAAATACTAACTTTTTCATGATTTTTTTAAATTTTTGGTTAAACTAATTTGAACACTTATTTCGTTTTTGAAGTGCTTTCATTTATATTTACACAGGCTTATCCTTCACGGATGAGCAACCCTTTATTTTTGGGAAATCTTTAACACTAATGCAAGACGACAGTAGACTTATTCAACAATTAAAAGATAAGGACGAGCGAGCGCTATCACTACTGTACGACAATTATTCTGGTGCTATCTATAGTGTTATTTTAAAAATGATTAAGGATGAAGGTAAAGCCCAAAACCTCTTACAGGATACCTTTATGACCGTTTGGGACAAGGCTGATAACTATGATGCCAGCAAGGGCCGTTTTTATACTTGGGTGTATCGTATTGCCAAGAACAAAACGTTAAATGTGCTGAGAAAAACGGATCCGCTCATCCAAACCGATGATTTTAGTGTACATACTAATAAAGAAGATGATGCTATTAGTATAGAATCTGAGTATTTAGAGCTTAATGGTGCTATTACCACCTTAGAGGCGCACCACAAAGAGGCTATTGAATTGGTGTATTTTAAAGGGTTAACCCATAAAGAAGCGCACCAAGAAATGGATGTGCCCTTAGGAACGTTTAAATCTTATGTACGCCAAGCCCTAAAACAACTCAGAACTACCTACAGCAAGACGATAAGTGTACTACTACTAATACTAAATGCACTGTGATGATGGATAAGAAGATGCTACTGGAAAACGGATTATTAGCGCAATATGTGCTTGGAGAACTCAACGCGAAAGACCGCGAACAGATTGAGCAACTCCTCGCATCTGATGCTGAACTCAAAGCTCACTTTGACCAGTTAGAAGCCGACTTTGAACAACTTGGCCAAGACAATGCCATTGCGCCTCCTGCTGCTGTAAAGTCGCAACTGTTGGATGCCATAAAATCTTCCGCTTCAAATGATACCAAAGTGGTTCACTTACAACCCAAAAACAATACGAAGTGGTATTTAGGTATTGCTGCCAGTATTGCCGCCTTTTTATTGGCAGGCAGTTTTTGGATGTACAACCAATTAAACGATGTGAAACAACAACTACAAACGGTGGAATCCAACAACACCGAATTAAATACCACTATTGAGGTCCTCAATAAGGAACTCCAAGACACCAACACTTTTTATACCGCTATTGTAAATCCTGATACCGAGCAATACATCTTAAAAGGCAACGACTTACTACCTGAAGCCAAAGTCGTGAGTTATGTGAACCATAAGACCAAGTCCGTGGTGATTAATACGGAACGCTTACCAAAGCTCGATGCTGACCACGACTACCAAATGTGGGCCGATGTCGAAGGCGAAATGATTAATATGGGTGTCATCTCCAAAGACAAAAATCTCATGACCATGGCGTATATAGACCATGCTGAATCCCTTAATATTACCATAGAACCTGCAGGTGGAAATGACCATCCTACCGTTGAGAAGCTAGTAACCAACGTCTACATAAACTAGCTCAAAAAATACGTAAGGTTACGTATAGTATGGTATACTTCAATGTTTTAGTTTTATCTACTGATAAACTAGACTAAAGTTCTGTTATCCCAAAAATATCATGAGACATCACGTTATTTTGTTTTGATATAACGTTTTATCCCAAATTAGAAAGAGAATAAACGAATGAAAAAAACATTTATAATAAGTTATGACTTAAAAAATGCTACTGATGAGGATTATGAAACCTTGTATGAGTTTTTTAAAAGTTATGGGACTTGGGCGCATATTACGGAATCGACATGGGCAGTCGTAACAAAAGAAAGAGCCAAAGAAGTTCGAGACGCAATAGCTGAAATTGTTCCAAAAGGAAGTCGAATTTTTGTTGTTAAATCCGGTTCTATTGCGGCTTGGAGAAATGTAATATGCAGAAACGAATGGCTTAAAAAGAACCTTTAATTTTTGAATTATGGCAGAAAACAAGAAAATAAAAGCTATCGATTCAGAAATTCAAGAAGGGGAAATTGTTGAACATTTTGAAAAGAAAGCGGAATCGGAAAGCGGAATAAAAGGACCAAAAATTAGACGAGGACGATATGACTCTTTGGTTCTTTATGAAGTTAGTGAAGCAGAATTACAAATTATAGAAAGAGGCTCGCCGAATTCACTTTATTTGAACTTTGCAATATTTTTATTGTCTGTTGGAATATCATTTTTAGCAACTCTATTGACTTTTGAATTTGGAGAATCAAATAAGAAATTTACAGTCTTTGTAGTTGTGACTGTTATCGGACTTTTAGTTGGAATCTTTCTTCTGATTTTATGGTACAGAAGTAAGAATCAATTCGATGATGTAATTAAGAAAATTAAAAGTCGAGTTGTGGAATAAATAACATGGGCTAACAAACTTGATATAGTTCATTGCAGTTGAATGCCTAATCGAAATTCATTGCTTTCTTTCGATTACGGCGGAAAATCATGGCTGATTTTCCGCAACGAACCATACACAAACATGTTATGTGTAATTAATAACTTTAAATTTAAATAAGATGAGTAAAAAATTAGACTGGCTTCCTTATGGAATGCTACCGATACCTTTAATCATAGAATTATGGGAAGATGAAGAAAAAATGAGTTCGTTTAAGAATAACCCTAAATTAACTCTAAATAAAATGGGATATAACATTGACGATTCTATTGAAGTAAAAATTTTAGAAAATAATGAGCGAACTGTAAATCTAGTAATTCCAAATTTTCCAGATAATATCAAAAAAATGAAAAAAAGTGATTTTGATGAATTTGTCACAATGACAACAAAATGTGGAGCAACTGGAACCTGTGACTCAAAAATACCAGATTAATGATTTAAGAAAAGATACTGTAGTCAAATATATACCTCAATATCTTTTAAATCATTTAGATAGAGATCAGTTCATGTCAGAATTATCTTTAATACGATTCCAGTATTTTAATCAATTGAAAAAAGAATTTAATCTAAATTCAATTAATTCGATACTAGTTAAAGGTGATTGGCATCCTAGAGGAGCTACAGTATATTTAAAAGAAAAATCATTTTTTGTAAAACCAAAACCACCAGAAACCGAAATTTTCATATCCAAAATCTTAGATTCTATTAATAATATTCAAGAAACTCGTATTTCCTACCCCAAAACTAATAAAAAAGGTAAGTTTCAAATTCAAGAAGAAATCCAAAAAAAAGGAAACATTAATTCTAGAACATTTGGACAGCTAATTGCTTTAAGTATTTGGCTAGGTATATTTGATTTGCATTTGGAAAATGTTATTCCAAAAAATGGTAAAGCTAGTTTAATAGACTTTGATTGTGCTTTTTGGACAGATAATCAAAACTTTGACATAGAACAAAGATTGCAAAATTCAGGACTTCTTTATACATCAGAAAAACAGCTACATAATTCATTATTCTTTCATTTGAACCCCATTAATATTAATGAAATTAATAACTCGTTCGTAGAGCTTTACAATATTTTTAAAGATCATTACGAAGAAATATTTAATGACTTAAAATCAATAAATAATGTTTTTTTTCGCAGAGTATATCTGGATACTTATTTATATTCAGATTTCTTAAAAAATAAGTTTTTATTTGGATGGAATTCTGATAAAACAAAAGACAGATGGTTGTCTCTTAGATCTGAGAATAAAAAAGTCAATCCCAACTTGATAAATTATGAACTGAAATGCCTACAAAATTGGACAATTCCTCACTTTGTTATTAAAAAAAATGAAATATTTGGCCTTGAAAAAGAGTTGATTCCAATATATTCAAAGACGCAGAATTTATCTGACAATATCAGAATACTCCATACCAAATTAAAATCTGAAGAAAAACAAATAAAGAATACGACAAGAAAATTCATCTATAACTACTTACAACAACGTGTATAATTCATTGTTCGGTTCGTGTGTACTGGAAAAGTCAGTGTCTTTTTACACGCTACGTTTTGTATACAAGACCATTCTGAGCAATTAAAATAAAAAACATTATGAATCAACTAAAAGAAGATCAGTTAACATTATTAACTGAATTAAAAAGTAAAGATCTCAACTTGAATCAGCTTTATCTGAATCCTAATAATCCAAGGATTATGGGGAAAAAACGAACTGAAAGAATAGAAGACTCTAGAATAATTGAAAATGCTATCCAAACATCAGTAAACTTAGAGATAATAAAAGAAGGTGTTTCAGATATAGTTGAAAAAGTTTTAAAATTGGGCTTTTTAAAAGTTGACAGAATTGTTGTTCGAAAAATCAAAAATGTTGATGACAAATACGTCGTATTAGAAGGAAATAGAAGAGTTACATCACTAAAAAAACTTCTTGATGAACATACAAAAGGGATAAGAAGTTTAAGCTATGACTTAATCGATTCAATTACTAATCTCGAAGTGCTTGAATATGAGGGAAAAGACGAACAAATCGAATGGATTCTTCAAGGAATTAGACATATCAACGGAATTAAAGAATGGGGGCCATTGCAACAATCAAGGTTTTTAGCTGAAATGTATCTAAATAAAAACATGTCTCCTACTGACCTAGACGAAATGACTGGGCTTGGTAGAAATATAATTTCAAGAAAAATCAAATCTTATTTTGCATGGGAATATGCGAGAAAAGTTTATCATGGTGAAGTCGAAGAAGACCATTATTCAATTTTCCAAGAAGTGATTTTTGCCAGACCAATAATTCATAAATGGTTATTATGGAACGAATCTGAAAGAGAATTTGAAAATGAAGAAAGTTTTCTTTTATTACTTAATTGGTATATCGGAGATGAAGAAGGAAATAGAAAGCTCTATCGAGCTTTAGACGCGCGTGACTTATTGACAAAAGCGTTATTGAAAGAGAATAGCAATATACTTGACAAATTCATCAATAACGATGAATACAGCTATCAGGAAGCAAAATTTGATCTCGACAAAAAAAAGGCGGAAAAAGAAGCGCAACAAGATATTTTAGACCTTGATCAAAGATTAGAATTTGTTCAAAATGCTGTAGGTCAAATAAAGACGCTTCCAATCACTGATATTGTAGAACAAAAAAATAAAAAAGATGACTTTATATCTTCACTAGAAGAACTAAAGAAAGCTGTTTCATTTAATTTACTTACTCTAAAAAACACTGCAGAGTTTGAAGAACAATAAATTGATAATTGAAATAATAGAGTCAATAAATGAATCAGATCAAAAAATCATTAATATATTCTCGTTTCTAGAGAACTATTTGTTAGAAAGGTTTAATAATGATTATGTAGATTCAAACATTGATAAAATAGGTAGTCAGATTATAAATCATTATAAACAAGAAGTTCTTCGTTGTAATAACAAATTTATTACACCAAAATTTGAGATTGCAGATTACAATGAAAATATATTGCTGAAATCTGAATTCACTTTTAACAAAGAAGAACAAGAATTACAGTCTTATAAGATTAAATATAGGGAAGAGGTTTTCAACGCTCTTAAGGATATTTCTTGGCAAAATTTTGAAGAACTCGCAAAATATATCTTAAAGTCTAATCGACTAAGTAAAATAAATATAACACAAAGTTCTAAAGATCAAGGAATAGATTTTTATGGATTTTTACATTTTGAAGACCTAACTCTCAAATCAAATCGTTTATCACGAGACATAAATATCAGATTGATTGGACAAGCAAAACATAGTTCTGTTGGAAATAAGGTCAATCATCAAAAAGTAAGTTCTTTCGCAACAGAAATAAGAAAATTACGAAAGAGACAAAATTCTAATTACTTTACTTGCTTAGATGAAGGCTTCTATGAAAATGAAAACGCGATTGTAGGTTTATTTATTACCAATACAGACTATGCTCCAAAGTCAGAGGATTTTGCAAATGAATATGGAATAATAATATGGGACGGAGAACAAATATCTGATGATCTTTGCATTAAAGAATACATTGACAAAATGCTTAATGAATTAGGTGAAATCGAAATTAAGAGGTTAATAAATTAATAGCAAAGAACAATGTGTATAATTCATTCATAGTACTCAATTACTTACGACTTTCTGTTAGGTATGTACATTCAATTCTACAACAATAAATCTTCCAAAGCCGGTCTCAGATTGGCGTATGTAAAATGAAAACCTTTGTTTTCAATTGACTAACTTCGTACAGCCAACACAACACAAGTCTTAAATACGTATTATGAAAAATATCATCCTTGTTTTTACCATTCTCTTTGCTAGTTTTCAGTCTTATGGACAACAATCAAGAGCAAGAGATTTGGGCATCCCTTTTACAGGAATGCCTGGAGCGCTTAATGCAATCACCGATGTTACTGGTGTAGAAGTGGGTTACAGTACCATCATTTCGGGAAAGGGCGAAAACAATGTTGGTAAGGGACCCATACGAACTGGTGTTACGGCTATTTTTCCAAGAGGAAAAGCTAAAAAATTTAGTCCTGTTTATGCCAATTGGTATAGCCTCAATGGTAATGGCGAAATGACAGGCACTACATGGATCACGGAGTCTGGCTTTCTAGAAACACCTATTATGATTACCAATACCAACAGTGTTGGTGTAGTAAGGGATGCCGTTCTAAAATGGTATGTCGATACGGATTGGTACAATGGTGAAGATTGGTGGTACACCTATCCTGTTGTTGCCGAGACCTATGATGGCTTCTTAAATGATATTTATGGTTTTCATGTTAAAGAAGAACATGTTTTGGAAGCTATTGAAGATGCCTCCAGTGGGGAAATTGCAGAAGGTAATGTTGGTGGTGGCACAGGTATGATGTGCCTTGGTTACAAAGGTGGCACAGGAACAGCATCTCGAATTATAAAAGTAAAAGACTCAACTTATACGGTTGCTGCCCTTGTGCAATCCAACTTTGGTGCCAAGCGAAATTTATCGATTGCTGGTGTTCCGGTAGGATTAGAATTAGAGGAGCATCAAGGTATAGATTACAAAGCACCACCACAATCGAGACGCGAAGAGGGCGATGGCTCCATTATCGTCGTTATAGCTACTGACGCGCCATTGTTACCGCACCAATTAAAAAAAGTGGCACAGAGAATTCCACTTGGTGTTGGCATTGTCGGTGGACGAGGCAGTAATGGGTCTGGTGATATTTTTATAGCGTTTTCTACGGCGAATGAGCAAGCCTTTAATCGTGATGAAACCACTACAGTCACCACTATGCCAAACGATCGTTTAATGCCCGTGTTTGAGGCGACGGTTCAAGTCGTTGAAGAAGCTATTATCAATGCTATGGTTGCGGCAGAAGACATGGAAGGCATTAATGGCAATAAAGCGTATGCCATACCTCACGATTTATTGATTAAAGCTATGAAAAAATACAACCGCTTAAAGGAATAATTACAACAGTAAATCTTCCAAAGCAGGTCTAAGGTTCGCCTAGGTAAAATGAAAACTTTTATTTTCTATTTACTAACTTAGGCCTTAATCAAATAAACGAATTAGAGATATGTATAAAAAACAACTCGCCATTTTATTTGTAATGCTCTTTGCCATTACTGGATATACACAATCCTCAGAAGTGACCATAAAATCAGATGGTATGGAAGCCTCCAACTATCTTAAAATGGATGATTTCTACCTCACACATTACTTATACATAGATTTATTTCTAAGAGAGGGGCTTTTCGTTGATGCCAGCGCAGAGGATGTGTCTACAATATTAAAAGCCATAAAAACTTATGTTTCAGTAGGTAACCCATTAGAAATTGAAATTGAAAAACCTGGTAATAGAAATTATTTAATCAAGATGGCTATCCTAAAGAAAGATGATGGCACAGAACTTCTAATAGCATTTACTAATTGGAGCGTAAAAAAGAAGCTATTTGAAAAAGAAATAAAAATGGAAAACGATTCTTACACGAGATGGTATTTTCTTAATAGTAGTAAAATGACCTATCGACAAGATATGTCGGATCAAACCAACTATGAAGAACTCAATAAAAGTGACCTAGCAAACGCCTATCTATTTGATGAATTAACAGAGAATGATAGTGATATAAAAACAGCTATTGATCAAGCACTTGAGGATGAAAGCTTAAGTATTAATGATAGAATCATGACCCATTTAATCTTGCTGAAATACTATATCTTTAAAAGAGAATCTGAAAAGGTCAACACTCAAGTAGAATCTCTGAAAGAAGAATTCGCAAACAATTCTGAAAGTAATTTAAAAGGTTTAGAAATGGCTTTTAACGCCACAGAATTTCAAATAGAATTGATGAAATAAAACTACAACAAAAGCCATAGGTCTTACTATATTTTGGTTATTTCGGAAAATAACAACTAAGTAAAAGTATGAAAATTAAAAATCTTATACTATTTACGTTCCTTACTTTTATCTATTCTTGCAATGGACAAGAACAAGTAAAACGTAAACCCGTAACTACTAAATATAGAACTTATGGCGGTGAGCTAAGTCGCCCTTCTCAATCCGAAATTCGACTTGACAGTTCCTTGGTCATTAACCAATTTAATGAAAGAAACTTTGAAATCCTTAAACGCTATATCTCGGGAAATCCAAGGTGGGAAATTAGAAAGGAAAAAAAGTACAAAACAGTTAATGGAAAACATGTTCAGTACGAAGTGGTTTATGCAATCAGAAAAGAAGAGCGCAACGGAAATTATGAAACTACATTAAATGGTTACTATTCAAATTTCAATGGTAGCTCAGACATTTATCAGACGAGAGTAATTGTTTCATTTGGAAATTATTATGGACACGGAAGAGATACATCCTATGTTACCTATGCTAATCCAAAAAAGAGAAATATCAAAACAATAATAGAAGCTGAACATTCTGGCACGCCTGGCAATAGTTCATATCTAATATTAAAGGGTAATTCTATCAACATAGAAGTATATGAACAGTCCAAAAAACTAGAACGTGAATTCACAATTCAAGCCCTTAAAGAATTAAACTTTGAATTATCTATGGTTCTTGAAAACGCAAATGAAATTAATACTACAGGAATTTCTCCTTTAAAAGAGTTTTATCCATTACAACCGGACTCAAATTATTTTGATATCGAAGATGGAATGCAACCAGGGATTTATGTTGTAAAAGCTGGTTTGTCAATAAAAGAAAAAGGAATTGTTTACGTAAAAGCTTTTAATTCTAAAACCAATGAGCGTTTATCAGCAGATAGAATGACTCCTAGAACAACAAGAGAGTTAGGTTGGTCTGAAAATGGGAAATCTATATTCCCTTACGAATCTGATTTGACTGTTTACGAAGGAGATTGGAGCAATAAATACAAGGCGAGGTTTGAAATTTGGTTTCAACCTGAAAATGGTGACGAAATAAAACTGACTGAAAAAGATAGAATGATAAATGGGTGGCAAAGATAAATAATACACTGCCAACAACATTTATTACTAATTACAAATAAAAAAGCTTCACATCAATAAATCCTCTAAAGCAGGTCTAAGGTTCGCATAGGTAAAGTGAAAACCTTTGTTTTCTAATTTTTGAGAACTGACACGTTGGCTTTCAAACAATAGCATATGCATCTCACCAAGTGCTAACTTCATGGCAAATTTTGGAATGTTAGGTAAAATTAGTGGGCGTTGCAACACCGTTGCCGCTAGTTTTGTGAGTTCTTTATTCGTGACAGCATTGGGTGCCACACCATTGTAAATGCCTTCCAATTGATATTGTACAGCATGCATAAAGATGCTTGCTAAATCCGTAACATGAATCCAACTTTGCCATTGTTTGCCAGATCCAAAAGCAGCACCTGCGCCAAATTTAATCGGTTGTACGATTTTTGGTAAAGCACCTCCATCATTCGCCAAGACCAAACCAATTCTAATCTTAGCAAGTTTGCAACCCAAGTCCCTAAAACCATCTACGGCATTTTCCCAAGCCACAACCACTTCACCCAAAAAGGACTCTGAGATTTCGGTATGGTCTTCTTCGTAATAATTCACCAAACTGCTTGGATAGATCCCAATAGCACTTGCTGACACCACATAGTCAATGTTATAACCATGGGCTTTAATCGTCTCTTGGAGGAGTTGTGAGGTTTTGGTTCGGCTTTCTAGAATAATTTTTTTGTAGTCGTCCGTCCAACGTTCAGAAATAGATGCACCAACCAAATTAATAATGGCGGACACACCCTCAAAACAGGTGTGATCTATCTCGTTGTTATTAGGATTCCAGTAAAACCCTTTGTAGTTGTCTTCTGTGCTTAACTTCGATTTCGATGTGGTTAAGTAGTGCACCGTAATACCCTGTTCATGACATTGTTTTACAATCTCCTGCCCTATTAATCCTGTCGCTCCTGTTATTAAAACGGTCATTCCCTCTTTTTTGTCAAAGATACGAAAGGCTTAAAGTGGTGGTATGGACTTTAGTTTGGATTTAACGTTTTACACAATCTGTTGTCTAAATGTCAGTTCGAGTGTTTCGAGTTTACGAGAAATGTATCGAGAACCTGTGTAACTCAAAATGCTTCTCGATACAAAATTCCAGAAAAGGAATTTCACTCGAAGTGACAGCATGGAAAAATAGTAGCTTTTGATTGTACCTAATTGTCAGTTCGAGTGGATTTTATACTCGATAGAGGAGAAAATTTGTATCGAGAACCATTATAACTCCAAATACTTCTCGATACAAAATTCCTAAAAAAAGGAATTTCACTCGAAGTGACATCTAGAAATTATTTGAAATTCTTTTTAGATAAATTGGGAAGCTTATCATATTCATTATTAATCAAGGCTTCTTTTTTAGTTCTTGACCATTTTTTGATTTGCTTTTCAGTGTCTATCGCCAGCTCGACATTAGTAAATTCAGCATAAAATACTAATTCTATAGGTCTTCTTGAATAGGTATAACTGTCTTTGTGTTTTCCTGTTTGATACTCTATTATTCTCTGTGATAAGTTAGAAGTTATGCCAGTATAGAAAGTGTCATCTGAACATTTTAGTATGTAGACATAATAGGTTTTCATTTTTCAAATATACTATTCTGTCAGTTCGAGTGGATTTTATACGCGATAGAGGAGAAAATTTGTATCGAGAACCAGCATAACTCAAAATACTTCTCGATACAAAATTCCTAAAAAAATGAATTTCACTCGAAGTGACAAAAAATATGATTATTCTTTTATTGCGCGAAGCATTTCACGCTTCCCAGGAGGACCAGGAAGACGTTCTACGGTAAAACCTACCGCTTGCATCGCACGTCGTACACTGCCTTTTGCAGAATAGGTCACTAAAACACCATTATCTTTAAGGGCTTTAAACATGATGGCGAAGATATCTTCTGTCCATAGCTCAGGTTGGACGCGTGCACCAAAAGCATCAAAATAGATGATGTCGAATTCGGCATTAGCGTCAATAGCCGCAAAGAATTTTTCTTGCTTCTCTAGCTGAAAATTTGGCGTGATATCATGCTGCTTCTCCCAAGGGATGTGATGCATTTTTTCAAATGCTGTTTTATGGGTTTCAGAAATCAATTCTACATAATTGAGCTGCTTGATTTCTTCTTCGGCCACTGGATAGGCTTCAACGCCGACATAGTTGATATTCTGTTTTAGCTTTTCCGCTTCAATCAAGGTTAAAAATGCATTGAGTCCTGTGCCGAAGCCAATTTCTAGGATGTTGATTGGGCTAGATCCTGAAACGCGTTCAGGATGACAGTCGTTTTTATGAGATACTGAATCAAGTTCAGCACAAAAGAAAAGCAAACCATGCTTTAAAAAGACATGATTTGCTTCTTGTATGGCACCATGAATGGAATGGTATTGTTCATTCCAATCTTCTATCTGAATGGTCTTGGAACCATCTGATGTGGTGATGATTTTTCGTCGCACCTAGTTGATGAGTAATTTCTTGATCTTTGGTATTGGACCAACACATTCCGTCTTGTGACAAGCTAAACAATTATTGATAGCTGCATTGTAGCGTTCCTTTAAAGCGACATCAGACAAGGTATCTGCAACGGCTTGTTGTGTCTCTATAAAAACATTTACAAAACTATTCCAAGCTGCCGTTCTTGAATGGCCATTACTCATTTCTGCTGAATGTAGTTTCAATAGGTCCAATGGCATTGGCGCTGGTGTTTCTCCTGCCAAAATCTGACGTTTGGTTTGTAAATTAAAGGCATAGAGCACATTCATCATATTAGCCATTTCAGATGGCTTGTGCATGATGAGTTCAGGCTTCTTTTCTTCTGATTGCTCAGAATTTTCGACCTTATTATTACAACTCAACAAAAGTGATAATGCTATCGTCGCAAAAACAACAGATTTATTGTTCCAATAAGACACCATCAGCTTCAAAATGATATTCGAACTTTGGTTCCGTAATCGCTGCTATTTCTTCTTCAGATTTACCAGCATCCTCAGCATAATGTCTTAATTCGTCAACTGAAGTTTCAGCGACATAGGCCTTACCGTTAATGACCACGTTTCCTTCAGCATTTAAAGGCATAAAGAAACCGTAATCCTTAAACTTTACCATGACTTGATTTTCACCATCCATATCCAAGGTCATCCAGCACCCTTTTTTAGAACACACCTCAACAATCTTAGCTTTCATTTTCGCATTGACTGTATCACCAGCTTTTAAACCTTTGTAGTGCTCCATCATACGCTCAGATGTTAATGCATCTGCATCATTGATCTCCGTACCAAAAGATGCATAAGCGATTTCTTTTTTGACATCTTCAACATTCTCTTCTGTAGTTTTGGTTTCGTTCTTACAAGAAACAATCATTAAACTAGCTGCTAAAAACAGGACTATTTTTTTCATTATTGATATCTTTAGTATTATTAATTTATTGAATTACAAATTTACGAAATTTAAGCCGAAATAGCCTTTTATTAACGGCTTTGATTGTGTATTTTTGCAAAATAAACCAACCGAGATTATGGCTAGTAATTACACTGAAAATTTCACTGTTGAAAAATGTAAAACTTCGAAAATTAATGACGTTGATTTTGATGATTTAAAGTTCGGAAGTGTCTTCTCTGATCACATGCTAGTATGTGATTATAAAAACGGGACATGGGAAGCCCCAAAAATTACGCCATATCAACCTATAACGCTAGAACCATCTTCTAAGATTTTTCATTATGGACAGTCTATTTTTGAGGGTATGAAAGCCTATAAGGATGACAATGGTAGTGTGTTCTTATTCAGACCAACGGATAATTGTAAGCGTCTAAATATTTCTGCTAAGCGTTTAGCCATGCCAGAGCTTCCTGAGGCCTATTTTATAGATGGGCTTAAAGCACTTTTGGAGCTTGAAAAGGATTGGATCCCAACAGCTGAAGGCAGTGCACTTTATATTCGTCCGTTTATGTTTGCTACAGGGCAAGGATTTCATGCTTCTCCTGCTGATTCCTATAAATTTATCATTGCCTGTGCACCTTCGGGCGCTTATTTTTCAGGACAAGTCAAAGTGCTTATTGAAGAACAATATTCGAGATCGGCGAATGGTGGCGTAGGATTCGCTAAAGCTGGTGGTAACTACGCAGGACAATTTTACCCAACGCAATTGGCTAAAGACAAAGGTTACCAACAAGTGATCTGGACGGATGATAATACGCACGACTATATTGAAGAAGCTGGTGCGATGAATATTTTCGTGAGAATCAATGATACTTTATTGACCGTTCCTACTAGCGATAGAATCTTAGATGGTATCACACGAAAAAGCATCCTATCCATTGCGGAAGCCGAAGGTATTAAGACCGAAGTTAGAAAGATCAAAGTAAGCGAACTTATTGAAGCTTCTGAAAACGGCAGTCTTAAAGAACTCTTTGGTGCTGGTACTGCGGCTGTGGTGTCACCAATATCTGGTTTTGGTTTTAAAGGTCAGGATTACGAATTGCCAAAGCTTGAAAACACCTATGGTGCGCTGCTTAAAAAGCGTATCACAGATATCCAAACCAATAAAGTCGACGATCCTTATGGATGGCGTGTAAAAGTGTGTTAGTGATTAGTGCAACTAATTAGTCTAAAAACGAATCCACGACTAAACCAATAGATCCTTAAACTACTTATCTAAAATTTCTTTGATGTGTGGCTTAAAATAATTTGGTCCTTTTAAGACTTTACCATCTTCCCTGTAGATAGGTTCACCGTCTTCACCAAGCTTACTCATATTGCTACGTTGAATTTCTTCGAAGACCTCCTCGATCTTATACTGAAGTCCGTGCTCGATTATGGTTCCGCATAAAATATAGAGCATATCGCCAAGCGCATCAGCAACCTCAACCAAATCATTATCATTTGCTGCTTCTAGGTATTCTTCATTTTCTTCGCGCATGAGCTTATAGCGGAGCATGTTTTTTTCCATACCTAAATCGGCCTTTGGTGTTTCTCTATGTCCTATTTTAAAAGCGGTATGAAATGCCTTAACAGCATTGATTTTATCTTGCATTGAAAATTTATTTTCATTTCCGTGAAAACGGAAATCTTAGTATTTATAATTAAATTTGCATAAAAATAAACTAATGTTCTCTACTGGTCAATTGATTTTTGCAATATTATTCTTCATAGCTTTTGTCATTGCTATTGCTTACCAATATCGTAAAGATCTTAAGATTCATAAACTGCATTACAAGGGCACGGTTTGGATATTAATAGCCTTTATTGGCTTTATTGCGTTGATTGCTGCTGTGAAGTTTATTTTTATGTAATTATCTCCTTTTTAGGTATTTCGTCCGAAATTTCTTAATAAATCTAATTTTGGTTTTATCTTTTTAACTTAATATACCTTGTATCGGGTATGTTTTAATATCAATTTGATTTTCATATTTGCAATAGCAATAAAAACAGACCAACTATTTTGAAAATTACTATTTCTTTCGTCATCCTAATATACTTGTCATTTACATTAGGATTTTCTCAAACACCTAAAGACTCTTTACTTAAAATTTTAGATAATCCGAAATTACCTGATACAACTAAAGCTAACATTTATAAGGATTTTATCTATGAGAATTACTTAGACAAAAAAACCGATAGTGCTTATGCAATGATTCTAGATTTATTGGATTACACAAATACGAATGGCCTAATAAAACAGAAAGCTGATGCTCTAATTTTAATGGGTGATATAGAGCACATATTTGGCGAGAATAATAAGGCACTAACTAACTTTAATAAAAGCTTGAAATTATATCAGCAATTAGATAATTTATCAGGCCAAGCGAAAGCTTTAAACGGAATAGGTATTTCTTACAAAAATATTTATAATCTTGATGAGGCCAAAAAATACTATGAGGAGTCCTTAAACCTTTCTACACAAATAAAAGATACTCTTTTAATGCAAAGAGCATTAATGAACATAGGTAACATTTACAGTTGGAGATATAAAAGTGATATTGCTTTAAACTATTTTAACCAAAGTCTAAAGTTAGCTAAAAACATAAAAGAACAGGCGGTAATATATGTAAATATTGCCTCGGCATATAGGCAGCAAAAGGACTTTATTAAAGCTAAGACCTATATCAATACAGCAATTAAAATAGGAGACTCTCTAAAAAATTTAAATATTTTAGGACACGCACACAGAGGTTTGGGTGTGATTTTTTTTAATCAAAAAAAATATAATAATATCATTTCACCAGCCCAAAAAACACTGAAATATGGAAAACTACTTTCTGACAAAAAAATGATCGATGGCGCCTATTATTTATTGTATGAGGCTTATAAAGGTAAAAAAGTCTTTGACTCTACAATCAAATATATTAATCTAAGAAAAACACAACGCACAACTATCGACGATTTAGCTTCAGTTAAAACCTTTGAGCGAATTAAAATAGACAATACTAGATACAAAGACAGTTTAGTTCATATTGCGAATGAATTAAAATTAGAAATTCAAAATGAAAAAGAAAAAAGCAATATGAGGCTCGCTTGGGGAGGAAGTCTATCAACAGTATCAATCCTAGCATTTTTAATTTTCAAAAATTTAAAACGAAAACAAAGAATAGCAGAGGAAGAACGGCAAAAGCAAATTGAGGAAAAAGAGAAAATACTCAAAGACTTGGAACTACAAACTATTGATGCCATGATTCAAGGTCAAGAAAAAGAACGAGAACGATTGGCTGCTGATTTGCATGATAGTGTTGGCGCAACATTATCTGCTGCTAAACTACAGTTTGAGCATCTTGTAAAGACCCAAAAAAATGCTGAAATCTCAGAAGAACTTATAAAAAAAACAAGTACACTTCTTGAAGATGCTTATGTTGAAATTAGATCAATGGCCCATCTTAAGAACTCTGGAGTCATGGCAAAAAACGGATTGTTACCTGCGGTAGAAAAACTTTCTAAAAACGCCTCTGGTATTAATGGTTTATCATTTGAAGTTCAAAGTTTTGGACTAGAACAACGCTTAGAGAACTCACTAGAAATCACTATTTTTAGAATTATACAAGAATTGGTTACTAATATTATAAAGCATGCCAATGCTACCAAGGGTATTGTACACTTAACCAACCATGAGGACAACCTAAATATTATGATAGAGGATAATGGTATTGGTTTTAATCCAAAACAAGTGACTAAAATAAATTCTGGAATGGGTATTAGCAGCATAGACAAGCGTATTGAACATTTAGATGGTACTTTGACCATAGAATCTGAGAAAAATGAAGGAACAACCGTAATAATTGATATACCATTATGATACGAGTAGCTATAGCTGAAGATCATCAATCACTTATTGATGGTATAAAATTACTCCTAGAATACGAAGAAGATATTGAAGTTGTAGGTACTGCAAATGATGGAGAAGCTCTATTAGATCTCGTACGATTAAAACAACCAAACATTGTCATTACCGACATAAGGATGCCAAAGTGTGATGGTATTATGGCGACCAAAAAAATAAAAAAAGAATTTCCCCACACCAAGGTTTTAGGTTTCACAATGTTTGATCAAAGAGAAGCCATAGAACAAATGCTCGATGCCGGTGCTTCTGGTTATCTTTTAAAAAACTCACCTCTAGACGAAGTACTAAAAGCTGTTAGGTCCGTATATAAAGGCAACACATATTTTGATTCTAACATTAAAGTAGAAGCAGAAGATGACACTAATAAAAAAACTAAGGGTCTCCTCACTAAAAGACAAGTTGAAATATTAGGACTGGTTGCCCAAGGCAAAACTTCTCGCGAAATAGCAGATGAGCTTTTTATAGGAATACATACTGTCGATACACATCGCAAGAATATGATACGTATTTTAGGTCTTCATGGAAAAGGAGAACTAATGCGCTATGCCTTAGAAAAGAAATATAATTTTTAACTTAAAACAACTTGATCATTCTAGTTGCTCAGCGCTCTTACTTCTATATAGCATTCTGTAAAATTATGTATGAATTATCAGAGTTCATCTCTAACCCAATCTTTACTCAAAATAGTGATTCAAATCCTTATTGAAAACAAGTAAGATAGGGTCATACGCTTGCAAAACAGGCTTCACATTCTGTGGCATCATTTTTAGCTCATACCTTAAAAATACCTAGTATTGGGTATTCCCTCACCTTAGATGGTTATGTAGGTTTACACCAACAATAAATCACATAACTATGAAACGATTATTTTTATTATTAGGTCTCTTTTTAGCACTTCTGTCCCAAGCTCAAAACAAAACCTCAACATATACCAAAACCATAAATCTTGACCCCGAAAACAACGGAATGTTGGGCAGTGTAACTATGGTATATGCATTTACCAATTGTTTTGGTGAAGCAACAATGGCTTTTGGTTATAAAAACGCCTATTTTACTGCTGTTAGATATAAAGGTAAAGACTATACCGCTGAAGAACTTGGTTTAAGCAATTTAGATGGTCATACAACAAGCTTCAATGTGCAGGCCAACTACTATTTTGGAAACGGCTTTGTTAACTCAAGTAAGCTTACATATATTCTAAACAACTATGATGTTGGTTGTTATGGACAAACGGATAATATTTCTTCTAAAAACGAAAATCACAATAGCAACCTCAATAGCTTTTCGGTAAACTTTGAAAATGCAACATTCCGTATATCTGGAAGCCTAGCTTTCAAAATTGATAATTACGAGAAAGATAAAGCAAGGCAGAGGCAATTCTTCTCCCTATTAGATCAAGCAGAAAACACCTCCAACCCAGAGGCTCAAATTAAAAAATTGGATGAAGCCATGTCTTATGCCAAAACTGGTGGTGAAAAACGTATGGTAGAAGCTATAAGAGTAAAAGCAGAAGCCAAAATAGCGCAAGCAAAATCAGAAGCAGAAGCAGAAAGATCTACAACGGCATATAGCGATAAAGAAAGCAAAGATGAAAACCAATCTGATAATGAAGAAGATGAAGATGAGGACGAAGATGAAAACCCTAGTTCGACCAATGGCACAACAACCGATTATTCACAATTAACAGACAACACACGGAGAACTGCCGATTTATCTTCAGAAAAAACAACTGCCGCAGCTGGCGCACTCGCCGCCTCAGCAGTTCTTGCCAGTCAAGCAGAACGCTGGGGACTTGGAGGAAGAGCGAATATGGGAGATGAACTTTTCTCTTACGGTCCAGAGCTCTATTTTATGTTTGATGACCATTATGGCATGAATATCCATTATGCTCTTGGAGATGACGACACCTTTGGAACTGAAAGCACTTTTGACGCCTATGAGATTGGAGCTGGATTGATTTTTGATTTTTCAACAACTGGTAAGAACAATCTTGTAGATGATGGCTTTGGACTTGGTCTAGAAGTACTATATGGTCAATTTGAACGAGACATCGTCGGTGAATCAAGCAGTTATAGAAGCTATTTCGAGGAAGGGAGTATATTATCTGTTGGCGCATCCATATATCTAGGAATGTTAAAAATTGGATACACCTATCCTGTTTCCTTCGAACGCTACGAGAATGATACTCTTGATGCTGACTACAGTCCAGGCGGAAGTATTATTGCCGCTCTATTTATTTACTTCTAAACATTAAAAAAACTTAATCATTTTAAACAATAATTAATATAAACTCAAACATTATGAAATCAACTAAAACCATCCTAGTCATTTTATTTTACGTTCTATTTATCTCTTGTGAGAAAGACGACGACATGTCTACATCATCATCTACAGTATATAACGAAATAGCCTTTGCCGAAATCTTTCAAGTTAATGGCGTCGGTGCCACACCTTATGCACTAACAGATGGCGTAACCACAGCAACAAATCAGATTAGCTTAAATCAATTTGGAAATACTAATCTCAATGGATTTGACACTAGAATAGCAGTGCCTACTGATAATTCAGTATCCATAAATGCAAGTTTAAACTCCGTAATTATTATTCTAAATAACGGTATGGAAGTCCCTCCGTTTTTTGCTGGTGGTGAAGTGGGTAGCACTATTGACGCAGGCGACAGTATATTAAGGCAAGAATTTATCTACAATTTTACATACCCAACGAATGCCAACCCGATCAATTTAAGCACAGACATAAATAGAATAGAACTAATTTATGAGTTTGAATATTTAGACAATGAATCTGTAATACACAACAAAATTTTTACTCATACAATATTTGTTGATTAATCATTTCTATCAAAAAAGTTAATAACAATACTAAAACAAAAATTATGTACAATAAAAAAATAAATTATTTGCTTTTGTTAAGCTTAACAACCCTAATATTCTTTTCTTGTCAAACCGATCCTAAGGATGAGGCTAACCAAAACTTAGAACCTTTCATTTCAAGCTTTCAAAAGCTTTACCCTAGTGGTACTTTAACTGAAAATGGTAGTGGTAGTTTTGAGAGCTATACGGTTAACTCGAATGGTACTGTTCGTCTTGCATCTAGTACAAATCCTCAAGTGAGTTGGATAGAGTTTAATGGCCTAGAAATTACTGATACAGGAGTCTATAATTTATTATATTCTCCAAGTGCAAGAATAATGTTTGAAGCAATATACTCGACTACTCTAGATCCTACTTTTTGGATTAACCAGGGAGGAAATCCAAACCAAGGTGGTGTTTTAAATATTATATCTCATAATGATGGTGTTATAAGTGGTAATTACAATATTACAGCTTGGTATTTCTCTCCCTCCCTAAATAGAGAAGTAGGATGGGGATTATCTGGAAGCTTCGAAAATATTCAACTTTAAGTTTTAATACTTTCTTCTTTTTTCATTTTTAACATTTAAATTTTAGGAGTTGTTGCGCTTCGATTGTTCTATTACAAAAGAACGCTATGATTTTTCTCTATTCGGTTTTGATATTAATTGTTATTAATGGATTACTCCTTTGCTTTAGTATAAATAAAAAGCAGCCAAAATAGGCTGCTTTTTATCTTCGATATGTAATCGCTTTTAATTCACCTCTGGCAAATGGCTGTAGGTTTTACTATAGGTTAGCATTTGCTGAGGAAACCCTTCTGGTTGTGTCACCTTGATGGCGGTAATTTCACCAGCATCATTCATTTCTGGCACTAAAACAGGATTTACAAATCCGCTGTAAGGCGCAGATGTAAATTGCTTATTACGTTCTAAAACCTCAGCGTGAATCGCTTGATCTACTTTTACGCCATAACCTTCTACCAAGGCTTCAACTGCATTATAATCACCTTCAGATTTAATACGCTGTGTTTCTCTTAACAGTTGACCAAATAACTCATGCAACTTATCATAATCATTGATGTTAAAATAGGTTTTACCATCACGCGTAACTTTCTCTATGACATTATCTGCTTGTCCCTTTTCAAAAGCCCAAGCCGAAACCCATTGTCTGTTTACCATATGCGCTTCTTCAACATCATCACCAAGATTTAAACGAATGAGCTGTGTCATTAAACCATTTCTAATGTAACCATCGTAAGCCGCTTTTCCAACTGCTTTCCAGTCCTCAACCAAACCTAATTCCTGAAGTTTAGAATCATACAGATAATATAATCCAACTAAATCTGCTCGACCTTCTTCTAACGTTGATGCGTATTTTTTAAGTGTCTCTTTAGTTTCTCCAACACCAGGATTTAATTGCCCTGAAGCGTGACCAATAACTTCATGTAATGCTGTATGTAATTTATCTGCCAACTGTCCGTACTTCTCTTCTAATTCTAATTCTTCGTCATCATTAACAAACTCTTTTAATCGACCTGTGCTTTCCGCATTGTTATAAGCATTGATAATATTACCTAGTGATACTGATTTACTGCCTACTGCCGCACGGATCCAATTTGCATTTGGTAAGTTTACACCTATTGGTGTACTTGGTGAGGCATCTCCAGCTTCACCGGCAACAGTAACCACTTTGTAAGTGACACCTACCACGGAATCTTTTTTATGTTCGTCCATCAATGGTGAATTATCCTCAAACCATTGTGCATTTTCAGATAATACAGACATTTTTTTAGACATATCAAAATCTTTAATCTGAACAATAGTTTCGTAAGAACCTCTATAACCAGCAGGGTCGTTATACACTTCAATAAAACTATTGATGTAGTCAATATTTCCATCAGTTGCCGCAGTCCATGCCACATTGTAGTCATCCCAAGTTTGTAAATCTCCTGTTTTGTAATACTCGATTAACAATCCAAGAGCATCGCCTTGTGCTTTATTTTCTGCAACACCTTGCGCTTTTTCTAACCATTTTACGACTTCGTCAATAGCCGAACCATATAATCCGCCAGATTTATAAACACGCTCTTTTAATACGCCATTTTCTTTTACCAACTGCGAGTTTAATCCAAATGACAGAGGTTTTTCAGGGTCTGGTGATTTTTTCTGCTTATAGAAGTTCTCCACATCAGCCGTTGTAACATCAGGTCCGTAGAAGTTGACAGCAGATAGCAATACGTTATCAACATCTTTGGTTAGGTTAACTTTCTTGGCATCTTTATCATTAAAAATAACATCGAAAGCTGCTCCATCAAGTTTTGTATTGGTAGCCAAAAACAATTCATTTAAATATGCTTTAGAAAATCCTGGCTTCAACTTGTCATTTGAATAATGATGGTGAATGCCATTACTAAACCAAACACGCTTTAGGTAAGTTTCAAAGGCTTTCCAATTGTCAGAAGCTTTATCTCCACTAAAGTTCGTATAAACATTTTCTAAAGCAGTTCTTATTTTAAGGTTGTGTCTGTAGTTTTGGTCCCACATAATATCACGACCAGCCAGACCAGCTTCTGATAAATAATACACTAGTTTTTGTTCTTTTAGACTCAAATTATCCCACCCCGGAATTTGGTACCGTAAAATCTTAATATCAGCAAATTGCTCAACATTATAATTAAACTTAGCTTCTGTTGTTTCCTTTGTACTTTCATTAACAGTACCTTTTGAATCGTCTTTACAAGACAACACAAATACTGCGATAAGACAAACTGTGAATATTGATTTCAATTGCATATGAAGTTAGTTTTGTTATTTCATACAAAGGTAACACTTATAGCACATATCATAAAATTACTATCTTTGAAGAACTACTAAATCAAACTAAAATGAAAGCTCTTAAGTATATCTTATTATTACTGTTGGTTTTAGTCATAGGCTTTTCAATTTACATTGCGGTACAGCCTAATTCTTTTGAAGTTACTAGAACTAAAACCATAAATGCGCCTCAAGCTGTTATATATAATAACATTATAGATTTTAAAAATTGGGAGTCATGGAATTCTTGGGTTGAAGAAAACCCGGAAACTAAAATTATGCTTTCTGAGCAAACTAAAGGCATTGGTGGTTCTTACTCTTGGGAAGATGAAGATGGTGTTGGAACTATGAAGACTTTAGCTACTACCCCAAATTCATCAATTACTCAAGAAATGCAATTTGCCGAGTTCCCTAAAAATGATGTTACTTGGGATTTAAAACCAAATGATGATGGCACCACGGAAGTCACTTGGACAATTTCTGGAAAGGATTTACCATTTGGATTCAAGGCCTTTTCAGCAGTAATGGGTGGTATGGAAAAGCAAATTGGACCTCATTATGAAAGAGGCCTAACCATGTTAGATAGTGTTTTACAGGAGGACATGAGCCGTTACAATATTAAAATTAATGGTATAACAGAATATGGAGGTGGCTTTTACCTTTACAAGACCACAAATGCAAACTCCCAAAACATAAGCGCTAAAATGGGTCAAAATTTTGGTGCAATTATGCAATTTATGAGCCAAAATGGTACAAAGCAGTCTGGCATGCCTTTGACAGTTTATAATGATATGAGTAGTGCTGATGTCATTATGAGTAATGGCATTCCTGTTAATGAACGCATCGACATTCCGGCAGATTCTGATATAGCCATTGGTTTTATGCCAAAAATGAAAGCCTTAAAAACAACACTTACTGGAAACTATACCAATCTAACCCAAGCTTGGGAAGCCGCAAATAAGTACTTGGCAGATAACAATTTGGAACAAACGGATCAAAAGCCTTTTGAAATATACACTACAGATCCGGGCAACTATCCTAATCCTGCAGAATGGCTAACGGAAATTTATATACCCATAAAAAAATAAATGAAGCAACTACTATTAGTATTTGTAGGTGGTGGTTTTGGGAGCGCATTGCGATTTTTAATTGGCAAATGGCTCAATAGTTCTAATGGTGGTTTTCCATATGGTACTTTTGTCGTAAATATTTTTGGATGTTTTATTATTGGTATAGTTATCGGATATTTTTCTAGACAACATTTAAATCAAGATCAAACTTTATTTTTAGCAACTGGCTTTTGTGGGGGCTTCACTACCTTTTCAGCCTTTGCTTATGAAAATCAGGTGTTTTTAAAATCTGGAGATTTTACAAGCTTTGCCATTTATACAATCGCCAGTTTTATTATTGGATTTTTGGCTGTATTCTTAGGGATGTATTTAGTAAAAGCTTAATACTTTTTAAAAGCTTTAACTCCCGCTTCAATAGTAGTAGCTAGGTAATTGTCACGAGGAACTATAGGGCAAGAGTATTTTTCATTATATGCACAATACGGATTATAAGCTTTATTAAAATCTATTTCTATAACATCTCCCGCAGGTATCTTTAAGTCTATATAACGACCACCTCCATAACTTTGACTTCCATTTGTATCATCTAAAAATGGTAAAAACAGATAATCGCGATAGTCTTCAGTTGTCATTAAATCCTCACCTTGGTATACATTTAATTCAAACGATTCTCCTTTTAGTTGAAAAGTTAGGATGCCAAAAACACGTTCTTTAGATTTTCGATCAGTCGTAGTCTTCATTTCAAACCACTCTGAATTCGGTGTCCGTATAAGCTTAGCTTTAACAACATAGGTAGAATCAAATTTAAAGAAATCCAATCCTTTAAAATGCTTTAAATCTTTTGGTTTTAAAGGTGATTTGCTAGCATCCTTATACTCTGCGTTTAGTTCTCTATGAAATTCTGTTTCTTCATTAAGCATTTGTTTTTCTTGCGCACAGCCAACTGAAAACACTAATAAAAGAAGTAGAACAAAATTCCTCATATGTAATTATTTTAAAGTTCAAAAATACAACTTATCAAATTTTATCGTAGTTTTGAATCGTTAAACAAGAACAAATAATGTTAAAAGCAAATAGATATACCAAGCAAACCTGTGTCATTTCTTCGGAAAACATTCGGACGCATTATCTATTGTAGCTATACTTATATACTATTAAACAATATTTAAAAGTCCGACGATACCGTCGGACTTTTTATTTTTAGTGAAGTTCTTAATTCAAAAGTTTACGCATTGAATTATGATAACTGAACTAATCCTGATGAATATCAGGATCTCAACCTTAAAAACCAATGCGTAATGAAAAAGCTTTATTTTAATTACATAGAATCTTTCACAGGATTATCGAAAGACATCTGGTACCTCTCTCTAATAAGTTTAGTAAACAGAGCTGGTACAATGGTTATTCCGTTTTTATCACTTTATCTCAAAAAGGATTTAGGATTTACCATGAATGAGATCAGTTGGATTTTTGTTTTCTTCGGTATTGGATCCGTTATTGGATCATGGCTTGGCGGTAAGCTCACTGATATCGTTGGTTTTTATAAGGTAATGATTATCAGCTTATTTGTTACTGGATTGAACTTTATAGCATTACAATATATATCCTCTTTTTGGGGATTGTGCATTGGTATTCTAGTTACCATGTCGATTGCGGATAGTTTTCGACCTGCGGTCTTTGTGGCTATAAAGGCCTATAGTAAACCTGAAAACAGAACTAGATCTGTTGGGCTAATACGATTGGCAATCAATGCTGGCATGGGAATCGGTCCTACTCTAGCAGGTTTATTGATTGTTCTGAAAGGCTACAACCTTTTATTTTGGATTGATGGTTTAACCTGTATTATATCCATAATATTGTTTTATTATTTGGTGAGTGACACAAAAATAAAGCCGTCAGAAACAAGACTAATGCATCAAAACCTAGACAAAAATATAGTATATAAGGATTTTACGTTTTGGATCCATTCTGTGATATGCTTTTTATTTGGGATGGCATTTTTTCAGTTGTTTACGACATTACCTTTGTATTACGATGAGATGTTTCAACTCAATGAATTCAAAATAGGAGTCATTCTGTTTTTAAACGTGGCTATTATTGTGGTTTTTGAAATGCCACTTCTTAATTATCTCGAAAAACGCTTAATTCCAGTAACAAAACACATCATTATGTCCTGTGTATTGTTGACTTTAAGCTTTTTAGTGTTGTACCAAAATTTTTGGGTTGGTGTATTAATAATAAGTATAGTGCTTATGACCCTAAGTGAAATGTTAGGCTTCCCTTATACAAACAAGTTTGCGCTGCAACGCGCAAAGGAAGGCTTGGAAGGCAGCTATATGGCAATGTATGCCATGTCCTTTTCATTAGCACATATTTTTAGTCCTAAAATTGGATTAACGGTAATAGATTATTTTGGTTATCAAGTCAATTGGTTAGTTACTGCTGGCTATGGCTTAACAGCAGTCATCTTATCGTACTGGCTACATAATAGAATAAAGCAAAATTTATAATGAATTTAAATCAAGTTACAATTCCGTCGCTGGATGTCAAAATAGCGACGGAATTCTATAAAAAGCTCGGACTACTTTTAATTGTGGATGCCTTACCTCGCTATGTAAGGTTTGAATGTCCTGATGGTGATAGCACATTCTCGATTCATGAGGTTGAAAACCTACCAACGGGAAATGGTATAACGATCTATTTTCAAAATGAAAATTTAGACAAGGTCGTCACTCAACTCCAACAAAAAGATATTACTTTTACAAGTGAACCTGAAGATAAACCATGGCTTTGGAGAGAAGCGCATTTAAACGATCCTGATGGTAATCACATTATCTTGTACAGTGCAGGAAAAAATAGAAAAAATCCGCCTTGGAGAGTTAATTAATGATTTTGTCATGCTGAACTGTCATACTGAGCATGTCGAAGTGCTGTTTCAGCATCTTACATCCTAAGAAGAATGAAAAATATATTACCAATATTGTTAATTGCTTTTTTGTTTTCATGCAATGACTTGAAAGAGAAAAGCGAAGTTTCAAGTGAGATTCCAGAAGATACTTCAACCAAGCTTAACGCAGGACTTCAGAATGATAAAGTGTTACCTCAACTAGAAGCCAATCGCTATAATGTCGCTTTTCTAATCATGGATGGTGTCTATAACACAGAGCTGACTGCACCTTACGATATTTTTCAACATACCATTTTTAGAAAAAGTATCAAGGCTATGAATGTGTTTACCGTTGCTAACACTGATGAGCCTATAACCTCTTTTGAAGGTATGCGTATTCTGCCTGATTTTAACTATGTCAATGATAGTTTGCCAAAAATTGATATTCTTGTTATACCCAGCGCAGAACATCATCTAGATACTGATCTGGAAGATGAAGTAATGCTCGATTTTATAAAGACCGTAGATAAAGACGCTCAATTCATCACTTCACATTGTGATGGCGCTTTTGTCCTCGCAAAAGCAGGTTTATTAGACGATGCTGTTTCTACTACTTTTCCTAGTGATATCGATAAGATGAGAGCTATGTTTCCAAAACTGGATATTAGAAAAGATGTCCTATTTGTACATGACGGTAAATATATAACCTCCGCGGGAGGCGCCAAATCTTTTGAAGCTGCGCTATATTTAAGTGAACATCTTTACGGAAAAGACATTGCGAAATCCTTAGCTGGTGGTTTGGTTATTGATTGGGATTTAGAGCAGGTACCGCATATTGTTGTTAAAGACTAAACTACTTTAACGGTTTGATTTCACTTTGTTTTACCACATGAGAAAGCACTATTTGAGTTTTAGTCTCACCATAGGTTATTAATTGATCTATAAATGCCTCTAAGTGTTTTTGATTTTTTAGGACGACTTCCATCACAATATTTTCATTACCAGTTATCCTGTAACAGTTTACAACCTCATCATAGGTTTTTACCTTTTCCAAAAAAGGTTTTAGCATTCCCATAAATGCTCTAATAGTAATTAACGCCTTTAACTGATAACCTGCCTCAAAAGGCGAAACAAACGTCGTATAACCTTGTATGATTTCGGAATCTTCCATTTTCTTAATACGCTCACTTACAGCTGGTGAACTTATTCCAACACGTCTTCCAATCTCTGCATTAGACATACGTGCGTTCTCCTGAAGGCACTTCAAAATCTTCCAATTTAGATTATCAATACTCATTTAAAGAAAAGTAGATGTAATAACATTAATTTTAAAGTAAATATACAATTTTACCTTAATTATTAAAGTAAAATTTTTTTTATACGTCGTAATTTCGTAATAATTGCTATGAAAATGAATTACAACCTACCATCCCACTTACCTGATTTGCCTATATATAGAAAGGCGATGGATATTATTATGCTTTCCCGCAGCATATCTACATATTTAAATCATGACTTATCGTATTTAAATGATGATGGTTCTGAGGATAATGACATTTATTTCTCTGGTGATATTGTGCAGCAATCTACTAACCTCGCTCCAGAAATAATCAATGCCGAGCGTGAGCGCTATTCTGACAAGAAACACAAACATTTAGAAAGTTTAGAACGTATTACGTCAAAGCTATACAGTAATTGTAGACGATTAGAGCGTTCTAGAAGTAACGGTAAGGATTATCTTCCTATTTTACGTGGTGAAATTAAAAAGTTTAGAAAATTACAGCGTAGTTGGATGATGACATTATAATTATCTATTTTTCTGAAACCAGTCTTGCATTACTCATAAATGCGTTTTGATAATTTCTTATTCTGGAATTCATCTCATCAGCAATAATAATATACTGACATTTATTAAGGCTTTCGGACAGACGTAAAATATGATTATAGGTATTGTTTCGTCCTAAATAATCGGCATCCTCAATAGCAAACAGTTGAATTTCTCCAAGATGGATTCCATTTAAAAAATAAAGCCTACTTAGTCTTGCAGGAGTAGCTATGACAATATCCTGACCTGGATAAATTTCTGTTTTCTGCTTTTCAATATCGTACTCATCATAAAGCGCATATATCCTCAAATCTGTATTCTTTGTGAACCTTTCAAATTCATCCTTTAAATGTAATGCCTCTTGCTTATCCTTAACCACAATAATTGCTCTTGGAGAATCCTCAAAAGCTGAAGCCTTTAATTTATGAATCGTTGTTATTACTAATGCTGTTGTTTTCCCACTTCCTTTTGGTGCAATGACATAACTATTCGCACCACCTTTAAGAACAGGCAATACTTTTTTCTGAAATGTATTTGATGCTTCAAAGCCTAAATGCTCTAGCGAATCCTTTAATAACGGATTAAGTTTTTTGAAAGACATAAACTACATGTTACGTCTATACTGCCCACCAACCTCAAATAGTGCTGAAGTAATTTGTCCTAAAGAGCATACCTTACAAACTTCCATCAAGGCTTCAAAAATATTCTGATTGTTGACAGCTTTGATTTGTAAGTCTTTCAATAACTCTGATGTATGATGCGCTTTATGTAAATGTTCCAAGGTTTTGATCTGGAATTCTTTTTCCTCTTCCGTAGCCCTAATCACTTCAGCTGGCTGTATCGTTGGAGACCCTTTACTACTTAAGAATGTGTTGACTCCAATTATTGGAAACTCCCCATTATGCTTCAAAGTTTCATAATATAAACTCTCTTCCTGAATCTTAGAACGTTGATACATCGTTTCCATAGCGCCTAAAACACCACCACGTTCTGTGATTCTATCAAACTCAGTCAAAACTGCTTCTTCAACTAAATCCGTCAATTCTTCAATAATAAAAGATCCTTGTATTGGGTTTTCGTTCTTGGTTAATCCTAATTCCTTATTAATAATCAATTGAATCGCCATTGCTCGACGTACTGATTCCTCTGTTGGTGTAGTAATAGCTTCGTCATAGGCGTTAGTATGCAACGAATTACAATTATCGTAAATCGCATACAAGGCTTGAAGCGTTGTTCTGATATCATTAAAGTCAATCTCCTGAGCGTGCAAACTTCTACCAGAAGTCTGTATATGATATTTCAACATCTGTGCTCTCGGATTAGCAGCATATTTATGTTTTAAAGCCTTAGCCCAAATCTTACGTGCCACACGACCAATCACCGCATATTCTGGATCAATTCCGTTTGAGAAAAAGAAAGACAAGTTTGGTCCAAACTTGTTAATATCCATGCCTCGACTTAAATAGTACTCGACATAAGTAAAGCCATTTGCCAATGTAAATGCCAGTTGTGAAATTGGATTCGCTCCAGCCTCAGCAATATGATATCCAGAAATGGACACCGAATAAAAGTTTCGGACACCATTCTCAATAAAATACTCCTGTACATCACCCATTAAACGCAATGCAAATTCGGTTGAAAAAATACAGGTATTTTGCGCTTGATCTTCTTTTAAAATATCAGCTTGAACAGTTCCTCTTACTTGAGCAATTGTTTTTGCCTTAATATCTTCATAAATATCTTTTGGTAATACTTGGTCGCCAGTTACACCCAAAAGCATTAAACCAAGACCATCATTTCCTTGAGGAATTTCACCATTATAACTCGGCCTTGTCTTCCCGTTGTATAGTGCCTCAATCTTTTTCTCAACTTCTTTTTCAAGACCATTGTCTTTGATATAGATCTCGCATTGTTGGTCTATGGCAGCATTCATAAAGAAACCTAAAAGCATTGGTGCAGGACCATTGATGGTCATGCTTACAGAGGTCATCGCATCCGCCAAATTAAAACCAGAATATAATTTTTTGGCATCATCTAAACAGCAAATACTTACACCAGCATTTCCGATTTTTCCATAAATATCTGGTCTGTAATCGGGATCATTTCCATATAGCGTTACGCTATCGAACGCAGTTGACAATCGTTTTGCAGGCAATCCCATGCTAACGTAATGAAAACGTCTATTTGTGCGTTCCGGACCACCTTCGCCAGCAAACATACGTGTTGGATCTTCACCAGTTCTTTTAAATGGATATAATCCTGCTGTATACGGAAATTCTCCTGGTACATTTTCTTGCAAACACCATCTTAAAATATCCCCCCAAGCTTCATACTTTGGCAAGGCTACTTTTGGAATATCTGAATGTGCCAACGACTTCGTATGAGTTTCAATCTTTATTTCTTTGTCTCTTACTTTAAAAGCATAGATTGGCGCTTTATAGCAATTGACTTTCTCATCCCAGCCAGTAATAATTTCCCAATTATACGGATCTAGGTTTAGCTTTACGCGATCAAACTCCGCGATAAGCATTCTAAGAAAATCTTTGTTTTCATCCTGAATTGTCACACTGAGCTTGTCGAAGTGTTGTTTCAGGATCTCATCAGAATTTAATCCATGCTTATTTAAATGAGATTTCTCATTTTCGTTCGAAATGACAGCAACCGAACAAATCGTTTTGTAAATACCATAGAGCTTTTGAGCTACTTCCACCTGTGCGTCAGCGGTTTTATCATAAGCACGATTATTCTCTGCTATTTCAGACAAATAACGTGTACGAGCCGGCGGAATGACAAAAATCTTTTCGCTCATTTCCTTAGAAATTTCGAACGTAGATGTTAAATCTGCTTCCGTTTTCTCTACTAATTTATCCATTATGGCTTTGTAGAGTGTATTCATACCCGGATCATTGAACTGGGAAGCTATAGTTCCAAAGACTGGCATCGTATTAGGATCAGCGTGCCATAAATTATGGTTACGCATATATTGCTTCTTAACGTCACGTAGTGCATCTAGAGCACCTCTCTTATCAAACTTGTTAATTGCAACTAAGTCAGCAAAATCTAGCATGTCAATTTTTTCAAGTTGCGTGGCCGCACCAAACTCAGGAGTCATCACATATAGTGACACATCACTATGCTCAAGAATTTCCGTATCGGACTGTCCAATTCCGGAAGTCTCCAAAATAATTAAATCGTATTCAGCGGCCTTTAAAACCTCAACGGCTTCATTAACATATTTTGACAAGGCTAAGTTAGATTGACGTGTCGCCAAACTACGCATATAGACTCTAGGCGAATTAATAGCATTCATTCGAATCCTATCGCCTAGTAAAGCTCCTCCTGTTTTTCGTTTTGATGGATCAACTGAAACCAATCCAACAGTTTTCTCTGGAAAATCAATTAAAAAACGTCTTACCAATTCATCAACTAATGATGACTTACCAGCACCACCTGTGCCTGTTATTCCTAATACTGGTGTTTGAGAGTTTTTATTTTTTGTATGTATTATATCTAAAGCATCTTTAGCAACTTCTGGAAAATTCTCAGCTGCTGATATGACTCTTGCTATGGATTTTGGATTCTTTTCCTGAAGGACTTTCACCTCTCCATTTAATTGATCACCAATAGCGAAATCAGATTGTTGTACTAGATCATTAATCATACCCTGTAAACCCATCTCACGTCCATCGTCTGGCGAATAGATTCTGGTGATACCATAATCCATTAACTCCTTAATCTCTTCAGGAAGAATTACTCCTCCTCCTCCTCCGAAGATTTTAATATGTCCAGCACCTTTCTCTTGAAGCAAGTCATACATATATTTAAAATACTCATTATGTCCTCCTTGGTAAGAAGTCATAGCTATGGCATTAGCGTCTTCTTGGATAGCTGTATTTACTACTTCCTCAACACTTCTATCATGCCCTAGATGAATAACTTCCACTCCAGTAGATTGAATAATTCTGCGCATAATATTAATGGCAGCATCATGACCATCAAATAATGATGCGGCAGTTACGATTCGTACTTTATGCTTTGGTTTGTATGGCGCGACTTGTTCCATTCGTAAAAAAATTGCTTTTTAGAGCAACAAATTTAAGGAATATTCAAAAAATTATTGCATTAATTAACAATTATATAAATCTCAGAAAGCATTGACAAAACTTCATATTTTGTTCTACTTTTCGAACATACAAAGACCAACTCCATGCATAAAATCACCTTATTAATTCACTGTGAAGACCAGCCAAATATTATTGCCTCTGTAACCAATTTTATGGCAACCAATAAGGGAAATATTGTTTATATAGATCAGCATGTAGATAGAGAGCAAAACATTTTCTTTATGCGTCTTGAATGCGAGTTTAAATCTGATGCTTTTTCTATTGAAAAATTCAGGAATATATTTAAAGAAGTCCTGGTTGAAAAATTTCAGCTCAAATGGAAAATGTATGCTGCAGATAAAAAACCAAGAATGGCTCTATTTGTATCTAAATACGATCATTGTTTATATGATATTTTAGGTCGATATAATTCTGGTGAGTTATTTTTGGAAATTCCCTTCATTTTAAGCAATCATGCTCATCTAAAATCTATTGCTGACAGTTTTAATATCCCATTTTATCACGTACCTGTAACAAAAGACACCAAATATGAAGCGGAGCGCGAGCAACTAAAGTTATTGGAATCATACACTATTGATTTTGTAGTTTTAGCACGTTATATGCAAATCGTTTCTAATTTATTGATTGATAAGTATCCCAACAAAATCATAAACATACATCATTCGTTTTTACCCGCTTTCGTCGGTGCCAAACCATACCACTCAGCATACAAAAGAGGCGTTAAAATAATCGGAGCAACCAGCCATTACATTACTGAAGAATTGGATGCTGGTCCAATTATCGAACAGGACGTCACCCATGTATCCCATTCCCACTCCATTAATGATTTAATTTCTAAAGGGCGTGATTTAGAGAAAATTGTACTTTCAAACGCCATAAAGCTCCATGCGAATAGAAAAGTTATGGTTTTTAATAACAAAACCGTGATATTCTCTTAACAAGAGAACTCTTTTAAATCTTCTGTTAATGAGGTAGTTACGGGTAATTCTGTATTTATATTTAATTTTACACATAATAAATGTTAATATTTTAATAATTTCTTTTATTTTTAACATTAACATTAATAATTACATAACAAAAACTAACTAACTGTATTTAATCGTCAATTCCTTCCCTAACTTCTATTGACGTCAGTGACTCTTGCTAAATAAGTGTGTCTAAACAAAGTGTAGGGTGTTTATCCTGTACTAAAAATAAACTATAACCATTAACTAATTATTTATTCTTATGAAACAAAAACTATTATTATTAGTGTGCTTTATTGCTGGGATAGGGTTTTCCCAGGCACAAGGCTTACCAACAAATCCTGAACCAGGAAAGTGTTATGTAAAGTGTATTACAAAAGATGAATTCAAAGACGTTGAAGAAACTATTCAAACTTATCCTGCATACACTACTTTAAAAGTAGTTCCTGCGACATACAAGACTGTTGAAGAGCGCGTCTTAGTAAAAGAAGCCTCTAAGAAGTTTGTATATGTACCTGCTACTTACGAAACGGTTGAAGTACCTTACGTAAAGCAAGAAAGACGTACTGACTTAAAAGTTGTTCCTGCATCTTTTGGTAACGATTCTAGAACTTTTGAAATTTATCCTAAAACATCTGGATGGGAATATAAAGTGCTGGAAGATTGCCCATCTGTAGACAAGGATGATTGTGTTGCTGCATGTTTTGTTGAGTATCCTGCTCAATCTAGAGATGTAACTTTCACAACTTTAGCATCTGATGCGAGCACTAATTCAGTACCCGTACCAGAGCAAACAACTACTTACAAAAAGAGAGTAATCAAAACGCCTGCAAGAATGGACGAAATTGAAATTCCTGCTGAGTACACTACTATTAAAAGAAGAGTTGTTGACACTCCTGCTTCTACAACAACAAATACAATCCCAGCACAGTACCAAACAGTAACAAGAACTGTATTGGACAAGAAAGGTGGCATCACTACATGGGAAGAAGTTGATTGCGAATTGTTAGATCCTAATGTATTACCTGTATTTTATGAATTAGGTAGTGCTAGATTAACAGGTTCTTCTAAAACCACTATCGACAACACGTTATTACCATTGTTAAGAGATTCTAACGTAAGTATAGAGATTATGTCTCATACCGACTCTAGAGGGAATGATGACTTTAACCAATCTTTATCTCAACAAAGAGCCAACTCAGTAGTAAACTATTTAGTTTCTAAAGGTATCTCAAGAAGCAGATTAACCGCAAGAGGTTTTGGTGAGTCTCGTTTAACAAACAGATGTTCTAACGGCGTTGATTGTTCTGAAGCACAACACCAAAGAAACAGACGTACTGAATTTAGAGTTTTAAGTAACTAAGAATAAGTACTGTTTTTAAGATGAAAAAGCTCCTTAGGGAGCTTTTTTTTGTATGCGGTAAACAGGATACCTAATCGTTTTCTTCTCGGCTTTGATCCCATAATTATCTTCAAGATCGGTTTGCATCAGTTGAAAAAACTTGTAATGAAAATCCCAATCATGCAAACTCAAACTCAATTCGTTGTCATCTGGAACAATCACTGGCATATCCAATACGTATGCTAATTGATAAGCCACATCTCTAAGTGACACATTATCGGCTTTTATTTGAGAATCTCCAATAAGATACTTTGTAGGATTATTTCCCCAATCTATTTGGTTGGTATCCCATAATTTTGGGTTTTCTGCACTGAAGTTAATGCCATCGCCTTCCTCATATTTTCGTTCTACTTTTAAGTTCATTTCACTCACAAGCTTATAAGCCAAATTTTCAGATGGGCTAAAAGGTTTCTTAAAATAAACTTCATAATTAGTATCTAGACCTTCCTCTAATACAATTTGATTCTTGTAGATTTTAGCTAAATAGCCTACAATCTGCTTTAATGAGCCTTTCAGTTTTAAATAGTCCTTTGCATCTGCAATTTCCATATCTTGAACATTATAAGATAATGGTTTTATTTCCAAACTTTCCGTTGGCACATACTCGGAAATATTATCTTCTTCAAACGACACAATATTAAAAAAAGATTCTACTGATGTTTTGGAAGTCTGCTGCCTTAAAAATCGAGACACCATCTCTTTCTTTAAATCAGGCGCACCTCCTTGCCACAATACCTTGCCTTGTGCATTGAATAATACACCATCGGGCAAGACCTTAACATTATACTTTTTAAAAGTCTCTTTATTATAATCTATAGCCACAGCTAACTGATTAGGCTTTTTACTTAAGAACTTTTCAACTCTCACAGGATTTTCGCTTGTCAAAGACACGATATAAAAATCGTCAGGAAACTGATTTTGTAAAACCTTTAAATGCTCCTTGGCCGTTATACATGGCACACACCAAGTCGCCCAAAAATCAACAAAAAATAATTTGTTGTTATCAGCCGAAGCTATTTTAGATTTTTGAAGAAACTCCGAAACCTTTATTTGGCCATAGGAATAAGTTGCTGTTAGGATGCAAATTATAACTAATAAAAAGCGTTTTTTAATCAAACAACTCATAGTGAATTACATATTTACTACTGAATAATCAAATATTGTGCTAAAATAAGAATTTTAGTGTATTGCCATTTTGTTTAACGACATCTAAAGCTCAAAATTGTCTCCTTGCTTAGCAAACTTAAAGCCTAAATCTTGCACACTATCTTTTAAATGATGGTTGTCTTTCAGCGCAGGATTAGTATGATTAAAATGAATAAAGTAGATTTTACCTTTTGTTTCTATTGACTCATTTTCAAACAGAGTCATCGTTTCAGAAATAAACGGATGAGGAATTTCACTCATGTCGCGTTCCAGTTCTCCATTATTAAAAAACGAAGCATCCAAAAATGCATAATCTACCTTTTTTACTTCCTCTATAATCGTTCTTTCCCATTTATGCCATTTGTCAATATCAGGAATAAATAATACCGATTTAGCACTTCCTTCAATTTTGAAACCCACAGTTTCTGAATATTCATCGCGATGCGGAACTAATATTGGTGTTACTTTTAGCTGCTCATTCAATCTTACAGTTGAATCCTTCTTCAAAGTGTTTAACTCAATATTTTTTAGACTCACGAGTTGACTCCAAGGGCCATTTTCCTCTAAATAGCTTTTCATTCCTGGCATTGTGTAAACTGGAACTTTATTTGCCCCCAAAGCTTCTCTACCCAAATTCATCAAACCTGTATAATGGCCTATATGGGCATGTGTTAGAAAAATGCCATCTACAACTTTTCCGTTATCCAAATGTTCTTTACTTAGAATTCTCGTTTGCTGATTAATATCTGGAGTAGCATCAAATAACCATTTCTTTTTAGACTCTAGGTCAATCAACCCTAAACACGACACCAATTTTTTGGTCTCATTGCCCTCATAAAAAGCAGCGCAACATGTCCTCTCACAGTTAATTTGCGGAAAGCCTGCATCTTGAGCAATACCTAATACCGTAATATATTGCTTAGATTGTTTCTTTGTTACAATCGTCTTGGTATCCCCTACAACTTTTGATTGCTTTTGACAATTAAAAAACAGCAATAAAAATATCAGGCATGAATATTGAATTCCTTTCACAAGTATAATTTATCTTTGCTAAAGATAGAAAACCAAAACTCATGATTAAAAGAATTTTTACCCTACTTATAGTTTTTAATTTAACTGCCTGTGCTGAGTTGCAACAAGTTGTGGATTCCTTACCACAGAGCGAAGTGCTAAGTAATGCAGATATTGCATCAGGACTTAGACAAGCATTGGATCTTGGTATTGACGAGCAAGTTACGAAGCTTACCCAAAAAGATGGGTTTTACAAGAATGAACTCGTAAAAATCCTTTTACCTGAAGAATTGCGAAAAGTGGATAATGCATTACGTAAAATTGGATTGAGCAGCTTGGCAGATGATGGCATAAAGGCATTAAACAGAGCTGCTGAAGATGCTGTAAAAGAAGCAACACCAATTTTTGTAAATGCCGTCAAGGATATTACGTTTAACGACGCTAAAAATATTCTACTCGGAGAGGATGATGCTGCAACCAATTACTTAACATCTAAAACAAAAACAGAATTATACAATAAATTCAAACCGGTGATTAATAATTCGTTTAGCAAAGTTGGAGCAGATCAAATTTGGACCAGTCTTATTACAAAATACAACAACATACCTCTAACCAACAATGTTAATCCGGACTTAACCGATTATGTAACTAATGAAGCTTTAGAGGGTGTTTATACCATGATAGCTGTTGAAGAAAAGGAAATTAGAAATAAAATTTCCTCGAGAACTACTGATTTGCTCAAGAAAGTTTTTGCCCTGCAAGATTAAATTCTTTGCTTTTTAGGAAAAAAGTTATTTGGTATTGATTTATTTAGTAACTTAATAGTCTAATTGACAAACTTTTAGCAATGGCTAATCTGAATCGATTGCTTGAAAAAAAGACAAGACTAAAGCAAAAATATAGGCAACTGGTTGAAGACGCTTATAACTTTAGACAAACCGACCATGCCTTGAGTGATTTCTCAGAATATAAAGCGACCAAAGTACTTAATAAGATTAATAAACTTAAGTTTGTAATTAGGGATAATAAACTTCAGGCCAACTAATCTTGATCTTTTCTTCTATACAAACCATCAAAAGCAATGGTGATGTCTGTACCATCTGTAATGGTTTCCCATAATTGCCTTACTGTTCCGTCCTTGTTAGGTGTCCATGTGACACGATGAAAAAGTTTTCCCATCGGAATTAGCCTCATCCTCAGTTCTTAATATCATCTTATTATCGATTTTATTCCCTTTAAGATGTAGGCCCTGACCTTGGTTATCAACCCATATCTATTCCCATTGCTTGGCTTTATAGTTGCAGAAATTATTGCTTGCAACTGTATAACCTGATATTTTAATTTCAAGTTATTAAACTACATTTAATTATATGCTAATATTAGCGTAACATTTAATCTTAAGAAAGTTGCGACTTTTGTAATGCAAAAGAAAGTTAGACAAGTCTTTAAAAAAGATTAGTTCAGTTAGTTAGATTAAAGTCGGTATTTTAGTTAGGTATCGACTTTTTAGTTTCTTTAAGTATAAAGACTTTCAAAGTAATCGAAAGACTTTAGTAAACGACTGCCATACCAAGAAAACAGCTCACCATCTACAATTTTAATCGTCTTTTCAGGAAATTGTAATTTTAGATCTGAAATATGTCGTTCTTTAAATGGATATGGTTCGCTAGATAAAAAAATCATATCAGCTTGCTTTAATCTTTCATTATTCAAATCAATTTCTGGATAGCGCTTTGCGTTTTCAAAAACGTTTTGAAAACATGCTTCTTCGAGCATACAGCCAATAAATGTTTCCGAAGCTGCTATCATCCAAGGATTTTTCCAGATAAAATAGGCAACTTTTAAATGCTTTTTATCCTTAATTTTCAGCTGAAAATCAGCGTGCTCATTTTGAATATTTTCGATTAAAGCTGAAGCCTTATCTTCAACTCGGAACAAAGCACCATACATATTAATAAGTTCATAACAGTCGTCTAAATTATAAATATCACTGATATGAACTGGAGTAATAAATTCCAACTCCTCTATAATTTCCTTAGAATTCTCTTCTTTATTGCATAGAATGATGTCTGGTTGGAGCGCCTTGATTTTTTCAACTTTGATTTGCTTCGTGCCACCAACTATGGCTTTAGATTTTCGAAGATGCTTTGGGTGCACACAGAATTTCGTAACACCCACAATAGATGCTTCCAAACCTAAATCCACGAGCAGTTCCGTTTGGGATGGTACTAATGATATAATGCGTTTTGGTGTGTCTTCAAAATGAAGCTGGCGCTTTAGCTGGTCTAATAATAACATTAAGAAGAATAACGTTGCAATTCCTCTTTCATCTGCACCTGTAATTCTTCTGCTTTGCTTGCTGCCGCTTGGGTAAAATCGTCTCCTTGTGAGGCATAAATGATTCCTCTTGAGGAGTTAATCAATAAGCCTATAGAATCATTCATTCCAAATTTACAGACCTCTTGCAGATTACCACCTTGAGCACCAACACCTGGAACTAAAAGAAAGCTGTCAGGAATAATTTTACGAATATCAGCAAAATACTCAGCTTTAGTCGCTCCAACAACATACATTAAGTTTTCAGAGTTTCGCCAGGATTTAGAGGTTTCTAAAACTTGTTTATACAATTCTACACCATTCACTGTTTTAGTTTGAAAGTCAAACGCGCCTTGGTTTGAGGTCAGTGCCAAAAGAATGGTATGCTTATCTTCGAAAGCTAAGAAAGGTTCTACTGAATCTTTACCCATGTACGGTGCAACGGTAACGCTATCGAACCCTAAGTCTTCAAAAAATGCTTTGGCATACATGGTACTTGTATTATCAATATCACCACGTTTGGCATCAGCAATAGTGTAAATTTCAGGATTATTTTCGTTAAGATAATTAATGGTTTTTTCTAAAGCTTTCCAGCCTCTAATCCCATAAGCTTCGTAAAATGCTGTATTAGGTTTATAGGCAACACACAAATGATGAGTGGCATCGATAATTGCCTTATTAAAAGCAAAGATTGGATCCTCTTCGTTTAATAAGTGCTTTGGAATTTTATTTAAATCCACATCTAGTCCTATACAGAGGAAAGATTGTTTTTTATGGATTTGCTCAATAAGATGGGTAGTTGTCATATCATAAAAAAGCCTCACTAATTGAGGCTCATAATTATATTACATCATCACTAGCTTTCAATAACTCAGTATTTTCGGCTAACATTAATTCATTAATTATTTTTTGAATATCACCATTGATGATATTTTGTAAATCGTAAAGTGTTAAGCCTATTCTATGATCTGTAACTCGTCCCTGCGCATAATTATAAGTTCTAATTTTAGCACTTCTATCACCAGAACTCACCATGCTTTTGCGCTTTGCAGAGTCAGCCTCACGCTGTTTTTCGAGTTCTTTTTCGTACAAACGAGAACGTAAGACTTTTAACGCTTTCTCTAAATTCTTATGCGATGACTTCTGGTCTTGACAACTTACAATCATGCCTGTTGGTTCATGATGTAGCTTAATTGCCGAATAGGTTGTATTCACAGACTGACCTCCTGGACCTGTTGATGTGGTGCGCTCAATACGTACTTCTGTCATGTCAAGTTCAAAATCAATTTCTTCTGCCTCTGGCAAAACCATAACTGTTGCCGCACTTGTATGCACGCGACCTTGTGTTTCGGTTTGTGGTACACGTTGTACACGATGCACACCAGCTTCAAATTTTAAAGTACCATACACATCTTCACCAGATACCTCAAAAATTATTTCTTTAAACCCACCTGACGTTCCATCACTTTGACTCACAACGTCAACTTTCCAGCCTTTATCACTACAGTATTTAGAATACATTCTAAATAAATCTCCTGCAAAAATACTAGCCTCGTCACCACCTGTCCCTGCTCTAACCTCAACTACAACGTTTTTGGCATCGTCGGGATCCTTAGGAATTAACAAAAATCTGATCTCTTCTTCAAGTTTAGTGATGGTCTCTTTAGCTTCTTCGAGTTGCATTTTTGCCATCTCTACCATTTCTTCATCAGAGCCATCTGCAATAATTTCTTCAGCCTCAGCGATATTTTCTAAAGCCTCCTTATAAACATTGCCTTTATCTACAATTAATTTAAGATCCTTGTATTCTTTCATCAGCTTTGTATAACGCTGCTGATCTGATATGATATCTGGTTGAATGATAAGGTCATTGACCTCATCAAACCGTTGTTTTACAATCTGTATTTTCTCTAACATCTATCTTCAAAAATTGAATTTCAAAAGTACGATTTTTTATGGATTTTACTGATCATTGGTCATTGATCATTTTATGTTATAAATTTCAAAAAATCAAATTGCATTCCGGCGAAAATTAAAGAAAATTGTTTGTCTAAATAAATTCCTTAGACCCTTTAATATCTCTGTTAAATAAGATCACATAATAGATAATAAGACCTATGGCAGCTATATGGAAAACACGCTCAACCTGTATAGCCAAATAAGAATCAGAATAATAGCCAATGATAAGTAGCAAATCTGAAATTAAAAACGACACTACGGCAGATAGAAAAATATCAATTTTTTTTGAGTAGTCGTTTAAACTATGTAAGACCGTAGATAGAACTAGGAGCAATGTCGTCACGGCATATATGTAATACAATACCTCATGAGCCATACCAAAAACACTAAAATCTATAAACTCAGATAGATATTTTATCATGAGTAGACAAGATACAAAAAGAACCAAAATCATAGTTAATGGGATGGCTTTTACATTCTTCAAAAACTTCGGTTTAAAAATATGAGCAATAAGTAGAGAATTAATAACGATGAACGTTATAAACCTTAAGAAACAAAACCATTTATTTTCGTAGCCCACCAATGCAATATCTGCAATCAACACTAAGGAGAAAGCCATTATTGATAAGGTTCTTCTTTCTAGTTCTAAATTAAGAAACCATAGAAAAAGAATAACCGTTGTCATGATTCTTGGAATACGAAGCTGTTCCATATTCACATAAGATGAAACAATGAGATTAGCACAAATTAGTATGCTAAGTAGTATAATAAAATTGGAAGTTCTAAAGAGTTTTTTCTTGTCGAGTAAAATGGGCATATAGCTTCTTAATTAGTTATTTTAATCTCATTAAGAGCTGACTCAAAAAAATTTGTTGTCTCGAACATTTTTTAAAATATTGCAATACAAATGTACAATTTTTAATGAATTAAGAAATTTGAAAACAATTGATAGGGCCTAGAAAATAAATTTAGCTATCTGTGCGTTGTAATTTATATGCTAAGGCAATTTGTCTCTATACTAAACTATTATAAACCGCTTGCTTTATGGTCGTTTTTAGTTACCATAGCAATTACGGTTATCAATCCTGAATTGATTTTGGCGCTATGCACAAAATTATTTTTGGTGTTTCTATTATGGATAATGATTAGCGATAGAAAATTAAGACGACGATTAAATTATTACCGTATTCGAGGCGTAAGCAACACCAAATTTATCATTATCATCTTTATTTTAGACAGCATTTTTACTTGCTCTTTTATTGCTGTGATAAAAGGTTTCATTTAAAAGCCTTATTTTTCTGATATGAATCGTCTTTTAGTTCTATTTAATTTCTATAAATTATTCATTGCCTCGTCTTTAATTGTTAATAGTCTTATTATAGCAGTTAACCCGAACTATGCCGCCGCATTAGTCACTAAATTGTTTCTAACTGTACTTGCATGGTATTTTATTACTGAAACATCTCAAAAACAAAAACTAACCTTTTATAAAAATCTCGGAATATCTCCATTATTATTATTCTCATTTGCATTCATTTTCGATAGCATTTTGACCGTCATATTTATTTTTTTATTTAATAATTTATTGTAAACCATTTAAGCTTGAAATTTGAACTGGACAATGTAGAATTATACTTTAAAACCATGCGTATTTTAAACGGCATTTACCTAAAAGCTGAAACTGGTAAAGTAACAGCAATTTTAGGAAGAAATGGTTGTGGTAAAAGCAGCTTGCTCAATATCGCTTTTGGAAATTTAAAACCAAAGTATAAACTAATTAGGATAGACCACAAGCCGATTCTGAAACCGCTTTACAAAACGGGCTACGTAAAATACCTACCTCAATATAATTTTATTCCAAATGGTATGAAGCTATCTTTTATTTTTAGTATCTATAATTTAAACTGGGATGAATTTACAGAAAAGTTTGAAGCCCTTTCTAAATATAAAGTTTCAAAGTTTAGGACACTGTCAGGTGGAGAAAGACGTTTAATCGAAACTTATGTAATTCTAAAAACAAAAAGTGATATTGTAATCCTTGATGAACCATTTTCCCATTTAGCCCCAATTCATATTGAATATATTAAGCAGCTTATTTCTGAAGAAAAGAAACAGAAGGCCATTATAATTTCTGACCATATGTATAGTCATATCATTGATAGTTCTGACGATATTTATCTATTGCAAAACGGTACTACCAAAAAGATTGATAAACTTACAGAACTTGAGGATTACAACTATATAAGTGAAGGACAGCTTTAGAACCCTTAAAGTGTTGATCGCTGACTAATTAAACTATCCAAATCCACAATAACACCAACACCGAGTAGTTGTTTCCATTGTAATTTTGGTCCTGTTATAACTATTTCTTCATTGGTAATATCATTTTTATCCGCTTCTGCCTTAATATCGTTATCATACCTTAAATGCGAGCCAATAGTCGCTTGAACGTATTTGTTGACTTTCATATTAAGATTTAATTCCCAGTCTAAATCAACATTTCCAAAACTGTTCAAATAATCTGTATATAGTCGTAAGCGTGTATTCAGTTTGATGTTTGTGAAAATTTCATCCTCGAACTGACCAGTCAATAGAATCCCAAGCTCTTGTCTTGTTTTCTCTCCTTCTTTTATAATATTACCTTCTAAATCATAGATAGCAGGATCTACTCCAAATGCACCTTGGTTAGCTAAGTCGTCATCCAAGACAAATGTATTTTTAAGCGTGAATGGAGAGGCGTAAACTGAAAATCGATCAATGTGTCGACCGTATTCCATACCAATTCCCAGAAACAAATAACCTGGTGCCATAAATCTTGAAATAGGGTTGTTATCATCTGGATTTCTATAGCCGTTAGCAAATTGCGTATTGAAACTAAATCTCGCCGAATAAAACCAATTACTCTCAGGGCTTTCCTCAAGTCCAACGTTAGAAATTACCTCGATAACATCTTCAGTCTTAAACAAAGGCTTATCCTCCTGTTTATTGAGCCCATAACGCAGACTCAGCAATGAATTCCAAAATAAGTTTTCTTGCTTGTACTTAGCAGATGCACTTCCAGTAACGATACCTGTTATTGAATTGGTTCCACCTGCATTCCAATTAGAAAAGGATACCTGGTTAAGATTTAAGCCAGCTTCTTTCTTTGTTCGCCATCCAAGTTTTATATCATCCTTAGCTTTTTCCTTAAAATACAAGGAGTCTGGCTGGGCACAAAGTTGAAATGAAAATAAAATGAATATTACAAGACTATATCTTGAATAATTCTGCATATGCTACGTAATTAATAGGAAAACGTACCAAAATCGCTTTTAATTGTAAGTCGCTTATTCTCTGATGCCTCTACTCTACCAATGATTTTGGCATGGACATTAAAGGATTTAGAAATAGCAATAATATCTTCTGCAACTTCTGGTTTAACGTATAATTCCATACGATGACCACAATTAAACACTTGATACATTTCTTTCCAATCGGTTTTAGATTGCTTTTGAATGAGCTTGAATAACGGAGGAATCTCGAACATATTATCCTTTATAATATGAAGATTATCTACAAAATGAAGAATCTTAGTTTGCGCTCCTCCACTGCAATGTACCATACCATGAATTGAGTCGTTGTTGTATTTATTTAAAATAGACTTTATAATTGGCGCATATGTCCTTGTGGGTGATAACACTAATTTACCAGCATCAATTGGTGAATCTTCAATTGAATCCGTAAGTTTAGTTTGCCCAGAATATACTAATTCTTCAGGTACGGCCGAATCAAAACTTTCTGGATACTTTTTAGCCAAATATTTTGAAAACACGTCATGTCTGGCAGAGGTCAATCCATTACTTCCCATACCACCATTATATTCAGTTTCGTAAGATGCTTTGCCAAATGACTCCAACCCAACAATAACATCTCCATCACAAATATTAGCGTTATCAATTACATCACTGCGCTTCATGCGAGCAGTAACTGTGGAATCAACAATTATTGTTCTAACTAAATCACCAACATCGGCGGTTTCTCCTCCGGTAGAGTGAATCGCGACTCCAAAAGATTTGAGATCTTTTATCAATTCCTCAGTACCGTTAATGATTGCAGAAATAACTTCCCCTGGAATTAGATTTTTATTTCTACCGATTGTAGAAGACAGCATAATGTTGTCAGTAGCTCCTACACATAACAGATCATCAATATTCATAATCAATGCATCTTGTGCAATACCTTTCCATACGGAGAGATCACCTGTTTCTTTCCAATACATATATGCTAACGATGACTTAGTACCTGCACCATCTGCATGCATGATCAAACAATAATCCTCATCATTAGTTAAATAATCAGGAACTATTTTACAGAATGCTTTAGGAAATAAGCCTTTGTCAATATTTTTAATGGCATTGTGCACATCTTCTTTTGAGGCCGAAACACCTCTCTGCGCGTATCTTTTGCTAACCGAATTGCTCATTAAAGACTTTTAAGATTGGTTTACAAAAGTAAGAATAGAATTGGATTAATTAATTAAATTATTATTAATTACGGTTTCGATCTCTTTCAACCTCTTTTCCCTTTTCTTACTGCCTCCAAAATACAAATTGATGCCTAAACCCATTCTCCAAACGGCATCATCACTCTCACCAGCAATTAGACCATCCAATTCATCCGAAAAAAAATAGTTGTACTCTCCAAAAAGCTTTATACCAAAGCCTTCAGTAACTATACATTCGAATCCCAGACCTCCCTGAACTTTTGTAGAAGTATTCTCAAAATAATTAGCTGCATTATAGCCTCCTCCTGCAAACAGATATGGCGTAAAACGTTTATAAGGAGAAATGAGCAATTCTAGATTCATATCAAACGACATAAACCCTTCACTATAAACATCCTTAAAGACTACACTATACTTGTTGTAGGTGAAGTTTAAATTCAAATGGCTCGTGATGTGACGTTTATAACCTATTCTGAAATACGCTTCAAATTCAGATTCAGCTAAATCTCCATTTGTTATTGAAGAACCTATAGCAGCATCAATGGCATTTGTTCCACGTAGCTCAAAAAAAGCTAGCCTACTATATAGCTTTTTATTCTTCTCTGCACTCTTGATATCTTGAGCATATAAAGCACTTAGGCTAAAAACAGTCAATACTATTGTTAGGAAAAAGTATCTTGACTTAATAATCATATAACCTTAATTGGCAAGTAAATATATATCATGTAGAAACGGGAGGAACGCAATATATAAAAATATTAGTGTTAAAATACTTTACTGCAACAAAAAAAGGATAAAACCATATGTAATGAATTTATCCTTTTATATTCTTGATGGTCATTAAACCATAAAGAAATATCTTAATTTTTAAGATTCTGTCTGTAGATCTTGCTGAACATTAACAACTTCATCGTTTACGACATCTTTTATGTCGTCTGAATTGTCTAAAGAAAGAACTAATGTCGCCCCCACCAGAATAGCTACACTTAAGAGTAACTTCTTCATAATTATAAATATTGATTAATAGCCCTACAAAAATACTGAATAAACAATTTATAAAAGCGAGATTGCATGGTTTTTTATATCTAAAACTCAAGGTTTTCGACAACTAGATCATTGTAGTCGATGAAATACACAAAAGGATATATCATGGCATATTTTAACTACGTAACATTACTTACTGCTGACATAAAACAAACATTAAATTAACACTAAAGACACATTACTATTTGGTAAATAGCAACTCTCTATATTTAGTCAATGGCCAAAGTTCATCATCGATCATTAATTCAAGTTTATCGCAATGATATCTTATATCTTCAAATATAGGTTTGACTTTTTGGCAATAACCCTGTGCTTTCTTTTCTAAATCAGACCCCTTATTTATTGATTTACGTTCATCTGTCATTTTAGTAACCAAAGAATTAATGGCCTCAATATGACGGGAAATTTGTTCAATAAGGGATAATTGCTCCTTAGCAAAACTTTTGAATTCATCTCCATAAATCGTTTTAAGACCGGTAACATTTTCTATCAGTATATTTTGATATCTCACTGCAGTCGGTACAATGTGGTTCCGAGCAATATCTCCAATTACCCTGCTCTCAATTTGAATATGAAGAATATACTCTTCCATCTCTATCTCATAACGCGCTTGAGATTCTACCTTATTCATAACACCCAAAGTTTCAAATAACTCCAGCGAAGATTTAGAAATCTTTACCTTAAGCGCTTCAGGTGTCGTTTTATTATTACTTAATCCACGTTTTTTAGCTTCTTTCTCCCATTCTTCACTATAACCATTGCCTTCAAACAAAATATGCTTAGATGCTTTTATATACTCACGTAATACATTGAAAATAGCGTCATCTTTTTTCATGGATTTCTCATCAATCAAGGCATCAACTTCAGCTTTAAAATCTATTAATTGTTTAGCCACTATGGTATTTAAAACCGTCATTGGATTAGCACAATTTGCAGTAGAGCCAACTGCCCTAAATTCAAATTTATTTCCCGTAAAAGCGAAAGGAGATGTTCTATTTCTGTCCGTATTGTCCAATAAAATCTCTGGTATTTTCCCTACAACGTTCAATTTTAAATCTGTTTTTTCTTGAGGAGATAATTTCCCTTTTGTAACGGATTCTAATTCCTCCAGTACCTTAGTCAACTGCGCACCTATAAATACCGAAATAATGGCTGGCGGCGCTTCGTTTGCTCCTAAACGATGATCGTTACTGGCAGAGGCAATGGCAGCTCTTAGCAATTCCTCGTGAGTTAAAACCGCCTTAATTGTATTTATGAAAAACGTTAAAAACTGAAGGTTGCTCATTGGTGTTTTACCTGGCGATAATAGATTTACACCTGTATCCGTGCTCAAACTCCAATTATTGTGCTTACCCGAACCATTGACTCCCGCAAATGGCTTCTCGTGCAAAAGAACATTAAAGCCATGGCGTTCCGCAACCTTTTGCATCACATCCATTAATAAAGAGTTGTGATCCACAGCTAAGTTTGCCTCTTCATATATAGGAGCCAATTCAAATTGATTTGGAGCTACTTCATTATGTCTTGTCTTAACTGGTATACCCAACAACATACATTCATTTTCTAGATCACGCATATATGCCATTGCCCTTGTGGGAATGGTACCAAAATAATGATCATCCAACTGTTGCCCTTTTGCTGGTGAATGTCCCAATAGCGTTCGACCTGCCAAAACAATATCTGGTCGAGATGTCGCCAGGGCCTTATCTATTAAAAAATACTCCTGCTCCCATCCTAATGAAGCACTCACTTTCCTAACATTCTTATCAAAATATTTACAAACCGCCACGGCTGCATCATCTACGGCGTGTAATGCTCTTAATAATGGTGTTTTATAATCTAAAGCTTCTCCTGTATAAGAAACGAAGACCGTTGGGATGCACAATGTTGTACCATATATAAAAGCAGGCGATGTAGGATCCCAAGCGGTATATCCTCTTGCTTCAAACGTATTTCTTATACCTCCATGAGGAAAACTTGATGCGTCTGGTTCTTGTTGCACAAGTTGACTGCCATCAAACTTTTCAATAGCCATACCATCTCCAATAGTTTCGAAAAAGGCGTCGTGCTTTTCTGCAGTTGCACCTGTTAAAGGCTGAAACCAATGTGTGTAATGCGTCGCTCCTTTAGAAATAGCCCATTCTTTCATTCCTATAGAAATATGGTCTGCCATCAATCGATCTATTTTTGTTCCTTTTTCAATAGATTCCAGAATACTCTTTAATGCGTTTTTGGTTAAATATTGACGCATACTCGCTTCATTAAAAACATTTTCACCAAAAACCTCAGAACGACGTTTAGTTTCTTCAATCTTTAAAGGGACTCGTTTTAAGGCTTCCTTAATTGCATTAAATCTAAGTGTTGACATATTCGTATTTATTTGCCGTAAAAATACGAAATATTGAATTTATAAATATACCACCCCTTAAAAAATAGGGTTATCAACAAATATTAATAACATTTTATCTAAAATACCCTGTTTTTTTTGACCACTTAAAAAAAAACACAATATTTGCAAAGTCAATTTGTTAAATACTATTACGATGAGTAAATCTAAATTAGAGTACATATGGCTTGATGGTTATAAGCCAACTCAAAACATGAGAAGTAAGACTAAAGTTGAAGACAACTTTAGTGGAAAATTAGAAGATTGTCCTATATGGTCTTTTGATGGTTCGTCAACCAGACAAGCTACAGGAGATTCTTCTGACTGTTTATTGAAGCCGGTGGCTATATACCCTGATCCTGCGAGAAAAAATGGGTATTTAGTAATGACTGAAGTTTTAAATGCTGACGGCACACCACATGAGTCCAATGGAAGAGCAACTATTGATGATAATGACAACGACTTTTGGTTTGGTTTTGAGCAAGAGTACTTCATTATGGATACACAAACACAATTGCCTTTAGGCTTCCCTATTGGAGGGTACCCTGCGCCTCAAGGCATGTACTACTGTTCTGTAGGCGGAAAAAACACGCATGGTAGAGATTTAGTTGAAGAGCATGCTGATCTTTGTATTGCAGCTGGATTAAATTTTGAAGGTATTAACCAAGAAGTTGCATCTGGACAATGGGAGTTTCAGTTATTTGCAAAAGGCGCTAAAAAAGCTGGAGACGAAATTTGGGTTGCACGTTATTTGTTAGACCGTTTAACCGAACAATACGGTTACTATATTGAGTACCATCCAAAGCCATTAGGAAAAGACATGGATTGGAACGGCTCTGGTATGCACGCCAATTTCTCAAATACTACCTTAAGAACATGCGGTAGCCAAGAAATTTATGAAAAGATTTGTGAAGCATTTAGACCAGTCGTAAAAGAACATATTGAAGTATATGGTGAGTTTAACGATCAAAGATTAACCGGTTTACACGAAACTGCATCAATTAACGATTTTAGTTATGGTATATCTGACAGAGGTGCTTCAATCCGAATTCCAATCATTACAGTAGAAAAAGGCTGGAAAGGTTGGTTAGAAGATCGAAGACCTGCTTCCAATGGTGATCCATATAAAATTGCTGGTAGAATTATCAAAACTGTAAAAAGCGCCAATATCTAAATAATCATTTGATAGAACTATTAAAAAAGCCTGCTTAAAGCAGGCTTTTCTTATTTTAAGGTGATATATATAAAAATTATATAAGCCCCAAATAATAACATACCCTTATAACGACCGATAACAAATCGTTTTGGAATTAACATTAGAGGTACCAAAATAGCCGCAAAAGCTATCATCCAAAATATGTTAGTCGACAATATTTCTGGAGTTTCAGGATTAACAACTATAGGTTTTATGATAGCTGTTAAACCCAATACCGATGCTATATTAAAAATATTCGAACCTATGAGATTCCCTAACGAGATAGCCTTTTCTTTCTTTAAAGCTGCGATAACTGAAGCCGCCAATTCGGGCACACTTGTCCCTATGGCGATAACTGTTACGGAAATAGCATAATCACTAATACCAACGGCTTTTGCCAGTTGCTTTGCACCTTCTACTAACCACTCTGATCCAAAATATAACCCAGCAGCTCCGATGAGCAACCACATGACTATTTTAAAGTTTGACACTTCTGCCAACGCGTCATCGACTTCTTCAAGATTAGCTTTCATCGACTTTCTTGAGTTATGGATTAAGATAACTAGAAAAATGATTAAAGCCACAAATAAAATTACACCTTCTACAGCTGTTAAAACCTCATCATTCTTAAGAAAGTAATACAATGCAAAAGAAGCCAACATCATCATTGGCCAATTGTACCTATAGAACTCCTGCTCAACGGTCAGCGGAGAAATAATTGCAGTTATTCCTAACACCAAACCAATATTGGCAATGTTAGAACCAATGACATTACCTAAGGCAATATCTGAAATGCCATCAAAAGCAGCCTGTAAACTTACTAGTAGCTCTGGAGCAGACGTTGCAAAAGAAACTACCGTCATGCCAATAACAAGTTTAGAAATCTTTAGTTTAAAAGATAATCCCACCGAAGCCCTTACCAAGAAGTCACCACCTACAACCAACAATGCCAAACCAGCTATAACAAGGAAGATACTCATCTATTAGTTAATATTTTTTAGATAGAATCGCGAAGATAACACTTCATTCTTACACAAACTAAAAACTAAATATTTCGTTAAATAACTACTAATTTAGTTGTATAACTATAAAAATAGTTATATGTTTGACTATAAGTACTGACAGATATCATTATGATGCAAAAGCTAACAAATAAAGAACAAGAAATAATGCACATTCTATGGAAGCTCGAAAAAGCTTTTGTCAAGGATGTCCTTGCAGAAATTAAAACTGATAAACCACATTACAACACCTTATCTACTATCATAAGAAACTTAGAAGAAAAAGGTTACGTAAGTTATAATGCCTACGGGAAAACCCATCAATATTTTCCTATTGTAACGAAAGAAGAATACAAAAAAGGTTTTATGACGACCGCAATAGATAACTACTTTAATAGCTCCTATAAAAATGTAGTATCCTTTTTTGCCAAAGAGGAAAAAATCAGTGTGGATGAGCTTAAAGAAATCATTGCGCTAATTGAAAACAAAAAATAACCATGGAATATTTACTAAAATCTGCAGCAGTATTGTTTATATTTTATGTATTCTACAAACTGTTTTTACAAAGAGAAACATTCTTTCAAACAAACCGCTTGTATTTACTTACTGGTCTGATTATGACTGTTTGTCTTCCGTTTATAATAATACCTGTTTATGTGGAATATACGCCAATTGTTATAGAAAGTATATTGCCAACAAATGATGCCATCGTAATACAAGAGACTTCAAGCGAAATGAGTTTTAATGTTTTGCAAATCTTATATATGCTGTATGGAATTGGAGTTATATTCTTCCTAACAAAGTTGTTAATTGAATTGACATCTCTAATGTTCTTATTCAACAGGCACCAATATTATAAAAGTGGCTCCTACATATTAATTGAAACCAATAATGATATTCCACCGTTTTCCTTTTTCATCTGGATTATTTACAACCCTAAAAACTATTCCGAAAATGAGCTAACACATATTCTGAATCACGAAAAAGTTCATGCCAAGGAAATGCATTCCATTGACATTATATTAAGTCAATTGGCCTGCATTGTATTTTGGTTTAACCCATTTGCGTGGCTCTATAAGAAAGAAATTCAACAAAATCTAGAGTTTATAGCAGATAAAAAAGCACAGCGCATTTCAGAATGTGAAAAAAGCTACCAATTAATACTTTTAAAATCAAGCATTCCAAATCATAAATATATAATCACTAATAATTTTTACAATTCACAAATCAAAAAACGAATCATTATGTTACACAAATCAAATTCGAGCAAAATAAAAGCATGGAAGTACAGTTTAATTCTTCCAATCTTGGCCTTATTTCTAATGAGTTTTAACACTAAGGAAATTTTTATAGAAGCTGAAAGTTTAAAAACTGTAAGCAATAGTGTCCAAACGGAAGCCTCATCTCAACTTAATAGTTTTTATGACACTATTGATTTACAGACAACAAATGAGGCGGACAACGAAGAACATATTGCAACGAAAAATAGCAATCAGAAAAAAGCCAATAAATTAATGGCCCAAGTTATTCCTCAGAAACAGAAAAACTCCTCTACCATCAAAACGAACACGGTAATTAGTGTTATCGATAAGAAAACCACAGACTTAGAATTAGAAAAAATAGAAGCACATTTAGAAAAAGAAGGTTTGTCAATAAAAATTAAAGGTGTAAAGCGCAATAACAATAGTGAGATTACTGCTATTAAAATCGATGCTAAATCAAAAAATTCCAACGCGCAGTACAATATAAATTCTGACGACACCATAGAACCCATAAAAATAATCTATGATGCCAAGAGCGATAGTATATCCATTGGTAATGGACATACAAGACATGGAAAACACACTTATGTTTATGAAACTCATGACGATGGAGGTAATTATAAAATTCACAAATCTACAAGTGGAAGTAATGTGCTTGTAATTTCTGATGAAGAACATGAGGAGCATGAGCATGATGATGAACATGAGCACGAGTCAAGAATTATTGTTAGAAGCAATGGAAAAAAAAGTAAGGTAAAGCGCATAAAAACTAACAGTAAGGTTCATGTGATTTCTGGAGACGACGATGATGAAGTCATTGAAATTATTGTAGATGATGAGGACAACAACAATGAAGAAACTATAATAGTTAATGGCAAGAAAGTAAATATTGTAAAAGGTAAAAACAAAAATACTTGGGTGAGCAAAGATGGAGATGAAGATAATGTCATCATTCTTCAAAATGCATACGACAAAAACAATTTACTTATCTCTTCTAATGGAAAAAACCCTTTATATATAGTAGATGGCAAGGAAGTATCAAAAAGAAAATTCAAAGATATTGATACTGATAATATTGAATCAGTAACCGTTCTAAAAGGCGAAAATGCTATTGAGTTATACGGCAAAAAAGGAAAAGACGGTGTTATTATTGTAAAGACTAAAAAAGATTAATTAAATTTCATCAATCAATTAAGCGGAAAAAGCCAAACTCTAATATTGAGTTTGGCTTTTTCTATTTTAATAGTCTTTAATATTAATTTACAATCACTTTTGTAACTACTGATTGATTATTGTTAAATAGTTTTACTAGGTAAATACCAGACGTTAGATCTAAGTCTATTGAGTTTTTAACTAATTTAAATTCTTTTAAGAGCTTACCTTCTATAGAATACACTTCCATCTTAATCGCATCATTTAACCCAGAAAAGTAAAGCTTTCCATTCGTTGGGTTTGGATACATTGAGGCTTCTGAAAATTTATGGTCATTTGTACCCAATGATTGGTCCCAAATATCCCCCGCATTATTACCCCAAATGTACTCTACCAAGAGTGGTTGATCTATAAATGGGTTTCTATTAAATTGCCAATTATAAACAACGTTGTTTCGGTTCATCTCGAAATCATCTGGCGGATCGTTTCTATGCCAATCCAAAAGGGTTGCTAAATCACCTAACTGACCCGTAGTATTTGGAAAACCATTGACCACTTCCAATCCATTATATCTAATTTCCATATATAACACACTTCGTGCAACATCTCCTTTAAAGCTTCCTAAATTACCCGTTGGTCCATTATATTGACCATAATGCTGATTCCCTCGTGAACTGTTTTCCGCAGCATCAGCTGCGCGTAAAGCATGTGCATCGGAATTACCATGACGTAGCGAATCTGCTTTAGTTGTCCAAAATATGTCTATGCCATCTGCAATCTCATCCTCCTCAATATCAAAAAAACCTCCTCTAGATCTTGGATACGTATGCTCCCTATTCCACTTACCTGTATTATTGCTACTGGTCTGTAAATCTAATTTTGGCCTACCTTCTTCTGTGTACAGCAACCAAACTTGATTACTATTTTCGGGGTTCTGATCGGCTTCTTTTAAAATATCAATAACATCCGCATAGGTTTGTGCTCTTACAGTCATCGGATCTGCGATAATAACTTGTAAGGCTTGCCTTAAAGCAATATCTGCTAAACCATCTAAACTATTGTAATAATCTGCAGGTTGAGTGCTTTGCACAATTCCGGTAGTCGGATTCAAAGGTGTTCCCCAAGCGGCCATGGTGAAATCATTATCTACTACTCTTACCTCAACAAAATTATTTGATGCGACTTCGGGTTCAACTAAATCGACAAATTGAATTTGGATAACCTCGTCACCTTCATCAATAGCATCATCTATAATCGTTATTGTAGTACTCGTCGTATTCTGTCCATTTGGAATTGTTAACACAATATTTCCCGTATAATCAGCAGTATTAAACCCAAAATTATCAAGACTAATAGTGAAGTTTAAATCCGAAGTGACATTAGTTTCCGATGTAAACGTAATATCAAAACTTGCACCTTCATCGTATAGCGTTTCGTTTACTGCTATTGCTATTGGGTTTATAGCATTCCCAGAACCATCATTTTCACGTCTAGGTGTCGGCGTAGCCGTACTATAAGATTCATTGTCCATAGCATCGACAAAACGTTGAATGGATCTGGGATTTGTGTTAGTTCCATTGTCATTGTACTGCACGGTCTCTCCCATTAATCCTAACAATACAGTATCATCGGTATCATTGGTTCCGTAAACCATAGCATCAATAAGATTTGTTTGCGTTGCCAATGTGCCTTCGGGGAAATCGTTAACCGAGGCTAAGTAAATTCCGACGGCATCTGCTCCATTCTGTATAGCGTTTTCTGAAATCACAACTTGTGGAAATGGCGATACCCCTACACTTCCGACCACCAATAGTCCATTATTGTCAGTCTCATACCCATTCAAATCTATGGCCATATAGCTTGAATCTGCCCCACTGCTGGAACCATTGAAAAAAACCAAGATATATCCATCGGTAGAAAAGTTGGGCATCTGGGATTTTAATTCTATAAATTCTGCCGTATCGATACTTGGAGAATCAGGATCAAGTTCATTAATAACCAAAACCTGGGACCATCCTGACATATTTATTAAAAGTATAGTGAGTAGCAAAAGTCTTTTCATAATTAAAATTTCAACAAAGATACTTGTTAAATATTGTCTAAATGTTAAAACAAAAAATAGTATAAATTAACTACAAAAAGCAAGTGAAATATTCTATGATATTTATCAGTAAAACGAAACTCATAAATGATGAAATGTGAAAATTTGGACCATTTTAAGATGAAATGCCTCTACACTTTTAGAAAGCATCCAAAAAAAGCCCTTGAAACCTATTAAACTGGAATAATAATATGTATTTTATGTTTAATATTAAAACTTAAATAAAGGCAAGTCACAAATTTTAGTAATCATTTTCATTTTTTAACTTATAAATTTAAATTCAAATTCATCGATTTTTATAAAAACGTTTGGAAGATCATTTGTTATCGATATATATTGAAAACTCAATCAAGAAATTAAAACAAATTATTAACCTCTAAACCAAAAAATTATGATGACATTAGCAAAATTGATTATTGATATTATATTTTCAATATTCTAAATTAAACCGACCAAAGAATCAACCAAAGAATCAACCAAAAAACAACCAATCAAAAAAATGTAAAACTTAGTTCTAGAATAAGTTTTACTATTTTTATCGCTAAGCGATATTTGACAACACCATTTGTTGTCACAAAATAATTCAAATGAAGAAATCATTATTTAAACTTCTGGCAAAAGTCAATAAGGCCATTCTTCCAAGTTACACAAAGAAACAGCTAGACCTAAGCAATGCAACTAAACTTCAGCTTGCTATTATTGGCTGGCGTATTTATATAACAAAACGTGCCTTATAATAAAATTATACATCGTTTCGAAAAAAAGAAACACAATAACGCCAACATTAGTACTTTAGTAGAACAATGTTAAAAATTGACTTTAAAGTACCTAGTATATGCAACTCATACCAAAATCTAACTTTACAACCATATTGAATGATAAATCTGTAAGTCTATTTAACTTAAAAAACAAACAAGGCTTAGTAGGTCAAATAACCAATTATGGTGGAAGACTAATTAGTCTATGGACCAAAGATAAAAATGATAAATTAGAAGATATTGTTTTAGGATATAATTCCATTCAAGACTATTTGGATGCTGATGAAATGTTTTTTGGAGCTATAATTGGAAGATATGGAAATCGGATTGCAGCTGGGCAATTTACATTAGACGACAACACTTATGGTTTAGAAAGAAATAACGCCCCTAACCATCTTCATGGTGGACTTCATGGTTTTCACAATGTAGTGTGGGATGCAAATCAAATTTCGGAATCGAAATTAGAACTTTATTACACTTCTAATGATGGAGAAGCTGGTTATCCTGGCAACCTTAAAGTAACTGTTATTTATGAATTGACACAAGATAATGAACTTCATATTAGCTACAGTGCCAAAACTGATAAAAAAACAATAGTTAACTTAACACACCATTCCTATTTTAATCTGCAAGGTGCTGGTAGCGGAACAATTAATAATCATTTACTTCAGATTTATGCTTCTCATTACACACCAGTTAATAAGAATATGATTCCTACTGGTGAAATAGCCTCTGTTAAAAATTCGCCTTTTGATTTTACAGAGTTAAAACCAATAGGTAAAGATTTAGATAGTACTAATACGCAGTTACAGTTAGGATCTGGTTATGATCATAATTTTGTCTTAGATCATAAAGGCCTAAAAAAAGCCGCAATTGTTAAAGAGACTATTTCCGGAAGAAAAATGACTGTATATACTACAGAACCAGGAATTCAATTTTACGGAGGAAATCACCTAAACACAAAAAAGGCCGGAAAAAACAACCTCTATTACAATAGTCAAACTGGTTTTTGCTTGGAAACACAGCATTTTCCTAATAGCCCAAATCAACCAAATTTTCCTTCTACAGTTCTAGAGCCTAGGGACACGTATACTTCCATTTGCATCTATAAATTTGGTGTTATATAGAAAATGCATCAAATCTTCTAAATATTGCTTATTCTATTTTAGAAAATAAAATCGATTTAAACTATATTTATATAAATCGTTTTTTATGAAAAGACGTCCATTTATAAAAAATATACTTCGAGCAGCAACTGTTACTGCAATCGCACCTCAGCTTTCTCTTTCACAAAGTCTTGCATCCGAAAAAAACTCAAAAAAGCTTGGAATTGCTCTGGTAGGCTTAGGTACTTATTCTACGGATCAATTAGCACCTGCTCTTTTAGAAACAAAATTATGTTATTTATCAGCAATTGTTACAGGAACAAAAGAAAAAGAACAACAATGGATTGAAAAATACGGCATTAAAAAAGAGAATGTATATACTTACAAGAACTTTGATAGAATTATAGACAATGATGAAATTGATATTGTTTACGTAGTACTACCAAATAGTATGCACGCAGAATATACCATAAGAGCTGCAAAAGCAGGCAAGCATGTTATATGTGAAAAACCCATGGCTACATCCGTTTCTGATTGCAAAAAGATGATAACGGCATGTAAAAAAGCTAACAAAAAACTCTCAATCGGTTATCGTTTACACTTTGATCCTTTTAATGACAACATGATGCGCTTAGGACAAAGCAAGTTTTATGGAAATAAAATGACAGTTGCGACCGAGTTCTCTTTTAACGTTAGTGACATAAACCATTGGTGGAGAGCTAACAAAAAATTAGCCGGCGGTGGTGCTTTAATGGACTTAGGTATTTATTGTTTGCAAGCTAGTATATATACTTTTGGAGAGCTACCTTTAACATTATGGGGAAAAGACACAACGAAACCAGATAGTATTTTCAATGAGGTTGAAGGTAGTATTGAATGGGAAATGACTTTCCCTTCAGGAAAAGCGTATTGTAAAACAAGCTACGAAAGTCCCTTTAAAAGTCATCTCATCCTAAATACGGAAAAAGGTAAACTAGAGTTATCTCCTTCTTTCACCTATGATGGAATAAAAGGGACAACTCCAGATGGCGAAATGGAACTAAAAAACGTTAACCAACAAGCTCTGCAAATGGATACTTTTGCTCAAAATATTTTACAAGACACTTCATCTATCGTACCTGGAGAAATGGGCTTAAGAGATAATTACATCATTGAAAAAATTTATGAGTCAGCCGCTAATCACAGTGCTGTGGTTAACTTAAACGATATTCCAAATATTTTAGACCTAAGAATTAACTAGTCCTCCAAAGCCTCTAAAAATCCAGTATGTGCTCTTTTAGGTTGAAACGCTACATCATAAAGAAGTGGCCAATCTGGTTGTCCCCAAAAGTCTATTAACCAAGTTTCGGTATCTCTCATTCCCCAAATTGTAATTGCGAATTTATTGACATCTGGCATGGCATCATATATCTCTACAACTTCTCTTACTTTATTCTGCTGAGCTATTGCTCTAGCTTCAGTAAAAGATGTTATGTCATTATTTGGATTTACCCTAACATCGAGCTCAGCAAAGTGCATTTTTAAGCCTCTAGACACTGTACCATCGACTACACTTTGTATCTGAGCAGACGATGGAAAAAAGATATCTATATGCATTTGTGCGCCTACACCATCGATGAGATTTTGTGATGCCAAATCATCAACGATATCAAACATGGCTGCTTGTTTCCCTACATCAAACGTGAGATTATAATCATTATAAAAGAGTAATGCATCTGGGTCCGCATTTCTAGCAAACTGATAACACTTTGATATATAATCATCTCCCATACGTTGCCTAAAAACAGAATTTCTCAATTGGTTACTTCCATCTTCAATAGCTTCATTTACGACATCCCAAGATCTTACTTCACCAGCATATCTTGTCATAACCGTCGTGATGTAATCTTCAATCATATCTTCAAATTCCTGATCGGTCCCTGAAAAATTATCCACCCAATCTGGTATTGCATTATGCCATATCAATGTATGACCATGTATATCCATATCATTAGTCACTCCGTAATCTACTATCGCATCCGCTGCTGTAAAATCATAATTACCTTCGGATGGATACATAATATTCATTTTCATTTCATATTCAGCTGTGAGATTATTGAATTCCCGAACTAAAATATCGCCATGCTGACCATCCATTCGATTTGATTGCACCGCCATTCCAACCGAGAATTTATCTGTTGCGTCTTTCAGTGCTGGGTGCATTTCATTATCATCTGTTACGGTCACAATTTCACTGGCTTGTATGTCACCATCTGGAGCTTCTACTGTTAGAGTAATTAAATATTCTCCTGCTGCATCATATAAATGCATTTCAGGACCAGCTTGATCTGACACCACAGGCCCATTTTCTGTAAATTGCCAATAACTATTTAATCCGTTTACTCCTGTGGATGTATTATTTACTGTAACCCTCAGTGAGTTTTGCTGAGATATAATCACATCAAAAGACACAATAATTGGTGTAGGTGGCTCAGGTGTTGAATCATCATCTTTTGAACACGCAAAAATCGTAAAGCTTATTACTAGCAAAACACAGATTCCTCCTAAGTTTAATAAATATTTCATAGCATTTGGGTTATGATAATTACTCAATTTCAAATTGACCAGTTAATCCTTTGTCTGATTGTCCTCCAATCATGACATTGAATTTACCGGCTTCAACTAAATAATCTCCATTATTATTATAAAAACCAAGCTCGGCATCAGTTAATGTAAATTTCACTGTTTTAGTTTCTCCTTTTTTCAATTCTACTAATTCAAAACCTTTGAGTTCTTTAACTGGCCTTACAATGCTTGCCACAGGATCATTGATATATAGCTGTACAACTTCTTTTCCATCTAAATTTCCTGTATTAGTAACCTCGACACTTAGCTCTATGGTTTCACCTTTGGTGTATTGCGATTTATTTAGTTTTAAGTTTTCATATTTGAAGCTAGTATAACTCAATCCGTAGCCAAACGGATATAAAGGTGTTTTTTGGGAGTCAATATAATGCGACCAGAACACATTATCTTGACTATTGACTGGCCTACCCGTTCTTAAATGATTGTAATAAATTGGACACTGCCCCACGCTTCTTGGGAATGACACTGGCAATTTTCCACTCGGGTTATAATCACCATATAAAATTTGTGCTACGGCATTTCCTGTTTGCGTACCCAATTGCCAAGCTTCAACAATAGCCGGAACATTTTCAGCTGCCCAAGGCAATGCTAACGGACGACCATTATTTAAAACTAAAACAACGTTTTTGTTTATTTCGAATACCGCTTCTAATAGTTCCTGCTGGTTACCAGGTAAACCCAATTCTGTTCTGCTTCTTGCTTCACCACTTTGAAAGCCTACTTCCCCGAGAACCATTACAACAACATCTGCTTCACTAGCAGCTTTCTTAGCAGCATCAAAACCAGAATAATCCTCTGAATTTATTTTCACCTCTTGAACAAATAATTGCTGACCTAAAGAAACATCAGTACCTTTTTCGTAGACAAGTGTATTGCCCTTATACTCCTGCATACCCTCTAGAACTGAAACAGCCGTATTATCGTCTGCAGCAATTCTCCAACTTCCTAGTGGACTGTTTTTATCCGCTGCTAAAGCACCTATAAGTGCTATTCTCTGACCTGATTTTTTAAGTGGCAATATGTTGCCATCATTTTTGAGTAATACGATAGACTTCTTAGCCATGTCTAGTACAGCATCATTCATCGCTTCACTACCAGTAACGGATTTTTCCCGTTCTGCGTCACAGTACTTGTAGGGATCGTCAAACAAGCCTAGTTCAAACTTTACGCGAAGAATTCGTCTTACAGCATCGTCAATCAATTTTTCATCCACAGTTCCATCTTCAACCAGTTTAACCAACTCTTTTACATACAAATGCGATTCCATATCCATATCAGACCCTGCAGTAACAGCTTTTGCTGAAGCATCAGCACCATCTGCCGCATAACCATGGACTACCATTTCACGAATTGAAGCCCAGTCTGAAACCACATAACCATTAAAATTCCAAGCACCTTTCAAAATATCTCGCTGTAAAAACGTATCTCCAGTTGCTGGCACACCATTCAAGGTATTAAAAGAATTCATAAATGTACGAACTCCAGCATCTACAGCAGCTTTAAAAGGTGGAAGTACCACATTATATAATTTTGAAGTACCCATCTCTGCACTATTGTATTCTAAACCAGCTTCGGCAAAGCCATAAGCGGCAAAATGTTTTGCACAAGATGCAATGGTATTATTAGCACTTAAATCTGTCCCTTGGAAACCGGTAACACGTGCTTTGGCGACTTTAACACCTAAATAGGTATCTTCACCTGCACCCTCCATAATTCTTCCCCACCTGGCATCGTTAGAAATGTCAACGTTTGGACCGAATGTCCAATTGAGACCAGCAGCAGTCGCTTCATCAGCGGCTACTCGTGCCGAATTTTTTATTGCGTCTAAATCCCAACTAGCAGCTTCTGCAAGTGGAATTGGACTTAGTGTTTTATAGCCATGAATCACATCAAAACCAAAGATGATAGGTATACCTAGTCGCGTCTCCTCAACAGCGATCTTTTGTACTGCTCGGACTTTGTCTGTGCCACGCACACTTAGCATGGATCCAACCCACCCTTTCTTAATATGCTCATATTTTTCTTCTTCAGATCCAGATTCTGGCAATGGACCAGTAAAATCCCATGAACCATTGTACTGATTCATTTGGCCTACTTTTTCATCGAGGGTCATTTGATCCATCAAAAGTGTGATGCGTTCTTCTATAGCTTTGTCTTTATCTAGGTGCATTTTCGATTGCGCACAACTTACAGTTACAAAAAAGACAACTGTAAGATTGAAACTTTGTTTTAAAAACTTATTCATGTTACTATTTTAAATTTATTATTTTTTCCAGAGATTTTCCATCTCTTCTAACGTTTTTCCTTTTGTTTCCGGCACTAATTTCATCACAAAAAACATAGCCAACAAACTCATTACACCATAAATCCAATAGGCAAAACCATGGTTAAATTGTTCTGTTAAATAGGTATTGTCATCCATCATCGGGAAAGTCAATGATACTAAATAGTTTGCTATCCATTGTGCAGCAACAGCTATGGCCATCGCTCTACCTCTTATTTTATTCGGAAATATTTCTGATAACAAGACCCACGTCACGGGCCCCCAACTTAATGCAAAGCTTGCTACATAAAGCATCATACAACCTAAAGCTAGATAACCCGTTGCTTCTGTAAAGAACACAAATCCTAAAGCAAACATGGCGACTGCCATACCCAATGCACCAATAATCATCAGCGGTTTTCTCCCGTGTTTGTCTACAGTTTTTATAGCAATTATGGTGAATAAGAAATTAGCAATTCCAACAATAATTGTAAATAAAAGTGACGCATTAGTACTCATATCCATTTTTTTGAAAATCTCGGGCGCATAATACAGTACAACATTGATCCCAACAAACTGCTGAAAAATTGATAGTGTGATACCAATTATAATAATTAGCCACCCAAAAGACAATAATTTACCTGAACTCTGAACGACACTACTTTTTATATCTGTTAAAATCGTGCTAGCCTCTTCTTCCCCATTAATATCTGTTAATACTTGAAGCGCCTCTTCTTCTTTTCCTCTTAGCATTAAAGATCTTGGCGTATCTGGAACGGAAAACAATAGCAGTAAAAAGATACCAACAGGAATTACTTCTGAGGCAAACATCCATCTCCAGCCCACTTCATTTAACCAAGCATCAGATCCACCTCCTTTGGATATAAAATAGTTTACAAAATAAACCACCATAAAACCAGCCACAATGGCCAATTGATTGTAGGATACCAATCGTCCTCTAATTTTAGCAGGTGCAATTTCCGCAATGTATAACGGTGACAACATAGATGCTAGTCCTACACCAATACCACCTAAAATTCTGTAGAAAATAAAAATTGTAGAAAAGGTGTGATCTAATTCACCAATTGGTTTAATGAGCATTTCTGGCATCGCCGAACCTAATGCCGATATTAAAAATAAACATCCTGCTAAGATCAGCCCTTTTTTACGACCTAATATCTTACTAACCAATCCACTCAAAGCTCCTCCAATAATGCAGCCAATTAAAGCACTAGACACTAAAAAACCCTTGAAGGCATTTGCAGCATTTTCACTTAATCCTTTTGGCAATACAAAGTAACTTTCTAATGAACCTACGGTTCCAGAAATTACACCCGTATCATAACCAAAAAGCAGACCACCCAATGTGGCCACTAATGTTAATTTTAATAAATAACCCGACTTTTCTGCTTTTGCCATAATTTATGCGTTGTTAATTGCCTTAATATGTTAAATGTATTGATTGATTATATTTTCAAATAACTCTTGCTTACCACTTCTAAGCTCTAACTCACCATTATCTTGGGCGATTTCATACAGGTCTTTTAAACTTAGCTTTCCTGCTTCAAAATCTTTGCCTTTATCAGAATCAAAAGAACTATAGCGCGCTTGCCTTAATTTGTCATAAGCTGAAGATTGTATTATTTTATCTGCGGTAATTAAGGCTCTGGCAAATGTATCTGCTCCACCAATGTGTGCGTGGAATACATCTTCCATATCTGTTGAATTTCGTCTTATTTTAGCATCAAAGTTAACACCACCGCCTTGGAGTCCTCCAGCCTTTAGAAAGATTAACATGGCTTCAGTAGTTTCTTGAATGTTGTTTGGAAATTGATCAGTATCCCAGCCATTTTGGTAATCTCCTCTATTCGCATCAATACTACCTAACATTCCTGCTTTTGCCGCTACTGCTAATTCATGCTGCATGGTGTGTTGTGCTAAAGTAGCATGATTGACTTCTATATTCATTTTAAAATCATTGTCCAAACCATATTCTTTTAAAAATCCTATGGCAGTAGCACAATCAAAATCGTATTGATGCTTCATGGGCTCCATTGGTTTTGGCTCGATGAAAAATGCACCTTTAAAACCCTGTGCTCGCGCATAATCTCTAGCCATAGTAAGGAATTGTCCCATATGATCTAATTCACGTCCCATATCAGTATTTAGAAGTGACATATATCCTTCACGTCCTCCCCAAAATACATAGTTTTCACCATCTAAAGCTATAGTTGCATCTAAAGCCAGCTTTATTTGTCCTCCAGCTCTGGCGACAACATTAAAATCTGGATTGGTAGCGGCACCATTCATATAACGTGGGTTTGAAAAACAATTTGCAGTTCCCCAAAGCAGTTTGATATCCGTTTCGGCTTTTTTCTCCTTAATGTAAGCAACAATAGTCGCTAATCTTTTTTCGGATTCAGTAAATGTTGGCGCCTCTTTGATTAAATCGTAATCATGGAAACAGAAATAATCGAATCCCATTTTACCAATAAATTCAAAAGCGGCATCTGCTTTATCCTTAGCCGCTTGAACTGGATCTGACGCTTGGTCCCATTCAAAATTTTGAGTTCCAGGACCAAAAGGATCACTACCTTGTCCGCAGAACGTATGCCAATAGGCTACAGCAAATTTAAAATGTTCCCGCATGGTTTTACCAGCCACTATCTGCTCTGGATTATAATATTTAAATGCTAGTGGATTGTCTGATTCCTTCCCTTCAAACTTTATATTTCCTATTCCTTTAAAATAAGTTTTATCTGCCATTTATTGATATTTTAATCTTATGTCTAATTCGCTTTTCCATTTTTTATAAGCCTCTTGATAAGGTTGCTTTTTATGCAGTGGTCTATAAGTCATAACATGATCATTTTTTGTAATATTTTCTCCAAACCTCTCAAAATTTCCATCTACTAGTCCTGCAGCTCTGGCTGCGCCAACTGCTCCAGTGGTGTTATATATTTCAATCTCATGGTTAATCAATGTTGCTACAGTATTTGAAAAAATCTCTGAACGGAAAAGATTGTCATTACCTGCTCTAATAACCTTTATTTCAGTGCTATCATTTTTTAAAATCTCCATTCCATAAACAAAAGAAAAAGCCACACCCTCTAAAGCTGCCCGATATAAATGCGAATTATTATGTAGGTTAAAATTAAGATTGCAAAAATGTGTTCCAACATTTTTATTATTCAACATGCGTTCAGCACCATTACCAAAAGGAATAACAATAACACCATCCGAGCCTACAGGGATTTCGGCTGCTTTTCTATTCATATCTTCATAAGTTATATTATCGCTTAGACTTCTTAACCAACTATACTGAATACCAGCACCATTGATACATAATAGTTTACCTAAAGCTGGGTTCTTATTGGTGTAATTAACATGCACAAAATTGTTGATTCTTGAGGTCTCTTTAGATTTCAAACTATCTGAAATTGCATATAAAACACCAGAAGTTCCACCAGTTGCAGCGACTTCTCCTGGTTTGAAAATATTTAACGACAATGCATTATTTGGCTGGTCACCTGCTCGATAGGTAATCGCAGCACCAATTGGCAAACCTGTTTCTTTGGCTCCTTTTATATTCACTTTACCCTGATTAGAGAAATTATCAACAACTCTTGGCGTTAAGTTTGTATCGATGCCGTAGTATTCCAATAACCAATCCGCTATTATATCATTTTTATAATCCCATAAAACACCTTCGGAAAGTCCATTCTTTGTGGTACATATGTCACCACTTAAGCGGTAGGCAATATAATCGCCTGGCAACATATATTTGTAAATCTTTTTATAAACTTCTGGTTCATTATCTCTTACCCATTTTAGCTTTGAAGCGGTAAAATTTCCTGGAGAATTCAATAAATGTTCCGTACATCTATCTTTACCAATCTCATAAAATGCCTTACTCCCTATATCTACAGCACGACTATCACACCAAATAATAGAGTTTCGCAATGGAACTCCATCTTTATCCACGACAACCAAACCATGCATTTGATAAGAAATGCCTATTCTCTTGATTTTAGAAGCCTCTATACTTGCTTCATCAATAACTCGTTTTATAGCGGAACAAACATATTTCCACCACATATCAGGGTCTTGTTCTGCCCAATCTTTGCTCAAAGACAAAATTTCCATTTCATTTTGAGGCTCATGAAGTGTCAATATATTTTCTCCAGTCATTGCATTCACTATGGCGACTTTAACTGATGAACTCCCTATATCCAACCCTAAATGATACACTATTCTTATCTAAATTTCAAACACAAATTCACGCTACTAAGTTATAGTTTAGTTTGTGAAGTTGCGTTATTTAAAAAATGTCTTATTATTTCTTCAAAAACTTTAATGTTCTTCTATCATTAGTTCTTAAAAAATAAAAACCTTGTTTCAAATTCGAAACATCAATAGTTTCCATAAAATTCATATTTTGAATTACCACTTTTCCTGCGATATCTAAAATTGAAATAGATCTAATTTCCGAGCCACTATTCTCAATATTTAACTCATTTTCTACTGGATTAGGGTAAAAAGAAATTGTATCACTTCGAAAATATTCTGTTGTGCTTAGCGCATCTGAAATAGTAACGAGATTACCCGTATTGTTAAAACCTGTATCTGATCCATCTGAAGCTAGTGTAATTTTACCAACCCAGGTAAAAACTTCACCATTCACAGGAGTATTGAATACATTCAGTGTTACTGTTTGCGTTCCTGAACCAACAGCAGTTGGTACAATATTCCCTTCATAAGCTATATTGCGTCCTGATCCCCAATCTGGACTTCCATCCGGAAGTGCAAGGAACAATTGCCATTCAAAAACATCTCCAGTTGAAATACCTACATAGTCGAAAGTTATATCTAGTGTAGTAGCTGAAGGCGCTATTTCTGTTTCAAAAACAAGATTTGTTAAGCTCTGCGCATTAACAAGATAACCACTAGTAATTAGTGATATACAAAGGAGTAATTTTTTAATCATAAACTTTAGTTTTAGTTGCTATTATCTAAAGCATAAAACTAGTCGTAAATCAAAATTACCCCTAATACAAATAACGCAACTTATAACACAAATGATGCGTATTACAAATAGGATAGGTTTAAAAACAATATTAATTAAGAGCCCAATGAAATTGAGACTTAAAAAACGACCTAAATTCATCTTTTCAACAGGCATTGGAAACTCTATCATTTGCGGCAGATGCTATTTCCTTTTATCAAGTTGATTTCAAATTATGTGCTGGATATGACATTTAAACATTAACAGATGCTACATTTCTTTTAGCTTTTACATCATTACGAATAACAACCTAGAGCTTTATTTAGCTAATTTTGAAATAAAAATTATTAAAAGCTATGAGACCTTATTTATATTTATTAGTCACTGCATTAACTCTTACAATTTCTTGTGAGAAGCCCACAATGAAGATAACCATGGTACAACAACATGAAAATCCGGGTGATGACGGTGATGATTTCGCAAGCGAATTTGATGATGGTGAAATGAGAAATATGTCATCGTTTGACATAGTTGCCGAAATGAAAGCAGGTTGGAATTTAGGAAATAGTCTTGATGTTGAAGGACCAAATGAAACAGACTGGGGAAATCCAGTAACGACAAGGGCTTTAATTGATGAAATTTCCGATAGAGGATTCAATACTATTAGAGTTCCTATAACTTGGCGCTTTCATCAAGGTCTAGGACCTAATTATATTGTTGAAGAGGCTTGGTTAGATCGTGTTGAAGAAGTTGTCAATTATGTTAGAGCTAATAATATGTATGTTATCGTAAATGTACATCATGATGATACCTGGATAATACCTACATATGAAAATGGAGATGCGGTAAAGAATAGGCTTTCTAAATTATGGACACAAATTGCAAATAGATTCAAGAATTATAGTGATTATGTTATTTTTGAAACGCTTAACGAACCTCGATACGAAAATACACCAGAAGAATGGATAGGTGGAACTGCTGAGGGAAGAGATATGGTAAATCAATACCATAAGACTAGTTTAGATGCCATAAGAGCTACAGGAGGAAATAACACCTCTAGACATATTATGATTTCTACTTATGCAGCTAGTACATTACCTCACGTACTTGATGCATTAGTTATACCAAATAATGATAATAAAACAATTATCTCACTTCATTCCTATTTCCCTTTTCCTTTTACATTAGGTGGTACTGATAGTACTTGGGGCACAGATAGTGATAAATCTCAATTAGATTCAGAAATGAATAAAATAAAAACTAAGTTTATTGATAATGGTAAGGCCGTTGTTTTGGGTGAATGGAGCTCTGGAAATCAGAATAACCTTTCTGACCGCTTAGAGCATGCAACGTATTATGCCCAAGCGGCAGCAGCAAGAGGTATAGCAAGTGTTTGGTGGGATAATGGTAATAGTAGTGTATCAAATGACGGGTTAGCTGTATTTAACAGACAAAATATGACTTGGCCATTTGGTGAAATAGCTGATGCAGTAATAGAAGCTTATGATTAATAACATTAGTTAAATGTTATCTTGAAATACAAGAAAAGGACGTTTAACCACGTCCTTTCTAATTAAAGAGCATATCTCAATACACTAACCTTTCTTTACAGCAATAAATTTTAAAAAGTCGTTATTTTTAGCTACTAGTATATATGGCTTGCCCTGTACAGTTATAATTGCTAAGTCTTTGACATCTCCATCCATAAAAAGTCCTGTTTCCTCAGGATTTATTACTTTAAAAGTTGAATTTTTTAACCCTCTTAAAAACGTACCATAACCTGCATCCGCTCTAGGTGTTTCGACTTCTGACGCATAGAGATTACCTCCAAGAACCATATCTTTTACACCATCCAAATCAAAATCATCAATTAAAATCTGATTTGTTGGAGCCATTTGAGCTTTTAGTGGCAAATCAGTTCTTGCAAATTTGCCATTCTCATAAAGAAATACAGCACTTTTAAAAGAAGATACTTGATAATGTATTCCACTTTCAAGTTTTTTCTCGTCATATACATCAACTAAGGTAGCCTCTGAGAAATCATTATAACTCTTAAATTTCTTTTTGATTGATGGCATTTGTTGTGATGAACACTCTCTTCCTCTTACCGGATACTGCTTACCTTCATTGTAATAGCTTAACACTATGTCGTTAGTTCTATTGCCATCAAAATCATTCAAAAAAACATCAAAGGTTTCATTTTCAGTAGCCTTATACTTATAATTCTCACCTAAATTACCTGCAATAAGATCTATATCGCCATCATTATCAATATCGCTAGCCTTAAGGCTGAACCACCAGCCCATAGTATTGTCTAAACCAAGTTCCTTGGTCACCTCCTTAAAGTTTGACCCTTTATTATTCTTAAAGATTCTGACCTCCATCCATTCTCCTGTAATAGCAAGATCTTCCCATCCATCTTTATCATAGTCTAGCCATTGCGCAGCGGTTACCAATCCCAATCTATTGAAATCTGGCGCTACATTTCGTGTTGCATTTATAAATTTGGGAACACCTGTCTCACTCACATTCTCTAGAATATAACTAGAAGCAGGATAAGGATAATTACCAGGAATGAGTCTTCCACCTACAAATAAATCTTGATCGCCATCCTTATCAAAATCACAAGCATAAACCCTACTTCCGCTCTCAGATATGGATGGTAAGGCATCATTACTCTTTATAAACTTACCGTTTCCTTGATTTATATATAGCCTATCTTTTAGCATTGATGATCCACTTTTAAACTCATTACCACCGCTCACTATGTAAAGGTCGTTATCACCATCATTATCCGCATCAAAAATGAGAGAACCAATATCTTCGTGTTTTCTGTCCTCTAATAAAATTTTTAGTTTTTGTTGCTCAAATGAACCATCGGATTTTTGGAAAAACATTCCACCTGGATATTTTGATGCCGCACCAATGTAAAAGTCTTCTAGACCATCTCCATTTAAATCACCTACAGATAGGCCTGGACCAAATTGAGATGTTTTGTGAGGCAAAAGAATTTCTTTTTTAAAGTCATCGTAGATATTTTCCTTATGCTTGTAAAGCGCTAAAGTATCTGTATAACTTTCGAACAGTTCACTCGAAACCGTAAGCTGTTTAAAATTATCATCGGCCAGTTTAAAATCTAAAACTAGGTGTTTATTGACCTCAACATTAGCTAGTTTTTGTACTTTTTGATTGGGCCATATCACCATAAGGCTATCAATAACTTCATCTTTACCCAATCCAAAATGAAGTTTTGGGGCTACAGAAGATTGAAAGCCACGACTCAGTGAAACTTCTTGAACTTGATGCTTGCTATTGTGAAACAGATGCAATTTCGAGCCTATCCCATTTCTATTTTTTGAATCTCCTTTAAAGGCAATTGTGATATAATTGTTCATGTCTGAACTGTGATTTTCGAATACAGAGGCTTGATTGTCTATATTGTTTGTCACTAGCTCCAAATCTCCATCATTATCTAAATCTACATAAACGGCACCATTAGAAAACCCTTTATCTTCAATTCCCCAATCCGTATTACTCTTTGAAAATGTTAAATCACCATTATTTTTAAACATATAATTATCTATAGGTTCAGTAGGTATCATCAGACTTTTATTTAATAAACTGTCCTTATGCTTTTTTTCCCCTCTAAGACCTTCAAAATAGTCTTTGTTATTGATTTCCCTTCGAGTACCATTAGATATGAATAGATCCTTGTAACCATCATTATTAAAATCTGCTAGTAAAGGCGCCCAACTCCAATCTGTTGATGACACGCTAGCCAAACGAGAAATATCCTTAAATTTTGGAATTCCTTGATAATTGAATCCTGTATTAATTTGTAGTGTATTTTGCATAAACTGATACTGAAACCCTACACGTTCAATATTTTCAAAGAGTTCAGGGTTCATACTAGCCATATTAGCTTTAGAACGACGATTTGACGCAGCATCCATATCCATTTGTACAATATCCAGGTGCCCATCATTATTAAAATCTGCAATATCCACACCCATTCCGTAAAAAGACGTATGCGCGGTTGCGTCCTTTATTTCGTTCTTAAATGTGCCATCTCTTTGATTGATATAAAGACAGTCTGGTGTACCAAAGTCATTGGAAACATAAAGATCTGTCCAACCATCTTCATTTAAATCTGAAGCAGTTACACTAAGAGACAGACTGTATAGTTTAACACCTGCAGGTCCAGTAATTTTCGTAAATCGACCACCATCATTTCTATATAGATTATCTGTTTCTAGATCGGTTACCCTATCCATTCGCATTTTATAATGATAGCTATTATATTCAAATGGTGTAATCGGATAATTTGCAACATACACATCAAGATCTCCATCTTTATCAAAATCAAAAAAAGTAGCATCAACACTATTTCCAGCATCATCCAAACCATAGTCAGCTGCAAGCTCTTTAAATGTATTATTACCTTGATTAATGAAGAGCTGGTTCTTTTTATTTCCAGACTGACCAGCAACTAGGCAATATATGTCCATTAGTCCATCTCCATTGACATCTGCCATAGTTGTTCCCGTATACCATCTTTTGTCACCAAGAAGACCGGATTCCAATGAAATATCCTTGAATTTTAAATTACCTTCATTAAGATAGAGTTTATTTTCTACCATATTGCCAGTGAAAAATAAGTCAGTTAAACCATCATTATTTATATCTCCAGCAGAAATTCCTCCTCCCATGTATATATAGGGATAGGTAAAATAGTTTAAGGTATCGTTCTCTATTAAACTATTTTCAAAAGTTATTCCAGTATTCTTAGATGCCAGTTTAGTAAAAAGTTTTTGTGTGCTTTTTGTTTCTTGATTGCTTTCCTTGTCATGATCGTTATTTCCGCAACCAAAAGATGTTACAACAAAAAAGAGTATAAAAAAAATTCTTAACATAGGTTATATTTATTATATGCTAAATTATTAGTTGTCCTCGTATAAATACTTTTAAAATAAAAAATAAATGAGCGAAAAGAAAATTTTCGCCCATTTAAATAAACCAACTAACTCAATTCTAATAACCAGGATTTTGATCACCCGATCCAATTTGAGTATTGCTATCAATCTCATTCTGTGGTATGGGCATTACACGATGGACCGATGGATCATAGTTCCTGATTACCTGAAGTGATGGATCTGGATTATTAAAGTTTGCATCAGGAAAAATAGACAATTCCTGATCATCTAGATTCCATCTTACCAAATCATCAAAACGCACCTGTTCGCCGCATAGCTCCACAAATCTTTCATGTACAATGGCCTTAAAAATTTGATCTGATGTATTTACGGGAAACCCTCTAGCATCCATAGTAGCCGTGCCATATCTCGGCATTTCTGCTCGATCTCTTATTTGATTCAAAAAGTCTACCGCAGCTGTGTTATTTCCTAAGTTCATTTCAACTTCTGACTGCATCAAAACAATATCTGCATACCTAAGTATTCTTACATTGACACTACTATTTTCCGATACGTTCTGTTCGTCATATAATTGAGAGAACTTATACCATACTGGTCCGCCAACGCATCCAGGGCAAGGAAATTGAAATGCATCTCCAGGACCATAAGAATTATCACTACCAATAAGAATAGCTATATCTAATCTAGGATCATCATCTTCAAACTCTTCAATAATCTTTGAAGATGGTCTTGCATTTGCCCATCCTGTATAATCTTGAGAATGGAACGTTACCTCAGAAGTTCCAATACCTGTTTGTGCCCAGCGTTCTGTTTCAGTTCCTACTTCACCATTATAACCAACCTCAAACATGGATTCATCGTTGTGCTCACCCGATTCGCTAAAGTTATCTCTATACTGATCCAAAGGAAGTAAGTTATGATTTATAACATTACTAAAAGCTTGTTGCGCCTCTGAATATAATTCTCTATGTAGATAAATTTTACCCAGCAGACCATAAGCTGCTTCTTTTGTAACTCTACCAACTTCCGTGATGCCTTTAGGCAAGGTTAATTGTGTTGATAATTGCAAATCCGATATAATCTGATTATAAACCTGATCTTCGGATGCCCTAGGTTTATCATCAAGTGCTGTTGTCAAATCTACTTTTAATGGTACACCACCAAAACGCTTGACCAAATGATAATAATAAAGTGCCCTCAGAAAATAAGCTTGACCCAAGGCATTGTCAACATCTTCATTAGAAAAATTTGAAGTAGCACTATTTGCTCTCATTCTTTCCTCATTTCCTATAACAAAATTACATGCTCCGATACCGTTAAAACACGCCGTCCAATACAAAGCAATATTATCTAGTGTTGCATTGAATTCAAATCTATTGTAAGGTGCAAAATTGGGATCTCCACTAGACACCACCTCATCTGACATAGCGTCCGGAAAGACATATCCTACACGCTGATATATAGTTTGAAACTGATTATAACTAGCATTTACAGCTGCTTCTACTTGACTTAGCGATTCAAAGAAAATCTCAGGGTTTAAGGCGTTTGTGTTTTCCACTGGTACGTCTTCGTCACATGTTACAAACAATATCAAAGAACATATTGCTGCACACTTTAAAATATAATTACTGACTTTTTTCATTTTAACAATTCTTTTTATTTAAAATTCTAATTGTATTCCGCTCAAAACGGTAATAGGTCTTGGTTGCGCACTTCTATCAATGCCCAAACCATCAACAAGCCCTTGAGCATTATAAAAAGGCGCAATTTCAGGATCAAGACCAGTGTAATTTGTAAGTGTCAACAAATTTTGACCTTGTACATAAATCCTAAACTTTTTTATAAATCCATTTCCAGACTTATTGATCCATTTACTCGGTATAGTATACCCGACCGTAACATTCCTTAATCTAAGATACGAAGCGTCTTCTATATATCTTGAGGAAATTTCATTATTGATGTTTGATCCAAATCTAAATCTAGGAACATCCGTAATATCACCAGGATTTTGCCATCTGCGTAATACTCTAGTACCATAATTCAGTCCATTATCTAGACCTTCTAAATAATAAATATTACTGTTAAAGGCATCTACACCCTGTACACCATTAAATAGGACATTGAAATCCCAGCCCTTGTATTCTGCTCTTAAATTAATCGCATAAGTAAAATCTGGATTAGGATCTCCAATAACGGCCCTGTCTTCTAAACTAATGAGTCCATCACCATTAAGGTCTCGATATCTTACATCTCCAGGCTGTACAGGTACTGCTGCGTTAGCGTTATTAGGTAATTCGTTATCGATTTGCTGCTGCGTTGAAAAAACACCATCTGCCACCAAACCAAAGAAGTGGAAAGGTGCCTCGCCTACAGCCAGTCTATTTAAAGGTGCTGCAAAAGGAGGATTTAATCTTGCTCTTTCAATTGGTTCACCCGAAGCACCCAAACCTTCAACCACGTTTCTAGCTGTGGTCAGATTCCCCCAAAAATTCCATTTAAAATCACCTTCATAATCATTATACCCCAAGGTAAACTCAAATCCATCAACGAGAACATCGCCAACATTTCTTATTACCGTAGATCCAGTCTGGGAATTTCCTGGAACACCAGCAGAAGGTGGCAGTTCTACTGGAATCAAAAGGTCTTCACTTCTATTCCTAAAATAGTCTACACTAAATTGAACCTTATCATACCATAGACCTAAGTTTAAACCATAATTTTGCTTTACTTGTGTCTCCCATCTTTGATTAGGGTTAGCTGCATTATTTGGGCTAATTCCAGGAGATGTCTCATCACCAATTGACACAGGGAAATTAACTCCAAGTGCAGGTAGGAATTGATTAACGCTAGTTGCACCATTTCCCGTTCTATTATTCCCTGTCTCACCATAACTCGCTCTTAACTTTAAGGTATTAATTGCTTCAATATCAAAAAATGATTCATTAGTGACATTCCAGCCCAAAGCTCCTGATAAGAACCAGTCTGAAGCATTTTCCGGAGCAAACCTTGATGATGTGTCGCGCCTACCTGAGGCACTTACCGAATATCTATTATCATATTCATATCCCGCAATAAAAACAACAGAATTTAAATTTTCGGGAACTGAAAACGAAGTTGCTCGTGCATTTGGTGAAAATGCCTCTGGAATTTCAGAAGAAATTTCATTATTATCTGAAATCGAAGCCGATTCCAATCTTATTTTGGTTTGCTCCACCGCAGCTGAAGCATTTATCGAATGTTTATCAAACGTTTTGTCAAATGCTAATGTGTTGGTAAAAACGGTTTGCGATACAGTTTGCCTGTCTTTTCTTATAAAGTTAATTGGATTTGCAAATCTGTCTCCGTCTTCCTCAAAGGCTCGGATTTCAATATCACGCAATAGTAAATTGGCATCAATACCAAATTGTGACCTGAACGATAATCCATCTGTTATTTTTATTTTGGTATAAACACTACCTATTAAAGAGGTAAACCTTGTTAAATTATCCTGATTATCTTGAACTCTTATCTGATTTCTCGAATCGTTTAGATCTGCTGAAGTCGTACCACCAAAAAGACCGTTTTCGGCAACTACAGGCACATAAGGCGCCTGACCAATAATATTTTGTAAAGGATCTCTACCTCCTTCAAATTCTGGTGATACTGTTTCGCTATGTGCTAATGACAACGTTTGTCCTATATCCAACCAATCGGTAACACTAGCATCGGTATTTAAATTGAAAGTCGTACGAGAAAAGCCTGTTTCAATAAATACACCATCTTGTTCTAATCTTGAAAAACCTAAATTATACTTAGCTTTTTCACTTCCACCATTAACATTACCATTAATGTTATAAATCGGAGCCTGCTGAAAATAAGCATCTTGCCAGTCTGTATCTATACCATTCCCATCAAATAAAGGGTCGCTATTTACTCTTCCAATTGGAAAATCAGGACCTCCATTCTGTCCAACCAAAGCGTTGATCTCTCTGAGGTATTGAATATATTGCTCAGTATTCATCAAGTCATATCTTCTATTAAACTCCTGAATTCCGGTTGATGCTTGGAGATTAAAAGAGACTTTTCCTGCACGTCCTTTCTTAGTCGTAATTAATATTACACCATTTGTACCTCTAGAACCATAAACAGCTAGTGATGCAGCGTCTTTTAAGACATCTACTTTCTCTATACTAGCCAAATCAAGACTATTGATACTGTTAGTAAAAACACCATCCACCACAAATAGTGGCGTACCGTCACCAAATGTATTAATACCCCTTATCTGAATCAAAGTTTGCGAACCAGGAGAACCACCGTTAGTAATGTTAACACCAGCCGCCCTTCCTTGAAGTGCTTGACCCAGATCTGCAGTTGGAAATTCACTTAAATCTTCAGTATCTACTACAGACACCGATGTATTTTTTTGAGTACCATAATTTACAATCACAATTTCATCTAAAGTGACCAAATCCTCTACAAGAGAAACATTAATTTCTACCTGACCAGAGTAAATGACTTCTTGAGTTCTGTAACCTAGATAAGAAAACACTAAGATATCACCATTACTAATATTCTCAATCGTATAATTACCGTCAAAATTGGTAGTCACTCCCGATTCTTTACCCTTAACTAAAATATTAGCTCCTGGTAACGGTCCTTCATTCGATGTGACGGTTCCCGACACTGATTGCCCAATTGCCTGACCCATGATGATCGAAAAGAAGACAATGCATAAATTCTTTAATTTCATTTTATAGAATTGATTTAGATTAGTTCTTTTTATTAGACTTCTTTATGAACGTATCTCTACGCCTTTTGCAAAAAAAGATTTTGTTAAGTGCAAGTTAAATTTAGTAGTCGCAAGGCGGGTATTTAATTTGATGCAATAAATAGTTCAAATGTTGCATTTGAATAAAACCTAGTAAAAGCAACATCTTTTAATTAAATAGAAGTAACGATTATGGTAGGATTTATTTAAAACTAATGGTAATTGTTACTTAATTTTCCCGCTTTTGGGAAGCTCTCCAAATTGCTTCTTGTAGCAAACCGTAAAATAAGATGCCGACAAGAAACCTACTTTATGGGCCACTTCACTTACGTTTAAATTTTTATCATTTTGAAAAATTGTACGTGATCTTTCTAACCTAACTCTTCGTATAAACTCAATTGGCGATAGACCTGTTAGAGTTTTTATTTTTCGATAAACTTGACTGCGACTGAGACAAAGATGTGAAGATAATTTCTCAACATTTAAAGATGTGTTTTCAATATTATCATGAATATACCCTAGCACTTTTTGGACGAAATCGTTATCCAAATCTGAACCTTTCTTTTCTTCTTCAACAGGCATTACATTTGAATATTGCTCAAATAACCGCTTCTTTTTTAAAAGCAACTGCTCCAAAATCACTTTGAGTTCTTTAGTATCAAAAGGTTTTACAAGGTAAGCCTCTGCTCCTACTTCCATTCCTTTAATCCTATCTTCTGTAAGATTCTTTGCAGTAAGCATAACTATTGGAATTTGATTTAAACTAGGATCTTTCTTCACTTTTTGACTAAATTCAATACCATCCATTATTGGCATAATCACATCTGTGACAATAATATCAGGACGATGTTCCATAGTTTTAAGCCAACCCTCTTGACCATCTGATGCCAAAACTAAATCATAGTCTTCCTCTAAAATCGAGACAAGATAATCCTGTAAATCTGGATTATCCTCTACAATAAGTAGTTTCTTTTTCAATTCTTTCTTTGATAAAATATCTTCAATTTTGTAAATCTCAGATTTACTTTCAGAATTAATATTCAACAATGACTTTTCGTTATCCCTTATGGTCGAAAGATTGTTATCTTCGAAGAACTCTTTACCATAAGGAATAAAAACTTTAAAAACAGTTCCTTTACCCAATTCACTGTCAACCTCCACGACTCCTTTATGAAGTTTAACAAAACTCTTTACCATCTCCAGACCAACACCGGTACTGCCATAATAAGACTTGTTTAACTGACTAACTTGATAAAATCTATCAAATATCTTTTTGTAGTCCTTTTGGTCTATACCTGGACCATTATCTTTTACACTAAGCTCTACGACAGGTATAGGTGTCTCAGTGCTTATTAGTGGCAATATTTTCTGCCTATTTGAGGTGATTTTCACACGAATTCGACCTTTATTAGGGGTAACTTTAAAAGCATTGGAGAGCAAGTTGAACATGACCTTTTCCAACAATCCACTATCTGCCCAAATATCTAAATTGGCACTATTATGTTTTAAATCTAACTGTATTGCTCTTCTTTTTGATTCTTCGTTAAAAAAACTAAGTATACCCTTTGTACTTTTTACTAGATTAAACTGACCTACTTTTAGTTGTAATTTATTGGATTGTAGTTTTCTGAAATCCATCAATTCATTAATTAATCTCGACAGGCGTTCTGCATTTTTATGAATTATTTTATGTTTTCGTTGCACTGATTTTGGAAAACCCGAACTATCAGATTCTATCAATTCCTTTACGGGATTTATAATTAAAGTAAGTGGTGTTCTAAATTCATGTGAGATATTGGTAAAAAACTGAAGTTTTTGTTTTTGAAGCTCTACCTTTTGTTTTCTGCGTTCTCTTTCGAGCCTAAAAGTATTTCTTTCATTGATACGCTTTCTGTAGAAATAAGCTACTCCAAATGCAAGACAACCAAACAACAAAACGTAAAGTATATAGGCCCAAACGGTTTTCCACCAAGGTGGTAATACATCTATTTTCAGAATAACAGAAGCTTCATTCCAGATGTTGTCGTTATTAGATACTTTTAGTTTAAACGTATAATTACCAGGTTCAAGATTGGTATAAGTTGCACTTGTTTTTGATCCCACATAATTCCAGTCTTGCTCAAAACCTTCCAAAAAATAAGCATAATTATTCTTTTCTGGTCTTGTATAACTTACGGATCCATAATCAATTGTTAAGACCGTTTGATTATGCTTCAATGAAATTGTATTAATGCCACTTTTGATATCTAAAGGACTATTCTTATCGTTTATATCTACTTTTTTATTAAAAATCCTAACGTCTTTGAGGTAGGGTTTCGATAAATAGGGATTATAAACTATATGCTGTGGTTCTATAAGATTAATCCCGCTTTTAGTCCCCAAATAAAACAAGTTATTATTATCCATTATTACTGCACGATCTTTTAAGAAATTTTCGAGTAGTCCATCATCTACGGTAAACTGAACAACCTCATTCCTTTCGCGATCAATTTTTAAGACTCCTTGCTTGCTACTTACCCAAAGTTCATTTTTTATGGGCTCATATATGGCATTAACATAAGATAAATCGTATCCTTCTAATTCTAACCTTTCAAAATCTTGTTTGTCCCTTTTAAATTCAAACAAACCCCCTCCGTTTGTACCATACCATACCGTTCCGTCTTGCGTTTCATATATGTCTAGGATACGACTAGAACTAGGGTGACCATCAAATTTAGATGAAATGGCATTGTTATGAGCTGTGACCTGATACTTATTATTTTGACTTTCAATGTGATAAAGCCCTGATGAAGTACCTATCCAGATATATCCTGAGCTGTCGTAATAAATTACCTTAACGTCTTTATTGACAATTTCCGAATTAGCATAGGATTCACCAGCTGGAATTTGAATTTGTCCTGTACCTGAATCAAAATAAAACACACCCTCTAAAAATGAACCAACCCAAACCTTACCACTGCTGTCTTCCGTAAAGCATCTGACTTTATTTGTCCTTAGTACCCCTGAAGTACTTTCTTTAGTAAAATTTATAAAATTTTTGGTTCCTTTTTTTAAAAAGAAGATACCTTCACCCCAAGTTGCTATCCATACATTCCCTTTACTATCAATAAAAACATCTTCAATGTATAAACCATCTTTTAAACCTGTATACTCTGATTGAGCTGATCCAAAAACATTAGTAATCTCTTTATTCTCAGTATTTAAAATATCTATTCCATTGATTTGGGCTATCCAGATTTTACCATCATTGGTTTTAGCAAATGCTTTTATATCATTTGTGTGAATACTATTTTCTACGTTTTCTCTTTGTATAGACTTAAACTTATCATGGTGTTCGTCAAAAAAGCCTAAACCATTTTCATAATAGCCCAGCCATAATCTATTTTCATTATCCAATAACATAGACCAAACAGAATCTGATCCAATACCGTCACTGTCGAGTACATTATACTGATAGTGTTTTTCAATGTCTCCTGTTATATCCAAGACAAAAAGCCCTTCATTTTCTACAGCCACAAAAACGTGATCAATACCACTCGTAATAGCCATTGTTGCACTCTCTACGATATCCAACTTGGTAAAAGGTGTTCTTGCTTTTTTAAGATCGCCTTTAAATACTCCATCCCTTAAAGTTCCCACCCATAGATTCTCTCGATTATCTATATGCAAACTAGTAATGTGCTCTTGAAAATTTAGGTTTTGTATGGGTACATTCCCAATTTTTCCTCTTTCATTATAACGTTCTATTTTCAATCCAAGGCCTGTCGCTATGTATAAGTCGCCTTTCGAAGAAAATTTCAAATCCAATACTGATTGCCCTACCAATGCGTAATCTTGAAGTAAACCATTTTGAAAATCTAGTTCTTTTATACCATTGTATGTACCAACCACAAATCTATCTCCATACTGAGCGAAGCATAGCACGTTTATATAATCATCCGCTGTAACATTTTCAATGCCCCTTGTAAATCTTTGAAATGAATCCTGTTTTTCATTGTAAACGCATAATCCTGCATCCGTACCAATCCATAATTGCCCAGAATTATCAAGAAACATAGAGCTTATGGAATTACTATTAATAGTATTTACATCAGTCAAATCGTGCCTGTAATACTTATAGGACAGGCCATTGTATTGGTATAGACCAGCTCCTTCAGTTCCTATCCATAAGAAACCATGCTTATCCAATACCATTGATGTTATAGGACGTTGGAAAATATTCTCCTTAACCGAATTAAATTCAAGGGAATTAAAATCAATCTGAGAATTTACCTCATTTGCACCTATTAAAAATGAAAGAATAATAACAAGTCTGAGCAACTTGAAAAAACTAGTTTTTACAATTATCATGAAATGTTGCATTAAAACGTGAAATAAAAGCAATTTGACTCTAATTAAAATAAAATATGTCGCATTTTAAGTTACAAATGTTGCAAAAATCTTCACATAGAGCATTCTAACCCTTACAAAAACAAGTAAAAAGGTATATTGCTTTAAAATTAATCAATACTAAATTATGCGATCAATTATTTTCGGAATTTTAATTATTTCATTTATTTCCTGTAATAGAGAAGTTGAATTTGACGCTGTTCTTAGTGAAGGACCAGCACCAACGGAAGTTCAAGCTAACATAATGTTTAATAATGCAGAACCACCTTTCTCAGTTACCGTAAGTCCTACTGCCTTGGGAGCAACTGCATTTGAAGTTAATTCCGGGCTTCCAGGTGCAACTAATGAATTAGTTGGGATACAACAACAACGTACATACGAATATCCTGAATCAGATGAGAATTTTTTCGTGACGATTAAAGCCATCGCTCCAAACGATTTGGTGACCGAACAACAATTTGAAGTAGTTCCACCCGCAGATCCTTGCACGCAAATATTTAGTTCTCCTGCTACATTTGACAACAATAATGTAGCATTTTCATTCGGTTTTAATGGTGCAGACGTTCAAGTTGTTGCAAATCCTGATCTTTCTGGAGCTAATCCAGAAGCATCCAATGTGTTAGAGATTGTTCAAGATGGAGGTGGTAATTTTGACGGGTATGGTGTACAAATGAATACGGCTATAGATTTTAGCAGCACCAGTGACACTGCAGACAAAATTGTACGTTTGAAATTTTGGTCTAACACGGTACTGCCCGTAAGACTAAGTATGCAACAAGACCCTAATAATGATACAGAACGAGAAGTTGAAGTCACTTTAGAACATGGAGGTACTGGATGGGAAGAAATGCGTTTTAATTTTGCAAATGCAATTGCAGGCTTTACTGGTAATGCAGATGGCGCTCTAGGTATTCCTGATGGCACTTCTATTGTGCCAACTGGACAGTATATAAGATTTCAAATGTTTATTAGTCCTGGCAATGATGTTGCGGGTACATTCTATTTGGATGATGTTGGCGTATGCCCTTAAATTCCTGTAAATAAATATATTTCAATGAAGTTTTTTAAACACGTACTTTTATTCGTGTCTATTGCGGGTATAATAACTGCATGCTCTGACGCTAAATCTGAAAATAGCAACAACCAACAAAATGAAGGAGCTCCTCCAAATTTTGAACTCAAGGCGAAAGAATTAGTCGCTACAATGACTTTAGAAGAAAAAGTCTCTCAGATGAGTTATGAATCGCCTGCAATTGAAAGGCTTAATATTCCAGAATATAATTGGTGGAATGAATGTCTTCATGGAGTGGGACGAGCCGGAAAAGCAACAGTATTTCCTCAGGCAATAGGTCTAGCTGCAATGTTCGACAAAGACCAAATGAGTAAGATTTCTGAAATCATTTCTGATGAAGCTCGCGCAAAACATCATGAATTTGCATCAAGAGGTAAAAGAGGCATTTATCAAGGTTTGACATATTGGACTCCCAATATTAATATATTTCGCGACCCTAGATGGGGACGCGGCATGGAAACCTATGGTGAAGATCCTTACCTAGCAGGCGAATTAGCTGTTCGCTTTATTAAGGGACTTCAAGGGGATGATCCTAATTATTTAAAGCTTGTAGCAACCGCAAAACACTTTGCTGTTCATAGTGGTCCAGAAATTGATCGTCATCGGTTTAATGCAGTACCCAGTGCACAGGACTTCTTGAATACTTATAGTCCACATTTTGAAAAAGTAGTCAAACAGGCTGGTGTTTATTCAATAATGTGCGCATACAATAGTTACAATGGTCAACCGTGTTGTGGTAATCAAGAATTAAACGATCTACTGCGCAATGATTGGGGATTCAATGGATACATTGTTTCTGATTGTTGGGCCATAAAAGATTTTTATGACAAAGGTGCTCATGAAATTAGTGACGACGCCAAAGAAGCCTCAGCAATAGCAGTAAAAGCCGGAACGGATTTAAATTGCGGCGATTCTTATCCTTCACTGGTAGCGGCAGTAAAAGATGGTCTTATCACGGAAGAAGAGCTTAATGTTTCTTTAGAACGATTAATTGTAGCTCGATTAAAACTAGGTCTTTTTGCACCAGAAGGAGCAGTTAAATATGAAAACATACCTTATGATGTAGTCGATTCTGAAAAACATAGGCTTGCCGCCCTAGAGACTGCACGAAAATCCATGGTCCTTTTAAAGAACGAAAACAATACACTGCCTCTAGATAAAAATAGGATTAAAAAAATTGCGGTAATCGGGTCAAATGCCAATGATTTAGAAGTTTTATTAGGCAATTATAATGGTTATCCAACAGAACCTATCACTCCGCTAAAAGGTATTCAACAAAAATTACCTAATGCAGAGGTATCATATGCTGTTGGGTGTAAACTAGCAGAAGGGCTTCCCGTATTTGAAGCTATACCAAACTCAGTATTGTTTACAGATGATTCTAAGAAGATCAAAGGCCTTAGTGCTGAGTATTATGACAATATTGATTTTAAAGGTGACCCTAAACATAAAAGAATAGATGAAATTGTAGATTTTACTTGGGGCAATAAACCACCTTTTGATGATATGGGTTATGACAAATACTCTGTACGATGGACGGGAGTGCTTTCTGTTGATCAAACAGGTAATTATGCACTTGGAGGTGAAGCTTTTTCTTCAATGAAGATGTATCTAGACGGTAGATTATTAATGAGTCGAGACGATGTACATCATCCTAAAAAGATTTACGAATACGTAAAACTTGAAGCAGGTAAAAATTATGATATACGATTTGAGTGTATTCAAGATAATACTGAACATTCTATTATGCGCTTATTATGGGAGTCTCCTAAAGAGAACTTAGGGGAAGAAGCCCTAACTATTGCCAAGAATGCTGATGCCGTAATTTTATGCATGGGAATTAGTCCACTATTAGAAGGGGAGGAAATGAAAGTCAAAGTTGATGGTTTCTCAGGCGGCGATCGTGTAAACACAAAATTACCTAAAACACAAGCTCAATTAATTAAAAAAATCCAAGCTTTAGGTAAACCAACAATTCTAGTATTGTTAAATGGTAGTGCGCTTTCAATTAACTGGGAAAATGAGAACATTCCTGCCATAATAGAAGCATGGTATCCTGGACAAGCTGGTGGAACCGCAATAGCGGATGTTATTTTTGGTGATTATAATCCAGCAGGAAGATTACCCGTAACTTTCTATAAGGACATCAACGATATACCGGCTTTCAGTAATTACGACATGTCTGGAAAAACGTATCGTTATTTTAAAGGAACACCTTTGTATGAGTTTGGTTATGGACTTAGCTATACCAATTTCAAATACAGCAACTTAAAAATCCCTAACACCATTGAATCAGGAAATAATTTCACTGTAGAGGTCGAAGTTGAAAATGTAGGCGCTTTAGATGGCGAAGAGGTTGTACAGTTATATATACAGAATCCAAATGCAGATACTTTCAATCCACATAAAACTTTAGCAGCTTTTGAAAGGCTTTTCTTCAAACCTGGTGAAAAGAAAATCTTAACTTTTGAAATTGACAAAGAACAATTAAGTGTTGTGAACATGAAAGGTGAAAAAATTATCCAACCTGGAGCATATGAAATTTCAGTTGGTGGAGCACAACCTTCTGATGAAAGAATGCGTAAGGGATCAGTAGTTAAGAAAAAGGTAACTATATCAAGGAATGCAACAAAAATTTAATAATAAAATTCATCCTAATTTCGCCGAGTTTAAATTTCAAGTTTAAACAAAAACTCGATTTATTCTATAGCCTGGGGCCCAAATTTTCTTTTTCTAGCTTAGTTGCCTGTTACGAACCCACTATTAGCGTCAATGACGATTAAAATGTTTGGTGTCTAACATTGAATACTTATTATAACCAAAAAATAGACCCATTATTATAACAATTATATTGTGTTCTGGCCTTTATAAGTCTATTTGGAGTCTTAAAATTTCATATTGAAGATCAAAAAGAACATCAGCAAATTTGCATTCTAAAATGTAAAACATAAAAACTGACACCTGAGCCATTATTTTAAGAAATTTTTTAAGTAATCCAATATTTTTAAATAAAAAAACCTGCAAAAAATTGCAGGTTTTACGTCAATAGTGACCTCGACAGGATTCAAACCTGTAACCTTCTGAGCCGTAATCAGATGCGCTATTCAGTTGCGCCACGAGGCCTTTTTAAAGTGGGTGCAAATATAAGACATTTATTAAAAAACAACCAAACTATTTATTTCAAAATTCTAATTGTTATTTTTGATTCATGGTTATAGAAAAGCTACTCCATCCCTTTGATTACCTATTCGATAAAGAGATTATAAACGATATTGCCAAAGTTGCAATCATAAAGTCTTTTAAAAAGCACGATATTATTATTGACATAGGACAGGACTTAAACCACATCCCACTTTTGATCAATGGAAATATAAAAGTTCTAAGAGAAGACAATGACGGTAATGAATTATTACTCTATGTGTTAGAGACTGGTGATACTTGTGCCATGTCCCTGACTTGTTGTATGGCAAAATCCAAAAGCAAAATCAGAGCAATAGCAGATGAGGATGCCACGGTTATAATGATACCTATTATCAACATGAGAGCATGGTTCAATACCAATGAGAGTTGGAGAAACTTTATACTACAAAGCTATCAAGATCGCTTCGACGAGATGCTTGAAACCATTGACACACTTGCATTTATGAAAATGGATGAGCGCTTATTCAAGTACCTCACTAACCATGTTAAACTATCTGGATCTACCACGCTAAAAGTTACCCATCAAGAAATTGCAGAAGATTTACACACATCCCGAGTCGTCATTTCCAGACTTTTAAAACAATTAGAAAAAGAAAGTAAAATCCAATTGGGAAGAAATAGAATTGTTGTTTTAAAGTTTTAGTAACTTTTGTAACATAAACTCATATCTATACTGCTATTTTTGCATCAAATAAAAACTATGGAATACATTTTACAACCTTGGCCATGGTATATCTCTGGTCCTTGCATAGCCCTAGTTATGTTTCTTCTACTTTATTTTGGCAGAACATTTGGAATGTCTTCAAATCTAAGAACGCTTTGTACTATTGGAGGCGCAGGTAAACGTGCCGAGTTTTTCAATTTTAATTGGCGAAGCCAAAAATGGAACTTAATTGTTGTATTAGGCGCTGTTTTGGGTGGATTTATTGCCCATAATTTTTTATCCAACCCTATAAATATAGACTTAAGTCAAAATACAATTAACGATTTAGAAGCCTTAGGCTTTAATAATGCAGGGCAAAGTTTATTACCTCCAGAACTATTCAGTTGGGATGCAGTTTTTAGCTTTAAAGGTTTTTTAATATTGCTTATGGGTGGCTTCTTAGTTGGTTTTGGTACGCGCTATGCTGGTGGTTGTACATCTGGTCACGGCATTACAGGTCTCAGTAGCCTGCAATTGCCGTCACTCATCGCCATCATCGGCTTTTTTATTGGTGGTTTAATTATGGTACATCTTATTTATCCAATACTATTTTAATATGGGAAAGTATATTAAGTTCTTTTTAGTTGGTATTTTCTTTGGGATTATTTTGGTGAAATCCGAAGCTGTTTCATGGTATCGCATTTTTGAAATGTTTAAGTTCCAATCATTTCACATGTATGGCATTATTGGCTCAGCAGTGGTTACAGGAATATTTTTACTTACGCTTGCGAGAGTATTAAAGCTCAAAACAACAGAAAACTCCTATATAAAGGTTCCATTAAAAGAACGTGGCTTTAAACGTTACATTATAGGAGGAAGTATTTTCGGATTAGGTTGGGCTTTAGCAGGAGCTTGTCCTGGGCCCATGTACATATTAATAGGAACAGGAGCGTTATCAATCTTGATAGTAATAGCAGCTGCGCTTTTAGGTACTTTTGTCTATGGACTGTTAAGAGAGAAATTACCACATTAAAATGAAATTTACTTGTATCCCAGTTTATCGCTGAGCACTGATTTTAGTTTGGTTGTATTAGTAAAATAATCAATAGAAAAAGTAATGGATAAAGTACACTGTTTTAAAGCTTTGTGATAAAAGTCACATTCCGAAAAATGAAGTTTAGTAAATTTGCATAAGATTAAATAATAAATAATGAAAATAGAACAATTATATACAGGATGTTTAGCACAAGGTGCGTATTACATAGAATCTGAAGGTGAGGTGGCTATAATTGATCCTCTCAGGGAAACACAACAATACATTGAAAAGGCAAAGGCCAATAACGCGGAAATTAAGTATATTTTAGAAACCCATTTCCATGCAGATTTTGTTTCTGGCCATGTAGATTTAGCTAAGAAAACAGGAGCCACAATAGTTTTTGGACCTGGAGCCGCAACAGATTACGATATATATTCAGCAACAGATGGTGAAGAATTAAAATTAGGAAAATTAACCATAAAGGTGTTACACACACCAGGTCATACCCTAGAATCTGCGACTTATTTATTAAAAGATGAAACAGGCAAAGACTATGCTATTTTCTCTGGTGACACTTTATTTTTAGGAGATGTAGGACGACCCGATTTAGCTATAAAATCCGACTTAACAAAAGAGGATTTAGCCAAAATGTTATTCGATTCGCTTAGAAATAAGATAATGCCTTTAGCGGATAATGTGATTGTATATCCTGCACATGGTGCTGGTTCTGCATGCGGAAAGAACCTTAGCAAAGAGACAGTTGGTATTCTAGGTGAACAAAAGAAAACCAACTATGCTTTACGTGAAGATATGACGAAAGCTGAATTTGTAAAAGAAGTACTAGACGGTATTGCGCCTCCTCCACAATACTTTGCTAAGAATGCCATGTTGAATAAAATGGGTTATGACACCTTTGATACCGTTTTAAAAACAGGAGATGTGCCACTAAATCCCGAAGAATTTGAAGCCTTAGCAAATCACGAATCAGCCTTAGTACTAGATGTAAGATCGCAAGCAGAATACATAACAGGTCATATTCCTAACTCTATATTTATTGGATTAAACGGACAGTTCGCTCCATGGGTTGGTGCATTAATTACGGACATTAAGCAACCTATCATCTTAGTTGTTCCTGAGGGGAAATCTTCAGAAGCCGTTACCAGGCTATCTCGAGTAGGTTATGACAATACCTTGGGTTATCTCGAAGGTGGCATGGAAGCCTGGAAGACAGCGGGAAAAGACATTGAAACTTTGGAATCTATATCTGCTATAGAATTTGCAAGTCGGGCTAAAAAAGAGCATCTTAATATTCTGGATGTGCGTAAGGATGGAGAATTTCAATCGACTCATCTAGAAAATGCACAGCATTTTTCCTTAGATTTTATCAATGAAAAAATGAACGAAGTTGACAAGTACAAAACGTATTATGTACATTGTGCAGGTGGCTACCGTTCTGTTATTGCAGCCTCGATTTTAAAAGCTAGAGGATTTGATAACCTTATTGATATTGCTGGTGGATTTGGAGCCATCAAAAAAACGGACTTACCGACAACCGATTTTGTTTGTCCTTCAACATTATAAAAAAAATTATCATGAAAAAGAATATGAACAACACCGATAAAGCTATACGAATTTTAATTGCTGTAGTTGTAGCATTACTCTATTATTTCAATATTATCGAAGAAACTTTGGCTTATGTCTTAATGGGTATAGCAATAATTTTATTAATTACAAGTCTTATTAACTTTTGCCCACTTTATAGGGTATTTGGTATTAGCACTTGCAAAATCAAAAGCTGATTTATGACAAAAGCACTAAGAATACAGAATCTTAAATGCGGAGGTTGTGCCAATACCATAATTACGCAATTATCAAAATTGAACGGTATTTCTGATGTGACTGTAGATAATGAAACTGGTGAAGTAAGCTTTAGTTACGCTACAACGCCTGAATTTGAAGCTGCAAAAAAGAAACTATCTGATTTGGGATATCCTGTAAAAGGGGAAGCAAATTCTCTACCTAAAAAGGCGAAGTCTTTTGTGAGCTGTGCTATTGGTAGAATAACAAAATAAAAAATCCCTCAAAAGCGGGATTTTATAGTTATACTATTTCTGCACTTAGTCCAGCTTCAAGAAGCTTGGAGCATCTTGGTTTTAAATCGTCATAAGACCCTGTTTTCACTGTGCACTTTCCCTTATAATGGACAATTATAGCGCATTGTTCGGCTTGTTCAGGAACATGATCACAAGCATAAATAAGTGTATCAATAACATGATCAAATGTATTAACATCGTCATTAAACAACACAATTTCATTTTGTTTGATGACTTCTTCCTTTAGAAGTAACTCTTCGGATTGTTTTTCCTTAATGCTCATTGTGACCGGGTATTTAAGCTAAATTAAAAAAATATTTGTTACTAAAACGAAAAAGAACACCATAATGGCATTCTAATTATGTTAAATTTTTCTAATTAAATAGTGCCGGAATTCTTTCATAAGCCACAAGAAAAAACTTGTGATTGAGGCTTTTAATCTATAAACAGCAAATGGGTTGTTTAATTAAAATTAAACAACCCATTTTTAGAGTAATAAAGTTAGACTATGGTCTATAGAATTCCTAGCAAGGCCCTATAAAAGTCCAACCCCCAGAAACACGCTCATAAAGATTACCAAAATAGGTTACGCGCGCACCAATAGGATAGCTTACACCACTTTGCCATGCAGGAACACCCGCACAAGGGCTCGTATTCGCAGGATACATGGCTCGTAACGCTGTAACATCATTCCCGTTAAAGTTTCCACTTACACTAGTAGAAAAACAAGCTTGCATAACAGAACTTAAATCTCTTCCTGTTGGCGTACCAGTAATATGTACGGCACCATCAGACCCTGTACCTTCATTACCCTGTGAAGAAGCAGGACAACTTAAACGATCGAACCAATCGGAATGACGAAAACCGATGGAGTGTCCTATTTCATGAGTAATGACATGTTCGTTCACGTTGGTAGAGAATTGCTCTATACCATAGATCTGAACAAATTTATTTGGTTGTCCACTAGAATTTGGGAAACCTGCAACACCACCAGTACCACCTGGAGTATTTACAGAATTATCATATACGACCATGTCTGCGGCTTGATACGCTGTACCAAACGTTAAATTAAACTGCAAAGTCATATTGCTAATGTTGTTGTAGTTAGCAACTGCTCTAGTTAGAGCTGTCCTAGCTTTATTGGATAATGCTTGACTACCTCCTGTGTAACCCAAAATATTAATAGTTTGATTACTTCCTGTTACCAAATTAAAGGTTCTATATTGCTTTGGAGTCACTGAGCGAACTTGAATTAAAGCGTCCAGCTCATCTCTAGTAAAGGAAATATCACTTCCAATATAAATACGTTCTTCGACCGTTCCGTCTGGCAAGTGAAAATCTCCAACCGACACTATCCCAACATCAAGATCCAATGATCTAATTCCTTTTAATAACTTGGTATCGGTGACAAGAGTTCTATCACCTAATTTATTCATATTAATAGTAATATCTTCATCAAAACTAGAAACGTCGTCTTGGACATCTTCTTTTTGACAGGCCGTAAAAATAAGACCGAATACTGCTAAAGTGTAGATTAAATATTTTGTTACATGTTTCATTTTAAATGTGTTAAATTAATGATTTGTTTTGAATAGCTTACGTAAACAAGGGCGTAGAAATTTAACGCAAGTCGTATAAAAAGACCTACTAAAAAAACTACATTTAAAATAATATTATTTTCAATAAATATACGGCTGAAAAATGAAAATGGATTACGGAAAAACCACAATTTTTCATTTTTTTAATACTTTTTAAGATAAAAAATGAATAATGTTTATAAAAAAGATTTTTTTATTGAACATTATTTAATTTCATAAACAGAGGACACCCATCTGTTTTTTGTGATGCTAGACTTAAAAAACAGGCTATTTTCTTGACATTTAGAATTTATCAAATCTAAATCATCTTCATAAAAACCGCTTAAAAAAAGTAGACCATCAGGATTTAGATGTTTAGCATAACGGGGGATATCCTCTAAAAGAATATTTCTATTGATATTGGCAATTATGATATCGTACTTCTGATGCTCTAATAATGAGCCATCGCCTTCGTAAACAGAAATAGAGCTACAGTTATTGCGCTCTACATTTTCCAGACTATTGACATAGCACCAATTATCAATATCTATAGCATCTAATTTTGTAGCTCCTACTTTTTCGGCAAGAATCGCCAAAACTCCTGTTCCGCAACCCATATCCAGAACTGATTTATTATTAAAATCATTTTTGAGAATATGCTGTATCATCATATGTGTAGTTTCATGATGACCTGTACCAAAGCTCATTTTAGGCTCAATGATTATATCATATTTAGTGTTTGGTTTATCATGGAATGGTGCTCTAACGGTAACAAGGCCATCAACAATAATAGGTTTAAAGTTCTTCTCCCATTCTTCATTCCAATTGGTTTGCTCAATTTCATTGAACTCATACGTAATTTTAAATTCGTCTGAAGTTAAAACATGAATATCTTCTAGGATAAAAGCATTCCAATCGTCTTTTTGAATGTATGCGGTGATGCCTTCATTATTTTCAACAAAACTCTCAAAACCTGCATAGCCCAATTCTGCAATTAGTATCTCGGTGGCTGGCTGAAGCGGCTCTACTTTAAAATCGTAGCCGATGTAAATGGAATTTGACATGTAACCTATTTTGCACAAAGTTACATGTAATTTCTTCAATCTAATGCTTCACCACTTTTAAAATTGAAGATGCATTACTTTCCGTTTTTACCTCTACTAAATACAGGCCCTTTGGTTGATTTTGAATGTCTAACTGAATGGTTCTTGAGTTGGTATAGCCTGCAGAAAACACTTTTTGCCCTAAAGTTGTATATACTGAAACATTTATGCCTTGTGAGTAATTGCCAAAATCTAAATTCAATATACTTTCTGTAGGATTAGGATAAGCCTTTACAGTAAATTCATAAATATTATCAACAATACTTAGTGTACTTAAAGACGCTAAAGTATTAGGCTCATTAACATCAAAAACATAAGCTGCTCCTGCTATGGCTAATGGATTTAAACCCTCAAAATCCTCATCTTGATCATAAGCTCCCACAAATGCAAAATCACCACTAACCGCTACATTATAGCCGAAATCATCACCAGAGTTAACATTAGGATCATACATCTCTGCAGTTTGGTTCCAAATACCATTAACATCTTTTTCAAACATAAAGGCAGCACCGCCAAAAGCGACAGAACCTATATCCATCAAATAAGCGCCTACAATCATTTTATCACCTTCTACATCAATAGAATGTCCAAATCGCGACTGAAAATTTTGCGCATTAGGCGTTATAACCTGTATATTATTATATACACCTGTAACATCACGTTCAAAAACATGTACCGCTCCATATTGTGCATTTCCATTGCCTTGAAAATAATCTTGAGCCACACCGACCATTAACAAATCGCCTTCTAAAGCTACAGATTTACCAAACCACTCACCTTGCTCTCTATTGGCATCCTCAATTTTTTGTGTTTCGCTCCATACACCATTGGTATCACGTTCAAAAATATACACTGCCCCAGCACTTAACACTTCATTTTGTTCATTAACATCAAAATCATGACGAAACGAACCTACTGCAATGGTGTTACCCGAAATGGCTAACGAAAAATCTCCAAATTGATCTTGAGCATATCGCTGACTTGGTACAATTTTTTGCACTTCGCTCCAAACACCATTGCCATCACGTTCAAAAATATAGCAAGCACCTGCATTGGTTAAATCTGGTTGTCCCGTAAGACCCTTAACTTCTCTTGGTGCATTTACGACAGCGTAATCACCACTAATAGCAACTGTTTCCCCTAAAAGTGGTTGAAATGTTGCGCCTCTATCTGAAGATACTAGCTTTTGTATTTCACTCCAATTACCCGTTGCGTCTTTTTCAAAAATATAAGCGGCTCCGCCTGAATCGTAGAACATACCGCCTCCATTTTCGTCATAATCCTGGCTTCTAGCTCCAATAATCATTATATCTCCATCTATATCAATGGATTGACCAAAACGATCAAACTGCCTCGCATCTGAATTAAATAGTTTTTGAGTCTGTATCCAATTATTAGAAGCATCTTTTTCATACATATACACGGCACCTCTATCACTAGTATTGAAGTCTACAGATTTAGCTCCAACAGCAGCAATATCTCCTTGTACAACCACAGACCAACCAAACTCATCTGCTAAAGCTCTGTCATCTGGCGTGATTTTTTGTGTTTGCCCCCAACCTTGGGCTTGCAATTGTATTAATGTTAAATTTATTAATGCGAATAGTAATATTTTTTTCATGGTTTATTGTTTTAGTATTTTGATTACGGCTAATTCGCCTTCACCTGTTGTGATATTAACAAAATAAACTCCGCTATTTATCATTAAATTGATTATGACTTTACTAGAATCATTATGCTTTTCTTTTAGAATTTCTTGACCTAGATTATTGGTAATAGAAATATCGATTTGATTATAAGATTTACCGAAGTCAATGGTAAAATTTCCTTGATTAGGATTAGGGAATACTTTAAAGTTTGTAGTAAAAGTATGTTCAACTATGTTTAATGTGCTTATTGGATCTAAGATATTAGGTTCATTAGCATCAAAAATAAAAATGGAACCAGCAGAACTTAGCGTATTCATTCCCGCTTCATCTTCATCTTCACTATAAGCGCCAACTATGGCATAATCTCCACTTACTGCAACATCGTAACCAAAATAATCACTAGTACTAGCTTCATTATAATACATCTCTGCAACTAGATTCCATGCACCCGCGCCATCTTTCTCAAACATAAACGCAGCGCCATCATCTCCAGGACTCCCTATGTCTTTTAAATACGCTCCAACTAAAATGTGACTCCCATCAAATGCCACAGATTTTCCAAATTTATCTATTGATGCCACGTGTGATGCCACAATCTCTTGTGTCTCATTCCAAGTACCTGTTGCGTCTCTCTCAAAAATATAAGTCGAACCTGAATATCCTGCAGCCACATTTCCTTGTTCTGCACCAATAACTAAACAACTACCACTTATTGAAACATCACTTCCAAACAGCTCACTACCTTGTCTATTTGACGCCACAATTTTTTGAACTTCATTCCAAGACCCACTTCCATCGCGTTCAAAAATATAAGCCGAACCGGCTGCATTAAGTGTGTTCATTCCCAAAGCATCTTCATCTTCAAATTTCGCTCCTATTATTACATAATTCCCATCTATTGATACACCATCACCAGCAAAATAATCATCAGTAGCTCTATCTGAAGCCACAATTTTTTGGACTTCATTCCAGACCCCACTTCCATCACGTTCAAAAATAAATGCAGCACCAGCATTCGCTAAAAAATTATTTCCATCAACATCGTAAGCGTCTCTCAAAGCCCCTACAATTGCGTAATTATTTTTTAAAGCGAGTGTATACCCAAAATGATTATTCACTTCACGATTTGATGCCACAATTTTTTGCTCAAAATCGAAAAGATTAGATGCTTGTTTTTTAAAAATATATGCAGCCCCAGCACTTTGAATATAATTTGAATTACTAGGATCCTCATTATCACCCCATGCACCAACTAAAATATAATCACCAGAAATAGCTACTTGAGTTCCAAAATGATCAAATTGATTTGGGTCTGGGCTTTCTAGTTTTTGCAATTGCAGCCAATTGCCATTGCCATCATTTTCATAGACATAAGCTGAATCTGCAAAATTACTTGCCAATACGCCTACGACGGCATAATTACCATCTACAGCAACAGTTGCCCCAAATTGTTGTCCTGCAAATCTATCATCTGGAACAATTTTTTGTATTTGTCCCCAGCCTTGGGCATACGATAAATGGACAGAAAAATTTAGTAGTATTAAAAGTAAATATTGATTCATAACGCCCTTATTTAAGTTTATAGCAAGTTCGTTACATTACTAGATAATTAGGTCAGGGCAATTACTGATATTTAAAAATTAAGGGAATACCCTTAGTTCAGCTTTGCAAAAGTTCGTTGAATGAAATTGAAGAATTAAAGCAAATTATTTTCTATTGCTGTTTTTATTATTCCCACACTATTTTTTGCACCAAGCTTACTCATAATATTCATACGGTGGGTTTCGACAGTTTTATGACTAATGAAGAGTTTTTCAGAAATTTCTTGTGTAGTTAGTTCTTCTGCAATGGCTTCAAGCACTTCTTTTTCGCGCCTGGTTAACTTTATCAAGAGATTGTTAGTGGTCTTTTTACCAATGGATTGATTGAGTAATTTTTTTTCGATATCGCGCTGCAAGTATTGCTCATCGTTAAGTACCGTTTTAAAAGCTGTCAATAATTCGAGTTTATCTGTATTTTTTAATAGATAGCCATCGGCTCCTGCATTTAGCATGCGCTTTATAAAAGATACTTCGTCATAATTGGAAAGCGCTATGATTTTTAGAATTGGGTTAGCTTTTTTAAGTGCTTTACATAAATCTATACCATTAATGTCAGGTAAATTAATATCTAGCAGCAAAATATCTGGCTCATCTTTTACTACTCCATTTAAAGTTTCTGAACCATTATTGTAAAGCCCTACAATTTTAATTTCCTTAGTATCACTGAGCATGGATTGTATCCCTTGTAATACCATGTTATGATCATCAGTTATTGCAATTTTAGTTATCATGCCAATGTATTTGTATTGATATCTATAACGAAAGATGTGCCTTTATCATCCGAAGTCACATCCACTTTAGCATTTAAATAAGACACTCTCGATTTTACATTTTTCAAACCTATACCGTCACTCTCCTCTGCATTCGTTGCGAAGCCTTTTCCGTTATCTTCAACCGTCAACTGAATGGTATCACTTTGATAGCTTATTTGCACAACGATCTCTGATGCATCAGCATGTTTTATGCTATTGTTTACTAATTCTTGTACAATCCTGAAAATATTTACTTCTACTTTTTTAGATAGATCAATAACAGTTCCTAAAGTTTGAAATGACACTTTGGAATCGTGAATGGCATTTGTAGTACTACAATAATCATCTAATGCTTCTACTAAACTAAAATTCTTGAGTGCCGGTGGCACCAAATTATGAGAAATCGCTCGAACCTGTTCACAAGATTTATCAATCATGATGACAGCTTCATTAATGACTTCATTGTTTTTCTCGAGCAATGAGGTTAGCTTATATTTTATCGCCGATAAATCTACATTAACGCCATCATGTAATTCTTTTGCAATTCGGAAGCGTTCTTTTTCTTCGCCCTCCATAAGCAACTCCAAGGTTTTTACTTGTTGTCCTCTTTTTAAACTTAAAATTTCTTGATTTTTATGTCTTTGTCTTTGCACAAAAGCTATATAAAAACCTAACAAAGTTAAAAACGCAGCTATGGATATTATGTATATCAATTTTCTATTCTGCTTTAATTTTAGATTAACAATTTTATTTTCACTTGCCAACCTATTAATCTTATTATTCTTTATTTCTGTATCATATTTAAAACTTAAATCATTTAAATACTTATTATTTTGATCATTAATAACTTTATCATTCTGCTTTTTTGCAGTCTTAAAATGGTTTAATGCCTTTATAGGATTTTGTTTCTTTAATTCTAAATCAGATAACAAGGTATAACCCTTAACCAAATTCCTTTGTAGATTATACTCTTCTGAAATCTTTATAGCTTCATTTATATATTGTGTAGCAATCTCTAAATTCCCTAATTCTAAATTTACCCAACCATAATTTATAATAACTGACGATATATGTAAAGGATATTCAGTCTTCCTTATCCTTGGTATTAAAGGTTCAATTAAGTTTTCTGCAAGAGCATAATTTCCTTTTTTAATTAATATTTGCGCCATACTGTTTTTGGAAATTATCCTCCCAAAATCTGAGTCCAATTGCTCATCGTAATCCAAGGCTTTTTCATAATATTCAAAAGCTTTATCTAAAAAACCCATCTCTTCATAAGCCACACCAATATTTTGATTATTTACTGCAAGTCGATGCGTATTATTAAGTTTTTGATGTATCGATATAGCTTCATTAAAATAATCTATACTTTTTTCGTATTGCTGTAAAATCATATAAATACTACCTATACTATTTTTAGTCCGTCCTAGATTGGCTTGAAAATAATACGACGAATCTGTAGTGTTTTCAGCAATTTCAAGCGACCTAAGATAGTAGTCGATAGCAGTTCTTACTTTTTCTGTTCTTTTATTTAATGCGCCAAGTTTGTTTAAATGCAATATCTGAAGAATGGGATTTTTAGCTTGCCTTGCTATTGCGAGTCCTTCCTCATGAATAACAGAAGCGTTTTTATAAATACGTCTATTTGCATAGTACATACCTTTTCCATGTAAACCATAACTAATTCCTAATAAGTAATTAACCTCTCTACTTTTTTTGATGAGGTAATTCATCTTTACAGTATCATTCTCAAATGTCTTGAGAGTTTCGTGGATTGTATCGTAACTAATTAATTTATTAGCCACTAAATCATCTATGATTTTGACATATTCATCAGTCTTATTTTGCGCATAACTGAAAAAATAATGTATAAGGAGTATTGATAGAGTTATATATCTTTTCAATAGAATTGATTTACAGCCATTTAAAGATAGTATTTTTAATCTGAAATTTTAGCCAGATGCAATATTTCAGGCAGACTATTACTATATAACTCTTCGAATTCTATAACAGTGGCATTGTCGTTGACATTAGTCACAATCCAATCCTCCACAAGATCACTTAATTCGGCATCTCCAAGATCATCGAGATCAAAATCGGTATAAACTATCCAAGCGCTTTCATTATTGATAATATCCTGAAATACTTCAACCAAAGTAGTTTGGGAATTACCTCCATAAGCTACAACGGCGCTTTCTTCCTCAACATCGAATGTAAACTCATAACCATTAAATTCTGATGTGCGATTGCTATTTTCATCTGAAAAGAAACTAATGCGCCAGGTACCATCTAACATTTCGGGTGAAAATTCTGTCTCTGAATTTCCTGAATTATCATCATTGCTACAGTTAAAGAGTAATAGCACTAAGACCAACATTGCAATTTTTGGAAAAGATTTCATATAAATCAATTTATAATTAGTAGCTGCAAGCTAATTTGAAATAAGATGAAATAGTTAAGGGCATTCCTCGATTTATGAAAAATCAGGGAATACCCTTAGAGCGAAAGTAATGAAGTAAAAGATTGCCACAAATTTGCTCAAGCAAATCTTCGCAATGACGTTATTTTTAAAATGCGTTGACTATAGCAAAAAAATCCTCCGCTTTTAGAGATGCTCCACCAATAAGTCCACCATCTACATCTGGCTTACCAAAAATTTCTTTGGCATTATTTGGTTTTACACTTCCTCCATAAAGAATAGATACTGAATCAGCAATTTCGCTTCCGTATTTAGTAGCTAAAGTTCTTCTGATAAACGCGTGCATATCTTGTGCTTGTTCAGGTGATGCAGTTTCTCCTGTACCAATTGCCCAAACGGGTTCGTATGCCAAAACGATACTTTTAAAAGCATCAGCTCCTAAATGAAATAATGCATTTTTAATCTGGTTTTCTACAACAGCTTCTTCATTACCTGCCTTTCGATCAGAAAGTTCCTCGCCAAAGCAAAAAATTACCCGCATGTCATTTGCCAAAGCTGCATCTACTTTTTTTGCCAGTGACTCATCCGTCTCATTAAAATAAGCACGTCGCTCGCTATGTCCTAGAATTACAGTTTTGATTCCTAGACTTTTCAGCATGCCCGCACTCACTTCACCTGTGTAAGCACCCTTTTCTGCAAAGTGCATATTCTGCGCCACCACTTCGATATCATCTTGTCTCGTAGATTCAAAAGCATGCCATAGATTTGTAAATGTTGGTGCAATCATAACCTCAGCATCTGAAGTTTTGGTTTGCTTTTTTAATTCCACAATTAATGACTCTGTCTGAATCAGACCGTTATTCATTTTCCAGTTACCAGCGACTATATGTTTTCTCATGTTATGATGAATTGAATTCTACTTTATATTAAGGTTACAAAAATAAGATATTAAAGGACAAAGGCTGTTGATAATTATCATCTTATTACTAGGCTAGTTTTACTCTTGGGTCCAACCAAGCATAAACCAAATCAACCAAAATATTGATTGTGATAAAAACTATGGCAATTACCAAAACCGCCCCCATAATTACTGGTAGATCCAAAGTATTTAAGGCGTTGACGATTTCTTTCCCCAAGCCATTCCAACCGAAAATGTATTCTACAAACACAGCACCTGCCAACATGGATGCAAACCAACCTGAAATTGCAGTAACAACAGGATTTAGAGCGTTCTTTACTGCGTGATTTTTAATCACTTGATATTCGCTTAAACCTTTTGCTCTAGCCGTTCTTATAAAATCTTGATTCATGACTTCCAACAAAGAATTTCGCATTAATTGAATAACTACGGCTAGGGGACGAATACCCAAAACTATAGCTGGAAGTATTAAGTTCTTCCATTTAATGGTCATTTTCTCACCAAAGTCATCTAATTCATATAGACTACCTGTCATTTCTAGATTCGTGTATTTATGCAATACAAATCCAAACAACCATGCAAATAATATGGCACTAAAAAACGATGGTACACTCATGCCAAACGTACTTAATATCTGAATGGTTTTATCTACCCAAGTATCTTTATATAAGGCTGAAATAATTCCGAATATGATACCAATAAAAATAGCAATGATTATTGCAGAAACTGCTAAAACAAACGTGTTAGGAATAGTTTCACCAATAATCTCTGTAACCTTTTTTCCCTGTTTCGTAAACGACTCCCTTAAATAAGGGGTCTTAACAACGGTCGTTGTATTGCCAATGGTGAACAATTTAGCAGCATTATACTTATTAGGGCTTAAATGAGTGTAATCTTCTGAAGTATTAGAATGGAATGAAATGGGCGACAAATCGTTCAAATAATACAAAAATTGAGTGCCAAGTGGTTTATCAAATCCATACTTCACTTTTAGAACCTCGACTTGCTCAGCGGTTTGATTCTGCCCAAGCATCATTTTTGTAGGGTCTCCAAGTTTATTGAACAAAAAGAAAATAACCGTAACAACACCAAATAATGTGATGAAGGCATAGAAGATTTTATTTAGTAAATAATTTATCAGAATTCAATTATTTAATTATTCTACTTTACAATTATATTCTTCTGAATAATATTTGATTGGATTGTTTTTCGCAAACTCTTTTCCAATAATGGATTCACAAAATCTTTCTGTATCACTTTTAATAATAAGTTCTAACTTTTCAAAAAAGCCTTCAGCATATTCTCCATCTGCGAAACTTGATAATTTTATACTGGGCGTGTAAAAAACCTCATCTTTTTCCGAAATAACCTTCTCAAAAATCAAGTCTGTTGTTTCATAAAAAAAACCCGTTTTTGCCAATTTATGTTCAGGACCAGTTGTAGCATAATAAAAACCAAAATCTTTATAATTATCAGGAACTAACTTTAACAATATCGAATCTGGGATATTTAGCTTATTTAGATAATATTCTGAAGCTCTATATAGATTCTTTTCATAATCAGTTTCATAAAGAGACTCATTGGCAAAAGATAGCACAACTTGTTGCTCAAAATCATTAACGCTTTCTTCATTAGAATTTTCAATCTGGCTCAAATCTATGCTTTCAATATCATTCCAATGTGCTTTATTAACCACTGTTCCTTTTTCCAAAAGTACAATTCCAGGACTAGCGCGGACAATGGTCTTAACGACTTTCTCATCACAGAGGTAAAAATCAAAAATTAAGTTGTAGTCCGACTTCACCTGTTGTTTTTCATCTTGACCGGAAGATGTTAACCCAATAACGGTATATCCCTTTTTAATGGCTTCATCAGTAAATGTCTTAAGTTTAGCAACACCATCCGCTTCTGCTGAAGAGATGTTATACATAGCTATTATGATAAGGTGTTCTTTCTCTAAGAAATACGATGTTAAATCCTCGTCATCAGACTCAATAGAAAAATCTTGTATTGGTGGAATGTAACCTTCATCAATAGTTTTGGTTTCTACACCAACATACTCACCATCCACACTCGGATAGCTACCATTAGTCACAAATTCCTGTTCCTCGCCATTAACACTAAATGTCCATGTATACTCCAAGACGGGCTTTTGAGCATCTTCTGGAGTTATCATTTGTTCTTGGAGATTCTTTCCAATAGCGTAAGCCCTAAAATCAATAGCTGGTAAATGCATTAATACATGATATCCAAACCATAAGGATATCATAAAACTTAACAGTGCAACGACGGTTGTTGGTAATTTTGAAAAGATGGGCTTGATATATTTTAACCCAAAAACTAATATGAGAATAAGCAACAATAATATCACATCTTTGGTAAAGCTTTCCCAAGGTGTTAGTTTAAGGGCATCTCCAAAACAACCACAATCTTTAACCTTATCGAAATATGCCGAATAAAATGTTAGAAATGTGAAAAACACGATCATTGCTAACAAACTGTATACTGTAAACTTAGGTTTGTAACCTATTAAAAGGAACACACCTAAAACAACTTCAAACACCACAACAAAAACAGACAACAATAATGCATACGGAATTAAGAATTCCATATTCAAAACATCTGCACCAAAATATTCTTGTAGCTTGTATGAAAACCCTAAGGGATCATTCAACTTTATAAATCCCGAAATAATAAAAAGGACACCAACGAATATTCTGCTTATTTGTACTAAGTATTTCATACTATTTTGGGTGGCTGAGGCTCTCGAAGCCACATTGCTTAATGTTTATAGTCACTTCGAGAGCCTCAGTGACCACATTTTACTTCCAAAATCAATTGCAATTTAGTCCTTGATTTTTGATTATTTACTTGATTCACCAAGGTGAATCAAAGCAAAAACCGCATAATTAATCATATCTTGATAATTGGCATCAATGCCCTCACTAACAAGCGTCTTGCCTGCATTATCTTCGATTTGCTTTACACGTAATAACTTCTGCAAGATTAAATCCGTTAAGGAACTCACACGCATATCACGCCAAGCTTCACCATAATCGTGATTTTTATCTTGCATTAATTGTTTGGTCAAAGCAATCTTCTCATCATAAAGTTCAGTAGCTTCTTCAGTATTTAGATCTGGCTGTTCTACAACGCCTTTTTCTAATTGAATTAAAGCCATGATACAGTAATTGATGATTCCAATAAATTCACTCACTTCACCCTCATCGACCTTTCTCACAGCATTCTGCTGTAGACTTCTTATTCGTTGTGCTTTTATAAAAATTTGATCCGTAAGTGACGGTAATCTTAATATGCGCCAAGCACTACCGTAATCACTCATTTTATTTACAAAAAGCGATCTGCATTTGGAAATTACAGCATCATATTGTTTTGATGTATCTTGCATCTAAAGCTATTATTTTGCGTAAATTTCGCTCAAATAGTTTAATGTTCAAAGTATAACGATTAAAGTTTTCAACGAAATGACCATCAACTGCAAAGGACAACTCATAGACCTTTCAACACCCAAGGTTATGGGTATCCTTAATGTGACTCCAGATTCTTTTCATGATGGTGGACGCTATAAGGATGAATCCTCTATTTTAAGACAAGTTGATACCGTGCTTAATGAGGGCGCTACCTTTATCGACGTGGGTGGCTATAGCTCAAGACCTGGTGCGGACCATGTTAGTGAAACGGAAGAATTGAAGCGTGTACTTCCGGTTATTGAATTGATTTTGGACCGATTTCCTGAAACATTGATTTCCATTGACACCTTTAGAAGCTATGTCGCCAAAATAAGTATTGAAGCTGGCGCAGCTTTGATCAATGATATTTCTGCTGGACATCTTGATGAAGACATGCTAGAAACAATTGGACAACTAGGAGTACCATACATTATGATGCACATGAAAGGTAATCCCAAAACCATGCAGGAGGAAACTGCTTATGATGATTTGGTAAAAGACATTAATTTTTATTTTGCAGAACGCATTGCCCAAGCACATGCAGAAAAGATCAATGATATTATTATAGATCCAGGTTTTGGATTTGCTAAAACTCTTGAGCAAAATTATGAGCTATTACATAAACTAGAGCTATTACAACTCACTGACAAACCAATTTTAGCTGGAGTTTCAAGAAAATCAATGATATACAAAACACTTGGTACAACTTCCGAAAAAGCCTTAAACGGTACCACAGCTTTGCATATGGTAGCCTTGCAAAAAGGAGCAAAAATATTACGTGTTCATGATGTGAAGGAAGCTATGGAGTGTGTCACCTTATTCAACCAACTCACCAAAAGTTAAATGAAGCCCTACGCCTATTTACTGTTAATCCTATTGATTTTTAATTGTAATAACGAACGCGTATTACAACTTCCTGAAATCGAAAATGCTGATATTACTGAAGTTTTGGATGTATCTCCTGCTTATATTTTTTATGATGAAACTGAACCAGACTCCACACTTTTTAATCGAAAAAATCTAATTGGAACAACGAACTGGTTAGTGAATGTAGACAAACGGTTAACATTACAACAGGCTATTCCACATATTCAATACTTGCAAAATAAACGCAAAAAAGAGTCTATGCACAAAAATGAGGAAGCCAAGAATTATTTTACCTGTAATGATACAAGTATTGGGAATTTGGGATTTTTGGAGTTTACAGATATAATTTACAATGACGATAAAAAAGAGTTCTTAGATAAACAAAATTTATGCCTTATGACTATTGACAGTCTTTCGAACATATCCTTTTCGACGAGCATAGATTTAAACATACAATTTTCAAAAGAAAATTTTAATTATGCTTACAATGATTTTATAAAAAAAGAGTATGGTGATTCCGCAAAAATTGTATTGTTCTTTAAAAATTCAATGAGTTTTCAAGATTACATTTCAATAAAATCAGAATTATCACTACTTAACAATGGCAAAATCATTATTGACAACAATGAATTCATTTATTAACATAAATTCTTAAATTAGCAAAAAGCACTAACCTTTGGAAAACTTACAACTTTGGGATTTTAGATTTATAGATTTTGTAGACGTTTTCCTTGTCGCCATTCTACTCTATTACATCTACAAACTTGTTAAAGGTACGGTTGCTATTAATATCTTTATTGGTATCCTTATCATTTATTTTGCTTGGCGTCTTACCGATTACCTGCAAATGCACATGCTTTACAGTATTTTTGATGGGTTTATGAAAGTGGGTATTATTGCACTTATTGTGGTCTTTCAACCAGAGATCCGGAAGTTTTTATTACTTGTAGGCTCTACCAATATTGGTGGTAAAAAAGGGATCTTCAAAAACTTTAAGTTCCTCAAAAACGATGACCAAACCACTACAGATGTGGATGCTATCATTAAAGCGTGTACCAAAATGGGCACTACCAATACTGGAGCATTAATTGTGATTGAGCGCAACAATAATCTCGACTTTTTAACCAATACGGGCGACGAGATGAACATCCTAGTCTCGCAACCTATTATAGAAAGTATCTTTTTTAAAAATAGCCCTCTCCATGATGGTGCAATTATAATAGACAATAATATCGTAAAAGCAACACGTGTTATTCTACCTGTTAATAACGAAAAGAATATTCCTGAGCGTTTTGGTTTGCGCCATAGAGCAGCTATTGGTATTACGGAAAAAACAGATGCCCTCGCCATTGCAGTTAGTGAAGAAACTGGTCAGATTTCATACATAAAAAACGGAGAGTTTGTCATGTTTAAAGACACTGATGAGCTTACTTCAAAAATCAAAAAAGATCTTGCTTAGTGACCTGTAAAAACTGTTATAAAACACTGAAGGAATCACAAAACTTTTGTGATGACTGTGGTGCTAAAGTGATACGAAATCGTTTAACACCAAAAGTTCTTGCAACACAGGTGAATGAGCAATTTATCTCTATCGACAATAAATTTCTTCGCACTTTTATTGATCTTTTTAAAAAACCGGAAAAGGTAATAGACGGCTATGTCAATGGTATGCGCAAAGGATATATCGACGCTTTGCAATATTTTGCTATTTCATTAACATTTGCAGCAGTACAAGTGTTTCTTATGACCACTTTTTTCAAGGAAGCCTTAGAAATCGATTCTGAATTTTTGACGAAATTATCTCAGGCTCCGGGCAATGAAAATAACCCTTTTATAAATCAAGACTTTGAGAGTACCAGCAATTATCAAGGTCTTATATATATTTTCACACTGCCATTGTCTGCATTCTCAACTTGGTTTGCATATTACATAGTTAGCGATAGGCGCTACAACTTCACTGAGCACTTCGTATTAAATATATATTTCTCAGCTCAGACAATTATAGTTATTGCTATTATCAGTATTGTGTTTTTGTTCTTTGGAATTAATTATCTATTAGCATCAATGATCCTTACGCTACCTATGTTTATATATTTATGGTTTGTGCTCCATCGTGTTTTTAGAGATGTATTCTGGGACAGCTTTGCTAAATTCATACTTACAATGGTTATTTACACTATTATTTTTGGAGCAATAGCTATTTTAATAGCAATAATTGGCGCCCTAATCAGCTTATTATAAAATTTTGTATGAATTGCAAAAACTGCCAAACCGAACTTCAAGAACTAGATGACTACTGCAAGAGTTGTGGTGGTAAGGTTATTAGAAAGCGGTTGACATTTAGAAATCTCTTCGAACATCTTAGCGAGACTTTTTTTAACTATGATAATAAGCTTCTTAGAACTATAATTCACCTGTTTAAACAACCTGAGGATGTTATAGTTGGCTATATTGATGGTGTACGAAAAAAATATGTTAACCCCGTAAGTTTATTTGGGCTGGCACTCACCCTATCTGGCATTTACATTCTTGTTGTAAATAAATATTTTCCGGAAATGTTTGACTTCTCTACCCTAACAGTAGAGGGCCAAGAGGAATTTCAACAAAAAAACATGCAGTTTGTGCAAGAGTATCAATCCATAATTGTAATGCTTTATGTTCCTATTTATGCTTTAATGGCCAAAGTGGTATTTTTTGATAAGAAAAAATTCAATTACACAGAGCTCTTAGTGGTATTTATATATATACAAGCACAACTATCTATTGTAAGCTCTGTTATTGTTATTGCCCTTGGCGTACTAGGACTATCAAGTGGCATTGTTGGAATGGCTATGATACCGCTTATGATTTTATATTCTGCACATTGTCTGAAACGTATATACAATCTTAACTTTTTAGATATAACTGTGAGAACTTTATTATTCGGTGTTGTATTAGCTATTACATTTGTAATAATAACCGTTCTCATGTTAGTTATCATGTATTTTAATGGTGACCTTAAGGAAATGGTTGAGGCCCAAAAAGCAAAGGAAATTATCAAAGACAGTATCAACTAAACAACCTCAGCTTTTAAAAACTGAACTTCATACAAGTTTTTGTAATAACCACCTTTCTTTTTAAGCAATGAACTGTGTGTTCCCATTTCGACAATTTGTCCAGCATCCATAACGATAATTTTATCCGCTTGCTGAATGGTTGCTAAGCGATGTGCAATCACTATGGAAGTTCTACCTTTAGTAATGGTATCTGTCGCATCTTGGATCAATTGCTCTGAATACGAATCCACGGAAGAGGTAGCTTCGTCCAATATTAAAATACTTGGGTTAGTCACATAAGCTCTTAAAAATGAAATCAATTGGCGTTGACCGGAAGATAGCATCACACCCCGTTCTTTAACGTTATAATGATAGCCACCTGGCAGTGTGGTAATAAACTCATGTATACCAATTGCTTTCGCAGCCGTAATCACATCCTCTTCCGTAATATATTCATTATTGAGTGTAATATTGTTTAAGATAGTATCAGCAAACAAAAAGACATCTTGAAGTACAACAGCAATTTGATTTCGTAATGAGCTTAAGGTCATTTCCGTTATATCAATACCATCTATCTTTATATGTCCAGAATTGATTTCGTAAAAACGATTCAATAAATTAATTATGGTTGATTTACCAGCACCTGTTGCCCCTACGATGGCTACTGTTTCTCCAGCGTCCACATGAAGCGAAATACCTTTTAAAACTTCTTCGTCCTTTACATAAGAAAATCGCACATTATCAAATTCAATTTCACCTTTAAAGTGATTGGCCTCAATAGTACCGACATCATCAATATTCGAATCTGTATCCAAAACTTTAAACACTCGATCTGCTGCTACCATTCCCATTTGTAGTGTATTAAACTTATTGGCGATTTGATATAATGGTCTAAACAACATTGGGATAAACATGGTAAAGGCAACTAGGTGCCCTAGCGTAGTACCTGGATTCTCGGAAACCACATCATAACCACCAACTAAAATGACCATGGCTAAAGTCAAAGACGATACAAATTCAGCTATAGGAAAGAAAATGGAATTATACCAAACCGTTTTTAACCAACCTTTTTTATGACGCTCATTAATGGCCTTAAACTTTTTATATTCCGTCGTTTCACGCGTAAACAACTGTAGAATTTTCATCCCAGTCACACGTTCTTGAACAAAGGAGTTTAGATTAGAAACTTCGGTGCGTACATCTTCAAATGCACGTTTCATATACTTCTGGAAGACCTTAGTTGCAAAGACTATTATTGGCATCGTTATGAATACGATAAGACTTAACTTCCAATTCATGAATAGCATAAAGCCTGCGACAACTGCCATTTTTAAAATATCACTAAAGATCATAAAAAGCCCTTGACCAAAAATATCGGCAATCCGCTCCATATCCGTTACCGCTCTTGTAATCAAAACACCAACAGAAGATTTGTCAAAATAGGCCATTCTAAATTTAAGCATATGCCTAAACAATTTCACACGTATATCCTTAACAACAGACTGACCCAGCCAACTGGCGTAATAGATAAACAATAATTGGCAAATAACTTCAATGACTAAAAGCCCAAGCATAATGCCAATGTAGAACAGAAAACCATCATACTTTTTCTTCGCAATTTGGGTATCAACTGCTTCTTGCAACACATATGGTCTCAGTGCTCCAAACACTGCCAGGCCAATCACACAAACCAAAGCTATAATAAAAACTGTTCGGTATGGTTTTATATAGTCCAGTAGTCGCTTAAAAAGCGATACGTCAAATATTTTCTTTTTAGTTTCGTCTTGTGCCATATTCATTTCCCGAATTATCGAGAATATTATCTTTTTAACCTAATGTTTTCCGGATATTCAACATTCACCAAATATAAACCATGTGCAGGAACTGAAAAACCAGCATTACCTCTATCTTTAGAAGCTATAATGTTATGTAACTCCGTAGGCCGCAACTTTCCAAGTCCAACATTAACCATCGTACCAACCACAGCCCTAACCATATTTCGCAAAAATCGATTCGCCGTAATTGTGAATAAAAGCTGATTGGGATCTTCTGTCCAGAATGCCTCCTTTATATCACAATAATACGTTTTTACATCTGTATTACTCTTAGAAAAGCATTGAAAATCTTTATACTCTAATAAAATATTGCAAGCCTCGTTCATGGCATGAACATCAAGAGGTAATTGCACTTGATAAGCAAAGTCATAATCAAATACATTTTTCGAAGTTGAAATCTTATAATGATAAGTCCTACTCAAAGCATCAAACCTAGCATGTGCTTCATTATTCACTTCAAAAATATCAAAAATGGCAATGTCTTTTGGCAAAAACGAATTCAGTTTATATACCAAATGTTCTGAATCGAAAGCATCATTACAATCAAAATGTGCAAACATTTGTGACGCATGTACACCAGCGTCTGTTCTGCCTGCGCCAATTATTGAAACTTCATTCCTTAAAATAGCGCACAATGCCTTTTCCAAAACTTCTTGCACAGAAATAGCATTGGGCTGATTTTGCCAACCATGATAGGCTTTACCATTATATGCAAGCTTAATGAAAAATCGCAATGGAAATCTTACTTTTGTGAATGCACAAAGATAACTTTATTCCTGCGAAAGCAGGAATAGCATTAACAAAACATTAAACTTGAAAATCATCCTAATCACGCACCTTTGAAAAAGATACTCTTACTATCAGACACCCACAGCTATATAGACGATCAAATACTAAAGCATGTGCAACAAGCCGATGAAGTTTGGCATGCTGGCGATATTGGCGATCTAATAGTTACGGATAGTATTAAAATGCTTAAACCTTTAAAAGCTGTGTATGGTAATATTGATGATGCAAAAGCTCGGACAGAATTCCCTCTTCATAACAGATTCCTGTGTGAAGACGTAGATGTTTGGATAACTCATATTGGTGGTTATCCGCCAAAATACAACAATCGAGTACGAGAGACTCTGACGACAAATCCTCCAGACCTATTTATATGTGGTCATTCGCATATACTCAAAGTCATGCCAGACAAAAAAATGAACTTACTCCATATGAATCCAGGAGCAGTTGGTAAACATGGATTTCATAAAGTTAGAACCATGTTGAGATTTAAAATTGACGGCAAACAAATAAAAGACTTAGAAATTATTGAATTTGAAAAGCGGTAAAAATGAAAAACCCAGACGGCAGCGTCTGGGTTTTTCGCACTAATACTACTAAGATTTTAGGTTCATCGTAATCGATCTACAGATTTTACGAGATCTTCGTCCTTTTTAATAGCCTTGTTAGCCAAGACTAAACACACAATAGAAAAAATAGGAAGAAGAATCCCAATACCTTTCTCAGAAACGTTAGTTTCTCCAGATAAATTTAGAGATTGATAAACAAAGATTCCTAGTAAAATAAAGTTTAATATTATATTGAGTCGCCCCATTACAAACTGGGACTTTCTATTCTTAAAACTACATATTGAAATTAAAGATAATAACGCAGAAGCCAAGAATAAACAAAGGTATAAATAGTCGTCTTGAGCAAAGATTTGAACATCTTGTGCATTAGTCCACAAATGAAACACAAATATTAAGCCCCCAGAAATCCCGGCAGCTAATAATAAGTAAAGTGTCTGTATGCGTTGTATCATTATCTTTTTCTAAAAAAGCTTTGCAAAATTAGTAGTTTATTTTTTAAAAAGATAGAAATATATTTAAAATAAAATTGTATTATTGCAATAGAAAGCCGTAACGAACTGGATTACATCTTTCTAATCTTCCAAATTAATTTCACTTTTTTTCTTTTTATTTCATCTAGAAAATCTTGAATTAATAATATCAAAATTATAATACATTATATCACATACGAATGTTTGAAATTTCACAGTTAAAAGCTAAGAAGCTTCCTGAATTACAGGACATAGCTAAACAACTTAATGTACCCAAGTACCGTTCCATGAAGAAACTAGACTTGGTATATCAAATCTTGGATTACCAAGCAGCTAACCCTAAAGCTATTAAAACTAATAATATTGATTCTGATGCAAAATCAGAATCAAAACAAAGTAAGCCACAACGCGAAAGGGTTCAAAAAAAACCTGAAGACAATAAAGAGCAAAAGACTTTAGAGTTTTCAGATAAAAAAGAGGCTCCTAAGTCTAGTAATGACAAGCCTAAGCCTAACACCAACAATCAAAATAAACCACAAGACAATAAGTCTAATGATCGCAGTAACGATAATAGACGTCCTAATCCAAAGAACGATAATAGACAAAATCGTCAAAAGGATAATCGTGGTAATACTCAAAAGAACAACGGCAACAAGGATAACAGAAATCGCTATCGTGAGCCTGATTTCGAATTTGATGCCATTATAGAAAGTGAAGGCGTATTGGATATTATGCAAGACGGTTATGGCTTTTTAAGATCTTCGGATTACAATTACCTTACATCTCCAGATGATATTTATGTATCCCAGTCCCAGATTAGATTATTTGGGTTAAAGACAGGTGATACCGTACTCGGTCATGTTAGACCGCCTAAAGAAGGAGAAAAATATTTCCCATTAATTAAGGTCAGTAAAATCAATGGACAAAAACCAGAAGTTGTTAGAGACCGTGTGGCTTTTGAACATTTGACACCTCTTTTTCCAAAAGAGAAATTTAATTTAGCAGACAAGCAGGCGACTATTTCTACTAGAATTATGGATTTGTTCGCGCCTATTGGTAAAGGACAGCGTGGTATGATTGTATCACAACCAAAAACAGGTAAAACTATGCTACTTAAGGATGTTGCTAATGCTATTGCGGCAAACCATCCAGAAGTCTACCAAATGATATTACTTATAGACGAACGCCCAGAAGAGGTTACGGATATGCAACGTAATGTAAGAGGTGAGGTTATTGCTTCTACTTTTGATAAAGAAGCTCATGAGCATGTAAAAATTGCAAATATCGTTTTAGAGAAAGCAAAGCGATTGGTAGAATGTGGCCATGATGTCGTTATTCTATTGGATTCTATTACACGTTTAGCAAGAGCTTACAATACAGTGCAACCTGCATCTGGAAAGATACTTTCTGGTGGTGTAGATGCAAACGCCTTGCACAAACCAAAACGTTTCTTTGGTGCTGCTCGTAATATAGAGAATGGTGGATCATTAACTATTATCGCAACCGCATTGACCGAAACAGGTTCCAAGATGGATGAAGTTATCTTTGAAGAGTTTAAAGGAACAGGTAATATGGAACTACAGTTAGATCGTAAGATTTCTAACCGTCGCATATTCCCTGCTATTGATTTAACGTCTTCAAGCACAAGACGTGATGACTTATTATTAGATGACAATACCATTCAGAGAATGTGGGTGATGCGCAAGTATTTGGCCGATATGAATCCTGTAGAAGCTATGGAATTTATAAATGATCGCTTCAAGCAAACGAGAAATAATGAAGAATTCTTAATTTCCATGAACGGATAAGAAACACTTCCAAGCATAAAATAAAAACCTTGAGCAAATAGATTGTTCAAGGTTTTTTATGGATTTTATTGAAATCGTAGCTATAACAAAAAAGCCTCTCCTGACAAGGAAAGGCTTTTTAATATCTTAGTTAAGAATCTACACTATAATGCAGCAACGTGCTTTGTTAATTGAGATTTTAAATTACCTGCTTTATTAGAATGAATCACATTCTTCTTTGCCAATTTATCAATCATACTAACAACAGAAGGTAACATCTTTTGCGCTTCTTTAGCATCAGTTATTTCGCGTAATTTTTTAATAGCATTACGAGTTGTTTTATGCTGATACCTATTAAGTACACGTCTTTTTTCGTTACTTCTAATTCTTTTTAATGCTGACTTATGATTTGCCATTATATTCTTTCTTATTAAAAATTGTAGCCCGTAGGGGAATCGAACCCCTCTTACCAGGATGAAAACCTGGCGTCCTAGCCGATAGACGAACGGGCCATTTGGTTATTTACTAATTCAAATGAACCTACAATGTTTCCATTGCGGATGCAAAAATACAACTATTTTTAAATGTTGCAACTACTAATATATATTTTTTAAAAATTTTTTAGTAGGCTTTTGCAAAAAGTACACGTTGACTCGATGGATTACCTGTAAATACACAGGTCCCCGACTCTTCTTTATTGTCTAAGGGAATACATCGTATAGTCGCTTTAGTTAATTCTTTTATTCTTTGTTCCGTTTCTGCCGTACCATCCCAGTGCGCCGAAATAAATCCAGTTTTAGTTTCTAATACCTTTTTGAATTCTTCAAAATCATCGACTTCAGTTATATGAGAATCTCTGTATGTCAAAGCCTTATTGAATAGACTCTCTTGAATTTCCTCTAGCAAATCTTCTACAACCACATTGATTCTATCCAGTATAACCGTTTCTTTTGTAAATGTGTCTCTTCTAGCAACCTCCACAGTATTATCTTCGAGATCTTTAGGTCCAATAGCTATTCTTAATGGTACACCTTGCAATTCATGCTGTGCAAACTTTGCACCTGGACGAAGCGTATCTCTTTTATCAAATTTAACACTTATACCTCTTTCCTTAAGGTCGCTTATAATTTCATCAGCAACTTTCGATACAGCATTAAACTGTTCTTCATTTTTATATATTGGTACAATTACAACTTGATAAGGCGCCAAATTTGGTGGTAAAACTAAACCTTTATCATCACTGTGGGTCATTATCAAAGCTCCCATGAGTCGCGTGGAAACTCCCCAAGATGTAGCCCATACATAGTCTAGTTTTCCTTCTTTATTTGTAAACTTTACATCAAAGGCTTTTGCAAAATTCTGTCCTAAAAAGTGAGATGTCCCAGCTTGTAATGCCTTTCCATCTTGCATTAATGCTTCAATACAGAACGTCTCTTCGGCTCCTGCGAAACGTTCGCTCTCAGTTTTCAATCCTTGAATAACTGGGATTGCCATGAAATTCTCAGCAAAAGTTGCGTATACCTTATTCATTAATCTCGCTTCTTCAATTGCTTCATTTTTAGTTTCATGAGCGGTATGGCCTTCTTGCCATAAAAACTCTGCTGTGCGTAAAAACAATCTTGTACGCATTTCCCAGCGTACCACATTGGCCCATTGATTGACTAAAATTGGTAAATCCCTATAGGATTGAATCCAACCTTTATAGGTATTCCAAATAATAGCTTCGCTCGTAGGTCTTACCACTAGCTCTTCTTCTAACTTCGCCTCAGGATCAACTCTGAGTTTCCCCTCATTGTCTGGATCATTCTGCAATCTATAATGTGTAACAACTGCGCATTCTTTAGCAAAACCCTCAGCATTTTTTTCCTCTGCTTCAAATAAGCTTTTAGGCACAAATAATGGAAAATAAGCATTCTGATGCCCTGTTTCTTTGAACATTCTATCTAATTCAGCCTGCATCTTCTCCCAAATTGCATAACCATAGGGTTTTATAACCATACAGCCTCTAACAGCTGAGTTCTCAGCGAGATCAGCTTTTACAACCAATTCGTTATACCATTTAGAATAATCTTCAGCTCTACTCGTAAGATTTTTACTCATTTTCAGTGTTTTGGCACAAATATTGTGACTATGTTAAATAAACAAATAGTTCCGCAAAACTAACTATTTTTGCTATGTTCAACAATAAAATAAAAAGAGATATGCAATTTAAAACTATTACAAACCGAAAATTGTCATTTTTTGTTGCGCTCGGTGTACTAACCGTGTTAACATCATGTGGATCCTTTCAATATGCAGGATACGACAATGATGGCATTTATTCGTCAGATACTTACAACGAAGAAACTGTTGAACAACCTGCAGCAACTACATCTGCAGATGATTCTGGTTATTATAAAAAATATTTCGCAGAAAATTCGGCAGAATTAGAAGCATTTACTGAAGAAAACGAAATATTCACTGATATCGACTCTTATGAAGGCAATTACCTTGAAAGGGCTCAAGACACTATCGAACAACGTCCTATATATGGAGGTTGGGGACAAGCTAACGATAACGTTACCATAAACATTATTGACAATGGTTGGGGTGTTTGGAACGACCCATGGCTTTGGGGAGCAGGATGGGGTTGGAATAACTGGGGTTGGGGACAACCTTGGGGCTGGAATCGTTGGGGTTGGAATGCTGGCTGGGGCTGGGGTCTTGGATGGAACAACTGGGGTTGGAATGCTGGTTGGGGTCCAGGATGGAACAATTGGGGCTGGAATGCTGGTTGGGGTCCAGGATGGAACAATTGGGGTAGGAATGGATATAATAGAAATAATAGGTTTGCATTTAATAATACTAGAAGAAGTTCACTCTACAACAATAACAATATAACTCGAAGAAATAGGAGCAACGCGGCCTTGTCGAGACGAGATTATTCAACAAGTAGGTTATCCAATGCTACAAGAAGCACTTCTAGAAATACTCGAGCAAGAAGTTCTAACTCTAGAACAAGAAGCATAGGAAATACGCGAACAACTAGATCAAATACTAGAATAACAAGACCGTCTAGAACGAGCAGTTCATCCAGATCTATTAGATCGACGAGAAGTACGAGGTCGTCTGGTTCGATTAGACCATCAAGAAGTTCTTCTTCTAGGTCGTCTGGCAGTGTAAGATCATCAAGGAGTTCTTCTTCTAGATCCTCTGGTTCTATTAGATCATCAAGGAGTTCTTCTTCTAGATCATCAGGTAGTGTAAGATCATCCGGTAGTTCAAGATCTTCAAGTGGATCAAGATCTTCTAGCGGAGGAAGACGCGGTAGAGGATAATTTTTAATAACCTATTTTTCAACTAATTTTTTAAGTTTTTAATATGAAAAAATTACTTATGTTATGCATAGGCTTGGTTTCCTCATCCTATGTTTTAGCTCAAGATATCACTGATGCAGTAAGGTATTCAATGGATGAAATCAAAGGAACTGCACGATTTAAAGCTATGAGTGGAGCTTTCGGAGCACTAGGTGGAGATATGTCTGCTGTTAATATCAATCCAGCAGGTTCAGCAATATTTAATAATAGTCATGCTTCCGTTTCTTTAGGCTTGTCTAACAAAACCAATGATGTTGCATATTTTAATGGTTTAAATTCTTCGTCGAATTCTGATTTTGATTTAAATCAGCTCGGCGCAGCGTTTGTATTTACCAATTCAGATATCAACTCTTCTTGGAAAAAATTTACATTAGGAATAGCTTATGACAATACGTCTAATCTAAATAATGAATGGATAGCGTCTGGAACAAGTTCTACATCACTCGATAATTATTTCCTTTCTTTCACTAATAATAGTGAAATTCCATTTGGAATCTTGAAGTTACAGCCTGGTGAATTTATTGAAGAAGCCTATGCCGATATAGGTACAATTCCTGATAATGGATATGCCATTCAACAAGCATTTCTAGGATATTGGTCGGGCATAATAGATCCTGTTAATCTTGATGACAACACTAATAATAATGAAATCAACTATCTGTCAAATGTAGCTCCAGGAAGTTTTAATCAAAACTACCTTTATTCAGAAACGGGCTACAATGGCAAATTGGCGTTTAATTTTGCCACAAATTATGATGATAAATTCTTTTTTGGATTAAATCTCAACGCTCATATCATAGATAATGAAAGGTATACGCAACTAAACGAAACTAACTCTAATGATGGCTCTGTCGTCAATAATTTGCGATTTGACAATTTATTATCCACAACTGGAAGTGGTTTCTCATTTCAACTTGGTACAATTATAAAATTAACACCAGAACTAAGAGCAGGTGTATCATATAACTCTCCTACTTGGTACAGAATTAGCGAAGAGTTAATTCAAGGCATTAACTCAAATAACGCTGATCCTGATATTAACTTCATAAGTGATGTGATAAATATTTATCCCGAATACAGATTGCAAACCCCTGGGAAAATAACAGGAAGTTTGGCTTATGTGTTCGGTAAACAAGGGCTATTTAGTTTTGATTATTCAGTTAAAGACTATAGTAATACTGAATTTAGACCTATCTCTGATTCTGTTTTCTCTGGATTAAATAATGATATAAATAATACCTTAACTTCTGCCGCCACATATAGATTTGGTGGAGAATATCGTCATAAAAGGATGTATTTTAGAGGTGGTTATCGTTTTGAAGAAAGCCCATATAAAGATGATAATTTTTACGGCAACTTAACCGGCTACTCATTAGGGTTAGGTTATACTTTTGGTGATTTTAATTTAGATGTAGCTTTTAGTCAAGCCGAAAGAGATATTAATCAACAACTTTATAATGTTGGACTAACGGAATCCGCTTTGATTCAAACAAAGTTTACAGACGTCATCCTAACTTTAGGTTTTAAAATTTAGTTATAAATAATTATATAAAAACACCAAGCTCGAATGTGACATTCGAGCTTGGTGTTTTTTAAAGG
>NZ_JACLCP010000002.1 GCF_014243395.1 Winogradskyella flava | reverse complement strand
CTTTTTCTTAAAAATACTATTCATTATAGTATTTATTCCAATAAATAACATCGCAATAGCTCCTATACATAGAATTAGTGAAATAACAAGTAGTGGAATGTATAGCGGTTTATCATCATTACTAAGTGCAAGGTAAAGCAGAGATGGACCTGCAAACATTAAAAGCAAACAAATCCCCATACGTTGAAGTCCCTTATTTAATAATGCTTTATCTGTTCTGTTATCGTCGTCCATGAATGATGCTTTTTCTAACACTTTTATGTTCTTGAAGTAATTTTGCGGCAGCTTCTTCCGAAATGTTCAGTTCTTCCATAATCATTCTTACACCACGATGAACCAATTTGTTATTACTTAATTGCATGTCTACCATCTTATTATTCTTTACTCTTCCAAGTTGAATCATAGTAGCAGTTGTAATCATATTAAGTACTAATTTTTGAGCTGTACCAGCTTTCATTCGAGAACTACCCGTCAAAAACTCTGGACCAACAATAACCTCAATGGGATATTGAGCTGTTAAGCTTAAAGGACTATTTTTATTGCAGGTGATACATCCTGTTATGATATCTTTAGTGTTACATTCATTTAAAGTATTAACAACATAAGGTGTTGTTCCAGATGCAGCTATACCAACAACTACATCTTTTTCAGAAATTGAAAATGATTGTAGATCTTCCCAGCCTTGTGTCACTGAGTCTTCGGCATTTTCAACAGCTTTCCTAATAGCCGAATCCCCGCCAGCAATTAAACCAATAACCAAATCTTCAGAGACTCCAAACGTTGGAGGACATTCTGATGCATCTAAAATGCCCAATCTACCACTTGTGCCTGCTCCCATATAAAAAAGCCTACCTCCATTTTTAAGTTTATCAACTATTTTTTCTATCAATAATTCTATTTGAGGTAAAGATTTTTCTACGGCATATGGGACTGTTTTATCTTCATTATTGATATTTGACAGGATCTCATTTATTGACATCTTTTCGAGATTGTTATAGTGAGAATCTTGTTCTGTTGTTTTTATAAAACTCATAGGTTAAAGGTAAGAAATTATTTTAGCTGATGTCTTGTAATTTAAGTCTTAAACATATCCTATAATACCATTCTTTATATAAAAAATGATCGCTATACCTTATGGCTAATAATATACTTCTTCGTTATTCTACAGTATATATAAGTTCATCAACTTCAGAAAGTCTAAAGTATCCAAAAGGAAAGTTATTTGGATTTGTCGTATTCACACAATTACCTCTTACAGTGGCTGGCTGTGTCTCAAAAGGCCCTCCATCATTTTCACTACCTTGTTGCAGGAGTATAAACATGAATTCATAGAAACGCTTAGATATACCATAATTTCTTATTGTTACAACATCTCCAGATTCTAAATCTTCTTCTGAATAAAATCCAAATATTTGATTTCCATCTGTAAATCGATCCTCATAGACTTCTAGTGTTGGCACCACTGGAATATCACTAATAAATTCAAAAAAGTAATAATTTTCTATATTGGCAGGATCTGTATAAAACGCCTTGAGTTCAATATCCTCTCCTGTAAAACCACCTTCATTATTTTGCTCTACAAAGTCAATAGGAACTACAGACTTTAGCGTTTCTGTTCCTGAATACGTTTGCCCTTGGTAAGCTATAGAAAGTGTATATGTTTCATCAATTGCAGGTATAAAACTATTAGTTCTGTAGATACCAGACTGACCATCTTCAAGGAAATTAAAAATATTATTATTGGAATCAGTAATCTGAACTATAGCGTTATTGGCAGGAGGAATTTCTTCATCAAAAAATGGAGCAGATAAAGAAAGTTTTATTTCCTGCTCATTACCAGTAGTATTCTTCAACCAGTTAATAGAAGCTTCTATTACTAATCTTGGCTCTGTAGAATTAAGGTCTACATCTATAACATCTTCACATGAAAAAAGTAGTACTAAAACAAATATGGAGAATAATTTTTTCATATCGTTAAAATTTAAAATTATATGAGATAGATGGTACTATTCCAAATATGGCTAACCTGACAGCTTCATTATTACCAGACATTCTATTTTCTCTAAATGTTATATTCGCTGCATTTCTTCTATTGTACACATTGTAAACTCCAAATATCCATTGCCCTTTAAATTTCTTTTCACTATTTGGTTTTGGGTTATAATTTACTGCTAAATCTAGGCGATGGTATGCAGGCAATCGACTAGAATTTCTAGCTTCGTAACTTGGAATAACAATACCATTATACTCATATTGACCATTTGGAAATGTAGCTGGTTGACCTGTTTGAAACAGAAAATTAGTACTAAAAGACCATTTCTTGTTGAGCTCATAATTTGCGGTCAGTGAAACATCATGTGTTTTGTCAAATGGTGTATTGTACCATTCCCCATTATTGATTCCAGTCTCAACAAACGTTCTACCCGAAGTTCTTTGCTCCGATTTTGACAAGGTATACGCTAACCAACCTGTAAACTTCCCTTCATTTTTTCTAAAAAGTACTTCTAGTCCATAAGCTCTAGCTTCACCATTAAGAATAACTTGTTCTATAGCGTTGTTCGCTATGAGATCTGCACCATCTATATAATCGATACGATTTTGAATAGTTTTATAAAAGCTCTCTACTTCTAATGAAAATTCATTGTCCTTAAAGGTTTTGAAATAACCCAAAGCAACTTGATCTAATAGTTGTGGCTTCACATATTTTCCACTTGGAGTCCAAACATCTAATGGGGTAGGAGAATTAGTATTAGATAATAAATGTAGATACTGACTCATGCGATTATAGCTCGCCTTTACCGAAGAATTATCATTTAGTTGATAAGCCAAAGCAAATCTAGGTTCAATATTAGTAAAAGATTCAATCACATCACTTCGGTTAAAAGTTTCAGTCCCTATTGGTTCTGCTTTTTCATAAAGATTAAGGTCTTCGTTAAAGATGACTGGATTATCGTTTTCATATATGTTCAATTCATCTTGTCCTAAACGATGGAATGTACTTAGACGCGCACCATAACTTACAGATAATCTGTTACTGAGCTTATGTTCTGCGTCAACATAAATAGCATTTTCAAAGGCATATTTATCTATGAGTTTAAAAGGGTTGATTCCAGAACTCTCGGTAGTTGGATTAATCTCTCCTGGATTGAATTTATAGTATATGCTATTCAAACCATACTCGAGCTTAAAGTTATTGCTTATGTAATGTTTGAAATCATATTTTAGGTTGAAGTTTCTAATACCTGACTCCCAATCGAACTCAACGAAATCCAATCTTAGACCATAGTAATAATCCGAATAAATCAATGACAGATTCGAAAACAATTTATCTGAAAATAAATGATTCCATCTAAAGTTCACAACTGTGTTTCCATAAGTGTTCTCGAAGCTATCCGCGAGCTCAAATACATCTCTTCCAAAATAGCCTGAAAGAAAAATACTGTTATTATCATTTAATCTGTAGCTCAATTTTGTATTGAGATCATAGAAATAGGCGACATTATCCAAATCGAAAAGTGGTAGGAACAAATGGGCATAACTACTTCTTCCTCCAATTAAAAAAGAGCCTTTATCTTTTTTGATCGGACCTTCTGCTAAAAGTCTACTGGATATTAATCCTATTCCACCATTCATATGAAACTGACTACTATTACCTTCTTTTTGGTAGATGTCTAATACGGAAGACACACGTCCACCATATTTAGCAGGAATGCCACCTTTGTAGAGCTTTAGATCTTTTATGGCATCTGGATTAAAAACAGAGAAGAAACCGAATAAGTGTGATGAATTAAAGATAGTAGCTTCATCCAAAAGGATAAGGTTTTGATCTGCAGCACCTCCTCTTACATTAAAGCCCGAAGATCCCTCACCGGCATTAGTAACACCAGGAAGTAAAGTAATGGATTTAATAACATCAACCTCACCTAAAACAACAGGCATATTTTTTATGGTTTTTATGGAAAGTGAATTCACACTCATTTGAGGTTTCTTAATATTCAGTTCTTCCACATCCTCAGTAATCACAATCTCATCAAGACTTTCGGCAGTTTCTATTAATTTAAAATTTTTAGTAATATCTGAATCTAGTTGGAGCGTTTCAGAAATGGTTTTATAACCAAGATAACTTACCTGAATATTGTAGACTCCCGCAGGTAAAGTAATAGAGTAGAAGCCATACTCATTAGTCATAGTGCCAGATTGAATTTCTGGAATAATTATATTTACACCAATGAGGGTTTCATTACTATCGCTGTCGGTAACTGTTCCGCTAAGTGTAAACTTTTCTTGTGCTGAAAGGAGAACTGGGAATAAAATTGCAATTAATAAGGCTTTTATACTTTTACCGTACATGATAAATTTTTGGACGACACAAAAATAAAAGAGCTTCATTTTTAATGAAGCTCTTTTAACGTAAGTTTAGCGTAATATTGAGTTGAGCACTTCGCTAGGTCGCATAGCGTCATTAATCAAACTTTCATTTGGGTAATAGTAGCCACCAATATCAACAGATTCACCTTGGCACTCTATAAGTTCTTTTATTATCGCATTTTCATTCGAAGAAAGCGCTTCATATACTTTTGAAAATTCAGATTGTAAATCTTCATCTTTATTTTGATTGGCTAAAGCTTCAGCCCAATACATAGCCAAATAAAAGTGACTTCCTCTGTTATCTAATTCATTAACTTTCCGAGATGGGCCTTTTTTATTTTCTAATAATTTTTCAGAAGCGTCATCTAAAGCTTCGCCTAGAATCCTGGCTTTCTCATTATTGTTAACTTCCGCAAAGTGCTCTAGAGAAACAGCTAAAGCTAAAAATTCGCCTAAAGAATCCCAACGTAAGTGATTTTCAGAGACAAACTGTTGCACGTGCTTTGGAGCAGAACCCCCAGCACCAGTTTCGAACAAACCACCACCATTCATTAAAGGCACAATAGATAACATTTTAGCGCTTGTGCCAACTTCTAGAATAGGGAATAAGTCCGTTAAATAGTCTCTTAATACATTACCTGTCACGGAGATGGTATCCTTACCCTCTTCAATACGTTCTAATGTAAAATTAGTAGCTTTAACAGGTGATAGGATTCTAATATCCAAACCAGACGTATCATGATTAGGGAGATACTGCTCCACCTTTTTAATCAATTCTGCATCATGCGCTCTATTTTTATCTAACCAGAATACGGCAGGTGTTTGTGATGCTTTAGCACGAGTAACAGCTAATTTTACCCAATCTTGAATTGGAGCATCTTTTGTTTGACACATTCTCCAGATATCACCAACTTCGACATTATGACTTGTTAGTACCTTTCCAGTTGCATCGATAACTTCGACTTTACCTTCATCAACTATTTCGAATGTCTTATCGTGAGAACCATATTCTTCGGCTTTTTGAGCCATAAGTCCAACATTAGGCACCGTTCCCATGGTTGTTGGATCAAAAGCACCATGTTTTTTACAGAAATCTATTGTAGCACTGTAAATGCCGGAGTAACTACTATCAGGAATAACTGCTTTAGTATCTTGTTGCTTACCGTCCTTATTCCACATCTGCCCAGACGTTCTTATCATAGCTGGCATTGATGCATCAATGATAACATCACTTGGAACGTGTAGGTTGGTAATACCTCTATCGGAATTCACCATTGCCAAATCCGGACCATGGTCTAAAGCATATCTTACATCATTTCTAACTTCATCGCGTTTGTCTTCGGGAAGCTCACTCAGCTTTTCCAATAGCTGACCAAAACCGTTATTAACATCTACACCAATTTTTTCAAAGGTATCTCCATGGTTTTCAAATAAATCCTTGAAGTAAGCACGAACAGCATGACCAAATATAATAGGGTCGCTTACTTTCATCATTGTAGCTTTCATATGCAGTGAAAACAACACACCTTTTTCTAGAGCGTCTTCGACCTGTTCCTCTAAAAAGTCTACTAATGCTTTTTTGCTCATCATTGTAGCATCAATGATTTCGCCTTTAAGTAAGTTTAAATTTTCTTTTAATAGGGTTTCATTACCCTTACTGTTCTTATGTACAATCTTAACCGTAGTAGCTTCTTCTAATGTCACGGACTTTTCGTTATGTGCAAAATCACCTTTAGACATTGTCGCAACATGTGTTTGAGATTGCGAAGACCAAGCTCCCATACTATGTGGATTCTTTTTGGCATAATTCTTAACGGCCTTGGGCGCACGTCTATCTGAATTCCCCTCTCTCAAGACTGGGTTTACAGCACTACCTTTAATTTTATCGTAACGCGCTTTTATTTCTTTTTCAGTATCGTTTTGAGGTTCGTCCGGATAATCTGGAAGCTGATAACCTTTAGCCTGAAGCTCTTCTATAGCATCCGTTAACTGCGGAATTGAGGCACTGATATTTGGTAATTTAATAATATTTGCTTCAGGTCGTTTAGCGAGTTCGCCCAATTCTGATAAAGCATCTGCAACTTTTTGCTCTTCTGTTAAGTAATCTGGAAACACAGCTAAAATTCTAGCTGCTAAGGAAATATCTTTTGTTTCTATAGATATTCCAGAAGATTTTGTAAATGCTTTTACTATTGGTAAAAAAGAACGTGTTGCTAATGCTGGTGCTTCATCGGTCTTAGTATAAACGATCTTCGCGTTATTGCTCATAGGATGTTGAATATTTATATTGTTCGTTAGCTTCGTTAAAAGCAGTGCAAATATACGAAAATGATAATGTTTTGTTAGTGTTATATTAACAGTAAACTACCAATTAATTTGTGATTTTAATAATAATAAAAAGCTACGATTATAAAACTATTTTATTTTTATTTTGAAAGCACTCAGAAGCCCAAAACAGTTGTCCTTAGAGAAGATGGCATTCTTAATTTTGTTGGTTGATGGGTGAATGGAAAAATTAAAAGCGGTACTAAAGTCAGTATTTTCGAGATTAGTTTCCTCAAAGATGGCACCTTTTAAATCTATATTGTTGAATGCAGCGTTCTTAATTTCGGCTCCAGTAAAATCAACTTGATGCATTTTACAATCAGTAAATGTCGTACGGTTGATTTTTAGTTGATAAAATGAACTTAGATTAAGTATGCAATTGGTGAAGCCAAAGTTTAATAAAAAATCGTCACAGTTCTGAAATAATACGCCAACTAATTTACAATTATTAAAAGCTACATCATTAAAAATGGTATGCGCTACGTTAGTATTACTCAAATTACATTCTATGAACTCGCACTCTAAAAATGAATTATTTGAAATATCGGAATTTTCGAAATTACAATTTGTGAACGTGCAGTTACTATATTCTGCCTTGGATAAAATAATGGAAGTATAATCGTGATTGCGGAAGTGTTGATTGTCTACAAGCGGTAAATTCATTCTACAAATATAAGAATGCTAGACAATTTTTTGATTTTGAAAGTAAGGCCCGAAAAATCTTAGAACCACAAAAACAAAAAGCCATATCACTACAGTAAACTGCTGAGACATGGCTTCTCTTTGAAACAGTACTACTATAACTTATTTAGCATTACACTAAATCAGCTGTATGGCTTGCGCCACCATCCTTTTCAGTTCAAGCGTTGCTGCTTCGGTGAAACAATTCGCATCTTTCAAAATGTATTGACATGATACTACTATGTTCCGTAAGGTATATTTTTCTTGATGTTTTCTTTTTCATCATTCACTTGCGTGTCTGATGCGCATAAAAACATTGCTCATCCTTTTCACGTTCACTTTCGATTCCGTTACTTTTTCTAAGCTTTCCACATTAACTTTTATAATCTGCAAGCATACTATAAAATTTAAGCTTCATGGTTAACTCTCCAACACTTGCCTACACAAGCGGTTTACCAACCTCAAAAAACTACCTCAATATGTAAAGAACGTTACCTTACTACAATTACCACTAATTTAAAATATCTTTTAAAACCAAACTAGGTTTGTTGTTAATTGTTTAGCTAAAGTATACTTATATTATGAAAATGCAAATTTTTTAACTGTTTAGATATAAACATCTTATAAACCGCAGTTATTAACAAAAGTTAATAACCAAAAAAGCTCTCGATTTCGAGAGCTTTTTTAATAATACGGTTTGATAAAACTTATCTTCTAACTTCTTTAATTCTTGCTTTTTTACCAGTAAGACCTCTAAAGTAGAATATACGCGCTCTACGTACTTTACCACGCTTGTTGACTTCAATTTTTTGAAGTGCTGGTAAATTCACTGGGAAAATACGCTCTACACCAATAGTTCCAGACATTTTACGAATAGTAAATGTTTCTGAAGTTCCTGTTCCCTTGCGTTGTAATACTACACCTTTAAAGAACTGTGTACGCGTTTTGTTTCCTTCCTTAATTTCGTAATACACTGTGATTGTATCACCAGCGCTAAATTCTGGCAAGTCCTTTTTTGCTACAAATTCGTCTTGTACAAATTTTACTAAAGAATTCATGTTTTTTCTTTTATAATGGTTCATTTAAACCAACATTCACGATTTTCGCCAGAGGTTAATCTAAAGTGGGTGCAAAGATAATTAAAAAGTTAAAAGTAAAAAGTAGAAAGCGAAAAGTTTTTATCTCAATTATTTGCCTTTACTCATTTATCGTTCAAAAGGTCTGGTCGTCTTTCTTGTGTTCTTTTGTAAGCTTGTGCTTCACGCCATTTTTCAATTTCGCCAAAATTACCGCTGAATAGTACTTCAGGAACTTTCATGCCCTTATAGTCTCTTGGTCTTGTGTATATCGGTGGTGCTAATAGATTGTCTTGAAATGAATCGGTCAACGCAGAAGTCTCATTGCCTAAAACACCAGGTATTAATCGAATCACTGAATCACATAGAACAGCTGCTCCTAATTCTCCTCCAGACAATACATAATCGCCAATAGAGATTTCTTTAGTGATAAATTTATCACGTACTCTTTGATCTACACCTTTATAATGACCACAAAGCACAATAATATTTTCTTTTAAGGAGATTTGATTAGCAATACTTTGGTTGAGTCGCTCGCCATCAGGTGTCATATAAATAATCTCATCATATTGACGCTCTGCCTGTAAACCAGAAATGCATTTGTCAATAGGTTCTATCATCATTACCATACCTGCGCCACCACCAAATTGGTAATCGTCCACAGATTTATAATTGTCCGTCGTGTAATCTCTAAGATTATGAAAGTGGACTTCCACTAAACCAGCATCTATAGCACGTTTAAGTATTGAAGCTTCAAAAGGACTTTTTAAAAGTTCTGGCAATACAGTGATAATATCTATGCGCATTGTTATTATGAATAGAGTGCAAAGGTATGCTTAATTAAGAAAATTTGACGTATTAAATACTTTTGTATCATGTATTCAAATTTCACAGTTTAAAGTTAATTTCAAAATAAAAAAATCCACAAGTCAAATTGTGGATTTCAAAAATATTATTATAAGTTCAGAATAAATTAAGCCTTATTCTTGTTTATCTCATCTTGGAGTTGACGTCTTACTTTTTGCTCACGTTCTAAAGCTGTGCGTCTATGCTCCTCAAATTCGGTTTCAACCTCGTCAAGTTTGTGCTTGGCTTCTCGTGTTAATGAATTACTATTCTTAAATTTATAGATAAAGAATAACAATAATGCCGCAAGCCCAGCAATGATACTCCACATAATGACGTTATAGTTAGTCTTGCTGGTGGACATGCCTAATAATGACATGTTATTTTTTTCGTTATTGGTTTGGTCTAAGATGGTTTGTGTATTACCCAATTTACCTTTTAAATCCTCAATTTCCTTAGCTTGATTGGCAACTGTTGCTTTAGAATCTTCTAAATTCTTATATGTGGTTTTCAAAGAATCAAGGACATGTGCTTTTAAAGTTAAAAGCCAGGCTGTTTTTACAGCCTCGTAGCGTTGACCATTGGTACCTCTAAAATTACCAGACTTTCTAAAAATATATTCAAATTGATTATCAATTGTACCACTATTCAAGGAGTACTTTTCATCATCTTTATCTGTACTTGCTTGAGCGTTGAGGGATTGAAGATTAAATAAAACTAATAGAATTACAGCGGCTTTTAATAAGAATTTCATCTTAGTTGTGCGTTTTGGTTTGTTAGATTAATTAATTGGTTGCCAAGATAATAATTATAAATAAAATACTAGGCAAATAGCCTTTCAATTAAGAAGGTCAATTTATTTACGGTTCAATTTTTATTTTGGATGTTGCAAAAACAAAAAAAGTCCTGTTTTTAGAACAAGACTTTTTTCTATCAATTTATGGTTTATTAGTAATACGCAAATCGTCTTACTTTCGCAATATATTTAGCAAGACGAATCACTTGATGACTATAGCCATATTCGTTGTCGTACCATATATATAATATAACATTTTTACCATCTTCCCTTACGATGGTGGCTTTGCTGTCGTAAATAGAAGGTGCTGAGCTTCCGACAATATCGCTAGACACAAGCTCATCACTCATTTCGTATTTAATTTGCTCTACCAAATTACCTTCAAGGGCATACTTTTTCATAATGGTATTCATACTCTCAACAGAAGTTTCGTTCTCTAATTCTAAATTAAGAATAGCGAGCGAACCATTTGGGACAGGAACTCTAATAGCGTTAGAAGTTAACTTGCCTTCAAGTGAGGGTAATGCTTTACTTACAGCTTTACCAGCACCTGTTTCCGTAATGACCATGTTTAAACCAGCAGCTCTACCACGTCTATACTTTTTATGGAAATTATCAACTAAGTTTTGATCGTTGGTGTAGGCGTGGATCGTTTCTAAATGCCCAGATTTTACACCGAAAGAATCTTCAACAGCCTTGAGCACAGGTGTAATGGCATTTGTAGTACAAGATGCTGCAGAAAAAATATTTGTTTTATCAGGATTGTGTTCTAAATGGTTAACACCATGAACAATATTAGGAACGCCTTTTCCAGGAGCGGTTAATAATACTTTGGTAACACCTTTAGATTTTAGGTGTCTTTCAAGAGCTTTATCATCTCTAAATGCGCCTGTATTATCTATTACTAAAGCATCGTTGATACCATATTTTGTATAATCAATATCCTCTGGCGCATTGGCTGAAATGATTTTAACGGTAGTACCATTAATAATCAAGGCACTATTTTTTACATCAATGCTCACCATACCAGAAAAATCACCGTGAACAGAGTCATTTCTTAATAGTGATGCACGTTTTTCTAGCACAGTCTCATTGACTTCTCCTCGAGTTACAATAGCTCTCAATCTTAACTGATTACCTTTCCCAGTGCGCGTCATCAGCTCACGTGCCACCAATCTTCCAATTCGACCAAAACCATAAAGCACAACATCCTTAGGCTCAATACTTTTGGTTTTCTTGGCTTCACCTAATTTCGCAGAAACAAATGCTGTAGCATTATCGTACTTCTGATCTTCTAGGTGGTACTCGTAGGTTAGTTTGCCAATGTCCAACTTCGCAGGTGGTAAGTTTAGTTTTTTAATGGCTTGAGCAATCTCAACAGAATCGAAAATAGAAATTGGTTTCTGAACAAACTCTCCTGCGTATTCATGGAGGTTTAAGATTTCACTCACTTTTCTGTCGATTAATTGATTTCTGAAAAGAACTAACTCAATGGAATTGTCGTACCAAAGGTCACTCACCGTTTTAATGAATTCGACCGTAGCTCTCCGACGATCTGCTTGAAACGCTAATTCTTTTTCGTATGTGTCGTTAAAACCCATTTTGTTTTGGTTTATGATTTTAAATTTTGCGCAAAAATACATATTTCAAACGTTTTCGTAACGCTTTTTGTCGAAAATAAAAAACCCTTTAAAGAATAATTTCTTAAAGGGTTTTGATCTAAATTTTGGGTGGGTCTATCTGAAATTATACACTACTTTTTCACCTTCGTTATTAATAACTTCAATCTGAAGTGGTTCATTAATATTTCTTGTTTTTAAAGCATTTTCAGCATCATCCACCGAATATAATTTTTTGCCATTAATTCGTGTCACTATGCTTCCTTCTTCAATACCATTTTTATTCCAGTATGGCTTGTAGTTTTTATCAAACTTGGAAATCTTAACACCGTAATCGGCTCCAAACTTCTTTAATTCTTTCTTTGAAGCATTCTTTACATATCCTATAGTTTCTACTACATAGGTTGTAGGTCTTAATAGCGTTACTGGCAACACTTCTTCATCACCATCTCTTATTAAGGTTACATTCACAACATCATCTGGACTTTTCGTCTTTAAATATCCTGATAAATCGGAGAATTTGTTGATGTCTTGATTATCTATTTTTTTAATAATATCACCACTTTTAAGCCCTGCTTTCTCAGCACCAGTATCTGCAGTGACTTCACTAACATAAAAGCCTTCGGTTATGTCTGTGCCTAGTTGTTCTGCGGCCTTACTATTTAATGCGCCACCCACAACACCCAAAATACCATTTTGTACATTACCATATTCCATGATATCGTTTACAATCTTACGCGCAATATTACTTGGGACTGCGAAAGAGTAACCAATATAGGAGCCGTCTCTAGAGGAAATAGCCGTATTGATACCAATTAAATCACCATTGGTATTTACCAAGGCACCTCCAGAATTTCCTGGATTAACGGCAGCATCCGTTTGTATGAAGGATTGCAAGTTTCGCCCACTAAGATCTCTAGATTTCGCACTAATAATTCCAGCTGTTACCGTAGAATTTAAATTAAATGGATTACCTACGGCTAAAACCCACTCGCCAATTTTTGCATTATCAGAATCTCCAAATGCCATAAATGGTAAATCGTCATCTGCTTCAATTTTAAGTAAAGCGATATCGGTAGATTCGTCTGTACCAATAACTTCAGCCATGTAAGCCTTATTGTTGTTTAGGGTAATGCTTATTTCGTTGGCATTTTGTATCACGTGGTTGTTCGTTACTATATAACCTGTTGGTGAAATAATAACACCGCTGCCTGTACCAACTTGTGCGCGTTGCTGACTGCGCCCAAAGAATAAATCCTGCATGGTCATTGGTGCTGACACGATCGCCGTGTTTTTTACATGCACTACAGCGTTTATAGTTTTTTCAGCGGCTTCTACAAAATTTGGTGCAACATTAGTAGCGCTGTTAAATGTCGTGTTTGTGTTTGTAGGCACATATATTGGGAGTTCAGAAACTTGTTCTACAGCAACGTGCCCCTCGTCTTGTTTTACGAAAAGCATATAGCCTCCTAAAGTCAATAGACCACCTAATGCCGAAACACAAACTAAAGTTAGGATCTTCTTCATAATTTTTCAGATTTAAGTTTAAACTATTTAACGATTAAAGTTATAAATTTATTGAATTTCAGTTTTCATTTTAACGACTATTTAACGTCAACTTTAACGCCTACTTAACACCTCGATTTTAAGATGCTTTATTCTTATATTTGCTAAGAATTATGACAGTTACTTTTTACAAATATCAAGGTACAGGCAACGATTTTATAATCGTTGACAATCGTTTGCAACAAATCGACAAAAATAATACCAAACGTATAGAGGAATTATGTGACCGACGTTTTGGCATTGGAGCCAATGGATTTATACTATTGGAGAATGACAAAATTGCGGATTTTAAGATGGTTTATTATAATGCCGATGGCAAAGAGAGCAGCATGTGTGGTAATGGTGGACGCTGTATAGCAGCTTTCGCGAAATACTTAGGCATAATAAGTAGCACAGCAGAGTTTGAAGCCATTGATGGATTGCACAAAGCGAGAATAAACGGTGATATTGTGTACCTTCAAATGCAAAACGTAGAAACGATTGAAGCCTATAAGGATCATACGTTTTTAGACACGGGATCGCCTCATCATGTAGAACTGGTTTCTCAGATTGAAGCTTTTGATGTCAAACAAAATGGCGCTAAGATTAGATATGGACAGCCTTATGGACGGGCTGGAAGTAATGTGAATTTTGTTGAGCAATTGTCCAACGATAGATTCGCTGTTAGAACATACGAACGCGGCGTAGAAGACGAAACTTTATCTTGTGGAACCGGTGTAACAGCTGTGGCATTAGCAATGCATAAGGGTGCAAAAACTAATAGTGATGAAGTTAGTTTGAAAACCCAAGGTGGTGAATTAAAGGTAAAGTTTGAAGAAGATAAAGATGGGTATAAGAATATTTGGCTTATTGGCCCAGCCCAACAAGTATTTAAAGGTGAAATAGAATGGTAACGCTCAAGGGTGAACATATCTATTTAAGAGCTTTGGAACCAGAAGACTTGGATTTTGTTTACAAAGTTGAAAATGATACATCACTTTGGCACCTAAGTGATACACAAACACCATATTCCAGATTTTTAATTAAGCGATATTTGCAGAATGCCAAACAGGATATTTTTGAAGCTAAACAATTGCGCTTGGCTATTTGTACCAATAGCGATGACAATACCATTGGGCTTATAGACGTTTTTGATTTTAATATTAAAAATAAACGTGCAGGTATTGGAATTTTAATTCAAGATCAATCGGATAGACTTAAAGGCTTTGGTAAAGAGGCTTTAAACCTTTTGGTGCATTACTGTTTTAAAACGCTTCATTTGCGCCAGGTATATGCAAATATCTCCGAAGATAACGAGGTGAGCCTTAAGTTGTTTAAGACTAACGGCTTTAAGAAAATAGGACTAAAAAAAGACTGGAGTTTTGATGGAGATAAGTTCTCTAATGAATATATATTACAACGTATTAATGATTAATTTATGTATATAAAAAAGATTCTTTGGGTTGTAGCTCTTATTGGGCTTGTGATTTTTGGAGTTGTGGCATTCTATGTTTATAGTGCCATGTTTAAACCAAATACAGCTTTTAATAACGAAACGGCCTATATTTATGTATCTACAAATGCCTCCTATGATGATGTCAGGGAACAATTAGTACCTCTGTTAAAGGATATTGATAAGTTCGATGCTTTAGCCAGCCAAAAGAAATATACAACCAATATTAAAGCTGGAAGATTTGCGATCTCCAAAGGCATGAACAATAATGAAATTATAAATTCCATTAGAAGTAAAAACCTACCTATAAAAATCGCCTTTAATAATCAACACACCTTAGAAGATTTGGCAGGAAGAATAAGCACTCAGATTGAAGCAGATAGTTTGTCGTTAATTACTGCGATGACTGATGAAGCATTTCTAAGTACTAATGGGTTTTCTAAAGCGACAGCACTTGGTATTTATCTACCAAACAGTTATGAGTTTTTTTGGAATACGTCTGCAGAAACCTTTAGAGACAGAATGTTAAAAGAATATAATAGCTTTTGGAACGATGAGAGAAAGGCAAAAGCAAAAAAGCTGAATCTTACACCTAATGAGGCTATAACCCTAGCATCCATTGTTCATGAAGAATCTAAGAAGGCAGATGAGCAACCACGTGTAGCAGGTGTATATTTAAACCGATTAAGAATAGGTATGCCTTTGCAAGCGGATCCAACCTTGAAGTTTGCAGCCTACCAAACACCAAAATATAAAAACACAGTTATAAGACGTGTCTTGAACGTACACAAGGAAATCGATTCTCCTTATAATACCTATAAAAATTTTGGTTTGCCGCCGGGATTGATTGCAATGCCAGATTTATCTGCAATAAAGGCGGTCTTAAATCCTGAAAAGCATAGCTACCTTTATTTCGCAGCGGATGCTAAGCGCTTAGGTTACCATAAATTTGCCAAAAGCTTAGCTCAGCATAATAATAATGCTAGGGCGTACCAAAAATATTTATCATCCCAAGGGATCAATAAGTAAGTTTGAGATGGACATGTGGTCATATTGTTCTATGTCTTTTTATTTCAGGAGTACTTTTTTCTCAATCTAACCGGAATCACTTTTTAAAACCTAGTGATAGCCTGAACAAATCGCGCCGCAATGTAGTGGTTATAGCAGAAGCGTCCTTGGCTACAATGACTCTTATAGGTCTGGATCAATTATGGTACGCTGATTATCCACGTTCTAAATTTAAAACTATTGATGATGGTGGCGAATGGCTGCAAATGGATAAGTTTGGTCATGTGTTTTCCTCCTATCAGCTAGGAAGAGTAGGAGCCAATGTTTTAAATTGGTCTGGAGTCAGCAAAAAAGATCAATTAATATACGGATCTACATTAGGTTTGGGCTTCTTAACCGCAGTTGAGGTCTTGGACGGTTTTTCTCAAGAATGGGGGTTTTCTTGGATCGATATGGCTGCAAACACAGCTGGGACTGGTCTATATGTTGGACAAGAATTATTATGGCAAGAACAAAGAATACTATTAAAATACTCCTTTAGTAGAACACGTTTTGCTAAACAAAGACCTGATAAATTAGGCGATGGTTTGTCTGAGGAATTTTTAAAGGATTATAACGGACAAACGTATTGGTTGAGTGCTAATCTGAAGTCATTTTTAAAAACCGATGCTATTCCGAATTGGTTGAATTTGGCATTTGGATATGGAGCAGATGGTATGCTCACAGGTGAAACTAACGATCCCTTATTTTTAAATCAGAATAGAACTCGACAATACTATCTAAGTTTAGATATTGACTTAAGTAGAATACAAACAAATTCTCGGTTTCTAAAAACCATTTTTGACGTTTTTAATGTCATTAAGGTACCTTTTCCTGCTTTAGAATTGAATTCCAATGGTCGGTTAAAATGGCATTCTATCTACTTTTAAGTTAAAATTTTAACACTTAATCGGTTGATTTTCAATAATTAGAAAAAAGGATTATCTTTGCAAGCGCAAATTAGTGAGGTATTTTTAAGGGGAAATTATCACTAAAAATTGGCTGTTATGATTATAAAAAAGGTTAAGAATTTTTTATTGCCATTTTCATTTTGTCTTTTGATTGCAATGGCATTGTATCCAGATTCGACGATTAATTCAGACTTATATTCTACTGAAGGGTTAGAACTGGATTATAACGTTTCCGCCGAGTTGGCAATGAACGATCAATCGCAGAATTCACAACCAAACATTTTTACGCCGCATTTAGGAAAATCATTTGAAGGTTTTAAAGAAGCCTTGGCTTTTAAGGAATCACGAGGTGATTATTTCACAGTAAATACACTTGGATATTTGGGTAAGTACCAATTTGGAGCTGAAACATTAAAGCTAATTGGCATATATAGTCCTAATCAATTTTTATACAACCCAGAATTACAAGAAAAAGCTTTTATTGCGAATGCAGAGCGTAATAAGTGGGTTTTACGAAAGGATATTAAGCGTTTTAACGGTAAATCAATTGGAGGTGTTAAAGTCACCGAGTCAGGTATATTAGCAGCAGCGCATTTAGCTGGCCCAGGGAGTGTGAAGAAATTTTTACGTAGTTATGGCAACTACAACTTTTCTGATGCTTATGGCTCTACTGTAAAGTATTATATGAAAAGGTTTTCTGGCTACGACACATCCATAGTTACTCCTAAGAAAAAGGCAAAAGCAACTCTTTAATCTTTTTGTATTATAAAGATTGCTGGTCTTTTGTGGAAGTCTTCTCTATTACTTTTCCAATTTTTTGCGGGCATTGTTCGAATGAATTCTGTTGGTAGGGTAAGATCGCATGCAACACAAATTCTCGTTTCTGGATGTAGGATAGTTGTAAGATCTTCGAGCATTTTCATATTTCTATAAGGTGTTTCTATAAAAATTTGTGATTGATTTTGCTCAGCAGAAAGACGCTCTAAAGATTTAATTTTAGATTTCTTTTCGTTTTTATCAATTGGAAGATAGCCGTTAAAACAAAAACTTTGGCCATTCATGCCAGAAGCCATTAATGCCAAAAGAATGGAAGATGGGCCAACCAAAGGCACCACTTTTATATTCATTTGATGGGCGAGATTCACGATATCCGATCCTGGATCAGCAATGGCGGGACAACCAGCTTCAGATAATAATCCAACAGATTCACTTTCTATACAAGGATTTAAGTAAGTGTTTCGCTCTGCTTCAGTAGTGTATTTGTTTAAAACGCTCAGCTTTAATGAAGGTTGAGACTTACTTGCAGACACACGTTTAATAAACCGTCGCGCAGTCTTTTCATTTTCAACAATGTAATAATTAAGATCTTCAATGATTTTTTTTATTGAGATTGGTAAAACTTCTAGTGGAGGGTTGTCGCCTAAACGCGTTGGGATTAAGTATAATTTGCCTTTCTCTGTGCTCATTAATGTATTACAAATTTATAGATTAGCTGATCGCCATTTACTGACATCAACTTTAACAAATATATACCATTTGTGAAATCTGAAGTATTAATCTTTTGTATTTCCTCAGCAGTTCTGTCTATGGAAGCTATAACCTTACCTTGCATATCGTAAATTAATATAGTATTAATTGACGCTGATTTATATGACTGAAAATCAATATTTAATTCGTCTATTGTTGGATTAGGGTAAAGAGAGATTGAGTTTTGATCAAAATCATTTAGACCAAGAGTATCATTATCTATAAGCTTAGAAATGTTTCCACCAAGAGAGCAAGCGTAAAGCTCGCCATTGACATCCTCTCCAAATGCAGCTATACTACCAGAAAAATTCTCAAAAGTTGAGCTCCAGTTTCCATTGTCAAATCTTAAATAGCCGATTTCTTGTGTACATATGTCAGCAAAGAAATATAGCCCCTCTAGACTTGGGTATTCTGTACCTCTATATCTATATCCGCCTGTGATAGAACATCTGCCACCTGAATGCGAATATTCTGCCACTGGAAAAGTTAAAGTATTACCATTTGGGCAACCGACCGTAGTATTGAAAATGTTGTTACCTTCATAGCATCTCCAGCCGTAATTAATGCCGCCTATATTGTCGGTTGAAACTGTAAGATTAATTTCTTCTCGAGCGTTCTGGCCAACATCACCAATCCATAAATCTGCATTAGAAGTGTCAAAGGAAAACTTCCATGGATTACGTAATCCATAAGCCCAAATTTCGTCCATTGCAGCAGAATTACCCACAAATGGGTTGTCAGATGGAATAACATAAGGATTAGTAACCGTTGCATTATCGACATTAATCCTTAACAATTTACCTAATAGGTTTCCAAGGTTTTGAGAGTTGTTTTGAGGGTCGCCGCCAGAGCCTCCATCACCAGTGGCGATATAAAGATGACCATTCGGTCCAAAATGCATTTCACCTGCATTATGGTTGCTAAAAGGTTGAGGAATAGTGAGGATAATTAGTTCTGAATTCGGATCTGCTAATGATGGATTAGAACTACTCCTAGAAAATCTTGCGACAACAGTATCTTCCGTATCATTAATGTAGTTTACAAAAAAATAACCATTGTTTGCATAGTCTGGATGAAATGCCAAACCTAAAAGCCCTTGCTCATTACCTGAACTATCTATACGACCACTAATATTTAAAAATGGTACACTATTAACAGTGCCATCTGCATTGATAATTTTTATAAGACCATCTTGCTCTGCAACAAATAGTCTATCATCTCCTGCGTGCTTAAGATTGACTGGCCTATTTAGTCCAGAGGCGAATAATTCAAGGTCTAAATCTTGGGCATTGGAAAACAAATTAAATACTAAGAATAGTGCTAAGGATAAGTTTAAGGTTTTCATAGGTAGAATATTGAGGATATTACTCTACTAAAGTACGAAATATCAATTAAAAGTCTGGCTTCATCTGCTAAAGAACACTTTTTAGTCTCTTAGCAATCAACTCACAAGTATCATCGATCAAATCAAAAACATGATGAAAGTCATTGATACCTCCATAGTATGGGTCCGGTACATCTTTATTAAAGATGTTATTATTTTCTTCTAAAAACAATTTTACCTTTCCAATATCTTCGTTGCCTCTTGCCAATGAAATGATGTTAGTATAGTTAGATCGGTCCATAGCATAGATGTAGTCAAATCTATCAAAATCAGTGACTGTAAATTGTCTAGCACTTTGGGAACTGATGTCTATACCTTTTTCTTTTGCGACTTTAATGGAACGATGATCTGGTGAATTGCCTATATGGTAAGCTGCAGTGCCCGCGGAATCTACAAAAAAGTTATTCTTGGAAAGTTTGGATTTTAGTATACCATGAGCTAATGGCGAACGACAAATATTGCCTAAGCACACCATTAATATACACGTCATGGTTTAAAGGTTTATATAGATAACTTTTTAGATAAGTCCTCAACATACTTTCTAAACTGTTTATCAGTAGAGGAAAGGTTATCTACGGTTTTACAAGCATGTAAAACAGTAGCGTGGTCACGCTGACCAATTTGAGAACCGATACTAGCCAAAGAAGCTTTGGTATATTTCTTAGCAAAAAACATGGCAAGTTGACGCGCCTGTACAATATGTCTTTTACGAGTTTTAGACTGAAGTGTATTCACATCCATTTGGAAATAATCCGAAACCACTTTTTGAATGTAGTCTATAGAGACTTCACGCTTGGTGTTTTTAACGAATTTCTCAACAATATCTTTAGCAAGGTTGATGGTAATTTCTTTCTTGTTAAAAGATGATTGCGCGATAAGTGAAATTATAGCACCTTCAAGCTCTCTAACATTAGTTTTAATGTGTTTAGCAACGTACTCGACAATTTCGTCAGGCATTTCTACGCCATCTCTGTAAAGCTTGTTCTTTAATATTGAAACTCGAGTTTCGAAATCAGGTGTTTGTAATTCAGCAGAAAGTCCCCATTTAAATCTAGACAACAAACGTTGTTCAATATCTTGCATGTCTACAGGAGCTTTATCACTTGTTAAAACTACCTGCTTACCGTTTTGGTGTAAATGGTTGAAAATATGGAAGAAAACATCTTGAGTTCCTGTTTTTCCTGATAAGAACTGTACATCATCAATAATCAATACATCAATGATTTGATAGAAGTGAATAAAATCATTTCTATTATTCTTTTTTACAGAATCAATATATTGCTGTGTGAACTTTTCGGCAGAAATATATAAAACCGTTTTTTCAGGGTATTTATCCTTTATGTCAACACCAATAGCATGTGCTAAATGTGTTTTGCCAAGGCCAACACCTCCAAAAATTAGAAGTGGATTAAAAGATGTTCCTCCAGGTTTGTTAGCCACTGCGATACCAGCATTTCTAGCCAAACGATTTGAGTCTCCTTCGAGAAAGTTTTCAAAAGTATAGCTTGGATTTAACTGAGACTCAATTTTTACATTTCTAATTCCTGGAATTATGAAAGGGTTCTTTAATTCTGGGCTCTTGTTATTAAATGGTACATCAACATCTTGTGACTTCACAGGTGTTCTATTTGCACTAGGTATTTTTTCGGTAAATGGTTGCTTATTGCCATATGTGTTTTCCATCTTAATGACATAAACCAATTTAGCATCTTCACCTAACTCCTTAGTCAATGAAACTTTTAGGATTTTTACATAGTGCTCTTCTAACCACTCGTAGAAAAATTTACTGGGCACTTGAATGCTTAATGCATTACCCGAAAGTTTAACGGCTTGTATGGGTTCGAACCACGTTTTATAGGCTTGTGGTTGTATATTATCTTTTATAAAGGCGAGACAATTACTCCATACAGATTCCGCTGTGATCTCCATTCGTTAAGTTAGATTTTTAATTGTTAGTTAGATTAGCAAAAAAAAAGAGAATTAGGATTCTCTTGTTGTTTTGAACACGACAAATATGTGAACAAAATTCTTAAAAAAAAAATCAAAATCTATTGAATTTTCAGAAATTTTTCCTCATGTTTAAAACAGCTGAAAATTACAAATTTTTTATCAAACAGAACTATATAATTGAAATTTAACGAAACAAAAATTAGAGTACGTTATGGCGAGACAGACCAGATGGGTGTTGTGTATCATGCCAACTATGCCGTGTATTTTGAAGTTGGGAGAACCGAGTGGTTACGAGAGTTTGGGCTAAGCTATAATGATATGGAAGCAGAGGGTATTATGCTGCCAGTCATTTCATTATCTATAAATTACAAAAGTTCAGCACGTTATGACGATGTGCTTAAAGTAAAGACTAAGTTGAAAAAGTTACCAACGGCTTCAATTGAATTTGATTATGAGCTATATAATGCATCCGATGAACTACTGGCAACTGGCAATACCATATTGGCTTTTATAGACATGAAAAGGAACAGACCTACGCGATGCCCAAAATATCTTTTAGATAAACTGCAAAATTATTCGTTATAATTCACGTATTTCTACACCGAAAAAAGCATTAAAAAGTTCAAATACTTTTGAAGCGTTACCTTTTCTGACAGATATTTCTAACAAACAGGAGTGCTCTAACCTCTGATTGATGACCTCTACCTGATTTTCTTTAAGTATGCGCATTACTTTACTCATGTTTTTATATTCAAATTTCAGTTGAAAAATCGTATTAATCGTTTTTTCTACAACTTGTGCGTTCTCAATAGACAAATGAGCAGCAGTTTTATAAGCGTTTATCAATCCGCCTACACCAAGCTTTACACCGCCATAATAGCGAATTACCACGATAAGGACATTCGTAAGTTCATAAGATTGTATTTGACCATAGATTGGCATTCCTGCTGAATTATTGGGTTCACCATCATCATTAACTCTGTGACGAATGGTTTCTGTGCCAATTTGATAGGCGTAACACCAATGTCTTGCGGTATAGTGTTCTTTTTTTAGCCTATCTAGATGAGCTCTAATTTGATCTTCAGTGGTTACAGGAAATGCAAAACCATAAAATTTACTGTTTTTATCCTTGAAAATTTCACCTTGTGCCGACTCTGTAATTGTTTTGTAAGTATCAAACTTCATGAGCTTAAAATTAGACATAATGTTTAAACCAGAACTATTATTTTTATTATTCGGACTTTGTGGAATTAACATTCTAAAGTTTTCGATTTTTCAAAATTGTCTATTTTTGTTTAAAAAAAAATGATGAAGAAAATCTTACTTGTTTTAGTATCGTGCTTTACATGCACATTAATAGCTCAAGAGACTGTTGGTTTAATTTTTGATGATTTTAATGAGATTAAATCGGACGGTTATACACTATTTAAACCGAATTCAGATAATAGGGTGTTTTTAATAGATGGTTGTGGAGAGGTGGTTAATGAATGGACATCTTCAGGAACTAATAGCAGAAATGCCTATTTATTAGAGAATGGTACTTTGTTACAAAGTAGCGGCTTTGTAGCTGATATTAGAGATTGGAATGATAATGTACTTTGGAGTATTGACTATCAAGCAGAATTTGGCTTCAGGATTCACCATGATATAGAACCTTTGCCCAATGGTAATTTTTTAGTACTTATCAGGGATATATATACGAACACCGAATTGTTTGCCGAAGGTTTAGATACTTCCTTTCCTGAAGATATATTGCAACTTGAAAGAATTGTTGAGATTGAGCCCGTAGGAACAGACTCAGCCAATATAGTATGGGAGTGGAAACTCTTTGATCACTTAGTACAAGACTTTGATAGTTCAAAACCTAATTTTGGTGTAGTTGCAAATAATCCACAATTATTAGATATCAACTTTGACAATGGTAATGGTTCAAATCCTATTCATGCCAATGCATTAGACTATAATGAGACTCTAGATCAAATAGCTATATCAGCTAGGCATTTAAGTGAGGTTTTTATTATAGACCATAGTACTTCTACTGCCGAAGCAGCTATGAGTACTGGAGGAAATTATGGCAAAGGCGGTGATCTTTTATGGCGATGGGGCAATCCAGAAGTGTATGATCAAGGCACTGCTTTAGACAGAAAACTTGGAAGACAACATGATATTAAATGGATTATGGATGGTAGTCATCAAGGCAAAATGTCAGTCTTTTGCAATGATGGCTATGGTGATAATTTAACGGCTTCTTCTGTCCACATAATAGATCCTAACGATACAAATGGCGTTTATGGTTTAAGTTCCGGTAAATTTTTACCAGAAACCTATTTTTGGTCTTGGGATGGGATTATAATGAATACAGTTATGCATGCTGGTGCGCAGTCAGGGTTTCAGATTATGCCGAACGGTAATGGATTGATAAATGAATCTTTTAATGGCAGAATAACAGAAATTAACCCTTCTGGAGAAGTGGTCTGGGTCTACAGAATTCCAGTTGGAAACAATTCTAATTTTGATCAATTCACTGAACCAATCGCTAATGGCTCCTTTAGGGCGCATAGGTATCCTGAAAACTACAGTGGCTTTAATAATGTAACTTTTAATAATACAGGTATCCTAGAAAATGTAAATACGATTTCAGACGATTGTGTTAATCGCTTATCTGTTGATAATTATGACTTTCAAAGCTTAAGTGCTTATCCAAACCCTACAAAGGATGTTATAAACTTTACCGCAGACAATCCAATTGATCAAATTGAGGTTTACAGTATTACGGGCAAGAGGATATTGAGCAAGAGAAATTCTAGTTTCATTGATGTGGAAAGTCTAGCGAATGGGGTTTATATGGTGAAACTCTTTCATGATAATAGCTCTAAAGTCATGAAAATTCTTAAGCGCTAAATTGAGTTATTAATTGAATGTACTTTAACTAATGTACAACTAAATCAAAGAGGCTTTAAGTACTCATAGGTTTCAAAAAGAGATAAGTATTATTGCAGCCATAGCTAAGACAATTCCTATCCAGTTTGTTTTTGATATATGCTCTTTGAACAATAGCAGACCTATTAGTGTAGATAAAGCAACTATTGCGACATTGTTAATTGTGAAGATTGAGGAGCTCTCGAAGCCATCAACACGCAGCGCTTTTAGCAAAAAATACATGGAACAGTAATTGACGATGCCAAGAGCAATGCCAAAAGGTATACTCTTAAATTTAAAATGCTGATTGAGTCTCAAAGATTTATAGGCTATAATTATGAAACCAATGACACCAGCAATTCCAAATATTACAGCTAAGAATAGCTGTATGTTATTCTTAGGCGCAAAATGATTTACAGAAGTATCGATTATTCCCGACCCTATAAATAGTATCAGCGGTAAATATATAGCTCGTGTTAAAACCGTATCATCTTTCTGTTTGATAGATGTTAAATAGACGGCAATCAATGCTAAAACAATGCCTATTATTTTTATAATGCCAGCACTCTCCTTATATACGTAAATACCAAATAAAACAGGAATAATAACACTCATTTTGCTAGCAACAGAAACTACTGAAAGACCATTTTTTTGAGCTGTTAGTGCCATAACATTAAATATGGCTATGAACAAAAAACCTAGTGTTACAGCAACAGCAAACCAGTCGGCATTTATAATTTCTGATCTAATGATTCCTTCATAAAAGAAAAGACCGCATGTAAAAGCAGTAACGTAGTTAACAACTATGGCTTGTAAGGTGTTTATCTTAAACTTGCTAAAAAGTTTAAATAACACAAAAATAGCCATTGACGATAGTACACTGAGAATTAAATAAATCAAAAGAGTTTGTTTTTTATCTCAAAAAGATTGATGATATCTTCTTTGGTTTCATCTATATTCCAGGTGTATATTCCCATGGTATTTGCGGTAACTGTATTCTCTTTGGTATCATCTATGAAAAGACATTCATATGGCTTTAGGTTGTTTTCTTCCAGTACAAATTCAAAAATATCTTTATTTGGTTTTCTAAGGTGAATCTCTTGGGACAGGTAGAACTGGTCAAAACACATTTTAAAATCTATATAAAACCCAGCATTTTGCTTAATAAAATCAATATGCATATCATTAGTGTTACTTAACAATATTAGCCTGTATTGCTTGTCATTAAACAGAGATTTGATAAAATTAAATCTGTACTTGGGAAAGTCCTTAATAATATAGTTCCATGCGTCAATAACTTCTTGTCGATTGAGTTTTGGGAATTTTGAAAGATAAAAGCTTAAAAATTCGTCAGTTGAAATTTTACCAATTTCATATTGAATGTTGGTTTCGACCATATCATCGTCAAATGTGTCTAGTTCAAAAAGTTTCAAAGCATTTTGCATGGCACCTTGCTTATCTAAATTGATAAAGACATCTCCAAAATCGAATATTAACGTTGTAATCATGTTGATTTATGATCCTGAACTTGTTTCGGGATCTTATTATTATGTGTTTGCGTAAATTTTTAGAATATCATTGTCTATTCCAGATTCAGACATCAATTGTCCACTTAATTTAGGTGCTTTAATGCCATCTTGAAACTCCGCAGCTCCCGTAAAAATCCTTGCTTCGTCCCATAGGTCTTCATCAATAAAAGTTTGCAACGTTTTTGAGCCACCTTCGATTATAATCGAATTGATATTATTTTTATATAGAAGTTTGCATATCTGAATTGCTAAAGGTGATTCAAAATTAATATCCTTATCAGTAATTCTTATGGTTTTAGCTCTATTGTCAAAGACTTTTAAAGTGTTATCTAATTTCGATTCCCTATCCAAAACCACTCTAATAGGATTTTGGCCTTTCCAGTCTCTAACGGTTAAGCTTGGTTTGTCTTCTAGAACTGTGTTCGTCCCAATTAAAATAGCTTGTTCTTCTGCTCGCCATCTATGAACTAATTGCCTTGAATATTTATTGGTGATCCAAACGGGCTTTTTTAATTGTTTAGTTTTCGGAGCAATAAAGCCATCTTTAGTTTCTGCCCATTTTAGAATAATATATGGACGTTTTTTGTTGTGAAATGTAAAAAAGCGCTGGTGATGTTTTTTACATGCTTCCTCCAGAACACCAACAATAACATTACAGCCTGACGCTTTTAGTCTGGCAATACCTTTGCCAGCAACTTCAGGATTGTCATCTACACAGCCTATGACAACTTCAGGAATTTTGTGCTCAATAATCAAATCGCTACACGGTGGTGTTTTGCCAAAATGACTACATGGTTCTAGAGTTACATAAATCGTACTTTGGCGCAACAGTGATTTATCCTTAACTGCATTTATAGCATTGACTTCTGCGTGATTTCCACCGTATGGACTAGTGTAGCTTTCGCCAATTATTTTTTCATCCCACACAATAACGGCACCTACCATGGGATTTGGTCTGGTTGTGCCCAATCCGTTTTTCGCAAGTTGTAAGCAGCGTTTTATGTAGAATTCGTGATTTAACATTTATAGTTTAATTTTCACTTCTTGGGTTTCATCAACAGTGTAGGTGGAGGAATAGCCTAAAACTTTATACTTAATTTCACCTTTATACTGTACGCTCAACTTTTGAGATAAAAGACTGCCTAATAAGCCACTAATATTCTTTTTGTCAATAATACTATCGGTCGCAACGTAGACAATTAAAGGAATGGTGAAATTTTGATTTGACGGTACATTAAATTCATCCGAAACTACAGTGGCTACCTCAGTATTATTAATATAAACCTTAAGATCATTTGTTTTTAAGACACCTCCTATGTCATTTGGATTTTTAAAGAGGGCATCAGCCTTTAAGGTTATGGATTTTATATCCGAATTTATCACCTTAATTTTTTCTATTCCAACAAATTCGGGTTGCTCAGTTACAGAGCAGTTAAAAACCAGTGAAAAAATTAGCAAAATGAATACAAGTCTTTTGAGCATAAAATATTAATTATGGCTATCTTGATACCGAAATATTTATCGACAAATTCATAGTTTAAATGCGTAAAGATACTATTGTTATTCGAGAAATTGAGCAGCAGGATAATCCAAAGATTGCAAAAGCTATTCGTTCGGTTTTAATTGAATTTGGTGTACCTAAAGTTGGAACAGCCTATGAGGATAAAGCTCTGGATTGTATGACTGAAACTTATAATGTACCTAAAAGAAAGTATTACGTGGTTGCAGATGGCGATGAAATTTTAGGGGGTGCTGGTATTTCTCCTTTGGATAATTATGACGGCAATGTATGCGAACTGCAAAAAATGTATTTTATGCCAGCAGCTAGAGGAATAGGCTTGGGAACTGAAATGATGAAAAAATGCTTGGATTTTGCCAAAGAAAAAGGATTTGATCAGTGCTATCTTGAAACATTACCATATATGAAAGACGCTCGGAAATTATATAGAAAAGTGGGTTTTAAGAGTTTGGATGGTCCTATGGGGAATACAGGGCATTATTCATGTACGGAATGGATGATTAAAAATTTGTAATTGTGTTACTTAGAGACCTCAAGTCCATTTTTCATGAAGAGCTAGATCAAATATACGGTAAAGAAGAAGTGGATAGTTTCTTTTTTCTTTGTACAGAACACTACCTTAATTTACCAAGATTCCAGGTGGCTCTCGAACCTGAATTCACATTGACTAAATCCGAAACAGATACCTTTTTTAAGGTTATAGATAATCTGAGTCGCGAAAAACCGATTCAATACATTTTAGGTAAAACGGAGTTCTATGGATTAAAGTTTAAAGTGAACGAACATGTGCTTATTCCAAGACCTGAAACTGAAGAATTGGTAGATTTAATCATTAAATGTCATTCTGATGGAATTGAAGAATCTCAAATTGAAATCCTAGATATCGGAACTGGTTCTGGTTGCATAGCAATAAGTTTAGCCAAAAACCTGCCTAATGCACGAGTTTATGCTTTAGATGTGAGTAAAGAAGCTTTAAAAGTTGCTGAAAAAAATGCTGAACTAAATGAGGCGGACATCAATTTTATAAGGGCAGACATTTTAAGTTTTGATTATCATTCGGCATTTGATGCAGATACTAAATTTGATGTGATCGTCTCTAATCCTCCTTATGTGAGACATCTTGAAAAACAAGAAATGAAGCCTAATGTATTAGACCATGAACCACATTTAGCCTTGTTCGTAGAGGATAATGATCCGTTGATTTTCTATCGTGCCATTGCGGAATTCGCTGTTAAAAATTTGAAACAAAAAGGCGCCTTATATTTTGAAATTAACCAGTATCTTGGTGAAGAGACTAAACATCTTTTATTAGAATTAGATTTTGATGATGTTGAGCTTCGAAAAGATTTAAATGATAATAATCGTATGTTAAAAGGGATAAAAAAATAAATGAAAAGTATATCTGTATTTTGTGGAAGTAGTGAAGGGAATGACTCTAAAATTATCTCTGAAGCCTATGCTCTAGGAAAAACCTTAGCTCAAAGTGATATCACTTTAGTTTATGGTGCTGCAAAGATTGGTATTATGGGCACGGTCGCTCAAGGTACCCTAGATGCCAACGGAAAGATTATTGGCGTTATTCCTCATTTCTTAAAAACAAAAGAAATTGTTCATACGGAACTTGCGGAGCTTATTGTTACTGATAACATGCACGATAGAAAAGTAATAATGTATGATAAAAGTGATGGTTTCATTATTATTCCTGGTGGTTTTGGTACCATGGATGAGTTTTTTGAAATCACAACTTGGGGACAATTAGGTTTACATACCAAACCCATTGGTATTTTAAATGTCAATGGCTATTATGATGCTTTGATAGCGCAGTGTAAGATGATGGTAGCGCGTGGGTTTTTAAAACAAGAAAATTTGGATGCTGTAGTCGTAGATACCACGATAGTTGGTTTGCTAAAAAAGATGAAGAATTATGTGCCATTGCCGGCACCAAAATGGTTGAATAAAGAGAGATTATAAAAATGGATATAAAATCTAAAATCGAATCGCTACGCGACGAACTCCGCCAACACAATTATAATTACTATGTCCTCGATAATCCTACAATAAGTGATTATGAGTTCGATATAAAGCTGAAGGAGCTTCAAGCATTAGAAGAAGTTCATCCAGAATTTTTTGATGCCAATTCACCTACGCAACGTGTTGGTGGTGCGATTACCAAGAATTTCAATACGGTCGTTCACGATTTTAGGATGTATTCCTTGGACAATTCCTATTCTAAAGACGATTTATTAGATTGGGAAAAGCGTATTAAAAAAATGGTCGATGGTGACATACAATATACCTGCGAACTTAAGTATGATGGTGCGTCGATGAATTTGACGTATGAAAACGGTAAGTTGTTTAGAGCTGTTACAAGAGGAGATGGCGTGCAAGGCGATGAGGTAACGGCCAATGTAAAAACCATAAATACAGTGCCTTTGCGATTAAAGGGTGATTATCCAGAGCGTTTTGATATCAGAGGAGAAATTATTTTACCTATTGAGGGCTTTCTAAAAATGAACGAAGAACGTGTAACTAATGACGAAGAACCTTACAGGAATCCTAGAAACACAGCCTCAGGAAGTTTAAAACTTCAAGATAGTGCAGAAGTCGCTAAGCGACCTTTAGAATGTTTACTCTATAGTATAAAGGGGAATAACCTGAATATTTCAACCCAGTTCGAAGGACTTCAAAAAGCAAGGGAATGGGGCTTTAAAGTGCCAAAGGAAGCTAAATTGGTCAACTCCATAGACGAGATTTTAGATTATGTGGCATATTGGGATAAACATAGACATGATTTACCCTATGAAATTGATGGCGTTGTAATTAAAGTCAATAGTTTGCACCAACAGGACGAATTGGGCTTTACAGCTAAAGCACCACGTTGGGCAATGGCATACAAGTTTAAGGCAGAACAGGTTTCAACACGATTAAATGAAATTACATATCAAGTAGGACGCACGGGAGCCATAACTCCCGTGGCTAATTTAGAACCAGTACAGTTGGCTGGCACCATTGTAAAAAGAGCCTCTTTGCATAATGCAGATCAAATCGAAAAATTAGATATTAGGGAAGGGGATGAGGTGTTTGTGGAAAAAGGTGGTGAGATTATTCCAAAAATCATTGCTGTAGATTTAACACAACGACCAGATAACTCTTCACCAACACAATATATATCCACATGCCCAGAATGCGAAACACAATTAATAAGGCCAGAAGGTGAAGCCAAGCACTACTGTCCGAATTATAATGGTTGTGCGCCTCAAGTTGTTGGTCGTATTCAACATTATATTTCACGAAAAGCCATGGATATTGAAGGATTGGGTGCTGAAACTGTAGCTCTACTGGTCAAGGAAGAGCTCATTTCCAACTATGCAGATTTATACGAGTTAACTGAGGAGCAGGTTATTCCTTTAGAGCGTATGGCTGAAAAAAGTGCAGAAAACTTGGTCAATGGTATTGAGGCTTCAAAGCAAATTCCATTTGAACGGGTCTTGTTTGCTCTGGGTATTCGTTATGTAGGTGAAACGGTTGCAAAAAAGTTGGCCAAACATTATAAATCCATTGATGCATTGATGTTTGCGTCGGTTTTAGATTTAGTAACTGTTGATGAAATAGGTGAAAGAATTGCGGAAAGTGTCGTTGATTTCTTTTCGTCCGAAGGTAACAGGCGAATAGTAGAAAGATTAAAGTCTTATGGTGTACAATTGGAAGTTTCTGCAGATAAATTAGCCAATCAGACTGAAAAACTAAAAGGTCTATCTATTGTTGTTTCTGGTGTCTTTGAAAGTGTTTCTCGAAATGAGCTTAAAAAACTAATCGAAGACAATGGCGGAAAAGTGTCCTCATCTATCTCATCTAAAACAAGTTATGTCGTTGCGGGAGATAAAATGGGGCCAAGTAAACGTACAAAAGCTGAAAATCTTGGTATTCCTATTCTTTCGGAACAAGGGTTTTTAAACAAATTGAAATAAATTCTTACATAAAAACATGCATTTCATCGATTAAATGTATTTTTTATCGTTTAATTGTAAATATGTTCTATATTCGCTTCATTAATAAGGGATTAATTAATGTTAATGAATAGAGTCATAAAGGTAGCTTTGTTGCTTCTGGGTGTTGTATTTATAGTGCTTCAAGGATTTGCTTATAAAGCAGAGGGAGACGCTATAGGTACATTAATGTTGGTTTTACTAATAGTAATGTATCTCAAATGGACAGAAGATAAGAATAGATATTTTATCGGGTTTCTTATTCTGTTTTCTATTGGTCATTTGTTGGATTTTTACTCTTGGTATGGTCCAGCCATAGACGAGGGCAACATAGATTATTATTACTATGGCGTTAATATTCTTTCCATATTATCATACGTATTTCTTACGATTAGATTCGCGTCTAAATTGAAATTTAAGAAAGTGTTTGCCGAATTGGCAATTCCCATGGTCATTTTGATTATTTTAGATATATTCTGTGTGGTTCTCGTTACGGACACAACCAAAGGAGCGCTTTTGTCAGCACATGAGTACGCATTAGAATTCATTTATAATGCTATAATAATGACCTTGTTGTCTGTTGCTTTAATTACTTATATGTATAGGAATGACAATAAGTCTATGTTGTTCTTAATCGGTTCAATTTGTATTGTTTTCTCAGAAATCATCCAATTGGCATACTATTATATTGTCGTTGATGATAAAGAGTTAGGATTTATATATGCTTTCTTTTTAGTGGTTGCATTTGTATTTTTCTACTTACAATCCCAGCTTCCATTCACTGGACCACAGCCTAGCTATTCAGAGGAACGATTGGAGGTTTAGTTTTTTCCTAAAAACGGTATGTTTCTTCGATGTGTGTAGAGAATTATTGCACTTAGAATAAAGGTAGTAATGGCGGTAAAGAATAAAACACCACCATCTTCTTTTACTTCAATACCTAATTTTGTGAGATGCATCATAATGGCTCCGCCAATTAGACCTAACGTCAAAAGTGCTCCGATCCAAATAGTTTTTGGTACCAAAAGAAGTATTCCAGCAATAAGTTCTAAGATACCAATGCCTATTCTGCCGTAAGGTTCGAGACCTACTGATTCAAATATATATACACTGTCTGGATGTGCTGTGAATTTAAAGCGAAGAGTTTGTATTAGAATTACGGCGACAATAATTCTTAATACTAAAATGATTTTTTTGGATTTCATAATGCTATGGGTTGATCTGAAATCTTAGACGTTTCAATTTTAGTAACTTACAAAATCACTTAAACGATTATAGTTGCGCCATTTGATTTCACCTCTTTTCCTGACTCAAAATAGAAGTCTATTTTACCGAGATATAATCCATAAGCACCAACCTGATTTACAAGTACGTTTTTATCTACACTATTTTTTTCAATAGTCGGCTTTGGTAGAAACGTATGGGTATGACCGCCAATAATGAGATCAATGTCTTTTGTAGTTTTTGCCAATTTTAAATCACTGACTCTATCAGGATGATTTTTATAGTTATAGCCAATATGAGATAAACAAATAATCAAGTCACAAGAATGTTCTTCCTTAAGAATACGAGACATATCTTGGGCAATCTCAATCGGATCATTATAAACGGTTTCCTTGTACATGTTTTTACTTACAAGACCATCAAGTTGAATCCCTAAGCCAAAAACTCCAATTTTAATACCATTTTTAACAAAAACCTTATAGGGTTTTACATGAGTATCCATAACCGTATTGGAAAAATCATAATTTGCAGATACAAATTCAAACTTAGCATGTGGCAATTGCGCATATAAGCCATCAATACCATTATCGAAATCATGATTGCCTATTGTAGCCAAGTCATACTTCAGCATGCTCATTAGCTTAAATTCCAATTCACCACCATAATAATTAAAATAAGGGGTTCCTTGAAAAATATCTCCAGCATCTAATAAAAGCGTATTTGGATTTTCCTTTCTGATAGACTCTACCAACGTGGCACGTCTTGCAACGCCACCTTTATTAGCATTTCTTTTATGATCTGGTCCAAACGGATCAATATGACTATGTACGTCATTAGTATGCAATATGGTTATCTTTTTGGTTTCAGATGCAAAAGATTGCAATCCTAGTCCACTTAATCCCAATAGTGCTGTAGCTGCTGTGGAATTTTGTATAAATTGTCTTCTCTTCATAGTTCTAGTTACTCAACTTAATAAAGCGATTGTCCTTTTGAGGGTTAATGGTATCATACTTCTTAAAGTAGTCAATAAGCACATTTCTTATCTTATAATCCAATACATATAAGCTATCATTAGGATGGAAAAACACCATGCGATCACCTCCACTGTATAAATAATCATTTGTAGCGACATGGTAGATAGCATTTTCATCAATAGGTTTACCATTTACGGTAGCCGATTTAAATTCAAAATCTTTTTCCAATGTCAACTGCAATTGCTTAGAAACGGGATGTGGCCGCTTGGCTCGAGATAGATATTCCATCATCTCCATCACTTGTTCGCCCTTTAACGCTACAACAACCACAGAATTCTCAAAAGGCATGACTTCATAGGCGGTTCGACTTGTCAGGTTACCTTTTGAAATAATGGATCTAATACCACCATGATTTAGAAGTACAAAATCAATAGTTTTACCTGTACGTTTTTGGAAAATAGTATTACTTTCTTCAAATACGGCATCTGCCATTAAGTTTCCGATGGCAGTGTTCAGTTCTCCATCAGATTTGGAATAGGTCTCAGGAGCATAAGAAATGACGCTATCCAAATTTTTATTCACATTTTCTCTGTAGGGTTTAATATAAGCTTCAATTACAGAATCTGAAGCAATATCTTCGTTGATTTCTATCCGTTTCCCTTCAATTTTGGTTAACGTTTTGTCATTATTACATGAAAAAATAAAGATTAAAAAACAGAGTTTTAAAAGATGTTTAATAGTCATTGAATAACTTATAGGTTGTTTACGAAAAATTGTGAGTGCTTTTGCTAAATTTGCACAAAGTCTAAATATAAATGATTTTAAAAGCATTTAAGGAAAAATCGAATCAAAAATACGTTAACAATTTGTTAGCGTCTCGAAAAGCAGCTGTAAATAATAATAAAGTGAAGACCATAGCTGTGTTGTTAAATGCTGATGAATTTCATGAGTTTGAAGTATTTAGGATGTATTTTAAGGAGTTAGGTTTAAACTCACCTAAGCATAAAATCGTGGCGTATACTTTAGATGATAAATTGGAACACAACAAATGGAACACCCATTATAGTCCAAAGGATTTTGGGTGGAAAGGAAAAATAAACAGTATAGAGCTTCAATCGTTTTTAGACGAACCTTTTGATGTAATGATCTGTTTTTTTAAAAAAGAGCTATTGCACTTAAAGTTAATTACTGCAGCTTCTAAAGCAAATCTTAAAGTTGGTATATCCAGAACTGACGAACGTTTATATGATTTAATTATTGATGTAGAACTTAAAGCCATCAATATTTTTAAACAAGAACTGAAAAAATATTTAGAAATATTAAATAAATTATAATGACAAAATTCATTGGTACAGGGGTTGCACTGATCACACCATTTAAAGAAGATTTAAGCATAGACTACGATGCTTTAGAGCGATTGGTTGAGTACAACATAGAAAATGGCACAGAATACTTGGTTATAAGTGGTACAACGGGAGAAAGTGTTACTGTTACTAACGAGGAGAAGAAAGCCCTGGTAGCATTTATTGCTAAGGTGAATAAGAATAGATTGCCTTTGGTTTTGGGTATTGGCGGAAATAATACCGCCAATATTATTAATGAGATAAAATCAACAGATTTATCCAATATCGATGCTATTTTATCAGTATCACCATATTACAGTAAACCTACCCAAGAAGGTATTTATCAGCATTTTAAAGCCATAGCAGAAGTATCGCCAAAACCTATAATATTATACAATGTACCAGGCAGGACATCTTCTAATATACTCCCAGAGACAACCTTAAGACTTGCAAAGGATTTTGATAATATCATTGCAGTTAAGGAGGCAGGAAATAATGTTCATCAATATCTCGAATTGTTGAGAACCAAACCTGAGGATTTCTTGATTATATCAGGAGATGATGACTTAGCTTTAGGAGTTGCTTTAGCCGGAGGATCTGGTGTTATTTCGGTTATAGGTCAAGCATTGCCAAAAGAATTTTCTGAAATGATACGATTAGGTATTGCTGGAAAAGCCAAAGAAGCCTACGGTCTTCATTTTAAATTAATGCCTATTACAGGTTTGATTTTTTCAGAGAACAATCCTGCTGGTATTAAATCGGTTCTAGAGGCATTGAATATATCTAAATCTCATGTGCGTTTACCATTGGTGGAAGCTACTGATAAACTAAAGAGTCATATTAATGAAGCGCTAAGGGTTCTAGGTAAAAGTTAAACTTAATCTAAATTGTATTTAGCATCTAAAACTAGGCTTATTTTAGCATATAATTTTTGTTTTCAAATTCCGTTTATAATGTGTACTTTTGCCTCCTGTTTAAAATCTATGAATAAAGGACTATACATACTACTCATTGCCATTTTGATGGTGTCTTGTAGTGATTTTCAGAAAACATTTCGTTCTGAGGATACCGCTGCGAAATTTAAAATGGGTACAGAGTTATTTGAAGCAGGGAAGTATAGTAAAGCTCATAGAATGTTTAATCAAATTCTTCCAAAATACAGAGGTAAGCCTCAAGCGGAAAAATTAACGTTCATGCATGCAATGTCTTCCTACAAAATGAAAGACTATTATTTCGCTAGCTATCATTTCGATAAGTTCACGGATGTGTATCCGCAAAGTGAAAAGGCAGAAGAAGCGGCATTTTTGTCTGCAAAAGGCTACTATTATAACTCTCCTGTGTATTCAAAAGAACAGAAAGAAACGGTTGAAGCCATTGAGAAACTGCAGCTTTTCGTAAATCAGTATCCTAATTCGCAATATTTAGAGGAAGCCAATAAGCTTGTGAGGGAACTGGATTTTAAATTAGAAAAGAAAGCTTTTGAGATTGCCAAACAATACGATTTAATCAGGGATTACAAGGCTTCTGTAAAATCATTCAATAACTTTTTGTTTGATTTTCCAGGTTCAAGTTTACGAGAAGAAGCACTATATTATAGGTTACATGCAGAATATAATTTAGCATTGCTAAGTGTTGATAGCCTTAAGGAGAATAGACTTAACATTGCTGTAAATTATTATAAAGCATTTGTAAAAGCTTATCCAAACTCTGAATTTCTTGAAGAGGCTTCTCAATGGAATAAAACATTAAATGAAGAGCTAGAAAAATTTAAAACAAAGATTTAATCATTATAAAATGGATTTAAAAAAGACTGATGCACCTGTTACTACAGTAACTTACAACAGAAATGAGGTTGACGCACCAACGGATAACATTTATGAGGCGATTTCTGTAATTGCAAAGCGTGCAGAACAAATTAACACAGATATTAGACGTGAGTTAATTGACAAGCTTGAAGAGTTTGCAACTTACAATGATAGTCTTGAGGAAATTTTTGAAAACAAGGAACAAATCGAAGTTTCTAAGTTTTACGAAAAGTTACCAAAGCCACATGCTTTAGCAGTTAAAGAGTGGTTAGATGATAAAATTTATCACAGAAATACTGAGGACACTCAGGAATAATTTCAATGTCTATTTTAAAAGACAAAAACATTCTATTAGGCATTACCGCAGGTATTGCCGCATATAAATCTGCTAGTCTAGTAAGATTATTCATAAAAGCAGGCGCGAACGTAAAAGTTGTTATGACGCCTGCTTCTAAAGATTTTATAACTCCTCTTACACTATCTACCTTATCTAAGAATCCCGTGTATTCATCTTTTGTGGATGAAGAAGATCATAACCAAGTATGGAATAACCATGTAGATTTAGGACTTTGGGCAGATTATTTAGTTATTGCACCAGCCACAGCGAATACAATGGCAAAAATGGCAAATGGCGTTTGTGATAATATCCTATTAGCCACATATCTTTCAGCAAAGTGTCCCGTGTATTTTGCTCCAGCTATGGATTTGGATATGTACAAACACGAATCGACCAAGACCTCATTTGAGAAATTGGCATCTTACGGTAATAAGATGATTCCTGCTGGAACTGGCGAATTGGCCAGTGGTCTGGTTGGTGAGGGCAGAATGGCCGAGCCAGAAGATATTGTTGACTTTATTGAAAAGGATATCCTTGAGCGATTGCCCTTAAAAGGAAAGAAAGTCTTAATTACTGCTGGTCCAACCTATGAGGCGCTAGATCCGGTACGTTTTATTGGAAATCATTCCAGTGGAAAGATGGGATTTGAAATCGCCAATGCAGCTGCGAATCTTGGAGCTGAGGTGATTCTAGTTACAGGACCAACGCATCAAAAAATAACACATAGTTTAGTGAGTACAAAGGCTGTAATTAGTTCGGAAGACATGTATAATGAGGTGCACAAGCATTATAAATCCTCGAGTATAGCTATCCTTTCTGCTGCTGTTGCAGACTATAGACCAAAAACTATAGCCGATCAAAAAATAAAAAAGAAAGATACGACGTTTACTATAGAGTTAGAAAAGACAAAAGATATTCTAAAGTCTTTAGGGGAAACTAAAAAGAGTCAGTTTTTGGTTGGTTTTGCATTAGAAACTAATAACGAATTAGAACATGCAAAGGGCAAACTAAAATCGAAGAACTTAGATTTAATAGTTTTAAATTCCCTTCAAGACAAAGGTGCAGGTTTTGGTGTATCGACAAATAAAGTTACATTTATAACTTCGTCTGATGAGATTATAGAACATCAACTTAAATCCAAGGCAGAAGTTGCCGAGGACTTAATGCAACAGATATTAAAACAATTACATGCGTAAGATTTTAATTTTATTCACTTTTTTATATTCCGCAATTGTATTCTCACAAGAGTTAAATTGCTCTGTCAATGTTATTGCTCAGCAAACAGGTAATGATAATAATGTTGTTTTTAAGACACTCGAAAAGCAACTAAACGAGTTCATAAACAATACGCAATGGACTGAAGAATCTTTCGGATCACAAGAGCGCATTAATTGCAGTATGGTTATTAATGTCAGTAATTACGAGAATGACAGATTCAATGCAACATTACAGGTATCTTCTTCACGACCGATATTTAATTCAACATACAGCTCGCCAGTATATAATTACAACGATAAAGATTTTAATTTTCAGTATTTAGAATTTCAGAATTTGGTGTATAACCCATTACAGTTTGAGTCTAATTTAATTTCAGTATTATCGTTTCATGTATTTATGATTCTAGGCATGGATGCTGATTCTTTTGCTTTAAATGGCGGAGATGAATACTTTAAGCAAGCTCAGGTGATAGCTAATTATTCGCAACAACTCAATGGGCAAGGTTGGAAATTAGAAGATGGCTTACAGTCGCGTTTTGCGTTAATAGACAACTTATTGTCGCCTACGTTCAAGGAAATAAGAAGTACAATGTATAACTACCACATTGATGGTTTGGATATTATGGCAGCTAGTGCCAAAGCGGGTAAGTCTAAAGTGATTTCAACTTTAACAGATTTACAAAAAATTCACCAAAGACGACCAAACTCTTATTTACTTCGTGTTTTTTTTGATGCTAAATCGGATGAATTAATGGATATCCTTTCTGGCGGTCCAAGTGTTAACATCACCGAAGCTGTCGATATCTTGAATAGAATTGCTCCAATGCACTCCCAAAAATGGAGGAATATTAAGTTTTAAAACTTTAATATATAAATTTTGAAAATGTCATTCTGAATCAAGTTCAGAATCTATACTTTTGTAGAAACTAATTATAGATGTTTTGCTCACTTCTCTTTACATAAAAAACTACGCGCTTATTGATGAACTTTTTGTGAAGTTCAACAATGGATTTACCATTATTACGGGAGAAACAGGAGCGGGAAAATCCATTCTTTTAGGTGGTTTATCATTGGTTTTAGGAAAGCGAGCAGATTTAAGTCAAGTCAAGAATTCTGATGAAAAGTGTATCATAGAAGCGGTTTTTGATATTGCTAATTACGATTTAAAATCGCTTTTTACGCACTTGGATTTAGATTATGATGTGCAAACTATTATAAGGAGAGAGATTCTGCCATCTGGGAAATCTAGAGCATTTATTAATGATACACCTGCAACCTTAGATAGTTTGGCGGTGCTTAGCACCTATCTAATCGATATACATTCACAACACCAAACACAGCAATTAACTCAAGATGAGTATCAATTTAAGGTCATCGATGCCTTGGCTGAAAACAGTGATAATCTAGGATTATTTAAAAAGTCATTGAGGACTTATAAATCTCTACAAAAATCCTTGGGGGAATTAAAAGTCTCCAAGGCTGAAATGATTAAGGAATACGATTATAATCTATTCTTATATAAAGAGTTAAATGATGTCGAATTGGAGTCTTTAAACCTTGAAGACCTAGAAGCGCAGTACGAAGAACTGAATAATGTTGAGATAATAGGAGAGAAGTTGTCCAGTGTCAAAGCAATACTAAATTCGGAAGAGTTGGGAGCGATAGATCAACTTCATAATGTCAAGCAGGAGCTTTCGCGAATTTCCTCATTCGGAAAAGCTTACGAGGCTTTAGATCAGCGCGTCTCAAGCGTGAGCATCGAGTTAGATGATATTGTATCGGAATTGGATAGTCTTGAAGAAAATTTATCCACTGATCCTAAAGAACTGGAACGTGTCAATACGCAGCTTCAATCTTTAAATAATTTGATGCAAAAACATACTGCATCTAGTGTAGAAGAATTGATAGCTATAAGACATCAACTCCAATCTAATATTTCCAATACTGAAAGTTTAGATGATACTATTGCTGAAAAGGAGCAAGCGCTTGAACATCTTAATAGTGAGCTCAATCAAGTTGCCTTAAAAATTCATAAACAGCGAAAGGCAATCATTCCAACTTTAACAGAAAAGCTTGAAGTTATGCTCTCTGATCTGGGCATGCCAAATGCTAAGTTTAAGATAGAGTTAAATTATAAGGATGGCTTTTTGAGCAATGGAAAAGATGAATTGCAATTCTTGTTTATGGCCAATAAAGGGTCTAGTTTCAATGAATTGAAGAAATCTGCATCTGGAGGAGAATTGTCTAGGATTATGCTCTCTATAAAATCTATTTTGGCAGAGTATATTCAGTTACCTTCTATAATGTTTGATGAGATCGATACAGGAGTTTCAGGAGAGATTTCGAATAAGATGGGTGACATTATGAAGCAGATGAGTAATAGGCTACAAGTGTTTTCTATAACACATTTGCCACAAATTGCTGCAAAGGGAAATTCACATTTTAAGGTCTTTAAGACAGATATAGAAAATAGTACAATTACCCAGCTGAAAAAGTTAAATGAAGAAGAGCGCATTGTGGAAATAGCGCAAATGCTCGATGGTGCAAAAATATCTGAATCTGCAATGGCGCATGCAAAGCAGTTACTTAATTAATAGTATATTTGAATAAGGAATAACGAATAAAAAAAACTGACTAAAAACTATATATAATGTATAATTTACTAAAAGGAAAAAAAGGAATCATTTTTGGAGCACTTGATGAGAACTCAATTGCTTGGAAAACGGCAGAACGTGTGCATGAAGAAGGAGGAGAATTTGTATTGACCAATGCACCAGTGGCTATGAGAATGGGACAGATCAATGCTTTGGCTGAGAAAACGGGTTCACAGATTATTCCTGCAGATGCAACTTCCGAGGAAGACTTACAAAACTTAGTGGAGAAATCTATGGAGATTTTGGGAGGTAAAATAGATTTTGTATTGCATTCTATTGGTATGTCAATAAACGTTAGAAAAGGTAGAGCTTATACAGATCAGAAGTATGATTGGACACAGAAAGGCACCGATGTTTCTGCAATGTCTTTTCATAAAGTAATGCAAACACTTTACAAAGCAGATGCCATGAATGAATGGGGAAGTATTGTAGCTTTAACCTATATGGCTGCGCAACGTGTATTTCCAGATTATAATGACATGGCAGATAATAAAGCCTATTTGGAGAGTATAGCGCGTAGTTTTGGCTATTTCTTTGGTAGAGATAAAAATGTACGTGTTAATACCATTTCACAATCACCAACACCTACAACTGCGGGAAGTGGTGTTAAAGGTTTTGACGGATTCATTGCCTATGCAGAAAAAATGTCCCCTTTAGGAAATGCTACTGCCATGGATTGTGCTAATTACACAGTGACCTTATTTAGTGATTTGACAAAGCGAGTGACACTTCAAAATTTATATAATGATGGCGGCTTTAGTAATATGGGCGTAAGCGATGCTGTTATGGATACCTTTGTAGATAATAAGGAATAATTTGTGGATTAATACACTATGGGCCGTTATACAGATATGTGTAACGGCTTTGCTATTTATAAAGTCTTAGCTGATATGCTTTTAACAGTATTTTAACGTTGTAATTGACGCTTTATCGATTTGCACTTTGGTAATAAAGCTCTTCTAAAAAATTAACATATTTTTAAAGAATTACTAACTTAAAATATGTTTTCATGAAAAAAATTACACTAATGCTATTAGTGATGCTAGCTTTTTGCTGGCAATCTAATTCGCAATCAATTATTATTGGAACAGGAACTGACGATTCTGGTAATACAGGCTCTGATCCAATAGATGGATATTTCAATTCTTTCAGATATCAAGTGGTTTATACCGCTGCAGAATTGAGTGCATCATTAACTCCATTTGATGAGATCACGGCCTTAGGGTGGTCTATCTCTGAAGATTATGCCGGTGGAGCTTTGCTTGGTTATACCATAAAAATGGGGCATACTTCAGCAACTAATTCTGCTGCGCATGATGCATCTACAACTACAATTGTAAGAAATGCTGCTGATTATGATCCAACAGCAACAGCTGCTGGTACATTTGACATGATTACATTCGATACGAATTTTGTTTGGAATGGTGTCGATAATGTATTGGTGGAAGTTTGCTCAGATGGTCAGAATCCATTTTCTTCTCCTTACGGTCAAGTTAGAGGTACGTCTGGCGCAGATGGCTCAAGACGTTACCGAGTTGATGCTAATACTGCTTGTGGTGTTGACACTAACAATGTTAATACCCACAGACCAAATATCCAATTTAATTATATAGATGGCACGCCTCCAGCATGTTTAACACCTGCGAATGTGGCATCAAATGGTAATCCGACTCCTACAACTTTAGGCATGACTTGGACCTTAGAACCTAATGCATCAGACTATCAAGTTGAAATAGGTGCTCCAGGATTTTTACCTGGAACAGGTGCAGCAATTGCTGCTGCCAATGCAGGCAATGCTCCAGGAGTTGCTTTTGGAACTTTAACTCCTGAAACTACGTACGATATGTATGTGCGTTCAGATTGTACTACGGATGGATTTAGTGAATGGGTTGGCCCTATAACCGATACAACCTTAGCCTCTTGTTTACCTATTACAAATGGGAGTGTAAACAATGTAACTGATACTGCTGGTGGTTTTACATGGACTGATGAACCAAATGGTTCTTTAGGATACGAAATAGAGCTTGGGGCATCTGGATTTACTCCAGGCAATGGAGAAGCAATTCAAAGCGGCTCCGCCAACCAAGGAGATCAAGGAGTTGGCTTTACTGGCTTAACACCATCTACAGACTACGAGATTTATATTCGTACTAATTGTGATACAGATGGATTTAGTGTATGGGAAGGACCATTTTCGTTTACCACTTTAAGTGGTCCTGGAGACGCCTGTAACTTGCCTATAGCTGCAACTGTAGAAACCGACTGTTCCACAGCAACACCGACTAGTTTAGATTTTGATGCAGGTGGTACAGAGACCTTACCAAGTTGCGACCTTTTTGGTAATAATGGATATTGGATTGAGGTTACTGCACCAGCTAATGGTTCTATGAATGTTTATTTAGGTGGAACTGCTACTAGTGTAGGTTTGGCGGTATATGATTCTTGTGGAGGTAATGAAGTGTTTTGTGATAACAATTCTTTGGGAGCAGTAACTGAAATATCTGGATTGACAGGATCTGCGACCTATAGCTTATATTTCTGGCAGGATACGGCTGGTGGTGTAGCGGAAATTTGTTTTGAGGAGATAAATTGTGCATCACCTACGGCTTTAGCAGCAACTGATATTATGACAACTTCAGCAGTTTTGAGTTGGACAGGTGGTTCAGAAACCTTATGGGATATAGAATTAGTTGATATTACGGCTTCAGGAACTGCGACAGGTACAGCAACTGCATCTGGAGTCTCAAATCCATATACTCAAATGAGTCTAGTAGAGAATAATGATTATGAATTCTATGTTCGTGCGGATTGTGGTGGAACTACATCAGACTGGGCAGGACCTTTTGCATTTAGCACGCCTTGTAGTGCCTTTGTTCCTGATTATTTAGAGAGTTTTGATGTTAGTGTTGCGCCAGATTGTTGGTTAGAAGCTGGTTCTGGGGACCCTACAACTGGACCATCAGATTTTGGTTCTGGATTTTGGAATCATGATGAGTTTGCCAATATTGGATCTACAAATAATTCAGCTCAAATTAATCTATACACAGATAATAGAGAAGATTGGTTGATTTCCCCAATGTTTGATTTATCAGGTGGAAGTTATGAATTAGTTTACACTGTGGCATTGACTGATTTCGGAAATTCTAATCCACCAGAATTAAATGGAATGGGAAGTGATGATGAAGTGCAAGTCTTAATTTCAGACGATGGAGGAGCTTCGTGGACTAATTTAATAACTTATAATCAATCAAGTTTTCCATCTGAAACTGGAGATGTTGAGACCTTTGATTTGAGTGCCTATACTGGTAATGTACAATTTGCAATTTGGGCAACTGATGGTTCTGTAGATGATTCGGAAGATTACGATTTCTTTGTTGATGAATTTATTGTAAGAACTCCATTAGCTTGTACATCTGCTGTTGTGGATTCATCAACTGTGGTTGATGATTGTGGTAATGGACAGTTCTTTGTAGATGTAGATATTACGACTGTTGGTGATGCTACTCAAATTAATGATGGTTCTAATACATATGCCATATCGGGTACTGGTGTAATACAGGTAGGACCATATACTAGTGGTGCTACTGTGGCCTTGGCAATCGAGCACTCTGATGTGTCTTGTGATTTCAATTTGGCGGATATTACTTTTAATTGTCCACCGGTAAATGATGAAATAGCTAATGCAATTGCCATTACCGTCGATGAAGGGTTCTGTGACGGTACAAATACAAATGGTACTAACGTAGCCGCTACTGATTCTGGAGAAGGCGCTGGTAGTTGTTTCAATGCTGCCGCGGATGACGATGTTTGGTTTACCTTTACAGTACCAGCAGGTACTGCTACTGTAGATGTATCTACTGATTTTACGGGAGGTACTCTATTGGACTCTGAAATTGCACTATATTCCGGTACATCAGGAAGTCTTGTAGAATTGGCTTGTAGCCAAGATGAGGGTACTACGGTATTGTCAAATGGTTTTTCATGGAATTCTTTAATTACGGATTTAGCAGTTACTGTAGGTGAAACTTATTATGTACAGGTTGCAGGGTATAATGCTAATACAGGAACTTTCTGTTTGGACGTTTCTACAAACCAAGTACTTGGTATTGATGATGTAAAGGATGAAGCAGCATTCAGCTATTATCCAAATCCAGTTAAAAATACATTAACATTAAGCGCTCAGAATACTATTGAGAGTGTAACAATGTATAATATGTTAGGTCAGGAAGTGTTAAAAGCTACCCCTAATAATCTGGATAGTGAGTTAGATATGTCTAACTTAGAATCTGGAGCATATTTTGTTAGAGTGACTATTGCCAATATCACCTCAACAGTGAGGGTAATCAAGCAATAATTACATACTTCATATTATAAGTAAAAGCCATCTTTATAGGTGGCTTTTCTTTTTGGCTTTGCTTACCTTTGTACCTTATGGAGGACATTCTTTTTTCATTCATTATTCCTGTTTATAATAGACCAGAAGAAATTAATGAGCTTCTAGAAAGCTTTTTGAAACTAGAAGGAGATTTTGATTATGAAATCGTTATTGTAGAAGATGGTTCTTTAGAAACATCAGAAGATATTATTAGTGGCTTTAATCAAGAACTAAATATTTCATATTATTTCAAACCAAACTCTGGGCCAGGCTATTCTAGAAATTATGGAATGCAAAAGGCTAAAGGTAACTACTTTATTATATTAGATTCTGACGTTATTTTACCGTCTAACTACTTATTGGAAGTTAATACTTTTCTCAATAATAAGTATTACGATTGTTATGGTGGACCAGACGCCGCACATCAGTCGTTTACTAATCTTCAAAAGGCAATAAATTTTGCGATGACATCATTTATAACTACGGGAGGTATAAGAGGAGGCAAGCAACAACTTGATGATTTCCAACCTAGAAGCTTTAATATGGGTTTATCCAAAAAAGCTTTTTTAGAATCAGAAGGATTTGGTAATATTCATCCTGGTGAGGATCCTGACTTATCTTTACGATTACATAAATTAGGTTATAAAACAACGTTAATAAATAACGCTTACGTTTATCATAAGCGCCGAGTGTCTTGGTCTAAGTTTTATAATCAGGTACATAAATTCGGATTGGTAAGACCAATTCTCAATAAGTGGCATCCAAATTCTAAAAGTATAGTATATTGGTTGCCAACAATTTTTTCATTAGGATTAGTTATATCTCTTATATTATCCATATTTCAAATACTACTGCCATTTTATTTATATCTTTTCTACTTTGCTTTGGCATTTGTATTGGCACTAATATCTAGTAGAAGCCTGGTCGTGGCTTTTCAGGCACTATTAGCAATTGTCATTCAATTCTTTGGATATGGTTTTGGGTTTTTAAAATCAACCTTTAATTTACTAATCTTAGGTAAAAAACCTAAAGAAGCATTTCCTTATTTATTTTTCAACTAGAATATGGTATCTAAGAAAAAAGTTGACATAAAGAATTATTTAAAAAAGCGGAACGTTAAACGTTTTAGCATCTTTATAGCTATTTCTTTTATCTTCTTGATATTTTCTAAGCTATCGAATGATTATAAACAAACCATAGCACTTAAAGTAAATCTTGATAACTTGGAAGATGAAATTATGCTCCAAAATGATTCTTTAAACAAGTTGGAAGCCATTGTAGAAGCCAAGGGTTTTGCATTAGTACCTTTTATTTTCAATAAAACTAAAGCTGTTGACTTAGATGTGAAAACGCATTTAAGTACAGAAAGAGAACATTTTGTTTTCAATGTACAAAACCATAGATTTATTATAGAAGATCAATTAGGTTCTTCTTATAAACTACTTTCTGTAAAGCCAGATACATTAATCTTGCCTTATTCTAAAAGGGCTGCTAAATATGTACCTGTGATTTTAAATACCGATATAGATTTTGCGACTGGATATGATGTAAAAGACGGTTTTAGCTTAGATATTGATAGTGTAAAAATTGTTGGTTCTTCAATAAAAATAGACAGTATTATATCAATTTCAACAGAGGCGTTAAGTCTAAACGATGTCAATACAAATATTGAAGAAGATATAGATTTCATTAGTACTAAAGGAATTGAAATATTCCCAAAATCAACAACGGTAAGAGCTCATGTTAAGCGCTTTACTGAAGGTCAGAAGCAGGTACCAGTTCAAATAAGAAATAAACCTGCTAATACTAACATCAATTACTTTCCTAAGTCTGTAACGGTATCTTACTATGTAGATTTGGATAATTACAATTTAATTGAAGCTAAAGATTTTACTGTTGAATGTGACTATGGTGATATCAAAAAAAATCAAACCTATTTTGTGCCGAAGATCACAAAGCAACCTGAATTTGTCAAGCGTGTAGGAATGAAGCAAAAACGTATCGATTTCATAAAACTATAGTATGGTAATAATAGGGCTGACAGGAGGAATTGGTAGTGGAAAGACAACGATCGGGAAGTACTTTAAGTCATTGGGTATACCTATTTATATAGCAGATAAGGAAGCCAAAGCCCTTATGAATCGCTCTAAAGTAATAAAGAGAAAGCTTATAGAATTATTTGGCGAATCTGCATATAAGGATGGTAAATTGAATAGACCATATCTCGCCTCAAAAATATTTAACGATAAAATACTTTTGGATAAAATGAATGCCATCGTTCACCCAAAAGTAACTGCTCATTTCAAGCGATGGCTAAAGAAACAAAATGCTCCATATATCATTAAAGAAGCTGCCATTATTTTTGAAAACAATTTAGAGCATCAATACGATTATATTATAACGGTAATTGCAGATGAGGATTTGAGAATTGATCGCGTTATAAGGCGTGATGGTACTTCCAAAGAAAAAGTAAAGTCCATAATAGCGAACCAACTATCCGATATAGAAAAAATCCATAAATCTGATTTTGTAATTATGAATAACGATTTAGATGAAGCAAAATCACAAGCTAAAGATATTCATAGTGCTATTCTCCAAAAACTAGATTAGATATACGGCCTTTTGTTAATGTAAGGTTAAACATAATTTGTACTAAATGTTAAAATGTTAAATTTGGCTGATGGGTAAAAAGCTATTCATCGTTTTAGTGATATTAATGAGCCTATCACTTATAGGTATAATCTTTGTACAATCGTTTTTTATAAATAATAGCTTAGAAAATGAGGAGAAGAATTTTACATTAAGTGTTACACGTGCTCTCAGTTTCGTTTCTAGAGATATTGAGGATTTTGAAATTAAGAAGTATTACAGTTTAATTCAACCTTATATAGCAGATAACAGAGAGCCAGATTCAACCATAATTAGGCAGTTATATATTACTACTGATGATGAAGTTAATGATGAAACCATAATTCATAGAAATACGGTTTTGGAAGAACGCTTTAAAGTACCGTCCTTGTTCTTTGAAATTGATACAGACAGCATAGATATTAGTAGTTTTACTAATGAGCGTATTACAGAGTATTACAATAAATCGCGGTTAGATGGGAATAACCTTAGTATAAAACCTGAAAGAATTTTAAGGGAGTTTTCTAAATTACCAGAAATTGATAAGCAAAGTTATGAAGCCTCATTTAAAACCTTGCTTAAAAGTGTGCCCATACATAAGAGAATAACGTCATTATACGTTAAAACACTTTTGAATAGGCATTTGCGTGATGAGGGCGTGGATTTAGAATATGAATTTGCTATTTATGATAATGATTTGGCCACGAAGATTCAAACATTAAACTTCGATAAAAACCCTGAGACTACGATTGGTATTCCCGTTTTTTTAGATAATAATGACGAAAGTAATTATACGCTCTACGTTGATTTTCCAGAACGAAAGAAATACCTCTTATCATCTATATTGTGGATGGTTGTGCTTTCGATCGTGTTTACAGGTATAATCATTTTAGCGTTTTCGAGTGCCATACACCAATTGATAAAGCAACGGAAGATATCGCAGATAAAGACGGATTTTATTAATAATATGACGCATGAATTTAAGACACCTATTGCCACTATAAACCTAGCGTTAGATGCTATTAGGAATCCTAAAATAATATCAGATCAAGATAAGGTTAAGCGCTATTTGGGAATGATTAAGGACGAAAATAAGCGCATGCATGCACAAGTAGAGAATGTTCTACGTATTTCTAAATTAGAGAAAAATGAACTCAATATAAGTAAGGAACGGATCGAGTTACACGACTTAGTAGAAGACGCAATTACACATGTAGAGCTAATAGTAGAAGATAGAAAGGGTTATGTAAAAACACATTTAAATGCTGTAAAGTCATCAGTTTTAGCAAATGAAACACATTTTACAAATGTAATTGTTAACATTTTAGACAATGCTATAAAATATTCGGATAATGCACCTAAGATTGATGTTTATACCGAAAATATTGGAAATAGTATAATTCTAAAAATTGCAGATCAGGGCAATGGAATGTCAAAACAAGTAGCGAAACGTGTGTTTGAGAAGTTTTATAGAGAACATACAGGAAATGTGCACAATGTAAAAGGTCATGGACTCGGTTTGGCATATGTTAAAAGAATAGTAGAAGACCATCAAGGTTATATATCAGTAGAAAGTGAAAAAGGAAAAGGCAGTATATTTAATATTAAACTGCCATTAATATCATAAATAAAATCATGGAAGAACAAAATAAAAAAATTCTTTTGGTAGAGGACGATCCAAATTTTGGAACTGTTTTAAAAGATTATTTAATGATGAACGATTACGACGTAGTCCATGCCAAGAATGGGATGGAGGGCTTTGAAAAGTTCAAAAAGGATGACTACGATCTTTGTATTTTGGATGTAATGATGCCTTATAAGGATGGATTTACATTAGCTAAAGAGATTCGAGAAAAAAATACAGATGTTCCAATTATCTTTTTAACAGCAAAAGCTATGAAAGAAGATGTTCTTAAAGGTTATAAAGTCGGTGCGGATGATTATCTCAATAAACCGTTTGATAGTGAGGTTTTATTGATGAAGATAAAAGCAATCATGCAGCGTAAAGCTACAGATTCAGTGGCAGACAGCAAACAATTTGAATTTAAGATTGGGCGTTTTGATCTTAATTCAAAATTACGTTTCCTAAAATTGGATGGAGGAGAACCTACCAAATTGTCTCCAAAAGAAAATGAATTGTTACGTCTTTTGGCATTGCATGAAAATGACCTAATGCCAAGGGAATTAGCATTGACTAAGATATGGAGAGATGATAACTACTTCACTTCTCGAAGTATGGATGTTTATATAGCGAAATTGCGTAAATATTTAAAACCAGATCCTAATGTGGAGATCCTCAATATTCATGGAGAGGGCTTCCGATTGGTAATAAATAATAAAGATTAGTAATAAAAAAATCCAGCTAAATAGCTGGATTTTTTTTTATTCTTTTTTCAATGAAATCTATAATGTCATTGATATCTCCATTATAATCAAACCACTTAATAGTGTCATCTTTTCTAAACCACGTTAATTGCCGCTTGGCAAAACGTCTTGTGTTTTTTTTTATTTCTGAAATTGCAAAATCTAGTGTGTGATTGCCTTCAAAATATTGGAAGAGTTCTTTATAACCAACAGTATTTAAGGCGTTTATATTTTTATAAGGCAATAAAGCTTTGGCTTCTTCAATTAAACCATTCTCAACCATAATATCGACACGTCTGTTGATTCGATCATAAATGATAGAGCGCTCTGCATCTAAGCCAATTGTTATGGTATTAAAGTTTCGCTTTTTTTCAGAGTTTGTTAAAAAAGATGAATAAGGTTTATCTGTGCCAATACAAATTTCTAATGCTCTCACCACACGTTGAGGGTTATCAATAGCAATGGTTTTATAAGCTTTTGGATCTAATGACTTAAGTTTCGTTTGCAATGGCTTTAAACCCTCTCTATTCAATAGATCGTTGAGTTTAAATCTAATGGTTTTATCAACTTCAGGAAAATCATCCAAGCCTTTAGTTATAGCTTTAACATACAAGCCAGAACCGCCAACCATTACAGCAATGAGATTAGTTTTATGGATTGCTGTAATTTTTGGAATAGCATCTCTCTCAAAATCACCTACAGAATAGTCATCTTTAATCGATTTATGCTGAATAAAATGATGCCTAACTGAAGTTAACTCTTCAGTCGATGGTACAGCGGTACCTATGTTCATTTCTTGATAAAACTGACGTGAATCGGCAGAAATAATATCTGTACCAAAGTGTTGGGCCAATTTTATACTGAGCGCTGTTTTTCCAATCGCTGTTGGGCCAACTATGGCAATTAATGATTTAGTCATGATGTAACTCGTGACCACATTTATGACAAAAGTGAGAGTGATCCGGATGCTTCTCGGCCAAGCAATTTTCACAAGACTGTGTATTACGAATAACTGTTTTTAGTTGTTCAACTTCCTCATCAGTTATAAGTCGTTTTCCTGTTTCATTCTCTGATGCTTTTGTGTATTCAGCGGATACAATACCTGTTGGTACGGCAATAATACCATAACCTAGAATCATTATAATAGTAGCAATAAACTGCCCTAATGGTGTAGCGGGAGCTATGTCACCAAAACCTACAGTTGTTAAGGTTACAATGCACCAATAGATACTTTTAGGGATATTGGTAAATCCGTTTTCTTCACCTTCAACCAGATACATTATAGTTCCAAAAATTGTTGCAGCTATGAGCACGGCAAATAGAAAAACAGCAATCTTTGCTCTACTGGCTTTAATAGCGTTGGCAAGTTGATTTGAAGCACCTAGATACCGTGCAAGTTTTAATATTCTAAATACGCGTAATAAACGTAATGCTCTTAGAGCAACTAAGGCTTGAGTACCGCCCAACATTAATGAAATATATTTTGGCACAGTTGAGAGTAAGTCTATAATTCCATAAAAGCTAAAAACGTATTTTAATGGGCGTTTTACAGAAACTATTCTGGCGATGTATTCAATAGAAAATAAGATAGTTATTATCCACTCTGAAATATTGAGAAAATCATGGTATTTAGCATCAAAGGCACTTATGCTCTCTAACATTACCAAAACTATACTAGCAAGAATAGCGATTAGTAAAACAACATCAAATAACTTACCTGTAGGCGTATCTGCTTCATAAATGATTTCATGAAGTTTAGAGCGCCAAGTATGTTTTGTTGAAGTTTCCACGTTTAAAAATACAAAAAGTAATATTATTACTTTTCTAATACAATGGTAGTGTTATTTTGATTTTCTACAACTTGACTCATGAATTTTTTTAAATAGTCATAATATTCAGGAGCGTAAATCGCTAAATCAAATTTTACTTTAAAGTAAAGGGTCAACTCATTATTACCATTAGATTCAACATTGAAAATAAATGTCCCAGAATTATTTGGAAGCTTTTGACTTATGTTACTGGGAATTTCAGCGACCTTTAAATTCTCTCCTAAGTGAAGCTTCATGCTGTAGGAATAGATATCCTTATAACCAAAGTCTATTGGATATGAACGCTCTTCTAGTTTAAAAGGATTCTCTGTAAAGAACTTGAAAATAAAAGGATTAAGGTAAATTTTATTACCAATTATTTCTGGCTCAATGGATAACTCAAGTATCTCTTTAAAATCAGATTTAGTTTTATCAAAATCAAGTACTTCATGGTTTTCAATTAAAAAATCTGCATTCGAATTGATTTTCCCTTCTTTATAGGCAATTGGATTTTCTAAATAACCTTGTTTTGGACCATGTGAATGGTATCCGGTGAACTTACTTTCTACTTTACCAAAAAAGGCATCATCTTCAAAATTGAGATTCACTCTATGACTTCTTAACGAATACCCTTGTGGTTTGATGTCCTCCCAAGAACTTTCATTCTCAAAATCCATTAACCTTCCATATTGGTTTAGACATCTAAAAGGTAATTCCCCAAATTCCAAATAGGGATCTGTTGCATCGAGAAAGTAATCTTTCCCATTTATGGTAGTTTTTAAGATGAGGTAATTAAAGTCTGTCAAGATTGGGTATATTGTAGTTGGCAATCCATTTTCTCTTGTCGATATCAGCACAGGATATACTTGAAAACCTTCACTGTTGAGTAGGTTTTCTAAAAGTATGTTTATTTCAAAAACACTACCATTTTTTTCTTTCAACAGCTCTTTCACAGAAACATCATAACGTTCTGATTTGCCATTCCAGGTGTAATTTTCTAATACAAATTGATAAATGGTTTTCGCTTTTTCTAATTGGTCTTCAATCGACATGATATCGGATGGTAAAAGATTCTTGACCAAACTTCTCTTGCCTATTTGTCTACCAAAATCAGCATCAGTTTTTAATTCCTTATCAACATCGTCCCACGTTTTTGATAACTTATCAACACCTCCATCAAAACGCTTTACTTCATTAAGTTCATATTCTATTCTAGAAATGTAATTGAGAGATGTAGTGGTGTAACTTTCGGGTTTATATGCAGGAATATCTGTCATGACATACTTCCTTATTGTACAATCTGCTGCACCGCCTCTTCCTACTTCCAAACAGTTATATTCTATAGTCACATCATTAACATCTAATAGTCTTCCACCGACTAACTTGACGTGATAATCGTAATTGGCTGGAATACTTGTGTTGTATTCACTATATAAAACAGGATCTGGACCTTGAAAGTACCAAGGTTGATATTTTGTTATGAAACGTGATTGCGTTTCATAACTGTAAGTTATAACACTTCCAACTTTGACTTTTGGAAGAACGAATTTAACCAATGTATAATTTTCATTTTCTTCTCTAAATATGGCACTGGGTTCTAAAATGGTTTTTACCATTTCATCGTTTTCTGAATTATATGTTGCGCCTTTTATATTTTTAATTCTTTCTTTAGAAGATTTGCCCTTGTAAAGTTTTACTTCAATCTCACCACGATCAATACCTTCCGCTTTCAAGATTTTTATCTTTTGTTTCACTTGGCACCTTAGCCAAAAGGTCTCTTTATCTATAAAACTGTTGCCGTAGTCATAAATGACTAATGCATTGGCTGTAGAATCTCTCGCATAAGAGGTCTGAGATACATCACTTTTGTAAACCTGCATATCAACATTATAATCTTGAGCAATACAGTGTAGAGAAAATAGTAAGGTTATTAGTGTAAGCTTTAATTTCATTGTTTTTGAAGTTCTATTATTTTTAGTCGTTTATTTCTTCGCATATAACTTTGGATAATGTGCTGGGTATCTCTATTGTTTTGCATTGGTGTAATGAGTGATTCCAATATTTCACGGTTGTTGATTTGATGATTTAAATCAAAAAAACCTATGCCTCTAAAAATACCGTCTTCAATCAGAATGACACTTTTTTCTTCAATATCTCTTCCTCTATCAATAAGAATCATGTCCTTGTTGTCATAGCTGTTTTTTTCAATAACTACATTGGCACGTTTATTATAGCTTTCAGGACTTTCTTCGTTTACACAAGCGCCATGACAAGCTTTGATGCCATAATCGAAGCAGCTTGTTTCAGATTTTTCTTGACCACATAATTTATTGCACAGCTCGTATGTTTCCACCATTCGGTTTATGAATGAAGTACCGCTTTTTCTGTTGGTGAATGTGGTAATGGGTTTTTCATTGGTTCTAATATGACTAACTCTGAGATTTATATAACCATTATCATCCCTAAAACTATAAAGACCTTGTGTAAATTGATTTCGTTTTAAGGCTCTATTCAAAATAGGCTTGTTGGCCTTTATTTCTTCACTTTCTTTTAAAAGTGCAACGAGTTCACTTCCAGTTTTTTCATAGGTCACAGCAGCAACTTGCACCTGAATCTTTTTTGACTTCGAGTTTTTATTAGTAAAGTGTTGTGTTATGCGCTTTCTAATGTTGTTACTCTTACCGATGTATATTATATTTCCATTAGCATCATGTATGTAATATACACCTGTGTCACTTGGCAATTCTTCAATAATGTCTTTGAGATTAGATGCTAATTTCGATTTTTGTTCAATTTTTACCGCGTTTTTTATAATGGTTTTATCCGTGTCCTTGTTCAACAGCATTTTAAACAATTTCACTGTAGCCATAGCGTCTCCATTGGCACGATGCCTATCACTCACAGGTATACCTAGTGCACGTGTCAATTTGCCTAAGCTGTAGGATTCCATATCTGGAATAAGCTGCTGCGATAATTGTACGGTGCATAGTGTTTTGCGTTTAAAGGGAAAACCAAGACGCTTAAATTCAGTTTTAAGAATGCGATAGTCAAAATCAGAATTATGGGCTACAAGAATACAATCCTCAGTAATCTCTACGATACGTTTCGCAACTTCATAAAACTTGGGAGCATTTTTGAGCATGTTGGAATTAATGCCAGTAAGATTGACCACAAATGGTTGAATTTCCCGTTCTGGATTGACTAAAGAAATAAATTGATCGGTAACTTTATGACCATCAAATCGATAAATGGCTATTTCGGTAATGCCTTCTTCATTGTACTTTCCTCCAGTAGTTTCTATGTCTAGTATTGCGTATATGAGCTAAGTTGTTGAGTTGTTGTTTAATTATAATTTCTTGCACCAAATATACTACTTCCCACTCTAATCATTGTGCTGCCACAATCTATAGCGAGCTTATAATCTCCGCTCATTCCCATGCTGATGGTTTCTAGTTCTGGATTGATGATTTTAAATTCTTCAAAAGTAGATTTTAAAAATTTGAATTCACCTTCGACTTGTGCCATATCATCTGTGAACGTTGCCATTCCCATTAAACCAATAACGTTAATATGTTGTAGTTCTGAAAATTCTTCTGACTGAAGTAGAGTAGAAGCATCCTTTTTAGACATGCCAAATTTACTCTCTTCTTCTGCAATTTTAATTTGAAGTAAGCAGTTGATGACTCTATCGTATTTCTGCGCCTGCTTATTGATTTCTTTTAAAAGTTTGAAGCTGTCAACACCATGAATTAAGCTTACAAATTCAGCCATATACTTCACTTTATTGCGTTGAACATGACCAATCATATGCCATTGAATGTCCTTTGGCATGTGCTCATACTTTTGAGCCATTTCTTGGATTTTGTTTTCTCCAAAAATGCGTTGACCAGCATCATAAGCTTCCATCAATTCGCTTATAGGCTTGGTTTTTGAAACAGCCACTAAATTAACATGGTCTGGTAAGATTGATTTAATAGCTTGTAGGTTTTTACTAATACTCATAAATTGTAATTGCGCTTCTTAATTTGGGTAATATATAAGTGCTTTTTGGTGGCATTTTTAAGCCCTCGTCTGCTATTTTTTTCATCTGCTCAACATTAGATGGAACCATACCAAAACCAACTTTAAACTCGCTGCTGTCCACACTGGTTTTTATTGTAATCATTTCGTGCCTACCGTTAACATATGCTATGCGATTATCATTGCGTAAATCATTAATTCCTAAAATGGGTTGTAATATGGTTTTATATAACAACTGTGCGTCTAGTCTGTCTAATGCAGAATTAAATTTGTAATTAGCCTTTCGCAGATATAATGAATAAAATTCACCATCAAGATACATGCTAAAATGATGTGACTTGGAAGGACTATAAGGTATTTGACCTCTATTTTCAATACGATAGTATTCGTCTAATTTAATAAGGAATTCTTCTTTTGTCAGACCATTCAAATCTCTAATTAAACGATTAAACTCGTGTATCACTAAATCAGATTCTGGAATCAAATATGACATAAAGAAGTTGTAAGATTCCGTGCCGTTGTGATTAGGATTTTTATTTTTTTCATCTTTATACAAGAGAAACGAAGATGCTGATCTATGGTGGCCATCTGCAATATAGATAGTATTCATTTGCTCAAATTCTGACTTAATTATGGCTATGGTATCTTCGTTGTCTATTTTCCAAAGGTAATGTGTATCTCTATACGTCATTGTAAACTCGAAAATGGCATGTCCTTTTTGAGTTCCTTTGATAATCGCTGAAATTACATCATTATCTGGATACGTGAGCAATACAGGTTCTGCATTAAAACCTACGGTTTTTAAATAAGTTTTAAAGGTTTGTTCGCGCTTCGCTATAGTATCTTCGTGTTTTTTAATGATATCATTTTCATAGTCTTCAGCGCATGTAGCTGCAATAATACCATTGAATTCCTGACCATGTCGATTCACAATTTTGTAAACATAATAGGAGGGTTTTTCATCCTGAATAAAGACACCATCTTCCTTAAATTCTTCATAACGGTTTTTAACTAACTTATAACGTTCTTTTCCGGTTACCTCTTGAGCATATTTGTAACCAGGATTAACTATATGAAGAAAACTAAAAGGATTATAGTCCATGCGTGACTCGCGCTCATCAACAGTGTAACTTTGATAAGGACGTGCAGCAACAAGACCAACTATGGCTCTTGTAGGTTTTACTGCTTTAAATGGAATTATTTTTGCCAATTCTTATTTTCTGTTTTTGGTTATAAATTCTGTTGGGTTTAAATAACCCTTTGTCTCTGTTGAATAGCCTCCGCCAATATCCATACCTAAAGAATCTCTAATTTCTAGATGGAGATGTGCATAATATGCACCATCGCAATTACCGATAGTCGCAATTTTATCTCCTTTTGTTATAAAATTATTTTGTTTAGCTGTAATTGTGTCACAATGTGCATACAAGGATTCATATAATTCACCATTATATAAATGTACTATTCTAACAACATTTCCCCAACCACCTCTATAATCTTTTGTTTCACTAATATAACCATTTGCTATGGCGTAAATTGTATCACCCAAATCTGAATTTCCACCACTCACGCCATTCCAATCATCACCTAAATGATTGTTTTCTTGAAACTTTTGAGCATTGTAATAACCTTGTGCGTCAGGTTTACCCACTGGAAAATCAAAACTATCTGCTATGTATTCAGAATTCTTAAGAAAAAGTAATTTAAAGTCATCCTTATACTTTTCGCTTACTTCCGTATTAGAACTAGGATCAATTTGATTATTGACAGTTTCAGACGTGTTGTCATTTTGCTTACATGAAACAAGAAAAAGTACAAAAAATAAACATCGAATGATTGTCAAAGCTGAATGTAATTCACCAATTAAACGAATTGTTTTGAAACATGCTCTGCTTTTCTGCTCTCAGAATAATCGTAAAATCCTTCACCAGATTTTATGCCTAGTTTCCCAGCTCTTACCATATTGACGAGTAAAGGACAAGGTGCATATTTTGGGTTTTTGAAACCATCGTACATCACATTCAAAATGGAAAGACATACATCTAGACCTATAAAGTCGGCAAGTTGTAAAGGTCCCATAGGATGAGCCATACCTAATTTCATGACTGTATCTATTTCTTCAACACCCGCCACACCATTATAAAGCGTTTCGATCGATTCGTTAATCATTGGCATTAAAATACGATTGGCCACAAAACCAGGGTAATCATTAACTTCTGTAGGAGTTTTACCTAGAGTTTTGGATAATTCCATTATGGAATTAGTGACATCATCGCTAGTGCTATAACCTCGAATGATTTCCACCAATTTCATAATTGGTACTGGATTCATAAAATGCATGCCTATAACTTTTTCTGGTCTAGATGTTACTGCAGCTATTTGTGTAATAGAAATTGAAGATGTATTTGTAGCTAAAATGGTATCCGCATTGCATGCTTCATCGAGTTGTTTAAAAATGTTTAACTTTAAATCTACATTTTCAGTTGCGGCTTCAACAACTAAACTCGCTTTTTTAACGCCTTCTTCAATATTTGTAAAAGTTGAAATATTATTGAGCGTTTCTGCTTTGTCGTCTTCAGAAATTTTTTCCTTAGTTACCATTCTATCTAAATTCTTAGAAATGGTTGCCATACCTTTTTCAAGAGAAGCTTCACTAATGTCTATAAGTTGTACTTTAAATCCAGATTGAGCAAAGGTGTGGGCAATTCCGTTCCCCATTGTTCCTGCTCCAATTACTGCTATGTTTTTCATCGATATATTTTTTTGGTGACTGAGGTTCTCGAAGTCACGCCAATTGAAAATGGTGGTCACTTCGAGAACCTTAGTGACCTTTTTAACTTAAAATTGATTGATAATCATATTTGCTACGCGCAAAGCTTCTGTACCATCATGCAATGTTACAATAGGTTTTGTATTGTTATTGATGGCATCAGCAAAGGTCTCGAGCTCGTCTAAAATAGCGTTGTTGTTTTCAATTTCAGGGTTGTCAAAATAGATTTGCTTTTTGATCCCTTCAGCGTTTTGAAGAATCATATCAAAATCACCAGGATTCTCAGGTGCATCTTTCATTTTTACAACTTCGCATTTCTTTTCTAAAAAGTCAACGGAAATATAAGCGTCCTTTTGAAAGAAACGTGTTTTTCGCATATTTTTTAACGATATGCGACTTGCTGTAAGATTGGCAACACAACCATTTTTGAACTCTATTCGAGCATTGGCGATATCTGGAGTTTCACTAACTACAGAAACACCACTTGCAGAAATGTGCTTAACAGGAGAATTAACCACACTGAGGATAATATCAATATCATGAATCATTAAATCCAATACTACTGGTACATCCGTTCCTCTCGGATTAAATTCTGCCAAACGATGGGTCTCAATAAACATAGGGTTCTCAATCTTATCTTTAACACCAATGAATGCAGGATTAAAACGCTCTACATGACCAACCTGTCCCTTAACGCCATGCTCTGCAACCAAGGTTCTAATGGTTTCAGCTTCTTCAACGGTATTCGTGATTGGTTTTTCTATGAAAATATGCTTCCCTTTTTTAATGGCTTTTTTAGCGCAATCGTAATGTGAAAGGGTAGGTGTTACAATATCTACAACATCTACAGCCTCAATTAAATTATCAATGGAATCAAAGTAAGTGTATCCAAACTCATCGACAACGCGTTTTGCATTTTCTGGATCCGCATCATAAAAGCCTACAAGCTCATATTTTGTGGACTGATTAAGTAATCGTAGATGAATTTTACCAAGGTGACCAGCACCAAGAACACCAGCTTTTAGCATATTTTTCAGTTTTTAACAAAAATAGGCGTTTTGAATCAAAAATGTAAAAAAGAAAATATAAAAAACTACGAATTCAATAATTGAATCTAGAGATTGGAATTTGCCTATCTTTAAGTTAATTTAGCGTGAAACTAAACTAAGATTTGAAAGATACATTTAAGCATCAAGGGATGCGTCAACAATTGGTTGAAACGCTTGTGAATAAAGGAATTATGGATGAAGCCGTTCTCAAGGCTATTGGCAAAATTCCAAGGCATTTATTCATGGACTCTGGATTTATTGATCATGCCTATGTTGATAAGGCGTTTCCTATTGCTGCAGACCAAACCATTTCGCAACCTTATACAGTAGCTTTTCAATCGGAGTTATTACAGGTAAAACCTGATGATAAGGTTTTGGAAATAGGAACAGGTAGTGGCTATCAATGTGCCGTTTTAATTGAACTTGGAGCGAAAGTATATAGTATTGAACGTCAACAAGAGTTGTTTAAAAAGACTTCTAAGTTTTTACCCAAAATAGGTTATAGAGCTAAAAAACTAATTTTTGGTGATGGCTATAAAGGTTTGCCTGAAGAAGCACCTTACGATAGCATCATAGTAACGGCAGGAGCGCCTTTTGTACCGAAACCTTTATTGGGTCAACTTAAAGTTGATGGACGATTGGTTATTCCAGTTGGTGAAGATGTTCAAGTCATGACACTTTTTATAAGAAAAGGTCCAAAAGAATTTGAAAAGCATGAGCTTGGTGAATTTCGATTTGTACCTTTATTGGAGGATAAAAATTAGAAATTCTAGCAAGACTATTAACAATTCAAAATTATTCAATCCAACCAAAATGGCAGTCAAATACTAATTCTTCGGTAGATAATTTTCAGGAATTGGGCTATCTTCAGATTCTTGCATCCAATAAATGTTAATAACCCACCAACGCTGACCATCATTCATTAATTGAATACTATTGATACCCCGCATAAAAGGCTCTGTATCACTTTTACTTTTAAAAGATTCGTAAGTACTAAATACCTGGGTAATATTGCCAAAGGTTTGCGTCTCTCTGTTGATTTCTACTTCGTGAAAGCCATTTTCGAATAACCATTTTCCAGAGGATTTGATATAGTCATCAGGTGTCATATAACGTGCAACGTGTTTTCCATCTTTGTTTTTACCGGTAGGAATTAACTTGGCATCTTTATGAAATAGATATTTAAACAATGCCCAATCACGTTCTACACCTGCATCACCAGAAATGACAGCATATAAGGTCTCTATTGTGCTGTCTAAAGAGATGACGTATTTTGAATAGTCTTTGGTTTCTTCTTGGGCATTTAAGCTAAGTGATACAAGAAAAAATAGTATGACAACTTTTTTCATAATGTCTTAATCTAATATTCTAATGGATTCCTGCCAACACTTCGACATGCTCAGTGTGACACACTGGAATGATAAACCATAAAGTTAATTAAAAGAACTTTAGCCCAAACAAAATGGCATCACTTTGAAATCCGCTTTGGTAAGATCTCACATAATCTACACGCAAGAAACGCCATTTTCCCCAACCAATATTATCAATACCAACTGTATATTCTTGATAGGGCTTAAAATCTGGTGTTGCTAATAAATGAGCACCAACTACTAAATTAAAGTTCAACTTATTTAATAGTGGCACCTTACCCAGTAAGAAGCCATTAAAGTCATGCTCAGTATGTGCTTCTAAATAGGCATCATTGGTGCTACCTGCATAATATGGTAAATTATTAAATACGTTAGTATAGTTACCTTGTGTGCTTACATGTGTTTGATTACCATTAAAGTGTTGGTAATCCATAAAAGCAATATCGTCTGCATTAAAGAACTTTCCTGCTCTAAGATTGTATCTAAAACGGCCTTTGTCTGCAATATTAAAGGATTGATATAGTCTTGCTTTGACCTGATCGAAATTATAATCACTATTTGTAGCACTAAAGCCTTTCTCGTAACTCAAAACTAGGGTAGGATAAGCGTCACTGCCAATATTGAATTTACTATCGGGATAGCTTAAGTACTTTTGGCCAAAGTTGATTTGAGCTGTTACATTGGCTTTTACAATATTATGAGTCTCAAATGGTGCAACACCATAGGCCGTTTCATCTAATGGATTGTTACTTGTATAAATGTCACTATCTTCATTGGTAAATACTTGGTCAGTGGTATTAAATAATGCGTTTCGGCGTTCATAGCTCAAATTTGAGTACAACCTAAAGCCATTGAACAACTCTTCAGAATAGTTAAGCTGTATAAAACTTCTATCATAAAGTTTCATGTAATTGTCTTCAAAGAATAAGGTGCTTACGGAATTGATGAACGGTGTAATGGGATTTGAAGGATTAAATTGCTCAGTACTCACGCCACCCGAAAGTGTTAAAAACCGTCTGCTTGTATTGTTGAATTTGTAGGTTAGGGAACCTGTTGCTCTCAAACGATCGTCTGAAAAACCATATTGTAAGCTTGCATTGGCCCTAAAAAATCGTTTAAAGTCATCATAATTTTTGGTAAAGAAAACATTAGCTCTTGCAGTGTATCCTTGAACAGTGTTAAACTGAATTCCTCCAATTGGAATATCAAAGCCCAAGCGAATGTCTTTATGGGAATTTTGATAGGTATAACCTAAAACATCACCTAACTTAAACGTATTGTTTTTGCGATCTATGGAATCTAAATAAGGCTTAGATTCCTTAACCAGTTGGATACTGTCTTTTTTAACGTAGTCTGTTTTTTCTTCAAGGGTTAGAGGCACAGGTCTTATGGTACTCCAAAACAAAGAATCTTTCTTGTTAGCTTCATTTTCAAAGGCTACTACTTCTGGGCCAAAGTCTTTTTTTGTCAATGGAATATTAAATTCATAATTGCTATACACTGCTGTAAAACGACCATCGCCCTTAAAGCCCAAAAAACCATAACTAAAATCAAGACTTTGTGAGATTATGGCCCAAAGTTTGTTTGCTTCAGAATATGAGAATGTTTGTTTTATGGATAAAATATCTGCTGCCGGAATACGTGCTTGAATGCCTGTTATGTCTAACTCTACGGCATAAATAGCCCATTGATCTTCAATGATATAAATACTACCAGAAAACACGGGGTCATTGTCACGCTTTGGTATGACATTAACCTTATTAATGAGGTTACCACGATCATCAAAAAATACACCTTCTAGCTTATAACGATAATAGCTAAAGGCATTATTTGCAATAGGTGAGACAATTTCATTACCAAATTCAATAGTATTGTTATAAAAATTGTAGTCAACATCACTGGCATTATTAAAGCTAAATCCATTACTGTCGCCACTGACTTTTGAGGCTGTAATTTTCTCTTTTAGCTTATTTGGACTAAGAAATTGTAATTTAGAAATCGTTTCAGAAAGATATATGATGCCAGTTCTTGTAGAGTCCAAACCATCAATTTCTATCTCTTGGCCCATAAATTTTTCGGGAGCATCTTTTATTCTAATTAAACCACGAGAATAGAAGTCGGCTTTGTAAGAGTTTATTTTTTCAAGATTATCTTTTCGCTTTGCTATGGCTTGTCTTATAATAGCATTTGCAGGATTCTTCTCGGCATCTAAAACGACTTCGCCAAGCGTAACGGATTCTTCTTCTAGCTGCACATCTATTTTATAAGGGAAGGTATCAATAGTAACCGTTTTCTTTACGGTTTTGTAACCCAAAAAAGTATAAACTATGGTGTAAGCTTTTGGTTCGGAAATATTTAGCTCATAATAACCGTCGTCGTTACTTGTAGTGCCTTTGTACGTGTTTTCGACTAGGATATTAACGAATGGAAGCGCTTCTCCTTGAGCATCGGTAATGGTACCTACAACTTGTGCAGAAATTATAGAACTAAGTGCAAGACATAAAAAAACGAGTAATTTTCTGTTCATTTGTTTTTGATTGATGGTTGATAATCGGACACAAATATTGTGTCTCTATTTACATAGACGCTAAAAATTAATAAATGGTTGCCTATGCGATTTCAAACATAGATGAAAAAAGTACTAGTGAAAGTTATAGCAATCTTAAAGTTATCGGAAACTTTTCTTAATACGGTCTAGGCTGCGCTTGTTGTCACGATCCTTAATCGTCTCGCGCTTGTCATAGAGTTTTTTTCCTTTTGCCAGAGCAATATCCAGCTTTGCCAAGCCTTTATCATTTATAAATAGGCGTATAGGAATAATGGCGTTGCCTTTTATATTGACCTCCTTTTCGAGTTTTTTAAGTTCACGCTTATTAAGTAAGAGTTTACGCTCCGCTTTTGGCCTATGATTGTAGTAGTTGCCAAAGGCATACTCTTGAATGGTCATATTAATAGCAAAGAGCTCGCCACGTTCATTGAATTCACAAAAACTTTCGGCAATAGAAGCTTTTCCGGATCTGATAGATTTTATTTCAGTTCCTGTAAGTACAATTCCAGCCGTATATTTATCTAATATCTCGTACTGAAATTTTGCCTTTTTGTTAAGTATGTTAACCGTTTTTTGCATGGATGCTAAAAGTACATGAAATTTTTTATTTGACAGTTTTTAAGAACCAAATGATAAAATTTATGGACTGACAAAGTGGTTCCTGAAGTGAAACTAAATTTTATATATTTTTTCACAAAATTTAGTTCTACAGAAGAAAGGTAATCCTTAAAGTTAGAAAGCATTGTAATCAAACCCTTAATTTTACGACTGTATGGCTTTAATAATTTATCATGAAACGAATTTTTATTTTACTTTTGGTCATTTCTGTTTATAGTTGCAAGAAAAAAGCAAAGTTAGAGCTATTAGCTGCAGATGATGTTATAAGTAAATCCATAGAGTTTTCTGGTGGTGAAAGTTTCAATCATTCTACTATCCAATTTGATTTTAGAAATATGAATTATGCTGCAAAGCGTAATCAAGGTAGGTTTGTGTTTTCTAGAACCTTTGAGAAAGAAAGTGAAAGTATCACAGATTTTATTGATAATTCTGGATTCAAGAGAATGATAAATGGAGAGTTTGTTAAAGTTGAAGATTCTATGGCAGTAAAATATAAGGCTTCAGTCAATTCAGTGCACTATTTTTCTGTTTTACCATTTGGTTTAAACGATAAGGCTGTAAATAAAGCACTATTAGAAGAAGAGCAAATCAAGGATAAGAATTATTTCAAAATTAAAATCACATTTGATAAGGAAGGTGGAGGGGAGGACTACGAAGATGTTTTTATATATTGGATTGATAAACAGGAATTTAAAGTTGTTTACTTGGCATATTCATATAGCGAAGAAGATGGTATAGGTATGCGCTTTAGAGAGGCTTATAATGAGCGCTATATTAATGGATTGCGTTTTGTGGATTATAATAATTATAAAGCCAAAGACGCTACAATAACACTTTCAGATTTGGCGAGGGCATTTAAGAATGAAAGGTTAAAATTATTATCTAAAATTGAACTTGACAATATAACTGTAGATCTGATTGAAAAATAAAAAAGACAAAATTATCACCTAATATTTTAGTGATAATTTTGTCTCATAGAACTTATTTATCTTCCTAAATAGCCACCATCAACAGGGATGATTGTGCCTGTTACATAGTCACTTGCAGGCGAAGCCAAGAACACTGTTAAACCTTTTAAATCTTCACCTGTTCCCCAGCGCTTCATGGGTACTCTCATAAACACTTCATCAGTTCTTTTTTTATCGTTGATTAATGCCGTATTTAACTGAGTGTCCATATATCCAGGAGCAATAGCATTGACGCATATACCTTTTGCTGCTAAATCGTTTGATAACGCTTTTGTAAGTTGCCCAACACCGCCTTTTGAGGCAGCATAAGCTGGAATTGTAATTCCGCCCAAGAAACTCATCAGAGAAGCTATGTTAATTATTTTACCGCCATTGTTTTCTAGCATGGTATTCGCCGCGTATTTGCAATAATAAAAAGTGGCATCTAAATTAATTGCAATTACCTTTCGCCATTCTTCTTCAGGAAAGTCTTCACTTGGATATCTTCTTTGAATACCTGCGGAATTTACTAAAATATCTAATTTTCCTCCAAGTAAATCTAATGCGGCTGCATAAGACTTTTTGACTTCATCAATTTGACTTACGTCGGCTTTAACGGGGTCGACATTTAATTTTTTTTCTTTGAAATTTTTACATATTTCAAATACTCTGTCATCAAGGTCAATTACAACAACTTGAGCACCTGCTTCTGCTAATGCCTCAACCATAGATATGCCTAAATCGCCAGCACCGCCAACTACAATAGCTTTTTTACCGTCTAAGCTAAAGGATTCTAATATGTTTTTATTCATAGGTATTTAAGTTATAGAGTTTTAATAAAAAAAGTTTTATTTTTTGAAATTATAGTCATCAATATTCCATGGTTTTAACCATTCTATTATCATATCATTTCCATTTGAGTCATTAACACTTAAACTGCTTTTGATATCATCTATTGTTTGATTACATTCTAAGATAGAATCAGATACTGTATATATTCTATAAAGAACTTGTCTTTCTGTTCCTACCATTTCTGGAGCGACGGTATCTCCTTCTTTAAATCTTTCAACAATGTACTTTACATTTTTGTGTGTCTTAATCTTATCGAAGCCTTCAATATTATCTATTTTACCGTCTTTTAGTAATACCCAAATAGAACATGCTATCTTACCGCCTAAATAGTAATCATTTTGTTCTGAAAAATTTGATTCACCAAACACACCAGTGAGTGCGAATTTGAGTAACATTTTTCTATGGTCGAAACCGTTTGTATTTACTAAATGAATGTGAGGTGCTTCGCCTTGAAGCCTGAAACCTGGGTCATAACTATAGAATTTGCCATTCTCTACAAAGAATTGAACGTTAATTATACCACTTTTTACATTTGTTGCTTTAAATAATTCACATAATTTAGGGTGAACATCTCTAACAAAGACTTCTGTATATTTAGAAGGATATACAGTTCCTAATGCAATAGGGCTAGAATTTCCTTGTAATCTGGTTAATAGTCTATCATACGTTGCTGATAAGTAGGGTACGCCGTCTTTAAACGTATAATATACCGCCATATCGTCACAATTAGAATCCATATATTTTTCAACAAGTACAATCCCTTTTTTTGAGAATTTTAATGCAGTTTTTACCGTTTCGTTATAATCTTCTTCATCTCGGCAAATTTTCATACCAACACCACCACCACTATCAACAGGCTTAACCATTAAAGGTAGATCAACATTTTTTGGTTTGGTTATTGGCTCACCTTTCTTAAGGTAAATACCTGGGATGTCTTGTACGCCATGCTCTGCACAATAACGTTTATATCCATCTTTACTACAAAATGCGTCAATAGTTTCTTTGGTTGCATAACAAGGTAAGCCAAGTCTTTCGCAAATTTCTTTGTATGGTTTTACTAGAATATCCGCAACACCTACAAGAACAGCGTCAACATTATTATCTTTGGCAACTTTGACAATGCCATCAATGTCAAAACCATCTATATCATAGGTTTCTGCAGCAAACTTTTTAGCAGGAGCATTTGGATTAGGGTCAATGACGATTGTGTGTAGGCCCATATTATTGGCAACTTCAACTAATACACCAGTTTCAGGATTACCGCCAAGTATAATTATTTTCTTCATTATGATTTTTTTTAAGTAGTTAGAACTTAGTCTAAGGAATTTAATTCGTTTTTTTTGTGAAAATGAAATTTTGATCAAAACCTAAATCTTCGATCAGATTTTGGATTTTGGTGATATCCGTATCAATTTTTACAATCTTAGAACTATCAATTCCCATTAACTCCAATTCTTCTTTCAAAGATTTATGAGTGGAGGGATTAATAGTTGCAATGATAAGATAATCAAACTCATTATTGGAAATGCTACTAATTGGATTTACTGTATTTTCTCCAATTTTTAAATCGTGAAAGTCTACATCTATCCATTTTATGATCTTAAAATAATCTGTTTTTAAATTTGTGGACAGAATATGTTGTCCAAATGACCCTGAACTATAAACTACTACTTTAGAGTCCTTGGTTGTCTTTAAAAATGGATTAAACCAGGAGTCTTTTTGTTGGTTATAGGTGAGTCCTCCAGACCTAACTAAAATCTGTGAATATAAATAATAGGTAATTTGTTTATCTAAATTGTATTTGTCTAAAACCGGGCTAAGTTTTGTTTTTAGGAAATTCATTAAAAGTCCTAATCTGTAATATTCAGTTTTTGGATCTTCAACGGATTTTACAATTGAGTCATGTCTTTGTCTATAATAATACAATGGTATTTTGCTAATTACTAACTGTTTTGAAATGGCCAAATATGAATAGGTAATTGCAGCATCTTCACCCATGACAACATCGTTGGATATATCATAAAGCACTTTAATCAAAAGTTCTTTTTTAAAGAGTTTATTCCAAACATAGGTGGACATACCGTGCTCACAAAATTCTCCATTGTATATAGCATTAGGTAGAATTTCGGATTTTATACGCTCTTCGTTATAGAATCCAGGATTATTTGGTTTTATAGTCTCTATTTTTCCATCAAATTCTCTGAAATGACCAGTAACAGCTAGGTCTGCATCATTGGCCACAGCAAGTTTATATAGGGTGTCTAGATAAAAATGGTCGACCCAATCATCACCATCAACATATGCAATATGCGTTCCTAAAGCGGCATCTAATCCTGCTTTTCTTGCAGACAATAGGCCACCATTTGGTTTATGGATTACCTTAACCCTTTGGTCTAATTTTGCATAATCATCACATATTTTTGGACAGTTGTCTGGACTACCATCGTCAACTAATATCAATTCAAAGTCTTTAAATGATTGTTGTAAGAGACTCTCAATACACTTTGGTAAGTAATCTTCTATTCGATAAATAGGAACGATGACACTAATTTTAATAGGGTTCATGGTTATATCTTAATTTATTTTTATGTGAAATAATCCGCTTCCATTTTGGTAATTTGATGAGCTTTCATCTTTGGCTGTTGTCACATAAAGATTAGATTCATTGTCAAGACAACAAGACGTGACATTAGTAAAAGGAATGGTTATTTCGTTTACTTTTTTTCCGATTAATGGGTTCCATTGAGACACACATGCGCCGCCCCATTCTGCAATCCACAACATACCATTTTTATCAATGCACATGCCATCTGGGCTGCCACTGTTCTTGAACTCTATAACATAATCAATAAATTCAGCATCACCAGTGCCTATATCGTAGCTGTATTTAGCAACTTTCTTGGTTGGTGTATCTATAAAATAAAGTGTTTGGTTGTCTGATGAAAATGCCAATCCGTTAGAAATCGTTGTATTTTTTATAATTATTTTAAATTCATTCTTATGATAAGAATATACATTGCCAATACCTGTTTTTACCATTGGATAACCCATGGTGCCAATAATGTATCTTCCTGCCGTATCCTCTATACCATCATTGTATCGCACCATTGGATCTATATCAATTTGAAATTTAAACGTTAACGTTAAGGTTTTAAAATCTACTTCATAAAATCCATTTTTTGAAGCTACTAATACAATTTTATTCGAGACAAGATAGATATTACTGGTTGGAGAATCTAGTTTAACACTTAGAATTTCTTTTGTTTTTGGATTATAACAAAATACGAGGCCATCGAGGATTGAAACAAAATATAGAAGTTCATTTTCTTTGTCGAATATTGGCCCTTCAAAAAGATCTGAGGATTGAGAAAAGTATATTAAGTTAGAAGTCATGTTAAGCACTCTAGATATATTCTCCACCAGTTACTCTCATAATTGATCCCGTTGTCATGGCCGAATCATCTGATATAAAATACATGACCGCTGGCACAGGATCATATGGATTTAGCATACGTCCCATTGGAATGATATTTCCTGCATCATTTTTCAATGCTTCTTCACTAATCCCTTCTTGAGCACGTAGTTGCAATTCCCCTTCTGTATTGGTCCAGCCCATGACTAAATAATTTGATCTAATACCATATTTAGCATAATGGTGCGCAATGTGATTAGAGAGCGTATATAGCGTGCCTTTGGTTAAAGCATAAGCTGTTCTATCTTCTTGACCATAATCCATATGCGCAGAACCAAAAAAGACAATAGATCCTGTTTTAAATTTCATCATAGACTTTAAAACATGCTTTAATAAAAAATAAGGAGCCTTTAAGTTTACATTAAAAACTTTGTCATAAGTGTCTTCTGTAGTATCAATAATGGAGGATACAGGAGTAATACCCGCATAAAGAATTAGAGCATCTATTTTTTTAAATTTTTGAATAGCCTGATTAAAGTAATCTTCTATACCATCAATGCTATTAAGGTCAATTTTATGAAAGTATAATTTGTCCTTGGAATTTGAGGATTCAATAATGTCGTTGGCAAGTTTAGCATCCCGACCGCAAAAAGCAACATTATATCCCTTTTCTAGACAAGCCCTAAGGATCTCTTTACCAACACCTTTAGTGCCACCTAATAACATAACTGTCTTCATAAAATTTAGGCTAATATGGTTAAGTTTACTGAGCCAAATCTAATTATTTAATTTTAGATTTATGTTTTTTATCGGCGTATTGGTGCTAAAACCCTATAAACGTAAATAACTACTTTTTTTATCGATAAAGTTGAATGATATACAACAATAATCAATATGATTTTTATCCTTAAATCAAGAAAATATTCTTTTTTGACCTAATCAATTTTTAAAACACTCGATGTTTTTGAATCTTTCGTAATAGTAACAATATATAGATTGGCATTGTTATCGTCGGCAATCATCTCGTATTTTTTTTCGCCCAAAAGACTGTTCGTAAACATTGGTGTGGTATTACTATGACCTACAACTAGAACAGTTTTACCTTTAGTCATTTCCATAAATTCTTTAGAATTCATGTTTCTTGGGTCATAATATGTCACTTCAATATTATTTACTTTAGCTGTAGGTGCGGCCGTTTCCTTTGTTCTGTTATAGTCCGTAGAATAGACCATATCAAACTTAACATCTTTCAATATATTTGCCCAATTTTCAGCACGTTTTAATCCGTCTTCGGTTAGATGAGGATCTCTATTGGTTTTATCAGAACGGTCTTTCTCTGCATGTCTTATTAAATAGTATGTTGTCGTTTTATGAGACTTTTCAATGAATTCTTCTTCAAATGGACCTTCCCAAATGACTTGCTCAATCATCCATTTGCCATTATCTTTTGAAAGAAGTACGTAATCCAATCCCCAAAACCCAGTTACTTTGGCTGCCGCAATATGGTTACTTATCTCTAGTACCTTAACACTACGCATTTTTGTTTCTGTGCGTATCTTGCCTTTTTCTTTAGTGTTTCGTGCCATTTTAAGGGCATTATCGTATGTCAGCTGCTCATAATATTCATAGTCACCAGTGTCTTTGTTTTTCCAATAGCCAAATTTATAGAGTCTAGGTTTTAGTGCTGCCTTTAGTTTTAAAGTGTCTCCCTTATAAAAACCATCAATATAATTATTGAGTGTTATTTCTATTTGGGCTTTATCCGACGTGTCTTGTGCAAACAGTGAAAATGAAAATAAGAGTAATACTGTGGCTAGAAAATATTTCATGATGAGAATGATTGGTTAATAGTCTCAAATATAACTTAGAAAAGTGATTTTGTTTTTAAAAGAATGTTAAATACGCCTAGGCCAGTTCTAAAGCAATTTCTATCATTCCTTTAAACGTCGTCTCTCTTTCTTTGCTTGTAGTATGTTCGCCAGTAACTAATGAATCTGATATAGTGAGTATGGCTAAGGCACTAACATTGTGCTTAGCAGCCACGGTATACAAACCAGCAGCTTCCATTTCTACGCAGAGCACACCAAATTTTGACCATTTTTTATAGGATTCTATATCATCTTCATAGAATTCATCAGATGATAATACATTACCTGCCTTAATGGGAATATTTTTAGCTTTTGCTGCTTCAACGGCTTTTATAAACAATTCAAAGTCAGCGGTAGGTGCATAGTCTGCACCTCCAAAACGTAATTCATTAACGCCAGATGTAGAAGAGGCAGCCATAGCTAGGACGATATCCCTAATTTTAACATGCTTTTGATAGGAGCCAGCACTACCAACACGAATTAAATTTTTTACACCAAATTCTTTTATTAATTCATTTGCGTAAATAGATATGCTGGGGATACCCATACCAGAGCCCATGGTTGATACGCGCTTACCTTTGTAAACACCAGTGTAGCCATACATACCTCTAACCTCGTTAAAGCATATTGGGTTCTCAAAAAATGTTTCAGCTATCCATTTTGCTCTTAATGGATCTCCCGGCAATAAAATAGTTTCTGCGATGTCGCCTTTTTTAGCGCCTATGTGTACACTCATGTAGCAAAGTTACGCAAAGTGTTCCAGTTTAATAAGTAGAAAATGATGTTTGGTCATTCATCATGGCAACACCAGACGAGGCACCAATTCTATCTACGCCAACATCAATATATTTTAATGCAGTTTCTGCATCTCTAATGCCACCGGAAGCTTTAATCTTTAGTTGATCTCTAACACTTTTTTTCATGATTTTCACGGCAGTAAGTGTTGCGCCACTTTTAGAAAAGCCAGTAGAGGTCTTTACAAAATCCGCTTTGGCATCGATACAAATCTCACAAGCTTTAACAATTTCGTTTTTTGAGAGCTCACTAATTTCCAATATCACTTTGAGAGGTGTCAGCCCAATGGCACGCTTAACATCACTGATATCCTTTAGAACGGCTAAGTGGTTTTTACTTTTAAGTCTACCAATATTCATAACCATGTCAATTTCTGAAGCACCTTGCTCTATGGCTTTTTTGGCTTCAAAAATTTTGGCTTCAGTAGACATCCCTCCAAGTGGAAACCCAACAACCGTACATATTTTAACCTCGGATCTTCCAAGAGCTTGTTTAGCAATATTAACATAACTGCTGTTAACGCAAACGGAATAGAAATTGTACTTTAACGCTTCTTCACAAAGCTTTAAAATGTCTGCTTCAGTGGCAGTTGCACTTAATAAGGTGTGGTCTATATATCTGTTTAATTCCATGTATTTATAAGTAGGGTTTTGACAAAAAAACAACTACAGTAATTCCCTTATTATTTTGAGGGAATACTAGACAAGTTTAATTATGTCTTAAGTCTTGTTGGAATTAAATAGCTCTATAAAATTAATGATTAATCCGTTAAAATGAATGTTAAAAGTTAAATTTTATTGTGCATTTCGTCGAATAATTTATTTTCAAACTTATAATTGATTGAAAATGAACATTAAAGTAGTTGAAGCTTTAGTGAACTTGCTTTTTAGATTTTAAATGAAGGAGACGCTCTTCAAAAGAATTTGCGTTAACAGGATTTAAAATGCTTTTAAAGAGTGCCAACATGTCGTCGGAATGTATTTCACGCTTTTGGTTTAGTAAATTATAGTGAACAAATCCACACCAGATAATGGCTTTTAAATGACTTTTGTCTTCATTATACATGCGCATTTCAGCTCTTAAGTTGCTGTCATCAAAATAAATCAATTGCGATTCGATAACTACGGTTTCCATTAGCAAAGCTGGTCTCAAATAAGCGATCTGATTGGTGCTAGATACCCAACTTTTCCCTTCTAGTCTTGCCATTTTATAGATGTCTATATCGTAATTGGTTATAAGTTCATCTTCACGATGATTCATGAAATAATCCGTGTATTTGCCATTGTTTAAATGATTAAATGGATCACAATCCTGAAATCTAATTTTTGCTTTGCTTTCTACTACTTTAGGTAAATTCATTTTTATTTGATTTAAAATATACCAATCGGTATATTATTGGTTAAAAAAATTATTATGCTTTTAATTCGTTAGTAATCATATCCTCAATTTGATTCATGCTATCGTGCATGTAAAAATCATCATCCATAGTGTAGGTCATAAAAATAGCTCCTTGTATCATGGAGTCTAATCGTTTGGCATATTGCATAGCGTTTATTTCTGTAGAAATTTCTCCAGCTTCGATACCATCTTCAATAATTGTTGCTACTTGATCTTGAATGCGCTCTATGACTATACGTACTTTTTCTAAAAGCTCCGAGTTTTGGTTATTGGCATCTACACCAATGTTTAAAACTGGGCAACCACCATAAGTCTTGCTCAGTTTGTAATAATTTCTATAAAAATCTGCAATCAGATATAATTTTTGAATCGGAGAGTCGCTCTGGTTAAGGTGTTCTGCAATTAAGGACATCAACTTTTTTACAGTATGCTTAAAAGCGGCTATGGCCAATTCTTCCTTGTTTTTAAAGTTACCATATATGGCGCCTTTAGTGAGCCCAGTCGCTGAGGTTAAGTCACTGAGGCTTGTTGCAGCATAGCCATGTTTATTAAAAATAGGTGCTACGATTTCTAGAATATACTGTGTGGTATGTTGAGACTTTGTAAGCATACAATAACAAATGTAGTAAAAAATATACCAAACGGTATATTTTTTACTACATTTTTAAGTATCTGATGTGTTATGATGTCATTCAGTAACTGCCGTTACTGTATATCCTGCTTTTCTCAGTAGTTTGATAACACCATTTTCTCCTGCCAAATGACCTGCGCCAACACCAAAGAATGTTGGCTGTTCTTTGGCATAGTCACCAATTTTGGAAATCCAATTTTTATTTCTATTGGCGAGTAGTAGGTCTTGATATTGAGAGACCGAAATGGTATTTTCATCATTCATCATATCTAACATTTTCGTAATATTCTCCTCATCATATACTTTATACATTTTACTAAACATCTTTTTATCATGTGCCATATTATCCTTAGCACTTCTCACCAAGTCTGCCGCTTGATCAGTATATGGAATGTCATCAAAGACTTTTAATTGTTCTTCAATGGTTTCTAAGCCTTTAATCTCTTCTCCTTGTGCCTGTGCGGCATTCATGAGTTCAGTTTCAAAAGATTGCATAGGGCAATCCAATAATTGAGGATAGAGCATGGCAGTCAATAAAAATGGCTTTACATTTTCAAACAATTTGACAGGCATCCCCATATTATCCATAAATAAGGAATCAATCGCTTTATAATCTTCTTCTGAAACTAAATCCTTAAGTGTTTTTCCATCCTTCATATACATGCCTTGCATCATTTTGGTTTGCATACTCGGATCGTCCATATCTAATTCCAGGACAAGCTGAGTCGTTTCATCTAAAGCTTTTTTGACATCATCTTCTAAGGTGGCATCGCAAGTTATATGAATGGTTCCAAAAAGATAGGATGGTTTTTCTAGGCCATTGCCATCAATCTTCCATAAGGTCGAATTTTCCAATTCTTGCCCTTTTATTGAAAATATTGACAGGAATGCCATAACAAATAAAGAAATAATGCGTTTCATGGTATAAGTTTTAATGCTGAAATGTTTGTAGGCTAAATTGCGGGTTTGTTACAAAAAGGAAAGCAACACATCCAAAATCCGATAGCTTTTCGAATTCATTTCAGTGTTGCTTTAACCAACCAATCACTATAAAGACTGATTAAAGACTATATTGTTACAGTCTGTTTATAACTCTTCTACAACAAGGTCACCTTGATTTCTAAAGACCAGTTTTTCATCAAATTCATCCAATAGAATGATGCTGTCCGTTGTTACTCGCCCTGCTAAAATCTCTTTGCTCAGCTGATTCAGTACTTCTTTTTGAATCACACGTTTTACAGGTCTTGCACCATATTCTGGATTATAACCCTTATCAGCCAAATATGCTTTAGCTTCTGGAGTAGCATCAAACGTAATGCCTTGTTGTGCGATCATTTTGGTAATGCCTTTCAGTTGAAGATCTACGATATCCACAATATGCTCTTTGCTTAGAGGTGTGAACATGATAGTATCATCAATACGGTTTAAAAACTCTGGTCGTACCGTTTGTTTTAATAAACCAAGAACATCTACCTTAGCAGCTTCCATTGCCGATGGTATATCTTTTGTCGCTTGGAAACGCTCCTGAATGATATGACTTCCCATATTTGAAGTCATTATGATAATGGTGTTCTTAAAGTCTGCAATACGACCTTTGTTATCGGTTAAACGGCCTTCATCCAAAACTTGCAATAGAATGTTGAAGGTATCTGGATGTGCTTTTTCAATCTCATCCAACAATACGACCGAATAGGGCTTACGTCTTACAGCTTCTGTTAACTGACCACCTTCGTCATAACCAACATATCCTGGAGGTGCACCAACCAATCGACTCACGGCATGTCGTTCTTGATACTCACTCATATCGATTCGGGTCATGGCATTTTCATCATCGAATAGATATTCCGCTAAAGCTTTTGCCAATTCTGTTTTACCAACACCAGTTGTACCCAAGAACAAGAACGTTCCGATGGGTTTTTGTGGGTTTTGTAAACCAGCTCTAGAACGTCTTACAGCATCACTCACTGCCTCGATAGCTTCTTCTTGACCAACCACACGTCTGTGTAATTCATCTTCAAGCTTCAGTAATTTTTCACGCTCACTCTGAATCATTTTGGTGACAGGAATACCTGTCCATTTCGCCACTACATCTGCGATATCTTCATACGTGACTTCCTCTTTAATTAATGAGGTGTCTTTCTGATTTGCCAGAATAGCTTGCTGTGCTTCAAGCTTTTCAGTGGCTTCCTTAATTTTTCCATAGCGGATTTCAGCAACCTTACCATAATCCCCTTCACGCTCGGCACGTTCGGCTTCAAGTTTATAATTTTCGATGTCTTGCTTTATATTCTGAACGTTTTCAACCGTTTCCTTTTCAGATCTCCATTTAGCATTTAACTCGTTACGCTCCTCCTTAAGATTTGCCAGTTCAGCCTTTAAAGACTTTAATTTGGTTTCATCTTTCTCTCTTTTTATAGCTTCATGCTCAATTTCCAACTGCATAATCTTTCGATCCAGAACATCGAGTTCCTCTGGTTTGGAATTGATTTCCATGCGGAGTTTAGAAGCTGCTTCGTCCATAAGATCAATCGCCTTATCTGGTAAGAATCTATTGGTAATGTATCTGTTGGATAACTCTACAGCACCAATAATCGCTTCATCTTTAATACGCACCTTGTGATGTGTTTCGTACTTTTCTTTAATACCACGAAGAATGGAAATGGCGCTTTCAGTATCTGGTTCATCGACATTGACTTTTTGAAAACGTCGCTCTAAAGCCTTGTCTTGTTCAAAGTACTTTTGGTATTCATCTAGTGTTGTTGCTCCAATAGCTCTGAGCTCACCTCTTGCTAAAGCTGGCTTTAGAATGTTTGCGGCATCCATAGCGCCTTGTCCACCGCCAGCACCAACAAGGGCGTGAATTTCATCAATAAAGAGTACGATATCACCATCGCTCGTCGTCACTTCCTTAATGACGGCCTTTAATCGTTCTTCGAATTCACCTTTAAATTTGGCACCAGCAATCAATGCGCCCATATCTAAAGCAAAGATTTGCTTGTCCTTTAAATTTTCTGGGACATCACCATCGATGATTCTGTGTGCCAAACCTTCTGCAATTGCGGTTTTACCAGTACCAGGCTCACCGACCAAGATTGGATTGTTTTTGGTACGTCGTGATAAAATCTGAAGAATTCTACGAATCTCCTCATCACGTCCAATTACAGGATCCAGTTTTCCGTCACTGGCCATCTGGTTTAAGTTCTTGGCATATTTGTTTAATGAGTTATAAGTATCTTCTTGACTTTGTGATGTGACGCGATCGCCTTTACGTAATTCTTCTATGGCGGAGTTTAAACCCTTTTCAGTCACACCTTGATCCTTAAGAATTTGTGCAGTCTTACTTTTGGATTTAAAAACTGCTAAGACCAAGTGTTCAATAGACACAAAGTCATCATTCATTTTTTTAGCAATGATGGATGCTTCGTTCAGTGCTTTACTCGCTTCACGAGAGAGCATAATATCGCCTCCAGATACTTTGGAAAAGCTTTCCAACTCTTTATCCAAGATTTGTTGCAGCATGGATACATTGACATTCAGTTTTTTAAGTAAGAATGGCAATACGTTCTCATCAACATCGAAAAGGGCCTTGAAAATGTGCTCATTTTCTATTTGTTGATGACCAAAGCCTTGGGCAAGCTCCTGTGCTTGCTGTATAGCTTCTTGTGATTTGATTGTATAATTATTAAAATTCATCTTTTATGTATTAATCAATTTTTTTGTTGTGTTTGCTTATCTTTAGTCAATAATCTTACCAAGGCGAATGGGTAAGAAAAAAACGACAAAATGTCTGATTTAGTGCGCTATAGCGTGACGTTTTGTCTATTTTTAATAACAATGTTATCTCTCTATATTAAAAATCTGTTCTTTTTTATATTGCAACCAGGCCTTGTGGTGGGTTTAATTCCTTATATGCTCATAAGATACCAATTACGCAGCATTTTGAATACCGATTTCAACGTTTTAAGTTATCTTGGATTGGTTATCATGATCTCAGGTTTGGCCATTGCTTTATATTGCGTATATCGCTTTATTGTAGATGGCAGAGGAACGCTTTCGCCAGCGCATAGAACCAAGACGTTGGTGGTTAAAGGTTTGTACAAGTATTCTAGAAACCCAATGTATGTTGGGATGCTGTTGGTATTGATAGGTGAAGTTATATTTACTGGTTCAATGCGACTTTTAGTATATACGATTTTGGTTGGTGTGGCTTTTCATCTTTTTGTAATTTTTGTGGAAGAGCCGAGACTAACTAGAGACTTTAAGGCTGATTATTTAGAGTATATGAATACTGTGAATCGTTGGTTTTGATGATGAATCGTTGTCACATCGAGGGATTTTTTGAAAAAATAGCAATAAGATTCTGATTGGTTCTTGATACAATTTGGTTTTTGCTGTGGCTAAAACCAAACCACTCAAACTGACAAAGAAATATAAATTAGGTTCTCGACAGCTCTGCTAAGCTTGTCGAAGTGCATTCCGACTTGTGTCGGAACACTCGAACTGACATAAAAAGAAATATAAGATATGTTTAAAAAATTATTCGGGTCGTCTGAACCCAAAGAAGAAAAATTACTGCCATGGATTGCGCTTAATACTGTTGCGCAACTCAATGACATTGAAGAAAAATCTAAAACCAAGACCCAGCTTATTTTTAAGCACTCTACACGCTGTGGTATTAGCCGCATGGTCATGAACCAGTTTGTGGCTGACTATGATGTGGATCTTAATGCCGATTTATACTATCTGGACTTGCTAAGCTATAGAGAGGTGTCCAATGAAACAGGATATAAATTCCAAGTACTGCACGAATCTCCGCAATTATTGGTTATTAAAAATGGGGTAGTGGTAGCACATGTGTCTCATGGTGGGATTAATGATATGGATTTAACCAGATTTCTTTAAAAACATTGGTGTATTTACGAATAGACCTGTAAGTTTTAAAAATTTAACTTCGCTGACCTGAATTGAACTTGTTTCAGTATCGTTTAATGTTGGTCATTAAAACTAACTCTTATCATTAAAGTTGTAGTTGTTACTTGCAAAAAATAACTCTCCATCTAATTTTTATTTTACGATTCATACTTCTAGATTAAAATTAAGATAGAAAACTATATTCTATTCATATTATTTTGAGTGTAACTGTTGTGATAATATTTAGTCTTTAATTAAAAATCACTTTTCATGTAACCTTTTTGTTTTTTTCAGTATTACATATATAAGCGATTAAAAATTGCACAATTGGAAAACTTAACTGACGAAGAATTAATGGAATTCGTTGTAGGAGGAAATCTAGACATGATGCGCTATTTATTTCTACGCTATCATATTAAGATTTATAATTTCTGTTTCCAAATGACTAGAGATAAACATCTTAGTAAAGATATAACTCAAGAAGTCTTTTATAAAGTATTAAAACATAGGGAAACTTATAAACAAAGCAAATTTTCTTCTTGGCTCTATGCCATAGCTAGAAACCTTTGTAAGGATCATTACAAAATTCTAAATAAGACGCAACGACTAAATGACAACGATTTAAAAGATAGTTATAAAATAAATAATACTAGGTCGGAGTCTTTGGGTAGCATTAGGCAATTAAATTTTGCACTAGATCAGTTAAGCGATAGTGATAGAGAACTGATTGTAATGGGAAAATATCAAGGCTTAAAATATCACGAAATAGCCGAAATAACTAACTCTACTTTAGGTGCGGTTAAAACTAAAATGCACAGAGCTATGCAGAAATTAAAGGATTCTTATTTTCTAAAGACAAAACACCATGAATTGTAAAGAAATTAAATATCTTATTACTTATTATCAGGATAATAATTTAGATTATGTAAGTAAAACATTAGTTGAAGAACATATTAAGAGTTGCTCAAGTTGTACTCAAATACACCAAGAATTTATTTATCTCATTGATACTATAAATCAGATTCAAGAAGAACTTCCTGATAATGATTTGGAATTAGCTTTTAACGATATGTTGGCTAAAGAAAAAGAGGTTTTAAAAATTTCTAAATCTAGAGTGTTAAAACCAAAAAATAAACTGCTTAAGTCAATACTAAAAGTTGCTGCAGCGCTATTATTGATGATCTCTAGTTACTTGTTTGGTAGTTACAAAAGGAATACATCTCAAATAAATGAAATAGCTATTTTAAGGCAAGAAAAAACAAAAATGCTAACCATAGCCACGTTGTCTCTTATGGAAAATGAATCAGCCAGTAAACGCATTCAGGCTGTTAAATACTCCCAAGAATTAGAAAATCCAGATGATGAGATTTTAAATGCTTTAATTAATGAAATGCTCTATGATAAATTGGTTAATGTCCGCCTGGCCGCTGCGAGAGCATTAGAAAGATTTTCAGAAAATAACATGGTTAAAAATGCTTATATACAAGCCTTAAGAACTGAAGAAAATACGAGTATGCAAATAGAGCTAATTGAAATATTAGCTTATATAAAGGAAATGCGCGCTATTCCAAAAATGAAAGAGTTACTTAATGATGAGAATACACCTATTTTCATTAAAGATCAACTCAAATCTGAATTAAAAAATTTAATATAAACAGATGAAATTAAAAAAACCAATAGCACTAATTACAATTATATTTTTAATTTTTGATGGCTTTTCACAAGATTATGTGCATTCTACAAAAGATATTGATAAAGTTGAGATTATAGCTAATACCAGGATAATCTTAAAGACACATAATAATCCCAGTCTACTAATTTCTGACTCAGAAAATAAGCATATCAAGAAAGGTGCTTTGGGCTTAAAACCCACCTTTGGAAAAGACAATACAGACTTTAATGTGTTTGTGGAACAAAACAATAGTACACTTAGAGTTGAGAGTTTTCAACCAAGAATAGCTGACCCTCTAGTGATTTATCTACCAGAAACAATAAAGATTTCTGTAGAGAGTCGTATTAATAATGATATTAATATTTCTGATTTTAAAAACGAAGTTGAAGCAAAGACCAATAGAGGTGATATTAAAATTATAAACGTAAAGGGCCCTGTAATTGTAGAAAACGCTAGAGGTAATACGTTTATAGTATTTGAAGAGGTGAGTCAAAATTCTCCAATATCGATCATAAATTCTCATGGCGATATAGATATAACAATACCAGAAAATACAAAAGCGGATATTGAAGTATCAGTTCCAAGAGGAGAATTATATACAGATCTTGAATTAATCTCTGTTGAAAATAGTGAAGAAGAGGAAGATAAAATGAGATCTACTAGAACCATTAAAAGCAAACTGAATGATGGCGGTGTTAGTATAATGATAGTAGCTTCGTTAGGTAATATTTATCTAAGAAAAGAATAATCTAGCAATCATTTTTAATCAACAATATTCATAAAGAATACTCTAGTATTCTCAGGATTGTATATTCAAATTTCAAACCAAAAAAATATATCATGAACCCATTTTTTAGCATCAATTTTCCATTCATAATTAGATTTTACTTTAGTTTTTCTAAAGGCTTTAATACTGTTATTACTAGAATAGTATTCTTATTTATAATACCTTTTCAATACACCTACGCTCAAAATATTAATGAAGTGGATGCACTTTTTGAAAAATATAACAATAGTGATACACCTGGTATAGCAGTTTCAGTAATTAAAGATAATGAGGTGGTCTATCAAAAAGGGTTTGGGATGGCAAATTTAGAATATGGAATTCCTATTTCGACTAAAACTAAATTTCATGTAGCGTCACTATCAAAGCAATTTACAGCCTTTATGACCCTAAAACTCGAAGATGAGGGTTTATTGTCTATTTATGATGATGTAAGAACCTATATTCCTGAGTTACCTGATTATGGTAAGAAAATAACAATCAATCATTTACTAACACATTCTAGTGGAATAAGAGATCAATGGAGACTACTAGAAATGGCTGGTTGGCGATTGGATGATGTCATTAAAACCGAACAAATTTTTAGATTAATCATAAATCAAAAAGAATTGAATTTTTCACCTGGAGAAAGCTTTAGTTACTCTAATTCTGGGTATACTTTATTAGCCATTATTATTGAAAGGCTAACTAAAATGTCACTTGCTACTTACGCAAAACACTCCATATTTGAACCGTTACAAATGAATGATAGTTTTTTTTACGATGACCATGAAGAAATGGTTACAAACAGGGCTTACTCCTATAAAACAGAAAGTGGACGGCTTAAAAAAAGTAATTTAAACTTCGCAACTGTAGGTCCAACAAGTTTATTTACGACAATTGAAGACATGAATAAATGGGCGCTAAATTTTAAAAACCTGACCATTGGTAATGAACGTATTTTCAAGTCCATGAATGAGAAAGCACAAAAGAATGATGGGGCGGTTTCAAGCTATGCTAAGGGTCAATTCATAGCGAGTCATTATGGGTATGAGAATATATATCACTCAGGATCTGATGCAGGATATCGCTCCTATTTTGTAAGATTTCCGAGTCTTGGGTATCAATTTATTCTTTTTGCCAATGCATCCTATGTTAATTCATCTAAAGAAACATTTCAACTTGTCAATTACTACCTTAAGGACAAGAAACCTAAAAATAAAACCAAAGATACTAAAGACCAAACCTTTCAGTATGACGAAGATCTTTTTATAAAGCTTTCAAATGCCAAATTGAAAAAGTTTGAAGGCACTTATTTTAATCGTGAGACTAAAAATTATACAGAAGTAAAACTTGAAAATGACACCCTCTATTTAAAAGGAAGCGTTTTATCAGAAACTCTTAAATTGTATCCGGTTGGGAACAGTAATTTTAAAGTGAAAGGCAGCAACTATGATATTTCTGTAAATTTTAGAGAAAACGATCATAAAGAGCCAGTACTTGAGATTAGAATACCTGACATTATGTGGTATTGGAATATGAAAGTTGATAAGGTTAATCCATCAAATTATTTAGGAAGTTATTATAATGATGAATTAAAGACACAATACGAATTGGTTGAAAAAGAAAATGAACTGTATTTAACGCATCAAGAATTAGATGATATAAAAATTACTCAGATTAATGAAGCGTATTTTAGTTCCGACAACAGAAACTTTTCAAATATGAGATTTAAAAGAAATGATTCAGGTAAAGCCATTCAATTTTCAGTATCCAACGATGGTGTAAAAAACATAACTTTTTCAAGACAATGATTTTTGGCAACAAACCATACACAAAACCAATAAGCGTAACTAAAAACCTCACAAAATTTTGTGAGGTTTTTCTATAGTTTACTATTAAGTCGACAAGATTTAATAATATGTTTCATTTTGAAATCTTCTCCAGAGATGTAAACCATTAGGGCATCTGAGGTAAACCTACTTGTTCTTGCCTTAGTAAATAATGTAAGATTGCAATTTCTAAAGTGAACTTTTGTTAATAAGTTCTAATTTTTGTTTTTCAGCAATACCGTATTTAGGCAGCTGCCAGTTTAATTTATCATAGTAATTAATGGTTTCTTTTAAAGACGTTCTAATAATTGTCGGTTCTATTTGAAAATCATTTAGCATCTTCTCGCCATTGAATGTGAAATAGTTGTTATCTATCCATAGCGGTAGATCTGTCCATTCTTTAATGTTATTGGCTTTTAAAAAGTTAGAACTTACACTAAATACCAAAGGATCGGTCTTCACCAGTTTAGATACTAAATCAATGATTAGAGCTATGGATAAATTAGGATACGTTATTACATTGTAAATATCGGAACGTAACCCGTCCATTTGAATTGATTTTATAATTGCTTCAACTAAGTCATTAACATAGGTGACGGAAAAGATGTTTCCACTGTTATTTGGAATGAGCAGTTGATTTTGTTTTTTTACATTATATAGCCAATAATATAATCTATCTGTTTTGTCATATTTTCCATATACTAATGCAGGTCTTAGAATGGTATACTTTAGTCCAGATTTTTTTAGTATTCTTTCACATTCTGCTTTTCGTTTGCCATATGTTGATGGTGATTCATCAATTTTTTCCGTATCACTGCAGATTAGTGTCGGTGAGTTTTCGTTACGTAAAGTTGATTGCTGCAAGTCATTATCGTAAACAGAACAAGTAGATATGAAAACGTATTGCTTTGGCTGACTTTTTAAGGCCTGAAGCGTTTTTGATAGTGTTTCTGGAAAATAACAAGATAAATCAACAATACAATCCCAATTTTCTTTAGATATACTATGGATATCCTCAGTATTACGATCGCCTATTAATTTATTGGTTTTAGGAAATAAGTCGGGATTTGTATTCGCTCTGTTAAACAGTGTCAGTTCATATGAAACGTCTTTTAATAGTTGCGTTACTAAATTTCTACCAATGAAATTTGTACCACCCAAAATCAAAGCTTTATCCATTATAGCATTAGGTTTTGCTTGATTGCTTCGACTGCATAAACTATTGGCACTTTTTTATCTAAACCTTTAATTCTATATTTTTTTGGTTCATCTTCATAAGTAAAGTTGGTAAAATCATAAGGTGAGAAATCATACTCCTTAAATACTTTTATTTGTAACCCTTTTTCTATTAGTGCCATAATTACTTCAGATAACCCATGATTCCACATGACATAGTGCTGTTCTATTTTGGCATCTTTATCGGCATAAGTACCTTCGTAAGTTTCAATAATGGCTTCATTATTAAAATAGTCGTAAGCAATGTACTTAAAATGGTCATCATACATCCAAATTACAGGATGAAACTCGGCAAATACAAATTGTCCGTTGGGTTTTAAAAAATATGATATTATATCTGCCCATTTATTGATATCTGGTAACCAACCAATGGTACCATAACTGGTAAAAACAATATCAAATTGTTCATTTAGATGTTTGGGTAAACTATAAACATCACAGTTTATAAATGTAACATCGGTTTTGGTTTGCTTATTTAATTCTAGAGCTGTATTAATTGATTCATTTGATAAATCTACTGCGGTAACTTTTGCCCCCAAACGTGCTAAAGAAATAGAATCTTGACCAAAATGACATTGCAAATGTAGAATAGATTTACCATCAATATTGCCAAGTAGTTGAAGCTCTATATCATTTAGTGATGATTTACCATTTAAAAACCCTTTTACATCATAAAAGTTTGATTCTACATGATACTTTACTTTAGTATTCCATGATGCTTTATTTATTTTAAGATAGTCTTTCTCCATTTTTAAAACTTAAAACACTATTAACCATATTATTAATCCTAGAAAAAGATAGATTATAAATAGAAGGGTTTCTAAACGGTATTTTTTAAACGGCTTCAATAAAATGAGGTCAATTGTATGTCACTATTATTTTTTAGTAATTTTCAAAGTATTTAGTCCAGTTTTGCCATATATTCTTGCAAAATAGATTCCAGCTGCTAAATCAGAAATGTCATAAGAAGATTCTTCTTGTTTAAACAATTTTACTTTTTTTCCTGTAGCATGATAAATTTCAATAATATCTATAGGAGAATTATAGTCAATACGAAATGTGTTTTCAACTGGGTTTGGGTAGAGTTTTATTGACTTGGTTTCCTCTAGATTTGGTATTGATAATGCTGGGTCAATATATTTCCATAATTCTCTACCATTTATACCATCATTTGCATGAAAAAACAGAGTATTACCAGATACTACTAGAGCTTCAGGACTACTGCTTATAGCGCCAGCAGCAATATCTGCGACTATTTGTGTTCCTGCATTTGTGCCATCTGTTGTCCATATTTCGATTCCGTTTGAGTCATTGTCTGCCGTAAAAAATAGATTACCATTATACTCGGTAAAATTTTGAGGGAAAGAACTACCAGTAGTGTTTATATTTTTAAGTATTTGTGTTGTAGCTATTGTACCACTAGTACGCCAAATTTCATCTCCATTAATACCATCATCTGCGCTAAAATATAAGGAGTTATTATATATGAAGAGGTTTGAGGGATTACTGCTAGCGGAGCCATTAGAAATATCATTTGCTAATGAAACAACATCATTATTATCAATGTAAAAAAGCTCAGTGCCAAAAATAGAGCTAGTAGCCGTAAAATAAAGATTGTTATTGTAGACAATAAAATTTTCAGGATGACTTCCTGTGGTGCCAGGAAAAATATCGGTGACCATTTGTGTGCCAGCGGTTGTACCATCACTTTGCCAAAGTTCTGAGCCATTTGTTCCATTATCTGCAGAAAAGTATATTTTATTATTATAAACTATCAAATGTTCTGGATTGCCGTCAGCATTTCCAGTACCAATATTTTTCACTAAAGACGTGCTGTTAAGTGTACCTGTACTTTTCCATAGTTCTCTTCCATCTGTTGACGTTGCAGCAAAATATAAATTATCATTATAGACAACAAAATTATCAGGAAAACTTCCGTCGCTCCCAGGATTTATATCTTCTACAAGAATGTTGCCACTTGATGCGCCAATAGATGCATATAACTCGCTGCCAGCATTTGTTCCATGTGCTTGCATGAATAATAGATTAATACCATTAGATTCGTATTCAACGTAGATCTTTGGATTACTTGATCCTGATGTATTATGGTCAAATACTAAAGAAGTACCTGCTGAAGTTCCATTTGTTACCCATAAATCAAAGTTGTTACCAGAGGATTGGTTGTTTACTGCAAAAAACACTTCCTCTACACCAGTAAATTGATTGACCCTATGGAAAAAATCTTTTGGATCTCCAGATACAGATCCGGGCCCAATGTTTTGTATCAATTGTGTGCCAACGTCAGTGCCATCAGAGATAAAAAGTTCAAAATCTGACGCACTTTGTACTTGATTATTACCAGAAAAGAGGATAGAATTATTTATTACGATTAGTTCTCCACTTACACCATCTCCTGTAGGTGAAAGATCTTTTACTAAACTCACTTGGGAGAAACTAAATAGCGATATTATTAATAGATGTAATGGTAGTAGCGTTTTTTTCATAATAAATCAGTTGTTATAATAAATCTGGAATTAAAACTCATCAATTATATGCTTTAACTGCCATAAAAAGTGATAACTGGTTACTTTGGTTTACTGAGTCTTTAATCAATTAAAATGATAAACGGACTATTTTATTTATTAGGAGGTATAGTTGCTTTATTAAGTTATATGATGCCTTGACTTGGATAGAAAAACTCAAAATACGCTTACTTTACAAAATCCTATATTTATAAAAATTTAGATATTAAAGCTTGTACAAACTTCTCATAATTACTGTTTTTAGTTGCTGCTTTGGCTTGGCACAAAACCCTTATAGTATACAGTATAGTTTAGATGAAAGTTTACCAACTTCTAATATATACAGCGCTTTTGAGGCCAATAATGGCTACATGTGGTTTGCTACAGATGTTGGTGTTTTGCGTTATGATGGTTATACGTTTGAGCACTTTAATACCGACGATGGTTTAGGCGATAATGAGGTTTTTAAGATTTTTCAAGATTCAAAAAAGCGATTATGGTTTTTAACCTTAAACGGAGAGCTTTCTTATTTTAAAGACAAGCAATTTTTTAATACCAAGAATTCAGGTTTTTTAGATAAAATATCCAATCAAAAAATGTTGATTGATATTTTTGAGGACGATAATGACTCTTTACATTTTCTATATCGCGATGGTAAAATTGTAGTCGTAGATATTGAATTAAATACAATTCAGACATCAGATACTGGCATCCCTTCATATTCCATTTGGGAAAAAAATAATGAGAGTTTTGCTTTAACCAATGGTTCAATACTAAACTTAAAAACAAAAACTGAAGTTTTTTTTAGTCCCGATATGTTGTCTTTGAGTGGTTATCGCTATTATTTAGACGATGAGCACTACTATTTTTCATCAAAAAACAACATATACAAATTCGCTGATAATGAGTTTAAGAAGATACTACAATTAAAAGATTCAGAAATTATATTTATTACCAAGATAGATGGAAATTTTTGGATAGGTACACAAGCAGGATTATATGTGAGTACTAATAATTCAACAGTTAGTTATTTTAAGGACGATAAAGTTTCTAGTGTTTTTAAGGATTCTGCGGGTAATTATTGGGTTACAACACTAAATAATGGTATAAAATATATTCCCAATATAGATTTGATGTCTTACGATTTTAACACAGAAGATCTAAAAATAAAAGCAATTGAAAAGGATAGTAAAAAGAAACTCTGGATTGGCACAGACAAAGGGCTTTATGAATTATACCATGGCCCTAATTCACAAATAAGCCGAGTTGCTGGTGTTACTAATTACATAAAGAGAATTCGATGTTATGACGATACCGTTTTTACAATCGGAAATAATTCAATACATAGCTTTAAAAACGATAAAAAAAGAACTGTAGCTTTTGGCGCTAATGATATACTTATAGATGATAGCCATTATATATTGTCATCTTCTGTGGTTTTTAAATTCAAAAAGAAAGACTTAAATGCTATAAATAGAGATTTTACCAATACATCTTTTAGGGCATTGGATAAATATAAAATTTTTGGAAAACGTACAAATGTTTCCATGAGAACGGAGCATAAGCGCACGTATTTAGGAACGAGTACAGGCTTGCATATCTATGCACATGATACCATTAAAAAAGTATCTTCCAATAAAGGCGAACTTGAAACCTCAATTTTAGATATATACGTGGATAATGAAACACATAGAATTATTACTGCAAGCAATTCTAAAGGAATTACAACTATTGTTAATGATAAAATTGAAACTCATATTACATCTGTACAAGGCTTAAATAGTAATGGTTGTTATGCCATTGAAAAGATTTCTAACAACTCTTATTTTGTAGGAACTAACAAAGGTTTGAATAAAATCTCAATAAAGGATTCTAGTGCACTAGTAACGAACTATAATTCTATCCTAAAACTGAAAAATGAAAAAATAAACGCTATTGAATTAATAGATTCTATGATTTTTTTAGCAACAGACAAAGGGTTGATGTCTTTTAATTACAACACTGCTAATCTTAAAAATAATGCGCCAAAACTTGTTTTAGAATCAGTTTTAATCAATGGTTTAGAAAAAGAAAACCTTTCCACGTTGTCCTATAATGAAAATGATATTACGCTAAATTATACAGGAATCTCATTTTCAGATTTTGGTAATCTAACCTATGAATATAAGTTTAATAATGACAAAGGTTGGACGGTTACAAATAACCGAGAATTAAACTTTAAAAACCTGTCTCATGGCAGTTATGATTTGAGCTTAAGAGCTAAAGGAAATAGTGGTGTTTTTAGTGATATTAAGCATATAAAGTTTGTTGTGAAACCACCTTTTTGGCAAACATTACCTTTTATACTGTTGGTTTTAGTAGTATTTTTTATAGCCACATTGTTTTTAGTGAAACAGCGTATAAAAAAAATACAATCTCGCTTTGCATTAGAACGAAAAACACTGCAAACTGAGCAAGAAAAAATAGCTTTAGAAAAGCAAATGGTTGTACTGGAGCAAAAAGGATTACGATTACAAATGAATCCTCATTTTATTTTCAATGCTTTAAATACAATTAAAGGTTATTATTCTGGTGGTAATATTACAGAGGCTAACAAATACATTGCCAAATTCTCGAGGTTGTTGCGTCTAATACTCGAAAATGACCAGCATCTCATACCTCTAGATAAAGAGATTGAAATGCTAGAGCTATATATAAAACTCATTCAACTGCGCTATCAGAATGTATTTGATTATAAGATTCATGCGTCTGAAGCAATCGTTAAAGAGGATACAGGCATTCCACCTTTGCTTTTGCAACCGATAGTAGAGAATGCAATTATTCATGGGTTGGCACCAAATTCGAAAAAGGGGTATTTAGAAGTTATATTTACAATTGAAAGCGATCAATTGGTTTGTAAAATAATAGATTCGGGTATTGGGTTTTCAAACGCTAAGAAAAAAAGAAAGGGTAGTAGTGAGCATAATTCTAGAGCCATAGAAATTACTAGAGAGCGCATTAATTTTGAAAATAATTCAAAGGACGAGAATAATTTTCAAATAATTGATTTGAAAAACCCATCAGGAACTGAAGTCATTATAAAATTACCATTAACAAATTTATGGAACTAATTAAAGCATTAATAGTAGAGGATGAAGCGCAAGCAATTGCAGCACTTAAGAGTGAATTACATGCTAACTGCCCAGATATAAAAGTATGTGGAATAGCTTCGACTATTCCTGAAGCCCTTAAATTAATTGAAAAACTTAAGCCAGAACTCATCTTTTTAGACATACAATTAAAGGATGGTACCAGTTTTGATTTATTAGAACAATTAAAATATCATGATTTTAAAATTATATTCACAACCGCATACAGTCAATATGCCTTAAAGGCAATTAAAATAAGTGCATTGGATTATTTACTGAAACCTATAGATTCTGAAGAATTGGTTTTAGCTGTTAATAAAGCAAAAGCAGTGACAATAGAGCATTCTAAGTTAAAACTAGAAAGTTTGGTAAATAACAATCGAGTACACCCTTTGCATAAAAAGCTAGCTTTACAAACGTCGAAAGGTATTTTTATGTATGAGCTTGAAACGATTGTACGCTTGCAATCCGAAGGTAATTATACAAGAATTTACTTTAAAAGCGGCAAAAAAGAAATCGTCGCTAAAATTTTAAGAGATTTTGAAGAATTATTAGAGAGTTTAGGCTTCGTACGTATTCATAATTCACATATTATTAATCTTAATCATTTAGAGAGTTATATCAACAGGGATGGTGGTTACGTTGTATTATTGGATAAAACGACATTACCAGTATCAAAACGCAAAAAAAAATCACTATTAGCGTTACTTAATAATGATTTTTGATAAGTATTGTTTCAGTAGTAAAATACTCATCAATATATATAATTGTCTGTTGTGTGCCATTTGAGAAAACGCAGAAATGAAATTAAACGTAAGAGAAATACAAGAAAATGATATTGAAAAAATAGTCAACTATTTTGTTAATGCAGATGCCGAATTTCTCAAAGGAATGGGAGCTGATAAAAGTAAATTACCAAAAAGAGAAAATTGGATTAAAAAACTGGAATCTGAATTAAAGAAACCATATAAAACCAAAGAATTTTACTATATCATTTGGTTGCTAGATAACCAAGAAATTGGTCATTCTAACATTAATAATATTGAGTTTGGAAAATCAGCCACAATGCATTTACATCTATGGAATAATGCAAAAAGAAGAAGTGGGCTTGGGTTAGATTTTTTAAGGTTGACTATTCCTTATTATTTTAAAAATTTTGGACTTGAAAAATTGATTTGTGAACCAAATGCAAAAAACATTGCCCCAAATAAGGTTTTGAAAAAGTTAGAATTTGAATTAATTAGAAATTATGACACAACGCCTGGTTGGATTAATTTTCATCAAACAGTAAATCGATACGAATTGAAAAAGGAACAATTAAAAACATTGAAAATTGCACACAACACCACATAAAATTAATTGCTAGTGTAAGCATATTTACAAAAGTCCTCGCAGACTTTCTATCTATGATTTATTTACACTTTAGTACTTAAATCACGTAACTAATCTTATACAAACACGGTTGAAGAATATAAAACAATCACTATTGTTTGTTCGAGCGCAGTTGAGAACTATTTGTTTGCTAAAATTAGGTTTTGACTGCGCTCAACCAGACATTTTCAATTAAAGAATAAGTAACTATCTACTAACTTTTAAAAGATTATATCCTTTTAATTAAATCAGACTCCCAATCTTCATATTTTTTTACAATAATTCTAAATATTTCATTTTGTTTAGTTGTAATTTCCAAGATATTCTTTTGTACCCCATGTTTACCTTGGGATATTTTTCTGATGTCGTTAAATTCGAGATTAAATCCAAAGTTTTTCTTTTCAACCTGTCGTTTCAAGAATATCCCTAGAATACCAAACCCACTTACTCCGGTTTTATGAGCATTTAAAATAAGTCTATTAGGTGTTAAATATAATGTCCCTCTCAAAAGGTTCAGTTTAGACTTGAGATAGCCTATTTTTTCTTTTTTTAATATTTCTTCTCCTGCAAGTCTTTCGTCCATAAATTAGGTTTATTAGTTTAAAGGCTTATCAGGAAGTGCAACTTCAGATTTATGCCATTTATTTTGATTGTAATAATACCTGGCAGATTTACCTGTTTTGGTATTCCATACGTAAACAATTCTATATTGTTGTCCTCTGGGATTATAATATTCGCTATAATCCATCATTATTTCACCAACTTGGTTTGATGTATCACCAGTGGGATTATCGGGAAGTGCAACTTCAGACTTATGCCACTTATTTTGGTTGTAATAATACCTAGCAGATTTACCTGTTCTGGTGTTCCATACATAGACGATACGATATTGTTGCCCTCTTGTGTTATAATATTCATTATAATTCATCATAATCTCACCCGTTTGGTTTGATGTATCGCCAGTTGGGTTGTTAGGAAGTGCAACTTCAGATTTATACCATTTTTTTTGATTGTAATAATACCTAGCAGATTTACCTGTTTTAGTATTCCATACAAAAACGATACGATATTGCTCACCTCTTGTATTGTAGTATTCTTTATAATCCATCGAAATAGAGCTCTTTTGCGCATATAGATGAAGTGTGCAAGAGAAAAAAACTACTAATAAGGCAAATACGATTTTGTGGTTTTTCATTCTTTCAGTTTAATTTTTTACAAAACGTTTTGTAGAGACAGATCCATTTTCATCTTCTATTTTAATAAGATAAAGACCATTGGAGAGGTTTGAGACATCTGTTGTGGTTGAAACACTTTGCATTATTTTTTGTCCCTGTAGATTATAAATAGCTAACTGTTTTAAAGCAGGTTGTAATTCTATGTTTAAAGTTGTAGTTACTGGATTTGGAAAAATTGAAAGCGGTGAATCATCTAGATTAAATGATTCAGTTGATAAAGAACCATCATTTATATAATACCTAAAAGTACCATCAGACGAGCCACTAATTAAGTCCATATCACCATCGCTATCAAGGTCAGCAAAAGCAGGGGATGAAGTAAATCCTACATCAATACCATTTAAGGGATTATTTGCTCCTAATTGTTCGGTAAAAACATTAGTGCCATTATTTTCATAGTAATTAAATAATCCCTCAACATTACCACTAACCAAATCTAAATCACCATCACCATCTAGATCTATTAATTTAGGTCTAGAAGTACTTAATACATCAAAGCCATCAAAAGGATTGTTTATTCCTAATTGTTCGGTAAAAACATTACTACCATTATTGCTATAGTAATGAAAAGTTCCATCATTCGCACCACTAACTAAATCCAAGTCACCATCATTATCTAAATCTACTAATTCAGGTGATGAAAGACCACCTACATCAAAACCAGTGAATGGGCTGCTTGCAGCACCTTGGCCTATAAAATTATTATTACCATCGTTTTGAAAATAATTAAAAGTCCCGGTCGTTTTTCCAATAATAAAGTCTAAATCTCCATCAGAATCAATGTCTGCAAATGTAGGTACTGTATTACTTCCAGAATCAATGCCATCAAAGGGGTTGTTGGCACCTGTTAGTTCAGTAAAAATATTGCTCCCGTTGTTTAGAAAATATTGATAAGTTCCATTATTATTTCCGCTCACCAAGTCTAAATCATTATCATTATCTAAATCTACAAATGCAGGTGTCGAATCTGTACCTATATCAAATCCATCAAAAGGATTGTTTGTTCCTGTTTGTTCGGTAAATTGTGCTTGTGCGTTAAGTGTAATGCTAAATGCCACAACTAAGCATAGTTGTTTTAGGACTAGGTGATTATAAAAGTGTTTTGGATTAAGCACTACTGCTTGTGTTTTTGTGTAATTTTTTTTCATAATATTAAGATTTGGTTTTAAATAGTTAAACGAATTGTATGAGGTATGTTAATCTCTAAATTTGTTAAGATTCTCTTTGATCGTAGCCCACCTGTTTGTAATATGAAAGGAGTAAGAGGAGCTGTAGGTGCCACCACCTGTATAGGCTCTTTTTACAAAACCTCTTACTAAGAAATATTCACCGTCACTAGTTGTGCCTGTAAATTCGAAAATGGTAGCTTTAGACAGCGGAATGCCGAGCGAGTTTTTAAATACGGTATAACCACTCCGAGGTAGGGACACAGCAGATACTTTATAATCGTGATTAGTTTCTACATAACTTTTAATTTGTTGTGAGATACCATCATTATAAAGAGGTCCTCTTTTAGCAAGTTTTACATCCGCTAGATCAGCAGCTTTTATGTTACTAACGATTTTCTGTAATGCCGTAATACCCTCTTCTGTAGCACGTATATTGAAGATTTGTTTCAATTTGCCATAAGAAGATCCATAATGTAGATTTGAAGATAAAATAATCTCTAACCGATGTTCTTGATAGTCAAATAGTGTTTCTATGAAACCTTCAGCTACTCGTAACATCGTATTTCTATTATCTTCATTTTTCCACTCGTTTTGTGCAGGAACAATAGGGAATGTAAAGTAGGAGTGCTTTTTATCTTCCGGGCTTAACATAATACCATCATTATAAGTAAGTGATATTTCATTGGTGCCTATATTTTCATCGAAATTCAACAAGTACTTATAACGATTGTTACCAGTAGTCATCCCTTTATAGGTATGGCCCGATGATAATGCTAGAAGGTAAAGACCGCCATTATTTTTTCCATCCAATACAATGTCTTTAACAAAATCGGCTTCTTTTGCACTTTTATATGAAATAGGGGTTGAGGACACTAAAATCTCTTTAAGGTGATTAGCATGAAAAGGTGTCCCTATATTGGCCTCATAGACTTTGGCTAACTTACTTTTTAAACCATCAATTTCTGTTTGCGTGCCTGCTAATAAGTCTTTATAAGTACTATTTGTACTTAGATTATTATAAATAAGTAACAACTTTTTCATAGCTTTCCAGCGCTCTAGAGCGTCTTCGACAATAACTGTTTTTGCTGATGGGCTTTTGGCAGATCTTAATTCTTTCTGTAAAAAGTTGACTTTTTTACTTACCTCTGGTAAATAGACATCATTTAAGTTTTTGTCTAGATTATCTATTCTATCGGTGTAATACGGGTCAACATATTTGTTTTCGTTTTTAAAAGTTGCAATTAAATCTTGAGCTTGTTGAAAAGTGCTTGAACTCCCTAATTTCTCTAATGCTTCATATGATGTAATAACATTAAGTTGTTGTTTACTCATGTAGCGAGATATCTGGTCAAATTCATCAATATAGATTTTTAAGTTATTTAGAACTTCTTTTTCGTCCTTTGATAAATCTGTTTGACCTGATGCAGACGTCGTAGCATTACCACGGCTTTTTTCGGTTAGTCTAGTAATTTTGCCATTTGCACCTTTTACAGGGACTTTTTTTGTTCCTGCTTTTTGTGCGTAGCTGTTAGTACTAAAAAGTAATAAGGTTGTAAGGGTAAGTAGGTAAGTTAGCTTAAAAAAAGCCTTATAATTTTTCATGGTTGTAAGATTTAAATAATAGCTAAATCTATATGAGAAATTATAATGACCTTTTATTTAAATGATAAGTGGTCGTGTTGATTTATTTGAAGTAATTATCCAATAAAGAACCTCTAGTATGCATTGAGTTTCAATGCGCACTGGAGGTTGCAGTTTAAAAATAGGCCTTATAGGTCTTATGCTTATCTCATGACATAAGAATTCACGATAGTCTTTATTTGAGCTTTTAAGTTTTCACCACTGTCATAGATCATTTGTTCTTCGGTTGGAAATGGCACAGCGCGTCTGTCTAAAAATGCTAATAGGCTATTTTCTAGAGCTCTTCTGTCGCCATTGGCATTGGCATATATATGTTCAAAAACAAATTCACTACTCACGGGAAAGGCATCCGCCAGTTGCTTGGTGTTAAGATCGTAATATTCTACATTACCAGTCACCTGTGCGGCTTTAAATTGCTTGAATTCGTAATATTCGCAACGTATGGTTTTTAAGTTGTCCACCTCAATGGCATTGCCTAAGCTATCTTTTACTTTATTGCCTTGATCATCTAGTAATAACTTTTTGCCATCTTTAATTTCTTTTTCCTTGATAATCTGACGTTCTTGAACCTGTTCTGGAGATATATTAATTTCCCTTAGATTCACCTGCATTTTATAGTCGTAGGTCACTTTGTTATCTGCATTATTATGATACACAGCCCAAAGGTTATTTAAACCATAGGTGCTGAAATTTAGGAGGTCTGTTTCCAATTGTGTTGGTATCACTTTTTGGGTATCGTTTGTCATTTCTACTAATACAAAATCAACACCTTTTTGGTAAGCGACTTCGGTGAGTTGACGCACATCCTTATAATTTGGGTTTATGGACTCAATCTCGTTAAGCTGATCGTAAGCCAATCTATAATCCAGTTTATTGTTGCTATTGGAGTTTAGAAGTGCTACGGCATTGTTATACATGTGCGACGATGCTTTATCTATGGCATTGGCAATGTCGTTAGCATAGTTTTTCATGGAAAAGGATACCTCTCTGCCATCTACATATAAAGGCAGTAATGGTTTAACGCGCTCTTGTCTGTTATCTACATTCACATAGAGATCGTAGATTTTAATCAAATCCTCTGGATTATTGGTTGTTTTTAAGAATTTAATGTTTTCCAAATCACGCTGATTGGCCTTGTGGTAAGCCTCTTGAAGCATTATGGTAAATTGCGCCTTTCGCTTGGTGTTTTTGTTGGTGCGCAGTTTGTTTATAGCATTAGACATGGCAACATCGTAATTGCCTGTATTGACAGCTTTTTCAATTTGTCTGCTGGTACTACAAGAAATAATAAGTGCAAAAGCACATAACGTAAGTAGTAGTTTTTTCATGACGGTTGTATTTAGGGCTTTTAAAATCTGGGGAAATGTAGGTTTTTAAAGGTTAAAAAGCAAATAAATACGATAAAATGCATATTTATTACTTATTTTGAAAGTAAATTCTTTCTTTTATGAATATTCTATTGACTATTTGTATTATTTAAAAAATACGTATGGTTAGGTGTTGACTTTGCACTTTTTAAAATATAACTTCTCTTATCGTCTGATATAAGTCTGTTACTGAGCCTGTCGAAGTATTGAAAAGGACTCATATCATTAAAGTTGGCAACAATATCTATAAACTGTAACAATCGATTTGAATAATTATCTTTAAGTAAATTAAAAATTACTTAAAAATGAAAAAACTCTCATTGATCAATTTTATCCTTTTGGTTTGTATACTATTTTATTTAATATATAATCAAACTAAAAAGCAAGCTACACATTTCAAAAAACTGACAGCTGAGAGAATAGATGTAGTTGGAGAAAATGGCAATAAATTTATTGTACTGAGTAACCCAAAGAATCAAGCCTTGGCTACTACCAATGGAAAATTGACAAACCCTGAAAGCACTGAAAGAAATACTCCTGGTCTTATCTTCTTCAATAGTGAAGGTGATGAAGTTGGTGGTTTAGTGTTTGATAAAGATGAGGAAGGAACTTATCAAATGTTGACATTTGATCAAAACAAAAATGATCAGATTATGGTTTTACGTAAAGATGAATATGAAGAAAATGGTCAATGGTTCAGACAGTATGGTTTAGAAATTAGTGAACGTTCTGAAAAACCCTATATAGAAATAATTAAGGAATATAATTTTATTAACAAGTTAGAAGATTCTGTTAAAAGAGCTCATGAATTTAATAAATTTTGGAGCAATCCAGAACATTTGGCACCTAAACGCTTGTTTCTTGGAAGATTAGAAAACTTGAACACAGGACTTTTCTTATTAGACAAAGAAAATAATATCAAACTTTCAATATATGTAGATTCCGATGGAAAACCTGTTTTGCAGTATGTTGATAGTTTAGGAAATAATAAGAATTTATTAAAGTAAAATGCAGTTGCCAACAACGTGTGCAGTTCATTGCTACGTTGGCTGGTTAAGTGAACGATCAAGATAAAATTTATACTTTTAGTAAACGGAACAATTGTGCAACTCAGCCTTGCGCTTTTTTCCCGTAGAATTTTCGTCGTAAACGGCTCATCCAAACGTAAAACGCTTCGGCTGAATTCCGGAACCAAACCATACACAAACACGATAAGCGCAATAAAAAAACCTCCCATTTCCGGGAGGTTTTCTTTTACTAACTATTTAAGCGGTAGGATTTGATGATGTTTTTTAGTTTTAACTTTAAGTCTTCACCAGAGTCGTACACCATTTGAGCATCTGTTGGGAAAACCACTTGTTGTTGTCTCAATAGATTTCTATCATCTCTATTCAAAGCTCTTCTGTCGCCTCTAAATCGTCCAAAAACATTTTCGAAGGTAAAACCACTATCTATGGTAAAGTTATCTACCACCTGGTTTTGTTTGAGATCTGTATACACTACATCGGCTATGACTTGGGCAGACTTGGTTTGTAGAACTTCAAAAAAACGTGCTCTTACCGTAACGATCTTATCGACCTTAATATCATTGCCCAAACTATCCTTGGCGACATTGCCAGCATCATCTAAAAGGTATTCCCAACCATCTACAATTTGCTTTTCACGTAACAGTTGTCTTTCATTAATACGCTCTGGCGAAATATTGATACGCTTTAATTGCAATTGCATGGCGTAATCATAATCGATGCTAGCATCTGCATTGGCATGATACGTCGTCCAGAATTGATTGAGTCCATAGGTATTAAAGTCCAATAGCTCAGCTTCCAATCGTTGTGGTATAATTTGATGGGTTTCATTTTGCACCGATACACGGACATAATCCATCCCAGTAACATGGGCTTCTTGCATCAATGCTCTCACATTTTCAAAATTTGGATTGATGTTATCGACATAATCAAAAAGTCTATAAGCCTCACGTGCGTTGAACTTATCTTCAGTATCCAACAAATCCAGACCTTTATCCATTAAGAAATCAGAGGTTTTATATCTGTAATCTACGATAGCATCGCTATAATCCCTGAAGGTAAAAGTTATGGTCTTGCCATTGATTCTTAAAGGCATTACACGCTTTATCGTATTTTGTCTTGCTTCTAAATCAGCATAGCTCTCGTAAATGGTTTTATATAACTCAGGATTGCCATCTTTTTTCAATTGTGCAATGCGAGCTAAATCTTCATCCAGGACTTTGTCATAGGCATCCTTTAGCATCACCACATAAGCTTGCTTACGTTTTTTGTCTTTGTTGTTTTCTAGCTTTCGCAACGCTTCAGAAATAGCTTGGTCATAGTTACCATGACTGATGGCGGATTCAATTTGTTTTTTGGCACTACAAGATACGAGTACCGAAACAAGGACTGATAATAGTAAAATTCGTTTCATAATCTTGTGTTTTAAAGGTTATACAAAGTATAAAACCAATGATTGTGCCATAAATTATAACATTCTAATTGTTAGGTTTTTATAACGATAAGGTTTAACGCTCGAAGCACGAAGCGTGAATTTATAAGCATGGAGTGCGAAGTGTTAAGTAAGAACAAGGTGGTATTGAAAATTCTTATTCTCGATACGGTTTTATCGGTTTACACCTCTAAAACCACTCGAATTGACAAATTTTCATGGGATGTTAAGTGTTATATCTAGCTATTTGAATTTTTGGATAAGTTGTATTCTAAGACACAAATAAAAAAAGCTCGAAATTGAATAATACGCATTACGGTTTCTTAATATTGAGTTCTATGATTTAGCCGTATGTTATTATGCCTAAATACAAAAGCACCCAAAAAGGGTGCTTAGGGTTATTAACTAAAGCATGACTAAAAAGCGATTAGCCATATACCTATAACTAACATTGCGTAGTATATGAACAAAAATATCTCGAGTTTCTTTTTTTCTAATTTATTCATCATAATGTGAAAGGAAATTAGTTTTTCGATTCTTGTAAGACACTAGCTTTAAATGCAACGTTTAGTGTTTAATTAACTTTTTTGTAGCGATACCTCGATTAGTTGTTATTTTAACAAAATATAATCCACTATGAAGATCATCGACAATATAATTAGAAATATCCTTTAAAAAATGTTTTACCAGTTTACCATTTAAGTCGAATATCTTAACGTTTTCTATAGGTAGATTGCCATCTATTTTAAAATACTTTAAGACTGGATTTGGATATATTTTGTAGTTATTTACATCAAATTCATCTATACTTAATACTTCATTAACTACCAAGTCAAATGTGCAGCTATCACTGTTATTTCCAGAATCAGTTGCTGATAATGTTATGGTATATGTGCCAGCTGATAATTGTGTGTTAGGTGCCGGTGTTTGTGCAAGGGTTAATGATGTTAATGGACAATTATCTGATGGCGAAACAAAACTACCGTCCAGGTAATCTGGTACTGTATATGTGCTTCCTTGATTTACGCTTACCGTTTGGTTAGCTGGACAGGACATTACTGGAGCTTCAATATCATTAACAGTAACAGTAAAGGAACATGTTGATTGGTTATCGCATACATCTGTAGCAGTAACATTAACGGTTGTTGTACCAATTGGGAATATATTACCAGATGCTATATCATAAGTTAATGAAAAAATACCGCCACAGCTATCAGTAGCAGTTGCACTGTAATTTACAACGGCACCGCAACTATTTGCATCATTATTTACCACAATATTTGTAGGGCAGGTAATGGTTGGTCCTGTGGTATCAACAACATTAATAATTTGATCACATGTTGAAATATTTCCATTAGTATCTGTTGCTGTCCAAGTTCTAGTTATTATAGACGTGTTTCCACAAGTATCTAAGAAATTATCTGAGCTGGTTATAACTGTATTGCTCGTTCCACATGGGATTGCACAATAATCAGGTAAAAAAACGGATTGATTTGTGGACGTAGGAGAAAAAGCATATAAGTCTCGTCGTGAGGCGGCATCTGGATTACCAAGAAAGTTCTTTTGTACCGCACCAACAATTATCCCTAATGCATAACATGAATCCGATGGGACATCAACTAAAGGTATCGTAATTGTATAACTAGCAGGAATTGATGGAGGAGCGACACTAGTCCAATTAGAGTCTTCAATTGGTATGTTTGCCGCTGTATTAAAACTTGTATCTGGAGCCAAATAATAACGTACATTTTCGAGATACCATTGCGCACCTACAGATTGATTCATTTGTATGCTAATTGTTAAATTATCCGTGTCTTGCATAATGGTGACATCTCCCCAATCTGGTTGCGGTCCGCTACAAGGAAAAAAGCCACAGTAAGTTATTTCTGTAGTGCCGTTATTATTAGCCAAAGGATATGTTATTGGCTGACATACAGGTTCACAATTATCAAACGCAGTGGCTGTACCAGTTACAGTAGGATCTGTTGAGTCTCCACACTCTACAGTTGTATTTGCTGGGCATGTTAGTGTAGGAGGGATGTCATCTATAGTTGTAATTGATAATTGAGAAGGCTCACTATCACGACCATCAATGTTTTGTGCGCCTGCTTCAGGAACCATAATAGTTACCGATTGTCCACAAACAAAATTTGGTGTTATTACCGCCGTGTATTCTGCGGCAGTTAGTCCAGCTGCAAAATCACTTGCAGTTCCGTTTGATATGTTTATGTCTGAAATGTCAAATCCAGTTACAGGTTCACTAAAGGTGAAAGTTGCAGTAACTCCATTGCTATCTGTACTTGTTGGTGCAGAGATAGTCAATTCTGGACCACAGGTTAAAGCATAAGTCGCTGAGGAATCTTTAGTCCAGCCAGAATATGTGTTTGCAGCAGCAGGATCATCAACTTTTATACAAGTCAAGTCAGTATTATTAGTTACTGTAAACGTCGTTAATGAGGCATTAGTGCCATTCGCTATATTAATGTATTCTAAGCCAGAATTATTCGTAGCATTAAAATTTATTAAAGCAGCATTATTTCTAGCATCAATTTCTATAATACTATTGTTGAAAGCAACAAAACTTATTAAATCTACATTATTTGTTATATCTATAGCGGTTAAATTGTTGTCATTTACCGTGAGTACTTCTAAATCAGTGCAATTAGATATATCTAATGAAGTAAGAGCATTGTTGTCCGCTATTAAGCTTAATAAATCATTTTGATTTGAAGTATCCATAGCAGTTATAGAATTACCAGAAATATTTATTAAGGTTAATTCTGTATTATTTGTCAAATCTATTGATGTAAGTCCATTGTTAGGCATGGAAAACTCAAGAAGGTCGGTATTAAAAGACACGTCAATACTCGTTAGATTATTATCTCCTAGATATAAGTTTAATAGACCTGTTAAGTCTGATAAATCTGGACTAACGTTTATACCACAATTTACGCAACCTATTGATTCTATGTTAGTGAAAAATTCTATTCCACCTAAGTCATTGATAGCACTATTGTTAAAAAAATTAAACCCATTAACTGCAAGAGCTTCGGTTTGACTAATTTCACCATCATTATTGGTATCTATACCATTAGAGATTAATGCTGCCTTAAAATCAGGATCACTAAAAGATATGTTTTGGGCATTTACATTGATTGTACAACATACAATCATAAAAAGTAGAATTTTTTTCATAATAAATAGGTTTATAGTTTATGCTGTAAATGTAGATTTGAGAGGGTCTCACAGTACTACCCGAAAGGGTAGAATAACTATTTGTAGATGCTTTTAATTAAGTGCGTTACTTTTTTAATATCACAACCTGTTACAAAAACACGAGTTCTTACGTCATCTTTACCATAGAATAATTGGTCAGTGTTGTAAGTAATATCGAGTTTGTTTATGGATTTTAGAATGGTATTTAATTCAAGAGGTTTAAAAATACCAACCAAATTATTTTTTGTCCAACTATTAGACGTTATTTCTTTGTGTGCATATGAGACGATGTCTTTTTCATTCTTAAATTGTACTACAACCTCTCTATGACTTCTATCATGGAAACACCATTGATAAACACCATCTACAATTTTAATGCAGTAACCTTCATAAATAGTTGTGCCGTCAATATTATAATAGCTTAGGTTATAATGGCATTGTGCTTTTAGCCATTGCTGTAATTCTGCAATTGTCTTTGGTGTTGGATTTGTGTTCAATACTATTCGAGTTCTCTTAATAGACGGCCTTCTTCTGGCTTACCCTTAAAATAGACAAGGGTGACGATTTCACCATGATAAAGTTTCTCGTAGCTCATGCCATTGATGTATTTTAATTTTATAGGTGTATTAAGCCGTTCTGTTCTAATTCTTGCTTTTCCTTTAAAAGATTTTGAAAGAATGTCGTTGCTCATTTTTTCGGCATTACTTAAACCAGTAGTATCTTTTGATTTGTAATATGGAATGGTGTCTAAAACTTTAAACCAATCTACCGTAAGGTAGTAGTGCTCACTTGAATATTTAGCATTGCTGCCAGATTTATGCTTTTGAACCACAATAACATCTTCCCTTATGCCATCGTTAAGTAAATGATCTTCTTGATGATTGTTGATGCTTATGAGTACAGCAAATAAAATAGCAATAAATGCACTAGCAATCCAAGTAATTCTATTAATGCGTTTTATTTTTTCTTTAGAAAATTGTTTAGTCATTACCTCAAAAAACCTAATGTATACCCATCCGAGTTTCCAGAAGTTGAACCGTTCTGGTCAATAATTAGACTATTATTCTCCATAAAATAAGATCCATAGCTTTCATCATTAATTTCAAGAAGCGATATGGCATCAAATTGAATTATACTAAAGCTGTATTCACCTGTGTCTAGTGCGGTGTGTCCTGAATTTCCAGAGATATTATTAACCACCTCAAGTGTATTAGTGTTAAGATGAAATTCCCATGTTATAAGACCTTTGTCAAATTGATAATCAACATTAGCAGATCCACCTTGAATTGAAATTAAATTCCATGAACCATTTAATGTGTTTTCATAGCTTTCAGATTCGTTTAAATCATCACTTTCGCATGTTTGATTTACTCCCAAAGTCAAAAAGAGTAGAGTTGTTAAGAGTATTTTATTCATAATTATTTAGTTTGCATTATCGCAAGAGATATAGACGTTTTGCCCTACACCAGCGAATTCTAGATTGCTATTATATTTACCTCCGCCTTGAGCTTGCTGTTTAAAGTTGAAATATTGGTACATACATTTGCCGTCATGCTCTTTTGATACTAAGGCAATAACCAACGATCTGGATAGAATAACACCATTCCAATTTTTATCATAATCCCAATTAACGGACGTAATAATAGCTTTTGTATATGTTTTTGAGCTACCGCTTTTGCGTTGCATAATCCCAAGTGCTTCTTTTTCTAAACCTGAGTTTTGCATTCCGGCTTTTGGTAATTTGGCATCTGCCAATCGCGCGTTCTCTTCCTGGTTTACAATAGTCTCTAACTTGTCAATACCACTAGACAAATCAATACTGAACTCGCCTTTAATACTTGAATTGGTACCTCTAAAAAATACCTCTGCACTTAGAGTTGTTTCAGAATAAGGTCCGGCGGTAATTAGCGCATTAGCAATATGCTCATGAGTCCTTAATTTATTTTCAAAATAAGGTTTGCCATATTTTTGTTTCCAGGATTTGCTAGGTATAATAGCAAACTGTAAATAATTTTTTTCTTGCATAGGTGTAGTTACCCAAACGGCCGTACTTTCAGGTTCACTTATAATACCTCCATTAACCAATATTTTAACATCATTTGCCGCATAAGAGTCTGTTAATTCTCTCAATTTAGCAGGTAAATAAACAGTAGCGTAGATATAATCTCCAGATTTAAAGTTAGATGAGAAATCACTTTCGCTCTCATTACCAATGACAACTTCCTTGTTTGAAAATAACAATTTACCCACATGGGTTTTGTGCATATTACTTACGTATGTTATTCCTGAAGTTTTTTTGCTAATTTGAGTTTCTACTTGGTTCAACCATTGCACAGCTTTAGTGTTGTCGGGTGCAAATTTTAGTAGCAGTTGGCAAAATAGTTTTGTAGCTTCTAATTCTTCAAGTTCTTTTGTTGGGTCACCCTTTATGCCAAATGTGTTTAAATTATTAAGATAGGTATTAAAAGTGCTAGCACTTTTATTAATAAAATTTGAATAATCATTTAAGGCTTCTACCACTTTTTCAATATAAAATTGAGCACTTGTATATGTTCCATTAGATTTTGCATCCTCTACAGCTTGTAGATAATCTGTTTTACTAAAATCTTTGAAAAGTTCTTGTGTTTTATGCAATTTTTTGTGTGACTCTGTAAATTGTAGCCCTTGTGTTGCATCTGCTCCATGACTAGTTTCGCTATAAACATAATTCAGATTCATATGAATATCTCTAAAATAGTTTGCAACATTTTCCTTTGCTAATTTTGAATTGATTTCGGCGCCAGATTCCGACTTTAAAAGACCTTCAAGTCGTTTCATTTCAGAATGGACTATTGTAAAATCCAAATCCTTATGATTAGATGCTATAGATGAAAATTCGCCTTTTGCTTCTTTAAGCCTTGTAAAACTTTCTGTTGGTTTGTTGTGCCTGTAATATTCAAATGCTTTGATAAGGAAGTTAGATTTGGCTTTCTTAAAGTCATTATAAGCGGGATGTGAATCTCCCACCAAATCATCAATAGCTTTATCATAATAGCCTTTTCTAATACTGGCTTGTCTTGCACCATCTGCTCCGCCAGCATTATTTAAATCAGACTTGAATGCGTTTAGTTGATTTTCTTCAGCAGAAATATCTAAGTCTGGACATTTTGATTTGATACTTTTTAAATAGCGTTCTGCAGAGTTTATATAAGTTCTGAACGAACCACTAGATACTTGATTTTCAGCTTTTTTATCTTCTAATTTCTGTAAATATTTGGTTAATGATTTTTGGGCTGAACTGCATGGGTTTTGCGACATATCTTTAGTTGTGTTTGTAAGTTCTTTTTCGACTTTAGATTTAGCTTTTTTTATCTTGTTTAGATTGAGTTGAGAATATCCTAAAGTGCCACTCACTAGGAATATGAAGAGTATTGTTTTTTTCATAAGAATTGAATATTTAATCTCAAATGTAATTCTCCTGCAGTTTGAATGCCCTACCCAAAAGGGTAGAAATAAAAAGAGTGCCAAACTATATATGGCACTCTTTCTACTTAAGAACTAAGCATTAACTATAACCAAAACCTATTCTTCCTCTTCTAAATCAATAATAATGAAATGACCTTGTGTAATGCCATCCATATTGGTGACCGAATAATTAACTCCGATTTGTTTTATCTTATCTCCATCAATGTTTCCGCATAACCCTTTAATTTTTGTTTTTAAAAACAAAGCTCCGGTATTTGGGTTTAATTTTAGAATATCACATGGTTCTTGCGAATCAATTTGGAAGTAAATTGCTTCATCGCAATTAGGCGGTAAGTAGCCTATTTCTGTATCAGTTAAATTTTTAGTACTGGCGTTAGGACTTGTGAAAGCGAACAATAAACAACCAAATAGTAACAATGCTGTTAATACAACTGATTTTTTCATAATGTATTTATTCTGATTAATATGAGATAAAATTAGGTTGTAAATGCACAGTTTGGTTTACCCAAAAGGGTAGTTTTACAGCAAATTTTCCTTATTAGCTTTTTGTACAGCTTCAATATTAGAATTGACTTGAAGTTTTATGTAAATATTCTTTAAATGGAATTTAATGGTGTTTTTACTAATAAAAAGCTTTTCTGCAATACTGTCATAACTATTTCCCTCTGAAAGTAGAGTGAGTACTTCTTTTTCGCGTTTTGATAGTTCTATTTTACTAGGTTTTTTTTGAAATGAACTTACAACCATTTTAGCAATTTTTATGCTCATCGGGGCACCGCCGGCGATACTCTCGTTAAGTGCGTCTGTAAGCTCTTCTGGTTTAAGATTTTTTGTTAGATAACCAGATGCACCTGCACATAAGGCTTCAAACACAATATTTGAGTTTTCATAAACTGTTACCATTATGATATTAGCCTTTGGAAAGATTTCTTTTATGGCCTTTGTGCCTTCAACACCGTTAATGCCAGGCAATTCAATATCCATTAAAAAAACATCTGCGTTATCATATTTTATGCGCTCAATGGCTTCTTCACAGTTATCATAACGACTAATCACTTCAAAATTGTCAGTAGAATTAATTATTTCCTCAAAGCCCTCGCTTAGAGGTATGTTATCTTCTATAATTACTACTCTGTGTCTCATGCTAACAAAAATAAAGTTCTATTAGCGATGAAAACTACCTTATGAGGTGGTTTTTCCAATAAAATAAATAACTGTACCATTATTATCAGATTCTATTTTGAGCCGTCCACCTATTTTTTCAGCACGTACTTTCATGTTTAATAAGCCATTTTTAGATGTAAAGTCTTTCTCGCTTATACCAATGCCATCATCTTTACATTCAATAATCAACTCATTATGTGTAAGCTGAAACTGCATAGTTACCTTATTACATTTAGAGTATTTCATGGCATTGGTCATAGCTTCCTTGAATATATAAATGAGCTGTTTGCTCCAGTAGTAAGGTAATTTGATATTTGATTTAATATCATTTACAAGCACAAACTTAATTTTGGTTTTACTGTAATAATCTTCACCAAAATCAGATAAGTAAGTAGCTAGCTCCTCAAGATAATCACTATTGGCTTTAAGAGAAAATATAAAGTCCCGTGTGCCATCATAAAGTTCGTTGGAATCCTGTGTAATTTGTTTGATTTTGGATTTTATCTTAGAGTCGTTAATAGAAGCCTCTCCACTTACAAGATTAGATAGTAAAGAAATGCGCGCGAGTTTGTTGCCTAAATCGTCATGAAAATCTTGAGCAATGGCATCTCTCACTCTAGAGAGTTCTTGTTCTAATTTTACTTGAGTGTCAAATGCCCGCTTTAAACTTGTGTTTTTTTGTTTGCTCTTTTTAAGCTGATTAATGGTACTAACAACAATCAAACCTAATACAATAAATATTATTAAACTACCAAAATACCATTCTTTATACCAAGGTAACTTAATTTGGAAGTTATAGATTTTTGAATAGCCCCATTTTCCATCCTGCTTTTTTGCACGAAATTGCAGCTGATACTTACCTTTTTTATAGTTGTTAAAATCAAGATAACCATTAGGAGATGTTAAGTTTATCCAATTATCATCTAGCTTATATTCACAGAGTAAGTCATTAGAACGGTTATAGGAAATAATATCGTAATTAAAAATTAAAGCATCTTTACTAATATTAATTATTGGTGGTGATTTTAGTTGTAATTCATTGGTGTTATCTATTAACGAAATTCCTTTATTTCCTCCAATCCATATTTTATAGGTTTTATCTTCAAAAATAACGTCAACAAAAGGAGATGCTAATGCATTTTTTTGGGATATGTTAAGAAAACTGTTGTTGTTATAAACGGAAATACCTTGTTGGGTCCCAATCCATAAATGATTCCTATGATCCTTAAACAATGTGTTTATGGAATTATTGACCAAACCATTTTTTTTTGTAAAATGCTTAATTTCACTATTTGCTATTATGCTTAATCCTTTGTTAGTACCTACCCAAAGTGTATCTTTTGTTTTTAAAAATTTAGTTATTTTATTTCCCAATAACTTTTTATTAAGAATATCTTTTTTAATTAGCCTTTTTGACTCTAAATTAAAATAAAAAGCACCCAAGTTTGTTGCAAGCCAAAGCGTATCCTTATAAAAAGTAGCATCATATATCGTCTTTTTATCAGCAGATACGCTCATTTTAAGTTTTGGTATTCTCAAACTATCTCCATAGTGCATTATTCCAATAGAATCTACACTAAACGTTTTATATGCGATAATGTGCTTAAATATATTTTCATTTAACGCATCTTCATGATACAATGAGTTTACAACTATCGATTTGTTCTGCTTTAAAATACTCTTACCAATACCTTTTAGTCTATAAACTTCATTTTTTGATGTATTTATTTTAGTAATGTAATTTGGTGTTAAAATATAAACGTCATCTTCTAATTCAGTAATGCCTTTAACCAATAATTCATTTAATAGATTATTATCAAATTTGTTGATTTTAGATGACGTCCTTTCCACACACAACAATCCATCACCATATGTTGAAATCCAAATGTTACCCTCATTATCTTCTAATACATTGGATATTGTGGACTTGATGTTCAATAGTTTTTTAAAATTGATTTTATGATCAAAGTTTGAGGAAAACAAATGCACATTTTTAAAGCCTTTGTTATCTGATGTCAAAACCAAATATTCCTGAGCTTTGGTTCTTTTTATTTTAACAATAAAAGGATTATCGATACAAAGTTTTTGCTTATTTAAAATCTTGTGCGTGTTAAAAATATATACCGAATCTTTTTGAGATGCTATATAAAGATCATTATCTATTTTTTCAATACTGCTGATAACTTTATCATCTAAAAAAGTGAAGATCGGTTTTAGCTTTAATGAATCATTTAGTTGATATATACCTTTAAAAAATGTGTCATTTGGGTTGGTCAGTGTATGATTGGTTAAGACCAAAATAGAATCCAATTCAGAGACATAGCCATTATTAATTTCTGTACTATCGGTTTTGAACATTTCTTTTTTTTCTACATCTGATAATAATGTGCTTTTAAGAAACTTAAAACTGCTCTTCTTTTCATAAAGCAAATTCCCGGAAATTGATGGTGATATAATGTAATTTTTATGTGTATAAACGGTGTGGATTTTATCGATAGAATCATTATTTATTCTAGGTAAAATAACGCTATCATTTTTTATGAAATGTAGTCCACCTCCCCAAGTTGCTAATGCTATATTTTCAGAACCATCTTCTGTAATATCTATTACATAATTTGTTCTCAAGCCATCATCAATAGTGAAATTTTTAAAAGATTGACCATTAAATTTAGACAATCCATTATCAGTTCCTATCCAGATATAGCCTTTACTATCTTGAAAAAGACCATAAGTTACATCATGGGGAAGTCCATCTGCGGTTGTATAATGCTTTATATTATTTTGAGAAAATCCAAAACAAGTAATTAGTAAGGATATTAGTAATGGTTTACTCATTTATAGCGCAAATTATGAAGATACAAAATCGTTAAATGCAAAAACCTACCCAATAAGGTAGGTTTTATAATAGTATATAGTGTACATGTTATTTCTTCTTCTTAGGATTAAAAACGGGTAACAACTGTGTTTTTACCTGTCCAAAGCCTATACGCACGTCATCATTTTCGCAATAACCACGCATCACGACTGTATCATAATCATTGATAAATTTACGTTCTGTACCATCTTTTAATTTGATAGGTTTGGAACCTTTCCAAGTCAATTCTAACATAGAACCATAAGAATCTTCCGTCGGACCAGAAATAGTGCCACTACCCATCATATCTCCAGAATTTACAGGACAACCATTAACCGTATGATGCGCTAATTGTTGCGACATATTCCAGTACATGTGTTTAAAGTTAGTTTTACAAACCGTAGTTTCTTTTCCGCCTTTAGGAATAATACCAGCTTCTAAATGAATATCGAAGCTGTGTTTTCCCTTAGTTTGCAAATACTCCAAAGGTTTTGGATCTTGTTTCGGGCTTGCCACTCTAAACGGTTCTAAGGCATCTAGTGTAACAATCCAAGGAGACATTGAGGATGCAAAATTCTTGCCTAAGAAAGGCCCTAATGGTACATATTCCCACTTTTGGATGTCTCTTGCCGACCAATCATTAAAGACCACTAAACCGAAGATATATTCTTCCGCTTCTTCTACAGGAATGGGTTCGCCCAAATCATTAGCATCTGTAGTAATAAAGGCCATTTCCAGTTCAAAATCTACCAGTTGACTTGGCCCAAAAACTGGTGTTTTCGCACCTTCAGGTAAGGTTTGCCCTTGTGGTCTGTGAATTGGTATATGTGTTGTGATTATAGACGAACTACGTCCGTGATAACCCACAGGTATATGTAACCAATTTGGCATTAAGGCATTGTCTGGATCTCTAAACATGGAACCAACATTGGTCGCATGTTCCTTACTAGAGTAGAAGTCCGTATAATCACCAACATGCACTGGCATTTGCATTTCAATCTCATCTAGTCGAAAACAAATAATTTCTTTATGCTTGGTATTATTTTTTAGTACATCGTTATTAGCATCAAAGATCTCAGCCACACGATTACGAACCGCTCGCCATGTTTTACGACCGTCAGCAATAAAATCGTTTAGGGAATCTTGTAAAAAGATATCGTCCGTTAACGGAATGCCATCAAAATAACCTAATTGATGTAAAGCACCAAGGTCAATGGCTGTGTCTCCAATTCGGGTTCCTATGGTGATGATATCCTCTCTAGTTAAGAAAACACCAAAAGGAATATTCTGAATCGGAAAATCAGAGTACTTATTAACGTATAACCAAGATGTTCTATTTGGATTATTGGCTGATAATGGCATATTGCTGTTGTTGATTAAATGTTCATTAATTTCTATTCAAACCTACATAATTTTTAATATTAAAACTAATGTAATTCGTATTTTTGATGCTCATTTAACATAAGCTATTATTTATGCAACGCGACGCACAAATTTTTGAATTGATTGGAGCCGAAAGAGAACGCCAAACCGATGGTATAGAATTGATTGCCTCCGAGAATTTTGTTAGTGACCAAGTGATGGAAGCTACAGGTTCTGTTTTAACCAATAAATATGCTGAGGGGTATCCTGGAAAACGATATTATGGTGGCTGCGAAGTGGTCGATGAAGTGGAGCAGATTGCTATCGATAGGGCAAAAGCCTTATTTGGTGCAGCGTATGCAAACGTACAACCACATTCTGGAAGTCAGGCTAATACGGCGGTGTTTCATGCCTGCTTAAAACCTGGAGATACCATTCTAGGCTTCGATTTGTCCCATGGTGGCCATTTAACACACGGTTCTCCTGTTAATTTTTCTGGACGATTATATAGGCCTACATTTTATGGTGTAAAAAAAGATACAGGTTATATTGATTACGATATGTTAGCTGATCAAGCTCAAAAAGAGCAACCAAAACTCATTATTGCTGGTGCATCGGCTTATTCTCGTGACATTGATTTTGCAAAGTTCAGAGAAGTAGCAGATAGTGTTGGTGCGGTTTTATTGGCTGATATTTCTCATCCTTCAGGATTGATTGCAAAAGGTATATTGAATGATCCAATGCCACATTGCCATGTTGTGACGACGACGACGCATAAAACCTTAAGAGGTCCGAGGGGAGGCATGATAATGATGGGTGAGAATATTGATAATCCATTTGGCATTACACTAAAAAGCGGTAAGCTTCGTAAGATGTCAGGTTTGTTGGATTCTGGAGTATTCCCTGGAAATCAAGGCGGTCCTTTAGAGCATGTCATTGCCGCCAAAGCAATTGCATTTGGTGAAGCATTGACCGATGAATTTATGCACTACATGCTAAGAGTGAAACATAATGCCGATGCTATGGCAAAGGCGTTTGTTGCTAAAGATTATCACCTTATTTCTGGGGGAACGGATAACCACATGATGTTAATTGACCTTAGAAATAAGAATATTACAGGTAAAGACGCGGAAAATGCCTTGGTAAAAGCAGATATCACAGTCAATAAGAATATGGTACCGTTTGATACGGAGTCGCCATTCGTAACGTCTGGCATTAGAGTAGGTACGCCTGCGATAACCACTAGAGGATTAAATGAAAACGATATGAGTTATGTGGTGGATTTAATTGATGAGGTTATCAATAACCATGATAATGAAACTGTTTTAGAAGGCGTTGCTGAAAAAGTAAATGAACTTATGGGTGGAAGGCCTTTGTTTAATGCTTAATATTTAAGGCAATCATCAAACTTATTTATTGTTGATTTTCTTCCAAAATGCATCCTTATAAGTTGCGCCTATTGGAATATATTCGCCATGCATAACGATGCGATTGCGCTCAATAAATTCAATATGTTCTAGGTTAATGATGTAAGATTTGTGAACTCGTATGAACTTGTTGTTAGGGAGATCTTGCTCAAATTCTTTCATGTTTTGCAGCGTAAGGACTTTACCATTTTTTGTTTGGATGACGACGTAATCGCTTAGACCTTTTAAATACAAAATATCAGAAAAGAATAGTTTTTGATGACGATATTCGGTCTTAACAAAGACGTAATCCTCGTCCTTGGTAGTTTCAGTTTTTGAGTTTTTGTTTTGCACTTTTTCTAAAGCCTGCAAAAAGCGTTGAAAGGTAATAGGTTTCAATAAATAGTCTACCGCATTAAGATCATAGCTTTCTAAAGCATATCCGGAATAGGCTGTAGTAAAAATAACTTTAACTTCAGGACTGATGATTTTTTTGAAATCGACACCCGTAATTTCTGGCATCTGAATATCCAAGAATAAAATATCTACCGGCGTGTCTCTCAATAATTTTAGAGCTTCTAGGGGATTAACGAAAGATCCGATGAGTTCTAAATTTTCAATCTTTGAAACATAAGATTCAAGCAAATCAATGGCTAAAGGTTCATCATCAATAATAATACAAGTCATTACAATGGAATTTCGAGTTGTGCTTTAAATATTGAGTTTTCAGCTTTACATAAAAAAGAATGTTCATTAGGAAATAATAATTCCAAACGTTTTTTAAGATTATCTAAACCTAATCCACCGACTTTATCTTTTTTCTTTTCTTCAATTTCGTTGACAACTACATATTTTAAATGCGAATTATCAATGAATAAATTAATTTCTATGGGTTGTGATTTACTGTGTAACTTTCCATGTTTAAAGGCATTTTCAACAAAAGGTAACAATAAAAACTGTGGTACTTGAATTTGTTTTGTTAAACCCTCGATATTGAGTTTAATAGTTGGCGCTTCTTTGTGCCTAATACTCTCCAAATCTATGAAATTTCTTATTTGGGAAATTTCGTCTTCTAAAGACACCACAGTTTTAGTGTTATATAAAGAATAACGCAATAATAAAGACAATTTCTCTATGGCACTCAAGGCCTTATCCGAATCTTTATGTACCAAAGCATAGATGTTATTAAGCGTATTGAATAAAAAGTGCGGATTGGTCTGAGAACGCAATAAATCGAGTTCCATACGTTGGTTCTCTAACAATAGCTGATTATTGCGCTCATCCTTAAACTTTGAGTATTGCCAGAAGTAAAAGATTATGCCTAGTGCACAATATTGAAACACATAGTAGAAGTTGTCCAACAAGTAATAAGACATCGAAACATCCTTTCTATAATTACCAAAACCAAAAAGATGTCTAAAAAGAATTTCTTCAATTAGATATCGTAAGCCAACTAGCATTATGGCGCAAATAATTATGGCTAGCAAATTACTCCAAAACGGTTTTTTATGATGCCACTTGTAAAAAATAGAGTAGGAAGAAAGTGTGTATAAAAAGAATATAATTCCTACTGATAGTGTTAACGCAATTATATGAGGTTGGGTGTGGTAGTCAATGGCTTTAGAAATGGAATCTGCATCTATGATGTCTCCAATAACATCAATGACTAGATAATAGACTATAAACCAAATACTAAGTTTTTTGATATCGTATTTCATAAATGCGAAACTAAAGAAATATACCTAACGATATAAAAGGTATCTATGAACCCCTAATTTTTATCTGTCAACTTTAATGTTGCTTAGATTTGCCTCGTTTCTAAAATTTGACAGATGTATTTATTGACTTCACAGATTCTCTTTTTAAATGTTATAAAAGTATTAGAATTTTGAAGCATAAATAAATTAAACATCATGAGATACATTTCTAAATTATTGTTAGTCTTAATACTGATTCAGTGCAACATTACCTCTGCACAAGAACAACAAGAAATTCTTATTGTTGGCGATATGCATCAATTGCCTGGTATTGTAAAACGCGCCTACAAACCAATGGTGAAAAAGATTTTAAAGTACGAGCCTCAACTGATTATGGGAGAGTATGCCAAAGCAGGCGATACAGCGGCGATGGGAGAATGGAATTCTAGATTTAAAGAGGCGTATCTTAAGGCAAAAGATTCTATTTTCTTTAATGAGGAGGAGATAAGAACGTTAATTACTACTCCTAATAGATCGTTGGATAGTTTAGACTTTAAAAAACTACAAGCCTACTATTTAAGTATGGGTGATCAAGCCAATAATAGAATGTATAGATATTTTGCAAGACACGGTGCTACTGAAAAGTTTAAGCCCTATGGCAATCAGAATCCGGATTTGACTTTTCAATTAATGAGGCAGCTTAATTTGAAAATAATTCATGGTGTAGATAGTCATAAGGGATATGCTGGTTATTGGCCTGCATGGCAGCGTGCTTTGAAAACGGGAACAAAAGAAGGTCAAAAAGCATTTAAGAAAGCACTGCGACAAGATAAATGGGGAAATATTTTTGCTGGAGTCTCAGGTTCATTGGGGAGATACATGAATAAACCAGAGACATTAGATGCCTATTATAGAATAAACTCGTTAAGATATAGCGGTTTTAGCGGTGAAGATTATGAACTTCAGATGAAGAAATGGGACAATCGAAATGTAGCTATGGCCAAGAATATATTAGAAGTATTAAAAAATAATGATGTAAAGCGCAGTGTGTTAATTGTTGGGTCAGGCCATGCAAAGGCTGTGAGTGAAGAATTGAAACAATTAGATCCTAATCTAAAGGTGATCATGTACCATAGCATTAAAGAACATATAAAATGAAAAGACTCTCACTAGTATTAGCCATCTGTTTGCTATGGGTTGCTGTTAACGCCCAAGATAGCTTGGCCATGAAGCATTTAGAACCCTTTACGTATACATTTGATATTAAGGATGGAAAGTTAAAAGGAAAAGGAAAAACGTTTCTAACACAAGAAATGGCGAGTGCGCAGTTTACCATGTTAGGCGAATACCATGGTTCTAGTCGTATTTCTGAATTTACAAATACCATTATCCCAATCTTGGATAGCTTGAATTATAAAACTATGGTGTTGGAAGTCGGTCCTATAACTGGGGAGATTTTGAACTCATTTGAAAGCAATATTGAGGCAAAACTAAAAGCCATACATAATAAATACCTCACTAGAGCTGCTGATGGTTATGTGAACACAGCTATTCCGTTTTTTGATAATAAGGAAGATGCTCAATTTTTGCAGACGGCAAAAGATAGGTCATGGCATATTTTTGGTATAGATCAAGAATTTTTTGATAGCTATATTATGATTGCTGATCTCATGTTTAACAATTTACCCAACACTTTACAAAAGAAATATCAATCGCTTTTTGAAGATTCCAAAAGTGAGTTGACACAATTCTATAAAGATGATGAAGAAGATAAACGTGATTTTGTAGTAGCAATATCCAATTCTGAAAAGATAGGCAAGTTTTTAGATGCTATGAGCTTGGAGGCCAAGAATTCAGAGGTTGTAGAAGCTCTAAAGCGCACAACGGCTATTTATTTATTGTATTCTCAAAGACAATGGTACGAGAATAATTTCACACGGATAAAGTATATGAAATCACAGTTAAAGAAGGGGCTGGATAATTTGGACTTTAATCTTGGAGAGGATAAACTCCTCATCAAAATGGGAGGCTACCATATGTCCAAAGGGTTTTCGCCTTTAGGCCTTTATGAAGTTGGTAATACATTAAATGAAATAGCCGAATTCAATGGAAACACTGCATTAAATATAGGTTTTATGACAAGATATTATCTGGAAAATAATGCGTTGAAAGATAATTCTGATTCAGAAAATAAGTATTACAAAAATCATAAAGCCTTATTAGAAATGGGCAAGGAAAACCAATGGGTTGTCATAGATTTAAGACCATTGATTAAAGGCTTTCATTATTATCCAAAACAATTTAATCTCAATAAGCCATTGGTTAATTTGATTGAGCGTTATGATTTATTGGTCATTCCTAAAGTGGAAGTGGAGGGCACTCCTAATTACGATTAAGTCTTGAACTTATTGGAATTTAAGGCTTATCTATTTTTTAATGGAATGGATATGCCAACGGCAAACGCACCTACATATTGTTCTACCGACGGCTGAAAATAATATGTGAAACCTAAATCGATATTGTTATTACGTCCTAGTTCTAATCCAAAAGCAAATGGAATATGATAGATGAGCCCATTCTTTTCAATGTCTATTGTAGAGGTAAGTGTTTCGTATGTTCCTATGGATGCCCCAATGCCAAGCTCAATATAGGGAGCAACCCAACGTATAGGTGCTCTAACTCTAAATTTCCCTCCCATTAAAAAGGCTTTTGTTTCAGCTTTTTCGTCTGTAGGGTTATCATTAAGATCTTCACCGTCAGAGCTTGTGGTGATCATTCCAACATAAGGTTTTAATTCTACCCAGGCAGCCAGTTGCATAACATATTCGCCTTGGAGAAAGAAACCTGTATCTCCAATTTCATCTTCACTTTCATATGGTGAGCTAATTCCAAAACCTATTTGAGCATTAATGGATTTTTCTTTGATGAATTGGGCATGAGTTAAATTCGTGATTAATACAGCAAGTAATAATACCAATGTGTTTTTCATAAAAAGAAAGTAGTATTTTAATTCAATTTAATTTAATGGGTTGTTGTTTTTAAGGTACTCACCCAAGAGGGCTTTTCCTGCTTTTTCTTCAAAATTTTTATTGAATACAAAGAGGTCCCAAAACCAAACGCGTTGCGCAATTTTTAAATCTATTGTTCTTTTAGTGATAGTTCCATTTTGTATTTCGTCAAAACGAAACAAATACTGATCTGGTAATATGACAGGTAATTGACCAATTGTAAGCATAGAAATGGTTAGGGGTTGTCCACAAACAAAAGATTTTTCAATAGGGTAGAGTTTGACTACCACATCTGCGTAATTACTATCTTTTACAATTTGAAATATATTTGAATTGCTAAATATTTTCAATTCCTTTTTAAGAGAATCGTTGATTATATAGGCATTTCGTTTTTGACTATTATTTTCAATGTTTCTATATGCTTTTGGGTATACTTTGTAGGAATAGCAAGAACAACAACATATTGTTAAAATTCCAAGAATTATAAAACTTGCTTTCTTCATAATCAACAAGGGTAGCCGATATTAGTCTTCGTCAAAAACAACACTCTCGTAAGCACCCGCATCAGGAGAAGTTGCGCGAGATACGTTAAGAATATCAAAAGGGACTTGACTAGCAAAAATTGCACTACCTAAACCATTAGCACCAGAATCTTCACCAATGCGCATTAAATTTTCAAAAGGATCTTCAAAATCTGGATCTTCATTAAAAACATTGCCTTCGTAGAACATTGGATCATCAATTTGATAATTCCCTGTGTTGAATAAGTTAGGATTTAAACGTAATAAGCAATTTGTGAATTTATAATTGAATACAGACCCCTCGTCCTCCAATAGAAATTCAGGGTTGTCATTACCGTAAATGATACAGTTATTGAAGTTAGCTGCGGTTAGATCATTGGTAAAAACGGTATTATTTTCATCTACAATGAAGTCATTTAAGAGTAGGGCAGGAAACTGTCTAAAACTACTGTTCCAATAATTGGCGATGGTACAGTGTGTGAAATTATACTTTCCTCCAAAGGTACCAGCAAAGGAAGATTGTCCAGAATTGTTAATCACCACATTCTCTGCTAAAATAGATGTAGCTCTTCCGAGAATTCCAAAACCACTAGAATTGTAAATCTGGGAATTGGTAATGGTCAACTTATCATTGGATGTTGCTTGGTCGCCTTCAGATAAAACTCCGATCGTTGCATTTTTTATGGTTGTATAATTTATAGTGTTGTTTTCACTGCCGTTAAACAACCAAATGGTTCCCCATTGCCCTGGCACATCTTGAAAAATGGGTTCCAAGCGATCCCCTTCAAGAATGACCTCATTTTCTAAAGCTTCTTGATCTGTACTGAGCGTTCCATTAATATTTAAAGAACCACCATCAGTGACAATAATGCCAGAATTGGCATGAAAATGAACACGCGTACCAGCTTCAATGGTTAATGTTTTTCCTGCATCGACTCCTGCATAGCCATAAATTACATAAGGTTTTTCATTGGTAAAGGTAAGTTCGTCATCCTCTAAAAACCGTCCTTGTAAAGTGGTTTCGTCTGAAGTTCCATCGCCATCCACATCAAACGTTAGGGTTTCAATAATACCAGTATTTTCATCTCTATTCGGATAAATAAATATGGCATCTTTGACTAAAGTCACCAAGTCTACATCTTGCTGGTTATTACCAGAATCAAATAATATACGATCCGTATACAGAAATTCATTAGATGGTATTGGATCTGAACTTGTATTATATGTGGTTTCAATAAAAATGAAAAGACTGTCTTCCGCTAAAATTTCGACATCTTCAAAAAAACGACCTTCTTGAGCTGTACCGATGACATTATCACTTCCTGTACTACCATCGACATTGAGTCTGTAAAAAGAACTTGTACCACGTTCTAATTGAATTGTTGGTATAACAATATCGTCATCACTGCGATTGTATACTTTTAAGGTGTATGTGCTCGAACCAATATCTGTAAATATAGTGTCTAGATAGACCGTATCTCTCTCAAACCTGAGTTCGCCAGTGCTTGGAGAAAATTCGAAATCTTTTCGGCAAGAACTCCAAAACAGTAATACCATAAAACAAATAAGGAATGACAGCGATCGCTTCATAAACAAAATAATTTGGCTTAAAAATATAACTTTTGAAGTTATGATTTATTATGAAACGACGGAATTATATCTATTCTTCTTTAGTCTTTGGTCACTTTTTCTTCACCATATTCCTCAAGAAGAATTAAAAACAGTTGGCTGTTTAAAACGAGCTGCTCAAGGAGTTCCATCTTTTTATCGTCCTTTAGTAACTCCGAGCTGATGCCCTTTGCGGAACAAAAATCATAGAATAATTTGACTTGGTTCTTTGGAATTTCTAGATCTTCCGTAACTAAACGTTTATTAAAAAAGGAACTGTTGCTAAATAAGGAATCCACTTGCCTGTAAGTGGCAGGTTGATAAACAGGTGCTTTATATTTCTTGCTTTTAAACAGTTTGAGTGCTAAATCAATTAAATAAAGAAAATTAATACCATAGGTCGCCACTTCTGGCTGGTAGAGGTGCGGATTACGTTTTATATCTTCTTTTATAAGATTTTGCAAGTCTTCATTATATACTTCTTCTTCAAAAACAGGTTGTTCAGGTTCTGATTTCACCTCAACTTCATCTAATTCGTTGGTGATTTTTTTAATTTCAAATACATTGATGTCATCAAAGTGCAATTGGGTTACAACTATTAATTTTGGATGGTAAAAAACAGATTCAAAGGAAATTGTATCATTGACTATGGCTACAATACTAAAATCACCATTCTTGTCCGTAACCGTGAGTCTATTTTGGGTCTTGTTAAGTACCTTGATGTCCTTTACTATAGATTTAGAATCATATACTTTTCCTTTTAAGCTTTGTCCAAAGCTATAAGAATAAACACCGAATAAGAAAATTGTAAAAAAAAGTAATCGCATAAAAGATTGATTGGTGCGATAAAGAAAAGACTTTGACCTGACACTCCTGAATACATTAAAAAAACTTTAACCTAAATAAATGTTAATCAAATAGCTTGGCTATTTCAGGTGTTATTCGCTTTGGTCGCTTGGTTTTAGTACTAAGCAGACACCATTTGGTTATGGATTTTACAATAAGCTTGTCTGTAGTTTTATTTATAAATTCTACAATACGTTCTGATGTAATGCCTTCTGATCTGGTAACATAAGTTTTAACAAGCAACTGGTCTCCCAATACGGCTTGACTCTTATAGTCAATCTGATGATTTACCAATACCCAAAAGACATTATCTAAAATACTGTTAGTTGCATTTTGCAACCAATGTGCTTCTGCGATGTCTTGTACCCATTGGACATAGCGTACATTATTGACATGGTTCAGTTGATCTAAGTCATCTTTTGAAACTACGATTGTTTTCTCAAAAATTTGCAAAAGCCTTGATTAACGTTTCTTAATTTTCACTTCAAAAAGTTTATCCCAATTTTTACCTGTAACAAAAATGGTCTGACGCTCTGGATGGTAGGCAATGCCATTTAGTACATCCAATTCATCATGCTGTTTTACAAGTTTCCTAAGAGGTTTAAAATCTATGACGCCTTCTACACCACCTGTTTTAGGATTAATTATAACGACGCCATTACGCTGATATATATTGGCAAATATCTTACCATCAATCCATTCGAGTTCATTTAGAGCAGGAATCTTACCTTTCTCTGTGTAGACCTCGATATGACTTTCTTCTGTAAGATTATCAGGATTTAGTAACCATACTTTTTCAGTGCCATCAGATTTATATAAGTTTTTGCCATCATTACAAAGTCCCCAACCTTCTTTACTTGTTCCATAATTAAAAATACTTAACCGCTCAAATGAATCGACATCGTAAACAAAACCGCGTTTAGCTTGCCATGTCAACTGATAAATTTTATCATCGAGAATGGTAAGCCCTTCTCCGAAATATTGATTTTCTAGATCAATATTTTTTAGTATTTCCCCAGTTTCAAAATTCACTTTTCTGAGTTTAGATTCACCTTTTTGTCCCGTACTTTCAAACAACTCACCATTATAAAATTCTAAACCTTGGGTATATGATGTAATATCGTGAGGATAGGTGTTTACTACTTCGTACGAATAGATTGTTGGGATAATATTATTGTAAACTTTTATAGGCCTGGTTAATGTTTCAGTTTTATCATCATAGTTTACCGTTGCCGTTATTGTTTTCTCTCCAAGCGTAATGTCATTTAGTACGGTATTCTTGTCTATTGGTTTGCCGTCCAATTGATAGCTAACATTAGTTATATCAAGGTTTTTGGGATTGGTTATCGACAGATTAAGTGTGTCTCCAAGCATCAAAGATTTCTCTTTTGTATCGATTGATAAACCTGTTTTTTTGGACGTATTAGTATCTCCACAATTTATTAAAATAAGGCTTAAACAAAAGAGAATTACATATTTAGATAACTGCATAGGATTTAAAAGATTTTTGAGCAAGTTATTAAATAAAATTCAGTTTAAAAATCATTGTTTAAGTATTAAAAGGTTGTATCTTTGCCGCCGGGCAAGTCCTACACAACCAGCTCCTGCTTAATCCTCCAGGACGGGAACGTAGCAAAGGTATGCGGTCGTAGCGGTGTGATGTAGGTAGCTTGCCTTTTTTTGTACCATAAACTCAAGTCTTAAAAGGTGTAATCTTACAAAGGTTTCTCTAAACTTTGTACTTTTAGCTTCAAACTTTATAATTTAGAAAAATGTCTAAAGTTGTTTTAATCACAGGAGGATCGTCTGGAATTGGAAAGTCTATTGGTGAGTTTCTTCAAAACAAGGGGTTTAAGGTCTATGGCACAAGTCGTATCCCAAATAATTATCCTGATAGTAAGTTTCCAATAGTTGCTTTAGATGTTACACGTGCTGAGACCATATCCGAGTGCATTTTAGAAGTTTTAGATAAAGAGTCTAAAATTGACGTATTAATTAATAATGCTGGAGCAGGTATCACGGGTCCTATTGAAGAAATTCCTGATACAGAAATTAAACGCAATTTTGAAACCAACTTTTTTGGCCCCATTAATGTTATTAAAGCGGTTTTGCCTAGTATGCGTCAACAAAATTCTGGGTTAGTTATTAATATCACTTCCATTGCAGGTTACATGGGTTTGCCTTTTAGAGGTGTTTATAGCGCTAGCAAAGGTGCTTTGGAATTGATTACAGAAGCCTTTAGAATGGAACTCAAGGATTTTAATATTGAAATGACCAACGTTGCTCCAGGCGATTTTGCCACCAATATTGCTGCTGGTCGTTATCATGCGCCTGTTTTGGAAGATTCTCCATACAAGAAAAAATACGGGAAGTCCTTACAAATGATGAACGAGCATGTTGATAGTGGAAGCGATCCAAAACAAATGGCCGAAGCGATCTTTAAAGTGATTCAAACCGAAAAACCTAAAGTGCATTATAAGGTTGGTGTGTTTATGCAAAAACTTTCCATCGTTTTGAAGCGAATACTTCCAGATAAAGTTTATGAGCGATTATTGATGAATCATTATAAGCTTTAGTCTATTTTGGTACGTTATTTGTGACATTAAGTCCAAATTAGCTACTATGAGATCTCTTAGAATTTTACCTATTTTATGCTGTTTTACTTTGCTTGGATGCGAAGATTTTTTTGATTGCTTAATTGCACGTGAACCTTCTATTGCCAATAAGGAGTTTCCTATTGCAACAGTCGGAAATTATTATGAAGTTTCTTTAAATTCCGAAATAAAGAATGAGCCACGTGATAATGACTATGATTACTTTTTTGAAGTTTCTGGTTTGCCTGAGGGCATGGATTATTCTGTTGATTACAGACGATTATATATTGAGGGTACACCGACAGAATCTGGTTTTTACAGAGTTAATGTTCGTCTAGATGTAGATGGTCCTTTTAGGAATGGTTTTGAAAATGAGGATGAAAGATTATGTAATTACAGTACGTCAAAAACATATATTTTAGAAGTTGAATAATCATTTTATTGGTTTTAGTAAGTTGTTAATATATTTTAATAGTTTCTGTAAAGACCTCAAGCCTATTAGTTGTAAATTCGCGACAACTAAAAACACAACAATTCAAATTATAATTACATGAAATTTTTTATAGATACGGCGAACTTAGAGCAGATTAAAGAAGCTCAGGACATGGGTATTTTAGATGGTGTTACTACAAATCCATCACTAATGGCTAAGGAAGGCATCACAGGCACAGATAATATAATGAAACATTATGTTGATATCTGTAATATCGTGGATGGTGATGTTTCAGCGGAAGTAATCTCAACAGATTTCGATGGTATGGTTAGAGAGGGAGAAGCTTTAGCAGAATTACATGAGCAGATTGTCATTAAATTACCAATGATAAAAGATGGAATTAAGGCTTGTAAGTATTTTTCGGATAGAGGTATAAAAACCAATGTTACTTTAGTGTTTTCTCCAGGTCAGGCCTTGTTGGCCGCTAAAGCTGGTGCAACATACGTATCACCATTTATTGGACGTTTGGATGATATCTCTACAGATGGTTTAAATTTAATTGCGGAGATACGTCATATTTATGACAATTATGCTTTTGAAACCCAAATATTGGCAGCTTCCGTACGCCATACGATGCATGTTATTGATTGTGCAAAATTAGGAGCAGATGTTATGACAGGTCCTTTGAAATCTATTACAGGATTACTCAATCACCCATTAACAGATATTGGGTTAGAAAAGTTTCTAGCAGATTATAAGAAAGGAAATTAAAAAGTAATTTCGAAGATATTTAATAGGCACTTTGTTTAGCAATAAGGTGCCTTTTTTCTATTAGTGATCCAAGCATATCTTCAAAATCTGATTTGAAGATATTTACATTGGGATGGAGTATTGTAGCGTCTTCGTCAACAATAATCGCCTGATTAAGATAATTAACCGCTAATACTTTACGTGCTTTTTTAGGGTACTTAAACTTGTATTCTTTTTGAGTTGGGAAGTCGTAGTTGTCTATAATTGCTTTCCAACTTTTATCATCGTTACTATTGAGATTTATGGAAACAAAATCTACCTGTGGAAACTTGGATTTTAAACTCTTTACTTTATAGTGACTATTTCGGTATTGCATCTTGGAGTTAGAAGACCAAAAGTAAATAATTGTAGGTTTACCAATTATCGAGTTTAAATCATGTTCCGTATTGTCATAATTAATAATAGCCAAACGAGGTATTGGATTACCTTGTCTTAACAATTTTAAGGATGTCACCAAATCTGATATATACATTTTATCCTCTTCACTGGTGCTTTTCATCAAATAGTAATTCAACATTTCGTTGGCTTCAGCTTCTGTGTGATTATGACTTACAAAGTCTCGAGTCTTATACTTTAGCAAATAATTTTTGATGTCTTTGTCAGAAATAATACTATCAATAATATCTAATTTTGACTTATTATAATCTATGGTATGTCTGTCAAATGCACTGTGATAAGGATTGTTTTTGTAGTAAGAGTCAATGGCTATATTATCTATGTAAGAGAATAAAAATCTGTTGTAAGAGTAAAAGCGACTAAGGTGCTTGGCATTATAATCTATGTCATTTCTATGCGAATAGAAGTCCTCTGGTAAATCTTTTATATGAATGAGTTTGTTATTGCCAAAATAGGCGAAAGGATAAATTTCCTTATCCGCATAAGAGTTGAAATTAATATTAGCCTCCATAAGAGATTTAAAAAATTCTGACTCCTGACTGCGGGTTAAAAACTCATTAAATTCTTCTAACTGTTTGTTTCGGCGTTTTTCAATGAAATCATGAAAAGCTTCAGGTTCCATTTTTGCGTATGTCATGAGTTTTTTCTCCTCATGCTCATTAAAGAGATAGGTTTTAATTAGGTAGTTGTTCTTTTTAGCACCTTCTCCCGTGAACACCAATGACTCATCAAAATCATAGGTATTTAATCGAAACATGATACTGTCATTTGGTTCCAGTAAGACCATTTGATACTCGCCACCATGGGTTATAGTGTAAAGACCAGCTTGTAAATTGTTTATTTTGTGAATGAATCTATTATTGGCATCTAAGTCTATGGAATCTACGATCTTGCCTTCAGTGTTGTAAATTACAACACTTTTGTTTTTTGGATTAATAATTTCACCACCGATGAACGCATAATCTCCATTGCTGCCATTGTTTTTTTTGCACCCAAAAAGCATGGTTAGCACCAATATAGATAAAGCTACTTGTCTTGTTAACATGGGGATTTTCATCAATTTAACATAGCAAATGTATGTGTTGCTATGTTCAAGTCTTGTTAATGCCTCGTTAAATCTTGTTATACCGACTATTTATTTCGTTCAATCGCTTTAATTTTCTACTTTTGCCGAATATTTAAAACCTATAAAATGTTATCAGTTTCTAATCTTTCAGTTCAGTTCGGAAAACGTGTCCTTTTTGACGATGTCAACACCACATTTAACAACGGTAATTGTTATGGTATTATTGGTGCAAACGGAGCAGGAAAATCCACATTTTTAAAGATTATATCTGGACAAATGGATCCTACATCGGGACATGTTCATCTAGAACCGGGAAAACGTATGTCTGTTTTGGAACAGGACCATAATAAGCATGACGAAGACACTGTTTTGGAAACAGTCCTAAAAGGGAATAAGCCTTTATATAAGTTAAAGTCCGAGATTGATGCCCTTTACGCGGACTATACAGACGAAAATGCCGAGAAGATTGGAGAGTTACAGGTTGAGTTTGAAGAAATGAATGGCTGGAATGCCGATTCTGATGCCGCCGCCATGTTGTCGAATTTAGGTATTAAAGAAGAGCATCATTATACGTTAATGAAGGACTTAGATGGTAAGCAGAAAGTACGTGTGCTTTTAGCACAAGCACTCTTTGGAAATCCGGACTTATTAATTATGGATGAGCCTACCAACGATTTGGACTATGAAACTATAACTTGGTTAGAAAATTTCTTGGCCAATTATGATAACTGTGTTATTGTGGTATCTCATGATAGACACTTTTTAGATGCGGTTTGTACACATATATCAGATATTGACTTTGGGAAAATTAATCACTTCTCTGGTAATTATACGTTTTGGTACGAGTCTTCTCAATTAGCAGCCAAACAGCATGCCCAGCAAAACAAGAAAGCTGAAGAAAAGAAAAAGGAGCTAGAAGAATTTATTCGTCGTTTCTCTGCAAACGTTGCAAAATCCAAGCAAGCAACCAGTAGAAAGAAGATGATCGAAAAATTAAACATTGCTGATATCAAGCGCTCAAGCCGCCGTTATCCAGCCATTATTTTTGAACGTGAGCGTGAAGCAGGCGATCAAATCTTAAATGTCGAAAAGTTATCTGCAAGTTTAGATGGAGAGGTATTGTTTAAGAATATTGATATCAACTTGGCCAAAGGCGATAAGGTTGTTGTATATTCTAAGGATTCTAGAGCGAGTACAGCTTTTTATGAAGTTATCAATGGAAAACAAAAAGCAGACTCTGGAAAATATGCTTGGGGAGTGACAACAAATCAGTCGTATTTACCATTAGATAACAGTGAATTTTTTAATAATAAGCTAACACTTGTAGATTGGTTGCGCCAGTGGGCAACAACAGAAGAAGAACGCGAAGAAGTTTACATACGTGGTTTCCTTGGTAAGATGATTTTTAGTGGCGAGGAAGCTTTAAAGACTTCTGATGTTCTCTCTGGTGGTGAAAAAGTACGCTGTATGCTTAGTCGTATGATGATGATTAGGGCCAATGTCTTAATGGTAGATGAACCAACAAACCACTTAGACTTAGAAAGTATCACGGCATTTAATAACGCTTTAAAGAACTTTAAAGGCACGGTACTTTTAACCACGCACGATCATGAGTTTGCACAAACCGTTGGTAATAGGATTATTGAGTTAACACCAAATGGCGTTATCGATCGCTATATGACTTTTGATGAATATATGAGTGATAAGAAGATTAAGGAGCAGCGTGAGAAAATGTATGCTGTAACGGCATAGCATTTATTTTACCATCATTTTTTGTCTAACAACTCAGACTATCAATTTGTCACTAAGATGAGGCTTCCATCTCAGTCTTTACTTGTTCTACGACAGCTACTGCTTTTTCCAATTCATCATTGTGCACATGGATTTCCTGATAGCCTTGGTTCATAGATCCAAAGCCTGCTAAGCGCTGCGATTCACCTTCGTCTTTTATAATGGGAATAATGCCAATGCGTTCCAGTTCACTTTTAATTCTTGTGACTAAAATAAAGTTTCCATAGTATATCTTACTGTATTCCGATGCATTCATAACTGGTAGGATTTAATATTACCTATAAGTTACGAAAAACTTTAAAAAGTTACACTATGTTAAGCATTATAATATTTGCTATCCCATATGGCAGAACTGAAATTCTTACCTGCTAAGTAACCATAATACATCGCTACAATAAATACTGATTTAAACATAAACAAAAATATGATACCAGCGTTGGCAGATGTTTTTTGATCAGAGAAAGTTCCGTCTGGAATTAGTCCTGTTAGCAATATGCTTAAGATGAATGTACAGAATACAAAATTTTCAAATGTCTTAAAGGGCCACATTAAGAGTTTTCTGTATGGGCTCAAGTCATTTCCCCATTTGTGGATGAGGTAGTAATACCCATTACCAATAGGAGCAAATAGTAAAGGGTCATCGTAATTTTCGAGCTTGAATAATTTTGCTGGAGCCATTATTTTGAAGCCATCTAATCTTATATCGTGTGATTTCTCTAGCTGCTTTATTTTTGAAATGGCTTCATAAGGTAATTCTCCCTTGAAGAATTTTGTATCCAAAAATCGTAACCTATAAGTAACACAAATTTTCTTGATCTGATCGATATGATAAATCTTATCAGATTCTAGTAGGTCAAAATCAAAATCGTTGGAGTTACCTGTGTTATGACTAGATATAGTCTCAAGAATAACTTCGTCTTTCTTATCGTCTTCTGCCAATATCTCTCTTACGGTATCGAGAATAGATTGTTGTGACTTCTCCCTGGCTTTAATGCGATTTAATTTTTCTTCAAGATTTGTCCTTTTCAATTGCATACCCCTTTTTTCTTTATAAAATTACTAATCAAAATGATGAAGACCAAGTCTTTAACATTTGTGTTTAACGATTTTTATTCAAAGTTCTGTAATAAGGATAAATTTTTAAACAAAACCTGAAGCTTTGCTATTGTTTAGAATAATTACAAATAATATAATGATAGGGAATGACTATGAAAAAATAAATAGATACTATTTATTCATGGTATTTAAGCGGATTTATTTCATAATTTTAAAGACACATAAAATTTAATTATAAAAAACTAGAAATATGAGTAATAATCATGGTGAAGCTTGGGATATTAACAATTCTGATGCAAGTAAATGCCCTTTTTTAAGCGGTGACCAGAAGAAAACAGCAGGTCGTGGGACCAGCAATAGGGATTGGTGGCCCAATGAATTAAAATTGAACATTTTAAGACAACACGCTTCTAAAAATAATCCATTTGGAGAGGATTTTAATTATGCAGAAGCATTTAGCAGCATTGATTATGCAGCCTTAAAGCAAGATGTTCTTGATTTAATGACCGACTCTCAAGATTGGTGGCCTGCAGATTATGGTCATTATGGCGGATTTATGATTCGTATGGCATGGCATAGTGCTGGTACGTATAGAGTAGGTGATGGTCGTGGAGGTGCCGGAACAGGTACTCATCGTTTTGCACCATTAAATAGTTGGCCAGATAACGGAAATTTAGATAAAGCGCGTTTACTGTTATGGCCTGTAAAAAAGAAATACGGGAATAAAATTTCTTGGGCAGATTTAATGATCCTTGCAGGCAATTGCGCCTTAGAGTCCATGGGCTTTAAGACGTTTGGATTTGCGGGTGGCCGCGAAGATGTCTGGGAACCAGAACAAGATATTTATTGGGGAAGCGAAACTGGTTGGTTAGACAATGATGAACGCTACGATACGAGCGATGGAGATTTAGAAGGTCATTTAGGTGCAGTTCACATGGGATTAATTTATGTAAATCCGGAAGGTCCAAATGGTGAACCAGATCCATTAAAGTCTGCACATGATATTAGAATTACATTTGGACGTATGGCAATGAACGATGAAGAAACTGTTGCCTTGGTAGCTGGCGGGCACACGTTCGGAAAAGCTCATGGCGCCGCAGATCCTGAAAAATATGTCGGTGTAGAACCACATGGTGCTTCTATCGAGGAAATGAGTACGGGTTGGAAGAATACATTTCAGTCAGGAGTATTAGATGACACCATTACAAGTGGACTTGAAGGCGCATGGACGCCACATCCTACACGATGGGATAACGAATATTTCGATGTGCTTTTAAATCTTGACTGGGAGCTAACAAAAAGTCCTGCTGGAGCACACCAATGGACACCGAGTAATCCTAATGCGCCTAAAGCACCGGCTGCTGGTGGAAACGGAACACAAGCTTTAATGATGTCAACCGCAGATATGGCCTTAAAAATGGATCCAGGTTTTAGAGAGATTTCTGAACGTTTCCATAAAGATCACGCTGCTTTTGAAGATGCCTTTGCAAGAGCATGGTATAAACTAACACATAGAGATATGGGACCAATAGACCGTTATTTAGGTCCTGAAGTACCAAGTGAAGAATTAATTTGGCAAGACCCAATTCCAAAAGTAGATTATACGTTAGGTGAAGCTGATGTAGCTGCTTTAAAAAAAATGGTATTGGCTTCTGGTTTAACAGTTTCAGAATTAGTCAAAGCGGCTTGGGCGTCAGCTTCAACGTTTAGAGGTTCTGATATGAGAGGTGGGGCGAACGGAGCTCGTGTCCGTCTTCAACCACAACGCAGTTGGGAAGTGAATAATTCTGAAGAATTGAATAAAGTATTACATGTTCTTGAAGGGATTCAAAAAGAATTTAATGGCACTATTTCAATGGCAGATTTAATTGTTTTAGCAGGAAATGCAGCTGTAGAAGAAGCTGCTAGAAATGCTGGACACCATATAAATGTACCTTACACCCAAGGAAGAGGTGACGCTTCACAAGAGCAAACAGATTTAGAATCTTTCGGTTACTTAAGACCTTTGGCTGATGGCTTTAGAAATTATATAAGTGCGGAACTTAAAAATGTCGCTTCTGAGGATTTGTTAGTAGATAAGGCGAACTTGCTAACACTATCGATTCCTGAAATGACAGCTTTAGTTGGTGGTTTACGTGTGTTAGGTGCTAATTATGATAATTCTAATTTAGGTGTTTTCACAGACAACGTAGGACACTTGACTAATGATTTCTTTACGAACCTATTAGACTTTACTTATACTTGGAGTGCAACTTCAGATGACGATTCTGTTTTTGAAGGTCGTGATCGTAGAACAGGAGTTGTAAAATTCAAGGGAACAAGAACTGATTTAATTTTCGGTTCTAATACAGAGTTAAGAGCCGTTTGCGAAGTTTATGGAGCCAGTGATGGTGAAGTTAAATTTGTAAATGATTTTGTTGCCGCTTGGGCTAAAGTAATGGATTTAGATCGTTTTGATTTAAGAAAATAATAATTGGTTAATAGCAAACCAACAAAAAAAGGAATGTACATAATATTGTACATTCCTTTTACTTTATAGATAAACTATGAATGCACAAGAACTATTTTTTAGAACAATTCAGTCCGGACAAATTGAGAACTTGAAATTACAGTTACAAACAAATCCGCATTTGGTAAATAGTGAAGATGCCAGAGGTTTTACACCGCTGATTTTTGCAACCTATTTTGGTAAAAGTGAAATTGCTAAACTGTTAATCGAAAATAACGCAAATATCAATGGTAAAGATGCCTCCGGAAATACGGCATTAATTGGTATAAGTTTTAAGGGAAATGTTGAGCTGGTGAAATTATTGCTAAATCATAATGCAGATGTCAATTTGACGAATAATAATGGTGCTACTGCACTGATATTTGCGGCACAATACAACCAGAAAGAAGTTGTACAGCTATTATTGGATCATGATGCTGATAAAACCGTTAAGGATAAAAATCTAAAAACAGCACTGGATTATGCTACTGAGAATGGATTCGATGATATTGCTTCACTTTTAGAATAAGAAAGCTAAAGATTATTTTAGAATAACCTTTTGAGTTTTAGTACCACTTAGGCTTTCTAATTGCACAATATATATGCCCTTTGTTAAATTAGAAATATCGATCACTTCTTTGTTTGAATTTAGCTGTAATACTAATTTTTTTACTAGTCGTCCTTGAACATCAAAAATATGAAGCTGTATTGATTGCTGGACTGGGCTTTCGATGACTAACGATTTATTGTTATAATCTGAATAAACATTGAGAGATTCCAATATACTGTTATTGATGTTGAGTTGATTTTCAACAAGTCGTAAATAAAACCTACCAGTTCCAGCTAAAGGCGAAATTGGAGTTAAAGTATAGCTGTTATCATTCAATAATGTCGATGTATTTTGTACGGTATCTTCAAGATATACATTTATACCGTCAGGAACTGTCATATCACTTATGGAAAAAGTAATCTGCGAGTTATCAGGTGTGTTAACTCCTAAAGGTATGGTTATATTTCCTAGATCATCGCTATGAAATGTTTGCAGAGCGATTGCCTCTCCAGTATTGTTTTCTACCAAATAAGAATAAATTGAAAAGTCAGGAGGAATATTATTCCAAACTTTGGCGTCATAACCAGGATCTAAACCAAGTGTCGCATTATCATTAAAATAAAAATTAGTAGTAAAGTTTTTAGTGGCATTTGAAACTTCAATTTTCAAAAATACTAACGGACTTGAATCTCTGCCTAATATAAAATCATCACTGCTCCCTGTAGTGCGCATACTAAGTGTAAATTGCATATTCCCATTTGCAATAGCGTCTATAAAGAAGCCTTGACCCGGAGTAATAACCGTAGACGGTGTGGTAGTCGCTAAATTATAAATGGTCCATCCATCTTGTGCTGTTCCATCATAACCATAAATTCCCACAGCATTAGCGTCCATTAATGAAAAATTAGAAGTGTTGTTTAAAAAATCTTGGACTTTCAAGTAACTGGGATAAGGATTTCCTATTAAATTCCACTTGCTTGCACCTCCTGCACTCACAGGTACACTTATATTACCTGTTTCAATAGTGCCAGTAAAGGTATAAGTACCATTATCTGTAGAACCCGTGCGGTAGCCGGTTCCAGCATTTAAAGTACTACCATCGTCTGAAGGTGAATAATTAATAAATTCAGGAATCGAAGAATCATAAGGTCCAAATAAAAATGCTGGATTTCCATCAATAGTTCCAGATAAAATATTAGAATTATTACTTCTAAAGTCACCAAAAGATTGACCCGTAAGTGGTGGACTTATTAAATCATTTTCGGTGGTAGTTGTCCCAGGACTAGCGGCAATATTAACATGGCGCTTATAGCTTACATTTCCATTTATAGAGCCATCTAAAATTAAACTTGAATATTGTGTAGAAGATGATTCTAGTATCATTTCATTATCTACAGTCAAAGTTATACCTGAATTTATGGTGACATCACCGTCAGGATTAACTAAGAAAATATTACAACTTGTATTAGCATTAAAATTTGCTTCACCATTTACTACTGTAATGTCATTCGCAATAGTAGCAACACCATTTGGGTCACCGGGAGACCAGCTATTATTATAGATATATGAAACAGGCAGCAAACCGGTAACGATCACATTATCAATTCGTTGTTGTTTATTATTGGCATCATTAGAAAAAATAACTCTAATTTCAAGTATTGTTCCACTAAGATTTGCCTGACTAATTTGAACGGTACCATAGTCATTGGATAAATTACCATTGATATCAGCTTCTGTCCATGGTCCTTGATCAATTCTATATTGGGTAATTACAGTGTCTGAATCTTCAAGACTGTTAGCATTACTTTCTGTAGCATTAATTGTAAAAGATACATCTGCGTGCGTAGAAATATTGATTGCAGGTGATAGCCAGGTTGAGGTGCCGACATTTCTAGCTTCAAAAAGGGCTTGGCTAGAATTATTCCTCACCAAAAACCTATAATTATTACTTAAAGCGGCACTTGAAAAATCTACAGTCCAACTAACACCAGTTAAGTCTACAGTAGGTGCAGAGCCAGTAGCGCCTTTACCTATTTGACCTTCAAAATTTTCAAGATATAGAGTCGTTTGTCCGTTACTGAATAAAAAAGCAAGGGCAAAATATAAAAATAGTATTGTCTTTTTCATTGTTTTAATATGCTTTCATCTATTACTATAATTATTTTGCTAAATTATTTTGTACAATAACTAGATTGTTTTTTTTTAGACAAAGCTCCATATAACATTCGTTGAATGACTTATAAGTATAGTCCAATTGAAAATCTTGAACTTTTCTAAATTACTCAAACATCATCTAGATACTGACATAAGTTGTTGGTATTATTAACTTCTAAATTCTTAATTTTATTCAATCATCATTTGGCCAATTGTACTAATCTGAGCTGAATCATAATCATTAGGTCAACTACCATTGTTGAAAATGTTTAAGCAAGTATCATTGTCGAATCTATATGGCTTGGTCAAAGTGTTAGAATTATCTAGACTATTAGATGGTTGCTCCTCAGTGCTTATATTGCCTGGTAGATTTCTAAGGTTTTCTTGGTATAATATCGTTTGACTAAATCTATATATAAGAAAAACTAGTAATAATGGAAATAGTAACCTTAATTTCAATCGTGAGGGCTTAATTCAATTATAAATTGTTAATAGCAAAAGAATCCTAACAGACTCTCTTCATAAAATTAAACAAAAGCCATTTATTTTAGTGAAATAGCCTAAAATTGTGTGGTTTTTCCACAAGGGTTTTGAAGGTTGTTCTTACAAAAGTCAAAAGAAAGGTTTATAGTGAAGCTCTTTTTTCTGAAGTTTCCCTATAAGTTCGTAGAAAGATGTTATAGATATTTACAAGATGCTGGTTTTTAATTTGCAATTGCTTTTTTTGACGTAAGCATTTTAATCTTAATTCTAAAAGCGGCAAATAATAGTGTTGTAAATGGGCTTAACCAATTAAAAACAGCGTAGAAAAAGTACTCACCAACACCGACACCTAAAACTCCACTTTGGTATGCGCCGCAAGTATTCCAAGGAATTAATACGGATGTTACTGTACCAGAATCTTCGAGTGTTCTGCTTAAGTTTTCAGGGGCTAACCCTTTATCATCGAAAGCTTTTTTGAACATCTTACCTGGAATAACTATGGCCAAATACTGATCTGAGGCAATAGCATTCAGTCCTAGGCAACTTATCACCGTACTAGCAAATAAGCCAAATACTGTTGTGGCTACTGATAATAAGGCTTTTGTAATTCTTGCTAAGGCACCAATGCCATCCATAATACCTCCAAAAACCATGGCACAGACAATTAAGAAGATGGTCCAGAGCATACCTTGCATACCTCCTGAGCTGAAAAGGTCATTTAATTTTTCGTTATCAGTTGCTATCGAAGTATCAGTTAAAATAGAATTTGCAATTGCTGAAAAACTTGAATCTGATAAACCATCGAGAATATTTGGCTGAAAGATTACGGCAAAAATAGCTGCCAAAATCACACCAGAAGCTAATGCAACTAATGGTTTGGTTTTAAACAATATTAATATAATAACTGCAGCAGGAACTAAAAATAACCATGGTGTAATATTGAATGTCTTTTCGATTGAGGCTAATAAATTACTTATGTCCGCATTTCCCGTAGGTTCAATAGTAAAACTAATAATCCCGAAAACAATTAATGTTATTATAATTGTTGGGACTGTAGTATAGGCCATATATCTTATATGTGTAAAAAGATCTGTTCCTGCCATAGCAGGAGCTAGGTTGGTCGTATCACTCAATGGCGACATTTTATCTCCGAAATAGGCGCCAGAAATTACTGCACCAGCGATCATACCTGGATTTATTCCTAAAGCTGTCCCAATACCAACTAGAGCTATACCTACGGTTGCAGATGTCGTCCAAGAACTCCCTGTCGCAATTGAAATAACTGCGGCAATGATGATTGAAGCAGGTAAGAATATTTCTGGACTGAGAACTTGTAAACCATAATAGACCATCGCTGGTATTACACCACTTATCAACCATGTACCGGCGAGGGCGCCAACTAAAAAGAGGATCATAATTGGAATAAAGACACTTTTTAGATTTTCCCAGACTTCCATTACCATTACTAAAGGAGTTACTTTGTTTAGTAGACCTCCTATAAATGCAACAAAACCGCCAATTAATAAAATATATTGATTAGAATATTCGCCAAACATTTCACCATCAGCAAAAAAGATATTATATGCCAATAATCCCATTAATATTACTACAGGAACTAAAGCTTCAAAAATGTTAAGCTCTTTATTATCAATAATTTTTTGGTCTTCTATATCAATTTTAGATAAATCGTCGTCTTGCATTTCAATTCAGTTTGATTACGTAATGTTACAACTTTCAGAACTCAAATCAAAAAAGCTCTTGTTTTTACCGTTCGTCTGATATTTTAATCAGTTAAAGGACTGAATTTGTGTTTTATCGAAAAGTTGTGACTAATCAGTTGATTACCTGTGTCTTATAAGTAAGATAACCCAAAGAGACCTTATAAAATGATTTTTACTTTTTACTTTTTATTTTTTGCTATGATGTTGTTTTCTTTAATCGTTTACGTCATAGGCAATAGTCCGGATCCAGTTACATTGAGCTTTTATCCTAATTCAAACGATCAGTTTACAGTAAATAATGTTAACCCAGATGTATGCCATTCTAAAGCCGTTTTTAATAACTCAAAAACTAAAGTTAAGGCTAATTCTGTACAAGAGGATTCAGAGGATATTGATTCTGAAATGAAAAAGCAAAGTCAGAAGTTAAAAAGAGATCTTAAAACGCTGAATTATATTTTTATATTAGAATCTAGGCCTAGCATGATTAATGACCCCAAACAATTAGATGATATTAGAAATTTAAAGGAGAATCTTCAACGTCAAATAATTAAAACTACCCAAAAGTTGAATAACTATAGACTGAGTTAGTAGTGAAGTTCTAAAGTATTTTAAAGTCCATATACTGATGAGTTAATTGTATTTTTGCTTTTTAGTATGGATTCATTAACCCAAATTGTTTTAGGAGCTGCTTGTGGAGAAGCGGTCCTCGGTAAGAAAATAGGAAATAAGGCACTATTATTTGGTGCTATTGGTGGAACCATTCCAGATCTCGATGTTCTCATTGGCTCATTAATATATGGCAATGAAATTGACGCGATGCTTTTTCATCGTGGGTTCATGCATTCTGCTTTATTTTCAATATTAGGAGCATTATTACTTGGTTGGTTGGTGCACAAACTCTATAACACAAGGAAACGATTGCATACGACAACTCAAAAAGATTGGATGCAGCTCTTTTTTTGGTCTTTATTTACACATCCAATTTTGGATTGCTTTACACCTTATGGTACTCAATTGTTTGCGCCATTTTCAAACTATAGGGTTGCTTTCAATAATATAGCAGTTGCAGACCCATTATATACAGTACCATTTTTGATTTGTATTATAATCCTAATGTTCTTTAAGCGAAAGCATATCCAACGCCGATTTTGGTTAAAAATGGGAATTGGTATTAGTTCTGTTTATTTGTTTTTGACTGTTTTCAATAAATTCTATATAGATAATGTGTTCAAGTCTTCATTAAGTGAAAAAAACTTGAGTTATGCAAGATTCAGCACGCAGCCCGCAATTCTAAATAATATTCTTTGGTACGGTATTGCTGAAACTGAAGATAGTTACCATGTTGGGTTTTATTCATTATTTGACGCAACTAATCGTTTTTCTGATTGGAAAATTATTCCAAAACAAAGAGATTTGACCAAAGCGGATTGTAGGGATATTGAGGATTTGGCATGGTTTAGTAATGATTATTTCTCTGTAGAATCGCTAGGTGATGATTGTTATCTTTATAAGGATTTACGCTATCCTATAATGGAAACTAGAGAGGGTTATAAGGCCATTTTCAATCTTAAGCTATTTAAAGATGATGACAGACTAAACATGAAACCTTTTCAGCCAGCAACAGACGATTTTAGTTTTGCGTTGAATGCCCTTTGGAAACGTTTAAAAGGTAAGTAATCTGTCCGTGCAAGCACAGTCGAGAACTCAATTTTATTTCGACTGCGCTCGATATGACAGAAATAGTTTATACCAATTCAGGTTTAAGAATATTTAGTTCCAACATATAGGTTTTCATCATATCATAGGTTCTTTCAATATCTGCATCCAATCCGATTGAAAAACGAATGAGACCATCACTCAGTCCCATTTCAGCTTGCTCGTCTTCAGGAATCTCTGATGAGGTAGAACTTCCAGGTGCGCTGAACAAGGTTTTGTAGAATCCTAAACTCACCGCTAAGTAACCTAAGTTACGTTCTTGCATTAACTCCATAAGTGCATTGGCCTTATCTAATGAACCAACGTCTATCGTTAACATACCACCAAAGCCATATTTGTCGTTCATCATGGATTTAAATAGTACGTGTGATGGATGAGAAGCTAAGCCAGGGTATACTGTTTTTAAGCCGTCATCTTCAAATTTTTTAGCTAAGAAGTTAGCATTGTGACTATGCTGTTGCATTCTTATGTGCAATGTTCTTAAATTTTTCAACACGGAAGCTGATCTCAAACTATCCATTGTAGATCCTAGTAACATTGCTGCTCCATCATTCACGTTTCTGAGTTGGTCGATAAATTCCTGAGTTCCACAAACCACGCCGCCAACAGTATCAGAAGAACCGTTTATAAATTTCGTTAGACTGTGTATAACAATATCTGCGCCCAATTTTGAAGGAGAAATGGATAGTGGGGAAAACGTATTGTCAACTACTAATTTTAGATTATACCTTTTGGCTAGTTTCGCTAAGCCTGATATATCAGCGACTTCTAGCAAAGGGTTGCTTACGGACTCGCAATACAATACCTTGGTTTTAGGTGTTATAGCGGCTTCAACAACGTCTAGCTTGGTAATATTCACAAATGTTGTATCAATACCTAAGCGCGGTGTAAAGTTTTTTAGAAACGCATAGGTGCCTCCATAAATCGTACGACTACTCACAATATGTTCTCCAGCTCCGCATAGTTGCATTAGCACAGGTGTAATAGCTCCCATTCCAGATGCTGTAACGGTAGCCGTTTCAGTATCTTCCATAGCTGCTAAGGCTTCGCCTAAATATAAATTTGAAGGGGATGAATGGCGTGAATATAAATAGCAGCCATCCGCATTACCTTCGAAGGTGTCGAACATCGTTTTTGCGGATAAAAACGTGTAGGTGGATGAATCTGATATGGATGGATTTACACCACCAAATTCACCAAAATATTGTAAATCTTGAATATTGTTTGCAGGCTTAAATTTCATAATATGAGTTTTTATCAGTTCAAACAAAATAAATCATTATTAGATTAAAAATCAATGTATATTTTATTATTTAGAAAATTAATCTAGTTTATCTATATTTGATAGATTTAAAATCTAAATTCTAAACTAGAATTTAATGTAACCTGAAAATTTTTTAGCATGATACTTGACGAGATGGACAAGCAATTACTACTATTGCTTCAAGAAGATAGTAAACAAACCAATAAAGCACTCTCTAACGCTCTAGGCTTATCGGTTACTGCCGTTTATGAGCGGATTAGAAAGTTGGAAAACAACGGAATCATTTCGGGCTATGTGGCGCTGGTTGAAAAGAAAAAAGTTGATAAATCCTTTGTTGCATTTTGTCATGTAAAGCTGGTACAACATTCCCAAGACTACGTGGTGAGATTTGAAAAAGAAGTTCGTAAATTAGACGAGGTATTGGAATGTTATCACATTAGTGGCGACTATGATTATCTTTTAAAAGTTTTAGTAAAGGACATGGCGGCTTTTAGGGAATTTATGGTAAACAAGCTTACTAATATCGACCATATAGGCAGTACGCATAGTATGTTTGTGATAAATGAAGTAAAGCACACAACTGCCATTTCATTGTAGTTTATGCAAGGTATTCAATATAGACTCACAGAGTTTTTTCTAATTTTCATTATAATTCCCGTGAGTTTTGCTTTGGCATTTCCTATTTGGATTAAAATGTCACTAGGTATTTTAGGTTTCATCTATATTATTTATGTACTTCTTAAGGTTGAAAACAACAAGTTTGAGTTAAGGAAGCATATTAATTGGAAACAATTCTGGACACGAAGTTTCATAAAACTGATATGTATCGTTTTAATAACAACAATTTATATGTATTGGGTAGAAAGGGACAACCTATTTATTGTTGTTAAGAGCAAGCCCATGTTATGGTCTGCGATATTATTTGTGTATTCAATTTTCTCCGTATATCCTCAAGAACTGGTTTACCGAATGTTTTTCTTTCAGCGATACGAATCCTTGTTTAGAAATGATGTACTTTTTATTTTGGTAAATGCAGCATTGTTTTCCTTGGCCCATATTTTCTTTAAAAATACGTTGGTCATGATTTTAACGTTTGTCGGAGGTATTCTATTTGCACTTACTTTCAAAAAGACAAAATCCACATTATTAGTTTCCATAGAACATGCTATTTATGGTTGTTGGCTATTTACGGTTGGCATGGGAAGCATGTTGGGATTTCCGTCTTGAAAAAAATAGAGATCAGGCAACTCTTTCGATGTTATTTACGTCTGTATAGATATAACGTATTAATAAAATAAACAGCCATCAATGCAAAAAATATTATTTTTCCTTTATATCTCCTTAGTATTCGCCTCTTGCGCAAGTGTGGAGAAGCACAATGCACAAATCACAAAACTACATCCAGTTGCCGATTTACATAAAGATATTGATAAAGTCTACAAGCAACTAAAACGGCATCACCCACATTTATATCAGTTTACACCCAAGGATATATTAGATTTTAAATTCGATAGCTTAAAAAATGCAATTGACGAGCCTATGGACAGTCGCACATTCTATAAGCAATTGTCTCAAGTCACCAAGTATATTGGACAAGGCCATATGTCTGTATCGCCTCCATCTAGGCAATTTGATAGAAAAGAGCGCAAGGTATTAAATAAGATGAAATTTGATATCAACAATCTGGATTTTGAATATTTAGATAACAAGTTATTAATTGTAAATGCAAGAGGAAATGATTCTTTGCTTGTTGGAAGCGAAGTGCTCATGGTGGAAAGTGAAAGGCCAACGGATTTAATAAAACAGTATAAAAAGCGATTTGCATCAGATGGCTACAATACAACATTCTATAATAGAATTCTAGGTAATCGCTTTATGCGATATTATGTCAACGATAAAGGTCGCTTTGATAGTATTTCATTAACACTACGAAATTCAGATTCTACATTTGTCAAATTCTACAAGCGTGCGCTTAAAGATAAATTTGCATCCAAAGCATCAGATTCACTAAAAAAGGATTCGCTCCAAACTATAAAAAGGACTAAAGTAAAGCTCACCAAAGCAGAGCGAAAAGCAAAAAAACTCGAAGCTAAGGCCAAGCGCGAGCATAATAGTAAATACGGTTATGTAGCCCAACGAAAAGAATATACTAGAAATTTAAATTTTATAGGTAAGGATAGTTCTGTCGCGCTTTTAAAGATTAGGGGGTTTTCTAATGGTAATTACGAAGCGTTTTATGATGAAAGTTTCAAGGCCATAGATTCACTGAGTGCCGAAACGCTAATTATTGATTTAAGAAACAATTTCGGTGGTCGCCTTAAAGAAATCACATACTTGTATTCATATTTAACCGATAAGGAATTTGTAATGATTAACCCTAGCGAGATTAATTCACGATCACCGTTCTTAAAAAGTTTAATGAGTAATTCGAGACCTGTTGTTGTAAAGACTCTTGCAGGTTTAATCTCGCCGTTTATTTACGGCTATGACTTGTTTAAAACCAAAAAGAAAGACGGAAAATTATATTATCGATTTAAGGCGTCTAGAACCCAAGAACCTAAACCAACAAATTTTAAAGGAAAAATTTATGTTTTAATTAACGGTAATTCATTCTCGGCATCTTCAGTCTTATCAACAAAATTGCATGGAGACAAACGTGCCACATTTGTAGGCGAGGAGACTGGAGGCGCCTACAATGGAACCGTTGCAGGGTTTTATAAGATCTATGAACTACCAAATACAAAAGTCAGGGCGCGCATAGGTTTGGCTCATATTGATGCGCCCCATAAGATTAGTCCAGATGGTTATGGTGTAAAGCCAGATGTGGAGATCTTACCAACTTTTCAAGATCGAATGGATAAAAGAGACCCAGAACTCGAATGGATTCTAAATGATATTGAAAACAAAAAAGTGAACTAATATTGGGTTTTAAAATTCGCTAATCATTAATCTAAGTTGTATTTTTGCTATCGTTTTTAACTAGATAAAATCCGTTTTATGAAATCATACGATGTAGCAATAATAGGTTCAGGACCTGGTGGATATGTAGCAGCAATTCGTTGTGCACAATTAGGCATGACAACGGCCATTATTGAAAAATACTCAACACTTGGTGGTACATGTCTTAATGTTGGATGTATTCCCAGTAAAGCCTTATTGAGTTCATCTCACCATTATGAAGAAGCCACCAAACATTTTGAAGAGCATGGCATTGAGATTCCTGGAGAAATCAAGGTAAATCTCGAAAAGATGATAGCTCGTAAACAAGCGGTGGTGGATCAAACCACTGGAGGTATTGATTTCTTAATGAAAAAGAATAATATTGATGTTTACGAAGGTTTGGGTTCTTTTAAAGATGCTACACATATAAAAATCGACGGAAAAGATGCAGGTGAGATCGAAGCAAAGCATATTATTATAGCAACAGGCTCAAAACCATCAAATTTACCTTTTATAACTTTAGATAAAGAACGTGTCATCACGTCTACAGAAGCTTTAAAGCTGAAAGAAATACCAAAACACCTAATCATCATAGGAGGAGGCGTCATTGGTTTGGAGCTTGGACAAGTGTATCGTCGACTAGGGGCTGAGGTAACTGTTGTAGAATATATGGACAGAATCCTGCCAACTATGGATGCTGGTTTATCTAAAGAATTAAATAAGGTCTTTAAGAAAGCGAAGTGTAACATGATGATGTCTCACAAAGTGCAATCTGTTGAGCGTAAAGGTGAAGAGGTCATTGTAAAGGCCGAAAATAAAAAAGGAGAAGTCGTTGAGTTTAAAGGTGATTATTGTCTAGTTTCAGTTGGAAGAAGACCATATACAGATGGTTTAAATGCCGAAGCAGCAGGCGTAAATATTAACGATAGAGGACAGGTGGAAGTTAATGAGCACTTGCAAACGTCTGCTTCTAATATATACGCTATAGGTGATGTGGTAAGAGGTGCCATGTTGGCTCATAAAGCTGAAGAAGAAGGCGTATTTGTGGCCGAAACTTTAGCAGGACAAAAACCACATATCGACTATAATTTAATTCCAGGTGTAGTTTATACATGGCCTGAAGTTGCTGCGGTTGGTAAAACGGAAGAAGAATTAAAAGATGCAGGTACAGAATACAAAGTTGGTCAGTTTCCATTTAGAGCTTTAGGTAGAGCAAGAGCCAGTGGTGATATTGATGGGTTTGTAAAAATATTAGCTGATAAGACCACCGATGAAGTATTAGGTGTACATATGATAGGTGCACGTTGTGCCGATTTAATTGCAGAAGCAGTGACGGCTATGGAGTTTAGAGCTTCAGCTGAAGACATCTCTAGATACTCACATGCGCATCCTACATTTGCAGAGGCAGTAAAAGAAGCGGCTTTAGCAGCTACAGATAATCGACCATTGCATGTTTGAAATATGATATGATCATTCTGAATTCGTTTCAGAGTCTAAAAGCGAACAAATTTTGTTCGCTTTTTTTTATACACAAATCATACCTCAATACCGTTTTTATAAATTTAAAAAACTTGAGTGCTGTAACGAAAGTGTTAAGCATTCGTCTTAATAGCATACATTGCTTTTTGCTAATCACTAAACTCACTTGACATGCTCAAAAAATTCACGTTTCTCGTTCTTCTAGTATCCTTAACACTATCGGCACAAGATACATCTCAAACCATTAATACTTTTATTGAAGAATTAGACCAAAAAATTCCAAAATTGTTGGAAAAATTTATGGTGCCTGGTACAGCTATTGCTGTTATCGAAAATGGTGAACTTGTATTGCAAAAGGCTTATGGTTATGCAGATGCTGTTAAAGCTGAAAAAGTAACAAATCAAACAGGGTTTAATATTGGTTCTATATCCAAAACTATTGCAGCTTGGGGAATTATGAAACTCGTTGAAGCAGGTGAAATTGATTTAGATGCACCAGCTGAAAAATATTTGACACGCTGGCAATTACCTGAATCTAAGTTTGATTCTAAAAAAGTAACGATAAGGCGATTACTAAGTCATACAGCGGGATTATCACTTCATGGATATCCAGGATGGACAGCTAAAGATCGTTTATCTACTATTGAAGAGTCTCTAAATGGACGAAATAATGGACCTGGTAGAGTAGAAATGATTATGGAACCAGGAACAAAATGGAAATATTCAGGAGGTGGATATACAATCTTACAATTGATAATAGAGGAAGTTACAGGGCAAAAATTTGAAGACTATATACAAACGGCAATTTTAAACCCATTAGGTATGAGGAATAGCAGTTATAAAATTGATAAAACCATACTTGAAAACTCATCTTTAGAACATGATGGTTTCGGAGAACAAATAGATTTTGAGTTGTTTACAGCACAAGCGGCTGCAGGATTACATACTACTATCGAAGACTTTACAAGATTTGCTTATGCAAGCCTATTTGCTCATACAGATAATCAAAAATATAATGCTGTTTTAAAAGAAAGTACTATTGAAGAAATGATGAAACCGGCACCAGCTTCTAATGATAGTTACGGCTTAGGTTATCAAGTACAAAACATTCCTAATGTGTCATATACCCTAAAGGGTCATGGTGGAGCAAACTCAGGTTGGCATGCGTTTTTTAGGGTAAACCCAGATACAAATGATGGGTTTATTATGATGACTAATGGAGGGTCTGGATATAATATTTATACGCAAGTGTTTTGCGACTGGATTCAATGGAAGACAGGAGAATCTATGGGAAATAGATGTTTCGTTAAACCCTCAATTGCAGGCAAGCTTAAAGCAGTTATAGATGCTGAAGGAACAACCAATCTAGGTACAGTTTATGAGGCATTAAAAACTAATAGATCTGAGGATTATAATTTTTCTGAACGTATACTAAATGATTTTGGATATTATTACATGAGACGAAAAGAGACTGCTAAAGCAGTGGCTGTTTTTAAGTTAAATGTTGATCAGTTTCCTGAGTCATCTAATGTATATGATAGTTATGCCGAGGCCTTATTAGAAAATGGCAATAAAGAAAAAGCTATTATAAACTATAAAAAGTCTGTTGAGCTTAATCCTGCAAATACGAGTGCTATTGATATTTTAAAATCCTTAAATGTTGATTTAGGTAGCTTGCCAAAAGCATTTGAAGTTGATGCGTCAAAATTAAATGATTACATTGGTAATTATCAGTTGTCAGCAGATTTTATAGTCAATATTTCAATAGAAGATGGCAAATTAATTGCTAAACCAAAAGGCCAAAGCGCTCTTATTATTATTGCAATGTCTGAAGATAAGTTTTATGTAGAAGAAGTTAAGGCAGAAGTTACTTTTAATAGAAGCGTAGAAGGTGAGGTAGAAAGTATGACTTTAAATCAGAATGGTCGGGAGACGTTTGGAAAAAAATTAAAAGAATAATAAATTGTAGTAAAGTATAGGTCGTTATGACTTGATTATATTAAAATAAAGGCGAGCCAAATGGTTCGCTTTTTTTATTTTAGCTCAATGAAAAAACATATTCTTTATTTACTATGTATTGGATTTACTGCCTGTTCGCCTAAGTTGAAAACCAATATAGACAAGACCTTAGTACCGCTTTCTGAAGATGCATTAGTCATAGTTTTGGATATTTCTGACGACCAGACCATTGTAGAAGAATTGATCGGTTCTATAATTGCTAAAGATGGTGGTCTCGCAGTTAATTGCACATATTATGAAAATATTCTTAATTTAAAGGCACTTGCAAGACAATCTGGAGCCAACGTAGTAAAAATCACGGAGCACAAAATTCCAGATAAATGGAGCACTTGTCATAGATTGAAAGCCAATATATACAAAGTGGAGAATCCAAAATTATATGAGACCAAAATAGAATGGAGTGCAGATAGGAAACTCACTTGGGATGACTTTAAGGGAAAATCAGATACTATTAACTTTCCCGATGCTTTAGCTTTAACTAATTCTGGATTTGGTTACGAATCGGGAATCAATATGTTTAAAGAAGGAAAGGTTTTTGTCCAAAGTGTCTTTAATACGTATAATAGTTGGGTTTTACCAGAGGGCAGAAACGACTATGTACTGCGTCATGAACAAATTCATTTTGATATTACGGAAATATATTCAAGAAAATTGAGAAAAGAACTAGCAGACGCTAATATAACTAGCGATAATGTTGCAATGGCCAGATCCATTTTTGATCGCGTATTTAATGAAATGAGAAACCGACAAGAACGTTACGACCAAGAAACGAAACGTGGTGATAAGAAAGAAACTCAAGAGCATTGGGAAGCAGTAGTTGAGTTAGAATTAGCCAAATATGAATTTTATAAAAGTAATTAAAGCTCCTGCATCAAATCTACAATTCGCAAGCGTTTGGAGTAATCATTCTCATTGACATCTCGCACAAAACAATAAGCGCTAATCTCCTCGCTTTTTACTTTGTCAGTAAGTTCTTCAACCGTATTTGGACCAAATTCTTCAGATTCAGAAATATAGTAGAATTCGTGTTCATAGATAACATTACTTACTCTTTTTTGGTATTTCTCTTTTAGGTAATTCTGAATATCGGCAACACTGTTAATCTCATCGTCATAATCAGTAGTATTGATATACATGGCAAACTCATCCTTATCTTGATGATTAAGTACTAATATGTCTTCATCTTTAAAATAGGCTTTTACGCTAATTAGTCCATCTTCGGTTTCAATAGAAAACACATTTTGAATATCAAGTGTCCAAGAGGTCTTGATAATGTTGTCTTTTCTTGAAATTTCTAGGACGTTATCTTCTTTAAAGGTATAAACTGACTTCTTTTCAGAAATACCATTCACTAAGACCCATTTTTGATTTAAAAAGTGCGAATCGTGATGACGATCAAAGTCAAACGGTTTTAGATTAGGGATTGTGTTGTGTAAATAGGCACTCATAATAAGCGGTTAAAAAATAATAGTAAGGGCTATTATAACGTTAAATTCGGGCTTTTATTTATCTAAAGTTAAAACTTTTCTAGATGTTTCAAAACATCTTTCTTATAACTTCGACTAATGGGCAAAGCTTTTCGATTAACTGTAACTTCCTCATTAGTAAACGATTGAATTTTCGATAAACGGACAATATAAGAACGATGAATTCTTAGAAATTGATTCTTGGGAAGTTTGGCTTCAATGGCACTTATCGTTTCTCTGGTAATGATGATTCCATCATTTAAATGGATTTTTATGTAATCACTTAGGCTTTCTATGTAAACCATGTTATCGAAATCGACTTTTAACATTCTACGGTTAGCACGAACAAAAATGAAGTCGTTATCATTTGATACTTCAGTTTTCTCTTTTTTTAGAGGAGTACTTACTTCATGATAACGATTTATAGCTTGCAATAAACGCTCAAAAGCTATCGGTTTTAACAGATAGTCTACAGCCCTCAAATCAAAACCTTCAACGGCATAGTCTCGGTATGCGGTAGTAAAAATAATTTTAATATTCTTATTAATAGATTTAGCAAAAGCTATACCCGAAATTTCGGGCATATTAATATCCAAAAATATTAAATCAACTTTGTTGTTACTAATAAAATTAAAAGCTTCAATGGCGTTTTTACATTGAGTAACGACTTCTATGTTGTCAATATTAGAAAGATGAACGGCAATTACTTCTCTAGCTATAGCTTCATCGTCGACAATTATGCAAGAAATAGTTTTAGGCATGGGCCAAAGAGAGTTTAAGTTGTACTTCAAACCAATGGTCATCCTCATTAATGTTTAACTCATAGCGGTCGCTGTAAAGCAATTCTAAACGCTTTTTAATATTTTCTAACCCAATGCCAAGTTGTGTTGGTGTCGATTTTGTATGTGAATTTTTAATATTGAATTTGATATTATTAGCCTCGCATTGTATTGAAATATCAATACTTAGAATTCCATCTTCAATCTTACCATGCTTAAAACTATTTTCTACAAAAGGTAAAAATAGCATAGGAGCCACTTCAATTGAATTAGAGCAGCTTTCCTCAGAAAAAGTAACATATAGCGTCTCATTAAAGCGCATTTGCTCTAAGCTTATATAATCCTTAATGTGATTGATTTCATGAGCTAATGGTACTAAAGGTTTATCGACTTGATACAATAGATAGTCTAAAAGGTTAGAAAGCTTTAATATCATTTCTGGGGTTTCCTCAGCTTTTTTTAAAGCATAACCATACATGGTATTCAAGGTGTTAAATAGAAAATGTGGGTGTATTTGCATTTTCAGGTATTTCAACTCTTGGTCTTTAAGTTTTAGTTGCGCTTCTAAGATTTTAGCTTCTAGCTCTGCGTTATTTTTGGATTGTTTTAAATTTAACTTTAACAATTTAAATGCACTAACAATCAAAGTAACCAAACAAATACTTGTAATGATAAAAACACTGCTTTTGCTTAAAACAGTCATTTTTTCAAACTTAAAATCTGTGAGAAAAGCTAATGCAAAAAATATTGAAAAGATAGCACCAAATATTAAAATGATTAATGTGTAAATACTGTACAATCCAAATAGAAAGTAGCGTTTTGTAATTAGATAATCAGGTAATAGTTTGTAAATAGAAACATAAGTGGCACCAATAGTTACTGGCATTAAAAAAAGCGAAAAGTAAACAACATTCATATCAATTGTGTTGCCCACGCCAAAAATAGAAGTGAAGAATAATAAAATAAAAATCCAAAATAAAATATGCAGTAGAGCTCGTTTTAGATGTGTTGTTATTTTTGGATTTTTCTTCACTTCTATAATATAATTCTACAATGATAACTTATTTTTTGTAGTCATAATTGTTTTGTAGACGAATGACGTATTTTGTTAGCGTTTTGACTTTTGTAGTTAAATCCAACTTAAAATTGGTTGTTGGTCGCAAAACAATTTTTTGAAGTTTGATTTCATCTTAAATTTGATCAACACTAACATTTTAAAATAGTTTACTATGAGATTATTAAACGATGGCGGCCCAATTATGTACATTATTTTAGTACTATTAATACTATCATTATTTTTTATAGCAAAAGCCTTTATAGGCAAAACTAAAGACGAAATACATTCTAAAAAGATGATTAGTCTTGCTGTAGATTCAAGTTTACTATCACTCGTTATTGGCTGCCTTGGGTCTTTATTAGGAATTATTGAACTGTTTGATATGGTAGAAGCACTAGGTGAAACAAGACCAGACCTTTTTTCTGCAGGACTAAAAGTCTCTTTATTAACCATAACTTTTGGTGTGTTTTCATTTGTAATTGGTCGATTAGGGATTTTAGTTTACAAATGGAGTTTAAAAGCTTAAATAAATTAATCCTATAAGGTATAATCAAATAAATATCCGCTATGAATCAATTAAGATTAATTATTAGTTTAAGTACAATATTGCTTTTTTTCTCTTGCAACGAAAAATCTTCAGAACAAATTTCTGAAAGTGAATTGATAATGAAAATTAACGCTGTTCAACAACAGATAATGGTACAAGGAAATATCACAAAAGAAGAGGAGCAGGCTATTTTGAGTTTATGCAGTATAATGTCGCGAGATGAAGGCTTAGCAAATTATAGTCCTGATGATAGAATGGTATTAAAAGATGTAGAAATAGCACCTATCTATGACGGTTGTGATAATCTTTCAAAAGAAGAAACGAGAGCATGTTTTAAGACTAAAATAGCAGCATTTATTAAAAGAGAGTTTAACGTCAATTTATCTAAAGATTTAAACCTCACTGAACCAAAGCAGGTAGATGCTTTTTTTATAATTGACCAAACCGGAAACTTAACCGGTATGAAAGTTAGGGATTCAGAAATAACTATTCAAGCAGAAATCCTTAGGGTACTCCGAAAAATGCCAGTGATGAAACCTGCTAGTCACAACGGAGAAACTGTTTCTGTATTATGTTCCATACTAGTAAAATATGGAAATGATATTGAAATCGATGTTATTTATATTCCTGAAAGACCTAATAATTAAAGCTACTCTCAAAAATAAACTTGGTCTTTAATTTAAAAACCAGTAAGGATTTTACACACTGGCACATGACCATACGCCAGTAAATAGTAAAAAACAATTTCAATAACATACAAATAATTCTATTATGAAAAAGATATGTCTTCTTTTCGTGTTGCTTTGCAATGCCCTCAACTTAAATGCACAAAATTTTAATCAGCTAGATGAACTTTTAACTGTTCTAGAAACTAATAATAAGCTTATGGGTGCGATGACCATTACAAAAGGCGGTGTAGAAGTGTACAATAAAGCTGTCGGATATGCCGATGTTGATGGTAAAATTAAAAACGCAACAGAAACGAAATTCAGAATAGGTTCTATTACCAAAGCATTTACTGCAGTTATGATTTTTCAGTTGGTGGACGAAGGAAAACTGACTTTAGGTACACCGTTATCACAATTTTATCCCAAAATCCCAAACGCTTCAAACATTACCATTGCCCAGATGTTAAGCCATAGTAGTGGGCTTTTCAATATTACCAATGATCCAAAGTTTGGGGATTGGATGCTAGAAAAGTCAACAAAACAACAAATGCTATCAAGAATAAAAGCGTATGAATTAGATTTTACTCCAGGTGAGGACATAGCCTATAGTAATACCAATTATCTATTATTGGGCTATATCGCAGAGGATTTAGATAAGAAAAATTATGCAGAAATTCTAAAAGCCAGAATTACTGATAAGATAGGATTAAAAAGCACCTATTACGGTGGAAAGATCGATGTGGAATCAAACGAAAGTCAGTCTTACACAATAGCACTTAATTATTGGTTAAAACAACAGGAAACAGATATGTCCAATCCAGGTGGTGCTGGTGCTATTGTATCTACATCTAAGGATTTAACTCAATTTATGAATGCCTTGTTTACAGGAAAACTCATGTCTACCTCTAGTTTTGAAGACATGAAGAAAACGGATAATAACGATGTATGTCATGGACTGTTCTATGCTAATGTCAATGGATTGGACGTTTATGCAAGTGAAGGTGGTATAGATGGTTTTCAATCGGTATTGGTACATATTCCCGACATGCAGACTACTATTGCTTTAGTTGCTAACGGATTGGACTACAGAAAAATTGATATTATGATGTCGGCGTTTCGTGTTTCTGCTGGTCAACCTATTACCATACCAGTTTTTACAGAAATTGAATTAACTGAACAGCAGGTAGAGCAATATGAAGGTGAATATGCTAGTGAAGAAGTTGAGTATAAGTTAATATTTAAAGCTAATGGCACTATTTTAATGGGCGCTCCAGAACAGAGTAATTTAAAAGAATTAACACCTACTAAGCAGCATCAATTTACATTTGATACTTTAGGAATCGTGTTGGATTTTTATCCAGGTATTGGAGCTGTAAAATTTACAAAAGGAGATGATAAGCCCATAATGTTTAAGAAACAGTAAATTAAGATTATTCGGCAAATGAGAAATTATACAGTTATTATCGCCTTAATTATATCATGCTTTCATTTTAAGGGAACAGCTCAACTAAATCAAAATGGAGAAAAACAAATTGTAATTGGGCAAGTTGATAGTTTGTATTCTGAAAGATTAAAGGAGCAAAGAGAAATTTGGATACAAGTCCCAGAAGAAATAGATAGCTTAAAAAAGTATCCAGTGATTTACGTGCTAGATGCATCTAAGAATTTCTATTCTATAACTGCGATGCTAAAGCAATTAATACCGTGGCAGATTCCTAACTCCATTATTGTAGGCATTACCAATACCGATAGAACCAGGGATTTTACACCAACTAATGTGCCATTTCAGCGTGGACATGAATCAAAAACTTCTGGAGGTGCCAGTAACTTCTTAATGTTTGTAGAACAAGAATTAAAACCTTTTATAAATAATAAATATCCAGCAGAGAATAATAGCACAATCATAGGTCATTCTACAGGTGGTTTATTTGTACTCTACACTTTTTTGAATCACGACAATGTTTTTGATAACTATTTAGCCATAGATCCCAGCCTATGGTGGGATAAAGAGCAACTCGTAAAAGAAGCTGAGGAAAAAATTAATGCGAAAAACCTGAAAGAGAAATCATTGTATATAGCCGTTGCTAACAGTCTTGGAAAAGCTATGGATACCGTTAAAGTAAGAAAGGATAAAACAGAACCTACTGAGCAGATTAGAGCTAATCTAAAGTTTCATGACTTGTTAGTAGAAAATAGCAAAAAACTCAATTATAAATGGGAATATTTTAAAGATGAAGATCATGGAAGCGTAGTCATACCAGCGCAATATAATGGGTTAAGATCTGTTTTTTCATGGTTTCCATTTCATGAGATGTGGAGGTTTAATACACCAAAAAGGTATTCGATTGAACAACTTATAGATCCTTATTACAAGCACTACGAAAAATTGAGTAAACGAATGAAGCGTGAAATAAAACCAGAATGGAATTTAATAAATGATGTTGGTTTCTTTATGTTAGAAGGTCACAATCTTCCTGAAAAAGCCCTTGCTTTCTTTGAAATGAATCTAGATTTTTATCCAGATAAATCAGGAAGCTGGGTTGCATTAGGAGATTATTATGTATCACAAAAAGATAAAGCAGTGGCTATTGCATATTATAAAAAAGCCATTGATATAGATGGGAATGAAGATGCTAGTGTTAAACTTGAGAAACTTGAGAACTAATAATGATAAACGGAACCACTCTATACCTTTTTATAATAAGGGTTAAGATTTTTCTTTACAATTGATATCACGATTAAAGTAGACCAATACAAACTCAAAATTTAAACTAACTATTTAGTTATATTTAAAGAAATTTATTAATTAATAAAATGAAAAAATTGTTTTTTATCCTATTCATTTCATCAATGGTTTATGGCCAACAAAAAACGCCAACCCAAATGGAATTAGATTCTTTAAAAACAGAATTAGAAATCATTTTTATGAAAGACCAGACGTTTAGACGCATCTATATGGATGCAGAGAATAAGCTAGGTAAAGATTCAGCGGCATACGATTATTTTTGGGAAGTTGTAGAAGCACAAGATAAGGTGCTTGAAAAGCAAGTTACTGATATTATAGATTCTTACGGGTGGCTTGGTATTTCTCAAGTAGGAAGGTTGGCAAATACATCACTCTGGACCGTTTTACAGCACGGAAGTGCAGAGTCAAAAGAAAAATATGCACCACTTTTATTGGCTTCGGTACTTAAAAAAGAATCTCAAGCAGTTCATTATGCACGTTTAATTGATAGGATGTTAATCAATTCAGACAAACCACAACTTTATGGGACACAAATAGATTATACTTCTGGAACACCACAATTTTTTGATATTGAGAATCCTGATAGTGTAAACGAACGTAGAAAAGAATTAGGCTTAGGAACCATAGAGACCTTTGCAAAACAAAAGGGTATTGTTATAGAATAAATCAGTATAATATTAGGTCTTATAAATAGACTTTATCTTAAAGCGAACTTTTTTAAGTTCGCTTTTTTTATACCTCATTTTTTATTTCAGTAATTTTGTAAAAAGGATCAATGGAAGAACTAACATTAACCACACCAGCACTTTTATTTTCGGCTATCTCTTTGATAATGTTGGCATATACCAATAGGTTCTTGGCGTATGCAGCCGTAATAAGAAATTTAAGCGAAAAATATCGAGAACGACCTCAAGATTCATTAATTCGACAAATCGATAATCTAAAATTGCGGCTAAACCTAACACGTTGGATGCAAATCTTTGGTATATCCAGTCTTTTACTTTGCGTATTGACCATGTTTCTTATTTATATAAATCAACATGTTGTGGCTGTTTGGATTTTTGGAACAGCTCTGATATTGTTAATATTATCATTGGCTTTTTTGATTAGGGAAATCCAGATTTCTGCTCAGGCATTGCAGCATCATCTAAGCGATATGGAAGAAAGTTTAAAAAAGTAGGAAATTTTTTAAATTTTTTTGTGACCTCATTTAGAATGTTGTGTCTTAAAAGAATAACTAACCAAGTTAAAACGAACAAATACATCAATTGACAGCAGACGCTACTCATAGCCTAACCGATGAAGCGCTCGTAGAAGCAATCGTTAAAACCAACGACACCATGTTGTTCGAGGTGCTGTACGATAGATATGCTACTATGGTGTATAATAAGTGCTATGGTTTTGCTAATGGTGTGGATGAGGCTAAGGATTTGACACAAGACGTGTTTCTAAGAGTTTTTGTAAAGTTGGGAAGCTTTAAGGGCAAATCTAAATTTTCGACATGGTTATATGCATTTACCTATAATCATTGTGTAAATTATGTGACTAGAAATACAGCAAAAAAGTTTGAGAAAAAATCTGTAAGTTCAGAAAATGTTGACATTCAGAATATAGGTGAGGATATTGATTCTACGCGTGAGTTTCAAAACATGCGAGTAGAAAAATTAAAGAAAGTCATGGAGTTGATGTCGCCTGAAGAAAAAATGATATTACTATTAAAGTATGAAGATAACCTTTCGATTAAAGAGTTATCCAGTGCTTTAGATATAGGAGAAAGTGCTGTAAAAATGCGCTTGAAAAGAGCAAAAGAAAAACTAGTACAGAAGTACGATAATTATACGAAGAATGGAAAATCCATTTAATAAAATAAATCAGCCTTTAAAGGAGGTGCCAGCAGAGCTTAAAAGTAAAGTCATGCATGATATTGCAATGGCTAAGTTATTGATGGATTTAGCTGAGTTATTTTCGTATAATCTCGGCCATATCATTGATAGCGTAAGTAATAGTAGAAAAGAATAAATACTGAATAAACCCTAACATTAAAATTATTAGTATGGAAAAAGTAACAGGATTTAAAGATATAGCAATGGAATCTCTTTCATCAATGTGGTTAGAGATTTCAGCAATATTCCCGAATTTAATCGGAACATTTTTCGTCTTACTCATTGGCTTTTTTGTAACCAAGCTCATCGTAAAGGTTATTAAGAAAGTTTTAAAACTTGCTAAAGTCAATAAGCTAGATGAAAAAATTAACGAAATTGAAATTGTTGAAGGTAAAAACCTCAATTTCGATACGATAAAGGTTGTATCCAGTTTTGTGAAATGGTTAATGTATATCATGCTCATTATAATGGCATCAGATATAATGGGTCTTAAAATCATTTCGGAGCAAATAGCTGAGTTATTAGCTTATCTTCCGAAATTACTAACAGCGTTAGTCATCTTTATGATTGGTCTTTTATTTGCAAATTTTGTAAAGAATGGCCTAAAATCACTTTTTGAGTCCATGGACTTATCGGGAGGAAAGATGATAAGCCAAGTGGTATTCTTTCTATTGTTAACCTTTATTTCTATTACAGCACTGAACCAAGCTGGTATTGATACTGAGATTATCACCAATAATATTAATATGATTATTGCTGCTTTTCTATTGGCATTCGCTATAGCCTTTGGTTTAGGAGCTAGAGAAGTTGTGGGAAAGCTAATGAAAGCATTTTACGCGCGTAAGACATTTGAAATCGGGCAAGAAATTATTTTTAATAATGAGAATTATACTATAGAGGCCGTAGAAAATATCTCAATAATACTTAAGAACCATAAAGGTAAGCTTATAGTCCCTATAGACGAAATTGTGGAAAATCAAGTACAAATGCAGGACCAACTATAAGGTTAGGGTTATAGATTTTATTTTTATAAATAAAATGTGGTCCTGCCGTACTTGAGATATAAAAGACAACCTCTTCAATATGAAGGGGTTTCTTTTTATTTACGCTTTTTATTGCGTTTGTTATAATTTTTATCGCCTCTAGTTTTTGGCTTTTTATATTTCTTAGCAATTTCTCGTCTATAAGAACCGCCTAGATTTTCCTTTTTGTTTTTGTCTTTCTTTTCATGAAAAGCTGGCCCTGGTTCGTCTTCCGCTCTTCGTTTTGTAGGGTTGTAATGTTCTTTTATTTGAGGTCGCTCTTCTTCAATAAGCTCACTCGATATTTCAACAGTATCAGGAATATCTAATGTCTCTATGTGCATTTGCATTAAATCTTCAAGGCGCTCTCTAGCATCTTGTTCTTTTTCCGTCGAAAATAATAGACTGTGTCCTAATTTTTCTGCACGACCAGTTCTACCTATTCTATGCATATAATTCTCAGGATAATCAGGAGTGTCAAAATTAATAACATGAGTTATATCATCAATATCAAGACCTCTGGCCATAACATCCGTAGCTACTAGCAACCGATGTTCACCTTCTCGAAACTGTTCTATACTGCGTAATCTATAATTCTGCGTCTTGTTGGAGTGAATGACGCAAGTTTCATTTGGGAATAACTCTTCAAGTCTATCGAATAGACGATCAGCCATTTTTTTATAGGCCACAAAGATTAAAACCTTGGAAAACTCATCCTTAGTTTGAAACAAATGCTCTAACAAATTTACCTTGGTATAAAAATTAGGAACATTATATCGCTGTTGATTAATATTCTCTAGAGGTGTACCAGAAACTGCAATGGAGATTTTATTTGGGTTGATGAAAAAATCTGTAATTAATTCATCGACATCACTTGTCATTGTTGCGGAGAACATAATATTTTGTCGACGTTCAGGTAGAATATCAAATATGTTCATCAGCTGATGTCTAAAACCTAAATCGAGCATCACATCAACTTCATCAATGACTAATTTCTGAATAGATTTTAACTGTAACACTCGGCTTACCGCCAAATCGTACAAACGACCTGGGGTGGCCACAATGATGTCTTGTCCTTGGGCAACGGCTTGCTTTTGCGTATTAATGTTTGTGCCACCATAAACACCCAAAACACGATTATTGATGTATTTAGATAGTTTTTCAATCTCGTCAACCACCTGAACGACTAATTCACGTGTTGGCACCAAAACTAAAACCCTTGGGTTATCTTGTTGTGAATATTTTAGATGCCGCAAAATAGGTAGCATGTAGGCAAAGGTCTTACCTGTACCTGTTTGCGCAATGCCAACAACATCTTTACCAGATGCCACGACATTAAAAGCTTCTGCTTGGATAGGAGTCGGGTTGCTAAAACCCAAATCATCAATGGCGTTATATAGAGGGGTATTTAAATTTAAATCCTGAAAGGTCAAAACGGTCTTGTTTTGTGCAAAGCTACCATTTATAATCTACTTAGACCAAATGGGTTTGGTCTATTTCGATACTATATGTGGCAGAAAAAGTTGAATTAGACTTCAAGGCTACAATGCCTTCCTTTTCAGAAAGCTGTTGGTTAGTGTTTTCTGAATCTGCAATACCTATCCAAGGCTCGATACAAACATAGGGTGCGTTGGGCTTTGCCCAAATACCTAGATACGGAAATTTGTCAAAAATTACTGATAATATATTACCCTTTTCTTTATGCTTTAAAGTGACTTTTCTTGAGCTAAGATCTTTAAATATTAAGGCATCTTCATTGAATAAATCTGGCTGTAATTCGATTTCATCACACTTTGTAAATACGGATTTTGTTTTATCAGTCACTAAACCAGAAGCCATATTTAGAATATAAGATCGACTGGTCTCGGAATTTTCAAATTTTAAAACGTAATCTGTGTAATGCTCATTTTCATGCAATGGACAATTAAAGGCAGGATGGCCGCCTAAGGAGAAGTATAGGGTTTTGTCATCTAGATTTTTTACTGAGTGGTGCACGTGTAATGCATTTTCAATAAGTTCATACGTTAATAAAAATTCAAAATCGAATGGGTATAATACTTTTAATTCATTATTAGAATTAAGTTTAAAAGTCATCTTTGTGTCCGACTTAGATACAACTTCAAAAGATTCATTATGTCTAACAAAACCATGCTTTGGCATATTATAGGCCTTTCCGTTAACATAGTAGGTATTATCTTTCATAACACCTATTATTGGGAATAGATTGGGAGCATGGCTTTCCCAAAACTTAGGGTCTGCTTGCCATAAAAACTCAAGATTAGATGTTACACTCGTGATGCTACAAAGTTCGGCACCTTCATGCTTAATGCGTATTCTAAGTTGATCATTTTTTAGGCTGTACATAGATATTATTTTATTGAAATATACAATTCTTCCACAATTAAAAAGTATTCTATTTATTTTTACCACATTAATAAGAGCTTTTGAGAACTAAAGTACAGCATTCACTAAAAAAACCTGAAGATTTTAAAAAGCAATTATTGCTTTGGGCACAGCAATTTGATGATGTTGTTTGGTTAGACTCCAATAATCACAAGGATAAATACAGTAGTTATGATGCCATTTTAGCTGTGGATGCTTTTACAAGCCTAAAAACAGATTGCTTTGATGCTTTTAACCGTTTGCAGGAGTATCAAACCACAACAAAGGATTGGATTTTTGGCTACCTTACATATGATTTAAAGAATGCTACTGAAACCTTGACATCGAATAATTTTGACGGTCTTGACTTTCCTGAATTGTATTTTTTTCAGCCCAAGAAACTATTTCTATTTAGAGATAATCAAGTTGAGATTCAATATTTAAAAGTGGTTGATGATGAAATAGAAGAAGATTTAATATCAATTCACGCTGTTACTTCGGTCCTTGTCGAGAGGTCTGAAGATGCAATAAAAATCAAACTTAGAATTCATAAAGATGAGTATTTCGAAAAAGCCAATAAAATGCTTGCCCATATACAAAGAGGTGATATTTATGAAGCTAATTTTTGTCAAGAGTTTTATGCCGAAGACAGTACAATAAACCCACTGGAAACATTTCACAAGCTCAATACGATTTCAAAACCACCATTTGCCACATTTTTAAAAATGGAGTATAAGTATTTGATGTCAGCCTCACCAGAACGTTACATAAAAAGGGATGGCGAAAAGTTGATTTCACAGCCCATAAAAGGAACTGCAAAGCGATCTTTAGATAGTGCCGAAGACAAAACACTTGCTGAGAATTTAAGTAAAGACGAAAAGGAACGTAGTGAAAATATTATGATAGTGGATTTGGTACGTAATGACTTGTCGCATACAGCACTAAAGGGAAGTGTGAAAGTTGAGGAGCTTTGTAAAGTCTATTCTTTCTTGCAGGTGCATCAAATGATTTCTACAGTAACATCAAAAGTGTCAAATGATGTAAAGCCTGTAGATGTCTTAAAGACAACCTTTCCTATGGGGAGCATGACAGGCGCTCCTAAAATTTCAGCAATGAAAATTATTGAAAATTTAGAAGACACTAAACGTGGATTATATTCTGGTTCGGTGGGTTATTTTAGACCAAATGGCGATTTCGATTTTAATGTGGTCATTAGAAGTATTCTCTACAATAGCATAAAGAAGTATATCTCATATTCGGTGGGTAGTGCGATTACCGCAAAGAGTGACCCTTTAAAAGAATATGAAGAATGCTTAATAAAAGCAAAGGCCATGCGCGAGGTTCTTGAAAATTAGCATTAATTTTGACGCAACCTTTTTACGCTTTCGCCATCTATAAAAAAACATAAACTCAATGAAAAAGCATTTAAAATTTTTAGTTCTTGCCCCTTGTTTGTTTGCTGTTCTATGTGAAGAGGATGACTTGGTTTGTGGGTATTCAGAACCAGAAACTTATACGCTTAACATAGAAAATAACACTGAGGTATATCCTGCAGATGAAACCATATGGTTAAACGCAGAAACCTCTGCCTTACTTTTTGATATTTGCGATGAGGACGAAGAGCTAGAAGCTGTTGACAACCCTGAGCAATTTGCATCAGGGATGTTTATATTAAAGTTAAATAGTGAATTAGGCGACTTAAATGCAGAAATAGCACAAGACTATTCGGTCAGCTATACTTTGGGAGAAGGCTTTAATATTGTGAGTTGTCTTGAGGCTATTACAGTTATTCCAGTGTTATCAGCGGATAATCAAACCTATAACTACAGGTTGGGACTATCAGTTAGTACTCCGGGAGATTATTGTATTGTCAATACGTTCAATAACAATTTTAACATTGAAGGAACAAATAATTCGGATATCTTCGGTCCCTATAATACTTTGGACAATAGGATTAGATTCCAAAACTGTGAAGATATTTTTACCAGAACAGGTACGGAAGGGCACTTTTTTTTCAGCGTGGAATAATTGTCACATTTAATAATGGAATAGTTGTATCGTAAACCTTAATTTCGATAACTTTGATATGTGCTTAAGGAATTTCAAGTTCATATTAATAAGAGGTTTTCTTTTCTAAAGAACGGTAAGCTTTTAATCGCCATTTCTGGAGGCATAGATAGTGTGGCGTTGACTTATTTATGCAAAAGTCTCGACCTTGATTTCGCACTGGCACATTGTAATTTTAATCTCAGGGGAAAAGAGAGCGATGCAGATGAGGACTTCGTACTGGAATTAGCCGAACTTTTGGATGTTGAGGTATTTATTCAAAAATTTGATACAGAAGTTTATGCCAAGAAGTATAAACGCTCAATACAAATGGCAGCACGAGAATTGCGTTATGATTGGTTTAATGAGCTGGCAGAACAACTTGAGTTTGACTATATTTTAACGGCACATCATGCCGATGATAATCTCGAAACATTTTTAATCAACTTTACGCGTGGCACTGGCTTAAATGGGCTAACAGGAATTCCTGAAATCAATGTTAATGTTGTAAGACCTATGCTTCAGTTTTCTAGAGAACAAATAGAAGCTTATGCTAAAGCGAATCATATCAAATGGCAGGAAGACAGCAGTAACACCTCCCGAAAATACCTAAGAAACAAATTGCGTCACGAAGTCGTGCCGATTTTAAAAGAGATTAATCCGCAACTGTTGGACAGTTTTCAAAATACATTGGAGCACCTTAATGACACTGCAGATATTGTAGAAGAAAGCTTAAATGCAGTAGCTAAGCGCGCTATTGTAAATATTGATGAGCAAGGAGTTACCTATAAGGTCGCGGAATTTAAGAAAGTCAATAATCCAAAAGCCTATTTATTTGAAATGCTTAAGGATTATGGATTTACGGAGTGGAATGATCTGGTTGATTTATTGAATGCAGAAACAGGTAAATATATTAAGTCGACTTCGCACAGACTTATAAAACATCGTGAGTTTTTAATTTTGACTGATTGTCATTCTGAGCAAGATGAGGCATCTTTTGTTATTTCTAGTTTCGATGAAAAAGTTGAAACACCTCTGGGAATCTTATGTTTTGCTGAAGCTGATGCTGTTTTGGACAATTCTAAAAATACCATCTATGTCGATAGGGAACAATTGAATTTTCCATTAGAACTTCGACTGTGGCAAAAAGAAGATGTATTTTGTCCGTTTGGCATGAAAGGAAAGAAAAAGCTAAGCAAGTACCTTAAGGATGAAAAAATGTCACCAGTAGCTAAGGAGAACACTTGGGTTTTAACCACTGATAACGCGATTGTTTGGGTAGTTGGTAAAAGAGCAGATAATCGATTTAGGGTAACTGACAATACGAAACAAATTTTAAAAATAGGGTTAAAGTAATAAAACAATGTCAGTTTGAGTGTCCCGACTTTATAAGTCGGGATGTATCGAGAACCATGTTTTACAGCATTATATGAAACTAAAAGGCAATATAGTAGATGTACCAAATCGCAAAATCTTCAAAGGCGAAGTCACCATTGAAAATGGCAAGATAATCTCTATAGAAGAAAGAGACTGCAAAGAAGACCATTACATCTTACCGGGATTTATCGATGCACATATACATATTGAAAGTTCTATGTTGGTACCTTCTGAGTTTGCAAAAGTTGCCGTTACCCATGGAACTGTAGCTACGGTTTCAGATCCACATGAGATTGGGAATGTACTTGGAGTTGAGGGTGTTGAATTTATGATTGAGAACGGAAAGCAGACACCTTTTAAATTCAATTTTGGAGCACCTAGTTGCGTGCCTGCAACCAGTTTTGAGTCTGCAGGAGCAGTCATAGATTCTAATGCTATTAAAAGCTTATTGGCTAATCCTGACATTACCTATTTAGCCGAGATGATGAATTATCCAGGCGTTCTCTACGATGATGCCGAAGTATTAAAAAAGATAGAATGGGCAAAGCATTACAATAAGCCTATTGATGGTCATGCTCCAGGATTACGAGGCGATAATTTATCTAAATATATTGCTACAGGTATATCTACTGACCATGAATGTTTTACTTACGAAGAGGGTTTAGAGAAATTGCAAAAGGGCATGAAAGTCATCATTAGAGAGGGTAGTGCTGCTAAAAACTTTAATGCGCTAATCGATTTACTCGAAGAATATTATGCAAGCATGATGTTCTGTAGTGATGATAAGCATCCTGATGATTTATTATTGGGACATATTAATGAACTATGCATTAGAGCAGTGGCCAAAGGGATAGATGTGTTTAAAGTGCTTCAGGCAGCTTGCGTCAATCCAGTAAAGCATTATGGTTTGGATGTCGGATTATTACATGTTGGTGATGCAGCAGATTGTATTGTGGTTGAGGATTTAAAAACCTTTAGAACGCTTCAAACGTATATCAATGGAGATTTAGTTTATGATCATGGAATTTCAAAAATAAAGCATGTTGACTTCAAAAATTTAAATAACTTCAATACAGATAAAAAGTATATAGAAGATTTTAGATTTGAATCAAATACCGAACAAATTAGAGTCATTGAATGTCTAGATGGTGAGTTGGTGACCAATGAGATCGTCGAAAAAGCAACGATTAAGAATGGTAATCTAGTGTCTAATATCGAAAGTGATATTTTGAAAATGGCAGTCGTCAATCGTTACAAGAATGACAAGCCAGCAATAGCATTTATCAAAAATTTTGCATTGAAACAAGGTGCTATTGCGTCTTCTGTAGGTCATGACTCCCATAATATCATTGCTGTTGGCGTTTCTGATGAAGCCATTTGTAAAGCGGTCAACCTGTTAATTGAAAATAAAGGAGGGATATGTGCCATCAGCGATACTCAAGAGAAAGTAGTTCCGCTTCCTGTAGCAGGCATAATGAGTGATCAAAATGCAGAGACTATTGGAAAGCAATATGCTGAATTGGACACTATGGCTAAAGACATGGGAAGCACACTCCATGCGCCATATATGAGTTTGTCTTTTATGGCCTTATTGGTAATTCCATCTTTGAAGTTAAGTGACATAGGTTTATTTGACGGTAATACATTTAAATTTACTAATCTTGAAATCTAAATTTATGTCACTTCGAGTGATTTCTGAGGTACGAATTAGTTCTCGATACAAATTTCAGTTTTCTCAAAAACTGAAATTCACTCGAACTGACTGAAAACTAAACAAATGCCAATCATAGAATCCACATACAAACCACCATTTTGGGCAAAGACAAGCTTTGTGTCCACCGTATTTTCTGGATTAGCAAGAAAAGTTCAAGGTGTTGACCAAACAAGAGAACGCGTAACTTTACCAGATAATGATTTTTTGGATTTAGATTGGAGCTATGCGGAACAAGAGTCTAATAAGGTTATTATTCTATTGCACGGATTAGAGGGGCATGCACAGCGTCCGTATATCACAGGAACAGCAAAATTGTTCAATGATAATGGTATTGATGCTTGTGCGGTTAACTTTAGAGGCTGTAGTGGTGAATCTAATTTGTTGTATCGCAGTTATCATTCTGGTGCAACCGAAGACTTAGAAGCTGTGGTCAATTATATTTTGGAGAAGAACCAGTATAACGATGTTTACATCAAAGGCATCAGTTTAGGTGCTAACATGGCTCTAAAATATATTGGTGAGCGCGAGGATATTCCAAGCGAAATCAAAGCCGTAATCGCAATTTCTACACCATGCGATTTAAAAGGATCTTGTGATGAATTGCTAAGTTTAAAAAACAAACACTACGCTATTCGGTTTTTGCAACATTTAAAAGATAAGTTAAAACCAAAATTAATACAATTCCCTAAAAACATATCGGTTACGGATTTTAATTCAATAAAAAGTTTAATAGACTTTGACCATGTCTATACTGCAAAAGCACATGGCTTTAAAGATGCTTACGACTATTACGATAAAGCAAGTTGTTTACAATTTCTACCGAATATAAAAGTTGCATCATTAATTATAAATTCGCTTAATGATTCATTCTTATCCGAAAGCTGCTATCCAGTAATAGAAGCCAAGCAAAACTCTAATTTGAATTTAGAAATGCCAAAATATGGAGGGCATGTTGGCTTTATCAATAAAGGGAATATTTATTATAATGAATGGCGTGCTTTGGATTTTATAAATCAAGTTTAATTTGTAGATTTAAGAAAACTAATCATCTATGCTCAAAAAAGTATTCGCTAGTGCCGTTTTTGGTGTGGAGGCTTCAACAGTAACCGTTGAGGTCAATGTAGATAAGGGAATTGGGTATCATCTAGTAGGACTTCCAGATAATGCGATAAAAGAGAGCAATTATCGTATTGCGGCTGCACTTCAAAATAATGGGTATCGTATTCCAGGTAAAAAAATCACGATAAATATGGCACCTGCCGATTTACGTAAGGAGGGTTCTGCTTATGACTTAACGTTGGCTATAGGCATACTGGCAGCATCCAATCAAATTAAAGCTGAAGATTTAGAGGACTATCTTATTATGGGCGAATTGTCTCTGGATGGCAGTTTGCAACCCATTAAAGGTGCTTTGCCAATTGCCGTTAAGGCAAGGGAAGAGGGGTTTAAGGGCTTTATTTTACCAAGGCAGAATGCTAAGGAAGCAGCAATCGTTAATGATCTTAAAGTCTATGGTGTGGATAATATCACACAAGTCATTAACCACTTTGATAAGGGTGAACTTCTGGAAGAAACTATAATAAATACACGAGAGGAGTTTTATAAAAACTTGGATTTTCCTGAGTTTGATTTTGCAGATGTCAAAGGGCAAGAGAGTATAAAACGCTGTATGGAAATTGCAGCAGCAGGTGGCCATAATATTATTTTGATTGGTCCTCCTGGTTCTGGCAAGACCATGTTGGCGAAACGACTGCCCTCAATATTGCCGCCAATGACCTTGCACGAAGCTTTAGAGACGACTAAGATTCATTCAGTCGTTGGTCGTGTTAAGGCACATGCTGGTCTAATGGCACAGCGGCCTTTTCGTAGTCCACATCATACCATATCAAATGTTGCGCTTGTAGGAGGGGGAAGTTATCCACAACCAGGTGAGATATCCTTATCGCACAACGGTGTATTGTTTTTAGATGAATTACCTGAATTTAAGCGTGAGGTCTTGGAAGTAATGCGTCAGCCTTTGGAAGACAGGGAAGTGACCATCTCCAGAGCCAAGTTTACGGTCACCTATCCATCGTCTTTTATGTTGGTGGCAAGTATGAATCCAAGTCCCGGAGGTTACTTTAATGACCCAGATGCTCCTGTGACCTCTAGTCCTGCAGAAATGCAACGCTATTTAAGTAAAATTTCTGGACCCTTATTAGATCGTATTGATATTCATATTGAAGTGACTCCTGTGCCTTTTGAAAAATTGTCTGACGATAGAAAAGGGGAATCATCAGTCGATATCAGAAAACGTGTGACGGCAGCGCGAGAATTACAAACGCAACGTTTTAAGGATCTGGATAGTGTACATTACAATGCGCAGATGAACACCAAGCAAATCCGTGCATATTGTAAATTAGATGAAGCTTCTTTGCAATTGCTTAAATCCGCCATGGAACGTCTAAACCTTTCAGCTAGGGCTTATGATAGGATCTTAAAAGTATCGAGAACTATAGCGGATTTAGAGGGTTCTCAAAGTGTATTAGGAAATCATATATCGGAAGCCATACAATATAGAAGTTTGGATAGAGAGGGTTGGTTGGGATAATTTTTTTATAATACACTGCAACCTTTTATATTTTTTTCATCTAATAAGTAAAAGCTAATTAAATTTAAATAAGATGAAACATAAAATTTTACCCTTGGTTTTAGTTGTATTAACATGCTTACAGCTTACAAATTGTAATAAGGATGATGGTGATGGTTTTCTTGATCCGGTCAACGTAGTAGTTCCAGTGATAGAGTCTAAAGCTGATTTTAGAAACTCGATTGAGATTAAAGGTCCTGAACCTACGAATTCCGATGGTAAGATTTATGTCTATAATGACTTGTTGCTTTATATAGCACAATATTCAGGAATTCATATTTTTAATAATCAAAACCCTGAAAACCCGCAAAATATGGCATTTATAGCCTTAAAGGGTGTTAATGATATTTCTATAAAGAATAATATTCTTTATGCCGATAATTTTATGGATTTAGTGGTGTTTGATATTAGCAACGTCATGGATATTCAACTAGTTAATACAGAAGAAGATATGCTGTCTTATTATGCCACATATCCTCAAGATGTCTCATATTTTAGAAATGAATATCCGGCGAATGAGGATGAATTTGTTGCTAGATATGAAACGATTCAGATGGAAAGGATTGAGGCAGATAATAATGAGGATATATTTAATTGGAACAGTGTGGATATATTTCTTGGAGCTTTTGATAATGCCGTTCCATCTAATACTATTGGTACAGGTGGTTCTTATGCAAAATTCCAGATTTATAATAACGCGCTATATACCTTAGACGATTATGCCTTGTTTACATTCGATATCACGGATTATAATGCGATTTCAGCAACATCAGTGACCTATATGGAAAGTTGGTTTGGTGCTGCTGTTTTGGAAACGACATTTATACAAAACGATTACTTGTTCATTGGTGCTACGAACGGTATGCATATTGTCGGTTTGCAGGATGAGTTTAATCCAGTCTATACATCATCTTTTCTACATGCCACAGGTTGTGATCCTGTTGTGGTCGAAGGCAGCACGGCATATATAACTGTTAGAGGAGGAAACGCTTGCGGTTCAATTGAAGACCAAGTCAATATCATTGATGTTTCGGATATCACAGCACCTACGGAGTATTCTACATACTTTTTGTCTAGCCCTTATGGATTAGGTATTAAGGACAATGTATTATACGTTTGTAATGACGATGGCATAAATGTGTTCGATGCTCAAAACCCTAATAACATAGTATTGGAAAACACCTATGACGGTAATTCTAAAGATGTCATTCCTTTATCGTCCCATTTAATTGCAGTTGGAGAAAATGTAATCCATCAGTATAATTATGTGAACGATTTTGAATTGGAACTTATTAGTACTATTCAATTTTAGAATTAGACTAATTTGTATTTATCTGAATTGAATTAAACTCCTTTTTCTACCGTATAAGAAAAACCTTAATTAACATATAGACTAGCATACGCTTGGATAAAGAACTACGAATACTCATACAAAAATGTGTTGAGAAAGATCGGGAAGGGCAACGTGAATTATACATGTTGCTTTCTCCTGTTATGTATGGTATTTGTCTAAAATATATGAAAAATAAAGCAGAGGCAGATGATGTATTTCAGGACGCTTTTGTCACTTTATTTCAAAAAATAAATCAATTTAAATATAAAGGAAGTTTTGAGGGATGGGCAAAGCGCATCTTTATTAATGAAGCACTTGAAGTTTTGCGAAACAAAAGTCGACGTCTTCATGTTGCGATTGAAGATTCTGATTTAAACAATGAGATCGAGGATGTGGCTAATGAAAGTAATACTGTAATATCTCAAGATGAATTATTAAAACATATACAACAATTGCCAGATAATTATAGAATGGTGTTTAATCTTTATGTTTTTGAAGGTTGTGATCATAGAACAATAGCAGATAAACTAAATATGGCAGTTGGAACCTCAAAATCATTGTTGAGTAGGGCAAAAAGGGTGTTGAGGTCAAATATTATTGGAGAAATTAAAGAAAAAGTATCATGAAGAAAGATAATATTGAAGAGGTCTATAGTGAATTAGGAGCATTCTCAAAGGAACCTCCTAAAGAGCTATGGGACCAAATAGAATCGAGACTTCATCCTAAAAAGAAAAGGAGAGGAATCATTTGGTTTTGGGGTTCAGCTGCAGCAATTCTGGTACTCCTTTTGGGATATATAATGACGGATGATTTGATGCCTAATAATAAATCTGATATAAAAGTTACAGATGTAGAGCATGCCGCAGACGACAATGCCATAGATGAATCAGAGACTCAGACTACTAAAATAGATAACACGACAGTTGCAGATGATATCAAGGACGGCACTGTGCCTAAAGTAGCTGACATTGAGGAAAATTCATCAATTCATAATGAGAATCAAAAACAACAATCAAATAGTTCTGAACTATTAAAGAAGAATCAAAAGGAGCATCAAACTTCTAAAAGTATTTATGATAAAAAATCATACAAGAAAGACGAAGTTGCTAGCCATAATAAAAGCTATGCCCAGAATATTGAAAAGGAAACAAATGATAAAGCCAATAACAAGGAACATCCAAACTTGCAAAAGAACAATGAACGTCTAGTCCAATCCGACAAAGACAAAGTAATAGCAAGTAATGATTCTATTTCAAAAAACAACGAAAAGCCGGCTCTAGATCTAGCGAAAGAACTTATGGCTGCAGCTGAGGATTTAAGTGACAGCACAAGTATCGAAATAATACCAAGCGCAAAATGGTCTTTGGAAGTTTTGGGCGGATTGTCTAATATGACGTCCAAAGGGTCTATTGAAAACACCTCTGTAAATACAGCTACTCAAAATGACTTTATATATGCCTTAAAAGTTGGGTATGCTATTTCGGACAGATGGATGGTGAAATCTGGTGTTGGAAAGAATGTATTAGGCCAAGAAATAAACAATGTCCTTTATGCAACGTCTGATGTATCCTTATCTGAAAATAGTGGCTCTGTCCTTGTAAATAATGAAACTATATCCTTTTTGTTTTCTCCGGGATTAGCTAATGATTTTTCTACTTTTGAACCTGGTGTTGATGAGGGGACTTTGGAGCAACAATTAAATTATGTGCAGGTGCCATTGGAGTTTTCTTATGCTTTGCTTAAAGAACAAAAGTATACGGTGTCGCTTGGTATTGGTGGTAATGTCAATTTCTTGACGGATAATAGGGCGTTTTTGAATGGTAATCAAATAGGTGAAAGCCTTGGGGTCGATTCGACGATTTTTGGAGCAACTATAAATTCTAATATCTCGTACGAATTCACCAAAAAGATGAACCTGTTTCTAGAGCCGAGCTATAATTATTTTGAAAAACCTATTAACACTAACAATCAGAATTTTAAAAACGCCCAGTTTAGAGCTTTGTTTGGGATACAATACAAATTCTGAAATTAATTGTTAATTAGAAATACCTTTGAGAACGCCATTTAATAGATGACGACAAATTCTATAAGTTGGTCGAAATGACTTATTAATCTTTCTCAAAATAATTTTCACCTCCTACGGTAGGCTCCCATTCCCATTTTTCCGTATTAAACGAGTGGGATACAGAAGCTAGTTTACCTTTGTCAGTAGTTTCAAAAAGCATCAATGTATTTGATCTTGTTAAATCCATATATGTATTTTCGCCAATAGCCAAGAGTTCTACTCGTGGTAAATCTACCGTTTCGCTTTTACGCTTATAGAAAAACTTATGATCCTCTATCCAAAATTCTCGTGGACCATAACTTCCGGTAAAACGCTCGTGCTGCTTTAGCAAAGAATCTTTATCCGTTTCTTTTACGTAGGAAAGATGTTGTAAATAATTTTTCAAATAGGCATGTTTAGGATTTTCTTCTAGAGCAATGCTATATAGACTTGCAGCTTTTTCCAAATCCCCATTATCAAAAGCTTCGTGGGCTTTTTGTATGGTCTCATCTTCTTTCCAGTACCAATAGGTGTTGGTATTACGGTAATTAACAACATTGAAATTTATGCCAATTGGTTTTCCTGAATCGGTAAATACTAAATCAGCTTTATAGGTTTCGTTATTTATAAAGCCCGAAACAACAGCGTTTTCTCCTGCGGGAATAAATGCATCCATCATTTGATTCTTTACATATTGTATCAGTCTATTGTTTTCAATCCAGTATGTATGAACTTGTTCGTTTAGACTAGACCGATAAGTGCCTTCAAACTTTTTAAACTTTGAGATATCATATCCATTTTGCTTCAAATATGAAACAACGGAATCATAAACACTTGCTCTATTTTTATAACTAGAATTTAGTGTTTTTATGTCCTCTAAAAGTACTTCGGCTTTTTTAACTTCTTTCTTAAACAATAAGGGTTGAAGTCTAAACAGTTTTAAATTGGGGCTTATGATCTCGTATTTTTTTATTTCATCTATTAGTCTATCATCATCACCATTGACCATAGCGGCTACAGCAAGGTCCGTTCCTGTTTCTGCATTCTGATCCATGTCAAACAACCGCTCTGAGGATTTAAGAAATTTATCGGTTTGTTTTGTTTCACCGTAAATACTAAATAAAACATCATTGTAAAATGGGTTGTGCGGATCTACTTCCAACTGCAGTTTAACTTGCCTCGCTGCATCATCAAAATTTTCATAGGCCAAATTACGTTGTATATGAACTTCTAGCTGTCTTTGTAGTGGTAGCTTATTTCTGTTTTCAAAGGCTTTATCCGTTAAATCCTGTACCTCTAATTTGCCTCTGCTAATTCTTAGGGATCTTTTGGCATATTCCAAATAGGCTAATGCAAATTCCTTGTCAATCGCAACGGCTTTACTATAATTCCCATCTACATATTCTTTTATGGCGTTGAGAGAATCACTCATAAACTCATTTACAGGGTAGTCTAAATAACGTAGTTGGTTAGTTTCTATAAAACCAGAATTTTCAGTTATGAAAACGGTTATTTCATCAATTAGCAGTAAAAAATCAGGTCCAGTGAAGGTTTTTTCTTTTAGTTTCTTTCCGTTTGTTGCCTTTCGTTTATAAACGGTTATGACATAATTATCACCTTCTTTTTTATAATTCCCATCTATATAAAAGTCGTTAAAGAGCGAGGCATCTTCTATTTTAGTTGATGTATCCATATAATAACCAAAGGAAGGGCTGAGGCTCTTATTTTGGTATAAGTCTTCTACCAGTAAACTACCAATACCATAGCGCATCCAATAAAGAGATTCGTCTTTGCTTAAGTTTTTAAAGCCATATATGGGCACGCCAATTCTAAATTCTTCTTTGGTTATAATCTCTTTTTGTGCTTGACCTTGATCATCGGTATACTTAATTTCTTTAGTAGTAGCTCCTAGGTCACTATTCCCAAAACCGAAATAAAGGGCAAGTATTAACAGAATGACATTAAGAGGGATGAATATTTTCTCGCGTAGTTTTAATATGCGTTTACTCAAACGTTCTTGATGGTATAGGTATATGAGTAATGATGGGCTAATGCCAATAAAGAACCATAGTAAAATATCCACCCAATATGGAGAAATACTATAACGATTTAAAACCCAATCTACAAATTGCAGGAACGTCCAAGCTGCCACGAGATAGGCAGCAAAGAATTTTAAGGTGTTAATCCATTTTTTTTTAGTTTCAGACGACATTTATATGTTTTAACAGCTAATTTAAAATTATGACTAAATATAAGTAGTATTATTAGTATTTATAGGCTCAAGCTTTTAAAAATTACATAAAATTACTTTTTAGTGTATTTTTACTTGACTAATTAATTGATTCTGTATGAAATGAGCCAGAACAAATCTTGATACTATTCGAGATGGTTATTGGCGAATTCCATCTGACCATTGAAAAACAATAAAAAAACAGATGAAATATAGCTATTTAGTATTCCTGTTGATTTTGCTCTTGGCTTGTAAAGAGTCTGAAAAGAATACGGCCACGGATGCGGAAACCATAATCGAAAAGGTTAAAATACCTAGCTTAAACCTAGGGCAGGCCAATCGTCTGGCAGAACTCCCGCTGGCCTGTGTGGATGTTGAATACCCTAATAAACTTGGGCAAACTCTCGGTGATAATGAAGATTTGAAATCACCAAAAGAGTTGCATCCCGCGTTCTATGGGTGCTTCGATTGGCATTCTGCAGTACATGGACATTGGAGTATGGTAAGTCTGTTGCGTCAATTTCCAGATTTGGAAAAAAAAGTAGAAATGGAAGATTGGCTTTCCAGCAGTATATCAAAAGAAAACATAGCACAGGAAGTAGACTATTTCCATGGAAAACATAACAAATCCTACGAACGCACTTATGGCTGGGCTTGGTTGCTAAAGCTTGCAGAGGAACTACATAAATGGGATAGCGCTTTAGCGCGGCAATTAACAGGTAATCTGCAACCTTTGACGGAAGTAATTGTGGAACGTTATATAGAATTTTTGCCAAAACTGAATTATCCAATTAGAGTTGGTGAACATCCCAACACGGCTTTTGGACTTAGCTTTGCTTATGACTATGCAGTTGCAGTTGGGCATGAAGAATTAAGATCACTAATCGAGCAAAGGGCCAAAGATTTTTATATGAATGATGAGTCTTGTCCATTAGGTTGGGAGCCTAGTGGTTTCGATTTTTTGTCACCTTGCCTAGAGGAAGCTGCCTTAATGAAGCGTGTGTTATCAGAAGATGAGTTTAAGATTTGGATAGATGAGTTTCTTCCTAAGCTAAAGGACAAATCATTCTCCATTGAAACTGGTAAAGTTTCTGATAGGACAGACGGTAAGTTAGTGCATCTTGATGGTGTTAACTTTTCTAGAGCGTGGAGTTTGAATTTCATCGCGAAAGATTTATTAGAATTTAAACATCTTAAGAATGTTGCCAATAAGCACATTAATTATTCATTGCCGAGTATTGTGGGTGATAGTTATGAAGGTGGTCACTGGTTAGGTAGTTTTGCCATTTATGCTTTGAACTCTATTAGTGAATGATAAAGAAATTCTTTAAAAATATAGGTCCAGGGCCTTTAGTGGCGGCAGCATTTATAGGTCCGGGCACAGTAACAGTCTGCACACTTGCTGGTGTAAATTTTGGATACGCTTTGCTTTGGGCTATGGTGTTATCGATTATTGCCACAATTGTTTTGCAAGAAATGGCAGCAAGGTTAGGCGTTGTGTCTCAAAAAGGACTTTCGGAAATCATTAGGCAGGAAATTAGGAATCCATTCGTCAAAGGTTTCGCCTTGTTCTTGATTATCAGTGCCATTGTTGTAGGAAATGCTGCCTATGAAGCTGGAAACATTAGCGGAGGAGCATTGGGAATGGAAACGCTTTTTGGTAATTCTTCTTTAGATATTGGTAGCTTTAATCTTAGGATGATGCCCTTGATTATTGGTTGTATTGCGTTTATGTTTCTTTATATTGGAAATTATAAAGTATTAGAGCGTTTTTTGGTAGGATTGGTCATATTAATGAGTTTGGCTTTCTTGATTACTGCTTTAATAACAAAGCCTGATGTCATAGGAATTCTAAAAGGCGTTTTTGTTCCAAGTTTTCCAAATAAAAGTATTCTAACCATAATTGGACTTATTGGAACAACTGTAGTGCCTTATAATCTATTTTTACATGCCTCTTTAGCCAAGACCAAATGGAAAGATGAATCCGACCTAAAATATGCTAGAAAGGATACTATTATAGCCGTAATTCTTGGTGGTGTGGTGTCTATGTGCATTATTGTATCTGCTTCAGCAATTCCAGAACAAGATATATCCAATGCTTCTGATCTAGCTAAAGGATTAGAACCTTTGTTTGGTGTTAATGCTAAGTACTTTCTCGCCATTGGTTTGTTTGCCGCGGGTGTTACAAGTGCAATAACAGCGCCTTTGGCCGCAGCCTTTGTTGCTAGTGGTTGTTTAGGTTGGGAGACTAATCTAAGATCTTTAAGATTCAGAATGGTTTGGATGTTTATACTAGGTTTAGGAGTACTGTTTTCGACCATTGGTTTTAAGTCTATCGAGATTATAAAATTTGCTCAAGTTGCTAACGGATTGTTGTTGCCTATAATAGCCATCTTTTTGCTCTGGGTTATGAATAAGTCTTCAGTTTTAGGTAATTATAAAAACTCTAGACTACAGAATATTTTTGGAATTATCATTATTATAATTTCCGTTTTTCTTGGTACAAAAGGAATATTGAGTGTTTTTAATATAATCTAATGAACAGTTATTTAGTAGATATTAATGCAGATGTCGGCGAGGGTTTAAATAATGAGTCTGATCTAATGGCGTATTTATCATCTTGTAATATTGCTTGTGGAGGCCATGCTGGAGATTTGCAAACGATGGCGCATGTTGTGCGATTAGCAAAAATGCATAAGGTGAAAATAGGTGCGCATCCATCGTTTCCTGATAAAGAAAACTTTGGAAGAGTTGTTGTGGATATGCCGGCCGCTGATTTATATGCCAGTTTAAAGCAGCAAATTAGAGCATTGCAAAATATACTTCGTGCTGAAAATGTGCAATTGCATCATATAAAGCCTCATGGAGCACTTTACAATTTAGCGGCTAAAGATGAAAAGACCGCAAAAGTAATTATTGAGGTTGTTAAAAGTATTGCGCTGCCCACGAATCTTTATGTGCCATATGGATCTGTGATTGAACGTTTAGCTAGGGAAGAAGAAATAAGGATTACTTATGAAGCTTTTGCGGATCGAAACTACAATGATGATTTATCATTGGTTTCTAGAAAGAATAATAATGCAATTTTGAATGATAAGCATCAGGTTTTGGGTCATGTATTAAATATGGTAAAAGGTCAAAATGTTAAAACCGTAACTGGAGTAGAGGTATCTATAAAAGCGTCCACATTTTGTGTGCATGGTGACACTAAAAATGCATTGGAAATTTTGAGATACCTCAGTCAAGAATTGCCAAAAAATAATATCAATATTCAATAATTTTTTATGGAATATAATCTCAAATTTTTAAGGTATAATGAACGGTCCATTTTAATAGAATGGCCAGCGATTATCGATGAAAATGTCCTGAAAAGTATATTGAATTTTAAAAAACGAATCCAAAATAAATATATTAAACAAAAAGTTGATATAATAAATGCATACAGCTCAATATTAATTATTTATGATTTTACTATTGATAACCTCAATGATGAAATTTTAGCCTTGAAATTACTATATGAAGACGAGAAATCATTTTATGAGATAAAATCTAAGATATGGGAAATCCCAGTGTGCTATGATAAAGAATTTGGTTTTGATTTAGAGCAGTTTTCAAAGTATAAGGAGCTTTCAAAATCAGAAGTTATTGAGCTACATACTAAGCCAGTTTATAAGGTTTATTTCATCGGTTTTTTACCTGGATTTTTATACTTAGGTGGATTGGATTTTAAATTGTTTTTAGATAGAAAATCAACTCCAAATTTGAATATCAAAAGAGGTTCAGTGGCCATTGGTGGGAAACAGACAGGGATTTATCCACAAGATAGTCCTGGAGGTTGGCATGTTATTGGAAAAACACCAATTAAATTGTTTGATATCAATCAAAGTCCGCCATGCGTTATCCAATCTGGAGATAGTATGAAATTTGTATCGGTGGATAAATCCGAATATCTCAATATCGAGGAACTAATAGCGAAATCATCTTTTCAACTAAATCCTGTTTTATAGAATGTTGAAAGTTTTAAACCCTGGATTTTATACCACAATTCAAGATGCTGGACGTTTTGGTTTTAGGGAGTATGGTGTGCCAGTTTCAGGTGTTATGGATAGTTATTCTAGTCAATTTGCAAATGCACTTCTTGGAAACAGTGATGATGCAGCAGTGCTTGAAATGACCATGATTGGTGGTTCTTTTCAATTTTACACACCAATACTTATCGCCATTTCAGGAGCAATAATGTCACCTAAATTGAATGATGAGCATGTAAGGCAGCATACGATTATTCAAATTAGAGCCAATGATATTTTAAGTTTTGGAAGAGCGACTAATGGATTCAGAACATATTTAGCCGTAAAAGGTGGTCTTAAATCAGACAATACGTTGGGTAGTCAAAGTCAGTATACGCCAATAACAAAAGCTAATGTTATTTTTAAGGACGATATTTTAGAGTATTCAAAATATAGTGACAGTTTTAAAAAAGTAAATGCTTCTGTAAAGTTTAATGATTCGGTGTTCAAAAGCAATATACTGGAGGCTTACAAAGGCCCAGAATTCGATCAATTTTCAGAAAGCCAAAAACAACTATTATTGAGTGATGAGTTTGAGGTATCAAAGCTTAACAATAGAATGGCTTATCAACTTGAGCCATTGCTTACGAATAGCCTGAAGCCTATTTTAACATCACCAGTATTGCCAGGAACAGTGCAATTGACCCCATCTGGTCAACTCATTGTTTTAATGCGCGATTGCCAAACTACCGGAGGCTATCCAAGGATCTTACAGCTAACTGAAAAAGCTATAAATAGATTAAGCCAAAGAACAACTCAAAGTTGCGTAAAGTTTAGACTAAAAGTATAAAATTGTAAGAAAATAATTAATAATAGTTTTTTTTAATACAGAAATTCAATACTTTAGGGTCAACTATTAATTAAATTAAGACTTATTATGAAAAACCTCGGACCACTAATCGTTGGTATTATTCTGGGTGCTTTAGCGATGTATTTTTTAGGATCACAATACATGGAAGTAGACCCAATGCAAATGGCGCCAACTGCACCAAAAGGCTTAATAAAGCCAAGCGAAGCAAAAGCTTTAGATCAAGCGTACAACATCAAACACAAAATCATTAACGATTCCCTCTTTAAAAAATCGACCGATGGCGGAGACAACCGATCGTCTTGGTGGTCTATTGAAGATATTCAAAACTATATCAACTATGCCGAAAACCAAGCGGGCGAATTGGGTTACACTATGGATGGCTTACGGGTGTATTTAGGTGCTTATCCAGATTCGAATGGAGAAACAGGTTTAACAACCATGTTTATCGTACCAACGGGTACCAAAAACACCTCCAAAGGAAGTGTGTTTACATTTCAAGGAGGTAGTAGCGATATAAAAGGAGGCGATGGTTTAAATAATGGAGGACATGGGAGTCCACCTGGTAACAACTATCCGCAATAAAACCATAAAATGGATGAGTTTGTAAAGGAAAATTATAGCTTAATTACCTATTCTGTAGAGTTTATTGCAGTTTTAACTGGATTAATTTTACTTAGAAAATATAAGAATACTCATGCAAAAGCAATAATTTTCTTTTTGATCTATGCTTTTTTAGTTGACTTTATAGGTTCTTACCCAAGTATTTTATACAAAAACAATCTTTTTCATCTGATTGAAGATACGTTGATTGAGCGCAATTACTGGTGGTATGCTATTTTTTGGTGGGTTGGGTTATCAGTTTTTATGGTTTTGATAAACTATAAAGTTGTGAGTAATGACTTATTAAAAAAAATTCTTAAATACAGTTTATATGTATACCTCTTGCAGGTTTTATTGTGTCTAATATTTAGATTTGAACTGATTTTTAAACCTGATGAACAATTTTTAAAGATAGCTAGCTTTTGGATCGTTATTTTATCAATTGTTGTCTATTTATTCGAAATCTTGCGTTCTGAAAAAATTGTATTATTCTACAAATCCATATACTTTTATTTAAATATTATAATGTTTTTGTGGATTTTAGTTATGATTCCAATGGACTTTTTTGAAGTATACTTTAGATCAGATGATTGGAACTACATAATTTTAAAATATAAAATATATTTATCATTAAATATTTTTCTTTATTTATCAATATCAGCGGCATTAGTATTTTGCAAACCGGAAACCAAATAGTAAGCACAGAAGCAGAGCGTTATCTTCTTATCTACATGATAGTAGTGCTTATAATTATTGCAACACTAGTTATATTGTTTTTTATCATTTTCCAAAAGCGAAAGAATAAAATTCTATTAGATAAGCTCAAACAACAACAGGAGTTTGAAGAAGAACTAGTAAAAACCCAACAAGAAATTCAAGAGGAGACTTTAAAGCATGTTGGTAGGGAATTGCACGATAATGTTGGACAATTACTATCATTTGCAACAATGCAAATGAATGCGGCGGCGAAGGTTGTGTCGGAAGACGTAAAATCTAAAGTGGGTAACGCTTCCGATGCTCTTAAGGAAAGTTTAGCAGAAGTGAGAGCCTTATCAAAATCTCTAAATAGTGATGTTATTACAAATTTGGGATTTGAAGCTAGTGTAAAAAACGAAATACATCGCCTAAACAAATCAGGATTAATTGAGGCTCAACTTACAATTAATGGAGAAAGGATAAATTTTGAAAACAAAAAGGATGAAATCATTCTATTCAGAATTTTACAAGAATTTTTTTCAAATACTTTAAAGTATGCAGAAGCTGAAAACTTAAATGTAGCATTAGCCTACCATACTGATTACTTGGGTATTGAAGTCAGTGATAATGGTGTTGGTTTTGACGTGGAAAATGCGCAACAAGGTTCTGGAATGACTAATATGAGGAAGCGTTCAGAATTAATTGATGCTGAATTTCAATTACAATCAGAACACGATAAGGGCACTGTACTGCGAATGAAATATCCGTATAAAATTATTTAGTCTTCACAGGCTTGCCACAACGTATCTTTTGGTAATGGGGCAGTAATGCTTATATGTTCCTTTTTTACAGGATGCATAAACTTTAAAGTTCTCGCGTGGAGGCTTATGCTCGCATCTTTATTACTTCGATCAAAACCATATTTAAGATCGCCTTTAATAGGACAACCAATTTTGGACAGCTGACAGCGTATTTGGTGATGTCTTCCAGTCTCTAAATCAATTTCTAATAAGTAAAAATTATCTAGCTTTTTTATGAGTTTATAATGGAGAATAGCTTTTTTGCTGCCACTAATATCTTCGCTATAAGCTGTTGACTTATTATTTCTAGGATTCTTAATTAACCAATGAGTTAATGTGTCCGTCGTTTTTGGAGGTTGCTCCTTGACTAGGGCCCAATAGGTTTTTTTAGCTTTTTTTTCGGCAAATAATTTATTCAGTCTAGGAAGTGCTTTACTGGTTTTTGCAAAAAGTACCAAGCCGGTTGTAGGTCGGTCCAATCGATGAACAACGCCTAAGTAGACATTGCCGGGTTTGTCGTATTTATGCTTAATATAGTCTTTTACGATGTCACTCAAAGGCTTGTCTCCAGTTTTATCACCTTGCACAATATCACCAGCACGTTTATTGATCACTATGATGTGGTTGTCTTCGTGTAAGACTTGAAGGTTGTTTTTGTTGGATATTATTTTTTTTGACACGAATTACACGAATTACACGAATTACACGAATTTTCACTAATCACTAATATTGCTCTTTCTCATTAGGAAAATCTTCAGACTTCACATCATCTACATATTGACCAATGGCTTTTGTCATATCCTCATAAAGATTCATATAACGACGTAAAAAACGTGGGTTGAATTCGTGCGTCATGCCAATCATATCATGTAATACCAAAACTTGTCCATCCACACCATCACCTGCGCCTATACCAATAACTGGGATAGAAATACTTTTAGCAACTTCTTTTGCTAATGCAGCAGGAATCTTTTCTAGCACCACAGCAAAGCAACCTGCTTTTTCAAGCATTATGGCATCTTCTTTTAACTGTTGTGCTTCTTGCTCTTCCTTTGCTCTTACCGTATAAGTACCAAATTTATAAATGGATTGAGGTGTAAGTCCCAAATGTCCCATAACCGGAATACCTGCATTTAATATGCGCTTAATGGATTCCTTGATTTCCTTGCCTCCTTCTAATTTAACGGCGTGGCCTCCAGATTCTTTCATAATTCGAATAGCAGAGCGCAAGGCTTCTTTAGGGTCACTTTGGTAAGTTCCAAATGGCAAATCTACAACCACTAAAGCGCGATCTATTGCTCGAACGACAGAAGACGCATGATAGATCATCTGGTCTAGAGTTATGGGCAAAGTCGTTTCGTGACCAGCCATAACGTTACTGGCAGAATCACCAACTAAGATAACATCAACACCTGCACCATCCACTATTTTCGCCATCGTATAGTCGTAAGCAGTGAGCATGGATATCTTTTCACCCTTAGATTTCATGTCTATGAGTGTCTTTACGGTAATTCTTTTATATTCTTTTTTAGCTGTTGACATATGGATCAGATTAGTGCTTGTAAAAATAATGAGATTTGTTAAACTTTTGTTTAATCTATATTAGAAATACGATTATGAGCGTATTTTGAATCAAATTCTTAACTATGAAATATGTAATATTACTTTTTGTCTTTTGTTCTACATTGATAATAAACGCCCAAAAATCTGAAACAGAAGCTGTAAAGGAAACGATTATTGAATTCTTTAATGCTTTTCATAAGCAAGATACCATAGTTTTAAAATCTATGGTAAAAGGAGATATTACAATGCAGTCCATCTCTATCAATAAGGAAGGAAAAACAGTTTTGCAAGAAAGCAGTTATAACCAATTTGTAAAAAATATAGCTAGTATTCCTAAGGACAGAACTTTTGAGGAAAAATTATTGGATTTTAGTATACGAGTAGACGGTAATATGGCAAATGCCTGGACACCTTACGAGTTTTGGTATCAAGACAAGTTTAGTCACTGCGGTGTAAACTCCTTTCAATTGATGAAAGAAGAAGACTCGTGGAAGATTATTTATTTGGTAGATACAAGGCGGAAGAAAGGTTGTCAAAAATTCTAGACTAACAATCTGTCAAATTAACACCAACCGCTAATCCTCCCTCTGAAGTTTCCTTGTATTTGGTGTTCATGTCTTTAGCAGTTTCCCACATAGTGTTAACCACTTTATCCAATGGTACTTTTACATTATTTGGGTCTGTGTCCAAGGCTAATTCTGCAGCATTAATGGCTTTAATAGCCCCCATGGAATTACGTTCTATACAAGGTATCTGTACCAATCCACCAATAGGATCACAGGTTAGTCCAAGATGATGTTCCATAGCAATCTCCGCGGCAACCAAGACTTGTTCAGGTGTTCCGCCTAATAATTCACATAACGCACCAGCAGCCATTGCAGAAGACACTCCAATTTCTGCTTGGCAACCTCCCATAGCGGCACTTATTGTAGCACCTTTTTTGAATATACTTCCAATTTCTCCGGCGACTAATAAAAAGCGCTTGATGTCTTCAAAATTTCCATCGTGATTTTCAATAACTAGATAATACATCAAAACAGCAGGAATTACACCTGCACTGCCATTGGTTGGAGCCGTCACTACACGACCTAAGGAAGCATTCACTTCATTTACGGCTAGAGCAAAACAACTTACCCATTTTAAAATCTGACGAAATTTAACTTCTGTTTTTCTAATGGTTTGCAACCATTCCTCTGGAGTGTTATAGGTATAATCACCGACTAAGTTTTTATGTATATCATAGGCACGACGTCTTACATTGAGTCCACCTGGCAGATGACCTTCTGTATGACAACCTGTGTACATGCATTCTAACATGGTATTCCAAATACGTTTCAGCTCGACATCAATGGAACTTTTATCTCTAATGGATTTTTCATTTTCTAAAACAACACCAGAAATTGGAAGATTCAATTGATCACAAAATTTCAATAATTCGTCACCATAAGATATTGGGTAAGGAAACGTACAATAGAAAATTATTTTATTGGCTTTTGAAATTTTTCGTTCTTCCTGCACTACAAAACCGCCTCCAATGGAATAGTAGGTCGATTTATAGTGTCGTCCATTTATTAACGCTGAAAATGTCATTCCGTTGGCATGGAATGGCAAAAACTTCCGATTAAAACGAATTTGTTCTTTTCCATCAAAAGGAAGTTTTCGTTCACAATTAAAATTTAGCAAGGAAGTGCTTTTTATTTTCGCTATGGTTTCATCAATACTTTCTACGGGAATGCGCTCTGGATCAGCACCACTTAAACCTAGCATTACAGCATAATCAGTGGCGTGACCTTTTCCTGTTAGTGATAGGGAACCATATAGATCAACCGTAATTTTTTCCACCTTATCAAAGCGACTTTTGTCTTTGAGTTCTTTGATCCAACGTTCAGCAGCGCGCCATGGTCCTAAGGTATGTGAACTCGATGGGCCAACGCCAATCTTAAGCATATCGAAAACAGAAATGCACTCCATGTAATAACTAATTTAGTAGTACACAAATATACATTTTGTTTATTTTGATTTGGATATAAAAAAACAGCTTTGGTTTTAATCAAAGCTGTTGTCTATAATATGTAAAAAGTCTTATCGTTTTGGGAACTCACTAATATCGTAAGCTTCCATTACCGCTTCTAAATCGCTGTAATCAACGCTTTCAAAATCACCACCACGCCCAACATTTTGAGCTGGAACAACAACCACTCTGAACGCTTGGGCTTCAGTCCATTCTGGCCCGAGTATATCTAAATTAGAACCTTCAAGGAAAAAGCGCACATCGTTCTGTGTAAAGTCGTAATTATATACCAAATCATTGCCATCTTCGAAAATTACGGTTTGTGGTACCAATCGCCAAACGTCTTGCCCATTATCTACTTCCCAAGAAATATACACTAAAGTAACATCACTAGGTAATACTTCAAATCCATAGGGTTCAACAAATGAATAATCATTTTGAGGTGTAAAGTCTAAAACAATTTCAAAAGCAGAAGCTTCGAAAAAGTTTTCTCGTACTTCTACAATTTCTTCTGTAGTACAACTATTAAATAAAAAAATAGCAAAAATAAAGGATAATATACGTTTCATAATGTTTGTGTTTTTTTAATAGTTATCAAATCTAATACCAAACTATGCAACTTGGGAATAATAATTTTAAAAAATGAATCTGACATCATGTCACATTTTTTGTCATGGCACAAAACTTGACTTATAGATAGCAAGTTTAAAATTAAAAACACGATACTTTCCGTGAAAGCGGAAAACTAATAACAAATAAAATTATGAGTAAGATTATTGGAATTGATTTAGGTACGACGAACTCTTGCGTTTCTGTAATGGAAGGTAACGAGCCAGTTGTAATCCCAAACGCTGAAGGTAAGAGAACAACACCTTCGGTTATCGCTTTCGTAGAAGGAGGTGAAATTAAAGTTGGTGATCCAGCAAAAAGACAAGCAGTGACTAACCCTACAAAAACCGTTTATTCTATTAAGCGTTTTATGGGTAATAAATACTCTGAATCTAAAAAAGAGGCAGAGCGTGTGCCATATAAGGTGGTAAAAGGCGATAATGATACACCAAGAGTAGATATCGATGGTCGTTTGTATACTCCACAAGAATTATCCGCTATGATTCTTCAAAAGATGAAGAAAACAGCCGAAGATTATTTAGGACAAGACGTATCTGAAGCGGTAATTACCGTACCAGCATATTTTAACGATGCACAAAGACAAGCGACTAAAGAAGCAGGTGAAATAGCTGGTTTAAAGGTAAGGCGTATTATTAACGAGCCAACAGCCGCAGCATTGGCTTATGGAATGGATAAGAAATCAACAGACCAAAAAATTGTCGTATTTGATTTCGGTGGTGGTACACATGATGTATCTATCCTAGAATTAGGTGATGGTGTCTTTGAAGTTTTATCTACAGATGGTGATACACATTTAGGTGGTGATGATGTAGACGAAAGAATCATCGATTGGTTGGCAGAAGAATTTATTGCAGACGAAGATATGGACTTGCGTAAAGACCCAATGGCTTTACAACGTCTTAAAGAAGCGGCTGAAAAAGCAAAGATTGAATTATCATCTTCGGCCCAGACTGAAATCAATTTACCATATGTAACGGCTACTGCTAGTGGACCAAAGCACTTGGTGCGTACATTGACACGTTCTAAATTTGAGCAGTTAATAGACGATTTAATAAAAAGAACAATAGAGCCTTGCGAAACAGCTTTGAAAGCAGCAGGTTTATCAAAGTCTGATATTGATGAAGTGATTCTGGTAGGTGGTTCTACACGTATTCCAGCTGTACAGGAAGCAGTGGAGAAATTCTTCGGAAAAGCACCAAGTAAAGGTGTTAATCCGGATGAGGTGGTATCTCTAGGTGCAGGTATTCAAGGTGGTGTATTAACGGGTGATGTGAAAGATGTTCTTTTATTAGACGTTACTCCGTTATCACTTGGTATCGAAACCATGGGTAATGTTATGACAAAGTTGATTGAAGCCAATACTACGATTCCTACAAAGAAATCACAAGTGTTCTCAACAGCGGCAGACAATCAGCCATCGGTGGAGATTCATGTATTACAAGGTGAACGTCCAATGGCAGCAGATAACAAAACAATTGGTCGTTTCCATTTAGATGGCATTCCACCGGCAAGACGAGGAACACCACAGATTGAAGTAACCTTTGATATTGATGCCAATGGTATTATTAAGGTATCTGCAGAAGATAAAGCAACTGGTAAGAAACAAGATATCCGTATTGAAGCATCATCTGGATTAACGGAAGAAGAAATCCAAAAGATGAAAGCAGAGGCAGAAGCTAATGCAGATGCAGATGCAAAAGCGAAAGAGACTGCTGATAAATTGAATCAAGCAGATGGTATGATCTTCCAAACGGAAAAGCAACTTGAAGAGTTTGGTGATAAATTATCTGATGATAAGAAAAAGCCAATTGAGGATGCACTTGAAGAATTGAAGAAAGCTTATGAAACTAAAGATATCGCTGTAATAGATCCAGCTTTAGAGAAAATTAATGAAGCTTGGAAAGTGGCTAGCGAAGAAATGTATAAAGCACAAGCAGAAGCTCAAGGTGGAGCTGCTGGTTCTGATGCAGGAGCTCAAGATCAACCAACTGATGAAGGAAGTGATGTAGAAGACGTAGACTTTGAGGAGGTTAAATAATCCTAATTTGTCATTCTGAATTTTCACACTCAGCTTGTCGAAGTGTTGTTTCAGAATCTAGAATAAAAAAACGCAATCATTAATTTGGTTGCGTTTTTTTCTTTTAGTTAAATCTTAACATCGACTGTGCCAATTAGAGAGAAAAAGTGGTATATTAAAGTATTGAATAGCAAATCAAAAAATGATATGAAAGTATACGCATACGCAGCCAAAGAGGCAAAATCTAAATTAGAAAAATTTGAATACGAACTCGGAGAGATAGGCAATGAAGAAGTCGACATTAAAGTCCATTACTGCGGGCTTTGCCATAGTGATTTAAGTATGATTGATAATGATTGGGGAATGTCAGCCTATCCACTCGTACCTGGTCATGAAATCGTAGGTGAAATTATGAATACTGGTAGTGAAGTTAAAGGACTGAAAAAAGGGGATAAAGTAGGTATGGGTTGGTACAGTGCATCATGTATGCATTGCAATCAATGTATGGATGGAAAGCAACATTTATGTGGCACTGCCGAGGCGACCATTGTTGGACGCCACGGTGGTTTTGCGGATATTGTTCGTGGACACTGGTCTTGGGCAACATTATTGCCTGATCGCATTGATATGGCTAAGGCGGGACCTTTGTTTTGCGGCGGCATTACAGTTTTCAATCCCATTGTACTTTCGGGCGTTAGTCCAATGGACAAGGTTGGAATAATTGGCATTGGCGGTTTAGGACATATGGCTTTAAAATTTTTGAAAGCATGGGGATGTGAGGTTACGGCATTTACGTCAAACAAAAGTAAAACAGATGCATTAAAAGAAATGGGAGCCCATAATGTTGTCGATTCCACAAATCCTGATGAATTAGAAAGGATTGCCGGAAGTTTGGATTTTATATTAAATACGACTAATGTAAAACTAAATTGGGACGCCTTTTTAACCACACTATCGTCACAAGGTAAATTACATACTGTTGGTGCGGTACTGGAACCGATGGAAATACCAGCCTTTAGTATGATTTCTGGTGAGAAGTCTATTGGAGGAAGTCCATTGGGAAGCATTGCATTAACCCGAAAAATGTTAGAATTCTGCGTACGTCATAATATTTATCCAACCGTTGAAGAGTTTAATATGGAAGATGTGAACGATGCCATAAAACATTTACATGATGGCAAAGCTCGTTTTAGAATCGTATTGAAGGCCTAATTTTGGTCAGCTTATAATAAATAGAGGCAATCAATATCAAATTAAGATATTGATTGCGTTTTTTTACAAAGAATAGAAATAATGAACTAAATTTAGCTAGATTTATATTAATCAAATCACCTCAATATTGAATTTAAGGAGTTGCATATTTTGGGCACTAGATAGATTAAAAGGAAATCCATTAAAGATTGCATTGCGTTTTACGAGTAATATCTTAGAAACTAAGGACCGTAAATGGGCAGAAACTGAGAATGCTAATAGACTGAAAGAACTTTTGAACCACGCCTCAAAAACTACTTCATTCTACATGGATAAAAACTATGCCAAATTAGAAGATTTCCCCATTGTAAATAAAAACATGATTCGAGACAACCTAGAGAATTTTATGTCTCATAGTTTTGAACCTAAAGACTGCTTAAAAGTTTCTACTAGCGGTTCTACAGGAGCGCCATTTAGTATTTATCAGGACAGGGATAAGGTAAACAAGAGCATAGCAGATAATATATATTTCTCTTCCAAGTCTGATTTTGAAATCGGGAACCGTTTAGTGTACATTAAAATTTGGTCAGATAAACTCAATTATAGAAAGCGATTTGGTTTTAGAATGAAAAATATCTTACCATGGAGTGTGTTTAATTTGTCTAATACAGAAATTGACAAGTTATTAACTGAGCTCAATAATAGTAGGGAAAGCATAAGTTTCATAGGTTATGCTTCATCTTTTGAAAAGATTTGTAAGCATTTGGATGAACTAAATGAGAATCCAATTAAATTTAAGACTAAATCAGTAATAACCATCTCTGAGTCTTTGAATTTATATACTAGAAATGCTGTAAAGCAATATTTCGGAATCTATCCTATGTCAAGGTATTCTAATAACGAAAACGGTATTATAGCCCAACAAAATAATCATGAAAACTCAAATTTTATACTTAATAGTTCGAGTTATGTGGTAGAAATTTTTGATTTAGAAGCGGATAGGAAATTAAAATATGGAGAGCAGGGAAGAATTGTTATTACAGATTTGTATAATAAAGCAACTCCTATCATTAGATATGACACGGGAGATATAGGAACACTAGAAGTTGATTCAGAAAACAGACCATATTTTTCTGAAATTTACGGTAGAAAACTCGATTTACTTTATGATACCCAAGGAAACTTAGTACCTTCTCATCTTTCTGCTAAGCTTTGTAATTATGGAGAGTTTAAGCAATTTCAACTAGTACAAAAAGGTCAAAAAAATTACGAAATCAACCTCAACACTACTACTCAGGTTGATGAACTCAATATGATTAAAGAGTACAAGAAATATTTTGGAGAGGACGCTGACATTAAAATTAATTATGTAAGCGAAATTCCTCTACTGGCTTCAGGTAAAAGGCGTGAAGTAGTTAATGAATACTATGTTTAACCAAGGTATTGAGAGTCAGGTTTTCTTTCTTTTATTGTATTTATCGGATTTCCATAAGCTAACTTATTGTTATCAATTGACTTTAAGACCAATGAAGCTGCGCCGACTACGGTATTGTCTCCAATAACTATGTTCTGAATAACGGTTGTGCTAAGACAAATTGCTGAGCAATGTCCAATCTTAACATTGCCACCTATAGTAACATTTGATGCTATACTTGAAAAATCATGCATCTCAGAGTCATGACCTAAAGAAGACCTAGTGTTAAGGATACAAAACCTACCTATTTTTGAATTGGCATTTACTATAACTCCGGCCATTATTACTGTACCTTCAGGGATATTAATATGCTCAGCTATAATGGCACTAGGATGCACTGCAGAGATAAATTCAACATTAGGAGCAACTTTAATAATGTTATTATATAAATTTTGCCTTGTATAATTGTCACCAATACAAATAATGATACCATCTACATTATACTTATTAATGATTTCTTTAAGCGCATTGAAATCCCCCAATATTTTATAGCCACAAATAGAATCATTAGTAGATTTATAACAATCAGCAAAACCAACTATTCTATAATCATTCTTTTTATGAAGAATATCCACTATCATTTTGGAATGACCTGAGGCACCGTAGATTAAAATATTTTTCATTTCTTAAGTATTGACAAAAGAACTTATTAAAATCAATAATTTCAATGTCAAAGTAGATTTGGTTAAACTTCGAAGATATTTAATAAGTATATAATTATAGCATAAATTACGCTAAACGCATCAATTTCATCCATTAAATACCAAATTATTGTCGCTTTTAAAGCTATTTTTGTGCGATATAGTTATCTCTAACACATTCTTATCTAATTAAAATAATGGCATTTAAAAGGTCTTTTAAAGCAATTGAAAAACCAAAAAACCTCGCTATAAAACTCAATGCCAAGGGCGAGCAATCGGTCGTTAAAGGCCATCCTTGGGTATTTTCCAATAGTATTGTAAAGATCAATGATGATGCTAAAACGGGTGATTTGGCAATTATATTTAGTAAGAATAAAAATAAAGTTGTTGGTATTGGATTATATGACGCTAAGTCACCAATACGTATCAAAATGATCCATAATGCAGAGACTAAGGTCGAAATTAATTCAGATTTTTTTCATCATAAGATTAAAAATGCATTCGATAAGCGTTTAGAACTATTAGAAACGAATACTAATAGCTATCGTTTGCTATTTGGAGAGAATGATGGTTTCCCAGGATTGATTGCCGATGTGTATGATACAGTTCTGGTAGTAAAACTATATGCTGAGATTTGGTTGCCTTATTTACAGGCCATTCTAGAGAGTCTACAGGAAATTTCTAACGCTGAAACTTTAGTTATGCGTTTGAGTAGAAATCTCCAAAATAGTCCAAATCATAACTTAAAAGATGGAGATATCATCAATGGAACTCTGAATAATGACGTTGTTGAATTTATTGAACATGGTGTGAAATTTTCGGCAAATGTCATTAAAGGTCATAAGACAGGGTATTTTTTAGATCATAGAGCAAATAGAAAGAGGGTAGGTGAGTTAAGCAGAGGTAAAACCGTATTGGATGTATTTTCTTATGCTGGCGGATTTTCAGTTCAGGCCTTAGCAAACGGAGCGGAGGAAGTGACGAGTTTGGATATTAGCAAGCAGGCTTTAGACATGGCAAGGGAAAATGGAAAATTAAATGATTATACGGGAATCCATAAAACCATTTCTGGAGACGCGTTTGTAGAGATGAAAAACCTAATAAAAAGAGGTAAGCGATTCGATGTTGTAGTGATTGACCCACCTAGTTTTGCCAAGCAACAATCAGATATTGACTTAGCTAAGAAGAAATATGCGCAATTGGCCGAACTAGGGGCAAGGCTTACGACCAAAAATGGATTGTTAGTTTTGGCATCATGTTCCTCAAGGGTTCTTGCTCAGGCGTTTTTTGATTTAAACCAACGTGTTTTGAATGCACAGCCTAAACTGTTTGAAACTATACTAAAAACAAAGCACGACATCGATCATCCTGTCACATTTCCTGAAGGTGCCTATTTAAAATGTGGCTATTATCGTTTCTTAGAATAAAACTATTATGCGTGCATAATAAATTTTAGTATATTTGAAGTGAAATTTCAGGTTCTGCACTACCGAAACCTAATATGAGAACTATGCAAACAAAACTAACCGAACTTCTAAACATAACATATCCAATTATCCAGGCACCTATGTTTTTAGTGTCGAATGTGGCAATGGTAACTGAGGCAATGAAAGCTGGTATTGCTGGATGTATTCCTGCATTAAACTACAGGACATTAGAAGATTTGAGAACAGCAATTAAAGAGCTTCAAGCCAATAAAGTTGAAGGCGGTTCTTTTGGTTTTAACCTTATTGTCAATAAATCCAACATCAAATATAGAGGTCAGTTAGAGGTATTGTGCGAAGAAGGCTGCGATTTCATAATAACATCTTTAGGAAGTCCTGAAGAAACTATTCGCCAAGCACATGCTGCTGGCATAAAGGTATTTTGTGATGTTACGGATTTGAGGTTTGCAAAGAAAGTCGAAAGTCTTGGTGCAGATGCAGCCATTGCCGTAAATAATGAGGCTGGAGGCCATAGAGGAAATCTTTCTCCAGAGGAATTGACCAGTTTGTTGAATAAAGAATTATCTATTCCTGTGATTTCTGCAGGAGGTGTGGGTTGTAAAGCTGATATAGATAAGATGTTGAGCTATGGTGCTGCAGGCGTTTCAGTTGGTAGTCCATTTATTGCGTCCCTGGAAGCTGGTGTAACAGAAGAGTACAAACAAGCTTGTGTCGATTATGGTGCCGATGACATCATAATGACCGAGCGTATTTCTGGAACACCTTGTACGGTGATTAATACACCCTATGTTCAAAAAATAGGGACAAAGGCCACATGGCTAGAAAATTTATTAAATAAGAATCGCAAACTTAAAAAATGGGTAAAAATGGTCCGTTTTTCAATTGGGATGAAAGCCACCGAAAAGGCCGCAAAGAAAGCCACCTATAAAACAGTTTGGGTTGCAGGACCCAGTATTGAGCATACTAAGGAAATTCTGCCAGTTAAGGACATTGTAGCAAAACTTATAAATTAGAAACTTTTAGCTTTTCTTCTTTCTTTTTCTTTTGTTTCCCTGTAAAAATATTAAAAGAAAAGCTAGCAGCTATGCCGCCAGCTGCAGTCGCTATAAATTCACTTTTATCAAATCTACCAGTAATGATATAGCCATCGTATACTTCTTTAGCTAGGCCAGCCATGGTTGATAAGCCTAAACTATACCAAAAAGCTTTACTCTTATTTTTGGTTTTTGCATAGACTAAGGAATAGGTAAGTCCAGAAATTACGATACCAGTACCAAAGTGCAAACCATCATCACTAGATGTTTTTTGTGCAGAGCTAAGATTAAAAGAAAGTATTACTAAAAGTGTAAATATAAATTTCATCTTCTTTAGGTTGGTTTGGCTAAAAGTATAGTATTTAATTATGTAATTAGTACTATAATCGACTGAACAACTATTTTCACGATTAAAGCCTTTATCTATAATATTTGGGAAACAGAAGAAGAATTTTTAAACCGAATTAAAAACACTGATTAAGCACGCAACCTTTCCTAAGGTTTAGCATCTAAGTAGTGTATTCAATCAGTAGTCTTAATGAAATCAAAATTTCTTGTATTCCTTGTTATTGTTTTTTCCTATCAAAGTTGTTGCCTAAGAAAAGGCGAGGAAATAGATCGTATAACCTTTACGGTCCAAGAAAAAACCAAGATTCCCTATACAGATAGTCAGCTTGTTGATATGATAACTGATGATGGTTTTCAGTTTCAATTAAGCACAAATACTAGAAGTAGTTTCTTCTCTGACCAAGAACATTGTGAGGACTATACGAGTTACGAAAGTTACAATGTCGATCTTTCGTCAGAACTACCTAATTTAGATATCGCTCTTAGCTTAAATCGCAGTTATAACTATGTCGATGATGTTGAATTTATAGATGTAGGCCTTACCATCAACAGGCTGTTTTTTTATTACGATTTAGAGACACCATTAGAAACCATAGAAATTAATGGTACAATATATACAGACGTTTATCGGTATTTTTCAAACCAAGTTGATGTTGCTATTGCGGAAGTACTTTTCAATGAAGCCAGCGGAATTTTAAGAATCAACTACTTAAATGGAGACTATGTACAGATCGATTAATATATATGCAATAATGTTGCTAGTTCTCATAAATCTGCTTGCTTGTCGTGAGCCTTGTTTGGATATGGATGTAATTGAGGAGACAACAGAAGAAATGCAATCTTGGTATACCAATTCTGATATTATTACCAAAACAGCAAGTTCAAGCATTGGTATTTCAGATGAGGTTCATTTAACTCATGACTTTCAGAATTTTGGAGATACTATTTGGGACGACTGTGGTAATGCTTCAGAAAGTGAACGTAGTACGGTCACTTACGACTTTTTTAATTTTCCATTCTACATTGAAACCGTCTTTAATAAACAAGGTGAGGAAAATGGATTTAAATTCACCGTACGTTATAATATGTATTCAGCATCTTATAAATTTACAAGTGAAACATCCTCATCATCCAACACTATCGAATATTTGACCGCATATCAATTCAATGGCACTACCTATCCTGAAGCTTTTAAAGTAAGTTTCAATCAAACCCAAAATGATTCAGAAATCAAGGAACTCGTCTTTATCAAAGACTTGGGTGTTATTCACATTGTCCTCAACAGTGGTGCAACTATAGATCTAGAATAGTTGCCTATCATCTCATTTAAAGTTTCTATATTTAAACTGAAATAAAATAATTTCAGAAAACTGTCCCCTTTTATATCTTGGACAACGTCTAAAGGGTATAAACTTTTAAATTTTAGAACTTATGAAAAATTTTATGATGATTTTTACAGGAGCCGATTATGCTGCATTAGGACTTTCACCTGATGAACTTCAAAGCAGAATGGGAAAATGGTTTGCTTGGGGGCAAAAAATGGAACAAGCAGGCATCCTAAGAGGAGGAGAGGCTTTGACCCCTCAAATGAGACGAATTACTGGAGAGCACAGAACAGTTACGGATTTAACCTCTGCTGAGGTTAAAGAAATTGTTGGAGGCTATTACACGGTAGAGGCCAAGGATTTTGATGCTGTACAAGAGATTGCTCAAGACTTTCCAGATTATGACTTGGGAGGAACTGTAGAGATTCGTGAGGTTATGGTTTTCGATAGATAATGGAACTTAAAGACATAGACCATTTGTTTCGCCATCATAGTGGAAAGATGGTCTCTGTTTTAACCCGAATCTTTGGTTTAGAGCATCTTGAGGTTATAGAAGATGCTGTACAAGACACATTTCTTAAAGCCAGCCTATCTTGGCGAAAACAAAGACCAGAGCACCCTGAAGCTTGGCTTACAAAAGCGGCCAAGAATAGAGTCTTGGATATTTTCCGAACACTTAAATCACAAAAGAAACGATCGACTTCATTCGCTACAGGTACGGATGCTATAGCGATTAATGAGCTATTTTTGGATGCTGAAATTGAAGACGCGCAACTTCGAATGATTTTTACGGCTTGCCATCCAAAACTAGATCCTAGGGATCGTATTTCATTTGCGCTAAGGACGGTATCAGGATTCAGTATTAAGGAAATTGCTTCAGCATTATTGACCAAAGAAGACACAATTAAAAAAAGATTACTGCGTGCCAGAAAAGCCATTAAAAAGGAAGCTATAAAATTCTATATCCCACAAGGAAAGGATTTATCCGAGCGCATAGAAAGCGTTATGGAAGTCCTATATCTTATTTTTAACGAGGGCTTTCACTCCAATACCAAAAAACAACTCATTAGAGAAGATTTATGTGGTGAAGCCATGCGCTTATGCCAACTACTGTTAACGCGCAAAGACACCAGATTACCAGAAGTATATGCACTCTTCGCATTGATGTGTTTTCATTCAGCACGATTGTCTGCCAAAACCAACGTGAATAATGAAGTACTGGACTTAAAACAACAAGATAGAGCCTTATGGCATTTTCCATTAGTACAATTGGGAAATACAATGATGCATAAAGCAGTCGAAACCAATGATTTTTCATGTTATCATTATGAAGCTGCCATAGCAGCAGAACATTTACGCGCTAAAACTTTTGAGGATACTGATTGGAACAAAATCTTACAATGGTATGAAGCACTTTATAATATTCAACCTATGCCATCTCATGTATTGACTATGGCTGTCATTTCTATTCAGAATAAAGATTATGAAAAAGCTGAGGCTTATTTCAAAAACTTGCAACCAGAGACTTTAGAGCAACGTGCTTATTTATATTATGCTGCCAAAGCAGATTATTATAAAGCCATTGATAATCTTGAAGGAGCTCTAGAACATTTAGAGGAAGCCTTAAGCCATGTAACAAATTCCTTAGAGAAAGAGTATTTGCAAAAGAAATTTGCTTCTTGGCAAAGGTCCTAATGTTCAAAATTTTGTCAGTTCGAGTGATTCTGAAATAAGGTAGTTTAATGTCACTTCGAGTGAAATTCCTTTTTTTTAGGGATTTTGTATCGAGAAGCTTTGCAAGTGAAATGGTTCTCGATACGATTCTTCATACTTCAGAATCACTCGAACTGACATCATCAAAGTATATATTTACTTTATAGGAATATAAAACTCCGTCTTTAATTTCTCTTCCGCTACACGGTCTGGATGGCTGATATACCGTTCTCTGCAAGGTGCATCTCTCAGCTCATAATCCGAGTTGAGTAACCACTCGTTAAACATATGGTCATAGACCTCGGCGAAGTACTTGTAACTGCCTTGGTACAAGAAGATGGCAAATTTTCCACCTTTAAGTGTTTTGACACCAACATCACCCTTGGGTTGCGCATCCTTATGAATAATGAGACAAGCATCATAGCGTGTTTTGTTAGGATCAGTAGCCTTTGGGTCATCGTGAGGCAAGCCTATCATTTTAATGCCTTTGGTAAATAATTTTTGGGCTTTAATTTCTCCCCAAAGTTTTTCCCAAGCACCTGCATAGTCTAAGTTTTGATAAGCGCCATGCATGGTGTAGTACAGGCAGTTTTGGTTGTCTAGGTCTTGGATTTTTGGTTTCTTAATGTTTAAATCTGTTGTCTTCATGGTGTTCCGTTTTTTAATGATGAATTCTTTTTTGTTGCGATGGGCACTTGGCGAGATTCCAAAATGATTTTTAAACGCTTTAGATAGGGAAGAGGGCGTCTCAAAACCCACACTATAGGCTATCTCTTCTATTGAATTTTCTGAATACCTAATCATTTTAGCGGCAGTTTCTACACGTGCTCTTGTGATGTACATACCCAAAGGTTCACCAAGCATAGCTCGTGTAATGCGATGAAAATGATAAGGCGAAAAATGAGACAGCTTTGCTAAATGTGCAATATCAATTTTGGCATCTAAATGCTTATGGATATAATCCACAACACGGTTTAAATTTTCTTGATAAAACTGTTTGGTGTTGGGTTGTTCTGCCATATGCTATTGCTTTTATGAAGACAAAACTAAAGGTAGTCCTTGAGAATCACTTTTCCAATCTTGCTGAATAGTTAAAATAACTGGTAGTTTCCAAAATTGTAATTAGAAAAGGCCAACAAAGTGCAACCTTTTTGCATAGAACATTGTCTAATCTCTTAGATAAGGTAAATGAAACAGGAGCAATTGGTAGATAATGATTTGATAAAAAGAGTATTGGAAGGTGATTCTAATGCCTTTAAACTTATTATTTCTAAAACTCAAGGTCTTGTTATTCAAATCATTTATAAGATGGTAAATAACCGAGAAGATAGAGAAGACTTAGCCCAAGAAGTTTACTTTAAAGTTTATAACAAACTTTCGAGTTTTAGATTTAACTCTAAGCTTTCTACGTGGATTGGAGCCATAACATACAATACCTGTATCAACCATCTGAAGAAGAAAAGGATTCCAATTTTAGATATAGAAACAGAGGATGAGAAGGACATATGGGAGATTATAAGTATGGATAATCTAAATAGTGAAAGTAATTTAACAGAAGGTTATGTTCTCAATAAAGAACGTTCTCAAATACTCAAATTAGAAGTTGAAAAATTACCACCACTCTATAAAACGATTGTTACACTTTTTCATGTGGAAGAATTGAGCTATAAAGAGATTTCCAAAATCACAAATTTACCAGAAGGGACTTTAAAAAACTATTTGTTTAGAGCAAGAAAGAAATTAAGAGACAATCTTCTGCTAAACTATAAAAAGGACGATTTATGAAAACAGATCATTTAAATGACCAAAGCATACAGCGCTATATTTTTGATTTTGATAATTGTGACAACAGCATCTTAGAGCACATTGATTCCTGTGAGATATGTTTACAAATTGCAGATAACTATAAGTTATTATCCAAAGACCTTAAAAATCTAGAAAATCCAGTATTAAACGATAACCTCGGTGACCTGATTTTAGAAAAAATAACGAATAAAATAGAGCAAAAAAAATCCAAAAAAGATTACACCTATATAAGTGCAATTGTCTTTATAGTCATTGGAGTAATCGCCATGATGATAAGTGCATTTAAAGTGGAATTGATTAACCAAGTAGAGACTAATAACATGTATTTATATCTCATTATAAGTATTGGTGTTTTTATGACCATACTGTTAAGCATAGATAGCTTTAGGTCTTTTAATTTAAAAATGAATAAGATGAATTAATGTTAGAGGAGTTGCAACATTTACCATTGCCATCTGTCTAATGTATTATAAACGTAAAATAAGAAAACATGAGAATACCAAATAGTATAACACCAACAGAAATAGATCCAGATGTTTATAAAGTCAGCGTCATTATTCTATTAATCATTATAGGGATGAGCTTTGTCTTAACTATTCTTAGAACTTTACTAGAACACAAGCTTAAAAATAAAATGTTAGAGAAAGATATTTCAGAACGGGTAGTGGCATCAATTCTTCAAAAGGACTCATACAGTGCTAAGCATATTAGTGTGAAATGGGTTTTAATTTTAATGGCTACAGGAATAGGTTTATTTATTACCAATCAATATTTACCTCTAGGAATTCATTCCATTGGCATCATGACCATAAGTATTGCCATAGGATTCCTCTGCAATGCATTATATCTAAATCGCTTTAGCAAATAAGCATAATCATAACACATTTTCAACTAATAATTAAGGGCTTCATAATAATTGAGGCTAGGTAAAGTATACCCATATTTAAACAAAATCATTATGAAAGAAACAATTCTATTACTACTAATCACTACAGCTTTGAATGCGCAAATAGCAGGTGAAAACACAATTATAAAAGAAAAAATCGACAACTATTTAAGTCAAGGTGTAGCCAAGGGATTTTCAGGATCAGTATTAGTTGCTAGACAAGGAGAAATCATTCTTCACCAAGGTTACGGCATGGCAGATAAAGAACACAAGATTCCTTATAAAGTTAACACCGTTTCAACGATAGGGTCAGTTACAAAACAATTTACCGCTACAGCAATCCTAAAGTTAGAAGAACTGAACCAACTAAAAGTTACAGATCCGATTAGTAAGTTTTTTGATACCCTTCCTGACGATAAAAAAGATATCACCATACACCAATTATTAACGCATACATCAGGACTTACAGATGGTATTGGCAATGGTGATTTTGATGACATACCCACGAAGCGATTCTTTAAAACTCTCTTCGCGACCAAGTTACTGCACCAACCAGGATCAAAGTATTTCTACTCAAATGCTGGTTATAGCGTTTTGGCAAGAATCATTGAAGTAGTTTCAGGGAATGACTATGAAGCGTTTTTAATGGCGCATTTATTTCTACCTGCTGGAATGACCCATACAGGATACCTCATACCCAACTGGGAAAAGGAAGACATTGCCAATGGTTATGCGCGCAACCTTATACATATAGGCACTTTGATTGAACGCTATCAAAAACAAAACAAAGTGACTTGGAACTTGAAAGGGAATGGCGGTATACATTCCACCACTGGTGATATGTATAAATGGTATAGGGCTCTAAAAGCAAATACCATCTTATCTCAAGCCATGTTTAAAAAATTAACGACATCTTATATGCTAGAATATGAAGGAGGGTCAAGTTATTATGCTTATGGTTGGGCTATTTTTAGTTCAGATAGAAATACAAAGATTATTAGCCATAATGGTGGTAATGGAGTGTTTTTTCATGATTATTTGTATTTGCCAGAAGAAGATGTTGTCATCATATTATTTACAAATGCCAGTAGTAGAGAAGTGGAAGTAGCTTGGCCAATTGAAAAAATGATTTTTAATGAATCTTATAAACCAGAACCTATTAAGAATAATCTGTTCAACTTAACCTTTGATTTTATAAAGTCTCATAACATAAAACAATCAGATGAACTTATTTCAGTTATCAAAAGCGACTATACAAAGATCTTAAGAAGCCCTAATCAATTAAATGGTCTTGGATATAGAATTCTGAAAAATGAAATCATAGAGGTTAAAGATAACGTGAAATGGGCTATAGAACTGTTTAAACTAAATACAGAGCGCTTTCCAGAAAACGGAAACCTATGGGATTCTTTAGGCGAAGCCTATACTAAAAATAATCAAAGCAAAGAAGCGATAAAAAGTTATAAAAGAGCAATAGAATTAGCAGACAAAGAGGACTGTGATTGGTGTGAGAGTTCGAGAAAAGCACTTAAAAAGTTACAGTATAAAAATTAGATAAAAGTTGGCATTACTGGTTAAAAGCTTAATGTTCCAGATTGGAAGATTGGGCTTTTAGTATTTGCTGTTCTGCTATTTGTTAGCATGTTTTTGACCATCACTCTTCCAATCTTGCTAATTGTAGTAGCCATAATATGTTAATATTTTCTTAATTTTTCAGCATTCAGTCACAAGAAGTGTAACACTAGATGTTTTTATTAATCGTATACGATATATGTTAATAATTCAAATCATACAAAAATGAAAAAATCAGTATTTATTCTGTTATTCCTTACGTCATTAGGCTTTTCACAGTCTAAAGCGCTAGTTGATTCACTAGATAGTATTACCAATTTTATTGAGGAGCGCCTTGATATAAAACCTGGAACCTCAATAATTGTTACTAAAGACAATGAGACACTTTATACAGCAAGTAACGGACTGTCCAGTATAGAATTGAATACTCATAACACCATAAATACTATGTATGATTTGGCTTCAATAGCTAAAATGTTTACGGGATATTCTATTGCTGCATTGGAAGTTGAGGGCAAACTATCAATGGATGATGATATACGTGTCTATCTTAAGGACTTTCCAGAATACGATCATAAAATCACTATAGGACACTTAGTACATCATACAAGTGGTATAAAGAATTGGACCTATCTCATTTACGAAATGGGTTGGTCTAGTGAGGATAAAATCTCAACGGATCAGTTACTTCGAGCAATTTATGCTCAAAAGCGTTTAGATTTTGTTCCAGGCGATAGATATCAATATTGCAACTCTGGTTATGTACTATTAACCAAGATTATTGAAGAAGTTACCAACCAGTCTTTTGTAAGCTGGACAGACGAACATATTTTTAAACCTTTAAACATGAATAGTACTTTTTTCAACCAAGACCAGAACAAAGTTATTGAAGGCATGTCATCTGCTTACAGGTTAGATAATGATGGGAATAGAATAAGAGAAGCATACAACACCAGCGCGTTAGGTTCTAGCTCATTAATTTCTAATGCTATAGATATGGGTAAATGGATGAATTTTTTATTATATCCACCAAAAGATAAAAAAGACATTGTTAGCAAAATGTTTACCACAAAAAAGCTCAATAATGGCGATACTAATAATTATGCTTACGGTATAGAAATTGAAGACTATAATGGCCACAAGGTCATTGGTCATGACGGCAGCTGGTCATCATTCACATCGTATATGACCATAGTACCTGAGTTGAATGTTGGTATTTTCTTTGCGAATAATTACAGAATTGGTACAGGTCAGATTAGAGACTTATATTTAGAGGTCTTCTTTCCGAAAGAAAAAGAGGCCAATACAAGTTCAACAGAAGAAAAGAACAATGCTAAAGAGGAGTCTACAGAAGCTGAGAAAGAAGTTGTAATATCTACAGAGCAATTAGATAAGTATATAGGTTATTATAAACTAGGTGATGCTTGGTATTTGGATATTATGAAAAAAGGCAAAGATTTATATGCACAGTCTAACGGCGAGAATGCATTTTACATGAAACCTGTTAACGATTCTACATTTATGGTTCGCGCATACGGTAACAGAACAATTACTTTTATTACTAATAAAAAGGGAAAAGTAGACAAATTAGTATATAATAATATAACAGCTAATAGAAAAACCACACCTTTTTATTTCAATGCCGAAGCATTTAAAAAATACGAAGGAGTATATTACAGTACAGAGCTCGGTGTACTATACAGCATAGAGGTTAAAACGGATAAATTGTTATACAAAAATATTAAAACAGGAGATTTTGAGCTTATTTATGAAAATGACCAACTTTTCTTTTCCGATGGGAAATTATCAAAGATTACTTTCGAGTATAATAATGACAATCAAATTACAGGGTTTTATAAGATCAACTCAAAAAAGGAAAAACTATACTATTTCAATAAAGCCAATTAAATAATTAAATTGTTTTGATAGAAAAAATAAATTTTAGGGATCAGGTAAAAGAGTTGCTGCTTAAAAAAATGAGACAGGGCATCATCAACCCAGAAAAATCCATTTCTCTGGCATCACTGGCTAGAGAATTGGATGTTAGCGTAACACCTATAAGAGAAGCACTCACACAGTTGCAGACATCTGGTATTGTTGAGGCCATACCCAATAGAGGTTTTTTTATTCCTGAGCTCAATAGTTCGGAAGCAGAAAACTTGTACGAATTAGTGGTTTCATTAGAATCATTGGCCATTAGAAATTCACCTTTTTCTGATAAGATCATTAGAAAACTAGAAGTGTCTAATCGGGTATTTAAAAATGCTAAGGACGAAATTCAACGCATCAATGCAGATATAGATTTTCACAACGTACTGACGTCTAATTATAAAAATCCGACGGCTCTAAAGATTCTAGCGGATTTAAAAACAAGAATTTTCTTTTACGAAGTTGAGTTTATGAGTAAGACAGAGAATTACTCAAATTCAGACACAGAGCATGAACAAATCATAGATCATATTAAAAATAATAACTTAGAAAAAGCCTGCGAAGTTTTAAAAGACAACTGGATCAAGGTCTTAAAATTGCAATAAGGTTCTTCCAATCTTGAGCAATTGACTTAAAAAATACGTAAGGTTACGTATTGATTTTGCAGTTGTAAAAACCTAACTTCGCTTAACGTCTGATATAAGTCTGTTACCGAGCCTGTCGAAGTATTGAAACGGACTCATATCACCAAAGTTGTGTACAATTACAATTAATATGATAATTAAAGACATAAATAGAGATCCTCCTAATAAACTTTATCACTATACTAACTTAGAATCTGTTGTTGGAATAACAGTTAATCATGAATTATGGCTTTCAAACTTGTATTTTCAAAATGATAAAAGTGAATACGAGGTTGGACTTACCGTTCTAAAACAAATACTTCAGCAAAAGAAATCCGTTCATAGTAAGGATGAAAAAGTATCAGTGTTTTTAGATAGCTTAGACTCTGCTATAGAATTCTTAACTCAAAATCATGTTTACACAACTTCTTTTTCGGAAGAGCCTGATTTATTAAGTCAGTGGAGAGGATATGGCGATGATTGCAAAGGTGCTAGAATTGAACTCTCGAACTTTAAAAGAATAAAAGATTCTGGTATTCAGTTATTACCATGTTTATATGATAAAAGTGACCACGAGAAGTATGTTGAATTCTTATTTGAACGTGCAATCCAAATTTTAAATGAAACGAAAGAAAGTGGAAAGACCGACAAGGATAATTTTTCCGATCTAGAAAAACCTTTCAGCGATGCTATTCAAGCCGCGGGAAGTTATTTTATTTCTACCTCAAACGTAGCTTGTTCAATTATTAAAAGTGAAGCATTTCATGAAGAAAAAGAATGGCGGTTAATAAACTTTAAGGAAAATAAAGTCTTTTTTAAAGTCAAAAAATCTTATTACGTCGTTCCTTACATTAAAATGAATGTCTCTCAATTAAAAGAATTTCTGACAGATGTAATGATCTGCTCCTCTCCAGAAGAGAAAGTTTCAAAACAATCTTTAAGATTCCTTTTGGATCAAAATGGATTTGAGAAAACAACAATTTCAAAATCGAAAATCCCTTACCGATTATAAAAAAGTACACAACACTGTATAAAAAGCATTAAAACGACTTTTTATACTAACCTTTAAGAGTAACTTCAATTTTCCTTCCCTTTTTTATCCCAAAGATTCCATAATTTTAAAATGTCATAACTTTTTTTGCGACAATTTTAAAAGTGTCTCGTTATTAAGGTAACCTATCAATCAAAGACTACTAATTTTTGGAACGTCCGGAATTAATAAAAGCATGTAAAAACAATAATTTAAAAGCGCAAATGCAGGTGTATCAGATGTACAAGGATATGCTCTATAACGTCAGCTTAAGGATTATTATAAATCAGCAAGATGCACAAGATATGGTGCACGATGCCTTTATTAAAGCGTTTCAAAATATAACAAAACTAGAAAACGACCTTAACCTTGGGCCATGGTTAAAACGTATTGTCGTCAACTGTTCTTTAGACTTCCTTAGGAAGAAAAAGAAACTCAGTTGGTTACAAGAATCGTATGAACTTCAACAAGACGAAGAGGTGCTAACCGAGGAGTTGGACAATACTTCTTTAAAGTTTGAAGACGTAAAAAAAGCAATTGATGCCTTAAAAGACAAATACCGCATCATCATTGTACTGTACCTCATTGAAGACTATTCGCATAAAGAAATTGCACAACAATTAGGTCTAAAGGAAAGTACAGTACGAAATCAGTATGTGAGAGGGAAACGTCTTTTAAAGCAACAATTGCAAAACAAAATAACAGTATGAGTTTAGAGCACTTTATAAAGGATCATAAAACCGCATTTGACGATAGTAAAATGTCAGAGGATACTACTTTAGATTTTGAAGCAAGATTACAACAAGAGTTGCATCAAGGTTCAAAACCAGTAAGACGTTTAAGAGCGATGCGATATGTGTCCATAGCGGCAAGTGTGGTCTTACTAATAGCACTCGGGTATTGGTATCAAAACGAACAGCAACGCATAGAGGTGCGAGATAATTTGGTATCGGCCTTAGACGCAAGTGACACGAATAGTTCGCGCTTAGAAGCCATTTACGACATTGAAGATCAGCTTGCTGACGAGGAGGAGGATGAAAAAATACTGCAGGCTTTTTTCAAAATCTTAAAAACCGATTCTGATGCCAATTCTAAAATTGCAGTCATAGATGCCCTTTTAAAATTTCCAGATAATCAATTGGTGCGCAATCACCTTATTGATGCTTTAGGCAATGAAACAGAGCCTTTGGTACAGCTTAAACTCATAAAATCTGTTGCGCTTTTAAGGGAGCAGCGCGCCAAAGCACCACTTAAAAAAATCATTGAGAATGAAGAGTCTTTGCCTTTGGTAAAAGGGAATGCTTCAGACTTATTAGCCATGTTAAATCAATAAAAAACGAACAGAAATGAAACATATAATAGCCATAATAACACTACTTTTAATCACAGGAGTTGGGCACGCACAAGACCAAGAAAAACGAATTAAATTCAATAACGGAACACTCAAGATATGTTCTAATTCGCACATGACCATTAAAGGTTATGATGGCGATGAGGTGATTATTAAGAGCCTTAATAATAAGGGGGATTTTTACTATAACTATAACTTTAGCGATAAAAACACGGCCAAGTTAAAATCGCTAGACTCTACTTATCGCAAAGCCATTAAACTCGTAGGATATATTAATAAGAAAGACCAAGAGTTAGAAAAGGGATTGAAGCCCTTAGGAGATAAATCTACCAATCCTGCAGATAATTTGTACTTGGATATTATAGAGAAGCCAGGGGAATTAACCATTAGGGACTATAACCATAATCAATCAAACAACAATAAGGCTGATGGCTATAAAGTGGTATTTAAAGGCGATGGTAATAAAAAGTCTAAAAGAAAAAATATTACTGGCCCAATTAGTTTGTTTCATCCCAATAATAAGTATGAAATATTAATACCTAATTCTATTAAATTGTCTTGGAATGTAGATGATTGCTCTAAAAAGAAATCGAATACGTTTTTTGTGTCTTCAAATTCAAAACCTCTAGAACTATTGGACTTTGACGGAGAAGTTGAAATTTCAACATCTTACAAATCGATTCAGCTTACCGATGTTAAAGGCCCTACCATTGTAAATACTATTGGTGGTAACATCAAAGTAGCTTTTGATAATATAGTACCTACAAATTTATATTCTTTGGTCAGTAACGATGGTTATATCGATGTGACCTTACCCGAAGAAGCTAATATCAATGTAGACGCTAAAGGCGATCGTATACTTAGTAATGTCGATTTCATTATCTTAAAGGATGACATTATAAATGGCGTAAAAACCATGAAACTTAAATTGAATTCAGGACAAACAAAGCTTAAAATTGATTCTGGTTCTGGAAGTGTCTATCTTAGGAAGCAAGAGTAATTTTTAATAGAGTAACAAAACCAGTCTTGTCTCGTCATAAGAATAAGTCATCAAAAAACTGTTCTTATGAAAGACAAGACTTGGATGCAAATATTCGTCATCTATCTGCGGTACTTAATTGGCTTTGCATTTATTTTTGCAAGCCTAGTAAAAATTCAAGGTTTACGTTTTACAGCAGAAAGTGGTGCAGCAAATCCGATAAATTCTGCTTGGCACTTTTTTGAAACCCTATATGAATCGGGTATCTATTGGCGTTTTATTGGATTAGCACAGTTTATTACAGGCGCAATGCTCATAACACAGCGCTATGCCAAATTAGGTGCTGTTCTTTTTCTACCAATAATTGCTAATGTTTTTGTGATTACAATTTCCTATGATTTTAGAGGAACACCAATCATTACCGCATTAATGCTATTATCGACATTATTTTTAATTTATTGGGATTGGGATTCGTTAAAGGTGTTGATTAATAAAGTACCTACCAATTCTACCGTTAAGCGCCTAGAGCATAATAGTATTTGGATGTACTTAGGTGTTATTTTTTTAGTGGTTACCTCCTGTACAAAGCTTTTCATTGCTAATGAATATATTATTTTCAGTTTCTTATTACTGTTTGTAATAGGTCTTGTAGGTTTAGTTGTAGGTTATAGACGACGTAAATTATATGGTAATTGAAATTTATATCGATGTAAATTATTGGCACTGAATTTGTTTGTAACAAATCACTAAGTTTTACTACATATAAGTAAATACGTTTAACATTAAAAAGAAAAATTATGATTCAGTATAAAGGCGCCTTGGTTTTAGGAGCATTGATAGGAGCAGCTGCAGGTGTATTATTAGCACCAGAAAAAGGCAGTATTACTAGAGATAAACTTAAAAAAGAAGGTAAAGACGTTAAAGATCAAATTGTTGATGATTTTAAAGAAGTTAAAGACGATATGTCTAAAGCAGCTAAATCTGGTAAGGAAAAGCTGAAGGAAGAGATTAAAGATATTGCGTCTAAAACAAGCTACCAAACCGAGAAAGCTATTACATTTTTAGAAAAGCAATTGGCAATTCTTAAGGAGAAGAATAAAACATTGCAACAAACAAGTTAAAAATTCGTCAGTTCGAGTGATTCTGAAGAATGAAGAATTGTATCGAGAACAAGAATTTCTAGACCACTAGTTCTCGATACAAATTTTACTCATTTAAATCGTAAAATCCATTCGAACGGACGTTTACTTTTTTTAATTCAATATAGACATTAGCTTAGTTTTAATATCCGGCCACTCATTCTTTAAAATCCCATAGCAACAAGTGCTTCGTCTATAACCATCTTTCATTAGCGTGTCATTACGCAAGACGCCTTCTAGTACTGCACCCAATTTTTCAACAGCACGTCTTGATTTCGCATTGCGTTCGTCTATTCTAAATTCAACCTTTTCAAATTCTAAAGTTTCAAAAGCGTATTGAAGCATGAGAAACTTCATGTTGGTATTGAGCTTTGTGCCCTGAAAGCTATGTCCTATCCATGTCCAACCAATATGTAGGACTTTGTTTTTCCAATTGATAAGTCCAAAACGTGTAGAACCTGCATAAGCAGCTTTTTCTTTATCGTAAATAATAAATGGTATGATGGTCTTATGATAATAGCCATCCACAGCAACTTCTACATAAGCTCTTAATTTTTCTGGTGTAGAAATATCAGAAGGCGAATAGAAGATCAGGTCTTTTTCTTGTGCTATGCTTTCTAAATGCTGGTAATTGGTTAAATCTAAAAGACTTAACTTTACTCTGCTGTTTTCTAAGGTTGGTGCTTTCATATTACTTTTCTTTCCTTTTTCCGTCATTGCGAAGCTGACTTTTTTGTCAGCTGTGGCAATCTGTCTAAAAATAGTTGTTCACTTGATGAGATTACCACGTCACTACGTTCCTCGTAATGACAGATCAATTTATATTTTAGTCAAAGTAAAAAAGCCAACCGTCAGATAAATCATTCCATTCGGGATTATCTATATTGATTAAATCTTCTTTACGTTTTCTATTCCCTTTTTTTATTTGTTTCTCTCTTACAATTGCTTGATCAATTGAATTGTATTCTTCAAAATATACCAATTTATCGCAATTGTATTTTGTGGTAAACCCTTTATAAGCCTTAGCTTTATGCTGGTAGACTCTCTTTACGAGATCTGATGTTGCACCCACATAAATTGTTGTATTGTTTTTATTACTCATGAAATAAACGTGCGATTTTTTCATATTTTTTTCACGTTTTACGAGATTGCCACGCTGCGCTCGCAATGACGTTTCATACCAAATTATTAATATAATCCACATTAACCACATGCTCTCCTTCAAATGGAAGTATGGTTACTCTATTACCAAACAATTCCTTAGCACGTTCAGACTCTGTTTTTATTCGTTCTTCATTCAAATATTCATCTTCAGTGCCATAAATGAGTTTCACTTTTGTGTCGTCATTTAAATATTCAAAGTCTTTAGCTGTCAACTCTTTAGGAATGCCTCCAGAATGTAAGACCAATTGGGAACATTGCAACTGTCTTTTACTCATATAACGCATAGCAACACTAACACCTTGTGAATAACCTAGCACGATTAAGTTAACATTATTTGGAATATTCTCGGCTTCAAAAATGGCATCAAAATAATTGAGATTGTTCTGCATTCCTGCTGCCGTTTCATCGCGTGTGAGCCAATTGGCACCAACATGCATCTTAGGCTGAATATAATACTTGCTTGGTGCCTGTGGTGCGATGATGTAATTTTCTTCAGGATGTAAACCTTTAAAATATTTCAGGAAATAACGACTTAAATATCCCATGCCATGACAGACAACCCATACGGTTTTCGTACGTGCCGAGAGCGTATTTAAGGTAGAGTAGGAGTTATTGGATACATAGGTGATTTCTCTTTCTTCTGAATTCATTATTCTTGGTAGTTTCAGTACTTTTGCAATTAGACAATAAAACTACTGATTTTCTATGCAACAATCCAAAGAAGAATTCCTAGCTCATGTGAATGCCGTGAGCAAAAACACATTAATGGAAACCTTAGATATAGAAATGGTAGATTATGGAGAAGATTTTTTAGTGGCAAGAATGCCAGTAACGCCAAAAGTGCATCAACCAGACGGCGTTTTACATGGTGGAGCTACGGCAGCCTTAGCAGAAAGCGTTGGAAGTTTTGCATCGCATATTTTTACGGATATCGACAACTATTTTGTTAGGGGTTTGGAGATTACCGCCAATCATTTAAAAAGCGTAAAAGAGGGGTTTGTCTATGCTAAAGCAACGTTTTTGCACAAAGGACGCACTACACAATTATTGGACATAAGAATTACGGATGAAGCAGACAATTTGGTGTCTATTTGTCGTTTATCAACCATTTCATTGCCAAAAAAGAAATAATTGATGGCCGTAGATACGTTCTTTGAAGCTTTAGAAAATCAGTATAGCAATCAATTACCCTTCGTGGTGTACAGCAGGCCGATTAATTCTATTATTAAATGTTGGTTACAGACTGATGATACACTTTACAAAACAACAGAATTTTCAGAAAGCGGTTTTGTATTTGCACCATTCGATTTAGAGAATGACAGCGTACTTTTACCACAAGACAAGTGTAAGCAATTCACACTTGAAACATCACATCTTCATTTGGATGAAGAAAAGCAAAAGATATTCATAGACGATTCTGGCAAGGAAGAGCATCTGTCCATAGTGTCTAAAGGTATAAACTTTATAAAATCTGGTGAGTTAGATAAAGTAGTATTGTCAAGACAAGTCACAAAACCCATGGATACCATAAATCCGCTTGACATTTTTAAAAGGCTCTTTAACACGTATAAGAATGCCATGGTTTACTGTTGGTATCATCCAAAAGTAGGTTTGTGGCTTGGTGCTACTCCAGAGTTATTATTTAAAGTAGAAGGGAAGCGATTAACCACGATATCATTGGCAGGAACCCAACCTTATTCTGAAACTAACGAAGTATCCTGGACTCATAAAGAATATGAAGAGCAACAAATCGTAACAGATTATATTGCCAAGCAGATAGAACCTTATACCAGTCAAATAGATATTTCTGGGGTGGATACGGTTAGGGCTGGCAATTTATTACATCTTAAGACCTATATTATTAGTCTTATTAAAGACGATTGTAGTCTAAAATCTATTATAGAGGCGTTGCACCCGACACCTGCGGTTTGTGGCTTTCCAAAACAGGAAGCAAAGGATTTTATTCTAAATAATGAAAATTATAATCGAGGATATTATACTGGATTCTTGGGTGAGCTTAATCTTAAATCTTCCAAACCTAGAAACACCAATAGACGCAATGTCGAAAACAATGCCTACACTGTTCTAAAAACAGAATCTAACTTCTATGTTAACCTACGTTGCGCACAAATTAAGGATAACAAAGTTTTAATATATGTTGGTGGTGGAATTACCAAGGATTCCATAGCAGAGAATGAATGGGAAGAGACTGTAAATAAAACCAAAACTATCGTTAACGTTTTAAGTTAAGAGAAAGAGATTTCTTATTTTTGCTTTTTGATGAAATACTCTAAAATTCCTTTATCCCAAACGGTCGTTACCTTATGCAAAACGCATAATATTCAACACATTGTAATATCACCAGGAAGTAGGAATGCACCTTTGACCATAGGCTTTACACATGATGATTTTTTTAAGAGTTATAGTATTGTCGATGAACGTTGTGCGGCGTTTTTCGCCTTGGGTATTGCCCAGCAAACACAACAGCCAGTTGCTGTAGTTTGTACGTCTGGTAGCGCATTATTGAATTACTATCCTGCAATTTCGGAAGCTTATTATAGTCATATTCCTTTAGTGGTACTTTCAGCAGATAGACCCAAACACTTGGTGGACGTTGGTGATGGGCAAACTATAAAACAAAAGAATGTTTATGGCGAGCACGTATTTTACAGTACAAACCTGAAATTGGATTTGATTAAAAAAGAAAATACCAGCCAAGATGTGGAGTTGGCAATTTTTAAGAGTATCGAAAATAAGCTAGAACGTTTTTTAGGACTTCAAAAAGATATTCAGACCTATAATGAATCCGAAATACATGACGCCCTAACTATAGCAAGACTAAAGTCAGGTCCTGTTCATATCAATATTCCGTTTGAAGAGCCTTTGTATGACACCGTTGAGGAACTTAGTATTAATCCAAAACCTTTCAAAATTAGCAGTAGGGAGGAGAAAATAGACGATTTTGAAATTAAAAGTTTAATGGATGTATGGCATCATGCCAAACGTAAGATGATCTTGGTAGGTGTGCTTCAACCAAATTCAATTGAAGAAAAATGGTTGCAAGAATTGGCGGATGACGATAGCGTCTTGGTATTTACTGAAACAACGTCAAATATTCACCATCCCGACTTCTTTCCAGGTATCGACAAAATTATTGCACCATTAGGTGAGGATGGTTTTAAAGCACTTCAACCTGATATTCTATTAACATTTGGTGGCTTAGTGGTGTCTAAAAAAATCAAAAACTTTTTAAGAAAATATAAGCCTGAGCATCACTGGCATGTAGACATGTTTAGAGCAAACGATACGTTTTTCTGTTTGGATAAGCATATTAAATTAACGCCAAACACATTTTTTAAAACCTTTTTACCTTTGATAACACACCATACAAAAAGTGATTACAAAGCGTCATGGTTGGCAGTAAGACAAAAGCGTCGAAAGTCTCACGAGGAGTATTTAAAGACTATTCCTTTCTCAGATTTTAAAATGTTCAATACATTGGTAAAAAGTATACCCAGACAAAGTCAACTACAGGTTGGCAATAGTTCTGCGATAAGATATACACAGTTGTTTCAATTAAGAAAGGATATTCAAGTATTTTGTAATAGGGGTACAAGTGGTATTGATGGAAGTACAAGTACAGCTATTGGAGCTTCAGTTGCCAATAATAAGCAAACGACGTTTATTACAGGAGATCTCAGTTTTTTTTACGACAGTAATGCGCTTTGGAATAATTACATTCCTAAGAATTTTAGGATTATAGTTATAAATAACAAAGGTGGTGGAATTTTTAGAATTTTACCAGGTCATAAAAATACTGATAACTTTGACACTTATTTCGAAACCAAGCATCAGCTTACCGCAGAACAGTTATGTGCTATGTATGGTTTTGAATATGCTGTAGCTACTGATGAAAACACCTTGAATTCCAATTTAGAAGATTTCTATGAGATTTCAAGACAGCCAAAACTCCTAGAAATATTTACACCATCTGCGCTAAACGATGAAATACTCTTAAACTATTTTGATTTTATAAGGTAAATTCTAGTTAAGATGTGACTTGTGCATTTTTACCGTGTCTAAAAAATACTTACCTTTAGAGGAACAATTTATTTAACTTAAAACAAATTATAAAATGAGTAAAAGAGACGACTTGATCGCAAAATATGCGGCAGATTTAAAAGACAAATGTGGTGTTAATCCAGATATGGATTTATTAACTAAAGTGACTGTTGGCTTAGGCCCTTCAATATACAATGCTGATTCGGCAACAGTTTCTGGTTCTGATGAAAGTGAGTTGGCTACGGTAAAAAATAATTACTTGATTAAAAAATTAGGATTAAAGGATAGTGCCGACTTAGATAAGGCCATTGATTCTGTAATGGAGACTTATGGTCGTTCTAACAGATCAAAGTACAGAGCTGTAGTATATTATTTGTTATGTACTCATTTTAACAAAGCTTCAGTTTACTAGTAGATATAAATATTAGAGTATCTTAAGGCGTTATAATTTATTTATAACGCTTTTTCTTTGTAATAAATTCGTTTCAGTATGTCACTATTATCGATACCTTTGCAGCATGATACATTTAGGTGAATACAATACACTTGAGATACTAAGAGATACTGAGCCCGGATTATTTCTAGGAGATGGAGAAGAAGGAGAAGTATTACTCCCAAATCGCTATGTACCAGAATCTTTTGAAATAGGTGATAAAATCGAAGTATTTGTCTATTTAGATAATGAAGAAAGACCCGTAGCTACAACGGACAAGCCCTATATTAAGAAAGGTGACTTTTCTTTATTACGCTGTAATCAAGTTACTAATTTTGGTGCGTTTTTAGATTGGGGATTGGTAAAGGAATTGTTTTGTCCATTTAAAGAACAAGCCTTTAAGATGAAAGCAGGTGGGTGGTATTTGGTCCATTGCTATTTAGATGAAGAAACGGAACGTTTAGTGGCTTCAAGTAAAACTAATCGTTTTTTAGATAATAAAGAGTTAACAGTTTCTCAATTTGATGAAGTCGATTTAATTGTTTCGCACCCATCTGAATTAGGGATGAATGTCATTGTAAATAAGGTGCACTTAGGTTTAGTGTTTAAGGATGACATTTATAAAGATATTAGTGTTGGTGATCGATTAAATGGCATAGTTAAAAAAGTACGCCACGATAATAAACTAGATATTTCTCTTAGCCAAATAGGCTATAGAAATATTGAGCCAAATGCTGAGTTGATTTTAAATGAACTACAAGATAATAGTGGCTTTATTCCTTTACACGATAAGTCTAGTCCAGAAGCTATTAAGGAACAATTACAAATGAGTAAAAAGAGCTTTAAGAAAGCGATAGGATCGTTATATAAAGAGCGTCAAATTGAGATTAAACCAGATGGAATTTATCTTAAAGGACTTTAAATAATTAGGTTCAATTTGGGTTAACAATAGTTGTTAAATCATTCTAGTTATTCAAGTCTTTTTTTAATGTCTCTTCTACCCAACTTATGCTTTTGTCTAGTGATTTAAATGCTCTACGATTAAATTTAAAAAAAACGTTTTCAACTTCAAATATTTTTTCAGAGAAATCGGAATAAACCACTATAGCATAGGCTTTTAAGTTAGGAAAAGCCATGTTTAATATTTCAGCGTCTTTAAGATTTATAGAGTAGGAGTAAGGACGATTGGCAATAAAACCAAATGGCTTTTTCCAAAAATGCTTGCCTATCTCTACACCTATAGAATAAAAATTATCAAACGAAATATCAACACCTTGTTTGAATTCTGTAATAACAAAGTCGTTAAATAAGTAAATGTCACCTAGGTCAGTTTCGAGAAGTTTGTATTCCCGATGAAGAATCTGACTTTGTTTAATTTTCATTTAAGAGTAAGTTAGGGCTTTGAAAGTGGAAATTTAAGCGCGAATTTATAGATTTTAGCCCTTAATGTTGCAATTAATTTGAAGAAATCTGTAATCTTTTTTTAACACGATTATACACAGTGTCAAGTCCATCGTAAAGATTATCAAAACAAATATCACTCCATTCGCAAATACTACTTTCAATTTTAGCATTCATTTTACCTGCTTGATTATAGCATATAATACCGTAAGCCGATAAATTTGGTAATTCTTGTCTAAAGTCTTTAATCTCTAGGACTGAAACAGAATATGAATTCACCCTATTCGCGATTAGCCCAAAAGGTTTCGTATCACCAAAATAATCAATGATACTATTAAGAATGGGTCTTGAAGAAGTGAGGTCGATATGCTTACCCTCTTCAAATTCCATTACAGCTATGTGGTTAAAAAAGTGTACAACACCCACATCCGATTTCGTTTGTTTAATAATCTGTGACGCCAGTTCTGTATTATCGATGCTCATTTTTTAAGAATATTTAATTTATAGCTAAGCTTTAAGTTATTATAACTACAGCTATAATAAGACACATGTTTTTTGTTTTGGTCACATTCCAATTTCTTTCAAAAACTTGAATAACAATTAGTTGTGATTTTTAAAGCTTGCAAATATATTATGCTTGCATAATAAAATCAAGCTAAACGAATGATATATATCATTATTATTAATTCCGTATTTTTGCTGTCAAAATATTGATAAATATGAGTCATATAGATTGGAAAATTGCCAAATCGTATGAAGATATAACATATCATAAGTGCAATGGTGTCGCTAGAATTGCATTTAATCGACCAAACGTACGAAATGCCTTTCAACCAAAGACCACTTCAGAGCTTTATGACGCATTTTATGATGCTAATGAAGACGTAAATATTGGTGCGGTCCTTTTAAGTGCGGAAGGCCCATCAACTAAAGACGGTGTTTGGAGTTTCTGTTCTGGTGGCGACCAAAAGGCAAGAGGTCATCAAGGTTATGTAGGTGATGATGGTTATCATCGTTTAAATATATTGGAAGTACAACGGCTTATTCGCTTTATGCCTAAAGCTGTTATTGCAGTTGTACCAGGCTGGGCAGTTGGTGGAGGACATAGTTTACATGTAGTGTGTGATTTAACCTTGGCGAGTAAAGAACACGCTATTTTTAAGCAAACTGATGCCGATGTCACTAGTTTTGATGGTGGCTATGGTTCTGCCTACCTCGCTAAAATGGTAGGCCAGAAAAAAGCACGAGAAATCTTTTTCCTCGGAAGAAATTATTCGGCGCAAGAAGCATTTGAAATGGGAATGGTAAATGCTGTTATTCCACATGATGAATTGGAGGAAACTGCCTATGCATGGGCTCAGGAAATATTAGCGAAGTCACCAACATCTATAAAAATGTTGAAATTTGCAATGAACCTAACTGACGATGGAATGGTTGGACAACAGGTATTCGCAGGTGAAGCTACAAGACTCGCTTATATGACAGATGAAGCCAAAGAAGGACGTGATGCATTCTTGGAGAAAAGAAAGCCTAACTTTCCAAAAAAATGGATACCATAATTTAATTCGTCTTGCATGAGAAAAATTAAACCATGGCTATCTGCTATGCGTCTTAGGACATTACCTTTATCTGTATCGGGAATCATATTGGGTACATGTTTTGCCTATTACAATGGTCATTTTAGTTGGTGGGTTTTAGTATTGGCTATTCTAACAACAATAAGTTTGCAGATTTTATCAAATCTAGCTAATGACTATGGAGATAGCATTAATGGTGCAGATAATGACGAACGTGTAGGTCCACAGCGTGCTGTTCAGAGTGGTGAAATTACACCTGATGAAATGTTGGATGCTATTAAGTTCAACATTATTGTGGTCATCATATTAACTTTATCATTGATATGGGCTGCTTTTGGTCCAACTAACTTTCTTTTTCTGTTATTGTTTCTATTCTTAGGAGGCATATCCGTTTACGCAGCACTAAATTATACAATGGGTGATTCTCCATACGGATATAGGGCTTTAGGTGATGTTTTTGTATTTATTTTCTTTGGTCTTATTAGTACTATAGGAAGTTATCTACTCTATATGCACACCATAGATCATGTTGTCGTATTACCAGCAATTGCATTAGGTTTATTAAGTGTGGGTGTTTTAAATCTCAATAACATGAGAGATTTAAATGCAGATGCGAACGCAGGGAAAATCACAATAGCAGTTAAACTAGGTATTGATCGAGCGAAGCAATATCATTTTTTCCTCATTATAGGAGCCATGCTTATTACGATTATATTCTCGATTTTGTATTACGTCGAGCTGTATAATTTTTTGTATCTACTAGCTTTTGTCCCGCTTTTAATGCATCTTAAGAAGATAAAAGCTGCAAAATCGCCTGATGATTTTGATAGTCAATTAAAAGTTTTGGCATTATCTACATTCTTGTTTGCATTGTTGTTAGGCGTTGGCTATGTGTTATATTGAAAACAAATCCGTTATTGCTACATTACTCAATAAATATTTGATGTATCGAGCACAATAAACAATTAAGTTTTTTATTTTCATACTCGAAACAAAATCTCTAAACCAATTCTATGAGAAATCTATTTACACTTATTCTATTTGTATCGTTTTCATTAAATTTTGCTCAACAAACGTCCCTGAATATTAGCGAAAGTGCAGAGTATAAGGACAAGGAAAAGGCACAAGATATTTTATCTATCTATACCACTGAAACTGGTTTGACAGGTATAGTACGAGAGAGCAAGCGAGACCTAATGTTTGATGTTTTTGATAAAGATTTAAATAAGAAGCACAGCTTAATAGTAGAAAGTAGTAAAAAAGAAGATTATGTAGGTGAAGTAGTCTTTGGTGATGAAATGAAAGTGTTCACGGTATTTTCTCCTAAGGTAAAAGAACGCATAGTGTATTGCCATATTTTTAATATAAAGAATGGAACACATAGCAAGAAAAAGCTCTTCGAGGTGACAGTAGCGAAAAAGCGCTATTTGTTTTCAAGTAGAAATGAAAGGCAGACAAGTTTGGATATTTCACCAAATGGAAAGTATTTAGCTATGGCCACGGACAACATATATAAGGATGTTAATGATTATGCTATTAGGCTATTCAATGCAAATACTTTAGAGTTGTTATATGTTAAGAGTTATCAAAAGCATGAAGAGAAATATTTTAAGCATAATGATATTTCAGTCAATGATGATGGTGAAGTATTTGTATTGGGTAAATTATATAAAGAAGGAAAGAAAGAAAAGAAAAAGGGAGAAGCTAATTACGATTTCATCTTAAATAAAATAACCGAAGAGAATAATGCTGAGATATCGATAAGCCTAGCAGAACAGCATATACAGAATCTAAGTATTACTATTGTTGATGACAAATTACACTTGATTGGTTTCTATTCAGAGAAAAGAACGGGTAAAATTAAAGGCGGCTGTAATTTCGTTATCGATTCAGAAGTTTTTTCTGTATTAGACAAGAAAAATTACGAATTACCCTTAGACGTTTATGAGGATTTGTTTGGCGATAACAGAGGTTCAAAGAAGAAAGGAAAAGAACTGACTAATTTTTATATTGACTATATCCTTGAAGATTCTAAAGGTAATACCTATTTATTGGCAGAAGAGTTTTACACAACTCAGGTTTATGTTAACAATGGTATGAATGGTGGCTATTGGCAAACAACATATCATTATGATGATATACTAATACTGAAGTTTGGAACTTCTGGTAATTTAGATTGGGGAAGAAGTATTTTTAAAAGATCAAATACGCCATCTTATAATGCTTTCATTAAGGATGATGAATTACATGTATTGCTCAACTCTGGTAAAAATCTTCTCGAGAAGAAAGATGGAAGAACTAAGGTGTCTAAGGGTTGGTTTGAGTCATCTTCACTTTATGATATCGTTTATAACAATAATGGTGATGTTTCCTATAGCAAGATTCAAGATAACAAAGGGAAAACCTATTACTTACCTTATTACGGGACCTATCAAGACGGAACGTTTATCATGATGAGTTCAGGGCGCAAGAAAAGACAATTTATGATTTTACAATAATAACAATAATAAAATACCTAATTATGAAAATTACATTTTACGGTCACGCTTGTTTGGGTATAGAAACTAATGGAACTCACATATTGGTTGATCCATTTATAAGTGGTAATGAAAAAGCTGCTCATATAGATATCGATAGTATTAAGGCAGATTATATTTTGCTAACTCATGCACATCAAGATCATATCTTGGATACAGAAGTTATAGCAAAACGCACAGGAGCTATTATTGTTTCTAATTATGAAATTGTAGTTCATTATCAAAATCTTGGATTCGAAGGTCATCCTATGAATCATGGTGGTAAATGGAATTTTGAATTTGGGAAACTGAAATATGTGAATGCTATACATACGTCATCTTTTCCTGACGGTAGTTATGGCGGACAACCAGGAGGCTTCGTTCTAGAAGCAGATAAGACCATTTACATTGCTGGTGACACAGCTCTAACTTACGATATGAAATTGATTGGTAAAGAATTTGATCTGGATTTAGCTGTTTTACCAATAGGCGACAACTTTACAATGGGTGTAGATGATGCTATTAGAGCGAGTAAGTTTGTTGATTGCAATAAAGTTTTAGGGTATCATTTTGATACATTTGGTTATATTGAAATTGATAAAGTAAGAGCCAAAGCTAAATTTGATGCGCAATTAAAATCGCTAAAACTATTGAATATTGGTGATAGTATGGAAGTGAAATAGTTCAACGAACTTTGCTCCGCATCACCAACTTATGAATTAATCTTGGTGATAATCGTTTTACAAAAACACCAAACTTTTCAAACTTGCCAATATAAGCCTCAAACTTTTCTTTGCGAATAGCTTTAATCATTTTGCTAACAAAGACATCGACATCCAATCCGTTCTCTGTCATTTCGTCTTGATAGCCTTGTTGAGTTCCGTCGGCTGTCAAGGCATTACGAGCCACATTGGTGTTAACAAAACCAGGACAGATTATAGTCACCTTTATATTGTCCTTGTCATGTTCTAAGCGCAATGCATCAAAAAAGCCATGCAGAGCATGTTTTGCACCACAATAGGCTGATCTGTAATGGGAGCTAAACTTACCCATTAGACTAGACACAACGACATAATGTCCAGATGTATTGGTCACAAAGTGAGGAAGTAAAGCCTTAGATAAAGCGATAGTCCCTAAATAGTCAATTTCCATCAATTTTTTATCTACTTCAATTGATGTTTCTATAATTGGTGAACGTTGGCTAATACCACCATTATTAATGAGTATATCAACTTTTCCGAAGCGTTTAATGGCACTTTCAGCAATTGGTTTCATGTTAAGATAATCGGCCAAATCTAGAGTAAGTACTTCCACATTCTCTGGCTTGGAACAATTACGTTTTACGTCTTGTAATTCTTCTTCTCGCCTGGAGGATAAAATAAGTTTACAGTTATATTTTGAGAGCTCAATAGCTAAAGCTTTTCCGATGCCACTTGAGGCTCCAGTAATCCATATAATTTTATTTTCAAATTTCATAAGTGCTTTTTAGAGTTGATCCAGTCCTGTCTGAGATCATCAGAAATTTTTCCTGTGCCATCATGTTTCCAACCAGGTGGTTTTAGTAGGTAGAGTACTCTACTTTTTAAAGATTTACGTCCCGTAAATGCATCTTTAAACATATGAAGCCATTCTATAAATGCAATTCTGATAGGATTAAAGGTCTTAATGTTTTTTACCAAGCCATACGTCACTTTTTCTTCTTCCAATTCGGGTTGAAAAGTACCAAATAGTTTATCCCAAATGATTAAGATACCTGCGTGATTACGATCGAGATAAATAGGATTGCTACCATGATGCACACGATGATGAGAAGGTGTATTGAAAATAGCCTCGAACCATCTAGGCATTTTGTGTATGGCTTCCGTATGAATCCAAAATTGATATAATAAGCTAATGGACATTTGTAATAATATCAGAGCAGGATGAAATCCTAAAAGTGGTAACCACAACCAAAAAATAAAGGTGTAAAAACCTCCAGACCAAGTCTGTCTTAAAGCTGTACTTAAATTATAATGTTTGGAAGAGTGATGCACGACATGTGAAGCCCAAAATAAGCGACACTCATGCGATATGCGATGAAACCAATAATAAGAAAGGTCATCAGCAAAAAACAACAAGACGAAAGACCACCATGCTACAGGAATTTCGAGTAACCTAAAATTATCATAAATCCAAAAAAACACGAGTAATACTAAAGCTTTGCTTGCAAAACCCAAAAACACATTACCTAATCCCATCGCAATGGAAGAAAATGCATCCTTTGGTTCATAAGTCTTTATTTGTTTTCTGGCAGTGACATAGAGTTCCAAAAGCATAGCCAACATAAAAAACGGAATGGCATAGAGAATGATATTTGGGAAGTCTGGCATTTATTTTTCTTTAAAAATAGTTTTTTTGAGATAAATACTCGCTTAAAAATGGTTAGTTATGTATTTTTATAGCTTAATTTTTCCAAATCATATTTATGAAATTTAAACTTTTAGCTCTCATATTTTTTGTATCTATTTATAAAGGCTTTTCACAAATTGATGAATCTCAAACGGGCGCATGGTATATGTATTTTTACAGTCATCAGTTTAAAAATAGTCAATGGGGAATTCAAGGAGATTTTCAATATAGAGACTGGCAGGGATTAGGAGATAAGGAACAGTTACTCTTGCGCTCTGGAATTACCTATTCTCCTAAAGATGCAGGTGTAAAGTTTACTTTGGGCTATGGAAATGTTACTACAGGACAATTTGGCGAAAGCGATGATACTTCAGCAGAAAGTAGAATTTATCAAGAAGCTTTAATTCCTCAAAAATTGGGTAATCGCTTCTATTTAACTCACAGATTTAGATACGAACAACGCTTTGTAGAGGATCAAGATTTTAGAACACGCTACCGTTATAATTTATTTTTAAATGTACCACTTAATAGCAAAGCATTAAGTCCAAAAGCTATATATGTGGCATTATATAATGAGTTATTCATCAATGGACAAACTGATATTGGAGATGGAAGAGAGGTTCAGATCTTTGATAGAAACCGTACTTATTTAGGTGTAGGGTACGTATTAAATCCTAAAATTCGTTTTCAGTTCGGTTGGATGAATCAAAAAACCGTGACATGGGGAAAAGGGCAGTTACAATTTAGTATGCACCATAGAATCTAAGATGATAAAGGCAAGTTATTACAGGTATATTTTAAACTTTAAAAGGTCTAGTGGAACATCTCGTGGTGTAATGACTACCAAAGAAACCTGGTTTGTGATTCTTGAAGACAATGGCAAAAGGGGCATAGGTGAATGTGGGATTCTAAGAGGTCTTTCTATTGATGATAGACCTGACTATGAAGACAAGTTAAAATGGGCTTGTAATAATATTGATTTAGGTCTTAATGCTTTACTTGATGAGCTTATCGAATTTCCGAGTATTCAGTTTGGTGTAGAGATGGCTTTTAAATCGTTAGAAAGCAGAGACACTTTTACTTTATTGCCTTCAAAATTTACCGAAAGTACCGATAGTATTCCAATAAACGGATTAGTTTGGATGGGAAGCGAAGCCTTTATGCGAGAGCAAATCCAAGAAAAGATTGAAACTGGTTTTGATTGTATTAAACTAAAGATAGGAGCGATTGACTTCCAAACGGAATTAGATATTCTCAAATCTATTAGAAAAGAGTTTTCCGTTTCAGATATTGAGTTAAGGGTTGATGCCAATGGCGCGTTTTCGCCAGACGAAGCCTTAGAAAAGTTAAAACGCCTTTCAGAATACCAATTGCATTCTATCGAGCAACCTATTCAACAGGGACAATGGGAAGAGATGGCAATGTTATGCGATAAAACACCACTCAATATTGCTTTAGATGAAGAACTTATAGGTGTTTTTTCTGTACCTAAAAGAAAACAGTTGTTGCAAACCATAAAACCACAATATATTATTTTGAAGCCAAGTCTAGTAGGTGGTTTTCATAATACCAATAATTGGATAATGCTCGCGAAACAGAGCAATTCCGATTGGTGGATAACAAGTGCCTTGGAAAGTAACATTGGGCTTAATGCTATAGCTCAGTATACGTATACCAAACATAGTAAGATGCCACAAGGTTTAGGTACTGGAGGTCTGTTTACAAATAATTTCGATTCGCCATTAACCGTAAAAAATGGTACTTTGCATTACGATTTAACCCAAAATTGGAAATTTAATTTATAGCTATGAACTATATACAACAAGCTTATAAAGGACAACGACATCTATGGATGTTTATCTTAACTACTATATTGGTAGGCGGTGTATTTCTAGGTAACTTTATTATCTATTTAACTTATGATCAAGCAGATTTAGATGCTGCATACGATCTTTTCGCCAATATACCATCGAGTCTAAACTTGGCCATAAACCTAGTTCCATTTGCTTTTTTATTAGGTCTATTATTTTTATTAGTAAAATTTGTTCATCAAAGAAGCTTATTATCGTTAACTACGGCTAGGAGTAAGGTGGATTATGGTAGAGTTTTCTTTTCGTTTATGATGATTGCAACATTTACGCTGGTTACATTCTTTATAGGCTATTCCATGGATTCTTCTGAAATTGTTTTTCAGTTTGACGCTGGAAAATTCACCATACTATTTTTGGTTAGTATCGTCTTATTTCCATTTCAAATTGGACTAGAAGAGTATCTGTTTAGAGGTTATTTCATGCAACATATAGGTGTTATGGTTAAAAACAAATGGTTCCCATTGATTCTTACATCAGTATTGTTCGGTATTGCACATGCGGCAAACCCAGAAGTAGGAGCTATTGGATTTTGGAAAATGATGATTTTCTATGTAGGTACTGGTCTTTTATTAGGCATAATGACTTTAATGGATGATGGACTGGAATTGGCTTTAGGATTCCATTTAGGTAATAACCTACTAGCTTCACTTTTGATTACTGCAGATTGGACAGCCCTTCAGACCGACGCTGTTTTCAAGAGCACTGCAGAACCATCGATGAGTATTGTTGGTGAAATTTTAATTCCTGTTTTGGTCGTATATCCAATAATGTTACTTATCTTATCTAAGCGCTATGGTTGGAATAACTGGAAAGATCGCCTGTTTGGAAAGGTAACTGAACCACCAAAAGAAGATTACAAAATTATTGAGTAAATGACACCCAGATACGATAAGATTCATAACCGATTTAAGTTTAATGGGCTTCATTTTGACTTTGAAGATCTAAAGGAGGTAGCCTATAGCCTTATAAAGGAAGGTGAATCCTATGAAAAGGTTACTGGAAATTTTTTAATAGACTGGTTAAACAATAAAGACTATCTGCATGTAAAGACATCTGGGTCAACAGGTCAGCCGAAGCTTTTAAAGCTTAAAAAGCAAGCTATGGTCAATTCGGCTATTGCTACTGGAGATTTCTTTGGGTTAGAGCCTGGAAATACAGCGATAGATTGCTTACCTAGCCATTATATCGCAGGTAAAATGATGCTCGTTAGAGCTATGATTTTAGGATTGGAAATAGACTGCGTAGAGCCAAGCGCTCACCCTATTTTTGACTATGAAAAGTGTTATGACTTTTGCGCTATGATACCTTTGCAATTAAAGCATACCGTTAATTACACTCAAAATATTAAAACTATCATTATAGGCGGATCTAAAGTCACCAAGCCATTACTAGAGCGTATTCAGAACTGCCCATCTAAGTTTTATGAAACTTACGGGATGACCGAAACCGTAACTCATGTTGCTGTGAGACAACTAGAGTCCAAAGCGGCGAAAGGTGATAATTTATTTAGAGCCTTACCCAACGTGAGTTTTGACCAAGATGATAGAAATTGCCTTATCATTAATGCCTCTAAATTGGTAAAGGAAGCATTGGTGACGAACGATATCGTAGATTTAAAGTCTGAAACAAGTTTTGTCTTAAAAGGACGCTACGACAATGTCATTAACTCAGGAGGCGTAAAGCTATTTCCCGAGCAGATTGAAGAAAAACTACAGCCAGTAATAGACGAGCGTTTTATTGTTGCTGGCGAAGAGGATGCTGCACTTGGAGAAAAACTGGTCTTAATTGTTGAAGATCCTAGGGATTCCGTAGAAAGCATTGCAAAACGAATCAAACTAGTAAAAGGACTTACAAAATTCGAAGTCCCGAAACATATCTACACATCAGAAAAGTTTGTGGAAACCGTTAATGGAAAAATTCAACGTAAAAAAACGGTTAAGGCTGCAATTGGCTAGTTAACTCATTGAAACTATACATTAACTAAAAACCCAATGCAATCGCATTGGGTTTTTTAATATTATTTGTTGTTTGAGATTAATTCTCAGCAGAAAGGTTTTTCATTTCCTCTTCAACCATTTCATAGAATTGGTCAATCTTCGGTAATACCACGATACGAGTACGTCTATTTTTGGCTCTGTTTTCGGCAGTATCATTTTCCACCAATGGTACATAAGAACTGCGACCAGCAGCAATTAATTGTTGAGAATTTACACCTAAGCTTTCTAAAACTCTTACAACTGAAGTTGCACGTTTAACACTTAAATCCCAATTGTCTAATAATGGTGGTTTGCTGTATGATACATTGTCGGTATGAGATTCAACCATTGCTTCAAAATCTGGTTTACTATTAATGACTGTAGCAACTTTGCCCAATATTTCATTAGCTCTAGTTGTTACGTTATAGCTTCCACTTTGAAATAATAATTTGTCGGCAATAGAAATAAACACAACACCTTTTTCTACATTAATCTCAATGTCGGAATCGTTCATCCCAACCTCTTTTTTAAGGCTTGTTACGATAGCTAAAGTCACACTATCTTTGCGTGTTAAAGCATCCTGCAAGCGCGTAATTTTTAAATTACTCTCTTTAAGACTTTCTAATGACTTTTCTAGATTTGTGGCACCCTTACTCGTTAATTCTGTTAAATCTTGTGAACTTTTTATTAATGCATCATTACTTTTTCGTAGATCAGCTAGTTGCTCCTTCATAGCCTCTACACGAGCATTCGCCGCAGCAACATCTGATAGACAGCTATTTAACTTTACAGTTGCAGTGTTTAATAAATCCTGTGTTTCTTGTTGTTTTGCTTCAAGTGCAGCGTACTCTTTCTTCGACACGCAAGATGCTAGCAACACCATTGAGCAAACACTTAATAACATTAGTTTTTTCATAATTTAAATCAAAGTTTTAATTGTTAATTACAACACTTCAAAATTATAGAAAAGAAAAGATGAGGGAACAACGATTAACAAAACTTTTAACAGTTTTATAAACAATTAAAATGTTTTTCTCTGTTTAATAAAATAGGACCAAACAATAGAATTCTCAGTATAGTACCCTGAACGTTTTGGAAGTTGTCTACGTTGTTTTAAAATACGACTTAAGTTATTGTAAAATGAAAAGTGCGCCTTTAAGATAGCAAAGAAATGTTGTGGTTTTAATTGCAATAAAAATCGCAGCGCTGCAATACCATCAAGTTTCATTCTCCAAACCATACGAAAAAACACATTTTTATCGGTATTTTTAGCTAAGCAGAATAGGCTATTTCTAAAGTTGAGATACGTCTTTCTAGGATTAGTATTGTTTAATGTTGCACCACCTACATGATATACGGTCGAAGCTCCAACATATTCAGCTTTGTAATTGCTGTTGAAAGCACGCCAACACAAATCAATCTCCTCCATGTGAGCGAAATAACTTTCGTCAAAGCCCTCTAAACTTTTGAAAACTTCATTTTTTATAAATAAACAAGCACCAGAAGCCCAAAAAATGTTGATGACATTATTGTATTGACCTTTATCTTCCTCTATGGTGTCAAAAATACGACCACGGCAATAAGGATAGCCATACTTATCAATGAAACCACCTGCGGCACCAGCGTATTCAAAATGAGACTTCTTTTTAAAATCTAAAATCTTTGGTTGAATTATTGCTGTATTAGCATCATTATTAAACTGATTTACAATAGGCTCTAACCAATTTTCTGTCACTTCAATATCGCTATTCAATAAGCACAGTAGAGGTTGCTTAACATGCTTTAAAGCATCATTATAGCCTTTAGCATAACCACCATTTTCTGAATTTTGAATGATTTTTACATTTGGGAAATGTTTAACTACGAAAGTTACAGAATCATCTGTAGAGGCATTATCAGCAAGATAAATTATAGCGTCATTAGAATATTTTATAACTGAAAGCAAGAATTGCTCTAGTAAGGCTTTTCCATTCCAGTTTAAAATTACAACAGCTATGTCCTTAGTCGTGTACATCTATGTTTTAATATAGTTTGGGATATCTTTCAGGAAATTGTAGTGCTCTGCTTCCATATCCATTTGGCAATAATAATGATTTAAACCATTGGTTACCATTAAATAGTTTGCATTTAAGGCCAAATTATAGCGGGCAATCTGGTCAAACGTATCTTGATTTATGCTTATAGTATAAGATTTACACTCCACAATTAAATGTATAGTGCCGTCGGAATTAAAAACCACGATATCATAACGCTTTTTGAGTCCATTAATGTTTAATTCCTTTTCGACATTGATTAAGGATTTGGGAAAATTCTTCACATTAATAAGAAAATGAACGCAATGTTGTCTCACCCATTCTTCAGGTTGAAGAATGATGAATTTTTTCCGAATGACATCAAAAATAGAAACTTTATTTTCAGTACTTTTGAAACGGTATTCAAACTTTGGAAAGTTGAGTTCTTGCACTACACAAAATTAAAATTATAATGTCACTTCGAGTGATTTTCTCAGAAATATTATCGATAACTTTTCGATACTTTTTGACTTAGGTTAAAACTCGAAAGGAATCACAATTTATAAATTTGGACGACGTAAAACAATTAGTTGCAGCAATAAAGAAAGGAGACATAAAGCCTATCTATTTTTTGATGGGTGAAGAAGCTTATTATATTGATAAGATTTCTGATTTTATTGAGGATAACATACTTGACGAAGCCGAAAAAGGCTTTAATCAAATGGTGCTCTACGGTCGTGATGTCAGTATAGACGATATTGTGAGCAATGCTAAGCGCTATCCTATGATGGCAGAGCGGCAAGTTGTTATAGTTAAGGAAGCTCAGGATCTCAGTAGAACGATTGAAAAATTAGCGCAGTATGCCGAAAATCCTCAACCTACTACAGTTTTGGTCGTAAATTATAAATACAAGAAGCTAGATAAGCGAAAGGCTTTATACAAGACCATTAGTAAAAGTGGAGGTATGGTTTTTGAAAGTAAAAAACTCTATGAGAACCAAGTGCCAGATTGGATTAGACGTGTCTTAAAAGGTCAAGGCTATGACATCTCACCTAAGGCTGCTCAGATGCTTGTTGAATTTTTAGGAACTGATTTGAGTAAAGTGAATAATGAGCTTGATAAATTAAGAATCGTACTTCCGGAAGGTACTCAAATCACTCCAGAGCATATCGAAGAGAATATTGGTATTAGTAAAGATTTCAACAATTTTGAGCTTCGTAAGGCAGTTGGTGAGCGTAACGTGGTTAAGGCGCATCAGATAGCGAAATATTTTGCCGATAACCCCAAGGATAATCCGATGGTTGTCTCGGTTTCTCTATTATTTAGTTTCTTTTCGCAGTTATTACATTTACATGGGCTAACTGACAAATCACCTCGCAGTGTTGCTTCAGCTTTAAAGGTCAATCCATATTTTGTAAATGAGTATTTAACAGCTGCTCGCAATTACCCGATGAAAAAAGTAAGTTCCATAATCGCTTTACTTCGTGAGTTCGATGTTAAGAGCAAAGGTGTAGGCTCTAATGCGGTGCCTCAAGGTGATTTGCTAAAGGAGTTGTTGGTTCGTATTTTAGGTTAGTTACCTTTGTCAATAATCAACCTTTTAGTCACAGAATTTCCGGTGGAGGTTTTTGCAATGGTAATTAGATACAACCCAGAATCTAATTCAGATATATCAATTTGTTTGTCTTTAGAGGTTTTTATCAATTGTCCAGTAATAGTGTAAATCGCAGTGCTGCAATGGTCTTGATTCAAAGTAATGGATACTTTCGCCGGGTTAGGATAAAAGATAAAGTCAATCTGCTCATTTTCAGAAATACCTAAGGTTGACATATTAAAACTGTACAAGCCTGAAGCAACGGATGTGTTTTCTTCAGCAGAGATGTAATATGCGTTATCATCAATTGGTGCAATGCCTTCAATTTGTGGCGAATAGTTTGTGGGAACGCCAACTGAAGTTTTTGTTACAGTTCCGTTAGAAAATTGACCAGAATGAAATCCATCGAGCTCGACGAGAAATGCCCCATTGGTATCATAGCCAGTAAGCACAATATGGTTGTTTAAAGCATTAAAAGTTGCTCCTGAAATCAAACCTTGAACAGCAATGGTGTCTGTTGCAGAAATACTATATGTACCAGGTGTTTTCGATAGCTCGTAAATATCCGTGTTGCCATCTACCCAATTCTTAGAGAACACATATAGCTTATTATCATGATGAATTAATCCTTCTGCATCATAGTTGGTCATTAGCGGACTTGGTGTAAAATCAGTTTGATCACTATAACTGAAATTGATGACATCAGCAGTAACCGAGGTATTTGCAAAATAATCATTGATAGAAATACGATAAACTTTCAGGTCAGTTCTTTGACCTTCGTAATTTCCAAAATCACCAATATAAATATAGGTGTCATCATGTGCTAAATCTTCCCAATCTCCATTTATTCCATTAGTAATTGTAATGGTCCTAGTAATTGCACCAGTATTTACATCTACTTCATATAATTGATTTGTACCATCAGTGTCATTATGTGTAATTAAGGTATTGTTGAGATAGAGCAATCCCGAGCTTTCATTTATCGAGGCATCAAGATCTGTTTCAAGGGTGAGCTGTTGCGCCCTTACTCCCAAGAAAGCCGTAATAAGAATGATATATAAAATCAAATACTTATCCATAAGATATCTACTTCTAGTGCTAAATGTAGTTATTCTATTGGTTTAGAAAATAAAAAGTATATAAGTCACCCGTATTTAGGATAAAACGCAAGTAAGAGACTTTACGATGACCTAAAAATCTAAAAATCTGTGATAATGTAAGAGTTCAGCATCATTATTAGGAAGATGACCAATCCCTTTTAAAATAAAGCCCAAACGTTCTAACAATTTTCTTGAAGATGTATTGTCCTCAAGCGTATATGCACTTAATTCGGACAAACCATAATCTTCTTTTGCAGCAACGATTAACTGTTGTGAAGCTTCAAAGGCATAGCCTTTACGTTCATATTCAGGAAGAAAAGCAAAACCAATATCGGGATCTTCTCTGTCATCTCGATGATACAAGCCACAAGTACCTAGCTTTACGTTATCATCTTTTTTAATAATAACATTATTACCATAACCGTACTTTTCTAATTGCGAAAATGCCTTTTCTTTAATGTAGATCGCTGCTTCTTCAACAGTTTTGACATTTCTATCACCAATAAATTGAATCCATTTAGGTGTGTTCATTAGTTCCAAAATAAATGGAGCATCATTTGTGGTTACAGGTCTGATGTACAGTCTTTGAGTTTTAATTGTTTTTTTCACCTTAACAGTCATCTAAATATATTATTATCCAATTGAATTGGAATATGTTATTTTTACAGGGAAATTAGCATTCAATATACAGAATTAATACATGAAAGTTTTCTCAAAAGAACAAATTTACGAAGGCGATAAGCTCACTGCAGAACGGCAAAACATATCATCTACAGATTTAATGGAGCGCGCAGGAACACAAATTTTTAATTGGATTCACATGCGAATGCAAGGTGCGCAAGTGCCTATCCATGTATTCTGTGGTATTGGCAATAATGGAGGAGATGGTTTGGTATTGGCAAGACATTTAATTACTCATGGTTATAATGTTATCACATACATTATAAATTGCAGCGATAAACGGTCCAAGGATTTTTTGATCAATTACGACCGTATTAAAAATGTTACTAAAGATTGGCCTAAAATGCTGAGTTGTGGTGCAGATTTTTCTGAAATTGTGATAGAGGAAAGAGATATTATCGTTGATGCAGTTTTTGGTATTGGCTTAAATCGTCCGCCTAATGATTGGGTACAAGAATTATTTCAACGATGGAGAGCGTCAAAGGCATTTACATTATCAGTCGATATTCCGTCAGGATTATATACCAACAAGGCTGTAGAAGATGAAAATGCCGTAGTCTATGCCAATTACACCATTAGCTTTCAATCTCCAAAGTTGGTGTTCTTTTTACCAGAAACCGCCAAGTATACTGTGCAATGGGAAGTATTGGACATTGGAATAGATAGGGATTATTTAATGCAAACTGAAACGGAAGTGGAGCTAATTTCTAAGTTTGAAGTATTACCACTTTACAAGCCACGCGATAAATTTGCGCATAAGGGAGATTTTGGTCATGTTATGATCCTTGGTGGAAGCTATGGAAAGATAGGTGCGGTTAATTTAGCGAGTAGAGCCGCTTTTGGTTCTGGCGCTGGTTTAGTAACAGCTTACGTTCCGAAGTGCGGCTACCATAGTCTTCAATCTTCTTTGCCGGAGGCAATGGTCATAACGGATAAAGAAGAGGCTTTTATTGCTAATATTGACTTTGGAATTGTACCAAGTGTTATTGGTTTTGGAGTAGGACTTGGAACAGCTCCGGAAACGGCAAAAGCGTTTGAGGCATTTTTAAAAAATAATAAAACACCTCTGGTTATCGATGCAGACGGTCTAAATTTATTGTCGAAAAAGAAAGCATTATTACAGTTGTTGCCAGAGCAGACGATATTGACGCCGCATCCAAAAGAACTCGAACGTTTAGTAGGTAAGTGGTCTGATGATTTTGACAAACTTGAAAAGGCAAAAACGTTGTCCAAGAAGTACAATGTTATCGTGCTTTTAAAAGGAGCCAACTCCATTACGGTTTATCAAGATAAGTTGTACATCAATACTACCGGAAACCCTGGTATGGCGACAGCTGGAAGTGGAGATGTTTTAACGGGAATTATTTCTGGTTTAATTGCACAAGGTTATGAGCCATTAGCCGCAACAATTTTTGGTGTTTATCTTCATGGAAAGGCTGCCGATATTTCTTTAGAAGATTATGGTTATCAGAGTTTAATAGCTAGTCATATTATCGAAACCATTGGAGAAGCCTATATTGATTTATTTAAGCAACCAGAACAGTCGCAGGAACAAGAAGGGCAACAGGAAAAGCAAGGGTAAAATTATAAAGGATGATAAAAAATATAGCATACAAAAAAAGCCTTCTATAATTGGAAGGCTTTTTTTATTTAATACTATTTTCTTTATATATCTAGAGAATTTAGTAATTCAATTAACTCAGGGTTCGATGGTCTTGGTGCGTCTGCATCAACAATATTCCCCTCAGGATCTACTAAAATAAACCTTGGGATACCTTGTATTTTATATGCTTGAATAAAATCTGATCTAAAACCATTATCTGCCATTAATTGGATACCACCGAGCTCTTTTTCTGCAATCATTTTCTTCCAACCTTGATATGCAGCTGCGGCATCTCCTTTATAACCTCTTCCTTCATCAACTGAAATACTAACAAACTGAATATTCTTTCCCTCAAATTGTTTCTCAATTTTTTTAAGCGAAGGGATTTCAACTTTACAAGGACCACACCATGTTGCCCAAATATCAAAATACACATATTTACCTCTTAAATCCTCAAGTGAGGTATTACCACCAGCATAGTTTTCATAGTCGCTGAACTTCGGAGAAGGTGCTCCTTTAGGGAATGTAGAACGTAATGCAATTTTTGAGGACATCATTCTATTAATCTGCTGTTCTGTCATAGTAATGTTTCTGTCCATTGAAGCTAAATGAATAGAATCTACTTCAGTAAATTTTGTTTTCAATGCTTCATAATCCGAACGGTAATTTTTCAAGGCGTTATTCAGATCGTCTTGATTTCCACTCATGACAAGTTCTTTATTGAAGTGTTTATTGCCAAGCAAGAAAGACTGAATGGAGAAATTGTTGATATCAGAGGCATCACCACCAAACTCAATGGTCTCTATGAAATTATCATGATCCGTTGTAAATGAGGATTCGTTATCGTTCTTTAGGTAAATCTGACCGTATTGATTGCCGTGCTGAAAATTATAATCACCTTCTTCAACTTTTAAAGTATCCTTGAATGTACCGTTATCATTTAGATTAATAATTTTTTCGTAATCTCTACCTTTAAAAATTTTCAGGGTATTGCTTTCATGAGGATTTTCAATTTTCCCAGAAAGGGTAGCATAATCTTTGGGCTCTCCCTTTTTGCAAGATATCAAAACGAGAATGATGCAAAATACAATTAATCTTTTCATAACTAAATTAGTTTATTGGCTTCAAATGTAATCATTGCCTTATTGATTTCAAACTGAGAGGAATTATTAACAATTTGTTGTGAAACCAAAAAATATTCTCAATTTTGGATATTACAACTTCACGGTCTATGGATAACTATCATATCATTTCTTCTGAAGCTTTGGATATTGTTAAGATATACAACATCTTTAAGAATAATAAAAAGTTGAAGCTCTCAGATGAATCAATAAGAAAAATAAAGGCATGTAAGATTTATTTGGACGATAAACTTAGCAATAATGAAAAACCAATTTATGGTATCAACACTGGTTTTGGCTCGCTTTATAATGTTAAGATTTCTAATAAGGATTTAACCAAGCTACAAGAAAATTTGGTCATGTCTCATGCCTGTGGTACAGGGGATCGCGTACCAGAATCTATTGTAAAAGTAATGTTACTTCTTAAGATTCAATCGCTTAGTTACGGTCACAGTGGTGTGCAATTGGAAACTGTAAACCGACTTATAGCATTCTTTAATAATGATATATTTCCTTTTGTATTTACACAAGGTTCGCTTGGAGCTTCTGGCGATTTGGCGCCATTAGCACATCTAGCCTTGCCGTTATTAGGAAAAGGAATGGTAGTACATAATGGTGAAGACTATGAAGCTTCTGAGCTATTGGAAAAGTTTGATTGGCAACCTATAAAGCTTGAAGCCAAGGAAGGTTTGGCATTATTAAATGGTACTCAATTCATGAGTGCCTATGGTGTCTATCTTTTGTTAATGTCTCATAAGACATCTTATCTGGCCGATATTATTGCTTCGATTTCCTTAGATGCTTTTGATGGCAGGTTGGATCCTTTCCATGATTTAGTGCATGATGTAAGACCTCATCCTGGTCAAAGAAAGGTAGCTAGACGCTTTAATGAGCTTTTAGAAGGTAGTGAATTAATTCAGAGAGAAAAAGAACACGTACAAGATCCTTATTCGTTTCGTTGTATCCCACAAGTGCATGGTGCAACTAAGGATACATTGGATTTTGTGGAGAAAGTTATTTTAACTGAAATAAACTCTGTGACAGATAATCCAAATATCTTTAGCGAAGAAGATCTAATTATTTCTGGGGGAAATTTCCATGGTCAACCACTGGCTTTGGCTCTTGATTATTTGAAAATAGCTATGTCTGAAATAGGGAATATATCTGAACGTCGTATATTTCAACTCGTATCTGGATTGAGAGGTTTGCCTGCATTTTTAGTGGATAATCCTGGATTGAATTCTGGTTTTATGATTCCACAATATACTGCTGCAAGTATAGTGAGCGCTAACAAACAGTTAGCAACTCCTGCCAGTATTGATAGTATTGTTTCAAGTAATGGGCAGGAAGATCATGTGAGTATGGGAGCTAATGCCGCAACACAAGCTTACAATTTGATAATTAACGTAGAGCGCGTTATTGCCATCGAACTCATGAACGCTTCGCAAGCTTTAGAGTTTAGACGACCATTAAAGACATCACCTTTATTAGAATCTTTCTTAGGGCATTACAGAAAGGTGGTGCCATTTATTAAAGAGGATGAAGTTCTTCACAATGATATTGAGGCTTCTATTCAATTTTTGAAAGATGTAGATATTGAGGTTGAAGAATTATTTCTGAATAATTATGGTGTAGAGAAGCATTAATTTTATCGAATATGTCTAGCTCTTGCTTATTACATCTTCTGCCCATTCAATGGCTTCGTCGAGTTTTGTGAAAATTTCGAAAGGCTTGGTAAAAAACATTTGCTCTATTTGCGCATTGATTTTAGCTTGATAGTTTTTGGATACAACCGCAAAGCCTTTTAAGTTCTCTATCTTAACGGTTTCGAAATAAATCTTTGGATCTACAGAATAAGAATTTAGTCGATGAGTGATGTAAACAAAAGGTTTGTCTGAAAAATACATTTCAGTAACTTCTAGAAGAACACTGTTGTGATCTGGCGTAATATTGACTCCTTCTTTTATAACAACGACGAGATAATTATCATAAATCGTCATATCACAAAAGTCGAAGGTTAGGGATACTTTCATGAATAATTGAGCTTAGATACTTTGAAGGTATAAAAAAACTCCTTCAAAAAGAAGGAGTTTTTGATGAACTACCTATTCCATCGTTAAGATTCTGTAGTCTTACTTGAGTTTTTGATCTTAATTTTTAATACATCATTTTTGGCGTCTAAATCCATAGTTATGGTATCGCCTTCATGTACATTGGAATTAATGATTTCCTCAGCCAGAGCATCTTCTACATATTTTTGTATGGCTCTATTCAAAGGTCTTGCACCGTATTGCTTATCAAAGCCTTTTTCTGCAATATAGTCTTTGGCCTTATCTGTAAGTTTAAGTTCATAACCTATGCCCTTGATTCTTTCAATAAGCTTTACTAGTTCAATATCAATAATTTTATTAATATCTTCTTTTTCTAGAGCATTAAAGACAATAACATCATCTATTCTATTTAAGAATTCTGGTGCAAATGCTTTTTTGAGTGCATTTTCTATAATACCTTTTGCATAATCAGATTCTTGAGCTTCTTTTGCAGAAGTACCAAAACCAACTCCAGTACCAAAGTCCTTTAATTTTCTAGCACCAATATTAGAAGTCATAATGATGATAGTGTTTCTAAAATCAATTTTACGACCTAAACTGTCAGTTAAATAGCCGTCATCTAGTACTTGTAAGAGCATATTAAACACATCTGGATGTGCCTTTTCTATTTCGTCTAACAAGACAACTGCGTATGGTTTACGTCTAATCTTTTCAGTCAACTGCCCACCCTCTTCGTAACCAACATATCCAGGAGGAGCACCTATCAATCGTGATATGGCGAACTTCTCCATGTATTCACTCATATCAATTCTAACAAGTGCATCATCACTATCAAATAACTCTCGAGCTAATACTTTTGCGAGTTGTGTTTTACCAACACCAGTCTGTCCCAAGAAAATAAATGAACCGATTGGCTTATTCGGATCTTTAAGTCCAGCTCTATTTCGCTGTATGGCTTTAACAACTTTATTGACAGCTGGGTCTTGACCAATCACTTTTCCTTTAATTAGGTCTGGAAGTTGAGACAATTTATTAATCTCTGTTTGGGCTATTTTATTAACAGGAATACCAGTCATCATAGAAACAACATCGGCTACATTGTCCTCTGTAACTACTTCACGATGCTGCTTGGTTTCTTCTTCCCATTTTTCTTGAGCAGAAGCCAACTCTTTCTCCAAGCGCTTTTCATCATCCCTCAGCTTTGCAGCTTCTTCATATTTCTGTTTCTTAACAACACTATTTTTGGTTTCCTTAACTTCTTCAAGTTGTTTCTCCAATTCAAGGATTTGCTCAGGAACATCAATATTGGTAATGTGTACACGAGAACCAGCTTCATCTAAAGCATCAATGGCTTTATCTGGCAAGAAACGTTCCGTCATATAGCGATTAGTTAGCTTTACACAAGCTTCGATAGCCTCGTCTGTATAATTGACATTATGATGCTCTTCGTATTTAGATTTAATATTATTGAGAATTTCAACAGTCTCTTCAACTGATGTAGGTTCTACAATGACTTTTTGGAAACGACGTTCTAAAGCACCATCTTTTTCAATGTATTGTCTATACTCGTCTAGTGTCGTAGCACCAATACACTGTATTTCTCCTCTTGCTAGAGCAGGCTTAAACATATTCGAAGCATCTAAACTTCCTGTAGCGCCACCAGCACCTACTATGGTATGGATCTCGTCTATAAATAAAATAATATCATCATTCTTTTCTAGCTCGTTCATTACAGCTTTCATACGCTCTTCGAACTGCCCCCTATATTTAGTTCCGGCTACTAAACTGGCTAAATCTAAGGTGACCACGCGCTTATTAAATAGGGTACGAGATACTTTACGCTTTACGATTCTAAGCGCCAACCCTTCCGCAATAGCAGATTTACCAACACCTGGCTCTCCGATTAGTAAGGGATTATTTTTCTTTCTTCTACTTAAAATTTGGGATACACGTTGTATCTCCTTTTCGCGGCCTACTACGGGATCTAATTTTCCTTCTTCAGCAAGTACGGTTAAGTCTCTTCCAAAATTGTCTAAAACAGGTGTTTTGGATTTCTTATTTGTTTTGCTAGACTGGCTTCCTCCAAATGGATTTTGTTTTGCATCATCTTCTGCTTCATTCATATCATCATCAGAGAATGATTCTGCTTTCGGAGTGTCTAGGTAATCATCTTCGCTAGTAATCATAGATTTAAATTCTTCTTTTACGTTATCATAGTCAACCTTAAGCTTATTTAAAAGCTTGGTGGTTGGATCATTTTCGTTTCTTAATATGCACAATAATAAATGTGCTGTATTTATCGAAGTGCTTTGAAATAACTTAGCTTCTAAAAAAGTAGTTTTTAAAGCACGCTCTGCTTGCCTCGTCAAATGCAAGTTTTTCTTTTCGTTCGATGTAGTTGTAATGTTAGGGTTTGCCGGGCTTAAGATTTCAACCTTTCTTCTCAAGTGATTAAGGTCTACATCTAAAGCGCTCAAAATATCAATAGCTTTGCCATTGCCATCTCTTAATAGTCCAAGCATTAAGTGTTCAGTGCCTATAAAATCGTGACCTAACCGCAGGGCCTCTTCTTTGCTATATGCAATGACATCTTTAACTCTTGGGGAAAAATTATCGTCCATAGTAAATTCCTTTCTGCATTAAAAATAATAAAAACATATTATCTATAAGGCAAAAATTATACCTTAAATAATAAGTATGAACGAATAGACTAAAAAAGCATTTTAAATCAAAGTAAATTCTAGGTTAGTTATTAACCAAAAAGATATCAAAAATTGTTAATAAAAACTCCTAAAAATGACATTCAGATTCTCTTTAAACACTGCTGAATTGCTTATATTAGCACGTTTTGAAAACCTACAAAAAAACCTAATTAATTTTATATATGGCAGAAGGAGAAAAACTCATTCCAATTAACATTGAAGATGAAATGAAATCGGCTTACATTGACTACTCAATGTCGGTCATTGTGTCACGTGCGTTACCAGATGTAAGAGATGGATTAAAGCCAGTTCATAGACGTGTACTTTACGGTATGCATGAGCTTGGTGTAAGAGCAAATACAGCGCATAAAAAATCCGCAAGAATTGTTGGTGAGGTTTTGGGTAAGTATCACCCACATGGTGATACATCAGTTTATGATACAATGGTACGTATGGCACAAGAATGGAGCTTGCGTTATATGTTAATTGATGGTCAAGGGAACTTTGGATCTGTAGATGGAGATAGTCCTGCAGCAATGCGTTACACAGAAGCACGTATGCGTAAGATATCTGAAGACATGTTGGCAGATATTGACAAAGAGACTGTAGATCATAAACTTAATTTTGATGATACTCTAGAAGAACCAACTGTATTGCCGACACGTATCCCTGGTTTATTGGTGAATGGTGCTTCGGGTATAGCGGTTGGTATGGCTACTAATATGCCACCTCACAACCTAACAGAGGTTGTTAATGGTACTATCGCTTACATAGACAATACTGATATTGAGATCGATGAGCTGATGCAGCACGTCAAGGCTCCTGATTTTCCAACGGGAGGAACCATTTATGGATATGATGGTGTAAAAGAAGCCTTTCATACAGGTCGTGGTCGAATTGTAATGCGTGGTAAGGCCAATATTGAAGAAGTCAATGGTCGTGAGTGCATTATTGTAAATGAAATCCCTTACCAAGTGAATAAGGCAGATATGATCAAGAAGACTGCCGACTTGGTGAATGATAAAAAACTTGAGGGTATTTCTACGATTCGGGATGAGTCTGATAGAAACGGAATGCGTATCGTATATGTCTTGAAGAGAGATGCTATTCCAAATATTGTCTTAAATAAATTATATAAGTACACGGCGTTGCAATCGTCTTTCAGTGTAAATAATATTGCACTTGTCAATGGACGCCCTCAATTATTGAATTTAAAAGACCTAATTCATTATTTCGTTGAGCACAGGCATGAAGTAGTTGTAAGACGTACAAAATACGAATTACGTAAAGCTGAAGAGCGCGCTCATATTTTAGAAGGGTTAATCATAGCTTCAGATAATATTGATGAAGTTATAGCGCTTATTAGAGCGTCTGCAAATGCAGATGAGGCAAGAGCTAAATTGACGGAGCGTTTTAAGTTATCGGAGATTCAGGCTAAAGCTATTGTAGAAATGCGTCTGCGCCAATTAACAGGTTTAGAGCAGGATAAACTTCGCGCGGAGTATGACGAATTAATGAAAACAATTGAAGATCTTAAAGATATCCTAGACAAGAAAGAGCGTCGTATGGATATTATTAAAGGCGAATTGGAAGTTGTTAGAGATAAATATGGAGATGAAAGACGATCCGTCATAGAATATGCTGGAGGTGATTTGAGTATCGAGGATATGATTCCAGATGAGAAAGTAGTTATTACAATTTCTCATGCAGGCTATATTAAGAGAACATCGCTTACAGAATATAAAACACAAAATAGAGGAGGAGTTGGTCAAAAAGCATCTACAACACGAAATGAGGATTTCTTAGAGCATTTATTTGTAGGTACTAACCACCAGTACATGTTATTCTTTACTCAAAAAGGAAAATGTTTCTGGATGCGCGTCTATGAAATTCCTGAAGGCGCTAAAACATCCAAAGGAAGAGCAATACAAAACCTTATCAATATCGAACAGGATGATAAAGTAATGGCATTTATTTGTACACAAGACTTGAAAGACGAAGACTATATAAATAGCCACTACGTTATAATGGCGACCAAAAAAGGTCAGGTTAAGAAAACATCTCTAGAGCAATATTCTCGTCCAAGAACTAATGGTATTAATGCAATTACCATTAGAGAAGATGATACGCTGTTAGAGGCTAAGTTAACTACAGGTGAAAGTCAAGTAATGTTGGCGCTTAAATCTGGTAAGGCTATCCGATTTGAAGAAGCTAAAACAAGACCAATGGGCAGAAATGCTTCCGGTGTTAGAGGTATTAGACTTCAGAATGAAAAAACAGACGAAGTCATTGGTATGATTGCTGTGGACGATATGGAGAGTAACATCTTAGTTGTTTCTGAAAATGGGTACGGAAAACGTTCGAGTTTAGAAGATTACAGAATTACCAATAGAGGGGGAAAAGGAGTAAAAACCATTTCTATTACAGAAAAAACAGGTAACTTAGTGTCAATTAAGAATGTTACGGACGAGGACGATCTTATGATTATTAATAAATCTGGAATTGCCATTCGTATGGAAGTAGCAGATTTACGCGTAATGGGTAGAGCAACTCAAGGAGTGAAATTGATAAACCTAAAAGGGAATGATTCCATTGCGGCTGTGGCAAAAGTGATGAAAGATGATGAAGATGATTCTGAAGAAATTGATTCTGAAATATCTGAAAATGAGAATCTTAATGAAGATGGCACGGCTATTGATAATAACGATACTGAAAACTAAAATTAACAACAAATTACTAATAACAAGATGAAAAAATTAATGACATTAGTGCTTGTCTTTACTGTGGCAACTATGTCTTTTGCTCAAAAGAATGAAGTAAAGGCAATTGAGAAGGCACTTAAAAACTCAAATTTCTCTGATGCTAAATCTGCTGTTACTGCGGCTGAAGCGTTAATGGGAAATATGGATGATAAAACAAAAGCCAAGTTTTATTTCCTTAAAGCTCAGGCATTATATGCTAATGGTGCAGGAACTGACGCTAACGTTGATGAAGCAATCACAACATTGGACAAGCTAAAAGATTTGGAATCTTCAATAGGAAAGCTGAAATATACGGCTGAAGCCAATACAATGAAGGATGGCATGTTTAAATCTTTTTTGGAAAAAGCAAATCAAGCAATAACAAATAAAGATTACAAAACAGCAGCTGTACGATTTGATAAAATTTATAAAATGTCTCCTAAAGACACGTTGTACTTGTATTATGCTGCCTCTTCAGCAGTTAATGCTCAAGACTACGAAACATCACTTGAATATTACAATCAGCTTAAAAACATGGGGTATAGTGGCGTACAAATGAACTATTATGCAACTAATAAAGAGACAGGAGAAGAAGAAACGTTTGCTGATAAGAATACCCGTAATTTATACGTAAAGGCAGGGTCCCACAGTGATCCTAAAGATGAAAAAAGTGAATCCAAAAGGGCAGAGATTGTAAAAAATATAGCATTAATTTACGTGTCTCAAGGTGAAGATGAAAAAGCACTTGCGGCAATGGCAGACGCGAGGCAAGAAAACCCTGATGATTTGGGTTTACTTTTATCTGAAGCCAATGTGCATTTAAAAATGGGCAATAAAGATAAGTTTAAGATGCTTATGGAAGAGGCAACAGCGAAGGACCCAAATAATGCAGAGTTACAATATAATTTAGGCGTATTGGCTGCTGAAGGTGGAAATATCGATCAGTCTAAAGAATATTATCAAAAAGCAATTGCAATTGATCCAAATTATGTAGATGCTTATAACAATATTGCTGTAGTAATTCTTCAAGGTGAGGCATCTATCGTTGAGGAGATGAATGGTTTAGGTACTAGTTCGGCAGATAATAGACGTTATGATGAATTAAAAGAACAAAGAAGTCAACTATATAGAGATGCTATTCCGTTCTTGGAAAAAGCACTCGATTTAAAAGCTTCTAATATTGATGCGGCCAAAACACTAATGAATATTTATAGTGTTTTAGGTGAGACTGATAAATATAAAGAAATGAAAGCGAAAGTAGAGGGGATGACTTCTGCTTCTGGAGGTAACTAAACTACGCTTAAAAAGAAATAGAAAAGCGACTTCTGACGGAGTCGCTTTTTTTATATAATCTTTTTTATAACTCTTAATTTATGGGTATGTATATTTTTTTCAATATTATAAATACCACTATGGTCTAATCTATCAATTCGTACCTTGCCATGAGCATGGATGATGTAATTATCCTCCATAATAATACCCACATGAACTATGTGCCCTTCTGTATTATCAAAAAAAGCTAAATCACCTGGTTCACTTTCCTCAATAAAACTTAGAGCCTCGCCTTGGGTGGCTTGCTCAGAAGCATCTCTGAGCAATTTATGACCATTGAGTTTATAGACCATTTGTGTAAAACCAGAACAGTCAATACCGAAAGGCGTTTTTCCTCCCCATAAATAAGGAGCATTCAAGTACAAAAATGATGTTTTAAGAATGTTTGATTTGAGGCTTTTGGAAACTAAACGATTACCATCAAAGTCATGATTTAATAATTGCAGACCATTTAAATCAGATCCCAAAGGAATAGGATAAAGATTACCTTCAGCATCACTAACATATTCGATTAAATCTTTGGATAAATGTATATCCGCTTTTAATAACAGTTTATAACTATCTTCTTCAATTTCTAGATACTGTTTATTATCTATCCAGCCTTCATATTTATCATAGGCAAAACGAATACGACTCCACTTTTTCCGTTGTTCCAATACTTTGAAGAAGTCACCATAAAGTGATTGCGTAACCATTTCACTGGTATCGCTAGGTTCTAAGCGTATAGGTACAATCCCAAGGTTGCAAATGCCGTATTGCATATAAAATTATTAAGCGCGCTCTAATATCATGGCTGATGCACCACCACCACCATTACAAATGGCTGCTGCACCAGTTTTTCCATTATTTTGATGAAGTACATTGATTAGAGTCACTAAAATTCTAGCACCAGAGCAACCTAGTGGATGGCCAAGAGAAACGGCACCTCCATTTACATTTACGTTTTCATCCGATAAACCAAGTATTTTCATATTTGCTAAACCAACAACAGAAAAGGCCTCATTAAATTCAAAATAGTCAACATCATTCAACGCTATGCCAGCTTTTTCAAGAGCTTTTGGTAATGCTTTTGCAGGTGCTGTGGTAAACCACTTTGGCTCTTGAGCAGCATCAGCATAACTTTTTATTGTAGCTAATGGTTTTAATCCTAATTCATTTGCTTTTTCTTTGCTCATTAAAACCATTGCTGCTGCGCCATCATTGATTGTAGACGCATTGGCTGCCGTCACGGTCCCATCTTTCGTAAAAGCAGGTCGTAAAGCTGGGATTTTTTCCATCTTTACATTTGTATATTCTTCATCTCTATTAACAACAATAGCATCTCCTCGACGCTGAGGTACTTCAACGGAAATAACCTCATCACTAAACTTTCCAGCATCCCAAGCCGCTTTTGAACGTTCATAGGATTGTACGGCGTAGGCATCTTGTTCTTCTCTACTAAACCCATATTCAACGGCACAGGCATCTGCACAAACACCCATGGCATTTTTATCATAGGCATCTACCAGTCCATCCTTTTGCATGCCGTCCTCGAGCGTAGCTGGTCCAAATTTTGTAGCACTTCTGGCATGATAGTAGTGAGGAATTGCGCTCATATTTTCCATTCCACCTGCAACAACAATTTCTGCATCACCAAGTTGAATTGCTTGAGTTGCTTGCATAATAGCTTTCATTCCAGAAGCACAAACTTTATTTATTGTAGTACAAGGAACTGTATCTGGAATACCAGCATAAATTGCCGCTTGTCTTGCAGGAGCCTGACCTGTTCCAGCTTGAACAACGTTACCCATTAAGACTTCTTCAACTAAAGTGGGATCTAAACTTATTTTATCGAGTGCTCCTTTTATGGCTGCTGCGCCTAACTTTGGAGCAGGTACGCTAGATAAGCTTCCCAAAAAACTTCCAATAGGTGTTCTGACAGCAGATACAATTACAACGTCCTTGTTCATTATGTTGATCTTTAAATTTATTGCTGCGAAATTAATCAATTTTTGAGATATTTAGGAATGTATTGTGGATTATAGCTTTCTAAAATTCTAATATTTGTTACATTTGATTTCGTATGAAATGAGCATAATGGTTATGGTGACGATAATAATTATCATAAATGGCAAAATCCATCCTACCAAATAAGTAAATAAATTAGCAATAGATGAAAGAACTTCTGAACAAATGGTATAAAAATCATGCGCTTGTATATAAGGTACTTTTGTTCTTGGTAACTACACTTTTTATTGTCTATTTATTTCCGAAAACTGGAAAGTTTCGATATTCTTTTGAAAAAGGAAAACCATGGCAGTCAGAGAATCTATATGCGCCTTTCAACTTTGCTATAAAAAAATCTAAATCCGAAATTGAAAAAGAACAATTCGAGATACAGAATAATGCCTTAGTGTATTTTCATGTGGATGCCGATGTGAAAAACAAGGTTCAATCTGATTACTTAAAAAGATTTAATGAAACATTCAAGGATACCTTAGATCTTAGCACTGTTAATTCCAACTTTTATAAACGAGGAAAAGCCTTAATTGATGAGCTTTATAAGAATGGAATTTTGGATGTGGACTATAACTATCCTGATAATCAATCTGTTGTCCTAGAAGCTTCCAATACAGTTGAAAAGCAACTTGAATATGGCGATTTGGTTGAGATTAGTGATTTAAGAACATATTGTGAGAATTACTTTAGTACTAGAATTTCTTCAAGTAACCGGACTAAAATGATATCTCTTTTCTTCGATATTATCAAGCCTAACATTTCCTTAAATGAAAGCTTTACGCAAAAAGCATTAGAAGAGGAACTGTCTCAAATTTCACAAACTCGTGGCAGCATTGATAAGGACCAACTTATCATTTCTAAAGGGCAGGTTGTAGAAGATGAGGAATACAGTATTCTAAATTCTTTAAAGTCCGAGTATGAATCTCAAGTTTGGAATACTGCCAATTACAATTGGGTCCTTGTGGCATATACATTACTTGTTGCTTTAGCTCTTTTGATGTTATTATTGTTTTTAAGGAAATATCGCATTGAAGTGTTTCTAAATAATACTAAGGTAACCTTTATCTTCTTCAATATAGTATTGATGATTGTATTGACCACTTTAATAATTAATTATAATTCACAATATGTATATGTGGTCCCTCTATGTATTTTACCATTGGTTCTGAAAGCCTTTTTTGATGCTAGGTTAGGATTATTTGCGCATGTGTTAACTGTATTGCTTTTGGGTTTTATAGTGCCAAATAGCTACGAGTACATGTTTCTGCAGATCATAGCAGGTATTGTTACCATCTTAACGGTTTCAGAATTATATAAACGTGCAAATCTTTTCATTTCCGTTGGTCAAATTACCTTGATTTATATCATTGCATATTTTGCATTTTTCGTAATTCAAGAAGGACAAATAACTAGTCTTAAATGGGAAACTTTTGGGCTCTTTATTTTGTGTGGTTTGGCAACGCTATTCGTTCAGCCATTGATTTATATCTATGAAAAGATTTTTGGATTGGTTTCTGATGTGTCACTACTTGAGCTTTCTGATACTAACACCAAACTTCTCAAGGAGTTATCCAACAAAGCGCCGGGAACATTTCATCATTCATTGAACGTCGCTAATTTAGCAGAAGCCTCAGCGAATGAGATAGGAGCAAATGCAATGCTGGTTAGGGTAGGTGCTTTATACCATGATATTGGTAAGATGAAGAATCCAACCTACTTCACAGAAAACCAAAGTACAGGTATAAATCCTCATAACGAATTATCTAACAGAGAAAGTGCAAAAGTTATTATAGATCATGTGCTTAATGGTATTGAAATTGCAAAAAAGTATAATCTTCCAGATCGAGTTATTGATTTTATAAGGACGCATCATGGTACAAGTTTGGTGTATTACTTTTATATGAAAGATAAGGCCGAAAATGAAAACATAGAAATTGAAGATTATTCTTACCCTGGACCTAAGCCGTTTAGTAAGGAGACTGCAATTTTAATGATGTGTGATAGTGTAGAGGCGGCTTCAAAGAGTTTAAAAGAGCCAACCACCACAAAAATTAATGCGTTTGTAGAAAACATAATTGATAAGCAAATGGAAAGTGGTCAGTTTTTAAATGCAGATATTACGTTTAAAGAAATACAATCTATTAAAAAAGTACTAAAACATAAGTTGGCTAACATCTATCACCTTAGGATAGAATATCCCGAATAAAACAGTCTCCATTTTTTTTCTGAAATAAAGACTTTTAGTCGTGATGACAGGATTTTGAGAACCCTATTACATCGCATTTGTTGCAAATTAAAGCGGTGCTTTAATTTTAACCTAAAGCTAAAAACTTATTCAAGAAAGTAAACTTTCTGCATAAGTTTTCACTTTAGCTTGTCGGGATGACAGGATTTGAACCTGCGACCTCTCGGCCCCCAGCCGAGTGCGCTAACCGGACTGCGCCACATCCCGCAAACAATAAAACCCTACTATTTCTAGTAAGGTTTTTTGTGATGGCACTAGGATTCGAACCTAGGACCGCCTGCTTAGAAGGCAGGTGCTCTATCCAGCTGAGCTATGCCACCATTTAGAGCAAAACTCTAAAAAGTCGGGGTGGCAGGATTCGAACCTGCGACCTCCGCGTCCCAAACGCGGCGCGATAACCGGGCTACGCTACACCCCGAAAATTGGTTATCATTTTAATATTGCGGAGAGACCGGGATTCGAACCCGGGCAACACTTACGCGTTGACAGATTAGCAATCTGCTCCATTACCACTCTGGCACCTCTCCAATATTTTAAGAACGTTGCTTGAAATTGCGGATGCAAATGTAACTTTTCATATTAAAGAACGCAACAATTTTTTAGAGTTTTTTATTTGAAATTATCAAGATATTTTAAGTTAGATAAACATTTCTAGAATCGTGTTGTGATTTTGTTGCTCGATTTTCTTATTCATTAAAATTTAACTTTATTTTACTACTAACAATTTCTATTTTTCAATAGCTTCGTAAAGGCATGTCACAAGAAAACCAACTCATTAAATTTACAAAAAAAGGAATCTATTGTCCTCAAGGAAAATTCTATTTAGATCCTTGGTATCCTGTGGATTATGCAGTTATTTCTCACGGACATGCAGATCACGCCCGTTGGGGAATGAAACGTTATTTATGTACTGATGATTCTAAAACTATTTTAAAGCATCGTTTAGGGACTGATATAAAAACAGAAAGTATTCCGTATAACCATTCCATAACTATAAATGGTGTTGAGCTAAGTTTTCATCCTGCTGGGCATGTTATTGGTTCATCACAAATCCGTCTAGAATATAAAGGCTTTGTGGTCGTGTTTTCAGGCGATTATAAAACCCAACCAGACTTTATTTCAGTTCCTTATGAACCTATAAAATGCCATACGTTTATTACAGAAAGTACTTTTGGACTGCCAATTTACAACTGGAAATCTGAAAAAGAACTGCAGGCAGAATTACAAAGTTGGGTCAAGACCAATCAAGAGAACAATAGAACCTCTGTGTTTTTAGGATATTCACTAGGAAAAGCACAGCGTTTGATGTCATTGTTAGACGGTTGTGATGACGTCTACGTACATCGCGCGATTCATAATTTAAATGAAGCTATTTCTAATTCTGGCATAGAATTACCGGAGACTAAATTATGGTCTGCCGAGCTCGATAAGAAAACGCTTCAGAATAAAATTATAATAGCGCCGCCAGCTTTATTGGGTTCGCGTATGCTCAAACGTGTGCCAAATGCTGCAACAGCGATTTGCTCGGGTTGGATGCAAATACGTGGTAATAGGCGTTGGCAAGCTGTTGATGCTGGTTTTGTTGTCAGTGACCATGCAGATTGGAATGGCTTAATCTCTGCAATAAAAGCCACAGAAGCGGAGCAAGTATATGTTACACATGGTTCGCAAGCCGTATTTTCTAAATACTTAAATGAAATCGGAATTAAAGCGGACGAGCTTAAAACCGAATATGGCGATGAAGCCTTAGCAAAAGCCGAAAAGGAAACTGAAAATATTGAGACGAAATGAATCAGTTCTCAAATTTAATTAGCTCAATAGAAATAACGAACAAGACCAATGCAAAGATTGATGCTTTGGTAAATTATTTCAATACAGCACCAGATAAGGACAAATTGTGGTTAATTGCTTTATTTACAGGAAAACGACCATCACGACCAGTAAAGACCACTTTAATGAAAGCATGGTGTATGGAAATCACAAATCTTCCAGAATGGTTGTTTTTGGAAAGCTACAGTACTGTCGGTGATTTAGGAGAAACTCTGGCGTTGTTATTGCCAAAACCTACACATCATTTAGATTTGAGCCTTAATGAGTGGATGTCCGAACTAAGAGCTTTAAAATCAAAATCTGAGCAAGATAAAAAAGCTTTCGTATTGGAGGCCTGGTCTGGACTGGATCAGCAAGAGAGACTTATTTTTAACAAACTTATAGGTGGAAGTTTCAGAATAGGTGTATCCAAAAAAACATTAGTCAATGCCTTGGCCAAACTCACTAATATAGATGCCAATCAATTGATGCATAGCATCATTGGTAATTGGGACGTGGATAATATTACTTTCGAAGAATTGATTCATGGCAAACACATCAACTATGACAATTCAAAGCCTTATCCATTTTGCTTGGCCTATGCATTAGAAAAAGATTTACCAGAATTAGGTGAACCTAATGATTGGATTGTGGAGCAGAAATGGGATGGTATTCGTGGGCAAATTGTCAAGAGAAACAAAGAAATTTATATTTGGTCACGTGGAGAGGAATTGGTGACTAGTCAGTTTCCAGAACTGATTGAAGCTATGTCTAACTTTACAGACGACTTTGTGATTGATGGCGAAATTTTGGCCATGAAAGACAATGATGTGTTGTTATTCAATGATTTGCAGAAACGGTTAAATCGTAAGAACGTCACAAAGAAATTGTTGGATGAAGTACCCATTGGGTTTTATGCGTATGATATTCTAGAATATAATGGTAATGATATTAGAGAACGACCTTTTAAAGAGCGAAGAAAACGTTTAGAGTCCATTTTTAATTCAGTGGCTTTGCCAGAGCATATTCAACTTTCTTTCTTGGTCGATTTTAGTCAATGGGATGCGCTTTATGACATTCGAGATAATTCTAGAGCTATTAATAGTGAGGGTTTAATGTTGAAACAGAAAAAGTCGCCATATCATACAGGTCGAAAAAAAGGGGATTGGTGGAAATGGAAAGTAGATCCACTAACTATTGACGCCGTAATGATTTATGCCCAAAAGGGGAGTGGGAGGCGCAGTTCGAAATATACAGACTATACTTTTGCAGTTAAAAAAGATGATGCCTTGGTAACTGTAGCAAAAGCCTATTCTGGATTAACTGATAAAGAAATTACGGAAATATCGCAATGGGTAAATAAAAATGCTATTGAAAAATTTGGACCAGTTAGAACGGTGAAGCCAGAATTGGTTTTCGAAATTGCTTTTGAAGGTATCGCACTAAGTAATCGCCATAAATCTGGAGTAGCTTTACGGTTCCCCAGAATTGCTAGGTGGCGAAAAGATAAACCAGTAGATGAGATTGATACCATTGAAACCGTTAAAAAACTAATTACAGCACCTTGAGTCAATTTAGAGACAGTGACGGTTTAAGCATCATTAACAATTGGATGGCGGAAAAAGGTCATGCACCTTTCCCCTTCCAATTGCAAACTTGGCAACGCTATGCTAATGGTTATTCGGGAATGGTTATTGCTCCGACAGGTTTTGGTAAGACATTTTCAGTGTTTTTAGCGGTTGTTATTGACTATCTGAATGAGCCTAAAAAGTATCCAACAGGCTTGAAATTACTCTGGATAAGCCCACTACGTTCATTGGCTAAAGACTTGGCAAAAGCCATGACGGAAGCTGTGGACGATATTGGGTTAGATTGGTCAGTACAAGTTCGAAATGGTGATACACCAACAGCAACTAGACGTAAACAAGAACGCTTGATGCCAGATGTATTATTGACCACGCCTGAGACTATGCACTTGTTATTTTCTCAAAAGAAGAATTCAAGATGGTTTAAAAATATAAAGTGTGTTGCCGTAGATGAGTGGCACGAGCTTTTGGGAAATAAACGTGGTGTTCTTACTGAGCTTGCCATATCGCAATTAAGGCATTATGCACCTAAACTTCGAGTTTGGGGAATTACAGCAACCATAGGAAATTTAGAAGAAGCAAAGTCTGTCCTATTGCCACATCGAGATTTGAAAGTCACGCAGATCACCGCTAAACAAAAGAAGAAACTAGATATCATTTCAGTGCTGCCAGATGAAATTGAAGTGTTGCCTTGGGCCGGGCATTTGGGCGCAAAAATGGTCGATAAGATATTACCAATTATAGCCTCCAACACCACTACTCTGATATTCACAAATACTAGAGGTCAAGCTGAATTATGGTATCAAGTATTATTGAATGCCCAACCCGATTTGGCTGGTCTTCTGGCGATACACCATGGTTCAATAGATAAGAAATTGCGCAACTGGATTGAAGATAACATTGCTTCAGGTTATCTTAAAGCTGTGGTTTGTACCTCATCATTGGATTTAGGCGTGGACTTTAAGCCTGTAGATTGCGTGATTCAAATCGGTTCTGTTAAGGGTATAGCGCGTTTTATGCAACGTGCAGGTCGCAGTGGTCATTCCCCTTTTGAGCGTTCAAAAATTTATTTTGTACCTACGCATTCGTTGGAATTAGTTGAGGTTTCTGCACTCAAAGAAGCCATTAAGGATAAGCAGATGGAATCTAGAGACCCAATGGTGTTGACTATTGATGTATTAGTACAGTTTATGGTCACCTTAGCCGTTGGTGAGGGTTTTGATGCAGAGGAATTATTCAAAAGAGTTAAAAGCGTATATGCCTTTCATTACTTAACTGAAGACGATTGGAGATGGTGTTTGCAGTTTATAACTAAAGGTGGAAAGACCTTGAGTTCTTATGAAGAGTTTCACAAGGTAGTTTTAGATGATGATGGGACATATAAAGTAAAAAGCCGACGTATTAGTATGTTGCACCGCATGAATATTGGTGCTATTGTCAGTGAGGTAAATCTCAAGGTAAAGTATTTTTCAGGCGGATATATTGGCATGATTGAGGAATTCTTTGTTTCGAAATTAAAACCAGGTGAAAGTTTTATTCTTGCAGGTCGAGTTTTAGAATTGGTTCAGATTAAGGATATGACCGTTTTGGTAAGACGTAGTAAGGCCAAAAAAGCAGTATCTCCAAGTTGGCTGGGCGGACGCTTACCTTTAACGTCTCACTTAAGTCATTATTTAAGGCTAAAATTATCTGATGCACTAGAACCTGGACGCTTAGAAAGAGAATTACGATTTTTAAACCCTCTCGTAAGTCGGCAAGACTCCCATTCACACATTCCCAAAGCCGATGAGTTTTTAGTAGAATTAATAGAAACTAAAGACGGTCATCATTTATTTATGTATCCTTTTGAGGGGAGATTGGTTCATGAAGTGTTTTCGGCATTAATGGCTTACCGCATAAGCAAGCTTAAGCCATTAACATTTACTATTGCCATGAATGATTATGGATTTGAATTGCTAAGTGACCAACCGATTCCAATATCTAAAGAGAATATCGAAGCCTTATTAAGCAAAGAGAGTTTAATGGATGATGTCATTGCGAGTATCAACGCTTCTGAAATGGCATCACGAAAGTTTAGGGATATTGCCGTGATAGCAGGTTTGGTTGTGCAGTCGCAACCTGGGACACGAAAGAACAATAAGAGTTTGCAATCCTCATCCGGATTGATATTTCGAGTTTTAGAAGACTATGAGCCCGATAATTTATTGTTACGTCAAGCATATACTGAGGTTTTTAATCAACAGTTGGAAGAAGCACGATTACAAAAGGCTTTTGAACGCATTTCAAATAGTAAGATTATTGTAAAACGCGCTAAATCGTTTACACCATTGAGTTTTCCGCTTAAAGTGGATAGTTTGCGAGGTACTATGAGTAACGAAAACTTAGATAAGCGCATTCAGCGTATTAAAGAACAAGCTTTTAAAATTGACTAGATTGAATATTGTTACAGAACATATAACGATAAAAAACGAAGTCCTAACACTCACCAATCAGCGTGCAATTTATTGGGATAGTCAAAAGGCGTTAATCTTATCTGATGTCCATATAGGAAAAACGGCTCATTTTAGACGACACGGCATACCCATGCCAGATGATATTCTTCAAAAGGATTTAGAACGCCTCCAACAACTAGTTACTCATTTCAAAGCTGAACAACTACTCATTGTTGGTGATTTATTTCATGCCGAGTTTAATATAGATATGTCAACCTTTAAGAATTGGCACTCTCAATTTGAGGATTTACAATTGGTTTTAATTAGAGGGAATCACGATAGCTTGTCTAAGCGTCTTATGGATGATTTTAATATCCGAGTAGAAACAGCATTGGTCTCGGAACCATTTATCTTTATTCATGAGCATTCTGCAAAATATCCTGAGACGTTTACGATTTCAGGCCATACACATCCTGGTGTTTTAATTAAAGGGAAAGGTAAACAGAAATTAAAATTACCTTGCTACCAAGTCGCTTCAAATCAACTCATTCTTCCAGCATTTAGTCTCTTTACAGGACTGAATACTAAATCAAAACCTGATGGAGCTGTCTGTTATGCATTTACGGATTCTTCGATTTTTAAGTTTGAATAATAATGCATTTCATCGAATAAATCATTCTTTTTGTCGAGCATATTGTTTTCTTTTCTATGTTTGTTGTCCCAAATTGATTGAAAGAGGAAAGTTTTCTTCTTTCTAATAAACTATGGACCGATGAAAAACCTACTTAGATTCATGCCTTTAATGGCATTGGTACTATTTACTTGTACAGCAGACTCAAATGAGAATGATGTTCAGATTGATAGTCTTTTATTTGAGCAAAATCAACCTCCTTGTGTGGATGATGACCCAATTACTCGTGTAGTCAATAATGGAACGATTCCATTTGATTTAATCGTTTTGGCAAATGATGGTACGGTATTAGTAGATATACCTAACATACCAGCAAATACAACAACATCTTGGGCAAGTTTTCCTCAGGGAGAAGTTCTGTTTTCAGTAAAGAGTAATCAAACTGGAGTTCAGGATGATAAGGTTGTTCTACAAATGAATACCTGTATGGCTTTTGATATTGAAATTGATGCTACCAACCAGATTGTATCATATACACCAATTATGCTTTAGCGCATACCAGAATTACTTTTGAATGCCTTTTATCTGTTGTAAAAAACAGATAGGTATTTCCACCGTCTTTCAACTTCAATTTCTTTCTAATGTCAGACACTGATAAAGGAAAATTACGAGTTGCAACATTGGCCTTAGAAATGTTTTCTTTTGTAAATGCTTTCTTATTGAAAGGAAGTTCTTTTACAATTTTAAATCGTCTACCAGGAAATTCAATAAGTTCTTTTGACGTGTAAAGATGAGAGTGCTTATGTAGTTTTTGCAGTTTTAGTTTTGTGCTTATTACATTGAATGCGCCAGCTTTTAAGATAGCCACATTGGGTTCGTACAAATAGGCTAGAGGCTCCCTAAGTTCTGCCTCCGTGAGCTGCTCTTCTTTAATGTTGTACTCAAATGTTTGTGTTTTTTCTTTTTGGATATTGATGGTTTTAACGGAAACAGTGTTTTCAAAATCTCTTTCTAAGATCCATAATAACTCTTTTACTTCGTTGTTAACAGCTATAACGTGCAGTTCTTTTACAAACTTCAAATCTTTTAGTGTCGCTTTTATATCGAGTAATGGTGATGTTTTAACCATTACACGTTTAGCATATTTTAAAAATAAGCCTTGAAATGTTTTTACATTAGGAGTACAATCTGATAATAAGAATACTTTTCTTTTATTGTCATCTCTTCTTGAAGGATCTACATAAATCCAATCGAATGGTTTGTCTGTTTGTTTTAGCGCATCGATTCCATTTGTATTTAAACACTCAATATTTGTAGCTTCTAATACTTCAAAGTTGTGCTTTGCTATGTTTGAAAGCTCCGTATTAATTTCGCAATGTGTCACATGCTCAAGTCGCTTAGAGAAATAGAAAGTGTCAATACCAAAGCCACCGGTAAGATCTATTAACGACTTCCCGTGAGCTAAATTGGCTTTGTAATTTGCTGTAATTTCGGAAGAGGTCTGCTCAATATTTAGCTTGTTTGAATAATAAATGTTTTCGGTCTCAAACCAAGTAGGAAGTTTTTTTTTACTACGTTGTTTAGCTTCAAGTTGTTCGATAATTACTTTTGGATCGATATCATTGAAAGGGACACCTTTTAAAAGTAAATCGGAAATATTTGAATTAATATTATTTCTTATATACTCCTGAATTTCAATATTTAAAATTGAATTATTCAAATTAATACTATAAGTCTTTAGTGAGCTTGTTTACGACCTTGTATTCCGATAAAAACTCTTTCAAAATAACCTTTATGGCCGTGTAAGCCGGTACGGCTACAATCATTCCAGCTATGCCAAATAAGATGCCTGCAATAATGATAATTAGGAAAATTTCCAGTGGATGTGATTTGACACTTTTAGAGAATATAAATGGTTGACTAAAGAAATTATCAATCAACTGAGCTATGATAAAACCGATCATGACATAAGTAGTTTTTGGCAAAATTACGTCGCTAAAACTTTCTCCGAGGTTACTAGACATGCTTAATAAAAGCATAAGAAAACCACTTACTAAAGGCCCAACGTAAGGTACTAAATTCAACAATGCGCACAAAAAGGCAATCACCACGGCGTTGTCAATTCCAAAGATTAATAACACGATAGTATATACAACAAACAATATTAAAATTTGGAAGATGAGTCCAACGAAATAGCGCGATAACAAGTCTTTTATCTTGGTAAATGAACGTTTGGTGCGCATTTCATTGCCTTTGGGAACAAAAGTCATAATACCGTCCTCAAACAATCTGCTATCTTTTAGAAAGAAAAAGGAAATAAATAGAACTGAAAATAAACCAATACTAAAGCTGCCCAAGCCACTTACCAAATCATTGAAAAAGTTGGGGATTAGCGAGAAATCTAGTTTTGACAAGAGGTTAGAGTCTTTTATGGATTGCTCGACATCGATATTATTAAATTCAAAATAGGTAATGATCTGTTGATAAAGATTCTCAACATTACTTTCTAATTGTTGAAGATCCAGTAGTGACAATTTTTGACCTTGATCTGCAATTAAAGGAATAAACATACCGATTAATCCTGCGAGTAAACCAATAAAAAGTACCATTGTAACAACTACAGCTACAGTATTATTGAATTTAAGCTTACGTCTTAGAAAAAGTACTATTGGTCGTCCTATGAGGGAAATTACTGCCGCCACGGCGATATAGACAATAACAGACTGAATTTTATATAGAAAAACTAATACCAAGGCTATGGCGAGTAGAATGCCTATGGCTCTAAGAATACCATTTGCTATGATTTTTGACTTCATATTTCAAAGATGCTGAAATATATTCAGCAAGACAAATTTTAAGAATTAAGTTGTTTTGTGATTTCGTAAAGCATTATGCTCGCTGCTTGCACTACATTCATGCTACTATTGTTGCCATACATGTTAATGTGCACAATGGCATCACTTTGTTTGAGAATAGCTTCAGATACACCAAAGTTCTCGTCGCCAAGAATAAGAGCTAATGGTTGCTTAGATGCTAAAGTAAACGTGCTCAAGTCTTTACTATTCTCAGTAATTTCCAAGGCGATTATATAGTGATTGGTACGTTTTAAATGCTCTACTACGGCATCAATATTCTGGTCTATCTTGTGCCTAACATACTTTTCTGTTGAGCGTGAGGTTTTTAACATTCGCTTTCCTAATGACATATTATCACTACAAAAAATGAGTTCGTCTATATTAAAAGCATCTGCAATACGAAATAAGCTACCAATATTTGGTGCGTTGGTAATGTTATCACAAACTAAAGTGATTGGGTGTTTTTGCTTTTTAAAGTTTGAAGTATAGTGGGTGAGTTGCACGAAATTAATACAAGTTAAAATGATACTTCTTAAAGTCACATTTGACAGCTAAATGCGTTGGATAACATCCAAAGCAGCCACAATTATAGTGGTAGCTATCGATACCAGTAGTGTAAGTATGCCAGTTTATTTCACCCATAGATTGACATGTAAAGGCTAAGCCTAGCATTATTGCTATAATTTTATGTTTTATTGAAAACTTCTTCATTATTAGTCACTAATTCTCAAAAGCATATTTCACAATATTTGCTCCCATTTTAAGGGCTTTTTCACGCACATCTTCAGGGTCATTGTGTACTTCTTGGTCTTCCCAACCATCTCCCAAATCACTTTCAAAAGTAAAAAGCAGCACTAATCGTCCTTCATGGAAAATACCAAACGCTTGAGAAGCCTTGCCATCATGCTCATGGATTTTAGGTAAACCATTAGTGAATGTATATACCGAATTGAAAATTTCATGGTCTTTAGGTATTTCTTTTAATTCGTTATTCGGAAATACTTTTTTAAGCTCTTTAGTGATATAGGGCTCCATCCCATAATTATCATCAATATGCAAGAAACCTCCAGAAATCAAGTACTTTCTTAAGTTTTCAGCATCACCATCATCAAAAAAAACATTACCATGACCTGTCATGTGTAACAATGGGAATTGAAAAATATCAGTACTGCCAACTTCAACGGTTTGAATATTCTCATTAATGTTGGTATCAATATTATCATTGCAATATTTCACCAAATTTGGCAATGCTGTTGGGTTACTGTACCAATCGCCACCACCTTTGTATTTTAGTACTGCAACGTCTTGGGCAAGTACTGAATTACTTGTTAAACTCATCATAATTCCAACAAATATTGTAAGTGGACGTATATTTTTCGACTTAGTAATCATGATGTAAATTTAAAAAAGAAATACCATGAAGTCTGTAGTATTAACATTATTTATAATTCCAGTAATTTTCTTTTCCTCCTTGAATAATAAAACTCAGGCTTCAGATAATATAGTCGTTCTTGAGCTCTTCACTTCTCAAGGTTGCTCAAGCTGTCCACCTGCAGATAAGTATTTAGATGAGGTAAAGAGCGATAAGGTCATTGCCTTATCCTATCATGTAGATTATTGGGATTATATAGGCTGGAAAGATCCTTTTAGTAAGTCCACTTACGCAGAAAAGCAAAGTCTATATGCTACCAAATTTAATAGTAGCACTATATATACACCTCAATTAGTCATCAATGGGAAAGAACATATTGTTGGTTCTGATAAGCGACTGGTACACCGGAAAATAGCTGAATATTCAAAAAAGAGTAATGACAATAAGGTTCAATTGTCTAATGTTTCAAAATCTGAAAGTTTGGTTAGATTTGGTTATACAGTTGATGGTGAAATAAAAGACAAATATATAAGAACTGTTTTGGTTATCAATGAACGCAAAACTTCTGTAAAACGGGGCGAAAACAGAAATAAGGAATTGATAAACACTAATATCGTTGTTAATGAACTACGATTTAAGCTTAAAGATAATTCTGGATTAGGTTCTATTACGCTGCCAAAAATTATAACAGATAAGGATGAACTGTCTTTGATTCTTATTATTGAAAATAAGACTTTTGATATTTTAGGAGCTGCCCAAAAGGCATTGTAATTAGTCGTTTACTAAGGATACTGTATGACAGGCAACTATAGCTGCAGTTTCGGTTCTTAATCTTGTGTTACCCAAAGTTATAGGATTAAAGTTATTTTGAATTGCTTGCTCGATTTCCTTAACACTAAAATCACCTTCAGGTCCAATGAGTATGATGTAGTTTTCATTTGCTTTGAGTTGAGATTTCAATGATTTTTTATCGGTGTCTTCACAATGCGCTATAAACTTTTGACTAGTAATGTCTTGATTTATAAAATCTTTAAAGGACATAGGTGAGTTCAGTTTCGGTAAGTAACACTGTAAAGATTGCTTCATAGCAGATTGTACAATTTTCTCAAAACGTTCTAGCTTTACCACCTTACGCTCACTATTGTCACAAATGATAGGAGTGATTTCTTCAATACCGATTTCAGTAGCTTTTTCTAAAAACCATTCATAACGATCATTTATTTTTGTTGGAGCCACAGCTAAGTGCAAATTGCAGTTCCGTTTTGGTTGTAGACTGCTCGATATAATATGTGCAGAGCAGTGTTTCATATCTGTGAGCGTCAATTCAGCTTGAAATAAATAACCTTTTCCATTAGTAAGATGCAAGTGGTCACCAACTTTTTTACGCAGTACTTTTACAATATGCCGGCTTTCATCCTTGTCGAAACTAAACGTTTTATCGTTTTCAGAAATATTTGAGTTATAGAATAGTTGCATACAATTAGTTTTGAAATAAATACTTCCAAGGAATTATAAACGGTAATACTAACACCCAAGCTATAAAAAAGAAAGCCATTCCTTTTGGGTATGGATCTTGATTTAACATAGCGGGTAGGGCAACAACCAAAAGCCAAGAGCCTTTATAAATTAATTGTAATAAGAGCACAGGTGAAAAATTAAATGGCCTAAAAAGACCAAATAAGGATAGTATAGCAATACTCAACCAAAGAGCGCCAACCAATCGAATATATTCTGAGTTTGAGTAAACATTTTCAAATATAGAACTCACGGCTGTTTTTGGGTAGAACAAGGATGTAATGCCTATCCAACCTGCTACTAAAACATTTGATATATATACTATTTTTAGAATCATTTTACCACTATATTTTTAATCTCGCTGTTGCCATCACATCAAAATCAGAAAAATCCTCATTCAAGTATTTTAAATATCCTACAATGGCAATCATGGCAGCATTATCTGTGGTGTATTCAAACTTTGGAATGTAAGTTGTCCATCCATGTTTGCGTTCGGCATCTTTAAGGGCTTTTCTAATGCCTGAGTTTGCCGAAACCCCTCCGCCAATGGCAATATGTTTAATACCAGTTTGCTTTACTGCTGATTTTAATTTATCCATGAGAATTCCAATAATTGTGTATTGAATCGACGCACAGATATCATTCAAGTTTTCATTTACAAAATCTGGATTGGTCTTGGTCTCACGTTGCACAAAATAAAGTATTCCGGTTTTTAATCCTGAAAAGCTAAAGTTCAACCCATCGACTTTTGGCTTAGTGAATTTATAAGCTTTAGGATTACCAAGTTGCGCTCTTCTGTCTATTTCTGGACCTGCAGGGTAACCTAAACCTAAAACTTTTCCACTTTTATCATAGGCCTCTCCAACAGCGTCATCAATGGTTTCGCCCAAAACTTCCATTTCGAAATAGTTATTTACTCTAACAATTTGTGTATGGCCTCCTGAAATGGTCATGGCCAGAAATGGAAACGATGGTTTTTCATGACTATCCTCGTTAATAAAATGTGCCAAAATATGGGCTTGCATATGGTTAACATCAATCAAGGGAATATCCAGTCCATAAGCTAAGGATTTTGCAAAGGATGTCCCGACAAGAAGCGAACCCATTAATCCAGGTCCTCGGGTAAAGGCTATAGCACTTAACTGATCTTTGGAAATATTAGCTTGTTCCAGTGCTTGATGCACCACAGGAACAATATTTTGTTGATGTGCTCTTGAGGCCAACTCTGGTACCACACCACCATACTCTGCATGTATTTTTTGATCTGCAACAACATTGCTTAAAATTTTATCGTTACATAGTAAAGCGGCCGAAGTATCATCACATGAGGATTCAATACCAAGTATGTAAATATTTTCTTTTGTCATAAGGGTATTAGGCACAATAATTGTTAATTTTACCAGATATAGTCTAAGGTATGATATAACATCGTATTGTATGTGCCAAAGGTAATGAAGATTTCATCAATTTTAAGCGTCATTTTTTATCAAAAGAGTTCTCAAAATAATAGGAAAAATAGTGGGTATAATTCTACTCTTGTTTCTTATTGTATTTTTAATTCTCGGAATTCCTGCTGTACAGACTAAACTCGGTCAATATGCCACCCAAAGATTAAATAATGATTTTAAAACCGATATTAATATTGGTAAAGTGGGTCTTCAGCTTAATGGCGATATTGAGTTTAAGGAAATCTTGATAAGAGATTACAAAAAAGATACACTAGTCAGTATTGGCGAGCTTAACAGTTCTATAATCAGTTTTCAGAATCTCTACAATAGCAAATTAAATTTTGGTGATATTGACATTCAGGATTTGGTGTTTAATCTGAAGACTTATAAAGGAGCAGAGGATACGAATCTAGATGTTTTTGTAGATAAATTTGATGATGACAATCCTAGGCAAGGTCCAAGTAAATTTTTATTGTCCTCAAGTGATGTTTCTATAGAGAATGGCATTTTTAGATTAATTGATGAAAATAAGGAAGTTCCTAAAATTTTCGAGTTTACTGACCTTAATGCCAATACCACCAACTTCTTAATCAATGGGCCAGACGTAAGTTCACGAATCAATAAGTTCAGTTTTAAGGACAGTAGAGGTATAGCTGTAGATAATTTAATGGCAAATTTTGAATATACGCTAACCCACATGATTTTTGGTGATTTAAATATTAAAACCAAAGGGTCTGAGCTAAAAGGGGATTTAAGATTTGATTATGAACGAGAGGATCTCAAAGACTTTGTAGATAAAGTAAACGTAACGGCAAGCTTTAATGATTCTGAAGTTTCATTGACTGAACTTAATGTGTTTTTTGATGAATTCGGCACGAATCAGCGTGCTAGTCTAAATGCTGATTTATCAGGGACGCTTAATAATCTGGAAGCTAAAAACCTCAATGTTAGTACAACACGGAATACAAGAATCATTGGCGAAATCACCTTTAAAAACTTGTTTGGTAAGGATGATGAGAGCTTTGCTTTAGATGGTAGATTTCAAAATTTAGCTTCAAATTATTATGATTTAACAGCGTTATTGCCAAGGATTCTGGGAAACGCTATACCATCGGTGTTGTCTAATGTTGGAAATTTCAAAATCAAAGGATCATCTTATATCACTGAAAAACGTATTGATGCCAATATTGAAATAAATACGGATTTAGGTTTTGTTAAGTCCGACTTGGAATTGACTGAGATTGATAACATTGATAACGCAAGTTATATTGGTAATGTAATATTTGATGAATTTGATATTGGAACACTAATCAATGACCCTAAGGCGAAGCTTGTGTCTGCAAATGTGGATGTCGATGGAAAAGGGTTCACTTTAGCTAACCTGAGAACAGATATAAAAGGTGATGTTTTCAGTTTGGAGTATAACGATTATACCTACCGAGGTATTAATGTGTCTGGTGATTTAGGTAACAAGGTTTTTAATGGTGTTTTAAAAGCTGATGATCCTAATTTGCAATTGGACTTCAATGGTTTGGTTGATTTTTCTGAGGAGTTAAAAAAGTTCGATTTTAAGGCGAATGTTGGTTACGCAGATCTCAACACATTGAATTTCGTTACTAGGGATAATATTTCGGAATTTAGAGGTTTGGTAAATATTAGTGCAACTGGTTCCAGCTTCGATAATGCAGATGGTACCATTAATATTGCAAATACGACTTATAAAAATCAAGATGGCAGGTATAGTTTCGAAGACTTTGATATTGTATCCTCATTTAAAGATGAAGAACGTACGATATCTATTAATTCTCCAGATATAATTAATGGGAAAGTTACGGGTAAGTTTAAGATAGAGGATTTGCCAAAGTTGATTGAAAATTCTGTTGGAAGCATTTACACCAACTATGTGCCAAATGATGTGGAGGAAGGTCAGTATATGGATTTTAAATTCAATATTTATTCCAAAATTGCTGCTGTTTTCTACAAGGATTTAATCTTAGGGAAAAATACATTTATTGAAGGTCGTATTGAAACTGACGAACGCGGATTTGAACTTACATTTAATTCTCCGGAAATTAAGTTTAAAGAGTATTTTGCAAACAATATCAATGTTAATATTAATAACAGCAATCCTATTTTCAATACATTTATAGAAGTAGATAGTCTTAATACTGGTGTTTACAATACATCAGATTTCACGCTCATAAATGTAACTAGGAGAGATACACTTCTTATAAAATCAGAATTTAAAGGCGGTAAAAATAATCGTGATAATTTTAATCTTAACCTTTTCTATACAATAGATAAAGACAATAAATCCATTGTTGGTTTTAGAAAGTCCGAAGTTCGTTTTAAGGGTTATGACTGGTTTGTAAATTCGGAAAAGGATACCTTAAATAAAGTACGTTTTGATCGTAAGTTCAAGTCTTTTGATATTTCGCCTATTATTTTGAATCAAGGTGATGAAGAGATAAAGCTTTCAGGGATTATCGAGGGCACAACAAATAAGAATATCAATGTAGACTTTAACGACGTGCAGCTGGTAAAGATAACACCGAGAATAGATAGTTTGGCTCTAAAAGGCGTGGTCAATGGTAAGTTGGATGTTGTCCAAAATAATGGCGTGTATTTACCTAAGTCGGATGTTATAATCAGTGACTTATTTGTAAATGACTATGATTTAGGAAGCCTATCAGCGATTGTAGAAGGTAAAAATTCAATAACCAATTACAATGTAGATGTTTCCTTGGTAAATGATAATCTTACATCGTTATCCGCAAAGGGTTCTATTGATATCGCAACTACTAATCCAAAAATCGATTTGGATGTTGCCTTTGAAGAGTTTTTACTCGATCCTTTAAATCCTTTGGGCGAAGGTGTAATTAATAATATAAGAGGTTTGGTGTCTGGAAGCGCAAAGGTAACGGGTAGTTTAAAAAAGCCAAGTATTGATGGTGAATTGCTGTTAGATCGTGCAGGATTATCCATACCTTATTTAAATGTCGATTATGGTTTTGATTTTGATTCTAAAGTCACCCTGAAGAACCAGCGATTCGTTTTCAATAATGTGGCAATGACAGATTCAGAGTATTTTTCTCAAGGCTATCTTAATGGTTATATTGAGCATGATAACTTCTCTGATTGGAAATTAGGATTGGATTTAGATACCGATCGCCTATTGGTACTAAACACAGAGGAGTCAGAGGATGAGTTGTACTACGGAACAGCTTTCGTGTCTGGTTCTGCAGAAATTGATGGGCCAACCGATCAGTTAGTTATTACGGTTGATGGGAGTACAGCTCCAGGTACAGTGTTTAACATACCGCTAAATGATTCCGAAAGTTTTGGAGACAATTCATTTATCCATTTTTTAAGCCCTGACGAAAAAGCAGCAAGAATAAATGGAGAGGTAGTACAAGAAATAGAAGTTAAGGGACTTGAACTTAAGTTTGATCTTAACGTTAACCAAAACGCCACCATCGAAATTGTTATTGACAAAGATTCTGGAAGTACTATAAAAGGAAAAGGAGAAGGGAACTTAGGATTTTTCATTAATACCAATGGTACTTTTGATATGTGGGGCGATTTTACGGTGTTCGAAGGGACCTATAATTTTAAATATCGCGGGCTCGTAGAAAAAAGATTTGATGTGGAACCAGGTGGTAGTATAGAATGGGAAGGAGATCCCTTAAAAGCTCAAATTAACTTAAAGGCTATTTATAAAGGAAAAGCCAATCCATCAGTACTACTTGATAACCCGATAAATCAAAGTATTGATGTAGAGGTTGAGATTGGTCTTACAGGTCAATTGGAACAGCCAGAACCGCAATTCGATTTTAGATTCCCTACGGTGTCTTCTGCAGTGAAGTCGGAGTTGGATTATAGACTATCCTCTAAAGATGAACGCGATAACCAAGCTTTAATATTCTTGGCTACAGGTAGCTTTGCAAGTGGTGTTAGTGGAGGGCTTGATTTTAATGGAACCATAGCAGAGCGTCTTAGCGGTATTGTTAATAATCTATTAGGTGGTGATAATGGCGATTTACAAGTAGGTGTAGATTTAGAGTTGGGTCAAGACACACCTGAACTTCAGACTAATAGCAGTGTGGGTCTAACATTACAAACTAAAATATCTGATAAAATTTTAGTGAATGGTAAGGTTGGCGTGCCATTTGGTTCAGCAGCTCAGACCACAATAACTGGTGATGTTCAAATCGATTGGCTGCTAAATGACGATGGTACATTACGCGCCAAGGTATTCAATAGAGAAAACGTGATTAGAAATTTCGGTGAAGAGATTGGTTATACGCAAGGTATCGGTCTATCGTACAATGTAGAATTTGACACCTTTAAAGAATTGATTGATATTATTTTTTCTCGAAAAAACAAAAAAGACGATCAGGCTAAAAAGGAAGAAGAAAATAAAACTGTAGACGAGGATGATTTTATGCCGGATTACATCACAATGAAGAAGACAAAGACAAAAACGAAGTCTTAATTACAGCCTAAATCTTCTTTTTATTAAAATACTTATTAACGAAAACGTTTGAATTGTTTTTCGTTTCCTTTTTTTATAACAATAGTCATATTATTGTATGTATTGTTTAGTAAATTTACTGTAAAATAAATTGTTACAATGCTACATACAATTAAAAAAATAGGCGTTTTAACTTCTGGTGGAGATGCACCTGGAATGAATGCAGCCATCAGATCTGTCGTTAGGGCATGTGCATTTCACGATATTGAATGTTTTGGTATATACAGAGGCTATGAAGGAATGATAGATGGTGATTTCGAAAAAATGGATGCACGTAGTGTTAAAGGCATTATCAATAAGGGAGGAACCATTCTAAAATCAGCACGATCTAAAGAATTTAGAACAAAAGAAGGAAGACAAAAGGCTTATGACCAATTAAGGAAAGCTGGTATAGATGCTTTTGTAGTCGTAGGTGGTGATGGTAGTTTTACAGGTGCGATGATTTTTAATCAAGAATTTGATTTTCCTGTAATGGGTATTCCTGGTACAATAGATAACGACATTGTAGGAACGACCCACACACTTGGATACGATACTGCGTTAAACACAGCTGTAGAAGCCATAGATAAAATTAGGGATACGGCAAGTTCTCATAATAGATTATTCTTTATCGAAGTCATGGGACGTGATGTAGGTCATATCGCATTAAATGTAGGAGTCGGGGCTGGTGCAGAGGAAATCTTAATACCAGAAGAAGATTTAGGATTAGACAGGCTATTAGAGTCGCTTCGTCGAAGTAAGCAATCTGGTAAATCGTCAAGTATTGTTGTGGTTGCTGAAGGAGATAAAATCGGTAAGAATGTTTTTGAACTAGCCGATTATGTTGAAGAGAACATGACAGAGTACGAAGTACGTGTTTCTGTACTTGGCCATATGCAGCGAGGTGGTTCGCCATCTTGTTTTGACCGTGTCTTGGCAAGTAGAATGGGCGTAAAAGCAGTGGAGGGCTTAATAACCGGTAAAAGTAATTACATGGTTGGTCTTAAGAATGATATTATTGATTTAACACCTTTCGATCAGGCTGTTAAAGGAAAATCAAAGATAAATATGGAACTTTTAAGAGTTTCAGATATAATGACAATTTAAAAAAGAACACTTAAAATTAATTAATAGAAAAGATGTCAAATTTAAAATTAGGAATCAACGGATTCGGTAGAATAGGGAGAATAGTATTTAGAGCAACAGTAAAACGTTCGGACGTTGATGTCGTTGCAATCAACGATTTATTAGATGTAGAACATCTAGCATATTTGTTAAAATACGATTCTGTGCATGGCAGATTCGATGGAGATATTCAAATAAAAGACGGCAACTTGGTTGTTGATGGAAAGACGATTAGAGTAACAGCAGAAAGAGATCCAAAAAACTTAAAATGGGATGACGCTGGAGCAGATGTTGTTGCGGAGTGTACAGGTATTTTCACAACACTAGAAACGGCTCAGTACCATATTGACGGTGGCGCTAAGAAAGTAGTGATTTCTGCACCAAGTAAAGACGCGCCAATGTTTGTAATGGGCGTGAATGATGATAAATTAACAGCAAATCACACTATTGTATCTAATGCATCATGTACCACAAACTGTTTAGCACCTATCGCTAAGGTTATAGAAGATAATTTTGGAATTGAGGAAGCTTTAATGACGACAATTCATGCGGCAACTTCTACGCAGTATACAGTAGATTCTCCGTCGCGAAAAAACTACCGCTTAGGACGTAGTGCATTGAATAATATCATTCCAACATCAACAGGTGCTGCTAAAGCAGTAGGTAAGGTTATCCCTGAATTAGATGGGAAATTAACGGGTATGGCATTTAGAGTACCAACTGTGGATGTTTCTGTTGTGGATTTAACAGTTAAAACTAAAAAAGACACTTCTTTAGCTGAGATAAAAGCGGCTATGAAAAATGCTGCTAGCGGTTCTATGAAAGGTGTTTTAGGTTATACCGAAGAAGCTGTCGTTTCCCAGGATTTTGTAAGTGAAGAAAGAACTAGCGTTTTTGATGCTGATTCTGCAATAGAATTAAATTCTAAATTCTTCAAACTAGTATCTTGGTACGATAATGAGTTTGGATATTCTAATAAAATGGTTGACTTAGCTCAAAAGGTCAACAACTTGTAAGACATTATTAATTCAGGAATTCCGTAGGATTGTGAATTGGTCATACCTACGGAATTTTTAATTTTTTATCACCATGATTTTAATTACAGATGGCGGTTCTACGAAATGCGACTGGATTGCAATAGATGAGAAAGGAAACCTTAAGACTCAGAAAATTAGAACTAAAGGCTTAAATCCAGCAATACTTAGTGAAAAAAAACTAAACAAGATCATAAGAAAGAGTAATGAACTCATGGCCATGAGTGATGAGGTAACTTATGTGTTTTTCTATGGCGCAGGATGTGGAACTGAGAATCCAAGGCTTATACTAAAAGCAATTTTGGAGGGCATATTTCCTAATGCCAAGGTTGAAGTTCAAGAAGATACCATGGCGGCAGTTAGAGCATGTATTAATACTAATGATGAGGCATCAGTGGTTTGTATTTTGGGTACGGGATCTAACTGTAGTTATTTTGATGGTGAAAAACTTCATCAACGTGTTTTGAGTTTAGGATACACGTTAATGGACGAAGCAAGTGGCAATTATTATGGCAAGGAATTAATTAGGGATTATTATTTTAATGTAATGCCTCATGATTTAAAATTGGCGTTCGACCATAAACATAATTTAGAAGCTGATTATATTAAATATAATCTTTATAAGCAGCCGAATCCCAACGCATATTTGGCAAATCATGCCGAATTTATGTTTTTGAATAAAGATTCAGATTATATTAAAAATTTAATCAAAAGAGGATTGCGCCAATTTACTGAGCATATGATTCTGCAGTTTAAAGAAGAACTTAACACAGGAGTCCCAGTGCATTTTGCAGGGTCGATAGCTTATTTTTCGCAAGAAGAAATTAGGGAAGTGGCAGAAGAGTATGGTTTTAAAGTTGGTAATTTTGTAAGACGACCAATAGATGGTTTAGTCGAGTATCATGTAAAGAATATCTAGTTCTCAATAGATATTTGAGAATGTTTATTTCATGTTAATAAATCTCATTTTTGCTATTGTAAAACTTATTATTTGGTTATATCTTTGTGCTGCATTAAAAATGAAACGTAATTATGTTCGAATTTGATCAATATTTAGGATTTTTAGCATTCTTAACGATATTAACGATAGGGTTTTGGTTAATGATTTTCCTTTTAACTTTCGTAATTCCTTATTGGGTATTTGGTTCGGCAATAGAACGTTTTAAAGAAATCAGAGAAGAAAAGAAAGCCAAAAGAGAGGGTCTATCTCACTAAATTGGATAAAAATATATAAATTGAAGAGTGCTAAATGCGCTCTTTTTTTATGCCTATTATTTCGGTATTTTAGTAATTCTAATTTTATATCCATTATGAAAGGTCTATCCATCCTCTTATTCATCATTTGTATCAATCTCAATGCTCAGCAGATTTTGCCAGAACGCCAACGTGCAGAAGTTGTAGATGAGATGCTGAAAGATAGATTTGATAATTTGCTACCAAAGCTAATGGACGATACTGGCTTTGATATGTGGATCCTTATTTCAAGAGAATATAATGAAGATCCTGTGCTAAAAACGATGCTTCCTGCAACTTGGCTCAATGCAAGGCGGCGAACTATTCTCGTTTTCTATAGAAATAAGCAAAAGGCTACTATCGAAAAGTTAGCTGTAGCTAGATATAATTTTGGTGAAAACGTCGTATCTGCTTGGGATAAAGAGAAAGAACCTAATCAATGGAAGCGTTTAATACAGCTAATAGAGGAAAGAAACCCAAAGTCCATAGGGTTAAATTACTCTGATTCTTTCAATATTTGTGATGGCATTGTTAAAACCGATTATGAAGCATTCATGTCTAACCTACCTAAGAAGTATAGTTCGAGAGTTAAGTCGGCGGAGAAATTGGCTATCGGCTGGATAGAGACTCGCACAGAAAAAGAGATGATCATCTACAACCAGTTGGTCGATATTACCCACGATATTATTGCGGAAGCCTTTTCTGAAAAAGTAATAACTCCAGGGGTTACCACAACAACTGATGTCGAGTGGTGGATGCGAGATAAAGTAACAAATTTAGGGCTAGAAACATGGTTTCACCCCACAGTAGATGTACAACGTACGGCGGAAGAATTAGGAAATCATTTGTATGCCTTTTCCAATAGGCCAGAGGATATGGTGATTTTGCCAGGAGATTTATTGCACTGTGATTTCGGAATTACCTATTTGCGATTGAATACGGATTGCCAGGAATTGGCATATGTATTAAAGCCCAACGAAACTGAACCTCCAAAATTTCTGCAAGACGCTCTAAAAGATGGTAACAGAGTTCAGGATATTTTCACTAATAATTTTGAAACAGAAAAGACGGGGAATACTGTTTTAAAAGAATCTTTAGCACAAGGTAATGCAGAAGGTCTACGACCGGCTATTTATACACATCCATTGGGGACTTATGGACATAGTTCTGGTACAACCTTAGGCATGTGGGATGCTCAAGGTGGAGTGCCAGTAACGGGTGATTATCCATTACATGAAAATACGGTGTATGCTATTGAATTGAATACCACCGTGACCATCCCAGAATGGAAACGTGATATTAGAATAATGCTCGAAGAAGCAGGGTTTTGGGGAGCTAACGGATTTAGGTATGTCAATGGTCGCCAAACAAAGTTGTTGACCATTCCTAGGATAAAGGAACATCAAGGGAACTAAACAGATTTTGATATCGAATGCCTATAAAATAAATACGAAGCTACTAATCCAACGAATGTAAATACTCCCATCACACCAAAGGCATGCCGTAAGCCTAAAGCCCCTTCATTAGCGTCCAAGAAATAACCCATTAATAAACCTGCAAAAATATCTGGTGTATAACCCACTATTGATATAAAGCCGACAGCAGTTCCTGTTACTGCTAATGGAATTTTAGCTTCTTCTAACGTTGCAAAATATAAAACACGAGCGGAGTAGACCCCTAAAGCCATCGTCCCAATTGAAAGTATAAAGAGAAGTGTTTTGGAATCATTAATAATTCCAAGGTAAAAAATAAGACTAGTTATGGTCATTAATAGAAATCCAACAACAATCCAAATGGAAGCTCTAGTTCTATCTGCTAATAAACCAATGACTACACCAATGACTGGTCGCATATATAATAAATAAGTGCCAACTTTAGCAGCCTCAATCTTATTGTAGTTCATGACCTGTTCAGCATATTGGCTAAAAAGATCTGTCATTTTATAACCGTAGTAAGCGCACAGAATGATAATCATGAGTAACCAAACGGCTTTAAACTTCATGACTAATTTAAAATTATCTAAAGTCAATAATTTCGATGGCTTTTCAGAATTTATCTTTTCTACTTCAGAGAACTTCAAAAGGAAAAAGACAATAATGCCTATAAACATTATTGCAATGGAAGTATATGTTATCACTTCCTTAAATGCAATGCGCCGTTCTTCAATTGATGTGAGTTCGATATCTTTTGTAATGAATAATGAAAAAATTAAAACGCCAACAGACCCAAATAAAGCAGCAACCAAACCTCGTCCTCCATCCAAAAACCCGAAAGCGATACCTTGTTTGTCTTTACCTCCCCAAATTCTAGTCGCTTTTATCATAGCTGCCCAGAATAAAAATATTGTTGTAAACCCCCAAAAACCGTAGAGAAAATGAAGATGAGAAAGCGATGGATAAGTTGCTAAATAAAATCCGCCCAATGCAGTAAGCATTAGAGCTACGGACATCAATATATTGGGTTTAAATCGATCTGCTAGTGGTCCGCCAAATAAATAAGACACTAAGGCTACGGTACCGTAAACTGAAAAACAACTTCCCAACTCAGTCTGACTTATATCGAAAGACTCTAGGAAAGTTGTTCTAAAAATACGTTGTAAAACAAAGGGCAAAATAAAAACAGCCTCTGCTGCTAATATCAATAATATTATAACATACAGAGGCTGTTTTTGATTGGTGTCTTGTTGCATCTTAGACTTGCAACACCCCTAAATTAAAAGGTCTTTCAATAGGAGCGTGGTTGGCTGCTTCGATTCCCATGCTAATCCAAGTTCTCGTGTCTAGAGGATCAATGACACCATCAGTCCAAAGTCGAGCTGCGGCGTAATATGGGGACACTTGATTATCGTATCTGTCCTTTATTTTGTTGAATAGTTCTTCTTCCTTTTCTTTTGTAATGGTTTCGCCTTTCTTTTTAAGTGAAGCCGTTTCAATCTGCAATAAGACTTTGGCAGCAGAGTTCCCACTCATTACAGCTAATTCTGCACTTGGCCATGCCACAATCAATCTGGGATCATAAGCCTTACCACACATGGCATAATTTCCCGCGCCATAACTATTTCCAATAACAATCGTGAATTTTGGCACTACAGAATTACTCACGGCATTTACCATTTTTGCACCATCCTTAATGATGCCTCCATGCTCCGATTTGCTTCCAACCATAAAGCCTGTAACATCTTGTAAAAACACTAATGGAATTTTCTTTTGGTTACAATTAGCAATAAAACGTGTAGCCTTATCGGCAGAATCGTTATAAATCACACCTCCGAATTGCATTTCGCTTGGTTTGGTCTTAGCACCTTTGGTCTTTACTATATGTCTTTGGTTGGCCACGATGCCAACGGCCCAACCATCTATGCGCGCATAACCAGTAATAATAGTTCGTCCGTAGCCAGCTTTATACTCTTCAAATTCTGAATTATCAACCAAACGTTTTATGATGTCATTCATGTCGTATTGATCGGCCCTACTTTTAGGCAGAATTCCATAAATATCATCTGGATTTTCTTCGGGCTTACTGGCTTTAATTCTATTGTAGCCTGCTTTATCAAAATCACCGATCTTGTCTACGATGTTCTTAATTTTATCAAGGGCATCCTTATCATCTTTAGCCTTGTAGTCTGTTACACCAGAAATTTCACAATGTGTTGTGGCGCCACCTAGGGTTTCATTATCAATAGTCTCGCCAATAGCAGCCTTGACCAAATAACTTCCAGCTAGAAAAATACTTCCTGTTTTGTCAACGATAAGTGCTTCATCACTCATTATAGGCAAGTAGGCACCACCGGCGACACAGCTACCCATAACAGCCGCAATTTGGGTTATTCCCATACTGCTCATAACTGCATTGTTTCTAAAGATGCGTCCAAAATGTTCTTTATCTGGGAAAATTTCGTCTTGCATTGGTAGAAAAACGCCAGCACTATCAACAAGGTAGATAATTGGTAAGCGATTTTCTATAGCAATCTCTTGAGCTCTTAAATTCTTTTTACCTGTAATTGGAAACCAGGCACCTGCTTTAACTGTAGCATCATTAGCTACAACTATACATTGTTTACCTTTTACGTATCCTATTTTTATAACAACACCGCCAGATGGACATCCTCCATACGCTTTATACATATCTTCTCCTGCAAAAGCACCAATTTCTATGGATTTAGATTTTGGGTCTAATAAATAGTCGATACGGTCACGAGCGGTCATTTTTCCCTTACCACGGTGCTTTTCTATACTATTCTCTCCACCACCGAGTTTCACCTTAGCTAGACGTTTTTTTAAATCGGAGACTAGAAGTTTATTATGATCTTCGTTTTTATTGAATTTGATATCCATATGCATTGCCCACGAAAGTGGATATATTTTGAAATTGAATGTAATATTTCATTTGCACGAATTTACGAAACCAACAACGGATTAAAAAGTGAATGATTTGTTAAATATATATAACATGGAAATATATTCCTTGGAATATATAATTTTTATTCGTACATTTGAATTATCAAATAACAATATTATGAAAAGAGATAAGATTATTTTTTACGTGGCCACATCATTATTAACATTGATGATGCTATTCTCCGTGAGTATGTACTTTTTTAATCATGATGAAATTTCTACCGCTTTTACAAGTTTTGGGTACCCAACATACTTGATTTATCCTTATGGTATCATTAAACTGATTGGTATTTTAGTGCTTTGGTTACCAGGTCTAAAAACTTTAAAAGAATGGGCGTATTCAGGTTTCTTCTTTGCTTTTATTCTAGCATTTTTCGCACATTATATGATTAGTGATGGAGAACATATGGGAGCATTAATGGCTTTAATGTTGTTATCAGTATCGTATATATTTTATAAAAGAATTAATTAAAGACATTATGAAAAAAGTTATAGCATTCGCAGGAAGTAATAGTAGTACATCTATAAATAAAAAATTAGCAATTTATGCAGCATCTTTAGTAAATGATGTAGATATTAATATACTGGATCTGAATAATTTTGAATTACCTTTATATGGGATAGATTATGAATTATCTCATGGTATACCCGATAATGCAAACAAGTTTTTGAATTTAATTAGGGGAGCAGACGGTATCGTTTTATCATTAGCAGAACATAATGGAACTTATGCCACAGTATTCAAGAATTTATTCGATTGGATGTCGCGCATCGACGGAAAATTATGGAGTGATAAACCCATGTTGTTAATGGCAACATCACCAGGCGCTAGAGGTGGAGCTACAGGACTAGAAATAGCGAAAGGGCGTTTTGGATATATGGGTGGAAACATTGTTGGGAGTTTTAGTTTGCCATCCTTTAATGATAATTTTTCTGATGGAAAAATCACCAATCATGAACTAAACAATCAACTCTTGGAGGAGGTAAAACAATTTCAAGAAAGTATATAATTATGGAAATTCAGCAAACTGATAGCGATAAAAAAGGTGAGTTCTATTATGAAGTTGATGGCAAAAAATTAGGCCTAATGACCTATAGTCATGCAGGGTCTGACAAAATAATAATAGATCATACTGAGGTCGATGCATCTTTAAAAGGTCAAGGTATAGGTTATAAATTGGTTGAGGCTTCTGTAGCATATGCTAGAGCAAATAATCTTAAAATTATGCCGCTCTGTCCTTTTGCCAATGCGGTTTTCAAAAAGAAAAGTGAATATAATGATGTAAGATTCTAATATGGGAGACTTAGCCAAAGATATCAATTCAACATTTCCAAATAATCGAGTAAAAGCATTACTCAATATTATATATACGGCAAATTGGATTACAAGTTGCCAGAATGAGTTTTTTAAAGACTTTGGAATTTCACCACAACAATATAATATCTTAAGAATATTACGTGGTGCCGGAGAACCCTTAAAAGTTCAAACGATTAAGGACAGAATGATTGAGCGTTCACCAAACGCTACGCGTTTAATGGATAAACTTTGTGCTAAAAATTATATAGAACGCCTTCCGTCGGAGCATGATAGACGTGTTGTAAAAATTGTAATAACACAAAACGGGAAAGATTTATTAGAATCCATACCCAATAATTTAAATAAGGAATTACTTAAGAATTTGAACGAAGAAGAAGCAAAACAATTAAGTGATTTATTGGATAAAATGCGCTAAGCGTATTTTTTTAACCAAATAGTTTCCATGGAAACTATTAAAAGAAAAATAAAATGAGATTAAATTCTATAAAAAGAGTAGGACGAAGTGATTTCGTTAATATGGGATCAATTAGGTTGCGTCAACCATTACCTACGCAAGGTATAGATATGGTAGATCCATTTATACTACTGCATCATTATGGACCTTACGAAATTAGTGATAAAAGCAATCCATTCGATTTAGGTCCGCATCCACATAGAGGATTTGAGCCAGTTACATTTTTAGTTCAGGGAGAGCAACTACATCGTGATTCGCTGGGAAATGAGAGCGTAGTGAAAGCTGGAGATGTGCAGTGGACAACTGCAGGCAGAGGTATAGTCCATGCCGAAGGACCAACAAAAGACTTTGTGGAAAAAGGTGGGATTATAGAAGGCATTCAGCTATGGTTAAATCTTCCGGCTGAAAAGAAGATGATGGAAGCAAATTATCAGCATACAACGTATGCAGATTTTAGAGTCGTCACTTCTGATGATCGTAAAATAGATACAAGAATTATCGCAGGCGAATTGCATCAAACTTATGGAAGAATTGCAACCCAAACATCAGTAAATGCTTTTATGATTGAAGCGAAATCAGATGGAGTGGAGTCCTTTCCATTTTCTGATTTACATCAAGGGATGTTGTACCTATTAAAAGGGAAAGCAAGAGTTAATAACTCGACTGTTTTAGAATTGGATAAGAATCAGCTCATTCAATTCAATCAAGACGGAGAAGGTTTCACAATTGAAGCTGAGACTAATAGTCTATTACTATTTCTTTCAGGAGAACCATTACATGAAGAAGTAGCAACTTATGGACCATACGTTATGAATACACAAACAGAGCTGCTGGAAGCTATGCGAGATTACCAAATGGGAAAGATGGGATTTCTTCCAGTAAACTAAGTTTAAATTAATGTCAGGTCGAGCGCAGTCAAGACCTAAATAAATTAAAGTTTAATTAAAAAGATACCTGCTTTCGCAGGCAATATTATGAAAACAATAATTCACAAATCGGATACTAGAGGCTATGCGGATCATGGTTGGTTAAAGTCACATCATTCATTTAGCTTCGGAAGCTATCAAAATCCAGAACGCATGAATTTTGGCATGCTACGCGTTTTAAACGATGACGTTGTACAGCCAAAAATGGGATTTGGTACGCATCCACATCAAAACATGGAAATTATTTCCATTCCTTTAAAAGGTGCATTGTCACACAAAGACAGCATGGGAAATAAACGTGCTATCGAAGTTGGTGAGGTGCAAGTAATGAGTGCAGGTACTGGGTTAACACATTCAGAATTTAACGATAGTAAAACAGATGAGGTTAATTTTCTTCAATTATGGATAATTCCGGAAGAAACTAGTGTTAAGCCGAATTATGAACAGCGTCAATTTCCAGAAGAAGGAAGAAAGAATCAATTACAAACTGTTGTCGCGCCAAAAGACAAAGTAGAGAACAATGCACTGCCTATAAGTCAACAAGCCTATATTTATAGAACAAATCTAGATTCGGACAAGTCTATTGATATTGATTTAAAGTCTGAAACTAATGGACTATATGTCTTCGTTGTTGATGGGCAAATAGATATTAACGATAATAGTTTAGGCAAAAGAGATGCAATAGGTGTTTATGAAGGAAGGCAAGTTTCTATAACATCTAAAACGAATTCAGAATTGGTAATTGTTGAAGTACCAATGAATTAGATTGTTGCCAATTGGTTAATGGTAGAAAAGCATCTTAAAATTAAGATGCTTTTTTAGTTTATTTCACGATATTTGTTTTTAACTAACTATCTAAAATTAAGAATACGATTATGGCGATGAATAAAAATACGGTACTAGCATGGGCAACAATACTTATGTTAGTTATGGGAGTAATATTAATACTAATGGGTGCTTACAGGTACGATGATGTTGCTGGATGGGGTTTTGCGACTGTAGGATTTGGTTTTTTTGCGATTGCTTGGGTGTTTAACGCTTTAAAAGGACGTGTATAATGAGTGATGATAAGCAAATAATCTTCTCTATGTCTGGTGTAACCAAGACATTTCAATCAGCCAATACACCAGTTTTAAAAAATATCTATTTAAGCTTTTTTTATGGCGCCAAGATTGGAATATTAGGCCTTAATGGTTCTGGTAAGTCTACTCTACTTAAAATTATTGCTGGAGTTGATAAGAACTATCAAGGTGATGTAGTTTTTAAGCCTGGCTACACTGTTGGCTATTTGGAACAAGAACCGCAATTAGATGATAATAAAACTGTGATGGAAGTGGTTCGTGAAGGTGCTGCCGAAACAGTCGCCATCCTTGATGAGTATAATAGCATCAATGATCAATTCGGCCTTGAAGAGGTCTACAGTGATCCTGATAAGATGGAAAAGCTTATGAATCGTCAAGCAGAGCTCCAAGATCAAATAGATGCCGCTAACGCATGGGAATTAGATACAAAACTAGAAATAGCAATGGATGCTTTGCGCACTCCAGACAGTGACAAAAAGATAGGTGTGCTTTCAGGTGGTGAGCGTCGTCGTGTGGCATTGTGTCGATTATTATTACAAGAGCCTGATGTGTTATTATTAGACGAGCCTACCAACCATTTAGATGCAGAATCGGTACATTGGTTAGAGCATCATTTGGCGCAATATAAAGGGACGGTTATAGCAGTTACGCACGATAGATATTTCTTAGACAATGTTGCGGGTTGGATTTTAGAACTCGATAGAGGCGAAGGTATTCCTTGGAAAGGTAATTATTCGTCTTGGTTAGATCAGAAATCAAAGCGACTAGCTCAAGAGAGCAAAACGGCATCTAAACGTCAGAAGACTTTAGAACGTGAGCTAGACTGGGTGAGGCAAGGTGCAAAAGGACGCCAAACGAAGCAAAAAGCACGTTTAAAGAATTATGACAAGTTAATGAGCCAAGATCAAAAACAACTTGACGAAAAACTTGAAATCTATATACCAAATGGTCCACGATTAGGTACAAATGTTATTGAAGCGGTTGGTGTTGCAAAAGGTTATGAAGATAAATTACTCTATGATGATTTAAATTTTAACCTACCACAAGCAGGCATTGTTGGTGTTATTGGACCAAATGGAGCAGGTAAAACAACAATCTTTCGAATGATAATGGGGGAGGAAGCTCCGGATAAAGGCGAGTTTAAAGTAGGTGACACTGCACAGATTGCTTATGTTGATCAGAAACATTCTAATATAGATCCAGAAAAATCAATATGGCAAAACTTTAGCGATGAGCAAGAGCTTGTTATGATGGGAGGAAAGCAAGTGAATTCTAGAGCGTATTTAAGCCGCTTTAATTTCTCTGGCAGTGAACAAAATAAAAAGGTAAAGCTACTTTCTGGGGGAGAGCGCAACCGTTTACACTTAGCAATGACACTTAAAGAAGAGGGTAATGTATTGCTTTTGGATGAGCCAACTAATGACTTAGATGTCAATACATTAAGGGCATTAGAAGAAGGCTTGGAGAACTTTGCTGGTTGTGCCGTAGTGATTAGTCACGATAGATGGTTCTTAGATCGTATTTGTACACATATTTTAGCGTTTGAGGGTGATTCTCAAGTTTACTTTTTTGAAGGTGGTTTTAGTGATTATGAAGAAAATAAAAAGAAGCGTTTAGGTGGTGATTTAATGCCGAAACGTATTAAGTATAAGAAGTTAGTGAGGTAGTTTCAACATGTACTACAATATAAAAAGAGCCTGCATTTGCAGGCTCTTTTTAAGTATTATCATAAACGTGGTTATCACTTATAGAATAGTTATTGTCGATATCCAAATTTTCTAGTTTCTTAAAATTATTATTAAAATTATCCAACTCATTTCGGATAGACGCGTCATGCTCAAGTGCGTACAAATCGGATTTGCTACATATGACAAATAGGACAAAAACAATAAGAAATAAAAGAAGAAACAGAAATCCTATCATTTCCGGTTAATTGTCTCCATAGAGATGCCCACTTGTAAAATCCTTATAGCTTTCATCTGCATCTCTAAAGGCATTGGTTTCCATTAATTTCTTGTTTTCAGCTTTTAATCTGTACATCTTAATTATAGCAATAATTATGAAAACCAAGAAAATAGAGGCAACGGCTATTAAAATCATCGTGAGTTGTGTAGTGGTCACTACTAAAGCTTTGGAAAGCAGATTGTTAAGCATGATCAATAGGTTTAGATTTGGGTTCTATAGTGCTAATATAGAAAAAAAAATAAAGTTAAATACTTAATTCTAAATAATTTACCTTTATGTTTTCAACAAAATCATCGTTAAAGTGCTTTGATAATACGACCAAACGCAGTGTTTTCGGCTTAAGAACGCATTTGGACAACTTGTTAACAACTCAAAATTTAACACAATCAGTCACCTAATACCACTTTAACAGCATGACTTCGATAGATTTATTGTTTTCGGTCACTATTTTTTCAAACAAATCAACGTCACTCATGCCATCTGACCCTCGATAATGGTAGGGATGAACGACTTTTGGTTTAAACTCTAGGACGGCATCGGCAGCACTTTCTACGGTCATGGTGTAGGGTAAATTCATGCATATAAAAGCTTTGTCTATATTTTGAAGATTTCGCATTTCTGGAATATCCTCTGTATCTCCTGAAATATAGATATGTTCTCCTTTAATATCCAGCACATAACCATTACCTCGTCCTTTAGTGTGATATTTTAACGCTTCTTCCCTTAAGTTATACATTGGTATCGCTTTAATATCAATAGTATTATGGTTGTAATTTTCACCATTATTAAGTGTTTGTATCTTGCTACTGACTGCACTAGGTATTTTATCAGTAACTGCCTTTGGAGCTACAATGGTAACATCACTTAAATTCAAGGCTTCAAGGGTTTTAATATTTAAATGGTCGCCATGAATATCAGTTATAAGTACCAAAGTTGGTTTTTTCTGCCCTTTGAATGCTTCAGAACCGCCTGTTGGATCAACATAAACAACTTCGTTAGCTGTTTCAAGGACCAAAGTGCCATGTTTTATAGGAATAACTTTAACAGTTTCATCAATTAAGGTTGTATCTTCAGCCTTGGTTAAATCTTTATGTTCTTTTTCATTCTTGCAACAAAATAAACTGGCTATGAAGACGACGAGCAATGCGGATTTTATAAGTTTCATTTTTTTTGATTTTTCATAAAGATATTCAACATTTAATCACTTTTAAAACATTGTAACAAATTTATCGTAAATGCTACATATAATTTGTAAGTAAAGTTTTTATAGTCCTAAAAAAATACCGAAATTGCTTATCCTAAAAATTGTTCAACTAAATAACACTATACAATATGTCTGATGATTTTGATTTATTAGAAACCAACTCACAAGAAAAAGCTGAAAAAGTAGATGTAAACTGGGGAAAGGCCATAGACCAAATGAAGTCTAAATTGGCACAAGAGGATGATCCAGAAAGTCGTCAGAAGATATTGAACGCCACATTGGATAATGTGGTGGATATGGCTGAAAAAGATAGAACTACACTTTTAGATGCCATAAAAGATTTAACAGATTACCAGGATGAAGTTGGTATTATGTTCGAAGGGTTTTCTGCACTAAATGCTGCAGAACAAAAAATCATCGATGATGCTGTTAAAAGGCTTGAGCGTGCTAAGGTTGAACTTGAAGACGCTAAGGCCAAGCCAGATACATGGTGGAATAACCTTTGGGGACGCAAGAGTAAAATTAGAAGTGCGGAAGACGAACTAAAAGAAGCTCAAAAACAACGCGATGGTGCTGATAATAGGGCTAAGGCTATGTTTCAGCAGCGTATAGAAACTGCTGATGTTCAGACCTTGTTAAATGAATTATCGTTTAAGAGTCAGGCTGCTATAAAGCGATTAAAGGATAGAGAGTTAGAAATTAAAGAAGTTGAAGAAAGCCTAAAAACTGCTATTGTCGAAGCTAGTAATAATCATACAAAAGCACTTCAGAAGAAAAAAGAAGTAGAAGAAAAGCTCGAAGAGCAATATGCATTATTAAAGCAAGCTAGACAAGCTTTAGAAGAAGTTGCAGATAAGCAATCGACAGAATATTCAGAAGCTTTGGAGAAAGTGACTCAGCTCGAGCAAAAAGTTGAGGAATTAGAAGGGCTTAAAAATGCTTATACAACTTTAGCAGCCTCAAAAGATAGTTTTGTGCATAAGCATAACTTAACCATTAAGGTTTTAACGTCTTTGAGAAGTAATTTACAAACACATAGGGCTAAGCTAAAATCAGATACAGATGAGCGTTTAAAATACTATGATGGGTATGTAGTTGCGTTAAAGGCTAGGACGGATCAAGAGTTTGCTGCAATCTTAGAACATCTAGGTGTAAAAACGGATGAACATATAGGTGAAACACTAGCCGCGATGCATACAGCTAGTGCTAAGGCGCGTCAAGAGATGATGGATAATATTCCAGTTCACGAAAAAGTAATGCAAGGTGTATACGGTAGTTATGCAGAATCTTTAAAGGACATTAGAGCCAAAGATGCTGAAATCCAGAAAAACTTCGCAGATCGTTATGGTATCGATATGAAAGAGATTTTTGATGAATACTATAAAGCGGATCCGAATGCACCATCCGATGGAGGTGAGCCTGCTGGTGAGCCAAAGCCAGAAGCTAATGATGATGATTTATTAGGATAATTTAGTTGTTAGTTGCTGGTCGATGGTGTCTTAAACCATCAACTAACAACAAGCAACAAGCAACTATATAAAATGATCGTAACACCATTAGATTCCGCAGTATTAGATTCTAAGGAGCAGTATGTCTTTTATCATAAAATGATAGACTTTGCACTCAAGGAATTAATAGTCGCTGTACAACAAAAACAAATCTTAAATGAACAGGAGGTATTGCTATTTAAACAATACAGCGATTTGTTATTGTATTCGATTGAAGCAATGCGTGTGAAGTACATGTATGATGATGAGGACAATATGAAAGTCGATTTAACCGATTCTAGTTTTCCTAATTATCTAGAGTTCCGCTATTTATTTAATGATTTAGAGTTAAGAGAAGAATTCCTTAACAAGCTTACGGATATAGAAGTTCTTAAAGATGAATTTCTAGATACTTTAATGCGTAAAAAAGAACCTATTTCCAAGCGTAAGTTATTTCAGGCGGCGTCAATAGTGTATTATACATCAGCTAAGAAAGAATATATTTTCAATCGCTTTGTGCAAGGTAAAATTATAGAGGCACCAAAAGGGTCACCAGCAGATTACATGGTCAGTTGGAGTTTTTATGACGTTACCCACAATAGGCCATTTATTTGCTATATGTATTTTAATTATGACGGACGAGATGTACATGGTTATAAAGAGGAAATTTATACGGTTTTAAAGAATACTTCCGATAGGGAAATGGCAATGGGTACTATGGCATATGCTATAGATAAGCGATTACCAAAGGTATTGCCTAAGCTCATCAAACGGGTAGACTTGGGACCAATTCATAATGTTTTTGCTAAGGATGAAAATGAGGTAACTCACGTTATATTAGATGGTATTGCGAAAAAGACGATTCCTGTAGAATCTTTTGTGGTCTCATTTAAAGTGGATGAATTAAGCTCTCAAAGCGAATTTAAGGAAGGTGGGTTTTTTAGTAAGCAAACCTTTCAAAAGTGGGGAAACTCGTTTAAACAACGTTATGTTTTTGCGCCCCACAGAATCATACAATTATTGTACAATAAAACTCCAGAAGTTATGAATAAGCTGGCTATTCCACCTATACAAGTGAGCAGTATGCAGTCGTCAGTTAGCGGTAAAACTGAGAATTAAATGGGATTTAAGACACTTTTGGCTTATCAGAAAGGATTTAGTTTAGCAATGGAAATTTTCCATTTAACTAAAGATTTTCCAAAATCAGAAATGTTTGGATTATCATCTCAGATGGTTAGATCTAGTAGATCGGTTTGTTCTAATATAACTGAAGGCTACAGGAAACGCCAATATGAGAAACATTTTAAGAGTAAAATGTCAGATGCAGATGGTGAAAACTCTGAAACCCAATTATGGTTAGAATTTGCACTGGCTTGTGAATATATTTCAGAAGAAAAATTTAATCACCTAATGGATAAAAGTAATGAAGTTGGAAAACTAATTAATTATATGATGAACAATCCAGACAAATTTGGATTATAAGCTAAAATGAATGAGTCCGGATGAGTAAATACTGAATACTGAGGACTGCAAACTGAAGACTAAAAATAATGGAACACAACTCTACATTTCCTATAAAACAAAATGAACTCGACATGCTTCGTGATGAAGCAACATCATATTTAAAATCTATCCAATGGGAGCAAAGCCAGCGTGCTAAGAACAAAAATAATAACGGTAAAGATGAGTCCATTCTTTTGTACTTATCAAGAGCTAATAACGGAAGTAATGTCGAAGTAACTTCAGTCTCTAAAGCCATTTTAGCCTTAAAAAAACGTTTATTGCCAGAGTCCGTTGCAATTCCTATTCATTTGAATCATACACTATATGCTGTCCAAGAAGGCATTACGCTCGGTTTGTGGTGTAAGGACAGTTATTACGATGCATCTGGTTTATCTACGCTAAGTGAGAATAAATCGGCTTTAGATAGCTCTGGTAAGCGCGAATACGAAAGTAAAATGCTTACGGCAACAGCATTTATGCTATTTTCTACAGCATATAAGATTCTTCATGATTTAAAACCACACGCGTCGGATGACTTATCTGTTATGAAACAGAAATTTGCTGGAATTCCAGAAGTGTCATTACTGTCACCTTTAAAGGGAATATCCTGTCAATTGTTTTATTTCGATAAATATTTAGGACACCCAGATATCATTAAATCAGACAAAGATGTCATTGATTTTACGGTGGTTTATTTTGAAGCGCTAATTGATGAAATTCAACTACGCAAAAGTTCTTTAGAATATACAGAAACCATTGAGGATAGAGCGTATAAATTAGAAAATTCAGATTTCGCTGTAGATGGATGGAACAATGTTTTTGCAGGAACTGCGGTTAGTGTTGAATTCAATAAAATTCAGTTTGAACAAATCGTTGGTAATAAAGATGCCAAGCACTTTGCTAGACGTTTAACGGAACGTTTGATGAGTTATGATTTTGAAGCTAAAAAGAATCCATTTCAAGAATTGGGAGGTTTTATGCCAGTTTTTATGGGTTATGGAATTCCAGGTACTGGAAAAAGTATGCTCATTGCTGCCATTGCTACAAGACTGAAAGAACACAGTGAGAATTTAGATATACCATTTCTATTCCATCCCATGCCAGATACCATTGTTAGTACATTTCAAGGTGGTTCTGCCGAGAAAATGGTAGAATGGATGAAACCATTGCAAGATCCAACACGATTGATTTTTGCGCCAATTGATGATGCAGAGAATAACCTGCAAGAACGAACAGCACAAGGTGTTTCTGCTGGAGTAAAAGAAGTGATAGGTGTATTTTTAAGGTATACTGAAGGCGCTTATGCCGTTAATTACGGCAATAGTTCGGTAGGTCTCTTCACAAATTTACCAGAAATGCTGGATAAAGCTGTGATTTCTCGTGTACAAGGTCGATTTAAAATTGATGGTGCCAGAAATGAGAAAGATTTTGTTGATCAGGACTATTTATGGTGGAGAAAGTTAGAGGATACTATGCCAGACTTCATCAATATGAATAATCCTAAGGATTACAAATATCTGGACGCACAACAAGTTGCTAAGAATTTAGGTGAAATCTTGGATAAGGTTGATAACCCAACAGAAGAACGTGTATTAGACACCTTTGATAAAGTATCTGGTAAGTATAAGGATAATGAGCATATGTTCTATGCACATCTTTATACTGAGATTCAAAAGATATTTCCATTCTTTTCATCCCGTGATGTTAGGAATATTCAAAAAGCAGTATCATTGAGGCTTACTGATTTCGATTTAGAAACAGATTGGTTTGAAAATCCTGAGGTCTATTTTAAAAAGGATTATGATACCAAATTCGGAATGTTACAAGAATTAATGCGCGGAAATATGAAAGGTCTTGATTTTAGTGATATAAGACGCCAAGAAGTGGTGCGCTATTTAGATAATGTAGCAACAATTGCCGATACGGACTTTAAACGTAAAGTTGATGCTAGAATTAACCAATTAAATATTGAAACTGAAGCTAGAGCGCAGTTTGATAAGCGGGATTAGTATGAGTAACCGTATTAAAAATATGGAGCGTAAAATTCTTTCAGATAAATACTTTACGTTATCTCAAGTGAAATTTGATTATCGATTAAAGATAGGAGAATGGGTTGAAAATACATGGGAAGTCTTAGAACGCGGTAACGCAGCAGCGGCTTTGTTGTACAATCCAAAAAAACGAACAGTGATTTTGGTAAGGCAATTTCGTTTACCCGCGTACATGAATGGTGTTGAAACAGGATTTTTATTGGAAGTTCCAGCTGGAATGTTAGAAACCGATGATAGTTCTGCAGAAGAAGCTATGAAACGAGAGTTATTGGAGGAAACAGGCTATAGAATTCAGAAGCTGACCAAAATTTACGATGCTTTTGCTACGCCTGGAGGTAGTACAGAACGGTTTTCATGCTTCATAGGTGAATACATTGATGATATGAAAATCGAAAAAGGAGAAGGTCTCGACTCAGAAAATGAAGATATTGAGATTATAGAGATGCTTTTTGAAGATGCTATTGAATTAATGAATTCAGGAGGCATTATTGATGCAAAAACGATAATGCTGTTGCAGTATGCACAAATAAATAAACTAGTATAAGTACGTGATTACAGTGCTTTCCGTTGGAAAGGATTTAGGATAGGCTTTTATGGACAAACTAAAACAAGCTAATTTATATAGAAGTGAGCTCATTCCAGTAAGTGGAAAGTTAGTGGAGCGCTACAATAAGTGTCTTAAAACCTTAGGCTTTAAGGAAACCAAGCTTAAGTCATTTTCGGTTGATGGTGTGGGTTGGAGTCCAGAAGTAGCAGAAGAACGAAAGGATGTGCATTATCTAAACCATGGCGATGCGAATCCTCATGGTATTATAATTTCACCTTTACAGAAAGGAAAACCGGTCTATCTGCCTTTTCATTCTTTTGATAGGGAAATGATGCAACACGTATTCAGGACCCATGGCAGAAAGATTAATGATATCACAAGGGATTCGGCAATTTGTATTGATTTTGACCAAGATATTGATGTGTTCTATGAGCCATTAGACATTCTTAAATATGATGATGTCAGTATAACCTTTAGACTTATAGATAATCTTGAAGAGAAACAGAAAGAGCAATTAAGGCTCGTAGATAAATTTAGAAGAGAGCATAATTTTATAGATGAAACTATTCATAAGGAGTTATTGGATTCCGCGAAAGCTCATGGCGATTTAAGGGATAGGGATTTAAGCTTGCATCCTTTGCACTTTTCTACAGGATCCTTTTATACTAGAGCATTTGATGGTGTTTATCTATTAAGGGATTTTATTAAGCCTATTGTTGTTTTTGAAAGTAAAGACGTCTATAAAGAAGCCATAAAAGATACGGTTCATGATGTATTAATTTATCATATCGAACAACCTGAACTTGTAGATAAGTTAAAAGACCATATTATCATTGAATGTGATTTGGAATATATTGTAAAAACACCAAATTACAATCGTATTAAGAAGTTTGAATTATACCAATCGCTAAAAGAAACTGAGCATCCAATTAAAGAGATTTTGGATAGTAAATCCTTGTTGAAAAGTTATTTGAATAAAATCGATATCAAAGCACGTAAGCAAGTAATGGGCGTCGAGCTATATCTTGATAAACTGGAGCGCAGCAACGCTTATAAGATCGAGGATATGGTGGATCAGTCTATGTATTTTGCTTTGCATCAACCACATTCATCATTATCTGCTGAACATCGTGATTTAATTCATAAGTTATTGATCAATATAGCTCCTAAAGATGTGTTGTTTTTGTACTGGTACGATAAAGAGCAGTTTTATAAGAGTTATGAAACCTGGGATGACTCATTCAGGGATTGGGTCATAGACACGATTAGTAACAATATTTAAGAATTTTAGACTAATTTTATAGTACTGTCATTCCGCACTAGATGCGGAATCCATAAAATGAAAGGAAATGATTATCAATACTATGTTTACATTTTGTCAAATATTAAAAATGGAACATTATATATTGGAGTTACGAATGATTTGGAAAGAAGAATGTTTGAACATAAAAGCAAGTTGTTAAAAGGTTTCACATCAAGATATGGATTAAATAAGTTAATGTACTTTGAATCTTATCAATATGTAAATGATGCTATTAAAAGAGAAAAGCAATTAAAAAATTGGAATAGACAATGGAAAATCGATTTAATTGAAACTGAAAATAGAGATTGGATTGATTTATCAATAGATTGGAATTATTAATGGATCCTGAATCAAGTTCAGGATGACAAAAAAATATATTATGGGCTTAGAACTTGTCATATTTATTGCAGCAATTTTATTTGGAATTTTCCTGTATTGGAGAGAATCTAATGGTAATGGGGCTTATCGTTTTTTAAACAAAATGATGAACAGTAAAGAATTACAAATGAGTGCTGATAACCCAAAAGGGTTTGTATATAAACAAGCATTTTTACCAAGACTAATTTTTGTTGTGGCTATTGTTATGATTGCTGCGTTAGTTGTTGAATTTTTAACACCTTTGGCTGTTTTTTCAAGCTATAACGGTATTTCCGCGTTTTCATCTTTTGCTGTTGGGACTTTGATAGGCACGTATGTGGCCAGCTTTGTAATCAAAACCACGGAAGTGGTTGAAGAGAAAAGTGATTCCCTTGGTGACATTGTTGAAGGTGCCGTGGAAAAGGGTAAGGATTTCATTGAGGATTTAAAGACTAAAGACACCAAAGTGGTGGAGGAAGCTAAAGAAGAGATTAAAAATGATCCTGAACCAGAAGTAGATCAGAAATCTGCGCGTGACCGATTAAAGGATAAGGGTCTAATGTAATACTGGCTGTCATCCCGAATTTATTTCAGGATCTTAAAGCTTCAATTCTCGCAGGTGCGGAACAAATAAAAGTAATTAAACTATTCAAGATTCTGAAACGAGTTCAGAATGACAAAATTTAGATTATGATAAAATCATACTGGAATAAAGGCGCAAAGCAAAAGCGAATTACAATAGTAGTAGCACTCTTACTACTGGTTTTATTGTTCTTCTTTAGAGACGATTACCAACCCGTTTTATTGTTCATTAGAAAATACATTTTCATAATCTTATTGAGCTTGATTGTGCTTATTTTGGGATTGAGAAAATTCAGAAAAACGGTAGGCACAGGAGGTAGACTAGGATTATTAGGCTTACTTATTTTATTTTTTGGGCTATTATACTTTCTTGGCTGGAATCAAGGTTTGTATGACTATATGAAAACTTATAATGTTTTCAACAGCCTCAATAAGGTTGAAATAGACGAATTGCCGTTAACACAGAATGAACGTATTCAGCCATTACGGAATATATTCTCAATGGCCAATGAAAGTGTTGGGGAGACCAAAGATGTGTCTTTGCCACACTTAGTAAGAATTGGGACGGAGAATAAATGGACCATGGCCATTCAGCCAAGCGAAAAGTATGTCATGCAGCAAGTGACTGATAATACCGAAGAAGTCTTTGCGGTAAGCAGTACAACACCGTTTCCAAGATTTTCAAACGAGAATAGAATAGATGTGACCTTTTCAATTGGAGAATCCTTAAAGTTTAGTAGAAATACTTACAATGCTGTTGTACAGCGTTTCAATCCTTGGATGCTATTCAATTACGAGCCAAGTGACACCTTTTACATGAAAAATGATGAAGGGGCTTGGGTACAAGTGGTGAGTTTGATTAAATGGAAAGGCTTTTTCTTTCCTTATCCAACGTTTGGAGGTGTTATGATTATTGAAAGTGGCGAGCACGACATCAACGACTATTTTGAGCGTGTTTTAATAGGTAAGGGAACTTTTGTAAGTCCAGATGAGATTAAGAACTATAAGTTTTTAACCAAGCAGAACACCTTAGCAGAAGAAGTCTCACAGCTACAGGCAGAATCTTTAAAGTTCCTTGGAGGATTTAGCGACCCATTACCTTGGAATATGGAAACTGCAGTGAAAATTCCATTAATGCCAAAAGATCAGAACCAGCAACCTTACGTGACGGATTTTGATTTTTCAGGAAGCAATTCAGATGCCTATAGTGGTTTGTATCATTGGTTTGGCCTAGAGCCAGTAGGCGATGAGCGTACCAGTTTAAGCTATAGTGTATTCGTTCCTGCGGATGGAACAGATCAATTATATTATTACGACCATGCGACAAAAAAGCAAGGATATGCAGGTGTTTCTGCAATGCCTCTTAAAGTCAAGGAATCACGTAAGGAATATGATTGGAAAGCGAGCACGCCAGTAGAATTTAGACCATATGTTAAAGAAATTGCTGGCCGAAAGCGGATGTTCTTTTTAGGGACAATTTCATCCATTAGTGAGCAAAATGCACAGCAGTTTGATGGCTCTGCTACTCCAGATTTGGTATTAATTGATAGTGAATACAGAGATGTGATTTGGATAGATGTAAAGCATCCAAGTACTTGGGATGAAACGGTTTATGGACAGCTGAATGAAGCTTGGAGAGCCAGTGAGGGCATTGGGTATTACTATCAAGAAAAGCCAAAGGATGAAGATATCATGGAACGTGCATTGGATTCCTTAAAGACTATCCCTAAGATTGAGGATAATTCAAAAGAAATTGAAGCATTGCAACACCAAATAGATTCATTGAAGGCTGCTTCAGGACAATAGTAACGGAAAGGTCGACAGTTAATGATGAAAAAGAATTCGTTTTGGGAAACATTTGGAAGATATACTAAATTTCAGATGATAGTGGCCTCGGTTCTTTTAATGGGATTGTTTTTATTTTTTATTTATAAAATTCTTACTAAAATTATCTAATTGTGCTTTTTAAACTTCTATTTCAAAAAAATATCAAAGTAATTTTTCTTTCATTTTGTTTCGTGCTGTTACATTGTTCAGAAAAATTTGAATTACCAGAAAATGCTAATGATTTGCTCACCAATAATTCGTCTAAAATATGGAAGCTGGCGAAGCGCTATAATGATGGCTATCGTATGAATATGGGTGATTGTTTTCTATCTTACAGAGTGACTTACAACAGTAATGGTACAACCACGGATAACAATGCCCAAAATGAAGATTGCGGAGATTCCATGGAAGCCAATTGGTCGTTTTACACTAATGAAAAAGGTGCTTATATAAAATTAAAAGGTGAAAAAGTAAAGACTTTAATGAATCAAGACAATGATTATAAATATTTTAAAATTGAGTCGCTGACTGATACACTTTTAATAGTAAGCTTTAGGCATAAGCAATTTGGCAATAAAGAGCGCACTATTCAGGATTACTTGGTTCCTGAAGATGTTAAAGTAGAAGGTAGAAATTATCATAACTAGATAATTCTCTAAATCGGTTCACATTTTAAAATTTAATTCTAAATGTTTTCGTGTGATTGTAATATCTTTATGATTATAAACAGAATGAATTTATGAGCTCAAAATTTTACGATTTTAAATATTTAAAAGGCGATTTAACAGGTGGGTTGGTTGCTGGTGTTGTAGCCTTACCCTTAGCGCTTGCCTTTGGTGTGCAATCTGGTTTGGGTGCCATAGCAGGACTTTATGGCGCGATTGCAGTAGGTGTTTTTGCTGCGATCTTCGGCGGAACTGCAACACAAGCGAGTGGACCTACTGGACCGATGACGGTCGTTTCAGCTGCTTTGGTAGCTGGAGCCATTGAGCTCACAGGTAGTTTGGAAGCTGCCATGCCTATTATCATAATTACATTCTTACTTGGAGGTATATTTCAAATTATATTTGGACTCATCAATATTGCTGGTTATGTAAAATACTTTCCATATCCGGTAGTCTCAGGCTTTATGAGTGGTGTGGGGCTAATCATTATTATTCTTCAATTGTTTCCTTTCGTTGGTTTGAGCTCGGCGAAATCGACATGGTTGGTGATGCAAGATCTACCAAGATTATTTACGGATTTTAATTGGCAGGCTTTGGCTTTAGGAGGACTTACCGTATTAATTTATTATGTGTTTCCTTATATTACAAAAGCTATTCCTAGTGCTTTGGTCGCATTGGTTGTGGCTTCTGTTGTTGGTTACTTTTTAAAATGGGACGTACCAATTATTGGTGAAATCCCATCAGGTTTGCCATCCTTGCAAATCGATGGACTATTGTCTATAGATGCTAGTGCTTACGGTTTAGTAGCCGAATATGCCCTTGTACTTGCAGTTTTAGGCTCCATAGATTCCTTGTTGACCTCGGTGATCGCAGATAATATGACCAAAACAAAGCATAATAGTAATAGAGAGTTGGTCGGTCAAGGTATCGGAAATGCTATAGCAGCAGTTTTTGGTGGTATTCCAGGTGCTGGAGCAACTAAAGGTACTGTAATCAATATCAATTCTGGAGGTCGAACAAGAGTATCTGGTGCCACACATGGTCTATTTTTATTGGCTGTATTGTTAGGCTTGGGTACACTGGCAGCACATATACCACTATGCGTTTTAGCAGGATTGTTAATCCCAATTGCCTTTAAGATTATTGATGTCAAAGGATTGAAACATTTATTGGCAGTTCCAAGAGCCGATGCTGTTGTATTGATTATTGTATTGCTTATGACAACGTTTGGTAGTTTGATCCAAGCCGTTGGTGTTGGTCTTCTATTGGCGTCATTACTCTTTATGAAACGAGCTAGTGACATTGGCGAAAAAGGTATGGAAGTAGGCACAATAGCTGGTTTTGATGGTGAAAAGCCTTGGCAGGACGAAATTGAATTCTATGAAAAATACAAGGACAAGGTATATATAAAACATCTCTATGGGCCTTTGTTTTTTGGATTTACATCTCATTTTCAAGATGAAATAGTAAACATCCCAGAGCAAATAACAGCGCTCATTATTCGTATGGATCGTGTGCCTTATATTGACCAATCTGGCCTATACGCTTTAGAAAATGCCGTATTGGATTTGGAGCAACGAGGTGTGCAGGTGCTGCTTACTGCCGTACAAGAGCAACCAAAGGATAAACTTATTTCTATAGATATTGTTCCAGATCTCATTTCTGAAGAACATATCTTTGATGATATTCAAGCTGCTTTTGATTATTTAAAAGTACATTTTAAACTCTAATAGATTGTAACGTTTGCTAGTATATTGCTACCCATGATTAAAGCTTTAATTATGGTTTTCAATAAATTAAGATATAACTATTTACCACATCTTATTATTTTGTTGATTTTGGTGTTCCATTAATTGTTTTATTCATAGCTTTTACATTAATGCATATTCCTAGATGGTTAGAGTATGCTAGAATAAAACATAAACATGAGATTAATACTACTACTGAGAGAGATATCAAAGCTTATAATTTTCTAACGAAATCTGGCGAAAAACGATTAAAGTTAGGGAATTATAAAGGAGCTTTATCTGAGTTTAAATTAGCTCACAACATTCAACCAAACTCAACTGAAGTCAATCAGTTATTATTGGAAGTCATAAGTATACTTTGTGAAAAGGACGATAATTATTGTGAAGAGTATGATTCTCTAAAACTCTAACAACATCTTTATATCAGAGCGTTCATAAGGACTATCAGGTTCTAATTGTAATTCCTTAAAACCATATTTTCTATATAAGTAAATGGCATTTTCCAGCACGGTGTTAGAATAGAGTAGGAGTGCTTTTAACTTTTGTGTCTTTCCAAAATCGATACAGTATTGTAATAATTGCTGACCTATTTTTTGTCCGCGCTCATTTGGAGAAACAGCCATTTTGGTAAGTTCTAGAATACCCTGTTCCTTAGTTGGCATCAATGCTATTGTACCAACGACTTTATCATTCTTTAAGGCGAAGAAGATATAACCGCCTTTGTCAATGATATAGATGTTGGGCTTGCTAAGCACTTCCTCATCATAAGACTCAACATAAAAGAATGTTTTTAACCATTCAATATTCAAATCGTAAAAGTCGCGCTTATATTCCGTTTTATAATTCACTATGGTAATGACACTTTTCATGCTAACATCTATATTATTTAATATCAATTGACTAAAGTCAGTAGTGTTGAAACTGTCTTCCAGTTGATTTAATTGATCCAATAGCGTATCCGATTCGTATGTTGTCACCTGCTTAATGGTCTTTTCTATAGCGTCCCAAATAGGCTTTATTTTTGGTAATAGGGCTTCACCTTGCTTGGTTAGGAGAATCGTTTTTTTTCGTTTGTCTGTCTTGTCACTATGCTGAATGATATACCCTTTTTTATTCAGTTTATTTACAAATTGTGTAATCGCAGGTTGTGAGAATTTGAGTTGTTCAACCAATTCAGTATTGGTAATGCCTTCATGATTACTAATGGTTTTAAAAATTGGAAATAGGTAAGGATCAAAATCAATATTGTAGGTGTCATAAACCACTTGTGTTTCTCGCATCATATAATCGCTCACTCTTTTAAGCCGTGATCCTAAGCCCAAATAACCATAACCTCGTAATGAATCCATAACAATAAATATTTATATAAGTACTTATGCAAATATATTATATTTTAAAAATACATCAAAACTTTGATCTTATTTTATACCCGTTCTAATAAAATCTGTAATAAGATAGGTGATGAGCTTACCAACCTTGGCGGCTGTCTTTTTTGTTGGTGACGCTTCACAAATGTGTAAATAGCTCGCATTGTCGTGCTTGCCAAAATAATGCACAAAGGCTCTTGCTTGTTTAACACTAAAACCGCTAGGAGACATAGCACTACTTGGTATGTTCGCTATAGCGTCGCAGTCCATTTCTATACCATAATGTCTATCAGAGATATGATTTTGGGCTTTTTCCATTTCAGTGTAAAAGTCCAATTGATTTCTAACCTCTAAGGCTTCGTACGTAATATACTTTATACTTTTAAGTTTCTTAATCGTTTTAAATAGTTTGTCGGACGTGTAATTTTCATGTAGTCCAAATACAAAGTAGTTTTTCAAAAAGCCTTCGGCAAATGCGTAGCTAAAGCCATTACCGCTGTGTCTACCTTCCTCAGCCCTAAAATCCGTATGTGCATCAAAATTAATGACATTCACTTTACTATTTAAGGCCAATGCAGTTCCCTTTATATTGCCATAAGCATTATTGTGTCCGCCGCCAATTATTATGGGTGTCTTTCCAGCTTTAATAATGGAAGAAACCACATAGGTGACATCCTTATCAATGTCTTCAACTAGTCTTCTTGCTTTAGAAACCGTTTTTTTGGTAGGCACTTGTTCAACAATATCTCGTGCTTTTATATAATCTAAATGACCTAGAATCAAAACACGTTTCCCCTTGGTTGTACTATTATTTTGAATATTTAACAAAACTTTTATTGTAGCTTCCCAAGCTTTGTAAGTTCCTGTTTTACCGTGGTTTGCATAGACACCAATATCTTCTGAAATTCCAAAAATAACATAGTCAACATCTAAATTAACAATGTCATCGTATATGTTAGTGAGGTTAGCTAATAGCTGAACATGTTCTCCAAATTTTGATTCTCCCTTACGAGCTTTTAAAAGTGTATCGCGATCTTTTGAAGTGAATAAAACGAGATGTTGCATTTGGATAAGTAATTAAAAAATAAATGTACAGCTTTTACGTTAAACTCGAACTAAGTAAAAAACAAGATTAATTATAATTTAAAACAATAAATTTATGGAAACACAAAAATCAAGTACAGGTCTTAAAGTTGGATTAGGTATTTTATTAGTGTTATTTTTAGGAACTGCGTTTTATACCTCTAAATTATATACTGAAAAGCAGGAATCAGAAAAAACGCTTACTACTGAAAAGCAACAAGTAATGAACGATCTTAACAACATGGCTAAGCAATATGACGAAGCCATTGCTGCTAGCGAAGTAAAGGATCAAGATCTAGTAGATGCCAGAGATCGTATCCAAGGTTTAATGGATTCTTTAAAAGTGTCTCAAAATAGTGTGAATAGCTTATGGAGATACAAAAAGAAGTTCTTGGCATTACAAGAAGAAATGGATGAACTATTGGTTGAAAACGATCGTTTAAAGGTTGAAAACGAATATTTGGCGACATCTTTAGACAGCACACAAGTTCAGTTAGCAGAACGTACAGTATTTACGGATTCTTTATTGGTACAAAATACGGAGTTAACTACAGTAGTAGAAGATGCAGCGGCATTACAAACTGTAGGACTTGTAGGTATGGGTGTTATTGAGAGAAGTAGTGGAAAGCAAATTCCAACAGAACGTGCAAGACGAAGTGATAAAATTAAAGTTTGCTTTACAGTAGCTAAGAACACCTTGACTGAAGCAGGTGATAAGGAACTATATGTTCAAGTGATTGATCCTAACAATAATGTATTAGGTTCTAATGACCAAGTTCAGTTTGAAGATCAGGTATTAAACTATAGTTTGATTAGTCGTTTTAACTACGAGAACAGAAACTTAAACATTTGCGAGTACGTAGCTAGATTAGACGATTCTAAATTTGAGGAAGGTCGCTACAAAGTGAATGTCTTTAATGATAAAGAGTTGATTTCTTCTTCTGAGTTTACTATGAAATAAGAATTGATTATTTGATTGATTGATAGCTAAATCCGGAAGTTTTCTTCCGGATTTTTTATGTTCTTAAGTTGACCATTTATTATGACTTGATCTACAGGATCATGTGCAAAGGCGTATGGTATCTCGTTATAATGATGCAAAGGTTTGGTTATAATAAGATTCGCTTTTTTCCCTCTTGTAATGCTGCCATACATATTACTAATACCCATGGCATAAGCACCATTTACGGTTGCTGCATTAATGGCTTCTTCGGGAGTCATTTTTAATTTCACGCAAGCGGCACCTACAATAAAATTCATATTGCCACTTGGCGCAGATCCAGGATTATAATCTGTCGCTATGGCTAAGGGCAATCCAGCATCAATGAGTTGTCTTGCTGGTGTATATGGAATACTTAAAAAGTAGGAGCAACCGGGTAAAGCCACAGGTATGGTATCACTGCCTTTCAAGGCTTTGACATCAGCATCGTTCAGTTCTTCAAGATGATCCACGGACAGCGCATTGTATTTTGCACCTAGCGCTACACCTCCCAGAATATTAAATTGGTTGACATGTAGTTTTGGTCGCATCTGATGTTTGGCACCAGCTTTTAAAACAGCTTCAGTGTCAGCAATATCAAAGTAACCCTCTTCACAAAATACATCGATATAATGTGCAACATTTAGTTTTGAAGCTTTTGGAATGAGTTCTTCGGTAATCTGTTTTATGTAGTCTTCTTTTTTCGCTCGGAATGCTTCTGGTATGGCGTGTGCTGCTAAAAGCGTGGGTGTTATCTTCGCCAAGCTTTCTTGCTTAATTCGTTTAATAACGCGCAACATTTTTAATTCAGCATCAACGGTAAGTCCATAACCCGTTTTAATTTCAAAAGCACAGGTTCCCATTCTAATAAGCGCTTCCATTCGTTGTATGGATTGCTCATATAAATCGTCTTCAGAAGTTTCTTGAAGCACTTTAGCAGAATTTAAGATACCGCCACCACGATTCGCAATTTCAGCATAGCTCAAACCATTTATACGATCTACAAATTCTAATGTTCTATTGCCTGCATAGACCATATGCGTATGGGAATCGCACCAAGATGGCAATACGATCTTACCGGTGGCATCAACAGTTGTTTCAGCTTCAATACCTTCACAATGCTTCATCTCACCATATTCTATAATGGTATCATGTTCTATATACAAATATGCATTTTCAATGATTGGAAGGGACTTCATGTCCTTTCCCTTGACGACAAGGACATTGTTATCATGAACCTGTAGTAATTGCTTTATATTGGTAATAAGTATAGACATGACGTAGGCTTTTTGTAAAGTTCCCGCTTTTTTTTGAATAAAAAAAACGCTAGTGGTTCAACTAGCGTTTTCTTTAATGATTTATCAGCAAAGTATCGTAAGCCATAATTATTGATAGATTCCTATTAAAAACTTCGGAACACTCAACCTAACGATTTTCAATATTATGGTATTACACTATTTCATGCTACCCACCATATCTTCTGGTTTTACCCAGTCGTCATAGTCTTCTGCAGTGACGTAACCTAAGTTAATGGCCTCTTCTTTTAAGGTGGTACCGTTTTTATGAGCAGTATTTGCAATTTCTGCAGCTTTATAATAACCGATTTTGGTATTTAAAGCGGTTACGAGCATTAAGGAGTTATTTAATAGTTCCTTAATGACAGCGTGGTTAGGTTCGATACCTTGTGCACAATTCACATCAAAGCTTACACAGGCATCACCAATAAGCTGTGCGGATTGTAGCAAATTTGCTGCCATCATAGGTTTAAAAACATTAAGCTCGTAATGGCCTTGTGTACCACCAACGGTCACGGCCACATCATTACCCATTACTTGTGCGCAAACCATAGTTAGGGCTTCGCACTGAGTTGGATTCACTTTTCCTGGCATAATAGAACTTCCCGGCTCATTAGCAGGAATAATGATTTCACCAATACCCGAACGTGGGCCAGACGCCATCATTCTAATATCATTGGCAATTTTGTTTAGCGACACGGCCAATTGTTTTAATGCACCATGTGTTTCTACAATAGCATCGTGCGCTGCCAAGGCTTCAAATTTATTCTCTGCCGTAACAAAGGGTAGGTTTGTAAACTCTGCAATATACTTGGCGACCAACACATCATAACCCTCTGGCGTATTCAATCCAGTACCAACGGCCGTTCCACCTAATGCCAATTCGCTGAGATGTGCCAAGGTATTTTCCAAGGCTTTTAAACCATGATCTAATTGTGAGACATAACCAGAAAACTCTTGACCCAATGTTAATGGTGTAGCATCCATTAAATGTGTACGACCAATTTTTACGCAATCCTTAAATTCCAAGGATTTATTATGAAGCGTGTTACGCAGTTGTATGACACCTGGAATGGTGGTTTTCACCACCTTTTTATAAGCCGCAATATGCATACCTGTTGGAAAGGTATCGTTAGACGATTGCGATTTATTCACATCATCGTTAGGTTGAATGGTTTTCTCACCCTCACCAATCACTTTACCAGCAATTTGATGTGCCCTGTTGGCAACCACTTCATTGACATTCATGTTACTTTGTGTGCCAGAGCCTGTTTGCCAAATCACTAAGGGAAATTGATCATCGTGTTTACCTTCTAAAATCTCATCACAGACCTGAGCGATCAAATCGCGTTTCTCTTTAGACAATACACCTAACTCACAATTGGTATAGGCAGCAGCTTTTTTAAGGTAAGCAAAACCATAAACGACCTCTAGTGGCATGGAACCTGGCGCACCAATTTTAAAATTATTACGGGAACGCTCAGTTTGTGCGCCCCAAAGTTTATCGGCAGGCACTTTAACCTCGCCCATGGTATCTTTTTCTATTCTGTAAGTCATAATCTGTAAGTTTAAAAGCTTTACAAAATTACAGATTTTGGTGGTTTAAAAACTGAAGAATGTCATTTAATTTAAAGTGTATTTGGTTTAGAAAATGTGTAAGATTGCTTATAGCATGAATTGGAGTTATCAGTTAGGTTGGCTACGGATAACAGCGACAAAAAACCGCTCTTATCCCGAGATTTATAGTTATAAAGTGCTATTTTTATGATCATATAACAAGTTGGCGGTAATGCCAGAACAAACATCATTCATCAATCAAAAAACAATCAAATGAAAAATCACAAAAAGATTTTACTAACTCTATTATTAATAGGAACATTATCGACTTATGGACAGAATTTGCCAAGTTTATTGACCGAGAAAAATATAAATTCAACCTTTTCTATTCTAGCCTATGACGAAAACGCTAAAGAATGGGGAATTGCAGTTGCTACAAACAACATCTATGTCGGGAATTCGACAATTTACATTGAGCCTGAACTTGGAGCGTTTTCTGTAATTGCAGAAACCGAACCAAAGTATGCAACTCAAGGATTCGAAAACCTTAAAAAGGGAAAGTCAATCAAACAGGCGATTACAGAAGTAAAAAATGGTGATTCACAAGCTAATTATAGACAAGTTTCTGGAATAGACGCGAAAGGAAATGTTTTTGCTTTTACTGGTAAATCTCTTAAATATTGGAATGGAAAAGCATCACAAATTTTAGGAACAAATTACGTTGTAATGGGCAATCAGCTTGCCGATGAAGTACTATCGAGTATGTCAAGTACTTTTGAAAATTCCAAAGGAACATTAGCTGAACGACTTTTGAAAAGCCTTATCGCTGGGCAAAATGCTGGTGGACAGATTTCAGGAAAACAATCAGCCGCAGTTGTTGTAAAAGGAGCAAACAATGAATGGTATAACCAAATCGACCTTCGTGTTGATAATTCTAAAAATCCAGTTGAGGAATTACAAACTTTAATGAACTACCATTATGGAAGAATACGATTAAACCAAGCCCTTTATGCAAAAAGAGAGGGGAATTTGGAAAGAGCAAAACAAAAATTGACAGAGGCAGAATCCATGCTTAATGGTTGGACTGGAATGTATTCGAAGATTGCAGGTGCAAACATCGCAGTAGGAAATGAGAATTCCGCAGTTAATTGGATAAAGAAAGGGCTTGCAGAAAATTCGAATTGGAAAACTAATCTTCCCGCTTTTTACTTCTTAAGAGATAATTTAGAATTGAAATCGATTATAAAACCTGATTCTTTCAGCGTTAAAGACTGGGAAAGTGCTATAGGAATGTTGAGTAATCTTGGGCAAGAATTAGAAGTTATTAAATTGGCGGAGGAACTTATTGACAAGAATATTGAATCTTCCTATTTGAACTTCTTAATTGGGAGGAGCTATTTTTATGAAAAAGAAACGGACAAGGCAATTAAACATTTAGAAAAAGCCTTAAAAATGGACAGCGAAAATATTGAAGCTCAAATGCTGTTGGACAAAATCAGGATAAATTAGCAGAAAAAACACTACTGCCAACACCGTATATAATTTATTGCTAGTTCTAGCCTACTTACGAAAATCCTCGCGGATTTTCTATCTGGTTTTTATTTGCTAAATTAGGTACTTAAACCACGCAACAAACCATATACAATCACGTTATGGTGCATTTTAAAACCAAATTCAGAAAAATCAAAAAACAATTATGAAACGAACATTCATTTACACAACTTTTCTATTTTTCCTTGTAACTTTCAATATTCAGGGACAAACTAAACAAGACTCTTTAGATATTAAACAGGTTGCATTGGATTATATTGAATCACAACATAACATACAGCCAGAACAATTTGAAAGGGCAGCTCATCCTAGAATGGTAAAAAGAACATTTTGGATTAATAAAAAAACGGGGAAAGAATATTTGAGGGAAACATTTACTGATGCAATGATTTTATTGGCGGAAACTTACAATCTAGAAAATGACAAATTTCCCGAAAACCCAAAAAAAGAAGTGATTATTCTTGATGTTTATAAAAAAGTGGCTTCAGTAAAATTAATAGCTGATGATTGGATTGATTACATGCACATAGTAAAACTGAACGGAAAATGGCAACTTGTAAATGTGTTATGGCAGTTCAATGATTCGGAAGAACACTAATAAAAACGTAAACTTTTAAACATTTTTTTAGCAAACAAGATAATGCAGGATTATACAGATTTCGCAGAAAAAAATGGTGTTAAGCTTTTAAAAGACGGAAAATGTCAATTTTGCGGTGCAAATACAAAAAATGGCGTCCGTGAATGTCTAGAAATTTTTAATCTTGGATTTCAAGAAATTGACTTTTCTGATACTAAAAATTATATTTATCGATTTCTGATTGTAGATGCCCACACATTACAACATCCTGAAATTCATGGTAGGTGGAATAATCACTTTCATCTTTCAAGATTACATTTGATTTTCAAGTACAATATCAAATGGACTTATAAATTATCACCACAGCTAAGTGATTATTTGAATAAATATAAGCTTCATAATCAAGGAGAATACTTAAATCCACCTAAAATACTTGAAAGAGGAAATATTAGAACAACTGATATTATAGAAAAATCAACTAATGAAACAAGTTGCAAAGATTTAATTAAAAAATGGGCTTTAGAAGTTTATAATAAGTGGAACAATAGTCACGAAGTAGCAGATTATATTGCTAAAGAATTTTTAATTGAAAATAAAAACGCACTACAACACCGTGTATAATTAATTGCTAGTTCTGTGTGTACTTGGAAAATCCTGCGGATTTTCCTCTGGTTCGTTTTCTTTTACTAATTTAGACCTAGCCAACGCAACACAAGAGCACGCAGTGCGAATTGGCGAAGCAAACCATACACAAACACGTTGTCTATAATTGCTCATCATCAATCTCAAAAATATTATCAGTAATATCTTCATCTAAACGCGTTACCATAGGATCAATTATGATATACTTTGGTAAATCTTTCAACTTAAAATTAGTTTTATTTTCACCTTTTTTTAATCTAATAGTTCTAAATTCTGGCAAAGCAGTATTATCATCTGGGTATTTATTATAAAAGCCAATTGTAAAAGTTTCATCAGTATTAATTTCACTTTTATCTCCATTTAAACCAGTCTCAAAACGATTTGTAGAAATATCAATTTCTAGCATATACATACTATTTTCTGACTTTGTATAGTCTACATTAGTTATATTCAAATCATATATTATTCTTTTTTTAAACCAATCATTAATTAAGCTTTGTTCTTGTAAATCAACTATCGACAGTACTATATTTATAAAATCTATAGAGCGTGCTGACTCTTGTTTTTGATTAGAACTTATAAGTTCCTTTAATGATTCATTTAGAGTTGCTTCGCCAATTAATTCCTTTAATGATTGCATAACCACAAAGCCTTTTCTATAAGAAATATAAGTTTCGTTCTGTACTAAATGTAAAGATGGCTCTTCTATTTCTGCTGAAGATCTGAAATTAAAATAACGTCTTCTACTAAAATTTGCCAGTCGTCTAACCATAGCTTTTCCATACATTTTTTCAAGTACTTGAGCCTCCATATAATTAGCCATAGTTTCATTAAGCATGTTACCTCCTCTTCCTGGTGCTGGTGACATTTTTTGTCCAAACCACTGATGCCCAATTTCATGAATTACAACTCTTGACAGTTGATTAATTCCATTTGTTGGGCTAGAAATATCTTGTGTAAAAAAGCGTTCTTGAAAAGCAATAGTTCCTGGTAAGGCATGTCCCCCAAATTTCCAATGTAAAGGGACTTCTGCAATTCTTAAATGATCAAATGGATAGTTCCCAAAGTTTGCGACACCATAGTCAAGTGTTGCTTTGGCTGCTTTAATAATCTCACTTACATTAGTATTATGTTTTGGTAAATAATAAACTTCTATCGAAACATTTTTATATGCCTCAACAGTTGTTTCATAATTTGAAGAAAAGTAAGAGATGTTATTATCAGTTTTAACTTCAGATTTATAATGGTAAGTTACTGTGCTATCTGTAGACCATTGGTTTATTAATTGTCCTGGTGCAATTGGAATTTGATTCTTATCTGTAGTTACCCAAGTTTCAAAATCTTGTTTTGGACGCGTCGTGTTTTCGAATTTATAAGTTTTCAAATCTTCTTTTTTCTGTTCGAGAGAAAGACCTCTTTTTTTACGCTCGCCTTTACCTACTATTTCTAAATCTTTTATGTAACCAAACCTTGGTTCAAAAGCGCTGTTTTGCAAATATGTTCCGTTTGATATGATATCTTTCTGTAGTTCAAAATCTCCAATACTTTTTTGAGTTTTAAAACTCATTTGTTTGCTTTCATGTGGCAATAATGCTGGGTCAAAAACCACTAATTTTACATCAGCTAAAGCACTGTTCTTATGTATGATTTTTGCATCTTCAATTGAAAATTGGTCTAACTTATTTCTAGCAGTTACAAGTAATGTATCTATTGGTTTTTCTGTATTGTTAAAAATCGTATAAACACCTTCAACGGTATATTTTAAAGCTTTTGGTCGAAGCAAGACTTTTGTTTTTACACTTGTAACAATAGGAAGCGGATAGCCTTTATATTTAGCATAATTTTTCTCATAATTCTCTCGAAAAGACATATCATCAGTATAACTTTTTGGTATTAATTTTCCATCTATAACGACAGAAGAAATACAGACAAAACCCAGTAAAACTAATACTAGTAAACGTTGAAGTTTACTCCAATTTGTAACTATTAATTTAAGTTGGTTTTTAAATCTATGCTCTGAAGTACGCTTGTATATTTTAAAGCTAATAAGCAGTGTAATTAATGCTAAACTTATCCATAGAAAACTCATCCAGTTAAAGACGTTTGTAAGCTGTCCATAGCCTATAAAATCTGAATAACCTTCACCTACTTTTGGCAATTGAAAAATACTTGCTAAAGGATGCTGAAAACCTATAGAAGGCAGCCCATAACCCAATCCATAAATTACAACTAAGCTTAATAGCATTCCTAAATATTTATTACTTGCTATTTGCTGAATAAAGAGTGATAAAATTCCGTAGATAAAAAGAGAAGTGCCTCCAAAATAAAATATACTTAGATAAAGTTTTAAATCAATAGTACTATAACCAAAAGAAATTTGAATTAATAATGCCGTTAGTATTCCTAAAACAATTATAAAAATTGGTAATAAAAATAAAGCTGTGTATTTACTAAACAGTAAAACACTATTCTGTGTTGGTGCTGCATCTAATATTTCATTAAAATTATATTGTCTAGATTTCCACACCAATTCTCCTGCATAGAACACAATTAAAAACAAACCAATATGTGCTAATGGTTCTAAAATCAGACCTGTTAGTAGTCCTGTAGTTGGCAGTACATTTCCATAAACATCTTGTCCGCTTATATTATGCAACATAGCAGATAATAGCATACCAACCCAAACGATACATAATAGTATAAATGTTTTACTGAAAATGGTGATTTTAAAATCTATGACAACAAGGTTAAAAAACTCTTTTAAGCGAGATTTAAATGATTTTTTTAATACAAATACAGGTTTATATGGAGTGGATAGAATCTCTTTTTGTTTTTTGGATTTAAACTTAAAAAAGCGATGTTTCTTAATCCTTCCCTTTTTGCTTTCTGATAATTTAAAAGAAAACGAAAGATAACTCACAAGCAATAACACTATTCCTAAACTTCCCCAAATAAGTCTATTGAAAGCAAGCGTCCCTGAAAATTTAACGCGTTCAGTTCTTTCTTCTAATGGTGACCAAAACTGTGTTTGCTCATACGAACTGCATAAACCAAGAACATCAAAAAGCGCTACTTTTTCTATTGTTTGCTCATCAACCACTAATTTACCTCCAGTAAAAGGCGAACCAATATTAAAATTATTCACCCAAAACAAAATGAAAATTAAGATGCCAAAGAAAAAAATTAATGGCACCTTCTTTGTAAACAAAGCTACCGTGAAAAGCAAAGCTGTTAGTATAAAAACATTAGGCAAAATAATAATCAACCAAGGCCAAATAAAGTCTATAATCTCTATGGTTTCAGCAGAATAAATATGCAAAGGATCAATTAAGATTGTTGTAAATATGGCAAGTACATAGAGTAATGTTGAAAAAGAACTCGTGATAAAAATGCCTAAATATCGACTATATAAAAACTGAAATTTACTAACCGAAGTGGTATATATCAGTTGAGCAGAATTATTCATAGTATCTCTTAAAACGGTGTACCCAGTTTGAAATACAATCTGAAATACCGATGCCAGACTTATAAGGCTACAAAACAAGTGAATGTTATATTTGTTTTCTGGATTAATAGCGCCTTCTTGTATGCCAAGATAAACTCCTGAAAGAAAAAATAAGGTCGTAAATAATAAGTATGAAGTTTGTTTAAAATGATACTTCAGTTCGAATTTGATAAGTTTAAGCAGCATAACTAGTCGTTTTAGAAGTTTTTAAAATATGAAAGTAAACATGTTCTAAATCTGTAGGTACAGATTCAAAATCAGTGGTTAATTGTTCTTCAGAGAAAACATAAGCACTTGTCTTTCCGGCTAAGAGCCTAGTTGATATCACATTGTATTTATCTTTTAATACATTCAATTCACTTTTTAGAACTGGTGTTTTCCAAATCTTACCATGCAAACCGTTTATTAAATCATTCGGATTTCCTTGCTTTACTATTTGTCCATTACTAAGGATTGCCATATTTGAACAAAGCACTCTAATATCTTCAACGATATGCGTGGATAATAAAACGATAACAGAAGATGACACTTCAGAAAGCACATCTAGAAAACGATTACGTTCTTCGGGATCTAAACCAGCAGTCGGTTCATCCACCATTATTAGTTTTGGATTACCCAAAAGGGCTTGAGCAATTCCAAAACGCCTTCTCATCCCACCAGAATAATTACTTACAAACTTTTTTCTATGCTCAAATAAATTTGTTTTAATTAATAAAGCTTCTATTTGCTCTTGGCGTTCTTTTTTATTAAGAACACCCTTTAAAATGGCAATATGATTTAATAAGTCTAGAGCAGACATTCTTGGATAAACACCAAACTCTTGAGGTAAATAACCAAGATGCTGACGAATTTTTGAAGGGTCCTTACTAATATCATTTCCATTAAAGATTACACTGCCAGAAGTTAGTGTTTGCAGTCCAGCTATAGTTCTCATTAACGAAGATTTACCAGCACCATTTGGACCTAATAAACCAAACATTCCGTTAGATATTTTTAGCGAGACATGCTCTAAAGCTTTTGTCCCGTTTGAATAGACTTTACTCGCATTATTAATTACTAGTGTGTTCATGATCTTTTACTTTTATGATTATGAAACAAACCTATTTTTAATTCTCTTTCTAACTAAACTTAATTAACCAACCCATTCAAAAAGACATTAAAAAACAGCGTTTTAATATGTAAGTACATTTGATTCAAAAAAAGAGCTGTTTGATTAAAAAAAGATACAGTTCGTTAAAATTACAATGTAAGTTTTCTCAAATTCACGTTCTTTGAAGTATGAAAAACACTAAAAAGTATATTTACCTAGTTGTATTCATTATTACTGTAGTAACTATTGGATTTGGACTTATTGTTTTAAGTCCTCAGGTAATTTCAATACTATTGAGCATAGGATATATATTGTTTTTCACTGCCACAAAAACAACAAACTACTTTAGTAAAGACTTGTTTATTATTAGATACGAAAAGGCATTTTTTTTACTTATTGTTCTTATAGTTGCTATTATTCAAGTTACTATAAATGATGCTATGCGTAGTGTACCACTTATTCTAATGTGCGTTTTATTTTTGGTCATATGTTATTTAATTTTTTCTTGGGTTTATGAAAAAATAAAAATAATACGTGAGTTAAAAAATGAAAAATTGCATTCAGAATTATCTTTTTTGCGTTCACAAATAAACCCTCATTTTTTCTTCAATACTTTAAATAACCTTTATGGATTAGCAATTGAAAAATCAGAAGAAACGCCAAAAACAATATTAAAACTCTCCGAAATGATGAGGTATACAATTTATGATGGAAAGAAAGAAAAAGTTGCCATTGAAAAAGAAATTGATTTCCTGAAAAATTATATAGATCTACATACTATTAGGCATTTTGACAAACTAGATGTAACCTTTGATATTGATACGAATGAACCAAATCTAAAAATTGCACCATTGCTACTCATTAATTTACTAGAAAATGCATTTAAACATGGTGCAGAAAAACTAGATAAGGATGCCTTCATTCATTTAAATATTTCAACACATACAAACATCATAAATTTTACTATTGAAAACAATTTTGAAGATGAACAAGATTCTAATGGTATTGGATTAGAAAATCTAAAAAGACGATTACAATTGCTATATCCTAATGCTCACGACTTCAGCACTTCAACACACAATAGTGTTTTTAGAGCCGAATTATCGTTATATTTAAACCAATGATTCGCTTTATAATTATAGACGACGAGCCTATTGCTCATAAGATTATTGAGTCTTTTGCTAAAGACTTACCACACCTTCACTTACAGGCTAATTGCCACAATGCAATGGAAGCCATGGAATACTTGCAAGCAAACGACATAGATTTGATGTTTTTGGATATAAATATGCCAAAAATGAAAGGCTTGGACTTTTTAAAACTTTTAAAAAATCCACCATCAGTAATTATAACGACGGCGTACGAAGAATTTGCTTTAGAAGGTTACGAATTAAATGTTATTGATTATCTATTAAAACCATTTAGTTTCGAGCGTTTTACGCAAGCCATTTATAGAGTTCAACAGTCTAAACCTAAAGTAGAAACGGTAGTAAAGACTATTTCTAAAGAAGAACCAGAAAGTATTTTTATAAAAGGTGATAAAAGGCATATCCAAGTAGCATTAAATGAAATAACATGCATAGAATCAATAGGTAGTTACTGTAAGGTAATAACCAAGGAAGAAACTATTATCACTCACGAAAAAATATCAAATTTCGAAAAAATTCTTGATTCAAATAACTTCATAAGAGTTCATAAATCCTTTATCGTATCAAAAAGATATATAAAGTCCATTGAAGGCAATCGTATTTTAATTTTAGATAAGCACATTCCAATCGGACAGACTTACAAACTAAACTTGAAAAAGGTTTTGAAGTATTAATTTAAAAATAGAAAAATAACATTTCAAATTCTGACAATTACATAACTATAGGCAACACCGTGCATAATTGCTTCGCCTGTTCGCTGCGCTCGAGTCATTGCTAGTTATAGTCTAATTACGAAAATTGCTTTCGCCAGTTCGCTATGCTCGTGTCATTGCAATTTACTATCTTTCGGTTAGGGACTCAAAGAAGCCTTTGGATTTTTACGCCACTAATCATACACAAGACTTTGGTGGTAATTAAAAAGAACTAAAATGATAAAGAATGAACCTATAATTGGTGTGTCTGATGTTGAGAAAAGTTCCAATTGGTATCAAAAATTACTTGATTGTAACAGTAGTCACGGAGGCACAACATTTGAAATGCTGACGGACAATAATGGAGAAGTTTTCTTGTGCTTGCATAAATGGGGAGAACACGAACATCCCACTCTTTCGAGTTCTCAAATACAGCCAGGGAATGGACTAATCTTGTATTTAAGAGTAGAAAATTTAAATAAAGTTTGGAATAATGCACGGGAATTGAATTTCGAAATTGAAGAATCACGCCATATGAATCCAAATTCCGGAAAAGAACAGTTCTGTCTCAAAGATTTAGATGGATATTATTTGATGATAACGGAATAAGAACTACTGCCAACAAAACCTAAAATTCATTACGGCTAAAATTCCTAGTTGGAATTGCTTTCGCCAGTGCGCTATATTTTTGTCATTGCAATTTGTTATCTTTCGGTTACGGCTTAAAATCATAAGTGATTTTATCCATGGAATGCCTAATTTTAAATTAATATATTCATGAATCTTAAGGATTTCCACAACAAGTCGTACATAAAACCGTTGTGGCAAACTAGAAAAAAATGAAATTAACCAAATTATTGCTTCTTACTTTTTCAATTATCAGCTTAACCTGTAAATCGCAAACACAAGTATCAAGAATTGAAATAGTTCAACCTACTATAACAGAAGAAGTCACTTCTATCTGGAGAACCATTAACGATTATTCTTTTTTTGAAAAACAAGGTTATACCATAAACCTACCAAATGATTCTTTAATTGACTCATTAATAACCAAATCAAAGAATGGCACTTTTGGAAACGAAGATTTTTCAGCAATTTACACACTTGTAGAATCCAAAATATTTGACCAAGAGGACTATAAACAGGCGATACAAAAAGTTGAAAATCAAATGAGTCTCATACATAGTTTTATAAATGAAATAGATTCTAAACGGAGCAAATGGGATTGGAATTTTAAAATGTTTGACAAATACAAAGTTATTTTCACGCTATATGGAACAGGTGGTAGCTATAACCCTGATGACGGAACTATAACTTTGTTTACCAATAAAGATGGGAAATTTATGAATTATGAAAATCCTGCAAATACTATAATTCATGAACTTACACATATGGGAATGGAATATTCAATTATTCAGAAATACAATCTTAATCACGGATTGAAGGAAAGATTAGTAGATACATTTGTATATCTAATGTTCAAAGAAAAATTGCCAGAATATAAAATTCAAAATATGGGGGATAGAAATATTGATAAGTACTTGAATAAGAAAAAAGATATTGAATCTCTAAATTCGATAATAAACAAATTTGTAAAAAAATAACTTTCCACAACAATGGCTATCAGTAATTGCTTGTTCTTACCTGTTTTTGAAAATCCTTTCGGAATTTTTTCGCGCTCGTTTATGTTTACTAAATTATAGGCCTAACCACGCAACTATCTATACACAACAACGTTAGCAATAATACAAAAACGCATCGCAATTAAATGAGAATCTATCCAATTGTAATATTTTCACTTTCTTTACTCTGTTTGGGTTGCAAACAAGCTAAAGACTGCGACTTACTAATTCAAAATGCTAATGTTTTAGATGTAGAAACAGGAGATGTTTTAGAGAATAAAACAATAATTATAACAGACGGCATTATTCAAAATATAATTGATGAACCTAAAGATTATAAGGCAATTCAAAGTATAGATGCGAAAGGAAAATTAGTCACACCAAGTTTTATAGATAGTCATATACATCCTACTGACGTTTTCGGAGATAGAGAAAAGGCACCAAAATCACTTAATGATAATTCTCGTAAAAAATTATCCGACGCCTATTTACCTTTCGGAACAACCACAACTCTAATGATGGGACAGCCAGAAAGTTGGTTGGGTACAGTACTAACTTGGCAAAGTAATCCTAATCCAAATTTTGTAGACGTCTTTACAACTGGAGGTGCAATAATTTCAAAAGAAGACCGTAAACCATACATTGGTCATAGTATGGTAGAAAACACATATAAAGCACAAGCTAAAATGATTGAATATCATAATCTTGGTATCAAACACATTAAGTTATATTATAGGCTTAATAATCCAGAATTTCAATCCGCATTTGAAACAGCTGACAGTTTGGGTATGAAAATTTATGGACACATTGGAGGTTTTAATTTAGAAAACCAAACAATTAATGAAACACTTTCAATAGGATTAAAAAATTATGAGCATTTACCTACTATACCTAATAGTATTTTGAACTCAAGTGAAGATTGGGAGGAAGCTAACAAAATATTTGAAGAAAATTTTGGGGAGCTAAATTCTGAATCGAGAGTTATTCAATATTTATTAGAACTATCCAGATACTCAGAAACCTATAAAAAAAATGAACAAGAGGAGTTTATAGATAAACTTGCAAAAGAAAAGGTTTCATTTTCCACAACCATACACTTTTTGTATCAACAATTCGGCGAAACCTATTTCACTAAACCAATAGATACAACCTTAACCGAATTACAAGTAGAAAGATGCTTTGAAAATTTCAAGATATTAATGCAAAATGTAAAAAAAATGTATGATAAAGGAGTTGAAATAAGACTTGGTTCTGATATGGCTAATGGTGGTAAAGCCAACCTCTCTGAACTTATACTTCTTTGCGAATATGGCTTTTCGGTTAATGATGCGTTCAAAATCGCAAGTATAAATGGAGCAAAGGCAATTGGAATTGAAAATGATGTAGGTTCATTACAAAAAGGTAAAAAAGCAAACCTACTAATTTGGAAAAAAAGTCCATTTGATGATATTAAAAATTTCACGTCAGAAAAATTAATAATCAAAGATGGAAAAACAATCTTAGCGGAATAAAAGCGGTTTGCTAACACCGTGGATAATTCATTGCTTGGTTCTCGCCGACTTACGAAAACCCTAGCGGATTTTCTATTCGGTTTGTATTTGCTAATTTAGTTGCTGAAACACGCAACAGTCCATACATGAGCACATTGTAGCTAATTATGAAAACGAAGAAAAATTATCTGTATTTTAATAAATGGTGGGTTCCGTTACTGATTTACATAGGCATTTTTGGAATTTTTTTAATTGGAACATTCCTTAAAAGAAACTGGATTACTAATTTATCATTCATATTATCCATTTTGAACATTATTGGGTCAATAATGACTATTTTTATTTCAAAAGGAAAATGGTATTTTAGAATTCTGATATTTTTTTCAGGGATTTTTGTTTTATTATTTACTTTCATTTTAGCTTATCAGACACCTGATTATTATGGCGCAAATAAAAAAATACCTGAAAATATAAAAATTTATGACGCAAATGAATTTTCGGCTAAATCATCTAAATACTTAAATTCAAATAGTGGACTAAGAATATCTGGATATGGAGGAAGTTATTCCTTTCATATAAAATATAGTTTTCGCGAAAAAGGTCACTTTTATTTAAAAGCGTATGAAGTAACTTCTAATAAAAGATTGTCTAAAAAACAGTTAGACAAGAGGCTGTTTAAAGTAGAAACTCTTGAAGAAAAACTATACGAAAACTGGCTCAAAATTTATGAAGGTTCACAAAATTACAAATATGCTTGTAGATTAGAACTTTGGTTTAAACCAATAAATAATAAGAATGAATATAAAATCACAGAACAAAATTTCATAATTACTGGATGGGAATCTTCTTGGTTTTAAATTAAATGGAATTAATAAAAACTAGCTATATCACGGCGTATAATTAATTGCTAGTTTTAGCCTATTTACGAAAATTCTTTCGGAATATTCTATCTGTGATTTATTTGCTAATTTAGTGCTTAAACATGCAAAACAACAGCGAAGCGAACTGGCGAAGCAAACCATACACAAACACGCTGGCACTAATTAAAAACATGAACAAGCCTTTATTTGTCTTAATTCTAACGATGTTTTTTTTGGGTTGTAAAAATGAAAAAGCAAAATTAGAGTTCTTAACTGAAAAGATCCCTAATGAAATTCCTATTGTATTTAGAAAGGAAATAATTCCTGATAATGGGATTATTCACAAAGGCATATTTAGTCCTGACTTAAAAGAATATTACTATACAATATCCGATAAGAATTTTGAGAATTTTAATGTTTTCAAAATTGAGAAAACTAATGATATTTGGTCTGAACCTAAAGAAGCTTTCTTCAATAGTGATTATAATGATCACGGAATGAGTTTCTCACCGAATGGAAAAACTCTTTATTTCAGCTCAACAAGACCAGTTAGTATTGATGGAATCCCTGAGACATGGCATATTTGGAAATCTGACAAGATTAACGGAAAATGGGATAAACCCGTTTTTATCGATATCCCAAATTTCAGAAATAAATTAGTTTCTCATCCTATAGTTACCAATTCTGGAACTTTATATTTTCATAAAAGTAATTTGGACTACAGCGAAATGGATATTTATTACTCAGAGCATATAAATGGAAAATTCATGGATGCAAAACGAGTTGAGTTAAATTCTAAATTGAGAAAATGTACGCCTTACATTTCACCAGAAGAAGATTATTTGATTTATGCTTCAATTGGAAATGAACTTGATTTGATGATTAGTTATAACGACGGAAATGGCAAATGGATAAATACTAAAAAATTAAATGATAAAATTAATAACGAAAGTCAAGGGAATCCTTATGTTACACCTGACAACAAGTTTCTTTTTTTCACAACTGGAGAGCATATGGAAAAAAAATGGAAAGTTAAGTGGGTGAATATAGAATCCGAAATTAAAAATAACTAATGCAATATCACCTAAGCTGTATTAAAAAGCAGTTTAGCAAAACAATGGTGCAACATATGAAGAAGACCCTCTACATCGTATTTTTTATTCTCTGTGCGTGTAATTCGAAAAGTCGCAAAGAAAGCATCCATAAAACTGATTTAAATGAGTTGAATATAGATATTAGAATTATTGAAGACATCGCAAAACTAACCAACAAGGATGTTGTAAAAAATACAGTTATACGATACAAACCAGCTGACTCCACTAATAGAGTTTTTGAACCTTATGACTCCCTTGTTCCTGGCGTTAAATTTAAGTTTGTAAATGAGAAAACCGCATATAAAATAGTTGATAACCATTTTGATGATGTCAAGAAATCAAAAAATTACTTATTCCTAACCAATCTTGATTTTGACGATTCTTACCGTTCTTACTATGACATTGTAATTGCTCCAATTTCAGACCAATTGGAACTGATCAAGTTTGTTGGTATCGAACCTGTAAATTATGATTTATCCAATAACGATGTTGTCGAATGGTTTAGAAAAAAACAAACTGAATTCGATTTCGATATCATTGTTGCGGATTTTGATAGAATTGAATCCGTTCTAAAATCTGAACCAGATTCTTATGAGAAACTTGGAAAGGAAATTTTTGAATTTTGTCCTGATGTAATTTACCAAGGTCACTCTGATATGGACGAATTAGTCCAACATTTGAAAACGAATAAACATATGTGGATGTGGTGGGACTAATAAAGCCTTATACAAAACCGTATATAATTAAAAACTTAGTGGCAGTCGGTATACGACAACCCTTTTAGATTTATCATTTGATTCCTACGTGCTAAGTCGACTTCTTAAACTATCCCAAAATCTTCCCATCCACCATAGTCAACTTACGATCTGCCATATCGGCGAGTTCTTGATTATGGGTTACTATGACAAAGGTTTGTTTAAACTCGTCCCTAAGCTCAAAGAATAGGTTGTGGAGTTGGTCTGCAGATTCACTATCCAAGTTGCCAGACGGCTCATCGGCAAAGATGATTTTTGGTTGGTTAATCAAAGCTCTGGCTACAGCTACACGTTGCTGCTCACCACCAGACATGCTATTGGGTTTATGGTCTATACGATCCTTAAGTCCTAAATACTCTAGTAATTCCTTAGCGCGTTTCTCGGCCTCTGCTCTAGGTGTTTTATGTATAAATGCAGGGATACACACGTTCTCTAAAGCCGTAAATTCTGGTAACAATTGGTGAAACTGAAAAATAAAACCAATATGTGCGTTTCTAAACTTAGCCAAGGCTTTATCTTTTAGGGATGTAATGGATTGCCCATTAATAATTAACTCGGTGTCTGGTTTATAGTGGGGCGTGTCCAATGTCCCTAAGATTTGTAATAAGGTGGTTTTACCAGCACCAGAAGCTCCAACAATGGATATGACTTCGCTCTCACTAATGTTTATATCTACACCTTTAAGGACGTGTAAATCACCGTAACTTTTGTGGATATTTTTGGCGTTAATCATATTACCAGCGAAAATACTATTTTACAGGGAATAATACATACTTAATGTCACTTCGAGTGATTTTCTTTAAGATTGAGCGTGTCGAAATCAAAGAAAATCGTATCGAGAAGCACATGTAGATATCATTTTCTTGTTTTCGATAGATTGGTTGTGCTTTTCGAAGTGATTATAATTGTTACTTGCCTCTCGATACATTTCGTCTAAACGACGAAATACTCGAAGTGACATCATCTATGGTAGCGTGTTATTCGTAAAAATATTAAAATCACGTTCGGAATTCATATTACCCAATTGCGATTGGGAGCTATTACGTTTTTTAAACACATTCTTAATGCCATTAAAATCAATAAAGTATTGCAGCCGCAAGGATAAGGTATGCTGTATAGGCTGGTCAAACAATGTATTTAAACTTTCTGAGTAATTATCTTCGGAGCGCTCATCAAAATTAAATAGTTGATTTCTATACAAAGCCGTAAGGAAGCTTCCAGGTGCGAATTGCCATGAGTAGCTTAAATCGATGTTCCAAGTGCTAAAATTAATGTTTGGACTATCACCAACATTATTTATGGTATAACCAGAATCCGTGGTTAAGCGACCATTATCCAATAGTGTAAATAACTCACGATCATAATCTACCGTATCCCAATAATGCCTAAAGGTTAAAGCCAAAGTATTGAAAGGATTAAAACTGTAATTGGCAGATAGACTGTTGGTTAATCGTAAGCGGTTACGTTCCCCAAAAATCGGAATATTATCAACAGCATCATCAGGGCCTTGCACGTCTACATTTGTGGCATAGCCTCTAGAACCATTGGACATATTAAGATCTAAGCCATAGACTGCCAAAAGCTTATCTGAAAACCTAAAACGTGGTCTAAATTCAAAATTATATCCGAAAAGATCACGACCATCTTCTAATATTTTGAATAGGTTCAACTCCACATCAATTGCAAACTTGTTATTATAATTAGAGGAATAAAAGCCACCACCACTGACGATGTCCTCAAAGATAAACGGTCTGCCATCTCGAGATTCAAAATAATCATACTGTTTACCTGGCTCTATATTAAATCTAAAGCCATAGCCATTTAGATTTTTTGTTTGCGCGAAATAGCGACCTCCAAAATTAATTCCTGTAAATGTACCTAAGGCACCTCTTTCGGCCAAGTTTCTGTAATTCACCCAAGCATTGATGCGGTAACTGTTTAGATTTCCTTTTGGCTCAAAAATTTGATACCATACATCTGCACCAAAATTATTAAAGTTGTTTCTGAAGATAAGCCCTAGATCATTAATGTTATATTTCGTGTCTGCGAAGCGATGGTCAAAACTGTAGCGTAGGTTTCCGTGTGATTTTCCTATATAAAAGAAAGAGCTATATCCAGTTTCATTGTCGGCAACTTGGTAATTGACATTACTCATTTTGGCCTCAGCATTAATCACATAAGTGTTACGTTTATTCTGAATGTTAGCGACTAATGCTGTAGCATTGGCATCTCTAAATTCACCTTCACGGAGTACGTTGGTATTAATTAAGCTTATAGACGAATTACCATTAAATTGTTGATCAACCACCAAAATATTATAATTGGTAAAGGGCTCAACGACTTCGCGTCGCTTTTCGCCTGTGTCCGTATTGGTAATGGTAGCCTCAGTTGTTTCTGTAATGGCATTAAAAATACCAACGCCAAGTCCCTTTTTGGTTCTACCAGACACCTTTACAGCGTTTAACACTTTAACCTCGTTAGGTACATTGGCTTCTTCGTTGTCATCTAAATCCAATGTGCCGCTTGGTCTGTTACCTACACGACGTGAGAAAAACAAATTACCTTTTGAAAAGAGTTCTACACCTTCAGTAAAAAATTGGCGTTGCTCAGAAAAGGTTTGTTCGAACGGACCAAGGTTTAGCACTACATTATCAAAACCAGCTTGACTAAAATCTGGTACAAGTGTGGCATCCAGGGTAAAGTTATCCGTAATACCATATTTTACATCCATTCCAAAGGTGAGATCCGTTTCGGTATCGCCATCAAAACTATTTACAATACCAGTAGAAAAAGGGTAGAGGTTAAGTCTAACAGGAGGCTTAATATTTTTGAGACCTGTAAGCTCACCATGATAGAGTCCAATATTTCCTTTCGTAGGATCAATAGGATTCCATGTATATTGTGCGCGTTCGCGTCTAAATTGTCTATGAAATTGTAAACCCCAAGTTGGATCTTGTTGATCGGTAAATCGCAGTGTTCTATAGGGTATTTTTATCTCCACAATCCAACCGTCGTCAACGATTTGCACGGCACTTTGCCAAACGGCATTCCAGCTAAAATCTTCACCAATAGTAGGATTTGCGATGGCATCGGCTTGCTGTCCAGAACTAAACACAAAGAATTGTGTATCATTTTGGGCATCATTATTGGGATTAAAGACCACAGCAAAAAAATCGGTCTGGCCAAAGTTATCGCGATTCACCAACTGCGTCATCATTTTTGTTGGATCGTCGTACAAATAGGCAGCGACATATATGGCCTGATCGTCGTAAGCAAGCTTGACTTCAGTGCGCTCTTCATAGGCTCTTTTCTCACCAATTTCTGGTCTAAATGAAATGAAGTTCGTAGCAATTTCGGCGTTTTCCCAAATGGCTTCATTGAGTACACCATCTATTTTAGGTGCCTTGTCTGTACGTGATATGTTTAGTGATTTTTTATCTTCGGGAATAACAATGTCGTCTTGAGCAGAAACATGATTAAAGATACATATGGACATTACTAGTAAAGCTGAACGTAAGTTCATATAAGGTTGATTGATTGATGATTTAATACAGTATTAAAGACATAATTAATTAGCGGTTGTTACACTTTAACTCTGCAAAGCTAAGTGCTCAGTTTCTTATACGCTCTTAATTAAACGTTAAAAAGGCTGATACATGTTTAATGACTCAGATTGACGAACTGTCAGTGGTTGTTATTTGGAACGCTTATTGTTCTGTTTTAAGAAAAATTGTAAATGAAAAAATACCAAAAACTAATAATAAGCCTATTATGCGATGGATTGGGATACGTGTCCTTTATATTTCCACCGTTTGATTTTATTTGGGCACCATTATCAGCCTATTTTATGACGAAGCTATATAAAGGCAAGGAGGGAAGAGTAGCTGCTGTAATAACCTTTGTTGAAGAAGCCTTGCCATTTTTTGATGTGATACCTACATTCTCTTTAATGTGGTTATATACCTATGTGTTAAAGCCAGAAAAGAAGACCACAATAAAGGCTTAATAAAAAAGGGCTACCTAGTTAATGGGTAGCCCTTAATAATTGGAATTTGTGTTTTATTTAATCATCAATTTCAACATCCTCGAATGTGATGTTAAAATCTTCAGAACCACCAGTCGTAGTACCAAATTCGTTGCTATCGTCGACTGAGCTTGGCTCATGAATTAGTCGTATTTGTACATTCCCAGTACTAGCAGCACCAGCAACCCATGTGGTTTCAACACCTAATTTACTTCCATCAGGTCCATCAACATCACCTGCATCTCTTGTCAGGGTTAAATTAATACCATTGACTGCATAGGCAAAGAAATGCTCATCTGCTTCTGGGATGATATCTCCATTTAAAACATCTTCAGCAGGTGTTTCTGATGCGTTTGATAAAGCCAATCTTAACGCATAAGTTGCTCCAGTAGAAAAATCTCCTACTACTGTTTCTGCAGTAACACCATCTTCAAGACCATCTGGCGCTACACTAGACATTACTACAATGTCATTTGCATCTGCCGTGTTTGTAAAAGTCAAGGTTAAATTTGTAATTATCTCTTCTTCGTTTACAGCATCTGGATCATCATCAGAACAGGATGTGAATGATGAGATAAGTGCGAAGCACAAAACTGCTTTAATAATGAATTTATTTGTTTTCATAGAATTTAGATTTAAAAAATTAATGTTCATAGTTTTAGAGTTTGAATTTTTTTCGTTCATTTTTATTTAATAATTAAGTTGAATTTGTAGGGTTATATTTCTTCCAATATCATCGGCAAAAAAGCGCAACCTATTTAAATAGTTACGATACGACGTATCAAATAGATTATTAATGCCCAATCCTACATTTAAACTTGTTTTTTCGCTCAGAGCGAATGTTGCTTCACTATAAAAGTGTAACAAATGATAAGCTGGTGGAGGTGTACTTATATCTAGAAGTATCATGTCACCAGTCAATTGATCTTCTACTTCGAAGTTAAAATCTGGGAATTCGTTTTGTTCAAAAACCCATTCTGATTTTAAGCTTGCTGAAAAATTATACCACTTAGTGTTCAAATAGCGCAACTGATTCATAGTACTAAATGGAGGAATATCTATAAGTGGCAAGTCTGCCTCTAAATCATAACCTTTTGTAAGAGATGTTTTATTTTGCCATTGCAGGGCATCAGTTATGTCATAGGTTACTGTTAAATCAATACCGAATAGTTCGGCATCTGTCTGCTGATATTCCCATATTGGAAACGGCCCTCTTCCTGTAAGGATAAAATCAAAAGGTCTTAGATATATAAAATCCGTAATTCTATTATAGAAAACTTCAGATAAAAATCTAAGCCTGGATGTATTATGACTGTAAGAAAGTGAAACACGGTTTGCCAATTCTTTATCAAATCTTAGATCACCTAGTTCAAATCTTGCCGCTGAATGGTGCAAACCATCACTAAATAACTCAGATGGGTTAGGCGGTCTACTCGCCAAGCTGTAATTAAATAAGAGTTGATTTTTTTCGTCAAGATTTAACCTGGTACCTACTGATGCAGAAATGTTGTGGAAATTAAAGACAGGATTTGTTAAAAGCTGTGTCGCCAATTCTTCGATGATAATATCTGAGAAATCTTCATCATAACCACGTTCTTCCCATCGTGATATGCGATAAAACTTTTTAGCATCGATTCTATTAAAATCGTAACGCAGTCCTGCATCAACTAATAAGTTGTCATTTAATCTCCATTCGGTCGTTGTATATATTCCAAAATCATATTTGTCATAATCTGGGATTAAACGTCTTACACCTGTATCTGGATCTGCAAAATTGTTCTGATAGCGACCCATAATCCCAAAATTTATTTTTCTATCGAGATTAGAGTCCAAATTTACATCTGCCAAGATGGAATGCGTTTGTAATGTCAAATCAATGGCGGGAATATCGCGTCTATCACCAATTCTCACATCAAACTCTAAGCGCTGATTATTTTGGTAATCATATTGTAAACTGACTTTACCAAAACCTTGGAAACGTTTAAAATAATTTGCTTTGGCCAAGTGATGCGTAATTTTCTGTTTTGGCGCATTGATATCGTAACTAAAATCTTCAATTAGCAATGGCTGTCCCGCATTGATAGCACGTTCAATATCAAAAACACTACCAATATGAGAAGCTCCTAGGATACCTATCTCATTATTTAGATAGCTATAAAAGATTTCAAAGCCAGATTCAAATTTCTTTTTACCAAACTGTACTGATAAACCTTTAGAGTCTAACCCTGTATTGGTGAGGTTATAGTCAGGGGCTTTAAAATCTCCATTCCTTTTATAAGATCCTTGTATCTGCGCAAACCAACCTGACCTATAATTTTTATTTAGAGTGGAAGAGATATTATATCCTTTACCATTGGTTTGCCCACCAATAATAGTTCGCCCATATAAAGTATCTTTAAGTATAACTCGACCAGAATTAATAACCACAACACCACCAACAGCATCGCCACCATATGCTAATGCGCCAGAACCTTTAATGACTGAGATTTGGTTAGCACTATTAATATCAATATTTGGTGCATGTTCTATACCCCATTCTTGATCTTGCTGACGTACGCCATTATTCATTATCAAAATTCTGCTACTATGCATTCCATTAATCATAGGTTTTACAATGGTATTCCCAGTATTAATAGACGAGACACCAGCCACTTCTTTTAGGGCATCACCAAGATTTAAAGCTGAATACTTTTTGAGGGTATTTGCTTTAATAACAGTTTCTTGAGCGGTCGTTGTTTCTTTTTTAGTGCTACTAGCAGAAACTGAAACCTCATTGAGTTCTTCAACATGATGCTCAATAGATATCCTCTTAAAGGTATCACCGGCAATGCTATAGCTCACGGTTTTAGTTTCACAACCTACGTGCGATATAGTCAATGTTAATGTACCAGAACATAGATTCTCAATTTTAAACTTTCCATCAAGATCTGATACTATATACTTATCTTTTTCTTTTATGTATATAGTAGCAGAGGAGATGGGCGAACCATCATGAAAGTCATTGAGTTCGCCTAGAAAGGTAAACTTGCAATTTTGGCTGTAACTATAGCAGGATAATGCCATAACCACACCAATTATAAATCGTGTCATTGTTAAAGTTTCGTTTGTGTATCAGAAAAGTGTGATGCTATACAAACTGTGGTGGTCCTCGAAGAAACCTAGTAGAATACTGATGTGTATTGAAAGAAATATAATACGACGATAATTTAGAGGTTGAAATGAACTCAGGACTGAGGTCATAATCTTCAATTACGAAAAAATTATTCTGGGTAAGCTTAAACTTATAAAAATCACAATCGAGATCAGATTCATGAAAATGGGTCGTTGCATTGTTGTCGTTTTCACAAACTTCGTGGGTATGGTGCGTGAATAAATGAGAAGCTTTAACAGCAGTAGGCAACATAACAGAAAGTGTTAGCACAATGGCTAAAACTTTAAAAGAAGTAGTTATGATAGTCTTAATATTCAATCCACAAATTTTTTAAGCCCAAATCGTCTGAGCATTTTCTTTTCGAATTCCCAGAAGAACTTAAATTGTCCAAATAGCCATCCAAAACTTACCAATAGAATTTGATAGAAAACGAGTCCAATGATAATGAATAATATCCAGTATAACACTGGGTTTAAGTTTTCTTTAGTAATTCCTATAAGCTTCATGATTGGTCGGCCCACGTAAACCGAAGATGATCCTGTAATTGCAAAAACAATGAACACACGAATCATTTCCCATCGGTAATCTAATATCCACTTGTTTTCAAGTTTCTTAAATATAGTAAGCGTCAATTTTAGTAGCGTATAGAATACAGGTATTGTCGCAATAATAGAAAATGCAATATGATAGTCTTTTAAGAATGCATTCGAAAGCCTAAAAGCTGAATATCCTAAGCCAAGTAAACCTAAAAAGGGAAATATCAACTGCCAGTTGTGCTGAATTTCCCATTGTTTTTTAAATTTTTCCATAGCACTATTAAAGTGCCACAAATTTACGTTAAATCCTAGGATAAAATGAAGTCAATCGCTGATTATATTGAAGTTGAAAATAGACGAAATAATTATAGAGTAAATAGTTAACCTCGTAGCCATAGTCCGTATTTCTGTCATAATCTATGCGGAGTTCATATAAATTTGGATCGTATCTAGCGGGCTGCAGATTACGTTGATTCCAAGATTGTACCAAAAGCTCATTTCTAGACTCTAACCATTGCTGGGAATAAAAACCTCTAGGCCTAGCTCTACTTATGATCCAATTATTAAATCCAGGTTCGATGATAATGATTTCATATTCAGTTTCGTCACTGCTTATAGACACGGTATCATTTTCTACCAATGGACTATCACTACCATGATTGATTGTTTGGTCGGCATTATAGGACTTGCAACTTGCTATAAGTACAATAAGAACAATAAAAGGGATAATCTTTTGCATAGCTTAAAGATATTAAAAATTTGTATGTAGCGTTTTAGTTTTTTATTTCATTTAACACTACAAAGCAACATGATCTTATGGTTATTTCATAGCACCAATATGTGAACTGACGATATGAATGAGTGAACCTACCGTTTTGGTATAAAAAAAGCAGTCCTAAAAAAGAACTGCTCTTGATATTTTTGAATGTGCTAGGCTTATTTACCGAATAAACCTCCTAAAAGACCACCAAGTCCGCCTTTTTTCTTACTGCCACCTAACACCATACCTGCGACATCATCAATAACACTTCCGTCACCATCTGCATCTAATATCTTTTCAAGGAAACTTTGCTCATTTCTAGTATCGTTACCACCAAGTAGTCCACCTAGGATACCACTTAAATCTCCTGCAGAACTAACATTGTTTTGACGTGTCTGCTTTCCTAAAACACCCATTAAAATTGGTGCAGCTACTTTAAGAATGCTACCAACAGAGCCCATATCCAATCCAGCTTTTTCGCCAATTACTTTTTCTACACCTTGACGTCTTTGACCTAACACATGACCAAGGATTTTGTCACCATCTGTTTTTACTTCATCATCAACACCTCCGCCAAATAGGCTGCCTAAATTATCTAAGATGCTTCCATCGTGCTTATTACTTAAAGCTCCCATAAGACCTTGAGCCCCTTCAGGTGTAGCAGCATTTCGCTCCATTGCTTTCATTAAGACTGGTAGCGCCATTGTTAATACACTGCTTGTTTTATTTTGATCTGTTCCTGTTGATCCAGAAACACCACTTATAATAGTTTTTCCTAAGTCACTGTTTAATAAATCTAAGATTCCTTCCATTTTTAGTTATAATTAAGATTAATAAAATTTAAGTTTTAAAAGGTACAAAAAAAAGTCCCACAATTGTAGGACTCATTTTATTCGACTTAGTCACATTTATTTGTTAACCAAGAATACTAATGATCTGATCTGCTAGTTCCACACCAATTCTATCCTGTGCTTCGTTTGTTGCAGCACCAGTGTGTGGTGTTAAGGATAATGCCGAATTCATTAAAAGTTGAATCTCTGGTTGTGGTTCTTTTTCAAAAACGTCCAAAGCAGCTCTTGCTACTTTCCCTTTTTCAAGCGCTTTTACCAAGGCTATTTCGTTAATTACTCCTCCACGTGCAGCATTGGCCATAATCACACCATCTTTCATTTGATTGAATTCCTTTTCATCAATGACGTAATCTTTCTGAGCTGGAACATGCAGTGTTAAAAAGTCGGCTTGCTTTAAGACATCTTCTTTCGAGATGGTTGCAATATCAAAATTCACTTTTTGTCCATCAAAAAATTCCAGTTCGAGATTAGCCTTTTCTATAAAGGGATCAAAAGCTATGACTTTCATTCCTGCGCCAAGACCAATTTTTGCTGTGGCTTGTCCGATTCTACCAAAACCAATGACACCTAGAGTTTTTCCTTTTAGCTCAGTCCCTTTAGCATAGGCCTTTTTCAATTTTTTAAAATTTGAATCGCCTTCTAAAGGCATGTCTCTATTGGCATTGTGTAAAAAACGTGCTAGGCCATAAAAATGTCCAAAAACCAGTTCCGCTACAGAGTGCGACGATGCAGCTGGTGTATTAATAACATGCAGTCCTTTGCTACGCGCATATGCTACATCAATATTATCCATACCAACACCACCACGGCCAATAATCTTTAGGCTAGGGCAGTTGTCAATAAGATCCTTTCTCACTGTCGTAGCACTTCTCACAAGAAGCACACTAATGTCGTTATCGTTTATATAATTTTGAAGTTGCTCTTGTGCAACCGTTGTGGTGATGACTTCATATCCAGCAGCTTCCAATGCATTTATGCCACTTTGAGAAACTCCATCATTTGCTAATACTTTCATGTTTTTTTATTACTGTGGCCTAGGTTCTCAAAGCCACGATTATTTTATTTTGTGCGGTGGCTTCGAGCGTCTCAGTCACCATATTACATTTATTGTTTAAGCCTTGCTCTCCAGTTCGCTCATAACTTCAACAAGTACCTTTACACTGTCTAAGGACAAGGCATTATACATGGAAGCTCTATAACCACCAACACTTCTATGTCCATTTAAGCCATTGATACCAGCTTCTTTCCACATGGCGTCAAAAGTTTCTTTTAAATTTTCATTTTCTAAAGTGAATGTCGCGTTCATATGAGAACGATCTTCTTTTACGGCATAGCCTTTAAATAATGGATTTAGATCTATTTCAGAATAGATTAAACGTGCTTTCTTATCGTTTTCTTCTTCAATTGCTTTTATACCACCAAGATCCTTTAGCCATTGCATGGTTAGCATACACACATAAACAGCAAAAACAGGCGGTGTATTAAACATGCTCCCTTTACTGATATGAATTTTATAGTCCATCATTGATGGAATCTTACGAGAGACCTTTCCTAAAATATCTTCTTTGACAACAACTAATGTTGTACCAGCAGGTCCCATATTTTTCTGAGCTCCAGCATAAATTAAATCGAATTTCGAAAAATCTAGCTGACGAGAAAAAATATCACTACTCATATCGCATACCATTGGAATTGGAGACTCCGGAAAATGTTGCATCTGTGTTCCGAAAATGGTATTGTTAGATGTACAATGGAAATAATCGTAATCTTCAGGAATATCATATCCCTTTGGGATGTAATTGAAGTTAGCAGACTTAGAAGATCCTACTTCGTAAATATCATCATAAATTTTAGCTTCCTTAATGGCCTTGTCGCTCCAAGTACCTGTATTTAAATAACCAGCTCTCTTCTCTAATAGGTTTAAAGCCACCATTAGAAACTGGGAGCTAGCGCCACCCTGAAGAAATAAGGCTTTGTAGCCTTTACCTTCTAAGCCCAACAATTCTAAAGCCAATGATCTCGCATTTTCCATGACATCTACAAAGGGCTTGCTTCGATGTGAGATTTCTATAAGCGATAGACCATCATCGAAATTTATAAGTGCTTCTGAAGCTTTTTGTATTACCGATTTTGGTAACACACAAGGACCTGCGCTAAAATTATGTTTTTTCATGAAAATTTATTTTCATTTCCGATACCACGGAAATCTATTACATTACAATTTAAGAGCTACAAAGGTGCTAATTAATTGCCTATTATGTATTAATAAATCGATAATTTTTATATCAAATTTTTAACAAGAATTCAACAGTATCCACATCATCTGCATAATCCCAAAGCTGTGGTTGTTGTGTTTTTCCAAAAGCGATTTCATCTTCTAATAGTCCAGCAGCAACGACGCATTGTATCTTTTCTGAATCCTCAATGAGTTTTTGTTTTAATCCACTGTCGTTGTCATAAGTTTCATAAAATAGTGTCGCAATAGGAGAGGCATAACTTTGGTCTTCCTTAACCATAAGAAAGCCGTTCTCCAGCATATCGAATTCACTCATTAAATAGACCGCTTTGTTATAATCATAGTTGTTGGCATATTTAGCCTCGTGTATAATAGGGTGCCACTTGTAAACTGCATTGAAAAAATCATCGAAATTGTAATTTTTGGGTACGAATAATTTAGAGACGTTTCTGCAGCCTAAACCATAATATCTAAAGATATCCTCAGACAAAGCTTCGAGTTGCGCTTTAGTTTCGTTACCAGTGAGTATAGCTACCGAATTTCGATTTTTTCTAATGATTGATGGTTGATCTTTAAAGTAATATTCAAAATAACGGGCTGTATTGTTACTTCCAGTGGCAATAACAGCATCAAAATTATCTAGCTTGTCTTCCGTAAATGTGATGTTGCCCTTAAATGCTGGCGCAACGATTTCTAAATACTTTGTCAAAAAGGGTAGAAGGTGTTTGTCGTTTGAGGATTGCTTCACCAAAACCTTATGACCAGTAATGAGTACGGACAAGAAATCATGAAACCCAACCAATGGAATGTTTCCTGCCATAATAATGGCAATGGTTTTAGGACTGATATCTTTAAAATTATAAGTGTGAGTCCATTTAGTAATGTGGTCTGCTTGCAGTGCATTAGACCAAGACTCTAGACTGTACAGGATATTGTTTTCCGTAAACCAACCATTATGTTCTTTGGCCAATTTAATTTGATGTTTAAAACCATCAAAGAATAGGTCATTGGCTTCAACCGTTTCGTTTTTTTGAATGCCTTTTGTTGAAAATTGGCTTAAAAAATCACCCAGTTTAGAGAAAGCGTTAATTCTTTGTTGTAAATCCATCTAGTGTTTGGTAAAACGCCAATTTGGCTCTATTTTTGCAACTGCAAAATTAAGCAATAAAAAAAGAAGAATTACTATGGCGATTATAATCACGGATGAATGTATTAATTGTGGCGCTTGCGAGCCAGAATGCCCAAATACTGCAATTTATGAGGGTGCTGATGATTGGCGCTATGCAGATGGCACGAGCTTAAAGGGCAAGGTAGTGCTACCAAGCGGTAAGGAAGTGGATGCCGAGGAAACCCAAGAACCCATAAGTGACGAGGTCTATTATATTGCACCAGATAAGTGTACGGAATGTATGGGCTTTCATGAGGAGCCACAATGTGCTGCGGTATGTCCTGTGGATTGCTGTGTGCCCGATGAAGATATCGTAGAAACTGAAGACGAGTTATTAGGTAAGCAACGCTTTATGCATCCAGACGGATAAATGCCTAATGAATAATGAATAATTATCCTAAGTCCATGACTTGGGATTTTTTTTATTTAAAAAATACGTAAGGTTACGTATAGTTTTTTGTCTCATCAATTATTAGATTTACGAGTTGCTAAAAACAACTAAAAGTTTTGTTATCCCTGAACATATTAAGGATATTGATCAAAATAGTTTTGATATAACAAGTTGTAACACATTTAAAAAAACAATATTGTATGCCATTCAATTTAGGAGATGTATCGATTGAAGGAACAGCAAATTTAGAAGTAGATAATGCTAACTTCGACTTTGAAAATTTACTTCAAATAAATAGCACATTCAATCCTTATACATTTGGTGCAAGCTTAATAATAGATATTTGGAGTTCCAACAAAAATAGAGAACAATATCAAGAACAAATTAATCTTTTAAGAGAGATAAGCAGGAAACTTGATGAATTAAATAAAACTGCTAAACAAATTTTAAAAGCTATAAATTCTCTACCTGAAAAATTTGGTAAAGTTTTAGATATAGAACTTCTAAAGACTGATTTAAGGAGTAATTGGTTATTAATTGACAATACTCTTATGATATTTGAAAGTGTAGAAGATTTTATGATTACTAAAGACGAGTGGAATGATATAACACTTGCCTATAATTCCGTATGTACATACGAATATAGAATTAATCATTTGTCTGCAATTCCTAAAGTTACTGAACTGTTAAACTTTATTTCACAAGGTATTTATTCAGATTATACCAAAATTCTAATTCAGAGAGTTATTGATAGAATCAAATTATATCAAAAAGAAATTGGAGAATCATTGGTTGAAATTACAAAGGAGTTTATAACTGAAACCATTATTAAACAAAAAAAACGTTATTTATCTTTTTACAAAATAGAATCTAATTTAAACGAAGTTTCTGATTTGAGACTAATAGAAACTAAAATTATCAAAGCAACGGTTCCAGGGATGCATTCACCATCTGAAGATAATGAAGTGCCACAAATAAGAAAAATGATAGAGAAAAGTAAAAATAAGTTTGTTGAAAATTTTAATTTTCTCACTGATTCATTTAACAATTATGAGGCATTAAAATCAATTCTAAGGGATATTTCAAAAGTCGACTATAAAAGTGAACTAGCTAATTCAAAAAATTATATTAAATCAGAATAACGTGTTACAACACCGTATATAATTTATTTCTAGGTCTAGTCTACTTACGAAAATCGTAGAGTATTTTCTATTTGGTTTGTATTTGCTAAATTAGGTACTTAAAACACGCAACAAACCATATACAAACACGATGATGTCGAATACGCCTGCGGCGTACTTTTGTCTATGCTGCTTCGCAGACTATATATCCAAAAGCAGTTCGACATCATCGCTGCGCTATGCCAATTGCAACTTAACAGTTATCAAGTACATATCAACAAGTTTCGCCGCTGAGGCTGATTTACTCAACATATCAGGTCGCTAGATGCAATTGGTTGCTCTTTTTTTGTTCCCAATAAAAGAAAAATCAAAGCTAACGCTCGCTTCGCCAGCTAGCTAAAGGTCGATAATTGGCAATTAAAAAACATACCGCGGGATAACTATTGCAAATCATCGACTCGATTTTTCATTATCTTCACAAAAAAACAGACAACTGCACATAGCGCAGCGTTGCCACTCATTTGATAAAAACCTATGAATAGACAAATTTGGACAAGAAGAAATTTTAATAATAACAACCCAAAAAGTTATCCTTGTCCGACTTGTAACGTAGGAATATTAGACCTGAATAGAATTTTGACCAAAATCACACCAACAGGTAAAGAAATGGAATATTATAATTACGACAACGGAATTGAACACTTATTTAGCGGAATTTTACAATGTAAAAATGCTGATTGCAAGGAATTAGTAACTATAAGTGGACAATGCTTAAAAGACATAGTTTTTGGAAAAGAATTACCAGATGGACAGTTGATTGAAGACAGATATTCGGACTATTTCCCAAAGTACTTTTACCCGAATTTGAGATTATTTCATCTGTCAGATAAAGTACCAACAAACGTTGCTGAACAAATAAATTTATCATTTTCAAATTATTTTGATGATTTATCATCCTGTGCAAATAGAATAAGACACTCTATCGAACTGATATTAGACGACTTAAAAGCACCTAAATGGAAAAAAACAAACGGTGGCAATATTCATAAGTTTAAAGTTCTTCATCGAAGAATTCAGCATTATGGAAAAAGAAATAAAAATATCGCAAATCATTTACTTGCTTTAAAGATAATTGGAAATGAGGGCAGTCATATTGGAAATTTACAAACTGATGATATACTTGATGCATACGAGATTTTGGAACAATTAATTGAATTTGCATATATCAAGAAAACCAAAAGAATAGCGGAATTGGCAAAAGAAATAGTTGTTCTGAACAAACCGCGAACGAAAAAATAAAAACATGTGGCATCAACGTGTATAGCTCATTGCCGCTGAATTATATACTCGGAGTTTAGTGCAATTAATTAACTTACTGCGGCATGACGAAACGCTTTATGCATCCAGAAGATTAAACGTGATATACTAAATATAAAACCCGAAGTTTATAGCTTCGGGTTTTTATTTTATGGGTAGTTGTTTTTATTCCATTGCGGCCAACTCAAACACCATATACTGCATCAAGCGCTCAACAGTTGTCGCGTCTGAAGTATTGTTTTCCGTATGGAAAGAAGAATACATTACACCGCCATCACCATGTAAAAATGTATACGCCAAATATTTACTTTCACTAATGCCATCGTATTCAACAGGACCATATAACCAAGGGATCACGGTCGTATTATCAAACGAATCTACGACTTGCCATCCACCAAGGAATTCATTTATGGTGACATTACCATTAGGTATATCAATACCAAAGTTTAAGGATATCCAATCGATAAGATCCTGGTTCAATATTTCGGCTTCAGTAGAAAGGGAGCTACCACTTCTATATGGATCGTAAAAGCTTAAATAGTTGGTACCACCTGCCGTAATATCGTCTAAGTAGCTATAAGCCCAATCTGTAGCATACAATAAACCGCCATTACTCACATAAGCCGTAAGATTATTGCCAAATTCTACTTTAGATTCACTGAGACCACAATTTAGAAATATAATATCATAGTTGGATAACAGGGTAGGAGACTCTATAAGATCTCCAAAGCCAAAATCGACATTGGGTTGCAACATTGGATTAAAGGTTCTGTTGGCCATGTCATGGTGACGGCGATGACTCGTGTCAGGATTTCTATCCATGGTATCATGACCATCGATTATATCAAAAAGTGGTTCTTGGGTTATGGGATTCACCAAGCCTATGTTATACAAGACCTCTTCAATATGATCAAAACTCCCAGTAACTACGGCAATATTTGGTAGCTCTGCTATAGGAATGCTATCGAAATTAAACGTAAAGGCGTCGATAAGATCATTTAAATCTACAGTTGTAGAGGTTCTAAACGCCCCTTTGGAAATGGTAAGTTCGTAATCGTCTTTGGTAAGGCCGTCCAAGGAGAAATTACCTTCGCTATCCGTAAGGCTTTCTTGGATAAGGTCGTTATTCTTGTAGAGCTTTACATGGGCCTTAGATACGGCATCCGTGCCATTTGGCGTCACAAATTTTCCAGAAATACCATAGTTGGCTTCTGGTGAGTTGTCGGATTGATCTTTAGAGCAGGCAACGATGACAAGGAGGGCAAATAGAAGTGCGGTGGTTTTCTTCATAGTTATAGGATTGATTAATAGCGTTTAGTTATAGGATGTAAAAACAACAAAAAGGTTGCGTTTACATCTACTAAAGATATAACAGTTAAGTTACTAATTCTCCTACTTTTTTTATTTTTTTAGCTGATTTTTAGAAAAATACGTAAGGTTACGTATAGTTTCTAGCTTCAAATACATGTAACTTGCTTACAGGAATTCACTTTGTTTTTCCAAACTTATCAACTCATTTAGAAATGGCCTATGGGACAAAAAAAGTTAAGTATACCAATTATTACTGATGTGGATAGAAATATTGATGGCGTAGAGATGATTAGATGCTCTTATTACTCCGTCCAATCGGACTCTCCAATTCCAAATTGGAGTATTAGTACTGTAAATAATAATTCGTCAATTTTGCTCTTGAATATAGAAGCCATTCTACTCGGTCCAACCAATAAAGGTGATGAATTTGATAGTGTTGAGGATATTGATTCAATGTACATCTTTGCCGAACAAAACCAAGGTCTTTTTGTAGATATCAATGATATTTGGGTACCCTTTCATTGGTTTGGTGTCGAAAAAGTAGAACAAGGATTGGTATATCGTATTTCACAAGAGAAATTTTCTCTTTGCTGGAAACTTCGACATGATTATATCTCCTTTGATGAGTTCAATACTGAAATAGCCTACCAAGAAGATATCAAATTAAGATTCTCGCAAAAAGAAACCAACGCTTTTAATGATTGGACTAAAGCGCAAATATTTAGATCTCGGGAAATCTATCAAGAAAGTCGAGGAGATTACCTTCAAAAATTTAAAGAATGAGTCAACTAAAAATTATCTTAATCAATGTAGCCTGGGGAGATTCTATCTTTCTAGAATCTACTGATAGCAATGGAAATGAGCATTATGCCTTAATCGATTCTAACGATACATCTAATTTTCGATCGAGTCTTATTTTTCTTAAGCGTTATTTTCAACGAAAGTTTAATACTAGTAGTATAGTTAAACCAACATTTGATTGGGTAATGTTATCACATGCACATCTAGACCATGGACAAGGTTTAAAAGAGATCATGCGCTTTTTCGGTACATCAAGATTCTATTATCCTAAAAGCATCCTGAACTCGAATTTAGCCCACCTACAGAACTACGCGAATAGGGTAGGTGTTAATCACCAAGCGATTGATAATAATAGGGTTTTTCCTGATTTTGGTGATGTTAAAATTGATATTTTATGGCCAAATGAAGATGAAATTTCAGATAATGAAAATGATAACTCCATTGTGATGGCATTAAATCTTCATAACATGACGTGTATGTTAACAGGTGATGCTGAAGAGGACGTTTGGAATGTCATAAAATCGCAGATCCCAAGTAATACGGCTTTTTTCAAAGTGCCTCATCACGGTTCAAGACACGGCACATTAGATCATTCAGGTCAAGGGACTTGGACGACGGATTGTCCTAACAACGCTTTTTTGGCTATGAGTACACATAATAGGCCTTATAATCATCCTCATGTTGAAGTTTTGGATGTTCTAAATAATCAAGGCTTTACTTATGCGAGAACGGATGATAACTATCATGTTGAAGTAACCATCAACTCTAATGGTATCAGCACAAAATATTCTGAATAGGTAATATGTGAATAGAGCATTTTTAGAGTTAAAATTTACCTCACCGCAATCATACTAATCTCCACATTGACAAACTTGGGCAAATTAGCCACTTCTACGGTTTCTCTTGCTGGTGCCGTAGCCTCATCAAAGTATTGGCCATAAACCGCATTGATGTCTCCAAAATTGTTCATATCACTAATAAAAATAGAGGTTTTTATCACATGCTCAAAGGTCATATCCGCAGCTGCTAAAACAGCTTTCATATTTTCCATGACCTGTTTGGTTTCCGTTTGTATATCATCCATAACCAGTGCCATAGTGTCTGGATGCAAAGCGATCTGGCCAGAGGTGTACAGTGTATTGCCTACCAAAATGGCTTGATTGTAGGGGCCTATTGGTGCTGGCGCTTTAGTAGTGTTGATTATTTTTTTCATGCGTGCTTTCTAAGAAATCAGAATTCTATCAATAGATTAGACATCATTCAAATTTAAGGTATTTATATGAAAAAAGACAGGTCGACTGCGCTCAATGTGACAGTTAGAATTAGTTCCCAAGATTTCTATCGGGTTGTCGGCGTTGATCGTATTTTAAGTCTTTTAATAAGTTGGATTTTATACCTATAAAGAAATTCCATGAGGAGCGATTACTAAAAGGTACCCAAGTAAAATTCATACGCCAACTTAACAAATCACGCTCAAAACGTAATTGGGTAAAGGTAAAACCTTGATTAAGAAAATCATATCCAGAGGAGGCACCAACACTCCAACGCGGCGAAATTTCGATATCACCAGAAAACATCAACGAATGTGAACTTATCTCGTCTTGCCGTCGTGTATTGGCGTAGTTAGCAGCATAAGCCAAACGGACATTCCATGGCATTTTGTAGTTGTAGAGTTCATTGTCGTTTTTTTCCTCTTTATCCCTGTCTTTATCCGTGAGTCGCTTATCTGCAAAATCTTGGGTTTTTCCAAAAAGGTCATCAGTCCTACTATTGGTATTTGCAGCACGACGTTCCTCGCTTTCATCTTTATCATCCTCACCCTCCTTACCTGAAAACGTTTCATTGGAAAGGGTATAACTGATATTAAGATTGGCAGAAGTAAGTCTAAACAAGCTTCCGCCATTATCAATATTAAAGGTATTGATCACATTATTGTTACTATCTAAGGCATATGGATTTAAGGTCATCCCAAAGTTGATATTCATCTTTTTCTTTAGAATTTGTGTACCACCCGTAACACGCACTGGACTCCAATTTAAGGAATCGGCCGCAAGATTGTAGCCTGTGGAAAAGTTAAGGTTATTCAACAAAAAGACTTTTTCCGGTTCGGTTTTAGTAGAATCCTTGGACCGTACTTTGGCTTCGATATTATTCCCCAAGGAAATACCAATGTTACTGGAATACGCATTACGAGGCGATCCAAACAACGAATTTTCAAACCGCGTATATTCAACTTGGCGAACCTCGTCACTCGTCGTCCCATTGGCATCCACAACATCGTAGGTTTCATAGAACTGATCAAAAGCAGGGCTGACGCTGTAACTAATCGATGGTCGCATAACGTGCCTTATGGCTTGTATTTTGGGGTTTTTGCCTTCCCTTTCAAAATTATACATACCATATAAGGTAGTACCAATACTGGCACCAAAATTATAGGTCAAGAAGCGGTCAAAACCATTTTGGTCAATTGTGACGATCTCTTCGGTTGTTGGATCTTGAAATCTACGAATCGTATTGAGTGTCCAAGTTTCTTCAAAATTGGCGTTGGTACTCACGCTAAAATGATTAAATATCTTAAAGTTGGTTGTCAACGGAATACTATGGCGCATACCTGCTAGGGCATCGTCAAACATTTCTTGTTTTCCGAATAAGGAATCCGTAGTGCTAATACGATATTCACCTCTAGTATTTACTTGAAAGTTAATATTTTGAATAGCGCCTTTTTTTGCTCCCGATTTCGGTGCAAAAGGAAATACCCTACTCATGGAGGCTTGCATCGTAGGTAAGGTAAGATTAATCGCTTCGGTATTGGTATTTTGATTATGTGTTGCCGACAAACTCAAATTTACCTGAGGCTCGCCTTGAAATGATTTGGAATAGGATACGGAAGACGCCAAAGTGTTATTTAGAAAGCTAGACTGATTGATCTGGTTTATGGATTGTTGGTAATATTGGCTACTTCCTAAGTTTACAGACGCCGAAAATCGTGAATTGGGATTGGCCTTTGCATCTTGACTGTGCGACCATCTAATATTATAGATCGTACTTTGACTAAAATCTGGAAAGCCACGTTCACTATTTAAAAGGTTCTCGTACCTAAAACCGAAATTACCTCTAAATTTATAGCGTTTAGCATAGCTGCTCTCTAATCGTAAGCCGTAACTTCCATTTGTATAGTAATCGCCTAACACGGCCAAATCTACATAATCGCTAATGGCAAAGTAATACCCACCATTTTGTAAAAAATAGCCTCTGTCATTACCAGTATCTTCACCAAAAGAGGGGAAAATTATACCTGAAGTTTGTTTTTTGGACATCGGAAAATAAGCAAAAGGTATGGCAATTGGTGTTGGTACATCATAGATATACATTTGACTCATTCCCGTAACTATTTTTTTACCTGGAACAATTTTAGCCCTGTTCATTAAGATATAATATTCAGGATCCTCTATGTTTTCGGAGGTTGTGAATTTTCCTCTAGAAATAAAGTAGACTGAGTCGTTTTCGCGTTTGGTTTTCTCTGCTATTATAGTTCCTCCACTTTGTTCGGTGACTGAATTGAATATAATTGCTTTTCTTGAATCCGTATTGAAAATTATGGAATCAGGTTCAATGACGTTGGCACCTTGTTTAAAAACGGGTTTTTGTGAATAGCCAGTAGAATCCTTAAGGCGACCTGCATAAACCAAATTTTTACTGTAGTCTATAACGATAACACCTGCCGTGATTTCCATGTCTTCATAGAGGACTTGGGCTTCGTTAAATAGGCGAATTTGCTGTTTTCTTTGGTTAATGGCAACATAGTCTTGAGCCTTATACGTTACAATATCCTTTAAAAACGCATCTTTCTTTACCGAATCTTGCTCTGTGGAATCAGCTACTTTCGTATTGCTAGGTTTGTTGGAAAGCGAATCTAAAATTATACTAGTAGAATCTTTAATAGTAATGGTGCGCTCCTTTTTTTGTTGAGCTGGAATTTCTTTATTCTTTTTTGGTAATTCTTGGGCGAAGCTCAAAGTGTTGATAAGCACTGTAAAACTCAAGGCAAAAAGTATGTGTAAGCTATTTGTACGCAATCCTTTTAGATGTATTTTTGTAAAAGTATGGCTCGGTTTTTGAATCGCCAAAAGTACAGATATTTTTTTGTGATTATTTTATTAAAATCATAAAGTTTACAAATACTGATTTACCAACAATAACGTGTAATAATCAGAGTTTAGAAACCGTTAGATTACATATGCAAACGACAGTAAAACATATAATAGTATTCGTAGTTATCACATTTATAACTTCTTTAACAGGCATTTCGTCATTACAAGCACAAGACGATAAATTTGTAGTGGTTTTAGATGCTGGTCATGGTGGTCATGATCCAGGCCGACCAACAAAAAATGGCTATAAGGAAAAGGATATTGCTTTAAAGATAGTATTACAAATAGGTAAGGAACTTGAGAAAAACCCTGATTTCAAGGTCATTTATACGCGTAAAACGGATGTGTTTGTTACTTTGAAGAATAGAGCTAAAATAGCAAACAAAGCGGATGCAGATTTGTTTGTGTCTGTGCATTGTAACGCACATCATACCCAAGCTTTTGGTACTGAGACCTACGTACTTGGAGCTAAAAATTCAGAACGAAACATGGCAGTAGCCAAGGCCGAAAATGAAGTGATCTTTTTAGAGGAGGATTATGAGGAGAATTATGCAGGTTTTGATCCAAGTTCTCCAGAATCTAGCATAGCTATAGGTATAGAACAAGAAGTGTACGTAGAGCAAAGTATCGTTTTAGCTCGTAAGGTTGAAGATAATTTTTCTGGTAAACTTAAAAGAAGAAGTCGCGGAATCAAGCAATTGAGCCTTTGGGTATTGCACAATACCTACATGCCTAGTGTTTTGATTGAAACAGGTTTTATTACCAATAAAAAAGAGGGGGCATACTTAAATTCAAGTAGCGGACAAGTTAAAGTTGCGGGAGCAATTACGGATGCTATAATCGCTTACAAAAAAGAACTTGATCAAAATGTAGGCAATAGTATTTTGATTAGTGATACCGAAATAGATGAGAACTCAGAGACAACTCCCGATATTTATGAAGGCGTTACCTTTAAAGTACAAATTGCCGCCAGTTCGCGGAATTTAGATGCGAAACCTTACAATTTTAAAGGATTGTCAAACTTAAGTAAGGAAAAAGCTGGAGCACTCTATAAATACTTTTATGGAAGTACATCAGACTATAATGAAGCCAGGCAACTCAATGAGAAAGCTAAAGAAAAAGGTTATACTACGAGCTTCTTGGTAGCCTATAAAGATGGTAAACAAACCGATATTAATGAGGTATTGAAAACTACTACCAACTAAGAAACATTATTAATATTTTTATTCCTAATTTTGCTTCTAACCAAAGTGAAGACCATTGAAAATTTCAAGAGAAGTTAAAACGGCTATATTGGTACTATCTGGTATCGCTCTGTTTATATATTTATTTTCTTTTTTAAGAGGTGAGGATATTTTTACCAATGAAAAAACCTACTACACCGCCTTTGATTATAATGCATTGAGTTCTGCCTCTCCTGTTACCATAAAGGGTAATAAAATTGGGAAGATAGAAGAAATAAAATACGACTTTGAAACAGGTAAAACCAAAGTGTCTTTTTCTGTAAATCCTAAGTTAAAATTTTCGAAGAACAGTACCATACGCTTATATGAAACAGGACTTATGGGAGGCAATGCCTTGGCTATTATAGATACTGAAGATGGGCAAACGGCGCAACCAGGCGATTTTATCGCCTCAGAAGTAGAACCAGGTCTTATTACATCTTTAAAGGATAATTTTTCTGGTATAAGTTTAGATTTAGATAGTACTATTCGTTCTGCAGACACGCTTATGACCAATATTAATGCCTTAGTGGTAGATAAGAGCGATGAAGGATTAAAGAATACTATTGCGGAATTGAATTCTACCCTAAAATCATTTAAGAACTTATCTTATTCAATCCAAGGCGTTATTAAAGAAAACGATACTAAAATAGCGGCCGTACTCGATAATTTTGAAAAAACAAGTAAGGATTTAAGCGAATTATCCACTGAACTTAAGGATATGAATTTATCCAACACCATAGCTAATTTGAATAAAACCTTAACAGGTATTCAAGGTATCATGGCAAGTATCGATAATAGCGAAGGTACTATTGGTAAACTCTTAAATGATGACGCGCTCTACAAAAATCTTGAAGCCGCTTCAAAAGAAATGGAGTTACTTTTATTGGATATTAAGCTACATCCTGCTAGATACAGACGTATTTTGTCAAAAAAGGAAATTCCTTATCAAGAGCCAACAGAAGAGCAATTAAATAACAACTAGATTTACTTTTAGTATGGAGTACATACCAAATATTCTTTTTGCCATAATCCTAGTTTTAGGTATCGGTTATTTTGCAAGAAACATAAAGAAACTAATACGAAACATAAAATTAGGTAGAGAAGTTGATGCCAGTGATAATAAACGCGAACGATGGAGTAATATGGCGCGTATTGCCCTTGGACAAAGCAAAATGGTGAAACGGCCGATTGCTGGCTTTTTGCATGTTATCGTTTACATTGGCTTTGTAATTATAAATATTGAAGTTCTTGAAATTATAATTGATGGAATCTTTGGGACCCATCGTGTTGGTTTAAAATTACTATCACCACCAGTTTACGGGTTTTTAATTGATTGTTTTGAAATTCTCGCAGTTTTAGTCTTAATATCAGTAATCGTGTTTTGGTTGCGACGTAATGTCATTAAATTAAAGCGTTTCCTAAGTTCAGAAATGAAAGGTTGGCCTAAGAGTGATGGTAATATTATTCTTTATTTTGAAGTCGTATTAATGTGTTTATTTTTATTGATGAATGCCGCCGACACGTCATTTCAAGATATGAATTATGGAAATATTATCACGCAATTTATCGCACCTTGGTTTGAGGGTATGTCTGAAAGTACTTTGCATACTATAGAACGTACGGCTTGGTGGTTACATATTATTGGAATTTTAATTTTCTTGAATTATCTCTATTTCTCGAAGCATTTACATATTCTATTAGCATTTCCTAACACCTATTATGGTAGTGTGCAGCCTAAAGGCAAATTTGATAATCTTGAAGCGGTTACCAATGAGGTGAAATTAATGATGGATCCTAATGCAGATCCATTTGCCGCTGCACCAGAAGGGGCAGAAGATGACTTTCCAGCTAAGTTTGGTGCGAGTGACGTTATGGATTTAGATCAAATTCAGCTATTAAATGCCTATACATGTACCGAATGCGGGCGTTGTACATCTGCTTGTCCTGCAAATCTTACAGGAAAGAAGTTGTCGCCTCGTAAGATTATGATGGATACGCGTGATCGTCTAGAAGAAGTAGGTAAAAATATAGATGCCAATAATGGGGAGTTCAAGGATGATGGCAAACAACTTTTAGGAGATTATATTACCAATGAAGAACTTTGGGCATGTACCACGTGTAATGCCTGTGTCGAAGAATGTCCTGTAAGTATCAATCCATTATCAATCATCCTGGATATGCGTCGCTATTTGGTGATGGAGCAAAGCGCTGCGCCGATGGAACTCAATAATATGATGACCAACATAGAAAATAATGGTGCACCTTGGCCCTATAACCAAATGGATCGTTTAAACTGGGCTGACGAAAAATAATTAAAAGTGCTTAATGCTATGAAATATAACGTCCTGTTTGTTCTTTTATTAATGCCTTCTTTCTGTTTGGCTCAAGAAGAAGAGGAAAGGACGGAAGAACCAACTGAGAAAGGAAATTGGTTCATTGGTGCAGGTTCAAATTTCTTTTTTAATTCAACCAATTCCAAAATTGAAACAGCAGAGCAAGATTTAGATGCAGGTAATACATTAAATATTACCTTAGGTGCCGGAGGGGGATATTTTATTATTGATAATCTTTTAGTTGGTGTCGAATTGCCAGTTTCGTTTTCGAGATTTAAAGATGACGATATTGATTTCGAAAGAAAAATAACATCCTTTATAGCGTCTCCCTTTGTAAGATACTATTTTAATGGATCTAATATAAGACCATTTGTACAAGCTAATATTGGTTTTGGATCTTCAAAAACGACGATTGAAGACAATTCGGTTTCACCCAATCCCGATCCGGTGTTTCAAGCTTCCGAAAGTAAATCAACGGTATTTCAATATAGTGTAAACGGCGGAATAGCTATCATTATTAATGACAAAGTTTCTGTTGACTTGGGAGTAGGTTATAGTCAAACCAATTCAGAACCAGAGGATTCTGATCTAAAATTCAAAAATAGTACCATTGGATTTTTAGCAGGGTTTAACATTTTTATTTAGATAATAAAATTACGTTATGAGCGAAGAACTTAAAGTGCCAACAATGGCAGAAATGATGGCAGAAGGTAAGCAACCTGAAATCTTATTTTGGGTAGGTTCTGCTGGTAGTTATGATGATAGAGCAAAAAAAATCACTAAGGCTTTTGTTAAAATATTGAATAAGGCCAATGTCGATTTTGCCGTTTTAGGAACAGAAGAAAGCAATACAGGAGATTTAGCTAAACGTGCTGGAAACGAGTTCTTGTTCCAGATGCAAGCCATGATGAATATAGAAGTACTTAATGCTTATGAAGTAAAACGTATCGTGACTTGCGATCCGCACTCCTATAACTGCATTAAGAACGAATACCCGAGCTTGGGAGGTAACTATGATATCGTGCATCACACGCAGTTTATCAAAGAGTTAATGAGTTCAGGAAGACTGACTGTAGAAGGAAATACCTATAAAGGCAAACGTATCACTTTTCATGATCCGTGCTATTTAGGACGTGCCAATAGTGAATATGACGCACCAAGAGACGTGCTTAGAAAGACCAATGCCAATTTGGTTGAGATGAAACGGCATAAAGGCACCGCACTTTGCTGTGGAGCAGGAGGTGCCCAGATGTTTAAAGAACCGGAAAAAGGGGATATGGATGTCAATATTCTTAGAACCCAAGATGCCCTGGATACCCAACCAGATATCATCGCGACAGGCTGTCCGTATTGCAATACCATGATGAGTGATGGTGTGAAATTCAAAGAAAAAGAAAGTGAGATTTCAGTATTGGATATTGCTGAATTAATTGCTAATTCTTAAAAATTGAAAAAGACCGACAATCTATTTAGAAATAGCATTGTATTTGGCCTCGTTAGTGGTCTAATTATAGCTATGATTAGTATAGGTATAGATTATTACCAAGAATCTTCATTAATATCAATTAATCTGTTTGTTTTTAATTTCATTATTTATTCTATTATCATGGGATTAGCTTTTAGATTATATACTTTTAAAGGAAATTAAAATATGCTAGTAGATTTTGATACCTTACCAGAAGAATCCCGTGTTTGGATATACCAAGCTAACCGCTCGTTTTCAAAGGATGAACTCGAAGAGTTAAAATCTAAAATAGAAACATTCATTGAAGCTTGGACAGCTCACGGAAAGGATTTACAATCTGGCTATAAGATTGTATATAAGCGTTTTATAGTGATAGCTTTAAACCAAAACTTAAGTGCTGCTACAGGTTGTTCTATTGATGCTTCAGTACATTTTATTCAAGAATTAGAGAACGCCTATAATGTCGATCTTATGGATAAAATGAACGTTTCTTATAAGCAAGGCGAATTTATAGCGTATAAGCCACTTGTGGACTTCAAAAAAATGGCTAAGAACAAATCTGTTTCGAAAAACACGATTGTATTTAATAATCTAGTAACCAATATCGCAGAGTTTAACGATAATTGGGAAGTGCCTGCAAGTGAGAGTTGGCATAGTCGGTTTGTCAAGTAATTCTTGTTCGACATAAGAAATGAAATATACCCATTTAGTATTAGTCTTTATACTGATGATTTGTTCCTGCAAACCATCTCAAAAATTAGAACAAGAAAACGAAATAGAAACGCGACAAGACGTCATCAACTTCTTGTTTAAAGACTATATAGGAGAAAAACCAAGTGCAAGTTTCATTGTAATAAAAGATGGTAAGATAAAAGAGAACCAAAGTTTTGGTTATGCAGACTTAGAACATAAAATTCCTGCTAATGGAGAAACCAACTATAGATTGGCATCGGTAACAAAGCAATTTACTGCAATGGGAATTTTAATTTTAATTCATCAAGGTAAATTAAATTACGAGACTAAACTAACGGAAGTTATTCCTGAATTCCCAGAGTACGGAAAAGATATTACAATTAAAAACTTAATGTCACATAGGTCCGGACTACAGTCTTACACCAAATTATATCCTAAAGATTGGAAAAAACAGATCGTTGATGAGGATGTACTTCACCTGTTAATGAAACAAAATAGTTTGTTATTTCCTGCTAATTCTAAATTTAGATACAGTAACTCTGGGTATGCTGTTTTAGCTAAGATCATAGAGCGTGTTTCGGGCAAGAGCTTCAAAGAGTTTATGGATATAGAAATTTTTGAAAAATTAGGGATGACCAATAGTACGGTCTACTTAAAAGATTTGCATATAAAGAATCGGGCATACGGCTATAAATTAATTGAGCGTGAGTACCAAAACAAAGACCAGAATAAATGGTCTGCAATACAAGGTGATGGCGGAATTTATTCCTCAGTAAGTGATTATGCAAAGTGGGACAAGAGTTTATATGAAGAAACACTTATCAGTGAAGACCTGATGAATGATGCATTTTCAAAATGGGATAAAGATGGAAAAACAGATGGAGATGGCTATGGGTTTGGTTGGCAAATTGGTTATAAAAATGGTAAAAAGTATTTGGTACATGGCGGAAGTTCAACAGGTTTTCTAAATACCACTTTAAGAGTCCCGTCCGATAAAATTACAGTGGTTATTTATACAAATAATGGAAACTTGGGTGGTCTGAGAAGAAAGGCTTTGTTTTTAGCTAGTTATTTTTCTGATGGAGCAGTTCCAATACCTTGCGAAATTTTGCTTGAAAAGAATATTATGGATAATGGTATAGAAAGTATCTCGGCTAAATTTGATCAAATAAAATCGAACGAGAACAAATATGACATTTCTAAAGATGGTCTTATTAGATTGGGCTTTAGTTATTTTGAAAATGAACCAGAAAAATCGCTAAAAGTATTCGAATTAATTACAACGGAGTTTCCAGATTATTTTGGAGGTTATTATGGTTTAGCACAATATTATGCATATAAAGACAAGGGGAACAATAAGTTGGCCATAGAGAACTATAAAAAAGTAGTTGAACTGAATCCAAGTAACGAAAACCGGCTCATTAATCGTTCAAAAAGAATGATTGAAAAATTGAGCGAATAAATTATGTTTCCATTTTTCCTAAATAAGAATCCTATAAAAAATCTCCTTTAAAATTGTAATATTCTCATCAGTAATAATTTTTATTTATCAGATATAATGTAGATTTTTACCACAATGATATAAAATTATAAATCGTGGCAACAGATATCTTTTTACTTAATATTTCCGGTCAAGATAAACCTGGACTCACATCGGGTTTAACTAGTGTTTTGGCTGAGTATGATGCTAAGATACTTGATATTGGACAAGCAAATATTCATGATACTTTATCACTAGGTATGATGTTCGAAATTAAGTCTGGTAAAAAATCTGCTGCAGTCTTAAAAGATTTACTATTTAAAGCCTACGAACTGGGTATTACCGCTAAGTTCACCCCAATATCTCTAGATAACTACGAGCATTGGGTAAGTATGCAAGGAAAAGATCGCTATATCATTACAATTCTTGGAGATCGATTAAAGGCCGAGCAAATCTCTGAAGTCACAAAGATTATTTCTGAAAAAAACTTAAACATTGATTCTATAAAACGTTTGACAGGAAGAACGTCGTTGGTAAAAGAAGAGGAATACCCAAGAGCATCCATACAATTATCTATTCGAGGAAAGCTGAATGATAAGTCTGAGTTTACATCAAAATTTATGGAGATCTCTAAGGAATTAGATGTGGATATTGCGTTTCAAGAAGATACAATGTTTAGACGCAACCGTCGCTTAGTATGTTTTGATATGGATTCTACCTTGATTCAAACGGAAGTTATAGACGAATTGGCAGAGCGTGCGGGCGTTGGAGAAGAGGTTAGAGCTATCACGGAATCTGCCATGCAAGGCGAAATAGATTTCAACGAGAGTTTTAAGCAACGTATGAAACTCCTCAAAGGTTTAAGCGAAGACGTTTTAAAGGACGTTGCTGCTAATCTTCCTATTACCAAAGGTGCGAGAAGACTCATTGATACATTACACTACTACGGTTATAAAACAGCGATACTTTCTGGTGGATTCACCTATTTTGGGCATTATCTTCAAGAAAAACTGGATATTGATTATGTCCATGCTAACCAGCTCGAAATTAAAGATGGCGTTTTAACTGGCGGTTACGTTGGTGAAATTGTTGACGGCAATAAAAAAGCGGACTATTTAAAATTGCTTGCAGAGGATATGGGTATAGATATTGGTCAAACCATTGCTGTTGGTGATGGTGCTAATGACCTTCAAATGCTTAATCTTGCTGGATTAGGCATCGCCTTTCACGCCAAGCCAAAGGTTAAGGATAGCGCACAGAATTCTATTTCGAGTATTGGTTTAGATGGTATTCTATATTTACTCGGCTATCATGACCGGCATATAGACTTGATGAGCTAAATTTCTTCAAACTGTTAATTACACGGTTTATAAAAGTGTATTAAAGTCTTTCTACTTACTGTTAAATATGCTATTTTGGCATAGTATTCGTTATTTAACCTATAAACGATAAAGATTTACATGCGATATTTGTCCCTTATTCTTTTTTGCCTTTGTGTCCAAATCAATTTTGCGCAAGAACTTTACAATCACCCTTTACTTTCCGAAGATCCAATTCAGCAACAAAAATGGGTAGATAGTGTATATAATTCAATGTCTTTAAAAGAGCGTATTGGCCAGCTCTACATGGTTCAAGTCATGTCCGAGAATAGTGCCAAGGTCAATAATAAGATTGTAGATCTCATAAAGAACGAACATATAGGAGGTGTCATTTACTCTAATGGCGGTCCTTATAGACAAGCTAAGTTGAATAATTTATTGCAGGCTACTTCTAAAATCCCACTTTTAGTGGGTATGGATGCAGAATGGGGTTTGAGCATGCGTCTCGATTCTACATATGCTTTCCCTTGGAATATGACGCTTGGAGCGATTTCCGACAATAAGTTGGTTGAACAAACAGGAAGACAGATCGGTGAACATTGTAAGCGCTTGGGGGTGCATTTTAATTTTGCACCAGTTGTAGATATTAATACTAATCCTAAGAATCCTATTATTGGAAATCGCTCTTTTGGAGAGGATAGGGATAATGTCACCGCAAAGGGTTTAGCGTTTATGAGAGGGATGCAAAGTGCAGGTGTCTTGGCCAATGCAAAACATTTTCCTGGACATGGTGATACGGAAGATGATTCACATGAAACATTGCCTACGGTGTCCTTTAGTGAAAAACGTATTGATTCTATCGAATTATATCCTTATCGCGAATTGATTAAAAAGGGATTGTCTAGTGTTATGGTGGCACACCTTAATGTTCCTAGTCTAGAAAATAGAAGAGGCTTCCCATCTTCACTTTCAAAACATATTGTTACTGACATTCTTAAAGATGAACTAGGATTTAAAGGACTAATCTTTACAGATGCCTTAACCATGAAAGGTGCGGCAGATTATGTAGAGAAGGGTGTTGATGGTATCACACCAAAAACAATGACAAAAGGTGGAGAAATTGACCTAATGGCATTCTTGGCAGGTAATGATGTGATGCTAATGTCTGAAAATCCACAAAAAGGTATCGCTAAATTCGTAGAGGCTTATAATGAAGGCATTATTACCGAAGACCGTTTATCACATTCTGTAAAGAAAGTTTTAATGGCGAAGTATAAGGTTGGTTTGCATGACTATTCTCCTGTTGGTCTATATAATCTGGGAAAGGATTTAAACAGAATCAAGGATGACGCACTTTATGAAAGCCTAATGGAGAGTGCTATTACAGTAGTTAAAAACAAGAATTCACTATTGCCTTTCCGCAATCTTGAAACTAAAACGGTTGCTTATGTCTCACTAGGAGATAGCGATGGTTCGGCATTCTATGATGAATTAAAGAAGTACACTAAGGTCCATCATATAAAAGCGGATAAATTGGATGGTTTAATTGCCAAATTACAAAATTACAATACGGTTGTTTTAGGTTTTCATAAGTCTAATGACAACCCTTGGAAAGGTTATAAATTTTCGCAAAAAGAATTGGCTTGGTTGTATGAAATTGCGAGATCAAACACCGTTGTTTTAGACGTATTTGCAAGACCTTATGCACTCAACGAACTGTTATCTATACAAAACATTGAAGCCATAGTCATGAGCTACCAGAATAGTCGGATTGCTCAAGAAAAGTCTGCTCAACTTATTTTTGGCGCTGTCGGAGCGAAAGGGAAATTGCCTGTTAGTACTGGACAGTTTTTTCCTGTAGGAACAGGTGAAAACTATAATTCAATATCAAGTCTTAGCTACGGTTTGCCAGAGCGCGTTGGAATGGACTCTGAAAAACTAAGCCGGATAGATTCCGTAGCCAATCATGCCGTAAATAACCGAATGACACCAGGCATTCAGCTTTTGGTTGCTCGAAAAGGTAAAGTGATTTACAACAAGAATTTCGGTTATCATACCTATTCAAAAAAGAACAAAGTTGATTTTGATGATGTTTACGATGTGGCCTCATTAACTAAGATACTGGCCACATTGCCAGTAGTGATGGAGTTGGAGCAGCAAGGATCTATTTCTTTGGATGATAAGTTGGGAAAATTACTTCCTAGTCTAAGAACTTCCAATAAGAAAAACATAACCTTAAAACGAATGTTGTCGCATTACGCCAAGTTACGACCTTGGATCCCATTTTATTATGCAACCTTGGATACGGTTACCAAAAAGCCAGATCCTAAGTATTATCGTAGCAAGCGCACTAAAGATTTTAATATAGAAGTGACCAATTCGTTGTTTTTGCGCAATGACTATAAGGATTCCATACAGGAAATAATAAAAGAGAGCGAGTTGTTAACGAGATTGCGATATCGCTACAGTGATTTGCCTTATTATATTTTAAAGAATTATCTCGAGGGGTTTTATGACAAATCGTTGCATGAGATTACACAGGATCGCTATTACGAATCTCTTGGCGCTAATTATACCACATACAATCCAAGGAAGAAATTTAGCTTAAAAGATATTGTGCCTACTGAGGTTGATGATTATTATCGTTATAAAAAAGTACACGGTTACGTTCATGATATGGGAGCAGCCATGCAAGGTGGTATTGGTGGACACGCTGGAGTTTTTAGTAATGCCAATGACGTTGCCAAGATTATGCAGATGTATTTACAAAAAGGGTTTTATGGCGGAAAACGTTATTTAAAATCAGAAACCATTGACAAATTTAATACCTGCTACTATTGCGAAAGCGACAATAGGAGAGGGATAGGTTTTGATAAACCGCAATTGGGAGAAGAAGGACCAACCTGTGGTTGTTTATCCATGACTAGTTTTGGGCATTCAGGTTTTACAGGCACCTACGCTTGGGCAGATCCTGAAGAAGAAATTATATATGTCTTTTTGGCGAATAGAACCTATCCGCAAGCGGGAAAAAATCTATTGCTCCGAGAAAATATCCGAACTGAAATTCAACGTTTGATCTACGAAGCTATAGTTGAATAATTCAGTACTTAAAACGTAAGTTAAAAACTACTTAAATTTGATGGGCAATTTTATAAATCTACTAACTTTATGGTTTTAATTAAAGTTGTAAGGGTTCCATAAAAATTAAGACTTTATATACGTTAACTTGAAACACGCTTTAACTTTAGACACTTGTAACTTTATATGAAAATAGGTATTGTTTGTTATCCTACATTTGGCGGAAGTGGAGTAGTGGCCACGGAATTAGGTTTAGAACTTTCTAAACGAGGTCACGAAATACACTTTATAACATATAGTCAGCCAGTTCGCTTGGAACTATTGAGTAATAATGTTCATTTTCATGAAGTACACGTGCCAGAGTATCCTTTGTTTCATTACCAACCATATGAATTAGCATTATCCAGTAAACTGGTGGACATGGTAAAGTTACATGGAATTCAATTGTTGCATGTGCATTATGCAATTCCTCATGCCTATGCTGCTTATATGGCGCAACAAATGCTTATTGATGAGGGAATTTTAGTACCAATTGTAACTACGCTTCATGGCACCGATATTACCTTAGTAGGAAGTCATCCTTTCTACAAACCTGCGGTGACATTTAGTATTAATAAATCTGATGCCGTTACTTCGGTTTCAGAAAGCTTGAAGAAAGATACCATGCGTCTTTTTGACATCAAAAAAGATATTCATGTCGTTCCAAACTTTATTGACTTAGAAAAGCATCTCAATAGTTTCACGGATTGTCAGCGTGGAATGATGGCCAATGATGATGAACGCATCATCACACATATCAGTAATTTCAGGGAAGTAAAGCAAATACCTGATGTCATTAAAATCTTTTATAACATCCAGAAAGAATTACCAGCTAAATTGATGATGGTTGGTGAAGGACCAGAAAAGGAGCACGCTGAACTTTTGGCTGATGAACTAGGAATTACCGACAAGGTTATTTTCTTTGGTAACAGCAACGAAATAGATAGAATTCTTTGCTTTAGTGATTTGTTTTTGCTCCCGTCTCAAACCGAAAGTTTTGGTTTGGCGGCCTTAGAAGCAATGGCTAGTAGCGTTCCAGTAATTTCGTCCAATACAGGTGGTTTGCCAGAAGTTAATGAAGATGGTTATTCAGGTTATTTAAGTGATGTCAATGCGATTGGTGAAATGTCTACAAATGCCTTAAAGATTTTAAAAGACCCTGAGGTTTTGAAGAAATTTAAAGCAAATGCTAAGGCGCAATCTCTGAAATTTGATCTTCATAATATAGTACCCATGTATGAAGATATCTACGAAGAAACCTTGAAGCAATTCTTAGTTACTAATTAGACCAAACTGCATAACGCGCTCTGCGTAGTTCTAAGGTGATTTCTTTTTCTGCAGTAAGGGCTTCGGATCTTGTTAAAAAAGGATCAATATGGTTATAGAGACTAGGCCTTAGATAAAGACCATACTTTTCAACAATATTAGAAGAAATCTTATAGCCTTTTTTGTTCCTATATCCGGTTTTGTGTTGTTGAAATCGTTCTTTTGGTGTTTTACTGGTCATTCCAACATAAAGGCATTCCAACACCCCATTGTATTGTGGGTTTGCTGTTCTGAACTTGGTGTTTTCAGAATAGACACGCTTAGATAATTCTACAACATAAATACGATAGAGTGTTTTGGGCATTTTATTTAAATTGTGCTAAAAACGTTTTAACTACGTTCCATGTTTGAGCAGAACTACCATCAACACGGTCTTCATCCAGCATCGATGATCCGTGGACGCCATTGTCTGCGATATACGTCTGGTGACCATTTTCTTTTGCAAGTTTTATTTGGTTTTGGGAACGTTCACTTTGCATCTCGGAAGCTGGTTTCATAAGCAGTAGAGGTATTTTTAATGCTTCAATGTGTGCATTTGGCTGGCAACCTTCCATAGGTTGGCCAGAAGCTGGAGAAAAGGCCAAAACACCATCGATGATATCTTGATTGTTATTAGCAAGTTTAAGAGCCAAAGTGGCACTATAACTACTTCCCCAAAGTATTGTTTTTCCGGTAAAGCCATTAGCATTTATGTAGTCCAAAGCGGCAACCATGTCTGGATAGGCATCACAATATCCAAATTCGTTTTTTGAAATTTCAGCAACAGTACGGTTATGGCCACCATAGTAATATTGTCCCCCTACACGCTGGTCTATAGTTAAAATATTGAAACCCTCTTTTTCTAGTTCAGGAATAATGGATTTGTACTCTGCCCTGCTATTGGATCCACCTTGATGACATATTAAAAGGGTAGGAGCAGATTTGTCTTTTTCGTAAAGGTCACCGTAAACTTTAATGCTATCATTTGCATAAAAGTAGACTTCATTGCTAGCTCTAGCTTCTGCTATGATTTTACGTTCAACGTCTTTCTCTTTACATGAGCAAATTAAGATTAATAGTATAAATGAAAGCGAGAGGCGTTTGTTCATGCCGAAAGATTTTGAAAATTGACTTTGAATATTATAAATCAAGGTGAAGTTATGGTATTTATTTATAAATATTTACTCTATAATTGAGATTCAAGATTTCTATACTTGTTTTGTACAGTGCGGATATGCAGATGTAAATATTATTTTTGTGACCTGTTCGTCATGGTGACGTAAGCGTTTAATTATTTAAATTAATTGTTCAATTGGCTTTAAAACCGATGTGGGCACTGGACAACCAGAAAAAGGGTATGTACCACCATCAGGTCTTGCTTTACCAGGTGGATAATTATTTATGATGTGACTCGTTTCTAAATAACCTATTGGAAACCAAAAATCCAGATGCTCCCTAGCAAACAGACTAAATATAACGATATCATATTTTTTTAATAAGTCGAATTGACCTTCATTAATAAGTCGCCTTCCATATAATTCGTCATCTAGAATTTCTTTCCTTAAAATTTTTCTTGCGTATGCCGTCGGTACAGTTTCAGTTTTAACATCGATTTTTTTTCCTTTAATGACGACATCGAAATCATCAATGGTATGGTAAGTATCTCTTATATTCTGTTTCCAGTCAATTCCTAAAAGTTGACAGCAAGCAAACTCTCCAATAAATCCAAGCTCATCTCTTTCCTCATAAGATAAATGCTTTACCTCAAAATGATGTTTAATGAAAGCATCTCTTTTCTTAGACTCGATCTTTGCGTATTCACGCATCTCATCACTGATATCTATTCGAGGTATTTTTTTCATCTTTAAGCAAATCAAAAAAAAGAAACCAGTATGTATATACTCAATTCGTTTTTTATAACCTATAGCTTCAGTACGACTTTAGCAATACATCAGCTTTAGTAACTTTTAGACTAGGCTTTCTGTCAAGTATAATGTCGTATGTTTTTGTTAAATCCATATGAATTTCTTCAAGATTTACAATGTGGATTTTAGAATTGTCAGGTATTTTTATTAGTGATAACAGGGCTTTAAAGATTTGCATTGACTCTTCATTATTATCGTATATATCTAGAACAACTTCATCCTTTTCTTCATATTTGTTAAATAACATTGGGATGAAGCTACCTATGTTAACTGATGGTTCTAGAATCCTAATCTTCTTTTTCTTTTTAAGTTCTGGCAACTCATTAATTACAGAATACACAACATCCTTTGTGGTGAGCTGTTTTAGGGTGTCTTGCATTTCTGAGTATGCATATTCGGTAATCAATAATACATTGTATAGTTCATAATTCTTAATATTCGCTTCAACAAAGTCGATAATACTTTGTGTTTCATTGAGCTTAAATTCTTCCTTAGTTGTTTCTAGATCAGCGCTTGTTAAACACTCCTCATTGATAGCTCTTTTGATATTCTTAGCTATACTTTTAAATACGCCTGTAGGAACAGCTTCGCCCAAACAATGACGAATATTCAATTCTTCTTTTTTCAAAAATGCTTTTTTCTCTGAATCAGAAAGTTGATTAAGCTTTTCCGTTTTAATGTTAGACCACTCGAAAGATTCGGGAATAGACAGCATTCGCATTAATTCTCTTATGGAGAATACCCTATTATCTGATGGGTGAACGGTATTTTGACTTGATAGAATATCGTTTCTAGTATGTACGCAAGGACCTTCCTTATCCCAATACCAACGTGCATATTTATCACCGTTCTTGCTTTTATTGTAGATAATTTCTCCATTAACAATTCTATGGGGAATTCTACTAGAGTCCTTATTTTCGAAAGCAGATTGTCCTTCTTCCAATGTTTCGATCCATGGTAGCATTCTTTGATCAAACTCACGATAAGCATGAAATATGTCCTTAGAGATTTCTCCCATTTTGGTCAAGGGTTGTAAATCTCCGATAAGTTGACGCAAAGTCTTTGGTTTGCTCTTTTCTGGGAAAATATCGTAGGGCGAACAATGTTTAATATCTTTTCTTACGCCAATGACCAAGGATCTTGTTCTGCTAGAATTAGAACCGTAGTTTTTAAAGTTTACAATTTTAGATAGAATATTATAGTCGCCTCCAAGGTTAACACTTATAGCTTCTTTAATGGGTTTGTCAATACCATCTATATCCGTACAGATCGTATTCAAAAATGCTCTTACATTTTCAAATACAAAATATTTTGGACGTATTTGATTGGTTAACTTAATAGATTCTACAACCAATGAGTTTCTAGACTTCTCGTTATTTTTTTTGTGGTTGGCTACAGACATGCCTTGGCAAGGTGGCGTTGCAATTAAAACGTCTGGAGATAGGATCTTATATGTTTCTTTCCATAGTTCTAACTCATCCAAGAGTTGTTGCTTAACCTCCCTTTTTGTAATATCTCCGCTTATGTAACCACTATCAAACTTACATTTACTATTAAATCTTTGTATTTTAAGTCGCTTTGCTAGGATTTCATTAGTTGCTATGCACTCAAAACCATTTTTTTTAAAGCCGTAGCATCCAATGCCTGCGCTACTAAAAAGACTTATATAGGTCAATGGTTTTTTTGTCATAGCGCTTTGATTGCAAATATTTTGTTTAATTGGTTTTTTGAAGATACTTCTTGCCGAAAGATAATAAATTACACACAAATTCTAATGGGTAATTAACCAAGAATTGGGACAATACATTCAGGCCTAAATGCTATTAAACGGCGTTATTGATCTCTATCCAATAACCATTTGGATCTTGAAAATAAATCTGTTTGATACCATCTTTTCTGATGTAGTCCTTGTTTGGCGTGTTAAGCCAGTCCGAATATTCAATTTTTAAATCCACCAGTCTTTTTATAAACGAATTTAAGTCCGAAGTGGCCAAAGCAAAATGCACGGCTTTATCTGTTTTTATTTCAGAATTTGGACGAGGAATCAAATGAAGCTGTATGTCGCCGCTTAAAGCTAACCATCGCGTTTTTGAGTTTGAAGCAGTATTCTCAATGTCTTTGAGAAGAAACACGTTCTGATAAAATTCAACAGATTTGTCGACATCTTTTACGGAAAGCGCTATATGGTTAAATGAAAAAGTAAGCATGTATTAAGATTTAAGTTGAGATAAAATTGATTTTAAAAAAGTATTGAAAGACATTGCACGATATAGGCCTTTATTTTACGAGTGATATAGCAATGCCATCATAATCTTTTATTCCAACCTGTTGTAAAACAGAAGAGACAACCTTGTTATTTTTGGCAAGCATTTGATTGTAAGCTCTCACACCAACAACTTTTTCATCAGTACTATTTTGATCCAGCACTTTTCCCTCTCGAATGACATTATCTGCTATGATTAAAGAACCCTTTCGTGCATTTTTCAAGGCCCAATCAAAATAGGCTACGTAATTTGGTTTGTCTGCATCCATAAAAAATAGATCTACAGATTTTCCTTTCAAGTCTATTTGGTTCAGGACATCCAAAGCGCGACCAGTTTTTACTTCTACCGTATTTGTAAGCCCAGCTTTTTCAATATTCCGTTTAGCCACTTCTGCAAAATCCTTGTCGATTTCGATCGATATGACTTTTCCTTGTCCATTTATCGCTCTACCTAACCAAATACTACTATAGCCTCCTAAAGTTCCAATCTCTATAATGTTTTTAGCATTACACATTTTAGCAAGCAAATACAAAAATTGACCTTGATTAGATGAAACGGAATGTTCTGGCATTCCATTTTCGACTATTGAGGATTCGGTGTCTTTGAGGATATCATCCTCTAAAGAGAAGATTTCACTTAAGTAATGATCTACTTTTTCAAAAATTGTTTCTTTCATTGGTAATGTTGGTCTTCGATATAAGCAGTGCGAGTGTTATAAAATGGATATAGTTTAAAGATCGATAAATTTTAGTGCATCTAGAGGCATGAACTATACATGTTGGTTGAAAAACTGCTAATCGTAAACAAATTTCCAAGATCCATCTTGTTGTCTTTTCCAGACAGTGTGAAAAATGCCTTTATTTTCTTTCTTAGTTCCTAAAGAATCTTGATAAGTAAAAGTATAATCTCCATAAGTATATGCCATATCACCATACTTGCTAACATCGACAAAAGTGGGTGACCAGGAAAGCGACTCATTAGGTCTAACGTCCTTTTTGTACCACTCACCAATTGCTTTTTTTCCTTTAATTATTTTCTTACCTCTTCTAATGGCGCCATTTTCTGCAGCATAATGTTCAAATGCTTTAGTCAATCCATCTTTTTGAGCCATATCATTAAAAGCTTTTTCGACTGCTATGATTTCAGATTTCCATTGTTCCATTTCAGAAGTCTTTTCAGATGTATGACATCTAAAAAACATAAAACAGGATATTAGTAAAAGAAATCTCATCATCTAGGGTTTAATCGCAAATTACAGTCATTGTATTTGTGCATAATTTTATTGTGAGACCTAAGATAGCAAATAAAGAGAAACCCATAGTTAGGCGGCAAGGAAATTCCGATTAGGAGTTTCAGAGTAATGAATTATGCGCGGTGTCGTAGGTAGTTATTCTTCTGTTTCCGTTTTATGTTTTGAATCGATTAACTCAATTAATTTTGTCAGAGACGATTTAATTTTGTCCGATTCACTCTTTTTAAACATCAATTCCGCTTTCTTTTTCATTCCGCTATAATTTGCGTCTGGATAAAGTTCAATTAGTTGGGTAAAGTACTTATCTATTCCGTCAGCAAGTTTAGTTTTTCCTTTATCGGAAAACGCCTTTTCTTCCTTTATCTCATCCAAATAAATAACATAATTGTCAATTAAAGTTCTTATGTTCGAATTAATAACATTCTTAACTCTTGCAGAATTTGGGTCGTCTGCACTTTCTAATATTTCCTCATTTCCTAATTTAAAATAGTCAAGTTGCAAACTCAAACCATATTGCCAAACAGCCAACATTTCTATGTCATAGACATACATATCCTTTCGGTCAGTTGCTTGGTAAATTTGATGCATATCTTTCCAACGCTCAAAGAATTCTGTTGCAACTGCATTCCGATGTTTTATGCCTAATTCATTGTCTTTAAGCACTATTTTAAAATTGTGCTCGTCAGTTAATTTTTCAACGATTATTCTTTGTTCTGGATTATCAAAAGTTGGTTTCTTTTCATCGTCTTCATAACCAAATCTTAAATTAAGGATTACATCTTTATAGTCTTTTGTATCCCAATATCTTTTATCTAATGGGTATTCATTTTTCTCTGTTTTGCAATTAGTAAATGTTATGAGAACTAATGCTATAAGAATATATTTAGTCTTTGTCATTAATTATTATTTTTGGATTTTCGTATTGATTTAGCGAAGTTAATAAACTATCAACTTCTTTCTCGTATCTTTTTTGTTCACTTAATACATAACTGTGAAAAGTATTGTAATCATATTCTTTTTGAAAAGCTCTTTCTTTTGCCTTTACATCTTTTATTATTCCCTCGATTTTGTTTTTATCTAAAACCTCTAAATCAGATATTTCTTGTTTTGCTTTACGAGCAAACAATTCTGTGATTTTGATGTGATACTTTTCGTGAGTTAAGAGTTCTGTACTATTCGTGTTTTTTTTATAAACGAAAGAGCGTGAAGGATAGAATAAAGATTGTATAGTTACAGAATTATCATCAATTTCACTATCTATTGATGTTACGACATATGCAAATCGTTCATTTCCATACAGTGATTTTTTAAAAAATTCCAAACCTCGGAAGTTCTGAAATGTGATTTGGTCGTACTTATCAAAAGTCATAGGTTTTTGGTAATTCAAGTAGTTTGTATGACTTAAAATTCCAAACACAACTCCAGTAAAAATTAGAATTAAAAAACTATATTTTGTAAAACGCAATAACCTTTTGAGCAGTTTTTTGTTCTCTTCTTTTCGTTCTTTTAATAATAAGTATAATTGATAAAATACTGGCGAAAAATAAAGCAGTACAATCAGTATAATTATTAAATAGTCATTCATTCGTAAAGATTGGTTTTAATTACCTTCAACATGTTTGTGTATGGTTGGTTGCGCGGTTTAGCGACTAAGTTAACAAACAAATCACAGATAGAAAATTCTAGCGGACACAAGTGCAAGCAATTGTCGTAAGTAAGCGATTACTAGCAATGCATTATAAAGAGTGCTGTATGCAGGCTTTCTGTTTCAGAATTGTTTTGAGTTCATCAAAGCCCGTTATGCAATAATGAGCATATTCAGATTTTTCTTGTCCGAATTTCGAAACTTGTACTGTATTTAAATTGAGTTCAAATCCTGCTTTTAGTTCGGAATTGGGGTTGTCTCCAATTACATAAATTAAATTGGGATTAATATTCTTTTTTAAAAGGATATTTTTAAAAATGCCTTGCTTATGAATTCTTTTTGGGTCAAGTAGGTCATCAATATAAATTTCGGCAAAATCTTTTTCTATTCCTAAATCACGAATTTTGGCATTTTGTAGTTTAAGAAATCCAGTTGTTACTAATATTTTCTCTTGTCGTAAATTTTGAACAATTCCAAAATCTTCGAAGGTTTTAATATTTAGTTGATATTCATATTGATTTACTAGGCGTGCAAATTCTGAATTCAGTGTATTGTCGAATAAATATTTTTGAGCTACAAAATCAAATGGAAACTTCCATAATTCAGAAACGATATTTTCGGTCATTTCCTTTCCATAGCTATTTATCAATAAACGCTCAAACTGGTCAAAAATCGGTTTGACCGACGTTTTACTAATTGATTTTGTCTCAAAAAGAGTATCGTCTAAATCGAAAATTAATAATTGATTCATTTAATTTGAGTCGGCTCTTCAGCTTACGTTCAAGATATTCTAGTATGGAGTTGCGTTGGCTAGAACTAAGATAGCAAAATGGGATGAGTCTGGGGAAAATTCGGAGAATTTTACGAATAGCAAGCGATACTCTTACAATTAATTATACATGGTGTTGAGGCAAGTTTATATTAAGCAATATTTTTCAAGAAATGTTTCTAAGGTCCCTCTTAAGCTCAATTATGATTTGATTTAATTCTTTTTGCCATTGGTATCACAATTGACGTGATTATTGTGATCAGAACTTTTAGATCAAATTAGCAATGAATACACCAAAACATATCACCACCAGCTTGGATAAATTAAACGTATGGCCTTCACTAGTTTCAAATAGAATAGTAGTAGCAATATGTAAAAATATACCGATGACTATAGCATTAATATAATTTATATATTCAGTAGCCAGGACCATATTATTAGATATAAATGAGCCCAATGGTGTCATTATCATAAACACCACCAAGAATGCAGCGATCTGTAGCTTACTAGAACTAGACTGTAATAAAAAGGTGGTTATTAATGTGGCTATAGGGATTTTATGAATTAGTATACCGTACACCATATCATTGTAATGATGAATAGGAAACCCTTCTAAAAAACTATGGATACATAAACTTATAAATAATACCCAGGGAAATTTTTTATCTTCTTTATGTGTTTGCACGTGACCGTGTTCTGCGCCTTGCGATAAGAACTCTAGAATAATTTGTAATAATATTCCACACATTATAAAGAAACCAGTTTGTTTAGCTTCTAAATGATGATACACTTCTGGCAATAAATCAAAAAGTGTTAATGCTAATAGAAATGCACCACTAAATGATAATAAAAGTTTAGTGCCTATCGATTTTTGATTTTTGGTTACAAAAGCAATGATAATACCAATAACTATGGCAAAAACAGGAAGCAAATACGTATTCATAATGATATCTGTAAAAAATTACACCTGGGTTTTTTCTTATTTTTTTCTATTCTTTGTTACTCTTTGTTCTTGTAGAATAGGTTTTACTGACAATTTTCCACTTCCCATCAATTTTTAATAGATGCATAAAATCAATATAAGAAAAGGTGTCATATTCTAGCTCTAATTGAGCATTGGCTGCATCTCCTGCGATACTTATAGCTACAATACTGGTTTTTGTTTTTACAGGATCATTTGCATTGACATACTCGCTTAATGCTTCAATAGCACTTACTTCCTCATATTTTTTGTCTATCCATTTCATGGTTGCATTGCGATGGAATGCTTTTTCAAAAGATGCAGCATTGTGCGAAGTCATTCCATCGAAGTAGTGATTGATCGTTTTTTCAATCAATTGTAGATCTTTATTTTGTGCTTGTACTTGGGTCATAATGATTGTGTTTAAGATGAACACGAAAAATATTTTTTTCATGATAAATGAGTTATTTTAAATTTTTGATTCAAAAATGCTAAGGACGTAATGCTACTTTAAGCGTTCCTGATGTACGATCACGCATTAAATCATAACCTTTTTCCGCCTCTGATAATGGTAAAATATCAGTAAAAATCTTACTAGGGTCGATGACACCTCTTTCTACAATAGGAAGTAATTTTTTCATGTAAGCTGCTACATTTACCACACCCGTATGAATCGTTATATTTCTAAACAAAGCTGAAGAATATGGTTGCTCTACTGGCTCATAAAGATGACCAAACCCTAGAACACTTATTGATGCTCCAGCCTGAGTCATTTCCATACCTTGCGTAATGGCCGTTTTATTACCGACAGAATCGATAATGGAATTAGCGCCTCGACCTTCTGTAAGGGACTTGACGAATTCTACAGGATCCTCATTTTTTGAGTTCACGACGTGGGTAGCTCCAATAGTTTTTGCTAGTTCTAATCGGCTATCATGACGTCCTACCAAAATAATAGTAGAGGGTCCGAATAATGTAGCTGCCATTACTGCGCTAAGTCCTACTGCACCGTCACCAATAACGACTACGGTTTCTCCTGTTTTAATATTTGCATTTAATGCACCGTGATAACCTGTAGCAAAGTTATCTCCTAGTGGAAGAACTTTAGTATCATACTCATCTCCAGTCAAGCCTTCAGGAAGTTTAAACAATGAAGAGTTACCATAAGGAACACGTATAAATTCAGCCTGACCTCCTTGGATATCATCTCCTCCATGCTGCGCAAAGAGTGGTGTTCCAAATAAACCTCCATGATCACACGCCGAAGGTAAATCTCGTTTACAATAATAACAATCGCCATCCACAAACATGGCGGACGCTATAACACGATCTCCTACGTTCAAAGTATGTATTCCTTTACCAACTTGATCTACGATACCCACGAACTCATGACCGATTCGCATTCCCTCATATAAACCCATTTCTGGTCCATTTTGGGTGAATTCTAAATCTGCGCCGCAAACACCTGCAAGGGTAATACGCACGATAACATCATCATCTTTTAATATTTGTGGTTTTGGTATATCTACGACCTCGATTTTGGCTCGTTTCTTATATACTACTGCTTTCATAATAAATTATTTACTTTTCATTTTTAAAAGAATACAGCTTGGTTTTACAGAACTAATGTTAAATAAAACTTAAGCTAGTATTTGTCAATTATTGACAAGACAAAATTGCCTCATAATTAAAAAAGTAAATATGATATGTATTAAGAAAAAGGCTTGACCTACATCAAGCAATAAAATTGATTTATATCAATTTTTTAAGATTTCGAACGGATTCTGCTTATTGATTCTGGAGAAATACCTAGATAAGATGCTAATACGTACTGCGGAACTCTGTTTGCTATTTGGGGATATTTATTAACGTACTCCCAATAGCGCTCTTCTGAGGTTTTGCTAATATTAGAAATGGTTCTTTTATAAGAATGAGCCATGGATCTTTCTGTAAATAATCTAAAATACTGACTTAAAGCATGTATTCTACTACAAAGCTCTTCAACATCCTCGTATTTCATTTGTAGGATCAGGGAATCCTCAAGTGCTTCAGCATAATATTCTGCAGGAGTTCTATTTAAATAACTATAAAAATCCGTAAAAAACCAATCTTCTATTGCAATAATTATAGTGTGTTCCTTTCCCGAGTCATCCAAATAGAAAACTCTAACTGCGCCTTCTACAATATAATTTCGATATTCAGACACAAACCCTGGTTGAACAATAAATTGTCTTTTCTTTACTCTATTGGTTTTTAGTATGGAAATGAACTCTTCTATTTCATTATCAGATAATTCAACATATCTGGCAATGTGATCCAATATTCCCTTGTATATACTCAACGATTTATCTTGTTTTGCCATCACTAATACTATTTAACAATTAGATGATTTTTTCTTTTTTAATTGCAACAAACTTGTTCCATATCTCCTCATAGACAGAAGATTTACGCTAATTTTCTGATGCTAAAGTTATTTTCCAATTAATTCCAAACTGATCAATACACTGACCATAGTACGAACCCCAGAATGTTAAACCTGCGGGTACTTTTATTTGTCCGTTTTCAGATAGCTTTTCGAACATTCGGTCAACCTCTTCTTTGCTATCGGCATGAATGATAAGGGAAAAGGATTTGTATTTTATCATTTCTTTATAGGCCAATGAATTGTCTGAGCCATTTAGCATGGTTTCATTGCTTATAGGTAAGGTGGCGTGCATAATTTTTTCATCAGATTCTTGAAAAAGAGTTTTGTCAGACGTAGGTACGTCACCATATTTACTTATATGGCTTATCTTTTTCCGAAAGACTGATTCGTAAAAATTAAACGCTTCTTCACAATTTCCGTCAAAGTAGATGTATGGATTTATGGTAATCATAGAATCAATTGTTGAGTCTTTATTCTATTCTGCCTGCCGCTAAAGGTGTGGCTATGATTTCATTTTTGAATTGTCTGCAAGGGCCATTCCTTGACAATCAAGTAATGATTGAAAGGTAGGGATTTTCCGTTTAAAATTCCAGCACAATGAATTATACATGGTGTTGGCGAGTCGTGTTTATTTTTTTTCCTGTGCTTGACTAATCATATGGTCAGTTATTTTCCAATTATTATTTATTTTTTTATAAACCCGTAAGTGGTGTATGTATCGATCTTTCATAAAAGTACCATCACTCCATTTCTGACCTGTTCTTATATTGGTTGAGCGCAATAATGCAATGTCATCAGTTAGAAATTGTACATCATCATTTTGATAATTGTCAGTACCTTCCATAACGAAGTTCATTGCAAAAATTTCTTTAAGTAATGCTCTTAATTCTGACTTTGATTTAATTCTATCGCCAAAGGCATTGGTCCAATCAATATCTTCAGAATAGTCCGAAATCGCTAATTCAACATTTTTTTTATCCCATCCTTCATTCCAGTTATCAATCGTCCGAATTATTCTTTCCGATTCTATACTTTTATCTATTTTCACTCCTTCTTTATTCGAATTACACCCAAGTGCAAATCCGATACATAATACTATCAAAATTTGTTTTTTCATATCAAAGGGTTTTAATGCTGGTCAGTGTTTGTGTATGGTTTCGTTGCGTGAAATCAGTTGTGATTTCTGCGTAAGGAATCAGTACGAATTAAAAATAGTAAATATTCTTTGGCAATATTTTCAACTGAATATTTCATTAATCATTGATTTCTAAAGCTCCTTCAATAGATTTGGACACAACTTTTCCAATACCTGAAAATCCACCAGTAAAACTAAAGTAGATTTTTCCTTTTCTATCAATAACAATATTGGTCGGATAGCCGTTGATTTGAAATACATTGCAAGTTTCCTTAGCGTTGGTAACAATAGGATACGCAAAATTATATTTCTTTAAACTTCTCTTTACTTTTTTTTGATCGTCATAAGTAACAGAGGCAAATACAACATCAGAGTTCTCTTTGTACTTTTCATAAATTTCATTCAATGCTGGTATTTCTTCTAAACAAGGCGCACAGCCTACAAACCAAAAGTTCAATACAACTACTTTACCAATAGTATTCTCAGTAGAAATAATATTTCCATTAATATCTGTAAACTCAAATTCTGGCGCATTTGTTTCATGTAAATCTTGCGCATTGACCATTGAATGAGAAATTATTGTAGATAAAACCACAAAAAGAATAAGAATATTTTTTTTCATAACGTTATGTTTAGTCCCCATTGAACAAATAGTCTTACTGTTTTTCTTATTTGTTTCAACGTGTTTGTGTAAAGTTCGTTGCGTAAATCCTTAGGATTCGTGAATACATTAGTTTAAAACTAGTCATTCCATGAATAAAATCAGCTATGATTTCCGCCGTAACCGAAAGATAGCAAAAAGGCTTGAAATTCCGATTAGGAATTCAGCCGCAATGAGCTATACACTTTGTTGAACTACGTTTTTATTTCTTTTTTAAATTCTGTAAAAACTTCATCATATTCGAGTGTCTCAATTAATTTTTCAAGAACTAATTCCGCCGTTTTTAAATCACGAATGGCCAAATAAAAGTCAAAGTCCTCTCTACCAATAATAACAAACAATTTTGTAGAATCATTAATTTGATAGTCGAAGTCAGGATTATCTGCAGGAATAAGATTATCAATTTTCAAAAGTCCAAATCCTTTAAAAATCTCTATGATTTTCTGGGTCTCACTTGAGTTGATTGAATATGTGTTTTTATCTTTTCCATTCGTTTCTAGAACAATATTCCGCTGAGTTTTTGTCGAAAAGAATGAAAATAAAAGGCTGTCTTTTCGCTTAGACAATAATTCGTAACTCTTGTCAGAATATGAATTTTGTGAAAAAGCTGTCAGACCTAAAAATCCAATCAATAAAATCAATAATATTCTCATTTTCTCAAATGTAATACAACGGTTTTGAGTATGGTTGGTTGCGTGGTTTAGCGACTAAGTTAACAAACAAATCACAGATAGGAAATTCCAGCGGACACAAGCATAGCCAACTGTGCGAAGCAATTTTCAGAAGTAGGCGAGAACAGGCAATTACTTATAATCATTGTTGTGTGTTGTTTTTATTTCAAAATTAAAGTGGTCAACCTTTTCTCCTTTTCCAAATGTAGATTTGTAAAACTTAATTGCTTGTTCATCTTCCGAGTGTGCTTCAACGAAAATTGTTTCAATTCCATTATTACTTGAATAATTTTTTAGATGGTCAATTAATTCTTTTCCTACTCCTTGGTTTTGAAGCTCTACTTTAACCGCTATGTCATAAATATATAGTTCACTTTTGTCAGTATAATATTTTTCTAGTTGATATGCAGTCAGTCCTCCAATAATTTTATTTTCATGAATTGCTGCAATTGCATAAAAATCTGGTTTATTTAATAGTTTCTTCAATTGTCTTTTTGAAGCTACTTTATTAGATTCCTCGAAAACCTCATTCAGTAGTTCTATAAGTTCTATGAATCTCTCAATATCATTTTCTTGAATCCTTGAGATTTTGAAATTGTTTTTCATGATAGTATTCAATCAAAAATAGAAAATTCTAGCGGACACGCGCGTAGCGAACTGGCGATGCAATTTTCGTAAGTAGGCGAGTACTAGCAATGAATTATTCACGGTGTTGTGCTTTCGTTATTTTTTTATTTCCATTTCAATTAGTTCAAGAATACGATTCATGGTTTTTTTTAGTTCGTACTCTTCTTTTAATCCATCATTTCGAACTTCGTCAAAATATATGACAAGCAATCTGAAATTTGGATTATCATAAAATCGCTTTGGTTCAAAATTCAGAATTTCATTATTATTAATAATATGTGCGTCTACAAATATCTCTTTTATTAAGTTATCTCTTCTTTTTTCTATTTTCATTGTATCTTCAAAGGCATCTGTAATAATATCTTCAAGAGATGCTAAAGTATATTTAAGTTCCTTATTCGAAAGATTATTGATTTGACCTGAAGAAATAATTGATTTTAAAATTCCTTTATTTGGGTCAAAAGTCCAGTTCTGATTTAATCTTCGCCATTTTTTTAAGAATGTACTATCCGGCATTTCATTAAAAGCGACTCTATTTTTAAAAAGACTCTTAAACTCTTGCGCTACTGCATAAGATTTTTCATGTTCATTAATTGCAATTGAAAGTTCATCAATGTTATTTTTTATTTCTATTCGAAGGTCTTTAAGAAGATTCTGTTCTTCAGATTTAAGTTTTCTGTTCGTATTCCAATTGTTTATTGAAAGTGCAATTAAAATTCCAATAATGACAAGAACTATTTCTCCAATAGCATACTTCAAATACTTTCCAGTTTTGTTTTTCTCCATAAGGTCGAATCTGATTTTTCTAAAAAACTTTATCATAAATCTAATTTAAGCATTTAGATTGTCCGCAAGCGGCTATCTCAACCAAATGTCCACAGGACATTCGATTTTGCTTTGCAGAATTGTGTTTCAATAATCTAAAGAATTTTATCATATTCTATTTCCCGAGAAAGCGGGAATCTTATTGGTTTCTGATAATGAAGCACAATGTCCTCGCATATGGCACGTGCCGTTCATCGGTTGAGTGACATACACGAAATTTATCTAGTTTAAAGATAGATAAATTTTTGGTGTCTAAAGAGGCATGTGCTATATGCGTTGTTGCCAACAGGCTTTATTTTATTATATCAGTCAGATAAACGATTCCGAAAATCCAACCAACATAGAGTAGAGTATATGTCAGCGAGTAAACTGCTGAAATTCCAATATCTCCTTTCGTACCTTTTGATTTATTAAAAACAAACTTTAATGCTCTAAAGAAAATCCAATACAACATTGCTAAAATTATAAATAGTGAAAACCAAAATACAGCTTCCAAGACGAGTAATAACACAATTATTAAAATTGTCATTCCAATCCATAGTAGTATTGATAAAATTAGTCCACCAATTCCGTCTCCAACTTCAATTGAAGGCGTGTCGAAAGTCGGTGAAGCATTTCCCATTATGTCGCCTCTTTTAAAATTCCGAAATTTTGGAAAGTTGTCAATCAGTCCAATTCCAGTATAAAGTCCATAAGTCATAAAAAGGAATAGGGCTGTTGCAATTATTCCGAGTGACAAATAGAGATTGGAAGTCAGACTTCGGTTGTAATTTATTCCAGTTAGATAAACTGTCAGAATTGTAATTCCGATTACGATTAATGAAACTATGAAAACGGATTTCCCTTTTAAATAGTTCTGTTTAATTTTCAATTTAGAGGTTTTTTAGTCGGCTTGTTGGCAAGGTGTTTGTTCATGATTTCGTTGCTTGTTTCGGCAACTAATTTAGCAAATACAAACCGAATAGACATGAACGTAGTGAACTGTGAGTATCAATTTTCAGAAGTAGGCGAGAACAAGCAATTACTTATAGCCATTGTTGTGTGCAGTTATTTATTGATTTTAATATATTCCTTTGAATCCTCAATTGCTTTTTTGTAATCTTTTATTAGCGATTCCAGTTGCTCAACATTAGGTAATTCATTAGACTGATAATTATGTATCATAGGTTCAGTAATGAATAATTTCAATAGAATAAGTTTATCTTTTAAAGTCGATTTAAGTGCCTCAATTGAATCAATTCTGCTTTCATGATTTGTAACTCTTTTTTCATAGCTCGATTCTAACTTTTCAATTATATCAAGCATTTCAACTTTCCAAAGGCTATCATTTAAGTTATTAGCATAACTTTTTGCCGAAGTCCAATATCTTTTATTGACACTTCTATATTTTAAATAGTCTTTTGTTTTGTCTGATAAACTGTCTGAAGAGATTTCTTCGATACGGTCATTTAATTCTTCCAGGTTTTGATTTTTACTAAGTGCTTCTTTGTAAAGGTTGTCAATGATATTCCCATCATATCGATATGAACTTAAAACTCTACTTTCTGTTCCTACAAGAACTTCAGGTGTTTTGTTTAATTCATCTATTGTTGATTGTTTTTTGTCCTGTTTAGAGCACCCAACAAGTAAAATTGAAATAAGTACTATAATCTGAATGAATTTCATATTGAGTTTTTTCATAATTGAGCACAACGGTTGGGCTATGGTTTCGTTGCGAATTTCAGCTGGATCTTTTATCTTCAGATGAGCCTTTTAAGGCGAAAATTCGCAGTGGGGAAAAAGTGATTAGCTGAGCTAGTTCGATTTTTCTAAAGAAACTAAGATAATGAAATGTCGGAAATAATCTTTCTATTAATCGATTCAGCGCAATTAACTATACACGTTGTTACCTGCTCGCTTTAATTCAGTTTATTCAATTCATTCTCAATTTTGATATTCAACATATTCAGTTGAGTATCATATTTGCCTGTATCTTCAGAAATTGCTTTTTTGATTAATAAAAATGCTTCAAGTCTCAATTCCGAATATGTTAATAAAGTTTTATTTTGGTCTAATAAATCAGATGGTAAACCATCTATGTTCTCTAATTCATTAATTAGTTGGATATTCCTTTCCCATTTTGGAATCACTTTATTATCTAATTCCGATAACAAGGTTGAGTTACTTTTAAAATTAATATTGTCATAAAAAGTCAATGATTCACTTTCGTTTTTTGAGAATTCAGCAATTTTCGTGTCATAAATTTTGTAAGCAGGATTATTAGATTCTATGTATACATATCCAAATATCCCAATACCGATTATTATAAGTGATATCAGTCCTATTGCAGCAGCTTTCCAGCCAGAGAAGAATGAATTGCCATTTTCTTTATGCGCTTTTAATACGTCTCCTTGTGTCCATTCAACAATTCCCCATATAATTCCAGTATATATTAGTGGAATTAATTGCCTTGGAATTTTATCAATTATTCTTTCAGGTAGCATAACCATTCCACCAAAAAGAACTATTGTTGTAGCAATCCCAATTATTAATGATTTTCTACCATCATCTGGTTTATCTAATGCTTTGAAATTTTCACTAATCATATATCCAGCCGCTAAAGGCCCACCCAAAAAAGTTGCTCCACCGATTGCTTTTGATGAATAAAGTTTGATGTTTTCGTTTGTGTTTTCTATTTCTTTCATTTTTATTCAGCTTGCAAGTAACGGTCCTTGTATGGTGTCGTAGTATCCGGAAGGGTGCTATGCACTATAAATATTGTTATGGATTTATTATTATTCTATTCTTTTTATTGTCAATTTCTCCAGTATTGTTTTCCCAGCCTTTTTCACTAAATCCGTTTACAAACAATTTTCCTATTTCTCCTTTGTATAAATACGAAAGTTGAAATAGAACTTTTAAATCCTTTGTTCCTACTGTTGATGCTATATCAGCTTCGAAATACAAGTTATTCGTTCTTACTCCATGGTATACTATTCTTCTAAGTTCGTAATCAGTAGTAATTTTAGAGTGTTCAGTACTGTCTGCAAATATTTTATGCTTTATTATAGTCTGCCCTAATGAATCTATATTTATTCTCTTATTGAAAATAGTGTCAGTTTTTTTAGTCAAGAGAATATAGGATTCATATTTGCTATTAATAGAATCCACAGAAGGGGTAATTCGCATTAAATACTTTTCGTTATACATTGACAAATCATGTTCATAGATTGCAAATTCTCCATTTACTTCTGGCTTTACTAAGGCAGTCAAGGAGTCTTTCTCCAGTTTTTCGTCTGTTTTATTATTTGAGGTATTGTTTTGACCGCAATCAGTACAAACTACTATCAGTAAATATAGAATCTTAATTTTCTTCATTTTTAATACTCCATAACTGTTTTGTATAACCGTCAGTTACGGGTTTAAAGTTATTGTTTTTCGGTTTAGCATATACTTTAGCAATTCCGAGTGGATTCGAACGTAGTCGAATCCGCCGTAATTCAGGTCATACATTGTTGTGTGTTCGTACTTTTTATTCCGATTTATGTACTTCCAGTTCGATTTCAACCATAAATTCTGGCAATGCTAATCCTTTTACTTCAAGCCAAGAACCAGTTGGAAATCCGTTTTTATAAATTTCAGCTCGATATGCCGATTTTTCCAGCATTTGTGCCATATCAGTTGTAAAAATGTCTTCTTTTATAACATCGTCAAACGTGCAACCATAATGTTTTAATATTTTTTCCAAGTCAGCATAACAGTTTTTCATTTGCTGTTCTATATCGCCAACAGCAGCTGGATTTCCTGCATCGTCCATACTTACAGCTCCTGAAATTTTAATGCTATTTCCAATTTTCACAGCGTGGGAATACCCGTAAGCTTTTTCAACTTCAGGTCGTAACAGAAAGTATTCAGGTTTTTCGGATTCAACTTTTGCTTCTTTTTCAATCTCCTTGGTTTCTTTTCTTTGTTTTTGGTCACAACTTTGAATTCCAAAAGTTAATACAAAAAGTGTTGCAAATAAAGTCAGTCGGTTGGTTGAATTTTTCATAATTCTGCTTATTTAGTATTTGTTTTATTCCGTTTTCGCGTTTTCTATAATGCTGTTGTTCCTTTTTCGTATGACGCACAACTTGTTTGTGCATGGTTACTTACACTTTTTGTCTTTTAATAGTTCTATGGGTTCCTGTAATTCTTGTCTTAAATTAGACAAATGTTGTCTCTGCCTAATTTGCATACCTAAAATAAAAACGAGGTTGTCTTGAAATTTTATGAAATATGGGTGAGTAGGATCGTTGGTCCAATTAGTGTTTGGCAATAAAGCAATATGTTCCTTATCAAGCTCCTTTTTCATATATTCAATATCTTGATACCCTAATTCAGTTATAAGCTCAAAATCTGTATATCTTTTAACAACTTCATTCCGATTTTCTTTTAGTAGATTTAAAGTATTGTTCAAAAATGTACTGTACTCAATCAGTCTATTCTTTAATTTAATATCTGATAACAGTTTTAGCTGTCCCGAAGATGTTAAATCTTCAAAAGTAATGTTACTGGGTGCAGAAACATCGTGTCTTAAAGCAGCAGTAAATTTGTTCAGAATTATACTCCTATCATTTGGTATGTTGTTTAAATCTATTATAAGCTCTTTGGTGAGTTTTATTCTGTTGGTTGTTAGCGCATAATTTTTATCAATTAACTTCTCATTGAGTTCAAAGTCATCTAAAATCCTACAGTAATAATCAGCTTCAGTAATCTTGTTTTTTCTGTTTTCATTCCAATTATTAATCTGAAGCGCAATTAGAATACCAATGACTACAAGTATAATTTCTCCAAAAGCATATTTGAAATACTTTCCAGTTTTTCCCTCTGAAAGTAAATTTTGTCTAATTTTTCTAAAGAATTTTATCATATTCTATTTCCCGAGAAAGCGGGAATCTTAATGGTTGGTCATAATGAATTACAACGGTTTTGGCTATGGTTTCGTTGCGTAGAGACTAAGATAGCAAAAAGCGAGGAACCTATTGTCCAGCAGCTGGGAATTTCAGAGTAGGTAATTCAAGACGCAATGGGCCATAAATGTCATTATACTTTAAAACATCAATCTTCTTCTGCAATTAAGTAATTATAAAGATTTGTATTTAACTCATTTAATATTTTTGGAATATCAATTACATAAGACCTTAACTTCTTTATTACCTTACCTTTTTTAAAGAATGGACTGCCGTCTTTAAGGTTAAAATCCATCCAGCCCATATCATATTTGCTATTTGCCTTTAATTGGATCTCCAAAAGTTCAAACTTGTAGGTTTCATTCTCAAAGCTAATCTTAATGACGTATTTCATGTGGAAATACCGTTTACCTTCATTTATAGAATTAGTTGTAGTGCCTGTAAGTTGAATAAAGTCATTTTCTGCATACACATCAACAACAGCATCAGTATTTTTTATCCATAGAAGTGTTTTGGCGTACAAAGCTGCTTTAGGGGCACTGTCAACTTTAAATATTATATGTCCTGGTGTTATGCCATTTTCATTAAATACAAATGCATCTTGGCAATAAGCTATAGTTGTAAATACTAGTACTAAAAAGGCTAGTGTTGGTTTCATTTTTTATTTAAAATAAAAAAGAGGGCACAAGCCCTCTCTAACTATTACATAGAAATTTATTCAGTAGTTTCTTCCATAGTATGATACACGTTCTGCACGTCATCATCTTCTTCCAGCCTTTCAATAAGCTTCTCGACATCTTCAACCTGTTCTGGTGTTAGCTTTTTGGTGACCTGAGGAATACGTTCAAATCCAGAAGAAACAATGTCAATGTTATTGTCCTCCAAATACTTTTGAATGCTGCCAAAACTTTCGAACGGTGCATAGATCATCACACTCGTTTCTTCTTCACCTGCCTCATTTTCGTCCGTATCCTCAAAAATCTCCTCAACGCCAAAATCTATAAGCTCTAACTCTAATTCTTCTAAATCTAAATCGTCGCCTTTAATTTTAAAGTTACAGGTATGGTCAAACATAAATACTACGGATCCTGAGGTACCTAAGCTCCCATCACATTTATTAAAATAAGAGCGCACGTTGGCAACAGTACGTGTATTATTGTCTGTGGCAGTTTCTATGAGTACAGCAATACCGTGTTGCGCATAGCCCTCAAAAAGTACCTCCTTGTAATCACCTTGATTCTTATCACTTGCGCGCTTTATGGCACGTTCTATATTATCCTTTGGCATGTTTACAGACTTAGCATTCTGTATCACTGCTCTTAATCTCGAGTTACTATCCGGATCTGGACCACCTTCCTTTACGGCCATAACAATGTCCTTGCCGATACGCGTAAAGGCCTTGCTCATGGCAGACCAACGTTTCATTTTTCTTGCTTTTCTAAATTCAAAAGCTCTTCCCATAGATTGAAGTTACTAAGTTATTATGTATTTAAATTGCCTAAAGTTAGGTCTCGCAAATTTAGTAAAATATTGGAGTTTTATAAATCTATCTCAGACTACTAGTTTTTTCCTAATGGGGCAAATGCCCCAAGGACAAAAGGAACCTTATTCCTCAACTTCTACTATAGTCTCAATGGCTTCTGCTAGCTTAAAATCCTTGTTGGTTACACCATCAGCATCATGTGTCGATAAGGATATTTTTAAGATGTTATAAACATTGGTCCAGTCGGGATGATGATTCTGCGCTTCACACTCAAAAGCAATGCGGCTCATGGCACTAAAGCAATCCTTAAAATTGTCGAACTCAAATTCGGCATGGATTGCATTGTTGTGGTACTCCCAATCAGGAAAGTGGAGCAATTTTTTTTCTATAGTGGCGTCGTCTAATTTCATAATGGCATTTTGATACATTTAAAATTAATAAAACATCGCAAGCGTAACAAGAAAAATATGATCTTATTACCAATAATCCATTTTAGATTAAAAGAGCTTCCAAAAGGCCAGTTCGAGTGAATTTTTATCAAAAAATCGTACCGAGAACTATTTCAAAGACTAACGTGTAGTATATTTCCTTGCTTTAATCCTGAATGCTGAAAATTAAATACTGTGATTGCAAACTATTTTTGAAGCTCCTCCAAAACCGTTTGACTTGTAATTTGAAGATGTTTGGGTAGCTTATTGTATTTTGGTAATACCGCTAAGTAACGATCATCGTTTGTGGTGAACACATGCTTTAAAAGTGCTTTCTTTTCTGAAACAAATGCCAAAATTTCTTTAATGAACTCATCGTGATGGACCAAATCCGTGCTTCCCAAATGAAAAACACCGTACTTATTTCTGTTAATGATATAATGGATCTGTTGCGTTACCTTTTTATCTAAGGTTACATTCATGATTAAGTTTGGAAAAATTTCCACAGCTTCATTATCGGAAATAAGCGATTTTATTTCCTGTATTCTAGGGCAATTGACGCCAAATACCATTGGCAGACGCAATATGGCGACTTGCTTTTTAGGCAAGCGTAGAAGCATGTTTTCAATTTTTATTTTAAAATGCCCATAAACACTATGACTTAAGGTTTTATCCAGTTCATAACTTGGATATTTACTATAGGCGTCAAACGCATTGGCAGAGGATAGAAAGATGACTTTAGTACCAGTATCTAAAATATATTCGGTAATATGTTGGTGTGCTATAATCTGTGCATTGAAGTCTCCTCGTAATGTTGAGATAATGATGGTTGGCTTGCAGGCTTCTAAAATCTCGTAAACATCATCCTCTTCGACATTATATTGAAAAAACTGCTTGTTGGCCTCAAACTCCTTTCGCGGTGTACGATAGGTCCCAAAAGTTCTAAAATATGGACCAAGTTCCTTGTAGATAGAGTGCCCAATATAGCCACTAGCTCCTAGAATAAGTATACGATGCTTGCTGTTGCTCTCCTTCATTAATCGTTCGGATTCTCCTAAACTAGCCTTTATAGAATGGTAATTTTACAACGGTAGCTGGTATCGCTTTTTTACGAACCTGAATATTGATTTTGCTATCAACTTTCGCAAATACGGTTGGCACATAACCTAGTCCTATGCCAACACCTAAACTCGGACTCATGGTGCCCGAAGTTACATTGCCAATAACGTTTCCATTAGTATCCACAATATCATAACCTTGGCGAGGTATGCCACGATCATCTAATTTAAAGGCGACCAATTTACGCTCAGGAGTACGTTCTTTTTCTGCTTTTAAGGCTTCGCTATTGGTAAATTTCTTGTTGAATTTGCAAATCCAGCTTAAACCGGCTTCGATAGGAGAGGTGCTATCGTCAATATCATTACCATACAAACAATAACCCATTTCTAATCGTAATGTGTCTCTGGCTGCTAAGCCTATAGGTTTAATACCATATTCCGAACCAGCTTTCAAAACCTCGTCCCAAATTTGCTTAACCTCAGAATTTTTGCAATAGATTTCAAAACCACCACTTCCCGTATATCCAGTGGCAGAAATAATAACGTGTTCTATGCCTGCAAAATCACCTACGACAAAGTTGTAGAATTTTATAGCAGATAGATCATGACTCGATAAAGATTGCATAGCTTCCACTGCCTTTGGTCCTTGTATGGCCAATAATGAATAGTCTTCACTTAAATCACGCATGTGAGCACCAACATCATTTTTGGATGAAATCCAATTCCAATCCTTTTCTATATTGCTAGCATTAACCACAAGGAGGTAGTTATCTTCCTTGACTTTATAAATGATTAAATCGTCTACAATACCACCATCGTCGTTTGGTAAGCAACTATACTGTGCTTTTCCAACTTCTAGTTTAGAGGCATCATTACTTGATACTTTCTGAATTAAGTCTAAGGCATTTGGACCCTCTATCAAAAATTCACCCATGTGGGACACATCAAATACACCTACAGCATGTCTTACGGTTTCGTGTTCTATATTAACGCCCTCGTATTGTACAGGCATATTGTAACCAGCAAAAGGAACCATTTTAGCACCAAGCGCTTCATGAGTAGAGGATAATGCAGTGTCTTTCATAGTTTTGCCGCAAAAGCGGTAATCTTTTAATTATACATGATTTTAGATGTGCAAAATTACATAAATTTTATCCTTGTAGTTTAAAAGATTATCACAAAACTCATATCCAAATTTTTACTTATTACTATATAATGTAGCATTGTTTAACTATTTTTTGTAGTAAATTTGTAAAAAGCCCCAAATGTCATTTCAGAGAACTCAAGAAAAACTTAAAATCCTTGCCGATGCGGCTAAATATGATGTATCATGCAGCAGCAGTGGAAGTAAACGAGCTAATATCAATAAAGGTTTAGGTGATGCTACTGGTATGGGAATTTGTCATTCCTACACCGAAGATGGTCGCTGTGTATCACTTTTAAAAATTTTGCTGACTAATTACTGCATTTTTGATTGTGCATACTGTGTAACAAGAAAGAGCAATGATATAAAGCGTGCTGCATTTAAGGTTCAAGAGGTGGTAGATCTTACCATTAATTTTTATAGGCGGAATTATATAGAGGGCTTATTTCTGAGTTCAGGGATTTTCAAGAGTGCCGACTATACCATGGAGCGCTTGGTAGCGGTAGCTAAGAAATTGCGGTTAGAAGAAAACTTTAATGGTTATATTCATTTAAAATCCATTCCTGGTGCATCAGACGAATTAATGCGCGAAGCCGGTCTTTATGCCGATCGGTTGAGTGTTAATATTGAAATTCCTACAACATCAGGACTAAAACGATTGGCGCCTGATAAAAAGCGTGAGGATTTTATAAAGCCTATGGTTAAGGTAAAGAATGAAATTATTCAATATAAAGCAGAAAAGAAGATTATAAAAAGCACACCAAAATATGCTCCTGCTGGACAGAGTACGCAGATGATTATTGGCGCAAGTGGTGAAAATGATTTTCAGATCATGCAGACTTCAAACCACTTTTATAAAAACTTTAATCTAAAGCGCGTCTATTATTCGGGTTACGTGCCAATTAGCTATGACGATCGTTTGCCAAAAATAGGAAGTGATGTGCCAATGCTCCGTGAGAATAGACTTTATCAAACCGACTGGCTGATGCGTTTTTATGGTTTTGATATAAGTGAAATTTTGAATCGACACCATCAAAACCTAGATTTGGATATTGATCCAAAATTAAGTTGGGCTTTAAGAAACTTACACGAATTCCCTGTAGATATAAATATGGCCGACAAAAGAATGTTGGCCAGGATACCCGGATTAGGTATGAAATCCGTACATAAAATCATAAATGCTAGACGTTTTAGACGCCTCAATTGGGAGCACCTTAAAAAGATTGGTGTGGCCTTGAATAGGGCACAGTATTTTATAATATGTAATAGCAATCAGTTTGAACGTCGTGATTTAACCTCTGAAAAAATTAAAGGCTTTATTCTTCAGAATTCTACGAGTAAGTACCGTAAAAGTTTAAGTAATCAGTTAAGCTTATTTGGATAGATGCAAGAAAAAAACCTAACATACGATGGCACGTTTGATGGTTTCTTAAGTGCGGTGTTCCATGTGTTTGAGCATAAAACAGGACATGTTAATATTCAGAATGAATTTGCAGCACAAAATGAGCTGTTTTCGGATAATGAAACCATTATTACTGAAGAATCCAAGGCTAATCGCGTATGGAAAGGGCTTAAAGCGAAACTTTCGACTCATGGTCGGTGCCAATTATACTATGCATTTTTGAGTGAACAATCAGGTATTGAGAATACCTTGCTAGATTATATACAATATGCATTTTCCCGAGACCGTGCGGTGGACAAGGATTACTCACATCCATCAATTTTAAAAGTCGCTCAAATGGCCAAAATGGTTGGTAGAGAAAAGCATCGGATGGAAGCTTTTGTGCGTTTTAGATTAACCAAGGATCATATTTATTTCGCTAATATAGAACCAGATTTCAATGTGTTACCCTTGATTCAAAAGCATTTTAAACGACGATACGCAGATCAAAAATGGGTCATTTATGATATTAAAAGACGTTACGGATTGTTTTATGATTTAGATAAGGTTGACATCGTAAACATGAATTTTCCTGTAGGTTTTGATTTCACTAAAACAGATTCAGATTATTTTACAGAACAAGAATTTGAGTTTCAGAAATTATGGCAAGATTATTTTAAAAGCACGAATATAGCATCAAGAAAAAACATGAAATTACATATTAGGCATGTTCCCAAGCGATATTGGAAATATTTGAGTGAGAAGCAACCTAATTAAAAAAACCACCTCTCAGGAGGCGGCTTTATAAATGATTGAAATTTTTCTCTAGAATTGATATCTTACACCTAGAGCAATATCAAAGCCTAAATCGTCTCTAAAATCTCCAAATCCAATCTCTGGTCTAAAATCCAACGACAGTAATAGTGGAATATCAAAGCTGTATTCAATCCCGATATCACCAGCCACAAAAAAGAAAGTGTCATCAAAGTCATCATTTCCCGGTAAATCTACGCTGTATGTGGCTATACCACCACCAGCGCCAGCATACCAGTTAAAATCACCATCGAGTTGCCAAACCCATTGATAAAGCCCTGTTAATTTAAACCCGTCATAATTGTTGCCACTTCGCCAACCTAAATCCGCCTCTAATCTATTATTATCTCCTAGGGCACGTTGATACGATATTTCCGTACCAAAGCCATCGTCATCACCAATTCTTAGCCCAATAGCGTTATCGGCTATCTCTTGTGCATTGGTAAATGCGAATCCTACAAAAATTGCAAATGTTGCTAAAATTAATTTTCTCATAATATGTCGTTTTTTTATTGATTTCAATAATCTTTGCAAAAATAACGCCAAAACCATTTTTATATTGGTTTTCTTTATAGTTTTATGAGCATATTTATCCTATCAGATGAGTCAAAATAGAGTATTACAACAATTAAAATCTAAGCTTAATGGTGAGCTTTATTTTGATGATTTAATGCTAAAACTCTATGCTACAGACGCTTCGGTTTACAGAATGTTGCCAACTGCTGTTGCTCTTCCGAAAGATGTCCATGACATAAAGGCACTTATAAGATTTGCTGCTGAAAATGGCATCTCATTAATTCCTAGAACAGCAGGCACGTCCTTAGCAGGACAAGTTGTTGGAAAGGGCATAGTGGTAGATGTTTCCAAATATTTTAACAAGATCGTTGGGGTCAGTGAAACAGAAAAAACGGTAACAGTACAGCCTGGTGTTGTACGAGATGAATTGAATAATTTCCTAAGGCCTTTTGGTTTGTTTTTTGGACCGAATACGTCAACCTCTAACCGCTGTATGATTGGTGGAATGGTTGGTAATAACTCATCTGGAACAACCTCTATTCAGTATGGAGTTACACGAGATAAGGTGATACGTTTAAAGACCATATTGAGTGATGGAAGTGAGGTGGAATTCACTAGCATTTCTAAGGAAGAATTTGAACAGAAGCAAAATTTAGAAACGCTTGAAGGCTATATTTATAGAACCGTTTTTGAAGAATTAAGATCTGAAGCTGTTCAGGAGCAGATTCACAATAACTTTCCCAAACCAGATATCCATCGCAGAAATACAGGCTATGCCATTGATGAATTGTTGAAAGCGGATGTATTTTCGACTTCATGTTCTAGTTCAGATTCAAACTTCAACATGTGTAAGTTATTGTCTGGTAGTGAGGGAACTTTGGCATTTACGACTGAGATTACCTTACAATTGGATGAATTACCTCCAGCTGAAAATGCTATGATAGCCTTACATTTTGAAAGTATTCAAAATTGCATGAAAGCCATAAGGCCTTTAATGCAACACCATCTCCATACTTGCGAGATGATGGACGATTCAATACTTAATCTTACGAAACATAATAAAGCGCAACAAAGCAATAGGTTTTTTATCGAAGGTCATCCTATTGCTATTTTGATGTGTGAACTGAAAGCAGAAACATCTGAAAAACTTAATAGTGATGTTTCTGATGTTTTGCAAAGTGTGAATCAGCTTGGTCTAAGTTATGCGGCACCAGTTCTAAAAGGTGCCGAAATTGATAAAGCATTAGAATTGCGAAAAGCAGGCTTAGGCCTTTTGGGTAATATGATTGGCGATAAAAAGGCTGTAGCATGTATTGAAGATACTGCAGTAGCTTTGGGTGATTTAGATGACTATATTTCGGAATTTACAGCCTTAATGGCTACATACGATCAAAAAGCGGTGTACTATGCGCATGCTGGCGCAGGAGAGTTACACCTCAGACCGATACTGGATTTAAAAAGCTCCGAAGATGTTAAACAGTTTAGACAAATAACTACGGATGTAGCAAAATTGGTTAAAAAATATCAAGGCTCCATGTCAGGGGAACATGGTGATGGCATTGTGCGCGCTGAGTTTATCCCAATGATGATAGGTAAAGACAATTATGAGATTTTAAAGCGCATTAAATCGGCTTTCGATCCTAGTGGTATTTTTAATCCAGGTAAGATTGTAGAGGCATTTCCTATGGATAAGAACTTGCGTTATGAAGTCGACAGGGCAGAACCACGAATTGAAACAGTCATGGATTTTTCAGCATCACAAGGTATTCTTAGGGAGGTCGAAAAATGTAATGGGTCAGGTGATTGTAGAAAGTTGCCAGAATTTGGGGGGACAATGTGTCCTAGTTATCGTGCTACTAGAAACGAAAAAGATACCACAAGGGCCAGAGCCAATGCGCTGCGTGAGTATTTAACTAATTCAGATAAAGCCAATAAGTTTAATCATGAAGAATTGAAGCAGGTTTTTGATTTATGCTTAAGCTGCAAGGCTTGCGCCAGTGAATGTCCAAGTAGCGTTGATGTGGCTAGTCTTAAGGCGGAGTTTCAGTATCAGTATCAAAACGCCAACGGTTTTAGTTTTAAAGATAAGTTCTTTGCTAACTCTACGACATATAACAAGATGGCTTCAAAGTTCTCTGGTTTGTCTAATGCCTTGTTTCGAACCAAGTTCGTGGCAGGTTATTTGAAGTTAGCCTTAGGTATTCATCCCAAACGAAGTTTTCCTAAAATCACTAAGTCTTTCGAAAAAGTCGCTAAAAATAATCATGTTACACAACCTATTAAAACAGTCTATCTATTTGTTGATGAATTTATCAATTATCTAGAATCTGATATTGCAACAGATATTGAAGTTTTACTTAATTCATTAGGATATAAAGTTCTATTTTTAAGTAATTTAGAAAGTGGAAGAAGTTATATTTCTAAAGGGTTTTTGAAAGAAGCAAAAGCTTTGGCAAATACCAATGTAGCCTATCTAAAAAATAAGGTGAATTCAGAGCACCATCTCGTTGGAATAGAGCCTTCGGCCATACTCACATTTAAGGATGAATATTTAAAACTGGCAGATGACAAAGATGCGGCTCAATCCATTGCGACGCATACTTTTCTGATCGAGGAATTTATTCAGAAAGAAATAGAATTAGGTCATATCAAAGTAGAACAATTTACCAAAGCCGAAAGAACCATTAAGTTTCATGGGCATTGTCATCAAAAAGCACTATCCAATCAGAAGTCGAGTTTCGATATCATGAACCTGCCCAAAAATTATAAAGTCACCATAATTCCTAGTGGCTGTTGTGGTATGGCTGGTAGTTTTGGTTATGAGAAGAACCATTATGATATTAGTATGCAAATAGGAGAGCAAACTTTGTTTCCAGCGGTAAGAAAAGCCTCAGAAGACACAATTATTGCGGCCAATGGCACTAGCTGTAGGCATCAAATAAAAGATGGTACAGGTAAAGTAGCTAAACACCCTGTCACCATTTTAAAAGAAGCCCTAATTTGATTTCTCTTTTTTAGGATTCTGAACAATAGTAATTGCTGCAATTAAGTCCTTCACATCCATATCCTTTAAATCTTCATCAGCAAAAAAGGGAGAGAGCTTATCACTATTGTAATTATATATCTTCCAGCGCTTAAACTGATATTCTAATGCGGTGAAGTTTTCTACCCAATCACCAGAATTTAAATAGGTTGTTGTGCCTTTTTTAGTTTCTTTTCGTAACATCTTAGGTTGGTGAATATGGCCACAAATCACATAATCATAGCCATTTTCTATAGCTAATTCTGTAGCAACAGTTTCGAAATCGCTGACATATTTAACAGCTCCCTTAACACTATTTTTAATTTTTTTGGAGAGGGAATAACGCTCTTTACCTAATTTTTCCAAGCTCCAGTTAACAAAACGATTGAAAAGAATCAAGAGATCGTAGCCCCAACCACCAAGCTTTGCTAACCATTTTGCATTCTGAATAGAAATATCAAAAACATCACCATGGAAGAACCAAGCTTTCTTGCCATCAAGGTCCAATACAGCTTTATTGACTATTGAAATATTGCCAATTTCTGTATCAGTAAATTTTCTTAGCATCTCATCATGGTTGCCAGTAATATAGATAACCTCAGTGCCATTTGCTGCAAAATCCATAACTTTTTTGATAACACTTAAATGCGATTTCGGAAAGTATCGTTTCTTAAATTGCCAAATATCAATAATATCGCCATTAAGAATTAATGTTTTTGGCTCTATGCTATTTAGATATGTTAATAGTTGTTTAGCATGGCAACCAAAAGTACCAAGATGTACATCGGAAACAACGGCTATTTCTACTTTTCGTTTTAGATTCAAAACATGCTATTAAGTTTTGCAAATAACCGACTATACTGTTAACTGAATGTAATACTATAATTATCTATATATCAGTAAACTGTTATTAATATGTTACTGAATTTATGTACTTTAAAAATCTCTTAACGTTGATATAACATTACAAAAACCAAACAAGCATTTTTGTTTCTGATAGAATAGATTTACATTAGCATAAATTATATTTCATGGCAGGAAATTCCTTTGGAAAATTATTTAAACTTACGACGTTTGGTGAATCACATGGTCCTGCTATTGGCGGCATTATAGATGGTTGCCCAGCAGGTTTAAAGCTAGATTTTGAAGCTATTCAAAATGAACTGGATCGACGTAAACCTGGACAATCTAAAATTGTAACACAGCGTAAAGAACCAGACACGGTAGAATTTTACTCTGGTATTTTTGAGGGTGTGACAACAGGAACACCAATAGGCTTTGTAATTCATAATACCAATCAAAAATCAAAGGATTATTCGCATATAAAGGATGTGTATCGCCCTAGTCATGCCGATTATACCTATGACAAAAAATACGGTGTTCGCGACTATAGAGGCGGCGGACGAAGTTCTGCAAGAGAAACTGCCAGTAGAGTAGTAGCAGGTGCTGTTGCCAAGCAGATGTTGAATAACTTAAAAATTAATGCCTTTACATCTTCTGTAGGCGATATTTTTTTGGACAAGCCCTATCAAGACTTAGACTTCTCCAAGATTGAATCGAATGTGATTCGTTGCCCTGATGAAGCCTCTGCAGAAAAGATGATTGCCAAGGTACAGGAAGTCAAGAAACAAGGAGATACCATTGGTGGTACCATAACTTGTGTGTTGCAAAATGTGCCAGTTGGTTTGGGAGAACCTGTTTTTGATAAATTGCATGCCGAACTAGGAAAAGCGATGCTATCCATTAACGCTGTTAAGGGTTTTGAATATGGTAGCGGGTTTTGTGGTGCCAGAATGAAAGGTAGTGAGCACAATGATAAATTCAATAAAGATGGTAGTACACAGACCAACTTATCAGGCGGTGTACAAGGAGGTATTTCCAACGGTATGGATATTTACTTTAGGGTAGCCTTTAAGCCTGTAGCGACAACGCTGCAAAAGCAGTACACTATAAATAGCTCTGGAGAAACTGTAGAAATGCAAGGCAAAGGAAGACACGATCCCTGTGTAGTACCACGCGCTGTGCCTATTGTTGAAGCTATGGCTGCATTGGTTCTTGCTGATTATATGTTGCTAGACAAAACCAGTAGACTATAAATTTTCAGCAGCACTTAACTTAGCGTGATATGAAATATTTTGCTTTGAGGGGAAATAAATTATGGCGGCTCATTGCATTGTTGGGTTTAATTCCTATGTTCATTTTAGGTATCATATTATTCTTAGTCTATACTAAGCAGGAGTCTATTCTGCAAAATCAAATCTCTCAATTAAATACAGATTACAAAGGACTCATAAAAGTTGGTAAAAGCCATGTATCTCTTTTTAATAATTTTCCCAATATATCATTTAAAATAGATGATTTAGAAATATTTGAAACCAAAGCTCATGATTCTCCTATCATTATGCAGGTAGAGGATATATATGTGGGATTTAATTTGTGGGATATTTTAAATCAAAATTACGATATACAGTCACTCTTAATAGAAGAAGGATTTTTCAATTTTGTACTGCATCAAGATGGCACAAATAACCTTGAAAATGCCTTAAAGACTAATAGTGAGAATTCAGATAGTGAAACACCACTAAATATTCATCTTAAGAAGATAAAACTTAAAAATTTAGATATTCATAAACTGGATGAATCTAATCACATGGATGTCGAAACTTATATCTATTGGGCAAATGGCGGCTTTAAAACTAAAAATGAACAAATAGAAGCACATATCGACACGGAGTTTAAGCTTAATCTTATTAAAAATGGTGATACCACGTATATCAAGAACAAGCATTTTGAATTTGATACAGACTTAAGCTACAATGAGTCCTCAGGGATGCTTAGTATACAACCTACTAATGTGGTCATGGAGCATGCTGACTTTGAATTAGAGGGATTATTAGATACTAAAGAAAATATGGATTTAGATCTTACCGTTAAGGGGGCTAAGTCAAATTTTGATATGCTCATAGCATTTGCGCCACATGACCTTATCCCCGTATTAGAAAGTTATAACAACGCAGGTGATATTTATTTTAATGCCACTATAAATGGTCCAATAACAGATAACAAAATGCCATTTATTAAGGCGAGCTTCGGAACAGATAAGGCCTATCTCGAGAACACACAAAAAAGACGACGGATAAGTGATTTAGGTTTTAACGGCCATTTTACAAATGGAGAAGATCGCAGTTTAGCAAGTATGGAGTTGGCCTTAACCAATATGAATGCAAAATTAGAACGAGGAAATTTTACAGGTTCTTTAATCGTCAAAAATTTCGAGCATCCAGAGATCAACGCGCAATTAGATGTCGATTTTAATATAAAATTTGTAGCAGACTTTTTTAATATTAAGAGCATTCAAAATACATCTGGGAATATAGCCTTAAGTATGAATTTTCATGATATTATAGACTTGAACGAACCAGAATTAACCTTAAATAATTTAGATCAATCTTATTTTACTGAGTTAACAGTGAGTAATTTGAGCATTACCTCTGATGATTTGGCGGTGCCATTAGATCGACTCGATGCGCATTTGGTTATAAATGGAAAAACAGCACAGATTGATAAGTTTGATATGCTTTTAGGTAAGTCTGATATAGCTATGACAGGTACACTTTCAAATTTTCCTGCTATTATTCATCATACGAGTGATACTATTGAAACGCATTTAGATATTACCTCGAAACTCATTGATATTGCTGAACTAACTGAATATTCTGAAGCAGATAGTTTAGGTATGAATGAGCAAATTCAAAATTTAAAAACTGGAGTGTCTTTTAAAGCTTCTGCAAAAGATTTTACAGAGTTTAAGAATTTACCTAAAGGTGAATTTTTTATCGATAGTCTGTATGCACAACTAAAGCATTATCCTCATGATTTTCATGACTTTCATGCTGACGTCCTTATTGATGACAATGACATGAAGATCGTCGATTTTACAGGTTATATTGACGATTCTGATTTTCATCTTAATGGACTAGCACATAATTATGGGTTTTGGTTGCAAGAGACTCTAAATGGCGATGTTGATTTAGACTTTACAATGGCCTCAGGATTATTAAAACTTGAAGACATTTTTACTTATAAAGGTGAGAATTACGTACCGAAAGAGTATAGACATGAAATGTTTAAAAACCTAAAGATTCATCTTAACGCTTCAATGCATTACAAAGCTTCAAATTTAGAATCTATCGATTTAGACCTAGACAAGTTGCAAGCAAAAATGCAATTACACCCTAATACTTTTGAAGATTTCCGAGGCCATTTTCAATTTGAGAATGATCAACTTGTTGTTAATGATTTACAAGGTAAAATAGGAAGCACCAACTTTGAGGCAGATTTAAATTTTCATCTAGGTAAAGATGCCGAAAAAAGTAAAAATAATTCGCTTATGTTGAAATCTAGCTATATTGATTTTGATGCGCTTTTTAAGTTTAATCCAGAACCACCAAATAAAGTTGTTGTAGAAAATGAATTTGATGATGTAAAATCTCATGCCGAAGCCTTTAATATATATGAGTTACCTTTTACCGATATGCTATTAGATGTCGAAGTAAAGCGCATGAAGTATCATAGAATTGATTTGAAAAATATTTCGGGTAAATTGCGAATGACAAAAGATCATTTTATTTATGTAGATACATTACATCTTGACTCTGCTGGTGGAAATTTTAAACTTTCGGGTTATTTTAATGGTAGTGATCCTAAGCATATTTATTTTAAACCTAATCTAACTATGCAAAATGTAGATATAGATAGACTTGCTTATAAGTTTGAGAATTTTGGTCAAGATCAGGTGCTATCTGAGAATTTACATGGTAAATTGACATCAAAAATCACAGGTAACGTACGATTATATCCGGATATGGTACCAGACCTGGATCAATCAGAAATTCATATGAATGTCAAGATATTAGAAGGAAGACTTGAAGATTATGAGCCTATGTCCATGTTTTCTGATTATATTGGAGACAAAAATCTAAAGAAAATTAAGTTTGATACGCTGCAAAATAAAATAGATATCGATAAAGGTAAGGTTGTTATTCCGAACATGACTATTGAGTCTACTTTAGGTCATATAGAATTTTCTGGTAGTCATGATAGTAGTCACAATATCGAATACTACCTGAGAATACCTTGGAAAACAGTTAAAAAGGCATCGCTTTATAAAGTTTTTGGCAACAAAAAGAAAGCAGATTCTGTATATGGAGAAGAGGATATAATGAAAGTAGATAAAACAAGAAGAACACGCTACCTAAACCTTAAAATAATTGGAACGCTAGATGATTATGATATATCTTTAGGAAAGAAAAAAGATTAAAAATAATAAAGAGACATTAGAAATAACATATGAAAAAACTCGCATTACATTGGAAGATTATTATAGGAATGGTATTGGGTATCATCTTTGGATTCATTATGAATTCAGTTAGTGGTCAGCAGTTTGTAACGGATTGGATTGCTCCTTTTGGAACCATATTTATAAATCTTTTAAAATTGATAGCAGTGCCATTGATCTTGGCCTCTTTGATTAAGGGCATATCCGATTTAAAGGATATTTCTAAAATTCGGGATATGGGATTGCGGACTATTGCCATTTATGTAGGTACAACACTTGTAGCTATAATCATTGGTTTATCAATAGTAAATCTGGTAAAGCCTGGAACAGGAATGCCTCAGGATACTATAGAAAAGATTAAAATAAAATATGAAAATGATGCTGGAGTCACGGATAAATTAGCCAAGGCAAGTGCACAGCAAGATGCAGGTCCTTTGCAGGCTTTAGTAGACATATTTCCAAGTAATATTTTTCAAGCCATGGGAGAAGCTAAAATGCTTCAGATTATATTTTTTGCTCTTTTTGTTGGTATTTGCTTATTGCTAATTGGTGAAAAGAAAGCCAAACCCATGATAGATATTTTCGATTCGCTTAATGAAGTTGTTATGAAAATGGTAGATCTCATTATGTTATTTGCACCTTATGCGGTATTTGCTTTAATGGCGAATGTAATTATTGCTTTTGACGATACTGAAATTTTACTCAAATTGTTGCAGTATGCCTTGTGTGTTGTTGGTGGCTTACTACTAATGATTGGATTCTATTTAATCCTAATTAAGGTCTTTGTGAAAAAATCACCAATGTGGTTCTTAAATAAAATAAGTCCTGCACAGTTATTAGCATTCTCAACGAGTAGTAGCGCAGCAACCTTGCCTGTCACTATGGAACGTGTTGAAGAACATTTAGGAGTGGATAAGGAAGTTTCTGGTTTTGTATTGCCCGTTGGAGCCACAGTAAATATGGATGGAACCAGTTTATATCAAGGTATTGCAGCTGTGTTTATCATGCAAGTGATCTGGCCAGATGGCTTAACATTTACAAATCAATTAATCATAGTTTTAACCGCACTTTTAGCCTCTATTGGTAGTGCGGCAGTTCCTAGTGCAGGGATGGTTATGTTAGTCATTGTCTTGGAATCTATTGGGTTTCCAGCGGAGTTGTTGCCAATAGGACTAGCCTTAATTTTTGCAGTAGATAGACCATTGGACATGTGCAGAACGGTTGTTAATGTTACGGGCGATGCAACGGTATCTATGATGGTCGCCAAATCATTGAACAAACTTCATGATGATCCTAGACCTAAAGAATGGGATGATCATTACGAGGAAGTGAAATAATTTTTTCATCTTCAGTAAAACTCATTAACTTTATAGAGATAGAGAATCAACCAAAATAAATAACGCAATGAATATTTGCTTCATTATGTATCCTTGGGAGAATATTGACCCAGAGAATGATACAAGCCTAGCCTTAATAAAGGAATGTGTTAAGCGAGGCCATGGTGTCGCTATGTGCACACCTGCAAATCTTACGATAAGAGACAGTGTTACTAATGCGTTTTGTAATGTCGTTAATAGGATGGATAAAGTACCGTCGACCCTAAAGTCTTTTTATAATAAGGCGAAATTGAGGGAAGAAATGCTGCCTTTGGCAGGTTTCGATGCTATTTTCTTTAGGGCCAATCCACCATTGGATCCGATAATGCTTAATTTTCTGGATTCTGTTAAAGATGACGTCTTTATCGTGAATTCTCTGCAAGGTATGAGGGAGGCAAATAACAAACTCTATACAGCAGCATTTGGTGATGCGCACAGCAATATTATACCAAATACACATGTTTCCAAAAATAAGAACTATCTGATAAAGCAGATCAAGGAATCCAAGTCTGATAAAATGATATTGAAACCTTTAAATGGTTTTGGAGGTTCTGGTGTGATTCTTATTGAAAAGTCTGCCATGAATAATATTAATTCACTACTAGACTTTTATATTTCTTCTGGTGATGGTGAGTCTAACTACGTTATTCTTCAAGATTATATAGAAGGTGCGGATCAAGGTGATGTTAGAATATTACTATTAAATGGAGAGCCCGTTGGCGCTATGAAACGTGTTCCTGGTTCAGACGATCATCGTTCTAATGTATCTGCTGGTGGAAGTGTTCAAAAGCATTCTTTAACTAAGGCTGAAAAGGCTCTTTGTAAGCAGATAGGACCAAAATTGGTTAAGGATGGCCTCTATTTCGTTGGTATCGACGTTATTGGCGGAAAATTGGTAGAGGTCAATGTCATGTCTCCAGGTGGTATTACCTATATCAATAAGGTTTACAAGAATAAGCACAAGGTCGAAGAAAAAGTCATTGACTTTTTGGAAAGCAAGGTTCTAGATAAACTACAAGCTTTTGATAGACGTACAAGATTACGAAAGACTGTTGAAGAAGCTTAGTTAAATCTCATGTCAACCATTAGTGATTTTCAAACACCTTTAGTCACAGTTCAGTGGCTCAAATCTCATATTAGCGCTAAGGAATTAGTCGTTCTGGATGCGACCATTAATAAGGTTGTAGACAGTTCTACTGAAAGAATACCAAGTGCCAGATTTTTCGATATTAAGAAGAACTTTAGTGATATTAAGGCTACGTTTCCGAGTAAATTACCAAGTTCTGATCAATTTCAAACAGAAGCACGGAAACTTGGCGTAAATAATAATGCTATCATTGTTGTTTATGATGATAAAGGTGTTTATTCTAGTGCTAGAGCTTGGTGGTTGTTTAAAGTATTTGGATTTGACAATGTCGCTGTTTTAGATGGTGGCTTGCCTGAATGGAAAGCCAATGGATTTAATATGGATTATTATGCTAACGAGATTAACCTTAAAGGCAATTTTGAAGCCTATTATTCTCCTGGCTTAATGACAGATTTTAAAGGAGTTAATGTATTCTCTCAAGACACTAATACCTTAATTCTGGATGCAAGATCCGAAGCTAGATTTAAATGCTTGGTGGATGAACCAAGAGATGGATTGCGACGAGGAACGATTCCAAATTCCAAAAACTTGCCATATACAGAACTCTTTAATGGCTACAAATTGAAATCAAAAGAAGAACTTTCAGAAATCTTTAATAACTTAGTAGAAGAAGAACGTATATTAGTATTTAGTTGTGGTTCTGGCATTACAGCATGTATTTTGGCATTGGCCGCAACGCAATGTGGTTATAATAATCTTGTAGTCTATGACGGATCATGGACCGAATATGGAACTCTAACAGCATAATATAAATGCCCAAATAACTTATTTAAACAGATGAAAACAATCGACTGGACAAGAGATGAGCTTGTAGCCTACATTTTGTTGTTTGCAGCTAATTCAGATTTTAAGGAAGATAACAAAGAGCGTAATGTGATTATTTCTAAGGTAGATATGGATACCTTTCAAGAAATCCATGATGAATTTGATAATGATAACGATTATCAAGGCATACAAAAAATCATGACGAGTTTACGACAGCATAATTATGATAAAGACGATGTTGAAATTCTAATGGCAGATATTAAGATCTTGTTCTTTTCTGATGGCGAATTCAATATCAATGAGCGAAATATGCTTAAATCCCTAGAACGTTTATTTAAAACATTATAATGCAAAGACTAAGCGTTGATCAGATAATAACTAGGATTCAAAACGAGGAGACCTTTCATGCGGTTTCCGATGATTATTCATTTACACTTAAGATAGATAAGTACGTGCATTATGCATGTGCTGCTGTACATAATGGTCATCAGTTTAGAAAAAATCTTTGGGATAATTGCTTACATTCTGAATACGACAGATGGTACGAGGAAGATCCTGAAACCAAGACTATGGTGATATCTCACCCAATCTTAATCGCAGGATGCGATTCTCGATTTGAATACGACCTGAATCGGGATCCTGACAATGCCGTTTTTGATACGGCCTGGGGAAAGGAGCTTTGGAAGAATCCACTATCAGAATCAGAAAAAGAGAAGAGTTTACAAAAGCACACCAATTTTTATAAAGTAGTACATGCGCTAATTTCAAAACTTGAGGAAAAGTTTGAAGTCGGCATTGTATATGATATGCATAGCTATAACTGGCAGCGTTGGGATAGGGAAGTGCCAACTTGGAATTTAGGAACGTCTAATATAGACAATGATCGTTTTGGCGACCAAGTGGAATCTTGGCGACAAACTTTGGCTAGTATTGAATTGCCTAATGATATTAAGAAAACGGCTAAAATCAATGATACTTTTCAGGGCAATGGATATTTTTTAAAATACATTACCAAAAACTTTAAGAATACCTTAGTTTTGGCAACTGAAATTGCAAAAGTCTACTGTGATGAATACAAGCAGATAAACTACCCGGAAGTGGTGACTGCCGTAGAGAAACAATTGAAAACGCTTTTGCCTAAACATGCCATCGAATTTTATAATAGGTTTAAAGCGTAATGTCCCAAATTAAAACAACACAAGAGTATCAAGATTTATTTGATATCGATGCCAATCTTAATCGATTAGTCAAGAATATTGAATTACTCAATTATATCAATCCCCTTAACATAGCTTCAGAGAAGAAGAAATTCTACGCCTCAAAGTACAATTATGAGCCAGAATTTAAATACCGAAAGGTGAGATTCAACGGCTATAAATTGCATCGTTTATTTTTTTCACAACGTTTAGAACGCATAGAAGATGATGATATTAGACAATTGTATGAAGATATCATTTACGAATATTCGGGTTTAATTGAGTGCATAGAAACTATTGGTCAAGGTAGGAAGTTCTATTTCAACAGCCTGAAAAGTTTCGGAACACCTACCGAAAAGGATATTGAGAATGCTAAGTTTATTCTTCGTTTTGACAATTCTGAATTTAATGAAGAAATGCTTCCCATGTATAATTCAGCAGAAGCAAAGGACTATTTTGAAGAATTTTCCAAACGCTACGATTTTAAATACAATATAAAGATATCTAATAACCTTTCTGCGGCAGCTATGGTACTGAATAATACACAGACCTTAGTGTTAAGAAAAAGTCATAAGTACAGTTTAAATCAGTTAAAGGTATTATCTAACCACGAAATCGGTGTGCATATGGTGACGACATTCAATGGATTGGAGCAGCCACTGAAAGTATTTTCAAATGGCTTTCCAAATAATGTGGAAACGCAAGAAGGTTTGGCTGTGTATTCTGAATTCATGAGCGGTTGCTTAACCATAGAGCGATTAAAGGAATTAGCGTTTAGAGTAATTGCCGTGGATAGTTTAAATAAAGGCTATAGTTTTTCTGATACTTTTCATTTATTGCATAATCAGCATAAACTCAACAGAGATAAGGCATTTGTTATAACATTGCGTGTACATCGCGGTGGTGGTTTTACTAAAGATCATTTGTATTTAAGAGGTATAAGAAACATTTATAAATATGCAAAATCAGGAAATGATCTTGGTGTATTGTTAACTGGTAAAGTAAGTCAGGAATATATACCTACTATGAATAAACTTATTGATTTGGGATTGGCTGTTATACCAAAATATTATACGGACGCTTATGTCGATAATGATAATACCAATCCTAATTTGGACTTCATTCTAAAGAGCTTGAAGTAGATCAAGCACTATCTAAATATTATGCTGTCACCTCGAGCGCAGTCGAGAGGTCTAGATTTATGAACTGCTTATTGTTTCGACTACAAACGACCAGACATTTTTAGAAGCATGAGAAAAACAAAACCTCAAAGCTAAATGTTTCTGCTTATCATCTTTCAACAATACTAAAATAAAGTTAGACTTGCTTCATTTTAGAATCCGATTCGTTCCCAACTAACTGAAGTTAGGGTCGGACTAAAAGCATCTTGCTTTGAGGTTTATAAGACCAACTTGCTCTAAAACCATTACCTGTGATAATCTTGAATGTCATTTTGAATTTATTTCAGATTCTTGAATAAATTCAGAATGACAAACGTTTTTATATGGTGTTGTTCTTTAAATAAATAATGATTTCATTTGATTAAAGATTAACACGTTTTCCTCTAGGGTACTTTATGGAGTAGGAATGCTCCACTTTTTCTATTTCACCTGGCTTTAGGTTGAATTGCCATTTTAATATGCCCTTATCCTTATCGTAGCTGGATGTTCCAGTTTCGATATCATCTAATCTAATATCTCTATTTTGGGCGATTGGAATTCGATCTACTAAAGTTAGTTGTGCATTGGCTAGCTTATTGTTTCTAACCTCTATTTCAAAGCCTTTATAGACCACTTTATTGTTGCCAATTAATGTTGTCTTCTTATAGTCCTTGCGCTGCGTTCTCTTGACCACAATATTTGGATCAACACCTAGTGAAATGGTTAAGCTATCTGTTGTCGCTCCAGGATTTATGTTGGTTTTACCAGAATAACTACCCTCAAAATAAACATTAGCTTCCGCTGGTAGTAGGTTGTATTGTTCCCAATTTCCAATTTTGGCTGTTAAAAAGACGTTTTCGTTTAGAACTGGTGCGGCAAAGTAATCGTATTGGGCTGGCACACTAAATTTATCAATTTCAATTACGGTAACATCACCATCGGACGGAATGGAATAGGCTTTATCGATTTCAAAACGTGTATTGGTGATGCCTGTTTCCACTACAACTCCTAAATCATTAACTCTTCTTTGAGTGGAGTTTCCTGTATTGATAATTATGACACCATTGGCAGCTCGATTGCCATAAAGTGCTGTAGCCTGGCTATCTTTCAAAACCTCTATGGATTCTATGCTATCTGGATTAATTTTGCTTGCTGCATTTGCTTTTACCGGAATACCATCTACAATATATAGGATGTTACTTTTGCTTTTCAAAGACCTGGCTCCTCTAATGGTCACACCTGCTGCTTTACCATATAAACTACTAACAATATCTTCAGAGCTTACTGAAGATACTGCATAAGACGAATTTCCTGAAGAAGTACCATATCCCACGACCACAATTTCATCAAGTGCTACCATATTCTCATTCATTGCTATATTCATAATACTAGAATGTACTGGCAAAGTCTCGGTTTCAAAGCCTACATACGAGTAGGTTAGATATTTCTCACCATTGGTTTTAAGCGCATATTTTCCATCGAAGTCCGTTGTAGTGCCATTAGATGTTCCTTTTTCAATAATATTCACACCAGGTAATGGAAGACCATCAGAAGCAGATGTTACAACACCTTTTACGGTCTTAACCAGTGGATTGTATTTGTAGTTATAGTTTCTTGTAGCACGCTGTGATTGATAATTGCTATAAGCACTTATAAAATTTAAATACTTAGGATTAACAATTGGCTTTTCATTATTAGTATTCGGATCACTTGTGGACAGTGTGAGTTTTACATCGTTCCAATCGCAACCAGAATTTTGAAATATATGCGCTTTATATTCTAAATTTATAGGGCTGTTTATTTGTTCTGCTTTAAGATCATAAATAGGAAACCAACCTGCATTTTTAATATTATAAGTGATTTTTAAATCTAGTGACTCAGCCTTTTTCGTATTGAGCTTCAACTTTATTTCACCAGTCTGAACTTTTTTATCAACATTAAATTCAGAGAGTTGTTTTTTAATGTCATTTTGCTGCTCTTCAAAGGTTTCGACCTTTTTATTGGACTCATGAATAGAAATTTTCAATTGGGTGATCCGTTCTCTATAGTATTTAGCAAAGTTTTTAAGTTCTTCTAGATTAACGACTTCATTTTCATTGCTTAAACGTTTGTTGCTTTTAATAAGATCTATTTCTTCGTTGTATCCAGAAACCAAATCATATTCGGTTTGAATGCTGTCGTCTAATGATTTTAATTGCTGCCTTAGATTGGTGATGGAATCTGTTTGTTTCTGCTTGGACAAATAATTGATACCGTAATTTATTGATAGAATTGTGGCATCTTTTAATCCAGAAATTTGGATGCTACTTTCTTCAATATGTGGTGATAAGCCATTGAATATAAATTCAGTCGTACCAGACTTAAGATCAATGTTTGCCATACGATTGATTTCTGCACCATCAAGATAGACGGTTACATTGGTGATTTTACTTGATTTTTGGGCACTGACAATTGTCACAAAGCATAAAGTAATCAGAAATTGAGATAGCGTTTTCATAACGGTTATGTTTAGTTTAAACCAAAACTATTGCGAATCGATAGGATGCTAAACCAAGAATGAGTAAAATAAACTGTGGGTTAAGTAAACTATGTTTTTGGGTTAGTAGGCGCCATGTATTCTTATGCACCTCATGGATATTATCTGCACTTTTAACTTTTTAAACAATTATAAATGGTCTTATATCGAGTTTTTTTATTCTGACCTAGAGGATGTTCTATTTTTGAATAAACAAAATTATGTGCTATTAACAAATTCGTTATTTTCCCTCAAAAGCGAATTTCGATTTTGTTTAGATTAAATTAGTTTTAAGTAAGTTGTTAATTTAGAAAAGCCTTTTAGAATGGATGCTAAAAGGCTTTTTTTATTCAAGGAATTTAGATTTTAACTCTGGAGTAGGTATCATACACGCATCTTTTTTTCCATACCATTTATAACGGTTTTTGGCAACATAGTTGTAAACCCAATTTCTTATGAAGACTGGAACAATGAAAAAGACGGTCATTAGGTTGGAAGGAAAATTTAGCCTTTTAGCAATATGCAAAGCTGCTGAGGATTTATGATAAATTCTTCGTTCTTTAGCCTTATAAAGAATAATAGAGTCTGTCTGTACAGTATCTATATTGAATTCATTAATTATTGTCTTGCCAATATCGCTTTGTAAAGGCGCAAATAAAAACAGATTCTTTTTATCGCGTTTTATTACATAAAGCACGCTACTATTGCAGAGATTGCAAACGCCGTCAAACAGTATTAATTGCTTATCATTTGGGATAATGTCTACCACAATACAAAGATAAGTCTTAGGCTTATAATGTATTTAAAAATTGCGTTAAATCGGCTTCCTTGCCCAAAGCGAGTTTGTTTTTAAGTCTGTATTTCGATTTTTTCACGCTATCTGGTAACACATTGAGCATCGCAGCAATCTCTTTAGTAGAAAGGTTCATTCGTAAGAATGCAGCCAGTCTAATCTCTTTGTCCGTTATTTCTGAGGTGATCCTTTTTAGTTTAAGGTCAAAATCACTGTGAACTTCGGCAAAGTAGGATTTAAATGTTTCCCAATCCCTATCCGTTGCGTTTTCGCGTTTAAGCAATGCAATGAGTCTTTTGGATTCGGTATTGAAAAGTTTAGGATCTTGTTTTATACGTTCTAAACTATCCTGAATTTCTTGCATAAAGGTCTTCTTTTGGACTAAGTGCAGCGTTTGTGACACCAACTCGCGCTGTTTAAAGTCTATCTTTTGCTTGTAGATTTCGGTTTCCTTTTCGTGAGCTATGCGACGTTTTTTTATGCGTTGTTTAAATAAGAAATAAGTAAGAGCGGCAATAACTATAAAAGCAACCATTCCAACACTATAAAGGATATTTTTTAAGTTGCTTATCTCAACTTCTTTATTCAGGGTTTCTATCTCTTCATCTTGCAAAGCGAGTTCAGCTTCTTTTTTTTCTGTCTCATGAATAATTTGAAGCTCATTTATAGTATTACTTTGTTTAATGTTATATAAACTATCACCGGATTGTTTGAACTTTTCAAAGTAGAATAACGCATTCTTAGTATCAGATTTTGCTTTATAGATTTCATACAAATTGCGATAACCGCTATTTATATTATCATAAAGCTCTTTGTCAGAAGCTAATCGTAATCCATCATTTGCAAATCTCAGTGCTTTGTTTAATTTACCTTGTTTTCGGTATATCAATGCTAGGTCTAATAGAGCTGACGATTCACTTAGATTATTATTAATTTGTTGAGAAATGCTTCTACTCTTTAAGAGTACCCTTTCGGCTTCTTTAAATTTATCTTGTTTAATATGTAATTCCCCTAAAAAAGCCAAAGCCGCAGCTTCTTGATAATCCATAGAGTTTTTATTAGCAATTTTTATGGCTTGGTTAAAATAAAAACTTGCACTATCTGCGACCACAGGCTTAGATTTTAAATATGCTACACCTAAATCTCTGTATGCAATGGATAAAAAATAGTTATCATTATATTTTTTGTAAAGACTAATACATTCATGAAAATTCTTGATGGCTTGTTTAAAATCTCCTTTATAGTGTTGTATACTTGCAAGTGTTCTTATAGCATCTGTATATCTTAACGTGTCTTTTAATTCCTTAAACATTTCTGCTTCCCTCAATGTATATTGAAGTGCTAATAAGAGTTGTCCTTTTTCAAAGTAAACACTGCCTCTGAGCCCTGTAGTATTTGCTAGTTGCAAAGAATCGTTTGCTGTCTTAAAGTGACTTTCTGCAATATTGTTATAATATAATGTACTATCATATTGTGATTCATCTTTAAAATTAATAGCCAGGTTATAGTACATTAAGCCTATTCTATAATCGTCACTATTTGTCTTGTAAAATTTTAAAGCTTTTTTATAGGCTTTGTTTGAGTTCTTATAATCTGAAGTATTAGAATATGCAATACCCAATCTTTGATAGGCTCTCGCTTCACCTTTTGCAAATCCAATTTTTTTTGAAACCTCTATGGCGTCTTTTGCATATTTTATGGCATCAGGAGGATCACTATATGCTGTCAATCCCCAGAGCTGGTCAAGATAGGTGACTCTTAAGGTGTCTAGTTTGGAAGTTTCAAGCTTTTTTAAAAGAGATACAATTTTCTCTTTATTTTGAGCTTGCGCGCAGTAGACTGTACAAATAATAAATAATGAAAGACGTAAAAACTGATTCATTTTCTTAGTGGTTAGGCAGCACTAATTTAATGATAAAAGTTCAATTTACTTTTTAGCTTCTACAAGCTCGAGGAGGTCTAAGTTAGCATTGGTGGTAAACATGCCATAGTTAACCGTCGCTTTTCCTTTTTCAATTCTATCAATACTACCAATGGCTCTACCATCATGCATGCGCACGCGATCACCAACTTTTAGGATAGGTTTGGGTTTCTCAATAACAACTTCTTTTTGCTTGGCTTCTTTTTTCTTTTTACGAATTACTGCAACCTTTTTCTCAGCTTCTTGCTGTATCTGCTTTTCTTTAGCTTTCTCAGCTTTTTGCTGCTTCGCTGATAATTTTTTACGTTTAGAATTTTCAATTTGCACTAAACGGAAAAGCTCGGCCATTAACTCGCGTTTTTTCTTATTATTCTGAAATTTTTCTGCTAAGTCATTCACTTTCTGGCCTAAGTATATTAAGCGTTGGTTACTATCGTATAATTCTTGATAGCTTTCCAACTTCTTTTGAATCTTAGCGTTAGTTTCTTCGAGTTTCTCTGCTTCTGTAAGCTTCTTTTTTTCGTTGGCCTTAAGGGACTGTTCCGTTTTTTCCAGTCTACTTCTTTGCTTTTGCAATTTTGCTATAGTAGCATCAAATCTTACCTTACCACGTTCAATCTTCTTTTTAGATTTGTTTATTAGACTGTATGGAATACCATTTTTTTGTGCCACTTCGAATGTAAAGGAACTACCAGCTTGGCCTGTAACTAATTTATACATGGGTTCTAAGCTACGCTCGTTAAACAACATATTGGCATTTTGCATATGAGGTAACTCATTAGCTAATAGTTTCAGATTGGAGTAGTGGGTTGTAATGATTCCGAATGCTTTTCTATCATAAAACACTTCCAAGAATGTTTCTGCCAATGCACCGCCTAGCTCTGGATCACTACCAGTTCCAAATTCATCGATTAAGAATAAGGTCTTGTTGTTGACCTTTTTCAGAAAATAATTCATCTGTTTTAAGCGGTAACTGTAGGTACTTAAGTGGTTTTCAATAGACTGATTGTCTCCAATATCGGTGACGATTCTGTCAAACAAGCACACTGTGCTTCTTTCATGGACTGGAATCAGCATGCCGCTTTGTAACATAACCTGCAAGAGCCCAACAGTTTTTAAGGTAATACTCTTACCACCAGCATTTGGCCCGGAAATAACAATTATTCTATTGTCTTTGTTTAATCCAATAGTTTGAGGACAGGTTTTTTCACCTTTTTCCTTATTAGTTAAATAGAGGAGTGGATGGTAAGCATCTCTTAGGTACATACTCCTATCATCAGTAATTTCTGGTAAAATGGCATTCATGCTTTTAGCATATTTTGCCTTAGCAGAAATAATATCAATCCTAGTCAGAAACCCTTGATAATCATTTAAAAGCGGAAGAAAAAGTCGGATATAATCTGTTAACTCTTTTAGAATTTTAATGACCTCTTCCTTTTCCTCGTATTCTAAATTATTAAGCTCACGTGTATGCTGTAGTGTAGTTTCAGGTTCTATATAAACGATACTTCCAGTCTTACTGCCACCCATTATAGCGCCTTTGACCTTTCTGCGATACATGGCCTTAACAGCCAAAACACGTCGATTGTCAACAACAGACTCTCTGATGTCATCTAAATAATCCAAGCCGTGATACCTCGTAAGCGCTGAGGAAAAACTACTGTTAATCTTTCCTTTTAATTTATTGATGTCACGCCTAAGTACTGCCAGTTCTGGAGATGCATCATCCTTAATATCACCAAACCGATCGACAACAGCATCTACCTGTTCTATTATTGAGGTTGTTATTTCGATATGCTGACTGTATTGCTGAAGCTTGGAGTAGTAGTCCTTAAATTTCTCGAGGAATTTTACAATACTATTGGCTGTTAGAGATATACTAATGAGTTTCTGTAGACTTTGAACTTCTAGATAGGTGTTTTCAATCTTTAGAAGTTTTAATTCTTTGGATATAGGTTCGAAACCATGATTTGGAATACGGTTATCATTATCAAAAGACGATAAGTATTCATGCACATAATCCAATTCACGAATAAGTTGAGTTTCTACCTCAATAGGAAGTACAGTCAAAACGGCTTTCTTTCCTAAAGCTGTAATGGTATGTTCACTTATTTGTTCTAAAACCGTAAAGAATTCAAGATCTTTAAGGGTTTTTTCGTGAATCCGTATCATGGACTGAAGTTCGTTTTAAAGTTGCAAATTTAGTTTAAATGTTACGATATGCCTAACGTGTATTTTTAGCATTGTAATCCTTATTTTTGAATAAACTTTATTGTTCATGAATGTTGACATACACGACAGTTGGAAACCATATCTACAACCAGAATTCGAGAAGTCTTATTTTAAGGGTTTGGCAGAATTTGTAAAATTAGAATATAGAACTCATAAATGTTTTCCAAAAGGTTCACAAATTTTCAATGCTTTTAACCATTGCTCTTTTGATGATGTAAAGGTCGTTATTATTGGTCAAGATCCCTATCATGGTGTCGATCAGGCCAATGGGCTTTGTTTTTCTGTTAATGATGGCATTGCACATCCTCCATCTTTAATTAATATCTTCAAAGAGATTGAACAAGACTTAGAAATTCCTTATCCAACTAGCGGAAACCTAATACCTTGGGCAGATCAAGGTGTATTGTTGTTAAATGCTACTTTGACTGTAAGAGCACATCAAGCTGGTAGTCATCAGAATAAAGGCTGGGAACTATTCACTGATGCAGTAATACAACTTATTAATCAGCAAAAACAAAACATAGTCTTTTTACTTTGGGGTGGTTTCGCTAAAAAGAAAAAGAAATTAATAAATACTGCGCAACATTTTATTTTAGAAACAGGTCATCCATCTCCATTAAGTGCTAATAGAGGATATTGGTTTGGCAATAAGCATTTTAGTAAAACTAACTCCCTGTTGGCGCAAGTTGGCGTTTATTCAATTGATTGGGAGCTAAAGTAGCTGTTGCTACTGGCTTACTTTCACGTATAACGGGTGGCTTTATATCATCGACCCTTTTTGTGTTTTTATTACAGCTAAATATCAGTAATAAAAAATTGAGCGCTACTAAAAAAGATAAAATCAGAACAATGTTTAAAATCATATTGGTTTCTGTGATGAATAGCAAGCTGTATAAACAAAGTTAATTAAATTTTCCACATACCGAAATTATTCAACTACAAACTGTAAGACTTTACGCTATTATAGCTTAAAGTCGATTGGTATTAAAATAACAATTGAAGTTGAGTTATACTCAATTAAAGATCAAAATCTATAAGACTCTTAAAGTTTGTGAGTTAACTCGGAATAATCAACTTTCTTAGGGATAATATCCAAACTAAGAAGTTGGTCTTGCACATTATTTATGGTTTTTTCATCAATTATATCTTGAGACCATTCGGTAAGAGAAAGCCATTCTTGTACGTCCCCTAACTCTTGTTCATAGCGATTGGCAATGGTTCTATCAATACTTGGAATAGATTTAAATTCTGAAGTAGTTTGATTGATTATATCTAGTATCGTCTTTAAGTCATCCTCACTATTTTCAATAAACTCATTTCTAACTGCAATGACAAAGCAAGGCCATGGAGACGGGCAATTACCAATTCTTCTGAAAACACCATCATCAACCAAGGGTTTGGTAGTAAATTTCTCCCACATAAAATAATCAGCTTCATCATTGGAGAGACCTTCAATAGCACCATTAAGGTTTTTGATGACTTCAAAGTTTAGATCTGTGTCTAAGTTCCAATTGTGGTTTTTTGCATTAATGTAAGCCATTAAATGGGAGCCCGAACCATAACGACTTATAGCAGCTCTTGTACCTTTAATATCTTCGATGGATTTGAATTTTGAATGGTCTGCAACATGAATACCCCAAATCAATGGCGTTTCAACAAAGGTCTGCACAATTTTTGAGGGATTTCCTGCGATGATGTCTTTTATAATTCCTTCTGTAAGAATAACGGCTATATCAATTTCTCCAGAGCGCAGGGCTTTGCACATTGCTCCAGTACCACCATGATAGTCGTGCCACCTCAAATTAATGTCTTCTGCTTTATACTCACCGTTTTTTAGCGTCAAGTACCAAGCTAAATTAAAGTGCTCAGGAACACCACCTATATTTACTTTTTTCATATTTGCTTCCTATGAAATCAAGGGTCTAATTATATGTTAACAATGCGCTCAAGGGCATATAAAATCAACTTTTCTACGGTTTTCTTCGGATTCTTGCTGAAGTCGCCTGTCGCTCTATTGGCAATTATGGCATTGAGCGATAAGGCTTCATGTCCTAGTAACTTTGAAAGTCCATAAATAACCGAAGTTTCCATTTCAAAGTTAGTTATTCGGAAATCCTTATAACTGAAACTATCAAGTTTGGCGTTTAGCTTAGCGTCATGTAATGGTAATCTCAAGACACGACCTTGAGGGCCATAAAAACCACCTGCAGTGCCAGTCATACCCATAAAAACCTTTTCACTTTCAAAATATTTTTCTAAATACTTACTATTGTTAATGATAATAGGTCTCGCTTTGTTTTTGTCCCAACCAGTATGTGCAATAAACGCATCTTCAATGTCTGGATTACTGATTCCCTTAATTTGATAAAAATGCAACATACCATTGACGTCCAATCCATGGGTACTTACTAAAAAAGCATCAACAGGAATATCTGCCTGGAGTGAACCAGAAGTTCCAATTCTTATAATATTTAAGCTTGTAAGCTGCGTTTTAGGTTTACGTGTTTTTAAGTCAATGTTTACGAGAGCGTCTAACTCATTTAATACAATATCAATATTATCAGGACCAATACCTGTAGAAAGAACCGTAATTCTTCGGTCTTTGTAGTAACCTGTTTGTGTCTTAAACTCACGCTTTTGAGTGCTGAATTCAATACTATCGAAATGTGTCGTTATTTTTTCAACACGATCTTGATCTCCAACAAAAATGATAGTCTCCGATATATCCTCTGGTTTTAGATTTAGGTGATAAACGCTACCGTCTGGATTCAGTATTAGTTCTGAGTCTTTAATTGACATGAAATATTGTTTTAACTAGTTTGTTCTGTTCTACACTGAACTGAAAAGCTAAACGGTCAACGCCTCCATAGATCATATTATTATTTAGTTCTGAAGCAAAATTATGTTGTCTTAACAGCGCCTCATGACCTTTTCTATTGAGTTTTAGGCTTGTTTCCGTTTCTTCAAAAAATATGCTTAGCCTCTCAATGAGTCGTCTATGTTGTGTGTCTCCGAAACCATAATATCCTTGATAATTAAGGCTGTATCCCAATAAATGATGCTTTGATTTTATGTCCTTATCCCTTACTATCCGAAGTATATTATCTTCAAGAACGCTTAGTCCACTTTTCTGGTGAGGGAAACGCTTTAAGTGTGCTTTAAGGCAATTGCTCATGTATCTAAAGTTGGATTTTGTAACAATATATGGTTTAAGGATATTGTGGTCCTTGCCGCAATAGGTTCTCCAAAGTGTCACTGCTAATTCTTTGTCTTTATCTGTTAACAATATTTTATTCTTGTAGTGACTCAAAAGATGTTCTGGAGATAACTCACCAAGACCTTTTAGGTTTTTTTCGCCTTCAACGCGTCCGCTGCAAATGAGGTAAAGGGGTTTGTCGATTTCTTTTTGATGGAGCAAATTAATTACACCGAGAAGATTAATGTGGCAAAAGAGATCGTATTCAAACCAAAGATTAATTTCGGTATAGTCTTCAGCATTGTCAAGTTTTTTTAGCTCATCCTGAAGCTCATTTTTATTTACTTCAATATCATAAAACTCCTTTAGGAACTGACTTCTAATTTCAAAAAATTCATCAGAATCAATTTTTGGAATTATAGGTCCCTCACATAGCATTTCTTGCCATGTCAATATATCATCTTTAAAATCAAGTTCTCTGAGATAATCCGTTAGTACATTACCATTAGTGATGTGGAGAATATTCTTTTTTTTCATAAAATTAACCGCCTACACGTTTTACGTTGAACCCTTTGCTCTTAAGAATAGTCATAATTTTGTCACGATAATCACCTTGTATAATAATTCTATCATCTTTAAAACTACCACCTACACTGAGTTTTGTTTTTAATTCCTTGGCAAGCTTTTTAAAATCTTCCGTTGCACCTGTATAACCTTCTAGTATTGTTATTGGTTTCCCTTTTCGCTTTTCGTATTTGCAAATAATGGGCTCGTCTTGAAGCCAAATATCGCTTTTCTTGTCGCTGACATCATTTGATGTGCCCGATACATGGTCTGGAAATAAATTTTTTAACTGATCTTGTAAATCCATAATGTTAGGTTTCAGTCATAATTTTCAGTGGCAATACGAATTTGCCGAGAGATTACGTCAGAATTCTATTTTTTAATTAGTCCTAATTCTACAAGGCGCTGGTTCAAAAATTCACCAGCAGTAATATCTTCGAACTGTTTTGGATTGTCTTCGTCAATACAACTCTCTAAAACATCTAATTTCATTTCACTGATTGGATGCATAAAAAAAGGAATGGAATATCGTGATGTGCCCCAAAGCTCTCTCGGTGGGTTTACAACACGATGTATGGTGGATTTTAATTTGTTGTTTGTATGTCTGGATAACATGTCACCCACATTGATCATTAATTCATCTGGTTCTGCAATAGCATCTAACCATTCACCATCATGACGTTGTACTTGTAACCCACGCCCTTGAGCACCCATTAAAAGCGTGATGAGATTGATATCTCCATGCGCAGCAGCTCTTACGGCATTTTTAGGTTCTTGAGTGATAGGAGGATAATGGATTGGTCTTAATATAGAGTTTCCATTATGGATGTAGTCATCAAAATATGTTTCTTCCAAATCCAAATGTAAAGCCAACGCACGGAGTACATATTTGGCAGTTTTTTCTAACATTCGGTAAGTCTCTTTCCCAACTTCATTAAATTGGGAGAGTTCTTTGACTTGAACATTTTCAGGATATTCCTTTCTTCGCTCTTCATCATCCTCAACATATTGTCCAAAATGCCAAAACTCCTTTAAATCTCCTTCCTTTTTACCTTTTGCACTTTCTTTGCCAAAAGACACATAGCCTCGTTGACCGCCGATTCCTGGTATCTCATAGCTTTCTTTCACTTCTAGTGGAAGGCTAAAAAAGTTTTTTACTTCGCCGTATAAATTGTCTACAAGCGCATCATCTAAGAAATGCCCTTTTAAAGCCACAAAACCTATATCTTGGTAAGCTTTTCCTATTTCATCGATAAACTTTTGCTTTCTATTTGGGTCTTCTGAAAGAAAATCCTTTAAATCTACGCTAGGTATTCTATCCATTGGAATTTTATTTAATTTTAAGTCAATATACAAAAGTAACTAAAATAGTGGTAAAAAATTGAACATCATTTACGGACAATATAACGATGTAATGCCACTATATTGATGCATTTTATTTACATTTGAATCAATACAGAAACACGAACTTATGCCTACCATAACTAAAAGTAACATAGACTACGATAAGCGCAATTTAAGTGATAAGACGCTACTGCAACTTTATTACAACATGCTTAAACCTCGATTAATTGAGGAAAAGATGTTGATCCTATTGCGACAAGGTAAAATTTCCAAATGGTTTTCTGGTATTGGGCAAGAAGCGATTTCTGTTGGAGTCACTATGGCATTAAAGCCAAGTGAATATATTTTGCCTATGCACAGAAATCTAGGCGTATTTACTACTAGGGAGATTCCATTGCATCGTTTATTTTGTCAATGGCAAGGAAAGGCAAGCGGTTTTACAAAAGGTCGGGATCGTTCTTTTCATTTTGGTACACAAGACTACAATATTGTTGGTATGATTTCTCATTTAGGACCACAGCTCGGTGTTGCAGATGGTATAGCCTTGGCCAATTTATTAAAAAACAACGGTCAAGTTGCCGCCGTCTTTACTGGTGAAGGTGGTACAAGCGAAGGTGATTTTCATGAAGCACTTAATGTAGCTTCAGTCTGGCAGTTACCTGTGATTTTCTGTATCGAGAATAATGGTTATGGGCTTTCGACACCCACAAATGAGCAATACCATTGCAAGCATCTGGCGGATAGAGGTAAGGGCTATGGCATGGAATCCTTTATCCTAGACGGTAATAATGTTATCGAGACCTACACCAAAGTTAAGAAGCTGGTCGAAAGTATTAGAAAACGACCAAGACCGATTTTAATAGAGTTCAAAACATTCAGGCGCAGAGGGCATGAGGAGGCAAGTGGTACTAAATACGTTCCAAAGGAATTGATGGACGAATGGGAAACCAAGGATCCTATAGAGAACTTCAGAAGTTACCTTTTTAGTAAGAAGATTTTATCTCCAGTGATTGATGAGCAATATGTTTCTGAAATTAAAGCTGAAATTGATACTGCTTTGGAATCAGCCTATGCTGAAGAAGATATTATCCCTAATGAAACTATTGAATTAAATGATGTTTATAAAGATTTTGAATATCAAGATATTAAACCAAGTTCAAAGGTTAAAGAATTACGTTTGGTTGATGCTATTTCTGAAAGCTTAAAACAATCTATGAATACTCACAAAGATCTAGTGATTATGGGGCAAGATATTGCCGAATATGGTGGTGTTTTTAAAATTACAGAGGGTTTTGTTGAGCAGTTTGGAAAAGAGCGGGTACGTAATACACCAATTTGTGAATCTGCCATAGTCGAAGTTGCTATGGGCTTATCTATTGCAGGTATGAAAGCAGTGGTAGAAATGCAATTCTCTGATTTTGTCACTTCTGGATTTAACCCTATTGTCAATTATTTAGCGAAGTCCCATTATCGATGGTCACAAAATGCTGATGTTGTGGTTCGGATGCCATGTGGCGCTGGTGTGGCTGCAGGACCATTTCACTCACAAACAAACGAAGCTTGGTTCACAAAAACTCCCGGTTTAAAAGTAGTATATCCGGCATTTCCTTTTGATGCCAAGGGCTTGCTGGCCACAGCGATAAATGATCCGAATCCAGTATTGTTTTTTGAGCACAAGGCACTATATAGAAGTATACGCCAAGATGTGCCAGCAGATTATTACACTTTGCCATTTGGAAAAGCTTCAGTTTTAAAAGAGGGAAATTCCGTAAGTGTTATCACTTATGGCGCAGGCGTACATTGGGCACTAGAAACTTTAGATAATAATCCTGACATTTCTGCTGATATCATTGATTTAAGGACACTTCAACCTTTAGATAAGGAGACCATAATAAATTCCGTAAAAAAGACAGGAAGAGCCATTGTTTTACAAGAAGATTCTATGTTTGGCGGTATTGCTAGTGATATTTCTGCTATGCTCGTTGAAGAATGCTTTGAATATTTAGACGCACCTGTTAAACGTGTAGCTAGCATGGAAACTCCAATTCCCTTTGCTATGCAGCTCGAAAACCAGTATCTAGCAAAAGGTAAATTCGAAAGCACTTTAAGAGATTTATTAAGTTTTTAATTCTTGCATATTACTGCACTTTATCCGATATATTTGCTTTTTATCTATTGTTAATGAAGTCTTAAAATTTTATTATTCTAAATCTATTTCATAGTATTATTTTTAGGCATAAAATATTAATAGCTATGAAATTTAGACTACTTCTTTCGTTTTTACTAACAACGACATTCGCATTTTGTCAAATTATTCCTGAAGAGGTTAAACCACCAAGTTGGAATATTTCTGATTTACCTTCAGTAAAACCTTATAAACTTCAATCTTTTGATTTAAAAAAACTTCAAGATGAGGATAAGATTAATGATAAAGACAAATCCATTCCTTGGCGTTTTGGACAGGATATTTATGTAGACCATAATTTTAATGATGTGGGAATTTGGACTACTCTAGAAAATGGCGATCGCATTTGGAGAATGTCTTATGAATCATTGGGAGCTCATACTATAAACTTTATGTTTGATGCATTCTGGATACCTGAGGGTGCTAAATTATATGTTTATAATGATGAAAAGAATGATCTTTTAAGACCATTTACACATCATAATAATAACGCAGAAGAAGTTTTAGGTACTTGGCTTGTTAATGGCGAAAAGGCGTGGATAGAGTATTATCAACCTGCTAGCGTAAATGGACAAGCCAGAATTACAGTAGGTTCTATTATTCATGGTTATCGCACAGCAGAAACCTTTCAAAAAGCACTTAATGATTCCGGTGCTTGTAACCATGATGTGGATTGTGATATAACACCCTTAGGCGCAGACCCTTTTGACATAAATACAAGAAAAGAGGAAGTGAAAAAAGCAGCAGGAATGCTAGTAACTGGAGGAAATGGTTTTTGTTCTGGAACACTTGTTAATAATACCAGTAATGATGGTACGCCATATTTTATGACTGCTAACCATTGTAGTGGTGGTGAAGCGAGTTGGGCATTCAGATTCAATTGGAGAAGTCCTAATCCATCATGTGGTACTTTTACAAATAGTACTAATGGTTCATTTAACCAAACAGTTAGCGGCTCTATAGTCAGAGCGGCAAGTTCTGAATCAGATATGGAGTTGGTAGAAATTACTGATGCAAGTTTCTTTAATAATAATCCAGATATTGTGTGGGCTGGATGGAACAGATCTACAACCCAAACACCCCAAATCAATTTTGGTATACACCATCCTAGGGGAGATATCCAGAAAGTTTGTAGAGACGATCAAGGTGCAACTCGTTTTATAACGGGATTTAATGGTAATCCTACGACAGAGATGTGGAGAATTGCAGACTGGGATTTGGGAGTTACAGAGCCAGCATCTTCGGGTTCTGGACTTTTTAATGAAAATGGGCATTTAATTGGTATGTTATCAGGGGGGAGTGCAGCATGTTCTGGAACTAATGATAACGGTGGATTTGATGTCTATGGTCGTTTCGGTGTGGCATGGGATTTTGGAGGTTCACAAGCATCGAGATTACGGGAATGGCTAGACCCCGGAAATACAGGAGCCATGACATTAGATATCTATCCAGCTTTAGAAACATTTGATAATGATGCCTCAGTAAGCATTGGTTCAGGAAGTGAAACTGAGATATGCGGCGAGGATTTTATGCCACAAGTTACATTAATAAATAGGGGAGATTTAACTCTTACTTCGGCAGATGTTACTTATTCCTTTGATGGAGGAACGAATACTAATGTGACTTGGACAGGATCTTTGGCATCTAGCGAACAGGAAGTTGTTGCCACACCAACATATGGTAATTTAGCTTCAGGAGCACATACTTTTACGGTCTCAGTATCAAACCCTAATGGTGTTACTGATGAAAATACTTCTAATGATACATTCGTGTTTAATTTTGAAGTTAGTCCATCATACACTACATCAACTGTTGTATTTAATATACTTACGGATGATTATGGCGACGAGACTGCTTGGAGTCTCTTGGATAGCTCAGGTTCTATTATTGCTAATGGTCCTTCATTACCTTATGCTGATAACACATCTTACCAAGAAACAATAACTTTACCTATAACGGACGATTGTTACACGTTTATAATTTCTGATTCTGCCGATGATGGTATTTGTTGCGGTTATGGTATTGGCAACTACAATCTTCAAGATGGGAACGGGAATTTTATCATCAATTCTAGTGGTGATTTCGGTTCTTTAGAATCTGTATTGTTTAATGTTGAAAATCCTTTAAGTGTCAATGAGTTTGGATTGAACAACTTAGTTGGTATTTACCCGAATCCAGTAACTGATAGTTTGCATATTGTACTCAATCATTTGAATGAGGATCTAAATTACGAGATTTTCAATACACTTGGTCAACAAGTATCCAAGGGTAATCTGGAAGCAAATTTGTCACATACATTGGATATGTCTCAACGAGAAAGTGGAATTTACTTTATTAAGCTAAGTAGCGCAACAAGTAGCTTTACAAAGAAAATTGTAAAGAACTAATTGGCAATAATTTCTAAAAAATAAAAAACCAATACAATATTGTATTGGTTTTTTATTTTAACCTAATTGGGAGATGAATCCAATTCATAATTTAATAGTTTCTAAGTCATCATCTAAACTATTAGATGTATTGACAATTTTAGACAAAGTTCTCATAATTGATTTGATTTAATGATTGATGAAATGCGTTATTATCTATAACGTCTTTTGTTGTTCCAAGTAAAACTTTTTGTTTCTTTCGATGTACTTGATAATTGATTGCTGTTTAAAGTTCTCATGATTTTCGTTTTTTAATTGATTTATACTTAATAGACGATGAAGAAATAGAAATGTTACAGTACTGTGTATTGCATAGTAATGATTTAACAAATTTTAACTATAATAAGTATCTTTATAGCAATGAGGAGAACAATATGCTATTTATGGTCATTGCTAGCTTTACTCTATTGTTGTAATACTAGAGTAGGTGTGGAATGCGTGCCAAAAAGATTTGAAGTTACAGCTACAGCATACAATTCATTAGAATATCAAACCAATTCTAATCCTAATATAACGGCTTTTGGAGATAGTTTGAGACCAGGGCTGAAATATATTGCTGTATCAAGGGATTTGTTGGATTCTGGTTTGGTTCATAATACTAAAGTGAGACTTGAAGGTTTTGATGGCTCATTTACGGTCAAAGACAAAATGAACAAACGTTGGCGAAAGCGTATTGACATTTATATGGGAAATGATGTGTATAAAGCAAAGAAATGGGGCAAAAAAAAGATAAACATAGAATATTGTGTTCCTGTAACGGATTCTATTGATTAATCGCGCTTCACCATCACTGCCGAAACTATAAATGGATAGGCTTTTTTCACAATTCTTAATTCTTCATTGTTTACATGATTAAGCGCCTTATTGAATTTCAGTTTAATGTAATGTTCTCTTAAATCGTAATACGCCTTTGTAATTTCATCTTGTACTGAAATGAATAGCTGATATTTGGTCTGTGCGTCATGGCTTAATGAAATAACAGCTTCTCTTGGATGATCCGATGATTCAGGTATTTGTTCACCCGCACAATAATCACAATTAGCTTTACCGTTATTATCAACAAAGGCCTTTACTATTTGTTCCACTTCTTCTAGTTTGACGACTTCATCCTCGATAAAAATTTCTTGATTTCGGTTTAAGCTAATCCTCAGCAGGTTACGCTCGGCAACATTATCACCACAATGACTGCCTGGAGGGCAATCAGTTGGTAATTGTCTTAAAATACCTTTATCGGCAGAAATGGTCGTGGTCACTAGAAAGAAAATAAGTAACAAAAAGGCAATGTCTGCCATGGATCCTGCGTTGACCGTCGCAGAATGTCTTCGAAATGATTTCATAATGTAAAGATTTAAAATGTTAATAGTTTTTAAGGCTCAATAACAGTACCAATCTTGTTAAAGGTTATTAACAATTCATTCCAAAAACACTAACAATATGCTATTTTTGCAAAATTAACCTTGGAGGGAATAATTTATGTCAGTAGACACGCTTAACGAAACTGTAACAGAGAAACGGCTTTACGATTACCAAATCAAGGACCTTAATCGTATTTTTGATGTAATGCAAGAAGAATCTGATGATTTCAACTTGCTGTACCAATTACCGACAGGCGGAGGGAAGACTGTTATTTTTTCTGAAATAGTTAGGCGATACATAGAAAAGCACAATAAGAAAGTAGTCATCCTAACACATAGAATTGAGTTATGCAAGCAAACCTCTAATGTACTTTCCGGTTTCAAGGTTAAGAATAAGGTTATTAATAGTAAAGTCAAGACCTTACCAGACCAAGACGAATACCAATGCTTTGTGGCCATGGTAGAGACCTTGAATAATCGCCTATCTGACAAAGATTTTGTGTTAAAAAATGTAGGATTAGTAATCATAGATGAAGCGCATTATAACTCTTTTAGGAAGCTCTTTAAGTTTTTTGAGCACTGTTTTATCCTTGGTGTTACGGCGACGCCTTTAAGCAGTAATATTAAATTACCAATGAAAGACAATTATAACAAGTTGATCGTTGGTGATGATATCTCGACATTAATAAAAAATGGGTTTTTAGCAAGTGCAGATGTATATCACTATGATGTAGGACTAACAACTTTAAAGATTGGTATTAATGGCGATTACACGGTAAAATCTTCTGAAGCACTTTACACTAATAGTTTAATGCAATCTAAGCTTTTAACAGCTTACGAGGAATTAGCCAAAGGGAAGAAAACACTAATTTTTAATAATGGTATTTATACCTCAAAAGAGGTGCATTATACATTTAAGAAAGCTGGATATAATGTAAGACATTTAGACAATACGGCTAACAAGCAAGAGCGTAAGGATATTTTAAAATGGTTTAAACACACACCAGATGCGGTCTTGTCTTCAGTAAGTATATTAACAACAGGTTTTGACGAACCATCTGTTGAGTCTATTATTCTAAACAGGGCAACACGTTCTTTGACCTTGTATTTTCAGATGATTGGACGTGGAAGTCGTATTTATAAGGATAGAAAAACCTTTCAAGTTATAGATTTAGGTAATAACGTCGCACGTTTTGGACCATGGAGTCAGCCAGTAGACTGGCAACACATTTTTAAATATCCAGATTTGTATCTTGAGAATATTGTTGACGATGAATCCCTAGAGCGTGATTTTGTTTATGTAATGCCAGACACATTAAGGGAAAAGTTTGAAAAATCTGAATCTCTTGATTTTGATATTAAAGCAGAATATAATGATGTTATTGGCTCTGGCCAAAAGTCGTTTGCAGTTATTGAACGTTCCATAGCTCAACATTCCAAGATTTGTATAGAGAATAGTGAGGACGTTTATGATGCTAGGGATTTGACGAAATTGCTTCAAGATGAAATAGCGTATCGTATCAAGCAATATTGTTATTGTATAATGAATAGTACTCAAAACTATAAAGATTGGCTTTTCGAAGAATATAACCGTAAGTTGCGCATAAGCTTCAATGGGAAGTTTTAACGTTTTTTTGTAAGGAATTATAGTTTTATACGTTTATTTTGAAGCAGGGTATGGTTTTTGTACCACAAGTTTATAAACAAAACCTAGTCTAAAACACAAGTGAAAACCTTTAATCTCATATTAGTTCTATGCTGCTTTTTATGTAGCACCATGGTTTTTTCTCAAGAAAAAAAAGTCAAGGACAAAGAGAATAAGTCTATTCGGATTCCTGCTGAGCCTTCAAAAAAGAAAAAAGACTCTACACCAGTTAAGATCAAAGTAGCTCCGAAGCTAGATAAAGATGTGGATAAATCTAGTGGTAAATCAGAAGAAAAAAAGAAATTTGTTTTTAAAGAGTCTGAAAAGCCATTTTCTATGACGGATGAGGATGGTCTCAAGAATCCTGGAGAAATTTTTGAAAAACGTTGGAACAAAGAACTTGAAAAGGGAGGCGTAATAAGAACAATGTCTGACCAATTTCTTGGCGAACATCAAGTTGATACCAAGTTTGTTAATATCATTTGTAGAGATCATGAATATGCTGATGGAGATCGCGTTAGAATTTATATAAATGATGTTATAATAAAACAAAACCTAGTGCTCACTAATAGTTATAGACGTGTGCAGGTGGACTTGGCTCAAGGTAAAAATACTATTGAAATAGAAGCTTTAAACCAAGGAGAATCTGGGCCAAATACGGCAGAGTTTGTAGTCTATGATGACCAAGGAAACCTTATATCGTCTAAGGAGTGGAACTTGCTAACTGGTGTTAAAGCCATCATTGTGTTTAACAACGAAAAAGTTGTGATTAAGCCAAAATCTTCTGAAGAAGAAAATAAAGACGAAGCTTCTAACAATTAATCTCCATCACATCTGTGGACAGCATTCGTCCTAATTTGTAGTCTCCAATCCTAACTCTTACTAATCTTAATGTGGGAAACCCCACCTTAGCAGTCATTTTTCTGACCTGTCTAAACTTACCCTCATTTAGAATCATACTAAGCCATGACGTAGGTCCATGGTTTTCATTTCTCACAAAACGTTCTTCGATATGTGAAGTGTCATTCAGTATCTTTACTGGGCAAGGTTTAGTTATATAAGGTTTTCCATTTACGGAAATCTCTAAACCTTGTTGTATTTCATATATAGCTTCTTCCGTAATTAAACCATCGACCATAACATGATATTCCTTTTCGATTTTAGAACTTGTAATATAATTACTGAACTTGCCGTCTGTTGTAAGTAATAGTAAGCCCTCGGATTTTTCATCAAGTCTGCCAACGGCCATTATCCCATCTGGAAAATCATAAAATTGATTGAGAAGTTTTTTATTACGCCGTCTATTCTGATTATTAACGAATTGACTCAAATAACCATAAGGTTTGTATAATTTGTAATATCTATGCTTCATCACCACCATGTTATAAAGCATTTCATTAATTCGTTTTTTTCATTTTTCAACCAAGCCATTGATGATCGTTGTTGTTCAATTTGTTCTTTAATGCGCATTGTGGCAGTTTTAAAATTTAACCAAGTCACATTATCACTAGGTGTCACTAACCACTCCAGCTTATCAGGTATATAAAATTGAAACATTTCTAAAGCTTTAATTTTGGCGAAAGGTAGGTAAAAGCCTGAAATACAATTTTTGTTTAGAGGCTCTACACAAATGTTTTGTTTTCCGAAAGGTAAAAATAATTGTGCCTTGAAACAAACACACTGTTTTATAGACTCAGTATGTATAAAGGATTTCAATGACGCCTTGGTTTCATTATGGTAGAGTAGTGGTAGCTGTTTGTTCTTTAGCTTATCTAACTTATAAGTTAAACTATCGTTTCGATTTGGCCCTATCCAATAATCGAATGTATTTGCGGATACTTTAGAGGTATCATACAGGTAAAACTTATAGACGATTTCAAGATGGAAAGGTTGCTTATCTTTTAAGAATAAGAGATCTAATTCTCCAATAGTTTGTTTACCAATTTTAATCTGCAAATTTTCTTCAATGATATTTACATTTGATTGCTGTTGAAGTTGAAAACTCACAAATTGCTCTACCCATTTTCCTAGACGTAGCTTTTTATCTTCAGTTTTTGGTTTGAATTTTTCAGAAGTTTCGGGTACAACAAACTGCTCCAAATGCTCAACACTATTGCGCTTCCAAAGCAATGAGGTGTTTTGGAAACCATCGAACATATAGTGGTAACTTATGTTTTTATTCAAGTATGAAAATTTTCAATGATTGGATTTCAAAAATATTGAAAACCTAACTTATATCTTATTTTTTCTTTTGAAGCAAGGTTACCTTCAATGTTGTAAGTTTCATTGCTGTACCCAATTACGTTCATTAACACGAGGTAGGGCAACGTATACGCCTTAATTTGATGATTAAAATCCTATGCCAAAAAGAAGAAATGATGGATTACTTTTTAGAAGCCGTCTAGGTTTTGTTCTAACTAACTAAATCAAAAAACCACAAGTCGCCTACTTGTGGTTTTTTACTTTTCTATCTGTAATAACTCTGACTAGTGCCTTTGGTACATGGACAATTACTTGCATTTTGCAATAGGTTCAATCCAATGGTTACAACATGTGTCCCGCTATTAAAACCAGATAATTCATTTAAAGTCAATTGATAGGAATATGCAAAATATATATTGTTCTGTAATATACCAGCCATTGGTCCAACGTTTAGTGGATCGAAGAATTGATCATTAAGAAAACGATACGAAGCACCTACCCAATAATAATCACCTTTTCTATTGAACTTTCGATACTTGAAATTAACATCTGTAGAAGAACGTTTATCACTATCAAACAATTGAAAGAATACGGAAGGCTCAAATTCTACATCCTTATTTTTCTTTGGTTTTATGACATACCCGGAATAAATTTGATAATTCAGTAGACGACTTGGCTCTAAACCAACAAATGGGTCCGTATCTTTTGAAACTAAATTATTAGCATTGAGACTCAACCAATAATTATCCCATCTGTATAGAATACCTGCATCAAAATTATTATTATTTACTGATCTATCGTCGGTTACAGCTGGATCTAGAATAGGCGTATCATAAATATTATTAAAATTTTCAATGTCTATTCTAAAGCTGTTAATATTATAGGATATTCCGAAAGATAAGTACTGTTTCGATTTCCAATCTAACATCAAATGGTGTGCAAATGACAGTTTTAGACCCTTTTGTCTTGTATTACCATTCTTATCATTATAAGCCGAAATACCAACACCAGATTGATTAGCTATTCTAAAATCTGCATAAATAGATTGATTGTCAGGCGCGTTTTTAATACCTACCCATTGTGTTAATCCATTGGCTCTAATTTTTAAATTATCGCCTATACCTGCGTATGTTGGAGAAATTACAAAATCATTATCGGCAAGGTACTGTGTCCATACAGGTAAATTGAGTTCTTGTCCGTAAGTCTGCATCACGGCTAACAGCAGTATATATTGAATTATTCTTTTCATCATAAGTAGGTTTTAGTCAGTCAATTTGGGTTACCTGTATAGTGTAAAATGTCCAACAAATTCTTTATCAACATTCGGGTCATTGGTTTTAACAACAAACCAATAGTCTCCAGTTGGTAATTCTTGTCCATTATATCTACCGTCCCATACTTCGCCAACATTATAAGTTGCGACCTTACGGCCATATCTGTCAAAGATGTCAAAAGTGAGGTTAGGATAATTATCTATACATTCTGGTGCCCAAGTATCATTTTCGCCATCACCATTTGGTGTAAACCAATTAGGAATACAAGGTCCAACAAATTCCATTTCTATTTGAGCTTCGGCCATACAGCCAGCACTATCGGTAACTGTAATAATATACAATCCAGTTTCTTCAATAGTATAAGAACTGACGGTACCATAACTCTCGTCATTTAGTGTAAACTCATAATCGCCTGTACCGCCATTGGCATTCGCGATGATTTCATTTAAGCCACCTTCAGTTAAGGTCAATGTTACTGGGTCATAACTTTCAATATCAAAGAATTCCGTAGTTTGAATACAGCCATTGGTATGTCTGACTTCTATATAGTGATCAGTACCAGCAGGAACATTTTCAAATTTATTACTGATTTGGAATGCTCCGCCATCTAATGAATAATCGAACTGCGATAAATCTGTGTTAGAATCATCTATAGTAACTGTGACGACATTGCTCTGCACATTATTTTCACATAAATACTCAATTTCAGTTTCAGGATTGATTGTTACTGACTCTGGGAATGTAATATTCCATTGTGATTCGCAATTTTCTGCATCACGTATATAAACAATATGATCTCCACCACCAAGATTAGTAAAATCAAATACGGTTTGAGCTGCAGTACCAGTAGTGTAAGGACCATCGTAATTGTCCAGACTTACACTATAAGGCATATTTCCTCCTGAAATATCAATACTAAATTCTCCATTTCCATCCCCTTCACAAAGTTCTGGGAACAACGAATTGGCAACAATAGTAATGAGTACAGGCTCTGGTGTTGCTATTGTAAAATTAAATGTTAAGTAACAACCAAGTTCGTCTTGCACAATCAAGTCATAATCTCCTGGTGCCAAGTCTTCAAAAATATTGGTCTCAAAAAATTGATTCAACTGTGGAGAAATGGCATATTTTATAATACCTGTTCCACCAGTCGCCGTAATTTCCACACTGCCGTTGTCATTTCCTGCACAAGTCACATCGCTAACCGCGATAGTGGCATCAAGTTGTGTTAATGGCTCTGTAATTGTAATTGGAGCAGAGGTAGTACTACAATCACCACTTTCTACAACAACAATGTAATCTCCAGCTACTAATTCCGTAAAGTATCCTGGACTATTTTCAGTTGCAGGAATCGTTGTTCCAGAGGTGTCTTGTAATGTATAACTATAACCTCCTAATCCACCTTGGGCAGTGGCCAAAATAGATCCCGTATTATCACCAGCACAATTAATGGTTGGATCAGAAGATTCTAGATTAATCACTAACTCAGGAAGAGCATCAACTGTGATGTCATTAGATGCATTAGATGTACATCCATTAGCATCTCTTACGTAATATGTGTATGTGCCTTCTGGAACTGGGAATGTTATTGATGTGTTAAAACTACCTAGAGTTGTAGTAAAATTATTTGTATTGCTATAGGTATATGGTCCTGTGCCTCCAGTTGCACTAAGCGTTAGAGTAGATTCCACTAGACATGTTTGTGTAGAAGTCCTCACCAAGTCTACTTCGATAATTGTAGGGTTGGCTATGACAATATCCAAAGATGTCATTTCACAATCAAATCCATCTGTTATGGTAATAGTATAAGTTCCAGCACCCAGGTCATTAAATACATTGGATGTTTGTGGACCTGATGAACTCACTACTGGAGAAGTAGTATTTAGCGTGTAACTGTAATTACTACCTTGACCTCCAGAAACCATAGTTACGGTTATACTGGCATTTTGGTCACCAAAACAAGCCAATGTACTTACGCTAGGCGTAAATGTTGCTGTTATTGGATTTGGTTCATTTAAAGTAATCGTCTCCGAAGTAATACATCCTTCTGCATCTCTTGCATTTACTGTATACGTTCCGGCAGATAAATTTGTGAATACGTTATTAGTCGAATAAGCCGCAGTAGCATCGCCAGTTAACTCATATTCATAACTTCCCCAACCTCCATCTGCGATAGCAGTTATAGTACCTTGTCCATTATTACATGTAACATTTGATGTTTCGGAGATATTAAGCGTTAAAGCTTCTTGAGGTGATGCGATAACGACAATAGCTGTATCTGAACAGAACGGCACTTCAGTTTCTGTAATTACTACGGAAAGTGTTCCAGATGGCATACCGTTTACTGTTAATGGATTGGTAGATGTATTGGCGTTTACTACACCAGTTACTGATGCGCCTAAATTGTCAAAAACTTCATAAGTGTAAGCACCAGAATAGTTGGTAACATCAATATTAAAAGAGCCCGAATTATCTGCAAAACACGTGACACCTGAAGGTGTTAGCGTAAACATAGGGATTGTAGCTTCAGGTACTGAAATTGTTGCTTCAGTAGTACATAGCAATACCGTATCGGTAATAGTTACTGTGAAAATTCCTGATGGGACACCAGAAAACGTATTTCCAGCAAGACTAATTGAAGTAGGGCTGGGAGAAATACTATACGCATAAGAACCAGAACCGCCTGAACCTGTTACTGTAATTTCACCATCATCATTATTACAAGATGGCATTGCCGTAACATCAGACGTTATTTCAATTGGTTCATCTATATCAATAGATATAGTATTTCCACAACCATAAACATCTTGAATTTCGATTGTATGTGTTCCTGCAAATAAATTAGAAATGGTAAATGGAGCTGTTTGTGTTTGGAACGCTCCGCCATCAATACTATAACTATATGGTGCAGTACTTGGTGTATCCAGTGTAACCTCTATTTCGTAATTACCGTCAGTAACTTCACAAGGGTCGATAAGAACTGCTGATATTAATGGTGAAGTATCAAAGTCTACAATAGTAACCGGACTAGTAACAATACAACCAAAAGCGTCTAACACATGTATATAATAACTGCCTGCATCGACATTAAATATGCTCACAGAATCCCATCCAGTATCTGTTGCGAGCGGAGCAGCAGGAGATGATGTAATTTGATACTCATATGGTGCTGTTCCATTTTGACCAATCGCACTAATAACACCAGAATTAGGATTACAATTTGCATTTTGATCTACAGAAACGGATAAATCCAATGGAACAGAAGATTCAATTATCTCAAAAATTTGGGAGGCTGTATTACAACCGTTAAACGATCCTGTACCATTTTCAGTGAATACGATATAATATTGACCAGGTGATAATGTTCCTGGAACAGGGGTTGTTACTGTTTCGGGTACACCAAAGGTTACAGAAACACTGCTTGGTAAACCAACTAACTGGTTATCAAATGCTGTATAAATACTATAATCTACCGAAGTAGTTGTACTATCAAAATTATCTATAGTAAAGGTAACACTTCCATCTGCTGCACCTAAACATGAAACATTGTTAGGTAGCACTGATGATGTTATTGTTGAAGCGGGATCAATTGCGGCATCTGCTGATTCCACATAATAACAATCTGTCACCAAATCATGAACCACAAAAGTGTATATAACTCCTGGGATTAAATTTGTAAATGTTCTTGTACTACCACCTGGTGTATCTGGCGGAAAGAATGTTGAGGTATAGGGTACGGTATTGAATTCTAGAATACCAAATTCATAACTTCCACTTCCAACTGCTGAAACGGCAGTAACTTCTGCAGTTCCTCCCGTCGTACAATCTGGTACAGCTACATTGACATCAATTAATAAATCTGATGGAGGAGAGGCAATGACTATTTGCTGTGATAATTCACAACCATTGGCATCAACTACACTAATAGTGTATGTTCCAAAATCAAGACTATTAAATGTGTGATCTTCATTAGATGTAGCATTGTAAGGATTACCAGGAATTACATCTCCAAAGTTATTGGTAATGTAATATGAAAAAGGTGATGTCCCTCCAGAAATATTTTCCACAGTAATAGCACCTAAAGAAGATCCTCCAGGGTTAGTACATGTAATGTCTATTTTGCTTAAATCAAAGTTAATAGCGTTGGGTTCAGAAATTGTTATGAATTCTGTTGAGGAACAAGAGTTGGCATCCGTAATGGTTATGGTATAAGCTCCTGCTGTAAGACCTGAGGTTTGTGTACCATAATCCGTGCTTGTAGTATCATTGTTAACATTGATGGTAAACGGAGGCGTTCCTACTGTATTATCAATAGTAATATCTATTGATCCATTAGAGTCACCATTACAAAGAACAGGTTGACTTACCACCACTGCACTAAACGCAGGTGGAGATATCGGATTAACAGTTATTACTGATGATTCAGCGGTACAACCGTTCGCATCTGTCACTTGAAATTGATATGTTCCATTATTGGACGTGTTATAAGTGAAAGCAGCTCCTGTTGATCCCAATGATGCATAAGCGGCGCCATTAAATGAGATAGCATAAGTATAGGGTGCGGTTCCGGTTATGGTTCCCGTAAATTGAGCATCGGGAGTCGCGGTACAGTCTAATCCTTCAGTTAACACAACATTTATAGTCGGAGTTTCGATTGGATCAATAGTGAAAGACTCACTATAAATACAATCGTTTTCATCTCTTACCTGAAATGTATAAGTGTCAGGAGCCAATCCAGAAAATACGTTTGAAGTCTGGTATGCAGTTACAGCAGAAGCTGGAGCAATAATTTGATATTCTAGAGTTCCAGTTCCACCCGTAGCACTTGTAATTGTTACATCACTGGTCATCGATGCACAATCAACTGGAGTGTTCGAAAACGCTAAGTCCGTTGGAGGATTTAAGGCATCTAATACAATGTCATTCGTAATTGCCGTACAATCATTATCATCTCTAATGGTAATTGTATACGTGCCTTGAGTTAAACCCGTAAATACGTTACTGTTCTGGAAAGTGGATCCGTCGAGACTATATTCGTAAGGTGGATTCCCTCCTGAAACAGTAGTAACTGTTATAGTTCCATCACTAGTACAATCGTATGGCGCTGTAAGCTCAGCTGTACCTGATATAGCTGTGTTCTCAATAATTGTAACTGTTTGCGGAGCTGTTGTACACACTGCAGTTCCAGAGGTGTATTGTACAACAACATCATAATCTCCAGCAATTAAACCAGTAAAAACAGATGAGTTTGTAAATGTAGATCCTCCATCTATACTATATGCAATACTATTTCCATTAGGATTGGTAATGTTGACTGCAATTGTGCCTGTATCACCCGTTCCACCACATAGAATATCAGTAGTGTCTATGGTGAATTCTGGAGCAAGAAAATCATCAACTGTAATAGTGGTACTCGAACTACAGTTGTTGGCATCTACTACAGTAATATCATAAATACCAGGAGCCGTGACAACAACTTCGGGGACGGATTGAAAATCAGTCGTACTATTTATAAAATAGTAATATGGTGGTGTACCACCTTCTGCATAGATGGTAATCTCACCATCAGTACAACTTAATGGTGTTGTAAGTGCAGCAGTAACTGTTAATAATGGAGGTTCAACTATGGTTACATCTTCAGAATATAGACATCCATTTTCAGTTTCAACAGTAACCGTATATGTTCCAGGATTTATACTGTCGAAAGCGTAAGTATTATCCACAACTGGTCCAACAGTATTCACTATTGTTCCACTTTCACTTATTGTAAATGTATATTGAGGGTCAACATCATTTGCTGCTAATGTAATGTTTCCTTTATCACCAAAGCATAATGGTTGTGACACTGTGGATGTTACTGTAAAATCCCTATCTCTAATTAGTACATCTGGCACAGAAAATACACAAGGATTAGTTGGCACTCCAATCTGTCTTACATAAACAGAATAGGTTCCAGCTACATTAACAGAAAATATATTGCTTGTCTGATAATTTGTACCATCAATACTGTATTCGTAACCCGACGGTACATCATTTACAGTAATGCTACCATTTGTAGTACATATAATGTCTGTAGATACGACTGTTGGTTCTAATAAATTTTGATAAACATTAAAATAGAATTGATTAAAACATCCTCCAGGATAATTAATCGTTAATCGGAATTGACCTGAGGTATCTGCCAAGAAACTTGAGCCATTACCAACGTTATTCCAGGTACACGCTGCATCTTCATTCGCACAATCTGGATCTGTTACTGCCGAGCAACTAGATTCATCTAATTGTTCCCATATTATTGATGTTGAATCTGAAATGTTAGTTTCAATTAATCTTGAATCATTAATACCACATAAAAATATGTTAGGCAATAATTTTCCATCGTTAGGACATGTTACCACTTCGTCTGCGTACGGTATCACAGGATTAGTTATGTCACCTCCAAAGAGTTGCACGTTGTATTGCTGCTCAATAGATTGACATGGCGCAATCGCCGTATTGAATGAATAGTAAGTTCCCGTTTGTGTTACTGTAATGGTTTGGGTTGTTCCAATGACTGGCGTTCCCGTTGGACTTGTAGACCATGAATAAGAATCATACCCATTAGCTGCTGTTAATTCTAGACTTTCTCCACAAAGGATTTCATTTTCTTCAAATGTACAGTCTAGATCAGCTAAGAAATTTGTGGCTTGAGGTGTTAATAAACACCCTGTATTACTATTGACACTAGGGTCATCTGTTATTGTGAAATCTGGGTTTATAGTACCTTGGTAGGTCGCATAAGCTTGATTGTTGATGATATTGGAACAAGCATCTGCCAATTGTCCACATTCATCAACTACTCTTGCATTAATACGTATTTCATAAACAGGATCATTTTCCTCAACAAGAGACTCATCAATATCAAACACTAGTTCTCGTGTAGTTGGATTGTAACTTTGAACCGTAACTCCTGCAGGTAATACTAAATCGGTAGGATGATCATATAAAATATTAATTGGTAAAATATCCCTTATCGTCAAATTTGTAGCGTCATCGTTACCATTGTTTTGAAAACCTATAATGTAGGTTAGAGGATCGCCTAAATCTACAAGTTGTCCTCCAATATCATTGCCCATATCATCTTCAACAATTTTTGTTAATACAATATTCGGAGCAATAATTTCAATAGCAAATGCACTGAAGTAATAGTAATAGATATCCAAATTACTTCCTAAACTAATGTCGGCTGTAGTTGCACCATTGGCAATCAATGAATTTCCAGGGTTTGGAATATTTATGATACCAGCATCAAATCCTAATGTGTTGGTACTATTAGGTGTTCTGTCCAGGAATAGTTCCGACGTATTTGTAGTGTAATCTATATCTGAAACAGAACTGTTAAAAAAGTTATTACCTGGTCTGATCAAATTACCAGCGTCGTTGGTTGCACTTATAGTTGTTCCGTTAAGCCTCAGGTAATCACCTGTATAGCCTCTATCACCTTCAATAGTACTAAAAGCAAATTTAGCTCTAACTGGACCTGTTGGAATGGTGGTAAATCCCGAAACTGGAAATGTTTCATTTATAACACTGGTGATTTTAGTAAAACCATCAAATGATGTTATGTACTTACTAGGTAAAAGAGGATCTTCATAAACCACGAATAATGACCAACCTGCTGATAAGCCTTCAGCATTTGGCTTTGGACCAACCAAGGTTGATATGTTAGCCACAGTATAAGTACCTTCAGGATCTGGTAAAGCTGTTAGAATATCTGTAACGTTATGATAATAGGCATAAGTGTTCGAATTATTGTTATTTGCTGCATTTTGATAATAAATTTCCGTACCACTAATATCTAAATAGGAACCTCCTGGGACTTTAAACTTTATGTCACTAATAGGTTCTGTGCCATTAACTACGGCACTCCAGTATAAACCAGCATATACAATTTGATAGCAATTTAAATCACTAGGAACGTCTAAGTTGGCGCTACTAGAGTTAAATGTTGTTGGATCACCATCAATATCTACATAAACTGCGGCATCGGCATTATCATTAGTTTGGTTTCCATTATAGGGGTCAGTAGGGTGTAAACCAACGTTACTATTACCGATTAAAAGCATATCGCCTTTTATCGCTTGATCGTAGCGCGGTGAGAATGGAACAACATTTTGTGCAAACGAGGTCATAAATAGACACATCGTTACCATAACAATTGCTATTCTTGAAAAAGTAGGTTTTTTCATGATATTTTGTTGTTTTACTTCCTCACTTTTTCATGGGGCAATGAAAACGTGAAGAACTTGCTTAACATATTTACTATTCTATTTTCACGAGGGTCATATTAATATTATACGGTCTGTTACCTTTTGATGACATAGCACTATTGGCTTGTCCTATATCTTTATATTTATCATAATAGATATAGTACTTACTTGTATTAACATCAAAAAAGAAATCTACATCACTACGTCCAGAAGCCATTACTTTTTTCACGAAATCGTTTCGTTTCTTAACATCGCTATGTACAGCTATGATTAAGTAGTAACCGCTTTCTACGTTCTTAACATTCTTTAAAATTTGAATGTTGTCACCTTGTGCTTCACCAAAATCAAAATCATCTGACGTGTATGGTGTATCTGCTAACTGTGTTGTTCTTTTTATATTCTGCAATATGGCTCTATCTTGAGCATATCTATCTTCTTCATTAGTATAGGCAGCACGTTTTATTCTTCTTCTTTTTTCAAATTCTGTTGCTACTCTAATGGTTTCTAGTTTCGCCTCTAGTTGCTCTTTTACCTTGACACTTTTTAATTGTTCTTGTGTTAAGCGTTTAATTTTGTCCTTGTAAAAGAGACTCACTTCATCTAGTTCGGTCTCTTTAATTCTGGTTCTCTGCTCATATAGCGATTTTAATTCGTCAATTTTCTCATCACGTGATTTTATAGCATCTTCTAAACTTGACTTAATCGCATTTAATTTATTGTTTTCTGCGGTTACACTTTTAAATGGTTTAGGTTGCACAGCAATACCTTGCTCACTTAGATCATTCTCTTCTTTTAAATCCTTGAGATCTTTATTTTTTATCTCAACGATATCATCAAATTGTTTTAAAAGATCAGTCTGAGCGGCATTGGCGCTATCTGCTTCTTTTGTTATAGCGAGCATTGATTTGCCGATAGCATCATTTGGATTCGAAATTAAATCTGCCTTTGCTTTAGCTTCTGCTTCATCCTTAGCCTTTTGTTCAGCCAATTGTTGTGCTCTAGCTTCCGCTTCTTCTTTAACTTTTTGTTCGGCTAATAACTTGGCTTGCGCCTCAGCGTCTTCTCGTGCTTTTTGTTCTGCTAATAGTTTAGCTCTAGCTTCCGCTTCTTCTTTGGCTTTTTGTTCTGCAAGATCTTTAGCTCTTTGCTCTTCCAATAATTTTGCTTGCAGAGCAGCCTCTTGCTTAGCTTTTTGTTCTGCTAACTGTTTTGCTCTAGCTTCCGCTTCGGCTTTCGCTTGTTGTTCAGCCAACTGCTTTGCCCTTTCTTCTGCTTCTTGCTTGGCTTTCTGTTCGGCAATTTGCTTTGCCTGTGCTTCGGCTTCTTCTTTAGCTTTTTGCTCTGCCAATAGTCTGGCTCTTGTCTCGGCTATCCGTTTAGCGCTCTCCTCAGCTTCTGCTTTGGCTTTTTGTTCTGCAAGTAATTTAGCCTGTGCTTCAGTTTCTTGCTTAGCTCTTTCTTCTGCTAATAACCTTGCTTTTTCTTCGGCTTCCTCTTGTGCTTTGGCTTTAGCTTCTTCTAGCGCCTTCGCCTCAGCTTCTTTTTTAGCTAATGCTTGAGAATCTTTATCCAGTTTCGCTTGTTCTCTTCGTTCTGCAGCTCTTTCTCTTATCTCTGCAAGTTCGGCCTCCGACGCTTTCACTATAAGTTTCTTCTTTTTCTTTTTGAAAAGCCCACTTACTTCTTCATCGCCATTGTAGTCCAATCTTTTTCTAGGTATAAACCTGTAGGCCAAGGTAATTTCATGTGAAGGTCCAAATTCTACTAAATCTCCAATTGCTTTCTCAATATTATACTCTAGTGCAATATTTTTAGTAACGTTTAACCCTAGACCACCTGATACACCATATCTGTTGTTATAGCCTAATTGAAACCATATACCACTTGGAACCATCATTGAAGCTAGACCACCAATAATAGTTTCATCCTTTCTAAATTCTGATGTAATTATCCCCGAGAATTTAGTGTCTTCGAAAAAACCGCGGCCATCGAAATAACCCGTATGCATAACATGGGCTTGGATACCTTGTATAGGATCGTCCTCAATCATTGTTGAGGTTTCGAGATTATATAGAACAAGATTATTAATGGAAATACCAAAATCTAAAAATTTTGTACCAAAATTAATTCCAGGATTTACAGTAAGTAAAAAATTATCCGGCACGTTCTGCAATGAAGGATCATCAAAATTAGTGACAACGTTAGACGTATTAATACCACTTTTATAAGCACCAACATTTAAGCCGAACGTAAGGTTGGTATTCTGCTTTAACTTCACATTGTAGGCGAAGTTTAATAAACCTCCAAATGTTGTTAATACACCATAATTTCTTTGAAAAGCAGCAATACCAGCACCAATATTTTCTGAAAAACGCCCAGAATAACTTCCTAAAAGGGTTTCAGGAGCATTATCAAACTGAACCCATTCACGTTTATTGTTAAAGCTAATGTATCTATGCTGTTCTCTTACAAAACTAAATGTTGGATTTATAGCATAGCGATTAAACATTAAAGAATTTCTAATAGGTAAATCAAATGACACCACACCATCAGTATCCTGAGAACAGACAAGCTGTACAGAAAAGATTAGTATAGTTAGTATCAAAAGATTCAATTTCATTCTATTTTATTAGTGTTATAGATCCTTTTTTTGTTTTACCATCAGTGGTCGTGATGATATAATAGTATACTTGATTGATAGCGGATAAGTTTAAGTCATCTATTGGCCAATTATTCTGATAGTCCATAGTTTGAAATACAACTTTACCTTGTTCATTTAATATGACAACTTCAGTATTGGTACCTGTCGTGTATTTTAATGGTAATGTCCAAGTATCATTTGTAAAATCTCCATTTGGACTAATGATATTTGGTATTTTATCTACATCGGGAAAAGGGTCTACGCCTTCCTGAATCGTGAACTGATACATAATGGAAGCATTACAGCCTGAAGTTTCAGTAATCACTACCTCATAATCTCCAAACTCTGTTGCATCATATGTGTTTTGTGATGCACCTGGGATTATTTCATCATTATAATACCATGTAAACTCAGGATTTGCAGCTGTAGTGGTGATCTCTATTGTTAGCGTTTCTCCCTCGAAGAGTTGGTTAGTTTCGTTTACATTAATTTCACTTTCAAATAGTTCACTTACCAATTCTATTGATCCTGAAGCCGAACAATCTCCCAAATCCACTTGAACAGAGAATTCACCCGACTCGTTAGTTTGGTAGGATTGGTTTGTGGCATTTTCAATCTCCACGCCATCTTTAAACCATTGATAACTTAGGCCTCCAATGGTACTTAATGTTGTTAAGCCTTGTTCTGGGCAATATGGATTGCCTAAGCTCGATACAATAGTTGCATCTGCTTGGCCAGATATACTCACTTCACTTATAGTCACACGATTAGAAAAGGAATTGGACGTGCATGTACCATAATTAGTTTCCACAAAATAAGTTCCCTCTTCACTTACGGTCAATGTTGGGCCATTAGCTACGAACACTGAAGTCGTTGCGCTCGTCTCTTTATACCAATTAAAAGTTAAGCTAGGGTAGTTTAGAGGTGAGTCATTATTACCTGTACCTGGATTATCGATGGATAGCAAATAACTTCCACCAGTACAATAGGCTCCAGTTGAGACTAGGTTATTTATAGTGAACGGCGAATCTTGAAGCTTATAATAAGCTGCAAAGCTCATTGATGGTGTGCTTGTTGCAGCTGGAGCAGTACTTACAATCCTAATCTTATAATCTTCACCAGCAGTGGTTTCTGGTATATCAAAATTTAATGTCGCTGGCGATTGCGTTATCGATCCGGCTGATGATGTATAAACTGTTGTTGCATTGGTAAAATCTCCACTAGCATCAGATAGTTCTATTATAAATTGATTTGAACTTTGCAATGAAGACTCAGGAGAAAAAACAAAAGTGGTATTGAAAGAATTAAAGGAATCGCTTGCACATGCCTGACTAAAACCTAAATTAGGTGTACCTATAACTACCTGTGCGCCTGTATGATTTTGCAAGGCAAAAACAATAAGGCACAGTAATCCTTTAAGTAGGTTATTTAGGTTAGTGATTAGGGGCATCTTAGTAAGGTGTAATTTTCTTATCTATAAGCGATTACATATTTTGGTTAAATAATTTGTCTAAATTTTAATCGTCATCGTCATCATCATCAAAGAAATCATTTGACGCAATGATTCTATTTACTTGTAATCTAAAATCTGGGTCGCGACTATTTTTAGCATCAATAAATGTTTCATCATCAGGACCTTTGGCATATAAATTGTCAAAAGCTCTGCTACCGTACCAGCTTTCTAAATCGTCATTATTGGTGAAACCTTTTCTATAAATGTTTCCTTTACAGTTATTAAAGTATGTTTTAGTGAATTGAATCTTCTCAAGGTTTTCATTATTAAGTTGAATCATGTTATCCATTACGACGGCAGGATAAAAACCTGAAATTACACTTCTATTTATAGAAAATGATACATCAGCACCAATATAAATGGCCTCTTGTACCAATCCCATGCTTATATCTGATTTTAAATCTTCAGAAATAGTAACAAGGGTTAAGTTTTCTGCATTAACGAAAGTTTCCTTTTTCGAAGTATCTGCCTCCTCTTTAATGTCATAAGATTTAACGACAATGCAACGTGAGCCAGTTGGACTCGAAATATAAGGAGATCTAATAGCGAGAGAATTAATCAATTGAGATTGTGCACCATAATTAAATTCGTAATCGTTTTGATTAGATCTGTAGGATACGACTTTTTCTAAAATGGTGGTACCTCCCATAACATTGATGGAATTTCCTGCACAATAGCTTACCATTACATTTTCTACAACAGTTTTGTTACCTATACCAGCAAGTGTAAGCCCGTTGAAATAACCATACTCTTTTGTTCTCTTGCCTGCAAATTCAATTCTAATGTAATTTAATATGCCTGAATTACTTTCAACATCTGTACCGCCATAGGCAATACTTTCAGTTGATGATGTTTCTAATCCGTAGTTTAATGAGGATACATTACCGAAGATATTTAACGGAGCATCGCCAAGAACGAACAAGCCTCCCCAGTCACCTTGTTTTTTGTTGCTTCTACTAGATGTGAATACGATAGGGTCGGTTTGAGTACCGTTAGCAATTATTTTAGAACCTTTGGTAATGGTAAGAGATCCTTTGGTTTTAAAATCTCCGAGGATAATAGTTCCAGGTTCGATAGTCAATGTAGCATCATTTGTAACAAAGACATCACCTAACAGTAAATAAACATCTCTCTTGCGTAATTTTGTATCCTTGGAGATCTTGCCACTTAAGATCTGTGTTGGCTCTCCATGTCGTAAAGTACTAGGTTTAAAATCTGTCCAGGTATTTAGCCAGTTGCTGTAACCTGTAATTCCTTTTTCTTGTTGAGCAAAGCCCAAACTAGCTGTCAACAGAAAAAATAGCGCGGTTTGAATAAATTTTTTCATAGTAGTTAATTCAATTATTTTAGATTAAGGGGTATTATAGCTATAGTATCAAACATAGTAATTAAGCCTATGAAGCACAAAAAATATCGATAAAATACGTTATTTATTATAAAAATTATTATTTTTCCTACAAATAAATTATCATTTTATACTGGTTTGACGTTTGTAAGTGTGATAACAATATCAATAACTATTTACTTTTACTAACTAAAAAACCTCGTCATACAATGGACGAGGTCTTTAATTTATCGAATTATTTGAACTAACTAATCCTCCTTAAAATCATTGTATGTATGCAAAGCTTTAAGCGTAGATTCGTAGAACAAAATTGCGGCGATTAAATCGTTTGTGTCAGAATAAGGCAAAATCTTGGTTTGGAATTCTACAGCACTTTCAAAGTAATTATCAGTCGCTTCAATATTGTCTTCCAAGGCCTTTTTATTATCTTTTGTTTCAGGAATTCCTAATGATTTCATAGTAACTCCTGGTTTTGTAGCGAAAGCAATATTAGGTAAGATATTAATTATAACTTCTATACGTTCTATATATAAACCAAGTAATTCTCCTTTAGACATAGCGTCCAATTGTTCTCTACTGTGATATTTTGATATTCTAACATTACCACTAATAATGCTTTGAGATAGCTTTTTTTTCTTTTTTACGGTAACGACTTTTTCTTGTACGGTATTTTCTTGGGCATGACCCATACTCAGCATTAGGAAGAAAAATGTACCAAATAAAGTAAGTTTTGCTTTCATGTTTTTAGTTTTAGATTCGGTCTAATGGAGACAAATCTATATAAAATTATAAGAAAAACAATCAAAATTGTACATTTTCGGCTATTTTTTTTTAACACTTTAAGTGCATAAAACACGGATAAACTGCGTAAATACTGGATAAAATGCATATTTAGTCGACGAAATACATGTGTGCATTTTTCGCTTTTTTATGTAGTTTTTCTATCAAAAAATCAATCATTTTGTTTTATTTGATGTCCATATCACCTAAACTAAATGCATTTTTTAAGATATTATACCAACTATCAAATTCAAAGAACTAAATTTCGAAATTTATTAGAAATCATATTAATAATTATTTGATAATCAAGTATGTATTTTATCGAAGATTTACGTTGTTTTTTTCTATTTATCGTAAAAATTGGACATATATAAGATTTTTATTGTTGTCATAGATTTTTGGGGGAATTTTGGTCCGAACCCAAATCATATTGCCGAAATGAAAAATCTTATTACAACGTTTTGTCTTATTTGCTTTTACAGTGCAATCCAAGTAGTATCTGCCCAAACTAGTCCAATATATGATAGAGCAGAATCACAACTAAGTAATACAGATACCATTCCTGATTACAGATCAAAAACCAACAAGTTAAAATTAACAGGCATCGTTTATCAAAATGATGGTGTTACTCCAGCTAAGGATGTTATCTTGTTTATAGAGCAGCCAGATGAAAATGGTGATTTTGATTTAAGAAGATCTGGAGATGAGCGTTATGTTTTTCACAGAAGTTGGGTAAAGACTGATGAAAACGGTAGATATACATTTTATACATTTGTTCCTGGTAATGATAGACGTTACAACCAAATGCAGCAAATATTTCCTACCATAAAGGAGGATTCAAAATCGGAAATAAAATTGGAATCTTTACTTTTTAACGATGATCCTTTATTAACGAAGCGTTGTCGTAAACGCCTGGCTAAAAAAGGTCATGAAACGAGAATACTAGATACCAAAGAAGAAAACGGCGTGCTTATTGCCAATAAAGATATTGTATTACCAAAACATACTGAACCGATACTATAACAGTATATGTTTTATTACAACCGCGAAAAAGTTCCAGACATAATGTTTTGGAACTTTTTTTATGCCTCAATTTTGACTAAAGTACTCGAATAGATATTCTAAAAACCTGTATCTTTAACTATCCCTTAATGATATCTTGCTATTAATCCTTTTGACAAACTTATTTCCAACATAATGTGTGAGCTATGTTGGATAAATTAACGTATGATATTATGAGTATTACATCGAAAACATTTCATTTAGGACTAACGATGGCAGGAGCTGTTTCGGCAGGAGCATATACTGCGGGTTTTATGGACTACGTTCTCGAAGCTTTATCCGAATGGGAGAAAGCAAAGCAATTAAACAAGGGCAACCCTAATAGCAGTATACCAAAACATAATGTTTCTGTAGATGCAATTGGTGGTGCTTCAGCTGGAGGCATGGTTAGTATGATTACGGCTTTAGCGCTGTGTGAAAAGAATTTTAAACCTGTAAAAAATGTTTCCAACAAGAAAACTGGAAATATACTTTATGACAGTTGGGTGTTTTTAGACGATGATGATAGTCTTTATGATGGCAGTGGGAGAGGAGAAACCACTTTTAAAAAGATGTTGTCCAATTCTGATCTCGATGACAAAAAAGGAGCACCATCATTGTTAAACTCAAGACCTATTGATAAGATTGCAGAACGTGTTTTTGATAACCTTTCAGATGATTGGTGTATTTCTAATATTCCTGAATATATTTCCAAGGATTTAAGAATATTACTCACTATTACCAGTTTAAGACCCTTGGACTATAAAGTAGGTCTTAGCCGATTACAGTCTAAGTTTCTAAAAACCATTCCACCATCACATCGCGTGAGTAATCATGACATTGTTGCACATTTTAAGATTAACTACAAAGATGGCAATAACAATGATACTGAAAATTATCTACCATTTAGACCAGTCCCAGATTCAGATCATATCTCCAATAAGGATTTGTTAATCAAGGTTACTAAAGCAACAGGTGCTTTTCCTATAGGTTTATCTCCACGTTATTTTGAGAATGAGTTCCCTAAGAAATATGTTCAAAATAGCTTGAGTAAACGAAAGCGATTTACGGCTAATATGGATATTGAATTTGATGATTTTGATTCAGATGATTTTAAATTCACAGCCGTTGATGGAGGTGCTATAAATAATGAACCTTTTGATGAAGTCTTACGCTGCCTCATCGAAAACCATGGAAACATAGACGAAAAGAATCCAAAGTATGGAACGATCATGATAGACCCTTTTCCGAATTTTAGGGATTTGAAGACTGATAAAGATCCAGATTATGAAATAAAGAGTATTATGGATGTTATTGGTAATCTCGTACCGACTATTCTCAACCAAGCAAGAAATAAGCAAACAGATACTTATGGGGCAGAATTATTTAAACTCATGGCATACCCACTTAAATACAAAGCGCTAGGTAATTTAACCGAAGACCTTGAATATCCCTTGGCAACTGGAGCTGTTGGTGGTTTTGGAGGGTTTTTGGATATTAAATTTAGGCAACATGATTTCTTTTTGGGACGTAAGAATGCCAAAAATTTCCTGAGAGGATTTTTATTTTTGGAATGTGATGCGGACGATCCAGACAATTTATTTCATGGTGTTAGCGCAGAGGCTGTTGAGAAGTTTAAAAAAGAAGACAATGGCAAAATTTATATGCCTATTATACCAGATGTAAGTAAGCTAGATCCAAATGACGACTCTAATCCGTCATCCTATATCGTTCAAGAGTTTCCTGAATTTGATATTAAAGCTTTCAGGCAATATGAAAAACCAATTAGAAATAGGATAAAAGCTATATTAAAGGCGGAACTTAATAATAAGGTTTCTGGCTGGTTTTGGTGGATAGCCAAAGGTTTGGTTGTTGGCAGAATTGCAAAAAAGCTTACCGATTGGACAATAAAAGCCATTGAAAAAGATTTTAAGAAAAGAGGTATGTGAGCATTCTCTTTTTGACTTAAGAAGCATGATATAGAGAGATTTATGACTTATCAATAAAGAAATAATAATTGTTCTTTACTTTTTGGTCTTAGAGAAAGTTTAAGAAATAGAAATTCATCTCTTTCTTTGGAGTTCATAATCTAAAAAAGAACAATGAAATTATCTAAGCTAACTTTGCTTGTATTATATATCGCAATATCAAGTTTTGCATATGCACAATCCAAGGCAAGTCAAACAAAAAAGGATAAACGATCAATAGGAGAAAGGCAAAAAATTCTTGGTTCATGGAAACTGCAGGAAATTCAATACCAATACACTGACACGACTTACATTGTGAACGATGAAGATCACGGGCGTTTTATCTTTACAGATTCTAACTACGTGTTAATATACAATCCAAGAATGCAAAAGCGCAAGGCCTTTGACAACTTATCAAAACCTACCATAGAAGAAATCTCAATGGCTTTTAGAAGCATTGTATTTAATACAGGAATTTACGCAATAGAAGACAGTGTTATTACAACGACGGCAGATATCGCAAAAGTACCAGGCTTTGAAGGAGGACGTCAATACTATAAGCTAGATTTTACAAATAAAGGTTTAGAACTAGTCATGTACGACGAAACCTATCCTAATGGCAACAAACCAGAATGGTTTGGAAAATTAAAGATTAAATTTATTCTTAAAAAGGAATGATTTCTTTAGGCAGTGACAACGATAATAAACTTTTTCCTATTTAGCATTAAATGCAGATTTTTATTTATGAGAATATTAATTACTATTAGGTAATAAGTGTCTATATCCAATATATTCTGTTTGAATTTCTGAATAAAAATACACCTGCTACGAGAAATGACGCACTAATTATGACTCCTTTCGTGTTAAATAATTGATGATGTAAATGACTTTCAGATATTTCCTTTAAAAAGCTATTTGCCAGAAACAACAGAATTCTTACTGATGCCCAAATGATTATTAAAATACTCCAAAAACGAAGTGTAAGCTTAACTTTTTTGTTTAACACTAAACTTATGCCAATTATTGCAAATATTGATAGAATTATAAATGCGGTCACATAACTCTTCAGTAATGCATATTGAATGGCTTTTCTCAAAAAGAATAACAGACTAAATAGGAGTGTTATGAAAAAAAAGCGATGACGAATAAGTAATTTAATAAGTGCGCTCATAATTATTTATTGTTTAATAGATTTTTAATTGCAGTTTCTATAAACGTTGTTGATGAAAGAAGATATTCAAAATTAACGGTCTCAAATGTATCTTTAGCGGTATCTTTATAAGGTGTGCTATCTCCATGATATACGCATTCACCTGCGCCTATAACATTAAACCCACTTCTTACAAACTCATCAAAATCTGTAGAGTTATTGGCATAATTGACGGGGTTGATACTAACATTTAAAATAGGTTTCTCAATACTATTTGCCAAAGAGATGTAATGATTTTCTAAGCTTTCTGAAGCCGTATATATCTCTATCGCGTTATCATTATCGCCATCCCAGCCAATCATATCAAAGCAATGAACAGATGTTATATTCCAATTATTTTTATTGATAAGTTTTATAAATTCCTTACTACCAACGTTTTCTTCTTCCTCTTGATCAAAAAATACCAAAATAACATTTTGGCTCCGGTAATTTAGCTTTTGTAGTTTCTTAACAATAGAATAAATTAGTGTAACACCAGTGGCATTGTCAATAGCACCAGGTGCATTTCTACGTCCAGAATCATAGTGTGCACCTAGCACAATGTATGATGCACTTTTTATTGTGGCGGGTAGAATAGTATAGATATTAGTACCTTTAAAAGGTTCAATTAAAAGGTCTACACCAAAATTTATATTGCTGTGTTGATAGTCCTGTTCAATTGGTATTAAATGGAGTTGACTAACTATAGCTTTAAAATATGCTCTTGATAGTTCTCTTTCTTCAGGTAACCATCTGCTAGACAGCCTAACGTTCTTGGCTAGTTCATATTTTCCAGATAATTGACCTATGATGCGTTTTTGCATTTCGGCCATATCTTCGGGTAACTTTTGAAACTCTAATTGCCTTACTTCTTGTCTGGAGCAGGAGCTGAATCCTAGAAGTAGCCCCATAATAACTATAATCCTTTTCATAAAACTATTTCCTGTATTTAAGAGTTGCCCAAGTTTTTAGCGTGTTTTTTAAAACGGCATCACCTTTATCACCATTGGTCATCATGATTAATCCGCTTTTTGTTGTAAAGTCAAGAAAGAAACCAGATTGCCATCCAGTATTAGAGCCAGCATGGCCCTTAAACTCCATTGGACCAAATTTTAGCACTCTAAAACCTAGTCCATAGACGCCTTGAGACTTAAGAGTAGGCGTGAGCATGTGTTCTAGCGTTTTTTCCGAGACTATGGAATGGTTATGAAGTATATCGTTTACAAATAATACGAAATCTTCGAGTGTAGTCTGAAGTCCCGCAGCCGCTTTAGCAGTAAAATATTCAAAGGGTAATTCTTGCATATTTTCATCATATGGAACGGCTGATTTTTCTAGCATTGTTTTATCAACGTCAAATGAGGAATTATCCATTTTTAATGGATTGAAAATTGTTTCTGCCATAAAATTTTCAAATGATTTTTTAGTCACCTCTTCTATGATTAATTGCAGTATGGTATAACCACCACCAGAATATTTGAATTTAGTTTGTGGTTCAAGAATAATTTCAACTTTTTCATCATTACGTGCAGGTCCATTCTTACCATTTAATGACGCTTCTAGAGATGGAAGTGCATCCTTATTTATAAATCCTGGGTAGCCATGTACAGAAATTCCAGCGGTATGACTTAACAAATGTCTAATAGTAACTTTAGATGTGTCATATCCGCTGCTGGGTAATTTCCATCGGGTGAGATATACTTCGATTGGTTCATCCAAATCAATTTTACCATCTTCGACTAATTTCATTACACCAAATGCGGTAAAGAGTTTAGAGATAGAGCCTATGTTGAAGCCTGTTGTTGAAGTAATAGGCTCGCGTACTTTTAAATTTGAAAAGCCATAGCCCTTCTTTAGGCTGATACGACCTTCATCAAACATGGCAATGGCCATTCCAGGTACTTTTTTCTGCTTTATAAATGAAGATACTTTCTCATCTACAGCATTTCGAAGTGAATCGTTAAGTTTATTATTTTGACCAAATACCGCAATAGAAAAAAAGAATGCAAATATCGTTAATAGGTTAGTTTTCATAAGTATTGATTTTTAGAATTATGAGGTAAACCTAAATTGATACTAATAGTTATCAAAATTTATATGTTCAACACAACGTAGTTCTACATGTAAAGATTAAATGACAGGATGAATAGTGTTTGTCCATAAATATTAAGTGTTCATCAATATTCTTATAGTGTATATCAATTTATAACTTGTTTGCCCTCATTTTTTTCTATTTTTAGCTCAGGATGGCACTAAATAAAAAGCAAATATTTGTTCTTATTGGTTTATCAATAATTCTGGTTTCAATTATTGGGATGCTGATAATGAAAAGTGAAATAGAATATGATGGTAGTTCAACTAGCGATCTATATTTTGCCATTTTTCGTTTTTTATTTTTTGGAACCTTGGTTGTCTTTTTTGCCGACTGGTTCTTTCGAAGATGGAGAGCATACCAAGAGCTAAAAAATGAAAGGCTGGCAGCAGAACTTCATAATCTGAAAAGTCAAGTCAGTCCGCATTTCTTTTTCAATACCCTAAATAATTTGTATGGTTTAATAAAGAGAGATGCCGATAAATCTCGAGAGTTTGTATTAAAACTATCTGATCTCATGCGATATTCTATTTATAGTAGTGATAAAGAATCGGTAACATTAAAAGAAGAAATAGACTATTTAGAAAATTTTATTGCACTACATGAAATACGATATTTTAATACCGTTGATATTCACTTCGAAAAAGACATGGAAAATGACGATATAGCTATTGCTCCATTGTTATTAATTATATTATTGGAAAATGCATTTAAACATGGTGCAGAAAAATTAACGAATGGTGCATTTATCATATTGAACCTAAAAGCTCAGCAAAAAAAATTGAATTTTACTGTAGAGAATAACTTTGAAGAAGATGTATTAAACGAAACAGATGGTCTGGGGCTAAAGAATTTGCAAAAGCGTTTGCAATTATTGTATCCAGAAAAATACGATTTTAAAGTGTCCAGCCATGACAGTGTTTTTAAAGCGGAATTAGAACTTGAGTTATGATTAATTATTTAATTATAGATGATGAGCCTATCGCTCATGAGATTATAGAGGAATATGCTGAAAACTTGGAAATTCTTAGCTTGCAAAAGAACTGTTACAACGTTTTTGAAGCTATTGAATATTTGAACACAAACAGTATAGACTTGATTTTTTTAGATATTAATATGCCAAAAATTAGTGGTTTTGAATTTTTAAAATCATTAAAAAATCCTCCAAAAGTTATTGTTACAACTGCTTACAATACTTATGCCGTAGAGAGTTACGAATTAGATGTTGTTGATTATTTACTAAAGCCTTTCAGTCTCAATCGTTTTTTAAAAGCTATTAATAAGTTACGCAGTGACATTGAAAAGTATAATGAAGGAACGAACTCTGTAGAGCAGAAAACAATTTTTCTGAAAGATGGAAAGTCACATCATCAAATTAAAATTATTGATATTCTATACATAGAAGCTCTTGGTAATTATACAAAAGTTTATACTGCAGATAAAGTTATTATTACACTAGAGAAATTATCATCCTATCTTGAAATATTGCCAGATATTCACTTTATTCAAGTGCATAAATCCTTTATAGTTTCTACGGCAAAAATAAAACAGATAGCAAACGGCAAGATTATTATTGAGGATCATTTAATTCCTATTGGTCAAACTTATAGAAAGAATATCACAACTTTTTTGAATACATAGTTTAATAAAGTATAAATCGCATCAATGCTTTTATTTAAGGTTCTGACACTTTATCAGCTTTAACGTTTTTAACTTGTTCACGTTCCCAGATTGTTGGGCTCCCAAATAAGATTTGCCAAGCTTTGGTAGGTCGTTTCCAAATATCCTTAAACAAGTCGCCCCATGCATGAAAGACTAAATATACGGGATTGAAAGAATTCACAGGCTTTGTAATCCCATAAATTGCTTGTTCTTTTTCCGCCTTAAATGATCCGAACATACGATCCCAAATAATGAGAGTGGAACCGAAATTCTTATCAATATAATCTTCGTTTACTGCATGGTGTACGCGATGGTGAGATGGTGTCACAAAAACATATTCAATAGGTTTTGGTAGTTTACGTATCAATTCGGTATGGATCCAAAATTGGTATAGAATCTCTAATTGGTGAACGATGATAAAGACAACAGGATCAAAACTCAACATAATCACGGGTAAAAAGAAAATGATTTTTAGGTTTTGCACCCAAGATAATCGAAACGAGGTAGAGAAATTATAATATTCTGAACTGTGATGTACCACGTGCGTGGACCACCAAAAGCGTTGAAAGTGTGAAATTCTGTGTGACCAATAGCGTATAAAATCCAGACAGATGAAACAAAGAATATATGACCACCATGTATGAGGAATGCTCCAAGGCGTTATATTATAGCAAATCACCACGATATAAAAGATAGCGACTTTGGTCAATGCATTAACAAACAAATTGCCAAAACCTATAGTGGCTGAAGCTAGAAAATCTTTCCCATGATAGAGTTGCTTGTTCTGTTTTATGGACAAATAGTACTCCAAGCCTACGAGTGCAAACATTATTGGTGCTGCAATCCAAATAATAGTATTAAAATCTAATTGTAAAAGGGAGTCAAGGGTAAGTTTCTTGTTTTCGATAGTATTTGTTTACTTAAGTTAACGCAAAGCTGGAAAGATAAGTATTACAAATTGGATACTTGCACAAAGTTTAGGCTTTTGTTGGCAAGAAAATTCTTAAATATGAAAATGATTACCATATTTTCCTTTACTATGACTATCTTAAGGCAAGATTTTAGAAATAACTCTAAGCTATGGAAGCACATCCCGAATTACACACTTTCTTAAAACCTTATAGTCAGGAGATACAGGATATTGTTTGGGCACTAAGGAATTTTGTAGTCAATGTGGTCCCAGAGGCCAATGAACTTATCTGGGACAATTACAATGCATTGGCAATGGCTTATTCTAAATCAGAGCAACTTAAAGATGCCTTTTGTCATATTTCTGTTTACGCAAAACATGTTAACTTTGGATTTAATCGTGGTGCCGAATTATCAAAAGCAAGTATTACTCTTAATGGAAAAGGGAAGCTGATACGACATATTAAAGTGACTAATTTAAATACCTTTCCAAAGAAAGACTTAAAGCCTATGATTTGGGAAGCTTTAGGGATTTCAGAACAATTAAATCCTGGCTTAGGGCAACGTAGCATAGTACCGAAAAGCATTGTAATGTCTATATCCGAAAAGAAATTAAGACCTAATTGAATATCCTATAATCTATGGTAAACCCAATTATATGTTTCAATGAATGGTACCAAGAAGAATTGCTACAATCCAATCTTCAAATACCATCAGCAGTATGTTTATCTACCATTGGGATCGATAATTTTCCGAATGCCAGATTTGTATCCTTAAAGGAAGTGCGTGATAATCGATTCATTATTACTGGGCCCTTAAATTCCAGAAAAGGCATAGAGATTAAAAACAACACCAAAGTAGCTCTGACATTTTGGTGGACCTCAACCGAACGCCAAGTTCGTATACAAGGTATGGCAACACCAATTTCAGAAGATTTAGCAGACGCATATTTTAAGGAACGAAGTGTTGCATCAAAAGTAGTGTCAAGTATGTGTTCACAAGGACAAGAGGTTACTGATTTAGAATTTTTAGAGGAAAAGGTTCTCACTAAGGTTTCAGAAGATACTGAGATTAAAAGACCAAAAAATTGGAGAGGTTTTGCCATATCACCTGTAAGAATAGAGCTGATGCAATTTAAAACATCAAGATTTCATCATAGAATACTGTATGAGTTAGTCAATGAGAAATGGCAATCACATTATATTCAACCTTAAATCGTGACGAAGTTAAAATACCTCATATTATCAACCCTAATAGTCTTAAATGTTGCGTCCTGCAAACAGAAAGACAGGATTGCCACAGATGATGACGCTGAAGTCTATAATAGTGTCGTTGCCAATTCTGTAGATAGGGACTGGGAAGACATTAAAAAGGATGGTGTTTTAAGAACTTTGGTCGTTTATAGTAGTACAAGTTATTTTCTATATAAAGGCCAGCCTATGGGTTTTGAATATGAATTGCTGCAGCGCCTTGCGGATCATCTCGAATTGGAGCTTGATATTGTGGTGTCTAATAATCTTGATGCCGAATTTGAAGTCTTAAATAGAGGTGATGTGGACCTTATTGCACATGGTATGACCATTACCAATCAGAGAAAATGGGAAGTGGCCTTTACAGACTATCTTTATCTAACTAGGCAAGTACTCGTGCAGAAAAAGCCAGACAATTATTTAAATATGTCATGGAGCACTTTGCAAAAACATGTCATCCATAATCCCATAGAACTCATCAATGATACGGTTTCCGTTAGAAAAAACTCTGCTTATTACGAGCGCTTATTAAGTCTATCAAATGAAATAGGAGGTAAGATCATCATAGATACCTTGGATAGTCAATTGTCTACAGGTGAAATCATGGATATGGTGGCTAATGGCACCATAAAATACACCATTGCCGATGAAAACTTGGCAAAGATCAATGCGTCTAGTAATCCGATTTTGAAAATAGATGTACCCATTTCATTTTCACAACGAATCGCTTGGGTTACGCGTAAAAAGTCAAAGAAGTTTAGAACTGTCGTTAACAAATGGATAAAGAATCAGCGTAACAAAACCAGTTATAATGTTATCTACAATAAGTATTTTAATAATAAACGTTCATTTAGACGACGAGTAAAAAGTGATGACTACAGTTTAACCAATAATCAGATTAGCAAATACGATCCACTCATAAAAACCTATGCTAAAAAATTGGGACTCGATTGGCGCCTACTGGCTTCTCAAGTCTATCAAGAATCTCGGTTTGATCCTAGCGCACAATCCTGGGCTGGTGCTTCTGGCTTGATGCAAGTCATGCCAGCAACTGCGAAGGCCATGAATATAAAGGACGCGTCCGATCCGGAAGAAAGTTTAAGAGGTGGCACATCGTACTTGAGTCAAATGTATGAACGGTTCGACCATATATCAGACAGTCTTAATCGTATAAAACTAGCTATGGCATCTTTTAATTGTGGTTATGGACATGTTAGGGATGCGCAGCGACTAGCAGAGGCCAATGATCTAGATCCAAACATTTGGGACGATAATGTAGAACAGATGCTTTTGGATTTGCGCCATCCAAAAATCTATAGAAAACCATTTATTAAATATGGTTATGTGCGAGGTTCTGAACCTGTAACTTATATTAAAGAGATTTTTGAACGCTATGAGCATTATAAGCAATTTATAACCAAGGAATAGACGTTTTGATGTGATTGTAATCATATCATAACCGAACCAAATACATTTTATAACATTGTTACCATATTTGCTCACGTTAAGACTCTACGACAGCATTAGAAAATCGAAGTTGGCAAGTAAGTAATTATGCTGAGTCTTTATAAGGAAATTGACCTGAGGTCATTCTTTTATGTCTCTATAAAGCCCCTTTGTTATGTCAGTATAGATGCCAATATTGTGCGTTCTTACCATAACAGAATCATTTTTTGATTCTTTGAATGTTATCGCAGACGATTTAAGGAGTGGCATATGACAGGTAATACAGTTAACTTTCATGCGGTCATTCAAGGGAAATTGATGATTTTTGGAATCTTGATGGCAGCCCATACATATTTGTGAAAATGATTCTGAATGGCCCCTTTCGTTTTTATGAGGATTGTGACAAGTTGTACATGTTAAACTCTCAGACTTTTTAAAACACACACTCGCTTTAAGCAAGCCATACTGGTTACCATGTACATCTAAAGTAGTGGTGTCTATTGGTCTATGGTTTGGCATCCTAAAACTATCGAGTTTATCACCAGTTTTAAATGTAAAAGGCATCTTTAAAGGTTTTCTTAGTCCAGAATGGCATCTAGCACAAGCGTCAAGTTGCTGTTGTTGTGTTAATGCTTTAATATCCATAATATGTTCCGCACTTTTTAGATGAGGGTCAACACTATGCGCATTCACATGCTTTAAGGATGGTCCATGACAGCTTTCACAATCCACACCATATATCATTTCATTTTTTACATAATTATTACTACCGAAATCGCTTGGCAAACGATTCCTAGCAAAGGTCGCATGACATTCTAAACAATTCGGAATTACAGCACGATCAAAATGAATACGTTCATTAGAATAGCCTGGACTATGAATCCATTGTTTGCTTTTGGTTAAGTAGGAGACTGGTAATTGATATAATTTTGCGTCGTTCCAGTATAAATAAGATTGTCCTTTAGTGCCTGAGCCAACAACAATGTCAAATGGTTCTTTTCTTACGGCATTATTATCCTTGAATGCAGTCTGATAATAGTGGTTTTCATACGTCATTTCAAAACGTATACTATTGTTAAGCTCCAAAGTATTATTCTCGGTAAAATCACCAGAGATATTAGATGCACTAATTAATTTAGAGGTATTAAAATGCGGTGTTTTAATATGCAAGTTGTAGATGTCTTCATGGCATGCTGCACAGGTCTGTGAACCAGCATAGCCAAGACCGTCATAAGCTATGGCCACCGGTTCGAACGCAGTTGTAGAATTTTTATTACCTAAATCACACCTTAAATAAATTAATGGCAAAAATAATAACCCTAAGATATAGACATTATATGATTTAGAGGATTTAGACATGGTTTTGTTACAAAAAAAGTAATAGTATTTATAAAGTTACAATATAGAAATTGATAAATGAGGTAAAGCCATGTTTATGTATAGGTTCTCGAAAAAATAAGATAATGATTACAAATTACTTCTCTCTGTTTTTGTTGCTTTGAACTACGAAAACAACCAAGCCAATAGCAATGATTAAGACTATGCCAAAAATCCAATAAAATATTGTAGATAAGTTTGACACTATTTTATCAGTATCAAAAGCTTCATTTAGGCGTCTATTGCTTGCTTCACTTTTAGGAATGTAAATGTAATATGATAGTATTTGTTCAACCTCTTTGACTTTGTTATAATAGTCCTCAAAATCTTTTGGTGCTACATGACTATGTTTGTTTTTATACTCGTAATCGAGGTATAGTATATCTCTTGCGGTACTCATTTTACTGGCCATCGAAAAATCAAAATTTTTAGAAGTAATGTTAATATTATCTTTTTCGAGACGCCAAGACTCTGGCAGTTTTATAGTGACGTTATGCTTTTTATGTGTAGGATAGTAAAGATCAAACGGTGTTTTTCGAGTTTTTTCATTAGGTGAGATAAAGACATCCAAAATACTATATGGTGTAAAATCTACAGCAATATTTTTATCGTTGCCTACCATAGGTTTCCATATATCATTGATTTTATAGAACTCTTCGACAATTAACTTATTGGCTAGACTATCATCATCAAAAGTAGGGTCTTCTAATACTTCAACACCATCATAGAGATTTTCGTAATAGTCTTTAAAATTATCACTTAAAGACGATATACTATTCGACTTATAACGTCTTCTCATGGCATCAGCTTCTGCGCCCCTGTATAATGTCATTACTTTTAATGTACCTGGACCACCAACTGTTGGAAGATCAAATATGTCAAAAACTTCTACTGTATCTTCACTTTGTGGCTTAATTTTCTCTAATGCAGTGCCATTTTCTTTTATAATTAGTCCTTTTCCATAATTTGGGAATGAAACGGACTTATAATATCCAAACTGGTTATTTAGAGTAGGATCATAAAACAAACTATTATTCTTGCTATCCACAACATTAACCACAACATGATCAAAGGCGTTAGGTGATGGCAAGAATTGATCTAGTGATTCGCCATAGACACTACTTATAAGCACAGGATAGGCCTCGATACCCATTTGGCGCAACATGGTTACCATAAGCCAACTCTTATCCTTGCAGTCACCAAAACGTTGTTCTAGGACTTGGTTTGGCGAAAATGGTTTGTATGCGCCTATGCCAGACTCCAAGCCTAAGTATCGGATGTCGTCTTGGACAAATTTCAGTGTCGCTAGAATACGCTCACCTTCGATCTCTGAGCTATTTTTTAGCTGCTCAATTTTTGCTTTTAAGGATGAAGATAATTTGAGGTCGTCTTTGTAAATCTTTAACGCCCAATCGACCACAGCTCCCCAAGTTTTATAATCGGAAACAAATAGATGATCATAAGGTAAATACCACATTGGTGAATTGTCCTCGAATGTTGGTTTCTCAGCTAAGTTAGTTTGCCAATGATATGTGGTGTAGCCCATATAACTTCCTATGTCTGGTACTGCATTGGAATTTAGAGTTTTGAATTTTAGTGTCTTATTGGAAATGATATAATAGTTAATCTTACCAACTGGTTGAAAATCGTTAAGAGCAGTGGCACCCGAAAAATGATTGCCATGTATAGGATTGAATCCTTTAATACTATAGCTCACATCCAAAATATCACCATTGCGGATATCAGCCAAATTTGCTATAGCATTTAGGCTGCCATCATAAATATAACTCTCGGCATTGGATTCTTGTCGTATCGTTTGAAAATCGTTGACATTCAGTTTATCAATGGTTGTCCCATTTCTAAAAACCGTAATGTTATGCAGGACAAGCTGTTGGTAGGTGGGATCAAAATTAATGGAAATAGATGAGCCATCTTGTACACCAACATTATCTGTTATTTTTCTAGCAAAACGAATGTAACGCTCCTGCTTGGGTACATGAACTTGCTCATCACTAAGTAGGACCAGTAAACCATAGGATATGTCTTTTAAATCTATCTCTGGGCTTTTGTCGTAAGACTGTTGAACTACCCAATCTGGTGTATCACTGACTTTAATTTGTGCATAATATACATTTGAACTAAGCAGAAAAAAAAAGATTAATGCGAATTGGTGGATGGTTTTAATGGACATGTGAACGAATTAGAAAAACAAATTAACTAAAAAATATAGGGACTGTCCTCCTAATTGTTTCAAAAAGTATAAAACCACTTCTAAGGCTCCAACATTGGCTTTAAAATCTCCCAAACCGTTTCTCCTACGATTTTATGACCTTCCACAGTAGGGTGAATGCCATCATTTTGATTGAGTGCTGCAATGCCCCCAACATCTTTTAGAATAAAAGGAATAAAGGCAAGGTCATTCTCCTTTGCTAGGTCATAAAAGATGTTGCGAAACTCATCAGTATAATCTTGTCCCATATTGGGTGGTAGTTCCATGCCTGCTAAAATAATCTTGGTATCAGGGCTTTTTTCTCGTATCATGTCTATAATGGCTTGTAGATTTGAGCTTGTTTCCGTTAAAGGGATACCACGCAAGCCATCATTTCCACCAAGCTCCAAAAGGAAGATATCTATGGGCTGATTCAATATCCAACTTAAACGACTTTTACCGCCAGCCGTTGTTTCACCACTGACACCAGAATTAATAACCGTGTAATCCAAGCTTAGGGAATCAATCTTCGTTTGCAAAACTGCAGGATACGCATCATTATTGTCCTCTAGTCCATAACCTGCCGTGATACTATCCCCAAAACAAAGAATAGTTTTAGCCGAACTTTTTTTTGCTTCAGGAGCCTTTTCGGCTTCTGATGTTGATGGCGTATCTTTTGAGTTGTTCTGATTCTCGCCACAACCTAGCACTAATGACACTAGGATAAAATAACAAAACTTTAAGATTTTAGAAAGCATGGGCTATGGTATTTTAGAAAGCATTTGTTTATTTTCCAACTCCGGACAAAAGGTCCAATTAATTCAAAACATATATGTCAAAGATATTAAAGATAAATGGTCTTGAGAAAACCTACACAAGTGGCCAAAAACAATTAACCGTATTAAAAGAGATCAGCTTCGATGTAGAGCAAGGGCAAACCTTTTCCATCGTAGGGCCGTCGGGTAGTGGCAAGACCACTTTATTGGGGCTATGTGCTGGATTGGACGATCCAAATTCGGGGAGTGTAGAGTTATGTGGTCATGACTTAAACAGCTTAAACGAAGATGAGCGCGCACAACTACGAAACAAGGAAGTGGGTTTTATTTTTCAAAATTTTCAATTATTGCCAACGCTTACAGCTTTGGAAAACGTCAGTGTACCCTTAGAATTACAAGGTGATAAAAATGCCAAAACAACATCAATTACTTTACTTGAAAAAGTAGGACTTGGAGATCGTATTCATCACTATCCTTCACAACTATCTGGAGGTGAACAACAGCGTGTGGCCTTGGCGAGAGCCTTTGCTAACCGACCTTCTATTTTGTTTGCTGATGAACCTACTGGCAATTTAGATGAAGACACAGGTGAAAAAGTCATTCAGTTGTTATTCGAATTGAATAAAGAGGCTGGAACCACCTTAGTCATTATCTCACACGATTTGGATCTTGCGAATCGTACCCAACAAATCCTGAGACTTAAAGGCGGACAAATACTAACTAACGAACGCACCCAAGTCATTTGAAAACATCGCTAAGCAATTCAAAATTAAATCTAAGATGGCTATTTAAAATGGCCTATCGTGATACCAAGGCCAGTCGTGTTCGATTGCTCTTATTCGTCGCGTCTATTATTCTAGGCATAGCTGCTGTGGTGGCCATTCAATTGTTGAGTGACAATCTTAAAAGCAATATACTATTACAGTCAAAAAGTTTAATGGGTGCTGACTATATCATAGATACGAGACAAGAACCCACAGAACGGGCACAGGCGATAATAGACTCTTTGCAACCCGATGCCAAGGAGGTGAATTTTGTATCCATGGTTGCTTTTCCCAAAAATGGAGGTGCCAAACTGGTCAAGGTTAGAGGTATTGAAGGTGGTTTTCCGTTTTATGGTGATATGGAAACAGAACCGGTTACTGCAGCGACTTCCTATCAAAATAAAAATGGCGCTTTAGTGGACGCTACCTTAATGCTTCAATTTAAAGTCAAACCAGGAGATTCCATAAAAGTGGGCCAAATCACATTGCCTATTATTGGAACTTTAAAATCCATTCCAGGCAGTACGGCTATTTCATCATCTGTGGCACCTACGGTTGTGATGCCTTATCACAAAATAGAAGCCACTGAACTCTTACAATTTGGAAGCCGAAAGGAATACCAGTTCTTTTACAAAGCTCCAGACTCCTTAAATCTAGAGAAATTTGAAGCTAAGATTGATCCCATACTTGATCTTGAAAAGGCCGATATCGATACGCATACCAGCACCAGTAGACGTTTGGGACGACGCTTCGACAACTTAGGAAAGTTCCTTAATCTCGCGGCATTTATTGCATTACTCTTGGGTTGTATTGGTATTGCCAGTTCGGTACAGATTTATATTAGGGAAAAGCTTAAGGCCATTGCGATTTTAAAATGTATGGGTGCCAGTAGATGGCAAAGTTTCCTTATTTTTTTGATACAAATTTCGGGAATAGGCATTTTAGGCGGACTTATAGGTTCTGGTATTGGTGTAGCACTACAAGAGCTATTTCCATTGATCCTTAAAGATTTTTTACCTTTTGACTTGGTTATATCCGTAAGCGCTAAACCATTGGTTATTGGTGTGCTTTTGGGACTATTGATGTCTATTTTATTCGCACTACTACCACTGATGACCACGTGGTATGTCTCGCCCTTAAAGGTATTACGCATAGATGAGGACACCGAACAATCCCGAGGCACGAAAGTCTGGGTATTCGCTGTCATCTTATTGTTCCTTTTTGGATTTTCTTACTGGTTACTACGACATGCTATGTATGCCTTCTTATTTGTAGGTGTAACAGTGATCACCTTTGCCATTTTAGCCTTGGTGGCGAATGGGTTCATGAAATTGGTAAAACGTTATTTTCCTAAGCAATGGAGTTACACCAGCCGTCAAGGCTTACTCAACTTGTATCGTCCAAATAACCAAACGGTGGTTTTAGTATTGGCGATTGGTTTGGGTACTTTTTTAATTAGCACCTTGTATTTTACCAAAGACATTCTTTTGTCTAAGACAGAAGTGGGGCAAACCACTGAAAATGCCAATCTCATTATCTTGGATGTACAAAACGATCAGCGTGATGCCGTGGCCGACTTCATTGCACAAAGTGAATTGCCCATTATTAATAATACGCCTTTGGTCACTATGCGCATGCACAGTATTAAAAGTCGATTGGTAAACGATTTACGTCAAGATACCACACGCCAAGTGAGACGTTGGATTTTAAACCACGAATTTAGAACGACCTATCGGGATACCTTAACACCATCGGAAGAGGTGGTGCAGGGAGAGTGGACACCTGTGGCTAAAGCTAATAAGATTATTCCCATATCTATTTCAGATAATGTCGCAGGCGATGCCAGAGTCACTATTGGTGATACCATTGTGTTTAACGTCCAAGGGGTGCTCATGGAAACTAAAGTGGGTAGTATAAGGAATGTGGATTGGGGACAAATGCAAATCAATTTTAATATACTGTTTCCGAAAGGCGTTTTGGAACAAGCACCGCAATTTCATGTGTTGACGACTGCAGCACCAGATGAACAAAAATCTGCGGACCTGCAACGCGCTCTTGTTGCGCAATTTCCCAATGTGTCCATTATAGACTTACGACAAGTCTTTACCATCGTAGAAGATATCTTGGATAAGGTATCATGGATTATCAATTTTATGGCGTTCTTTAGTATTATCACTGGATTTATCGTGTTGATAGGCTCTGTAAGAACCAGCAAATATCAACGTATAAAGGAAAGTGTATTGTTGCGTACCTTAGGTGCTAAGAATAAACAAATTTTGAAGATAGCAGCACTGGAATATCTATTTTTAGGTCTTATGGGGAGTGTTGTTGGACTATTGTTGGCCTTACTTAGTAGTATAGGCTTAGCCCTGTTTTTATTCCAAGAACCATTTGTACCCTCAGCTATACCATTTGTGGTATTTATACCTGGTATAACACTGTTGGTGATGGTAATTGGCTTGAGTAATATTAGAACTGTTTTGAGCAGCTCGCCTTTGGAGGTTTTGAGACGTGAAGGATAGAAGCAATTTTCGACATGCTTGTCGAAAGGTCGAGAATACCTACTTAATAAAATAGTTAACAATAGGCAAGGCTTATAATAGTCAAAGGGGCAGGTGTTTTGTATACTACACTACAGTTCTAAAAAATCTTCTTCAAAATTAGAAATAAAGTCGTGAATATATTTTTTATGCCTTTGTTCTTTTTTTACAACTAGATAATGTTTTCGTTTTAAACCATTTTTCCCAATACGTTTAAATAGTAAGTCTTTTGATAATTTAAATGACGCTAATTGCCATTTTGGAGCGCACATAACACCCATGTTGGCATGTATCATAGATAACGTGATTTCAGTATACGGAATCGCAGAAATCTTAATTGGATTTATGCCATTTGGCTTAAGAAATTGATCATAGACAGCTACACTTTCTAATGGGAAAGAGTTGATCAATAAATGTATGCTTTCAAAATGACTAGCTTCCAAATATTCCAAACTATTGATTACGTTTTCTTTATGTACAACAGCAAAAACTTCATCTTCAAAAACTTTAATACTTTCCAATTCTTCAGAAGAGGGTTTAGATGTTACAATAGCAATGTCTATTTCATCAGATAAAACTTGTGAGATAGTTTGCTGTGTCGCGCCAAGAGTTACGTCGATTGTTATTTCTGGATAAAGAATAGCCATTTTTTGAATAAATCCTGGAATAGTATGAAAAAAGGATTGACATTCTGCACTTAATTTAATAGCCCCTTTAGATCCTTCTTTAATATGTCTTATAGCGCTAAAACCTTTATCAATAGAACTGAATAAATTATTAGCTAGTTTATAGAGTTCAGAACCTTCTTGGGTTAATTCCCATTTATTTCTGGTTCTGAGGAATACTTTAAAACCTAATCGTTCTTCTAACTCACGCAATTGATGACTTAAAGCAGATTGTGTTAAAAACAAGCGTTCAGTCGCGTTGGCAATACTGCCTTCTTCTGCAATAGTTTTTATTAATCTAAAATACTTGAGTTCCATAAATGTAAAGATAGCTAGCACAAAGATAAGTTGTAGTTGAAATAATTTCAATTACCATTTTAGTTATCTCAATTTCAAAACTATTCAAACTTAAGCTTCGATTATAGTTTTGTCTCAACTAAAAATTAAATTGAATATGCTTGTTAATGTCAAACTCGTAAAAATACTTATCTATACTATAATTCTATTTATGTTTTTGTCTATCGATGCGCAAACTTCAATAAAAGGTAAAATTGTTGATAAGGCCACACAACAACCTATTGAGTTTGTGGATATCATACTTTCAAATTCATCATTAGAATACCCAAAGGGCACCATAACTGATGTTGATGGAAATTTTGAAATGTTATTAAAAAAAGGATTTTATGTATTAAAAGGTCTATATGTCGGGAAAGAATTGATATCTAAGGACATTGAAATAATAGATAAAGACATTGATCTAGGAGTAATTTTAGTTGAAAATTTTCAGCAATTAGATGAAGTCATTATAACGTCTAAAAAAAAACTTATAGAGCGTAAGATAGATCGTTTGGTTTTTAATGTTGAAAATTCATCTAATGCTTCACAAGGTGATGCTTTAGAAGTATTAAGAGTTACACCTGGTGTGCGTGTGCAAAATGATCAAATTACAATGATAGGAAAAAGTAATCTTCAGGTCATGATTAATGATAAAATTGTACAATTATCTCAGGAAGAATTAACTAATGTCTTAAAATCCATAGCTTCAGAAGATATTAAAAACATTGAAGTCATTACTACACCTCCAGCAAAATATGAAGCATCTGGTAATAGTGGATTAATCAATATAATTTTAAAACAAGCCATAAAAGATTCATGGAATATGCAATTAAGATCATCGTATTTGCAGAGAGCTTATGCGACTGGTTCTGGAGGAGCAAGCTTTAATTTTAATAAAGATAAATTGAGTATCGCTACGTCTGTAAATTATAGAGATGGCGTCTATTATCAAGAGCAAGATGATTATGCGTATTTCCCAGATGGACTCTGGTATACATCATCGCCATTTAAGGGTAAATTTAAAGGAATGAATGCCCGAATAGATTTGAATTATAAAGTATCCTCCAAATGGGAAATGGGTGCGCAATATTTGCATAACAATTCAAATTCATATTACACAGATGCGCCTTACACACCTGTTTTTGATTATAATACAAATGAAATTATTAGATCACTGCAATCTGAAGGAACTGCAAAATTTAATCCAGAACTTCATTCTTTAAACTACAATAATGAAGTGAAGCTAGATACTTTGGGTAGAAAGCTAATATTGAATTTAGATTACTTTACGTTTAAAAATCCAGATAAAAGAACATATAATGGAACTTCTACTATACAAAACCCATTTTCAGAACAGTTTTACAAAGGTGTTAATGCAAATATGCAAGATGTTACCAATATGTCCGCTAAATTAGACATGGAATATCCTTTAAATTGGGTCCATTTAAGTTTTGGAGGAAAAATATCTAATTCAAAATCTATAAATGATGTTTCGTTTTTTAATAGTGGTTTAGTTGATAATCCTATTATAAACATGCCTATATCTCAAAATGATTTTGAGTATACAGAAGATGTTCAGGCACTATACTTATCTTTAAATAAGAAGTTTGGTGAAAAATGGAGCATACAACTTGGATTAAGATTAGAAGCTACTCAAACAAATTCCGCATCTAATAATTTAAATTTCTCAGCAAAAAACGCCTATACTAAGTTGTTTCCAACATTTTATGTTTCATACAATGCTACAGAACATTCAAATTTCTCATTTAATTATAGCAAACGTATACAACGACCTAGTTTTTTTGAGTTGAATCCAAACATTTATTTTGCGAACCCATTTCAAACTATTGAAGGCAATGCATTCTTACAGCCAGCCTTTATTGATAATTTTGAACTCACTAATACTTATAAAAATTTTGTTACAAAATTGTACTATAGCTATGAAGACAATCTGTTTTCTCAGGTTCCTTTAGCTGATTCAGACACCAACATCATTCGCTTTACAAATGAGAATTTTATAAACACACAGCGTTTCGGGATTTCAGAAAACTATAGCTTTAATAAAATTGAATGGTGGAGTAATAACAATAGCATAGATATAAATTATTCTAAATCCGAATTTTATTTAGAAGAAGAACAAGACGACCAAGAAGGGCTAAATGCGACAATTTCTACCTATAATGATTTCAATTTAAACGCAGACAAAACATTTATTTTAGGAATTAATTATTGGTATAATTTTCCTGGTTTAAATGGTGTTTATAAGACCAAATCTGCAAGTTCACTTTCCTTAGCTCTCCAATACTTTTTACTTAATAATAACTTGAATATAAGTATTAGAGGAAATGACCTTTTTAAGTCTTCAGCAGAGCGAAATGAGAGCCGTGTTAATGGCGTTTTACAAACGGCAAGATATTACTATGATAGCAGATCATTTCAATTATCTATAAGCTACAAATTCGGCAATAAAAATATAAGTGCTAAAAGGCATAATACTGGTAATAATAATGAAAGAAGCAGGACAGGAAATTAATAAGCATATGAAAACAATAGGATTAATAGGTGGGATGAGCTGGGAATCTTCAAAATTATATTACGAGTTTTTAAACACCAAAGCAAACGAGGTATTAGGAGGTTCGCATTCTGCAAAATGCATTATGGTATCTGTTGATTTTGCTGATATAGAACGATTGACGTTTAAAGAAGATTGGAATGCGATTGGAGAACTCATGAAAAAAGCGGCTCAACAGTTAGAAAGGGCAGGTGCAGACATTATTTTGTTGTGCACAAACACCATACACTTAGTTAGTCATTATATTTCCGAAAATGTAGGTGTGCCCTTTCTACATATTGCTGCAACTACAGGTAGATCTATTAAAAAAGTGGGATTGCAAAAAATAGCATTATTAGGAACAAAATTCACTATGGAAAAAGATTTCTACACTAAGACATTGATAAATGATTTTGGTCTCGAGATATTGATTCCCAAAACAAAAAATAGGCAACTCATCCATAATATTATTTATAACGAATTAGTTCAAGGACAATTTACGGTTGTTTCAAAACAAAAAATTATTGATATTATAAAAGAACTTCAGAACCAAGGAGCGCAAGGCGTTATCTTGGGTTGTACAGAACTACCTATTTTAGTTTCAGAATCAGATGTAGATGTACCACTATTTGACACAGGAAAAATTCATGCACATACTGCTATTGAGCTAAGTTTAGCAATAGATTTGAATAATTTATCACGCATATAAAAACGTACAACTATTAATTAGTTATATCTAGAATTATTGCTGTTGTCATTATTTTAATAATGTGTTAAATACTAATTCTACCCTAAAAAGTTTTATAGATTTACGCCTATAAAATAGATAGTCTAATATGATAAACTTCAAACAGATTGGATAAAACACTACTAGACTTTGCAATGATTGCAAGTGTTATTATTGGATATTTTGTCGGTATTGCACTAATCACATCCTCTTTTTATAAGAGTCGTGCCAATAATTATTTGGCACTATCATTGTTCTCGATGGCTAATTTGACCTTGATAGAATGGCTCAACATTAGCCTGTCTAGTGTTATTGTAGACATTTTGCTTCTTTTTAGGTTCGACTTTTTATTTGCTGCTGCTTTATTTACCTATTTTATAATTCAAATTAAGCATCCACTGCTAAAAAGTAAGTGGTACAAATGGATATACTTTCCTTTTATTGGCTCTGTTATTATTGAGTTTTCATTGTATTTACTAGACTTATATGGCACAATCTACGATCTTATAGTCTTTTATATAAAAGATATTGCATCTATTAGCTTAAATATTTTTTTGATTTTTTGGAGTAGAAAACTCATACGGAATTCAAATTCAATATCAGAGAATAAAAGACATTGGTTGCTACGCTTAAACTTATTTGTCATATGCCTTATCATAATTTTGATACTAAATAGAGTAGAACTTCACTTGTTAGACTCAATATATTCGGCATATGTGTTGTGGATATTTATGTCTTTATTCTTATGGTGGATATTATATTATGGTGTATTTAGATTACAAGTCATAGACCAAAAAGAAGAAATACATAACTATTTGGTTTCAAACAAAACGGCTAGTAAACCAATAAAAAAGAAGATAAATAGCTCTACTTCGTCTAAAATCATTACTCAACTCTATGCGTTAATGGAAGATGAAGAATTGTATAAAAATCCTCTCTTAAGTCGATTGGATCTGGCAGCTCGATTGGAGACAAGCGAAGGCTATTTATCTCAAATCATAAATCAGGAAATCAATAAAAGCGTCATCCAATTTGTAAATGAATACCGCATTGAAGCTGCTAAAAACTTATTGCAAGATCCCATGTTTAATAAGTATTCTATCGAAGCCATAGGCATGGAAGCTGGTTTTAAATCTAAGAGCGCTTTCTATGATGTTTTTAAAACCAGCCTAGAGATGTCACCAGGAGCTTACAGAAAGTTTCAAAAAACGTCCTGATTCGTCCGATTCTCCTGTTTTAGCACTTCTACAGTAAAAATTGTACTCTTTTATCTTTTTGACAACTATACTTTTGCCCGGTATAAATCAAAAAACAAAAATCAATGAAAAGAGTACACTTAAAAATGACAACTAATTACTGTCATTCAAATTTTAAACTATTTCTAATTACATGTTTATCAATCTTTATTATCTCATGTTCTAATGATGATGACAATCCTCCTCCTTCGCCTTTTAGCAAAATCTCACAAGAGATTAAGGACTTAATTTATTTTAATGGCGATGAAAAGGCCTCTACAGTGGTGATTACTGTACCAGGTGGTCCCAGTACCGAACTCGCCTCGGATTTAGTGGACTTTTTTTCTGGAATTTTTAATACTACGGATGTCTTAAATGTAACTGTTCATCAAGCTCAAACGTTGAATCCTAATATAATAGAAGGCAATGAAATTACGCTGGACCAAGCTGTTAATTTTAATGCTGAAAGTACAGAAACACTGTATCAAGTTGTTCAATATTTTAAAGATGAAGGAAGAACGGTTTACATTGCAGGACTTTCATATGGCGCATTTGTAACACAAGAACTTATTGCAAAAAAAGGAATAAATGTCGCTGATAAATATCTAATTATGACGGGTAGATTGGATATTAACGATGTTTTTTGGCAAGGATTAGCTGAAGGCAGACCAGCAGAGTTTCAAAATGGCGTTACGCCTATAGTGGGAACAGAACCATTTGATAATATATTTAATAGAAATGAAGCTAGATTATTCGCTGGATTAGTAATGAATAGATATACAGAAGATTTTAATACTATTGAGAGCTTATCCAGTATAACATACATTTATGGAGAAACAGATGAAGCTGTAGGTAGGCTTACAGCAGAAGAAATTGCGTTTTTGCAGTCCAAAAACACAAACATAATTGTTGGAAGTGGTGGTCATGACGACATTTTTGATGGCTATATCGTACAGGGTTTTAGCGAAGCGTTTGGAATAGAATAACTAATATTAATAACAAAAAATAAGTAAAATGAGAACGTTAACAGGAATGACCGTGGTATTTGTGATGCTTGCAACTACCATTTTTGCACAAGAGGATTTAAAACCAGAATTTGAAGTAAAAGTCATCACAAGCGTAGAATCCATTATACCAGATGGTTTAGGTAGATCGCGATTAATTTCAGCAAATGATAAACGTGACTATAAAAAATTTACGTCTACTCAAAGTGAAGATGATAATACACGAAATACATCTAAAAGAAAAGATATTAGAGTAAAGGATTTTGAGGAAACAAAATTGTTAAACTTCTATAATGTTGCTGGCATACGTTTCCAAAATATAGCAGCAAACGATGCCGTAATTTCCTCAAAATTAACGACAATGATTTCTGAAGGTTGGGATTTAATATTTGTAACAAGTGCTGTAGAAAGTGATTCAGGTGAGAAAGACGGAAATGGTATTTTTATTACACGCTATATATTTAAAAGAAAAATAGACTAAAAAACCCTTTTTAATAACTATTAATTGGTAGCGGTTTTATTGCTAGACATAGAGATGTTATTCGTAATAATCTTTATAGGTAGTAGTAAAGTCGCTATTTTTTTATACAAAGAGAATAATGCACTATTCACAAAAGAAGAATTACAATTTTTTATTAAAATTAGGATCTATGCAGAATATCAAACCAAAATATTTCTTGTTTCTAGTTCTTTTTTTATTGCAAATAGAATTTATTAATGCACAGGATACATTTACGGAAATAGGAGTAGGAATTGGAAATGTTATCGGCAATAGAAATGCTCGAGGCAAAGGCGAATTGCATTTTAACATTATAAAATCTTATCAATTTGGACAATTAGGGTTGGACATTTCTACAGGTGGAAATTTTATCCCAGGCATAACAAGTGTAGAAGATGAAAATATTGAAACGCTATCCTCGAATGACTTTAAATTTACAACTCTTATGGTGTTTTATAGATTACCAATAAAAAAACACTTCTTTATTGAGTCAAGGTTCGGCTATTCATCGTTATTTGCATTTGTTCATACAGATGATAAAACCAAAATAAGTCGGCCAAATTTCACCACTGGAATCGGAATTGGTGCGCACACAAATAATTTCGTCTTATCCTTAAGGTATCAATACCTTGGAGTTACTCCAAATTACGAGGGTACTAAAAATATGACCATAGTCCGATCAAATTCTGAGTCTTTAGGATTATTGTTATTTAGAATATCATATCGATTCGATCTCAAATATTTATTTTAAACAGAATGCATAAAAAGGGATTTATAAAACGTCCTGATTCGTGTAATTCCACTGTTTTAGTACGTTTTCAACCTCAACTTTAACTTTTTGTTTTGTTTTGAAAATTACGTTTGCACTCTTAAATCAAAAAACACAAATTATGAAAAAATTATTTTTAGTAACTGTTATTGCAGTTTTAGGATTATCGAATGTTAATGCGCAAGACATTAAAATTGGCGCCAAAGCAGGTTTAAACTATGCCTTTATTACTGGTGACAATGCAAATGACCTTGACCCTATAACAAATTTTCATTTCGGAGTTATGTCAGAAATTAAGCTGTCAGACAAATTCTCTTTGCAACCCGAATTAATATATTCCGGACAAGGAGCTGACACAAACACAGCTTCTGAGGGCAGCATTAGTCTTAACTATTTAAATATTCCATTAATTGGAAAGTACTATGTCACAAAAAGATTGAGTTTAGAAGCAGGGCCCCAAATAGGTGTTTTGCTTTCCACTAAAGGCGGTACAATAGATTATAAAGAGCTATTAAAACCTGTAGATTATGGTGTTAATTTTGGCGTTGGCTATAAACTCGATAACGGTCTCAATTTTACAGCACGTTATAATCTAGGACTATCTGATATTAATGATGTAGATGGTTTTCCAGATAAAAATAGTAATGGCGTCTTTCAACTATCTGTTGGTTATTTCTTTTAACACATCTCAAGATTCTAAAACCCAAGTGAATTCACTTGGGTTTTATTTTTTAAATATATACAGTTATTTCAATCAATTAAAAATATAAAATCATGAAAAAAATAAAAACAATCGTATTACTTCTAACACTATCATTTTTATCAATGAATTTTAGTTGCTCTACTAGTGATGATGAGGTGAAAATTGAGGATTTCTCTTCCCTTGATACAGAACTTATAGCAAGAGACTTTACAGGTGTCGTTTTAGTCGCTCAAAATGACGATATCTTATTTAATAAGGCATATGGAAGAAAAAATAGTCAAGAAAATGGATTTAATGATATCAATACTGTTTTTGATATGGGCTCTATTACAAAACAATTCACTGCGGCCGGGATTTTAAAATTAGAGATGCAAAATGAGCTCTCAGTTAATGATAGTTTATCAAAATACTTTGACGCTGTTCCTAACGACAAAAAAAATATAACCATTCATCAGTTGCTCACACATTCCTCTGGTTTAGTAGTTGGAATTGGTGGAGACTATGAAACTATTACTGAGGAAGCCTTTTTAGAGCAAGTTTTTGATAGCGAATTAATTAGTCCCGTTGGAGAAAGATTTAATTATTCTAATGTAGGCTATAGCTTACTAGGTTTAATCATTGAAAAAGTTAGTGGATTAGATTATGAGGGCTTTTTAAGATCAGAGATTTTTGAACCATCAAACATGTACCATACTGGTTATATAATTCCAGATTGGCAGGATAATGAAGTTGCCAATGGTTATTTGAATGGCGTTGAAGATAATAAACCAAATGAAGAGAATTGGAGTGATAATGGTCCGTATCTCAATCTTAAAGCAAATGGCGGTATTCTAACACGAGCGAATGATTTATTACTCTGGAGCCAATCAATACTGAATAATACGGTATTAGATGAAGTAACTACATCTAAATATCTCTATCCACATTTTGAACCTACAAATATATATGATAGCTATGGATATGGATGGGGAATTGAAAATAATGATTCAGAGAATAAGTTAGTGTTACATGGAGGCACCACTGATTTGTTTGCATCTGATATGTGGATCTACCCAAACAAGGGAATTACAATAATCGCACTCAGTAATGAATTTGAAGCATCTGTCTACACAATAGCAAGAGACATATCAAACTTTTTACTAGTAGAGTAAAAGTATGACCTACAACGATATTAATGTAGAGTAATAAAATCAAATCCGAAAAAATTGAAAATAAAATGAAAACAACAAACACAATCATATTACTTCTAATGCTATTATTTTCATCAATGGCCTTTAGTTACACAAATAGAAGTGAACAAAAAACTACTGATAAAAACACTCAAGATTCTTTAAAACAATATGTCGGTGAATATGTGCTTGAAGAAGCAGGAATGATAATAGACATTTACACAAAAGTTAATGATACTAAATTATTTTTATTTGTAGAAGGGCAGCCAGAATATGAATTAGTCGCAACTGGTAAACATAAATTTTCTTTTGAGGTATCAGACGATTATAACATAGAATTTAAAAATCCTGAAAATGGATTTTTTAAAGAATTAGTTGCTACACAACCAGACGGAACATACACCGCAATTCGAAATGGGGAGCTGAAATTTGATGATTTAGCTACCATTGATAAAAAACTAACAGCGAGAGAATTTTCAGGTGTCATTTTAGTTGCTCAAAATGACAGTATTATATTCAATAAGGCCTATGGCAAAAAGAACAATCAAGAGATGAATGACCTTAATACCGTTTTTGATATATGTTCTATTACAAAGCAATTTACAGCTGCAGGAATACTAAAATTATCAATGCAGAACAAGGTGTCTACAGATGATAAACTACCTAAATATTTCGAAGATGTACCAAAAGATAAAAAGGATATAACTATTCATCAGTTGCTTACACATTCTTCTGGTTTATCAGACGGGATAGGAGGTGATTATGATGTCATTACGGAAGAAAAATTTCTAAAAAAAGTATTCAGAAGCGAGCTAATAAGTCCGGTTGGGGAAAAGTTTAATTATTCTAATATGGGCTATAGTCTATTGGGTTTAATTATTGAAAAAGTTAGCGGAATGGATTACGAAACCTTTTTAAACATAGAGATATTTAAGCCTTCAGAAATGAAACATACTGGCTATATAATTCCAGATTGGAATACGAGTGAAGTGGCCAACGGTTTTTTAGATGGAAAAGAAGCTAAAAAACCAAATGAAGAAAATTGGAGCGAAAATGGTCCGTATCTCAATCTTAAAGCAAATGGTGGTTTGTTGACAAGAGCCAGTGACTTATTGCTCTGGAGCCAAGCCATAAGAAACCATACAGTATTAGACGAAGCAACAACATCTAAATATCTCTATCCTCATTTTGAATTCAATGATATATATACCCACTATGGATATGGCTGGGGAATTGAAAATAATAATTCAGAAGATAAATTAATGGTTCATGGTGGTGCGAGCGATCTCTTTGCTTCAGACCTATGGATATATCCTAAAAAAGGGATCACAATAATTGTGCTCAGTAATACACAAGAGGAATATGTCTACTCAATTGCAAGGAAAATATCCAATTTTTTACTAATAGAATAAAAGCATTAATCTCAGATTTAATCTACTAAATTACCATCTAACTAAAACCATCCACAGGATGGTTTTAGTTCTATACGGAATTAATAAAATTGTTTGTTTTATGTATAATCATATAAAGAACTCTATGTTTTAAAATTTCATCATCCGTTGGACTTTATTTTCTAGCACATTATATGCATGTAACATGAGTTCGATTTCGGCTACAATGTTACCCTGCCTATCGTTTATACATCTGTTAACTCATAACGTTAGTTGACAAGAGAAATATTAGAAAATCTTGCTCTGTATTTTTATAAAATTCGTCACTTCGAGTGGATTTTTCGATTAATAATGAGAAAAATTTGTATCGAGAAGTAGAATTTTTCCAACAAAAGGTTCTCGATAGTCCTGCTGGGCGCAGTCGAAGTACCATTTTTTAAGCTACGCTTAGGTATCTTCAATCAAAATATATTTTGATTTCAATAATCTCAAAATCACTCGAACTGACAACGACCCGTAATTTTATTCTCAAAACACATAATGAGACAGAATCATCTTAAGGGCTAAAAAGGCTTACAAAAGCATAAATTTACAACGGTCTTATCATGTAATTGCATTAAAAAGAACTATATTTAAATGCTCCGAAAACGCTCATAAACACCTCTATTTAAGTATGTGGTTGTCATAGTGATACCTAGTAAAACTGTGACACTAACACATTTATAACGTGATTAACCAACCCTTAGATTTCCACAATATGAAAAAATTATCAATGCTATTCCTAGGACTTTGTCTTAGTTTTAGTTCGGTTTGTGATGCCCAGAAAAAATCCAAAAAGCAAAAAGACGAGAAGACACCCTTAGAAACCTTAAGTATTTCGGGTCTTAAATGGCGTAATGTTGGTCCTGCTTTAACATCGGGACGCATATCAGATTTTGCTTTTAATCCTAGTAATCCTTTTGAATATTATGTGGCCACCTCTTCAGGTGGTGTATGGAAAACCATAAATTCTGGCGTCACTTATGAGCCTATTTTTGATGCTCAAGGCTCGTATTCCATTGGCTGTGTCACCATGGATCCCAATAATCCAAATGTAATCTGGGTAGGTACTGGTGAAAACAACAATCAGCGTTCCGTGGCCTATGGTGATGGCGTTTACAAATCTTCGGATGGCGGTAAATCTTGGAACCATATGGGGCTTAAAACCTCAGAACATATTGGCAAGATCATCGTACACCCTGAGAATTCGGATATTATTTATGTTGCGGCCATTGGCCCTCTATGGAATAAAGGTGGAGAAAGAGGACTCTATAAATCTGAGGATGGTGGCAAAACCTGGAATTCAATCATTGAAGTTGATGAACATACAGGCGTCAATGATGTTGTTATGGATCCTAGAGATCCTAATGTACTTTATGCGTCTACATTGCAAAGACGACGTCACGTGTTTACATATGTCGGAGGAGGACCAGGATCTGCGATGCATAAAAGTCTGGATGGCGGCAACACTTGGACAACCATTAACAAGGGATTACCAAAAGAGGAATTGGGTCGCATAGGACTGGCAATTTCTCCAGCAAATCCAGAAATTATCTATGCTATTGTAGAAGCAGCCAATGGGAAAGGTGGATTCTTTGCTTCAACCAATAGAGGTGCAAGCTGGGAAAAACGCAGTTCGCATGTAACCAGCGGAAATTATTACCAAGAAATCATTGCAGACCCCATAGACGAACATACGGTATATTCTATGGATACTTGGATGTCTGTTACTCATAATGGCGGAAAAACATTCGATTTAGTGGGTGAAGACACTAAACATGTCGATAACCATTGTATGTGGATTAATCCGAGTAATAACAAACATTGGGTTGTTGGTTGCGATGGTGGTATCTATGAAACTTTTGATGCAGCCAAGACTTGGGATTTCAAAAAGAATTTACCCGTGACCCAGTTTTATAAGGTTGCTGTAGATAACGACTATCCCTTTTATAACATTTATGGTGGTACACAGGACAACTTTAGTTTAGGAGGTCCATCGAGAGTATTAACCAATCATGGCATTCGTAATTCAGAATGGTTTATCACTAATGGTGGTGATGGATTCGAATCACAGATCGACCCTAATAATCCAAATATTGTCTATGCACAATCCCAATATGGCGGATTGGTACGCTTTGATAAAAAGAGCGGTGAAACCGTTGGGATAAAGCCCAAAGCGCGTAAGGGTGAAAACGCTTATCGCTTTAATTGGGATGCGCCTTTAGTCGTGAGTAGACATATGCCAGGTCGCTTGTATTTCTCTGCTGAAAAAGTGTTCCGCTCAGATGATTATGGTAACAGTTGGGCCGTCATCAGTGATGATCTGTCACAACAAATCAATAGAAACACACTAAAGGTTTACGATCGTGTTGTGAGTATCGATGCTGTTATGAAAAATGGCTCGACATCGCTTTATGGCAGTATTGTGGCCTTTTCAGAATCACCATTAAATAAAGATTTATTAGCAGCTGGTACTGATGATGGCTTAATTCATATTTCAGAAGATGGTGGAAAGAATTGGAGAACCATTTCCAATATTCCGGGAGCACCAAATCAATCGTATGTCAATAGTGTGTATTTGTCTAAACACAATGAAGACATAGTTTATGTGGCTTTTAATCATCATAAATATGGTGATTTTAAACCTTATGTATTTAAGTCTTCTAATAAGGGACAAAGCTGGATAGCCATACAATCTAACTTACCAGAACGTGGTAGTGCTTATGCCATAGAGGAAGACCATGTAGATGACAAGCTCATTTTTGCAGGTACCGAGTTTGGTGTATTCTTTTCACCAGATCAAGGCCAGCATTGGAAACAGCTCAAAAATGGTTTACCTACCATAGCTGTAAGGGACATTGCCATACAGGAGCGTGAAAACGATTTAATACTCGGTACGTTCGGACGAGGGTTTTATGTGATGGACGATTATTCCGTTTTGCGAACCGTAGAAAATTCAGAATCTGCAGAGGACGCTATAATTTATCCTGTCAGAACAGCGCTCATGTGGGAACAAAGCAGTCCATTAGGCTTACCAGGTAAATCCTTTCAAGGAGACAACTTTTATACTGCCCAAAATTTAGGCCCAGAAGCCGTGATCACCTATTACTATAACTCAGATTATAAATCATTAAAGGATAAGCGACAAAAAGCCGAAAAGGAATTAAAGAAATCCAATAAAGACACGCCATATCCAAGCTATGCCGATCTAAAAGCCGAAAATGAAGAGTCAAAGGAGGAACTGGTTTTTACGATTAAGGATTCAAATGGTAACGTCGTTAAAAAGGAATTTCAATCCGCTAAAAAGGGCATTCAGCGTTTTCATTGGAATTTAAGATACACACGTCAAAATCCAATCAATTTAAATAAGCCCAGGTTTTACAATCCATTTGCGGGTAATGATGAAGGCACCTTAGTAGCGCCTGGCAGCTATACTGTTGAAATGGGTATGCTTAAAAACGGTCAATTGACGCCACTTACCAGTCCTGTAAGCTTTGAAGTTAAAGCACTAGATAATGTCGAAATGCCTGCAGAGAATCGTTCTGAAAAAGTAGCGTTTCAGAAAGCTGTATCTAAGTTGCAAGCTGATTTCGGCATAGCTCAGAACTTAATGTCAGAATCAAGAAACAAACTTAAATATATTAAAGCAGCTATTAAACGTGCAGAGCAACCGTTAGGCAATCTGTCCACTAGTGTTAAGGCGATTGAAATTCAACTCGATGATGTACAGTTGGCCATGTATGGTGATTCGGTAAAGCGTCGTCTCGATATAGATCAACCGCCATCTCCAGCCAGCCGATTAGGATCCATAGGTTGGGAGCAGAAGTATTCAACAGCGACACCAACGCAAACCCATCGTGATAGTTACGCTATAGCCAGAGATGAGATTAAAGTCATTAAGGCCAACATGGAGCGTATTTTCAATGAAGATCTTAAAAACCTAGAGCGAAAGCTTATTGAAAGTGGCGCACCATACACACCTGGACGAGGCTATGAACATAAAAATTAAAACGAATAATCCTATGAAAATTTTACTCGCGTTGGGCATGTTATGCCTTACAATGACTGTAACCGCCCAAAAGAAAATCATGCAACATGAGGACAAGGCCTTATGGAATCGTATAAGAAACGTTAATATTTCAAATTCAGGGGATCATATGCTCTATGCTCTGGAAAAAGGAGAAAAAGATCAGACTCTAAAATTATTGAGCATTAAAGGCGAAGAGCTATTGTCTTACAACAGAAGCAAGGGCGGACAATTTTCCCATGATTCCAACTATGCTGTATTTGCGGTTAATGCGTGGAAAGACAGTATCCGAGAAATGAAACGACGAAAAGTCAAGAAAAAGGATTTACCTAAGGATACCTTGATGATCTATGATATCAAATCGAAGTCACTTCAAAAGATTCCTAACGTCAAGTCCTATAAAATGCCTGAAAAATGGTCTGGAATTGTAGCCTATATGCTCGAAGCACCACAACCTCCAAAAAAGGATACCACCAAAACCAAGGAAGCAGATTCCGTAAAAACAAAAAAGAAAAAGCTAAAGAAGGTCTCTAAGGATAATGGCTTTCACCTGGTGATTAGAAATTTAGAAACAGGCGTGGAAGATACCTTGAAGTATGTGCATCGCTATGCGATAGCCAAGGAGGGACGTCATCTCGTTTATGCCACTTCAGGAGTCGTTGATAGTCTTGGTGGTGGCGTATATCATTACGATGTCGATAAGTCTGCAAAAACGCAATTGCTATCCAGTCATCATAAGACCAAATACCCACAATTGGGTATTTCAGAATCTGGTAAACGTATCGGATTTGTTATAGATGCAGACTCTACCAAAAGTCTTATAAAGACCCCTCAACTTTATGCTTGGAATCAGGGTGATTCGACTGCCAATATGATTGTAGATTCTGAAAACAATGCTTCAAAATTATTAGTGTCTGGTGATCAAAACCTACAATTTTCAAAAAATGAGGACCGCTTGTTTTTTGGACTACGTACCACACCCATTGTTCAGGATACGACCTTACTCGATGAGGAAATCGTGAATGTTGAAGTTTGGACCTATGATGAGCCCAGATTATACACCGTTCAGGAGTTGGATGCTAAGAACGACAAGAAAAAAGCCTATTTAACCTTGTATGATTTCAATAAGAAGCAAATGATTCCGATTGCGGACACCACTTATGATCGCGTACGCTATGGCGATGAAGGTAATAGTACCTATGCCATAGTAGCAAACGTAACACCTTACCAACTTCAAAGCCAATGGACAGCACAATTGCCAATGGATATACAACGTGTGGATTTAAATACAGGAGAGCGCCAACAATTGGGCACTAAAATCTATGGTGGATCGTCCCTAAGTCCAAAAGGCAAATACCTTTACGGCTACAGTAGAAAGGACAGCACATGGTTTACCTATAACCTACAAACACTTAAATATACGGCATTGACCAAAGGCAAACAATTCTATAACGAATTGCACGATTATCCAGATGATCCTTATAGTTATGGCTCGGCAGGATGGACCGAAGATGATGACCGATTCCTCATTTACGATCGTTTTGACATTTGGGCATTCGATCCCGATACAGGTGCTTCCGAAAATTTAACCAATGGCAGAGCCTCCCAATTGCGCTATCGCTACCTGAAATTGGATAGGGACGAACGCTCCATCCCAAAGGGGAACACTTGGATGTTAAGCACCTTTAATGAGGCAACCAAGCACGGTGGTTTTGCCAGTTATAATCCTAAGACAAAGACCCTAAAACCATTGATTGAAGGTCCTTATGTCTATGAGCGACCTTGGTTGGCACAAAAGGATAAAAAAGAACGCCTGCTATTTACGAGACAATCGTTTACCGAGTTCCCTAACTTGTGGAGTAGTAATACCAGTTTTAAATCACCCAAGCAGATTACGGATGCTAATCCACAGCAAAGTGATTATAATTGGGGCACGGCCGAAATGGTAGAATGGGTATCCTTAGATGGCAAACCTTTAAAAGGCATGCTCATTAAACCCGAGAATTTCGATCCCAACAAGCAATACCCAATGATCGTGAATTTCTATGAAAAGAGTTCGGATAGATTGTATCGCCATCGCCTACCATCTTATGGCAGAAGTACTATTAACTATCCATTTTACGCTAGTCGTGGTTATGTGATTTTTAATCCAGACGTGTCTTATCGCGATGGTTATCCTGGTGAGAGCGCCTTTAATTGCGTGATACCTGGCGTAACGGCATTAATAGATAAAGGCTTTATCGATAAGGATAATATTGGTGTGCAAGGCCATAGTTGGGGTGGTTATCAGATTGCGTATTTGGTCACGAAGACCGATATTTTTAAAGCGGCAGAATCTGGTGCGCCAGTACCCAATATGATCAGTGCATATGGTGGTATCCGCTGGTGGACAGGCTTAAGCCGTCAGTTCCAATACGAACATACACAGAGTCGGATAGGAGGTACACCTTGGGAATATCCGCAGCGCTATGTTGAAAACTCCCCCATTTTTAATATCGATAAGATTAATACACCTTTACTCATTATGCATAACGACGCTGATGGTCATGTGCCTTGGTATCAAGGTATAGAATTCTTTGTAAGCTTAAGACGATTGGGTAAACCCTCTTGGTTTCTCAACTATAATGGAGAACCACATTGGCCACTAAAATGGCAAAATCGCATTGATTTTAATATTAGGATGGCTCAGTTTTTTGATCATTATCTCAAAGGCGAACCCAAACCGGTTTGGATGGAACGTGGTGTCCCTGCCCTCGAAAAAGGGATTAACCAAGGGTATGACTATGTGGAAAGCGATAAGGATTAGTTCATAGGTTTTAGACTATAAGATAAAGTCCCTCAAGACACAAAAAATTAATCCCTATCTTAATGCTTTAAATACTACATGAAATGCTAACATTACACAAGGGCGCGTACACTGGTAAAATTGTAAGGCATTTTAATGTAGACAAAAACCTAATCACTAATACCATTAATACTTACGAGCAAAGCACTCCGTACTGGCATTGTCATGAAAAGCTTAATATTAGTTTTGTATTTCAGGGTGGAAAAGCCGAAACTAAAAAAAAGCAGTCGTACGCTAAAAACGGTGGAAGTATCTTCTTTTATCATTCCGGAGAACTACATCGCTGGATCGCGCCAAATCCAATTTCTAAAAGCATTAATGTAGAAATTGAAGCCGATTTTTTAAAAAAGTATCATCTCAACGAAGATGATATAAAACAATCCATACATAATAACATTGATTCTAAGGCATTGCTATTAAAAATGCAAAAGGAAATGCAAATCAATGACGAGACTAGTGCTACGGCGATACAAACCTTATTATTTGAGTTAGTCAGTTTCTCTAACACCAAATCGGATAAACGTGAACCTCGTTGGGTTAATCTATTACGTGAACTGCTTAATGATAATTGGAACAAACAACTACGGCTTAATGACATGGCTAAAATCGTTGGTGTACATCCCGTTACTATTTCCAAATATTTTAGAAGATACTTTTCCTGTACTTTAGGAGCGTATCAACGTAAGTTAAAAACGAATCGCAGTATTGATTTGATAAAAAACTCACAATTATCGCTATCTGAAATCGCTTATGCCTGTGGTTTTGCGGATCAAAGTCATTTCATTAGAAGTTTTAAGCAACAAACCAACTTTCTTCCCAAAGATTTTCGACGTTTCTAGTGATACGCTAATTTCATTCTATTTTCATACTATGTATCAAGGTATTTTTGGTAATAATGAAAAAGATATGTTTTAAAACTCTCACTATGACATTACTAAGCAATACAATTATAGCTATCGTTTTATGTTTTACTACAGTCTGTTTTTCGCAAAGCTCCAATGCCTATAAAGTCATATACGCTGCGGATGAAGAAGGTAAAGCTATTTTTGGGGACAGAGAGACATTAGTAGACTATACAAACAATGGCAATCCTATTAGAGTAGGTTGGGATTTGCGCATTCAAACAAAAGATTCCATATACACAATGTCGCATTGGGCTGATGCAGGATTTATAACCATACTAGAAGGTCATGTATTTGCGCAGGTTAGACCAATTTATGCCCAAGGCCCAAAACGTCCTGCAGAAAATGAAATCCCAGCTGTTTTTTTGACTAATGCAGAACCCAATAGTTGGATTGCTATCATTGGTACAACTGGAGTTATGAGACAAAAGTTTAAACGCGATAAAAAAATGATTGACATGTTAAAGCAAACCATGACTGAAAAAGAAATAGATGAATTTTTAAAGGATCGAGAACTAATCAATGTATCAACTAAATGGGCTGTACTAGAACAATAAAAACTGTGATTTGTATCGTCTTGTGTTTGTCAGTTGGTGCTTTCAGTTTTGCACAACATGAAGACTATAAGAGGATTCAAATTAATAAACATCTTCAAACTGTATTAAACGATTCTATAGGTAAAAAAATAATCAATCAATTAGATTTGTTGTTCTTACAAATCGCGAAAGGTAGCATTGATGAAAACATCATTAGCAAACCCCATAAAGACTTAACAATAGCGGTATTAAATGGGTTACAAGGCATAAAGCGCTTTAGCAATAGATCCGATAGTCTAAATCATTATCAAAAACAGCTTATCAAGTTTTATCCTATTTCAGAGCATGTGTATTCGGTTTCTATCGCTATTCTAAATACAAACACAAAAGGAGAACCTAGGACTTTAAAAACCATTTTAAGGCTCATCGCAGAAGATGATAACGGACTCATAACACTTTCAATTCCATTGAAATACATGACAAGAAACTGGAAATCTAAAAAAGTTGGAAACATTACATATGTCTACAGCGATACCATTCAATTAGAAAGAGCGCATAAATTCAATACCAAGAATACTATTATGTCTAAAAAGTTGAACGTTCCAACAGAGCAGTTCAAATTTTATATGTGTGAGAACTATCAAGAGATTCTAAGGCTTTTAGGTTATGAATATCAGTTAGAATCTGCTTCTACCTATAAACTAGGTTATGGTGTAGAGGAGGGCTATATATTTTCAATTATGAATAACGAAGATTTCTCTCATGATGTATTTCACTATTATTCTGGGAAAATCCATGTGGCTAAAAACAGAAATTGGATAGCAGAAGAAGGCATTGCATGCAGCTGGGGAAATGCCTATTATGTTGATAAACATGGAGAAATGATTGAGCTAAATAGACTTGTAGGAGAATTGAAAGCCTATCTCTTAAAACATAATGATAAAGATCTACTAGGTCTGTTTGAAAATAACACTAAAATATTCAATCATATCGATTCAGATTTATCGGTTCGTACTGTTATTTCTGGCGTCATTTGTAATGAAATCGAACACAAAAAAGGCATTGACGGTATTCTTTCAATCATTAACAGTGGTAGAATACCCAACTCCATGGATGCTTATTTTAAGGTTTTAGATGCATTACTCGGTATTAATACATCTACATTCAATATTGAAGTCTGGAAGCTATTAGAGAATTATTAATCCTTTGACATCTTTAATCATTTTGTTTGTTCAAATGGAAGTTGGTACAGCAAACCTAATATTCAAATCAAAACTAAATCAATATGACATTTAAACAAATCATCTTAATTACGCTCTCTTTTATCACCCTCACTATAAACGCTCAGAAAGTTTCAGTAAATCACGTGGGTGAAATTTTTACTAGAGATTTTGATGAAGAAAAATTTCACGAGTACGAAGTAAAACTTGTTAAAAATGAATTCTTCTTAGCGTCTATTACAGATCAAGGAATCGATGTTAAAGCAACGGTTTATATTAACGATGGCTCAAAACTATTAGAATTTGATGACAATGGGTTTAATGGGGAATTCATCAAAATAAATTCAAAACATGGCGGCACATATCTTATAAAAGTTGAGCCTTACACGATACAAAATACATCAGGCAAATACAGTTTACAGATTGAAGCGATAGAGACCATCGGTTTGACGAAAACAGACAGAATAAAACAACATTTAAAATTTTGGGAAAGCCATATTTCGGAAGACATTTCAGGATTGGGTTTAGTAATTATAAAAGATGGGGAAACCGTCTTAAAAAATACTTATGGAAAAGCCAATTTAGAATACAATATTCCACTATCAAATAATTCAATTTTCGACATTGCCTCACTGGCAAAACAATTTACAGGGTTCGCTATTGCAACGTTGGTGGAAGACCATAAGCTCGCACTTGAAGACGATGTTTCCAAATATATTCCAGAACTACCGGATTTTGGAGTTCAATTAAAAGTTTCTGATTTAATCTATCATACCAGTGGCCTTAGGGATATAGGCGAATTGTTTGATTTAGGTGCCTTTGGAAACCGTTTAACGTCAAATAAAGTCTTGGAAATAGTGAGTAATCAAAAAGCCCTTAACTTTCAACCTGGTACTTCACATAGCTATTCCAATACTGGTTATGTGCTTTTAGCGGTAATCGTAGAACGCATTACAAATCAAACTATCGGAGAATGGAGTAGCACTACTATTTTTAATCCATTACAAATGAAAAACTCATTTGTAAATGATAATCCAGAATTGGTCATAAAAAATAGAGCTGTTGCCTATAATTATAATAAAGGAAAACCGAATTTTAGACAAGAAAATGGAATGGCGTTAATTGGTTCTAGTGCCGTCTATACTTCAATGAACGACATTACCAAATGGTTACAGTTTTTACAATCAAATAAAGCCGAGGATAAACGATTGATTACAATGATGACAACCAAGGGAAAATTAACAAATGGTGATGACATCAACTACGGTTTTGGTCTTAGCGTATCCGAATACAACGGATTAAAATTTATTAGTCATAGCGGTGCCACACCTGCAGGTTTTAATACATTGATCGGTCATTTTCCGGATCAAAAATTATCCTTCGCCATCTTCTCGAATACAGGATCGATTAATCCCATTGAAGTAATAGGAAAGGACATAATTTCTATTTTTTTAAAGGATTTATTTGAAAAACCTCTTAATGATTTACCAAAACAGCTATTAGACGTTGAAGCTACAAAACTGTTGGAAGGACATTATCAGTTTAGCGAAGACATGACGGTCCATTTTTTTATTGAAAACGACAAATTTTATGTCAATGCAAATAAAGACATTCATCAGTTAGAACCAATAGATGCTACAAATTTTCGTTTAAGTGCTTTAGATTCGAATATAGAATTTATTTTGGATGAAGAAAACAAAGCATTTAAGGCCATTATAAGTTCTGGAGATAATATTATTGCAGACATGCCTAAAGTATCTGCAATAATGGATACTTCTGTTGCAAAAGTGACTCAAAAAAAGGCGCCATTAAATACTGAAAGATTTGTGGGTAAATATTACAGTGATGAGTTACTTATGAGTATTGATGTTAAAAAACGTAATACTAAACTTTGCTTGCAATCGTCTAAGCATGGCGTTGTTCCCATAAAGCATGAAAAAGAGAACTATTTTAGTGGATTTGGCGATTTAGAATTTATTATAAAGGATGATCATTCGGTTACAGGCTTTAAATTAACTCGAGGACATCGAATGAAAGATGTCTATTTTAAGAAGGTTTTGTTTTAAGATCATCTTTTCTGAGCCCAACATAATCTATATCGTTCTATAACAGCGTGGCTGTCATAGAACTAAGATTATTTTAATAGTATAAATTCATTTAATCATCAATATAAGGTGCACCAGCAGCACGTAATTCAGTCTTTAAATTATCGATAGCGGTTTGAATGGCTTTCAATTCACTATTGGCCTTATTCAGCATGGTATCAATAACTTGCATCTGTGTTTTGTTGGTGGCTGTTGGACCATAGGTGGATCGCGATAAGCTTAAATAAATGGTAAACAGTTTGTCATTCACAGATGGTGGATTTTTTTCACCAATTTCCATACGCGCTTGATTGCCATAATACCCTGATTTCAAACTGTTGATTTGATTCCTGATGGTCTCTAATTGTTTTAGTCCAACTTCAGGATTCATGGTGCTATGCATGACGGCCTTGTTCAGTGCCTTAGATTGTTTTTCGATCTTGGTCATGGATTTATCTATAACACTTGCTTTGCGTGAGGCCTCTTCAAAACTACGCCAAAAAGCAGAAGCCACTTCTGGTGTTGCACCTTTTAGGGTGCTTTCGTAGAGGGACTTTACATTAAACGTTACAGGATCATCGATTTGTTTTACAACAGCATTATGCGCTAAGTACATGGTCGCACTATAAGTTCCTGGTGCTGCCAATAGGCCCTGAGGTCCTTGATCATTATTGGCCTGTGCATCGTTGAGCGCAATAGGATTCAAATCGGGATATCTTAAATCCCATGCTATGCGGTTTAAACCTGCTTTGGCTTCAGTAGCCATATTTCGTACCACATCGCCGTCACTATTTTTAATCACAAAGACCAATTGTGGTTTGTTTTCAAAGGTTTCAGCTTCCAAGGCCTCCCAACCTGGAAAAGGAATGTTACTCGTCTTTGATTTTTCTTCCCTGGATTGGCGCTGCTCCTTTTGAAGCTTTGGTACCTCTTTGAGATAGTAGGTCATCAGTGCACCAAACTCAGGATTAGGCGCTATAAAATGCGAATCGCCTTGACTACCTTTATTGGGTTCAAAACTGAGATGTGATTTTTGGATATACCACCAAGCATCACGAATAGCAAACAATTTCCCTTCAGCATTTAAATCGTTTTTAGAGGTATGCCTTAAGGTTGTATAATCATCAAGGATATAAAACCCACGACCAAAAGACGCTGCCACCAAATCATTCTCACGCCTTTGTATCGCTAAATCCCTAAATGAAATGGTTGGAACATTTCCTTTTAAGGCCTTCCATTGTTTACCGCCATCATTTGAGAAAAACAAACCAAATTCAGTACCGATAAACAACAGGTTTGGATCGACATGATCTTGTACCAGTCGCCATACCAAATGCTTGTTCGGAATCGTTTTTGTTAGCGATGTCCACGATTTTCCCTTATCCGTACTCTTGTACAGATACGGCTTAAAATCGCCATACTTATGATTATCCAGAGCCACATAAACGGTATTCGCATCATGCAGATCCGCTTTAATATCATTAACGAAAGCGGTTTCAGGGACGCCGGGTAATTGACTCACCTTAATTTGTCTCCAGCTTGTACCATCGTTCTCGGTAACATTAATAAAGCCATCATCCGTACCTGCGTAGAGTAAACCTTTCTGCTTCGGAGATTCGGAAAGTGAGGTGATGGTATTGTAATTAGACATGGCGTAGACATCCCAAGCATTATCCCAAGACTGCTGTTTTCCCATGATGGGCAAAGTAATCCGTTCTTCATTTTTTGTAAGATCATCGGAAATGGCGGTCCATGAGTCGCCACGATTTTCTGATTTCCAAACACGCTGCGAAGCAAAGTAGATGGTCGAAGGCTGGTGTGGACTGACCAAAATAGGCGCATCCCAATTAAAGCGTTGAATGGCATCACCAGGTGCTGGTTGTGGTTGTATATCTACAGCTTCACCAGTTTTCATATCCAAACGCGATAAGGTACCCTCTTGGCGCTCGGCATAAACAATATTTGGATTACCAGGTTCCGTGGCGGGCTGATGTCCATCCCAATTCAGCACGACGCTCCAATCACTATTCTGAATACCATGAAGGTTATCGGTACGTGAAGGACCTCTTTCCGTACTGTTATCCTGAGTACCACCATAGATATTATAGAACGGCTCAGCATCATCTACAGCGAGCTTATAAAATTGGGTAACTGGCAGGTTTTCAATGTATTTCCATGATTTAGTTAAATCAAAGGATTCATACAATCCGCCGTCAGTACCTACTAATAAATAATTGGGATCGTTCTTTTTAAAGGCAATCGCATGGTTGTCGCCATGCTTGTTTTTATTGTTCATTCTGTAGAAGGTCTTGCCACCATCCTCAGAAATTTGCATGGTATTATCCATAAGATACAAGCGATCTTTTTGGTGTGGTGATGCAAATAATTCTTGATAATAATGTGGTCCCGTACCACCAGTGATTGTATTGGATTGTTTGGACCAAGAGCTTCCGCCATCGTCTGAACGATACACGGCACCTTTTCTCCGATCGAGCTCAATCGCTGCATACAGCGTATTTGGATTATGAGGTGAGATGGCCAAACCGGTTTTGCCCATGGCGGATTTTGGCAAGCCATGGCTTAATTTTTCCCAAGTATCACCACCATCATTACTACGGTATAAGGCAGTGCCTGGGCCATTGCCCATATAGGCGGCTACCGTTCTATGACGTTGCCACGTTGCGGCGTACATACGATCTGGATTGGTAGGGTCATACACCAGTTCCGTAACACCAGTCCATGCATCGTCGCCAAGTGTTTTTTTCCAAGTCTTACCACCATCACTACTTTTGTATAGACCGCGTTGACCACCTTTGTTCCAAAGCGGACCTTGTGCCGTCACCCATACCACATTACTATCCTCGGGATGCACAATAACACGAGAGATATGCTGTGAATCTTTAAGTCCCATATTAGTCCAGGTTTGTCCGCCATCATCACTGCGATAGACACCATCACCAAAACCTACATGTCGGCCACCAACGTCCTCACCAGTACCCACCCAAATCGTTTCTGGACGGTTGGGATCTATGGATACGGTGCCGATGGAGTAGACGCTTTGCTTATCGAATATTGGCGTCCACGTGGTGCCAGAATTGACCGTTTTCCATACCCCTCCAGAACCAACAGCGACATACCATACATTTTCATTGTGTGGATGTATGGCGATATCGGCAATACGACCACTCATAAATGCAGGACCTATAGACCGCAATTCTAAACCACTAAAGGGGTCATCCTTTTTGGCTTTAGTTTTTTCTTGAGCAACACCGCTAAATGTAATGAGCAGGGTTAATATAAATGTGTAGACAATAGATGGAAATCCTTTCATTATATTATTTTGGTTAGGTTAGGCTTAAAGTTAATTAAATTTTGTTAGGTTTTTCAACTCGGTTCATAGAATACTTTTTTTTGTAGTAGGGAAGAAGCCAATCGCATTATTCTACCACTTAATATGAGTTTTATACTGTTTCAACTTTTTTTCTTTTTTTCATTTTTTTCTTTAAACCATATTTATGTTTCATACATAAGACACTTTACAAATGAAAATACGAGTACCTATTATTACAATTGCTTTATTGTATTTTACTAGTTGTTCTAAAGATTCAGATTCTATAGACAGTTACTTAGGCATAGATATTCCAAAAAATTCTATAGATAGTTATTTAGATTCTAAAATGACATCTTATAACATACCTGGTTTATCTATAGCTATCATAAATAATGGTGAGGTTGTCTATCACAAAACAAAAGGATATGCAGACATAGAGCATCAAAAGCCGGTTACCAATAATACCATCTTTGAAGGTGCCTCAATTTCTAAATCGGTTTTTGCCTACTTTGTTATGAAATTTGTAGAAGAAGGTAAACTAGATTTAGATAAACCTCTATACCAATATATGGAATATCCAGATATTGCATATGATGAGCGCTATAAAGCAATAACGGCAAGAATGGTATTAAGTCACAGAACAGGCTTTCCTAATTGGAGAGAAGATGACGATGATGATGTGTTGAAATTAAATTTTGATCCAGGTACTAATTACAGTTATTCTGGCGAAGGCTATCAATATTTAGCGTTAGTATTAAAACATATTGAGCATACAGATTGGAATGGATTAGAGGCCCGTTTTCAAGAAAAAGTTGCCAAACCATTAGGAATGGCACATACGGTGTTTATAGAAAATGAATACACTAACGCTTATAAAGCAGCAGCTTATGTCCCAGAAGGCAAAGTGGATGTTGAGAATAACTATTGGTCAAAAAAAGATAAAGGTATTTTCTCTGCACCATCTTCAATTCACTCAGAAGCTATTGATTTTTCTAAATGGATGATTGCCGTCATGAACAAAGAAGGGTTGACTGAAGAGAGTTATAAGGAGTTATTCAAACCACATTCAATAGTAGAAGAACGAGACTATTACGACATTTATTATACACTTGGTTTTAGCACGCCAAAGATTCCTTTTACCAACATATATCTTCATGGTGGTAATAATATTGGTTTTACATCATGGTTTGCTTTAGATACCCATAAAAATTGGGGTTATGTATTATTTACTAATTCAGAATATGGAGAACGATTAGGTGAAGAGTTATTGCTTTACCTTGCGGCAGGACCAGATAAAACAAAGCTATATTGGCCCATAGGTGGCATATTAGTAATTATAATATGTAGTTTTAGTTATTTTGTGATTCAGATTAGAAAACGAATTAAAAAGGCAAAAGCCAAACACTACAAGACACTGAATGAATAATATCAAGTTTAATAAAACCGATTATCAACTTTTAGGCATTTATTTTTTAGTCTATTGGGTTTGGAATAGTCTTGATATTTTCTTTGAGACCAATCAATTTTCATTTACTGAAACGTTTATTCTAATTCCTGTAAAGATTATCCAAATGACCATACTTTTATGGTTTATTAAATGGGTGATAGAAACCTTTTTAATTACGTATAAGAGTTATATTGGACTATTTAGCATTGGTATATTAGGGCTATTTAGCATTGGTTTTTTCTTCTTTTTATTGATCAACTATTACATTCCTTATGGACATATAAAATGGGAACGACTGCCCTCAATAGGCAGAACCATTTTCTTCAATGTAGAAGATTCTATTATCAATGTTTCCATGCCATTGGTGTTATTTTTTGGAAAGAAATACTACGACTACCGAAAAGATCAATTTATGAGAATTAATGAGCAAAAAGAATTGGAATTAAAGGTGCTACGAGCCCAGTTTGATCCTCATTTCTTATACAACAATCTCAATACTATTGATGCTTTGGTCGATTATTCTTCAAAAGAAACCATTAAGGCATATATTTCCAATTTAGCAGCATTATATCGGAACCTAATTCAGACAAAAGATGAAGAATTGGTGGACTTAAAAAAAGAATTGGATTTAATTAAAAATTATTTTTTTTTAATAGAAACACGTTTTGAAGGAGATTATAGTTTTAAAATCATTGAAAAGGCCTCATTAGATAACAAATATGTCCCTAATGGCGCATTACTGACTTCGATTGAAAATATTGTAAAACACAATATAGCTGATGCGAATAACGCTATTACTACAAGTATTTACATTGAGAAAGAAGTAATTAAAATTATTAACACTAAGAATGGTGCAACACGCAGAGAAGAATCTTTTGGTACCGGTTTAAACAACTTAAAAAAGCGATATCAATTATTAGCAGATAAGACTATAGCGATAGAAGATCGCGACAAAGAATTTATTTTAACGTTACCCATACTACATGTCATTGATTAAATATAAAAGCATGACGATTTTAATTATAGAAGACGAAACGCCAGCATACAAGAAGCTACTAAATTACATTACCAATTATTTTGGAAATCGTTTTGAACACGCGCATGTTAGATCTGTAAGCGATGGAATAGTGGCATTAAAAAGCAATGACGTCTATGATCTTATTTTTGCAGATATTAAAATACTAAACGGCACATCTTTTGACATTTTTAATCAAGTTACATTTTCAATACCTATTATTTTTTGCACGGCCTATGATGAGCATCTATTAAAAGCGTTTCAAACCAACGGTATTGCGTACATCTTAAAACCTTATTCCCAAGAGGATCTAAATCAAGCTATCACAAAATTTGAAACTCTTTTTGAGATACAGCCTTATGATAGAAATATCTTTAATCAATTTAAATCACTATTAGACAATAAAGATAGTCAGTACAAAAAACGTCTCGCCGTAAAGAAAAAAGAAGGTGTTAAACTCATTGATGTCAGCACCATATGTTTAATTGAAGTCTTTGGAGATCAATGTAAATTGTATGATAACGCAGGAATGCTTCACGTCATTACGAAATCCTTGGGTGCATTATACAATGAGCTAAATCCTAATCAATTTTTTAAAATTAACCGCAGTCAGGTTGTACAAATTAATTATATAGAAAATATAGCACCACACAGCAAAAACCGATTATATCTTAAAATAGCGCACATAAAAAATCAAGTTGTCACGAGTTCTAGCATGACTAAAGCCTTCCGAATCTGGTTAGAACATTAATTTTGCATCGCTATTTTAACCCTTTTCATTGCCTATTTACCTGTGTTTAACTTTTTCTGATTTTATAAATTGATATCATACCTCAATTTAGCCATTCAATCAAAATCATAAATCAATGAAAAAGTTTCTATCAATTACGTGTATTTTAATTATTCTCTTATGCCATTCTTGTAATTCTTTTGGGCAAGACCAACCTCTAGCTCAAATTCCGTTTGCATTAAACGATGACGGACATATCATCATATCACTAAAGATTAATAATCATACTGTTTCTAATTTTGTTTTAGATACAGGTGCTTCTGTCACAGTTATTGATAAAACTATTGTTAATGAATTAAGCTTACCATTGCAAGATATAGCTGCAAAAATCACTGGTACTTCAGGCGTCAATGATGATGTAAAAAAGACTCAAAAACAACAAGTTGCTCTAAGTGATGTTGTGGTGTTAAATGACATAGAAATGTATGTCTCAGACTTATCACATTTAGGCAATATTAAAGGTCTGATAGGTTTTGACTTATTTAAAGAATTTGTTAGTGAAACCAATTTTGATACTAAGACCATTAGTTTTTATAAGCCAAAGGGAAAGCCTGATACCAAAGGCTACAAATCTATAAGTTTTAACGAGTCCTTTTGTACACCAGAAATAAAATTATCCGTTACACTTTCTGATAACACATCGCTATCAGGTAAAGTCTTTTTCGATACAGGTGATATGAGTACACCATTTACATTTAGCTCACCTTTTGTTAAAAAACATAAGCTTCAATCAAAGTTTGATACATTAGTTACTACTGAATCTAGAGGTATAAATTCAAAATCCAGCAATAAAGTTGGAGCTGCTTCATCAATTAATATCAAAGGCTTTGAGTTGTCAGAAATGCCAGTTACACTTTCTAATTCAACTCAAGGGATGTTGTCAATAGAACCTTATATGGGCAATCTCGGATTAGAATATATAAGCAAGTTTAATTTTATATTAGATTATAACAAGAAAAAAATATTTCTAAAACCCAATGCCACATACCATGACGTTTTTAATTTTCCCATAGGTGGTGTACGGCTAGAAAAGAAAGGGAAAGAAATTTTTATTAGATCAGTTGCTAAACCAAGTGCAGCTTATGACAAAGGCATAAGAGCCGGCCAACAATTAATTTCTATTGATGGTGTTGCAGGCGAAAGTTTAACATACTATAAGGATATCTTAAAAAAGGAAAACAAGGAAGTAACACTTATAATAAAGTTAGAAGATGGCACATTAAAAACAATAGTTGTTTTATTATCTAAGCTTATCTAACGCGCTCTTTTTAAGACATTATTCCACATTGTCCACACGTTGTCCCCCTAGATAATTAGTAATACAGATTCATGTCATCTAAGTTTACACTATAGAATCCAAAAACATAAATGAAATGAAAAAACTATTTTTTTTAGGGCTATTAGCTATGACATGTATTAACATATCTTGTTCAAAAGATGAGGACGGTGAAGAAATTAGTGCCCATCTGGTAGGGAACTGGTCCGGTACCTATGACGGTGATGATGAAGGTGTTTGGTCGGTGACTGTAAGTAGAAGCGGTAATGTTACAGGCACCGCAACCTCTTTATTTTCTTCAGATTCTGCCGATATAACGGGGACAGTTTCCGATAGCGGCACACTATCTGCTACTATAGGGAACTCGGAAAATCGTGAATTTATTGGTCAACTTGAAGAAGATAATGAAGCCATGGGGACTTGGGTGGACACAGTGCGAGACTATGATGGTACATGGGTTGGGAGCAAGAATTAACGCTGAAATATATACAACTTATTTTATCAGCTTCTACAAAACCTAACAACTTTAGACTAACATTTGTAGCAAAAAGACCGCATTTGACTGCGGTCTTTTTTATGCTTTTATAATTTTTATCTGCTCAGTTAATAGAAGCCTCAATTTATGAAATCGAATTTTGAGATTAGGTTGAGTGCAGCGAGACCAAATACTCATAATAAAGATTCACGAATTCCTATTTATTGAAATATTTACACATGAGTAAAGGGCAGAGTGGTGTTGGCAAATCGAGCTCGAGAGATTCACGATTTCTTAAAACAATAAAAACAACATGAGTAAATGTGTGTGGAATGGTAATAACAAAGAGAATTTATTATTATCAAATTCCCAAAAGAAACTATTAAAATACAATCTATACTTGCTCTAATTACTTAAAAGCAATAGTTTATGAGCCAACTCAATCAAAAAGAAAAATTCAAAAATTTATAGTAGTTTTTCTTCTTCTAATGTTTCTTTAAGATTTTTATGTTGTTCCCAAAATTGCATTTTTATTTTCTCGATAGTTTCCTCGTATTTAGGGTGGTTTTTCAATAGCTTCAATAGTGGGTCCTCATTCATAAACAAGATTACCCAATACTGAAAACCATCTTGTAAGCTGAATTTATCATAAGCCTCAATAGCTTTATCTGGCTTATTTTCATAAAGATATAGTACAGCTAAAGCTGCGTCTTTGTAAATTGACTCATCTTTATCAAGATAATCTTTATACTTATTAAAGTATTGCTCAGCTTTACTAGAAAAACCCATTTTCTTATAAGTATAAGCAATTTTTATATTCTCTGCAGGATACAGATCAATTCTATTGGTACCTAATGTGTTAATGTATTTTTCATAATAAAATAATGCCTTATCATAATCTTCTTGGAAATAATATAGCTTCGCTAATTCTTGAGTAATATCCGCTCGCGTAGTGTCTTTTTCCCACTCCATTAACATTTTACCTGTTAAAGCTTTTAAATCTTTGTTATTCGCATAATCTATAAAGTTTTTTAAATAAGGAGCGTAAGGATTGTTTGTATTATATCTTAAAGATTCATTTATGTATTCTGATGCTTTTTTAGTAAAACCGTTTTGTATTAACGCATTGCTTAAGTTCAAATAGATAAAGCTTTTAGACACGCGATCGTTAGCTTCAATATTTAATTTAATTCCTTTTAATGCATAAGTGAGATATTTATTTGTATCTGGTATAACCCGCGAATATAAATTTGATAAAAATAATACTACAGAAGACGCATTGGGATTGTAGTCTAATGCTTTTTCCAAATATGGTACCGCCAATTTATAATCGCTTGAATTTAAATAATATAGTGCTTTTGCGATTAGAGATAATTCTGAAGTAGAATCATACAACAAGGCATTGTCTGCATACTCATTTAATTGGTCTAAATATTTTTTTTCAATTTTATTTTCATCTAAATAATAGTAACAAATGGCAATCTGAGCATAAGCGTTGGCATATTTAGAATCTTCCTCTATGGCTTTTTCAAAATTAAGAATAGCCTTTTTTAACCCTGATTCACTTTGCTCATTTTGATTTTCCAAACCCTTTAAATAATAATCATATGCGATGATATTTTCTGTAGGCCTTTTATCAATAAGTGCCAATTCCTTTGGTGTTACATTAGCTTCTATGGCGAAAGCAATCTTTTTTGCAATGGTATTTTGAAGCTCAAAAACATTGTCGAGTTGGTATTTGTATTGTTCAGACCAAATAGGACTATCTGCTTCGGCATCTATTAATTGAATACTTAGAAGTACTTCATTTCCGATTTTTTGACCACTTCCTTCAATTAAATAGTTAACTTTTAATTCTTTAGCAATTTCTGAAACGGTCTTTGGATTGTTTCGGTATTTTTCTGTAGAAGTCTTACTTATCACTCGTAAATCTTTAATCTTTTGAAGATTATTGCGTGAAGATTCCATAACACCATTTATAAAGTATAAATTAGAATTGTCTTCACTTAAATTTTCAAAAGGTAAAAAGGCAACCGACTTTTCCTTATTTGCTATAGATTCAGAAGAAGTGAATTGATCTTTAAAAAAGAAAATAATAGCAATGATTGATATGGCTGTAATTGCTATAATATATCTATTAGCATTTGTGTTTTTTAGAACAGTTTCTTTGGTTACTACTTCATTTTTTTGCTCAGCATCCCATTCTTCTTCATTCTTGGTTTTCGTTTCACCAGGTGGATAGCCATAATATTCACGATAGCATTTTGTAAAATAAGACGGATTGCTAAAGCCAACTTCAAATGAAATTTCTGAAGCGGTAAGTTCAGTTTCTAGTAGTAAATCTGCTGCTTTCTGCAAACGTAATTCTCGGATAAACTGACTAGCAGATAAACTAGTTTGCTTTTTAATTTTTCTAAGCAAACTAGAGCGGCTCATATTCATTTCTTCTGCCAATTCAGAAACTCCAAATTGCTCGTTAGAGATATTATCTAAAACTATCGATTTAGCTTCTGATAAAAATGAATTTGAAGAATTGCTTGTCGTCATTTTCTTTAAGTAACAGCAACGAAGATAAGTAAAATTTAAACGTCAGGCTTTGAGTTAATTTTTTTGATTTTATGATGATTTGCGCCATAATTTATAGTCTTGCGCCATAATTTATAGTACTGCATTAAACGTCATAATTCTTGATTCATAAGTGTTTACTGCTGCATCATGGTTAGTCTCATCTTTGTATCATCAAATCGAGATAATAATTCTTAAAATTTAAAATCATGAAAAATTCAATTGAAATTCGAGTAAAATTTTTAGTTACAATTATATGTGTAATGGCAATTTCATTCACATCATGTTCTCAAAAAAGGGAAGCTAAAAACACAACAGGCGTTGCAAATGAGAATATTGCTAAGCCTAGTATAGATATTCACGGTGCCGTAGTAACAGGCAATTTGGAAGCAGTTAAACGGCATATTGAAGCTGGGACAGATATCAATCAAAAAGAGGCCATGTCTGGATCTACACCTTTAATGTCTGCAGCCACTTTTGATAAACCTGAAGTTGCTAAAGTATTGATCAATGCAAATGCAGATTTGTCTATAAAGAATAATGATGGTGGAACAGCTTTGCATACAGCAGCATTCTTTGGACGTATAGAAATTGTACAGTTACTAATTGACGCAAAAGCAGATAAAACGGTTCGCAATAATTTTGGAGCTACAGCTAGAGAAATAGTTATGGTAGATTATGATCAAATGAAACCTATCTATGAAATGCTAATTCAACAATTACAACCTATGGGTTTTACATTAGACCTTAATGAATTAGAAAAAGCACGTCCAGTTGTAGCAATGATGTTACAATAGACACAATTTAAGATGACAACAGAAAGAAGATACGATATTGATTGGCTAAGAGTCATTGCTATAGGTTTATTACTTATTTATCATATAGCCATTATATTTCAACCTTGGGCATTGTTTATAGGTTTTATAAAAAGTGATGATGCGTTAGAAGGACTTTGGAAACCAATGACGATGCTCAATGTTTGGCGAATACCTTTACTCTTTTTTGTATCAGGAATGGGACTCTATTTTGCAATGAAAAAAAGAAATTGGAAGCAGTTATTTTTCGAGCGTGGAAAACGAATTCTATTACCTTTTGTGTTCGGATTTTTGGCCATTACTCCATTACATTTTTTAATTTTTCAGCAATACTATAATATGCCATTAAGCTACTTTCCGCATATGGGCCATTTATGGTTTTTGGGTAACATTTTTGTATACGTTCTGTTGTTGTCTCCACTATTTTTCTATCTAAAGAAAAATGAAAAAGGAAGATTCAAAAAGATAATATCTAAAGTGATGAGATATGCTTTTGGTCCACTAACCATATCTGTGTTTTTTATGTTGGAAGTGGGTTTTGTTAAACCACAACTATTTGAACTGTACGCTCAAACCTGGCATGGATTTTTTATAGGGCTTCTTGCTTTCTTCTTCGGATTTCTTTTTGTGTATAGCGGTAAAGTATTCTGGCAAACCGTTTCGAAGTGGAAATGGTTGTATATAGGTATAGCAGCTGTCTTATTTACTCTTCGATTTACAAGGTATGAATCCATATCAAATATGTATATCACTACTATAGAATCTAATGCTTGGATATTGGGTTTGTTTGGAATAGGTTATAGCTACTTTAATAAACCAAGTACATTACTAAGTTATTTGAGTCCTGCTGTTTATCCTGTTTATATTATTCACATGTTTGTCTTATATGCAGGTGCATTGCTCATTCTGCCATTAGATCTTCATCCTATATTAGAGTTCATTGCAATCACCCTCTTTACGTTTATTGTCTGTTTTCTTATTTATGAATTTATCCTTAAACGAATTAATATTTTAAAACCCTTGTTTGGATTGAAATGGAAAGTTAAAAGCGTAATAGAGAAAATGTTAAAGCGTGCTTAAAGTAAAACTCAATACGTTGTTTTTCAATTTAATAAACCATTAAGTCATGATAAAATTATTTAGAAAAAAAAGACTAAAAATGCTTACTCAAAATAAGTTCGGTAATTATTTTGCTTACGCAACTGGAGAAATAATTCTTGTTATTGTTGGGATTCTTATTGCCTTAGCAATTAATGAACATTCAAATAGCGAGAAGAAATTGGAGTTACGAAATTCATACATTATTCAGCTGCATGATGAAGCAGATCGCAATCTAAAAAAGTTAGCAATTCTAGAAAATGAGTCAAAGCAAATGCTCAAAGAGTTAGATACAGTATTCAAAATTTTATTATTCAAAGATTATGATAACCCAAGATTATCTACAAAATCATTCTATTTAATTATGTCTAAAAAGTTTTATCCAGTTATGATAACCTATGAAAATTTAAAGTTTTCTGGTGATTTAAAATTATTTGACGATTTAAACTTACGTAATGCCATCTCTGAATCTTATGAAACATTTAACCCTATAGAAAAACTTGAATCTTCAGAACAACAGACCATAGAGGCCTATTATGAAAATTTTTTGATGCGAAACGTAAAATTTAGGGATATGGGCATTTCTTCAGATACTTACGAAAAAGACATTTATTTTGAAAATATGGTTTTAACGAGAATGACTACGCTTGCACAAAATATAGAGGCTTACAATGACGCCATTGAATCATTAAAAAGCCTAAAAAATACTTACTCCGAATTATAAAACACAAATTAAATATGAAGAATAAAAAAATAGTTCAACTATGAAGAAATCAAAAAAGAAGACACAACCATTTTGGAGCTTTTTCTGGCTAACATTTCTAGTCCTCTCGCTCTGGTATGCATGGTACTCATTTTATGCACCTTCAAATGATATTACTTGGACAGATAACATTGAATCTGCTCAAAAGTTGGCAAACAATTCTGATAAAAACATTATGGTATTCTTTACTGCAGAATGGTGCTCACCTTGCAGAATTATGAAGCGTCAAGTTTTTGCTGATAGCGAAGTTAAGAAAGCTATAGATTCAAAAGTTGTACAAGTTGAAATTAACATTGACGACCCAAATGCTGAATCATTAGTGAAGCAATATAATATTGGAGCTACACCAACAACAATTTTTATTAATCCTGAAGGAAAAGTAATTGATTACTACGTTGGAAAAGTTGGGAAAACAAAATTCCTTGAAATGCTTTTAAGTCAAAAATAAAAAAAATTAAAACAGATTAATAAAACATAAATCATCAATCAAAAAACGATCAATTATGAAATCAATTAAAACAATCAAAAATCGAACAATCATGAAATCATTGAATCAAACATTAAAAAAGAACAAAACGATTATCGTGAGAAGAAGAGTAAACCATTTTATGGTAGCCTTTTTACTATGTATAACAACCTTAGTATCATCATGCTCAAAAGACGATGATAACAATCCACAAACGACAAACTATACAACCGTTGAAAATGTATTAACAGATATCGATTTTAAAGGTTATGCCATTGTAACTAAAAATGGAAATGATTTAGTGCGTCAAGGTTTTGGATTAGCAAATCAAAGTACAGCAATGCCTCAAGGTGATAATCTTGCATACCGCATAGGTTCTGTTACTAAGACTTTAACCGCAGCAGCTGTCGTACAATTAAGACGCGATGGTCTAATCAACAATTTTAATCAAACTTTAAATGAATTTGATACCGAATTTCCAAATGGAAATCAAATTACCATTGCACAATTATTATCGCATCAATCGGGTATTCCAGATTACCAATTTGTCGTTGAAGACGCTTATGAGCAAGGCGAAACTTTAGATGAAGAAGATATATATGAAGTTATTACTGATATGATTTCTGAGAACGGTCTCAATTTCACACCAGGTTCTGGTAAACAGTATAGCAATTCAAACTTTCTTATCGCAGCTTTATTAGTTCAAGAATTAGCTCAAATGTCTTATCACGAATATATTCAGCAAAAAATATTTATCCCATTAGAAATGACTGATACCTATAAAGGTAATAATATTATCGATGTTGATATTCATGCTGAAGGTTATGAAAATGGTAGTGTTAACAGTACTTATCCTATGCCTATCGCATTTGGTGTAGGCGACTTTAGTAGTACTCCCAAAAATATGGAAACTTGGACAAATGCTGTTAAAACCAATTGGTTTACAGTGACTGAAAAAACCGAAATATTTTCTCAAAACGTACCTAGTGGATTTGTTGATTTTGGTTTAGGGTGGTTTACAACACAAGAGGGCAATACTACAATGTATTGGCACGGTGGCGATATTAATGGCTATTGGAGTATGATTGGTTTTGTGCCAGAATATGATGCTACAATTGTACTATTAAGTAATCAACAAGACGATACAGGTACACAACGTAATACCATTATTCAACAATTATTAATGAACGAGTTTAATTAAAATAGAAATCATCAAAAAATCAATAAAAAAACGAACAATTATGACATCAATTAAAATCAAAAAACAAACAATTATGAAATCAATCAAAAAACAATTTTTATTAAGAATGGCTTGTGTAGCCTTTGTATTAGCGTCTAGTATAACATATGCACAAAACACAAATCAAGAATCAACAACACAAAGAGAAGGTTTCATCTTCGAGTTCGTAGCAGGTGGAGGGCTTATCAGTATAGAAGATAGTGCAGGTATTCAAACTTTTGACAAATCTCAAGGCACATTTGTTTTTCCAGATTTAAAATTTGGCTACATGTTAAACGACAAACTCGCCATTACAGCCTCTTTACCAGGAAATATCTACGAATTTCAGGATAATGATAGGCATTTCGGTGGTTTTATTCCATCCGTACAATATTGGGTGAAAGATAGATGGTGGATTCATGGAGGAATTGGCTTAGCAATAGATTCGCCAGCGCTATATGATATTAAAGACGATGTAAATGACGATTGGAACTTTGGTTGTGCTGTTATGGCTAGTACAGGTTACGAAATTTACAAAAAGAAAAACTTCGCGCTTAATGTGCAGTCCAAATTAGTTCTTGGTCGTGCCTTTTTAGATGGAGATGCACATAGAGATGCTCTAATCTTTAATATTGGGCTAGGATTTAGTTGGTTGTAAGCTTTCACCCGAATTATGTAATACAAAGTCTATTGCATAATTCGAGTTTACTGTTAATAATGAACAAAATGAAAGCACCAAAAATTAATCTATTACATAGATTCTATTGTTAGCATTTATTTGAGAAAAAAATGAAACGATTAACAAAATTTATTAAAAAAAACATTTCAGCAAAAATAGTTTTAGGACTTTTTATCTTAACAAATGTTGTTTACACCTTTATGCTGACTGTTACAATTCCTAAAACAATGGAATTTTCTAACGGAATGCAATTATTGGATATGATGCCCACAGGATATAATTTGAATTATGTAAATGAATTATTCACTTCGCTTGGAGAAAATGGACGTTTGACTTATCTAAACGACCAAATACCTGTAGATATGATTTACCCGCTACTATTCGGGCTTTCTTACTGTTTGCTTTTGGGATATTTCTTAAAAAAATTGAACAAATTAAATTCCCCTTATAAATATCTCTGTGTAATACCAATAATTGCTGGTATTGCAGATTATTTGGAAAATATCGGAATTATAGCAATGTTAAAAAACTATCCTGAATTGACAGAGGTTGCTGTAAAAACAACTAGGTCCTTTTCTCTTATAAAAAGTATTTCGACAAGTGCTTTTTTTATTGTCTTGATAGTAATGCTAATTATACTTGGAATTAAATTTATGAAAAGGAATAAAACAAGTGCTAACAATGTAGATAGTCAGAACTGATTTAAAATAATAAAATTAAACGACTTATGAATGTAAATACAGAACAGAAAAATTTAATTAAGACCGCTAGAATAACTGGCTTATGGTATTTAATGATGGCTATTACAGGAATTCTGGGGTTTATGGTCTTTCATTCTCAAATATTTGTGTCTGGAAATCCTGAACAAACCCTGATAAATTTAGCAGAATTAGAATCTACAGCAAGAATAAGGTTGCTATTAGAGTTTGCTATCGTAATATCACAAGCACTTACCGCAGTTTGGTTTTTCAAATTATTTAAAGATAATTATGAGTGGGAAGCTTGGACTTTAGGTATATGGGGAATGGTAAATGCTTTAGCTATTATGATAAGTGCAATTTCAATCGCCTCAGCAATAGGTATTGCAAATTCTGATATAGGTGCTATGGAAGACAAAGTTTTATTAATTCAGGTGTTTCAACATATAATTTCAAATGCTTGGGGTATTGGTGGCCTATTTTTCGGGTTATGGCTATTTCCTATGGGATACATAGTTGTCAAATCTAAAAGGTTGCCTGTCTGGTTAGGAAGAGTTATTATTTTAGGTGGTATAGGCTATCTAATTTCTACAGTTATACGCTATGCCGGAATTGATTTTAGCTTCAATAGATTTCTTATGCTACCAGCAACCATTGGTGAATTTTGGATGATTGGTTATTTGCTAATTTTTGGAATCAGACCTAATATAAAATAAATATGAAAGCAGTAATTTATAACAAATACGGTTCACCAAATGTTCTCAAAATAAAGGACATAGCGAAACCTAAGCCTAAAGATGATGAGATTTTGGTAAAAATATATTCAGCAACAGTCACTTCGGGAGATGTAAGATTACGAAGTTCTGATTTCCCTCCTTTATTTTGGCTTCCTGCAAGATTGATTTTTGGACTTTTCAAACCCAAAAAGAAAATTTTAGGACATGAATTAGCAGGAATAGTGGAAGACGTTGGGAAACGTGTAACCGAATTTAAAGTTGGTGACAGCGTATTTGGAACCACTACAATGCTTCATACAGGTTCATATGCTGAATATATTTGCTTGCCTCAACAATGGAAAAATGGAGTGGTAGGTATAAAACCGAAAAATTTGAATTACCAGGAATCTGCTGCATTACCAGTTGGAGCAATGACGGCAATGTTCCTTTTAGAAAAAGCCAATTTAGCAAAAGGGCAAAGCGTTTTAATTTATGGAGCTTCTGGAAGTGTTGGAAGTTATGCAGTACAAATATCCAATCAAAAAGGATCAAGCGTAACTGGTGTGTGCAGTACTTCCAATTTTGAAATGGTCAAATCACTGGGAGCCAAAAATGTAATCGATTATAAAAAAGAAGATTTTTCCAAAAGAAATGAAAAGTTCGATATTGTTTTTGATGCCGTTGGAAAAACAGCAAAAACAAAAGCCAAAAGGGTCCTTAAAGTTGGAGGGAATTTCGTTTCGGTTAAAATGTTGACGAAAGAGAAGGCTGAACATCTGAAATTAATAAAAACTTTGGCTGAAGAAGGGAAGTTGAAGCCTTTTATAGACAAGTCATTTAAACTTGATGATATAGAAAAAGCTCACGAGTATGTTGAAACAGGACGTAAAAGAGGAAATGTAGTCATAGAAGTTTCGAAATGAGCATAGATTAATTCACAACAATAAATTTGTTATTTGCCTCATTGTATCGATGTATTAATTAGTCTTCGGCATTATTATTGATAGGTTAACGAACGATTCATATAGACCAATACTAACCAAAAATCAATCAAAAAATGACTTTAAAGCAATCCTTTCTATTATCATTTGCGCTTTGTATGTCTTTCATTGCGATAGCACAAAGCCAAAGTAATAATCAATATTTTAGACATTTAAAATACAATCATGTTTCGCCATATGTTAAACTTACAGGAACTTACCCTATTAGTGAAGCAGTAGCATCAACAACATCGCATTATATTTTTACTTACAACAGAAAGAATCAACTCATTTTAATAACCAATAATCACTATTTCACGGAGCGACGACATCCATTGGCTTCTATTGGAGCTTATAAAACCATTATCACATATCAAGATAATCAAGAAACACGCATCTTTTTGGATGTAAAAGGAAACAGAGTATCAAATGATAGAGGTGTTTATAAGGAGGTTTTCACACTTAACAAAGACGGAAATTATACAGCCTTACAATTTTTTGATTTGGAAGATGAACCCATGGCATCTAACTGGAAAATTTCAAAATATTCTTGGATCAAACATAAGAAGATGGTCATAGAAAAAAGAGTGAATCTAGATAATAAACCGCAAAGCCTATCTACATATTTCGATTTTGGTACTACAGGAATGACCTTTAAAAAAGATGGTTCTCCTTTGGCTAACTATAACTTAAACGCTGACATGCAAGTTGTAAATAATGGCGCAGGAGTGGCATCGTACCAAGATAGCTATGATGATTTTGGTAACCATGTGAAATACGCATATTATGACGCGTCTAACACATTAGTTAATAATGCTAACGGTTTCGCTGTAGGCATAAAAGTCTATGATAGTATAGGTAATTATATTAAGCAGCAGATTTTTGATAAGGATATGACATTATTACGTGACCGTGAAATCGCAAACAACCAATACGTAAAACTAAGTGACATTGCTTCAAAGGAGGATTCCTTAGAGATAAAACGAATAGCATTAGGCTATTTAAAAGCCCTACAGGAGTTAAAGCCGGAGCTTATGCAAGAAGTTATGAACGATAGTTTAAATAAGGTTACTATAGGATTTAATAGAACCTTACGTAAAGAAGTAGTAACAGCAATATCTAGAGATCGAATGATAGAGAATGCTAAAAACTGGAATAAGTCAAATACAAAGTTTCCGCCAAGCCCAAACAATCAAGTCAAAATTTTAGATGTTTACCATAGAATTGCCACAGTTAAACTATTTTCAGATAATTGGGTGGAATATTTACATTTAATAAAATTGGATGGTAAATGGAGTATCATCAATTTACTATGGCAGCATAAAAATGTGAAGCGTTATCCGTTTTAGTGCTTACATGGGCTTTACTCGCGTGACATCTATTTTAAGTTATTGAGCTCATGAATCTTCGATTTATTCACAAGTTTCTATTTTAAAACTATTGAGATCATGAATCTTCGATTGGGTTAAAAGCGCATGTTAGTAATCTTATTCTAGAAAAATTTAATCTATAAACTTCTTTACTCAGTTAATGAATTGCGAAGCAATCACGAGCTCTTATTTATTAAAATAAGTATCACGTGCGCTAAACACTCTTTTTCTAAGAGGGTGGAGGAGTGAAGGCAAATCGAGCTCGCGAGATTCACGATTTCTTAAAACAATAAAAACGACATGAGTAAATGTGTGTGGAATGGAATAGATTAAAATAATTATTATATATTTACGTAATCACTAGCATTAATAGTGGTTAATCCTCCCTTTTAAGAAATTATAATAGCTCAATTTTTATTAATTACCCAGTATTGGGTATTGTTTACTTGTACAATACTTTGGATATTTAATAATTGGTAATTGGTAATTTTTAAAATAATTATTTCATATATGTTATCCAAAAAAGAACTATTGAAAATTTTTTATAAACTCTCTATTGAACTAGTCGATATTAAAGATTTAAAATTAGAAGTTTCTAATTACTATTTTGAGCTATTATTGAATGAGTATGGGGATGATTTTATAAGTCTACTTAATAATAATTATTTTGGTAAAAAAGCCAAGAGCACTTCTTCAGAAAGAAAGCTAAATGGTCTTATTATTTATCTTTGGTATACTTCAGAATTCATAACAAGGTCGGAGTTAGATTCATTCTTTGATGTTTCCGATGATTTTAATAAACAAAACGAATTTGTCCATAGCTCGCCAGTTCCCTACTATAATGGATTAGTATGGAAGGCAATACGAGCACATCCATTAGGGCTTACTGGTGGTTATTTTGGCTATTGGAAATATAAACCCGAAAATTGAAATGGATAAAATAAAAAATAAAAAATATGATTATATCATAGTTGGTTCAGGAATTTGCGGGTCTATTGCCGCTTATTTTCTCGCGAAATTTAATAAAACTGTTTTACTACTTGAAGCTGGAGAAACAAGAGATAAAGATAGAATAGAAATGTCAGGTAGATATGCAAGAACTTCAAGAAAAACGCCAGGTTCTCCTTATGTCAAAGAAAATCAATTTGCCGATAGTCCCGATTTTCACGAAAATATAAAAAACAATAACTCAGAAAAAAATAAAAATTTTTATGTTTTCGACATTGAAAACAATAAATTCAAAAATGTTTTTAAGTCCACATATCAACGTATCACTGGTGGCAGTACTTGGCATTGGCTAGGTAATGTGCCAAGATTCATTCCGAGTGATTTTAAAATGAATTCTATTTATAGAGTAGGAAAAGATTGGCCTATCACTTATCATGATTTAGAGACCTATTATTGCATAGCAGAAAATGAGATTGGTGTATCAGGTAATCATGAAAAATGGAATAAATATTTAGGTGCTTATCGATCTAAATCATTCCCTATGTCTGAAATATGGGAGTGCTATGCTGATACTCTGTTTATAAAAAAAGTCGATGGAAAAAGTATAAATGGCAAAGAGATAAGAATTTTGCCAACGCCACAAGCAAGAAACTCCGAAAATTATGATGGGAGACCGGCTTGTGCTGGAAACTCAAGCTGTGTACCAATATGTCCAATACAGGCAAAGTATGATGCCACTGTTCATATAAAGAAAGCTCTTAAAACTGGCAATGTCGATATTATCGATAATGCAGTTGTAAACAAACTGATAGAAAACGAAAACAAAGAAATTATTGCACTGTCATATTTAACTTTAAATAATAATAAAGTAGAAATAGACACAAAAACAGCTAAAGTAATTCTTGCCGCGAATAGTATTGAAATACCAAGATTATTGCTAAACTCAGGAATTGCAAACTCAAGTGATCAAGTTGGTAGAAACCTTATGGATCATGCACAAGGCTATGTTACTGCATTAACTAACGAAAAAATATACCCTTTTAGAGGACCATTAACTACATCAGGTATTGATGCATTTAGAGATGGGGAACAACGTAAAGAGTTATCTGCATTTAGAATATCTATTGGTAATGACGGATGGGGAAGAATTAAATCACCAAATGCAGTTGTAAGAGAATTAATAATTAAAGAAAATCTATTAGGTAGTAAACTATATAATGCTGTTGAAGAAAAGGTTACTAGAATGATTAGAATGAGTTATTCAACAGAAGTATTGCCTAACAAAAATAATAGGGTTACACTTAGTGATATAAAGGATAATATTGGAATTAGAAAACCAAAAATCTCCTTTAATATATCTAAATATAATGCTGATGCATTTGAGGTCGCGAAAGAAGTATGCACAAAAATTTTTAATGAAGTAGGTGTTTCTGAGTTAAGTACAAACGATAATCGTGATTATTCAGGTGCTGGTCATATAATGGGAACAACATGTATGGGAAATGACCCTGAAAAATCAGTTGTAAATGACTATGGCAATTCGCATGACAATCATAACTTATATATAATTGGACCAAGTGTTTTTACAACTTCAGGAACGGCAAATCCAACATTAACAGCTGTTGCATTGACAATACGAACAATAGATCATTTATTAAATAATAAAATTACCAAGAATGAAGTATAAGCACAAGGCAGAAACAAGAAGTGATATTTTGACACTGCTTTGCGAAGCAAGTGAAATAGAGCATGGACTAGCTTGTTCATATTTATTTACAGCATTTTCGTTGAAATGTGAGGTTGATGAATCCTTGAAATGGGAACAACTACACATGGTTAAGAAATGGGCTGCTCAAATCTTCTTTGTTGCGTCAGAAGAAATGTTGCATTTGGCTCAAGTATGGAATTTATTGACTGCTATAGGAGGTACGCCGTATTATGCAAGACCCAATTTCCCTCTAAATGCAAAATATTATCATTTTGACATACCAATTTCTCTTAATCCATTTTCAGTGAGCACAATGAAGCGCTTCAAAATGTATGAATTACCTCGAACTATTAATGAAAAAGATTATGTAAAAACTGAATTTGGTTTATCTTTTGAAGATAGTTATGATTATAAAACTGTTGGAGATTTATATGCAATGATTAAAGAAGGAATTAAGAGTATTCCAGAAGAAAAATTGTTTATTGGTGATAAAGACATTCAAATAGGATCTGATGTAATTGATTTTCCAGACATTATTAAAGTAACAGATAGAAAAACTTCATTGGAAGCTATTGATCAAATTATGGAGCAAGGTGAAGGAACAGAGATTGATGAAGAAAATAGTCATTATTGGATTTTTTCTCAAATCTTAAGTGAATTTGAACAAGAAATTGTTAACGACAATAGTTTTAATCCAGTAAAGAATATAATTGAGAATCCCGTTGTTTTTAATAAAGGAGATATTGATATCAATAATGCAAATATTTTACAAAACGAGAGCGCAATTTTGATTTCAGATTTATTTGACGATTTATATGTATTAATGATGCAAATTTTACAACATGTTTTCTTGACTTCGAATAAGAAAAAATCTAGGGAACTAGGAAAATTTGCTATTCATATGATGCCTATTGTCATCAAACCTCTTGCAGATTGCTTAAGTAAAATACCAGCAGGTAGTCTTTACAAGAATAAAACTGCAAGCCCCAGTTTTACAATTAATCGACATGTGCAAATTCCATCTAACTATGACATTGCTATAATCCTAATAAATGAAAGGTTAGCTCATTTAATAGAAAGATCAGAATTTATATCGAAAAAATATGATTTACCAGAAGAATTTTATAAGGCCATAAAAAGTTTAAAATCTATAAAACCATAAAAAATGAAGTTAACACTCAGCTACTATCCAGACATTAACCAATATAAATCTCTTGAAGAAATTCGTAAAGCTATTGTGAATTTCTCAAAAATATTGGAGCAAGATTACTCAAACAGAATTGGACAAAATGTCGTTATTGAAGTTTTAGATATAATGTCTGTAAAAGAACAAACACATCAAATGACAAGTGGTAATACAAGTATTGGTCTCATGAAACCAGTTTCATATGTTTTGTGCCATAATAAAAACAAAGATGTAGTTCCAGCAGCAGTGGCTTGGAGAATTATTGATGGAGTAGAAGGTGAAACTTATTTTGCTCAAATTTATACCAGAACCAACACAAATATTGAATCTTTAGAAGATATTAAAGGGGTACATAGATTAGGTTTTGGAGATTCCTTTAGTACTTCAAATTTTTTAATTCCAGCAGCAGATTTATTAAAATCTGGTGTCAATCCATTGACTAAATTTCGTAAGATTGAGTTTTTTGGAGGTCACGATAATGTTGCAAAAGCTGTTTATTTAAATGAAACAGATATAGGTGCTGGTCATGATGGTGTAATACATTTGCTTTCATTAGTAAAAGGTTATGAAGATGCAAATCAAGTTCTGAAACAAATAAAGAAAGTTGATATTCATAGTGATCCAATAGCAGTTAACAAAGGTCAAATCCCAGATTATGAAAAATTCTGTGAAAGTCTATTTGAGATATCAAAACTTCCTGAAGTAAAATCATTACTTGAAGACTTTTGGGGCAATGTCACAAAACTTGGACCAACAAAACATGAAAATTATCAATCTATTGAAGAAGCTATAACACAATTGAATTTAACAGAGTCTGACATATTAAACTAATAATTATGAAATTTGAAGAAATTAAAAAACAATTAGAAATTCATCCATTTGTATTAGAAGCTAGAATTGGATTCACTCTGAAAGAGGATTGGATTACAGATGAAGAATCTATTGTGCTAAAAGTTCGTCCAGAATTAGAACTTGGTCAAAAAGGATTACAAAAACTACAGGAATATGTGAATGAGTCTGGGTATAAAATTGATATAGAATATGCAACACCTCAAGATATTTTAGAACTAGAAGAAGATAGTCCATTAGATATCGATTTGCTTTCTAGATATAATAAGGATAGAGAGAATACAAAAAGTAAATATGGTAATATTACTTATTCACCGCCAAATAATGTGTCATTAGAAAAGGCAAATGATGTCAAGTCTGTAGTTTGTAGTTTGAGTCCTGATAACGGATGGGGTGTACTTCAAGAATTTATTTTAAATGCAAAAGGAGATTTAACCATTGGCATGTATGATTTTACTGCACCACACATATTAGACACTTTAATTGAAAAAGCAGGAGATATTAATCAACTAAATCTTGTTATCCAAGAAAAAGCTAATGTAGGAAGTGGTACAAAGGCCAACGATTTAAAAGAACAAGAACTTATAGAAAAACTTAGAAAAGTATACAAAGATAAATTCAATTTTGCATATGCTCATGTTAAAGGTAAAAACAGAATATTTGGCGGTTATTACCATATAAAAGTAGCAACCAATAATGATCTTTTTTGGTTGTCTAGTGGAAACTGGCAAAGTTCAAACCTTCCTGATGCAAGTCCAACTGATCTAAGTGATAATTCAAATAACATTAATTATTTAAAAAAATATAATAGGGAATGGCATGTTGTTGTTGAGAGTCAAAAATTAACAGACATCTATCAAGAATTTCTACTACATGATTTAAACGAATCAAGAAAAAAGAATCGAGAGATAGATACTGATAAGGACTACCTATTTGAGATTGAACGAGAGGTTTTTGTCCCAATTGACTTCTTATTGAAACAAATAGAGTTTACCGAAAAGGGACTAGAGTATTTTAAACCTAAGAAAATTAAAAATACTGAAAACGCTACTATTGAAGTAATGCCCTTATTAACTCCTGATAATTTTTATGAAAGAGTATCAGAGCTATTAAAGACTGCTCAGAGAAGTATTTATTTTCAAAATCAAGCATTAAGCATTAAAAAGAAAGGAAATAGTGAAAAATTTATGTCACTATTGAAAATCATGTTACAAAAGCAAAAAGAAGGCATAGATGTTAAAATCATAATTCGCGGTGAGTTTATCACTAGGGAACAACTAGAAAGGATAAAGCGATTTGGTTTTGATATGGATAGTATTAAATTACAAGACAGATGTCATAATAAAGGGATTATCATAGACTCTAAAATAGCTTTAATTGGAAGTCATAACTTTAGCAATGGAGGTACAACAATAAATAGAGACGCTAGCCTAATATTCTACAATGATGAAGTTTCTAATTATTATAAAAAAATATTTGAACATGACTGGAACCATTTAGCTACTCGTAAATTGCGTACTAATAAATCATATAATACTCCCAGAATTGCATTACCAAATGAATCTACTCCAAAAAATATGGTTAGGATGTCATGGGATGATTTTTATGGTGAATTATAATACTAATACTTTCTAAAAGTTATGTGTAATAAAAAAAACATAAGTATTTCTGAACTCGATTTTAAGGATTCATTTCAGATAGATATTACTAAATCTGAATTGCATATTTATGGAAAAAACATAGTGTGCAGTACAAATAAAAGAGGACATTCAATGCCGATTCAAAAAGGGATTGACGAAATTGTTCTAGATGCAAGAAAAGGGTTTATTCCGCTTTGGAATAAAAATATTACATTAAGATGGCGTTTTAATAATTCAATAAACTACTTCAAAGAACCTGAAAAGGCAAAAACTTATATAAGGACATTATTCAATGAAGCAGTAAGAGGTTGGGGAAAAGCTAAACCTGTAGATTTTAAAGAGGTAAGGAGTCTATGGGATTTTGAAATTTGCATTAATCAGAATGATCAATGTTACGAAGATAATTTATGTACCATGGGGAAAAGTTTTTTTCCAAATGGTGGTCAAAATGAGTTCGTTTTTTATCCTAAATTATTTAATAAGTATATAGATTACGAAGAAAAAGTAAATATAATAGCTCATGAGTTAGGCCATATTTTTGGATTAAGACATTTTTTTGCTCAAATAGATGAAAAGGAATATAAAAGTATTATTTATGGAAATCATCAAAAATTTTCCATAATGAATTATGGAAAAGAATCCGTTCTAACTGATAATGACATCTCAGATTTAAATATATTATATGATAAAGTTTGGTCTGGATCTTTAACGGAATTAAATGGAACACCGATAAAACTAGTAAATCCATTTCATTATTATACTGATGAATAACTTGTTTTCTTAATATTATAAAAATTTAATATTTTAAAGCAATTGATTGTTATACAAAAGGTCTAAAATAATTTATTCCATAAGAGCTCAATGCATAAAATTTGCTATATTTAAAATCTACCCTTAGTTAATTTTCAGCATTACCATTTTAATCTTTTAAAAGTGTAAGATTAAAATTTTTAACACAATTAAACTTAATCTAATTGGATACAAAAGAATTAAAGGAATTTATAAAGCAATTTGAAATTGATGGTACGGGTGATTTGTTATTGGGAATTTTTCAGCCTGGAATGACAGTCTATAACCAACAATTAAGAGCATTAAACATTTTTTATGCTGCTTTAGAAACTGGTAAAATAAAAAAAGGTGATCAACTTGCTGTTATTGGGGCTGGCGTGGCTGGATTGTCTTTTAGTCTAGCTGCATTAAAAAAAGGATTTAAAGTTGATTTATTTGAAAAATGCAGTCTAAATTATGTAGATGATGGGTTAAAAGAAATATTTAATAATTTTTGAACTACGGCCTCATAAAATTTTGGTTAGAACAATAGGTGAAATGAGCGTATATATTTTAGGGAGATAGTAATACATGCAATAAAGAAGTTTATTTATAAATGGGACTTCAAAGCAATCTTAATCAGTTCAGAAGTTTCCTAAAATATAGCGAATGAGCCGTTAATTGTTTCCAAAATTATATGCAGCCTTGAATTTTTGTTTCTTTTGTTTCAAGACAAAAGATATTGAAAACTAAAAAAAGACTATTTGGAATTCTAAATATAACAAGTGCATAGAATTTTATTTTTTTTAAAATTTATGCTCTTGTGGCAATCCACGAGAATCGTCTAAAATTTTTTATCACGTACATTTTATCGTTTACGCGATTTTTAATAGAAGTAAAAAGTTAGCTTTTATTGTGCGGCTGGCAAGCGGCTGGAAATTGAGTTATAAATAAATTGTAATAACAATTTGATTTATATAAACAATCGAGCGTTTGACAGCGGACATTTGACATAACGGCAAATTATAGGACATGTGCTTTTTTAACTCTGTGAAGCAAACCGTTTCTAGTTTAATGCCCAAGTTCTGTATATTGTAATGGAATTATAAACACTGTGGGATATTTTACATAATATCATTATAGTTGACTAATGGTATGTTCTAAGCAAATAACCAATAATAGCATTTGTCCTATAATGTACTAGCGTTATGTAAACATGGGCTTTGGTTAAAAGCCCATGTTAATTAAAAAGTTTCTGAAAAATTTATCTAATAACATTCTCAACCAAAGTTAATGGAACACTCTTTTTAGCAAGGGCAGAGTAGTGGAGAAAATGTGTGTGGAATGGAATATATATTATATATTTAATTTAATAAAGTATTTAAATTGGATACAGAAGAAATATTAAATAATATAGAACTAGCAATTCTAGAACTTTACGATAGTGATATCGATTTATTAAAGAGAAATCTAAGCGAGAGAATTTTTTCTGCTAAATTATCTGAATACCTTGATATCTATTTTAATGATTATGATGTCGATCCTGAATATAATGGTGATTTTGATAAACCAAATGATAGAAAAGCTTTAGATATAGCGAGAAATAGAATCGAAGAAATTGGGCGTAAAGTGAATAAAAATAATAATTATAGGCTCGCACCTGATATAATTATTCATGAGCGCGGAACAAATAATAATAATTTAGTTGTTATAGAGGTAAAAAAAGACATTAGTTCAAAAGCTGAGAAAGAGTATGACTTGATCAAATTAGAGCACTTGACAATTAGTTACTTGGGCAATCATTATAATTATAATTTAGGTATTCTATTAATTCTAGGAACAGGTGAAAATGCAGGTCAACATCAAATGATTTGCTTTAAGGAAGGTGCTCCTATATAAGTATTTTTTCTAAAAAATTTAAGCATAAAGTCAAATTTACTATATTTAAACATTCCCTTAATTAATACAATCATTAGTGAATCTCTAATCATTATATTTGAATTGTAAATAATTTTTTAATGAAGCCATTCGTCTTTCCGGTTATCACAAAAGTGATAATTAATCACTTTAGCTTATATAGTAAGCAAAACCTAATAGAGATAGACATGGACAAATCCGTGTTTTGCCTTGCAGGCGCTAACGGTTTAGGTAAATCAACTTTTATAACAATTCTCAATTACGCTTTAACTGGAATTGTTCGTAACCCCAAAAGATCATTTAGTACTGATAACTCAATACCTGCATTTTATTCAAGGAACAAAGCTTTTGCTAATAAATACTTTGAAGGAAGAATTGATGAAAAATCTAGGGATGTTGCTGATGTTGAAGTTCACTTCAGAATTGGTGAATATGAATATGTTATTAAAAGAGGCTTTTTCGATGTTGAAGAGTTAAGGTATTTCTCTAGGACAAAAATTGGTGAAGTTACAAATAAGATTAAAGACGATGAATTGAAATTAGGTGATGAGCTTTGTCAGTCTTATATGAGTTCACTGACAGAGGATGCAGGATTGAGCGAATTTTCTCAATATGCTTTTTTACAACATTACGTGTTGACATTTGATGAAACACATCAACTATTATTTTGGGATAAGGAAATGATGGAAAGAGTTTTATACTTATTCTTTGGTGTGGATGCCAAAACCGCTCATCTTGCAGACGGTCTAAGAAAAAAATACAAGAAATTAACTTCAGATTCAAGTAACTTACAGTGGGATATTACTCAAGCGACAAGAGAGTTAGAAAAACTTGTATCAATGGCTTCTGGTTCTTCAAAAAGTGATGAAATCCCAAAAGAAGTAATCGAACAGTACCAATTATACACTGAGCAACTGAATGAGTCAATTACTCAATTAGAAAGTTATAATCATGATATTAAACAGGTTCAACTTGAAATTGCAGATTACTCATTAAATCTTAATACTCTAAAAAGAGAATATGAGGAACTTTTCCAAAAAACTCTTCAGTCAGATAGTAGTACTATAGAATCCGATCCGAAAATTATTGAAATCTTAAAGGTTCTTCAGTACGCAATCAATGAATCAGGTAAAATACAAGAAATACTAAATTCACTTGTTTCTTATATTGAAGAAAATCATGCCCCAAAAAAAATGAATAATAAAAAGGGACTCGATGAAGTTTTTAAAGGATTGGAACAATTGGATCAGAAAATTATCGAACTAAGTGAGAAATTAAATAATTCAAATCAAAGAGAAACTCGTGTATTAAAAGAGCAAACTGAATTAGAAAAGCATATTTCTACAATAAAAGCAGAGCTCTTAAAGATTGAAGATGAGAACGATAATTTCTTAAACAGCTTGTATAATGAAAGAGGTGATGATATCACTGATTTAGTTTCACGATTTAAAGTGCAAATCGAAAATTTAAAAGAGAAAAAAGAGCAGTCTTTAGAACATAAGAGAGCCACAAAAGCTGAATTAAAAAAACTAGAAAAAAATCTTAAAGGGTTTTATCAAAATGCTGAGGAAAGGTTTATTCCACTTTTTAATGAATATGCTGAAAGTTTTATAGGACTAGAATTAAATATTTGGTTACAGTCATACGATAAAGGAATGACTTTAGATCTTGAAGTAAATGATACAAGGCGTAAAGAGGCTCATCAGTTATCCGAAAGTCAGAGATATTTTTTGGATATTGCTCTAAGAATGGCTTTGATTGAACATGCCTCATCAAAATGTTCATTAATGATTGATACTCCTGAAGGATCTTTAGATATTGCTTATGAAAATAAAGCTGGTAAAATGTTTGCCGATTTTTCAGCTAAAGGTTATCAGTTATTAATGACGGCAAATATTAATAGTTCTGAACTCCTAAAAGAAATTGCTAAGAACTGTAAAAACGACGGTATGATTCTTGAAAGAATGATTTATTGGACAACGCTGTCACAAGTTCAAATTGAATTAGAGAGTAAAATTGAGGGCGCTTATAATGAAATTGAAGAAATTCTTAATTCTTAATGGCAGTTTCACAAGCGACATATGATTGCCTATATATAGGTAAACAATTGCAAGAAAGAATAGGTGATTTTTCAGAAAGTGAAATACAATTATTTGCATATTTGGCTTGTTTATTGGCTTTGTATGATGGGAAAAATGTTGCTTCTTGGGGATATATTTTTATTCAAAATGAAAACGGAAGTCCATTCAGTGATGACCTTTCTAATGCTTTAATTCGATTGTCTCAAATAGGATCTCTTTTAGATACTGACAAGGACAATTATTTTAATTTAACACCTAATGGGGAATCATTTTTAAATAAGATTGATAAATTTTCGATTAATTTATCTCGGGAAAAATATTTAAAATCAGCAATTACAATGGTTGATTTCTTTCCATATGGTATTTTGACTAACGCAATTAATAATGAGCCACTTTTACAATCAATAAAAGGGCTAAAAGTAAGAAGGAATTTGTTAGATGAAGACGGAAGTGGACGAGTTCTTCTTTATGAGCAATTTAAATTATTAAGAACAGTTATTGATCAAAATAATATTGGGTTATTGAAACCAGCATACCTCTGGCTTAACTCAATCGCATTTTACAATGAGAACCCTGGAAAACCAACTCAGTTATGAATAGTGAAGAAAATTATTTGAAATTTTTACAAGAAAGCGCTCAAAATGCATTTGTGCCTCTTCTTGCAAATGATTTTGGAGATGAGGCATTATCTAGGCTAAGTCATCTAACTGAAAACATTAGATCTATTTACAAAAACTTGAGACTTCGTGATTTCAATACTATCACTGTTTATTACACCTTTGATGAAAATTTGAGTCTTAATAAGGTTGCACATAATTATGTTAAAGTAGCTAATGTAGAGGCTTTTGCAGGTGTTAACTGTGCAAATTTAGTTGTTGAAATTACAGATAATAATGTTTACTACAGTACAGACTGGAGTCTTGATCCAGATTCTTTTAGGCTTCAGTCAATAATTTATAGGTTATCAGGAGAAAAGGAATTTTTCTTTGGCAAAACTGAATTAGCTACTCTTCCTAAACTGCCTGATTCAGAAAGCTATTTTCAATTCAGGACCTTTAAAGACCTTGAAGAAGCTTTTGAAGAATATGACCTGAAAAGAGCTAAGTATTCAAGCTGTCCACATTTTAAAGAACTTTGGGTTAATTCAAATCGTATATTGTTTAACCCAAGTCCAGAAGAAAAAATGCAAGAATCATTATATGATTTTTTAAACCTTAGGTTAAGAGGAAGTCCAGAAGTGATGCCAGAACAAAATGTTGACAGGAGTCATCCTGTTGATGTTAAGGTAACATGGAAGTATAGTTCACATGTTGCATTAATAGAGGTTAAATGGTTAGGCAAATCACTTTCCAATTCTGGTGGAATAGTAACTAGAACAGATGCTGATGCTAGAGATGGTGCTTATCAACTTGCTGAGTATCTTGAATCTAATTTACATTATGCTAGAACAAAAGTTGTTAGTGGTTATCTTGTCGTTTTTGATGGAAGAAGAAGAGGTGCAAATAGTACTAGTACAACAATAACTAAAGTTAAAGGTGAATATTATAGAAATAAACATATAGTGTATCATACTAAATATGAAGATATTCGCGCTGATTTTGAAAAACCGAGAAGATTTTTCATGGAACCAATTACAGAATGATAAACAACAATTTTGAATTAAATAATCAAGGCGCTTCAAATGCCGGTGACACAAGAAGTTTAGCTCGTCATAGATGGTATTTTTATAAGGAAGGTTTTTCACCTGCACTTGTAAATAAAGCAATAGAAGAAAGTGATATTTCTGATAATGATATTGTGTTGGATCCATTTAATGGGAGTGGGACAGTTACACTAACAGCGGCTTTAAAAGGTATAAATTCTGTTGGCTTTGAAGTGAATCCATTTACTAGTTTCCTTTCCCAAGTAAAAGCAACTAACTTCACAAAGAAAAATTTTAAAAAAGTCTCAGATTTAGTAATGATGAACTCAGAGATTGGAGCTACTTCTCATTTAGAAAACTATTCAACATTCACAGAAAACAACCATAGAGGTAAAAATAAATGGTTGTTTAACAAAGATGTTTTACAAGCTTTTGCTGGAGGCTATAATAATTTAGGGCGCACAAGCAAAAGTTCTAAACTTGCGAAACTTGCATTGGTGTCTGCTATAATGAAAAATAGCAATGCTAAAAAAGACGGGAAATGTTTGAGGTACAAGAATAATTGGAAAAGCCATGCTTATAGTAAAGATTCATTTCTTGAATCATTACAAGAAAATTTGGATGTTATAGAGAGAGATTTAGAACATGCAGTAGGTACTGAACCTATTATAAAAACTGGTGACTCAAGAAAGTTAGTAAAGAAATTTGATGAAAAATTTAAGCTATGTATAACATCACCTCCTTATTTAAACACTTTTGATTATACAGACATATATAGACCAGAGCTCTTTTTAAGTGGATTTATTAATTCAAGTGAAGAGCTTAGGAAATTAAGATTTAAGACGGTTAGATCACATGTACAAGTACAGTGGAACAAACCAAAAATCAATGATTTTGGAATACACTTTAATGATGTTTACAAAAAAATATCAGATAAGAAGGAATTATTAATGCACAAAAATATTCCTGATATGATTTCTGCTTATTTTGAAGATATGCAAGAAATCTTTATGGATTTAAAGCAAAAAGCTGACAAAGGTGCAAGTTTATGGTTCGTTGTTTCCACTTCCGCTTATGCAAATGAGCATATTCCGGTGGATTTAATATTAGCAGATATAGCTACGAAAGTAGGGTGGAAGCTAAAAGAAATTGGCGTTTTGCGAGAAATCCTAAAAAGAAAAACTAAAAATAGTCCTGATATAGACAAATTAAGGGAGAGTGTTATAATACTGAATAATTAATTTTTATACAGTTAATAGTAGGTTAGGGGTAAAGTCTTATTATAAATGCAAATCATCATGGCACGATTTACATACAGATTCTAACCATTCAATGGGTTCTTTTCCTATATTATACTTTGCATAACGTGTATGATGAACTTGTGTAGCTCGTTTTCCACAATAAACACATTTCCAATTATCTCTTCTCAAAACCACATAACGTTTGCGTTGCCAAGCATCTGATTTTAAATATACATTTCGGTAATAATCACGCCGAGCTATTCTTTTTCTATCCCATAAGTATCTTTTAAATCTTAGCAATAAGATGTAACCAATTATAACAATGATTCCAATTAATATTGCTTTATAGTCATCACTTGTCAATTGAGAAAGCTTATCCATACTTTAAGATAATGAATATTAATGAAATAGCTTGGCCTCATAAAATTTTGGTTAAAACAATAGGTGAGTGGAACGCTAATATTTTAGGGGTTTAGCTATAAGTATTCTTAACAATTCTATTTTACATAATATTAAGCACAATCTTAATTATTCTAATGTTTCCTAAAATATAGTGGAAGGAACCGTTAATTGTTTCCAAAATATTATGCAGCCTTGATTTTTTGTTTCTTTTGCATCAAGGCAAAAGATAATGAACTTAAAAATGTTTATTAGAAGTTCTGCATATAACATGTGCATAGAAATTATCGCTACGCGTAATTTTATGCTCTTGTGGCAATCCACGAGAATCGCCTAAAATTTTTTAACCAATACATTTTATCGTTTACGCGATTTTTAAACCATAACTAAAAGCCAGGCTTTTTTTGTGCGCTGGCCAAGCGATGGCAAATTGAGTTATGAATAAATTGCAATAAGCAATTTGTATTTATAAAAACAATCGAGCGTTTGGATAGCGGACATTTTACATAACGTCTAATTATAGGAACATTGCATTAACGCTGCGTAGCAGACCGATTTCTAGTTGAATGCCCAAGTACTGCACATACTTATGAAAATGGATTACTGTGGGATATTTTACATAATAACATTATAGTTGACAATTGGTACTCTGACATAGAAAACCAAACAATAGCAATTGTCCTATAATTTACATTATGTAAAATAGTATTTATAGCATTGTAGCCTATTCTTCTTCATTGAGACGTTCATCTAACTCCTTAGTCATCTCTTCAATATACTTCTGATACGCTTGCATAAAGGCATACAGATTACCAAACACATACGTCTTATGAATGGCCACACGATTCTTGTAATCCGCACTTACAAAATATTCGATGGTTTCTGGTGTGATGTTATTGGACAAGAAATCCGACAACCACAACTTATTATTCTTTAGATACGTTAAGTTATCATCAATATCCCTTCCTATACGTTGTATGGATGAATCTAAAAGTTCATTATACGTGGAATGATTCGCCACAATAGATACCACCAAACTATCCATGTCTTTGGTATTATCGCTAACGTGGGATTTCAATTGGTTATAGCCTTTGCTCTGCAGCTTAAACGGATTATAACTAAAAATAAGTCCAAATACATTAGGATTACGCATTAATATGGTTTTATCTAAGCTATCGGACAATACCAAATCATAAGTATCTTTTCTAGCGTCTAGCAATTTCAGATTGCTAGCTATGACAGCACTATCTATTTTAAGATCGTTCTTATAATCCTTTAAATACCGGTTTAATAACTGGTTTTCTCTTTTGGTTTCATTGGCATTATTAATAGCCACAGCAATTAAAATTCCAATAACCACAAGTACAATCTCGCCTATGGCATAAGTGATATATTTAGCTGCACTATTGCCTTTAAGTAGATGTCGTCGAAATTTACTAAAAAGATTCATTAAGGTAATGGTAAGTTAGATGGTGAATTTACAAATTAATTCATTAGGTACGTAACTCCCTTATTATACAAATTTGTAGATGGAATTTGCTTTTTGCTACAGCCATTATTGGTCTTGGAGTACTTTAAATACTTTTGTCGGCTTCTGTTAACTTTCCTGAGTAACGCATATTTGTTTTATAGGTTGGCGTGATGTTAACACTCACTTTTTTATTGGGAAAGATGTCCATAAGGATTTGATAATGTTCCGTACCCTCCGTTTGGTCTACACTAAATTTGAGTTCGAGTTTGCCTTTTTCTGTATGGATATGTTTGCTTAAATCTTCAAGGGCTTCCTTAAACTGGATGGCAGAATTCCTACCGCCATAGGCTCCGGAATTATTGCGACGTTCTCCAAAAAATGGCAAATAACCTGATATGGAGTCGTTTTGTATTTTAATAAAGTTACCATCGCCTCTTACATCAATCCGATTGGCATTATTTCCAGTATTACGTAACAATAAAGCATTGGCGACACGCTGTGTGGCCGCTGTGACAAAAGGATAAGCGACTTCTATGTTAACATAATAGTCGTCCTGTTCCAAAAGGATTTGTAAGGCAGCCATATCCTGTGCCTTGGCTTCAGTTTTATCTATTTTACTGGACTTGCAGCTCCAAAACAGCCCTAAAAGTGCAATTAGTAGCGTTAGCTGTCGAAATCGTTTGTGTAGCAATAGTTGTTTCATACCGTCATGAAGATACTACCAAAATCTTTAAATAACAACCACATTAACAGTATCCTAACGCTTCTTTAAAAAAAAGCTTTAGTCGACGTATCGAAGTGCGTTCCGACTGGACATGCAGGAACACTTGAACTGACAATCATTAATGTGCTTTTGTTATTCTTTATCCAAGCCCTTGATTCTATTTTTTGCAGCCCTAGCCAGCATACTGCTATCCTTTAGGGTAATCAGTGTCTCATAAGCCAGCTTTGCCTTGTCCGTTTCCTTTGCATCCTCTAAGGCATTACCCAAACTATACCACGCCCCTTGGGATTTTGGATACACTTCGGTTATTAATTGTAATATATATATACCTGATTGCTGTGCTCTATCGTCACCACTATTCAATAAACGTTGTGCTGCCTTGTTGAATTCTTCATTAAAGTCGTAATACTTGTACTCGGGACTGTGTGCAATCGTAATGGCATCCTCCTTCAATTTTTCGAAATCACCTGCAATGAACAGTTGCGTTAAATGCTGCATTGGGTCCAGAATAAAACCATTATCCTTGAAATCCATAGCAGCTTTCAAAACCGGATCGTCATTGGTGCTGTATTGCTCAAAACTCATATCTACTGCAATATTGGGCAAAGACGCATCCTTATTTTCCCATTGTGGTGTATCTTGCCACCACGCATAAGATAAATACGCGTTAATTCTGCTTTTTGGCAATACCACTCGCCTAGCATCACCATAAAAGTTGACGTTCTCTGCTGTAGGTTCACCCACTAAAATGGCTTCCGTATATCTAGAGATTTCATTGGTTAAGTTTTGGCATGCCGAAAAGGTTTCTCGTCCAATGATAAAGAATAACTTTCCGCGTTTATTAATGTTGGGCCTAGCCATTAAACCTTTAATCAGTTGCAGGTTATTATAATTATTGCCGCCACCATTGAGCCTTACATCGTAAATCAATTTATCAATGGGATTAGTATCCATAAATTCAAAAAGGCGATTGTAAAAGTCTTTTAAGGACTCCTTAGGATCATCAAATACCGAACTTTGGCGCACATATAAGGTTTTACGGTCTTCTAAATACTCAAAATAGTAATACTTCTCATTCAAATACTTCAAATATAAAGGTGTTTGACTCTGATCTCTTGCGCTTAACCAGTTATCATTTGGTATGGTGAGTGTCGACCCTTTCGATAAGTCATCAAGTTGTATAGTCGGAAATGTATAATCAAACGTTTTACCATCTTTCTCTAAGCTTAAGGTGACATTCTCAGACCATGATTTTAAGATCCCTTGCGCATGAAGTACATCAGGAACGGTTAAAAATCGTAATCCATAGGCTTTAAAATAGTAATCATTCTCTGCCGGCACCACAGGGCGAATTTTCTTTAAGGCCTCCTCTACTCCAACTCCACCAACTTTTAACACCTTAGCACCTAAGACTTGTTTGTGCACTGTCATTGTGCCTTCAATATAAACACCATCATTGAAATGATATAAGTTTACAGGCAGCACACCACGTTTAGCAACCGTACTAAACGGTATTTGTGTATGTCCATATTCAAAAAGCGCTACGATTCTTGATAATGCTACAGGAACTTCATGGTTTTCCATAGTCGGAATAGCATTGTAAAGCACTTCTACTTCGGCATCAAACTCGGCTTTAGTTACTTTTTTAAACAGAAAAGGGTACTCATGATGTACTTTGTTTTGAAGAAATTTAAGGTCGCTTTGCCAATCTGCTGAAGTTAGAGCCTCTTGCGAAAAGCCTTGTAAAATAAGGAATAAGCATAAAAATTTTAGTAGTGTTTTCATGATGATGGTTTGTTTTGTGGTATAAAGATCATAAAACTCACCAAACTCTAGCTATTATATATCCCGAATCGTCATAAGCGCATCCTGAATTGTAAAACTAGGTATGTCATTCATCGATAACATCATGGAAATTGTTCATTTTGTCGGACTAAGAGGTGCGTTTATCAATTAAATTCTCTTACAGAAATGCACCATGAGTAAATTTATACTAAGATTTTCCCTCGATCTATTAATTAAACCTATGTATTATGGACAAAAATTTAGCCCTATTCAACCAAATCAATAGTCTCTCATATTGGTTGCTAAAAGAAAGCAATTACAAGAGTTCAGTATCACTAGATGCTACAGACGATAGTTATTTTATTTCCATTAAAGATGGTATAGAATCTATTTACAAGCATCACATTGAGGACTTTAGCAAGAAAGATGGTAAGTTGTTAAACTTTGAGCTGTCTTCTATCGTCCATCACCTATTGCACATTAAACGATCCATCACAGACCAACAGCGTATTGCTGTATAAATTGAAAAAGCAACGCTAATAACGTTGCTTTTTTTATGTTCCAAGTATAACATCACAATCCTTTTAAAACAGTTTTGGCATTATCATTATCAGGATCCAATGCTAAGGATTTTTCATAGTTTTTCTTTGCTAAAGCTTTATGACCAGCTTCTAGATAAGCTTCGCCCAAACTATCGTAGACATTCGACGATTCAGGAAATGCAGAGATATTCATTTCAAAAATGGCAATAGCCTCTTTAATTCTATCAGATTGAAGATATAAATAGCCCAAACCATTGAGTTCATCTTCATCTACAACATATTGAGGATTTAATTGATTTGCTTTAAATAATGCTTGTCCAGCAGCAATATCCTTATCTAAAATAGCCATATATACGGATAGGCCCATAAATTTCTTGGCATCAGGAAAATTAGATTCAGCAAATGCATAATAGGTTTTTAGCTTTTCAAGATTTCCATTTCTTATCATTCCATAACTAGCATTTGTTATAGCAATCTCATCTTGTTTATAGACTTTATCTGGAAATTCAGTTTTAAAAAGTTGGTAAGCAGCAATAGCTTCTATGGTTTTACCTCCAGTAAATAATTCTCTTACCGTATTTTTCAATTCACTTACTTTTACCTTGGGATAAGTATTGTTTTGCTTAGCCTCTTCAAACCACAGCTTTCCTGCTTCTACGCCATCATCAAGTAATACTTTTCTTAGTTCATGTCCAATAGATGTCTTTGGCTTAAATTCCAATCCATCCTTAATAATGGTTTTATGTGAGAGCACATGCTTGATATCGTCAAAAGGATTCTTGTCAAACAGAATTAAATCAGCTGTCTTCCCTACTTCTATGGTACCTCGCTTATCATCTAATTGCATGGCTTCATAACCGCTAAGTGTAGCAATTTGAAGTATATCACCTGTAGAAAATCCAGCATTCTTAAATAACATAAGCTCAGACAAAAAAGCACGACCGCCAAAACGACAATCTGTTCCTATTCTTAGCTTTACCCCTTTATCATGAGCTATTTTCATATAGTTCATAAAGGATTCAAAAGCTGAGTCTAACTGCTTTTGTTGTGCTTCAGTATAATTTACCATTGGTGTTTTTCTAATCGGAAAATATTCAAAGGATGTAAAGAAATCGGATTGACCTGCTGACGAGGCTACAACGTTCATGGCAGAGCTCAATGTCGCGCCCTCTCTAGCCATTTTGTCAAATAATTGATATAATCGTGCTTCATATTCGGGATTTGATTTGATATATCCAAAGAAGAATACCATTTGAGCCGCGAATTCATCGATACTAGAATTCATTTTAATGCCATATAAATCATTCATTTTTGGCCAATGCTCATCATAATTTAGAATACTAGGGGTAAGCGTAAAGAAATGCTCGAAATTTAAAACGCCATAGTCTATACCTTCAGCAATAGTTACTCTATTATTATCTACATGAGAGTTAATGATGATGCCTTGTTTTTTTGCTTCATCTGCCATGGCCTCATAATCGGGTTTACGGAGTTTACTGTACAGTTTCATATACTTTAATCCACGTGCGGCATAGCTCCTCACCTTTTCTCGACCATGTTCTGGGTTCATCACTTCAATATGATGGGCAGGTTGTCTTCTATCCTCATCAGAGACCATAGAGCCTCCGCATATAAAGATATTTGGGTGATTTGGTGTTGGATTTTTTTGCCAATCTAGTGTCACATCGATCCAAGGTTCTGGCTGCCCCATATCTATAATGGTTGTAACACCATAATTGAGATAATGCTGTGCCTGCAAATCGCGAAGCATTTCTATTCCATTATCTGCTTTATAATCCTCTGGTGACAATGCATCGGCGCCATAATTTCCAACGGTATGTACATGTGTATCTATAAATCCTGGTGTTACCAATCGATTGTTACCATCAATTGTTTTTTGGGCAGTAAATGACTCTGAACTCGATGTAATTGCAGCAATGGTATCGCCTTTAATCCAAATACTTTGATTGGGAATGACGGTTTTGCCTTCCGCATCAAATAGTTGAACATTAGTTATAGCTAAATCATAAGTTTTGCTACCACAACTACATAGGATAAAAGCTAGAATGACAAGTGAACATATTTTTTTCATTTTGAGTGTTTTATAACAATGCTGCCTCAATAGACTTAAGACAGCATTGCTGATTGATTTGATTGATGAATACTTTGATTTAATTAATTGCGATAAATATGTTTCGCGCCTTTGGATTCAAGATATTTGACAATATTGTCATGACCATTTCGTGATGCCGCAGCTAAGGCTGTACCTTGACCGTCACTATATAGATTAATATCGGCGCCTTTCTCAATAAGGAGCTTAACAGTATCTAATAGCCCATTTCTAGCAGCTGCATTTAAAGCAGAACCTTGGCCATTGTTTTGTAAGTCAATATCGGCACCTTTTTCTAAAAGTAATTCTATTGTATCTAAATGACCATTTCGTGCTGCAGCATTTAAGGCAGAACCTTGCCCATCTGTTTGTGCATTGATATCTGCACCTTTTTCCAACAATAGTTTTATGACCTCGTTATTTCCATTTCGCGCTGCAGCGTTTAAGGCCGAACCTTGGCCATCATTTTGAGTGTTAATATCAGCACCCTTATCAAGCAAGTATTGGACAACATCCATTTGCCCATTTTTTGAAGCTGATATTAATGGCGATCCATGACTATTGGTATTCATATCTATATCTGCTCCTTGACTCACTAAATACTTCATCACAGCAGTATGGCCATTATTGGATGCCGCATTGAGCGCATTACTCTGGTTAGACGTGTTAAGATTAACTTCCGCACCTTTTAAGACCAGTAATTTTATAGTATCTAAATGTCCGTTGTTGGCTGCAGCGATTAAAGCCGTACCTTGGTTAGAGGATATCCTATTGATTTCAGCACCTTTCTTAAGCAGATATTCTATGACATCGTCGTGTCCATTATTAGCCGCAGCGATTAAAGGGGTGCCTTGGTTAGGCGCTATCTTATTAATTTCAGCACCATTAGATATTAAATGCTTTACCGTATCGATATGCCCATTATTACAAGCTGCAATTAATGGCGTGCCTTGATTTGAAGTGATTTTGTTAATTTGGGCACCCTTGGATAGTAAATATTTTATAGTTTCTAATCGACCGTTATTAGCGGCAGCAATTAAGGCATTGCCTTGATTAGGAGCAATAAAGTTAATATCCATCCCTTTATCTACAAGATACTTTACGGCGTCAGTATTCTCAGAATTTGAAGCCGCAATAAGGGCGTTACCTTGGTTAGGTGAATAGTAGTTAATGTCTACGTCTTTTGAAACTAAGTATTTCATTATGTCGAGATGTCCATGACCAGATGCGGCAATTAAGGCATTACCTTGGTTTGGAAACTTACGATTGACGTCAGCACCTTTAGCAACAAAATATTTCACCAAATCTAAATGTCCAAATGCAGAAGCTTCTATAAGTGCAGTGCCATCGCCCTGAAGAACTAACGTGACATCTGCACCATTCTCAACAAGCAATTTAGCAATTTCGAGGTTGCCAGTTCTTGCCACTGCAAATAAAGGCGCCTTAGCTTTTCGGTACCTCCAATGGTTTCCATTAGACTGATCTATATGATAACCAGGGTTAAGATCTATGCAGTTGGCATCTGTAGATTTTAATAGTGATCTTACTTTTTCGATATCGTCTGCTCTTATTGCTACTAATAGTTTTTTGCACTCAGAGTTGGAACCTCCTACGTCTTGTGAACTAACAATAGTATTAGTGCTATCGTCTAAAGATCCATCTGTATGAGATAAAACCAAATTACCCGTCGTATCTATTTGAAGTGCTGCACCCTCCTCTAGTTTGGTTTTTACATCGGCTAGTGTTGTTTCTGTTTGCTCTGTGTTTTGTATATAGTCAACACAGGCTGGATCTAAATTTAATAGAATCTCCTTAAGCTTTTCGACATCTTTTTCTTCTAACGCGTTTTTAAATGCTTCACAATCTGAAAAATACTCAGGGTTAGCGTTGTCTTCATTTACTGTAGTATCATTAAGGCCGTTAGTTGGTTCTTGTCCAAATGAGGCCTGAGGCTTATTGAGAACTAATAATACGGCAAAAAATAGAGGCATTGTAAATGCATATTTCCAATAACTGTGCGGGTTTGATTTTTTCGTATTCATTTTTAATATTCGTTGTTTGATTAATGATTGATTGTAATTTGTTGTGATGGTTAAAGGTTTGTTATAGGTTGCTATCTTTAGTAAATTCATTTGATAGCTGTCTTTTTCGGTGTGATGAGAACCAATTAAAAGACTATCGGTTTGGTATTCAATATTTTTTTCTACTTCCTTTCTGAATAACCATACAAACGGATTAAACCATAATAGAATTACTGCAATTTCAGAAAGCAAAAGATCTACGCTATGTCTCTTTTTAACATGGATCTTTTCATGTGCTATGATTTGCTCATAGATTTCAAATTCATACTGCTCAGGATTAATAAATATGTAATTAAAGAACGAACAAGGTTCTTTTACGCTTGAAGAATTAATAATGATAATATCATCATCTTTGATACGATCCTTACTTTTATATACTTTAATTAAAAGATTAAGTATTTGTGATATCAAGTTGATAGACAGAATAATAATTCCAAAAATATAAATAATAAACAGCCAGTCTGCTAAACTTCGTTGTGTTGTGATTGCGGTTGTGTTTTTTGAAGACTTATGATATTGGGCATCGTCAGTCACTGCTTCTATTTCTGTTGTATTTTGAGTAGGTATATTAGAATTTTTAGTTTCAGTTTGTATACTTTTAGTAATAGGCTCCTGTACTTTTGGTTCTAATAGACTAGAAACAACACCTTGATTTTCTATAAGTTTTGGCAACGAAATAAACGGCAATGAAAATGTTAATACTAATCCAATAATAAGATATAACCTATTCGTTGCAAAGAAGCTTTCTTTCTCAATAACAATCTTATAGAATACAAGAACAACAGCAATAACTATCGACGTTTTTAATAAGAGTACGATCATGACTTCTTGGATTTAATCTCTTTAATTAATTCTTCAATTTCACGTTCTGATAAGTTCTCTTCCTTAGCAAAATAGGCCATCATCTTTGGAAATGAATTTCCAAAAAAGGTCTTCTTTATATTACTGAGATTGCTATCCCTATAATCTTCAAACTCTGCGACAGGACTATATTGATGGGTGTTTCCTATTTTTTCAGACTTAAGTACCCCTTTTTTAACTAGAATCTTAACGATAGTCGCTACGGAATTATAGTGTGGTTTTGGCTCTGGTAATTTTTCTATAATTTCTCGTATAAAAGCTTTTTTAAGCTGCCATACAATTTGCATGATTTGATCTTCTCGCTTGGTTAATTTTTCCATACTATTTTGATTCTAGAATTCAAAACTACTAATTTTTTAGTAATACTACTAATTTTTTAGTAGTTTAATTTCAAAATGAATCATTTAGTATGCTAATACATCGTTAAGTCTATTGATTTCATTGCTCTTCTAGAGCATATAATAAATAATATTGGATATATTAAACCTTTGGCCACACCCAGTATTTAATAAAATAGGGACTGGATTTATTGTAAGATTATTAATAATTATGAGGAAACGACCCAGTATAAAGCGGTAATGATAATAAACAAAAAGCTTATGGCAAAAAAGGTAATGGATCGTTTTACGCTGTTGAATTTGCCATCTATAATAACGCTTTCGGCATGAATTTGTTCAGCCAGAGCTTTATATAAATTCTCTTCAGAACCGCAAATTTTTATCAATTCGCTGATATAGTCTTCCGTCTTGCCAAATTTATGTGCCGCATCTTTAAAGAAAAACACATTCTTATCATAGTTTAATTGCATTGATGGCTTAAAACATCTAAAGCAAAAGAATATGGAAATCGTAACAGCCAAAAACCATAGTAACAGTAATACAAGAAGCACAGGACTATCCATGAAAATATCCTTAAAGCCTTCTATACGATCTACAAAAAGTCCTAATATTAAACTGTGGAATGAAAATACCACACCTGCCTTTAACTCTGATGCACGTATGAGTTTTTCTAAACGTTCTAGTTGTTCCCAGTAATTATTTGGATCTTGACGCATATGACTATGTTTAACTTTCTACAAAATACATGTTTAATTCGCCTCTATTCTTAACAGCTAATTTACCTCTAAATTCACAATTAAAATTATCTTTTACGACTTGGTAGGTGTCTTCTGAGATATTGATTCGACCAGGCTCCGAACTACTTTCCATGCGCGCAGCTATATTTACGGTATCTCCCCAAATATCGTAAGCGAATTTTTTAGTACCAACGACCCCAGCCACCACAGGACCTGTATTAATCCCAATTCTAATATCAAACTCAGCTGTAGTAACATCATCTATTTTTGCCTGATTTACAAAGTCATTCATTTCTTGTGCAGCCAATACCATTTCTTTAGCTTGGTCTACATTATCAAAACTTAAACCACCAACAGCCATATAGGCATCGCCAATAGTTTTAATTTTTTCTAAGCCATATTTCTCCATAATGAGGTCGAATTTAGAAAAATAATGATCTATAGTTTCAACTAATTTCTCAGGAGATAGATTCTCCGCATAGCTTGTAAAGCCTTTAAAATCTGAAAACAACACCGTTACCGAAGGAAACTTCTTGGCTTCTACTCTACCCTTATCCTTAAGCTCTTGGGCTGTCTCTTCTGGTAAAATATTAAGCAATAATTTATCAGAACGGTCTTTTTCTGCAGCAATGATTTTATTGGTCTTCTTCACAAATATGTTTTTCTTAAACAAATTATAGGCTAATACGCCAATAAGTAATAACACACCAACGGTAGACCATAAAATAATTCGTTGCGTCTTACTTTTTTGAGTCTCTAAATCTAGTTCTGCCTGAGTTTTACTATTCATAGCGTTACTAATCTTCTGAACTTCTTCAATATTACGGATGCTATCCCTATATAAAATGTGATTTTTATAATGTCCTAAGGCCAATATTTCATTACCTGCAGTTTCATGTAGTTTAGATAATTCTAAATGGGCATCACCTATTTGTTCTTTTAAGCCATATGTTTTTGCGAGGTCAAGACTACGATCTGCGTATTTAAACGCCATATCGAAGTTTCCTTTATTAGCATAAATATCTGCTAGATAAGTTAAATACACGGATATAGGATAATAGTCCTCAAGGTCATCTAAAATGGTTATGGCTTCATTGATGTTTTTTTCAGCTAGTTCATCCTTGTCTTGCTCAGCATGAACCATACCTATATTACCTAAGTTATAGGCTTTTCCGACTAAATAATCCTTTCTTTCGAAAATAAGACTTGATTCTTCAAAATAGCTTATTGCTTTATTATAATCATGATTATTAAAAGACCAATCACCTACATTTAAAAGCGCAGATGCTAAATTTAATGAATCTGGAATCTTTCTTAATAATTCTATTCCCTTTGCATAGTACTGCTCTGCAAACTCATTGTTTTCCATAACCGCATAAGTATCTGCTATAGAAATTTGAAGTAACCCGACGGAACGTTCATTCTTTGCCTGTTTTGCATAATCAAGTCCTTTAAGAAATGCGGTAATTGCTTTCGAATTATCTCCTTTAAAAATTAATGAATTTCCTTTAGTTAAATAGCCGTACCAAAATGCCTTTAGTGCAGAATCCTTTGGCTTTAAATCAATTGCTTTTTCGATAAGAATTTCAGCATAGTGTAGAGCCGAGTCTGGGTTAATTTCATATTCAGCGATTCGACTTAACATTATAAATTCAGGAACTTTATAATTCCCCGATTTATACAATTCCTTGATACTGTCTGCTTTCTTTTGATCCTGACAATAGACATATATAATACTGAATAAAAATAGACCTATACTAATTATATAGGTCTTAATTTTAATTAACATAGTATTTATCTTGTTCGTCCTTTCATTCTTAATTTTGGATCTATAGTATAAACCTGACTCTCATTTTTATTTATCATGAAAGTAACGTTATAAGACTCAGGTCCAGTAATGTCTTTGTTTTTTACCTTTGCGGTTACTTTTGGGTCATCGAATGGGTCTCCCAAGGCAATTTCTTCCAAAATATCTGCACCACCATCAACAGACTTTTTGGCTACGTCGGTGATATTTATTGTATCTCTTCCATTTTTTGCAACGCCTTGCCATGTGCAAGATGAACCCTTGATCACTGTAGACACATAAGTTTCTGGGTGACCTGGGTTTTCTGCTGGGTCACTTTGATTATCCGAAAAAACAACGCAATTTTTTATATTGCTTGGATCTGAAATTAATGCGTCTGTGTCAACGGTTAAGGTAATTACTGTGTTACCTGGTTTTCCTCCTCCCATAAGTATTGATTTTAAGTTAAAATTATATATTGATTAATTAATTCAGTATGCTTTTATATCATTAAAAATTTTTTTAAAAATTCCCTAAATAAGATGTTTAGGCTTTTACCCTTGATTCATATTCAAAATATTTAGAGTCTCCAACATTACCTTCGGGCTTATACTTTAAGCCAAGAAAACGTAACCAAGACATCTGTTTGTTAGTCTCTTTTGATTGAGAATAAACCACAAGCGTGCAGCCCCTATAATTATGAGATTGCTCTTCTAAAATCTTGCGCATTTCAAAAGTGACTTTTAGTGCCTGACTTTGCTCTTCCATATGCTTACTTGCCACCAAATAGCAATGTAATTTCGTGGCACTGGTTTTAACGGCCATTAGGATAAGTAAGGGTAAATTATCCGGAGTCCTAAATATCTTGCTAAATCCGTCCTTACGACAAGATTCAAACTGCTCCATTAAGGTGTCAAATGCTGTTTTCTCATTGTGAATGTTGTAGAGCTTCCACTCATAAGTCGAAAATTTCCATGGACTTTTTAGAACATACGAAAGGTCTTCTTCAGTAATTTCATCTTGAACTTTTGGCACACTTAATTCCATCTAATCTTATATATCAAAATTAATAGGCACTTTTAGTAAACAACAAATAGGATAAGGCTCAACTGAGCCATCAAAACAGGTAGTAAATTAGGGATAACTATATATTGGGTAAGCTTTATGAGAATTGGTCTTCGAAATCTACGTAATATTTCTCTGATATCCTAATTGGCATGAGGCTATAAGTGTTAGTGTTTACAAAAAATTAAGCATAGAAAAAGCCCATCACATATTGATGGGCTTTTGTAATTTAGGTTAAGCGATATATTAAATAACTTTTACGTTTACGGCGTTTAATCCTTTTTTACCTTCTGTAAGATCGAATTCGACCACATCGCCTTCGCGAATCTCATCTATCAATCCAGAAATGTGCACAAAGTGCTCTTTGTTTGAACCTTCTTCTGTAATAAAACCAAAACCTTTGGCGTCATTGAAGAATTTTACTGTTCCTTTACTCATTATATTTAATTTTAATAATTATAATAGGTAATTCAACAATGATGCCAAGAATCCTTATAGGGTGATTTCTCTAAATGTAATGTCTAAAGCACTTTGTATATCGACTACTTTTTGCATTTCTCCAGTAATAATCAAAGCGATGGATTGTCCTGTTTTACCAGCTCGTGCCGTTCTTCCACTCCGGTGCGTGTAATAGTCCAACTGCTCAGGGAGTTGATGATGTAAAACAAACGCTAAATTATTAACATCGATACCTCTAGCAGATACATCTGTTGAAATTAGGACTTGCAGACTTTCATTTTTAAAGGCACGCATCACTTTATCACGTTCTTTCTGTTGCATATCGCCTTCTAAAGCACCTACTGCGAAACCTTCGTGCTGTAATTGCTGTGCTAAATTTTTTGTACCTGCTTTTGTTCTACAGAAAATAATGCCTCTTTCATCTTGGCGCTTTTCTAAAATTCGGACGATCATATTTAATTTATCCTTAATGGTCGTCTGAATGAAATGATGCGAAATATTTGCATTAACTAAAGCATTTTTGTTCACCTCTATCCTGACTGCATCTGGTGACATATATGTGTTTACAATACGCTTAATCTCTTCTGGCATTGTCGCAGAAAACAACCAGGTATTTCGCTTAGCTGTATTGAACTTTAATATTCTATTGAGGTCTTCTTTAAAACCCATGCTTAGCATTTCGTCAGCTTCATCTAATACCAAAATTTTAACATTAGATATATCTACTGCACCTCGTTCTACTAAATCGAGTAACCGTCCTGGTGTAGCTACAACGATATGTGTGGTTCTTGTCAGCGCTTTAATCTGTCTATCCATTTTCTCACCGCCATAAACAGCCTCGGCAAAAATCTTTTGATCTGTGTATTTCGTAAACCTAAAAAGTTGTTTTTGTATTTGCCGTACTAATTCGCGAGTTGGCGCGATAATAAGGGCTTGTACTTGACTATTTTTGGTATCTATAGCTCTAAGCACAGGTAAACCAAAAGCTGCGGTTTTACCAGTGCCGGTCTGAGCTAAACCAATTAAATCGGTTTTAGAATCCAAAAGAACCGGAAGTACGGCCTCTTGAATTTCCGTAGGATTTATAATGTTGAGTTCCTTAAGCGCTTTTATATAAGGTTGGCTCACCCCTAATTCTGAAAATGTTGTCATAACCGTTTATTATGGGGCAAAGGTAATTTGTACTTTCGAGAATACGCAGATATAAGTGGTAATTTAATTTGCTGGTATAAATTAAGTAAAAAACACTTCTCTAAAGTTATAACTGTGGCTTTGTAAACTATCCGCCATGACCTATTTCTTTGGCAGCACAGGTTTTTCCTGTTCCTCTACCCTTTCCCATAGATAATCTGAAGTTAATCTAAAAGAGCCCAAATGACTAAAACTGCAACTATTGGGATCTATAATAGATAAGAATGGTTCTTCTTTAACATTGTTATATAAATGATAAGTTTCACCAACCAAAGGTTCGAAAGTAAATTTTGCATTGGTAACCAGCTCGTTGTATTCCAAAACCTCTAACAACTGCTCATACTCTGATTTTATGGCTTCATACTTGGCTTTCAAATGCTTATTGGCTTTATAGATTTGAGAGCTTTTCCAACTGCCATTGCTTGGTAGTTGTATTTGAGGTGCACCAACATTGGTGGCATAAGGTCTAAACGCGGCATCATAACGTTGTTTGTCCTCGTCAAATACAACGAGATCAGGTTTCTTCTCAGTATGTTGATCTTTCTTTTTCATAACAATGTCTCTACAAATTGAGTTTTAGTCCTCTGGTGGATAACCATGAATTTCTTCAAACTTCTCATCAAAGTTTGTGCGTAAATACGAATTCAACTTCTTTTGGTAATCGTCCTTGAGCCACTTCAAGAAGTTGTGTGTGCTTTTACTGATGCATTTCGCATAGATCTCTATACGCATATTGATATCGCCTTTTAGAAGCTTAGCCAATCCTAGTGCATCGTAGACATCCTCACTGTTTTCTATACAGATTTTTGCATGCTGCTCTATGGAACGTTCCAAAACGACTTTTGACGATTCGCCAGCGTCCACAGCATCTTTATAAGTCTGTTTAATATCAAAATAGGTGTCTTCGGATTTAGAGAACTCACCTTTAATCTCATCATCCAGTTCATGCTTAAAGTTGGCTTCAATAGCCTCATCACTTTTAATGCGATCGGCATACCAGTTGGGCGATTTAAAAATCAATTCCCAATCCAAATCTGCTCCCCAAGGTCCAAATCGATATAGGTTGTTTCCTAGGTCAATAACGGTGAATTTAGATTTGTTGTTCAATATACGTGAGCCTCTACCTATCATCTGATAATAGAGCGTCAAGGATTTGGTAGCTCTATTTAGAATAATCGTATCAATCGTAGGCTCATCAAACCCTGTGGTTAAAATACTCACTGAGGTTAAAATAGCATCAGGTGTTTCATGGAACCAGTCCAAAATCTGTTTACGTTGCTTTTTGGTTGCTGTATTATCCAAGTGCATTATCGGCAAGCCCGCTTCGCGAAACGCATAATACACACTAATAGACGTACTAATACCATTGTTAAAAATCAGTGCTTTCTTCCCTAGCGCATGCTTTTTGTATGCATCTACTGTTTTTTGCAACATCGCTGGACTCGTATATAAATCTTCAGAAGACTTTACCGTATAATCACCATTAGAACCTACCTCGAGTGATGTTAATCCCATATCATAGGCATAGGTTTCGCAGCGCGCCAGAAATTCATTTTCAATGAGGTTTTCGATGGTCTCACCAGCAATTAACTCATTGTAATTGTCTTTCATGGGTAGCTCTTTGTTAGAACTTAAAGGCGTCGCCGTGACTCCAAGGATGAAAGACTTTTCAAAAAACTTAAAGAGTTTAGTGAAGGAGTTGTAATGTGCTTCATCAATAATGACTAAGCCAACATCTGAAATATCTAATTTGTTATCATTCAGACGATTATTAAGCGTTTCGACCATAGCCACGAAACAGGAGTAGTCCGCTTGATCGTCTAGATTTGCCTTACTGTTCACGACTTTATTGGTCACGCCAAAACTTGTCAGCATTTTGGAAGTTTGGTTACAAAGTTCTATTCTATGCGTCATTACCAAGACCTTTTTATCGTGATTCTTAAGGTATTGACGAACCATTTCAGAAAAGATAACTGTTTTTCCACCGCCTGTTGGGAGCTGGTATAAGAGATGATAATCGTCTGGAGCATTATCGAACTTTTCAAAAATTCTGCTTATAGCACCTTGTTGGTACTGGTAAAGTTCTTTATCGGTTTTCTTCTCTTGAATCACTTGGTTGGTCTGAGACATTTAGATGTTTTTTATGAAAAGCAAAATTACGGCTATTTGATAAATCTTTTAAATAAACGGCATGTATTTGCCGGATTAAACAATAATTTACGATCCCATCGTTAATAACTTATAAGTATCAAAAAACGTTTGAAGCATTTATTTTTTTAAATTCGTCAAGCTATTAATCAAAAATATTTCAATAAAGTCTTTTGTAAGACGCTGTTGATTAGTCCATTATGAAATTATTTACTGTAGTTCTTGCTATGGTGCTACTGTCCCTCAGTGCTTTTAGTCAAGATGATTTAGCGAATGATTCGCTAAAGATTATAATTAAAGAACCTGCACTAAGTTTTAAAAAAGGCCTTATTGAAAAAGAAGTCTTGATTCCCATTGTAAGCTATGAGGACACTATTCAGCCTATCGATATCAAAGCCGAATATTGGGAGACCAATGTCTACAATCCTTACAGAAATACACTAGTACAATATCCTATTGGCATAGCATTTAACGATACCACGTATACATCACCGGTTCTTCATAAAAAAGTGGTAACATCTCGCTATGGATGGCGAAGAGGTCGTCCGCATAAAGGTATAGATATTGATTTAGTGACAGGCGATTCAGTAATCGCGATGCTAGATGGTATCGTGCGATATGCCAGTTATGCCAGAGGTTTTGGAAAAACAATTGTAGTGAGACATTATAATGGTTTGGAAACGACTTATGCACATCTCTCAAACATTGCTGTTAAAGCCAATGACAGTATTTCTAGAGGACAGTACATAGGTAAAGGCGGAAACACTGGAAATTCCAGAGGAAGCCATTTACATCTCGAGGTGAGCTATAAAGGCGAATATATCCATCCAGAATACGTTTTTGATTTTTCTCCAAAAAATGCCATAAGGGCAAAAACCGTTTGGGTTACTCAAAAGTGGACACGTCCACAATATCATAATTCTAGGCGCGTCAGTAAAGTAAACGTTTTAAAATCGAAAGAGGAAGTTGCTCTTGCAAGCCTCATGACAAAAAGGGAAAAAGTATACGTTGTGAAAAAAGGCGATACACTTTATGGTATTTCTAGACGTAACAATATATCCATCAATTCCATTTGTGATGCTAATGCTATCACAAAAAGTACCACACTAAAAATTGGCCAAAAGTTAGTTTTAGAGCCTTAATATTACAGTATAAAATTTTAAATTTCTGTAATTTGCGACTTCAAAAAAATGAGTTGATTTGAAAGTCTGTATTGCCGAAAAACCAAGTGTTGCCAGAGAAATTGCCTCTGTTTTAGGTGCTACCACAAAACGTGATGGTTACTTTGAGGGCAATGGCTATGCAGTCACCTACACCTTTGGTCATTTGTGTTCATTGTCCGAGCCTAGTGACTATAAGCCACATTGGAAAAGTTGGGATTTGAATAATCTTCCAATGCTACCCGATAAATTCCATGTAAAAGTTTCAGATAATGAAGGTATTAAGAAACAATTCAACATTGTTAAAGGTTTATTTGATAAAGCTGAAGTGGTCATTAATTGTGGTGATGCTGGTCAGGAAGGTGAATTGATTCAGCGATGGGTACTCAATCAGGCCAATTATAAGGGTGAGGTGAAACGTTTATGGATTTCATCATTAACCACTGAAGCTATTAAGGAAGGTTTCAATAGCTTAAAATCATCTACTGAGTACGATAATCTCTATTATGCAGGATTTTCAAGATCTATTGGAGACTGGCTTTTAGGGATTAATGCGACGCGTTTGTATACAGTTAAACACGGCGGGCACAAGCAAGTATTGTCCGTGGGGCGTGTACAAACACCAACCCTTGCCATGTTGGTAAATCGTTATAAAGACATCGAGAACTTCCAGCCACAGCCCTATTGGGAATTACAAACATTGTATCGGGAAACGTTATTTAGTTATGAAGAAGGCCGATTTCTAAAAATGGAAGATGGTGAGGTTTTAGCTAAAAAAGTGAAGGAACATGATTTTGAAATTGTATCTATCACCAAAAAGAAAGGTACGGAATATGCCCCTAAGCTATTTGACTTAACTGGATTGCAAGTGTATTGCAATACCAAATTTGGTTTTTCTGCAGATGAGACTCTTAAAATCGCACAAAAACTATATGAAAAAAAGGTGGTAACCTACCCAAGAGTGGATACTACATTTTTGCCTAACGATGTTTACCCTAAAATTAAAGGTGTATTATCAAAACTTACTAATTACTCGAACCTTACATCTTCATTATTAAATAAAAAGATTAAAAAATCTACCAGGGTATTTAATGATAAAAAGGTGACCGATCACCACGCTATTATTCCAACAGGAATGCAAACACATTTACAGTACAATGAAGAGCAAGTATATGACATCATTGTAAAGCGTTTTATTGCTGTATTTTATGATGATTGTAAAGTTTCCAACACCACCGTTATTGGAAAAGCGGCTGATGTGAATTTTAAGACCACAGGAAAAGAAATCCTGTCTAAAGGCTGGCGTGTGGTTTTTGATACTTCGACTTCGCTCAGTAACCAAAAAGACAACAATCTCCCTACATTTACCAAAGGCGAAAAAGGTCCGCATGAGCCATTATTTCTAGAGAAACAAACCAAGCCTCCTAAGCAATTTACCGAAGCCTCACTCCTACGCGCTATGGAAACGGCAGGAAAGCAAGTCGATGATGATGAATTAAGGGATTTAATGAAAGAAAATGGCATAGGGCGTCCATCGACACGAGCCAATATTATTGAAACACTCTTTAAGCGTAAATACATAGAACGGAATAAAAAGCAAATTCTGCCCACGGTGACAGGGATTCAGTTAATTGACACCATACAAAATGAATTATTGAAATCGGCCGAGTTAACCGGAACTTGGGAAAAGCAACTCAAGGATATTGAAAAAGGTAAAATAAGTGCTAATGCCTTCATAAAAGGTATGAAGCGTATGGTGGATGCTTTAGTTTATGAAGTTAGAAGTGAAAAGGTTCAAACACGCATTTCTGCTGTAAACAATAAGACTAGCGAGAAGAAAAAAGCCAAGTCCATTTCTAAAAAAACCGCTTTGGTTGGTCGTTCTTGTCCTAAGTGTCCATCTGGAATGCTTTTAAAAGGGAAATCAGCTTATGGCTGCAATCGATACGGAAAAGATTGTGATTTTACACTACCGTTTAGTTTTGGTGATAAAAAGATATCTGAAAATCAGTATTTACGATTATTAGATAAAGGCTCAACCGTAAATCTTAAAGGCTTTAAAGTTGATGGTAAATCCATTGAAGGCTTATTGCGTTTTGATGAGGCCTTTAAGTTAAAGCTAGAACCTAAACAAGCGAAAATAGAAGCTGGTGATACCTGCCCTAAATGTAAAACGGGAAACATCTTAAAAGGGAAAACCGCGTTTGGTTGTAGCAATTACAAAACGGGTTGTGACTATAGGGTTAGTTTCTAATCTTTTCGCATAGAGAAATATACGGATAAATATAGGGGAATTTTATGCGCTATAATTCAAAGTATTCTCGATACAATTCTTCATTTTTCAGAATCACTCGAAGTGACACTATTTTATTCTAAAGTCCGAATAGGCACATAAAAATCCTCTTCAGAATCTGGACTTCCATTTTTGTATTTCGCACCCATTACTTGAAAATGAGGTCTATTATCAATTGCATAACCAGAGTTTGGCAACCATTCCGTCATAATGCGTTGATAAGTGCCAGAAGCATCCATCCCTTTCTGAAGAAATACGGCATATAAGCTTTCTGGAATAGTTAATATTTCAAAACCATTAGGAATATGACTAATTTCGTACGCTTCAATACAAGCCCAAATATCAAAGGGCGCTCCGAAGTTCCCAAAATCAGAATATGCCTGTACTGCAATGAATTCATTATTTATTGTATTGCGGATCTCCTCTTTTCTGGGCATAAACTGTTTCCAGAGGGCAGGAATTTTTTGATATTGGTGCTGAAGCATTTGGCGCTTCATCCCAATGAGCTTTTTTTCTTTTATGGTAATTATCTTTGGACTCATATGTTGAAAAACAAGAAAGCCATTATCGACAAGACAATGGCTTTGAAATATTTTAAGTCTTACTAATTAAGCTTTCTTAACTTTTACGGCATTCATGCCACGCTGTCCTTTTTCTAATTCAAACGTCACTTTATCGTTCTCCATAATCTCGTCAATAATGCCACTAACGTGCGTAAAATGCTTTTCGTTAGTCTCTATATCGATTATAAAACCAAAACCTTTAGAGCTGTCATAAAAAGAGACTTTGCCTGTTCTTACAGGATCCCATTGCTCATCGCTATCTTCTTTCTGTGGTATACCAAGAACAATGTTCTTAGCTTTCACCTTAATCTTCATTGAAGGGTCTGGAGGCGTATCGGTAAGGTTACCATTATGGTCTACATAGGCCAAAGGAATACCACCTGTTCCGTTTTCTTCTTTTTCGAGCTTACGCGCTTCCATTTTTTTGCGCTTATCTTCTCGCTTTTTTAATCGTTTTTTTTCTTTTTCACTTTTACTAAATGTCTGTTGTGATCTACCCATTCGTTATTTTAAAAATTAATACTTATGCTTATGAAAATATTGATAATGCAGACAAGTTAACTTAATTAACAATGAATAAATTTCAACCTAAAAATAATCTAAGGATAAGATTATATGTGTAGTTATCTTCAATAAACCGATTCAAAGATACAATTTCTTTTTAGCTTATATGTATTCTGAAGTCAAGTTTTCAACAACCAAACCATCTTCTAGACTCATAACTACGCCTTGTGCTGCTCTTTCTCCAGAAATCATAGCCGCGTTTAGTGAACCATTTAACAAATGGTCTCCGGCTAAATAGACTGTAGGTTTTAACTGCGTTTCTGTAGGTGAAATATCATAGTGCAATGTTTCTAAATCTGGTAAAGCATTTTTTATATGGTAAAGCTTCACAAACTTAGTCGTATCTATATTGCAATATTGCTTTAATTCTGAACTAACCGTTTCGACAAGCTCGTCCTCAGTAAAGCTATGGGCTTTCAATACGGTTACTGACAACAATTCCGCATTGCCTTGACTTGCCGTGTTTATACTGTTGCAAAAGAAGACATTATTAATAAGGGCATCCTTATCGGCTATAAGGCCAATAATTGGTTTGTCAATAGTGCGTTTGTCAACTTCAAAATAGAGATTATAACAAGACTTCCATACTATATTTTGATTGTTCAGATTAGGTATTAATCTATCAGCAGCTGTTGCTATTATTGAAAAGTGGGTATCTACTTTTGAACCGTCATTAAATTCAATGGACTTATCATCGACCTTTTGAACTGTTTTATTAAAGATGAATTCTGTTTGTTTAAGTTTACTTTTCAATTGCTCACTAATAGCTTCTATGCCTTTTTCAGGAAGAACTGCAAGTCCCTCACCAAACATCTTATATACGAACTCGAACATTCTACTCGACGTTTTCAAATCAGGCTCCAAGAAAATACCACTAAAAAAAGGTTTGAAAAAATCTGAGATCATCGCTTCAGAAAACCCTTTTTTCTTCAGATAGTTAAGTGTTGTAGTACTTTCACTTTCGAATATAGATGCTATGGATTTTTTCTTTAATGCAGTATTGAGTTTTAGAATCTTCAGCTTGTCCGAAAAACTGCCAATCGAAGCAAAAAGTGTGGATAGCAGAAAACTTGAATCGCGCAATGGATCCCCAATAGTCTGAGACTTTCCATTTTTGTAAATTACAGAACCAGGTTTGAATTTTTGAAGTTTTAATGCATCATAATCCAAATGCCTTTGAGCATAAGGATAAGCATCCAATAGCACCTGAAAGCCATGATCTAATTGATGGCCGTTTAGAACATCTGTTTTTACTCGACCTCCAACACGATCAGTAGCTTCTATAATCGTAGGACTATAACCTGCCTCCTCAAGTGTTTTTGCGGCTATCAATCCTGAAATACCACCGCCAATGATATGTATTTTGTATGATTTACGATCCAAGACAATGATACTTTTAAAGGGGTTTTATAAATCCAGCTTGTTTGATGAGAAGTCCACTCGCATTCATCGTAAGGAATGCTTTTCCAGTAGGTTTTATCTCAATTAAAAATTCATTGGCATTACTAACAAATGTGATGACTATAACTTGTTTACCATCATCAAAATTGACGGAGTAATTGTCAATACTTCCATTGACTTCCACAGGTTGTTTTTGACCTAAAGCTTGAATAATCGATAATACATCACTATTATTTATATCAATATAATTGGTTTCGGCTTGAAGCAGCTCCCTTTTCTCATCATTAAAAACAACCTCTCCAATATAGGTGTAGCTCTTGGACTTTACCAGGGTTTTCGTCGCATTGTATTGCGTTTCAAATTTTTCTTTTTGAGTGGTTTTGGTTTGCGCACCACTAAAACTAGTAGCGACTAGACTAAACAACAGCGCTATTACTGAAAAGTGCTTCATCATAATTATTTTGGATCTAAAGTATTATTTATTCTTTCAATACAATCTCTATAATGGTATTTGGTTTCTGTATTTACAGCTGCTCTTGCTGCTGCAGTTAAGGTACGCTTTAGTTGGTTGAGTTCGCCTCTTACTAAAGCTCTTACATCAGATTGATTGACATTAAAATATTGTCTACTTCGTCTTGGGTCCAAGTCTTCCGTCATTAAATAAATCATTCGATCCAAATATACACGTTGAAGATTGCGTCTGTAGACAGAAACATTGGAGGCTGATTTAGTCTCGGACCAAATACCGTTTCGTGTATCCTTCAGCATATCTAAAGCCGAATAGTTTTTGGCATCCATGGCTTTATGATCTATTAGTCGACCCAAACGCTCAAAGTTGAGAAGATTATTTAAATGACGACCTTGTAAACGTCTTAAACGCTCTGTGTAACCGGCATAATTTATATTTTGAAGAATACGTTTATCCAATAACCAATCTGGTGTTTCAAAAGCATTCTTGTGCAGCCATTGCATTGCTGATTTCTGATAGGCCTTGTCCACAGGATTATAAACAGCACCGTTTTGCGATGGATTCTTGGTATCCTCTACTACACCTCCAATATGTGTTACCACATGACCAACATAACGACTCCAAACACCAAGTAACTCGCTATAGAGCTCATCCAAATCATCATAATTGTTAGTTTGGTCGCTAGTCCAGATAGGTAGATCCTTAGCAACAATCTTGAGGTTTTTCAAACCGTATGTACTTGCTTTAATACTATTGTTCCCAATATCTTCAGTTTGTGCCGTTGGATCAAAACGACTACTTTGTTTCCCAAATTTATACTTAGGATCACCTGCTTTTTCCATGATCCAACTGTTCAAAACTTCCTTTTCATCATCCGCAGATGTTGCTTCTGGAATATAGCGGTAACCATAATTAATGGCATAATCATCATACGGTCCCAATTGTCTCACAAAGCGAATATTTTTGTCTCCTGGTTGTGCTATGTAATTATAACGAGCATAGTCCATAATGGTCGCAGCTATGCCATTCTTCTGGGTAAAATCACCATCACGATAACTCTCAACATCATAAGCATAACTTGCACTCATGTTATGAGGTAAGCCGAGGGTATGACCAACCTCATGTGCAATTACCATTTTCATCATTTCGCCAATTTCGTCCTCAGGTGTGTTAAGCGTTCGCGCCGATGGATTAGCGGCTCCCGTCTCCAGCATGTAACGATTTCTGTAAGAACGTAAATGGTTATGGTACCAAATAATATCACTTTCTATAATTTCACCACTTCTTGGATCAGAAACACTTGGTCCGGTCGCATTACGTGTGGTACTCGCCACATAGCGCACTACGGAATACCTAATATCCTCAGGACTAAATTCAGGGTCTTCCTCCTTACTTGGTGGATCCTTAGCAATAATGGCATTCTTAAACCCAGCAGCTTCAAAGGCTTTCTGCCAAAGTTCAATACCTTCTTTCATGTACGTTCTAAATTTCATAGGTGTAGCAGGATCCAAATAGTACACAATAGGTTTCACTGGCTCTACTAATTCACCGCGCTTATAGGCCTCAATGTCTTTTGGAATCAATTGCCAACGTCTTAAAAATGTCTTTCTATCGGCTTTGAGTTCATTGCTACCATAATCGTATTTGCTCAGTGTAAACCAACCGACACGTTCGTCAAAATAACGAGGTTGCATTGGTTCTTCCGGTAAAAGGATCATGGATTGATTCATTTGTACACTAATGGTTTCATCTCCAGTATTTACTGGTGGTTCAGAAGCGTTATAAGTAAAGTCCTGAATCACCTCAATATTTTTCGGATAACTTTTCATATCGTTAATAAAGCTTCGGGACTTATCTAGATTTCTAACTTTATATTGTTTTCTAAAAAATGACGGTAAACCACTTATAGCCTTAACATCCGATCCATAAAAATTGGTAACGTCTATAACTACTGAAGAAGAATCTTTGGAAAAAGCTGCTATATCAAACGCGTATATCGTTGGCTCGTAATTATTGGCTCTTACAGAAACATTAATTGGTAAACTATCTGCGGCTATAGCACTAGAAGATTTTTCCTTAATCAGAATTTTATTTTTAAAGCGCTCCCAATTAATCATTCGTGTATTGGTTTTAGTACCTGCATTGACATAACCTCCGCCCAAGTTAGCTGGTAACTTGGCAAAACGTGTTACTAGCAACATGTCCGTATTGAGATAGTCCATTGGGATTTCAAAATAGTACTTCTCTCCTACCAAATGCACGTCGAAAAGCCCCTCGTCAGTTTTGGCGTCTTTAGTAATCACCTTATTGTAATCCTTGATTTTACCTGGTTTCTTTTTAGGCGTTTGCGGTTTCACTGAAGCTGTCTGAGACGATTTTGAAGACGCCGCTTTTTTAGCTGTAGAACAAGATAAAATAAGTAAAGAACAAAGTGTTAAAGCGAGGAAATGTTTCATTTTCAAGTCAATTTTTTGCGGTTGAGAGCCTAAAGATAATTAATAGAATTATAGTAACAATTTATTTCTTAAAAGCTGTTAAAAAAGTGTGGTTATTCCTTAATTCTGAAGTACTTTTGCAGAAAATATGGAGCATGTCGAAATTATTACCTGTCTTTAGAATTGTAGCACTGCTAGAAGGCTTGTCTTATATACTGTTGTTGTTTATTGCCACACCTCTTAAGTACTTTGGGAATGATCCGCAATATGTTAAGCTTTTAGGTATGCCACATGGGTTATTATTCATTGCCTACATTGTTTTGGCAGTGTTAATAAGCAAGTCCATGAAATGGTCAACACGAACATTAGGGATCGTTCTTATTGCGTCCCTTATTCCTTTTGGAACATTTTATATTGACAAGAAATACTTAAAGCTATCTAATGCGTAATTTAAGACATATTGTATACGATTTGCTCATCGAGAAAGGTTTTGCAGAGCACACGGCAAAATACCTCAATATGCTAGCGCTTCTAATTGCCCTACTATTAGTAGCTTTTATAATTGATTATGTTACTAAGCGCTTGCTTTGGCGCTTTTTTTCTGGTATTGCCAAACGTACCAAGACTAATTTTGATGATATTTTAATTAGTAATAAGCTCCCTAGGAATATTGCGCATATCATTCCACTTATCATTCTTATTGAATTTGTACCGCAGGTATTTTCTGATTTTGAATATGCCGAAAACATTATAGAAAAAGTACTTAAGATTGTTGCGATTCTGCTAACGTTAAGAATTATTCGCAGTTTTTTAAATTCGATAAAAGACTATCTAAAAACTTTAGCACGCTATAAAGACAAGCCTATTGATAGTTATATCCAGGTCTTTTTGATTTTTATTTGGCTGTTAGGGGTCTTCGCCATTTTTTCGATATTAACAGGTGTTACATTTATAAAGTTTGCATTAACACTAGGAACGGCATCTGCAGTTATTTTATTAATATTCAAAGACACTATTCTCGGATTTGTAGCAAGTATCCAAGTCTCTATAAATGATATGGTGCGCATAGGTGATTGGATTACTTTTGAAAAATATGGTGCCGATGGTGATGTAGTAGAAATAAATCTAGCAACAGTAAAAGTGCAAAATTGGGATAAGACCATTACTACGATTCCCACCTATGCTCTAATTTCTGATTCCTTTAAGAATTGGAGAGGTATGATGGCTTCTGGAGGCAGACGTATCAAACGCTCAGTTATTATTAAAACATCTACCATAAAATTTTTGACGGATACAGATATCGAAGAACTTAAAAAGATTCAATTGGTCTCCAAGTATCTTGAAAATGCATCAGCTTCGATAGCCAAGTATAATGCTACGCACCATGCAGATAAGTCTGTACTTATCAATGGTAGAAATTTGACCAACTTTGGCGTATTTAGAAAATATTTACAGACCTATATCGAAAATCACTCTGCAATAAACAAGGATATGACCTTAATGGTTCGTCAACTAGAACCTACGCCTCAAGGTATTCCAATGGAAATCTATGCGTTTAGTAGTGACATCCGTTGGCAAAACTACGAATACATTATGGGAGACATATTTGATCATGTCTTGGCATCTGTGAAGTACTTTGATCTTGAAATATATGAATTAGCTGTAGCTTCACCGCAAGTATAATTTTATAAAACTTTGTGACTTCGAGCGATTATTGAAGAATCAACAAATTTACCCCCTTTCTTATTTAAAGGACATTCTAACTCAGACTCTCACTTCAATCGATCCCTAACGAACTCTACTTCTGTTTTACCATGAGGTTTTGGTTTGCCATCCTCTCCTAAGTTTACCATTATAATATTATCTACAGTAAGAATGGTTTCACGTGTCATCTTATTCCTTGCTTCGCATTTCATGGTGATTGATGACTTCCCAAACTTTGTAACCTCTATACCAATTTCTACAATATCTCCTTTTTTGGCAGATGCCATAAAATTAATTTCTGATATGTATTTGGTAACGATCTTAGAATTCTCGAGTTGAATAATAGTATAAAGTGCTGCTTCTTCATCTATCCATGCTAATAGCTGGCCTCCAAACAAAGTGCCATTTGGATTTAAATCTTCGGGTTTTACCCATTTCCGTGTGTGGAATCTCATACAGTGTTTAGTCGTTTATTCGTTTTTGGTTGAGTCAGTTTCCTTTAACTACAGTAGTGTTTGCTGCCCATCCGAATCATCATTCGGAATCTTTAAGCTCGTTCCCAATTGATCATTCATCTGTCTAATTAAATAAGCAGAAAGTAAAGGCGATTCTTTTTCGATATTTTGATGAACAAAGAAATTGATATGTTCAATGCCATTGTCTTTCCAAATCTTTAAGCGTTCCACCCAATCGTCTAGTCGTGTATAATCGCTTTGGTGGTTGGCACCAACATAACGTATAAACGCTCTGGAGTTGGTTAATCGCATATGCATGATATCTCGTCGTCCTGCACTATCCACGATGATATTAGAGATACTATTTTCCTCTAGCAGCTGATATAGGTCTTCTGCTATAGTTTTGTCGTTGTACCAGTCTGTATGTCTAAACTCAACAGCAAGCGGAATTTCCTTTGGCCAACTTTCAGCAAAATGCACAACACGATCAAAATCCTTAGGTGCAAAATTACTATGCATCTGTAAAAACACACAGCCTAGCTTCTCTTTTAGATTCACAGCACTATACAGGTAATTGTCAACAACCGGAGCAACATCATCATTTAAGCGTTTCCAGTGACTTATTTCTTGATTCAACTTCGGGAAAAATTTAAAGTTATCAGGTGTTTTATCGTACCATTTTACAAATTGTTCTGGAGGAAATATTCTGTAAAATGTAGCATTCAACTCGATGGAATTAAATTGACGTGAGTAGTACTCTAATTCATCTTTTGTGCCTCTTGGATAAAAGCCTTTCAGATCTGCCTTATTCCATTTGGCACAACCCACAAAAACATCCATTTTATTGGATGCGTTTTTCTTTAAAACCTTTATGGTATCAGGATGATCAGATGGTAAGGTAAAATCAATATCGGTTGGATTATCTACACTTCCAAATTTCATAATTGTAATCTTTTTCCAAATTTACAAAACTATAATCCATTGGATATAGGAATTAGTCTTAAAGAAATTGTAACAATTACGTATCTTGACATACATATTACATATCAATCCATAAATTATCACTTCATGAAGACTCTAAAATTATTAAGTTCATTATTTATTCTTTGCTTTGTGCTTACCACAACTGCACAATCAGCAGAAGACATTGTAGATACCTATATAGAAAATATAGGCGGCGCCGAAGCTTGGAATAAGGTAGAATCAGTAAAAATTACAGGCGTAGGTAAACAAGGTGGTCAAGATTATCCTTTTGTAGCGACCTTTATGAAAGACGGTAGATCAAATATTACTATTGAACTTCCAGGTACGTCTATGGTGTATCAAGCTTTTGATGGTGAAACAGCTTGGGGTATGAACTTCCAGACTCAGAAAGCAGAAGCGCTTGATTCCGAAACGTCTTTAAATATGAAAAATGAAGCAAAAGACAATGTTGAAGTCTTTTTAAACTATAAAGACAAAGGATATGCTGTTGAGTTTTTAGAGAAAACAACTTGGGAAGGTACTGAGGTCTTTAAAGTGAAGCTTACCAAAACACCAATGGTAGTAGATGGTAAGGAAGAAGAGAATACGGAGATTTATTATTTCGACACAGAAAATAATGTGCCTATTGCATCTGAAGCAATTGTTAAATCTGGACCAGCTAAAGGTGCTACTGCTCAGTCTATTATGACAGACTATCAAGAAGTAGATGGCTTGTATCTGGCTCACACTATTATTGAAAAATTTAACGGACAAACAGGATTGGAAATGATCTACAAGACTGTAGAGTTTAACACCGAAGTAGATGAGTCTATTTTTAAAATGCCTAAAGAATAACTTACAATTCAAATAAATTAATAATTCTAAATAAACACTAATGAAACACTTAAAACTATTTCTTTTTACACTAATTGCGGGCTTTGGCTTAACAATTAACGCGCAGACTGCTGATGAAATTATTGAGACTTATCTAGAAAATATAGGTGGTGCAGAAAGCTGGAATAAATTAGACGGTATTAAGCTATCTGTAAAGATTAATCAAGGTGGTATGGAAATTCCAGCTGAGATTGTACGATTAAAAGAAGGAAAGCAAATGGTTGTTATTGATATTCAAGGCCAAAAAGTAAAGCAAAATGTTTTTGATGGTGAAGTACTATGGAATACCAATATGATGACACAAAAAGCTGAGAAAGGTACTCAAGAAGCTGCAGAGAACATGAAGCTTGAAAAAGCAAACTTCCCTGACCCATTTTTGAATTATAAGGATAAAGGCTATAGCATTGAATTAATGGGTAAAGAAGAAATAGATGGCACTAATACATTTAAGATAAAGTTGACTAAGAGTCCTATGTTAGTAGATGGTAAAAAAGAAGATAATATATCTTATTACTTTTTTGATACTGAAAACTTTGTGCCTATTGCGATGCAGAATGAGATAAAATCAGGTCCTATGAAAGGAAAAATGTCTCAAATTACATTTAGCGATTACCAAGAAGTTGATGGTCTTTACTTCGCCTTTTCAATGACACAAGGACTAAAAGACCAACCAGGTTTTTCTATGTCTGTAGATGGTGTTGAACTGAACCCAGATGTCGATGTAAAAGCATTTGAGTATCCAGAAGATGAAGCCTCTGAAGAGCCCAAAGACAAAAACTAAATACAAATTTTAATCCCCAATTTTCTTGGGGATTTTTTCAAACCAATCAACTCAATTAAATCATGAAAAAAATAACAATTCAATTGGTGTTCTTTTTATGCTTAGTAGCATTTAGTGTTCAAGCACAAGACGATTCTAAAATTAATGGCGAAGCCATATTTGGTGACCTTACCGCGAGACATATAGGTCCTGCCCTTATGAGCGGTCGTATAAATGACATGGAAACACATCCTACTAATCCAAGAATCATATATGCTGGAACAGCTGGTGGTGGTGTTTGGAAAAGTAATGATACTGGTACAACCTTTAATCCTATTTTTGATGACTATTGCCAATCCATTGGTGCTGTTGCAGTAGATCCAAACAATCCCGACAAGGTAATATGGGTTGGTACTGGTGAGACTTGGACACGCAATAGTGTATCTATTGGTGACGGTCTTTATAAGTCCGAAGATGGTGGCGCCAATTGGAAAAAATATGGTTTTGAAAAATCAGAAAGGATTGCAAATATTATTGTAAATCCTAAAAACTCGAATGAAGTTTATGTAGCGGTTTTGGGCGCACTTTGGGGCGATAGTGAAGAACGCGGTATATATAAGACTACTGATGCTGGAGCGACTTGGAGCAAGATACTCTATACAGATGAGCGAACTGGTTGTGCGGACTTGGCCATGGATCCCAGTAATCCAAATATCTTATATGCATCTATGTGGGAATTCAGGCGTACGGGATGGTCTTTTGAGTCGGGTGGTAATAAAAGCGCTTTGTACAAATCTACAGATGGTGGTATTACATGGAATAAAATTCACAATGGATTTCCAGAAGGACAATTAGGTCGTTTGGCTATTGCTGTTGCTCCTAGTAATCCAAATGTTTTATATACGGTTATTGAAGCCGAAAAAGATGAACGGAAAGGTTTATATCGCAGTGATGATGCTGGTGAAAGCTGGGTGCAATTAAATAATGATTTTGGACTTACCGTAAGACCATTCTACTTTTCAAGAATTACAATTGACCCAAAGGATGAAAATGTAATTATTAAAGGCGGATTAACAGGCTCGATATCTAGAGATGGTGGTAAAACCTTTAAACCTTTAGGAAACATGCATAGTGATATTCATGATGTGGTTTTTGATATCAATGATTCAGATCGAATATATGCTGGTACAGATGGCGGTGTTTATCGTTCTTGGAATGGTGGAACCACTATGGAGATTGTAGAAAATCTTCCACTATCCCAATTTTATCATATTAGTGTAGATAATGATGAACCTTACAATGTTTATGGAGGCTTACAAGATAATGGGTCTTGGTATGGGCCATCAAGATCTACTGGAGGCATAAATGCTCGTGACTGGAACTCCATTGGTGGTGGAGACGGCTTTAGAGTACTACGTCACCCAACAAAAAATATCATCTATTCGGAGAGCCAAGGCGCTGGTAATGTTTGGCGCTATGATGTGGATAATGAATTAATAAAAACAATACAACCTTTACCCATGAAAGGTCATGCCAAATTACGTTTTAATTGGAATGCCCCTATGGCTATAAGTAAACACCAACCAGATCGTTTTTATATGGGAAGTCAATTTCTCCATAAGTCCGAGGATATGGGCAATACTTGGGAAATCATATCACCAGATTTAACAACCAACAATCCTGAAAAGCAGCAACAAGAAGCATCAGGTGGCTTATCTATGGATAATTCTGGCGCAGAAAATCACACGACAATCTTCACAATTGTTGAATCTCCCTTTGATGAAAATATTATTTGGGTTGGCACAGATGATGGCAACATACAAATCACTAAAGATGGTGGTGAAAACTGGACCAATACGTCACTAGATATCCCTGGCTTACCCAAACATACTTGGGTCTATCATATAGAAGCTAGTGTCCATGATAAAGCAACGGCTTACGCTGTTTTTGACGGTCACACCATGAACGACATGACTCCATATGTCTACAGAACTACTGATTTTGGGAAAACTTGGACGAGTATCACAACTTCAGAGATCACTGGTTTTGCGAGAAATATTCAAGAGGATTATGTTAACCCTAATCTATTATTTTTGGGAACTGAATTTGGCCTATATATAACGCTAGATGGTGGTAAGAGCTGGAGTAAATTCACTAATAATGTGCCTTCAGTAGCCATTCACTTTATTGATCTTCAAAAAAGAACTAATGACTTGGTGCTTGGAACTCATGGACGTGGTGTTATTATTATTGATGATATTTCGCCTTTAAGGGAAATTAGTCCAGAAGTAATAAGTAAAAAAGTACACTTCTTTGAATCAAAACCAACGGTTATGGTAGATCAAAGCGGATTCTCAGGTAATTTTGGAGCAGAAACACAGTTTGTAGGTCGGAATCCTTCAAGAGTTGCCCAAATTAAATATTTGCTTAAAAAGCGTCATACATTTGGTAAAATGACTATGGAAATTCAAGATATGGACGGCAACAAGGTGTCAACTTTAAGTCCAGGTAAGTCTAAAGGAATCAATATTGTGAATTGGAACTACAGAATAAAACAACCAAAAATAGCCAAAGGTAAGACTACTACTGGTGCTGTTTCACCTCGGGCTCCAGCAGGAACTTATAAAGTTGTATTAACTAAAGGTAAGGAGACTTATGAGCACAGCATTGAATTGGTCTACGATGCTAACGCTGGCCTAACTGATGGTGATAGAGCAGACAAACAGGACGTTACTATGAAGTTATATGATATGACTCAAGAATTAGCTTATATCGTATACCAAATAGACGCTATTTTAGAGAATACAGGTACAGATAACAAGTTGGGTAAAAAAATGTTAGCATTAAAAGAGACTTTAGTAATTACTACTGGAGACAATTATGTTGGCTCTGCAGAACCACAATTACGTGAGCTAATGACTCAGGTTTTTGCTAAAATAGCATATAGTTATGATAGCCCATCGCCTAATGAAATGGATAATTTATCAATTATTGAAGAGCGATTTAGTAAAGCTAAAAAAGATTTCGAAAAACTAAAGTCGAAAGCTAAAACAAAATCTATGGAGCTGCAATCATTTGAAGATTTCTTAAATGATTAGTTAGCCAAAGTGTATATATATTCAAGACCGACTTATTGATATAGTCGGTCTTTTTGTTGATAACACCGTTAACAACATATTCCCTATCCATTGTAATCGCTCAGGTTAATATCTAAATTTAGTTTCAAATTAATCCTTAATCACTAGATCATGACGACTCGGACTAAAGATCTCCAAAACATAAGACCTACAATTGCCTCTGCAAAAGTTTATGATTCCATGAGTTTTGAAGAGGCCTTTCAGAATAAAACATTGCGACCAATTATTAAAATGCAGCATGATCTGTTTGTTGCTGTCTTCAATAACTATATCGGCAAACGAAAAAACGTCTTCTACGATTTATCTGTCCAGAAACAACTGGCATATATCGATAATGCCATACATAAGGACATGAAGTTTAGAAATTCTATAAAGGGTATGATCATTGGTCAGTTTACCGTTGAAGAATACAAGTTGTACATTCAAAATTCTTCAGCTTTGAACAAACGTATGATGAATATTGTAAAGGAACGTCTAATTAGTAGTATTCAACTTTTTACCAAGCCTGAAATATTAAAAGCTGTGTAATTTAAAAACTAAATAGGTTACATGTTTTTAATACTTGGAATGGTTTTTGGTGCCTAACTTGGAAACCTTCATTTTAGAAAGATGATCAAAAGTATACCTTTAGCTACAGTCGTTTTAGTATTTTTTGTAGCCAATAAACAACCTGATAACGAGAAATGTTTAACATTGAGGAATTCAACTTTATTTTACGGAAAAACGAAAAATAATCAGATTATTATTAGTGGTAATAATCATACGGAATTTATTGGTTCATATTTTATAAAATCTAAATTAGAATGGGTGAACGATTGTGAATATAATAGAACTATAATAAGTATTAGAACTACTACTACTTATCGTAAAAAAAGAACCAAAAGACCAGTGCGAATTAATGAAGAAGATTATATGCCCAGAAAATTAAGAAATATAAGGTCTGGACCTTCACGATTTAATGTAGGTGATGTGTTAAATGTAAAAATAAATGATATTATTGATAACGAGGTGTTTTACACCGCTACTCGTGGCAATAAAAGTTGGGACGGAGAAATGACTTTAAAACAAAAGAAAAAAGGAAAGAAGAAAAAAAAGAAATCACAATCTTAAAAATAATTGGATTACAATAACGATTCTCCATTAAGATTTGTCGTCAATACATCACTCATATAATCAAAATACGGTCGTATTTTTTTAAAGGCGTCGTTGACATTTTCCAAGTAATCGTCTGCAATGACGGCTTTGTCTGTATACTGTTTTGTGAAGATAAATTGTTTACGACGTATAAGATCTATGGCTGGATGTTCTTTATCGAAACCCTTTGGTGCAGTCTTTAACTCATCACCTACGAATCCTCCCCAAGTGCCTTTAAACGTTTTATCATTTAGGATATCACGAATTTCACTATCATCCATCTCAAACTCCTTTCGTATGCGCAGTAGGTCTTCTTTATTAGGATCCCAAAAACCAGTCGCAATAAATGATTCGTTATTAGGTTGAATATGCAAATAATAACCACCTCTTAATTCTGGTTTTTTTCTGGCAAACGAACCGCCAAAATGTGTCTTATAAGGAAGCTTGTTTTTCGAGAAACGTACATCTCTGTAGATCCTGAAGATTTTGATCTTTTCTATTTGATCGTGAGCACTCATCAATTCGCCAAGATGATTATATGCAGACTTAACCTTGGCCTCAATAGCCTTAAATTCAGGTTTGTGTTCATTAAACCAATCCCGTTCATTATTCTTGGCCAGTTTTTTGAAAAATGTAAGGGTTTCTTTAGGTATCGTAGTGCTCATTGTTTAAGATTTGTATAAAAATAAAAAAAGCCATCTTAATTGATGGCTTTCTTTAGCTTAATTATTTATTGTCGTCTACTAAATCTTCTACTTCGTCCGAAACATCATCTGCTACATCCTCGACTGCATCGCTAGCTTTATCAACGGCCTCTTCTACTTTATCGCCTGTTGATTTTTGTTCTCTACAACTCGTGGTCATTAAGCTTAGACTAAATAGTGCCATAAATATGTATATGAGTTTTTTCATTGTTCTAAATTTAGTGGTTAATATTGCGTTTTGATTTGTGCTTCTAGTCAATTATATTCTTTTGGAAGCCCCTCTAAATAAGGATAGTACAAAAAGTACTAAAAATATAAAGAAGCATATTTTAGCTATTGTAGCCGCCCCTCCTGCTATACCTCCAAATCCTAAGATTCCGGCAATTATTGCAATGATTATAAATGTGATTGTCCAACGTAACATAATTTTTCATTTTTTTATGATTAATATATTCAGTAATTCTGTTCAACAGATTACTAGGTGAAACCAGAACTATTCTGAATCACTCAAAAACTTATTATTTAACTTTTTAATTATTTGAAAACGCTTCTTGCAAATCGGGAGATTTAACACTAAGCTTATTATCGAACTGCAGTGTTCTAATCGGGAATGGAATATTAATGCCCTCTTTGTCATAAGCCTTTTTAATTTCAATAATGGCTTTTGTTTTAGCTTTCATTTTTTCGAGCATACTTTCAGCATCAATCCAGAATCTGCACAAATAGTTGATAGAACTATCTCCAAATTCTGTATAATAGAATTCTACGTCATCTGCAGATTCAACTTGCTCAAAAGTATTGGCTATAACATCTTTTGTGAGTTGTTCTACTTTTTCCAAGTCGGATTCGTAGCCTACACCACACTCCAAAAACACTCTCATTCGTGTTGTAAGGGAATAATTCTTAAGCGGATTTTCCAATATGGTTTTGTTAGGAATTACTACAATATTATTATCAGCTTCCTTTAATGTAAAATCCTTTAGATTAATATCTATGACTTCACCAGAAAAACCAGTAGTTTCTACCCAATTTCCTATTTGAATTTTCTTTCTAAATGATAAGATTAAGCCAGCAAATGTATTTGCCAAAGTTCCTTGTAGTGCCAAACCAATGGCCAAACCAACGACACCAGCACCTGCTAGCAAAGAGGTTAAGGCCTTGCCTAAATTCATAACGCCTAAGGCCATAAATAAACCCAAGGCAACGATGACGACAGCAGAAACTCTTGAAATAGCATTCTTTATAGAGTCCTGTTCTACTCGCTTAGATACTAATTTTCCAATAAATTTACTCGTGTATTTAGAAGTGTAATAGGCAGCTACCATCACTAAGACAGCCAATATAAAATTTGGTATGTATTCTATAGTCGTATTAAACCAGCCTTGTAATTTATCTATAAGATTTCCAAGGGCTTCATTAAATTGTGATTTCATTATTATGTTTTTTTAATTAAAAGATTCATTTTAGATGAACTTAACGCTTATCTTTCTAAAACTGTCTCATTTAATTGTGATTCTGTTTCTTTTGTAAATGCATCTAACATCCAACTACTTTTCTCCAATTCTCTAATGTAGGCCCCAATTAAATCTATGGTTCCCTCATCATTAGAAGCTTGTGCTTTATCTATGACTTTGGTCATTTGTACTAGTAGTGTAGCATGATTATTTAAAATAGTCTTGACCATTTCCTTATCAGTTAATTTTGAGGACGCTTCTTCAATTGAAGCTGTTTTTAAAAAATCTTTTAGATTACTCATCGGGTGGTAACGCAGTGTTAATATACGTTCCGCTATTTCATCTATTTTTATCCTTGCGTCGGTGTAGAGTTCTTCAAATTTCTCATGAAGTTCAAAGAAATTCTCGCCTAAAATATTCCAATGGAAATTTCTGAGATTCTGGTAATAAATTTGATAATCGGCTAATAAAGTGTTGAGTTCTACAACAGTTGGTAATAATTTTTCGTCTTTAATATTTAAGTAGTTCATAACTATTGTTTAAATTTTTATTTGGTTAAACTTAATTGTACACTATTTAATATAGGCGTGTATTAAAGTTTGTCAAGTGACTTAACAAGGTTTAACACCAGTGTACTTCTATTATGATAATTTTATGTTAACATGGGTAGGATATGTTAATGAAATTTAACTGTTAATATCTTGAATTAGATTCTCAAAAATAAACTTGTGTGTTGCGGGAATTTTCAGTATAATGCATAACTTTTTTAAAACACAATCAAATTTTATGGGTAGACCAGCAACAAGACCAACTAAACTAAAAGATGGTTATTATATTGAAATCAGAAACAAAGGTTCAAAATCAGGCGTAAAACTTTACAGTGGAACAAAATTGCAGATGCATCGTGCCATAAAAATGTATGAGCGTTCGAAAGAAGTTATCATACTCGGCGAATCTGTCAACGGAAAGTTTGTTGATAAAGAACCAAAATTACATGTAGTAGATTAACTATTTATAACGGAATTTAGAAAGGGTGAAAATAATTTTCACCCTTTTTTGTTGGTTCAAACTTTATTAGCAATTTAGGATTTACGATATTTTTTATACATTGTTAATTAATTGAGCAGCCTTTTCTGCTAAATACTAACTAATTTAAATCAACATTATTATGACAAATTCTATTAACAAACCACCCATTTGGTTCTGGGTTGTGAGTGTAATTGCACTGCTCTGGAATGCAATGGGAGTAATGGCTTATTTGGCAGATGCCTTTATGACGGATGAAATGATTTCGCAGTTGGACGAGAGGCAACAAGCGTTTCAAATGCTAGATTTTCCTGCATGGTATACAGCATGTTATGCCTTGGCAGTCTTCTGTGGCTTTTTAGGCTGTGTTTTTTTATTAATAAGAAAATCTTGGGCAAAGCCATTTTTTGTAATTTCGTTTATCGCTGTGTTAGGCCAAATATTACACAATTACGTACTTAATGATATTTATGCAGATATGAATTTAACCGTAAATACATTTGAACTAACTATGGCAATAGCGATTCCTGTTGTGGCCATATTATTGATCTTATTTTCTAGAGACGCAGCCAGAAAAAATTGGATCAACTAAAAATTAACCAACCAATCTTAAAAAAGGTATTAGTTTAAACGCTAGTGCCTTTTTTTATTCAAAATTTATGGAATGTAAAATCAATCCTGAAGCTGGTGCAATATAGTCCATAACTTCTGTGCTATCTTCTTTCAATGTAGTCCTTATATAATCTAAGGTTACCTCTCCTCTACCTAATTTGATTAGACAACCAAACATAAGGCGAATTTGATTTCGCATAAAACCTTTACCTTTTATTTTAAATACATAGGATTTTTCTGGAAAGAAATTCGCTCGGTAAATAGTGTTATTAAAAATTTCTGAAGAATCTATAGTTCTAAGATACTCTCCTTTGTCAGTAGCCTTATAACAATAGGTTTTAAAATTGTGAGAACCTTGAAATAACTTGGCACCTTTTTTCATTAAATCAACATCAAGAGGTTCTAAAATCGTTGTTAGTATTGGCGCACAGAACGGATGGTTCTTTTGACCTTCTGAAAAGACATAATGATACTCTTTGATTTTTGAATCTTGGATAACGTTAAAGTCCTTATCTACTTCTTTGATGGACAATGCTCGTATGTCTTGTGGTAAATTATGATTAAAGAGCTTTAGGAACTCATCAAAATCCATTATTGGCTCCTTATAAATAAACAGCTCTAATGCGGCTTCATTGGCAGAAACCATGGCATCAGTGCGTCCAGCTCCCAAGGTTTTAAAACGGGTTTCACCAAGAATATATTTTAGAGTACGATCTATCATTAAATGTATGGTCTTTACATCAGGTTGCTTTTGCCAACCATGAAAACGATAACCCAAATACTGAATTTTTAATAGATAGTAAAAACGCTTTTCAAACATATTGGCAAGAACGCTATTTTATTGAAAACTAAAAAGTCCACAATAAAAAAACTACTGCGATTTGACACAGTAGTTTTTAAAGGTTTTATGTCTTAGCTATTTATTCTATGACTAATTTCTAGGTTTTTGTCTGTAATTGAGCACCAGTGGGTGCATTTATTTCAAGAGGAATCGTAGTATCATCGGATTTCGATAATTATAATAGTACTTCCTATTCACAATTATTTGCAAATAAAGTTACGTTAGAACTAACTTCAATTAAGAAATACATTTTTCATTATTTCGTATGCCTTTTCTCAAGTACGGAAACCACATCGTTTAATTTGAAGTTTTTTGCCTGTAAAAGCATTAAATAATGAAATAATAAGTCTGAGCTTTCTTCTAAAAATAACTCATCATTATTGTCTTTGGCTTCTATAACAACTTCTACAGCCTCTTCACCTACTTTTTGAGCAACTTTATTAATACCCTTAGCAAAAAGAGAAGCTACATAAGATTTTTGGGTATCTGCATTTTCAATTCTCGAAGTAATTACATCTTCTAAAGTCGAAAGGAACCCAAAAGATGCTTTGTTTTTCTCATTCCAGCATGTATCAGAACCCTTATGGCATGTCGGACCTTTCGGGTTTACCGAAACTAAAAGCGTATCACTATCGCAGTCCAATTTTATATCTATTAGATGCAAAACATTACCACTTTCTTCTCCTTTTGTCCAAAGTCTTTTCTTTGTTCTACTAAAGAATGTTACTAAGCCAGATGCCTTTGTTTTTTCCAAAGCCTCCTTATTCATATAACCGAGCATTAAAACATTTTTTGTTTTAACATCCTGAATGATAGCTGGTACTAAGCCATCTGTATTTTTATTGAAATTTATATTCATAACCTTACTTCAATTCCTTGTTTTCTTAATTGATTCTTCAGTTCTAATATTGGAATTTCTCCAAAATGAAACACACTAGCTGCCAAAGCCGCATCTGCTTTTCCTTTAATAAATGTATCGGCAAAATGTTGAACGGTTCCCGCTCCACCTGATGCAATAATAGGAATATTAACTAATTCTGAAAGTTTAGCCAAGGCCTCGTTGGCAAATCCTGCTTTTGTTCCATCATGATTCATGGAAGTGAATAAGATTTCTCCAGCACCACGCTCCTCAACCTCTTTAGCCCATTCGAATAATTTAATAGTTGTTGGAATAGTACCACCTGCCAAATGCACAAACCACTCCTCTCCTATTTTTTTTGCATCAATTGCCACCACGACGCACTGACTACCAAATTTTTCTGAAAGTTCATTAATCAATTCTGGACGCTTCACCGCAGAAGAGTTTATGGATACTTTGTCTGCGCCACAATGCAACAAATCATTGACATCTTCAACAGAAGAAATTCCACCACCTACCGTAAATGGAATATTGACTTGCTCTGCAACTTTTAATACCATGTCATGCATAGTTTTACGTTTTTCTTGTGTTGCAGAAATATCTAAAAACACTAGTTCATCTGCGCCCAATTCGGCGTATTGTCTAGCCAATACCACAGGATCGCCTGCGTCGCGCAAATCAACAAAGTTAACACCCTTTACAGTGCGACCATCTTTTATGTCCAAACAAGGAACAATTCGTTTTGTAAGCATGATTACGTATGTAATATAAATTGTTCTAATTCCTTTAAAGAAATTCTATTTTCATAAATGGCTTTTCCAACAATGGCACCTTCACAACCTATAGCTTTCAATTCATGTAGATCATCAATTCCAGAAACTCCTCCAGAAGCAATCAATTTTATGGATTGAGCACCACTACTGTTGCTACAAGCTTTAATTATTTGTCGATATAAGTCTATTGAGGGACCTTCCAGCATACCGTCCTTTGAAATGTCCGTACAAATGACATACTGAATTCGTTTTCTTTGATACGCTTTTATAAAGCTTATAACTTCTTCCTTGCTATTATCTTGCCAACCATTGATGGCTATCTTGCCATCATTACTATCGGCTCCTAAAATAATTTTTTGTGGACCATATTTTGATAACCAACCTTCAAATGTTTTTCTATCCTTTACGGCAATACTTCCACCTGTAATTTGTCTGGCGCCACAATTAAATGCAATATTTAAATCTTCATTGGACTTCAAGCCACCACCAAAATCAATCTTTAAAGAGGTTTTGGAAGCTACTTGTTCTAAAACTTTATAGTTAACGATATGTTTGGCTTTGGCACCATCTAAATCTACAAGATGTAGATATTCAATGCCAGAGGCCTCAAATTCCTTAGCGACTTCAAGAGGATTTTCATTATATATTTTTTTAGTATCGTAATCACCTTTGGTGAGTCTAACACATTTTCCTTCTATAATGTCTATGGCAGGTATAATTCTCATGTCTACTTCCTGCGAAAGCAGGAACATTTTTAATTAATATTTTATTTTCATTTAAAGTTCAAGGAAATTTTTCAACAACCTCTCACCTGTTTTTCCACTCTTTTCAGGGTGAAACTGCACACCAAAAAAATTATCATGCTCTAGTGCGGAAGCATATTCAATGTCATAATCTGAGGTAGCAATGGTTTCATTACAGTGCTCCGCATAATAACTATGCACTAAATACATGTAGTCGCCTTCAATAATATTATTGAACAGACCTGACTTTAAATTCTTAACGGTGTTCCATCCCATTTGGGGCACTTTAATCCGATTAGAAAAGCGTTTTACATTGGTGTCAAAAATACCGAGACCTTCCGTGTCTCCCTCTTCTGTATGATTGCACATCAATTGCATGCCCAAACAAATTCCTAGCACTGGTTGTTTTAGCTGCGGCATAAGCGAATCGAGACCACTCTCTTTAAGCATTTTCATGGCTGAACTTGCTTCGCCAACACCTGGAAAAATCACCTTGTCAGCCTTTATGATTTCAGCTGAATTATCAGATAGCACTGCATTGTAACCTAGACGCTGAAAAGCGAATTGAATACTCTTAATATTACCAGCACCGTAATTTACAATCTTTAAATCCATTACAACACTCCTTTAGTAGATGGTAAAATCATTTTATCCACATCTTGTTTTACTGCCATTTTAATTGCTTTGGCAAAGGCTTTAAAAATGGCCTCAATCTTGTGATGCTCGTTTGTTCCTTCTACTTTAATATTTAAATTACACTTTGCACCATCCGTAAAGGATTTAAAGAAGTGATAAAACATTTCAGTTGGCATTTTACCAATCATTTCACGATTGAAATCTGCATCCCAAACTAACCAGTTTCTACCACCAAAATCAATGGCTACTTGTGCTAAGCAATCATCCATTGGCAAACAGAATCCATAGCGTTCAATGCCAAGTTTATTGCCTAGAGTTTTTGAGAATACTTCTCCTAAAGCAATAGCTGTATCTTCTATGGTGTGGTGTTCATCGACTTCTAAATCGCCATCAACCTTAATGTTTAAGTCAATCTGGCCATGACGCGCAATTTGGTCTAACATATGATCAAAAAAAGCAATTCCAGTATCGATATTGCTTTTACCAGTTCCATCCAAATTAAGATCTATCTTTATCTTAGTTTCGTTGGTGTTACGCTCAATGGATCCAACACGTTCGGTAGTTTTGAGAAACCTGTAGATAGCTTCCCAATCATTGGTTTCTAAAGCGATATAATTTTGTAGCTCATTATTACTCATGGTCACCTCGTCTGTACCGAGGTTAGTATTGTCGTTAATAAAAATCCCTTTAGCGCCTAAATTCTTTGCCAACTCGACATCTGTTAGACGATCTCCAATTACAAATGACTTGATTAGGTCATAATCATCTGAAAAATATTTGGTCAACAATCCAGTATTAGGCTTACGTGTTGGTGCATTGTCCTTTGCAAATGTTCTGTCAATAAATTGTTCTTTGAACACAACACCTTCCTGCTCAAAGGTTTTTAATACAAAATTATGAACTGGCCAAAACGTATCTTCAGGATATATCTCTGTACCCAATCCATCTTGATTGGTAATCATCACAATTTCAAAATTCAATTCCTTAGCTATTTTGCTCAGGTATTGAAAAACCTTAGGATAGAATTCCAGCTTCTCAAATGAATCGATTTGCTCATCTGCTGGCTCTCTAATTAATGTTCCGTCTCTATCGATAAATAGTACAGGCTTCATCATAGTTGATTTAGTATCTTAATTAATAGCTTATTCTCATTTGAGGTTCCTACAGTAAATCGTAGGCAATTTTCACATAAGGGTTGTTTAGTTCTATTTCTAACTACAACTCCTTTATCAATCAACTGTTTATAGCGAAAATCTGCGTCATCTACTTTTGCTAAAACAAAATTGGAATCTGATGGATAAATAGTTTTTATAAAAGAGAAGTTGTTCAATTCTGAAATTAGTACACTTCGTTCTTTTAAAATTGAAGCTATCTGTTCCTCTACTGCGCCAATTTCATTTAAACGGTCAAGGGCTTTTTCTTGAGTTAATTGATTAACATTATAAGGTGGTTTTATTTTATTCAATACTGAAATAATAAATTCTGAAGCGTAACAGATTCCTAAACGAATTCCTGCCAAACCATAGGCTTTGGACAAAGTTTGAGTTACAATAAGATTTGGAAATTCATTAATTCTGCTAAGCCAACTTGCTTTAGCTGAAAAATCAATGTAGGCTTCGTCAATGACTACTATTCCTTTAAATCCATTAATCAGTTCTTCTACTTTGTTAGCACTGAAACTATTTGCTGTCGGATTGTTTGGAGAACATAAGAACAACAACTTTGAATTGTCGTTTTGAACATGGAGTATTTTATCAACTTTTGGTTCGAAATCATCATCTAACTCTACTGAAATAATGTCAACCGCATTTAAATCAGCCAACACTTTATACATTCCATAAGTTGGTGGCAACGTGATGACATTATCTTGTCTAGGCTCACAAAAAGCTCTAAACAATAAATCCAAAACTTCATCACTACCATTACCCAATAGGATTTGAGATGTTGAGACACCTTTTATCTCAGCTAATCGCTCCTTAACCTTAGTCTGTTGTGGATCAGGATATCTATTCACATTCGTTTGGAATGGATTTTCATTAGCATCAATAAAAACCATATCTGCACTGGCATCCTTATACTCATCTCTTGCTGATGAATACGGCTTGATGTGCTTTATGTTTTCTCTTAAAAGGTTATTTACAACTATTTCTTTCATCGCTGTCATTCTGAATTCAATTCAGAGTCTATTATTGGTTTGAGATGCTGAAACAAGTTCAGCATGACAAGTCTATTTATTTTTCAAATCTTTTAATCGTAGCGTCACGGCATTCTTATGAGCATGCAAACCTTCAGCTTCAGCCATAAGTTCAATTGCCGGACCTATAGTTACTATGCCTTTCTTAGATATTTTTTGAAAGGTCATACTTTTTTGAAAGCTATCTAAGTTGACTCCAGAATATGCCTTCGAAAACCCATTTGTTGGCAAGGTATGGTTTGTACCAGAAGCATAATCACCTGCACTTTCCGGTGTATAATCACCTATAAATACAGAACCTGCATTACCAATATTTTCTGCAAAGAAGTCGTTATAATTCGTAGATACTATGAAGTGTTCAGGACCATATTCATCAATTAACTCTAAGGCTATCTTGAAGTCATTTACTATAATAGACTTGGAGTTGGCAATAGCATCTCTTGCTATGTCTTTTCTCGGTAATACTTCTAGTTGTTCATTGACTTCGGTGCTAACACGTTCTGCAAATGATTTTGAAGTCGTCACTAAAATCACCTGACTATCTGACCCGTGTTCTGCTTGACTCAATAAATCTGATGCTATATAAGTCGGATTAGCAGATTCATCAGCCATGACTAATAATTCGCTTGGACCAGCTGGCATGTCTATTGCCACGCCATACTTGGTAGCCAATTGCTTAGCAACGGTCACATATTGATTACCTGGACCAAAAATTTTATATACCTGAGGAATAGATTCTGTGCCAAAAGTCAATCCAGCAATAGCTTGAATACCACCTACTTTAATTAATTTAGTCACACCACATAGTTGTGCTGTATATAATATTTCATTTGCAATCTTACCTTCACTGTTGGGTGGAGAACACAACACAATCTCCTTACAACCAGCAATTTTTGCTGGTACAGCAAGCATTAAAACCGTTGAGAATAATGGTGCTGTACCACTTGGAATATAAAGACCTACTTTTTGAATAGGACGCTTTTCTTGCCAACATTCAACACCATTCATTGTCTCTAGATAAACTCTATCTGTTTTTTGAGCCGTATGGAATTTTTCAATATTTAATTTTGCTAATCGGATGGCATCTTTCAATTCATTTGAAACGTTGTTTGAAGCTTCAATGATTTCATCTTCTGAAACTGTCAGAGTATCTAATTCTACTTTATCAAACTTAAAAGTGTATTGACCTACTGCTTTATCTCCATTGGCTTTGACATCGCTAAAAACAGTATTAACAATCGACTCAATATCGTCTACTGTTTTGGTTGGGCGTCTTAATATATCTACCCATTGTTCTTTTTTTGGATTTTCGATCAACTTCATATTACAACACCATATTTTCGATTGGACACACTAAAATACTCTCTGCTCCATTGGCTTTTAATTCATCAATAATTTCCCAAAACTCTCCTTTGTTAATTACAGAATGTACAGAGCTCCATCCTTCAATTGCCAAGGGTAATACTGTCGGGCTCTTCATTCCAGGCAATATATCTATGATGTTTTTTACCTTATCATTTGGAGCGTTCAGTAGCACATACTTACTTTGCCTTCCTTTTAAAACAGATTTTAATCTAAATTGAATCTTATTAATGATTGCCTGATTGTCTGCAGAGATTTTTGGTGATGTTGTCAATACGGCTTCAGATTTTAAAAGTACTTCAATCTCTTTTAATCCGTTTTTAAATAAAGTGCTACCACTAGACACAATATCACAAATACCATCTGCCAAACCAATGTTTGGAGCAATTTCTACTGAGCCATTAATGATGTGCAAATTGGCCTTAACACCTTGTTTTTTTAAAAACTGATTTACTGTATTTGGATAAGATGTCGCTATACGCTTTCCTTCTAAATCTTTTAAGCGCTTTGCATCCGAAGATTTAGGCACAGCAATAGATACTTTGCATTTAGAAAAACCTAGTCGCTCAACAATTGTAATATCATTGCCTTTCTCAATTAAGACATTCTCACCAATAATTGCCGCGTCTACTACGCCATCTTTTAAGTATTGTGGTATATCTCCATTTCTTAGGTAAAACACTTCTAATGGAAAGTTACGAGCAGACGCTTTGAGCTGATCTTTACCATTATCAATAGAAATACCAATTTCTTTTAAAATTTTCATAGAGTCGTCATGAAGACGACCCGATTTTTGAACTGCAATTTTTAGTTTACTCATGTTATTAATTAGTATGCTCTGAGAACTCACTAGATTTTTGAAATGAAAAACCCGTTTGAATTCTCAAACGGGTTTTAAAATATATTTTAATTTATCCAATACATTTTCACCTCGCTTGAGCGATTGTATGAAAATGATGATGTGTTTGGATAAAAATCATGTCTTTAATTCTTAAAGCAAAGTTTGCTAAAATTATTTAATAATTCCAAATAATAATTGAACAAAAATTAATTTTTAAGATATTATTAATAATTGCCTTTGTATTTATTGATTTCCTAAAATAATTGGCATTCCGCTATCTCCAGAACCTATAACGATTACCTTACTATTAGAAGATTCTGATAATTTCACAGTAGCTTCAATACCTTTGTCTTGAAGAATTTTGTCCGTTAAGGATGCGCTTAAAATACGGTTAGCATCCGCTTTACCTTGCGCCTCAATAATTACTTTTTCAGCTTCTTTTTTTGCAGTGACTAATCTAAATTCATATTCTAACGATTCTTGTTCTTGCTTAAGTTTTCGTTCAATAGCATCTTTAATTGTTGTTGGTAGTTTTACATTTTCTACTAAAACTCTTTTAACATTTACATATTGACCATCAAGTTCTTTTCTTACTTCTTCTAAAATCTCCAACTCTATAATGTCTCTTTTACTAGAATATAATTGTTCTGGAGTATAACGCCCTACCACACTCTTTGCCGCGGCATTAATTGCAGGATTTAATAATTCTCTAATATAATCTTCACCTTTAGTTTGAATCAGTTTCCCTAAGTTTTTATATTCTGGCTCAAACCAAATCGTACCGCTTACTGTGATATCTAGACCATTTACTGATAACACATTCATATTATCTGAAATAGATTGTTGCCTAACTTTTTGAACTATCATGTCGTTCCAAGGCGCTACAATATGAAAGCCCTCACCATAAGTTCTTTCTGTATTAATACCATTTCCTAGTGGCTCAAATAAGACACCTCCTTCACCTGGACCGATTGTAACTAAAGATTTTGCAACTAATATTACAATTACTACTACCCCTATTAAGATGGGAAGTCCGATTTTTGGTAATTTTTCCATTATTATTTATTATTTAAATTAGTCCGTTATACTTTCTTATAAACCACTCAGAAAATAAACTGAGTGCTATTAATCCGAGCAGATATTTCCAATCTATCAAAGGTACGATATTTTTAGTGCTTTTCTGTATGGTCACATATCGATTATCGTTAAGTAAATTCTCTATTAAATTATTATATTCTGAAACGAAGAATGCCTTACCAGAACTATTGTTTGCAATAGATTGAAGTTTATCAATATCTGCATTTAAGAATTGCTGTTCAACATTATATTCCAAAACCCGAAAGCTGCCAGATGCAGATATCGACTCTGAATTATGTTTTATCGTAAAATCATAAGAACCTGAATCAATACCACTTAAATCTACGGTATAGCTGCCATTGCTTAAGAGTAATGGTACTTCCCTTATGTTGTCGTTCTCCTTATTCTTAATAACAATAGTTAATGATGCTGCATCGTCGAATTCAAAATTTTTGTTGAAATATTGAGCGGAAATAATCACATCATCATTACCGTTGTAAAACGATTTGTAGTCAATGTTGATACGATTTCTCTTTTTATTAGAACTTAGGTATTGCACCAATTTACCCATAAAATTATCGAAATCATTGAAGCTCTCCATGTCTAAAAAAGATTGGGCTCGCCATCTCCAAATACCCTCCCCATTTAGCAAAGCGTGCTTAGTGTTATTAACTTCGAAAGTTGAGAGCATGGATTCTCCAGTGTCGATACCGTTTACTGATTTAGTGAGAATATCATCATGAGGCACTAAAAATTCCAACTTTCCAAATTCTGATTGCAATGGAGGATAATTTTCAAAACTTAAATTATCTATAATGAATGTATTGTAGTTTCTATTTAAAAGCGGCTGAAAATCTTCAGTTTGATTGGTTATGGTTTGTTTGAAGTAGGATTGTGAACTATTGAGCAAATTCCAATTGGTTGTGGTCCCTGTTATGATAAATGAGTTCAATTTTTGCGTATAAATTTCACTTAAAACTGAATTAAAGTTGATATTTGGATTGTAGACAATAACTAATTGAAAATCATTTATTTGATTTAAGTAGTCTTGTGGTTTAAGAATAGATACGCTTCGTTGTTCATTACTTTCAATAGCTTTTTTCAAAGCACCCAAATCTGGATGTAATCTATCGTAAACTAAAGCAATATTGGTCTTCTGATCTATAACTTCAACGCCAAAATTTTTAGAATTATTGACGGTATTCTTTTCATTGTTTAGTGGATTTAATTCTACACGATAGGTTTTAACACCCACACTATTAGCAGTTAGCGCTGTAGATATAATTTCTGAAGTCTTAGAAGCATCAAATTGAAGCGCCTCTCTAAATACTACAGAATTACCAGAGTAAATCTTTAACTCCGTATTTATTAATTCGTTCCCATTATAATTAACAATAATCTCTATAGGAAATTTATTCTTTAAGTACACATAACGATTTACATTGAGTTGTTTAATGCTCAGGTCAGAATATATTGTAGAATCCCCAAGAATAATAGGATATAAAGGTTGTTTTACTGATTTGGAAATATAGCTATAATCCGATCCGTAAGTTTGGTTACCGTCTGTAACTACTACTATTGGCGCCGTCTGATTAGCGTAGACTTCACCAAATTGTTTTAAGGCTTGTGAAATATTTGATTGTCGTTCATTATAATTTAGACTATCCAAGTCGCTTACCGATTTTCCAAAACTGTATGTTTTTATTTCAAAACGTTCTTTCAGTTTAGCATTGGATTCGAGCGTTTCTAAAATCTCATTGACATTTTCATTTTGCTCCAAATAAGAAACAGACTGCGAATTATCTACAGCTACAACTAATGTAGGTTTTTCGTCATAATAGGTGTTAGATTCAAATTTTGGATTGATGAGCAATAGTAATATTCCGAAGATTGATATGGCCCTAAGAGCAAGGAGGACATATTTTATGTTAGATTTAACTTTCGATTTGTATATATACTGAAACAGCGCTAATAAAAGCGCTGCTATTCCAGCCATAATCATATATATTATTGTCTCGTTCTGCATTAAGACTATTTACAGGAACTAATAAATTATTTAACTTCACAATACTCTTTCAAGTATTTTCTATATACTGTACTCTTCTTTTTTTCCTTTTTAAACCTATTTAGTAATTCTTTATTGTTAGAAATGATTTTTTTAAGTTTACCATTAGTTAAATTACTGACCAATTCTTTTTTATTTAAGTCTACCAAGTTTTGGCAATCGGTTAACCAAAATAAATTTTGCTGCGGCATATTTACTTCTTTAATTCCATTAAAATATAAGAAATGGCCAATCTTTTCGGTTTTATGAAATGAGGCTCCTTTTGAATAGCTATTCGAGAAAGGTGATAGGTAAATATTTTTACCGTCACAAAAGCCTAGAATATTGCCAATTCTTTTCGCTTCATCTTTTGTTATATCTAGAGCGTAGACTGTCATATACTTTGTATTTCCAACAGTTCCATATTTAACACTGTCTTTTTTGATCTTTAGGTTAGTTAGATCAATTGGATGATTATTTGAAATATGGTCTACACTCAAATATATTCCAGGTTTTAGAATTGAGTCAGTCAAAATATTACTTTGCCCAAAACAATAATTGCTAATTAGAAATGCAAAAAAATATATTGTTTTTTTCATTATATTTTGCGCTACGTTAACATTCCTCCATCGACATTAAGCGTCTGTCCAGTGACATATGCACTCATATCACTAGCAAGGAACACGCATGCATTGGCTATATCTTCTGGTGAACCTCCTCGCTTTAAAGGAATTGCAGCCCTCCAGCCTTTTACGGTTTCTTCATCTAGCTTAGCTGTCATTTCGGTTTCAATAAAACCAGGAGCAATGACATTGCTTCTAATATTTCTAGACCCTAATTCTAATGCGACGGATTTAGAAAACCCTATAATACCTGCTTTAGATGCTGCATAGTTGGTTTGCCCAGCATTTCCTTTGACACCAACCACAGAACTCATATTAATAATAGAGCCTTTGCGTTGCTTTAGCATAGTGCGCTGGACGGCCTTAGTCATATTGAATACAGATTTTAGATTCACTTCTATGACCTTATCAAAATCCTCCTCTCCCATTCGCATTAAGAGGTTATCTTTTGTAATGCCGGCATTGTTCACAAGGATATCAATAGCTCCAAAGTCTTCCAATACATCTTCTGCTAATTCTTGAGCTTCCTCAAAACTTGCAGCATTACTTTGGTAGCCTTTTGCTTTAATGCCTTGAGCATTTAATTCATTTTCTAAAGCCTTAGCAGCTTCCACAGAAGAACTATAAGTAAATGCTACATTTGCACCGTGCTGTGCAAAAACTTCGGCAATACCTTTACCAATACCACGACTTGCACCTGTTATGATTGCTGTTTTTCCTTCTAATAGTTTCATCTTTATATATTTCGGTTGGTTAGATTTACTTTTTAGGCAAATGCCCTTTTCAAATATACCAATTACAAATTACGACGACATAAAAAAACCTCACAAGATTTTGTAAGGTTTTTAACAGTTTGACAAGGGAGTTTCTAGCCTAATACTTCAGCTACTCTCTTACCTATTTCAGCAGGAGAATCCACAACGTGAATCCCGCATGCTCTCATAATTTTCTTTTTAGCTTGGGCTGTATCATCGCTACCGCCTACAATAGCGCCAGCATGTCCCATAGTACGTCCTGCAGGTGCAGTTTCGCCAGCAATAAATCCTACAATAGGCTTTTTGCTTCCACTTTCTTTATACCAGTTCGCTGCATCAGCCTCTAATTGACCACCTATCTCGCCAATCATAACTACGGCTTCGGTTTCAGGATCATTAATTAATAACTCAACAGCTTCTTTAGTTGTTGTGCCGATGATTGGATCACCACCAATACCAATAGCTGTAGTTATACCTAAACCTTGCTTTACTACTTGATCAGCAGCTTCATATGTCAAGGTTCCTGATTTGGAAACAATCCCTACTTTACCTGATTTGAAAACAAAACCAGGCATAATACCCACTTTTGCCTCACCTGGAGTGATCACTCCTGGACAATTAGGGCCTACTAAACGACAATCTCTATCTTTTATGTAATCAGCCGCCTTAATCATGTCTGCAACAGGAATTCCTTCAGTAATTGTAATAATAACCTTGATACCTGCATTAGCAGCTTCCATAATGGCATCTGCAGCAAACGCCGGAGGAACAAAAATTATAGTAGTATCTGCACCAACCTTTTCAACAGCTTCTGCCACTGTATTAAAAACAGGCTTATCCAAATGGGTCTGTCCGCCTTTACCTGGTGTAACACCTCCTACCACATTGGTACCATATTCTATCATCTGACTAGCATGGAATGTCCCTTCGCTACCCGTGAAACCCTGTACTATAATTTTGGAATCCTTATTAACTAAAACGCTCATTAGATATTGTTGTTTTTAAGTTTTAATAAATTTAATTGTGCAAAAATAAGAGTTTTGATACGTAAATACGAGCTCTTTTTATATTTTTCTTTCTGAGAAAGAAGCCATACTTTCTGCATTGTTTTCATCTGCCTGTTGACTTATTTCGTAACCTCTATATAGCTTGCCGTCCTTGATTTCCCATATTGCTGAAAAATGACCTAAAGCTGTTTCATTGCTTGAATCTTCAATAGCAGAACCAAACAAAGTATGCCTAGTAACAATTGTTGAACCTGACTCAATTAAATGCGTGAATTCAAATCTCAGATTATCAAACGCTTTTCTTGTTTGATTAAAAAATTCAGTGAGATCGTTGTATTTAAGTAGTTTAAAGCCTTGACTATTTGTCCAATGTAATTCACAATCCTTATGAAAACAACGAGAAACGACATCAGAGTCATTTGCTAAATCTGAATTATAAAAGGCTTTAACTACTTCTAGTGTGGACATTTATTGATCTTTTAGTTTTTTTAATATTTCTGGAATCTTCTTTATATAAGCTCTATCCTTAAAAAAAGATCTCGCTTCTTGTGCTGGTGATCCGAAATACGTCTTTCCTGCTTCCGTGGTATGACCTAAGCCAGATTGCGCAAAGAGGACTGTACCTTTTTTGATGGTGATGCCACTTTTAACGCCAACCTGCCCCCAAAGGGTGACGTTATCTTCGATAACCACACAACCGGCTACAGCTGTATGAGCGGCTATAAGGCATTTTTTTCCTAAAACAGTGTCATGACCAATTTGTATATGGTTATCTAGTTTAGAGCCTTCTCCAATAGTAGTATCTCCGGTAACACCTCTATCAATCGTACAAAGTGCACCAATATCTACATGATTTTCAATAATAACGCGACCTCCGGATTTTAACTGGTCATAACCCTCAGGTCGATTCTTATAATAAAAGGCACTGGCTCCTAGTATAGTTCCTGCGTGAATAGTAACATTATCACTGATGATGGTATCGTCATAGATACTGACATTGGAATGAATTATACAATTCTTTCCAATGCTAACATTATTCCCAATAAAGCAGTTAGGCTGTATAATTGTGCCCTCACCTATTATAGCATCGGACGCGATGGCTGCATTTGATGAGCGAAAAGGCTTAAAATGCTCTGTAAGCTTATTAAAATCCCGAAAAGGATCATCTGAAATTAAAAGTGCTTTACCATCAGGACAATCTACTTCTTTGTTGATCAAAACTATAGTTGCGGCCGATTCTAAAGCTTTATCGTAGTACTTAGGATGATCGACAAATACAATGTCACCAGGCTCTACTACATGGATTTCATTCATTCCTAAAATAGGAAAGTCATCAGAACCTATAAATTCACAACCAATAAGATTTGCGATTTGCTCTAAAGTATGTGGTTTTGGGAATTTCAAAAATTATTATTCTTTAATGCGCTCTTTGTAAGTCCCTTTATCCGTCTCAATTTTAATCTTGTCCCCTTCATTAATAAATAAAGGCACATTAACTGACGCTCCAGTCTCAACAGTTGCAGGTTTAGTAGCGTTTGTGGCGGTGTTTCCTTTTACACCAGGTTCTGTTGCAGTTACTTCTAATATTACTGTTGCTGGCATATCTACCGAAAGCGGCATGTTATCTTCAGAATTAATTTGAATAGTAACCACTTCACCTTCTTTCATTAAATCTGGACGATCCAATGCAGATTCTAGAAGTCTTATTTGTGTATAGTCAGCTTCATTCATAAAGTGATAGAATTCTCCATCATTATATAAATATTGAAATTTGTGAGTTTCAACCCGAACATCATCAATTTTGTGACCGGCCGAAAAGGTGTTATCTAAGACTTTTCCCGTAGTTACACTTTTTAATTTTGTTCTTACGAATGCTGGCCCCTTGCCAGGTTTCACATGTAAAAATTCAATAATTTTATAAATATCATGATTATATCTGATACATAATCCGTTTCTAATATCTGATGTACTTGCCATTATATTGTTTAGTCGTTTATTCCGTTAGTTGTTTGCTCCTGCTTAAAAAAATTAAGCATAATTAGTTTGATTTGAAGTAGCCTTTCATTATTCCACGATGAGAGTTCTTGATGAATTGAAGAATTTCGTCGCGTTCTGGTGTGGCTTCCATTTCTGCTTCTATAATCTCTGAAGCCTGAGTATTATTATAATTTTTTTGATATAATATTCTGAAAATATTTTGAATCTCACGAATCTTCTCTGTACTGTAGCCTCTTCGTCTTAAGCCTACAGAATTAATTCCTACATATGATAGTGGCTCACGAGCCGCCTTGACATAAGGAGGAACATCTTTACGAACCAAAGAACCGCCAGTGACGAATGCATGATTTCCTATAGCACAAAATTGGTGAACTGCAGTCATACCTGCCAAAACAACATAGTCTCCTACTGTTATATGACCAGCTAAAGTACTGTTGTTAGAAAAAATACAATTATTACCTACAACGCAATCGTGGGCAATATGGCAGTAAGCCATAATCAAACAGTTATCACCAATAACAGTTTTCATTTTATCAGTCGTCCCACGATTAATGGTTACACATTCTCTTATCGTAACATTATCGCCTATTTCTACAGTAGTATCTTCATCATTATATTTTAAATCTTGAGGAACCGCGGAAATAACTGCTCCAGGAAATATATTACAGTTTTTTCCAATACGGGCGCCTTCCATAATGGTAACGTTACTTCCTATCCAAGTGCCTTCTCCGATTTTCACATTATTATGTATGGTCGTAAAAGGTTCTATAACGACATTCTTGGCTATTTTTGCTCCTGGATGTACGTATGCTAAAGGTTGGTTCATTTTATTTTACTTTAGAAATTTGAGCCATAAGTTCTGCTTCTGCACATAACTTACCATTCGTGTAAGCATACCCTTGCATATGGCATATGCCTCGTCTTATAGGTGTAATAAGTTCACATTTAAAAATTAGCGTATCACCAGGCACCACCTTTTGTTTAAATTTAACGTTGTCCATCTTCATAAAAAATGTCAAATAATTTTCTGGATCTGGCACTGTGCTCAAGACTAATATTCCACCTGTTTGCGCCATAGCTTCAACGATTAATACACCCGGCATAACAGGTTGTCCTGGGAAATGTCCTTTGAAGAACTCCTCGTTCATAGTGACATTTTTCAATCCAATGACATGGTTATCTGTCAATTCAAAAACTTTATCCAATAATAAAAATGGTTGTCTATGCGGCAACATATTCATTATTTGATTAACGTCCATTAAAGGTGTCGCATTCATATCTACTTGTGGAACGTTATTTCTTCTTTCGTTCTTTATGATTTTAGACATTTTCTTTGCAAACTGAGTATTTACAAAGTGACCTGGTTTATTAGCAATAACCTTACCTCTAATGCGAGTTCCTATTAAAGCCAAATCACCGACAACATCTAAAAGTTTGTGACGCGCAGCTTCATTAGGGTGATGCAACGTTAAGTTGTCTAAAATACCATTTGGTTTAACAGCTATATTATCCTTTTTAAAAGCTACTCTTAATTTTTCCATGGTGTCTGGAGATAATTCTTTATCGACATAAACGATGGCATTATTTAAGTCACCTCCCTTTATCAACCCATTCTCCAAAAGCATTTCTATTTCATGCAAAAAACTAAACGTTCTAGCATCTGCTATTTCGGTTTTAAAATCCGAAACCGAATTTAAGGTAGCATTTTGTGTCCCAAGCACTTTGGTTCCAAAATCCACCATTGTTGTGACTTGGTAGGAATTTGATGGCATTAAAATTATTTCACTTCCAGTAGTTTCATCTGAATACGACACAACATCTTTTACAACATACTCTTCTCTGCAAGCATCTTGTTCTACTATTCCCGCTTTTTCCAAAGCCTCAACAAAAAACTTAGAAGAACCGTCCATTATTGGAGGTTCTGATGCATTGAGCTCTATAATGGCATTATCGATATCTAAACCAACTAAAGCCGCTAAAACGTGTTCGCAAGTTTGAATGGTAACGCCATTCTTTTCTAAGCATGTACCGCGTTGTGTATTAGTTACATAGTTAGCATCTGCCTCTATCTTTGGACTACCTTCTAAATCAATACGTTGAAATACAAAACCCGAATTTTCTGCTCCAGGTTTAAATACCAATGTGACATCGGCACCTGTATGAAGTCCCACACCATTAAGAGTTACTTCCTTTTCAATGGTCTTTTGTTTCGTTTCCGTTTTAATTATTGCCATCTACTTTCTTTTCGATTTCATTAATATTTTTAACAATCTTTGGTAAGTTCTTAAAATACACGTAAGATTTGTTATAGTCACCATATGTTAATGCAGGAGAGCCTTGCAATACTTCATTATCCTTTACATGTCTGCCTATACCAGATTGAGCCTGAATCTTTACATTATTACCAATGGTTACATGACCAACGATACCTACTTGACCACCAATCTGGCAGTTTTCACCGATTTTAGTTGAACCCGCAACACCTGTTTGGGCAGCAATTACAGTATTCTTGCCTATCTCTACGTTATGTGCAATTTGAATCTGATTATCGAGCTTTACACCTTTTCTAATAATTGTAGAACCTAATGTGGCTCTATCTATAGTCGTACCAGCGCCAATATCTACATTGTCCTCAATAATCACATTCCCGATTTGCGGTACCTTAGAGTATTCTCCTTTTTCGTTTGGTGCAAAACCGAAACCATCTGCTCCTATAATAGCCCCTGAATTAATAACGCAACTCTTACCAATTATACAATCAGAATAAATCTTGCCACCTGAAAACACGATACTATTGTCTCCAATAGTTACATTATCTCCGATATATGAGTTTGGAAAAATCTTCACATTATCCCCAATAGTAACATTATCTCCCACATAAGTAAACGCTCCTATATATATATCATCTCCAATTTTTGCAGAATCTGAGACGAAACTAGGATTTTCTACTCCAGATTTATTCATTTTAATCTGGTTATAATATTCTAGGAGCTTCGTAAATGCTCCATAAGCATCATCTACTTTGATTAAAGTCGTAGTTAAAGCTTCCTCAGGTTCAAAATCAGAATTCACAATAGTAATGGATGCCTTAGTAGTGTAGATGTATGGCTTATATTTAGGATTAGCCAAAAATGTAAGAGACCCCTTTACACCCTCCTCTATTTTAGAAAGCTTAGAAACTTCAATATTTGGATCTCCATCAACTGTACCTTCTAAAATACCTGCGATTTGTTCTGCTGTGAATTTCATGTGTTATTTCAATTGTTTACCAACGGTCACACTTCGGCTTCGCTCAGTGCAGGCATTGAACATTCCTATTGATGGATCCTGACGCATACTAGATTTTGGATATGAATGTTCCAATGAATTGATTTTATAATTTAGGTTGGCTTCCGCAAAAGTAAAAAAAAAGCATCACATTTTCTTTTTAGGATAGCACATATAATATTTGGTAACTGGTTTACTTAGCGCTTTAAGGTTTAATTGATCCGATACTTTTGCAATATCCTTGATCTTACCAGATTTTAATAGAATATTAATATGGTGTTTTTTACTATGATAAGCCTGATTTGTTATTTCACCATGAAACACAAAATAGTCAGCTTCTATTTTTGAAACATCATACCTATCCATTAAAGCATTTGCATGCCTGGCAAGCTCGGACATTTTAATCGGCTTATTTTTGACCTTAATCTTTAATAAATCTCGATTGATGATCATTTCGCACAGATTCTTGAGCACAAAGTCATCATGATATTGCCAATCTTTCATTGCCGCAACTATATCATAGTCATCTAGCTTAGAAAAAACGTTCAAGGTTTCAGACTTGAAACTGTTTTTATTAATTTCATAATTCAGGAAAAACAAAAGTGAATCACTGCACTTAAGACTTTCTCCTAGTTGCACCAATTCTTTTGCTCTTTTTAATGTACGCGTAAGCAACTGTTCTGCGACAACACCAGTCTTATGTAAATAGACTTGCCAATACATAAAACGTCTTGCTACTAAGAATTTTTCTACGCTATAAATGCCTTTTTCTTCAACTACTAGCATGTCATCAATAACATTGAGCATGGTAATCAAACGCTCACTATTTATGTTCCCTTCGGCTACTCCTGTATAAAAGCTATCACGTTTTAAATAATCTGCCCTATCCATATCCAGTTGACTAGAAATTAGTTGGCACATAAATTTTCTTTCATACTCGCCTCTGAATATTGAAATGGCTAACGTTAAACTTCCGTTAAACTCTTCGTTAAGTTCTTCCATAAAACGCAATGAAATTTCCTCATGTGAAATATCATTTACAATGCTATGCTCCATGGCATGAGAGAATGGACCATGACCAATATCATGAAGTAGAATGGCAATTAAAAGTCCATTTTCTTCGTCTGAAGAGATTGTAACTCCTTTAAAACGAAGTACATTGATAGCTTTCTGCATTAAATGCATACTTCCTAAGGCATGGTGAAAACGTGTGTGATGTGCTCCAGGGTAAACTAAATATGATAATCCCATTTGACTAATTCTTCGGAGTCTTTGGAAGTATTTGTGCTGAATAAGATCAAAAATCGACGAATTAGGAATGGTAATAAATCCGTAAATTGGATCGTTAAATATTTTAAGTTTATTATTAGACTTCAAATTGAAAATTCATTAATTAGAAACAAATATACATGAACAACATAAATATTCTCTGGGTTGACGATGAAATTGATTTACTGAAACCTCATATTCTCTTTCTTGAGCAAAAACAATATAACGTTACAACTTGCCAAAGCGGTACTGAGGCCTTAGAGATTATAAATGATACGAACTTTGACATTGTATTTCTAGATGAGAACATGCCAGGACTTACGGGTTTGGAAACTTTAAACGAGATTAAAGAACGTCGTGCCAATCTTCCAGTAGTGATGATTACCAAAAGCGAGGAGGAATATATCATGGAAGAGGCTATTGGTAGTAAGATTGCAGATTATTTAATAAAGCCTGTTAATCCTAATCAAATTTTATTGAGTTTAAAAAAGAATTTGGACCATTCGCGTTTGATTTCTGAAAAAACGACATCTAATTACCAACAAGAGTTTAGAAAGATAGCCATGGATCTATCTATGGTAAATTCTTATGAAGAATGGGCAGATTTATACCAAAAATTAATCTATTGGGAGCTTCAATTGGAAGATATTGAAGATGCTGGCATGACAGACATATTGGAATCTCAAAAGACAGAAGCTAATATGCAGTTTGGTAAATTTATTGAGAAGAATTATGAAGACTGGTTTCAACCTAATGAAGATGCTCCAGTAATGTCCCATACTCTATTTAAGGATAAAGTTGTTCCTGAATTGAGTGATAAGCAACCTACGCTTTTAGTGGTCATTGACAACTTACGTTATGATCAATGGAAAGCCTTTGAGCCAATCGTAAATAATTATTATAAGAAAGCATCTGAATTATCATTTTTTAGCATTTTGCCAACGGCAACGCAGTATGCCCGTAATGCCATATTTTCAGGATTAATGCCTGCAGATATGGAGAAACTATATCCGCAATATTGGAAGAACGATACAGACGAAGGCGGCAAGAACATGCATGAAGATGATTTTTTAAGAGCGCAGTTAAAACGACTAGGGCTAAATCATATCAAATACGAATATCATAAAATCACGAATTTAAGATCTGGTAAAAAACTCGTCGAGAACTTTAGAACCTTAAAGGATAACGACTTGAATGTTATCGTTTATAATTTTGTGGATATGCTTTCGCACTCCAAAACCGAAATGGAAGTTGTAAAAGAATTAGCTTCAAACGATAAGGCTTATCGTTCATTAACTCAAAGTTGGTTTAAGAATTCACCTTTGCTGGAAATGATTCAGTTATCACAGCAGCTAGGGTTTAAGCTAATACTAACCACAGATCATGGTACCATTAACGTTAAAGCGCCATCTAAAGTTATTGGAGATAGAGACACTAGCCTCAATTTACGCTATAAAACAGGTCGTAGTTTAACTTACCAGGATAAAGATGTCTTGGCGGTTAAAGATCCCAAATCCATACATCTACCAGCGTTAACGATGAGTAGTTCGTTTATCTTCGCTAAAGGCGATTTGTTTTTGGCGTACCCAAATAACTTCAACCATTACGTTAGTTATTATAGAAACACCTATCAACACGGTGGTGTTTCTCTAGAAGAAATGATTATTCCATTCGTTGTTTTGGATCCAAAATAGCTACTAAGCACTTTGATGAAATCTGTTAAAAGCAAAAAATACCGATGAAATACACTTTTTTCTAGGTTTTTTGGTTTTTTTTTGCTAAGATTGTAGCCTATATGTCAACAGTTTATAGTGAAAAACATAGAGCTAACATACCATATTAAGGATATTAATGCCATCGCTGCAAGTGTTTTAGAACATTTGCAGTCAAAAACTATTTTATTCAATGGTGAAATGGGCGTGGGTAAAACCACATTTATCAATGCATTATTAAAAGCCATGCATAGTTATGATGTTGCCACTAGCCCAACCTTTTCGATTGTAAACGAATATAGCATACCAAACGATAAAGTCTATCATTTTGACTTTTATAGAATAGAATCACTTGAAGAAGCCTATAATTTTGGAATAGAAGATTATCTGGTAAGTGACCATTGGTTATTTATGGAATGGCCAGAGCGTATCCCTGAGCTTTTAGACGATGCCCAAACTATTACTATCACTAAGATAGATGACACTATTAGATCCCTCAAATTAACTATAGACACTAATATTTTAACCGAACAAATCGCTATGACAGAACCGAAATTTTAGACGAAATTTCACCAACTTTCTACCGAAAGAGTAATAGAATTACGGGAAAACCGTAATGAAAGCCTCTATATTTCTCGGATTTTAACACTAATTGACTTTTTAGGACGTTAACAGCACCCTATCTTTGACTCAATTAATTAATTAAATCCCTTAAATTATGAACGCTAAAAAACTAGTACTAGCAATCGCTATCTTCGGAGGAATGTTGTTTACTGTACAAGCAACAAACATCATTGACTTAGATGGACAGACTACAACAGAAGTTGACAAGAGAACACTTAAGCCTCCAACGAGAGGATAAAAAGTCTTATAGTCGTAAGATTATAGTCGGGAGTATCATTGCTACAATAGTAGCTGGTACTCCTTTCTTATTCTATTTATATGAATATGTTCCTGACACAAAGACTTGGGAAACTTATTTCTTTACTTACGATAGTAATTACTATGGCAACGCTAATACTGGAATTTGGGTCTTGATGATGAAGTTTGTCCCTTTATTATTATCTTTAATTTGGTTTTTCACCTGTAAACATTGGTGGTATCATGCCTTGCTAATTCCTATAGTTATGTTTTCATTTCAAACTATAAGTGCTTTCAATGATGAAATAATATTCATGGATGAACTACATATTATTTGGCTCCTACCTTTTATGGCAATTGTGATTCCATCTATCTATTTAATAAGGGCCCAAATGTTTAATAAGATAAATGACCATGATAAAACCATGGAGGAGCTTGAGGAGGAATTTATGATCAAGCCAAAAACAGTTTGGGGCAAGGTGAAGCAGTATTTTTAATCCTTTATTTTATTCCTTAGGATATTATTCGTAATTTGAAGTGAGAATAATCTAGTAATCCATGCAAGTGTTTATTATCTTGCATATTCGATGCTAATTCACTGATTTTAATGAGTAAATCTTTATCACCATTTACAAAAGCCCAACTATTACCTCAAGAGGAAACTCTAGAGATTCTAAAACAAAAAGGAGAGCTATTTATTGGCATCCCTAAAGAAACGCATTTTCAAGAAAAACGTGTTTGCTTGACACCAGATGCTGTCTCTGCATTAACTGCTAATGGACATCGGGTGTTATTTGAGTCTGGTGCAGGTGAAGGGGCGAATTTTAAAGATAAGGATTATAGTGAAGCTGGTGCAGAAGTCACCAAAGATAGTGCTAAGGTTTACTCCTGTCCGATGATTCTAAAGGTTGAGCCACCATCTTTAGATGAAGTTAAACTTCTCAACCCACAAACCATTTTAATTTCTGCTTTGCAGATTAAAACCCAAAGTAAATCGTATTTCGAAGCTTTAGCAAAAAAACGAATTACAGCCTTGGCTTTTGAATATATTAAAGACGAAGATGGTGCTTACCCTGCAGTTAGGTCGCTAAGTGAAATTGCAGGAACAGCATCAATACTCATTGCCTCAGAGTTATTATCTAATGTAAATGGTGGTAATGGACTTATGATGGGTAATATTAATGGCGTACCACCAACCGAGGTTTTAATTCTTGGTGCTGGAACTGTTGGTGAGTTTGCAGCTCGATCTGCTATTGGTCTTGGTGCTAATGTTAAAGTGTTTGATAGTTCTATCACTAAACTACGTTGCATTCAAAATAATTTAGGACGTACTATTTATACGTCTACGATGCAACCTAAAAATTTATTAAAAGCGTTAAAACGTTGTGATGTTGCCATTGGCGCAGTAAGAGGCACCAACCGCTCACCTATTGTAGTTACGGAAACTATGGTGGAGCATATGAAACGCGGATCAGTTATTATAGATGTAAGTATAGATATGGGAGGCTGTTTTGAGACCAGTGAAGTCACCACACATGACCATCCTACCTTTGAGCATAACGGTGTCACTCATTATTGCGTGCCAAATATTCCTGCACGTTATTCTAGATCCGCTTCGGTCTCTATTAGCAATATATTCACACCATATCTTTTAGAAATCGGTGAACATGGTGGCTTGGAAAATGCACTTCGTTTTGATAGAGGTTTAAAAAATGGGTTGTATTTTTACCACGGCATTTTAACCAATAGATCTGTAGCGGAATGGTTTGGTTTAGACTATAATGATGCCAATTTACTGATTTTTTAATCTTTCGCGACATCGATCCAATACACAGAAAAAGACTTTTATGAAATTTATCCATCGATTGGGCTACTACTTAGGTGGTTTTGCCATTGGCCTTATTATACTAATGTTCTTTTTAAATGGTAAAGATGCCTCCTGTGACTATGGACCCAATGCAAGGACTACCAAGAATATAAGCTCAAAGCCTTTTACTTATTCAGGAGAAGCTGCTGATTTTATCAAAGACAATACTTTCGATTCCCTGACTGTCGTGAATCTTTTAAAATATGGCAGTGTGGATTTTTCAAAAAGTAAAACGACATTAGATTCTTGTAAAGTCTATCATATTGACAATACCTACAAAGAAAAAGATATTGAACTTACTGTACAAAACTGTGATTCGCTAGCTACAATTCTAAAAATTGATTACATCAACGATTAATCCGTTATTTTGTAGATTAAAATTTAGAGGCTTCAAATTAAATCTTCATCTTTGAGGACAAATTTTAAAAATATTCATTAGAAGATGAAAATTTTAGTAACTGGTTCGGCTGGCTTCATTGGTTTTTTTACAGCCAAAGTACTTTTAGAAAAAGGGCATGATGTTATCGGCTTAGATAATATCAATGATTACTATGATGTTAATTTGAAGTATTCGCGATTAAAAGAATTGGGCATTAATAGAAATGACGCCACGGTATTTAATGTAAAATGTGCTTCGAGCACAAATGATAAGTTCTCTTTTTTTAGAATGAATTTGGAAGATAGAGATGCATTGCCAAATTTGTTTAAAACTGAAAAATTCGATGTTGTTTGTAACCTTGCAGCTCAGGCAGGTGTTAGATATAGTCTAGAAAATCCTGAAACTTATGTAGATTCTAATTTAGTGGGATTTTTAAATATTCTTGAATGCTGTAGGCACAATCGCATTAAGCATTTAGTATATGCAAGTAGTTCTAGCGTTTATGGGCTAAACAAAAAGATTCCATTTTCTACAGACGATAATGTAGATCATCCTATAAGTTTATACGCGGCAACCAAAAAGAGTAATGAGTTAATGGCCCATACTTATAGTCATTTATTTCAAATCCCAACCACTGGATTACGCTTCTTTACTGTGTATGGACCTTGGGGAAGACCAGATATGGCCATGTTCCTTTTTACGGATGCCATAGTTAACGATAGACCTATTAAAGTATTTAACCACGGAAAAATGGAACGTGATTTCACCTACATAGATGATATTGTGGAAGGCGTTGTAAGGATTATTGAAAAGCCTATTTCAAAACGAGTTGATCAAAAGGAATTATATAAAGTCTATAATATTGGCAACAATAACTCCGTAAAATTATTAGATTTTATTAAAGAGATTGAAACCAATTTAGATAAAGAAGCTGAAAAAAACATGTTGCCAATTCAACCAGGAGATGTAGAACGCACCTGGGCAGATGTAGATGAATTGATTAAAGATTATGATTATCGTCCAAACACTTCTATACAATATGGTGTAAAATCCTTTGTGAATTGGTATAAGGATTACTATAATTAAGCTCCAATTATAGCGATAGTATGTGCTCGTTTTCGAAATCAATAGGCGTTAATCGTAAAAACACGCCGTTAATATATTAATTTAGAAGAATTAAAAATCTTCTTACAAATTTGTCATCCAAAATAGAAAATTGACCCAATTCAAATAAACTTAAAACTATGAAAGTAAATAATATATGCTGTATTGGTGCTGGATATGTAGGTGGCCCTACTATGGCAGTAATTGCAAAGAAAAATCCTAATATAAAGGTAACGATTGTTGATATTAATGAAGAGCGTATTGCTGCTTGGAATGATGAAGATGTATCGAAATTACCAATCTATGAGCCTGGGCTTGCCGAAATCGTGGCCGAAACAAGAGGCAAAAATCTATTTTTCTCTACTGAGATTGACAAAGCCATTAATGAATCTGAAATGATATTTATATCTGTAAATACTCCAACCAAAACCTATGGTAAAGGAAAAGGCATGGCGGCAGATTTAAAATATGTTGAGCTTTGTGCTAGAAATATTGCTGAAGTTGCAAAAACAGATAAAATTGTTGTAGAAAAATCTACACTTCCCGTTAGAACTGCTCAAGCTATCAAGAGCATTTTACACAATACAGGGAGTGATGTGAATTTCCATATTTTATCTAATCCAGAATTTTTAGCGGAAGGTACTGCTGTTCAAGATTTATTAAATCCAGATAGGGTTTTAATAGGTGGTGAATCGGAAGATGCTATTGAAAGTCTTGCTAATATTTATGGTAGTTGGGTTTCACAAGAAAGAATCCTAAGAACAAATGTTTGGTCGTCAGAATTATCTAAATTAACCGCAAACGCATTTCTAGCTCAAAGAATTTCATCTATCAATGCTATTTCGGAATTATGTGAGCATACGGAAGCGAATGTTAACGAGGTAGCAAGAGCTATAGGGATGGATTCCAGAATTGGACCTAAGTTTTTAAATGCTTCAATAGGATTTGGTGGATCTTGCTTCCAAAAAGATATTCTTAATCTTGTTTATATTGCCAGAAGCTATGGCTTAAATGCTGTAGCCGATTATTGGGAACAAGTGATCATTTTAAATGATCATCAGAAAAGACGTTTTTCTGATAACTTAATAAGTACACTATATAATACGGTCTCTGGGAAAAAGATTGCCATGCTTGGTTGGGCTTTTAAAAAGGATACCAATGATACTCGCGAATCTGCCGCTATTTATGTTGCTGATCATTTATTAAGCGAGCAAGCAAATATTGCTGTTTATGATCCTAAGGTCCCAGCGAAAAAAGTGTATGGAGACTTAAATTATCTTGAAACGCGCTCTGATGAAGAAAATAAGGACCTAGTATCTACTTTTGATGACCCTTACGAAGCGACTAAGGGTGCTCATGCCATAGCTATCATGACAGAATGGGATGAATTTAAAGCTTATGATTGGAAAAAGATATATGACAATATGAAAAAGCCTGCATTCATATTTGATGGTAGAAATATTTTGGATAAAGCTGAAATGAACAACATCGGCTTTGAGTATTCTTCTATCGGAAAATAAAGAATAGTCTTTTAGGATTTTTTTAAAATCAAAATTTTCAAATAACAAAATTTGTATTTGATCTTGACTTTTTTAAAGCGTAGTATTAAAATATGATAATCAAATTATTCTGATTTTTTAATACTACACTTTTTGTTGATGATTATTTACTATTGCATAATGCTCAATAAGATGTAAAGCGCTTAATTATAGTATTTTATTTGCAGTCATCGAAGTTATCACCCTTATAGCACAAAAACTACTTAAATTCAAATCTTTTGTTAATATTTGAAATTTAAATTTACAAAATCTAACCTAAAACATTGGAACCAAGAAAAAAGAAAATAGCATTTGTTATTGGTGGTTTGACACCAGGAGGCGCAGAACGCGTAATAACCAATTTAAGTAATAGTTTATCAAAAGATTTTGATGTAGTAATTATTACTTTTATTGAGTCAGATCCTTTTTATACTTTAAATGATTCTGTTAAAGTTATTTCTTGTTTTAAAAAATTGCCGAAACCAAGTTCTTTTATTGGTTCATTAAAGTTAAATTATGTAATTCTCAAGCAAGTAAGTAAAATTACAAAACGTGAGAAGATTGATTTACTTATTGGTTTTATTACTCAGGCCAATATTAAAGCCGTAATAGCTGCAAAACTCAATAGAATTCCCTGTTTAATAAGTGAACGTAATGATCCTTTAAAAAATGATATACCGAAATTTTGGGTGATCCTTCGGAAATTTATTTATCCTAGAGCTGATTGTTTAATTGTACAGACTGAAAAAGTGAAGCAAGTATATGAGCGCATGATTAAAACAAAGGATATGGTAGTTTTACCTAATCCTATATCCTCAGAACTTTCACAATTAAGAAAAGCATATAGCACTAATAGGGAGAAAATCATATTATCCGTTGGTACTTTTAATAATGACAAAAGGCAAGAAAAGATAATATCTGCTTTTCATGAGCTTAATTTGAGTAATTGGCAATTATTATTAATCGGAGAGGGACCAACTGAATCAAAATTAAAGGCAATGGTTCAAGATTTGAATCTGTCAAACAAGGTTCAGTTTTTATCTAAAATTAGAAACGTAGAATACTATTATAACAAAGCATCAATTTTTGCTTTTTCATCCAAGGCTGAGGGATTCCCAAATGTTTTGCTAGAAGCCATGCACTTTGGATTACCATCAATATCTACTGACTGTAATTATGGACCATCAGAGCTCATTGATGATGGTGAAAATGGCTTTCTAGTGCCTGTAGATGACCAAACTATGTTTGTTGAAAAATTAGGTCATTTGGTAAGCAATGAAGATTTGCAAATGTCATTTTCAATCAAATCTAAAGAAACCACTGAAAAATTTCTGGACACTCATGTAACTTCCAGTTGGAAATCTTTGATTTTAGATCATTTAGCTAAATGAAAATGTTTCTAAAACATATAGCTTATGGATTGATTACCTTTGTTTTAATTAACTTGTTAATTGCCTTCATATACGAATATCCAGCTTACAAAGCCATAAAAAATAAAACTCATAAGAATTATTTAAAATGGAATAGCATTCATTCTAATAAAAACGCTTATGATTTAATCGTCCTAGGTTCTAGTAGGTCTTATACAGGGTTTAATCCAAACATTATTGATAAGGGATTAAATTTAGAGTCTTTTAACATGGGCACATCCGCTCAAGATATAGCGGAATCTTATTATACACTTGTAGAAATTTTGGACTATCAAAACCCGAAGTACGTTGTACTCGAAACCTACTTGGATTTGTCTGATGACTCGCATGATTATTATCAGATTTTTTCTAACGCGTCTTTTTTTAATTCAAAAAAAAATAAATATAATTTAATAGCAGAGGGTTATGGTACAAAAGGAATCGGTAATTACTTTATTCCTTTAATGAAATTCAATCAATACATTAAGAAAGAAATCACTTCTCTCTTTTCTGAAAATAATAAAAAACCACCTAAAAAAAATTGGTATAAAGGGTTTTATCGGGATACTGTTGTTGTTACAAAAGAACAAATTAAGGCCTTTGGTCCTATATCCAATTACAATAACAAATCATTTAATAGAGAACGGTTCGATACCTACTTCAACAAAATATATGAGCTTACAAAATCAAAAGGTATAAAATTATTTACCCTAAGAACCCCGTACCCTCCTACTCGAATTAAAATAAATGATAATAAAGATGAAGAGAATTTTTATAAAAACTATTTTCAAGATTTTAATGATGTTGGCTATTTCGATTTAAATAATTACAAAAAAAATAAATTTACATATTCAGATACTGATTTTTCAGATTATCATCATACTAATTATACAGGTGCAAGTATAATGAGTCAACAACTCGTTGATATCATTTCAACTCATTAACTCAATCAATAGACTAATATGCTCTTTAATTCTTTTGAGTTTTTCATTTTTTTACCAATAGTATTTGTATTGTATTGGCTCATAGGCAATAAGCGCATTCAGCAACAAAATCTGCTGATTGCTTTATCAAGCTATGTCTTCTACGGTTGGTGGGATTGGCGCTTTTTGTTTTTAATTTTATTTAGTTCATTAATTGATTATACCATTGGTTTAAAACTTCGATCCAAGGATAAGTCTTCAAGTCGGAAACTGCTACTTTGGATAAGTATTTGTATAAACCTTGGATTCCTTGGCTTTTTTAAATATTATAATTTTTTTGTGGATAGTCTTATTGAGTCTTTCACATTTTTTGGAGCAAAATTAAGTCTTAACACACTAAATATAATTCTACCTGTTGGAATTAGTTTCTACACATTTCAGACTTTAAGTTATACTATAGATGTTTATAATAAAAAATTAGAGCCTACTAAGAATTTCTTGGCGTTTATGGCTTTTGTTAGCTTTTTTCCTCAATTAGTTGCTGGACCAATTGAAAGAGCTACTAACCTGCTACCTCAATTTTACAAAAAAAGAGAATTTGTTTACAAGAACGCCGTAGATGGATTACGACAAGTACTTTGGGGGTTATTCAAAAAAGTTGTCATTGCAGATAATTGTGCTACATATGCAAATATGATTTTTAACAATCAAGAGGATTATTCAGGAAGTACGCTGCTACTAGGAGCTTTTTTCTTTGCTTTTCAGATTTATGGTGATTTTTCAGGGTATTCAGATATTGCCATAGGTATTTCTCGATTATTTGGTTTTAACCTTAAGCGAAATTTTGCTTTTCCTTATTTCTCAAGAGATATTGCCGAGTTTTGGAGACGTTGGCACATCTCGTTATCTACTTGGTTTAGAGATTACTTATATATTCCTTTGGGCGGCAGTCGCGGTGGAATTAAAATGAAAGTACGCAATACATTTATTATATTCATTGTTAGCGGGTTTTGGCATGGTGCTAATTGGACATTTATAGTCTGGGGTGCATTAAACGCCCTATACTTCTTACCACTACTCTTATTAAATAGAAATAGAGTAAACACCAATTTAGTAGCAGAAGGTAAATATTTACCAACATGGAGAGAATTATTACAAATGACAATGACCTTCTTTATAACACTCATTGCCTGGATATTTTTTAGAGCTGATAATGTTACGAATGCTATTATTTATATAAGGGATATATTTACCAAGGCACTATTTACCACACCTGAAATTCTACCATTCACTATTTTAGGATTAGTCACTTTTTTTACGAGTATAGAATGGCTTGGTAGATCTGGGGAATATGCCATTCAAAAAATTGATTTCATGAAAAAGCCCATTCGATGGGGTTTTTATATGTTTTTAATTATTTTAATGTTTTTATTTACCGGAGAACAACAAGAATTTATTTATTTTCAATTTTAATTTTAATAATTTTAACTAAGCTACAGAAATTATAGCACAATATTTAAATGAAAATTCTTAAGTATATCACTTTAAGCTTAATAGTATTAAACATTCCTTCGGTGTCCTTAGTAGCTTATGGTGGTGGAGTTGGCAGCTTGCTTAGCTACAGTACTATACTAGCCTTGACTTTGTTTTATTTTTTTGAAAAAAAAACAAGTCCAAATTGGTTCCTTTTAATTATTTCTATTCTATTCTTTATGATAGGTGGGCTTCAATATGTTGGATTCACCACACAATTTTTTATGGATACCATTAAGTATTTCATATATCTCATTTGTGGCTATGGATTAGTTAAGCATATAAATACGGCCGAATATAATTTTTTCTTAGTAATAGGAGCACTTACAATAGCTCTTGAGGCTGTTTTATTCACTAGTGATTTTGGAAGATATAGTGGCTTTTACATTAAACCTAATGAAGCAGGTTTTGTATGTATTACTGGTTATGCCACAACTTACGGGTTAAAAAATGCTGGAGCAAAGTTAACTGGACAATTTATCTGTACACTTGCTGGATTATTAACATTTTCAAGAACATTTATTGTTATTTGGTTATTGTTGAATGTTATTTCTTTAAAAATAAGCATAAAAAATATTAGGATATTTGGTCTTGGCTTTCTGATAATTAGTACACTTTTCTTTATTGACGAAGTTGTAGGTTTAAACAATCCAAGATTTGAACAATTAAAGGGTATAGTAAATAATGAAGAAGTGTCCTCAGAGGAATTAAGCGAGGATTCAAGGGAAGATACATGGGCTAGGTTTTACGATAAAATTTTTGATTCACCAATCATTGGCAATGGCTACGGATCTTTTTCTGGGAAAGAAGGTCATGGTCTTGGGGTACATAACTCCTATTTAATGGTGCTTGGTGAAGCTGGCATTCTGCCTTTTATCCTGTTTCTCATATACATTGGCTACTTGTTAACAATGAGTATAATCTATTTTAACAAAAAGCCAAATTTAGTAATGCAAATTATTGCATTATCTCTTTTCTTAATGGCTAATCATAATTTCTTCACCTTTTATTATGTGTCTTTTGCGGCGATGTGGATTCAATATCAATTGTACCTATGCAAAACAGAAGATGACAAAAACGAATTAGTAATGGCAACTGAAAATTCTTGACACTAGTTATATATTCAACTAATGTTTATACCTTTTAAGACCAATGGATTATCGAATAAGAAGTTTCTTTGATATTTCTTGTCTAATATCTACCAATTTAATGTAATACATACCAGAGTGTAGGGCACTGACATCAATTCTTCTAGTTGTGGTAATACTCAAGTTATCATTGGAAATTATTTCCGAATGCATAAGTTTACCTGTAATATCATATAAATAGACTCTTGATAATGCAGTAGATCCCGCCAAGCTTATATTTACGAAATCTGACGTTGGGTTAGGATATACAGTAAAATTGAAATCTAATGGTTCTTCTCCATTCCCAGGTTCAGCAGGATCTATATCCTCTTCGCATTCGGAATCTACAAATACAGTGACTGTATCCTCATCAAAATCGAGTGCATTAAAAACTGTAACTGTATATAGAGTAGTTTCTGTTGGAGAAACCTCTATAGATTGTGTAGTTTCTCCATTACTCCAAGTATATTCATCTCCCCCAGTTGCCGTCAAGGTTACGACATCACCTAAGCAAATCTCTACATCATCACCAGCATCGGCTACAACTTCTGGAATAACATTGACAGTGACCTGCTTTTCGTCATAACAATCTCCAATATAGCCTTTAACTTCATAAGTGGTTGTATTTGAAGGGCTAACTGCTATATTAGGTTGAGTAGCTCCATTATCCCATTCATAGTTATTTGCGCCTGATGCCGATAAAGTTACAAAATCCCCATTCATAATATTAACGCTTTCTCCATTCAAAATAACCACATTAGGATTAGGATTTATATAGACCGTAACTTCGTCCGTATCCTCTTGAATACCCATAGTTACCGTGACAGAATAAGTTGTAGTCGATAACGGATTTACCGTGATACTTTGCGTAGTTTCACCCGTACTCCATAAATAAGAATCTCCATTCGTTGCTGTCAGTACAATTTCATTATTATCATTTTCACAAACATTTTGATCCTGTCCAGCAGATACATTTAAAACTTCCTCTACAAAAACTGTTACCTGAGCTTGAGCTGAACAACCATTCGAAGTGCCAATTACAGTATAGGTCGTTGTCTCAGCTGGACTAACCTCAATAGAATTTGATGTTTCTCCATTACTCCAAAGATAAGTATCAGCATTATTTGCTATTAATACAGTAGTATTTCCTTCAACTATGGACACGTCACCACTTGTTGTAACGTTAGGTGCATCATTTACATAAACTGTAACGCTATCTGTGTCCGAACAGCTCTCATTAAAAACTTCTACGGTATATGTTGTTTCTGAGTTAGGATTTACATTTATAGATTGTGTAGTGTCTCCAGTATTCCATATATAAGATATACCACCTTGTGCAGTTAAAACAACTGACTCTCCTGAACAGATAGTTTGATTAGCTCCTGCGTCAGCCACAGGAGGGTTCCCTATGGTAACTGTAACATCATCTGTATCAAAATTTCCAAAGCCGTCACCCACGGTTACGGTATATGTGGTAGTTTCTGTTGGACTAAATGTAGGTGTTGGCCCTATATATCCTGTATTCCACTCATAACTTACACCACCACTAGCATTTAGAGTTATACTCTGACCAGTACAAATAGAAACGTCATCACCTGCATTCGCATTTAACTCTTCAACTACATTAACAATCACTTCGTCAGAACTTTGACACCCATTAATTGAAAAACCAGTTACTGTATAGACTGTTGTAATGTTTGGACTAATTGTTATTGATGCCGTTGTTTCCCCTGTATTCCAGCTATAGGAATCAGCTCCACCGATTGCATTAATAGTTATTGAATTACCTATCATAACATATACATCGTCTCCAGCTGAAATATTTGGCGCTTCCTCTACAGTGACAGTTACGGCATCAGTATCAGAAAAACCAAAAGCATCTTCTACTGTAACTGTATATGTGGTTGTTACATTTGGGCTGACTAGAATTTCCGCAGACGTATCACCTGTATTCCAGACATAATTCAATCCACCGGTGGCAACTAAAGAAGTGTTCTCTCCTTGACAAATAGTAACATCATCTCCTGCTTCCGCAATTACTTCTGGTACTACTGTTACAGTGATACTTTCAGTAGTTGTACATCCATTTATATTCGTAGAAGATACCGTATATGTCGTTGTCTCAGACGGTGTAACATCTATAGTTGTAGTAGTTTCTGAAGTACTCCAAAGGTAATTGTCACTTCCGCTAACTGTTAACGTCGTTGAACTGCCTTCTAATATAGCTATATTCGCACTTACAACGAGGTCAGGCGCTTGAGTTACAGTTACTGTAACATCATCTGTACTTGAGCAATTATTTGAAACAACTTCAACTATATAATCAGTGTCAGAAGTTGGGCTAACATCTATTGACGCCGTAGTTTCTCCCGTATTCCACAGGTAGTTATCACCACCACTTGCTGTTAATGTAATTGTTTCACCTTCACAAATTGTTTGATCTTCACCAGCATTTGCTGTTGGAATAGGATTTACCGAAATAGTAACACTATCAGAATCACTATTGCCTGAATCATCCGAGACAATTACTGTATAAGTCGTAGTGTCTGAAGGACTAACTTCTATTGACGCAGTAGTTTCACCGTTGTCCCATAAATAGTTGATCCCACCAGATGCGGAGAGAATAGCGGACTCCCCTTGGCATATAGATTGATCCGGTCCTGCGTTCGCTTCGAACGCCTCCGGAAAAACCGTTATCTCTGAGGTATCAGAATAGCCACCATCATTTGTTGTAAAAGTTATAATTACAACACCTTCAGCAACTGGTGTAACAATACCATTAGCATCAACAATTGCGATAGATTCGTCGCTACTTGCCCATACACCTGATTGGTTTGTGGCGTTACCAGGCGATATGGTGGATGCCAATGTAATTGTTTCAGGAATTGTAATTTCAGCTGTTTCAGGTGTTACTTCAACTCCAGATACTTCAACTGATGGTATGGCTGAATCAACTTGGTTTAAATATTCTTCTAATAAAGTATAACCTGATGGTTGAACTTCATTATGAATAGTAGCATCACCCATAATACTTCTTGAAACCAAATAAGTTTCTGGTATATGAGGGTTTGATTGATAAAAATTAGCTGGTCTAGTATTGTTTGCGGTCGGGATCTCACCTAAAGTAATACTATAAGTAATATCTTGAGAAGTATCTCCATTAAATTCTGTAATAGCTTTATTAATAGCTGAAGCGTCTAGAACGTCTCTATCTTCTACAGCCGCACCATTATCGTTAATATATTTATATGCACCGACAAAAGGAACTACTTCCGTTTTTAAATCACTAGAGGATTTTATATTTAATGTACTTGCATTGTTATAATTAAAAGGTGTACTTACAAAACTTGATGCAGGCAAGAGATCTGTTCTTGGTTGGCTAAAATCTGTCCATTCCGGGTGATTTGCAGTAGGGTCCATGTAGATATCGCTCTCATATATTTTGCCGTTTCTAGTTCCGTAATAAGCCAGATTTGTTTTTTCATTACCCCTACCACCTTTACTGTAATAATTGCCAACATGATTAAGGGTATAAGACCAGTCATCTAATCTAATTAGACGCGCAAACCAATTATGCGCAACATTATTAATAATATCCATTCTAACTGCACCTCCAATCTTACCAGGAATCCTATGCCCTACATTTACAAAAACGTTATTTATAATGGTATGTTCTTCATTATGTGTATCATTAGGTGGTGAAGTGTCTCCTAAAATGAGCCCTAAACCAGAATCATGTATCAAACAATTTTGTATTGTTTTTCCTGTTGTAAATCCTTCTTCAGCCGCATTATTTGACACCATACTAAATGTAACTTCTGCAGCTTCAACATGGCTACCTGTTAAATGGTCAAATATTACATTGTCACCACCTTGTGACTGTAAGCAGCCACTTACATTTGTTGTTGACCTAAATTTAATATACCTAATTACAACGTCGTCTATACCTATAAAAAATATTTTACCTCCAGTAATAGTAATATTACCTTGCGGAGCTGTTTGGCCTGCAATGGTAATACCATGGGCATAAGCTCCTTGATTACCATTATTACTTAATCTTATATCGCTATCCAGATTAATAATACCACTAACATCAAAAACAATTGTTCTACTATTACCCCTGTTTGAAGGATCAGTTAAGGCCCATCTTAATGAACCCACGCCATTGTCATTTAAGTTGGTGACGTGCACAACCTCGCCTCCACGACCACCTGTAGAATAAGCTCCAGCACCCATTGCGCTTGGAAACGCCAATTGTTGCGCATATAAATTACTTATTGATAAGTGTAAAAGAAGTATAAAAAAAGTATAGTAAGTTTTATTACAAATAAGCAGGTTTTTCAAAAAATTCATTTTCTTTTTTAAGAATTAGGAATTAGGGGTAAAGCAATTTATATATTCTAAAATGATATTTAGGTCTAAAAACAATAAAATTCGACTAAAAACTTATTTTTGTAAGAATATTCGAACCATATGAATTTTTATATCCACTAAACACATATTTGTACGTTCAAAGCACCCCTCTTAGACTTCAAAAATCAACATTTAACATTACACATCTTTTTCCTACATCAATTTAGCCAACTAAACCTCTTTTCTGTATAAGATAATTACTGTATTATAAATGTTGAGAACCCAACACAAGCATATTAATATTACCAGGATATGAGTTATCCATAAAAAAGAAGAAAAACAGCTCATATAATAAAGACATTGAGGATGGCAATATGCAACTTGGACGTTTTTTAAAGCACATTAACATAAAAATTAATGATTATGGTTTTCATTTTATCATATTTGCTTTTAATTTGACAAGCAATTCATTTAAAACAAATTCAGTTTAATATTAGTTCAAATTTATTTATGGCTAACCTACGTCATCAAAGTAATCGGAAAAGTTTAAATTTTGAACAGATAATAGTATTAATTGAATATTTATTTCGATTTCTAATTGCTAAAAATGTATAAATGTCTAGAGTCTCCAAATCTTTAAAGAATGCGAAAGTTGGTGTGTTTTTTTTCACCATTTCAATATTTCTTCAATTCTTTTCGAGAAAGATATTTTTGGATGAGCTTGGTGATTCTTTCATCGGTTTGGAATCTACTTTGCGAAGTATTTTAGGCTTTCTAAATTTAGCTGAACTAGGCATCGGTACGGCGATAGGTTTTACGCTTTACAAGCCTATTTTTGATAAAAATCATACAGAAATAAACAGGATTATTGCCCTTTTAGGGGTCTTATATAAGAAAATTGGCCTTGCCATATTAATGGTTGGGATAATAATATCACTTTTCTTTCCATTGATTTTCGCTAAAACTGAATTTTCATTGGTGTTGATTTATTTTGTGTTTTACGCACTACTTATATCGACTCTTTTAGCATATTTCGTGAATTACCATAGTAGTTTGTTTGGAGCTGATCAGAAAGGTTATATCATTCAAAAATACTTTCAGAGCTTTCATATTACCAGAGTTATACTGCAAGTAATAGTAGTTCTGTATTACAAAAATTTCTATCTATATATTATTCTTGAACTCATTTTTAGTATTGGTTATAGTATAATTCTTCGTCAGAAAATTAAATCTACTTATCCTTGGTTAATTATAAACTTTGAAGATAAATCATCGGTAGTTAAAGAGTATCCTGAAGTCATAAAAAAAGTAAAACAGGTGTTCTTTCATAAAATAAGTCAATTTCTTAAAAGTGGTACCGATAATATTTTGATATTTGCCTTAATAAACCTACAAAGTGTCGCACTTTTTGGGAATTATTTTTTAGTCTTTTCTAAATTGAATAGCCTAATTATGATGGCATTCGCGGGTACTGGCTCTGCTGTTGGAAATCTAATTGCTGAAGATGATAAGGACAATGTAAACAAAGTGTTTTGGGAATTGGTTTCAATACAATTTTTTATTGCTGGGTTTTTTAGCTTAGCATTATATTATACCATGGACCATCTAATATTATTATGGTTGGGTGAAGAATATGTTCTTTCTAGAATCATACTTATTTTATTTATTTCTAATTTCTTTATGATGCAAGTTACAGCGACCATAAATCGTTTTAAGAATGCATATGGCCTTTATGCTGATATTTGGGCTGCAGTCTCAGAGGCCATAATAAACTTGCTGGTTTCTTTAATTCTTGGAAGCTTATTCGGCATCCCAGGTATTGTCGCTGGGACCGTAAGTAGTCTTTTTATTATTGGAATTATATGGAAACCTTATTACTTATTTAAACATGGCTTTGAAAAAAGTGTGTTTATTTATTGGAAAGGATTAACTCCAATATTATTGAGCTTCGCATTATCATGTTTACTGATTAATTTTTGCGTTGATCATTTTTTATCCAACAATTATCATATGAGTTTTATAAATTGGGTTTTATACAGCATTAAAGTAAGTTTGTTAATAATTTTCATATATGGAACACTGTTATACATTTTTAATAAAAGTTTTAGAATATTTTGGACACGTGTAAAAACCTTATTGAAAAAGACCTTTAATTTAAACTAGTTTTAATTTCTAAGTCAATTTAGATTAATGACATCTCAAAATGAGCAAATAAATGATACAGAATAAGAATGATTATATTGAGTATTTGAACCGTGACCGAATCGCTTTACAGGTATCCAATAACACTTTTTCGAACAAACTTAGAAACTTATTTTTCCCAAATCCAGTATGGAAATTTCAGCGATTAATGAGAAAGTTAGAGTATTACGTTAATTGCAAAAATATAGGTATTTATAAGTTTTATATACTATACCTTAGATATCGTTATAGACTGATTTCTGTAAAACTAAACTTTTCTATTCCTATTAATATTTTTGGACCAGGGCTTTCTATAGTGCATTATGGGACGATTGTAATTAATTACACATCAAGAATTGGCGCTAACTGTAGAATGCATGCTTGCGTCAATATCGGTGCTTCAGGAGGTGAAATTCAAGGTCCTATATTGGGAGACAATGTATATATAGCACCAGGTGCTAAAATATTTGGTAATATTAGAATACCCAATAATACAGCTATTGGGGCAAATGCAGTAGTGAATAAATCTTTTGAAAAAGAACATACAATTATAGCTGGGATACCTGCTAAAGTAATAGGCAGTGTGGACATAACAAAATTAATAAGGCATGAGTAATCAAGGCAAAAAAACCTTAAGAAATAGAATTTCAAATTTATATCGAAATTCTAATGTGGGCTACAATGTTCTTAGACCTTTCTATAAAATTTATGAATTTGGTCTAAAACTTATACCGGACAAGCAATTTATAGAATGGTATTTTAAGAGATATATGGGTTATTCTATAGATCTTGACAATCCTCAAACCTTAAATGAAAAAATAACTTGGCTAAAATTACATGACAGAACAGATCTTCATACTCTTGTGGCCGATAAATATACTGTTCGGTCTTATATAGCAGAAAAAATTGGGAAGGAATATTTAATTCCTCTACTATTTCACACAAAAAATGCATCTGACTTAAAACCCGAGAATTTACCCGATTCTAGTTTTATTATTAAAAACAATCACGACAGTGGAGGTTACTTGATCGTTAAAGATAAATCTTCTGTTGATTGGCTCCAAGTTCAAAAACAATTTAAACGCAATTTGAAATATAACTTTTACTACTCAACTAGAGAATGGCAATATAAAAATATTGAGCCTAGAATAATAGTAGAAGAACTTTTAACAACAGAAAATGGCGAAATTCCCAACGATTATAAATTCCATTGCTTTAATGGGAAATTAGCATTTGTTCATGTTGATATCGCTCGTTTTGGTGATCGAAGAAGGAACTTATATGACGCCAATTGGGATTTTATTCCTTGCGTTTGGCAATATGAAAATGGAGAGAAAGAAAATAAGCCTGAATTGTTTGATAAGATGAAAAGCTTAGCTGAAACTATAGCGAAAGATTTTATTTATGCAAGAGTTGATTTTTATTCCGTAAAAGGGCATATTTATTTCGGTGAGATTACGTTTCATCATCACTCAGGTACCCAGAAGTTCAAAACTCCTGGATGTGATCTTAAGTTTGGTCAACTATTAAAATTAGGTATTGAGAATGAATAAGGAAAAAATAAAAGTTTACTTTGTTTTACCAACTCTATTTGCCGGAGGTGCAGAACGAGTAATATCTTTTGTTTCTCAAAATATTTCAAAAGAAAGGTTTTCGGTTAAACTTATAATTATTGGTTTTGAAAAAGATTCTAAATATAAAACGAATAATATTTCCACAATATATCTAAATAAAAATAGGGTTGCCGATTCTATTATACCAATTTATAAAATTCTTAGAAAAGAGAAGCCTGATATAGTTCTGAGCTCGATTTCTCATTTAAATTCTTTTATGGGGTTGATTTCAATCTTTTTCGGCAAAATAAAATTTATAGGGAGACACGCTACTATTAATAAGGTAGCCAAAAACTATAGAGCTAAACGGAAAACTTTACTGCCAAAATTAAATTCTAGATTGTTCATTTACGGCATTCAGAATTTAGATATGATTATATGCCAATCTGAGGATATGAAATTAGACTTTTTAGAGTCTTATAATTATAATGTATCAGACATTAGGGTTATTCATAACCCACTCACTAAGGTCGATGTGATTAAGAATAGTAATACCAATAATATTAAAAAATTTATTACTGTAGGAAGATTAAGTAAGATTAAGGGGCAATTGCGATTATTGGATGTTTTGGCTAAACTAAGTTATCCTTTTCAATTTACAATAATTGGCTCGGGTGCATATGAACAAAAAATTTACGATAAAATAAATGACTTGAATTTAGAAGAAAAAGTCAATCATATAAAATTCACAGACAAAGTACACCATGAGCTAATAAAACATGATATGTTTTTACAAGGGTCTTATTCTGAAGGTTTTCCTAATGCTTTGTTAGAAAGTTGTTCCGTAGGTGTTCCCGTAATTGCATTTAATGCTCCTGGGGGCACTAAAGAAATCATTACCAACGGCATTAACGGTTATATTGTAGAAAATGAACAAGAGTTATTAGAAAAACTAAATGAGGAAAAAGATTGGGACCCAAAAACCGTCAGAGACACTGTTTGCGAAAAATTTAATAGCGAAAAAATTATAGGAGAATATGAAAATCTTTTTATAGGCGCACTAAATAAATAGTCAATTTTCTTTTTAACATAGAAAATCTACTATTATCGATAAAATAAGTGTAGAAGATTAATAGTCACTATGTTTGATCGTAATTTGCATAATATCAACTAGATATTTATTTAATGACCCCAAATCAGAAAAAAAATATTGCAATTCTTAGTATCTCTCTCGCCAGTGGTGGCGCTGAAAAAGTAATTAGTTTGCTTCTAAAAGAACTTCGCAACGACTATAATGTCACACTAGTGCTATTTCACAAAGTTTTACATTTTCCAGTTCCAGATGGTGTAAATGTTGTTACGATGAGCGACAAATCGCCAGATAGGCCATTCTATAAGAAGTTTATTGATTTAATATACTTTATTTTTATCTATCACAGGTTTATTAGGAAGCACAGCATCGAAATTTCTATTTCATTTTTGGCATTTCCAAACTTTATTAATGGTGTCATTGCTAGCTTTAATAAAAATGTAAAAACCATTATCAGTGAAAGAGGATTTCCTTCGGATAATGTAACGAGTAAACTATCGTTTTATATTTCAAAAATCTTCTATCCTATTCTATATAATAAATGCGATAAGCTATTTTCGAACTCAGTTTATATAAATAACGACTTAAAAGAAAACTTTGGTATTAAAATACCCATGGAAGTCATTTATAACCCCATTGAATTGCCAAGCAAAGCAATAACTTCAGAAAAATTAAATACTAACAGCTCAAAACTAAAACTGATAACAGCTGGCACTGTTAATAAGAGGAAAAATCAGATAATGGTGGTTAGGGCTATCAATGAATCTAAGCTTAAATATGATTTTTCAATTTTAGGTGATGGTGATTTAGTTCCTTTTTTGAAAGAGCAAATAACTAAGTTGAATTTGGAAGACCAAGTTACTTTAAAAGGAAAGGTGAAAAACGTAAATAGTTACCTAATTGATAGTGAATGCTTCGTTCTGTCATCATTTACGGAAGGTTTTCCAAATGCTTTAATTGAAGCCATGGCGATTGGATTACCCTGCATTTCGACTAATTGTTTATCTGGTCCTTTAGAACTTTTAAACGATAATGAACCAATTGACCTTAAGGATGGAGATTTTTATATTGGTAAGTATGGGCTTTTGGTTAATAATGATGATCATGTTGGTTTAAGTAAAGCACTGGCCTATTATCATACTAACCCTTCTGAGCGGGAACGTTTTAGTCGTTTGAGTTTAGAACGTGCTAAAGCTTATGAGTTAACAACAATTTATAGTAAATTCAACCATTTTATTAAAAGCTAAAAGTATATGTGCGGAATTAACGGACTTATAGATAAGACTAAAATAGGTGAAGATAAGATGTCTTCTACTTTAAATGCCATGAATAACCTCATTCTGCATAGAGGCCCAGATGAAGATGGTGTTTTCGCAGAACAGAATGAGCAATTCTCTGTTGGTATGGCTATGCGACGTCTTTCGATTATCGATTTGTCCTCAGGTAAGCAGCCAATATTCTCAGATGATAGACAAATAGTTATTGTTTTTAATGGTGAGATCTATAATTATAAAACAATTAAGTCGAGATTAGAATCTGAAGGTGTTACATTTAATACATCTAGCGATACGGAAGTTATTCTAAAAGCTTACGAGAAATACGGTATTGAGTCTTTTCAATGGCTAGATGGTATGTATGGCTTTAGTATTTACGATAAAAAAGTGAATAAACTTTTTATAGCCCGTGACTTTTTTGGAGAAAAACCATTGTATTATACTCAAAATGAAAATCAGTTTTTATGGGCCTCAGAATTAAAATCCATAATTGATACTATAGATTACAAACCAAATATTTCCAAAAAGGGATTAAACCTTTACTTCAGATTAACATATATACCCGCACCTTATACCATTTATGATGGTATCAAGAAACTAGAAGCCAATCATTTTATAGAATACGATTTTAAATCCTACACTTATAATATCCATAAGATTAATCAAGAACCAGTACCAAAAACAATAAACATTTCTTTTGATGATGCAAAAGCAAAAACCAAAGAACTTGTTTACAATAGCGTAGATAGTAGATCTATAGCAGATGTTGGTCTTGGCACATTTCTATCAGGCGGTGTAGACTCTTCCATTGTATCTCTCTGTCTTTCGCAAGCAACGGATAAAAAAATAGATACATTTTCTATTGGTTTTAAAAAAGCCTCATATGATGAAACTGATAAGTCTCGAGTTGTTGCAAAAATGCTAAATAGTAATCATCATGAATTTATAATTGACGAAAATGATCTTAAACACAATATACATGAGATTTTAGTGAATTTTGATGAACCATTTTCAGATACTGCGTCCTTACCCACTCACTTACTCTCTGAAAAAACCAGAGAGCATGTTACCGTGGCACTCACAGGAGATGGTGGCGATGAAGTTTTTGGTGGCTACAATAAATACTATATTGGAAAAATGAATAAAAGGTATACTAGTCTTATACCCAAAGCATTTCATAGAACCATTACGAAATTAAGCAATAAATATCTGATAGATAAAGATGATTCTCGTGGTAGAAAATTTCAAATTAATAAGTTATTAAACGCTATTAACTACGAAGGTGATTTCTATTGGGATATAATTTCTCTAGCCAACACGAGCAACCAACTTTCTGAAATTATGCTTACAGATTACTACGATGGGGATCTATTTAAAGATTATAAAGAAGTTCTTGGGAAACAAAAAATTGAAACACTGACAGACTTTAGATTAGTGGACAAAATATTAAGCTTAGAAGGCGGAATGCTAGCAAAAGTCGATAGGACCAGTATGCTTACTTCTTTAGAATGTAGAGCACCATTTTTAAACAAATCAATCTGGGAGTTTACCAATACCCTGCCTGAGCATTATCTCATGAAAGGTTGGAATAAAAAATATATTCTTAAAGAAGCATTTAGAGATCAATTCCCTGAAGAGTTTTTAGAAAAAGGCAAAAGCGGGTTTGGCTCACCTACTGGTGATTGGTTAAGACAGAGCCTGCGTAAGGAACTTGAGAGTTATATACAACCAGATTTGCTAAAACGTCAAGGAATTTTTAAAGTAGATGTTATTACAAAATTGGTAAAAGATCATCTAGAGAGCAAAAAAGATAGCACCTTCAGGGTATGGTCCTACTATTGTTTTCAAAAATGGTATAAGTTTAATTATTTAAACGAAAACTAAAACAATGCAAAAAAAAAGAGTACTAATAATTGCTTCTTTTGCTGGATCATTAATACGATTCCGAGGTGATTTTATTTCTAGCCTAATTTCAAATAATTTTGAAGTATTTACAGCATCTCCTAGTTACACAACTAATGACCTAGAAATATTAAGGGAAAAAGGCGCTCATCCTATTGAATTTAAGCTACAGCGTACAGGTCTAAATCCATTCAAAGATTTTAAATCTATTCTAGAGCTAAAGTCTATAATGAAAAACAACAAGATAGATTTAGTCTTTCCATATACTGTAAAACCAGTTATTTATGGATCCTTTGCGGCGAATATGGTTAAGGTACCTGTAATTTCATTGATTACAGGATTAGGATTTGCATTTACTGGTCTGACATTTAAAGCACGCATCTTACAGCGCTTTAATGAAACACTCTACAAATTATCCATTAGAAAAAACAAATACATAGTATTTCAAAATAAGGACGATCATCAATTATTCTTAGATAGAAACGTTATATCTAAAAAGCAACCTGTTGCTTTTGTAAGTGGCTCGGGTGTTAATCTAAACGAATTCAGGTTTAAAGAAAAAAACCCAACAGATCAAGTTAGTTTCTTACTTATAGCAAGATTGATTAAAGAAAAGGGTATTGCACTTTATATGGAAGCCGCTAAAGTTTTAAAAGTAAGATATCCTAAAGCAGAGTTCCATGTTATTGGTGCCATAGAAACTTCGCCTAGTGCTATAAGCGAAGACGAATTGCATAGATTGCATGAAAAAAGTATTATCGTATTTCATGGCAAACAGATGAATATTGAGGAACACCTGCATAAAAGAGATATTTTTGTTTTACCAAGTTATTATAGAGAAGGTATTCCAAGAACAACATTAGAAGCCAATGCATGTGGGAATCCAATTATTACGACAGATTCAGTTGGTTGCAGAGAATCTGTAAAAGATGGGGTTAATGGTTTGCTTATTGAACCTCAAAACCTAGATGCTTTAGTGACTGCTATGGAATTCTTTATTACGAACCCAGAGAAAATTCGAGAAATGGGTATTAATAGTCGTAAATATGCGGAAGATCGTTTTGACGCTAATATTATTAACAAAAACCTAACTGATTTAATTGCTTCTGTGCTATAGTTAAAACTTTTTAAGACAATTAAAATCCATAGGCTTTCTATTATACATTTTATTAAATGTACTTAAATGTATTTGTCTACAAATAGACAATATGCAATTCTTATATCCGAATCACTTTGCATTTAGTATTTCAGACAAAGCCTCTCTTATAGACACTTTCGGATGATAGTTAACTTTGTTATAAATGGTCTCATCGTATTCAAATATTTGGCCGGATTCTTTTCTGTCTTTTAGAAAATCAATTGCCACGACATTATTAGTTAATTCATAGACGTTACGAGCGATCTCCAAATAAGTATTAGGAGTAATTGTAGTACAATCATACACTCCGAACACTCCGTTTTTAATTACCCTGTAAATCACTTGTGTAAAATCCCTAATATGAAGATAGTTTGCACTCCCTCCTTTTTGACCAAACAAAGTAATTTCATCTCCTTTAGAAGCCATTTCTACAATTTGATAAAGAAACGGATGATGTTTTATAAAAGAAGCGTCTTTACCATATAACTGAGAAGGTCTTAAAATGGTGTAAGGAATTTCATCTCTTTCTAAACAATATTTTATAATTTCTTCTGCATGTCTTTTAGAAATATCATAAATACTGTGCAGTGGTGATGTATCTTCCAAATGGACAAATATGCTTGATATAAAAATAAAGTGTTTTACATTCATTTTTTTTAAATGAAAACATAAGTCCATTGTATCTAATACATTATACTTCTCCGTTTCATATATCTCCGCGTCTGTTTGTCTTCCAAACGCAGCAGCGGTATGAAGTACTATATCCACATGGCTAGGTAACTGATCTACCATAGCTTTATTAGGATCCAAATTGATATCACAATTACGACGACCAACTGTAACTACTTCATAATCCTCAGATAACAATGGTATTACGTACCTTGACACACTAGAATTTCCTCCTATAATAAGTACTTTCATTTGCTCTTAATTTTCTATAAGTAAATCACCTATTTATTGAGGTGAGTTAAAAACCGATTACAGGCAAAAGTAAGAAAATTTCTCTTTTAGCCGCGGAACGTATTGAAATGATTGTATAGGTTTCGATATCATTTAGTCGTACAAATAGCTTTATAAGCGAAAAATTACCCGGGTTTTAAAATAATTGGTTTAATTTGCTGTTGCTATTTTAATATAAATTATACATTTAAAACGATATCAATTAATGAAAAAAGAGTATTTAGAAAAGGTTCAAACAATAGATGATTTAATTACGGCATTTTATGCTTGTCTAGGTGGTGAACCAGGAGAAAAACGAGATTGGGAGTTTATGCAATTCTTATTCCACCCTCAAGGAATGAAAATTGGTTATGAATTTGACATAAACAAGAATTTTAGACCGCAATGGATACATCCAAATGACTATATAGAGCGCATTGGATATTGGTTTAACAATACTAGAGAGACTGCCTTTTACGAAAGAGAAGTTGGTAGAGTGGTAGAAACCTATGCTAACATCGGTCACGCATTTAGTCATTGCCAAGCTTTTCACAGTAAGGAGGATATGGCAAATAACAAACCATATAAACAAGATGTTAAAAGTATTCAATTAGCCTACTACCAAGACAGATGGTGGATTGTTAACATGTTCTGGCATGGTGTTACAGATGAGTACCCTGTTCCTGACAGATATAAGAAATTTCAACAATTCCCTTAAAAATTTCTATTTGTATAAGTCTACTTTGTTATTAGAATCAAAAGTAGAATAAAGTTATTTTAGACAGAATCTATAGTCTCAATTTATGGCTATAGATTCTTTTTAAGTTAATTTTAAATCTTAAAATTGAATACTGAGATATCAATAAATAATCAGTTTATTATGTACAAACATTTTTTTAAAAGGGTATTAGATTTTATAATAGCATTAGTAGCATTAATCGTGTTGTCTCCATTGATTATTACCTTAATTATTCTATTGCTAATTGTGAATAACGGAAAGCCCTTCTTCTTCCAAAAACGACCTGGCAAGGATGCAAAAATATTCACAATCATTAAGTTCAAGACCATGAGAGATCCGAAGAAAAATGAAAGTTTATTGCGTAATCAAGAGGAGCGCATTACAAAAGTCGGTGCATTTATTCGTAAAACCTCTTTAGATGAACTTTTACAATTGGTAAATGTTTTGAAAGCCGATATGTCTATTATTGGCCCTAGGCCTCTTTTGACTGATTATCTTCCTTTATACAATGAAGAACAAGCTAGAAGACATTTGGTGAAACCAGGTATCACTGGTTGGGCGCAGGTTAATGGTCGTACTGCATTGACATGGGAGAAAAAATTTGCTTATGACGTTTGGTATGTTGATAATTTAAGCTTTAAGAACGATTTTAAAATATTAATAAAAACAATTCAAAAAATATTCAATCGAGACTCTATGTCCTCTATTGAAAATGCTTCGTTTAAGGGTTGGGAAGGAAATAAGAATTAATTCAAATAACTATTATCTTTAAAGGAATTACGATGTTAGTCTACTGTGTTAAGAAGCGTTTTAGTTAATTGGTCATACTCCTGATCAATCTTTTCGTTTTTATATTCAAACTTCTTAGACTTATTTGACCTTTTAAAGCTATTGGCCATGTTAGCTTTTTCATTTATTAAAGATTCTACAATTGGTAGCTTCTCGTTTATTTCCTTTAAACTTATATAAGTAACATTATTTAGTAATCGTGTTTTGTTCGTGAAATCGAAATAAAATTCTATCAATTTATCTATTATAATTTTATTTTCTTCCGTGTTTGTCTCAAAATTGAAAGACTTAAGGTCTACTCCTACCGTGTCTTTCCAATAAAACTCATTTGCAAAATCAAACTTAAAATTTACCAATGGTGGTATATGCCAGTAATTTATTACAGATGAGATCCAGGACGACGGTGATCTCAATATACATATATAATCGAGGTCTTTCGCAACTTCATCATTAGCTAAATCATCTACAAAAGCACTCCAATGACCAGAACACTCTAACTTAATGTTTAAATAATTCATCCTTTTAATGAAATATTTACTAAAATTTTTATTTAAGAGTTTCCATGAGGTATAATGCACAGGTTCGTGTGCCGAAATTTTGGAACTAAACAGACTAGACAGATAAGTTGTTCCTGTTTTATACGGAGATATACAGTAGACGGTCCTTTTTGACTTATCATAACTAGAACTGCCATAAATGGAAAGTTGCAAAAACACTAATAAGTGCTGAGTTTTTCTAAGATATTTTCCCAATGATGTTTTAATCAAATAGTATTTTAATTTTTCGATAGAAGCCATTTTAATTATATTCAATAAAGTTCAAGTTCTATGGTTATTTAATCATATTAATTTAGTTGAATTAACACGAAAACCTTTTAGTTAGTTCAATATCCATATTTATATTAAATTTAATATAATGGACATTACTTAATTTTCCATTAATTCCGAAGTAATGACCAAATATGAGCATCACAAAAGAAAATGGTGTAAATGCATATATTTCGGTTTATCACCAATGATTTATACTAGTTAAAAGATTTAAATATTGCTTCCGATTCATTACATGGCACTGAACAAATTCAGGTAATAAACTATTTTCTATTTGTTTTTTATCTATTTTAAATAGATGTTTCGTCTATTTTATATTTTAATGATAATCCTTTTAATAACAGTAAGAGGAACCATATTTTCAGCAATATCAAGTTTTATTTGTTAACGTAAATATCTGCTTTTTGTCGTTTTAATTTGGGAGGTCTCACCTTATTGATGCATCTTTAGACCATTATAAAGATCGTGTCCCAGATCCCTCTATTGACATGAAATTGAGCAGTAATTCGAATTACTTAACAATTTTTGCATATGAAACCTAAAATATGGTTATCGTCGCCCCACATGAGTGGCGCAGAACAGACTTACATAAAAGAAGCCTTTGACACAAATTGGGTTGCACCACTAGGACCCAATGTTAATGGATTTGAACAAGATATAAAATCTTACCTTAATCAAGATAGACACGTTGCAGCGTTAGCATCTGGAACCTCTGCATTACATTTAAGTTTAATATTACTTGGAGTAAGCCATGGAGATGAGGTTATATGTCAAAGTAAAACATTCTCAGCATCAGCTAACCCAATAGTCTATCAAGGAGCCAAGCCAATTTTTGTAGATAGTGAACGTGATACATGGAATATGTGTCCAAATCAATTAGAAATTGCAATAACAGACAGATTAAAAAAAGGAAAAAAGCCTAAAGCGATAATCGCAGTGCATTTATATGGTATGCCTTATAAAGTTGAAGGAATTAATGAGATTGCTTTAAAATATGACATACCAATAATTGAGGACAGTGCTGAATCTTTAGGGAGTCTCTACAAAGGTCAAAACTGTGGGACTTTTGGAGATTTATCTATACTTTCTTTTAATGGTAATAAGATCATAACAACTTCAGGTGGTGGTGCTTTAGTCACAAAGACCGAAGAACAAAAACAAGAGGCCGTTTTCTTAGCGACACAAGCAAGAGACAATGCCCCGCATTATGAACATTCTCAAATCGGTTATAATTATAGGATGTCAAATATCGTAGCTGGTATTGGTCGTGGTCAAATGACCATATTGGATAGTCATGTTTCTAAGCGAAGATCAAATTATGAGTTCTATAAATCTAATTTGGCAAAGATTGATATAATAAAGTTTCTAGAAGAACCAATAGGATATTTTTCTAACAGATGGCTCAGCTGTATATTATTAGACTCATTTGAAACAAGAGAAAAGCTGAGGTTAGCTTTAGAAAAGGAGAATATTGAATCAAGACCTTTATGGAAACCTATGCACCTGCAACCTGTTTTTAAAGACGCACCTAGTTATTGTAATGGAGTGGCAGACGACTTGTTTCAAAAAGGACTATGTTTACCAAGCGGATCAAATCTTACTCCTGAACAATTAGATAGAGTAATTTCTACTATAAATATGTATTTTGCAGGATGATAGTGAAGTATTTAAATAAGATATCTAAGAAATATGCATCAAAATGGCTAGTGCTTTTATTTGATGTATCAATAGTTGGAGCTATGTTTTTCTTAGCCTATTTGATACGCTTTAATTTTAAACTAGACTTCGACATCTTAGTATTTATTGAACAACTACCTTATGTCATGATGGTTGCGGCAATAAGTTTAGTTGCAGTTGGTTCATATAAGGGTGTTGTTAGATTTACTGGATTTAAGGATATCGTTAATATAATTATTGGTGCTAATATTTTAGCTACATTGCTTATATGCTTTACATTTTTAAGCCGACGATATTTAGGAGAATTGAGTCTCTTTAACATATCTGGTTCAATTATCTACATTCATCTCTTATTGAATATTTTATTCTTAATTGGTGCCAAACTTTTTATTAAATCACTTTATAACCAGATAACTCAAGATTTTCAATCAATTTCTAATGTATTAATTTTCGGCGCTGGCAATTCAGGTATGTTAACCTACGATGCTATTGAAAACGACACTAAAAGTGGTTTAGAAGTAGTTGGTTTCATCGATGATGATGAAAGGAAAGTTGGTAAAAAAATCAATCTAATTAAGGTTTATAATATTCATGCTATTAATGAAAATTTCATAAAAAAGAATAAAATTGAAGACGTCATTATTTCTATCCAAAATATAGACCCATCACGACTATTACAAATTACAGGTAATCTATTTTCACTTGGTCTTAAAGTGAAAATTGTTCCTCCTGTACAAAGTTGGATAGATGGAGATCTAAGTGTCGGTCAGATTAAAGAAGTGAAAATTGAAGATCTTCTCGGACGGGACCCCATAAATATTAAGAATCCCGATCTTGAAGAACAATACGACAATAAAGTTATTCTTGTTACTGGAGCAGCAGGATCTATAGGAAGTGAAATATGCAGAAAGATAAGTTTATATAATTACAAAAAGTTAATACTTGTTGATAATGCGGAATCTGCACTCTACGATGTGCAACAGGAATTTAGGCAGCAGGGATTACTAAATATTGATGTCATTGTTGCGGATGTGCGAAACAAAAGTAGAATAGATCAAATTTTTAATCAGTATAAACCAAAAATTGTTTTTCATGCAGCGGCCTATAAACATGTTCCCTTAATGGAGGATAGTCCATATGAAGCTGTAGGAGTAAACATTGGGGGGGACTAAAAATGTTGCCGATATAGCAGTAAAACATAGCGTTGATAAATTTGTTTTGATATCCACAGATAAAGCGGTAAACCCAACTAATGTTATGGGTGCAACCAAAAGAATTGCAGAGCTTTATGTTACCTGTCTTAAAGGTAAAGGACACACCAAATTTATTACTACTCGTTTTGGAAATGTTTTAGGATCTAATGGTTCTGTAATACCTTTATTTAAAAAACAAATAGAAAAAGGTGGACCTTTAACTGTAACGCATAAAGATATTACACGTTATTTTATGACGATCCCAGAAGCATGTCAACTAGTTTTAGAAGCTGCTGCAATGGGTAATGGAGGAGAAATATTTGTGTTTGATATGGGGGAACCGGTTAAAATATTCGACCTTGCAACTAATATGATTGTTCTTTCAGGATTGCGTTATCCTGAAGATATTGATATTAAAATTACGGGTTTAAGGCCTGGTGAAAAAGTCTATGAAGAGCTTTTGGCAGATGGCGAAAACACTAAGAAAACTTATCATGAAAAAATTATGATTGCAAAATCTAGACATGTAGAGATAGATATTGTAGAACAGCGAATAAATAAACTTACTGCTTTAAATTCAATGACTCAACCTTTAGAAATTGTATCTTCGATAAAAGCATTAATACCAGAATATATATCTAACAACTCGACTTATGAAGTCTTAGATTCAAAAAAATAAGTAAAGTATAACAAACCTATATCCCATGAAAATTAGATTTTTATTTCTAATAATTTTTAGTACACTATTAAGTACGTCTTGTGTTTCTAGCAAAAAGCTAATTTATTTCCAAGATGAAGCAATTGAAGAAGGACTAACAGTTTCTGAGCCCGAACAATTAATTTACAAACCTGATGATATTCTAGTCATTAATGTATCGGCACTGGATCCAGAGACGGTAAAACCCTTTAATCTACCAGTTGTAATTAACAATGGTGGCACTAATTTAATGAGTGCTCAAGGTAACCAGCAAGTTCAGACTTATCTTGTAGATTATAATGGCAACATTGAATTTCCAGTGTTAGGAACCATAAAGGTTGTAGGTTTAACTAGAACAGAATTAACATCACTTTTAACAGAGCGTATTCGTACAATGGTAAATAATCCTATAGTAAATGTTAGACTTGCCAACTTTACTGTTACTATTTTAGGTGAAGTATCTAGGCCAGGTACATTTACAATTCAAGATGAAAGAGTAACACTTTTAGAGGCCTTAGGCATGGCAAATGATTTGACAATCTTTGGGAAACGTGAAAACGTTAAACTAATTAGAGAAGTCGATGGAAAAAAGAAATTTGCATATATAGATTTAACATCAGTGAATACTGTTAACTCACCTGTTTATTACTTACAACAAAATGATGTCATTTATGTTGAACCCAATAAAGCAAGAGTTAGATCTTCTACTTATAATCAAAACAACGGCGTATTAATATCCGCGATAGGCACTTTAACAACTATCATAGCAGTATTCCTTGTGAAATAAGCAATAAGGTATTAGCATAATATCCATATGAAAACAAATACATCTACAATAAACCTAAAACAAACCTTGGAATTATTCCTCTCCTACTGGAAGTGGATTCTTCTATGCGTCGTAATTGCTATTATGCTTGGTTTTATACATTTACGTTATGCTGATTATGTGTATAAGGCCAATGCCACTATAAAAATCAGGGATGAGGAACAATCGCAAAAATTGCCGAGTCTAGATGATATGCAAGCTGGTGGTTTATTTTCAGGAGGTGCAGATAAGATTAAAGATGAGATTAGAGTTATTAAATCTCGTGAGATCGCTGAGAATATTATTAAAAAACTTGACCTCAATATTAGATATTATTCTGATGGTAAGATAAAAGAACAAGAATACTACAAAAACTCGCCTGTAAAAATTAATTTTTTCGAAAGTGACTCAATCATTGACAAACTTACCGAAGTCTTATTCATCAAAATTAAGTCACCAACTCAATATTATCTTTTCAAAGATAAGGAGCAGTCCATTTTTGACGAAAGAAAAGATAATGAAGGAAAATTATACGATTTCGGTGACAAAGTAGAAACTTCATATGGAGGCTTTGTAATTTTGCCAAATTCAGGAAAGAATGCTCCAACCCCTGGAACGAATATAAAAATTAGTGTCATTCGAATAACTAAATTAGTTAGTCAATACGCCAAAAATCTTACTATTTCTACTGAGAAAGGCTCTAGTGTTATAAGTTTAGACATGAAAGATACTGTAGCGAAGAGAGCGCTCGACTATCTGAACGAACTTATAATAGAATACAATAACGATGTTCTTAAAGACAAAGAAGAAATTGTTCAAGTTACGTCAGACTTTATTACTAACCGTTTACAGAAAGTTTCAAAAGAATTAGAGCAAGTAGACTATACGGCAGAAGAACTACAAAAGAGAAATAATCTTACGGCTCTAGGAGCTCAAGCTGATCTTAATCTTCAGACAAACAAACAATTAGAGTCGCAAATATCTAGTACATCGACAAATATTCAATTGATTTCTTTTTTACAGGAAGAGATTCAAGCTGAAGATAGAAACAGTGATATGTTGCCTGCTGATATTGGAATTGGAGATGCTTCAACCGCTCAAATAATTAGGAGTCATAATGAATTTGTTGCTGAACGAGATAGAATATTAAAAAACTCTAGCCCGACAAACCCCGTTGTTATTAATCTTAACAATCAAATTAATGCGCTAAAATCTAATTTAGAGCAATCGTTAAGCAACATGAAGCAAACTTCTGAATTAACTCTTAATAATTTAAACAAGGAGAATTCTAGAATTCGAGGACAGCTTTATGCCGCGCCAACAAAAGCCAGACAATTTAGAGATATTAAAAGGCAGCAAGATATTAAGGAGTCGTTATACTTATATCTCTTGGAAAAACGTGAGGAATCTGCTATTAGACTCGGTATGTATACGCCAAATGCTAAAATATTAGAGCACGCATATTCTTCTTATATGCCTATATCGCCAACACCGTCCATAGTTTATTTGGCTTCAATTATATTAGGACTAATGATTCCTATTGGAATAATTTATTTAATAGATATTTTAGATTCTAAGCTTTATAATAAGAATGATTTAGTTAGCATTTTAGAAATACCGTATTTGGGAGATATACCTAAAACATCGAAGAAACAGAAGCTCATAAAACAAGTAGATTATTCACCAAAAGCAGAAGCTTTCAGGATTGTTAGATCCAATATTGATTTCATGTTAAAGGGTGTGAATAAGAAAGCAAAACGATTATTCGTAACGTCAACTAAGGCCCAAGAAGGAAAATCACATACAAGCACGAACTTAGCCAGTTCAATATCATTTTCAGAAAAAAAGGTTCTATTGATTGAAATGGATATTAGGGTTCCTAAAATATTAAAGTATTTAAATTTGCCGGACGAACCCAAAGTAGGTCTGTCAGATTATATAGCTGATGAATCAATAAAACTAACTGACATAATTCTAAAGCATAAGGATAATGAGTATTTAGATATTATCCCTTCCGGTTCTATACCACCTAACCCTTCAGAGCTATTAATGAGTGATAGAGTTGAAGAATTATTTAAATACGTTGAAAACAAATATGATTATATCGTTGTTGACACATCTGCTGTAGGATTAGTTAGTGACACATTACTAATATCTAAGTTTGCAGACTTGTTTATTTATGTAGTCAGTGCTGATGGTGTTGACAAAAGACAACTTGTACACGTTGCTCAACCACTATTTGATAAAAAACGACTTCCTAAAATGACTATGTTGCTTAACGGAGTAAAATCTAAAACGGGTGGTTATGGCTACGGCTATGGCTATGGAAATAACCCTAATCGAAAGAAGAAGTGGTATAACTTTTCTAAATAAAATATACTTCAAAAAATAATTTATTGTTTATGAAAACCTTAATGCTTCACAGTGTTGGTTGTGAAAAAGAAAATTGGTACAGGAAATGGCTTTCTATTTCTCTTGATCATTTTGAGAATTTTTGCAAATATATAGTTAATAATAATTTTGAAACTATATTTCTTGATACTTGGATAGAAGACCCTAACGCAAAACATAAAATCGTCCTTACTTTTGATGATGGATACTTAGACAATTGGGTTTATGCATACCCTATTTTAAAAAAATATGGATTAAAAGGAACAATATTTGTGAACCCAGAGTTTATTCAAGATGGAACAGATATTAGATTTAACCTAGAAGATGTATGGAATAACAAAATAGATGAATCTCAGCTTAGTCTACTTGGATTTTTAAATTGGGCCGAACTTAATGCAATGCAAGACTCAGGCGTTATTGATATCCAGTCTCATAGTATGAGTCATGACTTTCATTTTTATTCCAATAAGATAGTTGATATTTATACAGGTCAACCAAAACACAATTGGTTACCATGGTTGTCACAGCCAAAAAGAAAACCATATTATATCAATGAAGACCAATCTAAATTTGTGAAATATGGTTTGCCAATTTTTGAGTACGACAGAGCTTTAAGAGTTCGTAAGTATATCCCAGATGAAAAACTTGTGGAATACTCTATTAATGAATATTCAAAACTAGGAGATTCATTTAATAAGAAAGAGTTTGTTAGCAAATTAAATACTAAGCTTAACGAGTTTCCTGGTAAATACGAATCTGATGAAGATATGAGAGATCGTTATACCTATGAACTATCAGAGAGTAAAAGAATCCTAGAACAAAAACTTAATAAACCTGTAGATTTTATTTGTTGGCCAGGTGGTGGATTTAATCAATCTAGTGTTGACATTGCCAAAGAAGCCGGCTATAAAGCTATGACTGCCAATGCAAAAAAACTGGTGTCACTAGATTTAGATGACCTGCAAATTATTAAAAGGAATGCAATGACTTCATTTATACAAACATCAAAACGCAATCATTACATTAAAAACCCAAATTTTTTAACTAACTTATTTAAATACCATAATGGTAGTAAGATAAGCAAGTATGCGTATCGTTCACGCAAGTTAAGCCTAATTATTCTAGACAAACTATTTTAAGAGAATTAAAGTTTACGTCTCTTTTTCTCAGACTTTAACAAAGATAGTTCCCTGTTAGTTTGCCCTGCCACAGAAGTATTCTCTTCGGCTCTCCTTATGAGATAAGGCATTACATCTTTTACAGGTCCAAAAGGAATATACTTAGCTACATTATAGCCAATAGCTGCTAAATTGTAGCTAATATGATCACTCATACCATATAATTGTCCAAACCATACATTATTATCGTCTTTGCTGATATTATACTTTTCCATGAGTTCCATGGCCAAGTAGCAGCTGTCTTCATTATGAGTACCAATAAAAACAGAGATGTCTTCTAAGTTCTCTAAAATGTATTTTAATGTATTGTTGAAGTTATCGTCAGTTGCTTTTTTGTTTTCACATATTGGAGACTCGTATCCATTATCTTCTGCCCTACTGCGCTCTTTCTCCATATAAGCGCCACGGACTATTTTCATTCCAATTTTAAATCCTTCCTTCCTAGCACGCTCGTGCAATTGCCTTAGGTAATCCAATCTATCCCATCGGTAAGTTTGAAGCGTATTATAAACGATCGTTTTTCCTTTATTATAGGCCCGCATCATGCTTTCAACCAAATCATCGGCTGCGTCTTGCATCCAACTTTCTTCACCATCGATCAACACTTCAACATCCTTAGCTTTCGCAAGCTTACAAACCGCATCAAATCTGCCTACAATCCTATTCCACTCTTCCTGTTCGTCAGCTGTAAAGTCTTTTCCTTCAGACTTCTTTTGATAAAGATAAAATCTCCCAAATCCTGTTGGCTTAAAAACTACTATTGGCATGGCATCACGATCATCGCAAAAGTGAATAATTTTCAATATTTTTTCAAGAGCGTTATCAAACTGCTCTTCAGTTTCCTTGCCCTCTACAGAGTAATCCAAAACAGAACTGACACCTTTGGTATAAAGCTTATCTATAACAGGCAAACAATCTTCTTCATTAACTCCGCCACAAAAATGATCGAATACGGTAGAGCGAATTAATCCCTCAACTGGTAAATTGGCCTTAAGTGCAAAATTAGTTGCAGCCGTACCGATACGAACTAAAGGTTGGGATGATATCATCTTAAACAAGAAATAAGCGCGTTCTAATTCAGAATCGGATTTAAGGGCAAACGCAGTAGACGTATCTTCAAAAAGTGAGCGATCAATCATTTATAAAAACTTTATTGCAAATATATTTAATCCTCAGCTTACTTTTTTCTAAAAAAAGGAAGTAATTTTGAGTGCAGAAATCTCGCTTTTAAATGCTTATGACATCTATCAAAACTAAAAACGCAATCGTACACTTTAATGATAAAGTCTACAAAGAGCTCAACTCCTATGTAAAAACCACCAATCCATCAAACATATTTATTTTGGCAGACACCAATACCCATGAGTACTGCTTGCCAAATTTTTTAGCACAGCTAGAATCGGGAGATACCATTGTCGAAGTAATGGAAATGCCAGAAGGCGAAGATCATAAAACCATCGACATATGTACTGGTGTTTGGGAGGCGTTGTCGGAATACAATGCTGACCGTAAAAGCCTACTCATAAATCTTGGTGGTGGTGTCGTTACCGATTTGGGTGGTTTTGTAGCTAGTACATATATGCGTGGCATAGATTATATAAACGTTCCAACCTCATTGTTATCCATGGTCGACGCCTCTGTAGGCGGAAAAACTGGCGTTGATCTTGGCGTATTGAAAAACCAAATTGGCGTCATTAGTGAACCTTCGATGGTGTTGATTGATACATCATATTTAGAAACCTTACCTCAAAACCATATGGTATCAGGTTATGCGGAGATGTTAAAGCATGGCTTAATACAAGACAATGACTATTGGAATACTTTGATTAATTTCGAAAACTTGGACGCTTCAAAATTGGATCAATTGATCTATGACTCTGTAGTTATAAAAAATAAGGTTGTAACCGAAGACCCAAAAGAACAGGGTTTAAGGAAAATTCTAAATTTTGGTCACACACTTGGTCACGCTATTGAAAGTTACTTTTTAGGCAATGCGGATAAAACACCGTTGCTACATGGAGAAGCTATAGCCATTGGTATGATTCTAGAAGCTTATATTTCTACAAAAGTTTCCGGATTGTCCCCAGAAGCTTTTAAGAATATAAAAGATGGTATATTAAAGACGTTTTCACTGGTTAGCATTAATGAAAACGATCAAAAGCTAATCTCCAATTTCATGAAACATGATAAAAAGAATAGCCATGGTATTATAAAATTCGTGCTTCTGAACGCTATTGGCATACCAAAGATTGATTGTGAAGTGAATGCTGAAATTATTTCTGAAGCATTCGATTATTACAATACTCTTATTTAAAGATAGCGTTCGTTTATAATATTGACATGATGGTTTTCATGGCCTGTAATGATGTAACCTATTGCTCTTACCGAAATAGGAGATCCGCTAGCTTGTCCTATTTGCATTAAACTATCATTATCAAAACTCTTGAATAAAGTAATAGTAGCATCTCTTACAGCTTTAAATTCTTCAAGCAAGCTCTCTATAGGTCGTTTAGTGCTATTTGCACTAAGAACATAGTCATCTTGATCAAAACCAGCTAACGGTGTCTCATCCTTTCGAGCAATGCGCAACGCCCGATAAGCAAATATGCGTTCTACGTCAATACAATGCAATAGAATATCTTTAATGGTCCACTTGCCTTTGGCATAAGCCCAATCTAATTTTTCCACAGGTATTTTTGAATAAAGCGAACTGATAGAAATGAGGTTTTGTTCTAAGCCCTTAATGATGCTCTTGTTTGAAGCCATATCTATATATGGTTTATAATAAGGATTATATTCGTTTGGAGATAATGTGTCCGATATCATACTTCACTAAAATAAAAAACCCTTAGTAAAATGCTAAGGGCTATTAAATATGGATATTAAATATTATAGTTCGTTAAAAATGGTGTGCATCAATCGCTTTTTGTCGTTAAGACTCTCTTCTAAGGATATCATTGTCTCTGTTCTATATACACCATCAATATCATCTAACATAAAAATAATGTCCTTAGCATGCATCGTATCTTTTGCTCTTATTTTACAGAAAATATTAAACTTACCGGTAGTTATATGAGCTACGGTGACGTATGGAATATCAGCTATACGTTCCAAAACAAATTTGGTTTGTGATGTGTTTTGAAGAAAGACACCTACATAGGCAATAAAAGAATAGCCTAACTTTTTATAATCCAAAGTCAAAGATGATCCTTTAATTATCCCCGCCTCTTCCATCTTCTTAACTCTAACATGAACAGTACCTGCAGAAATTAATAATTTCTTCGCAATATCCGTAAATGGAATACGGGTATTATCAATTAACATATCAAGGATTTGGTGATCTATTTCATCTAATTTAAACTTTGCCATAATTGAATTATCTTTAAACTATATGCAAAATTAAGACATTTACTTTAAGAAATACTCATTAAAACCTAATTATTTTGAGGTTTTAGTGCGATTTTATCATTATTTATCACTACGAAATCGATTTCGTTAGCAACTTCCAATTCGGAATTTTCGATTGATCTTACTATTTTTTGATCAGCATCAATTTCCTTATGACCAAAATGCATGTCTAAGTTAGATATAATTTCTATCACAGGAATAAAATCAATATATCCATTAACTAATCGTTCTTCATACAAAATCCCAATATCTGAAATTTCATTGCTTTGATCATTCAGTTTCGCTTGTCTAATAATAACATCGTAAAAAAGCTTGCCATTTTCAGGAATATTGAAATAATCCTCATAATCTATATAACCTTTACTTTTCGCAATCACTTCCAGACCCTTTAAAATCGCTATAAACATAAGGCGTCTCACCTCTTCCCTATTATAATCACCTGAAAAATGTCCAGCCTCATATAATAAAGTTGGCACACCAAAACGCTGAAAAGTATCACCAACGCAATTAAGATTAAAGCCATCATCATAGCGCGCAATCCCATTTGGGATTTCGGCCTGCATATACTCATTAATCTCAGATATTATTGACATGGCCACTTTTCGGTTAGGTGTAAGTAACCGATCCTTATCCTGGGCGGGAGATAGAAAGGATAGTGTTGCAGATACACTACTGGATCCGACATTATAAATAGTGCGCTGACCATGTAAATTAAAACAATAGTCAGGTTGAAAATTATTGAAAATATCTCGTAATACCTTGCTTTCTGGTTGGGAGAGATCCTGCGCATCCCTATTAATGTCAACATTATTAGCATTTAAACGTGTATAACGCTCTGCGCCATCTGGATTTAAAATTGGGATTACAACTAAAGTACAAGCCTCTAAAATAGAATTCGGAATGGTATTGTTGGTCAAAAAAAGGCTGAAGCAATCAAACAACGCCTTTGTTGTTGTAGATTCATTACCGTGCATTTGAGACCACAATAATATTTTCTTTGGTCCACCTCCAACCCTTAAGGCATAAATTGGTCTTCTTTCTACAGAAAACCCAATGGTAGAAACCATTTCCTCCGGGAAATTAAGGAAACATTTTTCGATATCAGAATTGGTAATATATCTACCTGATAACTGTGGTGTTTTTACCAAGGAATATAAACTATTTAGATGCTTTAAAGTCATTTGATTTTCTTAGCAGTTACAAATGTAATCATTTGATAATTTACAATTGTAACCAACAAAATCTGCAATAAATGTTTCAATAGTATACAATCTTGTACCGAAATGCATTTAAACAAATATTCATATTGTAGATTTTCCAATTAACTCTTTTATTAAAATTTAATTAACTGTTTATCAGTATATAAAAAATTTAAATTAAAGCGTTAATATAAGTTATTATTAAGATTTATGATATAAATTAACACAATACCAATACTAATGTTTACATTTGTATCGTTATATAGACCGTACCCAAGTTTACAATGATAAACTCCAGCGATTTCTCTCATAGACTACAGAAAGTCATAGAATTTTATGACGAAACGGCATCCAGTTTTGCTGAAAAAATTGGCGTACAGCGTTCAAGCATTTCTCACATTCTTTCCGGAAGAAATAAGCCAAGCCTAGACTTTGTGATGAAAGTGCTCCACGCCTATCCAGAAGTAGAATTATATTGGCTACTTAACGGGAAAGGACAATTCCCGAAAACAAATCAGATTTCTGAAGTACCAGAATCTAATTTCTCTATAGAAAAAGAAATATCCAACGATAATAACATGTCAAGTACAGATATTGAAAAAATAGTCATCTTCTACAATAACGGAACTTTTAAGAGTTATAAGCCATAATTATCATTTTGCTATTCATTATCTTTGCTCAAAGCACTATAATGAAACGTATTGTCATATTGTTATTTTTACCTGTTTTAGTAGGCTGCTATGATGTAGAACGTAATTGTGAGGATTTTAAAACTGGTGAATTTGAATTTAAATACATAGTCGATGGCGTTGAAAAAACAGGAAGATTTTTTCGCACCGACAAACTGAACATAGATTATTATGATGGTAAAATAGATACATCATCAGTACGTTGGATAAATGACTGCGAATTCATACTAAAAAAATTGAATCCGCAATCTAACTCGGAAAAAGATGCTGTCCACATGAAAATACTCTCAACCAAAAAGGATTCCTATACTTTTGAATACAAGCTTGCAGTTAAAAAGCCTAACCGACCAGAACGCGTAGAAAAAGGTGTTGCCTATAAAATTGATTGAATCACATGCTAGACTTTTTATTGACTTCTGACGCTATAATGGCATTAATCACTTTAACTTTTTTGGAAATCATTCTTGGGATTGACAATATTGTGTTTATTTCAATTGCCGCAAATAAGCTTCCAGAGCATCAACGTGCCAAGGCAACTAACATTGGCCTTGTTCTTGCAATGGTGCAACGCGTCGTTTTATTGTTTTTTGTGTCATTCCTAATTGGATTAAGCGAGCCTTTCTTTACCTACGACACAAATTGGCTGCATATTGCTTTAAGCTGGCAAGCTATCATTCTTTTTGCTGGAGGTTTATTTTTAATTTACAAAAGCACCAAGGAGATAAGAGAAAAAGTAGAGGCACCTCTACACGACGAAAATCAGGTAAAGTCAAAAGTTATTAAATCACTCTCACAAGCAATAACACAAATCTTAATTATTGATTTTATATTCTCTATAGACTCCATACTTACAGCAGTTGGCATGACCAACGGATTACATCCAAACGCTAATTACACTCTTGTTTTAATGGTTATTGCAGTAGTTATATCCATTGCTGTAATGATAGGTTTTGCCAATCCAATACGCAAATTCATTGATCGTAATCCTAGTATGCAAATCCTAGGTCTAGCATTTTTAATCTTAATAGGCTTCATGCTTATAACAGAAGCGGCCCATTTATCGCACACAGAGTTCTTTGGCAAGTCCGTTGGAGCTATCCCAAAGGGATATCTCTATTTTGCTATCGCATTCTCTCTATTCGTAGAATTCTTGAATTTTAAAGCGGTTAAGAAGAAAGTTTAAAACAAGGTCACCTGTCCTTGACCATCAATATCTAAGTCATCATCTTCATCCTGTTGCGATACATTTTCTGATTGCTCAGTTTTAACTGAATTATTATCAGTATCTATGTCAACAGAAACGGTCTCCTCACCGACAACTTCAAGCTCATCAGCATGCACCTCTTCCGGAGCATCATAAGGTAAAGCAGGTAATAGGCTTACTTGGTTGATTTTATCCTTAGTAAGCTGATTTCCAAGTGCATTAATTCCCTTTATTGCAATGAACTCTTCAAGGTTTACTTCCATACTTGGTTTTCTATCTTTACCGCGCTCTTTAGTAAATTCAACTTCAGCCATTGGTCTCCAATCCGTGGAAACGATCTCTAATTGTGAATTCTGATGGTCAGAAATAAAGGACTCTTCCTTACCTTCTTGCTCAATTAAAAAACGCTTTACATAATAACGTTCCTTTTCGCCATCATAGTAAATTGCAGATATTGGTTTTTTTGGAATCCACTTTTCCAATACAATCATATCACTATCAAAATGCGTAGTCAGTTCGGGTATAATGGTCTTAACGATACCAGATTGCGTAATAACCAGTAAACGATCTTCACCTCTAAACTCACCAACGAGTTCGCCTCTTTCGTCTACATTCAGGCGCTGGACAGCATCATCAAACCATATTTTACGAGGTTTAAGCGTAGAAACACCTTTCTCTTTAAGTTCTACACGCTTAATTGAGTATTTGGTAACTAAATTACCTTTTGAAGTCCTGCCTTTTATGAGCACATCCGCAAAATTCAAATCCCACTTCAGTTTTTTAATGCTACCTACTTGGCGCAATAAAATGGTCACCACTTCCGCTTCACCGTTTGGATTTGCCGAGAAGTACCAAACCGCAGTGCCCTTATTCCCATTCGCTAAATCGTATTCCCTATCTCTAGTGATACTTGTAACAGCAAAACGTTTTACATATGATGGACCACTTTTACCGTCGCGATATATCATATTATATATAGTCCGTTTGTCCTTTTTCTTAAATACAGCAACATGAATGATATTCTTTCCAACAAACGTTTTGGAATCTACTTTCGTTACCATCATCTTACCTTCCTTGGTAAACACAATGATATCATCTATATCGCTACAGTCACAGACATACTCGTCTCTTCGCAATGATGTGCCAACAAAGCCTTCTTCCCTATTAACATAGAGTTTTGTATTCCGTATAACCACCTTTGTGGCATCTACGTCTTCAAAAACTCTTAATTCAGTTTTACGTTCTTTACCGTCGCCATAGCCTTTCTTGAGTCTTTCGAAATAAGCAATGGCATAATCAATAAGATTTGCCAAATGATGCTTTACTTCAGCTATTTGATCCTCTAAAGCATCTATCTTTTGCTGTGCTTTGTCAATATCAAACTTAGAAATACGCTTAATCCTTATTTCAGTCAATCGGACAATATCGTCTTCCGTTACTTTTCGCTTCAAATGCTTAATATGCGGTTGCAAGCCTTTATCTATGGCCTTAATTACACCTTCCCAAGTTTCTTCTTCTTCTATATCGCGATAAATTCGTTTTTCAATAAAAATACGCTCGAGAGACGCGAAGTGCCATTGTTCTTCGAACTCACCAAGTTTAATCTCCAATTCTTGCTTTAAGAGCTGGACCGTATTATCCGTAGAGCGACGCAACATTTCAGAAACACCAACAAAAAATGGCTTGTTATCTTCTATCACGCAGCCTAAAGGTGAAATTGATGTTTCACAATTGGTGAAAGCATAAAGCGCATCAATGGTCTTATCTGGAGATAATCCGGATGGCAAATGAATTAAAATTTCAACTTCTGCCGCTGTATTATCCTCAATCTTCTTAATCTTGATTTTACCCTTGTCATTAGCTTTTAAGATGGAATCAATTAACGAAGAAGTCGTTGTCCCAAAAGGAATTTCGGTAATGACTAAACTATTTTTATCGCGTTGAGAGATTTTAGCGCGTACTCTTACCTTGCCACCGCGAAGTCCATCGTTATAATTCGTGATATCTGCGATACCAGCAGTAGGAAAATCAGGAAACAATGTAAATCGCTTACCTTTCAAATGCTTTACGGAAGCATCAATAAGTTCGATAAAATTATGTGGGAGGATTTTTGTTGAAAGTCCAACTGCAATACCCTCACCTCCTTGTGCTAAAAGCAAAGGGAACATTACTGGCAAATTGATAGGCTCCTTGCGTCTACCATCATACGACGCTTGCCATTCCGTTATTTTTGGATTGTAAACCACATCCAAAGCAAATTTTGATAATCTTGCTTCTATATAACGTGAGGCAGCTGCCCTATCTCCTGTTAAAATATTCCCCCAGTTTCCTTGGGTATCAATAAGTAAATCTTTCTGTCCAATCTGCACCATGGCATCTGCGATACTCGCATCACCATGAGGATGGTATTGCATGGTGTGCCCAACGATATTTGCCACTTTATTATAGCGACCATCATCCAGATCTTTCATGGAATGCATGATACGACGCTGTACAGGCTTAAAACCATCTTCAATAGCTGGCACGGCGCGCTCAAGGATTACATAAGATGCGTAATCTAAAAACCAATCTTTATACATTCCGGTAACCTTAGTAATGGTTTCTTGGTTACCACTGTCTTCATTTAACAACTCTTCATGTTCTTCTGTCATCTATCCTTGTATTCTCTTTCTGTTTAGTGTAAATATTTTATGCATTGAAATAACAATCATTTTCGATTACGAATAATTATAAATCTATGTTTTATCAATAAAATTCAGTGAACTTAACATTATCAAATTAATAATTAATGGCAATCAACCACAATCGCCCTCACATTTCTATTGTTGGTTCTCTCATTTGGTGTCCTCAACAATATCAAGTTCTACCTTAAGGTTTTCAATAATGAATTCTTGTCGAGTTGGTGTATTCTTGCCCATATAGAAGGATAACAATTCTTCGATAGACATATCCTTGTCTAACATCACAGGATCTAAACGAATATCTTCACCTATAAAATGTTTGAATTCATCTGGAGAAATTTCACCCAAACCTTTAAATCGCGTGATCTCAGGCTTTGGCTTTAGTTTTTCAATAGCATTTCTACGTTCTTCTTCAGAATAACAGTAAATCGTTTCCTTTTTATTTCTCACCCTGAACAATGGTGTTTGTAGAATATACAAATGACCTTCCTTAATTAGCTCTGGAAAAAATTGCAAGAAAAACGTAATTAACAACAAGCGGATATGCATACCATCTACATCGGCATCCGTAGCGATTACAATATTATTATAACGCAAGTCCTCAATGGACTCTTCAATGTTTAGGGCTGCCTGCAACAGATTGAATTCTTCATTTTCATAAACAATCTTTTTACTTAGTCCGTAAGAGTTCAAAGGCTTACCTTTAAGACTAAAAACGGCTTGAGTATTGACATCCCTTGACTTAGTAATACTACCAGAGGCAGAATCACCCTCTGTAATAAACAAAGTGGTTTCTAAACTGCGCTCATTTTTAGTATCGCCGAAATGCACACGACAATCACGTAATTTTTTATTGTGGAGACTCGCTTTTTTAGCTCTATCCTTGGCTAATTTTCTAATGCCAGATAATTCTTTTCGTTCGCGTTCCGCTTGAAGAATCTTACGCTGAATCTTCTCTGCCGTATCTGGATTCTTATGCAAGTAATTGTCTAAATTCCGCTTTACAAAATCATTGATATAGGTTCTTACGGTTGGTAAATCCCCTCCCATATCTGTAGAACCCAGCTTAGTTTTAGTCTGACTTTCAAAAACCGGTTCCATGACTTTTATAGCAATAGCAGAAACCACAGATTTTCTAACATCCGACGCATCATAATTTTTACCGAAAAATTCCCTTATGGTTTTCACTAGAGATTCCCTAAAAGCCGCTAGATGCGTTCCACCCTGGGTTGTATTTTGCCCGTTTACAAACGAATGATACTCCTCGCTATATTGGGTTTTACTATGGGTTAATGCGATTTCTATATCTTCACCTCTAAGATGAATGATAGGATACAGTAAATCGGATTCGTTTATATTTTCAGATAAAAGATCTTTTAGACCGTTTTCACTAAAGTACTTTTCGCCATTAAAAACTATGGTCAATCCAGGATTGAGATATACATAGTTTTTCAGCATTTTCACTACATACTCATTACGGTATTTGTAGTTCTTAAATATGCTACTATCTGGAATAAAACTAACCTTGGTGCCTTTTCTGCGTGATGTTTCTTCTAGAAACTCTTGGTCCGTTAATTCACCCAGCTCAAATTCAGCAGCAGCGGACTTACCATCTCTTGAAGACTCCACTCTAAAATATGAAGACAACGCATTTACCGCCTTGGTACCAACACCATTAAGTCCGACAGATTTTTTAAAGGCTTTAGAATCGTACTTACCGCCAGTATTCATCTTTGAGACCACGTCTACGACTTTACCCAATGGAATGCCACGACCATAATCCCTAACAATAACGCGTTCGCCTTGTATGGAAATTTCTATGGTCTTGCCAGCGCCCATAACAAACTCATCAATGGAGTTATCCAGAACTTCCTTAAGCAGAATATAGATACCATCATCTGGAGAGGAACCATCGCCTAACTTTCCGATATACATACCAGGTCGCATTCTGATATGTTCTTTCCAATCGAGTGAGCGAATGTTGTCTTCAGTATATTTAGTCTGTTCTGCCATAGAAATAAGGACGCGAGTTTTGATAGCACGCTAATATAAGACTATAGCTTAAAAAATGAAATACGGTTTTGGGAAAGTAATTAACAATAAAACACCAATGTTGTTGAGAACATGGTGGCATCAACGAATATTAAATAATTCTTCAGCTTTTTGTTTTAAAAGCGCATTTCTTGTGATTAATAATTTAGTCATATGACGCTTTAATAAGAATTTATCGGTAATCTTACCTAGAATACCATAAGACGACTCAAAATAAAGTTTGTCTATCATTCTAGTGCAACCGTCACAAGTTTCAAAGATATGCTCATGCCTATAAGACTTAAATTCGCCCCTTACCATTTCATCTACAAATAAAAATGGTCGATCATATGCTGTGACTTTTAAAGTTAAATGCTGAATTAAATTAAGATGATTAGTTTCCCACGTCACGTAATCACCTTTTTCAACTAGGCCAGATATTTTTCCGCTGATTGGGATTTCAGTAGGCTCTTTTAAGGAATTTTTATAGAAACCAACATCCCTGGCTAGATCAAAACAGATCTTTATATCTGCATCAATTTGGGTTTCGACAAGTATTTGGGGCATAAATAGTCGTTTTAATTTAAGACCCAAAAAGGTTTAAAATGTCACTTTTCATTGTGGATAGTAATAACTTTTGATTTTCAAAATTCCGTACATTATTGAACTATAGCGTTCTATCTTTAAAGGCTTCTTCTGCTTTGATTTTGAGAAACTTATTCCTAGTTATCAATAAATTGGTCATATATCGTTTTAAAAATAAGGTATTTACTAGCTTTCCTAAAACACCAAATGGTGCTTCAAAATGAAACTTATCGATCATTAGTGTATTTCCATCTATGCCTTGAAAAATATGCTCATGTTTAAAGCTTTTAAACGCTCCAGATACCATTTCGTCCACGAAATAGTTTGGACTTTCAAATTCCGTAATTTTAGATGTCAGTTTTTGCTTAATTCCAAAGTGCCTGGCTTCCCATGTCACCCATTCTCCTAACTCAATTAAACCTGTAGTTTTTCCTGCAATGGCTTTTTCGTTGGAGTGCTCTAAAGATTCTTGGTGAAAATCAATATTACGAGATAGATCAAAACAGGTCTTTAGGTCTGCCTTAATAAGTGTATTGATTTCTATTGTTGGCATTTATACTTATTATGAGATTGCCACGTCCTGCCTCCTCGCAATAACTGGACTTATGATATTTCTGAAAACCCTAGCTTCCGACGATTTGGGAATATCTAGTTCAAAGTAAACACGAATAAACAGATAAACCCTTAAACGACTAAACGTCTTTTACACGTTAAACAAGAAATGCATCACATCGCCATCTTTAACAATATAATTCTTCCCTTCAACACGCATTTTACCAGCTTCCTTAACTTTAGCTTCACTACCATATGACACATAATCATCGTAAGCGATAACCTCTGCTCTAATGAAGCCTTTTTCAAAATCGGTATGAATGACGCCTGCGGCTTGAGGTGCCGTTGAGCCTACAGTAACTGTCCAAGCTCTAACTTCCTTAACACCAGCTGTAAAATAGGTTTGCTGATTCAATAACTTATATGCGGAACGAATTAGTTTTGCCGAACCGGGTTCATCAAGTCCAATGTCTTCCAAGAACATTTGGCGTTCTTCGTAATCTTCCAATTCATTGATATCGGCCTCTGTACCGACAGCCAAGACCAAAACTTCTGCATTTTCATTCTTTACTGTTTCTCGTACTTTCTCTACATAAGCATTACCAGTAGTTGCAGCACCTTCGTCTACATTACAAACATACATCACAGGCTTGTCTGTTATAAACTGTAATGGTTTTACGTATTCTGCATAATCTTCATCAGAAAATTCCAAAGCTCTTATAGAAGTTCCAGCTTCTAAACCTTCTTTTATTTTTAGCAACACTGCTTCTTCAGCTTGGGCTTCTTTATTTCCAGTTTTTGCAGCACGTTTGACTTTGTCCAGCTTCTTCTCTGCCGTTTCCAAATCCTTAAGCTGTAATTCCATATCAATGGTTTCCTTATCTCTAATAGGATCTATGGAGCCGTCGACATGCACAATATTATCATTATCAAAACAACGTAAGACGTGAAGAATGGCATCGGTTTCCCTAATATTGGCCAAAAACTGATTTCCCAAGCCTTCACCTTTACTAGCACCTTTTACCAAACCAGCAATATCCACGATTTCTACCGTAGCAGGAACCACTTTCTCTGGATTTACCAACTCCTCTAATTTTGCCAATCTTGGATCGGGTACATTTACCACACCAATATTAGGTTCTATAGTACAAAACGGAAAGTTGGCACTTTGCGCTTTGGCATTGGACAAACAGTTAAATAAAGTTGATTTTCCTACGTTTGGTAATCCTACAATTCCAGCTTTCATCAAAAAACAAGTTTTTTAATTCCCCTCAAAAGAAGGAAACTATTAAAATTTTAGTTACAAATTTGCGAGTGCAAATGTAAGTATTTAGAGGAATACTTTATTGTATTTTAGATAAAATGCCTGTAAAAATAATCAAAGTCTCATACTGAAATGTCCCACAAGAACCTCACCTGTTTTCAATTTAATCTTATACCAATAATCTGCACTTGGTAAAAGTCTATTATAATAACCATTCCAGCCAACTGAACTAGGTGGAAGTGATTTAAGCAAAGTTCCGTATCGGTTAAAAATTTGAATGCTTTTTATAACGTCATTTGGATCTAGAACTCTCCAATAATCATTAATGTTATCGCCATTCGGAGTGAAAAATTTAGGTATATACAGCTCGTCCAATTCCTGAACAAATACTTCAACATTTTTCTCTAAACACCCGTTCATATCAATAACATAAACTAAATGATAACCAGGCGAAACGTTAGAGAAAAAAGGCTCTTCTTGATAATTATTGTCATCTAATCTAAATAGAAAATTCCCAATACCAATTTCTAGACTAATTTGTATTTGATTATTAACTACTGAAACATTATCTAGAGTAAAATCATAGTCAAAATCCGTAGGACAACACATAGGTTCACAGTCTTCCTCTGACGTAGCAAAATTAACATTATCCTCTACATTAGTCCAGTTAGTTTCGCTGTATATAACGTTATCAACAAATACACAAGTCAGAAGAGGGCAATCAGTTAAATCAAAGAATTCTGATATTAGAGTGTTATTTCCATTTCTAATATCTACAGAGCAAAGAAAAGGATTACCATGTCCATCAACTCTTTCCAATGCAATATTGAAGCTTAGATCTATTTGTTCTATTCGAGTGTTTTCAAAAGCAATAAAAAGTAATTCTATATTCTGTGATACATCAATTTGAAAAATAGGATTGTCGGAAATAATTAGGTATAGTAATATCTCATTTTGACTAAGGTCTAAACTTGATATATTATTGTTTGGTATGAGAAGATCTTCTAATAATCTATTTTGAGACACATCTAATTGGGTTAAACTAGACTCAGCAGCTACTAGCCCTCTAAGTACGTTACCATTTGTAACATCCAATATTGAAAGGGGATTATCAGTTAAATTAAGTTCTTCCAAGGAGTTGCTAGCTGGAATGACAAACTCAGTGATATTATTTGTGAATGCTGAAAGCCCAATTAGATTTATGTTGTTTTCAATGTTTAGTGCGTCTAACTGATTAAAGCTTAATACAACATATTTGAGCGCTATATTATTTGAGAGATCAATTTGGCTTAACTGGTTTCGATCTAAATTTACAGTTTCCAATACTAAACTATTAGAAATATTGACGTTAGTCAATTGATTTCTAGATAATGTCAAAAGTCTTAAGTTAACGTTACCAGATAAATCAACAGAGGTTAAATTATTATCTTGAACATTCAGGAGGTTTAAACTGACAAAATCTTCAATACCTGTTAAATCACTTATTCCGAGATTTGCAAGATATAATTCATCTATCCCACTAATGTTTGCGGTTGGCACATTATCGTTTAGTGGCCCAGAATCATAGCCTAAATCTATAAGTGCTTGCTCAAAATTATCATCTGGCACGAATGTATTTTGACCGTAAACAGAGAATAAAACTAGGGATGCGATAATACAGAATAAAGACTTCAAAAGTTTTTTTTGGTAAACTTAAAAAATTAATTCATGTGACAAAAAAATAGTGGCTTGCCCTTAAACAAACCACTATTACTAACTAACATTTAATCAACTCTAAAAACTAATAATTCTTTTTCATAGCAATTTTGAAGTTTTTAGCAGAACCAGCACTATAAAACCCTATCATATGTGTTGCTTCTATCTATTAAACAACTTGGACTTTAAATCTCCTGAAGAAAAATGAGATTATTTTTAAAAAAGAAAAAAAGTTATGATTCGATGTTGCGCCTATCGCAGGGCTATGAGTCCGTTATAATGACTTATATCAGACGATAAGCGAAGTTAGTTTTTAAAAGTCAAGAAGTCAATACGTAACCTTACGTATATTTTAATAAAAGATGGGTTATTTTTGCTGCTCAATCCAAACGCATCCAATTGAAACTCAAAAAAGCAGAACTCAAAACCTTTTTAGACGAGAAAGTCCAGCTCTATAATCATCCAAAGTTTATTGAAAGCGACCCAATCCAAATACCACATCAATTCTCCAAAAAAGAGGATATTGAGATTGCTGGTTTTTTAACCGCTACTATTGCTTGGGGTAATCGTAAGAGCATTATAAACAATGCCAAAAGGATGATGAAACTCTTGGACCACTCCCCTTTTGAGTTTGTAATGCAGCATCAAGACTCAGATTTAGAGGCCTTACAGCCTTTTGTGCACCGCACCTTTAATGGTGATGATTTTATGCAGTTCATTAAAAGCTTAAAGCATATTTACGCTGAGCATGATGGACTCGAAGCGGTTTTTGCCAAATACGCCCAAAAAACCTCTCTACAACAAAGCATTCATGCCTTTAAGACCCTCTTTTTTGAGCAACCGCATTTAGAGCGTACTAAGAAACATGTGAGTGATCCATTAAAGAACTCAGCTGCCAAGCGCATTAACATGTATTTACGTTGGATGGTCCGCAACGATAATGCTGGTGTGGATTTTGGTATTTGGAAATCGCTATCACCATCGCAACTTTCTTGTCCTTTGGATGTACATTCTGGAAACGTGGCCAGAAAACTTGGGCTTTTGAAGCGCAAACAAAACGATGCTAAAGCTTTAGCGGAATTGGACAAAAATCTGCGACAACTGGATCCCAATGATCCAGTAAAATATGATTTTGCCCTATTTGGTTTGGGTGTTTTTGAGGGGTTTTAAGTTGTTCTTTGATTTGCTATCTTTAAAACATGATAATCGAATGTCAGTTTGGGTGGATTATAGAATTTGGAAATTCTAAAATTTGTATCGAGAACCTAACTATTGAAAAGCATATTAGTACAATCGGTTCTCGATACAATTTTGATGCTCAAAATCACTCGAACTGACATTGTAACTATATAAACTTAAATGCGACAACCCATGATAAAAGGACTTTATGAAACACATCTCTTTGTAGAAAATCTTGAGCGTTCTATAGATTTTTATACAAACGTTATGGGATTGGAACTCTGTCGCGTCAACGACTATAGACCTACTGCATTTTTTTGGATAGGTGAACCCAAACAACAAATGCTAGGACTATGGGAAAAACCTAAAGATCAAATAGACATTAGACACTTTGCCTTTGAATGTGATCCTGACTGGGTATTGAATGAATCCATTGCTTTCTTAAAGCAACATAATCTTAATTTCTGGAACTTTTTACAGGATGGCAAGGAACAACCCATGGTCTTTTCTTGGATGCCAGCTATCGCCATTTATTTTAATGATCCTGATGGTCATGAACTGGAATTTATTGGCATTTTAGATGGTGACTCCAAACCCGTAAATACTGTTCTTTCTTATGAGGAATGGAAAGCCTTAGACTAAAACTAAAAACCAACCAATAACTATGAAAATTCGAGTTACACTATTCTTATCCCTTTGTTGGCTGTTAAACTATGCCCAAGATTTAAAAATCCCTGTGGATACCGCTTATGTCACTACTAATTCTGTAACCATAAAAGGCAAGCAGGTTAATTATAAGGCAGAAACTGGCTTTCAACCGGTTTGGGATGCCGATGGCAAGATGATCGCCTCCTTATACTACACCTATTACAAGCGTACTAACGATTCCAAAGGCAATAAGCGACCAATCATCTATTCTTTCAATGGTGGTCCTGGTTCGGCTTCGGTTTGGATGCATATTGCCTATACGGGTCCAAAAATTTTAAAGATCGATGATGAGGGTTATCCGATTCAGCCTTATGGCATTAAGGACAATCCAAATTCCATTTTGGATGTTGCAGATATTGTATTTATCAATCCTGTAAATACAGGGTATTCTCGTAAAGTTGCTGACAAGGATGGCAAAATGCCTGATGATAAATTGTTTTTTGGGGTGAATGCCGATATTAAATACCTAGCCGGTTGGATGAATACCTTCACCACACGTCATAACCGTTGGGAATCTCCCAAATATATCATTGGTGAAAGCTATGGCGGTACGCGCGTTATGGGTTTATCCTTAGAATTGCAGAACAGCCAATGGCTATACTTAAATGGTGTGATTTTGGTCTCTCCTGCAGATTATAAGGTGTTGCGTGTTGGAGGCCCTTTGTCGTCAAGCTTGAATTTGCCTTATTACACAGCAGCAGCTTGGTATCATAAGATGTTGGCACCAGAGCTTCAGAACAAGGACTTATTGGATATTTTACCAGAGGCCGAAGACTTTGCCGTTAACAAACTCATGCCAGCCCTTGCTAAAGGTGGTTTTATTTCAAGTGCTGAAAAACAAAACATTGCAAAGCAAATGAGTCATTATTCTGGTTTAACTGAAAAAGTGATTCTTCAAATGAATTTGGATGTACCCAATCGTTTCTTTTGGAAAGAACTCTTAAGGGATAAAACTGGTCAAACCATTGGCAGGTTAGACTCGAGATACATAGGCGTTGACAAGGTTGAAACCGGAACAAGTCCAGACTATAGTGCAGAACTCACCTCTTGGCTACATAGCTTTACACCTGCTATTAATTACTACATACAGAATGATTTAGGTTTTAAAACCGATGTAAAATACAATGTCTTTGGGAATGTCGGTAATTGGGACAGAACCAATGACAATACTAGAGAAAATCTTAGACAAGCTATGGCTCAAAATCCGTATTTAAAAGTCATGACCCAATCTGGTTATTACGATGGCGCAACCACCTATTTTTCAGCTAAATATTCACAGTGGCAGATAGATCCTAGCGGCAAGATGAAAGATCGCTTTTCATTTAAAGGCTACAGAAGTGGACATATGATGTATTTGCGCAATGAAGACTTAATAAAAGCCAATGATGATTTACGTGAGTTTATTGAAAGTTCGGCAGCCAATGGTAAGGCGGCTAAGTATTAATTGTATCATGCTGAAATCGAAGATTCAACTAAGTTAATTTAGTTCAGCATCTAGAGTAAGCAAATAATGATATAGATTCTGAAACAACACTTCGACACGCTCAGTGTAACAGTTCAGAATGACAAAACGTAAAAGGCTTCCAAATTGGAAGCCTTTTATTCTTTTATGAGATTCCTGCCTTCGCAGGAATTATATTATCCTTTTAACCAAGCAGATCTTGCTGCTTTTGGAGCTTCCGTAGCGTTTTCGGCTTCAACCAAAGTCTTACTGACAGCTTTCGCCTCCTCTAGCTTACCTTCTAGTTTTATGGCCTCTCCATCACGCTCTATATCCAAACTAAAGTCTTGACCAGCTTGCCATCCAAACATACCACCAATAACTTGCTGAGCATTTTGCAATGTTAAATCTTTGCCATTGACTTTCTTGATCACATCACCTGCCTGAACACCTTGAGATTTCCAGAACGAATTCTTTAATGCCATAGGTGAGAAGAAAATACCTTTATTTGGATCGCCATCAAAAATAATGTTTTGTCCACCTGCAAAAATATAGTTCGTTTTCACTTCAGATTCTCCTAACGTTAATCCCACCATTTCGAAAAACTCATTGTAGTTGATAGGCACATCGCCTTCAACATGAGTCCTTAAGAATTCACCCACGCTTGGATATGTCATTTCAGTGATTTCGGCAATCAAATTATCGTCTACAAATGGTTTTTCTTTTCCGTATTTTGCAGATAACTCTTTCATTAACGACAACATGCTTCTGTTACCATCACTTTCCTTACGCATTAAGATATCAATGCACATACCTATTAAGGCACCTTTCATGTATACGTTGTAATAGTTATCTGCATAAGGATCATCCAATACATTCTCACTCATAATGGTGAAACTCATAGCATCATCCAAGTTCTTTGATGTCGCAATTTTAGACATAATGGTATTGTAAAACTCATTGGGCTCTACTAGACCTTCGTACACTTGAAAATGTTGAGCAAAGTATTCCGTTACACCTTCATACATCCATAAATGCTTAGAGAATGTTGGTTTGTTATAATCGAAATAATGCACATCCTCAGAATGTACTGATAAAGGTGTTACAATATGAAAGAATTCATGCGCAACCACATCTACAATAGATGATGCCAAGCCTTCCTTACTTGAAGATTCTGGTAAGACCACAACTGTCGAAGTATGATGCTCTAATGCTCCAAACCCCTTTGGTGCTGTTTCTGAACCGTCAGATAAATACAGGTAAATATCGTAACGTGCTGTACTATTAACATCTCCTAAATACTCTTTTTGAGCTTGCATCATTTTATAAACCGTCTCTTTTTGACTTGCGGCCGTATGTACTTTGTTTGGGGAGTAAACACTCAATACAATCTTAATATCACCAACCATAAATTCTTCAACATCCAGCTTCCCATACATCATTGGATTATCGGTAATATCAAAATAACGTTCAGCAAAATAACTACTTGTTATAGCCTTACCGTCCGCACTGGATTTCATGCCTCTATCTTGTAATGCCGAAGTTCTAACAAATGTTGCTGGCGCAGTAACATCCAAGGCATATTGATTGTTCTTTAAAGAGTCGAAATAACCTATAAAGCCATGAAGATTTAACACATAGTTGTCTTCTTCAATATTAGTACCAGCTGGCGAAAATGGATTTTCTCCTCCTATGCCCCCTGAAGACTCGATATCGAATGTATCATTAACATAATACACCAACTTATCTAATTTTGTAGCCTCAGAAATCGTCCAAGTATTTGTATCTACATTAGTTACTTCAAGTTCATTGCCATCGTAATCCAATGCTTTTAAGTCATCTACATACTTTCCAAAATCACTTACGGAATATGTACCTTGTACGACTCTTGGTAATCTGTAAGTCACAGTTTCTGTGGTGAAACGTCCAGGGTTAATAGTTACTGGAACCTTGTCATCAACAACTGCTGTTAAATCCAATGCCGTTTCAATTGGATTGTTAACTGCTAGATCATCTACTTTTGGTTTTGCTGAACCACAGCCTACCAATAACACACTTAAGCCAAGAACGGCTATATAATTCTTCATGTTTTCTTGTTTAATTTTTTCTTTGACGCACAAAACTACAATCTGTTACCGCTTTAAATCTAAAGGTTTTGTTAAATTCGTGACATGTCACAAGCCCTAATTAGCATATTGATCCCTTTTAAGAACACGGAAGCCTTTATTCCCGAATGTGTAGAATCGATTGTTAATCAGACGTATAGCCATTGGGAAGCTATTTTTGTTGATGATAGTTCCGCTGATTTATCTTCTAGTATCATAGAAGCTTTTTCTAAACAAGACGATCGCTTAAAATACTTTAAAAACAATGGTAATGGTATCATTCCTGCATTACAGACCGCTTTTTCTAAATGCAAGGGCACCTATATAACTCGCATGGACAGTGATGATATTATGGTACCAAAAAGACTTGAAGTGATGGTAAATAGCTTAGAAACAAATGGCAGAAAGCATCTCGCTGTCGGACAGGTGAAATACTTTAGAGCAGATGGTGTGAGTGACGGTTATGCACGCTATGAACATTGGATCAACGATTTAACCAAAACTGGTAATAACTATGCTGAAATCTATAAAGAATGTGTGATTCCATCACCTTGTTGGATGTTACATCGTGATGATTTTATAAGCTGCAAAGGTTTCGAACCTAATCGTTATCCAGAGGATTATGATCTAACGTTTCGATTCTATAGGGCAAACTATACATGTATTCCTTGTGATCAAGTCCTACTCTACTGGCGCGACTATAGCTCTCGTACTTCAAGAACCCACGAGCATTATGCGATTAATTATTTCCTAGATATCAAGGTTCATTACTTTTTAGAGCTTGATTATGACATAAAAAGACCGTTAACCATTTGGGGCGCTGGAACTAAGGGCAAAACCGTTGCAAAGCTATTGATTGAAAAGGATATTCCATTTTATTGGATATGCGATAATCAAAAGAAAATCGGAAAAGATATTTATGGACAAGAGCTTTTAAATTTTGACTTTCTAAAACAACTTAGTGCCCCACAAAGTATCGTGACCGTTGCCAATGAAAGGGAACAGCAAGATATAAGGAATTACTTTGCTAAACATAATATGGAGTCTATGATTGATTATTTCTTTTTCTGTTAAAATTCTCAAAAGCGCAATAGCGTTATCCTTTTGCATTTTCTATATTTGGCTAAATAATAATCCTACGACACAGGAATGCAGTTTAAACATCCCGAATTATTCTACGCTCTATTTTTACTGGTCATTCCTATTCTCATTCATTTATTTCAATTACGCCGTTTCCAGAAAGTTCAGTTTACTAACGTAAAGTTTCTTAAGGCTGTTAAATTACAAACGCGTAAAAGCTCCCAATTAAAAAAATGGTTGACATTATTGTCTCGTATGCTACTTTTAGCCTCTACAATCATCGCCTTTGCTCAACCGTTTATTCCGAATACCGAAGAATTTAACGACACTCAAGAAACAGTAATTTATTTAGATAATTCCTATAGTATGCAGGCTAAAGGTAAAAATGGCACACTTTTAAATGAGGCCATTCAAGATATTATAAATACCTTGCCTGAAGACGAGCAAATCAGCCTTTTTACTAACGACCAAACCTTTAGAAACACCTCTGTTAAAGCGCTTAGAAATGATTTAATCCAGCTAAAGCATTCTTCAACTCAACTAAATTATGATGCCACCTATTTAAAGGGTAGGCAATTGTTTTCTAATAATGCTGATGCTACTAAAAATTTGGTACTAGTGTCTGATTTTCAGCAAAAAGGGAGTCCGTTGCGTTTTCAAGCGGATAGCTTAGTAAAACTCAATCTCGTACAACCAAAATCATCGTTAATTGCTAACGTTAGTATTGATAGCGTTTATGTTTCCAATGCAACTGCCGAAACATTGGATATCATGGTTGAATTATCCAATCAAGGAGAACCCATTGAAAATGTTACTATTTCATTGTTTAATGATGATGCACTATTAGCAAAAAGTGCTGTAGATATTGATGATAAGGCCGAAAGTACATTCACAATCCCTAACAACATCGTGATAAACGGAAAATTACTAGTAGAAGATTCCGGATTAGATTACGATAATATCTTCTATTTTAATATCAATACCAAGCCAAAAATTAAGGTTTTAACTATTAATGAAAATTCAGAAGACAAGTTCTTAAAACGCATTTATACCAATGATGAATTTGAGTATCAATCCTATAATCTTGATGCTTTGAATTTCAACTTAATTCCAGATCAAAATCTCATTATCTTAAATGAGCTTGAACGTATTTCGACAGCATTGCAAACAACCTTAAATTCGTATAAAAAAGATGGTGGAAATATTTTAATCATTCCTTTCAATAATATTAATTTAGAGTCTTATAATCAATTATTTAGAATTTTAAACAGTTCATCATTTAATGCGCTAAATAATTCTGAAAAAAGAATTACAACTATTAATTATAATCACCCGCTTTTGGCTAATGCATTTTATTCTAAAGTAAGCAATTTTCAATATCCAAAAGTGGAGCGTTTTTATAAGTTTTCTTCAAATTCCAATAGCGTATTAGCTTATGAAGATGGGAGCAGTTTCTTGTCTGGAAATTCTGGAGTATATACATTTTCTTCGGCTTTGAATGTGGATAATTCAAACTTTAAAAACTCACCTTTAATAGTACCTGTACTTTATAATATTGGGAAGCAGAGTTTAAAACTATCCCGATTGTACTACACCATCGGCCAACCAAATACGATAGCCATTGATGCTGTATTGGGACAAGATGATATTTTAACCTTAACATCAGATGACACTTCAGTTATTCCATTGCAAAAAACCTATAGTAATTCGGTAATCATGGAAACCGAGGATTATCCTAATACAGCTGGTATTTTGAATGTAAAAAACAAAGAACAAATCATACAGAATCTGAGTTTTAACCTTGACAGAAGTGAAAGCAATCATAATTATTATGACCTACAGGTATTTGATAATACTAATATCAACAATAGCTTAGCGACGACCATAGATAATATAAAAAGTAATACAAATGTTAATGCGCTATGGAAATGGTTTGTTATTTTTGCCATGATATTTCTACTTACAGAGATACTTCTACTAAAATATCTTAAATGAACGCACTCATAAAATCTGCAACCATAGTTGATTCTAAAAGTGATTTTCACAACGAGACGGTTGATATTTTAATTGAAAAAGGTCGTATTGCTAAGATTTCCAAACGAATTTCTAATCCGAATAATTACAGAGAAATTAAACTTGATAACCTCCATGTATCTCAAGGCTGGTTTGATAGTAGCGTATCTTTTGGAGAACCTGGTTTTGAAGAACGAGAAACTATTGATAATGGCTTAAAAACCGCAGCACAATCTGGATTTACTGCTGTTGCACTAAATGCCAACTCCAATCCTGTTATAGATAGCTATGCAGACATTACATTTGTAAAATCCAAGGCTCAAAATAAAGCAACTAGCCTCTATCCTATTGGTGCATTGACTAAAGCAAGTAATAGTGAGGATTTGGCAGAACTCTTTGATATGAAGAATGCTGGTGCGATTGCATTTTATGATTATCAGAAACCCTTAGACAATCCAAATCTTCTAAAAATTGCCCTGCAGTATGCGAGTAACTTTGATGGCTTGGTATGCTCATTTCCTCAGGAGTCAAGAATTTCTGGAACGGGCGTGGTTAATGAACACATTAATAGTACGCGATTAGGTTTAAAAGGAAATCCTGCTCTGGCCGAAGAACTTCAAATAGCTCGTGATTTATTCTTATTAGAATATACAGAGGGCAAACTTCATATTCCTACGATATCAACTGCTGCATCAGTGGAACTCATTAGAGCCGCGAAAGGAAAAAAACTAGATGTGAGCTGCAGTGTTGCCATACATAATTTGGTACTTACTGATGACTATCTAGATGGATTTGATACTAGATATAAAGTTTTACCGCCATTGCGAACGCAAAAAGATTGTGAAGCGCTTATCGATGGTTTAAAAGATGGCACCATAGATATGGTAACCACAGACCATAATCCAATTGATATTGAAGATAAAAAAATTGAGTTTGATTATGCCAAGTTCGGTACTATTGGACTAGAATCCGCGTTTGGTGCATTACAAACCATCTTTAGCACAAAGAAAAGTATAAGCCTGTTAACACAAGGCAAACAACGATTTAGCGTTAATGAATCAACGATAAGTGAAGGAGCGATTGCTGATCTAAGTTTATTTAATCCAGACGCAGATTACCAATTTAGTAAATCGGACATTACCTCAAGATCAAAAAATAGTGCTTTCTTAGGCATGACGCTAAAAGGCAAAGTTTACGGCATCATTGCCAATAATAAAATTGTTTTAAAATAATGGATCAGAATACTATTGATGAAGGTAAAACTTATGCATTAGTAGCATATCTTACACTTATCGGAACTTTAATAGCTTTCTTTATGAATCAGGAAAAGCGCAATGATTTTACTTCATTTCACATAAGACAAGCGCTAGGTCTTGGCTTATTATACATAGCCATTGGTTACATAGTGAGCAGCTTGGATAGTATGATGGTCAGTATGTCTTTTTGGGTATTTTTTTCGGTTCTATTTCTTTATGGCTTATTCGGAGCCATAACCGGTAAGCTTAATAAAATTCCTATTCTAGGTGACTTTTTTCAAAATTTATTTAAATCCGTTGGACAATAACCAATGACCGATTTACATTACATTACAAGACCTTCGACGTTAAAAGAAAACGCGCCTTTACTCATTATGTCCCATGGTTATGGTAGTGATGAGAATGACCTGTTTTCATTTGCTTCAGAATTACCGGAGGAGTTATTTATCATTTCGCTGAGAGCACCTTACCAAATGCAACCCTATGGAAATGCATGGTATGCCATTAATTTCGATGCCGTACAGGGCAAATGGAGTGATGATGAGCAAGCTAAAGGTTCCGTAGCTAAGATAGCTGACTTTATAGATTATGCTTGCCAGACCTATCCAATAAACCCTGACAATGTTACATTATTAGGCTTTAGCCAAGGTACAATTTTAAGTTACGCTGTTGCACTAAATCATCCCAAGAAAGTCAAAAATATCGTCGCCTTAAGTGGATATATTAATGAAGATATTCTTCCGGATCGCATTGATGATCAAGATGTTTCTCACTTAAACTTTTTCTGTTCACATGGTTCTGTAGATCAGGTAATACCTGCAGATTGGGCAAGAAAAGCAACAGGATTCCTGAGTGCATTAAACATTAATCACATTTATAAAGAATATCCTGTTGGCCATGGTGTAGCTCCTCAAAATTTCTATGATTTTAAGGATTGGCTGGTAAAATATATTTAGACAGTTTGAAGTAATCCCGCCTCTATTAATTCTTTTTATTTGTTTCGATTTTTAGATTGTGGTATATTTTACTTATAGATCACATTTAAAATTACTTCTTTTGTTCTTAATATTCATTTGTAATATTTTTCAATTCGATATATATAGCTTCATTATTTATTTAATCAATCCTAAAAATAATTTTAAACGTACAATTTTCTTTACAGATTGATAAACCTGTTGTTTATATTTTGCATCATTTTCCATTTCATCGAGAATTAAATGGATGGTTTTAGTTTCGTCAATTGGCATCAATAACATATCATTGCCCGCTTTAGATGCAAGTAAAGGTGCATTCTCAATTATAGTAACAGCTTTCATAATATTTAGAGCATCTGTGATAACAATTCCTTTAAAGCCTAACTCTTTCTTTAAGAGACCTGTTACTATGTTTCTCGAACAACTTGCTGGAAGTCCATCTGTATTGTATTTTGGATTATTGGTTATTGTAATATGAGCCATCATTATAGATATAACACCTGCATCAATGAGTGGTGGATATACGTCTAACTCTTGTAATTGACCATCTATATAGACAGATTTTTTATGTGTATCACCTTTTACCAAACCGTGACCCGGAAAGTGTTTTGCTGTTGATACAATCCCTTGTTCTTGTGTTGTATTAATAAACTGTTTGCTCAATTGAATTACTATATCTTTGTCATTTCCGAAACTTCTATTTTTAATAGCTTCGTTTTGTGGACTAACGTCTACAACTGGTGCGAAATTTTGACGAAACCCAATATTAAGCAAATGATGACTTATAATTCTTGCAATAGAATCGGATTGGTTAGTAGTTTTAATATCAATTGTATTAATTAGTAGGTCGGTTCCTTTTAACCTACCGTCGAATAAGCTCGGTTCTGCATCAATTGAATATAACAATGGCAAATGCTTTTGTGAATCATTGATTGAATTAAGGCTATCAATTAATCTTTTATGACTTTCTTTTGTGCCTTTAAGAAACACAACTCCTCCAATTTTATTCTGTTTGGCTAAATTAAGAACTACACTTTCTGGTTTACCTAACTCTCCTGCAGAAGTCACAATCATTTGTGCTACTCGTGTAGTATCATTCAATGAATGAAAAATTTCATCAACCTTGTGCTCAATAACTGGATCATAATTATAAAAATTTTGCAATTTGTTCGATTGCCCTTTTGCAGATGAGAAAACGGTTAATGCAAAGGTCGTTGCAAGTAATAATTTGAACATATTAATTATTTGATGTATCTACGTCAATAGTTTTTATTCTTGTTCTAATTAAAAAATTGCTCTTTAGTTTATAACTCCATGTCGTTGCATCATATTCTAGAAAATTAATGCTATCACAATCTTTTGATATTTTCATTTCCATAGTAATTTCTCTATGACCAAATTTTATATCTAAATTATCACATTCACGTTCTTCAGAAGTTGATATTACTTCCAAATTCTCTGATATGTCATTCATCCATTGGTAATGAGAGAAATAATATTCTTCATTAAAGATGAGGAATATTTTTTTTAGATCGTAAATAAGAATTCCTTTAAATGTTTCACTGAAGCCACCTCCAAGACCTGAATGACCATTAATATCACTCCAATAAACTACTAATTCTTTATAGTTTTTTCCATTTATTTGAATTTGCTTTGTAGTAGTAACAGAACCACTAAAACCTTCTGGCAATAGGTCAAAAACTAAAAACTTACACCCTTTTTTTATGGCTATAACTTCTGCATTACCATGATTTGTTAAAATAAAGGCTTTTGGCTTGGTAAGCGTGTCAATAATTTTTAAGCCTAAAGATTCAATTGAATCAACCGTTTTAAATTTTATAGTTTGAAACTTTATTGTATCAACCTTTACCTGTCCATAACTTATTATAGATGTTAAGAACAGTAATATATAAAGGTGTTTTTTCATTTTATCAATTTTACGATTGTATTGTGAAAAGTATTCTCAACTGCATTCAAAATGTTTTTAGGCTATCAAAAAATAGTTCTTCTTTCTGTCCTGAATATACTAATCTTTGCACATCATCAAATCATTTTTTATTTAGCACATTATCACATAAAAAAGCGCTTATCATATAATTAAAAGAAAGACAATCTACTAAAATAATACTCACCTAAGTTGTTAAGAAGCGCTCATTGGCAACTATCTTTGTTTTAGCACTAAACCGCAATTATTTTTATTCGGTGTTGCACAACGTTTTTACTTGTTCTTTTGTTCCGTAATAGTTTGTAGTTCTTCTTCCACGATTTCTATTTCAGCGACATTGCTTTTTTGTTCCACAATAGTTTGTAGTTCTTCTTCTGCGATTTCTATTTCAGCAACATTGCTTTTATGTTCCGTAATTGTTTGTAAATTGTCTTCCGTAATGTTTTTTTTGTCAGAATTATTATTTTCCGAACAAGAGTAAAAAAATAGACCGATTAGTCCTAAAGTAATTAATTGTGTTTTCATAATTTATTGTTTTTAAATTGGTTAAAAAATTATTTCTTAATATCTATCATTAAAAATTGTTTCGGTTTTCCTGAAATGTTGTACAACTTGGTTTAAAAGCTATATATTATTTGTAAGTCCCTTTATTGTTAGTCTAAAAGTGCTGGTAATATGTATTCAATCATCATTTTATCAACATTATCATGGGCTCTTGGGCTATTATAAGCAGAGGATGTGATGACTACAACAAATGGGATATCTTTAAATATAAAAATCTTATTTCCTCCCATACCATTACAATAAGAAACTTCATAATCTTTATTACTTATCGAAAAAACTTTGTTCCAAAATAAATAGCCATAATAACCTTTATCTAAAGATTGCTCTATTTGTTTGTCTAAACTTTTTTCTACCCATCGCTCGGTCAAAATTTGTTTACCATTCCAAATTCCTTTGTTTTTATATAATTGACCATATTTTGCAAAATCAATTGCCCTTAGTCTAATTCCGCCAGCAGTATTACCAACTTTTTGTGGTGTATATTCCCACTGATAATTTGTAATACCAAGAGGTGCAAATAATTTTTTATCGGCATAATTAACCAGTCCTTTAGGAACCGATTTATCAATTATATCTCCAAGAACTACTGCACCTGCAGTAAAATATGCAAAATCTTTCCCAACTTTTGTGTCTTTTTTCATTGGTAAGTCTAGTGCAAATTTGACCCAATTATTTGTAGGATACATATTCTCTTCATTCCCTGGATTGTTCTTATCATTATCATCTCCATTAAACCCTGAACTCATTGTTAAAAGAGATTTCAGGGTGACTAAATCTTTTTTGGAACTGTAGTTTTTGAATGATTTTAAATCATAAAAATCTTTTAATAATGCATTTTCACTAGTAATATAATTTTCTTCAATAGCAACTCCCAACATTGTAGAAGCAATTGATTTTCCTACAGATCTTGGATCGTGTAAACTACTTCTATTTTCACCATTAAAATATTCTTCTATTAAAAGCTTATTTTCTTTTATAACCACAATTCCGTTGATATTCTCAAAACGACCTTCTGCAACTTTTCTATTTAAAGCTTCAATTTTGTCGCTATTGAAATTATCTTTGGATAATTCCCATCCACTATTTGGTTGTATTTTCTGGATTGAAATTAGACTTTCATCAACTGGTATTTGAGCAGCATCTATATCAATATTCCCTTTAGCTAAAAGTGTTCCTACTTTTAATTCATTTTGTTTGATGTAAGGTCTCAACTCTATACTTAAAGAATGATTACCTGTGCTCAGTAAATCTTCTCCACCGCCCAATTTCATAAACTTCATCCACATAAACCAACCCCAAAAATCTAATTGTTTTGGTGCTGCTAAGCGTATTACGTGATTAAGTTGTTCAGTCTTAGACACTCTTAAACCTGCACCTTTATCTAGGTTTTCTACATAGACTATTTCTCCATCAACTAGGAATGAGAATTGAAAGTTCCCTGTCTCTAATAATTGCTCTTGCGATAAGTTTGGTTCTAATAATTGAAGACTTTCAATGAGAGGCCTGTCTAAAATAAAATGGATATTTAGAAATTCATCTTTGTTTAGAGTAAAGTTGTTTATGTAATTATTTGGTGTAAGTTTAGTTTTTTCAATGTCAATTTTTGAAAAGTATAAGTTCTCGATTTCTTTTGCTTTAGAGTTTTTGTGTGTTGTGTCTTCTATACTCGCACAAGATATTATTAAACAAGCAAGAAGTACTAAACAATAATTTAATTTCATAATTTTTGATTTGATGAATATGAAGCAAAATTACTGCTATTAATAACACCATAATTGTATATAATTAACATTTAAGAGATTTGTTTCAATAACTTTGAAGGTGTTGAGTTGTAAACGGATTTGAAGCTTGAAACGAAATGACTTTGGTCGTAAAACCCACATTCATAACAAATTTCTGTCATAGAAAACTTTTTTGAAGTTAATAAACAAAATGCTTTATTGAGTTTTAGAAGTCTAATATAGTTTCCTAGATTAGTGCCAAAATATCTACTAAATTCTCTGGATAAGTGAATTGGGTGTATTTCTAAAATTGAACTTAAATTTTTTAACGAATAATCCATTTCTTCTTCTAAAATAAGCTCTTGAAGTTTTTTTACCCAAATAGGCTTTTTCGAACTTCTATGGTTTGTTTTATTTACAGAGTTAAAAATATTAACCAAAGATGTATCAATGCTTAAGTTGGAATAATGGTCGTTAATTTTAGATTCAATGAATATTTTGTTAATTGAATTTTTAATTACTGGGCTTTTCAAATTAATGCTACCTTCAAAGTCAACAGTTTTTATGTCATAATTTGAAAACCAATTCTCATATAATTCAATATGAAAGCCCCTTGTAAATTCGTCTGGTTTAATATTATAATGAGCATCTTGCCAATTATGGAACAAAAGGCTTCCTGGTTTTAAATAATAAGACTCTTTTTTATTAGATTCAAATAATTTGCCTTGAAGCAGATAGGTAAAATATGCATTCTCATGATAATGCCAATCTACTTTACTATGCGTATATTCAGTATCAGTAATTATAATATTTTCAAAAGTTGATTTTTGGTAATGTGTACCGTAAAACTCTCCTTTTTTTAGTTTATGCATAGTGTTCTTTTTGCTTGTTACCAACGTCCACTGTGCGTGGTGTAGTGAGGCGAGCCTAACGTTTAGCCATTGTTGCCCCTCATTGGCTATACACGCTTATGTTATAGTTTTGTTTGATATTACCGTAGACTCGATTAATATACGATTAATTGGCGAGGTACCATAAACAGCATACGATGATATGTAATTAGTAGGAAGTCAGTGTTTTGAAAACGCCATTCTACATACCGTAGTCAATTACATATCATTGATCTTGTGTATAATTTCATTACGTGTTTAAGCACTAAAGTATAAATAAATCAAAGATAGAAAGTCCGAAAGGACTATCGTTATTAGCCTCTTATTAGCAATGAATTACACACGTTACAAGCCAACATTTATCTCCATTTCTCGTCTAATTCCTTAAAATTTCATTCATAAAATAGCGTAAACGCTTTAAGCCCATCTTCTTTAGTTCTCTTAGGAATTATACTACAAAAATCTCTATCATCATAATCATATGTCAAGAGTCCAAACCATTCTGTTTTTATTCAAGTTATGGGTCTTTCATAACAAACATAAAACTCATACTCATCTAAATCTCCAGCTACTGATACAAATACTCCATCACCTTTATCGTCTTCAATGTTCAATGAAGGTGAGCAATGTATCTGATTTTCATTCACGTCAAGTTGAAGCCTAAATAAGTCAGCCCATAGAAAATTCTTGAATTTGTCAATAAATTCATCCTTGACCAATAATTGCTAATTTACCAAATAAGATTTCAATAGATGAGATTCCGAATATTTTAGTTTCAATTCCTCCAAATGACACACAACTGTTATTTACCGACTAGTTTCAACCAATTTTTGGATACATAAAATATTCCGCCAATTTATACTTTAGGTCATTATTTTCATCTACTTCATAGGTCACAAAAATTTCGCCCCAATGCTGGCCATCAGTGAAATTAGCTATAATCCATTTATGATTTAAAAGTCTCACTTTATTAATAACCAATTTAGAACCTGTCATAGACACGTAAGGCACAATAGGATGATCATCGCCTTCATAGTTATTCATATTATAAAGCCCCTCGATAATAGCAGGTATCAGTTTGTCCGTGCTATAACCTTGAGCTTCAAAATACTCCAAAGCATCTTCATTTCTATCCATACTGAAGTAGCTGAGCTCAAAATTGCGGTCATCCAATTCGGCAATTGTCTTTTCTTGATCAGCCATTTTAGTCTTATACGTTTTTATATCTTTTTCGTATTTATCAATGATATTTTTTGAATTGACATATTGAAAAATAATCAGCAAGGCCGAAAAAATAAATAAATACATAAAAATTCTACTCTTCATCTCTTTTAAATGTTTATTTCTAAGTTATCGTAAGCTAAAAAAACGTTTTCTGGTAAATTTTGTTGTACGTTGTCATGGAATCCCAAATGATGGCTAATATGAGTCAGATAGGCGCGTTTAGGCTTAACTTCACTGATAAAATCCAAAGCTTCCTCCAAATTAAAGTGTGATGGATGCGGTTTTTCTCTCAAGGCGTTAACTACCAAAACATCAAGATTACGAAGTTTATCTACTTCCTTATTCTTTAAGGTTTTCATGTCCGTTAGATATGCAAAATCCCTAAATCGAAATCCAAATACTTGTAGCGCATTGTGATGGCCCTTAACAGGAACAACTTCTAAATCACCGATGGTAAAAGGTTTATTCTTTATTCTTTTCTGAATCACATTTGGTGCTCCAGGATATTTGTTTTCTGTTTTAAATATGTAATCGAAGCGTTTTCGTAAAGCCTTGAGAACACGCTTATGCGCATAGATTGGAATATCACCTTGTTTGAAAAAAAACGGTCTAATATCATCCAAGCCCATAGTATGGTCTGCATGTTCGTGTGTGAAGATGATACCATCAATTCTTGAAACTTTCGCGTTAAGCATCTGTTGTCTAAAATCAGGACCGCAATCTACTACAATGCTATAATTATCCCATTCGACTAGAACAGAAACACGCAATCTTTTGTCCTTAGGATTATCACTTAAACATACGGGATGATCACTCCCTATAATTGGAATTCCTTGTGACGTTCCTGTACCCAAAAATGTTATTTTCAACAGTATTAAGTTTAGAACAAAAATAAGTTTATTTTTTTGTATGCAATCCTAATTTAATACCTTTGTTGGGCTTGTAAATCCCAAGTGCTATGAAAGAAATCACATATAAAGGCGACACGGAATTTGAGAATATTCCATCACTAAAAGATAAAGCCTTGCGCATTAATCTTAATGCAGATATTTATGGCACCTTTGCCGAAATTGGTGCAGGTCAAGAAACCGTACGTCATTTTTTTAGAGCAGGTGGTGCTTCTGGTACTATTGCTAAAGCCATGTCAGCCTACGACAAAGATTTTAGCGATGCCATATATGGTATAGAAGATGATAGACGCTATGTAACTGAAGCTAGACTTCGTAAAATGTTAAATCACGAAGTTGGTTTAATGGAACAGCGCATTACTCGAGAAAATAATCCGAATAAAATATTCTTTTCTTATGCAAATACTGTTGCAACTATAGATTTTGCAAAAAAATACAAAGGTCATGGATGGGTTGGTATAAAATACCAAGTGGCACCAGACCAAGAATATAATGAGATTGTAATTCATATTCGTTTTAAAGAAACGGATGCACGCTTGCAACAAGAAACTCTAGGTAAGCTAGGAACAAACTTGATATACGGGGCTTTTTATAAATACAATCAACCTAGAAAATTATTACGCTATTTATACGACCATCTGGATAAAGATCAGTTAGAAATCGATACTATTAATTTCTCTGGTCCAGCTTTTAAAGATGTTGATAATAGATTAATGAGTTTGCAACTGGTTAAAAATGGAATGACAGATGCCGTGATGTTTGCGCCTGATGGCAATAACGTTTTACCAGCTCGCGTACTTTACAAAAAGAATATATTAGCGCTTAGAGGTAGTTTCAGACCTGTTACCAAGGTGAATATGGATATGTTCCAGAAATCGTACGACATGTTCATTAAAGAAAATAAGGTAGATAAAGAGCGGACACAGGTTATTTTTGAAATTACCTTATCCAATCTTAGAGCTGAAGGGAAAATCGATGAGCAAGATTTCATGGACAGAGCAAAACTTTTGTGCTCACTAGGCCAAACCGTTTTGATATCCAATTTTCAAGAATACTATAAACTTGTTGAATATTTCTCGCAATATTCTAAAAACCGCATGGGACTTGCCATGGGTGTCAATAATCTCGTGGATATTTTTGACGAAAAATACTACCGTCATTTAAGCGGTGGTATTTTGGAAGCATTTGGAAAACTATTCTATAAAGATTTACGTGTGTATCTCTACCCTATGCAAAACGAAGATGGTAGCTTGACCACTAGTGAAAATCTTAAAGTACATCCGCGTATGAAGGAGCTTTACAAATTTTTCAAGTACAACGGTAAAGTTGTGGATATTACCGATTTTGACGCTTCTAACCTTTCCGTATTCTCAAGAACTGTATTGAAAATGATTGCTGAAGGCAAAGATGGCTGGGAAGAAATGCTTCCTGAAGGTGTCGCCAATTTAATTAAGGAAAAAAGTTTATTTGGGTGTGAATCTGAAGAAGTAATGCATAAGAGCTAGTCTTTTAATATATCTTATGAAGAAGATTACGCTTGTATTACTGTTCTTACTTTACAACATATTTAGTAATTCCCAAAATGTTAGTAAAATATTTCCTCCTGATGGTTATGGATTAAGTGAACAAGAAATGAGACCTCATTATTTTGATAGTGAGAGCAGTACTTTATTTTGCAGCACGAAGATATACAATGACACTCAAAGCAGATTCGAAAATCATATCGTCTTACATAACACAACAGATGGCACAAATCAATTAATTGATAGTTTTTTCGCCACTTCTAATGTTGATTGGATTAATTTTAAATCATTTACAAGGTATAACGACTTTTTGTTTTTTGATTTTGGTAAAAAACTATTCAGATACAATTTTATTACTCAGGTTTTTGATACTTTTTTAGAAGTAACGAATTTGAGTGGGTTTGATATTGTTGGTGACTACTTGTTTTACTACACTCCTGGCAATGTAACAATTATGAATTTAAGTAGCGAACAGGTGGTTACTACATATAATGCAGCCTATCTTGATGCCTTTTATATTAACGGTAATGATATATACTTTTATGAAGCAGACTTTGGTTTTTCTGGAACAAAAGTTTATCAATTAGTAAGGTATAACACCTTAACTAATAGTTTTAATACTCTATTTTCAAATAGTTTTAGCTCTAATTTTTCAATTGTTAGAAGAAGTAATGTTGTAAGACTAGGAGACCATCTTATTTACACCATTAATACGTCAAGCAATACTGCTAGTTATGTCTCGATAGATATTACCAATAATAGTATAAATTCAGATTTTACTTTTAATGTTACTTCTCAGTTTCAAATACCTGCACCATTTTTAATCAATAATGAAGTTTTCATTGCTCTAGATGATGAGACTTTTGTTTCTAATGGTTCCACTCCACCTGCGTTGACAACTTTAGGACGACTTACTGGTTCGCCATTGATGACATCCAATTCATTGTTCAATGAAGAGCTATATAGAGTTATTGACAGAGATAACGTTGGTGCTGAAATCTGGAAAACGAACGGTCAAACAGTAGAATTGTTGAAAGATATAATTCCAGGATCTGAAGGTGGAATGTCTACATTTTCTAGCGGAATCATTCATAATAACAAATTATATTTCGCCAACGAGCAAGATGTTATTTTCGAATCCGATGGAACGAACATTGGAACACTTCCATTGTACAGCGCTGACTTATTTACATATGTTACAGTGCCACTAATTGCAGATAATGCCAATAACATATATTATTACGGAGAATCTCCTACTTTAGGAAATGGTCTTTTTAAACTAACAACTGAGTCCTTGTCAGTAAATGAATTAGAATTGGATTCAGTTTCAGTAAGTTTTTATCCAAACCCGGCTTCAACAATAATAAAATTTAACGCACCAATTGACTATGTTACCGTATATAATTTAGAAGGCAAGGTAGTATTATCAACTTCAAACACTGACCAATTAAATATTTCAGAATTAGAGAGTAACACCCTGTACTTAATGACTTATGAGGTGGGTTCTAGATACTATCACAAAAAATTGGTTGTTAAGCCTTGAAGCCACTTTATTTGTGATAAATGACAAATAAATACTGAAACTAATCAGTTAAGATCTGCTCTGCATGCGCCTTAGTCTTCACTTTTGTAATCACATCTTCTAAAATACCATCTTCGTCAATAACAAAAGTTGTTCTGTGAATGCCATCGTATTCTTTTCCCATAAACTTTTTAGGTCCCCAAACACCAAAAGCTTCAATAACAGCTTTATCCTCGTCTGCTAGCAATGGATATTGAAAACCATACTTGTTTTTAAAATTAGATTGACGCTTGGCACTATCTGCACTGACACCCAAAATCTCATAGCCTTGTGTTTTAAATTTATCGTAATTATCATTTAAATTACAAGCTTCAGCAGTACAGCCAGGTGTACTTGCCTTTGGATAAAAGAAAACCACTAGCTTTTTACCCTTATAATCCGATAATGAAATGGTATTACCTTGCTCATCTTTTGCTGAAAAATCTGGTGCCTTATCTCCTACTTTTAAATGCGTCATATTGTTTAAATTTGTGTTTCTGTAAAAATACGATGAATGACTAAGCAAGAAAAGGTACAATTTGTTATAAATACGTTAAATCAACTCTACCCTGAAATTCCGATTCCGCTAGATCATAAGGATCCTTACACATTGCTCATTGCTGTTTTAATGTCAGCACAAAGCACTGATGTTCGTGTCAATCAGATTACACCTCTTTTATTTGAGCACGCAGATAATCCTTACGATATGATTAAATTAAGCGTAGAGGAAATCAGGGAAATTATAAAACCTGTTGGTTTGTCTCCTATGAAAAGTAAAGGTATTCATGGATTATCGCATATATTAATTGACAAACATGATGGTAAAGTGCCTCAAACGTATGAAGAACTAGAGGCCTTACCTGCTGTTGGGCATAAAACGGCCGCAGTCGTATTGTCCCAAGCTTTTGGAATTCCGGCGTTTCCTGTAGACACACACATTCATCGTTTAATGTATCGCTGGAATTTAACCAATGGAAAAAATGTAGTGCAAACAGAAAAAGATGCTAAACGTCTATTCCCTGAAGAACTTTGGAACGATCTACACTTGCAAATCATTTGGTATGGTAGAGAATACTCCCCAGCTCGTGGTTGGAATTTAGACAAAGACATAATTACTAAGACCATTGGCAGAAAATCGGTGTTGGATGATTATTTCAAAAAGAAAAAGTAAGGACTTTTGGTATAATTGTTGTTATATAGATGAGAAACTATCCAAAATGAAAAAATCAGCTATACTTGTATTAGCAATCCTGCTATCTTCTTGCATTCCGACCAAGATTGCGCCGAAATTCAAAAATCAAGATTATAAGGTCATCTCGGCAAGAAAGTTTAAGAAGAAATTACCACGTGAAACTTCTTTTATTTTTAAAGACCCAAAAGATGCTGATGAGTTTTATAATTATATCAATACAAAATTCCAACTAAAAGATATAAACGTTGACAACAACGTAGAATTTCAAATTAATAACAACTCTTATTATTTATCATTTAGGGAAACTGAAATACAGGACAAAAGTTTAAATTTACCATTGGTAGTCATAGATGCTAAACGCGAACAAAATGGAAATGATCCTTTGTTTGAAGACAACTATGTATCTAGGCAGGGGCATTGGTATCTAATACTCACAGTCTATGATGAAAATATTGAAAACTGTTTAGTTGATGATCACCCAATGAAATCCTCTATTCTTCAATATTTAAAAGATTTAAAACAAGAATACCTCACAACGCATAATTACGAAGAGTTGTTATTCGAAAAAAAATCCTGATGTTTTAGTATCAGGATTTCTTTCCAACTTAATTTAGAAGTGCTTCAAACTTCAATTTATTATAATTTATAACACTTAAAGCCTTTGAATAATTCAAAAGGAAACTCACGGTTTCATCTTTTGGTTTTAGGTTGCCATTTTTTGGGGAAGCGCTAGAGTAAATTTTTGCCATATCAATAATTTATGATTTATTATATGACAATAACGCACCCTAAAACTCTTTATTGTATTAGTTGGTTAAAACTATATTATTTTGCTCTATGACCTTACGCATATTAATCAGTGCGTAGCGCATTCTACCTAAGGCTGTATTAATACTCACACCTGTGCGCTCAGAGATTTCCTTAAAACTCATATCCTGGTAAATACGCATCATGAGCACTTTCTTTTGGTCTTCAGGTAATTCCTCAATAACGCGTCTTACATCGCATTCTACCTGATCCTTGATCATACTTTTCTCCGCGTTAAGACTAGAGTCACTTAATACTGAGAAAATACTGAATTCACCTGCATTATCAAATTTTGGCATACGGCTGTTCTTTCTAAAATGGTCAATAACCAAATTATGCGCTATACGCATCACCCATGGTAAAAATTTACCTTCCTCATTATATTTCCCAAGCTTTAAGGTTCTGATGACCTTAATAAAGGTATCCTGAAAAACATCTTCAGTAATATCTCTATCATAAACTTTCGAATAAATAAAGCTATAGATTTTCTGTTTGTGACGACCTATCAAAATAGATAGTGCACTCTCGTCTCCTTTAATGTAGTTGCTAACCAACTCTGCGTCTTGGATAAGTTCTTTTTTCATAATATTACTCTTAGTAGCAAGAAAATGGATTCTTGTCAAGGGGTTAAATGTTCTAAAGTAATATTATGCTATACGCAGATGTGTTTTAAATGATTATGTGGTAAATATAACAACAATCATTCCGAAAAAACAAAAAAAGTTACCAAATTTTAACATTTTATCGGATAAAATGTTCCTTTAATAGATAAAATAGTTATAGTATCTTTGCAAAATTACACTCTCAAAAAATCCTATGAACACTACTGTTTTAGACGTAAACCCTAAAGAAAATATCATCATAAAAGGTGCAAAACTGCACAATCTTAAAAATATTGATGTTGTTATTCCCAGAAATAAGTTAGTGGTAATTACTGGATTATCTGGTTCAGGAAAGTCGAGTTTGGCCTTTGACACCTTATATGCAGAGGGTCAAAGACGCTATGTAGAGAGCCTTTCGAGCTATGCGCGTCAGTTTTTAGGTCGATTGAATAAACCTAAAGTCGATTACATTAAGGGTATTGCGCCTGCCATAGCCATTGAACAAAAGGTAAATTCTACCAATCCACGTTCAACTGTTGGAACTACCACAGAAATTTACGATTATCTAAAACTGTTGTTTGCGCGAATTGGCAAGACCTACTCACCTATTTCTGGTGAGTTGGTTAAAAAGCATACGGTTACCGATGTCATTACCTATATTTCGAAATTTGAGGAAGGTGCTAAACTTTTGCTCCTATCTCCCATAATTCTTGAAGAAGGAAGAACCGTTGAAAACAAACTACAAACCTTACAGCAACAAGGTTATGCAAGAATAAAGTATAAAGACGATGTTCTAAGAATCGATGATGCCCTGAAACAAGCCATTTCATCCGACAAGGATCTCTTTTTAGTAGTCGATAGAATTGTTTATAAAGATGATGAAGATTTCTTAAATCGACTTGCAGATGCCATTGAAACTGCTTTTTTTGAAGGTGTTGGTACATGTATTATTCAGTCTCTCTCGGATAATAAGCACGCGGCTTTCAATAATAAGTTTGAATTGGATGGCATGGCCTTTCTAGAGCCAAACGCGCATCTATTTAGCTTCAATAATCCTTATGGTGCATGCCCAAAGTGTGAAGGCTATGGTGATGTTATTGGGATTGATGAGGATTTGGTAGTACCCAATACAGCGCTATCTGTTTTCGAAAATGCCGTTTTTCCGTGGAGGGGTGAAAGCATGAGTTGGTATCGCGATCAGTTAGTGAACAATTCACATAAATTCGAATTCCCCATCCACAAACCCTATTTTGAATTAAGTGAACAGCATAAAGCTTTAATCTGGACAGGAAATGAATATTTTGAAGGTCTAGATAGTTTCTTTGCCGAACTAGAATCCAAAGCCTATAAGATTCAGAATCGTGTGATGTTATCGCGTTATCGTGGTAAGACCAAATGTAATGTTTGCAAAGGCAAACGTTTACGTGACGAAGCAAACTATGTAAGAGTAAACAATGCTACTATTACTGATTTAGTGGATTTACCATTAAATGAATTAGCAGACTTCTTCAAAAACCTTGAATTGAACGCCTACGATACGAAAATCGCTAAACGCTTACTTACAGAAATCAATACAAGATTAGAATTTCTTTCTAACGTTGGGTTGAATTACTTAACATTAAACAGAAAATCAAACACATTATCTGGCGGAGAAAGTCAGCGTATTAATTTGGCAACATCTCTTGGAAGTAGTCTTGTGGGCTCTATGTACATATTGGACGAACCGAGTATTGGCTTGCACCCAAAAGACACGGAACGCTTAATAACTGTTTTAAAATCACTTAGAGATTTGGGCAATACCGTCATCGTAGTCGAACATGATGAAGACATTATGAAAGCCGCGGATGAGATTATAGACATTGGTCCAGAAGCAGGAACATTTGGCGGAGAGATTGTGGCTACTGGAGATTTTAAAGATATTTTGGTTTCAGATACGTTAACTGCTAAATATTTAAATGGTCAGCTTGAGATTAAGATACCTGAAAAGCGAAGAACGTCGAAATATAATATAGAGATTCTTGGTGCTCGGGAAAACAATCTGAAGAATATTGATGTGACATTCCCTCTTGAAATGTTAACTGTTATTACAGGAGTTTCTGGAAGTGGCAAAAGTACCTTGGTAAAAAAGATTTTGTTTCCAGCCATTCAGAAAAAATTAACTGGATTTAGTGATAAAGCCGGACAGTTTACAGAAATGAAAGGCAACCACAGTAACATTCAACATGTAGAATTTGTAGATCAAAATCCTATTGGACGTTCATCACGCTCCAATCCAGTAACTTATATCAAGGCTTATGATGATATACGAGCTTTATTTGCTTCTCAAAAATTAAGCAAAATACGAAACTACCAAGCCAAACACTTTAGTTTTAATGTAGATGGTGGGCGCTGCGAAACTTGCAAAGGCGAAGGTGAAGTAACCATAGAAATGCAGTTTATGGCAGATGTTCACTTAACATGTGATACTTGTAGTGGCAAACGCTTTAAAAAGGAAGTTCTTGAAGTAGTGTTTGAGGGGAAATCCATCGATGGTATTTTAAATATGACCATCGATGATGCCATTGACTTCTTTAAGACCTATAAGCAAACTAAAATTCAGAATAAATTGCAACCCCTTCAAGATGTAGGTTTAGGTTATGTTACATTAGGTCAGTCCTCCTCTACGCTTTCTGGTGGTGAGGCACAACGTATTAAGTTAGCCACATTTCTGGGCAAAGGTAGTAAAAGTGATAATGCGCTTTTTATATTCGATGAACCTACTACAGGACTGCATTTTCATGATATCCAAAAGTTGCTAAAATCGTTTCAAGCACTAATCGCTAAAGGACATTCCATCATTGTAATTGAACATAATATCGATTTGATTAAATGTGCAGATTATATCATTGATCTAGGTCCAGAAGGCGGAAAACACGGCGGACATTTAGTAGCTCATGGAACACCTGAAGAAATTGCTTCAGATAAAGATTCAGTCACTGGTAAATATCTTGAGGGGAAATTATGATCTGCCTCATTAATAAAACAGAAACGCAATAAACCCTAATAAAACAAAGGACAAGGGTAATACCAACCATAGAAACATAAAACTCACCATACCACTTTTTATAAAGCTAAGGAACCAGTTTTGCCCATAAAATTTTATAATAGCTACCAGTAAATAAAAGAAAGTTGAAAAAGCTATAAGCCAGTCGATCCAATCCGGTATTTGCCAAAATCTATTGACTCCAAAAATTAAACTAAAGACCACAAAAAGAAATGAAAAATAATAGAAACTAAATACCAAATGGTGTGAATACCTTCCCTTGTTAAAGAAGAATAGTTTCAAGAGAAATGCAAATATCGGTAATAAGAAGAACATTGCCAGCGGAATACTATCAATAAAGGCCTGGAATATTTGACCAAGTCCCATGGTTTTATAAAACTTTAAAATTTGACCATAGAACTTTCTTTGAAAAAAGCCCGCATCATCGTCCATACCCAAGGCTTTATAAAGCTCTTTATCCGAAGCACCTGCAGCAATTAAAGAATCAATATCCTTCTCATTAAAACTGTAGGACATGCCCATATTTTTCTTAGGCACCTTAATATTGGCTACAGAATCCAATACTTTTAAATCGTCTTCATCCAAGCCAATGGTCGCGGCATTATTCTGTAAAGGCTTTACAAATTCTTTTATGTCTAAAGAATCTTGAGGAACCAAACTGTCTCTATTTGCAAGTTTTTCTGACCTACTCTCCAGAACACGCTGCATATTTTCATCAAGTTTTTCTCTACCCTCTCGCACATAGAAATTGAATATGAAAAAGAAAATAACAGCTACAAACAAATACATCTGCGCTGGATGCAAGTATAACAAACGCTTACCCTTAATAAACTCCTTGGCCAAATAACCTGGTCTAAACATTAACGGAATGAAGCTTTTTAAAAAGCGAGCATCAAACGAGAAATAATTACTAATAGTATTGTAGAAAAGTACACCAAGGGTAAGTTCATCATTAGTTTTCTGTCCACAATGCGGACAAAACTGAAACCCTTCCTCATAAGGTTTTTCACAATTCTGACAGGTGTCTTGGTTGGTTTTCATAAATGATGGTTAGTAGAACTTAAAAGTAATCAAATTTATGATATAGTTCATTAATTATAAGAAGATACAATGAGCAATTTGTTACAACGATTCAATTCAAGAATAGCATAACATTCTGAATTTCATCACATTATAATTATTGGCACGCTAATTGGTTTTCACTAAACAAATAGCGTAAGCCGAAAAGCTAAATATGAGTAGGCACAATCTAAATTCTTTAACTATGAAAAAAATAGTTTTACTTTTTACAGGTTTGTTAATGGGATTAACAACTGTAACCGCAGCAGAAAAAATCTCTGCAAATCAAAGTACAGATTTAGATCTTACATCACGCTATCGTTATATACAACCTATTTTGTTTGTAGAGCGTGGTGTAGAATTCTTAATCTTTGCTGATGGTAGCTTCGATTTTAATACGGATGTATTTTCTACAGTACCAGATAATGACAATTATTACTATAGACGCAACAGACGCGGTTCAAACCGTACTTATGGTGCACCGGGAACACGATATCATCGTGGGGATAGAGGTGTTTTGGTAACTCACGACAGATTGGGCCGTGTGAGACGTATTGGCAATGTATTCATTAACTACGATAGACAAGGCCGAATAAAACGTGCAGGCTCGGTGTATATGAATTACAGAAGAGGTCAACTAAAACAGGTTGGTGGGTTACGTGTATTATATAACCGATATGGAGTAGTCATCGGCACTAGAGGTCACGTAAATTTAAGTAATCAAGGTTGTGGCTTTTGCGGAACTACAGGTTGTACCATAGATCACTTTGATGATCATTCTTATGATGATGACTGGAATGATGATTGGGATGACGACGACGACAATTACTACTATTATCGAAAAAATGGTAAAGTAAAAAAGCAGAAGAAAATCAAATTTTGAGATTTTGATTGATTTGTTCAACCATTAGACACCGTCTAATGATCTAATGAAACCCTGGATATTTCCCCAAATAGTTCAGGGTTTTCATTTATAGATTTCTATATAACAACTTAAAATGAAGTTGCGACTATTAAATTTTTGGAGCCTTATGATCCCCGTTCTGATGTAACGTTAGGCTACTAATTTTGTCGTTTTCATCTTTGTGAAAAGTAATCTGAGCATCCATAACTTTACTATAAAATTTACTTTCTGACATAGCAAATACTTCTATTTTTCCTTGACCTGTAGCTTGAGCAAATAACCGATTCTCTTCTCTTGTAATAGACAAGATAAAGTTAGGCTGTAATTCGTAATTACCGACATAACCATCCAAAACTGTAATTGGCACTTTTATAGTTTCAGTCATACTAGTTGTCTCAACACCAATTCTATTTAATACATCAATAGCATTGTTATTACTTTTATCAAGCGCATACGATTTTTTATAGTTCTTTATAGCTTGGATCGTATCGCCTATAGCCAATTGAGCTTCACCTAAACTGTCATATGGGTTGGAAGCTTTGGGGTTTTGTGCAACATTGAATTTAAAGATAGCTAACGCAGTTTTTAAATCTTGTCTTCCTAAATATTGATACCCTAATGCATTAATTCCAACTTCATCAATTTCATATATCTTTGGATTAGATTTAATCAGTTGACTCACTTTTGCTATAGCCGTTGAAGCGTCGTTATCTTTCAAAAGTCTAATTAATTTGTGAGAAATAGGAACTTTAGGCAATTCATAAGCTTCACCGTTTAAAATAGCATCTAAGGCATTCAGAATTCTAAGCATATTAGTTTGATTACCATGATTGGTTAGAATAATATAGCCACTATTATCATAAAGATTACGTCTTAAAAACGTTCTATAGCCTGCCAATCCACCTGAATGCTGAACTGTCTTTTTACCATCTTGTTCCAAGATTGCCCAGCCAAATCCATATTGAGTATAATCACCATTATTTAATTTTGCTGGCGTAAAAGCTTCTTCTAACGTAGTTCGTGATACTAACTTCTCGGTATATAGTGCCTGGTCCCATAAGTGTAAATCATCTATTGTAGAGAACATACCTCCTGCTCCAGTCGTGAAAATAGTATAATCATCTAAATCTCCGCTAATATTGTATCCAACTGCTCTATCCTTAATTTTTGGTTTAGATTCATCATAGACCAACGTATTATTCATACCTAAAGGTTCAAATATATTAGCTTTCATAAACTCATGAAAAGGCTGCTCAGCAACTTTAGACACAATCATTGCCAATAGCACATAACCTCCATTACTATAACTAAAGTGCTCGCCAGGTTCAAAATCCAGCTCTTGCTTTAACAATGTTTTGAACACATCATCATTATTTAATCCAGGTTTATATATGCCTAATCTATAATGATCTGGAATTCCAGAGGTATGATTCATTAAATGCCTTATCGTTACTCTGTTGGCATAATCAGGAAACTCAGGATAGTATTTAGAAAGCTTATCGTCATAAGATAGCTTTCCTTTTTCTTTAAGTATCATCACAGCCATCGTTGTAAATTGTTTAGATACCGATGCTAGATATATGGATGTTGTTTCATTTAATTTTCTGTTGTTGTTTTTATCTGCATATCCTAAAGCATTTGAATAAACTTCCTTACCATTTTTAGTTACTAAAACTGTTCCGTTAAACATTCCATAATCATAGCTATGCTGAAAAACATTGTCAATAGCTTCATTTATATTAGAACTAGGTGATTGTGTATAGGCAGATGGCACTAAAGTGACTATGAGTAAGATTAACAAGAAGTGTTTCATAACGAAAAATTATTGATTAATTATATGCGCTAGATAGTTAACAACTTTAAAGTTACATAATAAAATTTTAACAATTAAACATCTGATTAACAAGTGTTTAATGCTTTATTGATTTTTTTGGCACGCTGTTTGTTTTACAGTTAGTGAATTTAATTTTAAAACCCTTTAAATATGAGACGGATACTATTTTTATTAGCAGGTTTAGTTGCTTTGAGCACTACTGCATTCGCAACCAACACAACGACAGAAGCCGATGCTTCATTAAATAACTATGTGAGAGGTTATGGTAATTCTTTCATATTTAATGAGGGTGGCATTGAATTCTCAGTTTACAGAGATGGTCAGTTTGATTTCTACATTCCAGATTATGGACCAGATGTAAGTGTAGGTATTGATACACCAGGCTTTACATTGAGCTTTAATTCTGGTTACAACTATAACCCTTATGTACAATATGACAGTTTTGGTGCTATTATTCAGGTTGAAAACACGCCAATATTTTACGATTACTATGGTAGGGTTAATCAAATAGGGGATATTTTCATCACATATAATAGATTTAATAGAATCAGTAGAATTGGTGGACTAAATGTCTTTTACAGAAACAATGTGTTTTGGAGATATGATGGCTTTATCAATGTTTATAACAGAGCTTATGTTTGGAGACCTTGGCACAGATTCTATGCGATTCCTCCTGTAAACTTCTGTGTTATCAATGTGAATCCTTACAGACAATTTTACACACCTGTAAGACATATTTACTATAGACCATACAGAAACAATGTTAGATACTTTAATGTAAATAATAGTAGACGCGGTAATGCTCAAATTACAAGACGTAATAGAAGCAGCAGATATGTACAGTCTCCTAGAAATAAAAGGGAGCGTACAATACAAAGAACAGTAACACGCAGAAATACTGAAATTACTAGGACACGTTCAACACGTCTTGCAGATAATACCACGACAAGAACAAGAGGTACAAAAGCGACTACTTCAAGATCAATAACAAGAGGTTCTAACGAAGGTACAAGAACACGATCTAACACTCGTGCAACAACACCTATTACAAGAACTAATAAAGAAAGTAGAAGTGTTAGAAGTACAAGATCTAATACTGGTGTAACAGCGCCTAATACAAGAAGTAATAATGAAAGTAGAACTGTTAGAAGCACAAGGTCTAATACGAAAGTATCAACACCTACTAGAGCAACACGCAGAAATACTGTAACATCTACGAGAACATCTAATAATAATGTGACCAGAACTAATAGATCTGTGTCTAATAAAGTAGAGAAGAGAAAAACAACTTCGGCAAGACAACCGAAAGCGACTAAATCTCGTACATATAGTAGAACAAGTTCGCAAAAAAGTGGACAACGAAGTACAGTTCAGAACAAAAGAAAGACATCTTCAGTATCGAAAAGATCTAATACAAGTAGAAAGAGTAACCAAAGTTCTACAAGATCTAACTCAAGACGATCTAGAGGATAAAAGATAAAACATGATTTTTTTGGTTGGTTAGTAGAAATCCCGCATGATGTATGCCTCAGAGCACCTTGCGGGATTTCTCATTTTAATTCCCAAGTACTCACATTATTTAATTTATTTACGAAATTAAGATCACTTCAACCGTAAATACTTTTTAATCTGACCAGAAATATCTTCAGAAATATTCAATTTGTAAATAGATATAATGTAAAAGACTCCAATAAGTATTGACTTCAGTATTATATTAATTATAGAATGAAATGGAAGCTCCCAAAAATAAAAAGTAATAGCTATACAGATAATAACTAAAATAACTTTCAAAGATGCTTGTGAGAAAGGCTGCATTTTGAATTTCTGTTTAATGAACAACACTTTGGTAGTGTTATAAATAAATACAGCTAAAAACGTGGCAAAAGCGGACCCTTCTATACCATAGACTGGTATAAAAACGACGTTTAGGATAATAGCCATAATGGCTAATAGCACCCCAAACAATAGTACTATTTTATAATAATTACTATTAAACAATATCGCATTATTATTCCCCAAACTATTATCATAGAGTTTTGCTAAACTTACAATAAGAACCACAAAAAGACCTCCAGTAAATTCTTTCGGAAGTATCTCATAAAGCTGATTGATATTTAAAATAATAAGTAAAAAAATAAAGCCGCTAATAACTAATAAACTTAGTGAGCTCCGTTTATACAAATCCTCCAAAGCCTCATTATCGTTGTCATTTAAGTATTGAGCCGTTAAAGGCATCATAATTTGATGCATAGCACGCTGTGGTACAGCTATTACGGTAGCGATAAAAATAGCGACGCTATAGTAAGCGACTTGCTCAATATTTTCGAGCATAAGGCCAATCATAAATTTATCAATATCAAGAATCAGCATAGCGACAGAACCAGCAATAATCATAAGTCCTGCATAGTTTAATATAGACGACAACTGACTTACTTTCTGAAACTTCAATTTTGGGAATCGAATGGAAAACGCATAGAGCATCATAATTAGCATTCTAACCACATAAACACCGACTAATGCTAAAATAAATTGGTTAACCGTAAGCCATTCAAAATACACAGCAAAAAGTAGAATCATAATACAAACTCGATGAAAAACTTCTTTCATTAGATTCCCAAAAACCGTTTGTAATTGCACTTTAGACCAAGCAAAAAAGATCTCGAAATAGGCCATTGCAATAGCTAATACGAAAATATGCCAGACATAGTGTTCTGCAATTTTATTTTCATTGGAGAGTAATGCTCCTATAGCGTCATATGACGAATAACCAATGAGTGCAATGGGAATTATAAAAACAAATGGCAAAAACAGCATCAAGGTTAAAAAGCTGTTGATACTCGTTTTTGATTTGAAAGATGAATAGAACTTAATAATAGCGTTATGTACTCCAAATGCCATAAAGGGCATCATAATATTGGCCGCTGATAGCAAGAATGCAACCAAACCATAATAGTTATCCGTTAAAAAATTGGTGTAAAGAAAAAGTGTATTAATAGCACCAATACCAAAACCCAAGTAAGTACTTATAGTATTTTTGAAGGACTGTCTTAATACGATACCCATAGTGGTCACAAATTACAACTATAAATCAAATTCCAAAATGCATAAAAGAATTATACACTTTTGACAAGTTCACTCAATGTACCTGTAAGGGCTTTTCTACTATAAGGCTCCAAGCCAATACCATTGACTTTTAGATCGTTTTTCTGGTAAAAATTGAAATACTCCAAAATTTGAGCTTTTAGTTCGGCCTTCTGATGATAACCAAAATACGTTCCCGTATTGGTTGATTTTATAATTTGTTCTACATCAGCTTCCTTTGGGCCTAATCCTAATATCGGCGTTTCGGAAATTAAGTACTCAAAGATTTTTCCAGGAATAATGCCTTTAGTGTCTTCAGAATCAATTTCAATGAGCAATAGCAATTGGGATTTCATTTGGAATTTAATGGCTTCTTCATGTGTGACGTACCCAACAACATTGACATGTTGCTTTAAACCCGCATCATAAATAGACGCCAAAACATCATCACTTACCACGCCAATTAAATTAAGTTGAAACGCCTTTGAAAACATTTCGTTTTCTCTAATTAATTCCGAAAGGACTTCCCATAAAATCTTAGGATTACGTTTGGATAATAAGGAACCAATATGAGATAATGTAAAGTTATCGTCCTTACCCTCCACTCTCACCGAATGCGAATCGTAACCATTAGTGATTACACTAATTGGCTGATTGGTTTTTGTTTGAAACTCTTGCTTTGTATAATAACTTGTGGTTATAATATGATCGGCTTCGTTTAACACTTGAGTCTCCAAAGCGATATGCTTAGCTTCAGAGGCCTTTGATAGTTTCAAGGCTTTATGATAACCTATTGTAGTCCATGGATCCCTGAAATCCGAAATCCACTTCATATTACATGTCTCTTTAAGCTGAAGACCAATTAAATGCAAACTATGTGGTGGACCGGTGGTTATTACAGTATCGATTTGATGTTCTTTTATATATTCTGAAAGAAACTTAACAGATGGCTTTATCCAATATTTCCGTGCATCTGGAATAAAGAAATTACCTCTAACATAAAGCATTAGTTTCTCCATAAGAGATTGCTTTTTAGTTTTTGGAATGACGCCAGAACTTATGGTCTTTGCACTCTTCTTTGAAAATAAACCAGCCAAACCATAAGGTTCTTTTATAGGTTGCTTTAAAACTGTGATATCCTTAGGAATGTCATTGAGCAAGCTTTCATCTATAATCGGATAATTTGGGTTTTCAGGACAATAGACAATTGGTTCAATGTTAAACTCAGGTAAGTACTTCACAAATTTTAACCATCGCTGCACACCAGGACCACCAGCCGGTGGCCAATAGTAGCAGATGATAAGTACTTTCTTGGAACTCATACAGACGACTTAAGACTCCTCCCTACGCTGTTTAAAATGGTAGAAAATGCCAAGCAATAATAAAATCCCAAGAATAGCAGAACTTCCTAGGGCAATACTACTTCCTGTTTTGACAACTTCGGGTTCGAACTTAAATTCTATAGTATGATTACCTATAGGGACTTCCATGCCTCTTAATACATAATTAACACGTTGATGCGGTACTACATTTCCATCTAAATAAGCATTCCAGCCATTGGCATAATAGATTTCGGAAAAGACCGCAAAACCATCATTTGGATTATTGGATTCGTATTTTAAATAATTAGGTTGAAATTCTTTAAGTTGAATTGAAGCTGTAGAGTCTACTTGAAATCTAACAACTTCTGGCTTACTACTGAGGTCGGACATCGTAGTCACAGCTTTAGTCTTTGTGTCTAGACTGTCCAAAGCCTTTATCTCTGCATTGGCATCAGCCAACTGTTTTAGTTCACTCACAAACCAGGCATTACCATTGGCATCAGTATTGGTATAAGGGAATATTTGTCCTTGATCTTCTGCAATAATATATTTGGTATTCAGCATATTGAGAACATTCATATTATTGTTATAGATATGAAACTCCATTAACTCATTATATCGCCCCAATTTAGCAGCGTGATACCCAAATAATGAATTGTGAAAGTATGCCGCACGTCCTGGTTTACGCTGCCCTTCGGATGACATATCTAAAACCCTAAAATGACCTTTGTCCTTTAAAATCTCATTGTCCGCAACATTTGGCCTATAAGGCTTATCTACCTGAAGTGCAGAAACAAAATTATCAGCATTGACATATTGCCTATTCACACTTATTAAATCAAATAAAATCAGAGCAGTAAAAGCAACTACGACCAAGGTTTCCGATAGTCTTTTCTTCAAAAAGAAATAAACCGTTCCTGCAGAAAGTAAAACCAAAATTAAGGTTCTAATAGTATCTGTTGTAAATAAGGACTTTCGGTCTTTAATAATGGCCTCTACTAATGGCTCTGGGATACCTTGATCCCTAATGCTTTTGAAATCAAACAATGACGATTTGAACAGTAAAAACACCATACACAATCCAGCTGTAATGGCCACCGTATATGTTAGGGCCTTTAATTTCTCGTCGTCTTTTTGAAAATCATTAAATAATCGAACCAATGCAAATATTCCTAGAACAGGAATGCACAACTCCAATATTACCTGAATAGAACTTACCGCTCTAAACTTGTCGTATAAGGGTACGTAATCAATAAAGAAATCTGTCAAAAATCCTAAGTTTTTACCATAGGATAAAAGCAGAGATAGAACAGTTCCTGCAACCAACCACCATTTCAAGCGCCCTTTCACCAAAAACAAGCCTAATACAAAAAGAAAAATAATAACGGCCCCAACATAAGCAGGAGCCTCAACAATAGGCTGATCTCCCCAATACATAGGTGCATTCTTTGAAACTTCCAAAGCTTCAATAGGCGACGCTCCCATATTGACGTAAGTCCTGTAGGTTTCAGAATCCTTGCCGATATCTTCGGTGTTACCACCTCCCATAAACTTTGGAATATAGAGGTTAAACGTCTCTGCAAGTCCATAACTATATTCTGTAATGTATTCTTTGTCCAATCCAGATGTTGCTTCTTTAGGCGAGCCATCAGGATTTATGGTAAGTTCACTTTCACCTCTTGTACTTTCCTTGGCATACTCTTGCGTCGCCATGATGTTAGTGGCGTTCAAACCAACTGCAAGTACCGCAGCAACAGATAATATACCAACTGATTTAAAATAGTGCGGTAAGACCTTTTTTCTGTAGGCATCAATCAAATACGCTAAACCTAAAACAAGAACCAAAAACAACAGGTAGTAGGTCATTTGAAAATGATTGGCTACAATCTCTAAGCCTAAAGCCACCGCAGTCAATAGAAATCCTAATGTGTATTTCTTCCTGAATGTGAGGATGATTCCTGCCAATACCATGGGCATATAGGCAATAGCGTGCGCTTTGGCATTATGCCCAACGCCTAAAATAATTATGAGATAGGTTGAAAAGCCAAAAGCCAACGCACCGAGTGCAGCTAGTTTAAAATCAACTTTTAATGAAAGTAAAAGGATATAAAACCCTAAAAAATAGAGAAATAGATAATCTGCAGGTCTTGGCAAAAAGCGTAAACTTAGATCTAGTGTCTTAATATAATTATGAGGGTATTTTACACCTAGTTGATAGGTTGGCATACCGCCAAAAGCACTATTGGTCCAATAGGTTTCTTCACTCATAGCTTGGGCGAACTCTTTTTGTTGCTGAGCCATTCCAATGTAGTGCATGATATCGCTTTGAAAAATCTTTTTGCCCTGTAAAACAGGACTAAAATAAGCCAATGATAATACTACAAATCCAACTAATACTAGGATATGCGGCAAAAAACGTTTAAAGGAAAATGACATGAAAATCTGCTAAAAATTGATTCTTAAAGCCCATAATAGGCACTTGGTAGTCAATGGTTAATATCAATTGAGATGTTTAATTCACTAAAATAAAAGATTATTAGAGAAATTTAAACAAATAAAATTATTTTTTGGTAAGATTTAGAAATGCCAAGAAACCATATCAGTCAATTTCCTCGTAGTCGATGTATTCACCAACTTTATCATTGGATTTTGCATTGCGGTTCGGCATTTTATCGATAACTGTTTCGCCTTCTTTTCTTTTCTGCTCTGCGTGTTGCTGGCTTTGATTCTGAAAATTTCCGAACTGCTCACCAAACTTTTGCTCTGCTTTTTTTGCAACAAATTTTACCAAAACCGGAGCAAACAGTCTCGCCAAAATCTTTAGGCCAAACCAAACCAGTAAAATAATTAATATAGTTCTCAGTAATCCCATGGCCGAAGCTTCCTGTATCATTTAAAATTAATGTATAAATCAAAAATACAATTATACTTATTTATAATCCGTTATTATTCCTTAAAAAAAGTATAAAATATATATATTTGAATTCAAACCAAATAAAATGCGAACACTCAAATCATTATTTGTTTTAATAGTACTTCTAACCTACTCTACATCTTACGCACAATACACAGAAGTCATTAACTCCAATCGCCCAGGGCTTTCCGAAAGCGCTTTCTCAGTAGGAACTAGCGTCTTACAGTTTGAGGCTGGAGCTTTTACAGTGAAAGAAGAACACGTTCCTTTAAATTACGAAGTTTCAGGTTTTGGTCTCGATTTTTCGGTTCGTTACGGACTTTTGTTTGAACAATTGGAGATTGCATTGGATGGTGTTTACCAAAATGATAAGATCACTCAAAATAGCGCTACGATTCCGGTTGAAGATTCTCGAGCCAATTTCAGAAATTTCACCTTAGGCGCGAAGTACCTCATATATGACCCCTACAAGACCAAAGAGGGCGAAGAAGAGCCAAAACCTAATCTATATAGTTACCATGCCAATAGAACGTTTCAATGGAAGTCCTTGATTCCTGCTGTTTCTATTTACGTCGGTGCAAATTATGACACTAAGCCCAATCCTTTTACGGCGCCAGACGTTGATGGCTTTAGTCCAAAAATTATGATTGCCACTCAGAACAATTTTAATGGTGGTTGGGTCTTTGTAATGAATCTTATAAAAGACAGGATTGGCTCTGAATTCTCAGACTTTCAATACATTTTTACATTAACACATTCGTTCACACCACAATGGGTTGTTTTTGGCGAAGCTCAAGGTATTAATAGTGATTTTTATGCCGATAATATCTTTAGGTTTGGTGGTGCATATTTATGGACTAAAGATTTTCAGCTAGATGCTAATATTGCGTTTAATACTAAAGACACGCCTTCTGTTTTTAATATTGCTTTTGGTGCGTCATACCGTCTGGATTTTCATAAGGACAAGAAAGTAGATAACGGCAATGGCAATACTGGCGATTTTAAGAAAAAACGAAAAAGAAAGAAGAAAAAGAAGAAAAAAGTCGATGATGATTTTGATTCTAATACCGAAGATGGACTATAGCTTGCTGCATGATCACAATTAAAGAAGCCACCACCAATAAAGACTTAAAAGCGTTTGTAAAGTTTCCATTTTCTCTTTACAAAGACTCTAAATATTGGGTGCCACCAATAGTTAAACAAGAATTAGAAACCTTTAACAAGGACAAAAATCCAATTTTCAAGGATGCGGAAGCACGGTTTTTTCTTGCGTACAACAATGACAAGCTTGTTGGTCGCGTAGCGGCTATTGTGAATTGGCTTGAGGTCAATAAGCAACAGATAAAGAAGATGCGATTTGGATGGTTTGATTTCATTGATGATTTAGAAGTGAGCAAGGCCTTATTGGACACTGTAGAAGCCATAGGGAAAGAACATCAATTAGACTATGCCGAAGGACCTGTAGGGTTCTCTAATTTGGATAAGGTTGGCGTTATGACTGAAGGCTTTGACAGTATTGCTCCAATGATAACTTGGTACAACCATCCGTATTACATCGATCATTATATAGAACATGGCTATACCATTGAAAAAGAATATTCCGAAAGTAAATTCCCTTTTGAAAACGTAAAGCCAGAGGCATTTAAGAAAGCACAAGAGCTTATAAAACGACGATACAAGCTTAGAGCCTTAAAGTTTACAAAAACCGAAGAGGTCATGCCCTATGCCGACCGAATGTTCGATTTATTTAATGAAAGCTATGCATCGCTCTCATCTTTTGTTGAAATTACCGATGTACAGAAAGAATACTTTAAAAATAAGTTCATCAGTTTTGTCAATCCAGAGTATATAAAATTTGTTATTGACGATAACGATAGACTCGTTGGCTTTGCTATTGTGATGCCAAGATTCGCAGAAGCTTTACAAAAGGCAAACGGTAAGTTATTCCCTTTTGGGTTTGGCCATATATTGAAAGCTAAAAAGAACAGCAAGGATGTGATTTTTTACCTTATAGGCATTCATCCTGATTATCAGAATAAGGGTGTGCATGCCGTTATTTTTAATGAAATGTACGAGACTTTTACTGAGAAAGGTATTCGTACCTGCTATAGAACACCGGAATTAGAAGATAATGAAGCGATACACAAAATCTGGAAGCATTTTGATCCTGTTGTGTACAAGCGGAGAAAAACATTAAGAAAGAACTTATAAAAAAAAGGCCTAGCAATTTGCAAGGCCTTTTTTTTATAATTCTAATGCATCTATTCTCCCATAGCTTCAATTAAAGCTGCAGACATTCTTCTGTAAGTTCCGTTTTCTAACCTATCTCTTATCGCATCAAATGCATCTAAAGTCTCTCTTACGTCCTCTAATGTATGTGTAGCTGTAGGTATCATTCTAAGTAAAATTAACCCTTTAGGTATAACAGGGTAAACCACTATGGAACAGAATATTCCGTGATTTTCACGTAAATCTTTTACTAAAGCCATGGCTTCAGGAATACTACCTTTTAAATACACAGGTGTTACACAACTTTGTGTCGTACCAATATCAAAACCACGCGCTTTTAAACCAGATTGTAAGGCATCAACAATTTTCCAAAGATTTTCCTTTAACTCTGGCATGGTGCGTAACATATCCAATCGCTTTAAAGCACCTTTTGTCAATGTCATTTGTAAGGATTTGGCAAACATCTGTGAGCGTAGATTATATTTTAAATAATCAATAATTTCTTGATCTCCAGCTATAAACGCACCTGTACTTGCCATGGACTTGGCAAACGTTGCAAAGTACACGTCAATATCGTCTTGTACACCTTGCTCCTCACCTGCTCCAGCTCCAGTCTTGCCTAAAGTTCCAAAGCCATGGGCATCATCTACTAAAAATCTGAAATTGAACTTTTTCTTTAATTCTACGATTTCCTTTAAACGACCCTGCTCACCACGCATACCAAATACACCTTCAGAAATAACAAGAATACCGCCACCGGTTTGCTCTGCCATTTTCGTAGCACGCTCTAAGTTCTTTTCGAGACTAGCAACATCATTATGCTTATAAGTAAAACGCTTACCCATATGCAAACGAACACCGTCTATAATACAGGCGTGTGCATCTACATCGTAAACTATAATATCATCTTTACCAACCAAAGCATCTATAGTAGACATTATACCTTGATAACCAAAGTTTAATAAATACGCAGCTTCTTTACTAACAAATGCCGCCAACTCATTCTGTAATTGCTCGTGCAAATCAGTGTGTCCAGACATCATACGCGCACCCATCGGATAAGCTGAACCGTACTCTGCTGCTGCTTCAGCATCTACTTTTCTAACTTCTGGATGATTAGCAAGTCCTAAATAGTCATTGATACTCCACGTTATTACCTCTTTACCTTGGAATTTCATTCTGTTAGAAATCTCGCCCTCCAACTTAGGGAAAACAAAATAGCCTTCAGCTTGGGAAGCCCATTTTCCAAGTGGTCCCTTGTCTCTATAAATCTTTTCAAATAAATCCTTCATAAATCAAATTTGCCATTAATCGCTATCCCTATGTCAAAAACATAGAACAAACTTTTAATTTTAGTTAATTTAGTGTTGTTAGTATTTGCAAAATTAATTAATAATATTATGACTGCATAATATTATTTAATCTAACTATCCACCAAGTTTTAAACATAAAAAAAGCCTATCACATACTATGATAGACTTTTATAATTAGTTAGTTATCTTATTTAATATATTCAATTGTCGAGGATACCTCGTTTTTACTATCAAAGAAACCTTGGTCTTCCATCCATTTATCACTATACACTTTGCTCATGTAACGCGAACCGTGATCTGGAAAAACAACAACAACTTTATCTGTAGGCTTGAATTCGCCTTCTTCATTTAATTGTTTAATGGCCTGTATTGCTGCACCACTAGTGTATCCTACAAAAAGGCCTTCTTTATTGGATATTTCCCTTGCAGTATGAGCACTTTCTTCGTCCGTAACTTTTATAAACTTGTCGATTAGATCAAAGTCTGTTGCCGTAGGAATAAGATTCTTACCTAAACCTTCTATACGGTAAGGATAAATCTCTTTATCATCAAACTCACGAGTTTCGTGATATTTCTTTAATACCGATCCATAAGCGTCAACACCAATAATCTTTACATTCGGATTCTGCTCCTTAAGATATTTAGCAATTCCAGAAATTGTACCACCTGTTCCGCTACAAGCCACTAAATGCGTTAACTCACCATTAGTCTGGTCCCAGATTTCTGGTCCAGTGGTACTGTAATGCGCATCAATATTTAATTCGTTGAAATATTGATTGATATAAATAGAACCTTTAATTTCTTCGTGTAATCGCTTCGCTACTTGATAATAAGATCTAGGATCGTCCGCCTTTACATGAGCTGGGCAAACATATACTTTCGCTCCCATAGACTTTAGCATGTCGATCTTATCTCCAGAAGATTTAGAACTTACTGCCAAAATACATTCGTAACCTTTAATGATGCTTACCATAGCAATACTAAAACCCGTATTACCAGAAGTGGTTTCAATAATTGTATCACCTGGAGTCAATATACCTCGACGCTCAGCCTCTTCTATAATATGTAATGCAATTCTATCTTTAGATGAATGACCAGGGTTAAAAGCTTCTACCTTAGCAAAAAAATCACCGTCAAAATCAGCGGTAACCTTATTTAATTTGATAAGTGGCGTACTACCTATAAGTTGAAGTACGTTATCAAATACATTTTTGTTGTTGTCCATAAATGCTATTTTTCTGTATCTAATCTACCGATTAGACACATAAAACCTGACAAAAGTAACATTTTTTTTGGATTTACCTTAAAATACCCTCTAAGTTTAAAAGAAAAGCAAACTCTTCAGCATCTTCTTTTAAACTATCAAAACGCCCGGATGCACCGCCATGACCAGCATCCATATTAGTTTTTAAATATAACTGATTAGAATCGCTTTTCATATCACGCAGTTTTGCCACCCATTTTGCAGGCTCCCAATATTGTACCTGAGAATCATTAAACCCAGCTGTGACCAGCATATTGGGATAGTCTTTAGCTTCTACATTATCATATGGCGAATAGGATTTCATATAGTTATAATATAAGACATCATTGGGATTACCCCATTCGTCATATTCTCCTGTAGTTAACGGAATGGAATCGTCTAGCATCGTGGTAACCACATCTACAAATGGCACGGCAGCAACAATGCCATTATATAATTCTGGCGCTTGGTTGATGATCGCTCCCATTAATAAACCACCTGCACTTCCTCCCATGGCATAGAGATGTTTAGAGGATGTGTAACGTTCTTTGATCAAATGAATTGAGCATGCTATAAAGTCGGAAAAAGTATTTTTTTTCTTTAATAATTTTCCATCTTCATACCACTTACGACCAAGGTATTCGCCACCTCTTGCATGACAAATTACATAAATAAACCCTCTATCCAGCAAACTTAATCTTATGGTCGAGAAATAGGGATCTACTGTAGAACCATAACTCCCATAAGCATATTGCAATAATGGATTTGTCCCATCTTTTTTAATACCTTTTCTGTAAACTAGTGACATTGGTATCTTAGTGCCATCATCTGCAGTAGCCCAAATACGCTCTGATGCATAATTATCCTTATTGAACTTACCGCCTAGCACATCTTGCTCTTTCAATATTTTTTTGGTCTGTGTACGCATATTGAACGCTATCACAGAAGCCGGTGTTGTCAAGGAATTATAGCCATATCGCAACAATTCCGTATCAAACTCTACATTTGTGCCCGTGTAAGCCGTATAGGTCTCATTATCAAAAGGGAGATAATAATCTTGGGTATCATCCCAACGTTTTATTCTAATTTCATTGAGGCCATGTCTTCGCTCACTAACCACCAGATAATCCTTAAAAATATCTATATTCTCTATGAGTGTATCAGCTCTATGTCCAATAACCTCTTCCCATTGATCAATTGCTCTTTGATTTTTGAGACATTTCATCAATTTAAAGTTAGTAGCCTTATCCTTGTTAGTTAAAATGTAGAAATAGTCCTTGTAATGTGAAATGCTATACTCCAGACCTCTAATTCTAGGCTGAAAAACTTCGAATTTACCATCAGGTTGATCTGCATTAAGAATATGATACTCGTTGGTAAGCGTGCTGTAACAAGCAATAATGATGTATTTTCTCGATTTTGACTTATATACCGTAGTGCCAAATGCTTCATCATTCTCCTGAAAGATCAACTCATCTTCTTTCTGTCCTAATTTATGCTTATACACTTGATAGGCCCTAAGTGTTACCTCATCTTTTTTAGTATAAAATAAAGTTTCGTTATCATTTCCCCAACTTGAAGAACCCGTTGTGTTTGGAACCTGATCTTCGGCAACTTCGCCCGTTTTAATATCCTTAAAATGGATGGTGTAATTTCGTCGCCCGTTAGTATCTATACCATAAGAAACTTTACTGTTATCTGGGCTTATACTAATACCTGCGAGTTTAAAATAACTATGACCTTTGGCCATGTCGTTACAATTGAACAACAACTCTTCAGGATTATCCAACGATTCTTTTTTTCTGGTGTAAATCGGATAGTTTTTTCCCTTTTCGAATTTAGTAATGTACCAGTAGCCATTATACTTGTAAGGTACTGAGGTGTCATCTTCCTTGATTCTGGCTTTCATTTCTTCGAATAAATTGTCCTGAAAGCTTTTGGTATGCGCCATCTGAGAATCGCAATAGGCATTTTCGGCATTGAGATAATCCTTAACTTCTGGATGCTCCCTATCTTTCATCCAAAAATAATTGTCAATACGAACATCACCATGCATTTCGAGTTCATGTGGCATCTTTTTCGCAATAGGTGGTTTGAGACCAGTTTTTTTTGTCATCAGCTTTATGAAAAATTTAATCAAAAAAGAAGCGCAATTTAGTAATTTTGTGCGGTATTAATTTAAAACACACAATATGTTTGGAGATATGATGGGAATGATGGGTAAACTCAAGGAAGCCCAAAGAAAAGTTGAAGAAACTAAAGAACGCTTACATTCGGTCTTAATTGATGAAGCTAGTAATGATGAAAAACTTAAGGTTACCATTACAGCTAATAGAACCATTAAATCCATCACCATAGATGATGAATTATTACAAGATAAGGACATGTTAGAGGATTACCTCATTCTCACACTTAATAAAGCCATAGAAAAGGCAACCAATGTTAATGAAACTGAAATAGCAGCTGTTGCCAAGGAAGGTATGCCCAATATTCCTGGCATGGATATGTTTAAATAATCGACATTTTAAAACTTAAAATATCCTTTAGTAATTGTTTCTAATTACTTTCTATTAGCTTTTTGCCTTATGAACTGCAAAAATGTAGGATAAGGTTCAAACAAATTCCCTTAAAACCAATAGATTGGTAGTTGGTCTAAAAAAAAAACCTTCGAAACTGTTAAAATCTATATTTGTTTCATTATTAATGCTATTAACTTATTCAATAATTATGAAACAAATTTCAAAACTAATGGTTTTGGCTATGCTCGTTATTTTTGCATCATGCCAAAATGAGTCTGCTGAGGAACAGGCCAATGAGGAACAAAAAGCTGTTCTGAATTTCGACAAAAAAGGTAATGTTGTATCTGACGGTGAAGAAGATGAGGAACTCATGTTCAACGACGAAAGTGAAACTATAAGAAACACTGGGTTTACTTTTGCATCAAAAAGTAATTCAGTTGCAATTGACGAAGTTTATACTGTAATTGATGCAGACAGAGATCCTTTTGGTTCTCAACAACCTGCTTCGAACTTTTGGTGGTCAGAAACTCCTGATGGAGATGATTACTTTAATGCACACACTTATTTTGGTGCAGCAGATGGTGAAAATCTAGTATTTACAGAGTATGCTGACGGTACTGCTAGTTTAACTGGAACAACAATGTCTGGTACCTGTACAGTAACCTTGGACGTTTGGTTTAAAGACAAGAAGACTTGGGCAGAATGGCAAGCTATCGGTGGTGGACATAAAAAAGAAGGAACTGCTGGGAATGCCTCAAACTCTGCTGATATGAGTTTTTATGTGATCGACGAAGCGAATAGTACAGTTATCGCTGCAGGTGGAGATTGCGTACAAGAGGGAACTTTTGGGCTTACGCAAAGACCTGATCCTAATGATCCTAACACCCCTAACTATGGTTCACATGTTGGTCCAGGTGGTGCTAATTACGATTCTAATATTGGTGCTAACGGCCTTAGTACTTGGGGATGGTTAACTGATCCAACAACTGGAGACCACCTTTGGTTAATTGACTTTAACTTTAGAATTGAAGTCGCTCCAGACGAATGTAGCGATTGTGTAGGTAAAGTAGATAATCTTACGTTAAAATGGAATTGGCATAACGATTACAGAGTAAGATTATACCAGCGCTATGAGAATACATGCTATGCGACTAAAATATTTGATGGTGTTGTAGGTCTGGATGATGAAATTGATGTGTCTGGAAGTAATTCTAACGGAACGTTTGGTAGATGGATTTACGTATTTGTAGGTAACTGCTACTATACTAAATTTAGAACTGATTGCCATTTAAATATAGGCCCAGGTTATAAACGTGGTGTTCTAGAAGTTGTAAGCGGAACTAGTACCCATGGAGGTGAATTATGTGAATATGAACCACCTGCACATTATTGCTGGTGGTGGTAATATAATACCATTATAAAAGAAAAAAAGGGGAAACAATGTATTGTTTCCCCTTTTTTAATGAACAATGTTGTACGAAATCAAAGATATCATAAAAGCAAGTGCTTCATTTGTACATTCATAATTTATCTGATTTTTTCACAAAAAGATTCTTCAAATAGATCAACCCATATAGTATTCTCTCAGAATTAATCACTCTTAAAACAACATTATGTAAGAGAGTATTAAAAGAATACTTATTAAAATTGCTAACAGGGTACGCATTGACTGCTTTGAGTTGACCAATTTTTGTTCTTATAAAAGCTAAACTAAAATGATTTCTTATATAATTAATTATACTGAAAAAAGTAAAAACATCGCGTCTATGCTTTAAATTATCAATCAAAATATCCGAATGCTGATCATTGTTTTCAAGATTAATTATTAGCTTACTTTTATTTAAAATCATCATTTGCATATATTCAAATCTATTGATGACGATTTCCATGTTTTCACTCCTCATTAAAGAATCTTGAGTCTGCACATAACGGTGAATTGAAACAGGTATATAACCAATGCTTTTAGCTGGCAAAAGTGTCTTTAGTGTAAATACCACATCTGCATTGTATTCATTCTTATTGAAAAACAACTTATGCTTTTGTATAAATTCCCTTTTAGTAAAATACCACCATACCTCATGCCTTAATTTTGGATAGTTCTCAATAAATTCTACTCCTGAACATAGATCAGTTTTGTATGAGCTAATTGGTTTTGCTAAACCAGTTAAATCCAGAGAGAAAGTTTCTAGAGTATCAAATCCAATGATTTCTAAATCATTTTCTTCCGCAATAGATAATAACTCATTTAAGCAATTATGAACAATGTAATCATCTGAATCGAGATTATATATATAATCACCTTGTGCCAGTTTTAATAATTTGTTTCTTGTAGTATATAAGCCTGAATTTTCTTGTGTAAAAAGCTTAATGTTACCGTACTTCCCCTGATAATTTTGAACAATAGAATAGCTGTCATCAGTAGAACCGTCATCCATGATGATGATTTCATAATCTTCTTTCGATAAATTTTGGTTCAGAAGACTTTCTATGCAATTACCAATATGAGATTTGGCATTGTACATGGAAATAAGGATACTAAGTCTCATTTATTTGAATAAGGCAGCACGAAAATATAAGTATTAGCTATTACCATTAAATATTATCGTTAATATGTTAAAGATTAACTGTTAAAATCACAAAGCTCTTAAAGTTGTCAAAAGTCTGCTGTGCATATCATCCGAATAGTCCAAATGGGTTACCATTCGTAACTTATTACTTCCCATGCCAATTATTTGGATATCCTTTTCTTCTAAACGTTTAAGAAACTGTGTTTCGTCAATACCATCATGCAATTCAAAAATAATGATATTGGTTTCTATAGGCGCTACCTTTTTGATAGACGTTAAACCAGAAAGCACGCCTCCTATCTCCTTGGCCTTTTTATGGTCTTCTGACAAACGTTCTAAGTGATGGTCCAGAGCATACAAACCCGCTGCTGCTGCAAAGCCAACTTGTCGCATACCACCTCCCAATATTTTTCTAACTCTAATGGCACCTTTCATCAGCTCTTTATGTCCAATAAGTACTGATCCCATAGGGCATCCTAATCCTTTACTTAAACACACCGAAATGGTATCAAATAATTGTCCATAATCTTTAGGATGTTCTTTGGTCTCTGCCAAAGCATTCCACAATCTTGCGCCATCCAAATGATACCCTAATTGATGTTTATCTGCAACGTCTCGAATCCGTTTTAACTCCTGAAAATCCCAATGTGCACCACCTCCTTTATTCGTTGTATTTTCAATAGCGATTAAAGACGTCAGCGGACTATGGTAAAAATCGGGTGGATTTATAGAAGCTTCTGCCTGTTTTGCTGTAAACATCCCTCTATGACCATCAATTAATTTACAGGAAATACCACTATTAAATGAGGCGCCTCCACCCTCATAATTATAGATATGTGCGTATTTATCACAAATTACCTGCTCCCCTGGATTGGTATGCAGTTTGAGTGCTGCTTGATTTGCCATACTTCCAGTAGGGAAAAATAAAGCCTCATCCATGCCAAATAGGTCAGCTAATCGCTTTTCCAAGGCGTTTATTGATGGATCCTCCTTATAAACATCATCACCAACATCAGCAGTTAGCATAGCCTCAAGCATCCCTTTTGTTGGTTTCGTAACCGTATCACTTCTTAAATCTATTTTCATATCTTAATTTGACATATAATCACAAACACCACTGCCTATTGGCGAACCATCAGGAATCTTTGGCGATGACTCTAATTTGAATTTCTCTGGATGCTCGTAAAACGCTTTAACCATTAATCCATATTGTATGTTAACGGCATCTGTTGACACCTTCTTTTTAGCCATTTCCATAATGGCCTTATTTGCCATGGCCTTTACTTGAAAATAGCTTTCATTATGTACAGCCAAATTCATCAGATACTTTAAAACATTGGTATTGATTTGATGTTGTATTTCCGACAAATAAGCATTGTCATGACTTTTATCAAAAGACGAATTAATAATTGCTTTAATTACATCCTCTAAACTTAATTGATTCTCATCTAAACTCTTTTGCAACACCAAACGATTTGCACGTTGTGGATGCAACAAATACTTCAAGGTCATGTCGCTGGCCGTATTCGCTGCGCTTAACGGATCAAAAGCTACACCTGTTTTACCTTTAAACGACTCTCTACTTCGATTGTATCCGTAAGCTCTTGGTGGAAATAAGACTAGCTTCTCTTTTGGTATAGCTAACTGTTCAGCATTTAAAGTGTTTAATACGGCACTTAAAGTTTCTTTTTGAAGTTGCGATGCGACAGGTTTTACCGTCAATTGGCCATCACCTTTTACGGCATAATTATAATCCAACCCACCAATAACCTTGGTAGCGGCTTCGGTTTGGTAACGATGATAGAAGTACAAGGGCACAAACACATCTTCTAATACAGAATACGGCTCATAGCTCTTTATATTATCCTTTGAAAAATTCTGAATCGCTTTTTTACGCAATGCCAAAACATTATTCAATTCCTCAGCTGCACTACTGCCGTTATCCCATAAATGCGCTAAAGCATGAGCCCCTCCAGCCGCTCTGGCATCAGAGTCTGAAATGAATCGCAAACCCTTGTCATGAGCATCTTTTAAGATGTTGTTTAAAGCGTTTTGCTCGTTGGTCTTCTTGTCAAATTCAGAATAACTATAGGCCACGGTGACCTTATCCCAATCACCAATGCCCGTGTCATAAGCATTACTAAAATCAATATTATCGCCTTGCAGCGCAATCTTTGGATGTGGATAATCCATAACAGAAGCCCTATTATTGGTACTCGCAGCAAAGTTATGTGTAAAGCCAATGGTGTGCCCTACTTCATGCGCACTCAACTGTCTTATACGCGCCAAGGCCATGTCCAACATCGGTTTATAATTATCATCACGCGCTGCAAAAGGTTGATTCATCAAGGCTTGGGCAATCATAAAATCTTGTCGTATCCGTAAGCTACCCAAACTGACATGACCTTTTATGATTTCGCCTGTTCTTGGGTCCACCACACTTGCACCATAACTCCAACCTCTTGTACTTCGATGCACCCACTGTATCACATTGTATCTACAATCCATAGGATCTGCATTTTTGGGTAACATCTTTACCTGAAATGCATCCTTAAAGCCTATGGCTTCATAAGCTTCATTCCACCAACGTGCACCATCCAACAAGGCAGAACGCACTGGTTCTGGTGTACCAGGATCTAAATAATAGATAATCGGCTCAACAGCCTCACTACGCTTCGCCCTTGGGTTTTTCTTTTCCAAGCGGTGTCTAATAATAAAGCGCTTCTTAATATCTTCCTGCACAGGCGTGGCATAATCCAAATACGACATGGAAATCGCACCACTACGCGGATCAAATGCTCTTGGTTTGTATTTATTATCGGGAAGCTTTACAAACGAATGATGCTGAACCACAGTCACTAGAGAGGCGGTTGGTGTTACCGTCCTTAAATTTCTACCTGTAGGTTCCCCCTTAAACGTCAGCATCGCCTCAAACTCCACATTTTTGGGAAATGCTTTGGTACGTTCTAGAGATAAGGCACTTTTAGATGCATCTAATTTATAAGTACCTTCCTTATTTCGTTTTAAGCGACTAGCCACACCATGCGTGTCCTGCATTAAAAACGGTGTGAAATCAATAATGTAATGCTTGTCTTTTTCAGAAAGTATTTTAAATCCAAACACTACGGATTTGGCAAATGCTTGCTCAATACTTTTCTTTTCAAGGTCGTTATCGGTATTGGCACGGTATTTCAAGTTAGGCTGAATCAGCAGTAGCTTGTTCCCTGCCTTTTTAAAATACACCACGCGCTCATTTCCTAATTGCCCTCTATCCAAACCAATATCGTTACTTCCAATACCAGAGGCTAAGGCATTGACATAAAGAAATTCTTTGTTTAGTTTTTCAACCTTTAGGTAAATTTTATCCGTGCTTTCTTCATAGTAGAAATCGAAAAAGCCTTCGTAAGTTTTTAAATCTTTTTTATTTAGAATCTGGGCATTAATCTGAAAACCAATGCATACAAGGCAAAGGAGAAAAGCGAATTTTTTCATGGTTGGAATTTTGATGTATAAAACTACGGAATTTCTAAAAAACCAATTTAAAATTATGGCACTTTAATACCACATCTTATATTTGCAGAAAGACTTACAGTATGATAACCTCAGATCAGATTAAAGATCTCAATACACGCCTAGTTAAGCTAAGGCAGTATCTTTGACTTAGATGCCAAGCTTATAGAAATTACCAACGAAGAAGAACAAACCTTTGACCCTAATTTTTGGAACGACTCGCAAAAGGCCGAAAAGATCATGCGCTCCATCCGAGAGAAAAAAAGCTGGGTACAAGATTTTAATACGGCGAAAGAATTGCATGAAGACCTAGAGGTCATTTACGAATTCTTTAAAGAAGGCGAAGCCGAACTCGAAAATGTGGAAATTCGTTACGATAAAGCAATAACTGCTATTGAAAAGCTAGAGTTTAAGAATATGCTTTCGGACGAAGGCGACAGTCTTAGTGCTGTTTTACAAATTACAGCAGGTGCCGGTGGCACGGAGAGTTGTGATTGGGCCAGTATGCTTATGCGTATGTACCTTATGTATGCCGAAAAAAGTGGTTACAAGGTTAGGGAACTCAATTTACAGGAAGGTGATGTTGCTGGTATTAAAACCGTGACTTTGGAAATTGATGGCGACTACGCCTTTGGCTGGCTTAAAGGTGAAAATGGCGTGCATCGTTTGGTGCGCATCTCCCCTTTTGATAGTAATGCCAAACGACATACTAGTTTTGCTTCGGTCTATGTCTATCCACTGGTTGATGATTCCATAGAAATCGATATCAATCCGTCGGACTTAGAAATCACAACAGCGCGATCTAGCGGTGCTGGTGGACAAAACGTCAATAAGGTCGAAACTAAAGTACAGCTCTTACATAAACCGACAGGCATTCAGATACAATGCTCGGAAACACGTTCGCAACATGATAACAGAGCAAGAGCTTTGCAAATGTTGAAGTCGCAGTTGTACGAGATTGAACTCCAGAAACAAATGGCGCAGCGCGATGATATTGAAGCGAGCAAGATGAAAATTGAATGGGGAAGCCAGATCCGTAATTATGTGATGCATCCTTATAAATTGGTGAAAGATGTGAGATCGGCCCACGAAACCGGTAATGTTGATGCCGTCATGGATGGCGATATTGAGCCATTCTTAAAAGCCTATTTAATGATGATGGGACAAAAAGATACGGCACAATAATTGTAAAGATAGTAATGTAAATATTATATGAGACATTTTCTTAGTTTAGTAACGCTATGTTGGTTATCATTTTCCTTGGGACAGAATGCGTTACCAAACGATTTGGTATTAAATGATCTCAAGGGAAAGGTGAAACAAGTCGAAGAAATGGTAACCATGCCAGATGTACCTGTAATAAAAAAGATTTATAATTTTGATCAAAGGGGCTTGCTTACTACCGTGATTGAATATTCTGAGTATTATACAGATAAGGACTCATTAGCCGTAAGCAAAACCTACCATTATAAAAATACAGACAGGACAAGAATATTTTATGCCCTCGATGAAAAGAGCAAGGATACAACCGACATGGGTACCTTTAAAGTTCTGGGAAATGGTAAGATTGCCCTAGATACAAATTTCGGCGTTACTTGGGTGTCGTATTCAGAATTCATAGTCACTGATAACCTACTCACGGAAAGGTTTAATAAGATTGTTGATTCAGAAACAAATACCGAAATGGTGAGTACGCACGTTAAAAACAGTTATGAGAACGGGCTTCTCGTTGAAATGACTATCGACAATGGAACAATTTCCGAAACTACTCAAGTGCAAAACCTAGACATAGATAAGTTTGGAAATGTATTGATTCAACAGTATGTAAATGCTGAGGACAAAATGGTTTATGACATACGACGAAAAATAGTGTACTATGATTAAGATATACCATAACCCAAGATGTAGAAAATCCAGAGAGGGCTTGGCGATTTTAGAAGATGCCAATAAAGCATTTGATGTGATTAAGTATTTAGAAGATCAACTTAACACAAACGAATTAAAAGCCATCATTTCAAAATTGGGCATTACACCTTTGGAGCTAGTTCGCAAGAACGAAGCCATTTGGAAATCAGATTACAAAGGTAAAACGCTTACGGACGCTCAAATTATTGAAGCTATGGTAAAACATCCAAAGCTCATAGAACGACCAATTGTTATTAATGGAGATAAGGCCGTGATTGGCAGACCTCCAGAATCTATATTAAACATTATTTAAAGACAGAGATGAAAAAGATCGTATTAATCACTTTCGCATTGGTTTTAGGCCTAAATGTATTCGGTCAGAGACGCAGAAATATGAATGGTGTTCCGCAAACCAATAGAGAACCTACAGAACTTGAAATTGCGAAGCGCAAGCAAATGATGGAAGATCGCAAACAAGAATATATCGATAATTTCCTTACGACTTTGGAGGCTGATGAATTTCAAAAGGTCATCATCAAACAGTATATCGAAAGTTACTATGATAAAAAAATAGCATTGCTCAAAGAAAGATACGAGCATAGCCTGGACCGTAAAGATGCTGTAGAAAAACTAGATAATTCGCATTTTAAAGAATTGGAAGAGCTTATTTCCGAAAATGATATGGCCAAAATCAAGGAGATGATCAAAGGTAACTTTGATGAAAAAGAGGTCGTTAAAAAGAAAAAGAAAAAAAGAAAAAAACGGAAGAAAGATAAAGATGAGGACGATGACGGTCGATAGACACGTCTTATTTTTCTATGCATAAAACCTATCAGTCTTTAACAAAAGATTAACCATAAACGGCACAAGTCAAAGTATTTTTGCGCATCTAAAAAATACTAACCATACGTCTTGTGATGAAATTAAACTTTACGCTTACACTTGTATTTATCTGTATATGCACGCTCTCTTTTGCGCAAAAGGAAGTGACGATTAAAGGAACCGTTGTAGAAAACGAATCCAATATTCCACTAGAATATGCTACGATTACCTTTAAAAAGCCAGCAGATAATAGTATTGTCACAGGTGGTATCACCGACGCCAAAGGTAAATTTAGCATAGATATTGCTGCAGGCACCTATAACATTTCCGTAGAATACATCTCCTATAAAACTAAGGATTACCTCAATAAAACCTTAGATAAATCCATGGATTTAGGAACGGTAGCGCTCTCTCCAGATGTGGAGTCCCTCGAGGAAGTCGAAATTATAGCAGAACGGACCACCGTAGAAATTAAACTCGACAAGAAAATCTATAATGTCGGGAAAGACCTCACCGTTAGAGGTGGTACCGTAAGTGATGTGTTAGACAACGTGCCATCGGTTTCGGTAGATGTAGAAGGTGCTGTGTCTTTAAGAGGCAATGACGATGTTAGGATTTTGATTAACGGAAAACCCTCAGGTCTTGTTGGTTTAAATTCAACGGAAGCCTTAAGACAATTACCCGCAGAAGCTATAGAACGTGTGGAAGTGATTACCTCGCCATCGGCACGATACGATTCAGAGGGTTCTGCTGGAATATTAAATATCATTTTAAGACGTAGTAAGTTACAAGGTTTAAATGGTGCTGTTACGGTAAATGCTGGCTATCCCAATCAAGCTGGTATTTCTGGAAATATTAATTATAGAACAGGCGATGTTAATATTTTTAATACCACCAGTTATAACTACAGGGAATCTCCAGGAAACGCATTTAATGAAACCGAATTCTTTGATGTAGAACCAGGTAATACGGCATTTAGTTTTGAGGATCGTGATTTCGATCGTACCCGAAAGGGCTACAGTACCAATACGGGTATCGAATGGTATATTAATGATACCAGTTCCTTAACGGCCACCTTAGTCTATCGCGATAGTGATAATGAGAGTGATACCTTTAACAATACCGAACGCTTTGATCTTAATAACGATCTTTTAAATACAACGCTTCGAAATGATTTGGAGTTGGAAGACGACAAAACCATACAGTACGCCTTAAGTTTCGATAAGCAGTTTAATGGCAATAGCCAGCACAGGCTAACCGCAGATTTTCAATACGAGGATAGCCGTGAGTTAGAACGCTCTTTGATTATCCAGAATGGTTTTGATGCCGAAAACGTGGAGACCGATGAAAACCAAGATCGCATCTTATTGCAAGCCGACTATGTGCAACCTATAAAAGAGACAGGACAATTAGAATTTGGGTATCGCGGTGAGTTTCTCGATTTGCTAACGGACTATCTTGTGGAGACCAGTTTTGACCAAGGCGAGACCTTTGAGGTGAATACCGACCTCAGTAACTCATTAAATTTTAGACAATATGTCAATGCCTTTTATTCCCAATACGGCAACAAGATTGGTGAGAAGTTCTCTTTTCTTTTGGGCTTACGCTACGAAGGGACGCGTATTACCATAGACCAAGTGACTAGTGGTGACTTTGATAAAAAAGACTACCATCAGTTATTCCCTACCGTGAATCTGGCTTTTGAATTATCGGAAGACGAGAACATTACCTTAGGTTATAACCGACGTATTAGACGCCCGCGCTCACGTTTTATTAATCCCTTCCCCTCGCGAAGTAGTCCCATTAATCTGTTTCAAGGTAACCCAGATATAGATCCAAGCACCTCCAATGCCTTTGATATTGGCTATTATAAGAAGTTTGGAAAATTATCCTTAACCAGTTCTATCTATTTTCAACGTGCTAAGGATGCCTTTAATTTTGTGGCACTGGCCACGGACAATTTCTATAGTTTTGAAACCCTGCAAACCATTAACATTAACGATCCAAATTTCGATCAATTGAACGAGGACTTGGATTTGGTGCCCGTCATTAGACGTACACCGATTAATTTGGCGACCAACGATCGTTTTGGCTTGGAGTTTACCCTCACCTATAGACCGACTAAAAAGTGGAACCTCAACGGTAATTTTAACTTATTTAATTCCGTGACCAGAGGTGATTTTGAAGGCCAGAACTTTGATGCCGATAACCTGAGTTGGTTTGTAAGACTGAACAACAAGTATACTTTACCTGGCAATATCGATTGGCAAACCCGTATTTTTTATCGGGGCCCAAGCGAAACGGCACAAAGTCGTAACAAAGGCATTTTCTCTACGGATTTGGCCTTTAGTAAGGACTTATTTAAGGACAAAGCCTCCATAGCGTTTAATGTTAGGGATGTCTTTAATTCTCGTATACGTCGTAGTGATAATTTTACAGATACCTTTGAAAACTATGGTGAGTTCCAAAGACGTGTGCGCTCTTATAATGTGGCCTTTACCTACCGTTTTAATCAAAAGCCAAAACGCGAACGCTCAGGACGTGATGGTAATGGCGGTGGTGGCGATGATTTTGATTTTGAGGGCTAGTTTAAACCGTCATTGCAAAAGAAAAAATCGAACCGTCAATGCGAACACCTCGTCCACCGAAACTTCAGCGGAGGAGGAAGTGAAGCAATCTGCCAATGATGAGATAAAATTCCTAAATGACGTGGTGTGCATTTGGAAAAATTTGTCACTTCGAGTGGATGTTTCGATTGTATATTACTGTCAGTTCGAGTGGATTTTTCGATTGGAAATGAGAAAAATTGCACTTCGACAAGCTCAGTGGAACTATCGAGAACTATTTGATAGAAAATTGCACTTCGATACTTCGACTAGGCTCAGCACAGGCGTGCTCAGTGGAACTATCGAGAACTATTTGATAGAAAATTGCACTTCGATACTTCGGCGGTGCTCAGCACAGGCGTGCTAAGCAGAACTATCGAGAACTTGTTGGAAGAAAAATTTGTCACTTCGATTGGATTTTTCGATTGTATATTACTGTCAGTTCGAGTGGATTTTTCGATTGGAAATGAGAAAAATTGCACTTCGACAAGCTCAGTGGAACTATCGAGAACTTTTTGATAGAAAATTATACTTTGATACTTCCACTACGCTCAGCACAGGCGAGCCTAGCAGAACTATCGAGAACTTTTTAATAGAAAAAAACCTAAATGAACCCCTTGTGCCCTTTGAGCATCAAATCAGACACTACTGTCAGTTCGAGTGGATTTTTAGATTGCAATGAGAAAAATTTGTATCGAGAACTACTATATAAAAATTCTGCTTCTCGATAGTTCTGCTGAGCGCAGTCGAAGTACAATTCGTCTCAAGACGAATCACTCGAAGTGATGAATTTTATTAAAATGTCCAACGGACTATATAAACATAAACGTATCCTCGTCCGTGATCTTAGGCTTAATTTGCTGTTGTGCTATTACTGGCTTTGCTGTAGCCTTGCGAAACCAACGCCAACCTAAACGCTCTAATGTTGCCTGTAAATAATCCCTTGTTTTCATAACGTGCTTCTTTTGTTCTAAAGATACGAAAAACAAGAAAGGTTTAGATGCTGCTAAGCGCTAGAAATCAAAGATTTAGCATGGATTTAACATTTATATTATAAACTCGCAATACTCGGTATGGTTATTTGGAGTCGTGGTAGTCTAGTGAGGGTTTGGGTTTTGAAAACAAAGAACTGAACTCCTATCCTTTTTACTTTCGTTTTAATTCATCTAGAGTTTTACCGTTTTTATTTTTCCAAGATGTCCAGCCATTAGCATTTCTACCTAAAATGGCCGCAGCAGCTCCACTTGGCGAATTAAAAAGGTAGTCTTTCTGAAAAATATAAACATCATTTTGAACAATTAAGATCTCTTGAGACACTAGCTTTTCTCTTATACTACGAGCCCATTTACCTGCACCTTTGGATAACTCAAAATTGCAAATACTGCCTTTATGTACCAAAAATCCCTCATCTGTGTACTCAGCTATACCATTTGCTTTTTTGCCTGAGCAATAATATAAGTCTGTTCTTTTTGCTTTGCGTTTCTCTTCAAAAATTGGATAGCCTAAAGTTGCCAATAGAATCTTGGCAGTCTGAAAATTATCTAACAAGTCATACTCTCGACTTTCTGAAATGGATGGCTTCTTAGACCCAGTATCATTATCTATCTCATAACGACCTATTTCTTGTGCCCTATTTAAACAATGGTGTTCTAGGTATTTACCATCTGTTTTGGTATACTCATCTGTTTTGGTAGATATAATAACACAGTGTGTCCAAAAATCTTTATTGCGATTATGAGATTGAATACGCTTAAAACAATCTTCGCCTTCACCTATATAAACTAATGGTTTAGCTCCATCTCCTGTATTACCAAATAAGAAATATACACCTGTAAAATGGACCATATCACGTTTAGCAACTTCTTGTATTTTATTTCTTGGAAATAAAATGGCTTTTACTAACCTATTGGTTAATTCTGCTTCACGAATACTCGTTGGTGAACCATCTGGTAAAAAAATTTGTATGGTTTGAGGTTTGTTCATTATTTTACTAATTTAAGTTGCCTTGCAATATCTTGAGTATATTTTGCCATAGTCCTTTTAAATGTTTCTTCTGGCTTGCTGTAATTGCCAATAATCATCCTATCAATGACTGAGGAATCAGGGAAAATTTTATTAAAAGACTTACTAAGTAAACTTCTGTAAGTACTTGGATTAGCTTTAAATTTCCAAACTAATTCTTCACCTATATCTTTTTGGGCATCGTATATCTTTTGAATTTGGAATAACTCATTATGATTTTGAAGTAACTCAATATCACCATCCAAAGAATCTAAATGAATTTTTAGACTTTTTATATCAAGGCTGATCCAATAATCTATAATAGATTCGTCATCAATCCAAAAATGAAATGGGTCAAGATCATTGCCCAAAGTATATAACTCAAATTTTGCATCTTCTTTACCTTTGGCTAAATTACAATTAGCACACGTCGGATATAAATTAAAAAAACTTGTAGCTAAAAAAGGGTATTTAGACTTTGGATAGAAATGATCTAGTTGCAATTTGGACAAAATTTTTTTTCTCTTCTTTCTTTTCTCTTTGTTATAGTAAACAGGTTCAATTGTAATAGCAGATTGAGCGTTACAATAAACACATGTACGTAAATCAGAATTTATTAGATACTCAGGAAATTCTTTATCTCTTAAATCTTCATAACGCATTGCTTCAACTACATTTTCATGGAAGCTATATTTCTTACTCGCTATTTTTCTGCCTAATTGTGAACTATGCACAATAGAATCAAATTCAGAAATTAAGATTTCCATTTTAGTAGGATCCGCATTTAAAATATCATCGTACTTGTTTATTATTTTTTCAACATAAAGTCTAAATTCTTTATGTTTACGAGGTTTTATCTTAAGAAGAAGATCATTTAATTTATCTTGAGGGCTTTTAAAACCTTTCGTTCTTGTATTTGTAAAAAGATCAACATTAAAAGCCTTAACAAAATCACGAAGATCTTTGGTGATTTTAATCTTTCTCATCTTCTAATCTATTTAGTTCATTATTCAATTGCTTAATCTTTAGACGAAGTAATTCTTTATCATTATAAAGGACTTTTTTATTAAAAAGTGATTGCACTCGCTCTTTTATCAGTGGTTCATCTATAATTTGAATAACCTTTTCTGCTTTTTTATTATCCCAATCTCTTATTGGTTTAGTATTTTCTTCTGAGATATCTTCGTCGTTATTGTAAGTTAAATAGTTAATTAAGTCTGTTATTAATTCTTCAGCAAACTCTCCCATAAATCCATTCTCGAGAAAAAAACTATGTGCTAATAAATCATGAATATTTGCGCCAAATGTTTGCCGAATTTTATTTTCATTAATGATTGTTTTTCCATCATCAGTCTTATCTAAAAATGTAATACAAGAATTTGGTATATCTGATAAAGTCAAGGGATCGTGGGTTGTGAAAATTATTTGAACTTGTTTTCCTTTAAATATTAATGGGAAAATCGAAGTAATTGACTTTATAAAATTTTTCTTCCATTGTGGATGAAAACCCATTTCGGGTTCGTCTAAAAGAATAATACAGTTATTACAAGATTTTTTACTTTTATTAAATAAATGATGCGTGTTCTGAAGATTATTTAAAAGTCTATACTGATTTTCGTTTAATGAAGAAAACAAATCATACATGACTTTCTCGCCAGAGCTTAAATTTACATCTGGTCTAAAAATCAATGGAGTTCTTCTATCATATGTAAAGTCTTTTTGAAATGCTTTTATGAATGCTTCATATGCATTAATAATTTTTGGTGCTCTTTCTATATCTACATAATACTCTGACCAATCTTCAATTTCCTCATCAATAGGCAAATCTTCTATTAACAGTTCTATTAATAATTTTACCTCCTCGGATGGTAGTTTAATTTTTTGAGACTCCTTGGTGAGTTGCACGTATGCATTATCTAAGAACCAAAAAAAAGATTCTTTTAAGGTTCCAATTTTTATAAACTCTTCACTTCCTTCATTAAAATTTGAAGTTATATACCCTTCTTTTAAATATTTGTTTCCACTACTCTCAAGTATTTTATGAACTTTCTCGATAATACATTCTATGATATAAAGCTTTAGTCTTAGTTTGTTTAAATAATTCCTTCTTTCAATTGGCGACTCAAGCTCCCCTTTCTCTTTCCTAGCCTCTTCATACTTCTTTCCTATTTCATTGTCTTTAATTTTTTTAAAACTTTCAAAAAATGGACGAAAATTATAGGATGTATCATTATTCGTCACTGATATGTGATTCATTTTAATTTGAATCTTATTGAAAATTGGTAAGCCTATATTCTCCAAATATTGCTCGATACTCTCTAATTTTCTAAATTTTATCCACCTTTTTATATTTTCAGATTTATGAATTTCTAAAAGTGAACTAAGCTCTAAATTTTCATATCCCGTATCATCCAACATTGTAGAATACTTTGAAACATCGTAGAAATTATTATGCTCGTAATCAGCGTTGTGAATATTTAAAAAGGGGGTGTAGTAAATTAAATCAAAATGATCAATTGTATCCTCCCAAATCTCTGGGTTTTCACCATTAGTGTCTTCAACTATATATTGGCAGAAAGAACGGTCTCTAAATGCATTTAATAAACTGGACTTTCCTGCACCATTCTTTCCTACAATTGAAGAAATAGATTCTATTTTTTCACTCCAAAAGTCTTTTATATACAGCGGATTTTCTTCTCGACTTTTGATAACATAATAATTATCTCTTGGCTCTTCAATCTTATAAAAATATTTACCTCCTAAATTTAAAGTTTGCCCTTTATGATCATTCCCGAAAATATGTTTAAGAACTCCTTCTGGTATGTAAATCGCCGCTAACCTCATACCTCACCATATTTAGCACTCTCCTCCGCAACCATATCCAACTCTTGTTTGACCTCACCAACCGTAACCTGCCCATTCATTGGCATAGGCAACAACCAATCTCGTAAGGCCGAGAGTTTTTGGTTTTCTTTTTGCTCTAAAGTCAAGCTACTGTATTCAATTTTCTTATAAGTCCTATCTAATATTATCATTATAACTTCATTTTAAAATAGGATTCGCCATACTAGTTTTACCATAAGACGCTTTCCCAGTTTTATGACAATATTTCTCAGGAAAATCATGGTCTCTATACTGATTCCATACTTTCCAAGCATCTAAGCACATAGGCTGTTCTGGATTATAAGGTATCTCTACTCTTGTTCTTATACAATAACCTATTTTCACTGTACTCTTTACCTCATTAATTCTATTCTTTTTATAGGCTGAATTGCTATTTACCGCTATACTTCTTTCGGGTTTAACCGCATACTTCTTTTGTATTATAGTCTCAGTTTCAACATCAAAATCATCAAAGCTCTTCTTTTCATAATTGCGCGATGAATTAAAAAATTCTTCGGTAACGTCAAAAATCACTCTTGCACCTAGGGTTTCTTTCTTTAAACCGAATAATGACTTAGAGAACTGTGGCTTTTTCAGAAAAACAACATCACTTAATTGATAAACTAATCGGTGTGTATACTCATAGGTTTCCTCGTAAAGTCTATCTATTGGATTAAGCGGTGTTTTTGAAAAATAAACACCATACTCAATATTGTGTAGCATTGAATAACCATATAAGTTCAAAGACGTTATTAGTCCCTCACTTTCATTAGCATAATGCTTTGCATGAAGATTTTTGTTATATAGAATTACGATATTTTTAAAAGACTTAAAATAAGTAACATCTTCTTCTTTAAAGCTGTTATATGTAGAATCTTCATTTTTACCAAAAATAATATATAGAGCAATCTTTGGTGTATCCTTAATCTTGTCTAGGACACTTTTTGTGTGTTCGTCTAGCTTTATAAAAGGTGATACTATAACCACATACTTTTTGGCATTCCAAATAATATCTGTGAGTTTACTTTCTAAGTCGTTTCCTGTTAAAAATTTACTCATCTATAATCTATTCAATTTCAATTTTGTCTATTTCTTTCATTATTCTATCTGTTTCATTGAGAGCAACTATGATTTTCTGATAATGTAAAATATCTTCAAACTTTAATTCTCTTTCTTTTCTGTCTTTTAACCATTTTTGTGCTGGTTGATATCCACCAATATAAAACTCCCAAGCAGTTACTGGAACATTGTCGAAATATTTGCATTCGTTTATCCAAATTCTACCAAGTTGTTTTTCGTTGTCAATTATTTCCCAATCTTTCTTTACAATTTTTGTGGTAATTAAGTTATGATCGTTTTCTGCATCTTCTGCCATTTCATAACTTGTAATGTAATCTTCAACTTTGTTGTTTTCTAACAAATGAATTTCACGTACTTCTTTTCCTAGTTTAACTAGATTCCAAAACGTCTTCTCGTCTTTTGGATATGGAACTCTTGGAAAATCTATTTTTAAAAACTCTTTGTATTTTTCTCTGTAAGTTGGTGAGTGTAAAACAGCATAGATGTAATCTAAAATGTCAATTGGTGCAAAAGTGTCTTTAGTTTCTTCTTTTTCGTTGGTAAATTTTAAGCCTAACTTTTCTGCAATTTTATTTACGATTTCTTTGTTTAAGTTTGGGGTTCTTTCTAGTTCATTTGCAATACTTTGTTGTCCATTGTTTTCCTCATATAAATAAAGAGGAATCAAAGGTGAGCTACCAAACTTTTTTGCCGTACCAGTTAAGTTGCAATCAGTAGGGTATTTAGATATAAAAATGTGTTTGAAATCACCTGAAAACTGTCTTGGTACTAAAAGACCAATATTTTCAGAAAACATATGTTTCATTGTAGTAAATGCAGGTCTTCTTTGTAGTTTTTCATCATAATAGGATGAAATAATATCAAATGGTCGATAACTTACAGGTCTAATTTTCTTGTAATCGAAAGTAGATGAATTAAATTTATCTTGAAATTGAAAACTTGATGTATTAGTGATTTTATAATTGTTAATAGTCTCAGGTTTGTTAGAGAATTCATTCTCTAATTTATCTTTTAGCTCCTCCTTTGATTTACCATAGAAAAATAGGTCTTTCCCAGTTTCTATACCATTATTATACTTTAAAAAAATCTCATCAATTTTAAATCCTTTATTATATTTATTTTGACCAGAAAAATCCTTGTTTATGAAGAAGTAATTAGGCTCCTTAGTTTCCAACAAAGACCATTTAATATTTTTGAGAGAATTTTTATTTAGAAAATCATATTTAACATTTCTCTTCCCTTGCAAGTCAAAATGATAAACTTTACCTAGTTCATTTTTTCGTTTAACTCCAGTTTTAATAAAAATATTAATCGAAACCCCTTGCATAATATCAAATACATTTTGGTCAGGTGAACCATCTTTACATACTTCCTTTTTTTTAGAATCACCATGTAGGTCTAGAATATAAATACTATCAAACGTTTCTAATAAATTTCTCCTCATTTGTCGATGGATTAAACCATCAATAAAACTGTTATTTGAGATATATGCTAAAACTCCTTCATTATTTTTCTGAATATAATATTGTCCATACCTTATAAATTTCACATAATCATCTGAAAGAGAATTGTATGATTTTTCTTTTAGATTTTTTTTATAATCTGAGATTAAGTTTTCAATCCAAGCCCCTTTATTTGTGCTACTTGATGCATATGGTGGATTTCCAACAACACACATTACAGGTGTGTCACGCTTAATATGATTAGCTTCATTAGCTTCACTACTTAACCAATTAGAAAATAAAGTTCCAGTATCTTTATGATGTTCTTCTAAAGAGTTAGTTAAGTAAATATTTAAACGTTCATTTTTAGTTGATTTATAACCTGTTTCGGTTAATAACATATCTAATTTTAGATGTGCCATCGAGTAGGATGCCATTAATAACTCAAAACCGTTTAATCTTGGTATTAAATGTTCTTCTACATATCCACTCCAAGCACCTTTCATTGCCTTAAAGTTTTTATTGTAAATGAACTTTACAACTTCTGCTAAAAATGTTCCAGTTCCTGTTGCTGGGTCAAGTATTTGTACTTTATGTACTTCTTTTTCTATTTGTTTATAGCCTGTTGCAGAACGTTTATCAGGTGTTTGTGTGTCTAATTTTATTTTGGTTTTACTTGTGTCTGCTATACCTTGTGGTAAATCAAATTCGTTTTTTAAAATATCGTCAACTGCACGAACTATAAAGTTTACAACTGGTTCTGGTGTGTACCAAACACCTCTTGCTTTACGTAATTTTGGGTCGTATTCTGCCAAAAAGGTTTCGTAGAAGTGAATTATTGGGTCGTGCATTTGAGTAGCCTTTCCAAAATTCTTTAAAAGTTGTTCAACGTTTGTAGCTCTAAAAACTTCTGCAAGGTTGTCAACTACAGTTACAATTCTTTCATCAATATCTGGTCCAGCAATGTAGCCAAATAGTTTACGTAAAAAAGGATTTGATTTCGGTATTAATTCTGCTGCTTCTTGTCGGCTGAAATCGTCTAAAGTTGGATCGTGCAAACGAGCTGCAAACATTCCATAAGCCAAAGTTTGAGCATAAATGTCTGCAAAATCTTTAGGTTTTAAATCGTGAATTAATATCTGTTTGAAAGTGTCGTATTGTCCTTTTAAGGAAGTGTTTTCTTGTGTTTCTTGATCAGATGTAATTGCTCGTTCTAGAATGTCTTGTAATAAACGAGCTTTACCAGCCATCATTTCCGCCAATTTTTTTGACGATTTTATGGTTTGGCCAATGTGAGTGGAAAAGTCTTTTATTAAGTTCTCAAATTTTGAGAAGTTTTCAGGAATTGGTTTGACTGAATTGTTTTCAATTTCTCCAATTTTGATTTCGTGAACTAATTCTCCGTTTTGAAAGAATTGAAACCAGATGTAATCTGTAATTATTAGATTTTCAAGAGCTTTTTTGTAACGTCCAAATTGTTCTTTGTAAGAATTACTGTTTAGGTCTTTTCCAATATCTTTCGCCTCAATGTAACCAACAGGAATTTTTCCTTTTGTGATTACATAATCTGGGTTTCCACAATCAGTTACGTTTGCAGGTTCGTTTGTTATTTCAATTCCTTTTACTAATTCTCGGATTAGTGTTTCTAAATCTCCTCTATACGAATGTTCTCTTGATATTCCAGATTGAAGTCTTTTACTTACTATTTCTAAGTATTCTTTTATTGTCATTTTCTATTTTCAATCTTTATTAATGATGATTTAGATTAAATCTTTGAATTTACAGTGTACTTTTTAGCCACAGTCACTTCGTATTAAGAAGCAACCTGTTTAATGATTTAAAATAATAGAGTCAATGAGAAATTAATTAAGGGACTTAAAGATAAGAAAAGCCCTTGGGTGTGCAAGGGCAGATTTATATTATATAAATAAAAGTATTATTGTTAAATTAAATTACAAAACGGATAACTAAAGTTTCACTTTCTGTTTTACATTATGAGTATTTAGTCTCTAACGAACTGAAATCATAAAGACAATAATCTGGTTTGCCAGGATGACATTTATCCAATCCATTAAAGTCTGCTTACCAGTTAAGTATTACTCTTCTTCCTTCTTTGGATTTTTTGTGTTTAACTTTAAACCAAATCCGCCAACAAAACGTATAGTAAACAAAAATTGGGTATTTGTTAGACCAAGTATAGAATTTCTATCGCTACCAAATAAAAAAGGCATTTGAAATTCTGCGCGGATGTTTTCAAGTCTAAATCCAAAATTAAATTCAAGTCCAGAAAAATCCGTTCTATCCGTCCCTAAGGTGGCTATTCTTAAATCTCTATTATTCTCAGAAATGATATCACCAAAAATTCCTCTATAACCCATATTCAAGCCTAAAAAGACACTGTATTTTGTCTTACCATCTTCATCTCTAATCTTATTATCTGGTAAAAATTCATGAAAAATACCACAGCGTAGAGCTAAAACACCAAGGTTTATATTTTGATTTTCACCCACATTCCATACACTGTTGGATGCTATAACACGACCATTAAAACCACTAATAATCTTGGCTACATTGTTCATCCAATGGTCGCCATCAGGATTTAGATATACATTTGTATTTATAAATAGAGACTGATCATTTGTAAAAGGATTTAGAATAAAAAATCCGAAATCTCTTTGATTTCTTATTAACATATTCTCATTAAATTCTGCAGATATGGTATCAGTTGTTGCAGCAACATTTATAGTAGCCTCAATTTCGTAGCTTTTTACTCCGATGATACTTCTTTCATGTGAAGCTCTCCATTCTTTCCATCGTCTGGTTTTTAACTCTGTAGTATCATTATCATTGTCTATATCAGCCGTATCAATAAACCGCTCTCTCATATTCCAAAATCTACCCTTATACTGTTTAGTATTGCCTCTAAATCTTTCATAAATAACTCCTATTCCAGCACTACCATCAATAGCCTCACCTTTTGATAAAGATCCTTGTAAATTTCCTGTTCCAACGAAATCTATATGTATTTTCTCTTTACTGGTTGTGCTGACTTGTTCAGGTGTATTTACTTTAGCCACTGATAAAACATCTTGACCTATTAAAAATGAAGAGAATAAATAAATGGTACAAAAAATCTTTTTCGTTAGAATTTTTTTTAATTCCTTAAAAGCATTTCTTTTGGTGGAATGAACATTTCTTGATTTCATAATCCATAGCGTTTAGTCGATTAATACTCAAAATTAGGCACAAGCTCTATAAGCAAAATATACCCAGTGAAGGGTAAATTGCATTTCGTGCAGTCAACAACGAACTATATAATTATGTACCATTAAGGATATGGCACTCAAAAGGGATACACTTAAATTATAAATTTTTATAGTACTCTGGTCGTTAATTAGATAAAAGGACTAGAAAATCTATGAAATGTTAAAATTGGTCTATATTGGATAAAAGCTTCTCGATAGTTCTGCTGAGCGCAGTCGAAGTACAATTCGTCTACGACGAATTAATCGAAGTGATACACAAGTTTTATAACTATACCATTTCACCAATAAACTCTTATACGTCTTCTGCCGCACCAAGCATTAACTCCCTTTTTTGCTTAAGGCAGAAATATAATCTATGATAGGGATATCAAACCCTACATTAAAGAAACCGTTATCAAGTTGTTTATCTACTAAGGGACTCGCATAGCTTACATTAAGCGAGAGTCCATTAAAAAAAGTAATCCCTACACCTGCGCCAAAAACGGCATAATCAAAGCCATCTTGGGATTTTAAGTCTACCAAATTGTATAATAGCCCAGAGCCATAAGCCATCACATAAAGGTCGCTTAGCAAAGGTTCTTGCTGTGGTCTATTCCACTTGCGCTTTTTATAGCCATAGTAATTAAAGGTTTCTCCGGCTTCAAAACTATGTGTGTATTTCCAGTTCCAGACCTTCCATTTTAAGCCTAACTTCTCCGAGGCAAAATACAAATCGTTAATTTCTTCGCCATCTACCATTAGGGCATTGTCATTATCAAAAGAGGCATAATTTGTACCAATACTAAAAAATGGTGTGACGTAGTTTAAAATACCCTTGCGCTTTACAGAACCTAAATTGGCATCTATTGCCGTGATTAATGAGGGGACATCCAAGTACAAATAACCTTTTGCATTCCGCGGTTGCGCCTCAGCTTGTTCTTCTAACATGGATATGCCGTTATCTGTGGTGTATTCTATCGATGTATATTCTAGCATAAATTCTAAAATGCTAGAGATGACATCATTATTCACATACTGGTTTCTAGCCAAATCAATAAACTCAAGCAGTATGTACTTCATGGCGTTATATTGCGCCTTGGTCATGGTAAAATCCTTAAACCTAGATTTCTCCAAATCTTTATAAAAGTTATACAGCTGCCCAAATACTTCGGTCTTGTCATCGAGGTAACTCTTAATATTCAATAAGTCCTGCTTTAAATCGTCTGGTATTGTGGTCGCTAAGCGCTCTTCAATCTCTGCTAGGACATCGCTAAAATCCTCTTGCGAGCCTTCAAAAAAGCCGTCTTTGATGGTTTTTAGCTCTGTTTTTAGGGCATAATTGTTTCCTATGATTTCTGCTACATTCTCAATGGCTTCATAATATTCTATGAATTTATCGATCTTATCCTTAAGAATACGACGCTCATTCATCCAGAAGTCGGCATCTGCACCATCATTACTTTCTAAGGCCTTTAAATAGGTATTATCATTGATATACCAAGATTGATAGTATTTATTATTGCTCAAGGTTTCCTTAAACTTAAACTTCTCTAATAACGTGCTCTCGTTTTTGAGTAAAATATCAAGACACATATCTATTCTAATATTAAAATCTTTGACGCTTTCCATGGGTATCATGGCACCACGATCGCCTGGTGTAAATTGGACCTTCGCGGATTCATTTAAACTACTATTCGCCAATAGTATAATGCCATAAACCGCCGCGAACTCTGCGGAGCGTTCTACAATTTGCTTGGTCATTACCGTCTTGTTCTTACCACTGGTTAAAACATCCATAAGGCTATATAAGTAGCTGTAGGTGGTAAAGTTGTTTAGACGTTTGGTATAAGAACTGTGATTAAACTGGCGTATAATCGTATTTCTAAAAACACGTTGCTTAACTTCTTCTTGCTTTTGTTGAATGAGGGCTGTTAACAGCTCGGTATCTATAGTACCCCTTTGGATAAAGGCCCCATTTCCGGTGACCTGAAGCCTTGGTCCGTCTTGGGCAAAACTGACTAATGACACTGCTATTACTAAAAGGCTTAATCTTATGGTTTTCATGATTGGTATGTTTTAAATAATTGGTTAGGGCTGTTATGATTATGGATTTGGGTTGCGCATTTCTAAGACCTCATTAAGACAGTCTACAACGGCCTTATCTTCTAGTCGATACTCTAAGGCTCGCACGGCTGCCCTAGACATATAGCGTCCTAATGGAATTACAGGTTCTATGGAATCGGTTTCGGTATCACTTGTAAACGAGCGTACCCATTTGCTAATACCCGTTGGGGCTTCTATAGGAATTTTAACGCGTTTGGATTCTATATCTATAAGATTTGAAAAGCTATTTTCATTTTGTTTGGGATGTGCAAAGGTCGCACTGGCCACCAAGCTTAAAGGGGCCAAAAGCTGACTGCTGTAGCTCAGCGCCGTGTGCTTTTCAAAATTGGAGATCACAAGGTGCTTTATTATATATTTATCGGCTATGGTACTATCGTTTTCGATAGCCAAGGTCAAGGCTTTTACTAATGCATTTTTTAGTCTTACCGTAACCTCACCGCCTATATTGTTATAATAGCCAGCATCACCATACTGCCCTAAACCTGTGATACGCGCCGCTGGACTCACATAAGGAAAACGTGCATTCATAGACATCGCCGCAGACCGTCTTATCATTTTATCCTTATGTGGATATAGCGCCAGCATATCCTTAAAAGCGGCCATGTTATTCTTGTCTTCTGCAATAGCGACTGGGCTAATGACCATGCGCTCTCCTGATTTTAGTTCCGTTGTGTTTGTAATAAGCAATGGCCGGATATAATCATGAACCCCTTTTTGTGGCATCATATCCAAATAGGCCTTATTTAAAGGGTCGTCATTTCGGTCAAAGACCTCATTAAATGCACTAGACCATTGCTGCTCTAGCATGCGACCTCTATCTTCATAATCAATACAAATATTGGTGATACTTTTCAGTAGATCCCTACCCAAAAGGCTAGCGACGGAACTCGATAAGTAATCGTTGTTATAGATACGGCTGGCTCTATATTTAAAACCTAAAGTGTCATTTTCGCAACTATATTTAGGCGACCAATTATCGAACTTTAAGGGTTTGGCATTGGGGTTCGATAACAACTCATTGGCCTGCACATAGAACATATTATTGCCTACGCCACCACCAGAGGCACCCGTCATGGCGAAAAGGTACTTTTCGAAATAATCTGGGTCATGATCAAACAAATAACTTTGTACCAAAAACGACCATAAGCCCGCCCTAGATCCACCACCTTCGGCAGACACTAAAATGATGGGGAACTTCTCACCTGCCTTTTGCTGCTTTATTAACTCTAGTCGATCCGCAACCCATGCCTCACTATATGCCTTTATGCTGAGACGGTCTGAGGGCTGATGTTTCATCTCGCTTGTATGACTCGCTTCATAATGATCAAAGTCCTTTTTTCCAGCGTTATAGGTCGCCAATGCAATGGCTATTATAGTCGTAATGCCCAATAATTGTAAATCCAATAGCTTACCAAAAATCTTAACCACATTAAGGGCCGTGTAAATGCCTATTAAACAAATCATGATAATCGAAATAGGCGTGAAATAAGCTTCAAATAGTGTAGGGTCAAAAAACAAGGCAAGATATCCCAATAAGATAAACATTATACAAAGGACAATTAATCGACCTCCTATTTTTTGTTTCAACCATAGCACATAGGTATTGTAGGATAAGGACAATATCAAGAATAGCATAGTTAATGATAGTAAGGCATAAAACAAACGGACAGAATCTTCCCTTGTACCGCCTCTGTTAAAAAAGCCCAATATTACAATAACCACGATACAGACAGACGCTAATACTATAGGTCCGTATGTGATAAGCTTCGGGAATTTTGCCAATTGCTCCGTAATCCATAGCGCAATATTTTGGTGCAACAACAACAGGAATGCCACCAAAAACACATAAAAAATGGTATTACCACCAGCTATGCTTTTGCCATAAACTTCAGTAAATGTATGATTGACAGCAAAGGTGGCTACCAAAATCAATAAGCTTCCGAGCAATTTTGGAAACACACGTCTTATATATTGTCCGCTACTTTCTTGAAGTGTTGCATTTTGAGGATACACTCCCCTAATCTTAGCATCGATAAAAACTTCCATGGCATCTTTTGGCACCCTGAAATAATACATTTTTTTAGTTGGATAGTCTGGGAATATACCATTGTTGGTTTGCCTAAGTCCTGGAGGGGAAAAATAGTCACCAAGCGCACTTATAAAAAATGCAAAGACCACCAAGGTTGTAAAGAAAACCGGTGTCGTAATCCAATGATTACAGCTTTGGTTTAATACAAGAATAAGATCATTTATTTGAGGTACAAACCAAAGCAGAATGAATATTAGAAGCACAAAAATCACCGACATGGCACGATTTGACACTTCTTTTAATATCAAGCTCAGCCAATGACCAAGGTTATTTGCAGGTTTGGAAACAAATTTCATAATCCATAGCGTTTAGTTGATTAATACTCAAAATTAAGCACAAGCACTATAAGCAAACCATACCCAGTAAAGGGTAAATTGCATGTCGTGCAGTCAACAACGAACTATGTCATTAGGTACCATTAAGGCGATGGTACTCGAGGGGATAAAATGGAAATTACTAACATTTTTAAAACTAGTGGCTTTTACTAGACTAAAGGTATAATTATTCTATTAAATGGTTAGTTGGTATTCCTAGAAATTAAAAAATTAAAAGTCAAGACCTTCCTCCTGTTCCCATGTCCTTACACCTCTTCCGTCGCCTAAAAAAGACGTATCTAACCAGACTTGTAAAAACGCATCTGAGACTTCTGCGGCACCCTCTCTACATATTTTATAATAAGGTACATTTGGTAATAATTCATTATTTACTAGTTGCCTACCATTAAATACTTTTGGTGCTACAAGTGTATAGGCGTCTATAATTGGTGAGCTAGGATTATAAAAATCTTGACACTTTATTTTAACTAATGAATAACCCACTTCTCTTTTTACAAAATTTTCGAAATCATTTGGCTCGACTGTTCTCATGACTCCATTTGCTCTATCCAGTCCATTGCCCGAATATTCTATGTTGAACACACCAAAATATTCATCACCTCGCTCTGGATCTTGATAAATAGGTCTACTGCGAACGTTCTCATCTGGATCATAATTTAATACACGTTTTATCCCAAATCCCATGACAGGTTTTAGCTGTGTTGAATTACTAATTGCTTCCTTGGAAGAAAATTGATTTATTAAGCTACCATAACCAAACAAATTAAAACCGTTGTTGCCTTTTAAAAAATCCTTCCAAGGATATGGGATTAAGTCATTCATTTTGCATGTATTTTTTTTAAGCTGTTATATCTTTCTTTAGTTAGTTCATAAGTTAACCACTTATTGTCCTCTATACGGCTAAGAATATTCTCTGCCTCTTCTAAGTTCTGAAAAGATTCTTCATTTTTTTTATCTTTCGCATTGATAAGCCCCAAAAGACAAACTGCTCTAAAATATCTCATATAATTAGTGTAGCCTTCTTCCTTTGCATACGTTATACTCTTTTCAGAATACTCTCTAGCCAAGTCATATTTATCGTATTTATAATAAAGCTCAGCCAACTCAACCGATGCCAGTATAGCAGATTCTGCATACTTTATATCCTTTAAGTTTCTATAACTGTGTAATAAATATTCTTCTGACTTATTGAAATAACTAGTAGTCTTACGTTTACGGCAATAAACTCTACCTAAACCTAACATGTTTATCATGGACCAGCCGAAAGGTCCTTGGACTTTAAGTGCTTCGGATACCTTCTGAGTATATTCCAAGCTCTTATTAAGATTGCCTTCATCACAGTATAATAGTCCTAAGTTGGTATTAAAGCCTAATATCCATCGTTCTTCTCCAATTCCACTATACTTTTTTATGGCTTCAAGAAAGTACTTTTCTGCTTTCTTTGATTCGCCATAACGCCAATAGGTCATTCCAACAAAATTATAAGCTTGAGCTTGTTGTACCTTGTAACCTTCCATAAATGAAATGGCTCTATCAAAACTGCTTATTGCTAATTTCATATTTCCGGAGCTTTCATATTTTTTTGCTTGCTCTAAGGTAATAAACGCTAGATTTAATTCTCCCAGTTTTGCTTTATCAGATTCATCTAAATCATTGAATTTATCAAAAATGGTATCTGTTAGTTGATTTCCACTTATTTGGCTCGATAAATATGTTCCTATTCTGTAGGCTTCACCTAAAATTTCAGATTTCACATCGGTTTGTTCTAATAGCTCAATAGCTTCTTCTATAGGTGGAATACTAGCTTCTCTATTTTTTGTGCTCTTTAAAACTCTCGCTTTTGACATTAATAAACGTGCCCTTTGCACTGGGTCAGTAACTCGATTTAGTAATGGATCGTACATATCCTCCAATAGTATGTAAGGTCCAAACTCATTAAGAATTCTCTCAAGACTTACCAACATATCGACTGCCAATTTTAGGTTAGTTGTAGCAGATTGTTCAATAAAGTAAGTAATATTCTCATACTCCAATCTTATTTCCTCCTTTATTAAATCTACATTTGCCATGTCAGTGTTTTTGTCATGGATCAAATCATCAATTTCCTTTACTCTTTTATAAGCGGCTAAATGAATGGCTTGTACATAATCTTTAGAAAAGCTATCACGGCTATTTTTAGTATCAATACCTAATAACTCCCTAAATAGAATAATTATTTCGTATCGATTTCTTAGTCTCGGATGGTATTTCTGGTCTCTTAAAAAACTTCCTTTATTAAGTTTTAATACCTTTTGCTTGGTCTCAGTATGGTTTTTAAAACCCTCCCAATGTGGAAGATTATTTAAAAAGAATCCATTTGGAAAATACATGAGGTGCTTATAGAATTCCTTCTCAGAGTCTGATAATAATCCATAGGTCCAATCAAACACATTGTATAATGATTTATGCCTATCACTAAACTCTCTAAACAGATTAGGAATTTGCTTATTAAAATGAGACTTTAAGTCTGATAAAATCTCAGCAAACGAAATTTCTCCATGTGCGCTCGACGTGGCAATAAGATGAATACCTAAGGGTAAATTAGACACCTTATGGCATAACATAACTATATTTTCAAATTGTTCTTTGGTAAACTTATCATCTTTATAATCCTTATCATCATGAACACTATCTTGATTGTAAAGTTTACAAAATAGCTCAATAGCTGTGAAATGCTGTGTTAAGTCGCCTTTAAAGTCTTTAAGATCTTCTAGCGGAATATTTGATAGTGGTTGTACTTTAAAATTTACACTTGCTTCTTCTATATTTGTTCGGCTTGTGATAATAACCTTGATGAGAGGATTATTATCCACTAAAGGATTAATGATATCATTAAAAATGCTTAAACTAAGTTCGCTATTATCTAATACTTGTTCGTAATTGTCTATAAAAATAAGTGTTGGTCTTTGGTAGTCTTTTGCAATATGTCCATACTCTTCAATACTTTCTTTAGCACCCAACGCGTTATTAACAACCTTTGTTTTAGTGTCTTTTAATATGTCTTCTGTAGTATCTGTAGCTTTTGTAAAATCTCTACTATTTACATTCTCAAAATCCATGTAAATTTGGTTGACATACTCTTTTTTAAGTAAGTTGGTACTGACATATTCTACCAATTTTGTTTTTCCAATTCCTGCTTCACCTGTTACCGTAATGATGCGATTATTATCATTTCGAATAAGCTCAAGTAATCGATTTACATTATGCTCATTTTCAATATACCTGTTAGACGAGTTGGTTATTGGAATTCTATTAGAATGATCTATAAGCTTACTCTTTACAATATCTGCATTGCTATTTCTTGTCAATATCTTTTTAAAGAAGTCTAAGCTCTCTAAAAAATCCTTTAGTTTAGGCAAATTCTGAAATACGAAATAGGCTATTATAACAAATGAAATTAAAATTGAGGCCAGAACAGGATGATCTGAAAAAAAATCAAGAATCCAATTTTTTATTTCATCTTCATCTATTTGGTATAAATAAAAATACATTTTATAAATAATGGTTAGTTGGTTAGTATAAATCTATCTCATATTTAGTGTGTTACAAAATAATTTAGTGTTGTTGCATTTAAGTTGGATTAATTAGCCTTCAATTATCATATTCCAATAACTTGCTCTTAACATAAACATGTTTTGCAAGAACTCTTTTCACACTGTTGGGTTTCATACACTTTTTGTTACCCATAAGACAAATTTATATTAGTTAAAAAAATAAAGCGCCTCATAATGAGTCGCTGTTATTAATTAAGGGACTTAAAGATAATAAAAGCCTATAAGTGAGCAAGACGTGAGACAAATATTTTATTACCAATAACTTCCAGATAGCTCTGCTGAGCTTTTTTTAAGCACGCTCTTCTAGGGTTACCAAGGCTAAGCGTTCTTGTTTGCCTCTAAAATTAGAAGTGCCTAGATGTTTTAAAACGTAAGTTTTATCCAATTCTAAAAAAGATGCGAGCTGTTCCGATAGTAATAGATCCGTATGATAAGCATTACAAAGGTCCTGGATTCTTGCGGTAGTGTTTAATACATCACCAACGAAAAATATCTCTTTCTTTAAAGCTCCAATTTCGCCACTAGTGACTTCACCATAATGTAAAGCCGCTTTAAAGTCTGGAAAAAAACCATAGGTCTTCATATACCAATCTTTCCTTTTATTTAGATCGCTTTTCATATTAAAAAAACAATTAATACACGACACAGACTTAGATGTTTTGTTTAATGGCCATGAAATAACAACCTCATCTCCAATATATTGATAAACTTCCCCTTCACTCTTTATAATTGCATCAGACATATCGTGATAATAATCACGCAGTAATTTAAAATAGGTGTCATGGCCCAATTCTTCGGCAATCGTTGTAGAGGATTTCATATCAGTAAACATAAATATCCGCTCTTCAGAAATAGGTTTATGATATTTCCCTGTAAAAAAGTTACGCAAAATATTTTGCCCTAAATGCTCGCTTATTTCGGCATAAAGCAATGATAATAGTAATGAAAAACCTAGCTGAACTACTGTACTTATATGTGTAATACTAAAAAAGAAAAGCTTGTATTTATCCCACACTTTGCTATCACTTATGGACACATCTAATTCCATACTTGCCGCTATTAGATAGGCTATAAGTACTATGACATACATCACCAAAGCATAAAACAGAAACTTATAGACAATTTTTGATCTAAAGCTCTTTTTTATAAATAACCGATTTAAAAAAACTAATTCTATTAACCCCACTAGAGCCCCTATAAAAAAGGTGGTAATACTGGCAAAAACTATGATTTCGAAACTAATTGAAATAGCAGATTCGGGCGTATGAGATGGCGTACCTATGACCGCATATTCTGTCCATAAAAACACTAAACTTGTGCATAACCAGATAATCCCAAAAGGAATGATGCGTTTGATATTTCTCTTGACCTTTGGGCTAAGCATGGTTTATTAGATTATACTAGTGATTCTATCTTTGTGGATTTAATCTCTTTAAAATTAGAAATTACCAAATTGGCTTTGGCATAGTCTTGTCCGGTGGAATGGGCACTCTTAAAGGCAGTGCAAAATATGCCTGCGGCGTGTGCTGCTATTATACCGTTGGTAGAATCTTCAATCACCATGCACTCGGACGTATCACAACCTGTGTGTGCTGCTGCTTTTATAAAAATTTCTGGATGTGGTTTGGATTGCTGCAAGTCCGCACCACTGAATTTACCCATGAAATACGGGTTCAAGTCAAAACGCTCAAAAATCCGATTGATATTAGTCATGGATGCCGAAGAGGCCACAACTAACTTTAATCCGTTGTCATGATAATCTTTAATCAGCTCCAAAACTCCATCAATTAAGGCTAAATCCGTATCATTTTCGAACAAATACTTAAAATGCTGACGCTTCAAACGCATTAAAAGTTCTGGTGTGTCCTTTAGCTGAAAATGTTGGACCAAGCGTTTACAAATATTAATGGTCGATTGCCCCGTAAATGACGTGTATAAGTCTTCGCTAACATTAATATTGACATCCCGAAACATTTGGAAATAGGCTTTTCTATGTAAAGGTTCTGTGTCTACTATGACACCATCCATGTCGAATAAAACGGCTTTGAGCATTGGTTTTAATTTGGGGCGAAGATAAAAAAGTTAATTAGATCTCCAATCCTTGAGTTGGTTACCAGCACTGTTTTTAAAGCTCATTATTTCTGCGTTCAGCAGGTTCCGACCTTATCGGAATTTCAAGAAACAAATATTATTTAGAAACTTCCATACACTTGGAATTCCGACATAGTCGGAAGCAACGATTTTAAGAAATAATGAGCCATAGATATTTTAAACTCGAAAATCAGGGATTGAAATCCTGTTATTATAAAACCAAAACCACATTAATGAATTAGCGAATGGTGCCTTGCAATTTCCTAAAAATCGTTTTGAATTTTTGCTTCCTTTTGTTTCAAGACAAAATGAAGAGAAGGAATATTACTGCTAATATATTATCATTAATAAGACTTTGACAGGCTGAACGGTCATAATTTTTTTATTCTTTCATTTTTGAAAGACCAAAAACGAAACAAAAAGTCTTTTGCTGAAAGAGGAAATTACTCTGTACCTCTCGCTTTAGTGCATTAGTATTATTAAATTCAATGATGATAATATCTTCCATCCTTGATACTGCTGGTAATAATTTTCATACAGCTCATTATTTCTGCTTTCAGCAGATTCCGACCTTATCGGAATTTCAAGTATGATGATGGTTTATGGGTTATTGAAGAATAAACTCGAAATTAAATTGTAATGTCATTGCGAACGAGGAACGAGTGTGGCAATCTGTCTCTTCTTTCATTTTTAATAGACCAGAAAAAAATTAAAACAAACTCCAAATTCCAAGGTTTCTGTTGTTCATTTGGAATTTGGAGATTTAAAAACAGGTCTTGCTTAAGAAAGTACGTTATCCATAATATCTTGAACGACTTCGGGATTTAGCAACGTACTCGTATCTCCAAGATTACTCGTGTCATTAGATGCTATTTTTCTTAAAATACGTCTCATAATCTTGCCCGAACGTGTTTTTGGCAATCCTGTTGTAAACTGAATTTTATCTAATTTCGCGATTGGCCCTATTCTATCCGTAATCAATTGATTGATCTCTTTACGAACATTATCATGGTCTCTAGTTTCTCCAGCATCTTTTAGTGTAATGTAGCCATATAATGCACTACCCTTAACATCATGAGGAAACCCAACAATGGCAGACTCAGCGACAGCTTGGTGTTCGTTAATGGCATCCTCAATCGGTGCCGTGCCCAGATTATGGCCAGATACAATAATAACATCATCAACACGACCCGTTATTCTATAATAACCTACCTCATCGCGCAAGGCACCATCTCCAGTGAAGTACATATTTTCAAAAGCAGAGAAATAGGTCTCCTTGTAGCGTTGGTGATTGCCCCAAATCGTCCTTGCCATGGATGGCCATGGATATTTAATACAAAGTCTTCCCTCTACTTGGTTGCCTTTTATCTCTTGACCATTTTCGTCCATTAAGGCTGGCTGAATTCCAATAAACGGTAAGGTTGCATAAGTGGGCTTGGTTGGTGTTGAAAACGGAATTGGCGTAATCATGATACCTCCTGTTTCAGTTTGCCACCATGTATCTACGATAGGGCTTTTCTTTTTACCTATGTTTTCATTGTACCAATGCCAGGCTTCTTCGTTTATAGGTTCGCCAACGGTTCCCAATACTTTTAGCGAGGATAAATCGTGCTTATCCACGAGTTCTGTACCATGTTTTGCCAAAGCTCTAATGGCCGTTGGTGCTGTATAAAATTGGTTCACCTTATGCTTTTCTACAATATTCCAGAAACGTCCAAAATCTGGATAACTAGGTACACCTTCAAACATTACCGTGGTTGCACCATTGCATAAAGGGCCATAGACAATATAGCTATGTCCTGTTATCCAGCCAATATCTGCCGTACACCAATACACATCATCTTCTCGATATTGAAATACATTCTTAAAGGTATAAGCGGTGTAGACCATATATCCTGCAGTGGTGTGCATCATTCCTTTAGGCATACCTGTAGATCCTGAGGTATAGAGAATAAACAAAGGATCTTCGGCGTCCATAACAACAGCCGTATAATCCTTATAAGCTTCGTCCAATAAAGGCTGTAACCATTCATCCATACCTTCTTTCATATTGATATCCGAATTAATGCGCTTAGCCACCAACACAGATACCACTCCAGGACAATCTTCTAACGCTTCATCTACGATACCTTTTAAATCAATAGTTTTGGGTCCTCGAAAAGCGCCATCAGAAGTAATTACCATTTTGGCATCGCAATCATTAATTCTTGTCGATAAGGCTGTTGAGGAAAAACCTGCAAACACTACGGAATGTATAGCACCAATTCTTGCACAGGCTAATACTGCTATCGCCAATTCAGGAATCATTGGTAAATAAATACAAACCCGATCTCCCTTTTTAATGCCTTTATCGTGAAGCACATTCGCGAATCTACAGACACGTTCATGCAGTTGCTTGTAAGTGATGTGTTCTGCAGGCTCATTTGGATCATTGGGTTCAAATAAAATAGCGGTTTTGTCACCTCTCGTATGTAAGTGCCTATCTAAACAATTTTCGGTAATGTTGAGTTTAGCACCTTCAAACCATTTTACTTCTGGTTTTGAAAAGTCCCAGTTTAAAATATTGTCCCATTTCTTTCGCCAATAAAAGTGCTCTTCTGCTATTTCTTCCCAAAACACTTCAGGATGTCGCACCGATTTTCTATAGACCTGAAAATATTCTTCAAACTGCTTAATATGATAGTTACTCATGGTAAATTCTAGATATTTTGGACGTGAATTTAATAAAATAAGCGCAATATGTCTTCATAAATACTTCAAGATTAAAATCATTATATACTACACCAGTAAACGAAATTACGGACGTATTAAGCTATTTCCTTTTGATATCTACAACATTTAAATATATTAGCTTCTCATTAACTTTACTATGATTAAACGCTTATTACCGCTACTATTTTTTGTGATCACCATCTCAAATACCAATGCACAACGAAAAATAGAACCCGATGCTACCGACATTGCAAAAGCCAAAAAACTAAAGTCCATATTCGATAATGACGAAGATGATGTTGCCTTGGAAGAAAGCACTGATTTTGTATCCTTTGATTTTGATAGTAAGCACAATAAAGTGACCGTATCTCACGAAATGAGAGAGAAAATGATAAATATGAGTACTCGTGCTGATATTCAGAAATATTGCTTCTACGATGGACAGTCAGACATTGAAGCATTTGAAATCAACTATAAAAATGATCGCTCGGCACGATTCTACTTTAAGGATGAAGCCTATAATAGTGAAGATTTATTTCATAATGATGCACGTGTAAAGTATACAGCTGTTGATTTTCCTATTCAAGGGTATCGCTACAATACCTACATCAAAAAGACCTACAAAGACATTAAGTATTTTACCAAACTCTATTTTAATGATGAATATCCTACGGCCAATAAAATTATAAGTGTTGACATTCCTGATTGGTTGGATATTGAACTAAAGGAGATGAATTTTGAGGGCTTTGATATTGAAAAAACTACAGAGCCAAGTCCAAAAAGCAAGTCCACGAGGCATATCTACAAGCTAAAGGATATATCCGCCATGGCAAAAGCCTCTAATGCTCCTGGACCAACATATATATATCCGCATTTATTGATATTAGCCAAATCCTATACCAAGAATGGTGAAACCAAGCCTATATTCAATTCCACCCAAGATTTGTACAATTGGTATAGTTCGTTGACCAAGAGTTTAAAAAATGATAATACACCTTTTAAGTCAAAAGTTGCTGAGTTGATTAAAGACGCCAAAACGGATGAAGAGAAAATCAAGAGCATTTATTATTGGGTCCAGGACAATATAAGGTATATCGCTTTTGAAGATGGTATTGCAGGATTTCAACCGGATGAAGCCGCAAATGTCTTCAATAAGAAATATGGCGATTGCAAGGGTATGGCTAATCTTACGAAGCAAATGTTGATTGAAGCTGGTTTTGATGCGCGATTAACATGGATTGGTACCAAGCATATTGCGTATGATTATTCCACACCAAATTTATCCGTAGACAATCATATGATCTGTTCACTATTTAAAGATGGTGATATCTTGTTCCTTGATGGTACTGAAAAATTCAATGCCTTTGGTGAATATGCTGATCGCATACAAGGCAAACAAGTGATGATTGAAGATAATGACAAATACATTTTAAAAGAAGTTCCCGTTAGCAATGCCGAATTTAATAAAGAGGCTTTTGTTTACAATCTGAGTCTTGACAAAGAGGTGCTAAAAGGTACCGCAAGCAAAACTTACAATGGTGAAAGCAGATCGGGCTTGCTCTACTTTTTTGACCAGTTGAAATCCGACAAGAAGGAAGAGTTCTTGGAGTATTTTTTAAATAAAGGCAATAGTAACATCAAGGTGTCTAATATTGAAACTTCTGACTTATCCAACAGAGACCTTAATGTTTCCATGGATTATGATATTGAAATTAAAAATGCTGCATCATCTTTTGATAATTCCATCTACATTGATCTTGATATCGATAAAGAGTTATCCAATTATGATTTTAAGGAACGTGATGTCGACTATATATTTAATTCAAAAAAATACTTAGAATCCACTACAAATTTGAGTATTCCAGATGGTTACAACATAAGTCAGCTTCCAAAGGACATTGATATCTCCAGCGACAACTACGACTTGTCCGTAACATTTACTACGTCCACGGGTCTTTTGAGCTATAAGAAAGTATTCAAGATTAAAAATGCGAAAATTGAGACTTCGGATTTTGACGAATGGAACACATTCAACGAAGAACTTAACACTGTCTATAAAGAACAAATTATACTTACTAAAAACTAAATCAATGAAGCTATATTCAACTGTCCTACTCCTATTTGTATCCATTTCAAGCTTTGGGCAATCTAAGGAAGCCCTAGAGGCCAAAGACTTTTTCTGGGGCGCTAATGATGCCTATAAAAATGCAACTGAGATTCCAGAAAAATGGACAAACGAATCGGCAGTGGTACTCTACAAGAATATTAACTATGACTTCCATAAGTTTGGTAAAAATGTCACCTATAAAACCTCGATAAGGAAGCGGATTAAACTCTTGGATAAGGCTGCAGTGGAAGAGTTTTCTGAGTTTAAATTCCAAAAACGATTTCGATCTACCAAAGGACGTATCACTTGGAGAGAAAAGGGAAATAATTTTGTGGGGATTAAAATTGTGAAGCCAGATGGAAAGGAAATAGAAATTGACGTCGAGGAAGAATCTGTTGAAGTTGATGGTGAAAATAAAATTGCTATTTCCAATTTAGAAATTGGTGATATTATTGATTTTTATTTCTATCGCTTAGAACCTTTTAAATCGACATATGCCTTTGGTTTCGATCCTGTTGAAACCACATTGAATGAGGAATATCCAATCATAGATTACAAGCTATTTATAGAGACAGAGAATGACTTTTTTATCAATTTCAACACATACAATGGTGCTCCAAAACTAAAGGAACTACCAACTGAAAAACGAAATTTAAGACGTTATGAACTATCAGCTTCAGATATTGATAAAAGTGAGTACAAACGATGGTTCTTTCCTTTATTGGAATTACCGTCTTATAAGTTTCAAGTGTATTTTGCACGTTCTGGGAAATTTGAAGACAGAGCCATGGCCTTTCTTCCAGAAAGGGAAGACATCATAAAAACATCTGTTTCAAAGGAAGAGGTTTTAGATCTATATGAAAATAGGTTTAGACCAAATGGCAATATCGGTGATGTGAAGGATTTCTTTAAACAGAAAACCTATGAGAATTCTACTGAGAAAGTAACAGCTGCTTATTACTATATGCGCCACTATTACCTCACACGATTTGTAGAAGCTATTTTCGCCAGGGAGGCCAATATTATGTATAATCCTTTTACGAATTATGGTATTCCGGTGTTTATTCAGAATCAAAAGCAATTTGTACGTCATTTTACGGAATTTCTTCAAAGGGAAAAAATTACATATGACGTCGTTGTTGCCAAAAAACGTTATGATGGTAGCATTGATGACTTACTTTTAGAAAATAATGTCAATGTACTAATTCGGGTGAATACGCCTACGCCACTATACGCAGAACTTTTTGGCATTCATACTAATATCAACGAATTCTCGCCACTAATTGAAGGTACAGATGTTTATCTATTATCTCCAACGAAGAAGAAAATTGATGTTATTAAGAGAGGAACATTACCCGTTTCTACACATTTAGACAATGAAACTAAAAAAGATATTACCGTAAATCTTAGTGATGATTTTTCCGCTATTAATGTGTCATCTGCTAACCATTTTAAGGGACATACTAAAACAGAACAACTTTATGAACGCTTGCTGTTTAATGATTATGTTAATGAAGACTATGCCAAATACGGTACTAAGAATTGGATCGAGATGATGCGACGTAAAAAAGACAAGGCCAGATATAAAAAGGAATTGGATGCCCTAGCAGAAAAACTCCAAACAAAACAAGAAGAAAAGTTTAAAGCTGCAGCAGAAGCCGATTTCAATTTAGAGGAATTTGAAGACTATACCTATACCATAGATGCTACAGGACGTTATGCCTTTGATTCCTACTTTTCATTTACTGAGAATTTCAGTATTACTAATGCCTTATTAAAGAAAGCTGGACCAAACTATATCATTGAAATTGGAAAGCTTATTGGTGGCCAAATTGATTTGGAAGAAAAAGAACGATCGAGAACTGCCGATGTCCATGTAGATTACGCCAGAAGTTATAACTACAATATTGACTTTGTAATTCCAGAAGGTTATACCGTAGCAGGTTTGGATAAATTAAATAAATCTATTGACAACGACACTGGAGCTTTTATGAGTACAGCTGCAGTTGAAGATAATATCCTAAAAATTAAAACGTCGAAGTATTACAAGCACAACTTTGAGCCTAACGAAAACTGGTCTAAGATGATGGCGTTTTTAGATGAAGCCCATCAATTCTCAAATGAAAAAATTCTTTTGAAGAAAAAATAAATTGATCGTTATGCATATATAAGAAAATGCGTCATTTCGAGTGAAATTTTTGATTTTAAATAGTTCTCGATACGATTTTTTAAGTTACGCTAAGGCATCTTCAATCAAAAGATATTTTGATTTCAATAATCTCAAAATCACTCGAACTGACATTTAAACTAATTTTACTTTAAAATATAAACGGATACATATTGCATTACTTTATTGACTCAAACTAAGCTTCTTTCTTTATAAAGAGGCTTTTTAATGTAGACTAGCCTCCTTTGCCCCGCTTGGTATTCTAATATCTTCGACAATATGTTGAACCTCTTGAGGTGGAGCTTTAGTAAATTTCATTATTATAATGGACACCATAAAGTTAAGTATCATAGCAATAGTTCCAAAACCTTCCGGAGAAATTCCAAACCACCACTCGCTTTTATCAGGCAATTCGGCATCGAACCAGCCCAACTTATATTTCATCATATATAGAAGCATACTCACTATGCCGACCACCATTCCAGCAATGGCCCCTTCTTTATTCATACGTTTATAAAAAATACCAAGAATTATAGCTGGAAAAAAGGAGGCTGCTGCTAATCCAAAGGCCAAGGCCACAACTGCCGCTACAAATCCAGGAGGATTGATTCCGAAGTAACCAGCAACACAAACCGCTCCAACAGCAGATAATCGTGCGGCAATAAGCTCGCCTTTTTCTGAAATAGAGGGTTTAATGATTTTCTTAATCAAATCATGGGATACGGAAGAAGAAATCACCAACAATAAGCCTGCTGCAGTAGACAGTGCAGCTGCCAAACCACCTGCTGCCACTAAGGCAATTACCCAATTAGGTAGTTTTGCTATTTCTGGATTAGCTAAAACCATGATGTCCCTATCTACAGTAAGCTCGTTTTTGACTTCATCAGCCACGTAACTAATTAAGCCGTCATTATTTTTATCTTCAAATTTTATAAGTTCGGTAGTCTCCCATTTTTTAAACCATTCTGGTACATTGGCATAAGGTTGATTAGAAACCGTTTCAATCATATTTGTTCTGGCAAAGACGGCCACTGCAGGTGCAGTGGTGTAAAGAATAACTATGAGAAGCAATGCGATGCCAGCAGATTTACGTGCATCTTTTACACGCTTAACGGTAAAGAATCTAACGATAACATGTGGCAAACCTGCAGTACCCACCATTAAGGCTAAAGTGATAGCAAATACATCTATCATGGACTTAGACCCTTCCGTGTATTCTGCAAATCCCAATTCGGTACTTAAACCATCCAATTTATCCAACAAATAGATGCCCGAGCCATCATTTAATTCTGAACCAAAACCTAATTGCGGAATTGGGTTTCCTGTCATTTGGATGGAAATAAAAATCGCTGGCACCATAAAGGCAAATATTAAGACGCAATATTGTGCAACCTGTGTATAGGTTATACCTTTCATGCCACCTAAGACAGCGTAGAATAAAACAATGAGCATGCCTATAATAACACCTGTATTAATATCGACCTCCAAAAATCTAGAAAACACAATACCTACACCTCGCATTTGTCCAGCAACATAAGTAAAAGAGACCAACAGTGCACAAAATACAGCAACTATTCTAGCCGTTTTCGAATAATAACGATCACCAATAAAATCTGGAACTGTGAATTTCCCGAACTTTCGTAAATACGGTGCTAAAAGTAATGCCAGAAGTACGTAGCCACCTGTCCATCCCATAAGGTATACTGCACCATCATATCCTGCGAAGGATATAATACCAGCCATGGAAATAAAAGATGCAGCACTCATCCAATCTGCAGCAGTTGCCATACCATTTGCCAGTGGTGACACACCACCTCCTGCGACATAAAACTCTTTTGTAGAACCAGCTCTAGACCAAATAGCGATGCCTATATACAATGTAAACGTAATGCCAACTAAGATATAAGTCCACGTTTGCACATCCAACTGAGCCATGAAAAGGATACTATTCATCATAGCCATATTTTTTATCGAGCTTATTCATTAATCTGACGTATACAAAAATGAGGATTACGAATACATACATCGCTCCCTGTTGGGCGAACCAAAACCCTAACTTAAATCCGCCAATTTTTATGGCATTGAGTTGTTCTTTAAACAAAATCCCAGCACCATAAGAGACTATAAACCAAATGCTCAAAAGGATTAGGACATATTTAATATTATCGCGCCAATAGGCTTTAGCGTTAGCGTTCATATTTACTGGTTTTTAAACGTTCAATGTAAGACCGTAATTCTTTTATCACTCTTGGAGCTAACAGTATTGTTGCAATCATTGTTGGTATGGCCATAAAGGCAAAAACACCATCAATAAAATTGATCATGGCTTCAAACGGTGTCGTTGCCGCAAGAATAATGCTTAGAATATATATATAATTGTAGTAATGTTTTTTGTCTGCGCCAATTAAAAATGACATGCATTTGGTACCATAATAGGCATAACTGAAAAGCGAAGACACACTAAAGAAAAATACACAAATCATCAATAGATACTGTCCATAGGGCAATACCTGTTGAAACGCCAAAGCTGTTAAACTTACACCATTTACACCTTCTGTTTCCCAAACACCCGTAACCAATATAGCCAAAGCTGTTAACGTGCAAACTATCAATGTATCTATCACTGGTCCGAGCATGGCCACCAAACCCTCTCTAACGGGTTCGTCGGTTTTTGCCGCGCCATGTGCCAAAGGTGCTGTTCCGAGCCCTGCTTCATTAGAAAACGCACCACGCTTAATACCATGTAGAATCAATGCCCCTAAAACACCTCCTAAGAAAGGCTTGTCCTTAGGGAAATAGTCTGCTGCAAAGGCGTCAGTTACAATCAGTGCTAAATACTTTGGTACTTGGGCATAGTTAATAACAAGAATGATAATCACCAAAATGAAATACAAAATGACCATGGAAGGTACCATCTTAGATGCCCATTTGCTAATTCGCTTCAATCCTCCAAGAATAACCATGCTTGTAAATACCACCAAAACTAGTGCAATGGTGAGGTTAGTATTAAAGGTCACTTCTACGCCATTTGGAATTAAAATGATATCGTTTATGGCTTGTTTTAGTTGATTGACATTCACGACCGGAAGTGCGCCCATCATACCAAAAACACTAAACATCACAGCCAAAAATTTCCAATTTTTACCAAGGCCTTCCATGATAAAATACATGGGACCACCTTGTAACTCACCATTGCTATCCTTACCTCTATACAAAATTGCCAATGTCGATGTGAAGAATTTAGTACTCATTCCTACAATGGCACTTACCCACATCCAGAACATGGCACCAGGACCACCAACAGAAATAGCTAACGCCACTCCTGCGATATTGCCCATACCAATGGTTGAGGATAATGCTGTAGATAAGGCTTGAAAATGCGAGATTTGTCCTGCGTCATTGGGATCGTCATATTTTCCTCTTAGAACATTGACGGCATGTCCTAAATACCGAAACGGTATAAACCTAGAACGTATTAATAGGTACAACCCTCCTCCTATCAAAAGTATAAGCAAGGGTAACCCCCAGGCTAGTGACGAAAATGCAGCGGTAAAATCGTTAAGCTTATCCATTGGACTTAAAAGTAGTAAATCCCTTGGACTGTTAATAATTTCTTTGAATAATAAATGGTATGTAGTTGATTTACAAAATTTAAAAATCTAACTTCGTTTATTTGTGTTGAACTGCTATACTAAGCCTGTCGAAGTATTGTTTCAGTATCTTATGATAAAGTCAGTGACAACTGACTTTATCTAATTGTTAGTTATAAGGTATGAGTAAATTGAGATTAATTATAACAGTACTTGTTCTGTTCTTTAGCCCTATTGATTTATTTGGCCAAACAAAAACTGTTAGTGGTCAAGTATTAAATGAACATCTAGAACCTCTTTCTAAAGTGTTTATCCATACTTTGGACATGCAGTTTAAAACTACTTCGGATGAAAATGGTAATTATAGTATTACCCTTCCAAAAGACACAAAAGTTCTAAAAATTCAATGCATTGGCCAGGAATCAGAAACCATTAAAGTATTGAATCATTGTATATTAAATATAATTCTACTCGATGATATAATTGCAGAATTTGAAACCAAAGAAGAACATTTAAAAGATTATATCAAAAGAAATAAAGAAATCGGAAAGAAGTATAAAAGGGCGATCGAAAAAGGTTTATTTGGAGAAAATAAGCCCTGTAACTAACAACGTAGATAAAAACATATCCTAAAAGTATATCTTAAAACAATTAAAAAACAAAGCACTACGATTCATATTCTAAGACGATAATTAGGACTTGTAATAAGCCAATTAATTCTCTAAATCCTATATTTGCTACTCAATCGACCTATAATTGAGCACTACCCAACGTTTATATTTTATTGATGCTGTACGTGCATTTGCCATTCTTATGATGTTGCAAGGGCATTTTATTGATACGTTGCTTGATGTATCCTACAGAGATGAATCTAACACAGTATTTCAGATTTGGGAATACTTTAGAGGTATCACTGCACCAACATTTTTTACAATTTCTGGATTGATTTTCTCTTACCTTCTCATAAAGGCCAAACATAAAGGCACTACAAAACAACGTATGCGTAAAGGACTAATACGAGGTTTAATGCTTATTGGTATTGGTTATCTATTGCGCATACCGATTTTTGAGTGGCTTTTTGGTAAGTTCAGCATTTATTTTTTGGTGGTCGATGTATTACAATGCATTGGTCTGTCCTTGATTCTAATTGTTTGTATCTACCATTTAACGTTTAAGAAAACCTTGATTTTCTCCATACTAACATTACTATTGGGTATCTTGATTTTTTTAACAGAGCCTTTATATCGCTATTTGGATTTACCTAATATTCCCAAATTGTTTTCTAATTACCTAACTAAGGACTATGGTTCTATTTTTAATATTATTCCATGGTTTGGTTACATATGCTTTGGAGCATTTATCTCAACTATTTTCTATCGCTATTTAGGACGTTCTAAATTTAAAACCGCTATTGTCGCAGGTTTCTTTATCGTTGGTATTTTGTTAATATTGAAATCTTCCTATGTCCTGATGAAACTATATTACCTAACAGATATTCAACTATTAAAAGATGTTGCATGGTATAATTATTTATTTACGAGATTGGGCAACGTATTGGTTTTGTTCGGTATATTCTATCTTTTTGAAAAATACATAAGTCAACCGTTGATTCTTAAAATTGGGCAAAAAACACTGTCCATATATGTGATTCATTTCATCATTATTTATGGAAGTTTTACAGGTATTGGTCTGCATCAACTTATTGGTAAAACCCTTTTACCATGGCAAGCCATAATTGGTGCCGTCCTATTCTTAACAACGGTTTGTTTTATATCGTTTTATTACGCCAAAACCAATATGTTTATCTATTCTGGTATTCGTAAGCTTATTGACAAAATTAAGAGTCGCTAATATTGATCGTACCAATTAAAGTTCTCTTCGATGATGCGCTGTTTTTCAGCTTTAATAAATTCTAGATACGCTTTGGCTGTTGGTGATAGGTTTTTAGACTTCTGCCAGACTAAATTCCAGTTAGTCACTAAGGGTAAACCTTTGTAAGGAATAATTCGTAAGTCACCATTCTTGAGTTCATTTTTTATACCTATTAAAGGCATAATGGAATAACCTAAACCTGCAATAACCGCTTGCTTCAAAGCTTCGTTAGATGTTAATTCCATCTTTTTTGGATTGGATATATTACGACTCGTAATGAATGACTCCATAGCGTTTCGTGTTGCTGAACCATCCTCGCGATATAACATGGGATAGGTTTCAAAAATTTTGGCTTTCGCGATATTTTTATTAAACTTTTCCTTGGTGCCGCCAACCAAATAAAGCTTGTTTTCCATGAGCTCTACCCTATCAAGATTCAGCTGATCTGGAACAACAGATACTAGAGAAAAATCGACTTCATTGTTTTCCAAACTTTTAATAACACTTGTTTTATTGGTAACGTCCATGATTAAATCAACACCTTGATTTTGGTTGGTAAAGTCTGTCAAAAAATAGGGCATTACATATTTACCAGTCGACACCACGGATATTTTTAATCTACCTGCAATTTGCCCTTTAAACGACATCGTTTTATAGTTAATGGCTTGAACTTCGTTAATGATCTTTTGAGCTGCTTCAGCTATTTCCCATCCAAAATCAGTAACATACAATTGTCTTCCAACAACTTCTGTCAATGGAATAGAGAATTGATCTTGAAATTTTTTCAACTGGATAGATACGGCTGGTTGGCTTAAAAAAAGAGCCTCAGATGCCTTTGTGATACTCTTTAGTTGTGTAATCTTTAAGAAAATCTGAAGTTGATGCAAGGTATAATTCATAAGTTTTGTTTATATATACTATTAAAAATATATATAAAAATAAATAAAATATTTGTTTCAATTTTGCATCATAATAAATTTTTATTAATCAAATAAACATCTATTTAATATGTCAAGATTAGATTCTAATGCTACAATTAAGGGAATGCGAAATACAGATACTGACAAATCTGCTAGAAGAACAAAGGCAGGCGCAGCATTAACAATATTAGCGCTAACAGGCTTATTAACCATGTCTTATATGAATGACAACGTTTTTATGGAGCACATTGCCATATGTAGCTTTATCGTTTCATGTGTTGCCATTGTAAAACTCATGGGTTCAAATTAATCATAAACAAACAACTATTAAAACAAAAGAATTATGTCAATTACCAAAACAAACACAAACGTAGAAAAAGCAACTCAAGAAGTACAACTAGTAGAAGGTCTATTTACGCCTTCCGAAGCTAACCACATTGTAAATGTACTTATAGAACAGAAAGTTAACTTTCATAAACTTCAAAAATTAAGAGTCTGTGAGGGTTGTGAAGATGCAGACACTACTTATGAAAATAATCGTATCCAAGAATTATTAAACGAAAAACAAATCGCCAAAGATTATATTACTATAGCTCGAAAGGAAGGTTATAACGTAGTCATAAACGGCACGCTGAACATTTCCTTCGTAAAATAGTAAAACGGCCAAGGATAGATTCGTTCTTGCAATAATTAGTTTAATGGACTTACATTTATTATTCGATAACTTAACGAATCCTGCCCTCTTATTCTTTTTTCTCGGCATACTAGCTGTACAGCTTAAAAGTGATTTAGAAATACCTCCCAACTCTTCTAAATTTATATCACTGTACTTACTTTTATCGATAGGATTTAAAGGCGGACAGGAACTCTCACATAGCGACCTTAATTTAGAAATAATTTGGTCGCTTTTGTTTGGCATTTTTTTAGCGCTCATTGTACCCGTTTATACGTACTTTATATTGAGAAGAAAGTTCAATGTGGCCAACGCTGGTGCTATTGCAGCTTCTTATGGCTCAGTTAGTGCAGTAACATTTGTAACCGCTATCTCTTTCTTGGAAATTGAGCAAATTAGTTTTGGAGGTCATATGGTTGCTGTAATGGCCTTGATGGAAGCACCCTCTATCATAATAGGTCTACTACTTATTTCTATTTATGATAAAGAAAATGCCATAAAAATCTCAATGGGTAAAGTCGTAAAACATGCGCTTACCAATGGCAGTGTACTTTTGATTTTAGGAAGCTTGGTAGTAGGTTTTCTTGCAAGCGAACAACAGGCTCAAGGGATTAAACCTTTTACCACAGATATATTCAAGGGATTCCTAGCCGTCTTCTTACTGGACATGGGTATTACTAGTGGTAAGAAACTATCTGCATTTTTAAAGAAAGGTTGGTTTGCATTAATATTTGCCGTTGTTATACCAATTATTAATGGCAGCTTAGTAGCTGTAATAAGCTCTGTATTTACAGATAGTGAAGGTAACCGTTTACTCTTCGCCATACTCGCAGCCAGTGCTTCATACATCGCAGTTCCGGCAGCCATGAGAATTGCAGTACCAAAAGCAAATCCAAGTTTATATTTACCAATGGCTTTGGCAATAACATTTCCATTTAATATTACCTTGGGTATGCCGCTATACCTCTGTATTATTCAAGCATGCAGTATCTTTTAAGTTATAACACTTATCATTATAAAGGCTTCTGAAAATCAGAAGCCTTTTCTTTTCCTTAGTAATTAACATATTTATCCTAAAATATATTAATTACCTTTATAACAAAGACTAGTTATTTGCTAAACAGGGTAATTGGTTTTAAGCTTTTGGAAAATAAATTATCTATGGAAAATGTAGTCGCCAAGTTTTATAATGCTTTCAGCAATCTTGATTCAGAAACGATGTGTTCTTGTTATCATGACAATATCGTATTTGAAGATCCAGCCTTTGGGATTTTAAGAGGAGACAAAGCTAAAGCCATGTGGCAAATGTTATGTGCATCCCAAAAAGGAAAAGACTTTAAGGTTATCGCCTCAAATATAAAAGCAGATGAGACAAGTGGCGCTGCACATTGGGAAGCTTTTTATAAATTCAGCAAAACTGGTAGATCTGTGCATAATAAGATTGATGCCCAATTTGACTTAAAAGACGGATTAATTCTTAAGCATACAGATACATTCAATCTTCATAAATGGGCAAAACAGGCGATGGGATTCAAAGGTTTTATAATTGGCCATACACGCTACTTTAAAACCAAACTACAATCTCAAACCAATTATTTGTTGGATAAGTTTATTGAAGAAAAAAAGCTATCTCCATAGGAAAAGACAGCTTTTTCAATAACAATGTTTCTTTTTAGGGACTTAAAAGTTTACTTTATGTTTCATTGCACAATACTTAGTACAAATCTTGTGCCAAAAATCATGTTAATTACAATTAAAGTTTGAAATGAGTTCGGGCTATTCTAAGACACCATTGGCAAAAAAACTAGGCTTAAAAGCAGGTTATAAAATTTATCTCCATGATGAGCCCGATGACTATACAAATCTATTTGATATTCTTCCGAAAGACTTAGTGTTTATAAGGTCTCCAAAATCTGAATCCATTGATTTTATTCATGCTTTTTTCACTTCAAGAGAAGCATTACAAGACACTATCAAAAATTTGAAGCCGTATTTAAATCAAAATGGCATATTATGGGTAAGCTGGCCAAAGGGAACTTCAAAAATTACATCAGATATCAATAGAGAAAGTGTAAGAGCAGAAGTCTTAAAGATTGGTTTAGTTGACATTAAAGTTTGTGCTATTGATGAAGATTGGAGCGGTCTTAAGTTTATGTATCGCTTAAAAGACAGAACATAACTAACTATATGCTTTTATCTTGCCTTCCACGCCCTGATAAAAGTTATACATATATTTAAAATCGGCTTCTATATCATCCGTTGGGTAAAAGGGTTCAGAAACCTTGTTCTGCTTATTTTTAAAATCGAGCGTGAACATAATTATAGGCACATTTGCCGCTTTAGCAATGTAGTAAAAGCCTGTTTTCCATTCTTTGACTTTTTTCCTAGTGCCTTCTGGTGCCAGAGTTAATCTAAATTCATCTTCATCCTGAAAAAGTTTCGAAATCTGCTCTACCTTATTCTGGCCCGAGGTTCGGTCTAATGCTCTTCCGCCTACTGCTTTAAAATAATAACCAAAAGGCCATTTGAAGAGTTCCTTTTTCCCAACAAAATTTGTTTTTACATCCACAACTTTTCTTAAAAGCAAGCCCATGTAGAAATCGTGCCAACTCGTATGTGGTACCGCAATAATAACGGCTTTCTTAATAGTGTCTTTTGAAAAATCCGTGTTGCCCACAACTTTCCAGCCGAGCAATTTAAAATAGATGAATTTTGCCAACCAGCGCATCTTACATTTTTTTGTAGAGCTCCAGAAGCTTTTGTCGGGTAATCTTAGTTTTCCAATTTTTGCCGATAGCATTTTCCCAAAGTGGTTCTAAGCTCAGGGCAACATCAATCATAGTATCAAATTGATCTTCTTCCAAATGGGCACAAATACCTTGAGGCAATTCAATATTATGCTTGACTTTCATTTCCTTGAACATGGCTACGCCATTGGGATAATATTCATCTAAGTGATCAAATACTATACAATTACCTATACCATGCTTTATGCCTAGTAAATAGCTTAAACCGTAGCTCATTGCATGCGCTACGCCAACCTGTGAATAAGCAATACTCATACCACCGTGCCAAGACGCCATCATCAACTTGTCTTGAGCTTCTTCCAAAGTTAGTTCGTCTCTTAAAAATATCTCTTGGCAAAGCTCAAATGCTTTTTCACCATAGCTTTGGCTAAACGCATTAAGAAAAGTACCGTTAAGCGATTCTACACAATGTACAAAGCAATCCATACCTGTATAAAACCACTGATCTTTCGGAACGCCTTTCGTAAGCTCCGGATCTAATATTACTTGATCAAAAGGTGTGTGATCGCTGTTTATGCCTAATTTACGCTCTGGACCAGTTAGAATAGTCGTTCTGGAAACTTCGGCACCTGTACCAGAAATTGTTGGAATACCTACATGATAAATTGCAGGATTCTTTATTAAATCCCAGCCTTGATAATCTTTGGATTCTCCTTGGTTTGTTAACATTAAGGATACCGCTTTTGCAATATCCATAACAATACCTCCACCAATGCCTATAATACCTGATGGGAGTTCGCTATATTCAAGAATTATATCTTCAACATATTTATCTATTTGCGATGTTTTAGGCTCCTCTTTGGTAGGTACATAAATAATTTTATCCTTATACGACAAAGTTATTCTAGAAGTCAACCAATGATTGCCCTTAAAAACGTCATCAACATAAAAAATAAATGGTGCATTGCGTCCAATGCGCTTTGGCGACAGAATTTCATCTAGCTGATTAAAACTTCCGCGCCCAAAAACTACTCTGGACACCATCGGATAATTCTTATATATCATTAACTCTTTAATCTTTGACAAAAATAAAAACTTAGTTTATTTATTTGCCTTTAAATAATTTTAAAATTTCACTTAGACTATCAACGGTTTTATATTCCATACCATTGGTTTCTTTTTTGGTGACTTTTTCGTGTTGCCAAGTCGTATGAAATGGAACATGTATGGCCTGTGCTCCTATATTGACCAGTGGCAAAATATCGGATTTAAGTGAATTACCTACCATTAAAAATTCAGACGGATTTATATCTAAATGTCTTAAAAGCTTCTTGTAATTTGCCTCTTGCTTTTCACTTAATACTTCAATATGATGAAAATATTGTAACAAACCGGATTTTTCCAACTTTCGCTCTTGATCTAATAAATCACCTTTGGTAGCTAAAATCAATCTATAGTCTTTAGATAATGATTTCAATACTTGCTCTACACCATCAAGTAACTCAATTGGCTTATTAATCATGTCCTTACCAATATCCAACATTTTAGAAATGATGTCATTTGAAACCGAACTATTGGATAATTCAATAGCCAACTCTATCATGGACAATACAAAACCTTTTACGCCATAACCGTAAGTCGGAAGGTTTTTAATCTCCATTCTAAAAAGCTCTTGGTCAATCTTATTTGGTGTTTCATAGTGCGATAACAATCTACCGACCTCTTCTTCAGCTTCCCTAAAATACGTTTCGTTGACCCATAACGTATCATCTGCATCAAAACCAATTACCTTTATGTTTGCATAATCTACTTCCACAATCGCTTTGCCCTTTCTAGATCCTCTGGTGTATCTATTTCAACACCTTGCACTTGGGTTTCAACCATCTTAATTCGTTTTCCATATTCCAAATAGCGAATACATTCAATCTTCTCGGTTGCTTCAAGAAACTGCATTGGCATCACGGTAAAATCCAGTAATGCTTCTTTCCTAAACGCATATATACCTTTATGCTTAAAGTAACGCGCTCCTACTTCTTTATCCCTTGGAAATGGAATTGGACTTCTTGAAAAATATAGCGCAAAATTATTCTGATCTACAATAACTTTTACCGTATTCGGATTATTGATTTCTTCCCAATCCGTTATTTCAACCATTAGAGATGCCAAATCAATTTCCTTTGCTTCATCATCTTTAAATACTTCCAAAACCTTACGGAGACTTTCACGCTCCGTAAAGGGTTCATCTCCTTGTACATTAACCACGATATCACATTCTACATCTGCCACAGCCTCAGCAATCCTATCACTTCCCGACTCGTGTTCCGTTTTGCTCATAATGGCTTTACCACCATTACTTACTATTTCATTAAAAATAATATCACTATCAGTGACTACGTAAACTTCGCTAAAAAGCTTTGTAGCGACTGTCGCTTCATACGTCCTAAGAATAACCGACTTACCAACTAAATTCTGCATAAGCTTTCCTGGAAATCGAGAAGCACTGTATCGTGCTGGTATCATGGATATGATTTTCATGTATCTATTTTAGATAAAATCAAAAATAAGGTTTTACGATGATTTTGGCTTATTAGGTGTTAACTTTTTGTAAAGCCTAAATACAGCATAAAAAATGAGTATCACCAAAATTATAGCTAGTACAGGTATAAAGATGGATATAATGGACATTATTATAGCAGTCACAGTCTCTACAGTAGAAACCAAAGGGTTTGCAATACCAGCAGTAGAAACAGTAGAACCTAATCGTGTTGCTCCTGCAGATCCTTTGATTGCAGCAGCCGTTCCGCCTCCAGCAATTATGGCCAATGTCCAAGTAATTACAGGACTTAAATCCACCATTGTAGATACCATCACCGCTGTGCCTGCCACTGTTGCCAATGGAACGGCAATAGTATCCAAGGCATTATCTATTAGTGGGATATAATACGCTACTATTTCTACCAGAGTTGCAATTCCTAAAGTGACTAGCGCTGCAGTACCTCCAATCCATGACCAAGATTCGTTGAGCTCCCAAACATCAAAATAGGATGCCAAACTTAAAGCGAAAAGTGGTAAAAACACCCTAAAACCGGCAGATGCTGCCAATCCTATTCCTAAAAAGATACTTAACACGGTTTCTATGGTCATTCCTCTAATTTAAATGATTTTCCGTAAACATGTCATCTTTGAAACCAATTAAATATAGTTTTTCTTTTGCTCTGGTTACAGCAGTATATAACCAACGTATATAATCCTTATCCATCCCATTTGGCAAATAAGGCTGCTCAACAAAAATGGTATTCCATTGACCCCCTTGCGATTTATGACAAGTGATGGCATAAGAAAATTTCACCTGCAGAGCATTAAAGTACTTATTATTCTTTACCCCCATAAATCGCTTATAATTCGATTTTTCATCGGCATAGTCCTTAGCTACTTCTTGATATAGGCGATTTGATTCTTCATAGCTTAACGATGCGCTTTCCGCAGCAATGGTATCTAAAAGTAGGACCGTTTCAAAAGGTGACATTCGAGGATAATCGACCATTTTCACTTTTACTTCTGCAAATTTAAAACCATATAATTCTTTAATGTTGAATATCTCCAAAACCTCAATAATATCACCATTAGCGATAAAACCTGCTTCGCTTGTGGGCTTAATCCAAAAGTAATTATTCTTTACTACCATAAGATAGTCTCCGGCAGACAACTCACTGTCATTAAATAAAATACGTTGTCTTATTTGTTGATTGTATTGATTGGCTCGCTTGTTACTTCTAACGATAATTGCTGTTTCCTCATAACCCTCATTACTATAAGCATCATTGATGGCGTCCATAATTTCATGACCATCTATTAAACGCACAATATCCTTGTAAGGACTTACACTAAATTTAAAACTATCGTAAAAGTTAGATTCTAAAACCGCTCTTAACTCGGTGGCATTCTCGAGAATACCAGAGTCTTGTTCTTGCCTTACAACTTCATCGAGTTCGATACCAGAAACTTCCTTGTTGAAGTTTAAGCTTAATTTGTCGGCATCCAATGCTGGACTTAGATCAGACTTTATAGGTGGTAATTGCGCCTTGTCTCCAATTAAGAGTAATTTACACTGATGACCAGAATACACATATTGCATTAAATCATCTAAAAGTGATCCATTTTCAAAAAGTTTAGAATCAGAGGGTACATCCGGTATCATAGAAGCTTCATCAACAATAAAAATAGTATTCCGGTGTTTATTGGGTTGCATCACAAACTTTACACCACCACCCTTTTCCTTTTTAGGAAAATATATTTTTTTATGAATAGTGAATGCCTCCTTTTTAGAATAGTTAGAAATTACCTTTGCTGCCCTTCCAGTAGGCGCCAAAAGCACCGCACTCTTTTTTGCTTCCCACAAATTTGAAACTATAGTGCCTATTATACTGGTCTTACCTGTACCTGCATAACCTTTTAATAGATATATGGAGTTTGAGGAGGTGTTAAAAATAAACTGTGATAGCTGCATCAACACCATATCTTGTTTGGATGTAGGTTGAAATGGAAATTTAGATTTCAGCAACGAATAGAATGCAGAAGCATTGGGTATCATACGTATAAAAATATGGAACAATATACCATTATTCTAAGTTCTAGGATGAATTATAGTGATCGCATCTGCAATTTTATGTGATTTTTATTTAGATAGTTTTTACGAACAAAAAAAAATTGTAGATTTGCGTGAGACCTTAATTAATATACTCCGAATATGAAAGTAATTATAGCGATTGTAGTTATTATTTTATTAACCATTGGTATTGTTTGGTTAATTGACAAATTTGTTCCCAAAAAATTAAAACCCATTATCAACATTTTACTTTGGATATTAATTATTTTCTTGGGCTATATGACTTTCATGTCCGTATATGAAGAAATTAAATTCAACAAACTTAAAGTTGAGCGCTATAAAGTTGTTATCGATCGATTAGTGGATATTAGAGATTCGCAATTAGCATATAAAGAAGTTAATGGTGAATATGCGGGAGACTTTAACAAGCTGATTAATTTTGTAGAAAATGGCAAAGTACCAATTACGCAAAGACGCGATACACTAATTTTAGATGAAGAAAGAACCCGTGCTTTCGGTGGTGTTGAAACCATGAAGACCATTACACTTATTGATACACTAAGTTATTACACAGTTAAAGATTCTATCTTTAAAGGAGACAATCGTTTTAAAAGTATGGCCGATGTTGGTGTTGGTAAAGATGGTGCTCAGTTCAAATTACAAGCTGGCAAGCTAGACGATATCCCAGTATTCGAAGCTAGTGTTGATAAGGCTATCGTATTAGATGGTCAAGAAAAATATCTCATTGACAAAGAAAAGCAAGTTTTCTCAATAGCTGGTGTTAAGGGTCCTACTGTTAAAATTGGATCTATGGAAGAAGTAAACACGAGCGGAAATTGGGGTAAAGACCTTTCAACCAAGGAATAATTTTGAAACAAAATACTAACAAAGAATTGTCCATTCAAGTAAGTTTGAATGGGCTTTCTTTTTGCATTCTAAATAGGAGCACTAATACTATTGAATATTTAAATAAAATTGATTTTCAAAGTAAGCTTACTCCTTTTGATGCCTTACATCGCCTTAAGACAGAACTAAGCGCGAGTGCGGTTTTTTCTGATGAATTTCGCACGGTTACGGTGACCCACCAGAATGAATTATCTACGGTTGTCCCTAAGAGTTTATACGATGAGAGGCAAAAAGTAGATTACCTAAAATTCAATGCTAAAATTTTAAAAACCGATTATATCACACATGATGAAATTAGCATCAACAATAGTGTTAATGTCTATATACCTTATGTAAACATCAATAATTACATTTTTGACACCTTTGGTGAATTTGTCTATAAACACTCCTCTACACTTCTAATCGAAACCATATTAGGGGAAGATCAAGCATCTGATAAATCCAAGATCTTTATTAATGTCAATAAAATGACATTGGAGGTACTAGTAGTTCATAATGGGAAACTCCAGCTGTTCAATAGTTTTGAATACCACAGTAAAGAAGATTTCATCTATTATGTATTATTTGTTTTTGAGCAACTACAGCTCGATGTAGAATCAATGCCAGTGATTCTAAGCGGTTTAATAGATAAGGATGATAAACTCTTCAACATTCTTTACACTTATGTCAGACATGTGAGTATTGTAGAATCCAATTACAATTATAAGTTTTCGGATGTTGTTACCGATCAAAAACGCTATGAGTTACATCATTACTATTTAATACTAAATTCCTTTTAATGCGTATAATTTCTGGTTCTCATAAGGGCAGAAAAATATTGGCGCCTAAGAAACTACCTGTAAGGCCAACTACCGATATGGCGAAAGAGGCCTTGTTCAACATCCTCAATAACCAATATTATTTCGATGATATCTCTGTACTAGATTTGTTTGCAGGAACCGGCAACATAAGCTATGAATTTGCTTCTCGTGGTACTGAGCAAATTACAGCAGTTGATGACAATTATGGCTGTATCAAATTTATTAATGAGACAGCAGAGTCCTTTAACATGCCTATACACACCATTAAAAGTGATGTATTTAAATTTTTACAACATTCTAAACAAAAACACAGCATCATCTTTGCGGATCCACCTTATAACTTTGATGGCGAATTATTTGCAAAAATACCTGACCTCATATTTAAAAATGAATTGTTAGAAGACGATGGATTGGTTATTGTTGAGCATTCCAAACATACCGATTTGAGTGATATGGAACGGTATTCGCATACTAAGAATTATGGCGGTAATGCTTTTAGTTTTTTTGAATAGTTAAAATTCTAGAAACAGTAGAAGTTTTAAATCCACTCTCCTATTTTTGACCAAAAATATAAATAATGAAGCTCTATTTACATTTATCAATCTCACTTTTTACAGTTTTTGGATTTAGCCAGACATGGCAAGAAACCCACAAAATAGTTGCTAGCGATAGAGCAGACGACGATTATTTTGGCTTTAGTGGAGTTATTAATGACAATCAAATTATTTCAGGAGCCTATAGAAACAGACCAACAGGAGCAGTTTATGTCTTCGATCAAATAGGTGGTACTTGGATGGAAAGCTACAAACTACAACGTAACGAAACCGAACCATTTGATGAATTCGGAAGAAGAATTATTATTGATAATAACACTCTGGTAATTAGTGATTACTCAACAAATAACTCATCGCTCTTCGATATAGGCTCGGTGTATATTTATAAAAAAAATGTCAATGGAATTTGGACAGAACAAGCAGAATTATTTGCTAATGCTCCAAGGCAAAATGGGAACTTTGGTTTAGAAACAGGATTAGATAATAATGTATTAGTTGTTGGTTCCGATTTGGGAAATGTCAACATAATTGAATACAATACCAACACGAACACTTGGGATTTCTTACAAGAAATTACAACTACAGATGGACTTACATCAGATGCAGCTGTAGATATAAATAACAACCGTATTGTTGTTGGTACTTTTGATTTTGATGAAAACGGCATCAACAACTCTGGGGCTGCATATATTTTTGAAAAAGCTCCAAACTCTGGACAATGGGTGCAAATACAGAAAATACTATCACCAGATTTAAGTGCGAGTCAGCGTTTCGGGAAAAAAGTTTTCTTTTTTAATGACTTTCTATTCATCGCCTCTGTAGAATCACAAAAAGTATATGTTTACACGTACAATACTACCACATTTCAATATGATTATAGTCAAACAATTAGTGGCCCTTCTGGCTTTGGACAAAGTATGGACGCTGAAAATAACCGCTTAATAATTGGTGCTTACAGGCATTCTTATAGCGATACCGATGGCAGCACTATTCCTCAAGCAGGTTCCGTTAGAACATATGTACTGAATAGTTCTACATCATTATGGGAATTAGAACAAAGTATAACGAATAGCGACCCAGATAATTATTATTGGTTTGGTAATTCTGTAAGCATAAGTAATGAAGTCATTTTCGCCGGCTCACCGTATAATGATACTGACGAAAACAATATGAATGACGAGGAAAAAGCTGGGGCAGCCTACATTTTTGAATTAGATACTAATTTAGAAACCAATGATTATGCAGTAGAAGGGTTTTCTATATATCCTAACCCTACTTCTGGACGAATTCACTTTTCTAACCATCAAACTATTGCTAAAGTGGATGTTATACACTCAACAGGCCAGCTAGTCAAAACATTTAGTTCAAATTTTGAAGCACTCTCTATAAATGATTTGGCAGATGGTATTTACATCCTAAAAATATCAACGCTTCGTTCTACGTTTTCGTTCAAGAAAATCATTAAAAAAAGCCAGCACTAAAGTTGAGTCATTAACAAAAATTCTTATGCTTTATTCAAAAGAGAAGTATATGGATTTAAGTGCACTAGAACAGTATTTGCATACCAAGAATTATGGCGGCAATGCTTTTAGTTTTTTTTGAAAATAATAAATAAAAACAAAGCTCCATGTTTCCATGAAGCTCGTATAACTAAGCAAATCTATAAGCCGAATTCTGTACACTTTTCTTTGAAGAAAAGAGCCCTTATCATTTATCTACATTTATTGTTACCAATAAATTTTAGCTGCCTACCCTCTAGCATCGCGCGTGCACGCTCAAGCACTAGTTTACATGACATTGCACCACATAGAGTTTACCTGATTTCACTACAGCATGACCTGTACATACTTTCTGTTGCACTTTTCCTAGCCTTACGACTGGTGGCTGTTAGCCACTATGTTACACTATGGTGTTCGGACTTTCCTATCCTAAATATACTTAGAATCGATAAGGCGATCTGCTTGGCGCAAAAGTAATCAAATTGTTAATAACTACTATTAATTTTTAAGCTTCATAAAGGGCTATTTAGAGGTTATTCTTAAATTTGTAATTCAGTTGTTTTTTATGGAACATTTTGTAGTATCGGCTCGTAAATACAGACCTCAGACCTTTAAGGATGTTGTAGGTCAGCAGGCTATTACAAATACATTACTGAACGCCATCGAAAATAACCACTTAGCCCAAGCATTGCTTTTTACAGGTCCGCGTGGTGTTGGTAAAACCACTTGTGCTCGTATCTTGGCAAAGATGATTAATAGTGATGGCAACACTAGCGAAGACGAAGATTTTGCCTTTAATATTTTTGAGCTTGATGCTGCTTCCAATAACTCAGTAGATGATATTAGAAACTTAACCGATCAGGTTAGGATTCCGCCTCAGGTGGGTAAATACAAAGTCTATATTATTGACGAGGTACACATGTTATCACAAGCCGCTTTTAACGCCTTTTTAAAGACCTTAGAAGAGCCGCCAAAACATTGTATTTTCATTCTTGCTACTACAGAGAAACATAAAATAATTCCAACGATTTTATCGCGTTGTCAAATATTTGATTTTAAGCGTATTACAGTTACTGATGCCAAAGAATACTTAAAGTATATTGCTCAAGAGCAAGGTATTAATGCAGAGGATGATGCGCTACATATCATTGCTCAAAAGGCTGATGGCGCCATGCGTGATGCACTATCCATCTTTGATCGCGTAGTAAGCTTTTCCGGAAAGAACCTGACTAGACAAGCCGTTACTGAAAATCTCAACGTACTGGATTACGAAACTTATTTTGAAAGTACAGATTTAATTCTTGACAACAGGATTCCAGAGTTGCTAGTACAATTTAATTCTATTTTATCTAAAGGTTTTGATGGACATCATTACATAGCTGGTTTGGCCTCTCACTTTAGGGATTTAATGGTTTGTAAGAATCAAGCAACTATAGAGCTGCTAGAAGTTGGTGAAGAAACTAAGCAAAAGTATGTTGAACAGTGCCTTAAAACTTCTAATGCCTTTTTAATGAAAGGCATACAACTAGCCAATGATTGTGATTTAAAATATAAAACCAGTAAGAATCAGCGTTTACTGGTTGAACTTACATTGATGCAATTGGCCTCTATCACTTATGATGGAGAAAAAAAAAACAATAAGCACTTCATAATTCCACCATCGTATTTTAAAGTCAAGGGTATAACACCTATTCCTGTTCAAAAGCCAAAGCAAGAACGGAAAGTTGCTCAAGACATCAACAAAACTGAAGTGCAGCATAGTACAAATGAAGAAGTACTTACAGCCGTTGCAGAGCCTAAGGTTATTCCAAAAATTTCTATCGACAGCGCCAAAAAAACAACATCTGGCTTATCGTTAAAAAGCATTAGGGAAAAAAAAGAACATCAAATTCGTCAGTTGGATGTTATTATTGATGAGGAAGACTTACCAAAGGAACCTGTAAAACAAGAAGCGCTTACTGAAGCATGGAATGCCTATGCGGCTTCTATGGATAAAAAGGGTGAAAAGATTTTAGCGTCTATTTTACAAATGGATGAACCAAAACTAAATGAGACTACCATTCATCTAACCTATTCCAACAACACTAATAAAATTGAATTAGAACGTTCACAATTTCCCTTATTAGCCTATCTACGTAAAACACTTAAAAATTACGATTTACACTTGGAAATTACCGTTAATGAAGAGATAGCAAAAAAATATGCTTTTACACCTCAGGAGAAATATGAAAAATTAAAAGAAAAAAATCCAAATATTGAATTACTTAAAAAAACTTTTGGATTAGATATATAAGCTTATGAAATGAGCCATAACAACTCTTTATAACAAGCGAGTTGATTATAGGCGAATTCCATCTGACCATTAAAAAACAATAAAAATAAACAGATGAAAAGATTACTAGGGCTATTTATTATTCTAATTATAGTCTTCACGAGCTGTGAAGGCAGGAAAACACAGTATCAGGCATTAACTGAGGATATTGAGGAATTTAATAAAAAAGTCACTATTGAAATAGATGTCTATGAACCTGAAAGTTATGTAGAGCGGGAAGTTGATACGCTACTGAGTAACGGTTATCATATTAAGATTAGGACATATACTGATATGGAAAATAGTGTACGCTTTACAAAAGTAAAAGACACCATTAACTATCAAACGTACTATAGATACTACAAGTATGATATTCTTGTTGAAAAAAACGATAAGTTAATTTATAAAGAAAGCTTTGATAAGGACAGAGCCAATACATTATTGAATTTTAAACCTCATAGTACTTCGGACTCTCCTCTTCATAATTTTAATGAATTGGCTGTTCTCAAATCGATACAAATAAATAACAATGAGCTATCCAATACTAATATTGTGATTGATGTTATGTATGAGATACCAAATACAAATAAACGCTCCTTACATCAACTAATTATTGATGATACAGGACAGATTAATGTTGTTTACATCAAATAAAATATAAATGTTAGGACTTAAATTACCAACAGATCCAAGATGGGTAAATATTGTTGAAAAAAATATTGAAGACATCTTAACTGACCATGCTTATTGTGAACAAAAAGCAGCAAGCACGGCTATTTCCCTAATTGTAAGTTTTCCAGAATACACGGAATTGGTAGAGGAAATGATAGACTTGGTGAATGAAGAAATGAGCCACTTTAAAATGGTTCATGACTTAATATTGGAAAAAGGCTGGACGCTTGGTCGTGACCGTAAAGATGACTATGTCATTGCCTTACTAAAGTTTTTCCCTAAAGGTGGCAGCAGAACAACACAATTGGTTCACAGACTTTTGTACGCCGCTTTAATTGAAGCAAGAAGCTGCGAACGTTTTCGTTTACTATCTGAAGAATTAGAAGATAAAAAGCTAGCAAAATTCTATAGAAAACTAATGATTAGCGAAGCTAGCCACTATACCATGTTCCTGAATTTTGCAAGAAAATATGGAGATCGAGAAGAGGTGGATAACAAATGGAAAGAACTCCTTAACTATGAAGCCGACATCATGAAAGGTTTAGGTAATAAAGAAACCATTCACGGATAAAAAAAGCTCCAACTAATAATTGCTGAAGCTTCTCGATTTTGTTTATAGAACGTTTATTAAATTTTTATTCCAAAGCCCACTTGTAAAACATGGTTTTTGGCCTCAACATCTGTCAAGTCTTCGTCTAGAATATTTGTAAAACCATATGCAAATCTGGCATCAATAAATAGCTCGCTAGTTATCATATATTCTGCACCAATAACCCCAGAAAAAGCAAACGTTGCAAACCCATCTGTGTCTTTCCAAGTCTTTAAAGATGCTTGTGGTCCAGCCATAAGAGAGAAACGGTCTGATGTAGAAAGTTTTAAAAGCAGAGGCATATGTATATAATCTGCTCTTATACTTTCATCTTTTCCACCTTCTGCAGACCATTGTAATTCTGTTCTTAAGGACAGCTCTTCTGAGAATCCAAAATCTACAAAACCAGCAAATGCAAAACCGTTTCGGGTATCATTTTCAAAATCAACATCTGGGTCAAATTTTAAGTTAGAGTTATTTATTGCTACCCTAACCCCATATCTCACATCTTGTGAAAAAGATATAGTTGTAAAAAACATTAAAACCGATACAAGTAATAATTTCTTCATAATCATAAATTTGAAAAAGCGAATATAATTTTAAATTATAATTTTTAAATAAAATTATGGATTTTAATAGAGAAAAAGGCGTTTAATGGTGAAATTCTGAATTTATTCTTCAACTTCAACACTAGAAACTGTTTCATAATATATGCTTTTAATAATACCATCAGACAGTCCTATTTTTGGTACAAAAATATCCTTAGCTCCGCTCCACTTCATTGCAGAAAGGTAAATCCTCGTCGCTGGAATAATAACATCTGCCCTATCTTGATTAAGATTTAATTCAGTAATACGCTCTTCATAAGAGTAATTCTGTAACATCTTATAATAAGTAGTTAGGTAAAAATAGGTTAAGGGTTTGCCAACATCTTTACCTGAAATTTTAAAAATCTTATTAATATTACCACCTGAGCCTATAAGTTCTATTTTATAATAGTCTTTTGTATTCTCCTTAATCCAGTGCTCCAATTCAACCCAAGTTTCATTTTTGACAATATCATTCAATAATCTTACGGTTCCTATCCTAAAAGACTTTGATTTAATCTTCTTACCATTATGAATAATGGAAAACTCAGTACTTCCGCCTCCTACATCAACATAAAGATAAGTTTTGTTAGAATCAATAAATAAATGCAAATCCGTTTCGGCTATAATGGCAGCTTCTTCTTCACCATCTATAATATCGATATTAATTCCACAGCTTTCCAATATTTTATCTGTGAGAGGGCTACTATTTTTTGCCTCACGCATTGCAGATGTAGCACAAGCCTTATAACGAACAACACCATGAGATTTCATGAGTAAACTAAACGCCTGCATCGTATCTACCATACGCAGTTGGTTGTATTCTGATATTTCTCCATTTAGAAAAACATCGGCACCCAATCGAATTGGTACTCGAACCAAGGAATTCTTTTTAAAAACCACAGGTTTATCATCTTGCTCAATAATGTTGGAAATTAATAACCTTACGGCATTAGAACCTATATCTATGGCAGCATATTTCTGTATCTTCAGCATACTATCCCTCCAGATTGTTTAAGTAATAGTTATAGGTATCGAACTGTGCTCTAACTTTTGGCAAATCATTTCTACGATACCTATTATCTTGGGTTTCATTTATCCAACGCGCTTTTACGTTGTCGTTCCAGCAAATATCATACAAATGCTGCAATTCTCGTTTAATATCCTTGTCATAAATCGGGCAACTTACCTCTACCCTATTATCAATATTCCTTGTCATCCAATCGGCTGAAGAAATATAAATTTTTGAATCATCATTATTACAAAATATGAATAGTCTAGTATGCTCTAGGAATTTATCGATAATACTTATTATTTCAATATTTTCACTCATACCTTCAACTCCAGGAACTAAACAGCATAAACCTCTAACGATCATTTGTATTTTAACACCAGCTCTACTCGCTTCATAAAGTTTGTCTACCATCTTATAACTACTAATGCTATTCATTTTTAACTTTATATAAGCTGGCTTACCCTGCTTTGCATTATTAATTTCGTCATCAATAAGCGCAAATAACTTGGATTTGGTGTAGTGAGGTGAAGTAATAATATGCTTATATCTGTATATTTTATAGTTGACTTCAAAAAAACCGAACACCTTATTAACATCTTTCAGGATTTTTGAATTAGCAGTTAGTAACGTAAAATCAGTATAGACTTTTGCCGTGGATTCATTGAAATTTCCTGTACTTATAAAACCATAACGTACCAATTTATTGTCCTCATCGCGTTCAATAACACACATTTTACAATGTACTTTTAGGCCAGTAACACCAAACAACATGTTCACGCCCGCATCTTGCATTTGCTCGGCATAGTTAATATTAGCCTCTTCATCAAAGCGTGCTCTAAGTTCAATAGAAACAGTAACTTTCTTGCCATTTTTAGCCGCATTGATCAATGAACTGGCAACGTGCGAAATCTGGGCCAACCTATATATGGTAATTTTAATTGTTTTGACCTTGGGGTCTAAGGCTGCTTCCCTTAGAAATTTCACGATATACGAAAATGTATGGTAAGGTGTGTAGACCAAGTAGTCTTTTTTGGCAATAGTCTTAAAAATACTCTGCTCAAAACTTAACCCCTTAACTGGTAATGGCTTAATCTTATTGTATAACAAATCGTTACGACCTAAACTTGGGAAATCCATATAATCCCTACGATTGTGGTAGCGTCCACCTGGTATGATACTATCTTTTGAATCGATCTCCATACGAGCCATAAGAAAGGTCAATGTATCCTCATTAATACTTTTATCATAAACGAAACGAACAGGTTCTCCAACTTGTCTGTCCTTGACACTGTCAGACAATTTATCTATGAAGCTCTTACTAAAATCACTATCGAAATCAAGTTCTCCATCCCTAGTAATTTTAATCATATGAGCAGAAATACTATCATAATTAAAAATGTTAAAGATGTCATTCAGGCAATAACGAAGTAAGTCGTCAAGCATAATAATATAGTTTGAATCACCTTTGCTTGGCAGAACTACAAACCTATCCATAGCCCTAGAAATTTCAATTAGTGCAAATTGATCTTGATTGGTAGCATGGGACATTTTTACTGCCAAATATGCTGCACTGTCTTTAAGACTTGGGATTTCGACATCTTCACTTAATACAATAACAACCAATGCCGGGCTTACTTCTTGATAGAAATAATTTTTAATAAAATCATGGTGTTGCTCATCAATTTCTGTCTCATCAATAACATGAATTTTTTCGTTCTCCAGTTCTCTATTTATGGACTTTAATATTTTTAAACTTTCGGATTGTTGTTCTATAACAATCTTAGTTATATCTTCCAACAGCTCACCCGCCTTTATACCTCCTAGTTCGCTCTTGCCACCTTTACCAGCTTGATCAATACGTTTTACAGTAGCATATCTAACTTTAAAAAATTCGTCTAAATTATTGGAAAATATACCCAGAAATCGAAGCCTTTCTATTAGTGGAACATTTTCGTCTGCCGCCTCCTGGAGTACGCGAGCATTAAACTGTAACCAACTTAATTCTCTATTTATATAAGTATTTTTATCTTTAGTCATTATCTAAGTTCCTTTGGTACAATAATATACTCGGTTCTACCTTTTTCTAAGTCTTCCCACTTGTTAATTTCAAAATTAAGTCTTACCAAACCACTGGTTGGAAGATTATCGATATAGGTGTCTCCAAATATATTAGCAATGGATGTAAAAGCATGGTTATGACCAAAAATCATAACATCATCAATCTCGTTAGAAAGACTTTTAACAAACTTAATAACATTTTCTCCTCCAAAATCATACAAATCGTCTTCGATTATAACAGAATTTTCTGAGAATCCAATGGTCTGAGTAAAAATCTTACAAGTTTCAAGGGCTCTTTTTGCTGGGCTCGAAAACACCATTTGTGGTAATTGATTATTATTAATAAATTGATTAGCAACTAGTTTCGCATCTGACCGACCTCTGGATTTGAGAGGCCTTTTGTCATCAGAAACATCAAATTCCCAAGAGGATTTACCATGTCTAACAAGTGTAAGTATCTTCATGTAATATCGATTAAATGCATTTTTTTTCGACAAAATGTTGTATATCTCCGTTTTAACGACTATTTTGCCGGTTCAACTCTAATGTTTGCTTATGATTTAGGTTATAAGTTCTTTTGTTTTTGTAAAATTAATGTAAATGACCCCAAATCAAAAATATATTAATCCGCTTAAATTTACATTACTAGTATCTCCCTCTATTTTTATAAAAGCAATAAGAGTTTTGTTGTTTAAAAGCTAAATAATGCATTACTACATCTAATTATGTAGTTATTGCAGCAGTTTTATAAAAGCAGCAATACAGACATTATAAGTTATTATGTGGAATATGAAAAACAAATACAATTGTATTTCTGTTGTAAACATAACTAAGGCTATATATATGGCCTTTTTTGTCGTTTTACCAAGTTTAATGTTTGCTCAGCAAGCGCCCTCAATTCAAACTGGTGTTACATTTGAATGGGAAGAAGTTACCCAACCTAACCAAACAAGTCCGGCGACCATTAAGTCCATTACAATTAATGGTCAGGTTTACAGCACTTTTGTTGTGCCATCGGATTATGAATTGACAAGGTTAGGACCAGATGGTCATGGACCTAATAAAATTTTAAAAAACGGAGTTACAATTAGAAATGGAAGTAATACCAATGCCAATGGTAATGCTTATGCATATGGCAATGGTGGTAATACGGGTGTAGGAAATGGAAATAATAATAATAATAATAATAATGCTGGCGATGGTAGTCCATTTTGGAATTCTGACGCCTTAGAGGCTTTCCAAGATAAAAACTTAAACCATTACTTCACAGCAAATCCTAATGGACGAAATATCTGTTTAGATTTTGATGCGGTTGAAACTACCGACGCCCAAAAGCAAAGTATTTTTTATGATCCTGCAATTCCATCTAATGAAGGCGGAATATTGGCTGTTACAGAGCGAAACGTTAATAATTGTTATCATGTTGCTATGTATGGAACGCCTGCAGGCGGAGGCCCTGAACAGTTATTAGGTCAAACTTTTGTTAGGCCAAATGGTGGAGCACTCTCTGGTCCTCAATTTGGACCACCTAACCCAGGTACAGATTATTGGAGAACGAATAGAGTTGTAGAAAACAATGGTACTATAGGTATTGCTTTATTTTATTTAAGTGATATAGTGCCTGTTGGTTCTAGAATATCAAGAATTGAATTTAATGCATCAACAAGAGATCATGGTGATGGTAAATTTTTCTTGCTCCAAAAGTATGCCATCGACAAAATGCAGACTAACTGCATAAATGAGAAATATTTTGGTGATTTAATGTTAACAAACAATGTTCCAGAAAATTCTACTTATGAAGTAATTTCAGGTCCAACACCTGCTGGTCAATATTTTGAACTAAATCAAGATGGTACATATAGCTATATTCCTCAAGACAATTTTACTGGTGATGTCACTTTTGATTATCGTGTATGTTTACCTGCTCCAAACGAGTCTGTCTGTGATGAGGCCACAGTGACAATGACCTTTGTTAATTTACCCTCGGACCCTGAAATAGATATTAGCTGTGATTCTACTAGTGATAATTACATTATAGAAGTAACAAGCCCTTTAGGTCCAGAATTTGAATATCAGCTTAATAATGGTACTTTTCAAAGTTCACCAATATTTTCTCGACCAGAAGGCATATATAATCTTAGTGTAAGAAGCGTTTACTCTGAGTGCATTAATGAATTCAGTGGTAATCCTATTACCATTGAAGATTTAGAACTTACAGCAACGATTACTGATGCTTTGTGTAAACTTGAAGATTCTGGCGGAATAGACCTTACAGTTTCTGGCGGTACCGGTCCCTATACTTATTTATGGAGTAATTCTTCTACAAGCCCAAATTTAACAGGAGTTTTTGCTGGTATGTACTCAGTGACTGTTACAGATGCTAATGGTTGTACCGTTAAAGAAGAATTTGAAGTTGACCAACCAGACGAAGAGTTATCTGTACATTTGGAATGGGTAAAAAATGTAGACTGTCATGGCAATGATTCTGGTGATTTTAAGGTCGCTGGCTCTGGTGGCACACCACCATATTTGTATTCCATAGACGGTGGAGTAACAACACAATCTAGTGGTTTTTTTCCTCCTCCATTTACAGCAGGTACCTATACAGTGACCATAATAGATAATAATCAGTGTACATCTACAGTAGATGTAGAAATAACCCAACCGAACCCGTTAATTATAACTGTAGATTCCATAACTAACGTATCCTGTTATGGCGAAAATACTGGCGATGTTTTTATCAATGTAGAAGGTGGAACCCAGCACTATACTTACGCTTGGAGCGATGGTTCTACAAGTCAAAATTTAACAAATGTAAATGCTGGAACATATACAATATCAGTTACGGATGGTAATGGCTGTGAAACCAGTAAGGAAATTACAATAACTCAACCAAGTCATCCACTTAGTGCAGATTTTATTTATAATAAAAGCGTTAAATGCCATGGTGAGAGTACTGGTAGTATAAAATACCAAGGGGAAGGTGGTACTGCTCCATATCGTTATTCTTTAGATGGTGGTACAACAACGCAATCAGAACGCTTCTTTACTGATTTAGTGGCTGGTGATTATACTTTCACTATACTTGATGCTAATGACTGTACTGTATCTGTCAACTTTACGATATCTCAACCCGAACCTATTGTAGTTTTAATTGATAAAATAGATGCAACTTCTATTGAAGGTTGTACAAATGGATCGGCAACTGCCAATCCTTCTGGAGGCGTCGGGCCATACACTTTTGAATGGAGTGCTTCAGCAGGAGGTCAAACCACTGCAATAGCCAACAATTTACCTATTGGTAATCATACGGTGACCGTAAATGATGCTAATGGGTGTGAAGCAACACAAAGTGTTCAAATTAACTGCACAAATGACTGTGATACGTCCTTAATAACTGGAGCAACTACTAATGTTCTTTGCTATGGTGACGCATCTGGTTCAACTTCAGTTTCTGCTAGTTCTTTAATCAATCCTACGGCTACATTTACATTTACCTGGTCTAATGGTCAGACTGATGCTGGTGTAACATCAAGTTCTATTTCTAATGTTATTGCTGGTGACTATACCGTAAGTGTAACATTAGATGGATCAGTTTGTGATCCTGTTTTGAAAACTATTACTATTTCAGAACCTGATTCTGTTGTCTCAGCATTGATTACTGCTCAAACTAATATCGTTTGTCAAGATCAAGGGTCTATAACTATTGAAAGCACGGGTGGAACTGCACCTTACTCCTATTCAATTGATAATGGATCTAATTTTGAAACAATTGGAACATTTACTGGTTTATTTGCTGGAAACTACACGATTATTGTTTTAGATGCCAATGGCTGTTCAACTTCAATTTCGACAGAAATTCTTGCCAATTGTACAGATGCCATAGATGACATCAACAATACCTTCGTGGATCTAGCGGTCTCTGGTAACTTGCTTACCAACGACGAGGACTTCGAGGGAGA